>AP025582.1 GCA_022846075.1 Oscillospiraceae bacterium
AAAGACCGTTTCACGTTGCCATGGCCCTGATTTTTTGCTATAATAGGTTGGATACATTATAATAAAGGTATCCCACCAAAAGAAACGGGTGATCTACGATATGAATTCCGCCGCCGAGATCTGGACAAGGGTCCTCAAGCTGATGGAGGGCGACCTGACCGCCACCACCCTGAGCACCTGGTTCGACGACGCTGAGGCAGTCTCTCTGGACACGGACACCTTTGTCCTCTATACCCCCTCCAACTTCAAACGGGACATCATCGTCTCCCGCTACCTGCCCGCCGTCCAAAAGGCCCTGCGGGAGCTTTTTTCCGCCGACTTCGACGTGAAGGTGCTGGGGGAGGGAGAGCGGGAGAACCTGGAAAAGGCCGGCTCCTCCACCTTCCTGCCGGGGACGGAGGAGTACACCTTCGACAAGTTCGTGGTGGGCTCCTCCAACAAGTTCGCCTACGCCGCCGCCCGCAGCGTGGCAGACGAGCCGGCCAAAAGCTACAACCCCCTTTTCATCTACGGTGAGTCAGGCCTTGGCAAGACCCACCTGCTCTACGCCATCGCCCACGCCATCCATGGCCAGTACCCCGATTACCGCATCGTTTACATCCGGGGGGACACCTTCACCAATGAGCTGATCGCCGCCATCCGGGAGGGCCGGAACCAGGAGTTCCGGGAAAAATACCGCTCCGCCGACGTGTTTCTCATGGACGACGTACAGTTCATCGCCGGGCGGGAGTCCACTCAGGAGGAGATGTTCCACACCTTCAACACCCTCTACGAGGCGGGCCGCCAGATCGTCTTT
Source organism: Oscillospiraceae bacterium (assembly GCA_022846075.1). GTDB lineage: Bacteria > Bacillota > Clostridia > Oscillospirales > Oscillospiraceae > Vermiculatibacterium. Next base: position 797 of record AP025582.1, read on the forward strand.
ACCGCCGACCGCCCCCCGAAGGAGATGCTCCGGCTGGACGACCGGCTGAAGACCCGGTTCGAGTGGGGCCTGCCCGTGGACGTGCAGCCCCCGGACTACGAAACCCGGGTGGCCATCATCAAGAACAAGGCCATCCGCCGGGGCATGAACCTGCCCGATCCGGTGCTGCGCTACATCGCCGACAACATCACCGCCAACGTCCGGCAGATCGAGGGCACCGTCAACAAGATCCTTGCTTTTCAAGAGCTGATGGGGGAGCAGGTGGACGTGGACACCGTCACCCGGGCGGTGCGGGACATGTTCAAGGACAAGACGGAATTCCTCCCCTCGGCGGACATCATCATCGAAGAAGTTGGGAAGTTTTACAACATCGAGGCCGGGGACATCAAGGGACAGGCCCGGAACAAGGACACCGTCCTGGCCCGGCAGATCGCCATGTATGAGATCCGGCGGATGACCAACCTCTCCCTCAAGGAAATCGGCCGGGAGTTCGACGGCCGGGATCACACCACCGTGATGCACTCCATTGAGAGGATCGAAAAGCTGACCAAACAGTCCCCCGAAATGGCCGAGGTCATCAAGGACATCAACGCCAACATCAACGCCCGGTATGAATAAGGGCCCGTACCGGCCCTGGGCGCCGTCCACATTTCCACCCGGTTTTGTGGGAATGTGGAAAAAGGGGTGTGGATAATCTGCCTTTCCCCGCCCGCCCTGTGGATAAGGAAAAAAACCTTCCCCACCCCCCTGTGGACGACTTTTCCTTACAGGCCCAGCCCTTTTCAGCCGGTTTCCACAAGAAATTTCCCTACGGCTTACTAATACGATAAAAAACCCTCTCCTCTCCTTGCGAAGAGAGAATCGAACGGAGGTCTCAACCATGAAGTTTTCCTGTGAAAAGGCCCTGCTCCAGGCGGCCATCGCCACCTCTTCCCGGGCCACGGCACCAAAGAGCTCCATTCCCGCCCTGGAAGGGATTCTGCTGGAGGCAGACAGCGAACTGCGCCTTACCGGCTATAACCTGGAGACCGGCATCCGCACCGTAGTCCCCGCCCAGGTGGCGGAGGGTGGTTCCCTGGTGCTGTCCGCCCGGCTCTTCGGGGACATCGTCCGCCGCCTGCCCGACGATATGGTCTCCTTTTCCGCCGAGGGCCTCACCGTCCACATCCAATGTGGCATGAGTGAATTCAACATTCAGGGCATCGACCCCGAGGAGTTCCCCGAGCTCCCCGCCGTGGAGCCCCAGAACGCCCTGGAGCTGGCCCAGTCCACCCTGGCGGACATGATCAACCGCACCCTGTTCGCCGTCAGCGACAACGAGAGCCGCCCCATCCTCACCGGCTCCCTCTTTGAGGTGAACGGCTCCACCCTGTCCGTGGTCTCGGTGGACGGACAACGGCTGGCCATCCGGCGGGAGACGCTGGAGAAGGCCCCCAATATGGACTTTTCCTTCGTGGTCCCCGGCGCCGCCCTCAGCGAGGTGCGGGGCATCTGCTCCGACGTGGAGGAGACAGCCTCCATCACCACCGGGGCCCGGCACATCATGTTCCAGGTGGGCTCCACCCTCCTGGTGACGAGACGGCTGGAGGGGGAGTTCCTGGATTACCGCCAGGCCATCTCCCGGAAGAGCACGGTGCTTCTCACCGCGGACGTGCGCCAGCTCATGGCCTCCATCGACCGGGTGAGCCTGATTATCAGCGAGAAGTTCAAGAGCCCCCTGCGGTGTACGGTGGGGGACGGGATGCTGTACTTCTCCACCCGCACCGCCATCGGCGACGCCTCCGACCAGTGCCCCGTCACCGGGGACGGCGGGGAGCTGAAGATCGGTTTCAATAACCGTCTGCTGATGGACGCCCTCAAGGCGGTGCCCACCGAGACCGCCCTGCTGAAGATGGGCACCAGCTCCTCCCCCTGCATCATCGTGCCCACCGACGCCGAGGAGGGGGCGGAGCCCTACCTCTTCATGGTGCTCCCCGTGCGGCTGAGCGCGGGCTGAGGTGGGGATACTCAAAGGGGACGAAACAATCAAAAACCGCCGGGTCCCAACGTCTGAGAGAGGACGGGCCGGCCCGGCCGGGGAGGAGAGGACATGAGGGAAGAGACCGTGAAGATCTCCACGGAGTATATCAAGCTGGAGGGGCTATTGAAGTTCGCCGGTACGGCGGAGACCGGCGGCGAGGCCAAACAGCGGATCCAGGCCGGTGAGGTGAAGGTGAACGGTGAGGTGTGCCAGATGCGGGGCAAGAAGCTGCGCCCCGGCGACGTGGTGGAGCTGGGAGATGTGAGGCTCACCGTCCAATGACCGTCCAAGGACTGGAACTGGACTTTTTTCGCAACTACGTCCATGCCGAGGCCCGGTTTTCCCCGGGGGTCAACGTGATCTGCGGGGAGAACGCCCAGGGAAAGACCAATCTGCTGGAGGCGGTGGCCTACCTGTCCGCGGCAAAGAGCCACCGGGCCCGGTATGACCGGGAGCTCATCCAATTCGGGGTGGATCACGCCTTTGTAAAGGGGGAGGTCCACGCCAGGGAGCGGGAGTTCACCCTGGAGGCCAGGATCCACCGGGGGGAGCGGCGGCAGCTCTTTTCCAACGGGGTGCGGCTGAAAACAGCCGCGGAGCTGTCCCAGGTCCTCAATACCATCCTCTTCTGCCCCGAGGACCTCTCCCTCATCCGGGAGGGGGCGGCGGCACGGCGGCGGTTTTTGGACGACGGCATCTGCCAGCTCCGGCCCAAGTACGCCGCCGCCCTGGCCGAGTACCGGCGGCTCTACGAGCAAAAGACCCGCATCCTGCGGGACTGGGAGGAGAAGCCCTCCCTTTTGGATACCCTGGACGACTTCAACCTCCGCATGGCCCAGGTGGGGGCGGTGCTCATCCACTACCGGGCCCACTTCATCCGGCGGCTGGCGGATCTGGCCCCGCCCATCCAGTCGGAATTCTCCGGCGGGCGGGAAAAGCTGGGGCTGCGGTATGAGACGGTCTCCACCGTCACCGAACCGGAGGCGGGGATGAAAACCCTGCTGGACCAGTTGTTGGAGCACCAGCAGTCCCACCGGCGGGCGGAGCTGGACTCCCGCCAATGCCTGACGGGGCCCCACAAGGACGATCTGGCGGTGGAGGTGGACGGGCAGTCCGCCCGCCAGTACGCCTCCCAGGGGCAGACCCGCACCGCCGCCCTCTCCCTGAAGCTGGCCTGCCGGGAGCTTTTCCGGGAGGCCACGGGGGAGTGGCCCGTCCTGCTGCTGGACGACGTGCTCTCCGAGCTGGACCACCGGCGGCAAACCTTCGTATTGGAGCGCATCAACGGCGGGCAGGTGTTCATCACCTGCTGTGAAGACGACAAACAAATCGCCCGGGACGGGATGCGGTTCCGGGTGAAAAACGGACAATTACTGTGACAAGGATGGATCTATGCCCATTTTTCTGATGCTCTTTCTCATCCCCCTGGGGGCGGCGGCCGTGGTGGAATATATCCTGTGCCGCTTCCCCAAAAAGAGGTTTTGGCGCTGCCTCCCCCCCGCCGCCCTGGCCATCGCCGTTTTGGCGGTGACCCTGTTTCGCTACCACGGCTGGGACGACGGCGGCGGCGGCGCGCCCATTGAGACGCTGCTCTTTTTCCCCGGCCTGCCCGCTTTGGGATTGGCCGTGGGGCTTTTTCTGGGCTGGCGGCTGTGGAAAAAACTCTGGTCCCCCAGGGTGTTCCGGGAGAAAAAGAAGTAGGGACATGGCCGTCGGGGGCCGGGGAGTTCCGGGGAGGGCCGGCGGCACGGCATTTCTCGGCGGAAGGAGTGACGGTTGTGGAGCTCTTTTTGTTCAGCGGGGCCGTTTTCCTCGGCTGCGGCGTCCTTGAGTACGCCCTCTGCGGCCTGAAGCGGGGCTGGAGGAGCCTTGCGGTCCTGCCGGCGGGGGGGCTGTTTTTGTGGATGATCGCCGCGGGACAGGCGGCGAAAAGCGACGTGATGTTCTGCGGAATGGGAGATGCGCTGGCGCTCCTGTTCCTGATCCTGCCCGCCGGGGCCGGTCTGACGCTGGGCGGACTGGCCCGGCTGATCAGGACCCTGTGGCGGGGCGATGGGGAGCGCTGAGGCAAAGCTTTGAAAGGGGTGAGGCCATGTACCTGCATCTGGGCCAGTCGGTGGTGGTGCCCGACCGGGACATCATCGGCATCTTTGATCTGGACAACGCCTCCTATTCCCATCTGACCCGGGGATTCCTGGAGCGGGCGGAGCGGGAGGGCCGGGTGGTGAGCATCACCGGGGACCTGCCCAAGTCCTTCGCCCTGTGCCGGGACAAGAGGGGCGAGACGGTGGTCTATCTGTCCCAGCTGTCCTCCGCCACGTTGAAGGGGCGGATGGAAAATGGCAGTTTTGAGTAAGGGGGAGGGAAAAAAGTGTTTCATGTGATGCTGGTCCTGCCTCTGCTGGCCGCGTTCGGCGCGGCGGCCTTTTTTATGGTGACGGTGCCCCTGTGCCTGGGCGCGGGGCTCCAGCTCATTTTCTCTATTTTCAGTAAAAAGCGGTGGGTCCTTTTCCTCCCCGCCATTCTGGGTGCGGCCGGGGTGGTGCTGTCCCTGGTTTACTTACTGGAGGTGGTGGGCCTGACCGCGCTGGTCGTCTACTGGGCGGTGTATTACCTGTGCATTTGGCTCGTTTGGCTCATCGTCACACAGATCAAGGAAGCGGTCCTCCGCTGGAGGGCAAAAGTCTGATCGAAACAACGCAGCGTTGCGAAGCGGTGGAAACCGCTTTATGGAAGAAGAGCGGTTTCCCGCGCTTCGCAAATCACCAGGAGGTTTCTTATGAGTGAAGAATTCATGAACGACACCCAAGAGCTTTGGGAGGACTCCGTCACCCAGACCGACCACGAGTACAACGCGTCGGAGATCCAAGTGCTGGAGGGGCTGGAGGCCGTGCGGAAACGGCCGGGCATGTACATCGGCTCCACCTCTTCCTCCGGCCTGCACCACCTGGTCTACGAGATCGTGGACAACGCCATCGACGAGGCTTTGGCGGGCTACTGCAAGCACATCACCGTCACCATCCTCCCCGGCGACATTATCCGGGTCACCGACGACGGCCGGGGCGTCCCCGTGGACATCCAGGCCCAGACCGGAAAGCCCGCGCTGGAGGTGGTGTACACCGTCCTTCACGCCGGCGGCAAGTTCGGCGGCGGCGGCTACAAGGTCTCCGGCGGCCTCCACGGCGTGGGCGGCAGCGTGGTCAACGCCCTCAGCGAGTGGATGGAGGTCCGGGTCTGCAAGGACGGGAAAATCTACGAGGTGAAGTTTGCCCGGGGGGCCATCACCCAGAACATGACCGTGATTGGGGAGACCGACCAGACCGGCACCGAGGTCATTTTCAAGCCCGACCCGGAGATGTTCACCGATACCACTGTTTACGACTACGACATCCTTCACACCCGCATGCGGGAGGAGGCCTTCCTCAACGCAGGGCTCCACATCTCCACCGAGGACGCCCGGGACCCGGAGGACGTGAAGCGGGACGACATGTGCTTTGAGGGGGGCATCCGGGAGTTCGTCACCTGGCTCAACCGGGCCAAGAGCCCCCTCCACGAGAACGTGGTCTATGTCTCCGGCCAGAAGGACGGCTCCATGGCGGAGGTGGCCTTCCAGTATAACGACAGCTATAACGAGATGATCCTCTCCTTCGCCAACAACGTCCACACCCCCGAGGGCGGCATGCACGAGGAGGGCTTCAAGCGGGCGCTGACCACCGTTTTGAACAACTACGGCAAGAAGATCGGGATGCTGAAAAACGAGGAGAAGGTCTCCGGCGAGGACTGCCGGGAGGGCCTTTGCTGCGTCATCTCCGTGAAGCTCACCGACGCCCAGTTCGAGGGCCAGACCAAGGCGAAGCTGGGCAACTCCGAGATGCGGACGTTAGTCAACGCCGTGGTGATGGAGAAATTCGCGGAATTCCTGGAGGAGAACCCGGCGGCTGGCCGGGCCATCCTGGACAAGGCCCTCACCGCCAACCGGGCCCGTGAGGCCGCCCGGAAGGCCCGGGAGTCCATCCGGCGCAAGACCGCCCTGGGCGGCGCCGCCATGCCCGACAAGCTGCGGGACTGCAACGAAGTGAACCCTGAGCTCACCGAGCTGTACATCGTCGAGGGCGACTCCGCCGGCGGCTCCGCCACCCAGGGCCGGGACTCCCGGTTCCAGGCCATCCTCCCCCTGTGGGGCAAGATGCTCAACGTGGAGAAGGCCCGGGCGGACAAGGTCTACGGCAACGACAAGCTCCAGCCCGTCATCACCGCCCTGGGGGCGGGCATCGGGGACGAGTTCGACCCGGCCAAGCTCCGGTACCACAAAATCATTATCATGGCCGATGCCGATGTGGACGGCGCCCATATACGCACCCTCCTGCTGACCTTCTTCTTCCGCTTCATGCGGCCCCTCATTGAGCATGGATACGTCTATTCCGCCGTGCCGCCGCTCTACAAGCTGACGAGGGGTAAGCAGACGAGAGTGGCCTTCTCCGACGAGGAGCGGGACAAGGTCTCCGCCGAGCTGCGGGGGGACAACCCCAACGCCAAGATCGACATCAGCCGGTATAAGGGCCTGGGCGAGATGGACCCCCACGAGCTGTGGGAGACCACCATGGACCCGGAGAAGCGGACCCTGCGGCGCATCGAGCTGGACGACGCCGTGGCCGCCGACGAGACCTTCACCATCCTCATGGGGGAGAAAGTGGAACCCCGGAAGGAGTTCATTGAGAAGAACGCCAAGTACGCGGTGAATCTTGATTACTAAGAGTTGCCCCGGAGGAGCGAGCAATGGGCGCGAAGAGAGCACTTGTATCTATTTTGATAACAGCAATGATTGGAATTTTCCTTTCCGGCTGCGGCGCCGGGCCGGAAAAGCAAATGGAGCCACAAGAGACGCCAAGGGCAGTTCCCCCGACAGAAAGCGTGACCCCGGAAGAGGTGCCACCTTCTGAAAGCCCGCTTCAACAGCCTGAGGAGGAGGGGCCCGTTTCGGTGAGGGGAAAGGAAGAGATCCGTGCGGCACTGGAAACGGCCATCGAGGGGCTTCGCAAGCGTGTGGAACTGAACGTCGCGGAAGCGGAGCTAAGCGACCGGCCGGACCTGGATGTCACAAATATTTACTACGAAATTCAGCGGGACAAACCACGGCTGAAATACGCGTATGATATCGCGGTGACTTGGGAAGCGGACACGCTGTTGTGCGAGCTCTCGTACATGCCCTATCAAACGGGGGAATTTCCAGACGGATTTTCCGGGATATCGGTATCTTCCTTGGATGAGTTGATCCATGCGGCGGACACCCATCTGGGAGAGGACCCGGTCTCCATCAAGGTCACCAACCGGGCGCTGGAGCCGGACATGATGAACCGGGCGCTCCAGCAGTGCGGCGGCGGTTATATCCTTTGTATGTTAAACCAGGATGGGACACAGATTTTATACAGCCCACCAGAAGGCATGTCTATCAACCAGTGTTTGGATGATCTGGAAGAGGTGGACCGGCTGGCCGACCAGATCATTTCTGACCTTTTGACAGAGACGATGACGCAGAGAGAACGGGCGGAAAAGCTTTTTTCCTATGTGACGGAAACGGTCCGCTACGACCCACGGTATAGTACTGACTTTGAGCATATGCCCTATACGTCCCGGACGGCGTTGGGGGCATTGAGAGACGGAGTCGCGATCTGCGGTGGATATTCCAATGCAGTCAAGCTGCTGTTTGAAAAAGCTGGTATCCGATGTTATAACGTAACGGGTATATCCTTAAATCAAAACCACATGTGGAACATTGCGTTGCTGGATGAATTGTGGTTGTGGTTTGACGCAACGGCGGGACGGGGCTCTTCCATGCAATACGGACTGCGGTATTTTGCGCTGGAAAGCCTGGACACACAACGGTATACATGGAGTGAAGAGAGCGTGGACGAATTATGTACCGGCGCCTACTCCAGTCCGATGGAATGAATCACAAGGAAGCTACCTCAATAGAGGAGGAAATCAATACATGAGTAAGAAGCCCAATTACGATCCGGAGGAGATCCGATACCCGGACCAGACCATCGAGGTCTCCCCCCTGGTCCCCGAGATGGAGAAATCCTACATCGAGTACGCCATGTCCGTCATCGTGGGCCGGGCCCTGCCCGACGTGCGGGACGGATTGAAGCCCGTCCACCGGCGCATCCTCTACGCCATGTACGAGGACAATTTGACCTACGACAAGGCCTTCCGCAAGTGCGCCACCGCCGTGGGCGACGTGCTGGGCCGCTACCACCCCCACGGGGACCAGTCGGTCTACGACGCCATGGTGCGCCTGGCCCAGGACTTCTCCATGCGCTACATGCTGGTGGACGGCCACGGCAACTTCGGCTCCGTGGACGGCGACCCCCCGGCCGCCTACCGGTACACCGAGGCCCGGCTGTCCAAGATTTCCGAGGAAATGCTCCGGGATATCGACAAGGAGACGGTGGACTGGGACCCCAACTTCGACGAGACGAGGAAGGAGCCCCGGGTCCTGCCCAGCCGCTTCCCCAACCTGCTGGTGAACGGCTCCTCCGGCATCGCCGTGGGCATGGCCACCAACATCCCGCCCCACAATCTCCGGGAGGTCATCGGGGCCTGCATCCAGGTGTTGGACGACCCCGAGTCCACCCTGCCCGACCTGATGGAGCATATCAAGGGCCCCGACTTCCCCACCCAGGGCATCATCATGGGCCGCTCCGGCATCCGCTCCGCCTACGCTACCGGACGGGGCAAGGTGGTCATCCGGGCCCGGACCGAGTTCGAGGAGTTCGGCAAGGACCGCATCCGCATCATCGTCACGGAGCTGCCCTACCAGGTCAATAAGCGCATGCTCATCAAGTCCATGGCCGAGCAGGTGGAGGACAAGCGGCTGGAGGGCATCTCCGACATCCGGGACGAGACCGACCGCAACGGCATGCGCATCGTCATTGAGCTCAAGCGGGACGCCAACCCCCAGGTGGTGCTCAACCGGCTGTTCGCCCAGACCCAGCTCCAGTCCTCCTTCGCCATCAACATGCTGGCCCTGGTCCAGAACCAGTCCCAGCCCCGGATTTTGTCCCTGCGGCACATCATCGACGAGTATCTCAAGTTCCAGGAGGAGATCATCGTCCGGCGGACGAAATTTGACCTCAAGAAGGCCCAGGAGCGGGCCCACCTGCTGGAAGGCCTGCTCATCGCCCAGGACCACATCGACGAGGTCATCAAGATCATCCGCTCCAGCTATGACAACGCCAAGGAAAACCTGATGGAGCGCTTCGGCCTGTCCGACGTGCAGGCCCAGGCCATCTGCGACATGCGGCTCATCTCCCTCCAGGGCCTCAACCGGGAGAAGCTGGAGAACGAGTACAAGGAGCTCCAGGAGCGCATCGCCTACTTCAACGAGCTGCTGGCCTCTGAGCCCATGCTCCGCCAAGTGCTGAAGGAGGAGCTCCAGGCCATCGCCGACAAGTACGGCGACGAGCGGCGCACCGAGATCCAGGACGTGGAGGACGAGATCGACATCGAGGACCTCATCGAGGAGGAGGAGTGCGTTTTCACCCTCACCGCCGGGGGCTACATCAAGCGGGTGCCCGCCTCCACCTACCGCACCCAGAAGCGGGGGGGCAAGGGCATCACCGCCATGGCCACCAAGGAGGAGGACTACGTGGAGACGGTGTTCACCTCCTCCACCCACGACTACCTCCTGTTCTTCACCAACAAGGGCAAGGTCCACCGGAAGAAGGGCTACCAGATTCCCGAGTCCGGCCGGACGGCCAAGGGCACGGCCATCGTCAACGTCCTGCCCCTGGAGGCTGAGGAGAAGGTCACCGCCATGATCCACCTGCGGGAGTTCCCGGAGGACCGGTATCTCGTCATGGTGACGCGGAAGGGCACCGTGAAGCGCATCCAGCTCTCCTCCATCTTCACCGCCCGGAAGGCGGGCATCCGCTGTATCACCCTGGACCCCGACGATGAGCTCATCGCCGTGCGGGAGACCGACGGGGAGCAGGCCATTTTGATTGCCACCCACAACGGCATGACCATCTGCTTCAAGGAGGACGACGTCAGATGCATGGGCCGTGACGCCTGCGGCGTCATGGGCATCCGCCTGCGGCAGGGGGACTACGTGGTGGGCGCCGCCCGGGCGAAATACGGCCACTACGTGCTCATGGTCACCGAAAACGGCTACGGCAAGCGCACCGAGATGGACGAGTACATCCGGGGCGACGGGCCCCAGAAGCGGGGCGGCTACGGCCTGAAGGGCTACCAGATCACCGAAAAGACCGGGCCCCTGGTGGGGGTCAAGGTGGTCAATGACGATGACGACGTGCTGGTCATCAACGACGCCGGCGTCATCATCCGCATGGTCTGCGCCGACATCAACTGTTACAGCCGGGGCGCCCAGGGCGTGAAGCTGATGAATCTGGACGAGGGCGTAAAGGTCATCTCCATCGCCCGCACCGACCACGAGGAAGAGGCCGAGGAAGCCCCCGCCGAGGACGGGGCCGAGACGAGCGAGGAAAAGGGGGAGTAAGCATGGGTTTCTTCACCAGCACCGAGGAGGACAACACCGAGGAGGGCATCCGCGCCCGGATGAAGAAGGAAAAGATGCTCTACGTCCAGCGGCTCATCGACAAAGAGGAGTATGAGGCCCGGATCACCAAGCTTGAGGCCCAGCTGGCCGCCCTCTCCGTCACCCCGCCCCGGACCGCCAACCAGGACGCCCAGCTCCAGGAGCTGGACTACCTGCGGGGCAAGGGCTGGATCAGCCAGGAGGACTACGAGACCCGGAAAAAGGAGATTTTGGGGGAGGAGTGACCACCCATGCGGCGGAATTTTCGCATCCGGCCCAGCAAGGGCATGTGCGTGATGGGCTTCGGGATCAGCCTGGTGTTCATCGTCGTGGGCGTGTTCCTGGTCATCCCCATGACCTTCGGCTCCGGCATCTGGCCCATCGGACTGTTCGGCGTGGCCTGGACCGGCATCGCCATCTATCAGGCGGTGACCTACGGCCGGTGGTTGTTTGGGAAAGAGGACGAGGCCAAGGGCTCCATGATGATGGGCGGGTTCGAAATCACGGAGGACGAGGCCGGGGAGAGCGCCGAGGCCCGGCTGAAAAAGCTCCAGGGGCTCTATGATCAAAGGCTCATTACCACCGAGGAGTACGAGAAGAAGCGGCAGGACATCCTGAAAGAGCTGTAAAGGAGGGGGGAGCCGTGCCATACCGGCAGGTTCCCCTCATCCGTCACGGCTGCGCCGTGCCACCTTCCCCCAGGGGAAGGCAAAAGGCAAGAAGCATCTTTTGACAGGAAAGTAATTAGGCTTCCCCTGGGGGAAGCTGGCGAGCGAAGCGAGACTGATGAGGGGAGCGTTCGGACATGGAAAACCCCGCCTTCCTGCGCGCCAACGCCCGGCGGCTCCGAAAAGAGGCCACGAAGGAAGAACGGCGCCTGTGGTATGATTTTCTCAAGGGTTACCCGGTGCAATTCCGTCGCCAGCAGGTCTTTAGGAGCTATATCGTGGATTTTTTCTGTCATAAGGCGGCGTTGGCCATAGAGTTGGACGGCGGCCAGCACTATGAGGGAGACGGCCCGGAGGACGACCGGGCCAGGACCCGGTGGCTGGAGGAGACCTGCCATATCAAGGTGCTCCGCTTCACCAATCTGGAAATCAGCCAAAATTTTGAGGGCGTTTGTCAAGCCATTGATTTGTCCATCAGGGAATGGCTCCCCTCATCTGCCACGGCTTTGGGAGGACTATGAAAACTGTTACCATCTACACCGACGGAGCCTGCTCCGGCAACCCCGGCCCCGGAGGCTGGGGGGCCATCCTCCAGTACGGGAAGTTCAAAAAGGAACTCTCCGGCGGGGAGGCCCACACCACCAACAACCGCATGGAGCTCACCGGGGTCATCGCGGCGCTGTCGGCGCTGAAGGAGCCCTGCGTCGTGGAGCTGTACTCCGACTCCAAATACGTCATTGACGCGCTCCAGAAGGGCTGGGCCAAGAGCTGGAAGGCCAAGGGCTGGATCAAGAGCGACAAGAAGCCGGCCCTCAACCCCGATTTATGGGAAAGGCTTCTGGAGCTGTGCGAGTTTCACACCGTGAACCTCCACTGGGTGAAGGGGCACGCGGAAAATGAATTTAACAACCGCTGCGACGAGCTGGCGGTGGCCCAGAGCCAGAAATACAAGAAATAAAAAGCGCGGCCCGGTGAACCTTCACCGGGCCGCGCTTTTCTTTTTCGTTACAGCTCTTTGGCCACGTCCTCCAGATAGTTGGGGGCAAAATCCTCCGCCGTGCCCGCGTCGCAGGCGGCGGCCAGGTTGGGGTCGATGGGCAGCCGGGCCAGGACCTTCAGGCCGTGGGCGGCGGCGATGTCGTCGATGTGGCTCTCGCCGAAAATGGCGTGGCGCTTGCCGCAGTCGGGGCACTGGAAGTAGCTGTAATTCTCCACCAGGCCCAGAATGGGCAGGTCCATCATCTCGGCCATCTTCACCGCCTTTTCCACGATCATGCTCACCAGCTCCTGGGGGGAGGTGACGATGATGATGCCGTCCACGGGCAGGGATTGAAAGACGGTGAGGGGCACGTCCCCGGTGCCGGGAGGCATGTCGACGAACATATAGTCCACGTCGCCCCACTGCACGTCGGTCCAGAACTGCTTCACGGTGCCGGCGATGAGGCTCCCCCGCCAGACCACGGGGTCGCTCTCGTTCTCCACCAGCAGGTTCAGGCTCATGAGCTTGATGCCCGTCTTGGTGAGGACGGGGAGGATGCCCTCCTCGTTGCCCATGGCCCGGGTGTGGACGCCGAAGGCCTTGGGGATGGAGGGGCCGGTGATGTCGGCGTCCAGGACGGCGGCCTGCCGCCCCGCCTTCTGGCAGGCGGCGGCCAGGGAGGCCGTGACCAGGCTCTTGCCCACGCCGCCCTTGCCGGACATGACGGCGATGACCTTTTTTACGTTGGAGTGGGGGTTGGCCTTGGCCTTGAAGTCAAAGGCCTCGGTGCGCTCGCCGCAGCTCTCGCCGCAGGAGGAGCAGTCGTGGGTGCATTCTGCCATGGTTTGAAGTCTCCTTTTTGAAATTGTGATGGCCCTCTTCCCCCAAGGGGGAAAGGCGGTTTTATTTGTAGTGGTAGCTTCCCCCGCCGATGAACTCCCGCAGCAGGGAGTTTTTGGCCACCAGGGCGGGGTCGATGGACTCGAACCAGTCGAAGGCGGCGATAAGGTCCAAAAGCTCCGCCCGGCGCTGGTTTTCCTGGGGCACCGCCTTCAAGATGGGAAGGGCGTAGTGCTTCATCACGGAGACCTCGTAGGGGAGGGAGGAGTCCACGATGATGTCGGCGGTATTTTTGTAGGGGGAAATATAGAGCTTCTCCCCCCGGCGGACGTTGGCCCACATGGCCAGGGTGGAGGAGACGTCGGTGCCCCGGAAATTGTAATCCCGGACGGCCCGGCGTGTCAAGCGCATCCAGGTGCCCTTGAAGCGCAGGGCGTCCCCCTCCAGCACGTTGGAGCGGGCGGAGATATAGAGCTTGGTGGCCTCCGGGTGGGGCCCGGCGATGCCGGGGCCCAGGGCGTGGATGCCCTCAAAGATGGCGATCTCGTTTTTCTCCAGCTTGAGGGGGCGGCCCCGGGCGTCGTTGCGCATCTGGCGGGTGAACTCAAACTTGGGGATAATGACCTGGTCCCCGTTGGACAGGCGGGTGAAGGTCTCGTCCAGCAGCTCCATGTCCAGGCACTCCGGGGACTCGAAGTCCAGATCCCCCTCGGGGGTCCGGGGGGCCGTTTTGGGGTCCAGGGTCTTGAAGTAGTTGTCCAGAGAGATGGTGTGGGAGTTCATCCCCCGCCGCTCCAACTCCTCCTCGATCTTCAGAGCCGTGGTGGTCTTGCCCGAGCCGGAGGGGCCGGAGAGGAGGACGATGGGAGAGGTGTCCAGCCGGGCGATGATCTTGTCGGCGGCCTCCTCCACCCGCTTTTGGTAGGCGGCGTCACATTCGGCCAGGAAGGCGGGGGTGTCGGCCAGGATACGGTCGTTGATCTCCTTAAGCTGATAGGCCATAGTTCAATCTCCCTTCGTTTCCAGGAGGAAGGGGGCCAAAGCCGCCTTCTCCCGGCATATTTTGTCCACATCCCGCAGATATTCCTGGGGATATTTTGGATTGGCGGCCCGTTCGATTTTGCCCGTCTTGGGCCACACCAGCTTGGTGACCCCGCCGCCCCCCAGGGCCAGGATGGTGTGCAGCTCCTCCATCATGGCGATGTTGTAGAGGCTGGCAAAGCCCGGCTTGGCCCAGCTCACGTTCTCGAAGGAGCCGGACATATACTTCTGGCGGTAGAGGTAGTAGGGGGAATAGCCCGCGGCCCGGAGAGCGGCCCAGGCGGCGTCCAGCATGTGTTCCACCTGCTGGGCAGAGGGCAGGTCGCCCCCCTCTTCCATCAGGCGCGACCCCTTCTTGAGGGCCAGGGTGTGGACGGTGATGTTCTCCGGGGCCAGGGCCATGACCTCGGTCAGGCTTTGGGCGAAGCCGGCGGCGCTGTCCCCAGGCAGGCCGGCGATGAGGTCCATGTTCACGGCGAAATCACCGGCGGCGCGGACGGCCCCATAGGCCCGGCGGATGTCCTCCGGGGAGTGGGGGCGGCCCATGCGCTCCAGGACGGCCTGGGACATGGACTGAGGGTTCACCGACACCCGGTCCACCCCGTGACGGGCCAAAACGGCCAGCTTTTCCCCCGTGATGGTGTCTGGCCGGCCCGCCTCCACGGTAAATTCCGTGCACCGCCCCAGGGGCAGGTGGCGGTCCATGGCGTCGAGCACCCGGTCCAGCTGCTCCGCCGTCAGGGTGGTGGGGGTGCCCCCGCCCACGTAGACGGTGCGGACGGCCCGGCCGGTCTCTTGGAGCAAGGCCCCGGCGGCCTGGATTTCCCGGACCAGGGCGTCCACGAAGGGTTCCACCAAAGGCAGGCACTTATCCACGGCGGAAGAGATAAAGGAGCAGTAGACGCACCGGCTGGGGCAGAAGGGGATGCCCACGTAGAGGGAAATTTCGTCGGGGCGGAGGGCCCTCTGGGTGGCCACGCTCTCCCCGGCGCAGTCCATGGCCAGGCGGCGGCGGAGGGGGGAGACCCGGTAGGTGTCCCGCAAAAGCCGCTCCGCCTGGGCGGGAGCGGCCCCCTGGAGGATGGCCTTGGCGGGGATCTTCACCGGCCGCACGCCGGTGAGAGCCCCCCAGGGGGGTTCCTTTCCCAGGGCCCGGACCCCGGCGTCGTAGAAGGCCAGCTTCAAGATGCGCTGGCACACCCGGTCGTCGGTGAGCCCGCCGGTGAGCGCCGCCGTTTTGGCCCGGCGGGCGGCGGTATAGGTTTTGCCCTCATAGGTCAGTTTGGCGGCGGCGGTGAGCCAGGTTTTCCCCTTGGAGAGGGAGAGGATGAGGGTATTTTCCCCCGTTCCGGGCCGCTCATTGGGAAACAGGGTGAGCATCATTTGCTCGGCGGCGTAGCGGTAATCGTGGCCGCGTAGAGTGATCTGCATGGGGCCTCCTTTTGGAAAGAGAGGGGATGGAAAGGTTAGGCGAAAGAAGGTATTACAAAAGGGACAGGTTCCCCTCATCAGTCTCGCTGCGCTCGACAGCTTCCCCCCAGGGGAAGCCTTTTCCTGGGGTATTTTCCGAGGAAGACTTTTTCCGGGGGAGCCTTCCCCGGGGGTTGGCTGTCCTTGCGCGGCTATGCCGCCTGCGGACAGCTCATACCCTGCGGGCAGAAGGTGCTCCGCGGGGGAGGATGAGGGGGACCTTACCCGTCCGCCAGGGCTTCCCGCATATAGTAGTTGCCCTTCCGCTCGGCCTCCAGGGTGGAAAAGCCCTCGTGGCCGGGGAGGACCTGGAAATCCCCCTCCAGCTCGCCCAGCCGCTTCAAAGAGGCCATGATCTCCTCGTAGCTGCCGCCGGGCAGGTCGGTGCGGCCCATGGACCCGGCAAAGAGGGTGTCCCCGGTGAAAAGGATGTCCCGGCACTTGAGCACCACCGAGCCCCTGGAGTGGCCGGGGGTGTGGAGGACCTCCACGTTCAGGTTCCCCAGCTTTACCACGTCCCCGTCCCGCCAGAGGGTCACGTCCCCCAGGGCGGCGGTGGGCATGAGGGGGTCGGACTTCCCCGCGTCTTCCGGGTGGAGGTAGACGGGGATATTGCCCAGCCGCTCCAGCAGGTCGGCCACCCCGCCCACGTGGTCATAGTGGCCGTGGGTGAGAAAGACGGCCCGGATGGTGAGCCCCGCCTCCCTGGCGGCGTCCACCAGCTCGGGGGCGGGGGCGCCGGGGTCGATGACGGCGGCGGCGCCGCTCTCCTCATCCCCCAAAAGGTAGCAGTTAGTATATACGGAGGGTAGAAACAGATGCTTAATTACCATTTGTATTCTCCTTGCCCTGGGGACGGATCGGATCCGCCCCTACAAAATGTCGGTGTCCAGCAGGATGGTGACGGGGCCGTCATTCTGGGAGTAGACCTGCATATCCGCGCCGAACTCGCCGTGCTCCACGTGGAAGCCCCGCCCCTCGCACTGGGCCAGAAAGCGCTGGTAGAGGGGGATGGCCACGTCGGGCCGGGCGGCGCCGGTGAAGCCGGGGCGGCGGGACTTGCAGTCGGCGTAGAGGGTGAACTGGGAGACCACCAGCAGCGAGCCCCCCACCTGCTCCAGGTTCCGGTTCATTTTGCCGGTTTCGTCTTCAAAGACCCGAAGGCCGCAGACCTTGTCGGCCAGCCGGTCGGCCTGGGCCTCGGTGTCCGTGGGGGCCACGCCCAGCAGGACGAGGAAGCCGCCGCCGGTCTCCCCCACCGTTTCCCCGGCAATGTCCACCCGGGCGTTCTTCACTCTCGTTACCACCGCGCGCATCCGCAGGTCCTCCCCCGTGAAAGGTTTTTGAACTTTTATTATAACCTTTTCGGATAAAAAGGTCAACAAAGGGGCTGGTTTGGTTCTGTGACTTTCGGTGTGGTTGAGTTGGAGGGAACAGGTTGAAATGGTCAAAGTTGGAGCAGTGAGATTTTGGGCGGCGCTATTTTTGGGGGAGCAGGATTGCTTTGCAATGTGGAGGGCAATCCATTATAATGCTCTTAAAGTACGTCTTAGGCGGAGAAGGCGCCCTTGACAAACCTGAACTCGAGGTGGGTACATATGCTTCTCGATATATATAATTGTTTTCGGACAGAAATGAATAGCGGAACCTTTTTGGGTTATTTTTTGCAGGCCGTACCGGTTACTGTTGTGGTTGGAATTGTGTATACAATTTTCAGATTAGTCTTTTTAAGGCGCAGGAAATGCCATGTAATATGGTTTTCAGAGGCTATGCGATTACTGTTTGTGTGCTACCTGACAGGATTGTGCAGTCTTGTAATACTGCCAGCAAATTTTTGGTTAGGGGTTTATGATGGTATTTTTTTTGGCTGGTGGGAGTATATAGGGCCATTTTTCCAATTTGGTGAAGTCAACTTAATTCCCACTATTGTAAAATGTCTGAGCGGCGAATTTGCACTTAGCAGTTGGGTGAATGAAATGCTTGTCGGCAATTTTGTAATGTTTATGCCGTTTGGTTTTTTTCTCCCGTTTGTAACGGAAAGACTAAATAAAAAACGGGCTTTAGCAATCGCTGTGATTGTTCCAGCTGTTGTGGAATTTCTTCAGTTGATTATTGGCAGAAGCTTTGATATTGATGATTTGATTTGCAATTTTTTTGGAATTGCAGTCGGTTTCTTAATTGCTAATGGAGTTAAAAAAGTCTGGGGAGCTGTTTCAAGGTCACAGTAAATAATTCCTGTTTGTCAGGCTGATTTAAATGCGTCTCATTGGTATCGTGCGTCTTTGCCAGCATTCCCATTGCAAAAGAGGGCCTGTCGGCGGCAAGCCGACAGGCCCTCTTTTGTTTCAAGGCCGTGTCCCCTTCCTCGCAAAACCCGGCCCCGCGAAAGGCCGCGCGGCCGGGGCCTTTCCCCCTTCGGGGGCGCCTCCTTTTTGGAGAGGGCTTTTTTCTTGAAAAAACCATGTCTCCGCCTTGAATTATCTCAAGAAAAATGGTATGATTTTTAGTTGAAAGTATGTGAAAAACGGAGGAACGCACTTGGACCGACAGACCATCCGAATCGCCCCGGAGGACATCGCCCGCCAGGGGGAATTTTGTGAAAAGATACACGAGCGGCTGGCCTCCCTGCCGGCCCAGCCCTTGGCTTTTGTGGACACCTACGGCTGCCAGCAGAACGAGGCCGACTCGGAGCGCATCCGGGGCTACCTGGGCTCCATGGGCTACGGCTTCACGGACTCTGAGGAGGACGCGGACGTCATCGTCATCAACACCTGCGCCATCCGGGAGCACGCCGAGGACCGGGTGCTTGGCAACGTGGGGGCCCTGGTCCACGCCAAGCGCCGCCACCCCGGGCAGATCATCTGCCTGTGCGGCTGCATGGCCCAGGAGCCCCAGGTGGCCGAGAAGATTCGCCAGTCCTACCGGCACGTGGACCTCCTGTTCGGCCCCCACGCCCTGTGGAAATTTCCCGAGCTGCTCTACCGGGTGCTGACCCGGCGGGGCAGGGTCTTTGAAAACACCGACGAGCCCGGCTCCATCGCCGAGGGCATCCCCGTGGTGCGGCAGAACGGCGTGAAGGCCTGGGTGTCCATCATGTACGGCTGCAACAATTTCTGCTCCTACTGCATCGTCCCCTACGTCCGGGGCCGGGAGCGTTCCCGGAAGCCGGAGGACGTGCTGGCGGAGGTGGAGGAGCTGGCCCGGGCGGGCTACCGGGACATTACCCTTTTGGGCCAGAACGTGAACTCCTACGGCAAGGACTTGGGCTTGGACATGGATTTCGCCGACCTGCTGGAGGCGGTGAACGCCATCTCCGGAGACTTCCTCATCCGCTTCATGACCAGCCACCCCAAGGACGCCTCCCAGAAGCTCTTCGAGACCATGGCCCGGTGCGAGAAGGTGGCCCCCGTGTTCCACCTCCCCTTCCAGGCGGGGAGCGACCGGGTGCTGAAGGCCATGAACCGGGTCTACGACCGGGCGGGCTACCTGGACAAGGTGCGCCGCCTGCGGGAGCAGGTCCCAGACGTGGTCATCACCTCCGACGTGATCGTGGGCTTCCCCGGGGAGACCACCGAGGAATTTGAGGAGACCCTCTCCCTCATCGAGGAGGTCCGCTTCGACGCCCTCTTCACCTTTATCTACTCCCCCCGGGCGGGGACCCCGGCGGCCGGGATGGACGACCCCATGCCCGCCGCCGAGAAGCACGCCAACTTCGACCGGCTGGTGGCCGCCCAGAACGCCATCTCCGCCGAAAAGCACGCCGCCTACGTGGGGAAAACCCTGCGGTGCCTGGTGGATGCCGCCGGGGACGACCCCCGGTATCCCCTGGCCGCCCGGACCCCGGGGAACCGGCTGGTGCGGCTGGCGGACGGGGCGGCGGATCTGGTGGGCACTTATCAGAATGTGGAGATCACGGGAGCCAATACCTGGTCCCTCTTCGGAAAGCTGGCCCCGGCGGGGACGCGGGGGAAATAAAAAATAGCTCTTTGAGCTATTTTTTACGGCATATGGCCCCTCTGGGGCCATGCCTGGGATTTTAGGCCGCGGCCGGGACGGCCGCATGCCGTTTTTTTATAGCTTGCCGCAGGCAAGCTATAAAAAACAGCGGGAAGCGCTGTTCGTTACGGCGCCGGGCGGCAAAGACATAAAAAACGGGCCAAACTTGATGTTTGGCCCGTTCCGGTCCACAGCTTACTCTCGGCTTTTCTCCTGCGTTTCCGGGTGGACAAGCTCGATCCCCATGGACAGTCCGCACTGGAAGAGGGTCTTTTCCTCGATGGAGCGGGAGAGCTCCACGCTGTCCAGGTAGCGCTCCAAAACGGCGCTCTCCGGCTGGTCCAGCCGGGCGCGGAGCTGGGCCAGGGCCTCCTCGGCGGTTTTTTGGCTTTTGTTATACTCCACGTGCCGGGGGGCGAGGTAGTGCTCGAAACGCTCTTCGTAGGCAAATTGCATCAGGTGCGAGAGTAAGTCGGACATGGAACGTCATCTCCATTTCGCAGTTGTTCTGAAACCAAAAGGTCGGTCAAGTCCTATTATAGTATTTCCGGCCCTGGTTGCCAAGAATGGATTTTCCAAATATTACATGATATGGCCCCAGACGCACACAGAGAAAAAAGGAGGCTCCCCCCATGGCAGAAGGCACCCCCATGATGCTGCAATATCACAAGATCAAGGCCGACCACCCCGACTGCATCCTCTTTTTCCGCCTGGGGGACTTCTACGAGATGTTCAACGAGGACGCCAAGACGGCCTCCCGGGAGCTGGAGCTGACCCTCACCAGCCGGGACCGGACCCGGCCCCCCGAGGAGCGCACCCCCATGTGCGGGGTGCCCTACCACGCCGCCGAGGCCTACATCTCCCGCCTCATCGCCAAGGGCTACAAGGTGGCCATCTGCGAGCAGATGGAGGACCCGGCCACCGCCAAGGGCCTGGTGGACCGGGACATCATCCGCATCGTCACCCCCGGCACGGTCATCGAGGAGACCATGCTGGAGGAGGGGAAGAACAACTTCCTGTGCGCGTTGTGCCTGGAGGAGGAGAAGGCGGGGCTGTGCTTCGCCGACCTGTCCACCGGGGAGGTGTCGGCCACCGGCTTTGCCGGGCCGGGCTGGCGGGAGCACGTGGAAAACGAGCTGGGCCGCTTCGCCCCCCGGGAGGTCCTGCTCTCTTCCGAGGCCTGGGAGGACCCCCTGCTCCAGGACTTCCTCCGGTCCCGGCTGGACTGCCGCCGGGAGCGGGGCGGAGAGGAGGCCTTCGCGCCGGGCCCCGCCGCCCGGGCGGTGGAAAAGCAGTTCGGGCCGGGGGCGGAGGGGCTGCCCGCCGGGCCGGTGACCCGGTGCGTGGGGGCCCTGATGAGCTATCTCTACGACACCCAGAAAACCGATCTCTCCCACCTGTCCAGCGTCAATTACTACACCACCGGGGAGTTCATGGAGCTGGACCTCACCGCCCGGCGGAACCTGGAGCTCACCGAGACCCTCCGGGGGGGCGAGAAGAAGGGGAGCCTTCTGTGGGTGCTGGACAAGACCTGCACCCCCATGGGCCACCGGCTCATCCGCTCCTGGCTGGAGCGGCCCCTCCTCTCCCCCGTCCAGATCGGCAAGCGCCAGGGGGCGGTGGCCGACCTCGTGGGGGACTCGGTGGCCCGGCAGGAGATCGCCCGGGAGCTGAAGGAGGTCACCGACCTGGAACGGCTCATCGGCCGGGTGGTCTACGGTACCGCCGGGGGCCGGGATTTGGTGTCCCTGTCCAGAGGCCTGGGGCGGCTGCCCGACCTGCGGCTCCTCCTCTCCCCCTTTCAGTCCTCCCTCCTCTCCGTCCTGCGGGAGAGCCTGGACGACCTGGCCGACCTGCGGGGGCAGATCGACGCCGCCTTTGTGGAGGAGCCCCCCTTCTCCGTCCGGGAGGGCGGCTTCATCCGGGACGGCTACGACGCCGAGGTGGACCGGCTGCGGGGCATCCTCACTGGCGGCAAGGACATGGTGGCCGCCATGGAGGCCCAGGAGAAGGAAAAGACGGGCATCAAGAGCCTGAAGGTGGGCTTCAACAAGGTGTTCGGCTACTACATCGAGGTGTCCAAGGCCAATTATGCCCAGGTGCCCGATACCTATATCCGCAAACAGACCTTGGTGAACTGCGAGCGGTTCATCACCCCTGAACTCAAGGAGATGGAGCACACCATTCTCACCGCCCAGGACCAGCTTACCGCCCTGGAGTACCAGCTCTTCTGCCAGGTGCGGCAGGCGGCCGCCGACCGGGTGGCCGACATCCAGCGCTCCGCCGCCGCCGTGGCCCAGGTGGACGTGCTGTGCTCCTTCGCCCGGGTGGCCGCCGAGAACGGCTACTGCATGCCCCAGGTGGACCTCAGCGACGTCATCGACATCACCGAGGGCCGCCACCCCGTGGTGGAAAAGACCCGGAAGGGGGAGCTCTTCGTCCCCAACGACACTCACATGGACGGGAAAGAGGACATGGTGAGCATCATCACCGGCCCCAATATGGCGGGTAAATCCACCTATATGCGGCAGGTGGCTCTCATCGTCCTCATGGCCCAGATGGGCTCCTTTGTCCCCGCCAAGGCCGCCCGGGTGGGCATCGTGGACCGGGTGTTCACCCGCATCGGAGCCAGCGACGACCTCTCCGCCGGCCAGTCCACCTTTATGGTGGAGATGACCGAGGTGGCCGAGCTGTTGAAAAACGCCACGGCCAAAAGCCTTCTCATTTTGGACGAGATCGGCCGGGGCACCTCTACTTACGACGGCATGGCCATCGCCCGGGCGGTGCTGGAGTTCTGCGCCGACCGCAGGCGTCTGGGGGCCAAGACCCTTTTCGCCACCCACTACCACGAGCTTACCGACCTGGAGGGGGAGATCGGCGGGGTGAAGAACTACAACATCGCCGCCAAGAAGAAAAAGGACGACATCCTGTTCCTGCGGAAGATCGTCCGGGGCCCCGCCGCCGCCAGCTACGGCATCGAGGTGGCCAAGCTGGCCGGGGTGCCCGACAAGGTGATTTCCCGGGCAAAGGTGATCCTGGACCAGCTGGAGACCGAGGGGGTGCCCCTGCCCGCCGTCTCCGCCGCCCCGGAGGACGGACAGTTCTCCCTGGGAGATCTGGGGGCCCAGTCTGTGGCCGACCGTCTCCGGGCAGTGGATGTGGATACGCTGACGCCCATCGAGGCCATGAACCTTCTGTATGAGATGAAAAAGGAGCTGTGACGGGGCGAGCCGCCGTCCCCCGCTTCCCCCGCGGCGGCGGTTTTTCCCCGTTTAAGCTAATGGATGACCCAAACAGAAAAGAAAGGAGGCCCGCCCATGTTCCGCCGTTCCTGGAAATCGAAAATGACTAGCTCCGAGCGCCAGCGGGGGTGGGTCTTCTTCGCGCTTTACCTGTTGGTGTTCCCCTACCTGAACAGCTGGGCCCAGAGGATGCTGCTGGGCGAGGGGGAGCCCCTCACCGCCGAGGCCAACGTGGTCTATTACTCTCTCCTCTTCGTCCTGGCCCTGATGGTGTTCTGGAGCTTTTTGAAAAGCGACTTTGAGGACTTGCTGGACTGGCTGCCCGAGAACCTCTTCGGCCTGCTGGCGGGCTTTGCCGGGGCGGGGATCCTTCATTTCCTGGTGGGTTTTCTCCCCCTCCCGGTGGCCGACCCGATCCCGGCCCAGTATGCCGCGGAGTTCGCCCTGGCCCCCCTCCCCACCGCCGTGCTGGTGCTGGTGCTCATCCCCGTCATCGAGGAGGCCCTCTTCCGGGGGCTGGTCTTCGGCTCCCTGCGGCGGTACAGCCGGGTGCTGGCCTATGTGGTCACCATCCTGGGGTATGCCCTGGCCTGTGTGTGGCGGTATGCCATTGAGCTGGGGGACCCCAGGTACCTCCTGCTGACGATCTACTACCTGCCCATGTCGGCGGCCCTGACCTGGTGCTACGACAACGGCGGCTCCATCTGGGGCAGCGTGGGGCTCCACACCGCCATCAACGTCTTTGTTCTGGCCCTGGCCCTGCACTGAACCAAAGCCCGGCGCCCTCGATTTTACCGACGGAAAGGAAGGTGACGACATGCTTCACATTCAACAGCTGGATTCCCACGTGGCCGACCTCATCGCCGCCGGCGAGGTGGTGGAACGGCCCGCCTCGGTGGTGAAGGAATTGGTGGAAAACGCCATCGACGCCCAGGCCCACGCCATCACGGTGGAGATCCAGAACGGGGGCATGTCCCTCATCCGGGTCACCGACGACGGCTGCGGCATCGCCCCCGGAGAGGTGGAGACCGCCTTCCTCCGCCACGCCACCTCCAAGATCCGCAGCGAGTACGACCTGGAGGCCATCGGCACCCTGGGCTTTCGGGGGGAGGCCCTGGCCGCCATCGCCTCGGTGGCCCGGGTGGAGCTGCTGACCCGCCGGCTGGAGGACACCCTGGGCACCTCCCTCACCCTGGAGGGAGGCGTGGTCACGGGGAAGGAGGAGGCGGGCTGTCCCGCGGGGACCACCCTGCTGGTGCGGGACCTCTTCTACAATACCCCCGCCCGGCTCAAATTTATGAAAAAAGACGCCGCCGAGGGGGCGGCCTGTCTTGCCGCCGTCCAGCGCCAGGCCTTGGCCCACCCTGAGGTGAGCTTCAAGTTTTTGAAGGACGGGAAGCAGGAGCTGCTGACCCCCGGGGACAGCCAGCTGCGCTCCGCCCTCTACGCCGTGCTGGGCCGGGACATGGCCCTGGGCTTTACCAAGGTGGAGGGCAGCGGCGAGGGCATGACGGTGTCCGGCTTCACCTCCCTCCCCGCCTGCTGCCGGGGGACCAGGGGGTATCAGTTCTTCTTCGTCAACGGCCGGTACATCAAGTCCAAGACCATGACCGCCGCCGTGGAGCAGGCCTACGCCAACCAGAGGATGGTGGGCAAGTTCCCCGGCTGCGTCCTCCATCTGACCACCAAGCTGAACGCCGTGGACGTGAACGTCCACCCCACCAAGCAGGAGGTGAAGTTCGGCGCCGAGCGGCAAGTCTTTTCGGCGGTGTACTACGCCGTCCTGGCCGCCCTGGGGGCCGACCAGTCCCGCCCGGCGGCGGTGGTGGCCGCCCCCAAGGCCCACGACACGGTGACAGAGCGGCAGACGTCCTTGCCGCTTCATGACTTTACCGCACCCAAGGCTCCTCGTGCATGGCCGGAGCGGCCCGAGGGAGGAGCGGGGGGTACGACCTTGACGAAAGGTTCCCCTCATCCGTCATTTGCTGCGCAAATGCCACCTGAAGGTGAATTGTCCCGCAGGGACAAGAGAAGCCACCCTGGGGTGTCCCCCGGGGGGAAGGCTTTAGGGACGGGGATTTCCCTTGGGGAAAGCCAGCCTGCCATGGGGCAGAGGGCTGAGGAGAGACCTTCCGTGTTGCCGGGGGCCGATGGGCCTGAGGCCGCGCCTTTGGAGCGGCAAATCCCGCCCCCTCCCCCGCCCGTCCAAAGACCGGAACCCAGGAAGCCGGAGCCCCCGGCGGAGGAGCCGGAGATCCCCTGGCGGGTGGCCGGGGAGCTGTTCCGCACCTACATCCTGGTGGAGCAGGGGGACAAGGCCCTGCTCATCGACAAGCACGCCGCCCACGAGCGGATGAACTTTGACCGGATGCGGGCCCAGGACTACCAGCCCATGTCCCAGGAGCTTCTGACCCCCACGGTGTTCACCCCCGCCCCCGAAGAGGGGGCCGCCCTGCTGGACCACCTGGAGGAGCTGGAGGGGCTGGGCTTCGAGGTCACCGATTTCGGCGGAGGTTCCCTGGCCGTCCGGCGGATCCCCGACTACGTGGACCCCGGCGACATTGAGGCCACCCTCACCGAGGTGGCCGGGAAGCTCCTGGCCACCGGCTCCGCCGGGGACGCCCAGCGCCGGGACGAGATTCTCCACACCATGGCCTGCAAGGCCGCCATCAAGGGGGGCTGGAAAAACGCCCCGGAGGAGCTGGCCCGGGTGGCCAAGGCCGTCATAGCCGGAGAGGTCAAATACTGTCCCCATGGCCGGCCGGTGGCCATAGAGCTGACCCGGAGCCAGCTGGAAAAGCAGTTCAAGCGGGCTTGACAGAAACCGACAGGATTCGACCTAAATTTGGTATATTATGGAAACATCTAATAGAGAAAGGATGTTTCCCCTATGTCCAGACCCAACGACCTGCAGGATTTGTTTCTCTCCCGCGCCCGCCGCGCCCAGGAGCCGGTGACCTTGTTCCTCATGAACGGCTTCCAGATGCGGGGGAAGATCGCCGGCTTCGACCCCTTTGTGGTGGTGCTGGTGACCGACGGAAAGCAGCAGATCATTTACAAACACGCCATTTCCACCGTGGTGCCGGAGCACCCCATTGACCTGACCCCCGATACATAAGTCCCCCATCCGGCTTCCGCCGGGCGGGGATCCCTTCAGAAATGAAATCCTCGGCCGGCAAAACCACCCCGCGGGGACTCTCCGCCGCCATTGGCGGCCGGGAGGTTCACGGCGCCATTGGGCGCCGCCCCATCCGCGATGGGGCCCCAAAGGGCCGCTTTCCCCCGTGCCGTCCTCGAAAGAGAGGCCTGCCCCATGAAGCAGGGTACCATCCTCAACCGAATCGTGATGCTTCTGTTTCTGCTGGCCATCCTGCTCTATTTCGGCGGGGCGGCCTGGCGGAGCTTCCGGGACCCCTACCCCACCGTCCAGGCCTATGCCTACGCCGTGGACGACGCGGTGGAGGCCACCGGCTACCTGGTGCGGCAGGAGACCGTGCTCTCCGGCACCGGAGGCATCGTCCGCCTCATCCCCTCCGAGGGGGAGAAGGTGGCGGCGGGGTCCACCGTGGCCGTGCTCTACGCCGACGAGGCGTCGGTGGAGCGGTCCAACCGGCTGGAGGCTTTGGAGCAGGAGGCACAGCAGATGTCCGCCGCCATCGCCGCCGCCGGGAGCCAGGGCGACCAGTCCAACCAGAACGTCATCGACGCCATGGTGGAGCTGCGCTCGTCGGTGGAGGCGGGGGATTTCACCCATCTGGAAAACGAGACCCTCTCCTTTAAAAGCGCCGTGTTTCAGCAAGCCCTGCGCTACGGCAATGCCGACGACCTCACCGCCGCCCTGGACAGCACCCGGCGGGAGATCGACGTCCTGAGGGCCCAGGCGGCCCAGGACATGGGCCGGATCACCGTGGGACAGAGCGGCATTTTTTCCGGCCAGGTGGACGGGTATGAGGACATCCTCACCCCCGCCGCCCTGGAGGGGCTCTCCCCCTCCTATCTGGACCGGCTGGAGGGGCAGAGCGTCCACACCGGGGCCGACGCCTTGTGCAAGCTGATCACCGACACCACCTGGTATTTCATCTGCCCCCTGTCCGAGACAGACGCCTCCCGCCTGCTGGAGGGGGGCACCGTCACCGCCCGGTTCTCCCGGGACTGGTCCGGGGAGGTGAAGATGACGGTGGAGCGCATCAGCGCCCCGGAAAACGGCCGGGTGGCCGTCACCCTGTCCTCCACCCGGTTTCTCTCCAACACCACCCTGCTCCGCCGCCAGACGGTGGATCTGATCTTCTCCTCCCAAAGCGGCATCCGGGTGCCCACCGCCGCCGTCCGCATGGACGAGGCCGGGGTCACCGGCGTGTATGTCCAGGTGGGGGCCAAGGCGGAGTTCAAGCCCGTGTCCGTGCTGGCCCAAGGGGAGGACTACTACCTGGTG
Source organism: Oscillospiraceae bacterium (assembly GCA_022846075.1). Lineage (GTDB taxonomy): Bacteria > Bacillota > Clostridia > Oscillospirales > Oscillospiraceae > Vermiculatibacterium. The sequence goes on from AP025582.1 coordinate 28,042, forward strand.
AAGCCGGTGCTGGCGGTGGAGGCCCCGGAGAAGGAGGAGAAAAAGGCCCTCCGGCCGGGGGACCCGGTCATCGTGGCCAGTCAGGAGATCTGGGACGGCAAAGTGGTGGATTGATCCCGCCGGGCCGGTCCCGCGGGGATCTTTGTCAGTTATAGAAAGAGAGGTATTCGTCATGTCGCTGGAAGAAAATGTCCGTCAGGTGAAGGAAACCATTGCCCGGGCCGCCCGTGAGGTGGGCAGGGACCCCGCTGAAATCACCCTGGTGGCCGCCACCAAGGTCCAGACCGACGACACCGTCCGTGCCGCCATTGCCGCCGGGATCACCGTCTGCGGGGAGAACCGGGTCCAGGAGATGACCGCCCATCTGGAGGCCGACGCCTACGCCGGGGCCGCCCTCCACTTCATCGGCCACCTCCAGACCAATAAGGTGAACAAGGTGGTGGGCCGGGTGGACCTCATTGAATCGGTGGGCTCCGAGCATCTGCTGGAGGCCATCGAGAAGGAGGCCGCCAAGCTGAACATCGTCCAGGACATCCTCCTGGAGGTGAACGTGGGGGGCGAGGAGAGCAAATCCGGCATCGCCCCCGGCGAGGTGGAAAACCTGGCCCGGAAGGCGCGGGAGATGCCCCATGTGCGTCTGAGAGGCCTCATGGCCATCCCTCCGGTCGCGGGTCCCGACGGAAATCGTGGATTTTTCCGGGAAATGTACCAGCTTTATGTTGACATAAAACGAAAAATGGATGATAATAAATCTGACATTGACTGCCTTTCCATGGGAATGAGCGGCGATTACGCCGACGCCGTCCGGGAGGGGGCCACCCTGGTCCGGGTGGGCACGGCCCTCTTCGGGGCCCGGCCTCCCATGGGCGTCAAGGCAAATTGAGGAACCACGAATTTTTAGGAGGAACCGGAACATGGGATTTCTGGATGAACTGAAACGAATTGCCCGCCCCTATGAGGATGAGGACGAGGATGAGGGCTTTGACGACTTCGACGCCATGGGCACCGGCCGGCTGGACCGCACCGCGGTGAAGGAAAAGCCCGCCCCCCGGCAGGAGACGGCCTCCCTCTACGACACCGAGCGCCCCGAGCGGCGGAGCAATAAGGTGGTCAACATCCACACCACCACCCAGCTCCAGGTGGTGCTGGTGAAGCCCGACCGGTTCGAGAACGCCGCCGAGATCGCCGACCACCTGCGGGAGAAGCGCACGGTGGTGCTGAACCTGGAGTCCACCAACAAGGACGTGGCCCGGCGGCTGCTGGACTTCCTCTCCGGCGTGGCCTACGCCCAGGAGGGCAAGATCAAGAAGGTGGCCATCTCCACTTACATTATCACCCCCTACAACGTGGACATCCTGGGGGATTTGATCGACGAGCTGGAAAACAACGGGCTGTACTTCTAAAAAATAAGATAAAAAGCGTGGGATGAACGATGCTGACTCCGCAGGAAGTGGCCGAGCACGCCTTTGCCAAGGCGTCCTTCGGCGGCTACAATATGGCCATGGTGGACGAGTTTCTGGACTTGCTCACCGGCGATTACACCACCCTTTACAAGGAGAACGCGGCCCTCAAGGCCAAGATGAAGGTGCTGGCGGACAAGGTGGAGGAATACCGCTCCACGGAGGACGCCATGCGCAAGGCTCTGCTGTCCGCCCAGAAGATGGCCGACCAGATGGTGGCCGAGGCGGAGGACAAGAAGGCGGCCCTGCTGGGCCAGGCGGAGCGGGAGGTCAACGAGAAAATGGCCGGCCTGCGCCAGGAGGTGGAGAACGAGCAGTTGCGCCTCACCGCCGCCCAGAACGCCACCGCGGCCTATATCTCCAAGCTGAAGGACCTCTACCAGCACGAGATGGATTATTTGAGCGGCCTTTCCAAGCTCACCGCCGCCCCCGCCAAGCCCGACTTTGTGGCCCAGGCGGCCGACGCCATCGGCGATGCGGTGGAGAAGGCTGTGGAGAAGGAGCTGCCCGAAGAGGCGGAAGAGCCCACCGCTCCCCTGGAGGGGGACAGCCTCTATGAGGAGCTGAAGAAGGGCCCGGCCCGCCACGCCGGGGCCGAGGAGGCCCCGGAGGCTGAGGCGGAGGAAGACGACACCGTGGAGGAGGACGAGTCCCCCACCCAGCGCATCGACTTCAACCACCTGAAGTTCGGGAAGGACTACGAGATCAAATGAGGGAAAGTCCCCGGCCGTGAGGCCGGGGGTTTCTTTTTGTGTGCACGCCTGGGTTCGGCAGGTCTTAGGCTTCCCCTGGGGGAAGCTGTCTGCGAAGCAGACTGATGAGGGGAACTTATCTCTTTAGCAGGGCCTTTCGTGTTTTCCGAAGTTCCCCTCATCCGTCAGCCCGACCGGCTGCCACCTTCTACCCGCAGGGCATGAGCTGTCCGTAAGCGGCACAGCCGCTAACGGACAGCCAACCCCAGGGGGAAGGCTAAAGACCAACTTTCAATTAAGAACACGTCAGCGGCCGAGCGGCGCAAGGAGAACCACGAGTCGCACAGACGCACCCGTGGTTTCCCCCTTATCAATGAGCAGTAGACCTGCTACTAAAAAGGGAGCCTGCGAGCAGGTCAGCACCAGAGACTTTTCTTTGGGGGTCTGGGGGATGTTTCTTTTCCTCGGGAAAAGAAACATCCCCCAGAAGCACGCACGTCCCGACGTGCAATCACCCCCAGAGCCCCATTTCCCCCTTGACATCCCTGCCCAAAGCGGATAAAATGCTTGAAGTGAAACGCTGTGACGAGGACAAGTAACCCCCTATCCCGCCCAGAGAGCCGCCGGTCTGGTGCAAGGCGGAGGGGAAAAGGGGCGAAGACATCACCTCCGAGCGACGGGGCTGAACCAGCAGTAGGCCCCGGCGGCTGGCACCGTTATCCGCCGACGAGGGGCCATGGCTTTGTCCATGGCAACAAGAGTGGTACCGCAGAGGTTTGCGCCTTTGTCTCTTATCAGGAGACAAAGGCGCTTTTTGTTGAGGTGATGTTATGATCTGTCCCCAATGCGGAAAAGAAATGCGGGCCGGCCGCATGACGGCAGGTGGGTATTGGATCCGCTGGATCTCCGAGGAACCGGCCAGCTTTCCGGCGGAGAGAGTCACCATCAGCCCCTTTTCCCTAAGCGCCAAAGGCGTTCCCGCCTACCTCTGCGACGGCTGCCGGAAGGCGATTGTAGAATACTAAAAACTTTCACATAAAAGGAGAATCCACCCATGGACTACAACAAGACCGTACACCTGCCCGAGACCGACTTCCCCATGCGGGCGGGCCTGCCCAAGCGGGAGCCCGACATGCTGGGGGCCATGTACGAAAAGGACCTCTACCACAAGATGGTGAAGCGCAACGAGGGCAAGCCCACCTTTATCCTCCACGACGGCCCCCCCTACGCCAACGGCAACATCCACATCGGCACCGCCCTCAACAAGATTTTGAAGGATATCATCGTCAAGTCCAAGAACATGATGGGCTTCTGCGCCCCCTACGTCCCCGGCTGGGACACCCACGGCCTGCCCATCGAGTCCGCTATTTTGAAGGACAAGAAGGTCAAGCGGGAGGAGCTGACCACCGCAGAGTTCCGGGACAAGTGCCGGGAATACGCCCTGTCCTTCGTGGACAAGCAGCGCGAGCAGTTCCAACGCCTGGGGGTCCTGGGCGAGTGGGACGACCCCTACCTGACCCTCAAGCCGGAGTTCGAGGCCCGGCAGATCGAGGTCTTCGGCCAAATGGCGGAAAAGGGCCTCATCTACAAGGGCATGAAGCCGGTGTACTGGTGCCCCCACGACCAGACCGCCCTGGCCGAGGCGGAGATCGAGTACGCCGACGACCCCTGCACCACCCTCTTCGTCAAGTTCCCCGTCCGGGACGACAAGGGCAAGCTGGCCCAGTACGCCGACCTGTCCAGGACCTTCTTCGTCATCTGGACCACCACCCCCTGGACCATCCCCGGCAACATGGCCATCTGCGTCAACGCCGGGTTCGATTACGTGCTGCTGAAGGCCCCCAATGGGGAGACCTATATCCTGGCCGAGGAGCTGGCCCCCGCCGTGTGCAAGGCCGCGGGCATCGACTTCGCCGCCTGTACGGTCCTGGCCAAGCTCAAGGGCTCGGAATTTGAGCTGATGACCGCCAAGCACCCCCTCTTCGACCGGGAGAGTGTGCTGCTGTGCGGCGACCACGTGACCCTGGACGCCGGCACCGGCTGCGTCCACACCGCCCCCGGCTTCGGCGCGGACGACTTCAACATCTGCCGCCAGTACGACCAGGAGGGCCTGACCCACATCGGCACCCCCGTGCCGGTGAACGCCAAGGGCGTCATGACCGACGAGCGCTACAACGGCCAGTTCTACGCCAAGGGCAACGACATGGTGGTGGAGGACCTGGAGAAGGAGGGCGCCCTGCTGGCCAAGGAGAACATCACCCACTCCTACCCCCACTGCTGGCGGTGCAAGCACCCCATCATCTACCGGGCCACCGAGCAGTGGTTCTGCTCCGTGGACGCCATCAAGCAGGCGGCGGTGGACGCCTGCGAGGACATCCGCTGGAAGCCCGACTGGGGCAAGGAGCGGATGATCTCCATGATTTCCGAGCGCAACGACTGGTGCATCTCCCGCCAGCGGGTGTGGGGCGTGCCCATCCCCATCTTCTACTGCGACGGCTGCGGCGCGGATATCGTCACCCCCGAGACCATCGCCCGGGTGGCGGAGCTCTTCCGGGCCCACGGCTCCAACATCTGGTTTGACAAGACTGCGGAAGAGCTGCTGCCCCAGGGCTTCGTCTGCCCCAAGTGCGGCAAGGCCCACTTCTCCAAGGAGACCGACATCATGGACGTGTGGTTCGACTCCGGCTCCACCTGGGCCGCCGTCTGTGAGGAGCGGGACTATCTGAAGTACCCCGCCGACCTCTACCTGGAGGGCGGCGACCAGTACCGGGGCTGGTTCCAGTCCTCCATGCTCACCTCCATCGCCACCAACGGCGTGGCCCCCTATAAGCAGATCGTCACCCACGGCTGGACCGTGGACGGCGAGGGCAAGGCCATGCACAAGTCCCTGGGCAACGCCGTGGGGCCCGAGGAGGTCATCAAGGACTACGGCGCGGACATGCTGCGGCTGTGGGTCTCCTCCGCCGACTATACCCAGGACATGCGCATTTCCGGGGACATCATGAAGCAGCTCTCCCAGGCCTACCTGAAAATCCGGAACACCGCCCGGTATATGCTGGGCAACCTGGCGGGCTTCGACCCGGACCGGGACATGGTGGCCTATGACAAGCTGGCCGAGCTGGACAGGTTTGCCCTCCACGGCTTCAACGCCCTGGTGAAGACGGTGCGGGAGGCCTACGACCGCTACGAGTTCCACGCCGTCTACCGGGCGGTGTACAACTTCTGCGTCATCGACCTGTCCAACCTCTATCTGGACGTCATCAAGGACCGGCTCTACTGCGGGGAGGAGGGCGACCGGCGCTCCGCCCAGACCGCCCTCTACCTCATCCTGGACGGCATGACCCGGCTCATCGCCCCCATCCTGGCCTTCACCTCCGACGAGATTTGGGCCGCCATGCCCCACGCCAAGGCCGACAACGGCGAGAGCGTGGTCTTGAACGACATGCCCGACTACCGCGCCGAGCTGGCCCTGTCCCAGGCCGACGAGGTCCGCTGGGGCCTGCTGATCTCCGTCCGGGACGCCGTGAACAAGGCCCTGGAGAACGCCCGGGCCGCCGGGGTCTTCAAGAAGGCCCAGGATACCGAGGTCACCCTCTCGGTGGAGGGGGAGAAGGACGCCCAGTTCCTGCGGGGCGTCGATTTGGCGGCGCTGTGCATCGTGTCCAAGGTCACCGTGACCACCCAGAGCGTGGAGGGCGAGAAGGCGGAGGACTGCCTGGTGCCCTGCACCATCGCCGTGAAGCTGTCCGAGGCGCCCAAGTGCGTGCGGTGCTGGAACCACGACGAGCACGTGGGAGAGGATGGGGCGCATCCCGAGCTGTGCCCCCGGTGCGCCGGGGTCGTCGGGAAGATGGGGTGATTGCCCACCTTCTAAGGTGAGGGAAACGTGGGGGGCTATTCTTTCTGGAAAGAATAGCCCCCCCACACCCCCAAAGAAAGCACTCGGGGGAGAGAGTTTCGACTCTCTCTCCCCCGAGGCCCCCTCTCTCAACGACCAAAGGAGGGGCACCTGCGGGCGCCCCTCCTTTGGAAACCTCCCCGAGCTGTCCACAAGAGCGTAAGGAAACCCCGTGGCCGCACTTTGTAGCGGCCACGGGGTTCGTTTTTCCGCGCCCTTGGCCTTCCCCTCGGGGGAAGGTGGCAGCCCGAAGGGCTGACGGATGAGGGGAACTGTGGAAAACACGAAAGGCTCTACCAAAACGATAACTTCCCCTCATCAGTCTCGCTTCGCTCGACAGCTTCCCCCAGGGGAAGCCTAAAACCTGCCGAACTCCGAACCCGTTACAAAGTAAGGGGACGGGGTTTCCCTACCCTCTTGTGGACAGCCCCGGGAGATAATCCAGCCAAGGGGGCCGAGGCCCCCTTGGCTGGTCGTTGAGAGGGGGTCCAGGGGGAGAGAGTCGAAACTCTCCCCCTGGGCTTCTTCCACTCCCCTTTCTTCACAAAGAAAGGGGAGCCGCCGGAGGCCGGGCCTTCACGGGGAATCAATCAGCGGATTTATGAGCGTGCAAAAGAGTCTGAAAGATGCGTTGACAGAGAAGGCCTGATATGATAGCATCAAAATTCAAGAAGTGTGGCAAGTCATATTTAGAAGAGGGGTATTGACGCCCAGTGACAAAAACAGAGCTTTTGAATCAGGTGGCCCAGTCCGGGGAGGAGCGGCTGTTCCTGGCCCGGGTTCTGGACAAGCTGGAGACCGCCCAGCGTGGGGCCCCCGCCTGCACCTTCTTCCTCTCGGAGGCCCAGCAGGAGGCCGCCGGCCGCCTGATCGCCGCGGCGGGGCATCCCCGCCACCTTTTCTCCGGCGGATTTGAGGACGCCGAACGGAAGGTGTGCGCCTTCCTCCCCGACTGGCAGGAGGAGGTGGACTGGGAGCCGCCCTTTGCCGCCCTCCGGTGCCGCTGGCAGTCGGGGGAGGCCCTCACCCACCGAGATTTCCTGGGGGCCATTCTGGGCCAAGGGCTGGACCGGGAGAAGGTGGGCGATATCCTGGTGCGTCCCGGCGTGTGCGACGTGCTGGTATTCCGGGAGCTGTGCCCCTTCCTCCTCCAGAATTGGGACGGGGCCGGCCGGGCAAAATTAAAGGTGGAGGAGATCGGCCTGGAGGAGGTGGAGCCGCCCCTGGTGGAGGTGCGGACCCACCGGGACACCGTGTCCTCCCCTCGTCTGGACGCCGTGATGGCCTCCGGCTTCTCCATGGGCCGGGGCAAGGCCGCCGGGCTCATCTCCTCGGGCAAGGTGGAGCTGAACTACCGCCCCTGCGTCAAGCCCGACCGGGCGGTGGAGCAGGGGGACGTGATCACCTGCCGGGGCCTGGGGAAGTGCCTGCTCAAGGAGATGGGCGGCGTGTCCAAAAAAGGCCGTATCATGTTAGTATTGGAGCGATATGTATGATCACACAGGAGCAGATCGACCGTATCAACGCCCTGGCCCGGAAGTCCCGGACCCCCGAGGGCCTGACCGAGGCCGAGAAGGAAGAACAGGCCGCCCTCCGGGCGCAGTACGTGGCGGCGGTGCGGGAGAGCCTGACGGCCAACCTGGAGAACACCTACATCCAGGAGCCGGACGGCACCAAGCACAAGCTGGGGAAAAAAGAGTGAACAGAGAGCGGGCCCCCCAGGGGGCCCGCTCTTTCTTCCGGTTCAGCCGCGGCGGCGGAGGAGCCGGGGGGCGGCCAGGTCCATGCCCATGGCCCCCAGGGGGGCGGTGATGAGGATGGCCAGGACGGCCACCGAGAGGATCAGCTTTCCGCAAGGCAGGCCGGCGGCCAGCGGCACGGACCCAATGGCGGCCTGGACGGTGGCCTTGGGCAGGTAGGCGATGACGCAGAAGAGCCGTTCCCGGGCCGACAGGGCGGTCCCAACAAGGCAGAGGAGCACCCCCACAGAGCGGATGGCCAGGGCCAGCAGGATCATGGCCAGGGCGGCGGGGCCGGCGGCCAGGGTATAGCGGACGTCCACCGCGGCGCCCACCAGGACGAAGAGGATGACCTCGGCCGCCAGCCACAGCTTTCCAAACTTTTCCGACAGCCGCCGGGAGACCTGGGGGTCGCTTTTCTGTCGGAGGACACAGGCCATGGCCATGACGGCAAGGAGGCCGGAGAGGGGCAGCTTGCCCGTCAGCCAGGTTTCCGCCGCCGTCAGGAGGAAGGCCGTGCCCAGCACCACGATGACCTTCATGCTGTTGCGCACCAGGTGACGGTGGACGTAGGCCGTCTCAAAAAACAGGGCCAGGAACAGGCCGGCGGCGGCCCCCAGCAGGACGCCCAGAAGGATGGAGAGGGGGATCCCGGCAAAATCCAGGAGGGAGGCGGGGCCCCCCTGGGCCATGCCCAGGAAGGTGGAGAAGAGGACCACCACAAATATGTCGTCCATGGAGGCCCCCGCCAGAATGAGCTGAGGGATATTTTTGTCCGTGCCCTGCCCCGTCTCCATGAGGTGGACCATCTTGGGCACCACCACGGCGGGAGAGACCGCCCCCAGAACGGAGCCCATGAGCCCGGCCTCCAGGGTGGTGATCCCCAGCAGGCGGGGGGCCAGGAGGGTGAAGGCCCCGATCTCACACAGGGCTGGGAGAAAGGACATGAGGGCGGCGGGCCGCCCCACCTGTTTCAGCCCCTCCAGGTCCAGGGAGAGCCCGGCCTTGATGAGAATGATAATGAGGGCCATTTTCCGCAGGTCGGCGGAGATGCCCAGGATGGACGGGTCCAGCAGGTCCAGGGCGAAGGGGCCCAGGACGATACCTGTGACCAGCATCCCGATGAGCCGGGGCAGCCGGAGCCGCTGGCAGAGCGCGGCCGCGGCCAGCCCCACAAGAAAGATCAGGGCGAGAGACGTCAGCATAAAAATCCTCCTTCAGACGCAAAAAAGCTGATGCTTTCTGCGACTGTAAAATCACAGAAGTCATCAGCTTTCAATCAGCGGTTCCGGTTGCCCGAGGGAGAACTTCATTCCCTTTTTTATTATTATATGCCCCGGACCGCCGGTTTGTCAAGGCAGTCAGCTCTTGTTCCGCAGGAGGCTGATCCCGGCGCAGGTCAGCCCCAGGCCCATCAGGGAGAAGCCGGAGTGGAGGTCCAGCTTTCGCAGGGCGGAGAGTACGACGACGGCGACCCCCATCGCCAGGGCGACGGCCTTGAAGACAAGGTCGAGAACGCGGTCTATCTCGACCCGCCCGCCCCGCTGGGCCGGGACGGACCGGGCCTGGAGCAGCTCGTCCACCGAGACCCCGAAAAGCTCCGCCAGCCGGGGCAGGACGTTCACGTCCGGGCAGGAGATGTCCCGCTCCCACTTGGACACCGCTTTATCGGTGACCCCCATTTGTTCCGCCAGCTCCGCCTGGGTCATGCCCCGGCCTTTGCGCAGGGCCGCCAGCATGGCCCCCATAGTCATTTTCGTCGGCTGTTCCATGTTGTATGTTCTCCTGTCCTGTGGATTTGGGCCGGGCTCTGGCCCCGGCGTCCTTGGTTCATCATACCACCATTTCCCCGGGAGAAAAACCGCCGGGGAGTAGAATGGGGTAGATTTTTAGTTGAGGGGTGAAAAAATACGCCCCGCTCAAACGTGTTATAGGTGAAGGGAGTTGAGCAAATGGAGCTGTCCGAGCAAGAGATTCGCCGGGTGGTGGAGGCGTACAGCCCCATGCTCCTCCGGGCCGCGATGACACGGGTATCCACCCCAGCCGACGCGGAAGACGCGGTGCAGGACGTATTTGTCCGGCTGCTGACCAAGGCCCCCTGTTTCCGGGACGGGGAGCACGAGAAGGCGTGGCTGCTGCGCGCCACCCTGAACCGGGCCAGCGACCTGCGCCGGGGCCGGCGTGACGACGCCCCCCTGGACGAGGCCCTCGCCGTATCCGCTGAGGACAATGACGGCTCCCTCCTTTCCGCTGTCCGCGCCCTGCCCGAGGCGTACAGCGCCGTGATCCATTTCTATTACTACGAGGGCTATTCCATCCAAGAGATCGCCAGGCTGCTGGCGCTCCCCTCCCCCACCGTGGGGACCCGCCTGGCCCGTGGGCGCAAACGCCTGCGGGAACTATTGAAGGAGGACGACACATGAACCGAAGGACCTACCGTGCCGAAGTGGATGCCGTTTCGTTCCGTCCCGACTTCCAGGAGCGGACGGTGGCGCGCCTGACCGCCCTGGCCCGAGAAAAGGAGAACGCGCCGATGAAAAAGTTCAATATGAGGACCGGCCTGATCGCCGCCGCCCTGGTGGCCGCCCTGGCCGTCACCGCTTCCGCCGCCGTGGCCCTGCTCAGCCCCAAACAGGTGGCCGAGGCGGTGGGAGACCCCGCCCTGGCCCAGGCCTTCCAGAGCGACGGGGCGGTAGCCATGGACGCCGCCGCCCGGGTGGGGGACTATGACGTCACCTTGGCGGGACTGGTCAGCGGCCAAGGGCTGTCCAGCCTGACCCAGGAGGTGGATACCGGCCGGACTTACGCCGTGCTGTCCGTCGCCGCCGCCGACGGCAGCCCCCTCACCGACGCCGCGGTGGGGCTCACCGCCAGTCCCCTGGTGGAGGGCTATCTCCCCTGGCAGGTCAACGCCTGGACCCTGGGCGGCGGATATTCCAGCTTCGCCCTGGACGGCCGGGTATACTATCTCTTCGCCTGCGACAGCCTGGAGGTCTTTGCCGACCACACCGTCTATCTGGCGGTCTACGCCGGGGAGCACCAGATCCCCTCCGCCGAGATCTTCGCCGTGGACGGGGAAGGGGCCATCTCCTACCAGGACGGGCAGGACGGGACCCTCTTTACCCTTCCTCTGGACCAGAGTAAGGCCGACCCGGCTCAGGCCGAGGCCCTAACGGGCACAGCCCCCATCTACCGGGGAAACTGAGGGGGTAAAAAAACGGGGACTTCTCATTTGAGAAGTCCCCGTTTTTATTTCCCGGGAAAGGATCGCTCATCGGGCCCGGAGGGCCAGCCAGACGCAGGCCCCGGCCTGGAGGAGCAGGATGGCGGGCAGGCCGAATTTGAAATACCAGTGCCGGGTCTTGTGGCGGAAGGCGTACATCCCCAGGATGGCCCCCGGGGCGCCGCCCAGCAGGGCCAGGAGGAAAAACCACTTTTCCGGTACCCGCCATTCCCCCCGGCGGGCCCGGCGTTTGTCCAGGCCCATGAGGAGGAAATCGGCCAGGCTCAGCGCCAGGCACCAGAGGACCACATACCGGATCACAGCGGGTCCCGGATGACGAAGACCAGGGCCCCGCCCAGAGAGGTGGTATCGTGCCAGAGGCGGAAATCCACGGGGCGCTGGACCCCGTCGTCGGCCAAAATGACCCGGTTGCCCACCTGGCTCACGATAAGGGACCAGTTACAGATGACCTCCCCCTCCCGCTCTCCGTAGCTGCGGTTCAAAAAGGCCACCGGGGCGTCCCGGTCCATGGCGTCGTCGATAAAGCCCTGGCACCGGTCGGCGGAGGGCCGCTTGGACCGGTCGGCGGGGATGTCCAGAACGTTGAAGACCAGGGGGTGCCCCGCAAAGTTGGTATAGGCGGTGACGCCGTCCACAAAGTTGGAGAGGGTGAGCTGCTCCCGGCCCTCGGGGATGAGGAAATCCCACACCCTGGCCATCAGCTTTTCAAAGTCGGCCTGGGTGCGCCGGGTCCCGGGGGGATAGAGCGCCCAGAGGTTGGAGCGGGTGGCGGCCAGGTAGGAGAGGACCTCCGCCGCCACCACGGCGCCGCCCCGCAGCTGCCGCTGGGCGGGAGAGGGGAACCACTCGGTCCTGCCGCCGAAATAGATCTTCCCGTCGGAGCCATCGATGGCCACCAGCTCGGGGTGGCGGATGGCGGTTTTGCTGTTCATGGGGAGACCTCCTTTTCTTTCGGATTTCAAAGTAACCCATATTATAGCGAAAAACGAAAGGCTTGTGAAGGGGCAAGAGGACCAATTCGGCCCCGAAAGGTGTGGGGTCTTGCCGTGGTTTTTCCAAAGGGAGGCCCGGCCCCCTTTGGAAAGGGCCCCGGAGGGCCGTCAACCTTCCCTTGTCTTTTCCCCCGCTTTCCGATATAATATATTGAAGAATTTTTCCGAAAGAGGGACAAGCGGATGAAATTAGGTATTGTGGGCCTGCCCAACGTGGGCAAATCGACCCTGTTCAACGCCATCACCAACGCCGGCGCCGAGAGCGCCAACTACCCCTTCTGCACCATCGACCCCAACGTGGGCGTGGTGGCCGTGCCCGACCACCGGCTGGACTGGCTCAGCGAGTTCTACCACCCCAAAAAGACCACCCCCGCCGTCATCGAGTTCGTGGACATTGCCGGGCTTGTGAAGGGCGCCAGCAAGGGCGAGGGCCTAGGCAACAAGTTCCTGGCCAACATCCGGGAGTGCAGCGCCATCGTCCACGTGGTGCGCTGCTTCGACGACGAGAACATCATCCACGTGGAGGGCTCCACCGACCCCCTGCGGGACATCGGCATCATCGACATCGAGCTCATCATGGCCGACGTGGAGATGGTGGAGCGGCGCATCAAGAAGGCGGAGACCGCCGCCAAGGGGGACAGGAAGTTCCTCCGGGAGGCCGAACTCTTCACCCGGCTCAAGGACTGGCTCAACGACGGCAACTCCGCCCGGAGCTTCCCCTGTGACGACGCCGACGACCAAGCCCTCATCGCCACCGCCGAGCTGCTGAGCCTGAAGCCCATCATCTACGCCGCCAACCTGGACGAGGACGGCTTCGCCGACTACGAGAACGTGCCCTACTACCAGCAGGTGGCCGAGGTGGCCGCCAAGGAAGGGGCTCAGGTCATTCCGGTCTGCGCCAAGCTGGAGTCGGAGATCGCCGAGCTGGACGACGGGGACAAAAAGGCCTTCCTGGAGGATCTGGGGATCCCCGAATCCGGCCTGGACCGGCTCATCAAGGCCAGCTACACCCTGCTGGGGCTTATCTCCTACCTCACCGGCGGCGAGGACGAGTGCCGGGCCTGGACCATCACCAAGGGAACCAAGGCCCCCCAGGCGGCGGGCAAGATCCACACGGACTTCGAGCGGGGCTTCATCCGGGCGGAGGTCATCTCCTTTGAGGACCTCCAAAAGACCGGCTCCATGGCTGCCGCCAAGGAGAAGGGCCTTGTCCGCTCCGAGGGCAAGGAATATGTGATGAAGGACGGGGACATCGTATTGTTCCGGTTCAACGTCTGACAGGACCCCGTAAAAGGGGTCCCCAAGGAAACCGTCAGGTTTCCTTGGGGAGAGGAGGAGCAAGGGAGCGGGCGGCGTTTTCCGCCGCAGGCGGGAAACGCAGCCAAGCGGACTTTGCGACGACGAGATGAAGGATGGAGACATCGTTCTATTTCGCTTCAACGTATAAGAAAAAGAAAGAAGGGCCCGCCGGAGTGTTCCGGCGGGCCCTTCTTTGTGGAGAGAGGCGGAGGACTTATTTGAACATGGGGGTGTAGCTGCTGGTAAAGTGGGTGGTGGCGCCGTACCAGTCGGATTTGTCCATGCCCTTGAAGTTGGGGGAGCCGCTCTTGAACAGTTCGCCCAGGGTCTCGGCGATCACGTCCATGTGGCTGTTGGTGTACACCCGGCGGGAGATAGCGATGCGCACCAGGTCGATCTCCGGGTAGTGGATGACGCCCTTGTCGTCCTTATAGGAGAAGGCGGAGGCCCCCAGCTCGGAGACCCGGATGCCCTCCTTCAGATAGAGGTCGGCGGCCAGGCACAGGCCGGGGAAATGCTCGGGGGCGATGTCGGGGTAGAACTTCCGGGCGTCGATGTACACGCCGTTGCCGCCCACGGGGCGGACATAGGGCACGCCGAACTCGTCCAGGCGTTCCCCAAGGTACTGGACCTGGCCGATGCGGCCCTTCAGGTAGCGGTAGTCGGAGCCCTCGTAGAGGCCCACGGCGATGGCGGCCAGGTCCCGGCCCGCCAGGCCGCCGTAAGTGGCGTGGCCCTCGTAGTTCATGTTGTCCACCCAGGCCACGTCGTACATGGACTGCTCCCGGCAGCAGAAGAAGCCGCCCATATTTACAAGGCCGTCCTTCTTGATGGACATGAAGGCGTAGTCGAAGTAGGAGAACATCTCCAGGCAGATCTCCCGGATGGTCTTGTCCTGATAGCCCGGCTCCCGCTCCTTGATGAAGTAGGCGTTTTCGAAACAGCGGGCACAGTCGGCGATGTAGGCCAGGCCGTACTTGTGGGCGATCTCCCCGCAGGCCTTGATGTTGGCCATGGAAACGGGCTGGCCGCCGTTGGAGTTGCAGGTGACGATCATCTGCACCCAGGCGATGGAGTCCACCCCGTGCTCCTGGATGAAGGCCTCCAGCTTTTCCGTGCTCAGGTTGCCCTTGAAGGGGTGCTCGTGGATGGTGTCGTAGCCGGCGGGCTCCAGCAGGTCGATGGCGGTGACCCCGTGGATGATGGCGGCGGCCCGGGTGGAGTCGAAGGCCATGTTGGCCAGCACGTATTTGGCCTGGGGGCGCTTGGGGTAGAGCATCCGAGCCAGAAGCTGCTCGGCGGCCCGGCCCTGGTGGGTGGGGATGACGTACTGGAAGCCAAACAGGTCTTGAATGGCCTTCTCGTAGTCGTAGAAGCAGCGGTTGCCCACGTAGGACTCGTCGCCGGTCATGAGGGCGGCCCACTGCCGGTCGCTCATGGCGGAGGTGCCGGAGTCGGTGAGGCAGTCGATGTAGATGTCGTCGGCCTTGACCTTGAAGAGGTTGTAGCCCACGCCCTCCAGCACCTTGCGGCGGTATTCGGGGGTGGTCTCCTTCAGCATCTCCACGGACTTGATGCGGAAGGGCTCGGCGTACTTGCTGGAACTCATAACGAAACACTCCTTTTCATATTGAGAGATACGGGGGCCGGGGTCAGAGCAGGAGGCCCAGGACCAGGAAGAGCGCCAGGCTGATGCCGCCCTCGATCAGGCGGTAGGGCAGGGCGCAGCGGAACAGGTCCACCGGGTCGATGCTGTTGGCGCCGGCGTTTTCGATGACCATGTCGGACAGGGGGGAGAGCTGGTCGCCCCACTGGGCGCCGGAGAAGGTGGCGGCGAAGGTGAGCAGCAGATTGGCTCCGGTGGCGATGCCCAGGGGCATGGCGATGGGGAGCATGATCACCAGGCCGCTGCCCAGGCTGCCGGTGGTGTAGCTGATGAGGCAGCCGATGAGGAACACGATGACGGGCACCAGGGCGGGGGGCAGGGTGCCGCTCATGGCGGTGACGATGAACCGGTCCAGGCCGGCCATCTGCAGGGCGGCGCCGAAGGCGAAGGCAAAGGCCAGCAGGATCAGGATGGGGGTCTGCTCCATGATGCCGCCCACCACCAGATCGCCCACGTCCTTAGGCTTGACGGACTTGCGGACCAGGGTGTAAAAGACGGCCACGAAGGCGCCGATGAAGAAGCCGGGGATCATGGTCAGCTCCCCGGCGGCCAGGGAGGTCACGGCCACGCCGGCCACCAGGGAAAAGATCGGGAGGAAGAAGGCGCCGAAATCGGGCTTGACGTCCGCGCCCCCCAGGGTCTCGTCGGCCCCGGCGTCCTCCCCGGCGGCGGTCTCCTCCGCCTCCAGGGCCCGCTTTTGGCACTCCTTCATGTAGCCCAGGTCGGGAATGATCTCCAGCGCCAGAAGTAGGCCGATGAGCACGGCCAGCCAGGTGTGGAAGGACATACACAGGCTCTTCAGGAAAAAGGGGATGGGGGCCACTTCGGGCACCAGCATGGTGATCATGCCGATACAGAAGAGGAAGTAGGTGCCGTAGGGGATGGGCGCGCCGATGTTGGGAGCGGCGGATAGGGAGATAAAGGCGGATTTTTCCGGGGCCAGCTTCTTTTCCAGGATGACGGGGCGAAGGATGCGGCCGGTGGCCAGGTTGGCCACCAGATCCTGGGCAAAGGCCAGGGCGGTGGACAGGAAAAAGACCATTACGCCCACCTGCTTGCGGCTGGACACCTTTTTGTTGGCCCAGGCGGCGAAGGCCTTGAAGCCGCCGCCCGCCCGCATGAAGGCCAGCAGCACGCCCAGTGGGACGAGGGTCACCAGAATGAAGCCGTTGCTGTTGACGCCGGCGACGAAAAACTCCACGATATGATTCAAAAAGTCAAGGCCGAACAGGCCCACGGAGAAGTAGCAGACACCGAAAAAGAGCGATATGATCACGTTTTTTGTCAGCAGAGCCAGTACAACAGTGAGGATCGGGCCAAAAATGGTCCAAAGGCCTTCCATAATTCCCCCTCCTAAATCGGTAATATGTGGTTGGGAGGAAGCCCATCCGCTGTGCCGGCCGGCCTGAAAAAGGGTCCCTCAACTGTGCCTATCATAGCATCACCCGCGGGAAGGGGCAAATTTCAAACACCGGCGGCAAATCCTGTTCCGAAATGAGAAAAAGAGGGGCCTTTTTGTTTTCCAATGAAAACAAATTGACCCCAGGCGGTTTTGCGGATATAATATTGTCGATTTCAGTCGGTGGGGGTGAGCGTCTTGATGCTGGCGGATGACGACAAACTGAGCGTTCAGGAGCGCATCGAGCGCATGCAGGGGGAGAATCCCTTTCTGCCCATGAACCAGATCGTCTGCTCCCTGGTGCGGGAGGACATCCTCACCTGCCGGCTGGAGCCGGGGGCGCGGCTGAACGAGGAGTGGTGCGCCCAGCAGTATGCCGCCAGCCGCACCACCATCCGCAAGGCCTTTGACACCCTCCTGGAGGAGGGCTGGCTGAAGAAGGACGACGGCCACGGGGTCAAGGTGAGCAACATCCTCCGGGAGGACTACCTGGATCTGATGGAGTACCGGACCGTCATCGAACCCGCCGCCTGCCGCCTGGCGGCCCGGAACCGGGACCGGGAGGATCTGCGGCGGCTGGAAATGTATGTGGAGCTGTGCGACACCTCGGAGATATCCGCCCTCTACGCCAGCGATACCGCCTTTCACAAAGCGGTGTTCGCGGCCTCCAAAAACCCCTATCTGATGAAGGCGTACCATCAGGTGAGCCTGAAAATGGAGCGGGGGAAGATTTTCACGGCGGAGGATTTCGGCGACGCGTACAAGGACGTCTACCGGGAGCACAAGGCCATCTTCGGGGCCATCCGGGACGGAAACGAGGAGCTGGCCCGGCGGCTGGGGTACCAGCACATCAAGATGATGCTGGACAGCCGCATTATCCGCAAGCCGGGAGAGTTGGACTGAGAAGGGGCGGCCTTTTGGCCGCCCCTCAGCTTGTCAAAAAACCTGCGGGTTAGAGATCTCTTCCGGTCTGCGGCGGGGGAGCGCGAGGGGGCGGCAGCCCGCCTTGTGTGGGATCAAATGCCCCGAAACGCCCGCGTCAGCGGGCGTTCGGTGAGCGAAGCGAGGACTTTCCCGGGGCTTTGCCCCGGGAAAGTAACGGCATTGTGAAGGCTGTCGGGAAAGTCCAAAGGACTTTTTCGACGGCCTGGGGCGGCCTTTTGGCCGCCCCTTTCATATTTTGCCCCCTCCCTTCATATACCTTTCACAAGACGACCACATTGGGGAGTGTTGCGCGTGAAAGGCAATATGGAGGAGCGGGCCGTCCGCCTGGCTCAGTACATCATAGAGAACCGGACCACCGTCCGCGCGGCCGCGACCAAGTTCGGCGTGAGCAAGTCCACGGTACATAAGGACCTGTCGGAGCGGCTGCCCACCTTTAACCGGCCGCTCTACCTCCAGGCCAAGGCCGTGCTGGAGGAGAACAAGGCCCAGAGGCACATCCGGGGCGGCATCGCCACCCGTCAGAAATACAAAGGAAGATAGAAAAAGGCGGCGGCCCGGGGGCCGCCGCCTTTTTTCATCAAAATGGAAAGTTTGCTTGACATTTATGAAAAACGTGCTATGATGGGCCTATGGAAAGCAAACTTTCCATAGAAAGGGGGTGCACCTTGAAAAACCGGTTGGAAGAGCTGCGCAAAAGCCGGGGGATCCGGCAGGAAGAGCTGGCCGCCGCGCTGGAGGTCTCCCGGCAGACCATCGGGTCCTTGGAAAACGGACGCTACAATCCCTCTATCCTGCTGGCCTTCAAGCTGGCCCGTTTTTTTGACGTGAGGATCGAGGACATCTTCATCTACGAGGAGGAAGACAAATGAAGGGGAAAAAGAATGGTTTTATCGCCGCCCTGGGCCTCCTGGTCCTGGCGCTGGGCCTGATCCTGATCACGCGGCTGGGGGTGGACGAGCCCCTGCCCTATGTGCTGGTAGGCCTGGGCTGCGGGGCCTTCGGCCAAGGGATGGGGGAGCTTCTGGCCCGCCGGGCGGCCAAGGGGGCGGCGCAGCAGATCGAGATCGAGCAGAAGGATGAGCGGAACGTGGCCATCGTCAGCCGGGCCAAGGCCAAGGCCTACGACGTGATGCTCTATCTCTTCGGCGCGCTGATCCTGGCCCTGGGGCTCATGAAGCTCCCCGTGGCCGTTATCCTGCTGCTGGTGTCCGCCTACCTCTTCGTGTGCGGCAGCGCCGTCTATTACCGCCTGCGTTACGAAAAGGAGATGTGAGGGTCACGCCAGGTGCAGGAAAGCCCACACCGCCGCCAGGCTGACGGCGATCACCGCCGCCGAGGCGCACAGCTCCAGGATCCCGGCCCACCGTTCCCGGCGGGGGCGGCGCTCCGGGGCCCGGGAGGCCTCCTCAGCTGGGCCGGCCTCCAACCGCTCCAGGGCGGCTTTGGTCTCCAGCTTCCGGCGGCAGCGCTCAAAATCCAGCACCTCGCCCGCGGGGGCGGCCGCCGGGGCGGGGACGAAGGTGACGAGGTCGGTCCCGCCGCTGACTTTGACCCGGCGGGCGTTGAGGCGGTAATAAGTGGTATCCATGGCAGTTCCCTCCTGTTTCCTGTGATGTCCCCAGTGTAACAAATAAAATGTCCCATAAGAGGGACTTTGCTGTTCAAACTCAAAAACAAATGTTCCTTAGAACAACTGTTCCTTTAGAATATACAACAACTGTTCGATTCTGTCAAGGGACCTTCCACAAAAATTTCTTTTTTGGGGAAACTTTTCCGATTTTTCTCCGTCTAAATGGGCAAATGGGCGGAAAATGCCCAAAAGGGAGGAAGAAAACTATGAAAGTGCGCAGGATCGTGACTGCCGCCCTGGCGCTGGCCCTGGGAATGTCCCTGGGCGCCCCCGCCCTGGCGGCCGACGCCGCCGACGCCCGGCTCACCAAAGTGACCCAGGCGGTAAAGGCCACGCTGTCCATTTCCGATGAGTACACTGAATTTTACGGTGAGCCCTCCGAGACCCCGCTGGGCACGAAGTGGGGACTGGAGTGGGGCGGTGAGGACAAGGGCATCTCCGTCATCGCCGCAGACGACGGAAAGGTCCTCTCCATGAACACCTGGGAGAGCTCCGACCAGCGGGAAAACGGCTTTGGCCCCAGCTTTCCCGCCATGACCCGGGCCCAGGCCCAGGAGAAGGCCCAGGCCTTCCTGGAGAAGGTCCTCACCAGCGGTGAGCGGGCCGTGTTTGACGAGGACGATTCCACCGCCGTCCTCTCCGCCGAGAGTTACAGCTTTCGGGGGAGCATCTTTCTGAACGGCCTGCCCTCCCCCCTGGGCTTCTATGCCCGCGTGCGGCTGTCCGACGGGGCGGTGATCAACTTCTGGCGGGACGATCCCTCCGAGTATGTGGGCACGGTGCCCGCCGCCGGCTCCAAGACCAGTCAGGCCCAGGCGGCCGCCCTGCTGAAGGGCACCCTGGCCCTCCGGCTGGAATATGTGCTGGACGAGGGCGGGGAGAAAGCGGTCCTCCGCTACCTGCCGGAGAACGGCCACGAGTTTTATGTGGATGACGCCGCCGGGAAGCTGGTGGACCTGACCGAGCTGCGAGAAAAGCTGGCCAAGAGCTACACCGGAGGGGCGGGCGGCTCTAATATGACTTACGCCACCGCCGAATCCGCCGCCATGGACCGAGGCGGCCTTACCGAGGCCGAGCTGGCCGGGGTGGCCAAGCTGGAGGGGGTCAAGACCCAGGAGGAGCTGGACAAGGCTGTCCGTGCCTGGAAGGAGCTGGGCCTCAGCGCCTACCAGCTCTCCGGCGCCACCTGGTCCGTGGACCGGGAGACCGGCGATGTGTCCGCCCGGCTGTCCTATGGCCGCAACACAGAGGCGGGCATCTACCGCCGGGCCGTGACCGTGGACGCCAAGACGGGTGCCCTCCTGTCCGTCAGCGGCTCCAATCCCGCCACCGACGCCCAGCCCAAGCTGACCGCGGACGCGGCCCAGGCCAAGGGCGAGGCCTTCCTGAAGGCCCTCTGGGGCGGGCAGTTCAGCAAGACCGAGCTCTATGACTCCACCGCCGCCGAGAAGGGCTCCGCCGCCCACTCCTTTACCTATGCCCAGAAGGTGAACGGCTACTTCTTCCCCGCCAACGCCATCACCGTCCGGGTGGACGCCGCCGACGGCACCATCCTGGGCCTGTTCCGGACCTTTGACGATGAAGTGTCCTTTGACAGCGCCGAGGGCCTGATCTCCGCCGAGGCCGCTCTGGACGCCTGGGCGGCCAGCTTCCCCGTACCTCTGGCCTACCTGGAGGTGCCAGTGGAGCTGGACCTGTCCTGGCCCGAGGCCAAGCCCCTGCTGGACGCCGGGTACAGCTACTATAACGCCCTGAAGCTTGGCTACGGCCTGGGGGAGCAGGACGCCTGGTACACCGGTGTGGACGCCAAGACCGGCGCGCTGGTCAAGGCCGGCGGAAGCGAAGGGCGGGGCCTGAGCTACGACGATCTGGCCGGCCACTGGTCCGAGGCTATCTTCAACCAGCTGGCCGAGTATGACGTGGGCTGGCAGGGCGGCCGGGCCGACCCCGACGGGGCCCTGACCCAGATGGCCTACGTGGCCCTTCTGGCCAGCGCCGACGGCTACCGCTTCGACCCCGCCGAGGACAAGGCCGACGACCTGTACAGCTACGCGTACAGCCGGGGCATCCTGGCCAAGGGGGAGCGGGAGGACGGAAAGGTCCTGACCCGTGCGGAGTGCGTCCGGCTGCTGCTGGACAGCGTGGGCTACGGCAGCGTAGCCAAGCTGCCGGGCATCTTCCGCTGTGACTTTGCCGACGCCGCCGCCATCCCGGCGGAGGACCTGGGCTATGCCGCCCTGGCCCAGGGGCTTGGGATCGTGGGCGGAGACGCCCAGGGCAATTTCGCCCCCGGCCGCTCCTGCACTCGTGGAGAGGCCGCGGCCATGCTGTGGCAGTATATGAAGCGGTAATTGAAGAGAGCGAAAAAGCGCCGCCGGTGATTCCGGCGGCGCTTTTTTACTTTTTTTGTTGGATGTGAAGCCTTAATCCTCGTTGGGATTGAAATAATAGGGCTTCATCAGGCTGTCCTGGCGCTCGGTGGAGTCCTTCTGGTTCCCCAGCCGGAGGGTGACCTCCATAGGGCCCCGCCGTCCGCCGCCCCGGCCGTTTCTGCGCCGGGCGTCCTTGGCGGCGGGCTGGGCCTTGGGCTTCTGAGATGCCTGCTGGCCGCTCTGGGCCTTGGCCTGCCGGGGGGGCTGCTGGGTCTGGGCGGGCTTTTTCTTCCGCCGCTCCCCTTCCCTGCCCTGCTGGGGCCGGGGAGGCTCGGGGGCCTTGGCGCCGCGGCGGGGGGCCAGGAGCCGGGCGGTGGCGTCCATGATGGTGTCCCCCGCCAGGGGGTCCCGGTAATACTGGGCCTGGGCGGCCCGCTCCTCCGGGGTGTAGTTGGGCTCCATGGCGGAGAGGGCCTCGTCCAGGGTGCGGCTGGGCTTATAGCCCGCCGCCTTGCGCTTGCCCGCGGCGGGGGACTGGGCGGCCTTTTCCTGCCGGGGCTGGGCCTTGGGCTTGGCGGGCTTCTCGGCGGGAGCCCGGGAAGGCTTGGCCCCCGCCGCCGGGGCGGCCTCCTTCTTGGCGGCGTCCCGGAGCTTTTTCCGCTCCCGGGCGGCCTGGCGGGCCTCGGCGTCGTCGGGGTTGACGATCTTGCCGTGTTTGTCCCGCTTGGGGGCCTCAAAGACCTCCATGGGCCAGGAGTGGTCCTCCACCACGGGGATGGGCCGCTTGAGGAGCTTTTCAATGGGAGAGAGCAACTCCTTCTCCCCAAACTCGCAGAAGGACACAGCGGTGCCCCCCTTCCCCGCCCGCCCGGTCCGGCCGATGCGGTGGACGTAGGTCTCGGGCACGTCGGGGAGGTTATAGTTAAAGACGTGGGAGAGCTCTTCGATGTCGATGCCCCGGGCGGCGATGTCGGTGGCCACCAGGGCCTTCACCCGCCCGGCTTTAAAGTCGGCAAGGGCCTGCTGGCGGGCGGTCTGGCTCTTGTTGCCGTGGATGGCGGCGGAGGTGACCCCGGATTTCAGCAGGTCGGCGGCCACCTTGTTGGCCCCGTGCTTGGTGCGGGTGAAAATAAGGGCGTTTTTCACCCCCGGCCGCTGGATGAGGGAGGCCAGGAGCTTGGACTTGTTGCTCCGGTCCACGTAGTAGAGCTTCTGGTCGATGACCTCCACCGGGGAGGACACCGGGTCCACCGCCACCTTCACGGGATCGGTGAGCAGGGAGTCCACCAAGCCCTGAACCTCGGGGGGCATGGTGGCGGAGAAGAAGAGGGTCTGCTTCTTCTTGGGCAGCCAGGTCAGGATCTTCTTCACGTCGTGGATAAAGCCCATGTCCAGCATCCGGTCGGCCTCGTCCAGGACGAAGATCTCCAGCTTTTCCACGTGGATAAAGCCCTGGTTGTGGAGGTCCTCCAGCCGGCCGGGGGTGGCCACCAGGATATCCACCCCGGCTTTCAGCTTATCCACCTGGGGCTGCTGCCCCACCCCGCCGAAGATGACGGCGGAGCGCAGGGGCAGGTTCCTGCCGTAGGCCTCAAAGCTCTCCTGGATCTGGAGGGCCAGCTCCCGGGTGGGGGTGAGGATGAGGGCCCGGACGGGGCGGCCCTTGGCGGGGTGGTCGTTGAGCCGCTGGAGGATGGGAGCGGCGAAGGCGCAGGTCTTGCCGGTGCCGGTCTGGGCGCAGCCCAGTACGTCCCGGCCCGCCAGGGCGGGGGGGATGGCCTTCTCCTGGATGGGAGAGGGGGCCTTGTAGTCCAGGGCGGCCAGGGCGGAGAGGATGGGGGGGCAGAGCCCCAGGGATTCAAATGTCATAGCGTTGGTCCTTTTTTCAGATGTCCCGCACGCAACAAAACAAGGGCGTATCTTGCCGATACGTCCGCGGCGGGAAAGCGGAAAAAATGTATAGCGGCGCCGAAGGGCGCCGGGCCTTCCCCCCTTCCGCTGGAGGGCGGCACAAACACGGTGGAGACCGTGAGACTATCAGATGAAGTTAGTATACCATTTTCAGGCGGAAATTACAATGGAAGGAACAAAACATCTCCACCGCAATCTATGTGACCGAAGGAGCCTCCGTCCGCCCTGATTTTTACCGGCGGGGTCAGAGCTGCCGCAGGGCGGACAGGGCCAGCGCCACGGTGTCCTCCAGCCGGGGCTGGTCGGCGTCGATGACCAGGTCGGCGTACTTTTCGTAGTAGGGCGCCCGGTAGTCGTAGAGATCCTGAAGGGTCTGGCCGGGGGCCAGGGTGACCCCCCGGGAGGCCAGGTCGCCCAGCCGCCGCTCCAGGGCGGCGCAGGGCAGCTTCAGATAGAGCACCGGTCCCAGCTCCTTGAGGCGGCGGGCCCCCAGGTCCCGGAGGACGGCGGAGCCGCCGGGGGCGATGACGGTGCGCTGGCAGTCCAGGGCGGCGATGACCTCAGCCTCGGTGTCCAGAAACCGCTCGGTGCCCAGCCGGTCCAGCACGGACTGGAGGAGGGCCCCCTCCTGCCGCTGGATGAGGAGGTCGGTATCCACGAAGGAAAAGCCCAGCTCTTTGGCCAGCAGGACCCCCACCGTGGATTTGCCCGAGCCGGGCATCCCGATAAGACTGACGTTTCGCATGTCAAAACCCCCTTTCAAAAATCTTTCCCATTATAGCAAAAAGCAGCGGGGAGGGCAAGCCCTCCCCGCTGTGGTGGGTGGTGGAACGGAACGTCCGTCAATACCTGTCGTCCAAAATCTCAATGAGCCGCGCCACGGCCCCCTCCTCGCAGGGGGGCAGAAGGGCGGCGCCCCAGTCCTTGACCTCCTGGGCGCAGTTGGCGGGGGCAAAGGGGATGGCGGACACCGCCAGCATGGGGATGTCGTTTTGGTTGTCCCCCACGCAGTAGATGTGCTCCCGCCGGATGCCCAGCCGCCGGGCCAGCTCCAGCACCATGCCCCCCTTGGTGCTCCCCTTGGCGGTGAGCTCCAGCATGTGGGGGTTGGAGAAGATGGCCTCGTACCGGTCGGGCCAGTGGGCCAGGATGTCCGCCTGGGCCTTTCGGAGGATGGGGTGCTCCTGGTGGAGGATGGCCTTGCCCCAGGGCTGGGGCATGGCGGCGATGGGCCGCTCGTCGGCCCCGGTGCCCGCCTTGTTCAGGTGGAACCAGGTCCAGCGGTTGGGGTTCCAGATGTAGATGTCCTCCCCGTGGTAGGCCTCCAGGCTCACCTGGGGGACCCGGGCGGCTACTTCTTCCAGGTCGGGGCCAATGGTGACGGGGAGGGTGGTCTCCAGCACCATGCGGTCGGTAGCGAAATCGTAGAGCTGGGCGCCGTTGGAGAGGACCACGGGGGCGTTCACCGGGGCCAGGGCCAGGAAGGGGAAAAAAGTGCGGTGGGCCCGGCCGGTGGAGACGGTGAAGGTCCCGCCCTGGGACTTGAAGTAGTCCACCGCCTCCAGGTTGGCGGGGTGGACCCGGTTGTCGGCGCCGTAGTAGGTGTCATCAAAGTCGGTGGCCAGGAGCACACCGTCGAATTTGCCCAAAGGGGTCCCTCCTTTACCGGAGGTCGCCCCCCGTGAGATATTTGTTCAAAGGCTTGTAGAGAATGGCGAAGACCACCAGGGAGATGGCCAGGTCGATGGCCACGTAGCTGCCGTTATAGGCGGCGGAGTAAAGGTAAGGGTTGTCGAAGACGGTGCCCAGCACCTCGGTGGGGACCAGGATGCGGTAGATGGTGATGCCGCTGATGAAGTGGACCACGAACCGGCCCAGGGCGCCCAGGACACTGCCCCAGAAGATGCCGTACTTGTGTCCCCGGCCGAAGCCGGCGAAGCCGATGGCGGCGAAGGCCACCACGTAGTCCAGCAGGATGGACTGCCAGCCCCAGCTCACCGCCCCCTGGACAAAGACCTGGAGGATGCCGAAGGCGGTGCAGGTGATGAAGCCTCTGGCCACGCCCCAGCGGACGCAGAACAGGAGCAGGGGGAGCATCTCCAGGGAGATGGAGCCCCCCTGGGGCAGCTCGAAGAGCTTGATGAGGCCCAGGATGAGGGAGAGGGCGATCATGATGGCCCCCTCGCAGAGCATGCGGGTGGTCTGGTTGGAGCGGGCATTGGTGTGTGTCGCGGTGTTTTCCATCGTTTCTTTCTCCTCTTGAAAAAAGTACCGCAAGCGCAAACCGGGGAAGGCGCATTGCGGTACGAAAAAGAGACGATGTGTCACCAAATCGCTTCCTACGCCGGCATTACCCGGATCAGGTTCAAGGGACCGGGGGTGGCGTTACACCCCTGCATCTCAGCCGGACTTGCGTCCAGCGCCCCTGTATTCAGTTTGTTCCTGCGGTCTGGGGGTATTTTATAACGGGGGTAGAAATTTGTCAAGGGCGGCTCACCGGTCTTTTCGGAAAAGCTCCATCACCAGAATGACCAGTCCCGATACCGCCAGGAGGAGGGCCAGCACGAAAAGGGGCATCACGCCCAGCTCCATAATCGTGGAGAGCAGACGGCCGGGCGGGGTGGACCAGCCGGAGACCAGGTTGTTCTCCGCGGTAAGGAGGACCGCAAGGCCCCAAACGGTGCCGATGAGGGACAAAAACCCGCCGATGAGGACTCGTTTCATAGACTGCGCCTTCTTTCTGTTGTGGTGTGTCAAGCCTGGAACGGTCAAGGCCCCAGCCAGGAAAACCGGGCCAGGTCCACCCGCCCGTCGGGGAGAAACCCTACGCCCTCCCCCTCCAGCAAGACCCGCTGTATGGGGGAGTGGACCTCCCCCAGCCGGTTCACCACCCGCTGCCAGGGCACGTCCTCCGGCGCGGCGTGCATGGCGTAGCCCGCCACCCTGGCCCAGTTGGGATTTCCCACCAGCCGGGCCAGTTGGCCGTAAGTGACCACCCTCCCATAGGGCACCTGGCGGACCAGGGCCCAGATGGTCTCAAAGGCCCCGCTCACAACCGCCGCTCCAGCTTGTCCAGCACGGCCCGGAACCAGTCGGGCAGGTCACACTCCACCGTTACCCGCTCCCCCGTCCGGGGGTGGACAAAGGAGAGCTTTTTGGCGTGGAGGCACTGCCCCGCCAGCCCGGGCACCGGCTTTTTGGCCCCGTACACCGTGTCCCCCAGCAGGGGGTGGCCCAGGGAGGCCAGGTGGACCCGGATCTGGTGGGTGCGCCCCGTTTCCAGACGGCACTTTACGTAGGTGTGGCCGGGGTAGCGGCCCAGCACCTCCCAGTGGGTGACGGCCTCCCGGCCGTTTTTGGGGTCGATGGCCATCTTTTTTCGGTCCACCCCGTGGCGGCCGATGGGGGCGTCCACCGTCCCGGCGTCCTCCTTCAGCGCCCCCACCGCCACGGCATGGTACTCCCGGTAGAGGGAGTGGTCCTGGAGCTGGGCGGCCAGGGAGAGATGGGCGGCGTCGTTCTTGGCGGCGATGATGAGCCCCGAGGTGTCCCGGTCGATGCGGTGGACGATGCCGGGGCGGAGCTGGCCGTTGATTCCGGAGAGGCTATTTCCACAGTGATATAACAGCGCGTTGACCAAAGTGCCGTCGGGGTGCCCCGGCGCGGGGTGGACCACCAGCCCCACGGGCTTGTTGACCACAATCACGTCGGCGTCCTCGTAGGCCACCTCCAGGGGGATGTCCTGGGGCAGGACGTCCACCGGGGCCGGGTCGGGGATGCAGACGGTGTAAATTTCCCCCGGGGAGGTCTTGCGGTTCTTCTTCACCGCCTGCCCGGCGCAGATGACCGACCCCTCCTCCAAAAGCCGCTGGGCGGCCGAGCGGGTGAGCTGGGGGAGGCTCCGGGTAAGAAACTGGTCCACCCGCTCCCCCTCCCGGTCGGCGGTGAGGTCAAGAGGCGTCATGGAGCTTCTCCTTGTCCTTGTCCCAGAAAAAGAGGACGTAGACCACCATCAGGATGCCCCCCACCACCACGCAGATATCGGCCACGTTGAAAATGGCGAAATTCATGAAGGTGGTCTGGAACATGTCGGTGACAAAGCGCAGGAACACCCGGTCGATGAGATTGCCTACCGCCCCGGCCAGGATGAGGGAGAGGGTGAGCCGGCCCAGCCTGCCGGGGAAGAAATCCCGCGCCAGCAGCACCGCCACCGCCACGGAGGCGGCCAGGGACACCAGGGCCAGCAGCCACGTCATCCCCGAAAAGCTGGAAAAGGCGGCGCCGGTGTTCTGGTAGTAGGTCAGGTCCATCAGACCGGGAATAAAGGGGATGGCGGTCCCCAGGGGGATGTTCCCCCGGACCCAGAGCTTCACCAACTGGTCAATAACGACCAGGACAGCGGCCAGAAAATAATACAGCATGGAATCAAATCCTTTGTTTGAAAAGGTGGGGGGTGCGGGCGGATGCTATCCGCCCCTACAAGGGCACGTGGTTTGCGGGGCTGGGCACGTGGGTTATGGGCTGGGCACGTGATTTATGGAGCGGGGGTAGGGGCGGCTATCAGCCGCCCGCCGCCTCATGACAACGCCTGGGCCTTGCACAGCTCGGCGAAGGCCCCGTCCTGTTTGACCAGCTCCTCCCAGGTCCCCAGCTCGGCCACCCGGTTGTCGTCAATGACGGCGATGCGGCTGGCGGAGCGGATGGTGGACAGCCGGTGGGCGATGATGAGGGTGGTGCGGCCCTTGGCCAGCTCGTCGAAGGCACCCTGGATGCGGTGCTCGGTGACGGTGTCCAGGGCGGAGGTGGCCTCGTCCAGGATGAGCACCGGGGGGTCCTTCAAAAAGACCCGGGCGATGGACACCCGCTGCTTCTGCCCGCCGGAGAGCATGACCCCCCGCTCCCCCACGTAGGTCTGGAAGCCGTCGGGCATGGCCATCACGTCGTCGTAAAGCTCCGCCTTTTTGGCGGCGGCGTAGACCTCCTCCGGGCTGGCGCCGGGCTTGCCGTAGGCGATGTTGTCAAAGATGGTGCCGGCGAAGAGGAACACGTCCTGCTGGACGATGCCGATGTTTTTTCGGAGGGACGCCAGGGTCAGCCCCCGCACGTCCTGGCCGTCCAAGCGTATGTCCCCCCCGGACACGTCGTAGAACCGGGGGATGAGCTGGCACAGGGTGGACTTGCCGCCGCCGGAGGGGCCCACCACCGCCAGGGTCTCCCCGGGGGCCACGTGGAGATCGATGTCCTCCAGCACGTTGGCCTTGCCGGGGCCGTAGGAGAAGGTGACGTGGTCCACGTCGATGCGGCCCTTGACCTGGCCGGCTTCCACTGCGTCGGGGGCGTCGGCGATCTCCGGCTCGGTGCGCATCAGCTCCACAAAGCGGGTGAAGCCCGCCATGCCCTGCATGAACTGCTCCACGAAGGCGGAGAGCTTGCGGATGGGGGTGATGAAGGTAGTGACGTAGAGGGAGAAGGTGATGAGGTCGGTGTAATCCATCTGCCCCACCATGATGAAGTAGCCGCCCACGGCGATGACCAGCACGGACATGAGGCCCACGCACAGTTCCATGCCGGACTGGTAGAGGGCCATGGCCTTGTAGTAGCCCCGCTTGGCGTGGCGGAACTGGTCGTTGGAGGACTCGAACTTCTGCTTTTCCTCGTCCTCGTTGGCAAAGGCCTGGGCGGTGCGGATGCCGGAGAGGGAGGATTCCACTTCCCCGTTGATGACGGCCAGCTTGCCCTTCACCGCCACGCTGGCCCGGCTCATCCGGCGGCGCTGGAAGATGGTGAAGGCCACGAAGAGGGGCACCACGGCGAACACGGCCAGGGCCAGCTGCCAGCGGATGGTGAGCATGACGCAGAAGGCGCCCACGAGGGTCACCGTGGAGATGAACAGGTCCTCGGGGCCGTGGTGGGCCAGCTCTCCAATTTCAAAGAGGTCGCCGGTGACCCGGCTCATGAGCTGGCCGGTGCGGTTCTTGTCAAAAAAGGAAAAGGAAAGGGTCTGCATATGGGCGAACAGGTCCCGGCGGATGTCGGCCTCGATGTTCACCCCCATCAGATGGCCCCAGAAGGTGACGATGAAGTACATGCCGCCCTTCAGGAGGTAGGCCAGGGCCATGATGACCATGACGGTGAAAAAGGTCTGGAACAGCCCTTGGGGCAGGAGGGTCTGCATGGACAGGCGGGAGACGTAGGGGAAAACCAGATCCACCACGCAGATCATCAGCGCGCAGAACATATCCAGCAAAAACAGCTTCATGTGGGGCTTATAATAGGACGCGAAAATGGCCAGGTGGCCGTGGTGCTTCATCTCTTGGGCGGTCATGGGGAGCCTCCGTTCCTTGGGATCGTAGTGTAGGGGCGGATGTCCTCATCCGCCCGGTTCCTTAGTATATCCCAAAGAATGGAACGGTGTCAACTTGCGGGGCAAAAGAGAAAGCCCCCGGCGGCGCGTGCGCGCCTCCGGGGGCTGGAGCCTTCGGGGGAAAAGATCCGGCTCACCCCTGCCTGTTGTGCCAAAGGCCCAGGACCACGCCCAGGTACATCAGGGTGAAGAAGAGATTGTAAAAGCCCTTGTAGGCAAAGCTCACGCCCGCCTGAAACCAGAGCCAGAGCCCCAGCAGAAGGGTGGCGAAAAGGATCAGGAGCACGGTCTTGACGGTCTTGCCCATGGCGGAACCTCCCTGGGTGGTAATGTGGATTTTATTCTATCCCAGGCGGGGCCGCCTGTCAACCGCGGCGTTCAGGGGCGGGGTCTTGGTTACCGCTTAATCCTTTTAATTGTAAATTCAGCCAGACCGACACTGATGACAAACGCGATAACATAACACACTAAGGCCAAGATAGACGTAAAAAGGCTTAGTGTATTTCTGAATATGAGATCAATAATTTTCGTGAAGCAGATAAAATAAACGGCAGTAAAAAACACAAACAGCAAAATAGCACCGCCTTGAACTACATACTTGTCAATATTGTCAGTGGAACCGTCCCCATTCCTTCAAAATGGAGACTGAAACGCAATGGAGGGAAAAAGCCGACAGGATGTTTTTGGGGCTCGGGTCATATTGCGAATACACTGTTACTTCTTGTTTTCCTGTTCCCGGCGGTGAATGAATTCCGCAAGGACGCCCCACATCACAAGAAATACACAAGTGATTACGGCGCTCAGGAGAATATGTATGACAATAAACGGCTCAGGTACGAGCGGTTTGAAATAATGGTTCAACGCTCGCTGGGGCGCCAAGAAGATCCAGCCAATCACTACTGTCATAATCGGGGTATTCCACTGGCGAAAGAACCGATCCAGCCTGCCGTCGGACCACTTCACCGCCAGCTTTTTTGCCAGCCTTTTTCCAACCAGGAAATGAAACAACGCCCCAATGCCGGTGCCGATCAAAGTCAGTATCAGCGAATCCATGGTATTTCCTCCAGTGAATTCTTTTACTGCTTTAGAAAATAGTTATCTTCAAGACGCATTCACGGTCGTGTCGGCGTCAAGAACGAAGATAAAAGAACTGTCCCCTGTCTTTGTTTGGCTTATCAAAAGGCTTATAAAAAGTATAGCCCAAAGAATGGCACGGTGTCAACTTGCGGGATGGAAGAGGAAATCCCCGACGGCGCGTGTGCGCCGCCGGGGATGGGGGTGCGTAGAGGGGCGGGACAAAAAACCGTCCCTTTGCCTTCAGTCCCCTTGACTTTCTAACGCCGATAAAAAACTTTGAAAAGCAGAAATAAAATATGTTTCTTGATAGGCCTCCTCTCGCAGATTACTTGAATCCTGATATAACGCATTATTAAGAATAATAAGATTTTGCTGTAATGAGGAAAACCATTCTAGATCGTCACTATCTAATGTCTCTCCATCAGACACTTTTGTAGCAAGAGAACCCAGATGTTGCTGAAGCAGCGCCAAATCAAATGTATCAAAATCTGAAGCGAAACTGGTAGGAGGTTTTAGCAATCCGACACTGACAGGTCGAGCAATAGTACAGTATATAGACGCCTCTGACAGCGAGTTATAAAGTATAGATAATTTGGGCCCATCAAGACTTTTAAAATCAGTACATGCAATAGTTTCGGTTGAAAACACAGAAAAAATGGTGCAAAAGTTTTGAATGAAATGTTCTTCATTCCTCCGCTGTGCTTGTATATATAGTAAGCATTGCACACCCAATAGAAAACATAATAAGGTAGACACAAGCGGCCAATATTTTTTTGCTTTCATTAAGTATCTACCTCACAAAACTTTTATCTAATAAACTGAGTCATATCTTTTTGATAGGAAGATTGATAGCCATCATAGGGGAAAAGTTCATTTTCGATAAAATAGTTTCAAAATAATGTATGTATATGAAAAAGATATCACAAAGGCCGGTGCGGTGTCAACTTGCGGGATGGAAGAGGAAACCCCCGGCGGCTCATGTGCGCCGTCGGGGGCTCTTTTGGTTAGTGGGGAGGAGAGTCTAGCGGAAAAACAGTCTCTTTGACCCCGCTCAAAATTTTATATCTGACTTGTCCCCAGGGGACTTTTTTATAAATGTTGGATTCACCATTGACGGTACTTAATGTTTCTATTATGTTATTGTCTGGTGTGCGTAAAATGAGCACTGGTCCATCATCAGGAATACCCTTACTCCATCCTGAAAAAATGACAATAATATTGTTCATAGCAGAAACGATGTCGTCTGCGTTATCAACATTGACAGGTTGAGTACCGTATTCTGGCCTGTATGTGTATAGCATGGAAGGTTGAGTACGGATAACAGCACTAAGCGGTCGGGGGAAAAACAGGCAAATGAGAATAGTAACAATGAAAACAATAGGCAATATACGTTTAAAAAGTGTACGATGAGTTTTCTTCATAACATTGTCCTTTGCCAATTAGGAAATAATATTACCTGCTAAAATTTAGGTGCAGTTAAAAACAATCCACAAACTAACCCAAATAAATTTTTCCCACATAGCTAGGCAAGTTGTGTCGCTCAGGATATTCTGTTCCAGAACTCATAATCCAATTATATGCTTGCTGCATTTGATATGTTTTATCATTAAAATTTGGAGAAACTACATAATATTCACGACTTCTGAAAACGATTGTGTCCTCTCCGGGTCTCATATAAAATATTTCAGATTTTACAGTGCCATCATCAGACGAGTAATATCTGGTATATCCATTAGAACCAGATTGTAAATAAATGCCACGACAATTACAATTTAAAGAATATCTATGCATTACTTCATCGTTTTCTGATACTGTAAAATTACCCCCATTTTCTTGTCGAACATTATCATAGGAAATAGATAGCAATGTGCTCCCGGCAAAGTCGACAAAGAATTTAAAAACCCCGGTAAGGAAGCCGCTTACGTTATTTTTCCCGATTTTGGAGGTATCTTCAATTACCTGGCTTTTGTAAGTGGAATAATATGCAGAATAAAATGTAAACCCATTATAAGTACCATAGTAAGTAGGGGCAACGGCCGCGACTTTTGGTGTCAAAACAGTATAAGATTCCAGGACAAAATTGTCCTCGTCCAAAAAATCTTGCAGTTGGTCCAAACAAGAATCTTCAATATATTTATAACCTTGTTCAGCCAGTCCAAGGGATTTAACAAAAGCTATTGCTGAATTAACATTGGCTTTGTGCTGTGCGGTATCATCCGGATTTTTGGAATTGTAAGTTGTGGTAGAAAAATCAACAGTGAACTGGTTATATAAGGTTTTGTCAATGCCTGTTTGGGAGTATTCGTCTGTCGCATGAGCAGAAAAAACAGTCATAGACATAAGGCAAGAGATAGCTAAAATCAAACTTATAGCTTTTTTTAATTTCATATAAACCGTCCTTTTCTAAACGATAATTTTTTATCCATCCACATACCCGCTCACGATATCGGTGCCGTTAGAACCCACCACGGTGATGGTGTAGGCCATGCGGGTGTTGCCCTTGGACACGCGGGAATCGGTGTGGGATTTGCTGCGGGAGAGGGTGCTGGTGCCGCTCCAGCCCCAGCCGGTGATGCTTGACCAGCCGCCCGAGCTGGTTCTGACCTGTACGTCGATGTCGGCCGTGATCTTGGCGTTGGGCCCGGCGTTGCTGGCATCCACAGTCAGGCCGCAGGAGGCGGTATTGCCGGATACGGTAATTTTAGGAGTAAAATCAAATTCGTTTTTCGTTCGGGTGGCGGCATTGGCGCACAGAGACATACACAGTGCCAGGATAAGGGACAAGGAAATGATACGAACGTTTTTCTGCATGGGAACCAAGCCTTCTCTCATTCGTGATAGGGCCCTCAGTTTTTGCCCTTCACTCATATAACGGCTCAGCTCTCAAAAAGGTGACAGAATTTTTAAAAATATTTTAAAAATTTATTGGCTTACGGCCCCAAGGCTTTCCGCCATTTTGATTAAAGCGTCCGTGGCGATGGTGGAGGTGAGAGAATAAACACAATGTCTGGTTTCGTCGGAAAGGATAAGTCGGCTGCTGAATTCGGAAGAAGTGGCGGTGTATAGCTGACCGCTCATTCCATTTACTGTTATTTCAGAGCGGGTGGAGTGTTCATTGTCGAAGCCGAGGGAGCTTCCATCAACAGTAGCAATGATATAAAGGGTAATCCTTGTCCCATCTTCATTTTGATAAATAATATGCCAGTCCCCCATAAATTCCACGGCTTCCGTTTCCACAAACCCCTCCGGCACATAGCTGGGCCGGATGTTCCCCAGGTCTCCGACGTCCTCCGGGTCCCCGCTGAAGCGGTACTCGTCCACCTCCGGGTAGCGGTGGAAAATGACCTGCTCCACCCAGGCCCGGGTGGAGGGGTTGAGCCACAGCCCGCCCAGGGCGATCCCGGCGGCCACCAGCATCCAGACCGCCGCCCGCAGGGCCCTTTGCCACAGGGGGCGGAGAACCGGGAAGGGGTTTTGGAGCAGGGCATCCCGGCGGCGGAGGTACCGGCGGGAAAACGCGGGCTCGGGGAGCGGCCCCTCCAGCACGCCGGCCCAGTCCAACCGCTGGGCCTCCAGGAGGGCGGCGCGGAGGAGGGCGTCAAAACGTTCAGACTGATTCACGCTCGTATCCCTCCTCCCTGAGTTTTTCCATGAGCAGCTCCCGGCCCCGGCTCACCCGCTGCTTGACAGCGTCCTCCTTGAGGCCCAGATGGTGGGCGATCTCCTTTGTGGACCACTCGCAGACGAATTTCAGCTCCAGGACCCGGCGGTAGCGCTGGGGCATGGAGCGGATCAGCCCCACCAGGCGCCGGTAGGCGTCCTCCCCCTCGGTGTCCTCGGGAGCGGGGGCGTCCCAGTCCTCGGGAAGGCCGCCGCTCCGGCCTTCCTTTTCCAGGATGTCCAGGGAGAGGTTCTTCACTATGGTAACGGCCCAGGGTTCGATTTCGTGACAATTATTTTGATATATTTTCAAAAAAGTTTCAAAATGCCGCGCGACCCGCTCAAAAGCCCCGCTGACCGCCTCCTCCGCCAGGGCTGGATTCTTGAGGAGGCTCAGCGCCACGGCGTAGAGCTTGCGCTCATACCGGCGGTAAAACTCCGTGAACAGCGCTTTGTTGTCCTCCCCGTCGATGAGGGAGAGATAGAAGGCCAGCATACCGGGCACCCCCCTTCCGCTTTTTTCCATTATAGCATTTTTGGGAAGGATGTGGTATAATACCTTACTTTTACCAAAGGTCGTGTGCGGGTATGCTGGAACATTTTCTGGTGGTGCTGGGGCAGGTGACGACCCTCTTTCTCCTGATGGGAGTGGGGTTCGTGCTGGCCAAGAGAGAAAAGCTGACGCTGGTGGGGACCTCTGAGATGTCCTTCCTGCTGATGTACGTGGTCACTCCCTGCGTCATCATCGACTCCTTCCAGACCGAGTGGGAGGAATCCACCCTGCGCACCCTGGCGGTGGGCACCGCCGCCCTGGCGGGGTGCTACGTGGTGTACATCCTGGTTTCCCTCCTCTTTTTCCGCAAAAAAAAGCCCGACCTCCAGGCCCCCCTCCGGTTCGGAATGATCTACGGCAACACCGGCTTCATGGGCCTGCCCCTGGTGCGGGCGGTGCTGGGGGAGGAGGCGCTGATCTTCGCCGTCATCTCCATGGTGGTTTTCAACCTCTTTTCCTGGACCCACGGGGTGATGCTTATGGGCGGGCGGCGGGCCTTCTCCGTGAAGAAGCTGTTCCTCAACCCCGGCGTCATCGCCGTCACGGTGGGGCTGCCCCTCTTCCTCCTGCGGCTGCGGCTGCCGGGGCCGGTGTACAGCACCGTGGGGTTCCTGGGGGAGCTGAACACCCCGCTGGCCATGGTGGTCATCGGGGCCCAGATGGCCCGGGCCGACCTTTTGAGCACCTTCCGGGCGGGGGAGCTGTACGCCGCCTCGGCGGTAAAGCTCCTGCTGATGCCCACCCTCACCGCCCTGCTCCTCCTCCCCCTCCGGCTGGACCCCATGTTTTACGCCGCCACGGTCATCCTCTCCGCCGCCCCGGCGGCGGGCATCACCAGCATGTTCTCCGAGCGGTTCGGCCGGGACGCCGCCCGGGCGGCCCAGCTGGTGAGCCTGTCCACCCTCCTGTCCATCGCCACCCTGCCCGTGATGGCGGTGGTGGCCGAGATGCTGGGCTGACCTGTGCCAAGCGATAAAAAAGCCCCCGCTTTCCGAATTGGAAAGCGGGGGCTTTTTGAAGTTAGATCTCTTCCACAGTCTCAGTGCCGACGGTGGGGGCCTCGGTGTTCTCAACAGTCCCGTCGGTGCTCTCGGCGGCGCCGGTCTCAGGGGCTTCGACGGTATCGGTCTCGGGCGTCTCAGTCTCAGAAGCGCCGGCCTCGGGAATCTCGGCCTCTTCGCTGTCCTCGGTCAGATCCTCGTCCTCGTCGGAAATGGTCTCGTCTTCGGTGCCGGCGGTGGGCTCTTCTTCCACGGGGGACTCTTCGGCGGGCTCTTCCTCTGCGGGGGTCTCCTCCTCAGTGTCCTGATCCTCAGGGAGGGTCTCGGTCTGGGCGGGGACTTCCTCTTCCACCTG
This sequence comes from Oscillospiraceae bacterium, assembly GCA_022846075.1. GTDB lineage: Bacteria > Bacillota > Clostridia > Oscillospirales > Oscillospiraceae > Vermiculatibacterium. The sequence continues at coordinate 64,299 of AP025582.1, forward strand.
GACGGGGGGCTCCTGGGGGATGGGGAGCAGCTCGGCGGTCATGACCATGGGCTCGGCGCCGTAGGCGGTGAAGCTGTTGCCGTAGAGGACCAGATTGTTCTCGTCGTCATAAATGACGGAGGCGGTGCCCTGGAGGTACTCGCCGGGGGCCTTGCTGAAGTGGGCGGTGACGTTCTCCAGCACGGTGTCCTCGTCCTCGATGACGCTTCGGGTGAAGAAAACGTTGAGCTCGCTGCCGTTCTTGGCCCGGTAAACGCGCCAGGTGAAGGAAGCGTCCTCGTCCAGGCCGAAGAAGGCCCGGAGCGCGGTGTTGACGGGCTCCCCGAAGTTGACGCCGGTGGAGTTGAGGGCGGCGGTGTAGACGCTGTCGCGGTGATAGAACTCATAGACCTTGCTCTCGGTGTCGTCCAGCTGGGCCAGAAGCCACTGGATGGCGGCCTCGTCGGTGTAGTCGGGATACTCGGGGGCGGGCTGGCCGAAGAGAGGGGCCCAGGCGTTGTCGGAGGTGAGGACTTCTTCCGCCATGACGTCGGCGGAGGCGTTCCGGAAGCCGCTGACGGTATTGGTCTGGAGGGCCCCGGTGTGGGAGTGGGTCTGGGTGGTGATGAACCAGCCGTCCTCATAGGTCTCGGCCTGGGGGAGCCACACCAGCCAGGCGGCCCACTTGCTGCCGCCGCTGATGGACTGGTTGGAGGTGGTGTAGATGACAAAGTCCATGGGGCTGGCGGCACCCGCGGTGTTTTTCAGGAAGTAAGCGTGGATATACTGGGTGTTGGGGGCGCCGGCCTGGACCGCGGCGGCCAGGACGGTCTCGTCGTCCAGCTCCAGGGCCGTGTCGTCCATGCGGTCGGCCATCAGAGCCCGGAAGGTGTCGTTGGAGAAGTTGCTGTTGGTGACGCCCAGATACTCTCTGCGGGCGTTGTCGTCCTCACAGGCGTTGTACCCGTCCACGATGGCCTGGGCAAAGTCCACGGTCTTCTGGAGGTTGGTGCGGGTGTCCTCCTCGACGGGCTCGGTAGGCACGGGGGAGGGGCTCACCTCAGCGGACTCAGAGGGCGTGGGGACAGGGCTTACCTCGGCGGACTCGGAAGGAGCGGGAGTGGAGGAGACCACGGGAGGAGTGGAATCGCTGTCGTCCCGGTCACTGCTGTCGTTCCGGCCGGTCTCGGGCCGGGCGGAGGGGGCCGCCGGCGGGGTGGGGAGCTCCCGGACGGGGAGCTCGGGGGCCGGGATGTCGTTCTGGGGCAAGGCGGCCAGAGGCACGAGGGTGTCGTCCACGGTGAGCTCCATCTCGGGCTCGGCGGTGTTTTCGGGCTCCACGGCGGCCTGGGACGCCTCGGCGGGAGCGGCGGTGACGGCGGGGGCAGCCTCCCGGCGGACGGGCTGAGAGAGAGGCAGGGCCTTGGGGGCGGCGCTCTCCACGGGGAGGGGCGCGGCCACGGCGGCGGGGGCCTCGCTGGGCCGGACGCTGGACGCGGCGGCCTCGGGCCGGACGGTCTCAGCGGAAAGAACGGCGGCCATGGGGGTGGCGGAGGGCTCCACGGCGGCGGTCCGGCCGGCGTTGCGGCCGCTCAGGGCGGCGGTGCCGCCCAGCAGGGCCAGGAGGAGCAGGATGGCAACGGCGGTATTGCGGCCCTTGTGAGTTTGTTCTTTCTTCATATCGGAAAACCTCCTGTTGGGGGGGAGTGGTTGTTGTCTGTATTCATAGAATAACTTTCTTCGGTTACATTGTAGTCACATTACCAAAATGATGAAAAAGAAATGTGCGGCCGGAGGGACTACCCTTGCGTCGGGGAACGGAGTATGCTACACTGTAAGGCGAAAAACGCTGTCAGAAAGGGTTTGTGCCCATATGGAAATCAATGGTGAACAGGTAAACGAAATCAAACGCTACGATGAGCTGGGCTTATCGGCGGAAATATTGAAGGCGGTGGATAAGAAGGGCTACGTCCAGGCCACCCCGGTCCAGGCCGGGGCCATCCCCTACTTTATGGAGTGGAAGGACGTCATCGCCAAGGCCCCCACGGGCACGGGCAAGACCTTCGCCTTCGGCATCCCCATGGTGGAGCACACCGACCCAGAGGGGACCGACGTCACCTCCCTGGTGCTGGCCCCCACCCGGGAGCTGGCCATCCAGATCCAGGAGGAGATCCGGGACCTGTGCGCCTTCAAGGAGGGCGTGCGCACTGTCTGCCTCTACGGCGGCCAGCCCATCGACAAGCAGATCACCCAATTAAAGAAGCACCCCCAGATCGTGGTGGCCACGCCGGGGCGGCTGATGGACCACATGAAGCGGCGCACCGTCCGCCTGGACCACGTGGAGACCGTGGTGCTGGACGAGGCCGACCGGATGCTGGACATGGGCTTTATCCGGGACGTGACCCACATCCTGGACCAGATCAAGTCCCGGAAAAACATCGGTATGTTCTCCGCCACCATTTCCCGGGAAGTCATGGACATCTCCTGGGTCTACCAGCGGGACCCGGTGGAGATCACCGTCCAGGCCGACCTGGACAACAAGCCGGACATCGACCAGTACCGCATCGAGGTGGACCGGGGGGCCAAGGCAGAGCTGATGCTCCAACTCCTGGCCCATGGGGGCTACGAGCGGGCCATCGCCTTCTGCAACACCAAGAACATGACCGACCGGCTCACCGGGCTTCTGCGCATGGGGGGCGTCACCTGCGAGGCCATCCACGGCGACATCCAGCAGGTGACCCGGGAAAAGACCCTGGGCAAATTCCGCCAGGGCCGGCTCCAGGTGCTTGTGGCCACCGACGTGGCCGCCCGGGGCCTGGACATCGACGACGTGGACGCCGTGTTCAATTACGACGTGCCCGACGAGAACGAGTACTACGTCCACCGCATCGGCCGCACCGGCCGGGCCAAGCGCCACGGGGTGGCCTACACCTTCGTCTCCGGCATCCACGAGGGGCTGCGGATGGACGAGATCGTCAAGGGCACCCGCAACGAGGTCAAGCGGCTTCGTTATGAGAAGGGCACGTTGGAAGAACTCAGCGAAAAGTAAGGAGCTAATTCATTTTATGATCGAATTTCATACCCCCCTCCCCGCCGACAAAGCTTGGGTGGACGCCCGTCTGGCCAAGGGGAATTACCGGGGCTGCGAGTACAGCTTTACCAACCTCTTTGCCTGGGCCCCCGCCTACGACCAGCAGATCGCCGACGTGGACGGGTTCCTGGCCGCCCGGGTCCGGGGCGCCCTGGGCTACGGCTACCTGTGGCCCGCCGGGTCCGGGGACCTGGACGGTGTCCTGGCCCAGCTGGAGCGGGACGCCCAGGACCGGGGAGAGCCCTTCCGCCTGGTGTGCCTCACCCCCCGGCAGGTGGAGGAGCTGGAGGCCCTCCGCCCCGGACAGTTTACCGTCACCGCCGACCGGGATGGCTTCGACTACCTCTACGAGATCGACAAGCTGGCCGACCTGGGCGGGCGAAAGCTCCACTCCAAGCGCAACCACTGCAAGCGCTTCCAGGAGAACAACCCCACCTGGACCTACGAGGACATGACCCCCGGCGCCCTGGCCGAGTGCATCGAGATGGACGCCGAGTGGGACCGCCGCAGCCGGGAGCGGGAAGGGGCGGAAGAGGCCCAGGACATGACCAACGAGAAAAAGGCCCTTCTCCTGGCCGCCGACCACTTCCAAGAGCTGAAGCTGGAGGGCGGCGTCCTCCGGGTCTACGGCGAGGTGGTGGCCTTCTGCATGGGGGACGTGCTGTCCTCCGACACTTTTGACGTCCACTTCGAGAAGGCCTACGGGGAGCTCCAGGGGGCCTTCGCCATGATCAACCAGTGCTTTGCCCGCCGGGTGCGGGAAAAGCACCCCGAGATCAAATACCTCAACCGGGAGGACGACATGGGCATCGAGGGCCTGCGGAGGGCCAAGGAGTCCTACTACCCCGACCGGATGGTGGAAAAACACAGCGCGGCGCGGAAATGAAGCCGCGCCCCTACCTTAAATATAGGACCACCTGTGATGTTCTTGAAAGGAAGTGACCTGCATGGTGGAACTGCGCGCCTCCCGGCGGGAGGAGGTCCCCCGGCTCAAAGAGCTTTGGAAGCTGGCCTTTGGGGATGAAGACAGCTATATCGACTTCTTTTTTGAGCGGCTCTATACCCCCGAGCGGATGGTGCTGCTGGCGGAGGACGGGGTGCCCATGACCATGCTGGCCCTCCTGCCCATGACCTTTTCCAACCGGGACGGGGAGCCCGCCCGCATGTCCTATATCTACGCCCTGGCCACCGCGCCGGAGGCCCGGCTGAAGGGCTACGGCCGCCAGCTCCTCAACTACGCCGACCACTACGCCCGGCAGGGCGGGGCGGACTGTATCTCCACCGTCCCCGCCGAGCCCAGCCTCCATCGGTTTTTCGGCACTGTGGGCTTTCACGAGTGCTTTTCCACCCGGAAGGTGGAGTTCCTGCGCCAAAAGCTGCCCAAGGCCGGAGAGGGGGACGCCATCTCCCCCGCCGCCCCTGCGGAGTACAACGCCCTGCGCTGTGGGCTCCTGCGGGGGATCCCCCACCTGGCCTGCGCCGATGAGCTGGTGGAGTACCAGAAGGGGCTCTCCCGGATGGAGGGGGCGGACATCTACCTGATCTCCGCCGCCGGGGCCCAGGGCTGCGCTGCCGCCGAGTACCTCAATGAGGAGACCGTGCTGGTGAAGGAGCTCATCATCGCCCCCGAAGCTATGGCCCACGCCGCGGCCCAGATCGCCAAGGCGCTGCCGGCCGTCCGCTACCACTTCCGCACGCCAGCCCCCTGGACCGGCCTGCCGGGGAGCTATATCCAGCCCTTTGCCATGATGAAGTGGTATGACCGGGCCAAACAGGAGGCCTGGGGGGCGGACACCAACTGTTATATGGGCCTGGCCTTCGACTGAGCGGGTCGGAAACAGGCGGGAGACGCAAATGCAGGCGGGATTTTTACCGCCTGCATTTGTCTTTATACGACGGACAAAATGGAGAAAAATGACGGTATGGGGCGGACAACTTGCGGAACGGTTGTCCGTGATAGGCGGACAAATGTCAAGAATAACGAAGTCAGGAATAATTTTGAGGCCGGGAAATCCTTGACGGGACAGCCTCTATGCGATAAAATAAACGAACCGTTTGGCGCGGGAAGGCAGGAAACCTTGTCATTCCCGCAAAGTGAATCTTAGGGAGTGACAAAATGGCAAAATACATTTTGAAGCGTGTGCTCATGGCTCTCGTCACGGTCTTCGTGGTGGCCTCGCTCACCTTCTTTCTGATGAAAGCCGTTCCCGGCAATCCGTACATCGGAGAAAAATCCCCCCCGCCCTCCGTGGTGGCGGCCATCACCGCCAAGTACGGCCTGGACAGGCCTAAAATCGAGCAGTACGGCATCTACATGGGCAACCTGCTCAAGGGCGACCTGGGCGAGTCGGTGAAGCTGGGCAAGGGCCGTCCGGTCATCGACATCATCACCACCATGTTCCCCACCTCCGCCAAGATCGGCGCCATCGCCCTGAGCTGGGCGGTGGTGGTGGGCGTGCTGCTGGGCTGTGTCTCGGCCTACAACCGGGGCAAGGCGGCGGACTCCGCCCTCCGGGTGGTGTGCACCGTGGGCATCTCCATGCCCTCCTTCGTGGTGGCCACCTTACTGCTCCTGCTGCTGTGCGGGGCGGGCAAGCCCTTCCCAACCCTCTTTGACGCGGAGCTATGGCAGTCCTACGTGCTGCCCTGCGGGGCCCTGGGGCTCTATCCCATGTGCTACATCGCCCGGCAGACCAGAACCTCCATGCTGGACGCGCTGAACCAGGAGTACATCAAGACCGCCCGGGCCAAGGGCCTGGCCACCCCCCGCATCGTTTTGAAGCACGCGCTTCGTAACGCCCTCATCCCCGTCCTCACCTACCTGGGCCCCCAGATCGCCTTTACCCTCTGCGGCGGCTTCGTGGTGGAGACGGTGTTCACCATCCCCGGCCTGGGCCGGTATTTCGTCCAGTCCATCACCGCCCGGGACTACCCGGTTATCATGGGGACCACCATCTTCCTGGCCGCCTTCGTCATCCTGATGAACCTGCTGGTGGACCTGCTCTACAAAGTGGTGGATCCCCGCATCAACCTTGGAAAGGAGAATGGCTGATATGGCAGAGAAGAAACCCCTCCGAAAGCCCTTCTCCCTCCATCTCAATGAGGAGGCCTTCGACTTCGGCGGCCTTACCGGCGGGGACTTTGCCCCCGCGACCAACCAGGAGAAGGAGAACTTCATCCAGGACCGCCCCGCCACCTCCTATTGGAAGGACGCCTGGCGGCGGATGCGCAAGAACACCGTGGCCATGGTGGCCCTGGTGATCCTGGTGTGCATCGTGCTCTTTGCCTTCGTGGGCCCCATGGTGGTGCCCTACGGCTACGATGAGTTCAACTCCGGGGCGGAGAACCTCCACCCCTGGCACTACTCCCTGGAGGACCAGCTGGCCATCGAGGCGGCCATGGTCACCCCGGAGCAGGCGGTGGAGCAGGCCAAGGCGGAAGCCGAGGCCGAGGGCAGGACCCTCACCCCCATCCAGATTGCCCAGATCCGGGCCAAGGCCAAGGCCGCCGGGGACCGGGAGACGGTGATCCAGGAATTGGGCATCAAGTACAAGCCCTTCGGCTATTCCCGGGCCGAGCTGGAGCGGAAGGCCGCCGGGGAGAATGTTTTCCCCCACATTTTCGGCACCGACGGCTTCGGCCGTGACATCATGGTCCGGGTCATGATGGGCGCCCGGGTCTCCATGCTGGTGGGCATCTGCGCCGCCCTGCTGGTGCTGTGCATCGGCGCCCTCTACGGCTCCATCTCCGGCTACTGCGGCGGGATGGTGGACGCGGTGATGCAGCGGATCGTGGAGGTCATCCAGTCGGTGCCCGAGGTGCTGGTCATCCTCCTCATGTCCACGGTGCTGCGGGCCTCCCTCAACGACTACGTCAGCACCCACACGGGGGCCTTTGCCAGCCTGCTGAACGTGCTGGGGGCCAACATCATCGCCATGTTCATCGCCTTCGGCCTTCTCTATTGGGTGACCATGTCCCGGATCATCCGGGGGCAGATCCTCCAGCTCAAGCAGCAGGAGTACGTCACCGCCGCCAGGGCCTTGGGCGCCAAGCAGGGGCGCATCATCAAGCGCCACCTGCTCCCCAACTGCGTGGGACAGATCGTCACCACCACCTTCCTGCAGATCCCGTCCGCCATCTTCCTGGAGAGCTTCCTCTCCTTCCTGGGCGTGGGCGTGGATACCCCTATGACCAGCCTGGGCTCCATGTGCTCCGACGCCCTGGGCGGCATGTACACCTACCCGGAGCGGCTGCTCATCCCCGCCGCCCTGCTGAGCGTCACCATCCTGTGCCTGAACCTGGTGGGCGACGGCCTGCGGGACGCTCTTGACCCCAAGCTGAAGAAATAAGAAAGGAGGAGACAAGACCAATGAGCGAATATGAACACCTTTTGGAAGTGAACGACCTGCACGTCTCCTTCTTTACCCCCGCGGGCGAAGTCAAGGCGGTGGGCGGCATCACCTATACCCTGGACGAGGACGAGGTCATGGGCATCGTGGGCGAGTCCGGCTCCGGCAAGAGCGTGGAGGCCTACTCCATCATGGGCCTCCTCCAGTCCCCCGGCAAGGTCATCGGCGGCTCCATCACCTTTGAGGGGGAGGACGTGCTGGCCAAGGACAAGAAGGAGATGACGGCCTTCCGGGGCAGCCGGGCGGCCATGATCTTCCAGAACCCCATGACCAGCCTCAACCCCGTCTATACCATCGGAAACCAGCTCATCGAGGCCCTCCGGGCCCACGACAGGTCCATCCCCAAGGAGGAGGCCGCCAAGCGGGCCATGGACATGCTCACCATGGTGGGCATCAACAACGTCCAGCAGCGGATGAAGCAGTACCCCCACGAGCTCTCCGGCGGCATGCGCCAGCGGGTGATGATCGCCATGGGCCTCATCTGCCACCCCAAGCTGCTCATCGCCGACGAGCCCACCACCGCCCTGGACGTGACCATCCAGGCCCAGATCTTGGAGCTGATGAAGTCCCTCCAGGCCAAGACCCACATGGGCATCATCTTCATCACCCACAACCTGGGCGTGGTGGCCGAGATCTGCGACAAGGTCTGCGTCATGTACGCGGGCAAGATGGTGGAGCAGGGCCCGGTGGACGACATTTTCTACTCCCCCGCCCACCCCTACACCGAGGGCCTCCTCCGGTCCATGCCCCGGGTGGACGCCGAGAGCCACGAGCGGCTCATCCCCATCGAGGGCACCCCCGTGGACATGCTCAATCCCCCCGAGGGCTGCCCCTTCGCCCCCCGGTGCGAGCACTGCATGAAGATCTGCCTTCAGAAAATGCCTCCCTATGTGGAGGTGGGCGAAGGCCACCGCTCCGCCTGCTGGCTGAGGGTGCAGGAAGCCCTGGAGCAGAAAGGGGGCGCCGAGAATGGCTGAAAAGCTTCTGGAGGTCAAGAACCTCACGAAATACTTTCCCGTCAAGGGCATGAAGGGCCCCGGCGTCCAGGCCGTGGAGAACGTCTCCCTCTTCATCAACAAGGGGGAGACCCTGGGCCTGGTGGGCGAGTCGGGCTGTGGCAAGACCACCCTGGGCCGGACCATCCTCCGGCTCCACGAGCCCACCTCCGGCCAGATCATCTATGATGGGAAGACCATCTATCAGCACGAGTACCCCTTTGAGGCCCAGACCGTTATGGAAAAGGATCCGGAGGGCCAGGAGCATTCCCGCACCGTCCTGGTGAAAAAGAACGTGGCCAAGGCCAAAGAGGTGGACATGTTCCCCCTGCGGCGGAAGATGCAGATCATCTTCCAGGACCCCGCCGCCTCCCTGGACCCCCGGATGACGGTGGGCGACATCATCGGCGAGGCCATCGACATCCACCACCTGGCGGACAGCAAGGCCGCCCGCACCGCCCGCATCAAGGAGCTCTTGGGCCGGGTGGGGCTGAACACCGAGCACGCCAACCGCTTCCCCCACGAGTTCTCCGGCGGCCAGCAGCAGCGGGTGGGCATTGCCCGGGCCCTGGCGGTGGAGCCGGAATTCATCGTCTGCGACGAGCCCATCTCCGCCCTGGACGTGTCCATCCAGTCCCAGGTGGTGAATATGCTGGAGGACATGCAGGCTGAGCTGGGGCTGACCTATCTCTTCATCGCCCACGACATCTCCGTGGTGCGCCATATCTCCAACCGCATCGGCGTCATGTACCTGGGCTCCCTGGTGGAGCTGGCCGAGAGCTACGAGCTCAACAAGAACCCCCTCCACCCCTACACCCAGACCCTTCTCTCCGCCGTGCCGGTCCCCGACCCGGAGGTGAGCCGCACCCGCCAGCGCATCGTGCTGGAGGGGGACATACCCTCCCCCATGAATCCGCCCACGGGCTGCCGGTTCCACACCCGCTGCCCCTACGCCACCGACCGCTGCCGGGAGGAGACCCCGGCCTTCCTGGAACACGAGCCCGGCCACTGGGCCGCCTGCCACCTGCTGGATAAGTAAACGGCAAAGCCTGCTTTTGGGACGATCCTGCCCTAGATTTAACACTTTTGAAACAATTTTCTTTACAGGACCCCTGTCCCATGATACAATAACGGTGCGCCGGCGATCACGAGAATGCCGCACAAAGGCGCAAAGAACCTGGTTTGCCGCTTCCAGCGGCAAAAAGCCCCATATCATGTCCAGAGGACATGATATGATGATCCTATGTGTATCCGGCCCCTCCGGGGCGAACGCGATACAAATACGAAATGGAGGTTCCATTGCATGAAGAAACTTGTCTCTCTTGCCCTCGTCTCCGCTATGAGCCTGTCTCTCCTGGCCGGCTGCGGCGGCGAAAAGCCCACTCCCTCCCAGGCCCCCGCTGAGGAATCCAAGGCGGTCGCCGGCGAGGCGTTCAACATGAACGTCAACATCGCCTCCGAGCCCGAGAGCCTGGATCCCGCCAAGAACACCGCCTCCGACGGCAACGTCATGATTCAGCACATGTTCGAGGGTCTGATGACCTGGAAGGACAGCGGCGAGGCCGTGGAGGGCACCGAGAACGCCAACCTGGCCGGCCTGGAGAACGGCCAGATCACTGGCTATGAGAAGACCGTCAACGACGACGGCACCACCACCTATATCTTCCACCTGCGGGACGATATCAAGTGGTCCGACGGCAAGGACGTCACCGCCGGCGACTTCGTCTACGCCTGGCAGCGTTTGGCCAACCCCGAGACCATTGCCGACTACTGCTACATGATCGACATGGTCGTGGGCTATGACGGCGTCAACGGCGGCCTGAACGAGAACGGCGTGCCCCTCACCGCCACCGAGCTGGCCAACGGCGTGGAAGCCGCCAGCTTCGCCCCCCTGGACACCCTGGGCATCAAGGCTCTGGACGACAAGACCCTGCAGATCGACCTGACCTATGACTGCCCCTATTTCCTGGAGATGTGCGCCTATCCCTCCACCTATCCCGTCCGCCAGGACGTGATCGAGGCCAACGGCGACCAGTGGACCCAGAGCCCCGAGACCTATATCTCCAACGGCGCCTACAAGCTCACCAAGTGGGAGCACAACGCCGAGATCGTCATGGAGCAGAATCCTGAGTACTACGGCGTGGAGGAGCTTGGCCCCGACACCATCACCTTCAAGCTGATGGACAACAATAACGCCATGCTCACCGCCTTCAACGCCGGCGACCTGGACTATATCATGGATATGCCCGTGGACGAGATCCCCACCCTCATGAACGAGGGCCGGCTGAACATCGTTCCCCAGATCAGCATCTACTACGCCTCCTACAACGTGGAGAAGGCCCCCTTCGATAACCCCTTGGTCCGTCAGGCCTTCACCCTGGCCATCAACAGCCAGTATATCGTGGACAACATCACCCAGACCGGCCAGGTGCCCGCCACCGGCTACGTGCCCGCCGGCGTGACCGTCAGCGGCACCACCACCGACTTCCGGGCCGAGGGCGGCGACTACTGGACCGCCCCCACCACCGACGAGCAGTATCAGAAGAACTGCGAGCAGGCCCGCCAGCTCCTGGCCGACGCCGGCTATCCCAACGGCGAGGGCCTGCCCACCATCACCTATATCTACAACACCAGCGACAACCACAAGAAGATCGGCGAGGCCCTTCAGCAGCAGTGGAAGGACGTCCTGAACGTCAACGTGAAGCTGGAGAACCAGGACTGGAACGTCTTCCTGGACAACCGCAAGCAGGGCAACTACCAGGTCGCCCGCAACGGCTGGAACGCCGACTACAACGACCCCATCACCTTCCTGGACATGTGGGTCACCGGCGGCGGCAACAACGACGCCCAGTATTCCAGCGCCGAGTTTGACGAGGCCATCAAGCAGGCCAAGTCTACCTCCGACCCCGCGGAGCGCGCCGCCGCCATGCACAGGGCGGAGGACATCCTCATCGGGCAGGACTGGGTGCTGGCCCCCATCTACTTCTACACCTACAAGTTCATGCTCAACGACAACATCCAGGGCTTGTACTACAAGCCCACCGGCCAGGTCTTCTTCAAGTACTGCACCCAGAAGGGCTGAGACGGAAACCAGCGCAGGACCGGGGAGCGGCCGCCTTTTGGCGGCCGCTCCTTTTTTGTTGGAAATGCCCTCGGAAGAGGGGGATTTTCCCCCGCTGTTTTTGGGCACACCGCCCGGGAGAGCTGTGGTATACTAAATATAAGAAAACAGTATGGTTGTAACTTTTCTGTGAAGGCCGTTTCACGGGAGAGTCGCAGCCATACTGTTTTTTATTTTGGAGGTGTTTGATATGAACGAAACCGTGAATCAAGAGCTGGCCCGGGCCCCGGTGGGGCGGCTCATGCTCCGGTTTTCCATCCCCTGCGTCCTGTCCCTGCTGGTGTCCGCACTTTACAATATCGTGGATCAGATCTTTATCGGCCGCGGGGTGGGCTATCTGGGCAACGGGGCCACAAACGTGGTCTTCCCCATTACCGTCATCACCCTGGCCCTGGCGCTCTTTGTGGGGGACGGCTGCGCCGCTTATCTCTCCCTCTGCCAGGGCCAGGGTGACACCGAGAGCGCCCACCGGAGCGTGGGGAGCGCCGTCACCGTCACCGTGCTGTGCGGGGTGGGGCTCACCCTCCTCTTTGCCCTCTTCCGGGAGCCCATCCTGGGGGCCTTCGGAGCCACCGAGGCCAATGTCTCCTATGCCAGGGAGTATTTCGCTTTCCTTCTGCCCGGACTTCCCTTCTTCATGTTCGGAAACGCCATGAATTCCGTCATCCGGGCCGACGGAGCACCTAAATTCGCCATGCTCTCCACCCTGGCGGGGTGTATCATCAACGTGATCCTGGACCCCGTGGCCATCTTCGTGCTGGGCTGGGGCATGATGGGGGCCGCCCTGGCCACCATCCTGGGCCAGATCGTCACGGCCCTGCTGGCGGTGTGGTATCTCGCCCACGCCCGGACCTTCTGGCTGAGGGGGGACAGCTTCCGGCCCAGCGGCCGCCTGCTGAAAAAATTTCTCCCTCTGGGGGTGAGCAGCTTCATTACCCAGGTGTCCATCGTGGTCATTATGGCCGTCATGAACAACGTGCTGGTGTTTTACGGCGCCCAGTCCAAATATGGCTCTGATATCCCACTGACGGTGGTGGGCATCGTTATGAAAATGTTCCAGATCGTAGTTTCCGTTGTGGTGGGGGTCGCCGCCGGCTGCCAACCCTTGGTGGGGTATAATTACGGCGCCGGACAGACCGGCCGGGTGAGGGATATCCTCAAGATCATGCTGGCCGCCGAGGCGGCGGTAGGGTTTTTCTCCCTCTTTTGTTTTCAGGTATTCCCTCTCCAGATCACCGCCCTCTTCGGCAGCGAGAGCGGGCTCTACAACGAGTTCGCGGTGAAGGCCTTCCGAATTTTCCTCGCCGCCATCCCCCTGTGCTGTATCCAGAAGGCGGCGAGTATTTTTCTTCAATCCCTGGGCAAGCCGGTGCAGGCCATGGCCCTGTCCCTGCTGCGGGAGTTCGTGCTGAGCGTGCCTCTGGCCATCTTTTTGCCAAAAATTTGGGGTGTGGAGGGCGCTCTCTATTCCGCTCCGGCCGCGGATGTGGTATCATGGATAGTAGCCGTTGTTTTGCTGGCCCGGGTCTGGGGCCGGCTGGACGAAAAAAAGGAGTGTGACTGAGATGGAAGGGACCTATTATATCACGATTGGCCGCCAGTTTGGCAGCGGAGGCCGGGAGGTCGGCAAAAGGGTGGCCCTGGCCCTGGGCATCCCTTATTACGACAAGGAGCTGCTGGCGGTGGCCGCCAAGGAGAGCGGCCTGAGCCATCAGTTTTTGGAGAGCTATGACGAAAAGCCCACCAACAGCTTCTTTTACTCCCTGGTCATGGGACAGCAGAACCTCCTCTCCGGCGCCCACGGGGTGACGGTGGAGCAGCTGGCCGCCAAGGCCCAGCGGGAGGCGGTGCTCTCCGTGGCCGAGAAGGGCAGCTGCGTCATCGTGGGCCGGTGCGCCGACTACCTGCTGCGGGATAAGCCCGGCCTTCTGCGGGTGTATATCTCCGCAGACTGGGACAAGCGGGTGGAGCGGGTGTGCCAGCGGGACGGGGTCACCCCCAAGGAGGCGGAGGAGAAGATGCGCCGGATGGACAAGACCCGGGGCGCCTACTACACCTTCCACACCGACCGGAAGTGGAGCGCGGCGGAGACCTACGACCTGTGCATCAACTCCTCCCGGAAGGGCATCGAGGCCACGGCGGAGCTGATTTTGGACTTTGTCCGGCGGTAAGGGCCGGGCCTGACGGAAGGGGCGGCGGACACCATGGGCAATCTGCGGGCCAGGGGGCGTTCGGTTCTGAGGGCCCTCCCCCGGATCTTGCGGGACGGGGCCGTCACCGTGGCGCTGCTGGCGGCGGCCTCCCTGGGGAGCTGGCTCCTCCTTCAGCACACCGGCGTGGAGAACAACTCCGCCCTGGTGTATGTGCTGGCGGTGGTCCTCATCTCCATTTTCACCACAGGGTACGCCTATGCCGTGGCGGCCTCCCTGGTGGCGGGATTTTTCCTCAACTATTACTTCATGTACCCCTTTGCCACATTTACCCTGGATCTGGCGGGTTACCCGGTGGCTATGCTGAGCATGGTGGCCGTGTCGCTGGTGGTGTGCACCCTCACCACCCGGCTGAAGATCCAGGCGGCGGAGGCGGTGGAGCGGGAGCGCAACGCCAAGGCCCTCTTCGAGCTCAACGAGCGGCTGGACCGGGAAAAGACCGCCATCCAGCTGGAAAAGGAGCGGGAGACCATCCGGGGCAACATCCTCCGGGCGGTGTCCCACGACCTGCGCACCCCTCTCACCGCCATCTCCGGGGCGGCGGCGGTGCTGCTGGAGGAAGAGGGGCGGCCGGAGCGGGACGTGTCCCTCCTCTCCGACATCAAAAGCGACGCCGACGCCCTCATCACCATGGTGGAGAACCTTCTCTCCGTGACCCGCATCCAGGGGGAGGGGGCCCAGATCAAAAAGCAGAGCGAGGTGCTGGAGGAGGTAGCGGGGGACGCGGTGCAGAAGATCCGCCGCCGGTTTCCCGAGGCCCGGGTGGCCCTGGCGCTGCCGGAGGACGTGCTGCTGGTGCCCATGGATCCCCTGCTCATCCGACAGGTCATCTTCAACCTGCTGGAAAACGCCGTGCGCCACTCGGGGGCGCCGGAGGGGATCACCCTGGGGCTTTTCCGCCGGGAGAACTGGGCGGTGACCGAGGTGACCGACCGGGGCAGGGGCCTCTCCCCCGAGGCGCTGGAGGCGGTGCGGACGGGCCGGCCCCTCTCCGCCGCCACGTCGGGGGACGCCTCCCGGGGCATGGGCATCGGCCTTTCAGTGTGCCGGAGCATCATCACCGCCCACGGCGGTTTTTTTGAGGCGGAAAACCTGCCCCAGGGGGGCGCGCTGTTCCGCTTCGGACTGCCCCTGGAAGAGGAGGAGACAGCGTGATGGAACAGCCGTTGATCCTGGTGGTGGAGGACGAGCACACCATCAGCAACTTTATCTGCCGGGCCATGGCCTCCGCCGGGTACCGGGCCCTCCCCGCCGCCACGGGGAAAGAGGCCCTCACCCTCTTTTTCTCCCACCGGCCGGATCTGGTCCTGCTGGATCTGGGCCTGCCCGACATGGACGGGCTGGAGGTGCTGGAGCAAGTGGCCGCCGACCCCCAGAAGGATACCCCCGTCATCATCCTCTCCGCCCGGGACCGGGAGAGCGAGAAGGTGAAGGCCCTGGACATGGGGGCGGACGACTATATCGTCAAGCCCTTCGGGGTTCCCGAGGTGCTGGCCCGGATCCGCACCACCCTCCGCCACGCCCAGCGGGTCCGGGACGCGGCCCAGGGGGAGAAAAAGGAGCGCTACCAGGTGAAGGATCTGGTGGTGGACACCGCCAGCCACCAGGTTTTTGTGGGGGATCAGGAGGTCCACCTGACCCAGAATGAATTCAAGCTCATGGAGCTGCTCTGCCTCCATGCCGGAAAGGTGCTCACCTACGACTTTGTCCTCAAGCAGGTCTGGGGGCCCTACGTGGCGGGGGGAAACCAGATCCTGCGGGTCAATATGGCCAACATCCGCCGCAAGCTGGGGGAGAATCCCTCCGAACCCAAGTATATCGTCACCGAGCTGGGTATCGGCTACCGGCTGCTGGAGGACGGGTAGAGACAACAAAACAGCGGGGACAGGCAGGCTTGCCTGTCCCCGCTGTTTTCTGTCCCCGCCCTCAGACGGGCTGGGCGGGAAGATCGGTGACCGCGTCCAGATGGAAGCGGCTTTGCAGCAGCGTGACCGGGGCCCCCGCCCCATCAGTGGCCAGAACATACTTGTAGGTGACCTCCCCGGTGGAGAGGACGCCGTCCCGGGTCTTTTCCATCACCGTGGCTCCCAGGGCGTTGTAGAGGAGCTGGGCGGTGTTTTCCCGGTTATAGGGCAGACTGGGGTCGGCGGCGTCCAGCCCGGCGAAGAGGTCGGCCTCCGGGGCGTTGGCGAAGGCGTTGGTGTTGATCTCCCAGTCGGGGCCGACGAGGCCCCAGACCTCGCTGTCGTAGCCCAGGCCCACCAGGACTACCCTGGCCAGCTCCGACCCGGTGACCAGGCCGTCGGGGTCAAAGGAGCCGTCCTCCCGGCCGGAGAACAGGCCCAGGACGGTGGCGTATTCGATATAGGGCTGGGCCCAGTGGCCGGCGATATCGGGGTAGCCGGGCCCGGCGCCGAGAGAGGGCAGAAAATCCGGGTCGGTCCAGGGCGTCTCGCCGCCGGTGACCAGCAGGGCCGCCATTTTGGCCGCCTCGGCCCGGGTCACCGCCCCGCCGGGATCGAAGGAGCCGTCTTCCTTGCCGCTGATGACGTCCAGCTTGGCCAGGGTTGCCACAGCCTGCCAGTGGGTGACGCTCTTGGCGTCGGTAAAACTGCCGGCGTCCGCCGCCCCGGCCCCCAGGGCCAGCGCGCCGGTGAGCACGGCGCCGCACAGCGCCAGGCTCAAGACCTGCTTCCACGGTGCTTTCATGTCACATTCCCTCCTGTGATTTTTTTGAGTCCCGTCCGGTGGACGGGCTGAATCCAGCATAGCACCGTCCGGCGGGTTTGTAAAGCGGGGCGGGCCCTGCTGGAGGTTTAACGGTTTCTTTACGGCCCGGCCCGGCTGGTTTACAGCCTTTTAACAGCTTTTTGGATTATGATGGCACCAGAGAGAGGGAGACATCTCCCCCGCCCCGTATCCGAGAAGCGAAAGGAGCGTTCCAAGATGGAAAATACGCTGAATGAACTGCTGGAGCAAAATGAGAAGGTCCTCTGGTTTGGCCGCGTGGAGAAGAGCAGGCTGCTCGACGCCCCCGACCGCCGCCGCCAGATCGCACTGTGGTGTGTGGCCGCGGTGTTCCTCATCGCCACCGTGGCCTTTGTGCTGCCTTATATGGCCGGGATCGGCCGCCCCGCCCAGGTGTTGGCCATTGCCTTTGTGGTGATCAACTTTGTCCCTCTGCTGCTGGCCAGCCGGCCCGCCCTGGACAAGGCGCTGCTGGAGGGAAAGACCCTCTACGCCGTCACCGACCGCCGGGTCATCGCCGTGGTGAAGAGCAACGTGTATGTCCTCCCTCTGGAGGGGCTGGACTTTGCCATTACCGGCCGGAGCGGGACCTGCGGCAACATCCGTTTCGGCGCCGCCGTCGGCTCCGATTCCCCCGACGACCGGGCCGACGCGGTGCTGGGGATCCAGGACCAGCGGCAGGTCACCGGCCTGGTCTTTTACCATATCGCCGACGTGGACACCGTGGCCGGACTGCTCCGCTCGGAGGAGCGCCCCGCCGCCTGACCAGTGAGTATTCCTTCATTTTCATCCTTTCTATTGGGAAAAGGGCCGCCTTTTTAGGCGGCCCTTTTCCCTTTTTTGGTGAAAAATACAAGTGAATAGGGCTTGCATTATTCCTGTATTAGCTGTATAATTATGCACAGTCTTAAGGAAAGACAAAAGGAGCGAATGAAAATGAAAAATTGGAAGAAGATTTTGGGCCTGGGCCTCAGCGCCGCCCTGAGCCTGTCCCTGCTGGCCTCCTGCGGCGGCGGGAACACCACCGAGAGCGCCGCACCCTCCGCCCCGGCCGAGAGCCAGGCTGTGGAGAGCCAGGGCGCCGAGAGCGCCGCCCCCGCCGAGCTGAAGACCGTGGAGGCCGGCAAGCTGCACATGTCCACCAACGCCGCCTTCCCTCCCTATGAGATGACCACCGACAACGGCGGTTTCGAGGGTATCGACGTGGAGGTGGCCGAGGCCATCGCCAAAAAGCTGGGCCTGGAACTGGTGGTGGACGACATGGACTTCGACGCCGCCCAGGTCGCCGTTCAGCAGGGCAAGAGCGATATCTGTATGGCCGGCCTTACCGTAAATGAGGAGCGGAAAGCCGTTATGGACTTCTCCGATACCTACGCCACCGGCATTCAGGTCATCATCGTGAAAGAGGGCTCCGATGTGACCCTGGACACTCTGGGCGATCAACTCATCGGCACCCAGCGGGGCACCACCGGTGAGACCTACTGCACCGATGACTACGGCGCCGATCACGTAGTCCCCTATGACAATGGCATCACCGCCGTCCAGGCCTTGATGAACGATCAGGTGGACTGTGTGGTTATTGACAGCGCCCCTGCCAGCGAGTTTGTGGCCGCCAACCCCGGCCTGGTCATTCTGGACACCGAGTATACCAACGAGGATTATGCCATCGGCTTTGCCAAGGGCAATACCGCCCTGCTGGAGTCCGTCAACGGCGCGTTGGCGGAGCTCACCGCCGATGGTACTGTCCAGTCCATTCTTGACAAGTACATTGTTGCGGAGTAAAAGAGATACGGCGCAACTGGACAGAAAATGGAGAGAGGGACGGCGCAAGCCGCCCTTTTTCCTCTGTTTGAGGAAGGGGGAACGCCCATGGAGGCGCTTTATCTGCAGTTATCCGCGGTGAAGGATTTAACCTTCTGGCAGGACTTTTTCTTGAAGTTTTATCGGGCCTTCATTATGGAGAACCGTTGGCAGCAATATATCAAAGGGGTTGGGACCACACTGGCGGCTACCGCCCTGGCTCTGCTGCTGGGCGTCCTGCTGGGGCTGATCGTGGCGATGATCCGCACTGCCCACGACCAGCAGCGTCCCGGGCACCGTAATCCGGTGCTTGGTTTTATCAATGCCGTGACAAAAGTCTATGTCACCGTGATTCGCGGCACCCCCATGATGCTTCAACTGATGATCTGGATGTTCGTGGTTTTTACCTGGAGCCGGAACGCCACTATGGTGGGTATTTTTGGCCTGGGTATCAATTCAGGGGCCTATGTTTCCGAGATCATTCGGGGTGGGCTTATGAGCGTGGACGGAGGACAGGCGGAGGCGGGTCGCTCCTTGGGCCTCAATTACGGCGACACCATGCGCTTTATCGTCATCCCCCAGGCCATTAAGGCTATCTTACCCTCTCTGGGCAACGAGTTCATTATGCTTTTAAAGGACACTTCCCTGCTGACCGTCATCGGCGGCAAGGAACTGCTCTACGCCGCCCGGGGTATCGCCAACCGCAACTATGAGCAGATGTTTCCCCTTTTTGGAGCAGCCGTCATTTATTTGGTGCTGGTAATGCTCTTCACCTGGCTTCTGGGCAAGCTGGAAAGGAGGCTGCGGGAAAGTGATCGACGTTAAAAACCTCTCCAAATCCTTCGGGGACCATCTGGTGCTGGACAATATCTCCGAGCATATCTCCCCGGGGGAAAAGGTGGTCGTCATCGGCCCCTCCGGCTCGGGCAAGTCCACCTTCCTGCGCTGTCTCAACCTGCTGGAGGAGCCCACCGCCGGCACCATCACCTTCGACGGCACCGTGGTCACTGACCCCAAGACCGACATCAACGCCGTCCGGCGGCAGATGGGCATGGTCTTTCAGCACTTCAACCTCTTTCCTAACATGACCATCCGCAAAAACATTACCCTGGCCCCCGTCCGCACGGGGCTCATGAAGCAGGAGGAGGCCGACGCCGAGGCCGTCAAGCTCCTGGAGCGGGTGGGGCTGGCCGACCGGGCGGACTCCTATCCCGCCCAGCTTTCCGGCGGCCAGAAACAGCGCATCGCCATCGTCCGGGCCCTGGCCATGAAGCCCAAGGTCATGCTCTTCGACGAGCCCACCTCCGCCCTGGACCCCGAGATGGTGGGCGAGGTACTGGACGTGATGAAGGAGCTGGCCCACGAGGGCATGACCATGGTGGTGGTCACCCACGAGATGGGCTTTGCCCGGGAGGTGGGGTCCCGGGTCCTCTTCATGGACGGCGGCCACATCCTGGAGCAGAACACCCCGGCGGAGTTTTTCGCCAACCCCAGGGAACAGCGCACCATCGACTTTTTGTCCAAGGTGCTGTAAATACAGAAAAGGCCCCGGAAACCGACAGGTTTCCGGGGCTTTGTTTTTTATGTTTTGGACCGGAGGGGGACGCCCGTCAATGACGGCATTACAAGGGGGTGGCCACGCCCACCACCTCCACGGGGACGCCGTCGGCGTTCCAGGCGGAAGGGCGGCAGGTCAGGCGGAAGGGTGCGTAGCCGCCGCCGGCCTGCCTGGCGCGGACCTGGCTCTCGGCCACCGGGGCCCCGGCGGCGATCCGGCGGTACATATCCAGATAGGCCCCCTGGTCCTCCGGGGCGATCATGCCCCGGGCCAGGAAATCCTCCAGGGAGAGCTGGGTGAGCCCTCCCAGGGCCAGGCCGGAGGCGTGTTCCGACGAGGGCAGGAACAGGGTGTTCACCTCGTAGTCATAGCTCCAAAGGTCGGGCGGGGGGAAGGGGGATGGGAGGTCCCGCTCCTCCGCCGGGGTGACGTCGGTGAGGGTGCCCGCGTAGACGCAGGCCCCGGACGGGTCGGTCTGGAGGTAGGAGGCCAGCAGGGAGAGCCGGTAAAGGGGGCCATGTTTGGAGATGGCGTGGAAAACCAGGCTGATGGGGGCGTGTTCCCGGGCGGCGGAGAGGATCTGCCGCTCCACCGGCTCACGCTCTTCTTCCGGGAGGAGCCGCCACTCCTGATGGGCCTTGTACAGCAGCTTGTACTCCAGGGGAGTAAAGCGCAGCAGGTTTTGCAGGCGGAAGGAGAGCAGCTGGAAGGAGAGAAGCCGGTCCGGACCGATGGTAAGGTGGAACACGCTGGTGGGCAGGGCCTCCACGGTGTCGGCCAGCTCCAGCTTGGCCCCCAAAGTCTCGTGGCGGAGGGTGTCGTCCAGTAGGGTGATCAGGCAGAAGGGGCCGCCGCGCTCGCTGGAGGCCCAGCGGACCGTGCCGGTGACATAGTGGACGGTGCGGCTGGCCGAGGTCATGCGGAAAGAGACGGGGGAGGGCTCCCCCGTGGGGGCGGCGGTGAGCAGGGCGTTCACCCGGGGCAGGTCTTGAGGATCCACAAAGTCGTTAATGGGGTCGAAGTTCTGGCGGAGGACGGTATCCCGGTCGGGAAAACCGTAGAGCTCCGCCGCGGCCTGATTGAGGTCGGCCCAGTGCCAGGCGCCGGACCGCCGGGAGTCGGGGCGGATGACCAGCATGGCGCAGCCTGCCAGGTCCAGGACCTCCCGGCCCCCCTGGAGGGCGGTGATCTCTTGGTGGGAATACTGGGGCAGGCGGTCCCAGCCCGACTGGTAGGGCAGGTCAAAGCTGCCCGCCTCCAAAAGCAGGTCAAAGCGGGCGGGTTCCACCGGCGGGGAGAAGAAGTACCCCTGGGCGATGTCGCAGCCCAAGGCTTCCATATGGGCACACTGCTCCGCCGTCTCGGGTCCCTCGCAGAGCAGAGGGGTGTTGAACTGGCGGCTGATGTAAGAGATGGAGGTGACCACGATGTCATTGCGCAGGGCCTCTCCCCGGTCGGGGCGGTCCAGGATGTAGGACTTGTCCAGCTTTACCACGTCGAAATCCAGGTCCCGCCACAGATTCATGCTGGTGTAGCCTGAGCCGAAGTCGTCGATGGAGACCCGGTAGCCATAGGCCCGCAGCTTGGCCACGGCGTCTTTGGCCTCGGCCGGATCATTGAGCAGGACGGTCTCGGTGAGCTCGATCTCCAGGAGATAGGGCGGGATGTTCCGGTCCCGGGCCAGGCGGTTGAGGATATCGGCGAAGTCGGCGTGGTGGAGGTGGCGGCGGGACATATTCACCGAGATGGGCACCACCGGCTTCTCCTGGGTCAACCGGGTGCGGAGATAGTCGCATACCTGCCGGAAGATGAGCTGGTCCAGGGAGAGGATGAGGTCGCTCTCCTCCATGAGGGGGATAAACTGGTCGGGGAGCACCTGCTTCCCGTCGGGGCGGTTCCAGCGGGCCAGGGCCTCCGCCCCCACGATGGCGCCGGTGTGGAGGTCCACCTTGGGCTGGAGGAAGAAAGTGAACTGTTCATTGCGCAGGCCGGAGCGGATCTCCACCTCCAGCCGTTCCCGTTCCGCCAGCTTTTCCCGCAGGCTCAGATCGAACCAGACCGCCCGGGTGCGACCCAGGGCCTTGGCCTCTTTCCGGGCCAGGTTGGCGTCATCCATGGCCTGGATGAGCCCCGTCTGCCCGCCCTCGATCCTGCAGTAGCCGCAGGAAAAGCTGATGGAGCAGTCGGGGTACTGCCTGGCGATCCGGTCCTCCAGGGCGCACAGCGTCTGCTCCATGTTTTCCACCAGCTGGGCCATGGTGTCGGCGGCCGGGTCGTACTGGGCCAGGCGGAGAAAATGGTCGGAAAAGACCCGGCTGCACAGTACGGTGCGGCGCATGGTCTTCAGCTGGGCGCTCAGATCGGAGAGGAGCCGGTCCCCGGCGGAAAAACCGTAGTGGTCGTTAAATTTTTTGAAACCGGTAATGTCGATGTAGCTGACTGTGAAGGCCCTGTCCTGGCCCGCAGACGCGATCAGGGCAGCGGCTTCCGTGACGAAGCCGCTGTAACTGGTAGCGGTATGAATCTGGGCGTTCGGGCTGGCGATCATATTTTTGTCCCTCTTCCAGCAACTTTTATACTTCTATTTTACCGTATTTTTTCCAATATGCAACCCTTTTAAAAAGAGCAGCGGCATTTGCCGCTGCTCTTTTGGGGGTTTTTTCGTATTTTAGTGGGAAACTTACCGGATCAGGTAGCCGTAGGAATCCCGCACCGCCAGGATGAGCTGGCGCAGGGGCTCGTAGAGGCCGCAGGCGGGGTCGGTGACGTCGTACTCCTTCACCTGTCCGCCCAGGCGGACCTTGCAGCGGCCGGAGCCGTCCCCGGCGGGGAGGTAGCCCTCGTTCTCGCTGTTTTCAAAGTCCTCCTCGGACCAGTAGAGGGTGAATTTGTCCTTGTAGGGGCGGGAGTCGTAGGGGCAGAAGGTGGCGCAGTTGCCGCACTCGTTGCACATCCCGTCCACGTGGACGATCTGGGCCATGGCCATACCGGGGACGGCCACGGCGATGTTGGCCCGGTTGGGGCAGACGGAGGCGCAGGTCTCGCACACGGCGGCGCAGCCCAGGCAGCGGTCCCCCTCCGCGCAGGCGGAGCAGTCGGCGCACAGCTCGCCCCGCTTGGCGTGGAGGGCGTCCTTGTCAAAGTCGGCGTTGAGGCCCTCGAACTTCTCCAGCCCGCCCTTGTGGCCCAGAATGGCCTGGGCGGCCTTCATGGCGTCGGCCATGGCCTCCACCACCGTCTTGGGGCCGGTGTGGGCGTCGCCCACCACAAAGACGCCGGGATTGGCGCTCTCGGCGGTGTCTGCGTTGACAGTGACCCGGCCCTTGTCGTCCAGGGCCACCCCGTTGGCCCGGAAGAAGTCGCCGTCCACCCGCTCACCCACGGCGGCGATGACGGTGTCGGCGGGGATGGCTTCCACCTCGCCGGTGTCCACCGGGGCCCGGCGGCCGGAGGCGTCCCGGTCTCCCAGCACCATCTTGTGGCAGAGAAGCCGGCCGTTTTCGTGGCTGATGGGGGCCAGCAGGGGGCGGAAGAGGACGCCGTCGGCCTCGGCCAGCTCCAGCTCCTCCTCGTCGGCAGGCATGTTGCGCTTATCCCGGCGGTAGACCAGGTACACGTTTTCCACCCCAGGGACGCGCTTGGCCGCCCGGGCGGCGTCCATGGCGGTGTTGCCGCCGCCCACGATGGCCACGTTCTTTCCCAGGGAGACCTTGGAGCCGTCGGCCTTGGCGGCCAGGAGGAACTCCAGCACGTCCCCGGCCTGGCCCTGCTCCAGCTTGAGGGCGCCGTGCTTCCAGGCGCCGGTGGCAAAGATCACGTGGGTGTAGCCCTGGGCCTTGAGCTCCTCGGCGGAGGAGACCTGGGCGTTCAGCTTTACCTCCACGCCCATGGACTTCACCAGAGCCACGTCGGAGTCGATGGCGGTCTTGGAGATGCGGAACTCGGGGATGACGTGGCGGACGATGCCGCCCAGGCTGTCCCGCTGCTCGAAGATGGTGACGGACACGCCCTCCCGGGCCAGGTAGTAGGCCGCCGCCAGGCCGGCGGGACCGCCGCCCACCACGGCCACCTTCTTGCCGGGGACCGCCGCCTTGGGCTTCAGGGTGGGCAGGAGGGCGTCAAAGCCCTTCTGGGCGGCCTCCAGCTTCACCTCCCGGATGTGGATGGACTCCTCATAGTTCCCCCGCATACACTTGTCGGCGCAGTGGTGGGGGCAGATGGTGCCGGTGATGAAGGGCAGGGCGTTTCTTTGGGTGATGACCTCCAGGGCCTCCTTGTACTTGCCTTCCCCCGCCAGCTTCAGGTAGGCGGGGATATCCTGGCGAATGGGGCACTGCTGGTGGCAGGGGGCGGTGAAGCAGTCGATGAGGGGCACCTTGGCCTCCAGCTTTTTGCTGGGCATGGGCTTGAGGGCCTTGTGGTACATGGGGTCGGCGGGGATGGCGTCCACCAGGGCCTCCACCTTGGCCACGTCCACCCCGGACCAGCGGTTGGAGCCGGCGCCGGCCAGGACCCGGCCGATCTGGCAGAACCGCTCGTAGCCGCCGGGCTTCAGTACGTTGGTGGCCATGGTGACGGGCCAGATGCCGGCGTCGAAGAGGCCCTTGATGTTCCGGGCGTCGGCGCCGCCGGAGTAGGAGATGCGCAGCCTGCCGCCGAACTCCTTGGCCAAGATCCCGGCCAGGGAGAGGGACAAGGGGTAGAGGGAGCGGCCGGACATATACATCTCGGCGCTGGGCAGCTCTCCCGCCGCCACGTCCACGGGGAAGGTGTTGGTGATCTTCACGCCGAACTCCAGCCCCCGTTCGTCGCACAGGGCTTGGAGGCGGCGGAACATGGGCAGGGCGTCCGCCATGTGGAGGTCCTCCAGGAAGTGGTGGTCGTCAAAGACGATGTAGTCGAAGCCCAGGGAGTCCAGCCGCTTGCGGGCGAACTCGTAGCCCAGGAGGGTGGGGTTGCACTTGACGTAGGTGTTGAGGCCCTTTTCCGTGATGAGATAGGTGGCGATGCGCTCAATCTCGTCGGGGGGGCAGCCGTGGAGGGTGGACTCGGTGATGGAGCGGGAGACCGCCGGGGAGATGG
This sequence comes from Oscillospiraceae bacterium, assembly GCA_022846075.1. Classification (GTDB taxonomy): domain Bacteria; phylum Bacillota; class Clostridia; order Oscillospirales; family Oscillospiraceae; genus Vermiculatibacterium. The sequence goes on from AP025582.1 coordinate 89,292, forward strand.
AGGCCACGAAGGCCCCGTCCACCCGCTGGAATTTGTCCAGGTTGGCCTGGGCCCAGGCCACGCACTCCTTCCAGATGTCGGTGTGGGAGGCGTCCTTCATGCCCTCGATGTAGGCGTCGATCTTGGGGGACTGGATGCCCGCCAGGTCATAGCCCACAGACATATTGAAGATAAAGCCGTCGGGGTCGCCCAGGCCCAGCTCCTTGGCCAGCAGCTTGCAGGCAAACCAGGCCTTGATGTACTCATCCATGGCCTGGGGGACGGTGAGCTCGGTGGACCACTCGCAGTTGTAGCACTCGTCTGCGGCGGTGATGCAGGGCTTGTTGACGCACTTGGACAACTCTTCCCCGTCCATGATCTGGACGGTCTTCAGCTCAAAGAACCGGGCGCCGGAGACGTAAGAGGCCACGATGTTCTGGCACAGCTGGGTGTTGGGGCCGGCGGCGGGGCCGAAGGGGGACTCGATCTTCTCGGCGAAGAGGGGAAGGGCCTGGCCGTCGGTATGCCGGGGCATTTTCGCGGCCTGGACGCCGAAGATGGTGCCGTGGTCCTTGTATTCGGTGAGGACCCAGTTCATCAGGTGGGGGAAGGAAATGGGGCGCATGATGTCACTCATGGGGTATGTACCTCCGTTCTAATTTGGTTCGTGGTTGGGTGGGGATGGGGGCAGGGCGGCCCCTGCCGGGGGCCCAAACCCGGTTTGTGTTTTCAAAAACAGGGCCCTGGCCGGCACAACTGGCCAGCCTACGCTCGTGCCGTCGGGCAACTTTGCCACGTTATCCCGCTTGCGCAAGAGAGCCCCGGGTGGCATAGCCACCCGGCCTACGCTACAAATGCGCCACTGGCGCATTTGCTTCACGCTGCGGTGCCACCGGCAAGTTTTCTGAACGCTGCGGTGGATGCCAAAGAAAAGCGTTAACTAAACATACAAGTGGCAGCTCCTAACGACCGGCGTTCACGTCTGTCAACTCGTACTACTCTCAGCGCCGCTGCCTCTGGCTCCTGCTGTATAGACAGCGTTTGCAGCTCATTGGTGCGTCTAGGTAGGCGGAAATTAGGCTTCCCCTGGGGGAAGCTGTCGAGCGAAGCGAGACTGATGAGGGGAACTTATCGGTTTTGCAGGGACTTTTCTATGCCCGCAGTTTCCCTCATCCGTCAGCCCTTCGGGCTGCCACCTTCCCCCAGGGGGAAGGCTAAAGACCAATCTTCTGTCAAGCACACGTCAGCGGCGAGCGGCGCAAGAGGGACCACGGATCGCACAGACGCTCCCGTGTTTTTCCCCCTAGCTTCAAGCAGTAGACCTCCTACTGGGAAGGGAATCTGCGAGCAAGGCAGCACCAGAGACTTTTCTTTGGGGGTCTGGGGCCGCAGCGTGAAGAAAATGCGCCGGTGGCGCATTTTTAGCGCAGGCTGGCCGGCTATGCCGGCCAGATCACCCTTCCCTAAGACCGAAAAGAAATGTCCCCCAGATTTACGCACGTTCCGACGTGCAATCGGTCAACGATCAAACACCCGCTCAATACACCCGGTGGTTCAACTCCCCCCAGAGCTTCTTGGACTGCTCCAGGCAGAAGGCGTTCACGGCCTCCTCGTCGATGTCCACGAACTTCCGGTCCTGGTAGAGGAGCCTGCCGTTGATGACGGTGGTGGTGCAGTCGTGGCCCTGCATGCCGAAGAGCATATGTCCGTCCAGGTTTTCGTCGGAGAAGGGGGTGAAATCATGGTAGTCCATGACAATGACGTCGGCGGCGGCGCCGGGCTTCAGGATGCCTAGGGGCTTTTCAAAATAGCGGGCGGCCATCTTCGCGTTGTTCTGGAAGAGCATGGTGGTGGCCTCGCCCCAGCCCACGTTGGGCTTGCAGGCGTTGTGGCGCTGGATGGTCAGCTCCACCTTCAGGCTCTCCAGCATGTCGTGGGTGTAGGCGTCGGTGCCCAGGCCGATGAGGATGCCCTTCTCGAACATCTGGAGCACGGGGGCGCAGCCCACGGCGTTGCCCATGTTGCTCTCCGGGTTGTTGACCACCATGGTGTCGGTCTCCTTGATGAGGTCCATCTCCGCCGGGGAGAGGTGGATGCAGTGGCCCAGGATGGTCTTGGGGCCCAGGATGCCGTTGTAGTAGAGCCGGTTCACCGAGCGGCAGCCGTAGTTCTCCCGGGAGTCGATGACGTCGTTCATCCCCTCGGAGACGTGGATGTGGAAGCCGGTCATGCCGTCGTTGGCCTTCACCATCTCCTCAAAGGTCCGGTCCGAGATGGTGAAGAGGGCGTGGCCGCCAAACATGGCCTTCATCATATCGGAGGGGTTTTCCTTGCAGTGGCGGGCAAAGTCCGCGTTCTCCCGGATGGCCTGGCGGGTCTTTTCCGCCCCGTCCCGCTCACTGACCTCGTAGCACAGGCAGGCCCGCATCCCCAGCTTTTTGCACTCCTCCTCGATGGCGAAGAGGGAGCCGGGGATCTCGCAGAAGCTGGCGTGGTGGTCAAAGAGGGTGGTGACGCCGTCCCGGATGCTCTCCAGGATGGTGATGGCGGCGCAGGCCCGGGTGCCGTCCATGGCCAGGTGGCGGTCGATGTTCCACCAGGTCCCCTCCAGCACCTCCAGGAAATTGGTGGGGTTGTTGCCCTCGATGGACAAGCCCCGGGCCAGGCCGGAGTAAATGTGGGTGTGAGCGTTGATGAGGCCGGGCATGATGACCCCGCCCTTGGCGTCCACAAACTGGGCCTGGGGATACTTGGCCTTCATCTCGGCGGTGGAGCCCACCTCCTTGATGACCTCCCCGTCTGTGACCACGGCGCCGTCCTTGAGGTAGGGATGCTCCGGGTCCCGGGTCATCAGTCTTCCGTTGCCGATCAGCAGCATGGCGATTTCCTCCTTTTCATCTCATCATAAATGCGTTCCGGCTTCCAACGTCAAAAAACGCCCATTCCGGCGTGGAATGAGCGTCCGTCTGGCCCGTGCTGACCGGGGCCGATGGGGACAAGACCTCATTCAGCCCGTGCGCGAAGCACTTCTTTGCAGCTATGACCGGGTATTTGGTTGTTTTTCACAGGGAAGACCCTTTATCTGGCTCCATCCTACCACAGGATTGTAAAAAAAGCAATGCTTTTTCGTGAATACCTAAAAATTTTTTAGCCTAACAATTTTTCTTGAAATCCCCAGTTCATATGATATAATGAAAAAATAACAGGAATCGACGCCCAGAGGAGGGGAACCGCATGTCGGAAGCCACATCCATGGAGTTTTTGTTCCAGCTGGCTAAGGGCCTGGCCAAACAGTTCGGGCCCAACTGTGAGGTTGTGGTCCACGACTTGGCCTCCAACGATCCGGACAGCTCTATCGTCGCCATCGAAAACGGCCATGTCTCCGGCCGGAAGGTGGGGGACGGCCCCTCCCACATCGTCCTGGAGGCCCTCCGGGGGGATTCTTCGGTGCTGAAGGACCACTTCGGCTACCTGACCAAAACCAAGGACGGGAAGATCCTGAAGTCCAGCACCATCTTTATCCGGGATGACGACGGCAAGCCTGTGGGCATCTTTGCCATCAACTACGACATCACCCTGCTCCTCTCCATGGAGGAGACGCTGAACCAGTTCACCGCCACCGAGGATCAGCAGAGGGAGCCGGAGCCCATTGCCCGCAATGTCTCCGACCTGCTGGATGAGCTCATCGGCCAGAGCGTGAAGCTGGTGGGCAAGCCTGTGCCGCTGATGACCAAGGACGACAAGGTGAAGGCCATCCGTTTTTTGAACGACACGGGGGCGTTCCTCATCACCAAGTCCGGGGACAAGGTGTGCAAGTTCTTCGGCATCTCCAAGTACACCCTGTACAGCTACATCGACGAGGCCAAGGAAGGCTGAGCAGCGCGGCGCGAGAAAAGGCCCGGACCGTCAGGTCCGGGCCCTTTTTGGTTTGCTTACCGCTGGAACTCGGCGTCGGTGGGGTCATTGGTGGGATCGTCGTCGCTGAGGCGCTCCATCACGTCGTCGGTCTCAAAGGCCACGGCCGTCTTCTCCACCTCCTCGGGGGGATCGGGGGGCAGGATCAGGTTGAGGGCGATGGCCACGATGGTGGAGATGACCACGCTGGAGGAGCCGAAGACGGTGGTGACCCAGCTGGGGAAGCCCGCCAGGGCGCTGGAACCCACGGTGGTGACGCCCACGCCCAGGGCCACCGCCAGGCCCACCACGGTGGAGTTGCGCATGGTGAAGGTCTGGGAGGTGATCATGCGGATGCCGGTCATGGTGATGGTGGCAAACACCGAGATGGTGGCGCCGCCGATGACGCACTGGGGAATGGTGGTGAGGATGCCGGCGAACTTGGGCAGGAAGCCGGCCACCAGCAGAACCAGGGAGGCAAAGGCAAAGACCGCCTTGTTGACGACTTTGTTCACGGTGACGATGCCCACGTTCTGGCTGTAAGAGGCGGTGGGCAGGCCGCCGAAGATGGAACCCAGGACGCTCATGAAGCCCTGGCCCACGATGCCGCCGGAGAGCTCCTTGTCGGTGGGCAGACGGTCCAGGCCGCCCAGGGTGGTGGAGGAGAGGTCGCCGATGGTCTGCACCGAGTTGACGATGTACATGATGGCCATGGACACGCAGGCGCTGATGTTGAACTCGATGGGGAAATGGAAGGGCACGGCGATCTGGACCATGGGGGCGGCGGCGATGCCGGAGAAGTCCACCATATTGAGGACCACAGCCAGGATGTAGCCCACGATCATGCCCCACAAAAGGCTGCCCAGCTTGAGGATGCCCTTGCCGAAGTTGTTGAGGGCAAAGACCACAGCCAGGGTGACGATGGCCACCAGCCAGTTCTTCATGGAGCCGAAGTCGGGGCTCCCCGCCCCGCCGGCCATGTATTTCACGGCGGTGGGATAGAGGGACAGGCCGATGGTGAAGATGACGGTGCCGGTGACCAGGGGCGGGAAGAACTTGCGGATGGGCTTGACGAAGATGCCGAAGAGGATGGCGACACAGCCGCCCACCAGCTCAGCGCCCAGGATGGTGGCCAAACCGAACTCGCCGCCGATGGCGGTGAGGGTGGGGACATAGGCGAAGCTGACGCCCATCACCACAGGCAGGCCGGAGCCCAGACGTCCAAAGATGGGGAAGAGCTGGAGAAGGGTGGCCAGGGCCGTCAGGATGAGAGAGACCTGGATCATCAGGGTGCGGTCGCTGCCCGTGATGCCGCAGGTGTTGCAGATGATGATGGCTGGGGTGATGACGCCCACGATGGCCGCCACCACGTGCTGCATACCAAGAGGGATGACCTTCCCCATGGGGGGGATGCCCTCCATTTGGAACACACTGGCCGGCTGCTTGTTTGTCTCCTTTGACATAAACACTCGCCTCACACACTAATTTTTTTTTGGACTAAAATTTTATTTTGAACATGAACTATCATACCCGAATCCTGGAAGAAATGCAAGGGGCTGGGGGAACCGGCGGGATAGAAAAACCGATTGGTATTTTGTACAAAATAGACAAAACGCCCCGTCCATTGGACGGGGCGTTTTTTTGAAAAGGCAGGTGCCAGCCTTTTTGGAACAAAAGCGGGGGGAATGCTTACTTCACGGCGACGGCCTCGACCTCAACCAGAGCGCCCATGGGCAGGGCGCCGACCTGGAAGCAGGAGCGGGCGGGGACCTCGCCCTTGAAGTACTCGGCGTAGATGGCGTTGAAGGCGGCGAAGTCCTTGATGTCGGCCAGGAAGCAGGTGGTCTTGACCACGTCGGAGTAATCCATGCCGGACTCCTTGAGGATGGCGCCCAGGTTCTTCAAGGACTGGTGGGCCTGACCCTCGATGCCGCCCTCAGCCAGCTTGCCGGTGGCGGGGTCCAGGCCGAGCTGGCCGGAGGTGTACAGGGTGTCGCCGCACAGCTTGGCCTGGCAGTAGGGGCCCACGGCGGCAGGAGCGGCGGGAGAAGCAATCGTCTTGTTCATTTCAAAGTTCCTCCTTGTTAATGATTAAGGTGCTTTCGCAAACACGCTGGTTCCATTATAGCGAAACTGAAGAAAAAAACAAGCGGTCACTCTGTTTTTTTCCATAAGTTAGAGGAACTCTGCCATGGAGAGAGAAAATTTCTTAGTCCGGCGGCCGGGCAAAGAGAAAAACGCCGGGCCGCCATCGTGGGCGGCCCGGCGTTGCGTTATTTCTTCCGGGAGGCCTGCTTCATCCGCTCGCCGTGGTCCAGGATGCGCTTACGAAGCCGCAGGTTCTCCGGGGTGACCTCCAGCAGCTCGTCGTCGGCCAGGAACTCCAAATCCTGCTCCAGGGACATGGTGCGGGGGCTGGTCAGCCGCAGGGCGTCGTCGGAGCCGGAGGCCCGCATGTTGGTCAGCTGCTTCTTCTTGCAGATGTTGACGGAGATGTCCTCCTGCTTGGGGCACTCCCCCACGATCATCCCGGCGTACACCGGGGTGCCGGGGCCGATGAAGAGGACGCCCCGCTCCTGGGCGTTGAAGAGGCCGTAGGTCACGGCCTCGCCGGTCTCGAAGGCCACCAGGCTGCCGGTGCTCCGCCGGGCGATCTCCCCCTTCATGGGGGCGTACTCCTCAAAGACGGAGGCCATGATGCCCTCGCCCTTGGTGGCGGTCAAAAACTCGTTGCGGTAGCCGAAGAGCCCCCGGGAGGGCACCAGGAATTGAGCCTTCATCCGCTCGCCGATGGGGGTCATGTCGATGAGGTCGCCCTTGCGGCGGCCGATGGCCTCGATGCAGGAGCCGATGGCGTCGGCGGGGACGTCCACCACCAGCCGCTCGATGGGCTCGCACTGCTTGCCGTCGATCTCCTGGAAGAGGACCCGGGGGGGAGAGACCTGGAACTCGTAACCCTCCCGGCGCATGGTCTCGATGAGGATGGAAAGGCTCATCTCCCCCCGGCCCGCCACGTTGAAGGAGTCGGTGTTGTCGGTCTCGGTGACCTTCAGGGACACGTCCTTCAGGGTCTCCCGCTGGAGCCGCTCCCGGATCTGGCGGGAGGTGACGAACTTGCCCTCCCGGCCGGCGAAGGGGGAGTCGTTGACCGAGAAGGTCATCTCCATGGTGGGGGCGGAGATCTTCACGAACTCGATGGGCTCCACCGCCGCGGGGGAGCAGATGGTGTCGCCGATGGTGATGTCGCCGATGCCGCTCATGGCGATGATGCTGCCGGCGGAGGAGGACTCCACGGGGACTTTGGCCAGGCCGTCGAATTCATAGATGGCGGTGGCCTTGGCCTTCTTGGGGGCCTCGTCGGGGGTGTGGAAGTTGCACACGGCAATTTCCTCATTCTGCTTGATGGAGCCCCGCTCGATGCGCCCGATAGCGATGCGGCCCACAAACTCGTTGTAGTCGATGGAGGACACCAACATCTGGAAGGGCTGGTCGGCGTCGGCCTCGGGGGCGGGGATATAGTTCAAAATGGTATCGAACAGGGGGGTCAGGTCGGTGCCCGGCGCCTCGGGGGAGTAGGAGGCGGTGCCCTGCCGGCCGGAGCAGAACAGGGTGGGGGAGTCGAACTGCTCCTCGGTGGCGTTGAGCTCCATCAGCAGCTCCAGCACCTCGTCGCACACCTCGTGGATGCGCTGGTCGGGCCGGTCGATCTTGTTCACCACCACGATGACCCGGTGGCCCAGCTCCAGGGCCTTGGACAGGACGAAGCGGGTCTGGGGCATGGGCCCCTCGGCGGCGTCCACCAGGAGGATGACGCCGTTGACCATCTTCAGGATACGCTCCACCTCGCCGCCGAAGTCGGCGTGGCCCGGGGTGTCCACGATGTTGATCTTGGTGTCTTTATAGTGCACGGCGGTATTTTTGGCGAGGATGGTGATGCCCCGCTCCCGCTCCAGATCGCCGGAGTCCATGACACGGTCCACGGTGGCCTGGTTCTCCCGGTAGATGCCGCCCTGCTTGAGCATCTCATCCACCAGAGTGGTCTTGCCGTGGTCGACGTGGGCAATGATGGCGACGTTTCTCAAATGCTGATTCTGCAACTTCCTGCACCTCAAATCTTTCGTGCTTCAAATAATCATACTTTTTTACATACGAACATCTATTATATCCTGGGAAAGGCAGAAAAGCAACTGTTTTGCTTTAAAAAACTCCCAATTCCCTTTTGTGTTCCCTTACCACAGCGTATTGCTCCTTATCCACTGAGGGCAGGAATTGCTGCTTCCGATTTATCTGCTTTGCTTCATTCGTCTTGCGGCAGAACCTATTGCAATTCCTATAGCAGATATCACTGCACCGCCCACGATCATCCCAAATTCAGGCATATTGAACTTGTGGAACGCTACCATGTTGGCCGCGCTGAAGGTTGCGTACTCTGCCAACATATACATAACACCAAAAACAATGGCAGATACCCATTTTTGATTACCCCAGTAGTTATTCCTTCCAATCATTAAAGAGAAGATGAAAGTCGAAACCGGGAGCAATACCCATAGGAACATCAAGCTATATCCCATTGCATCAGATCCGCTTGTGAAGAACCAGAAAACAATAATTGCAAAAGCCCAGATTGCAAGGTAAACGGAAATAAATGTGATTTTTGCTTTACGGTCATTGCTCTTAACTGTGTTTGTACTTTCTTCCAGATAGTCTAAGTAATTCGGCACAGTCTTTTCCTCCTTTAGCAAGTGGTCAAGGCTGATGTGGTATAAGTCACTCATTTTCACTACGCTTATAATGTCCGGGTAGGTTTTTTCATTTTCCCAGTTTGAAACTGTCTGACGGCTCACACCAAGGACTTCTGCAACCTGCTCTTGTGTAAAGTTTGCGTTAAGTCGTGCATTTTTAATTTTAGAACCAATACCCATTAACCACACCACCTTTTCTATTGAAATCATACCGCTAAAGAAACCTTTAGTCTATCAGATATATTTTACATCTTCTAAACTCCACAGTCAAAATCCTTTTACATCATACAATATTTCTCTGTTTTCACAAGGCAACGAGGATATTCACGCTGTTATCCGCCGCTCATTGGTGGGAACACATAATCGAGTTGGGACTTAAAAAAGAAAACATGCCGCATTTTTTCTTGGAAAAAATGCGGCATGTGGTATTTGATTCCGGTCACATATGAAATTCCAGTTCGGACAGGTCCCGCTGGTCGAGGCAGCCGTGCCGGCACAGGGCGGCGGTGAGGGCCTTGGCGTCCCCGTCGTAGAGACGGGAGACCAGCACCTCGGTCAGGTCCCAGCCGTACTCGTCCCGGGTAAAGCCCGCAGCATAGGCGGCCACGTCGGCGGTCTTGTCCACCGAGACGGAGCCCTTTTCGGCCAGCCGGGTCAGCAGGGAGCGGACGGTGGTGCGCTCCCACCCCCGGGTCACCTTCAGCGTCTCCTGGAGCTCCTTGGCGGTCATCGGCGTTCCGGCATCCCACAAGGCCTCCATCACGGAGAGCTCGGCCTCCGAGATCCGGCGGCTGGCGTAATCTGACATAGCGACCCCTCGTTTCCTGTTTTTACTCCAATTTATTACTAAGAGTAAACGATTTCCAGGGAAATGTCAAGGCGGCCTCATTCTCCCTCCCTTCCCCGCTCCAGATCCCAGATGCGGCGGTCGGCCCGAAAGACCAGGCAGGTGACCGTCCCCAGCAGGCTTAGAAGGAGGAACAGCAGAGCGGCGCCCGCCCCTTTCCCCGTGCCGAAAAGGCGGGCCAGGAGGGCGCCGGGGCCCTGGGCGGCCATGAGAGGCTCGAAGAGCTTGTCCACCAGAAGCCCGCCCAGGGTGTAGCCCAGGGGGATGGTGAAGAACTGGAGGGTGTTCCGGGCGGAGTAGACCCGCCCCTGCATGGGGATGGGGATGACGCCGCGCATCAGGGCGTCCAGGTTGGTATTCATGATCGGGATGCCCACCCAGCCCAGGATGGCCCCCAGGCACCAGACGGGGAGGTCACGGCCCAGGGCCAGGAGCAGATTTTCCGTGCCCATGGTCAGCAGCAGGGCGTTGCAGATGACCCGCACCCGGCTCCTGGGGGGCGGCAGTATGGCGGCCAGAAGGCTCCCCGCCAGCATGGCGGCCCCCGAGACCGTGTTCACGATGCCGTAGACCTGTTCCCCGCCCCCTCTCGGGGAGAGCAGAAGGGCGGGCAGGGCGGCGTTGTAGACCGAGGCGGTGAAATTGATGGCCGCCAGGAACAGGATCAGGTGGAGGATGCCCCGGTTTTCCCGCAGGTACCGAAGCCCCGCCCCGGCGGCGCGGAAAAGACGCTCCCCCTCCCCCGCCGCCCCGGGCGCCGGGGGAATGGCGATCCGGAACAAAAGGGTGCCGAAGGCGACGAGAAAAGTGGCCAGGTCGAAAAGGATGACCACCCGGAGCCCGGCCAGGGCAAAGAGAGCGGAGGCCAGCGCCGGGGCCAGGATGCTGTTGAGGGAGTTGGAGAGGGAGCGCAGGGCGCCCACCTTCTGGTACTGGTCCTGAGGGGCCAGCAGGCTGACCGCCACCTCGGAGGCGGGCTGCTGAAAGGTGTTCATCAGCCCGCTGAGGGAGTTGAGCAGGTAGAGGTGCCAGATCCGCAGGCCGCCGCCCTCCAGCAGGATCAGCACCGCCGCGGTGCAGCAGGCGGCGAAGGTGTCGCTGAAGAGCATGACCCGCTTTTTGTCCCACCGGTCGCTGAGGGCGCCGGCAAAGACGCTCATAAGGATGTACGGGGCGTAAGAGCAGACGGAGAGCAGGGCGGTGGTCAGGGCGGACCCGGAATTTTGATAGGACCAGACCACCAGAGCGAAGCTGGTCATGGAGCTGCCAAGGGTGGAAAAGGACTGGGTGAGCCACAGGAGCAGGAAGGGCCCCATGGCGTGGGTGTTCAAATGACGTTTCATACAGACTTTGCTCCTTTTGTTTGTATTAATAAAACAAAAGCAAAGCCTGTCGGGGCGATGAGTCAGAAAGAATATCCTCTATGCAGGCCGCCCGTCAGGCTTTGCATAGAGGAGAGACAAGGCAGAGTTTCACCGGGAAGTTCGCCTCCTTTCACGGCGCGGGGGAATCGGCCGGCGGCGGGAGAGGTGTTTCCGATTATCCATGGAAGCAGGCCTCTCCCCTGCCGGATGAGGACGCAGGCTCACAGACCCAGCCCCGTCAGCTTCCGGCGGACCAGGTCGAAGGCGTGGCTGGCCGCCACGGTGCGCACCCGTTCCCGGGGCCCGGCGGCGTGGATGGTGCGCACGTGGACGCCCCCGTCCCAGGCCAGGGCCACGTAAACGAGCCCCACCGGGTTGCCCCGGTCGTCGGCGTCTGGCCCGGCCACCCCGGTGGCGGACACCGCCAGATCGGAGCCCAGAGCCCGGCGGGCGCCCTCCGCCATGGCCTTGGCCACCGGCTCGGAGACGGCGCCGTACTGGTCCAGCAGGTCTTGGGGAACGCCCAGGACGCCGTGCTTCACCTCGTTGGTATAGCTCACCACGCCCCCCCGGAAGGCGGAGGAGGCCCCGGACAGGTCGGTGAACCGCTTGGCGATGAGCCCGCCGGTGCAGCTCTCGGCGGCGGAGAGGGTGAGACCCTGTTCCCGGAGCAGGGAAAGGCACACAGACTCCAAAGAGGGCACGTCGGCGCCGTAGATGAGGGGGCCGAACCGCTCCCGCAGCTCCCGCTCCACCGGGGCGATGAGGGTCTGGGCGGCGTGGTCATTTTCCGCCTTGGCGGTGATGCGCAGCTCCACCTCCCCCTCCTTGGCGTAGGGGGCCAGGGTGGGGTTCTGGAGGGTGTTCATCCGCTCCCGCAACTGGGCCTCCACCGCCGACTCCCCCATGCCGAAGATGCGCAGGGACCGGCTGGCGATGACCCCGTCGGTGAGGTCCCGGAGATGGGGTACGGCCCGGGCCCGAAACATGGGTCCGCACTCGGAGGGAGGGCCGGGGAGCATCACCACGTGGACGCCCCCGGCCTCGAACCCGCACCCGGGGGCGGTGCCCCAGTCGTTTTGGAAAGGAGTGCAGCCCTCGGGAAGGTAGGCCTGCTGGTAGTTGTTCTCGGTCATCCGTTTGCCCGCCTCGGGGTGGAGCTTTTGGAAATAGGCCTCCATCCGCTGGGCCGCCTCGGGGTTGTAGACCAGCTTTTTGCCGAAGGCCTCGGCCAGGACGTTTTTGGTCAGGTCGTCGCAGGTGGGGCCCAGGCCACCGGTGGTGATGAGGATGTCGGCCCGGCCCTTGGCGATGTCCACAGCCTGGCGCAGGCGGTCGGGGTTATCCCCCACCACGGTGTGGTAAAAGACGTTGATGCCCAGGGCGGAGAGCTCCTTGGACAAGGTCTGGGCATCGGTGTTGGCGATGTTGCCCAGAAGCAGCTCGGTGCCGACGGCGATGAGTTCAGCGGTGTGGGACATGAAAAGACTTCCTTTCAAAACGAGGTAAGGGGCCCCTTACCGGCCTTTTCCGGCGGATCCGTTTTTCTCCCGCCAGCACCAGCCCGCCCCCGATCAGGTAACAGACCATGTCCGCCCAGTCAAAAGTGCTGCCCAGCAGGACGCGGAAAAAAGGGATGTGCCCCAGGCCCAGCAGGTCCACCAGCCCGAAGGCCTGCCCCGCCTCCACCAAAAGGGCGAAGCCGGTGACTCCCGCGGGCAGCCAGGGCAGCCCGGAGGGGAACAGCACCCGGACAAAGGCGTAAAGAGTGCCCACAACTAAAATATCCCCCACATAGGGCCGGATAAAACGGTCATGGACAAACACAGCGATACAAATCTCCACCGCGAGCAGGAGAAGAAAGACCACCCCGTATGTCAGCCTGGGGGAGAGCCTCTCCCCGGTCCTCATTCCACGCTGATATGGATGCGCTCGATATGGTCCACGGCGTCCTTCACCATAGCGTCCACGTCCAGCTTTTCCTCGGCGGCCTCGCACTCGGCCACGGTGGGCCGGAGCTTGGGGTGCTTAGGGGTAAAGACGGTGCAGCAGTCCTCATAGGGGAGGATGGAGGTCTCAAAGGTGTCGATGCGCCGGGAGATGCGGATGATCTCCTCCTTATCCATGCCCACCACCGGGCGGAAAATCGGCAGGGAGGTGACGGCGCCGGTGCACTGCATGGCCTCCATGGTCTGGCTGGCCACCTGGCCCAGGCTCTCGCCGGTGACCAGACACCCTGCCCCGGTGCGGCGGGCCACCTCGGCGGAAATGCGCATCATGAACCGGCGCATGAGGATGGTGAAGAGCTCCTCGGGGCAGGAGCGGCGCAGCTCCTCCTGGATGGCGGTGAAGGGCACCACGTGGACCACCAGCCGCCCTGTCCAGGGGGTCAGGATCTTGGCCAGGTCCAGCACCTTCTGTTTGGCCTCCTCAGAAGTGTAGGGGTAGGAGAAGAAGTGGACCATCTCCAGGCACAGCCCCCGCTTGGCCATCATCCAGGAGGCCACGGGGGAGTCGATGCCGCCGGAGAGAAGGCTCACCGCTCGTCCGCCCATGCCCACGGGCAGGCCGCCCGCCCCCGGCTCGGTGTTGCCGTGGACGAAGGCGGCGTCGTCCCGGACCTCCACGTAGACGGTGAGGTCGGGGTGGTGCATGTCGGCGGTGAGATGGGGGTACAGATCGTCCAGCTCCCCGCCCAGGTATTGGGCCAGCTGGATGGAGTTGAGGGGGAAGGCCTTGTCCGAACGCTTGCACTCCACCTTGAAGGTCCCGGCGGCGGCCAGCTGGGGGGCCAGAAACTCCCGGATGGTGGTCAGCATGACCTCCTTGTCCTTGGCGCAGGCCCGGCACCGGCAGACGCCCACGGCGCCGAAAACCCGTTTCATGGCCTCGAAGGCCCCGTCTATATCGCAGTCGTCGCTCTGGGGCTCCACGTAGGTGATGGACTGCTTGGTGGTCACCTGGAAGGAGCCGTAGGAATGGAGCCTCCGGCGGGCGTTGGACATGAGCTTTTCTTCAAAGGTGCGGCGGTTCAGGCCCTTCAGGACCAGCTCGCCCAGCTTCAGGAGAATGATTTCGTTCAATGGAATGACCTCACTTTAAATATCTGATGTTGAAAGGGGGCCCCGATCCGACCATGGGGCAGTGGAATCAAGAGGAGGAAAGCCGTCTTTTCAAACGGGGTCTCCCCGTTTTGACGGGAACGCTATTTCGCCAGCCAACCGCTGGCCCGGTATTGGAGGGCCTCCGCCAGATGGGGGACCTGGATGGCCTCGCTGTGGTCCAGGTCGGCGATGGTTCGGGCCACCCGGAGGATGCGGTCATAGCTGCGGGCGGTGAGGCCCATGCGCTCGAAAGCCCCCTTCAAAAGGGCCTGGCAGGGGGCGTCCAGGGGGCAGAAGGCCTCCAGCTCCCCCCGGCCCATCTGGGCGTTGCAGGGTACGCCCTCCGCCCCGAAGCGGGCGGCCTGGACCGAGCGGGCGGCATCCACCCGCCCTTTGATGGCGGCGGAGGTCTCCCCCGCCGGTTTTTCCGAGAGGGTATCGAAGTCGGGGGCGTCCACCTCCACCGTCAGGTCCACCCGGTCCAGCAGAGGGCCGGAGAGCTTGGACTGGTACTTCTCCACGTCCTTGGGCGAACACTTGCACCGGGCGCCGTGGCCGTACCAGCCGCACTTGCAGGGGTTCATGGCGCACACCAGCATGAACCGGGCGGGGAAACGCTCGCTGCCCCCCGCCCGGGTGATCTGCACCGTCCCCTCCTCCATAGGCTGGCGGAGGACCTCCAGCACGTCCTTGTGGAATTCCGGCAGCTCGTCCAGGAAAAGGACGCCGTGGTGGGCCAGGGAGATCTCCCCCGGCCGGGGGATGGGGGCGCCGCCCCCGGCCATGCCCATGGCCGAGATGGTGTGGTGGGGGGCGCGGAAGGGCCGGGCGGTGAGCAGGGGCCGGTCCTTGTCGGTGAGCCCCAGCACCGACCACACGGCGGTGGCCTCCAACGCCTCCCGCTCCGACAGGCCGGGTAGGATGGAGGGCAGCCTTCTCGCCAGCATGGACTTACCCGAGCCCGGCGGGCCGATCATCAGCACGTTGTGGCCCCCGGCGGCGGCGATCTCCAGGGCCCGCTTCCCGTTTTCCTGGCCCTTCACCTCCGCGAAGTCCAGGACCTCCTCCCCCTCCGCTCCCGGGCTCCAGGGCGGGGCCGGGGAGATGGGTGCCTCCCCCGTCAGGTGGGCCACCAGCTGGGAGACGTGGGCCACGGGGTACACCGTCAGCCCCTTGGCCAGGGTGGCCTCCGCCGCGGCGTCGGCGGGGACGAAGAGGGCCTCGATGCCCGCCGCCTTGGCCGCCAGGGCCATGGGGAGCATCCCCGGCACGCTCCGCACTGCCCCGGAGAGGGACAGCTCCCCCAGAAAGGCGGCCTTGGGGGAGACCGGGGGCAGCTGGCCCCCGGCGGAGAGGATGCCCACCAGAATGGGCAGGTCGTAGACCGTGCCCCCCTTCCGCCGGTCGGCGGGGGCCAGATTCACCGTGATGCGGGAGACGGGAAAGGTGAAGCCGCAGTTCTTCACCGCCGCGCGCACCCGGTCCCGGGCTTCCTTCACCGCCGTGTCGGGGAGCCCCACGATCTCAAAATTGGGCAGGCCGCCGGAGAGGTCGCACTCGGCGGTGACCTCGTAGCCCTCCACGCCGCGGAGGCCCAGGGAGCGCACCTGGGTCATCATGGAAAAGCCCCCTTTCGTTTTGGGGTTATTGTACCACAGAGGAGGGGAGTTGGCAAAAGAAATGGATTTTCCCGGAAGGTACACGCCGCTGGGATGGGGACGGCAGGGTGCCGCTATGTAAAAACGGCCGGGTGGTGGGGAGGAGACATGCGGATCGGACAAGACACAAAAAGAATGAAAATCAAGTAAATCAAGTTGAAAAATTGACTCCAATAAAACGAAGCGTATAATAAAGGTGTGAAATAAAAGTTTCGCTGTGAAATTACAGTTGAGGAGAGGAGTTTGTATGAAAGCCAAACGTTCGGCTGTTATTTTGTTGCTTTCTGGTGTCATATTAGTCCTCTTTACAAATCATTATCTTCCGAAAAAGCCTCCTGACCCTTTTGCCGAGCTTTGCGCAAGCAGCAGCGATGATTTGCCCATGGGATTCATTCGAAATTTTCAAGACGCCGGCGGCGGTTACTACTTTGTGTTTGATGATTTGGCCGATCGACTGAAAAATTTTTTAGATCACCCGCCAGCCGATAATCAACAAGACGAAGCAAAAAAGGCCGCAGATCCCAAATGGAGCTTTGAAATCATCCTAACCGGTGCTTCCGGTTCCGATTTGCAGCAATACCATTTTTCTGTGCTGGAGAATGAGATCAATTATAGAGTATTGATTTCATCAGATTGGATTTCAATCAACGGGGTGCTTTACAAAATTTATTATGCTGCTGATCTGGAAGAAGGTTGTGCCAGGTGGTGGGCTTATTACAAAGATCATCAAGATGAATTGATCTGTGAGTACGTTTTCCTGACATGACACGCACGGGAACAGAGGGACGGCCCTTCCGTCTGGCGCCCCTCCCCCTAATCAGGAGGCCCCCCGGCGGCGCAGAGCGCCGCCGGGGGCCTTTTTCCCTCAGCCGCCGACATGGGATGTCTACTATATAAACGCCTAGTCTACCAACAAAACGCCCAAAAGGAACTCTCAACAGGTGATAAACAAAGGGGTTTAAAAAATCCTTACTTTTTCCATTTTGAGAGAAACAGGTGCACTTTCCACAAAAAAATGTCCCGAGAATGGAAAGAGGCTGTTTACAAAATGGAAAGCAGGTGATAGAATAAGGACGCTGCGTAACAACCGATTCAATTTTTTCCGTGAAATACCTGAAGGAGGAATCGTTCAAAATGGCGAGACAATTCAAATCCATGGACGGTAACACCGCTGCGGCGCACGTATCTTATGCGTTCACCGAAGTGGCGGGCATCTACCCCATCACTCCGTCCAGCCCCATGGCCGACTACGTTGACCAGTGGGCCGCCGCGGGCCGCAAGAACATCTTCGGCAACACCGTGAAGGTCATCGAGATGCAGTCCGAGGCCGGCGCCGCCGGCACCGTCCACGGCTCTCTGGCCGCGGGCGCTCTGACCACTACTTACACCGCTTCCCAGGGCCTTCTGCTGATGATCCCCAACATGTACAAGATCTCCGGCGAGCTGCTGCCCGGCGTGTTCCACGTGTCCGCCCGTACCGTGGCCACCCACGCCCTGAACATTTTCGGCGACCACTCCGACGTCATGGCCTGCCGCCAGACCGGCTTCGGCATGCTGGCCGAGTCCAACCCCCAGGAGGTCATGGACCTGGGCGCCGTGGCCCACCTGGCCGCCATCAAGAGCCGGGTCCCCTTCATCAACTTCTTCGACGGCTTCCGGACCTCCCACGAGATCCAGAAGATCGCCATCTGGGACTATGATGATCTCAAGGACATGGTGGACATGGACGCCATCAACGAGTTCCGCGCCCGGGCCCTGAACCCCGAGCATCCCACCATGCGCGGCTCCCACGAGAACGGCGACGTGTTCTTCCAGCACCGCGAGGCCTGCAACAAGTACTACGACGAGGTCCCCGGCATCGTCGAGGAGTACATGGCCAAGGTCAACGCCAAGCTGGGCACCAACTACCAGCTGTTCAACTACTACGGCGCCCCCGACGCCGACCGAGTCATCATCGCCATGGGCTCCATCTGCGACGTGACCGAGGAAGTGGTGGACTACATGAACGCCCACGGCGAGAAGGTGGGCCTCATCAAGGTGCGGCTGTACCGCCCCTTCCGGGCCGACAAGCTCATCGCCGCCCTCCCCGCCACCTGCAAGAAGATCGCCGTGCTGGACCGCACCAAGGAGCCCGGCTCCCTGGGCGAGCCTCTCTACCAGGACGTGATCTCCGCCCTGTTCGAGGCCGGCATCACCGACAAGACCGTCATCGGCGGCCGTTACGGCCTGGGCTCCAAGGATACGCCTCCCGCCAGCGTGTTCGCTGTCTACGAGGAGCTCCAGAAGGCCGAGCCCAAGCGTGAGTTCACCATCGGCATCGTGGACGACGTGACCCACATGTCCCTGGAGGAGCACGCCTGCCCCAACACCGCGGCTCCCGGCACCATCGAGTGCAAGTTCTGGGGTCTGGGCGGCGACGGCACCGTGGGCGCCAACAAGAACTCCACCAAGATCATCGGCGACCACACCGACAAGTACATCCAGGCGTACTTCCAGTACGACTCCAAGAAGACCGGCGGCGTGACCATCAGCCACCTGCGCTTCGGCGATCAGCCCATCCGGGCCCCCTACTACATCAACAAGGCCGACTTCGTGGCCTGCCACGTGCCCTCCTACATCGTCAAGGCCTTCCCCATGGTCCGGGACGTGAAGGACGGCGGCATCTTCCTCATCAACTGCCAGTGGTCTGACGAGGAGCTGGATCACCACATGCCCGCCGTGGCCAAGCGCTACATCGCCGAGCATAACATCCAGGTCTACACCATCAACGCCATTGACGCGGCCATCGAGATCGGCATGGGCAAGCGCACCAACACCATCCTCCAGTCCGCCTTCTTCGCTCTGGCCAAGATCATCCCCGCCGAGCAGGCTTTGGAGTACATGAAGGACGCCGCCACCCACTCCTACCTGAAGAAGGGCCAGGACGTGGTGGACATGAACCACAAGGCCATCGACATGGGCGCCTCCCTCCTGCACAAGGTGGAGATCCCCGCCTCCTGGAAGGACGCCAAGGACGCCCCCAAGGCCAGCAGCCTCACCGGCCGTCCCGCCACCGTGAAGATGGTGGAAGAGCTGATGGAGCCCATGGGCCGCATGGACGGCGACAGCCTGCCCGTGTCCGCCTTCTACAACAACGGCCACGTGGACGGCACCTTCCAGCAGGGCGCCGCCGCCTACGAGAAGCGCGGCGTTGCCGTCACCGTCCCCGCCTGGGATCAGGACAAGTGCATCCAGTGCAACCAGTGCGCCTATGTCTGCCCCCACGCCACCATCCGTCCCTTCGCTCTGACCGCTGACGAGGCCAAGAATGCCCCCGCCGCCGCCAAGATCGTGGACATCAAGGCCGGCAAGGGCAAGGGCGTGTACCAGTACACCATGGCCGTCTCCCCCCTGGACTGCATGGGCTGCGGCGTGTGCGTGGGCGTCTGCCCCACCAAGGCCATCACCATGGAGCCCCAGGAGAGCCAGGCCGCCCAGCAGGAGGTCTTCGACTACTGCGTGGCCCAGGTGGCCGAGAAGGCCGACATGGTGGGTGTCACCTCCGTCAAGGACAGCCAGTTCAAGACCCCCCTGCTGGAGTTCTCCGGCTCCTGCGCCGGCTGCGCCGAGACCTCTTACGCCCGTCTCATCACCCAGGTGTGCGGCGACCGGATGTACGTCTCCAACGCCACCGGCTGCTCCTCCATCTGGGGCGGTCCCGCCGCCACCTCCCCCTTCACCGTCGACAAGGAGGGCAAGGGTCCCGCTTGGGCCAACTCCCTCTTTGAGGACAACGCCGAGCACGGCCTGGGCTTCTTCTACGGCCAGAAGGCCATCCGCGACCGCCTGGTCCAGAAGACCGAGGCCCTCATCGCCGTGCCCTACACCGATCCCGAGCTGAAGGCCGCCGCTCAGGCCTGGCTGGACAC
This sequence comes from Oscillospiraceae bacterium, assembly GCA_022846075.1. Lineage (GTDB taxonomy): Bacteria > Bacillota > Clostridia > Oscillospirales > Oscillospiraceae > Vermiculatibacterium. The sequence goes on from AP025582.1 coordinate 108,788, forward strand.
TCTGGAGGACGGCACCGCCAACGCCGCGGCCGCCAAGAAGTACATCGCCGAGCTGGAAGAGTGCCGCATGACCGTGGACGACTGCGTCGCCTTTACCTCCAGCCCCGCCGCCGCGGGCGTCTTCGGCGACAAGCTGCCCGAGATGAAGGCCCACGCCCAGGAGATGAAGGCCGCCGGCAAGGAGTTCTGCGACTGCGAGGCCTGCACTCTGGTGACTGAGATCCTCTCCCACAAGGAGTTCCTGTCCAAGAAGTCCATCTGGATCTTCGGCGGCGACGGCTGGGCCTACGACATCGGCTTCGGCGGCCTGGACCACGTGCTGGCCTCCGGCGAGGACGTGAACGTCATGGTCTTTGATACCGAGGTGTATTCCAACACCGGTGGCCAGGCCTCCAAGTCCACCAACTTCGGCGCCGTGGCCCAGTTCGCCGCGGCTGGCAAGTCCACCGCCAAGAAGTCCCTGGCCGAGATCGCCATGAGCTACGGCTACGTCTACGTGGCCCAGGTGGCCATGGGCGCCAACATGGCTCAGACCTTGACCGCCATCCGTGAGGCCGAGGCTTACCACGGCCCCTCCCTGGTCATCGGCTACTCCCCCTGCGAGATGCACTCCATCAAGGGCGGCATGCTCCACTGCCAGGACGAGATGAAGAAGGCTGTCGAGTGCGGCTACTGGAACATGTTCCGGTTCAACCCCGACCTGAAGAAGGAGGGCAAGAGCCCCTTCATCATGGACTCCAAGGAGCCCAAGGGCGGCTATCAGGACTTCCTGATGAACGAGGCCCGCTACTCCGCTCTGACCCGCTCCTTCCCCGAGCGCGCCAAGGAGCTGTTCGCCAAGAGCGAGGAGTCTGCCAAGGCCCGTTACGAGCACCTGATGAGACTGCAGGAGCTGTACAAGTAAGATCAATGCCCGTTGGGAGCGCCCCGTCAAAGACGGGGCGCTCCTTTTTTGGCAAAACGGGCGGCGGTCTCCGTCCGGCCCCGTATAACCCCCGGCATATTTGTCCACACTTTCCATACAATGGTTTTAGAAAGGAAGGTGGCGCGTATGCCGCAACGTTGGAAGCTGCCCTGGCGGCGGGAGACGCCGGACCGGGGAATGGAGGACAGGCAGACCTTGGAGGAGAGCCTGGAACACACCCGGGTGCTCCTGGCCCAGGCCTATGCCGGATTCAACTACGCCGCCGATGGGGAGCTGGTGGAATCCTACGTCTACGAGATCCAGGCCCTTCAGACCCGGTACTCCTACCTCCTCCGGCAGCGCAAGGCCCTGGAGGTCCCGGCGGCCCTCCAGGGGGCCGTCCAACCCGCCCTGCCCGCGGTGTGAAGATGGAGCTGGTGATGGAGAGCCTGCCCTGGCTGCTGGGGAGTTTGGCCATCGTGGTGGCTCTGGCCCTTCTGCGGCGGCCTTTGAGTGGGCTGCTGCGGCTCCTGGCCCGGACGGGGGTGGGGCTGGCCTGCCTGTCCCTCTTTGCCCCCGTGGGGGCCTTCCTGGGGGCCGGGCTGGGGGTAAACCTCCTCAACGCCCTGGTGCTGGGGGTGCTGGGGGCGCCGGGCTTCGGGCTGCTGCTCATGCTCCGCTGGGTGCTGCGGTGAAGGCATAAAAGAAGGCCGGACCTAAAAGGTCCGGCCTTCTTTTGCTGCTGCCGATCTCTATTTCCCTGATTGGCCCGCCCCGGCGGCGGAGCAGCCGCAGCCGCAGCTGGAACAGCTCCCCCCGCAGGAGCAGCCGCCCTTGCCCTGGCGCTTGTTGTGGATGCCCCGGGCGACAATGGCCGCAAAGAGGACAAAAATGATGAGGCCGATGAGAATGGTAGGCGCGTTCATAGGGGATACCTCCTTATTTGGCCGTGGCGGCGGCCACGGAGCTGATGGAAAGGTGGTTCTCGTCATACCGGTTCCTGCGGGCCAGCAGATAGATCAGGCCGGCCAGGCAGAGCACGGCGGCGACGGTGCCGGCGCCGAAGGCCACCTCGCCCAGAATGAGACCGCCCAGCTGGTAAATGATAAGGGAGGCTACATAGGCGAAGCCGCACATATAGCCGATGGCGGCCAAGGTCCACTTGGTGTTGTTCATCTCCCGCTTGATGGCGCCCATGGCGGCGAAGCAGGGGGCGCACAGCAGGTTGAAGATCATGAAGGAATAGGCGGAGAGGGCGGTGTAGGCCATGGCGATCTGGGCGCTCAGGTTCCCCGGATAGAGGACGCCGAAGGTGGAGACCACCTCCTCCTTGGCGATGAGGCCGGTAATGGTGGCCACGGCGGCCTGCCAGCTGCCGAAGCCCAGGGGGACGAAGAGGAAGGCAATGGCAGAGCCCACAGCGGCCAGCAGGGAGTGATTGTTGTCCTCCACCAGGCCGAAGGCGCCGTCCACGAAGCCGAAGCCCTGGAGGAACCAGAGGATGATGGAGGAAACCAGGATGATGGTGCCCGCCCGCTTGATGAAGGACCAGCCCCGCTCCCAGGTGGAGCGCAGGACGTTGGAGGCGGCGGGCACGTGGTAGGCGGGCAGCTCCATGACGAAGGGGGCCGGGTCACCGGAAAAGGCCTTCAGCTTTTTGAGCATGATGCCGGAGATAATAATGGCGGCCACGCCGATGAAGTAGGCGGAGGTGGCCACCAGGCCGCTGCCCCCGAACAGCGCCCCGGCGAAGAGAGCGATGATGGGCATTTTCGCCCCGCAGGGGATGAAACAGGTGGTCATGATGGTCATGCGCCGGTCCCGTTCGTTTTCAATGGTGCGGGAGGCCATGACGCCGGGGACGCCGCAGCCGGTGCCCACCAGCATGGGGATAAAGGACTTGCCCGAGAGGCCGAACTTGCGGAAGATCCGGTCCATGATGAAGGCCACCCGGGCCATATAGCCCACGTCCTCCAGGATGGAGAGCATGAGGAAGAGGACCAGCATTTGGGGTACGAAGCCCAGCACGGCCCCCACGCCGCCGATGATGCCGTCCACGATGAGGCCCTGGAGCCAGCCGGCCACCTGGAGATTCTCCAGCCAGCCGCCCACCACCACGGGGATGCCGTTCACCCAGGCGCCGTAGTCGGCGGGGTCGGGCTCGGTTACCGTAAGGGCCTGGGCGTAGGCCTCCGCCGTCACGGCCTCAGCGGTGGTCTCGCCGGTCTCGTCGTCGTAAAAATAGACCTCAGCGTCGCCGTTTTCGTAGCCGGCGATCATGGCCTGGGCCTCCTCATAGGCCCCGGCGGCGTCCTCATAGCCGGCGCCGCCGGAGAGGAACCAGCCGTCTCCGAAGAGGCCGTCGTTGGTCCAGTCGGTGGCCCAGGTGCCCACAGTGCCGATGGCGATGTAGTAGACCAGGAACATGACCGCCACGAAGATGGGCAGGGCCAGGACCCGGTTGGTCACCACCCGGTCGATCTTGTCGGAGGCGGACAGGCTGTGTTTGGGGGCCTTTTTCCGCACCGCCCGGTCCACCACGCCGTTGATGTAGGAATAGCGCTGGTTGGTGATGATGCTCTCGGCGTCGTCGTCCAGCTCCCGTTCGCAGTCGGCGATATGCTCTTCCAGGTGGGCCTTCAAATCGGCGGGCAGGCCCAGCCCGGCCATGACCTTCTCGTCCCGCTCAAAGACCTTGATGGCGTACCAGCGGAGATACCGGGGGTCCACTTGGCCCTCGATGGATTCCTCGATGTGGGCGATGGCGTGCTCCACGCTGCCGGTAAAGACGTGGGGAAGGTCGCCGTGGGTCTTGTTCCGGGCCAGGGCCAAGGCCTGCTCCGCGGCCTCCATGCCCCCCTCGCCTTTCAGCGCGGACATGGACACCACCGCGCAGCCCAGGGCATCCCCAAGCTTTTTCAGGTCGATCTGGTCGCCGTTTTTGCGCACCAGGTCGATCATGTTTACCGCCACCACCACGGGGAGGCCCAGCTCGATGAGCTGGGTGGTGAGGTAGAGGTTGCGCTCGATGTTGGTGCCGTCCACGATGTTGAGGATGGCGTCGGGCTTCTCCCCCACCAGATAGCTCCGGGCCACCACCTCCTCCAGGGTGTAGGGGGACAGGGAGTAGATGCCGGGCAGGTCCTGAATGACCACGTCCTTGTGGCCCTTGAGCCTGCCCTCCTTCTTCTCCACCGTCACGCCGGGCCAGTTGCCCACGTATTGGCTGGAGCCGGTCAGGGCGTTGAACAGCGTGGTTTTGCCGCAGTTCGGGTTGCCCGCCAGCGCGATCTTGATTTCCATGGTCGGTCTCCTCTCTACTTGAATTAGCTTTCGCTAACTCTTTTGCTGAAAACAGGCGGCGCCGGGCAGCGCCGCCGCGGGGGCTCAGGCGATCTCGATCATCTCGGCGTCCGCCCTGCGGACGGAGAGCTCATAGCCCCGGACGCTCAGCTCCATGGGGTCCCCCAGAGGGGCCACCTTGCGCACGTGCAGGTCCACCCCCTTGGTGATGCCCATATCCATGATACGGCGCTTCACCGCGCCCTCGCCGTGGAGCTTCACCACGGTGACGGTATCCCCCACCTTGGCTTCTCGCAGTGTTCTCATGCTCCTTCCTCCTCTCACACACTCAGATCATGATCCGGCTGGCCAGGGTCTTGTCCAGGGCCACCCGGCTGTCCTTCACTTGCAGGATCAGGTTCCCGGCCAGCTCGCTGACCACCGTGACCATGCCGTCCACCACGAAACCCAGCTCGGCCAAATGCTGGCGGATCTCGTCCTTTCCGGTGACCTTGCGGATGACCACGGTCTCCCCGGGCTTTGCCAACGTCAGCGGCATCATCCTACCTCCTCCTCGTATCCCCTTCTGAGAGTTAGCTAAAACTAACACATGGGGCAAAACACGGGGTTAGCGATTACTAACCCCTGGACTGTGTATGAGTTTACATCAGCTAACCGCATTTGTCAAGACTGATTTTGCAAAAAATTCCCTGCTTCGGACGGGCCCCCGGAGGCTATTTACCCGAGGGCCACGTCCAGAATCATCATCAGGAGAAAGCCGGCCATCACCGAGAGGGTCCCCATATGGGAGTGCTCCCCCAGGTGGGCCTCCGGGACCAGCTCCTCCACCACCACATAGAGCATGGCGCCCGCGGCAAAGGAGAGGAGCCAGGGCATGAAGGGGGCTAGGAAGCCGGAGAGAAGGACCATAAGGATGCCGAAAACGGGCTCCACGATGCCGGAGAGGGAGCCCCGGAGGAAGGCCCGTCCGGCGGACAGCCCCTCCTGCCGCAGTGGGAGGGAGACGGCGGCCCCCTCGGGGAAGTTCTGGATGCCGATGCCGAGGGCCAGGGTCAGGGCGGCGGTGTAGCCGGCGGCGTCGCCGTGCTGGGCGGCCAGGGCGAAGGAGAGGCCCACCGCCATCCCCTCGGGGATGTTGTGCAGGGTGACGGCCAGCACCAGCAGGGTGGTCCGGCGGCAGGAGGTGGACAGGCCCTCCGGCCGGTCGGCCCCGGCGTGGAGGTGGGGCATGAGGCTGTCCAGCAGCAGCAGGAACCCCACGCCCAGCAGGAAGCCGCCCGCCGCGGGGATCCAGCCTACCTTCCCGGCGGCCTCTGCCTCCTCGATGGCGGGGATGAGAAGGCTCCACACCGAGGCGGCGATCATCACCCCGGCGGCGAAGCCCAGAAAGACCCGCTGAAAATTCAGATTGACCGTCTTGCGGAAGAAAAAGACCAGGGCCGCCCCCAGAGTGGTCATGAGGAAGGTGAAGCCGGTGCCTCCGGCGGCCCAGAGCAGCGCTTGTGACATTTGGATCATTCCTTTCTAAGCCCGGGACGGGCGCGGCGGGGATGGAAAGGGGTTCCCCGCCGAACGGACCAAGCCTACCACGCCGGCGGCCCTTGTGTCAATGCCTTAGTATTCCCGGCGGCTCCTCTTTCCTCGCCGCAAAAAGAGAAAATCATAGTTTCGATGGGCGGTTTAACCCAACTGCGGCCGCAAAAACGCGCCTGGAATCATCCGATTTCAGGCGCGTTTTTGCGGATTTTCAGTCCCCCGCCGCCGGGCCGGAGGCCGGGGCGCCCGACTGGGTGTATTCCCGCATCTCGTCCAGCAGAAGGCGGAGAGAGGGGTTGTGGTTGCTCCTGCACCAGATGGCGTCGGTGCCCACGGGGGGCAGGCGGTCGGTCTTTGTCAGGTCGATGGAACGGATGCTGTCGCTGGTATTGACCCGGTAGCTGCGGCCCATGATGCAGAAGCCCAGCCCGGACTCCAGGTAGAGGATGAGGGTCTCCATATCCGGCACCTCCAGCACGTTTTGAAAGCTGGTGCCGGCGTGGATAGCGGTGTCGGCGTAATAGTTGTCGGAGGGCGGGGTGTGGAGCCGGAGCAGGGGCTTGTCCACAAAATCCTGGAGGGACAGCCCGGGGCTCTCCCGGAGCATCAGGGAGGGGGAGTAGTAGAGAAAGGTGTCGCTGCGGGAGACCGCCATGCGGCTGTGGTCGGCGTTTTTCAGCGTCTCCAGGCTGTACGTAAAGACCACGTCCAGCGCTCCCCCGTCCAGCTTTTGCAGCAGGGTGGAAAAGGGATAGCTGGCAATTTTCAGCCGCACCTGGGGGTAGACCTGGGCAAAGGCCCGGAAAAAGCCGGGCATAATGAAATTGATGTCCATCATGCTGCCGATGCCCACGTTGATCTGGCCCCGGGCCTCGCCGGTGTCCTTGGCCAGCTTTCCCAGGGCCCCTTCCAGCAGCCGCAGGGCGTCCCTCACGTCGGGGTAGAGGGTCTGTCCCGCGAAGGTGAGCTGGACCCCCCGGGTGCTGCGCAGAAAGAGCTTGATGCCCAGCTCCTTCTCCAGGAGGGCGATCTGCTTGCTGATGGTGGGCTGGGACACATAAAGCTCCTCGGCGGCCTTGGTAAAGCTCAGGTGGTCGGCCACGCTTAAAAAGTATTGAAGCTGCGCCAGGTCCATGTACTCTTCCGCCTTTCTCCCGCCAAATATGCCGGTCCGTTATAACCGGGTTTATTCTATTCTGGAATATCAGTATAGCACAAATCAATTTCACAAACCAGCGGTTTTCTGTTACGATTTCCACAGTGAAGCCGATGTCGAACCCGGTCGAACTTCGACTGTGAGACTGAGGCAATCAAAGGGAAGGGAGAAACATCATGAAAAAGACGATCGCGCTGTTCCTTGCCGCCGCTCTGGCTCTGGGCCTGGGGGCCTGTGGTTCCGATGACAAGGGGGGCGGGCAGGGCTCCGCCGAGAGCAAGCCCCCGGTGGAAAACAACGGCAAGACCTACACCTGGAAGCTGGGCACCATCTACAACGACCCCGCCGCCAAGCCGGAATTCAACTCCTTCGGCGTGGCCACCCAGGCCTTCTGCGACCTGGTGAACGAAAAGACCAACGGCCAGGTGGTGGTGGAGCCCTATTACAGCAGCGTGCTGGGTGCCTCCGCCGAACTGTGGGGCTCGCTGAGAGACAATGAGATCCAGGTCTTTTACGGCCAGCCCATGTCCACCGCCGACCCCCGCTTCGGCGCCTGGAACGTGCCCTACCTCTTCAGCGACTACGACCAGGTGAAAGAGCTCATCGCCAGCCCCGACGCCCCCCTGTTCACCCTGGCCCAGGAGTGGATGCGGGAGGACGGCGTCCATCTGGCCGCCGTGGGGCCCTCCGTGTTCCGGGGCTTCTTCAACATCAAGCACCCTGTGGGGGGCATCGCTGACCTCCGGGACCTGAAGTGCCGCACCTATGAGGACAAGGTGGTCCAGACCTTCTGGAGCGATATCTGCAACGCCACCTCCATGGCCTTTTCCGAGGTGTACACGGGCCTGCAGACAGGGGCCATCGACGGGCTGGAGTTCGCCTCCACCAGCGTCCTGTCCAGCAAGTATTACGAAATCGCCACCCCCTCCTATTACAGCGACGTGGACTGGCAGTGGACCAGCGGGTGCAACCTGGTCATCAGCCGGGACGCCTGGGAGGAGCTGCCCGACGACCTGAAGGAGATCGTCACCCAGTGCGCCTGGGAGGCCCAGGACGTGTTCTATGAGGAGGAGACCAAGGGGGCTGAGGAGGCTATGACCGAGCTGGCCTCCCACGGCACCGAGATCCATGAGCTCACCGACGCCGAGCGCCAGGAGTGGATCGACTACGCCCGGAGCCTGGACGACAAAATGAAGGACGAGGTGGGCGAAGAGACCTGGAACGAGGTCTGGGACGTCATCAAACGCGCAAGCTGACACAGACAGGAGCCCGCCCCGCGGGGCGGGCTCCTATTGTCCCCGGAAAATGAGAAACAAGGGAGGAATGAGCTGTGAACGCCTTAAAACGCCTGGACGCTATTCTGTTCAAGATCGTCCAGATCTGCCTGGGCATCGCCATGATCGCTCTGACCGCCATCGTGGTCATCCAGGTGGTAGCCCGCTACCTGCTCCACGTGTCCATCGGCGGCGTGGAGGAGCTGCCCGTCTACCTGATGATGATCAGCGTGTGGATCGCCGCCATTTTTGTGGCCCGGAGCGACGGCCACGTGAAGATCGAGCTGCTGGACATGTTTGTCAAAAACAAGAAAGTGGTGGGGATGGTCAACATCGTCCTCTGCGGCCTCAGCGGCGTGGCCCTGGCCTACTTTTCCTATCTGAGCCTGACCTATATGTTCAAGCTCCAGGGCTACGGCGACGTCACCGCCGGCCTGGGCATCCCCATTTGGATTTTGGAGATGTTCATGGTCATCAGCTGCGCCATGATGGCCCTCTACTACGGCATTAACCTGGTCAAAAAGATTTTAGCCTGGAAGGAGATGGGAACGAAATGAGCAGTATCATCCTCTCGGTGGTGGTCATTCTGGTCCTGATCCTGCTGGGCATGAGTGTGCCCTGGTGCTTCCTGTGCGGCTCGCTGGCCTACGTCATCACCACAGGGGCCAGTACGGGAAGTTTTGTCTCCACCGCTTTCTACTCTTTGGAATCGACCTCCACCCTGGCCATCCCCCTCTTTATGGCCGCCGGCGTGCTGCTGGAAAAGAGCGGCATTGCCCGCACCCTCATCGACCTGGCGGAAAAGCTGATGCGGAAATTCAAAGGCGGCATGGGCGCCACCATCCCGGTGGTGGCCTGCTTCTTCGGGGCCCTGTCCGGCTCGGGCACCGCCACCGTCACCACCCTCAGCTCCATGATGGCGCCCCGTCTCCGGGAGATGGGCTGGGACAAGCGGTATCTGGCCGCCTTCATCGCCGCCTGCGGCCCCCTGGGCTACATGATCCCCCCCAACATGAACGCCATTCTCTATTCCAACGTCTCCAGCGCCTCGGTGTCCGGGCTGTTCCTGGCCACCATCCTCCCGGGCCTTCTCTGGGCGGCGCTCTACCTGCTCATCAACCGGCTGACCTACCATCGCTGGTATGACCCGGCCAAGGGCGGCCACCTGGACCCGGAGACCGACACCATCATCCCCATGACGGACGAGGAGCGGGCCCTCCTGGGCCGGACCCAGAAGTGGAGCACGGTCATCAAAAACGCCATCCCCGCCTTCCTGATGCCCGTCATTATCATGGGCGGCATCTACTCAGGCACCTTCACCGCCACCGAGGCCGGCGGCGTGGGCTGCCTCTACGGCGTCATCGTGGGAGTCTTTGTCTATCGGACCCTCCGGGGCAAGAGCGTTTTCAACGCCTTTGTCAGCACCGGTTCCTCTTTGGGCTCCTTCCTCATCATGTTCCCCATGACCCTCATCTTTTCCCGCATCATGGTCACCAACGGGGTGCCCGACATGATTACGAACCTCATCACCGGCGTGTCCGACAATCGCTTCGTCATTCTCTTCATCCTGGACGTGGTGCTCATCATCGCGGGCTGCTTCCTGGACGCCGGCGTCCTCCTGCTGGTGCTGACGCCCCTGCTGCTGCCCACGGCGGCCGCCATCGGCCTGACCCAGATCCAGCTGGGCGTCATCATGTTCGTGGCGGTGGGCGTGGGGACCATCACCCCGCCCATGGCAATGAATATTTTTATCACCGGCAAAGCCTGCAACGTCACGGTGCGGGACATGATGGCGCCCCTGTGGCCCTTCCTGGTTTTCGGGGCCCTACCCATCCTGTTCCTGGTGACGTACATCCCCGAGGTGAGCCTGTGGCTGCCCCGGCTGGTCATGGGGGCGGTTTCCTGAGCCCCTCAATCTCCGTGGAAAAGGATCTTGATACTATGATACGTGAAAAAGAAAAGGACCTGCGGGTCATCCTGGACTGCGACGTCCTGATCTGCGGCGGCGGCATCGCCGGCGTGGCGGCCGCCATCGCCGCCGCCCGGGAGGGCGCCAAGGTGGTGCTGACCGAGCGGGAGTACGCCCTGGGCGGACTGGCCACCCTGGGCCTCATCACCATCTATCTCCCCATGTGCGACGGCCTGGGCCACCAGGCGGAGTACGGCCTGGTGGAGGAGCTGCTGCGGCTCTCCATCAAGCACGGGGCGGAAAAGGACTGCACCAAGCTGTTTTTTGAGCCCCACTCCGAGGCAGAGCGCCGGGTCGGACCCCGGCTGTCCGCCCAGTTCAACCCCGAGTTTTTTGCCCTGGAGATGGAAAAGCTGCTGCTGGAGCTGGGGGTGGACATCCAATACGGCACCCTGGTGTGCGGCACGGTGATGAAGGCGGGGGGCAAGGTGGACGCCGTCATCGTGGAAAACAAGGCCGAGCGGTGCGCCATCCGCTGCAAAAGCGTGGTGGACGCCACAGGGGATTCCTATGTGGCCCAGTACGCCGGGGCGCCCCAGGCCCTCTACCGGTCGGGCAACGGCCTGGCCAGCTGGTACTACTATCTGACCGGCGGCCAGCTCAGCCTCAGAATGTACGGCCTGAGCGACGTGATGCCCGGGGAGAACCAGTCCAGCGACTCCCAGGACAACGACATCGACAACGTCATCGCCGGCAGCCGCCGCTACCACGGCCTGGACGGGGCGGAGCTGAGCCGGATGGTGTCCGACGGCCACCAGTATATGCTGCGGGATATGCTGGAGCACCGGGAGAGCGCCCCCGACTTCGTCCCGGTGACCATGTCCACCATTCCCCTGCTGCGGATGACCCGGCGGCTGGTGGGGGCCTACGAGATGGACGACGGGGAGCTGGGCGCGGCTATGTCCGACAGCGTGGGGACCTTCTGCGACTGGCGCAAGCGGGGGCCCATGTACGAGCTGCCCTTCCGCTGCCTGTACAGCCCCGCGGTCCCCAACCTGGTGGTGGCGGGGCGGAACATCTCGGTGACCGACGCCATGTGGGACATCACCCGGGTCATCCCGGTCTGCGCTGTCAGCGGCCAGGCGGCGGGGACGGCGGCGGCCATGGGGGACGACTTCCCCGCTCTGGACGTCTCCCGGCTCCAGGCCCGGCTGACGGCGGCGGGGGTCCGCCTCCACTGCGGCGATATTTTGAAGTGACTCTATATACATATCGCCCGAGAGGGCGGGAAAGGCAGATGATCAAGCCATGTTTTTGACCGACGAGGAGCGGGCCATGCTGGACGGCGCCGAAGGGCTGGCGGTCCAGAAGGCCATGGAGATCCTGGTCCATTACGGCGAGGCCCTGGGGGCGGAGCGGCTGGTGGACACCAGGAACGTGGGCGGCTATCTCATCGCCCGCAAGGACCAGATGGCCCACGCTAAGACAAACGACTTCGACACCTTGTTCTCCGAGCTGAACATCGACAGCGACGTGCCCTTCCAGTTCGGCCGGGTGAAGGTGCCCTCCTGCCAGTTTGAGACCGATATGGAGCCGGACTATTACCGCCTGTCCGACCGCACCGACGAGGACAAGGCCCTCTACGAGCGCAACATGGACTGGCTGCGGAAGGTGGGGGTCAAGCCCATGTGCACCTGCACCCCCTACCAGGTGGGCAACGTGCCCGTCCGGGGGGAGCACTGTGCCTGGATGGAGTCCAGCGCCGTGGTGTACATTAACAGTGTCCTGGGGGCCCGCACCAACTGCGAGGGCACCGAGAGCACCACCGCGGCCATGCTCACCGGCAAGATCCCCTACTGGGGCTACCACTGCGACGAGCACCGCCGGGGCACCCACCTCATCCGGGTGGAGACGCCCATTTTGACCCAGAAGGACTGGGGCCTGCTGGGCTACTGGATCGGCAAGGTGGTCCAGGATAAGGTGCCCGTGGTGACCGGGCTGGGGCCCCTCCCCACCCGGGACATGCTCAAGCACTTCGGCGCGGCGGCGGCCTCCGCCGGCGGCATCGAGATGTACCATATTCCCGGCGTCACCGCCGACGCCCACAGCGTGGAAGAGGCTCTGGGCGGCAACAAGCCCGTGGAGCTGAAATTTGGTATGGAAGAAAAGCGGCTGGCCTACGACCTCCTGAACAGCTGCGGCACCGACACCGGCGTGGACTTCGTCATGCTGGGCTGCCCCCATTACTCCATTGACCAGGTGGAGGAGGTGGCCCGGCTGGTGGAGGGGAAAAAGATCAAAGAGGGCGTCAGCTTCTGGGTCTTTGTTCCCCAGCCCATCAAGGATCTGGCCGTCCGCTGCGGATATGTGGACATCATCGAGCGGGCCGGGGGCCTGGTGATGCGGGACTGCTGTCCCGCTCTGGGGCAGTTCAAGCCTAAGGGGGCCAGGGTGATGGCCACCGACTCGGGCAAGCAGGCCCACTACCTGCCCAACTTCACCGGCATCCAGTCCTGGTACGGATCGGTGGAGGAGTGTGTGGACGCCGCCGTTACCGGCGAGTGGGGAGGTGCGCTGTAATGGAAAAGATCGTTCTGCACGGCCGCAAAGTGGTGGGCGGCGTGGTGGAAGGCGAGGCCCTGGTGACCAAGGAGACCATCTCCGGCTGGGGCGGCATCGACGTCAAGACGGGCACCATCATCGACGTCCGCCACGAGCTGGCGGGGGAGTGCTTCGCCGGGAAGGTGCTGGTGTACCACGGAGCCAAGGGCTCCTCTGGCTGGTCCAGCCAGTTCCACCAGGCCCGGAACAACGGCGTGGCCCCCCTGGCCATGGTGTTCAAGGAGACCACCACCAAGATCGCCCTGGGCTGTGTGGTGACCCACTGCCCCGGCGTCACCGACCTGGACCAGGACCCCACCGAGGTCATCCACACCGGCGACTGGGTTCGGGTGGACGGCGACCAGGGCACGGTGGAGATTTTGCGCCGCAAGGGCGAAGGGTAAGCGGATTTCATAGAATAAAAAAAGGACGCGCTTTTTAAAGCGCGTCCTTTTTTCTTGTGTCCAGGTCACTTCAAGGGCAGATGGATGACCTCGCCGGTGGCGGCGGAGAGGTCGGCGGCAAAGACCACCTCCTGGGTCTTGACCGCGTCGGACATGGGGCAGTCGGTCTCCTTGTCGTTGATGATGCAGTCCATGAAGTGGGCGGCCTCCTCGGGGAAGGGGTGGTGCTTCACGTCGCCGCTGTTGGGGGTGAGGACGGGCAGCTCCATGTAGTCCCGCTGCTCCGCGATCTGGTCGGGGGACCAGAGCTTCTCGTTCCACAAGGTGCCCTTGGTGCCGCACAGGTGAAGGTTGAAGACGTAGGGGCTGATGAAGTCGTAGCTGCTGCCCACCTTGGCCACGGCCCCGTTTTTGAACTTGAGGATGATGGCGATGGTGCCGTCGAACTCCAGGTCCTCCCGCATCTTGCTGGACTGGGCGTAGACCGACACCACCTCGTCCTGCATGAACCACCGCATGGCGTCCACGGCGTGGCAACCGCCGGCCAGGAGGGAGCTGCCCCCCACGCTCTTCTTGCAGGTCCACTCGTAGCAGGGGATGGAGTCGGTGACCCGGTGGAAGTAGTCGGTCTCGGCGTACTTGAGCTCGCCGATGTAGTCCTTCTGCATCCGCTTGGCGGTGACGAAGAGGGGGTTGTAGTGGAGCACGTAGCCCACCAGGGTCTTTACCCCGGCCTTGCGCACCGCCTCGTCCATGCGCTTGGTGTCCTCCCAGGAGAGGGCCACCGGCTTCTCGATGAGGATGTGCTTGCCCGCCTCGGCGGCCATGATGGTCTGCTCACAGTGCATATCGTTGGGGGTGCAGATGACCACGATATCCACGCTGGGGTCCTTCAGCCCCTCGGCGTAGTCGGTGTAGACGGTACAGCGGCCCTCCAGGCCGTACTCCCGGGCCTTGGCCTCCCCCTTTTCCTTGGAGCGGGAGACGATGGCGGTGACCTGGGCGGAGCCCGTCATCTCAAAGGCGCGAATGTGCTCCCCGGACACCCAGCCGGTCCCGACGATCATAACACCATACTTTTTCATTGCGCTTCATCCTTTCCATTCAGCAAGTTTGCAGCAAAGCGGCGAGGGTCTCCCGCGCGTGGCGGAGGGTTTGGTCCACCAGATGGTGGGCGGGCGGGGTCAGCTCCACGATCAGGTCGCCGTCGTAGCCGATCTCCCGGAGGGCGGCCATCACCGCCGGGTAGTTCACGTCCCCGTCCAGCAGGTTCGTGAAGCCGTTGATGTTGTCCACCGACATGCGGTAGTCCTTGCAGTGGAGCTCCATGATCCGATGACCCAGGGTACGGATCCACTGCTCCGGGTAGCCGAAGCGGCGGGCGTTGGCGATGTCGAAGCATACCCCCACGTTTTCTTTTCCGGTGTCGTCCACGAAGCGGGAGAGCTCCAGGGGGCTGTAAAGCATATTGTTCCAGACGTTCTCCACCATCAGCCTCACCGCCGGGGCGTAGTCGGCCAGGGCCGCCAGGCGGCTTTGGGCGGTGTCGTAGGCCCACTGGTAGTCCATCTCCCCAGTGACCATGCCGGGGATAATGAGGGCGGAGGCGGCCCCAAGGGCCTGGGCCGCGTCCAGCATCCGCTTGACGGCGTCCATACTCTTTTGGGCCGTGGCCCCGTCCGGGGCGGTGAGGGGGTAGATGGAGAAGCTGATGATGCCCCCCACGCTGGACAGGGAGATGCCGATTTCCTGGGCCATGGCCCGCAGCTGGCGGAACTCCTGTTCCCCGGCGTGCTCGTGGAGCAGGCGGTTATAGTAGCCGCTGATGCCCAGGGCGTCGGTGACGCCCCCGGCGCTGAGGCCATCCTGCCGGTCCGTGGTCAGGCAGATCTCCATGCACTCGAAGCCCAGGGCCTTGGCCCACTCCAAGGCCTGGCGCACGTCGCAGGAGGCGGGGAAGCAGAACTGGTTGATCCCAATGCGCACGAATGTTCACCTCTCAGTCTTTTTTAAAGATCTGCTGGGCGGCCACCACCACCAGGATGATGCACCCCTGGGTGATGAGCTTGCCCACCTCGCTGATGCCGATCATGGTCAGCATGGCCATGAGGAGCATCATGAAGAAGGCCCCAAGCACCACGCCCCAGACGCCGCCCCGGCCGCCCTCGATGGCGTTGCCGCCGATGAGGGCCGCGGCCAGGGAGTTCATGGCGTAGTCCCCCTCCAGGGTCAGGGAGGCGATGTTGTGGTAGCCGGTGAGGATGACCCCGGCAAAGGCGGCCATCAGGGCGGAGAAAATGTAGGTCCCCGCCACCACCCGCAGATTGGCCACGCCGCTGAGGCGGGCGGCCTTGGGGTTGCCCCCCACGGCGTAGAGCTTCCGGCCCAGGGTGGTGTACTGGAGCACCAGCCACACCGCCAGGGCCAGGAGCAGCCAGACCAGGGTGGAGTAGGGGATGCCCATCCACCGGCCGGTGCCCAGGGAGCGGATGAAGGGGGCGGCGCTGCCGGTGGGAGAGCCCTTGGTGTACACGTAGCAGATGCCCTCGCAGATCATGGTGGTGCACAAGGTCATGACAAAGGGGGCGATCTTCAGGAAAAGGACCCCCACGGCGTTGGCGGCGCCGATGGCCAGGCCGATGAGCAGGCAGACAAGGATGCCCTTGGCCCCGTTGGCGTTGGAGCCCCCCATGACGGCGATGCAGAAGATATTTACCGTCATGACGGTGGCTCCCACCGACAGGTCGATGCCCCCCACCAGGATGACCATGGCCTGCCCCAGGGCGATGATGCCCAGGGCGGAGGCCTGCCGGGAGATCAGCAGGAGCTGGTTCACGGTGATGGAGCCGGGCACCAGGACAGCCTGGGCCAGGATCATCACCACGATGATGGCCAGCAGGATGACGGGCTGGAGCGAGGAGCCATTCCTCCTCAAAAGCGTATCATGACGCACGGCGACGCACCTCCAGCCTGTCGGAAATGGAGTAGATGACCATGGCGCCGATCAAAAGCGCGCCCTTCATCACATACTGGTAGAACTGGTTGACCTCCAGGATGTTCATGACGTTGGAGAGCATACCGATGAGGAAGGCCCCCACGACGGTGCCCGAGAGCAGGCCGGTGCCCCCCGCCAGGGAGGTGCCGCCGATGACGGTGGCGGCGATGGAGTCCATGCCGTAGGTGGTGCCGCAGGTGGGGTCCCCCACCCGCATCCGGCAGGCCAGCAGCAGCCCGGTGACGGCGGCGCACAGCGCGGCGATGACGTAGGCCTTGACGCAGGAGCGGTCCGTCTTTACCCCCATGGAGGCGGCGATGGTCCGGTTCTGCCCGATGGCGTAGAGGCTCTTCCCGGTCCGGGTGCTGTACATGAGGTAGCGGACCGCCAGGAACAGAAGGAACATGAGGATGAGGGGCATGCTGAGGACATCCCACTTTTTATAGACCACCC
The DNA here is from genome assembly GCA_022846075.1 of Oscillospiraceae bacterium. Lineage (GTDB taxonomy): Bacteria > Bacillota > Clostridia > Oscillospirales > Oscillospiraceae > Vermiculatibacterium. Next base: position 125,323 of record AP025582.1, read on the forward strand.
GGGCGAAGGAGGGGTTGATCTTGCCCCCCGCCACCGGCAGGATCCACAGGGCCACGCCGTTGAGGATGGTGCTGGTGCACAGGGTGGTGATCATGGGGGGGACCTTCAGCCGGGTGACGCAGGTGCCGTTGACCAGCCCCACCAGCGCGGCGAAGGCAAACACCGCCAAGACCCCGAAGGCGATCTGGGCGGGATTGTCGCCGCCCATGAGCCGGGCGGCGATGGCGGTGCACACGCTGATGGTGGAGCCCACCGACAGGTCGATGCCGCCGCTGATGATGACGATGGTCTGTCCCAGGCTGACGCAGGCCAGGGGGGCGCACTGGGCCAGGACGTTGGTGATGTTGTAGAGGGAGCGGTAGCTCTCCGAGTAGGCGCACATGGAGAGGAAAATGACGACGAGGAGCAGGCAGATGGTCAATACACTGCTCAGCTGGGGGGTGGCGGAAAACTTCCGGCGCAGTCGTTCCATATGTCTCATCCGGCCTCCTCCTCCGTCATGCCGCTGGCGGCCTTCATGACCTTCTCCTCCGTGATTTCGGCCCGGCTGAGCTCCTGGACGATCTTTCCCTCATAGAACACCAGTGTCCGGTCGGACAGGCCGATAAGCTCCACCATGTCGCTGGTGAGCATGAGGATGCCGATCCCCTCCTGGGTCAGCCGGTGGATGATCTGGTAGATGGACATCCGCGCGCCGATGTCGATGCCCTTGGTGGGCTCGTCGATAATGAGCACCCGGGGCTTGGTCATCAGCCAGCGGGTGAGCATCACCTTTTGCTGGTTGCCCCCCGACAGGTGGGAGACCAGTTCCTCCATGGAGGCGGCCTTGATCTGAAACCCCTCCATGTGCCCCTGCACCTCGGAGCGCTCCTGGGACTCCCGCACCCAGCCAACGGGGGAGGCCAGGCGGCGGAGGCTGGCCAGGGCGCTGTTTTTGCGGATGGACTGGGTGAGCACCAGCCCCTCGCCCCGGCGGTCGTGGGTAACGTAGGCCACGCCGCCGCGGATGCGCTTGGCGATGCCGCCGCTCAGGGGCGTGCCCTCCACGGCGATCTGCCCCTGGGAGAAGCGCTGGTCGCCGAAGACGGCCCGCACGGCGGTCCGCTGGCCCTGGCCCTCCAGGCCGCCCAGGCCCACGATCTCCCCGGCCCGGACCGTGAAGCTCACATGGTCCAGCTTGCCGGGGATGGTCAGGTCCCGCACCGTCAGGAGTTCGCCGCCCAGGCGGACCTGGCTGCGGTCGGGGTAGATGTCCTCCAGGACCCGGCCCACCATCATGTTGACCATGCGGTCCTTGTCCAGCTCCTCCCGGTCCAGGGTGCCCACGAGTTTGCCGTCCTTCAGGACGGTCACCCGGTCGGCCAGCTCCATGATCTCGTCCAGCCGGTGGGAGATGTACAGGATGGAGACCCCCTGCTCCTTCAGCTGCCGCACGTTTTGGAAGAGCCGGGCCACCTCGTCCTCGGCCAGGGCGGCGGTGGGCTCGTCCAGGATGAGGATCTTGGGGTTGGCCAGCAGGGCCCGGGTGATCTCCACGCTCTGCCGCTCGGCCAGGTTCAGCTCGGCCACCCGCCGCTCCGGCTCCAGCTGATAGCCAAGGCGCTGGCCGCAGGCCAGGATCTCCCGGCACATCCGCTTCTTGTCGGTCTGGCCCAGGGCGCCGGTGAGCTCCCGGCCCAGATAGATGTTCTCATAGACCGACAGGTTGTCCAAAAGGTTGGACTCCTGGTGGACAAAGCCGATGCCCATCTGAAAGGACTGGATGGGGCTGTCGATCCGGACGGCCCGGCCCTCCAGGAAGATCTCCCCCTCCTCGGGCTGGAGGTTGCCTCCCAGGATGTTCATCAGGGTGCTCTTGCCGGCGCCGTTTTCGCCCACCAGGGCGTGGATCTCCCCCGGCCGGACCCCCATGGACACGTCGTCCAGGGCGGTGACGCCGGGGAAGCGCTTTGTGATATGTTGGAACTGTAAAAAATCCTGTTCCAAGGCGCATCATCCTCTCGCTGTGGTTGGGGGGCAGGGGTCAGCCCCCGCCCCTTGACGCTCAGGCTCGGAAAAAGGGGCGGCGCGCCGCGACGCCGGGCAGGCGAAGGGCGCGCCGCTTTCAAGGAAATTGATATGATTTTAGAGGGGGATCAGTGGTCCCCGGTGACACCCTGGCCGCTGAGGCCCTGGGAGCCGTCGTTGCCGTTGCCGTAGAGGGCCTGGATGTCTTCCTCACTCATGCGGGTGCCGCACCAGAAGCTGTCGGACAGGTCCTCCCGCACGTAGTCGCCCACCTGCTCGTTGGTGATGGTGGGGATCTCCACGATGATGTCCTTCTCGCCGGTATAGGTGCCGTTGAGGACCTCCAGGCCCAGCTCCGCGCCATAGGCGAACAGCCAGGTGGGCAGGGAGGTGGCGATGCAGGAGAGGCCGTCGTCCTTATACTGGCTCCACAGCTTGAGGAAGCCGTTGCAGTCCTCGCCCATCATGGGGATCCAGTCCCGGCCGGAGTCGGCCCAGACCTCGATGGCCGCGCGGGTCATGTCGCCGCCGGAGGACCAGACACCGTCGATATTGTCATAGGCGGCCATCAGGTTTTCCATCACGGGCTTGGCGGTGGCGTAGTCCCAGTTGGCGTACTCGGAGGCCAGCACCTTGATGCCGGGGTATTCGGAAAAGGCGGCGTTGGCGCCCTCCATGCGCAGCACGGCGCTGGACAGGCCAGCCATGCCGTCGAGGCACACGATGTTGCCCTCGCCGCCCAGCTGCTCGCACAGCCACTTGGCGCCCACGTAACCGAAGTCGTAGTCCCGGGCCACCACGGACACGTTATACTTGTCGGTGGCGTCGGAGAGGGGAGAGGTGCAGTCCACCACCACGATGCCGGCGTCGTAGGCCTCTTCCACCACGGCGGCCACGGACTCGGCGGAGATGGGCTGGAGGATGAGCATATCCACGCCCTTGGCGATGAGGTCCTCGATGTCGGAGATCTGCTTGTTGACGTCGTTGTCAGCGTTGTAGATGTAGTACTCGGAGACCTGGTCGTTGTTCTTCAGGAAGGCCTCCAGCTCGTTGACGCACTGGACGCCCCAGGTGTTGCCCACCCAGACGTTGGAGAAGCCGACCTTATAGGTCTTTCCCTCCGGGGCGGGCTCGGCGCTCTCGGCGGCAGGCGCGGAGGGTGCGGTGGATTCCACAGGTTTTTTCTCACTGGAACAGCCGCTCAGGAGACCCAGGACCATGGTGCCGGACAAGAGCAATGCAAGCAGTTTTTTCATGTTTCCCACTTCCTTTATCAATTTGGGTGTGCAAAATTGTAAAAATTTTGGAGACAGCGCCCACCCATCCTTGTCTATATTTTACAGTTGGTCTCAAAGAGGAACAATCCCATTTGTGGTATTGTTTCTAACAAAAGCGGCTGGTCCATTGAAAATTTTATAGGTCCATGTTATGATAAATTTTAGAATTTAGGGGCAAATTTGAGAAACAAAGATCTATTTCGGCAAAGATCGACACATGGACCTGCCAATTCTGGCGTATGGAGGCAGCGGGGCTGCCGGGAGGGCCCGTATGAAGCTTTTCAACTGGGAATATGATTTTGATCCGGCGTTTCCCATCCACCTCTTTCCCTTTGACGTGACCGGCAACCGGGACAGCATGCACTGGCACCGCTATCACGAGATCGGCCTGTGCACCGGGGGCACGGGGAAGTTTGTCTATTTAAATAAGGTATACACCGTCAGCCCGGGGGACATCTTTGTCTCCAACAACTACGAAAGCCACGTGGCCATCTCCGACGCCGGGGAGGAGACCCAGTACCTCTTCCTGATCTTTCTCCCCTCCATCATCTCCGCCCCCAGCGGGCAGTCGGTGGACGCCCAATACCTGCGGTTTTTGCAGTACGACCCCCTGCGGTTTGAAAACCGCATCTCCGCCCAGGAGCCCGCCGCCGCCCCCCTGGGGGAGCTGATCCGCAGGGCCTATGAGACCTATAAGGCGGGGGGCGAGTTCTGCCAGATGGAACTGGACATCCTTCTGCGCCAGATCCTTCTGACCCTGTCCCGGGCCAGGAGCGCCTCCAGCGGGACGGTGCGGAACGGCCCCGGACAGAACCCCAAGATCGCGGAGGCCAGGGAGTACATCAACGATCACTACAACACCCGCCTGACCCTCCGGCAGGTGGCCGGGCATTTGAATCTGAACGAGTCCTATTTCCGCCACCTTTTCAAGGACGAGATGCGGATCTCCTTTAAGGCCTACATCACCCTGCTCCGGCTGGCCAACGCCCAAAAGCTGCTGATCGCCTCCGACCAGAGCGTCAACGAGGTCATCCAGGAGGTGGGGTACAGCAACATCAGCCAGTTCTACAAGATCTTTGAGCTGAACTTCAAAATGACCCCGGCGGAATACCGCCGCCGCTATCGGGAGGATCGGGAGACGTAAAACAGCCGGCCAACTCATAGCCTGAGTTGGCCGGCTGTTTTTCTGCCCCGGCACACGGGGCGCTGGAAATCCCGCTTACCACTCCACGCTGACGCCCGCCCCAAGGGCCTGGGCCTTGCGGAGCAGATGGTCCGCCGCCAGAACGTCGAAGAGGGCCATGCCCACGGATTTGTAGAGCGTGGTCCCCGAACAGTCCAGGGGGGCGGAGAGGGCTTTGCCCAGGGTGCGGACCTGGCCGGGGGTGATCCAGCCCTCCTCCAGGGGAACGGCCAGGTCGCCGGTCTCATCCTTGGCGAATTCCACGTCCACCAGGACCTCCCGGACCTCCTGAAAGACCGCCCGGGGAAATTCCCGCATGAAGGGCTTGTAGGAGCCGATTCCGATAAAATGCCTGCCCCGCACCAACTCCCGGTCGTCGGGGAGCACCGGCTCACGGGAGGCCGTGGCGGTGACCACGATCTCCGCCCGCTCCACGGCCTGGGCCGCCCCGGCGCAGGCCACGGCCTCCAGCCCCAGCTCCTCCTCCAGGCGGCGGCAGAGGGCCGCCGCGGCGTCGGGTCGGGGGTCGTAGACAAAGACGGTGCGGATGGGGCGCACCCTGGCGGCGAAAAGGCATTGGTGAAAGCCCTGGACCCCCGCCCCGATGAGGGCGAGGGTGGAGGCCCGGGGCGGGGTGGTGTGCAGGATGCCCACCGCCCCCACCGCCCCGGTCCGGCAGGCCGTAAGGGCCCCGCCGTCCAGCAGGCCCACGGTCCGGCCGGTCTCCGGGTCCCCCAGCAGCATCATGCCCTGGATGCGGGCCAGACCCCGGCCGGGGTTCTGGGGAAAGAGGGCGAGGAACTTGGTGCCGTGGACCGAGGGGGTGAAGCAGGGCATGTACAGGTAGGTGTTTTCCCCCTGGGGCACCCCCATGCGGTCGGGCATGATGAAATCCCCGGCCTCATAGAGCCGGGCGGCCTCTTCCATGACCGGGACCAGCTCTTCCGGCCGGGCCAGGGCGTGGACTTCCTTGGCGTTCAGCAGCAGCATCCGCAGCATCCCCCTTCCCCCGCCAGCCGGCGGGCCAGGCGTTTCCCGGTGTCGGTGATGGTGAGGCCCTCCAGACCGGTGCAGCGCAGTTCCCGGGGGAGCATCCGCCCCACCCGGTCCAGGGCCCCGATGGTCTCGTCCAGAGGGATGACGGCGTCAAAGCCCGCCAGGGCCATATTGGCGCTGGCCAGTGCGTTGAGGCCGCACATGATGTTCTTGCCCAGGCAGGGGACCTCCACGCCCCCCGCCACCGGGTCGCAGACCATGCCGAATACGTTTTGAAGGGCCATGGAGGCCGCGTCCGCCGCCTCCCGGGCCGTGCCGCCGGCCAGCTCCACCAGGGCGGCCGCCGTCATGCCGGAGCCCGCGCCGCACTCGGCCTGGCACCCGGCCACCTCGGCGGCGAAGGTGGAGTGCTGGGCGATGAGCACCCCCACCGCACCCGCCGCGAAAAGGGCCCGGACCACGGCGTCCCGCCCCAGGCCCATCTCTTGGGCCGCGGCCAGGACCGTGCCCGCCAGACAGCCGCAGGAGCCCGCCGTGGGGGCCGCCGCGAAGGGGCCCATGCTGCTTTTGGTCTCCATGATGGCGGAGATGTTGGCGATGATCCGCTGCTGGAGGGGATCGGGGATCATCCGGGCCTGCCGCCGGGGATCCAGCATCCGGTGGGACTGGCTGCCCAGGAGCCGCTGCCGGTACTCGGTGCCCCGGAGGCCGGTCTCCACCCCTCGCTCCATCACGGCGAGGATGTTCTCCATCCGCCGCCATAGTTCCGCTTCCGCCTGCCCGCCCCGGCGGGCCTCGTATTCCACGGCGATCTCCCACAGGGCCCTGCCGGGCCGGGCGGAGAGCATTTCCTCCATGGACGTGAAGGGGACGCTGGGCTCCAGTTGGGACGGGGTGGGCAGGACCGGGGAGAGCCGGAGGACCCGCCGGGGGGGCAGAAGGGCGGAGGCCGCTTCCAGGACCCCCGGCTCCACCGGGACGGGGGAGGAGAGCCGGATCAGCCACCCCTCCGGGCCCGGGATCCGCTCCACACGGCCGGCGGAGGTCTCCGCCAGCAGCGTTTCCAGGCCGTCCAGCCGGGCCTGCTGGTCCTGGCCGAAGAAGAGGAGCAGCTCATAAAAGCCCCCCTCCAGAAGGAGGGGAAACTCCTCGATCTCCACCACGCGGAGCATCCCGCCCCCCACGGAGAGGGCGGTAAAGCGGGTGGCCTGCCCGTCCCGGCCGGTGACGGTGAGCCGGTAGGTGTTGGGGTGGTCCGCCGGGAAGGGGGTGACGTGGAAGGAGACGGAAACGCCCTGGGCCCGGGCTTGGGCCAGGGAATCCATCAGCCCCTCGGCGTCGGGGGCCATCCCCAGCAGGCCGGCGGCAAGGCCCACGTCCACCCCCTGGGAGCGGTAGGTGGCCGCCAGGGAGCCCTTGGGCTCGAACTCCGCCCGGAGGGCGGCGGGGCTTCCTCCCGCCATCTCCCGGGCCAGGGCCCCGATGCGGACGGAACAGGCGGTGTGGGAGCTGGAGGGGCCCCGCATCACGGGGCCCAGCACGTCGTTGAAGATGCTGGCGAACTGTTTCATGCCCTCCTCCGATCAGCCGCCGCGCTTGGCCAGATAGGCCGCTTTGGCGGCGGCGATGTCCTCGATGGCCAGTCCCAGGGCCTCGAACAGGGTGATCTCGGCGGGGCTCTCCCGGCCGGGGCACCGGCCGGTGATGACCTGGCCCAGGCTCCCCCGGATGTGGCTGTCGTCCACGGCGCCCTCCCCCTTGGGGATGAGAAAGTCGCCCCCCTCGACCAGGATGGACTCCATGGCGTCGCAGTAGAGCTTGCTCCTGACCACCAGATCGGTGGCCAGTTCCCGGTCCTGGGCCCGGCAGGCGCCCACGGCGTTGACGTGGGCCCCGGGCTTGACCCACCCGCCCTCCAGAATGGGGGTGGTGGAGGGGGTGAGGGTGCAGATGATGTCGGCGTCCGCCACCGCCGCCTCCACGTTGGCGCAGGGGCGGATGGGCAGGCCGGTCTGGGCCCCCATCCGCTGGGCGAACTCGTCGGCGCGCCGGCCGCTGATGTCCCAGACCGTGACCTCCTCCAGCTCCCGCACCAGGCGGATGGCCTCCAGGTGGGAGACGGCCTGGGCCCCGCAGCCCAGAAGGGCCAAGCGTTTGGCGTCGGGGCGGGCCAGGTGTTTGGTGGCCACGGCGCTCACGGCGCCGGTGCGGACCTGGGTGACGGCGCCGCCGTCCACCATGGCCTGCAGGGAGCCGTGGGGCGAGTCGAAAAGCAGTACGGTGCCCTGGTGGGAGGGGTAGCCCTCCTCCTGGTTGCGGTGAAAGACGGTGATGACCTTGGCGCCGAAAAAGTCCTCCCCCAGATAGGCGGGCATAAAGCCCAAAAGGTCATGGGAGGGCAGGGGGGTCACCCCCCGCAGGTATTGGACCCCTTTGCCCAGCTCCAGATCCGCCAGGGTCCGCTCCATCAGCGCGGTGCAGGTCCCGGCGTCCAACAGCTCCAACACGTCCTTGTGTTCGATGTTGACCATTATGATTCTCCTTCATTTCGGCTTGAGGCGCCCCGAGGGCCCCTCACCAGAGCTCCTGCCAGCGGGCGCAGGCGATGAAGTGGCCGGGGGACTCTTCCTTCAGCTCGGGGTCCCGCGCGGTGCAGGCCTCGGTGCAGTAAGCGCAGCGCTTGGCAAAGCGGCAGCCCGGCTTGGGATTGATGGGGGAGGTGATCTCCCCCTTGAGCAGGATCCGCTCCTGCTTGGCGTGGATGTCCGCCACCGGGATGGCCGAGATCAGGGCCCGGGTATAGGGGTGGAGGGGCCGGGCGAAGAGCTCCTCCGCCGGGGCCTTTTCCACCACCTGCCCCAGGTACATGACGGCGATGTCGTTGGAGAAGTGCTTGACCACCGCCAGATTGTGGGTGATGAACAGGTAGGTGAGCCCCATCTCCTCCTGAAGGTCCTGGAGGAGGTTGAGGATCTGAGCCTGGATGGACACGTCCAGGGCGGAAACCGGCTCGTCGCAGACAATGAAGCTGGGCTTCAAAGCCAGGGCCCGGGCGATGACGATCCGCTGGCGGCGGCCGCCGTCCAGCTCGTGGGGATAGGTGTTCACCAGCCGCCGAGACAGGCCCACCAGCTCCATCAGCCGGAGGGTCTCGGCCTCGGCCTGGTTGTTGTTTTTATAGATGCCGTTGATGATGAGGGGGTGGGCGATGGACTCGAACACGGTCATCCGGGGGTTGAGGGAGGAGAAGGGGTCCTGGAAAATGATCTGCATTTTCCGGCGCAGCTCCTTGAGGGCGCGGCCCTGGGCGCCCACAATGTTCTCTCCCTCGAACAGCACCTCGCCGGCGGTGGGGGGATGGAGCATCATGACGGTGCGGCCCGCGGTGGATTTGCCGCAGCCCGACTCCCCCACCATGCCGAGGGTCTGTCCCTTCTGGATGGTGAAATTCAGGTCGTCCACCGCGTGGAGCTTCCCCCGGGGGGTGTCGAAGTATTTTTTCAGGTGGCGTACTTCCAGCAGCGGGGTGTCCATCACGCGCCGCCTCCTTCCTGGGCCTGGGCCAGCACGCAGCGGACCAGGTGGCCGCCGCCCACGTCCACCGCCGGGATGGGGCCCGCCGTGCAGGCGTCGGTACACAGGTGGCAGCGGTTGGCGAATTTGCAGCCCTCGGGCAGATTAAAGGGCTCCGGCATCAGCCCCTCGATGGGGGTGAGCCGGTGTACGTTCTTGGTGATGTCCGGGATGGAGCCGAACAGCCCCTTGGTGTAGGGGTGGGTCACATGGTCGAACACCTGCTCCTTGGTGCCGTACTCAATGATCTCGCCGCCGTACATGATGGCCACGTTGTCGCAGGTGTGGGCCACCACGCCCAGGTCGTGGGTGATGAGGAGCATGGCGGTGTCGATCTCCCGCTTCAGGTTGTTCATCAGCTCAAGCACCTGGGCCTGGATGGTTACGTCCAGGGCGGTGGTGGGCTCGTCGGCGATGAGGAGCTTGGGTCGGCAGGCCAGGGCGATGGCGATGATGACCCGCTGCTTCATGCCGCCGGAAAACTGGTGGGGGTACTCGTTCAGGCGGGCGCGGGGGATCCCCACCAGCTCCAGCATATCCCCCGCCTTTTCCATGGCCTCATGCAGGGAGACGGGGTGGTGGGAGCGCAGCACCTCGCTGATCTGGTCCCCCACGGTGAGCACCGGGTTGAGGGCGGTCATAGGGTCCTGAAAGATCATGGACAGCTCCTCGCCCCGCTTGCGGCGCATCTCTTCGTGGTTCAGCCCCAGCAGGTCCACCCCGTCAAAGGTGATGCTACCCGCCTCCACCCGGCCGGTCTCCTCGGGCAGCAGGCGCATGATGCCCAGGGCGGTGGTGGTCTTGCCGGCGCCGGTCTCCCCCACCAGCCCCAGGGTCTCGCCCCGGCGGAGGGTCAGGTCCACGCCGTTGACCGCCTGGGCGACGCCGTTGTCGGTGTGGTAGTGGATCACCAGGTCTTTGATCTCCAATAAGATATTTTCGTCCAAAGCGGCGTCCCCCTCTCTATCGTTTCATTTTGGGATCCAACGCGTCCCGCAGGCCGTCGCCGATCATGTTCAGGGCGATGACGGTGATGACGATCATCAGGCCGGGGAACACCGTGATGTGCCACATATCCCGGATGTAGGTCTGGCCCGCGCTGAGGATGGAGCCCCACTCCGGCGTGGGGGCCGAGACGCCCAGGCCCAGGTAGCTCAGGCTGCTGATGGTCATGATGGCGCCGGCGATGTCCAGGGCCACCTGCACGATGATGGGGGACATGATGTTGGGGATGATGTACCTGGTGATAATGGTGAAGTTGCTGGCCCCCAGGGCCCTGGCCGCCTCCACGTACTCCTGTCCCTTGATGGACATGACCTGGGCCCGCACCACCCGGGACAGGCTGGGCACAGAGCCCACCGCCACCGCCAGAATGAGCACCGGAGTGCCGTTTCCAAAGGCGGTGACCATGGCGATGGAGAGGAGCAGGCTGGGGATGGCCATGAACACGTCCATGCAGCGCATGATGACGTTGTCGATCTTCCCGCCGAAATAGCCGCTGGCGGCACCCAGGAACATGCCCAGGGTCAGGGCCACCACCTCGGAGACGAAGCCGATGGTGAGGGAGATGCGGGCGCCGTGGATGATCCGGGCAAAGAGGTCCCGGCCCAGCTCGTCGCAGCCGAAGATGTGGGCCAGGCTGGGGGGCGCCAGGCGGAGGGTCATGTCCACCTTGGTGACCACGCCGTCGTAGTCGGCGATCACGTCGGCGAAAATGGCCAGCAGGACGATGACGCCCAGGATGACCATGCCCAGGATGGAGGCCCGGTTGCGGCGCATACGGATCCAGGCCTCCCGCCACAGCCCCTTTTTGCGGCTGTCGGAGGCCAGCTCCGCGCCGGGGGAAACTGCCGCTGTCCTTGCCATCACGTCAGCCCCCTTTTCCCGCCGCCGGCGTACTGGGCCTTGATCCGGGGATCGATGTAGCTGTACGCGATGTCGGTGAGCAGGTTGACCACCGCAAAGACCACGGCGATAAAGATGACGCAGGCCAGCACCGTGGGGATGTCCTTCTGGCGGATGCGCTCAATCATCAAAAGGCCGATGCCGGGGATGGAGAACACGGTCTCGATGAGCACGGAGCCGCCCAGGGAGCCGGCGAAGCTGGTGCCCATGACGGTGACCACCGGCAGCAGCGCGTTTTTCAGCGCGTGCTTGCGGAAGATCACCTGCTCCTTCACGCCCTTGGCCCGGGCGGTGCGGATGAAGTCCTGCTTGATCACGTCCAGCACCGAGGCCCGCACGATCCGGGTATTGATGGCCGTCCCCGCCGCCGACATGGCGATGGTTGGGATTACGTAGCTCTGCCAGGTGTCCAGGCCGCTGGTGGGGAACCAGCCCAGCTTCACGGAAAAGACCAGCATCAGCAGCAGGCCCAGCCAGAACTTGGGGGTGGCGGCCAGCAGCATGGACAGCACCATGACGGAGCTGTCCCCCAGGGTGTTCTGCTTGACGGCGGAATAGACCCCCAGGGGGATGCTGATGGCCACGGTGACGATCATGGACAGCACGGCCAGCTTAAAGGTGTAGGGGAAGCGGGAGAGGACCATGGCGAACACGGGCTCCCGGGTGGAGTAGGAGGTGCCGAAGTCCCCGTGGAGGACGCCCCACATATATTTCAGGTAGCGGACCACCACCGGGTCGTTGAGCCCCATCTGCTCCCGCATGACCTCGATCTGCTCCTGGGTAGCCCCCTGGCCCAGGATCATTTTGGCCGGGTCGCCGGGAGTCAGGGCCAGGATGAAATACACGATAAAGGTGATGCCCAGGATGATGGGGATCATCATGAGGATGCGCTTCAATACATACTTGTGCATACCGTCGCCTCGTTTTCTTCCCGCCCGGCAAACGGCGCCGGGGCGGTATTTGGGTCATTCCAAGAAGAGGAGGGTGCCCGCGGGCACCCTCCTCACGGACGATCTGTTGGGCCGGATCACTCGAAGTAGGCGTTCAGGAAGGAGAAGGTGCTGTTGGAGAAGAACTCGCAGCCCTTCAGGTTGTTGACCACCACCCGGCAGTCCACGGTGTTGGAGATGGGATAGTAGGGGTTGTCCTGGGCCACCACTTCCTGGATCTTCTTGGCGCAGGCGATCTCCTCGGCCTCGTCCATGGCCGCCAGGCCTTGGGCGATGAGGGCGTTGGCCTCGTCATTGGTGTAGAAGCCGAAGTTGCCGCCGCCGCCGAAGTTCTGGTCGCCGTAGTACATCTCCAGGGAGCTGATGGCGTAGGGGGAGGCGGTCTGCTTGCCGAAGAGCATCATGTGCTCGCCCTTATCCAGGCTGTCCAGGAACTTGCCGAACTCCAGCTGCTCGATGGTGACGTTGACGCCGATCTCCTTGAGGAGGGCCTGGGTCAGCTCGGCGTAGGTCTTTTGGCTGTCGTTGTAGATCCACAGGGTGGTGTCGAAGCCGTCGGGATAGCCCGCCTCGGCCAGCATGTCCTTGGCCTTCTCCAGGTCCAGCCCGGGGGCCTTTACGTCCTGGTTATAGGAGGGGAGGGCGGGGGAGAGCATGGTGTTGGCCACGGCGTCGATGCCGCTGCCCAGGGAGATGAGGGCCTCACGGTCGATGGTGTACTGGAGGGCTTCCCGGACCTTGGCGTTGTCAAAGGGAGCCACGCTGGCGTTGACGGCCATGAAGAAGATGCCCAGGCTGGGGACCTTAATGGTGGTCAGCTTGTCGTTGGCATCCGCCCGGCCGATGTCGCCGGCGTTGATCTTGTCCACAAAGTCCAAATCGCCCTTCTCAATGCCCATGTACTTGCTGGAGGCGTCGCCGATGGCCCGGACGGTGATCTTACTCAGGGCGGGCTTAAGGGTGGGATGCTCGTCCCAGCGCTCCAGCACCACCTCGTTGGAGGGGATGAAGCTGGCCACCTTGTAGGGCCCGGAGCCGACGGCGATCTGGCCCCAGTTGTCCCCCGCCTCGGTGACGGCCTTCTGGCTGGTGATGACGATGTTGGTGAAGTCGTGGATGAGCTTGTTGTTTCGGGTCTCGGTCTTGACGATGAGCTTATTGCCCTCCGCCGTCACGGAGGTGACGCCGGTGACGTACTGCACGGCCTGGGGGATGTCCTTGCAGCGTTCCACGGAAAAGACCACGTCCTCCATGGTCACGTCGTCCCCGTTGTGGAACTTGTAGCCGTCCTGGATGGTGAACTCCCAGGTGGTATCGTCTGGGCGGCTCCAATCGCTGGCCATATCGCCCACGATCTCGTTGTTCAGATCATACTTGACCAGGGTGTTGTAGATGTGGTTGGCCACGGAGGTGGTGTTGCTGAAGTTGGCCAGCATGGGGTCGATGCTGGTGGACAGGCTGTCCACGCCGGCCACCAGCTCGGTCTTGACCACGCCGGGCTCTCCGGCGGAGGCGGAGGGCTGGGCGGAGCCGGCGGGGGGATTGTCGTTCCCGCCGCAGGCGGAGAGCGCCAGGGAAAGGGTCAGCGCGCAGGAGAGGAGAAGCGCAACTTTCTTTTTCATGATCGATTTACCCTCTTTCTTTTCGCACACATGATTTGAGTTTCATGATGGATCGGGACCGGTCAGCCGCAGACCTCCCGGAACACCCGCAGCCAGTTGCCGCCCAGCAGCTTTTTGATGTCATCCTCGCCGTAGCCCCGGGCCACCATGCCCCGGGCGAAGTTAATGAACTGGCGGTATTCGGTGAGGCCCTCCACCGTCTCCTCCGCCGGGCCGTCCCCGGGCAGGAAGCCCATCTGGAGGGAGAGCACGTCCCGCAGGTAGACCAGGGAGGCCATCACCTCGCTCATGGGCCAGTCGGTGCCGATGCCCACGTGGTCGATGCCGCAGAGGTTCACGGCGTAGTCGATCTGGTCCATCACGTGGTCCATGGTGGCGTGGTGGCTGTCGGCGTGGATGAAGTTGGGCATGGCCACCAGTCCCACCACGCCGCCGGACTGGGCGATGGCCTTCAGTGCCTCGTCGCCCTTGGAGCGGTTGTGGGGGTAGACGCTGCGCACGCAGCAGTGGGAGGCGATGACGGGGGTCTTGGACAGCTCGCAGGCGTCCAGCACGGTCTGGTCGCTGCAGTGGCCGGTGTCCACGATCATGCCCAGGTCGTTCATCCGCTGGATGAACTTCACGCCGAAGTTGGTCACCCCGGCCTTGGTGCGCTCGTAACAGCCGGCGGCCACGTGGGTCTGGGTGTTGTAGCTCAGCTGCATGACCCGCAGGCCATACTGGTAGAGGGCGTCGATCATATCCAGGTCCTTGCCCAGGGCGAAGGAGTCCTGGCAGAGGAGGAAGCCCGCCTTCTTGTTTTCCCGCTTGGCCCGGACGATGTCGTCGGCCTTGGTGGCCTTGATGAGCCAGTCACTAAAGCGGTCGAATTGGGCCTGGCACTCCCCCATGGACTTGATGAGGTCGTCCAGCCCGCCGGAGGTCTCCAGCTGGCGGCAGCCGGCGGTGATGCCGCTGTCGTACCAGCACTGCTTGAACTCGGGCAGCTCTCCGTCCAGGGCGGCCTGGAGCACCGCGCCCGCGATCTTCCCCCGGTAGCGGTCCGGGTCGGTGGTCTTGAGGGGCTCGTACTTCTCCTCGATCTTCCTGGAGAAGGACTCCTCCAGGGAATAGGGGGAGAGGGGGCCCTGGAACAGCATGTCGATCACATAGCTGTCCTCATAGACCGCCAGGGCCTTCTCCTCCTGCTCCGGGGTCAGGTGAAAGTCGTACAGGCCGTATTTCCCGTAGTTGAGGGCCATCTGGGTCATCTCCTTTTTCGTCATTGTGCCTGGGTCCCGCCCGTCGCCGCGTGTCGATTCTCGGTACTTAGCTCAAGACTAGCATATCTGTCCTGCGAATTCAACTCATTTTTTGATTTTTGAAAAAACTTTTTGATTTTGCCCTCCCGCGCATTGACACCGCTGTGGAAAGCCGATATGATGGGCTCGATGGGAACCTGCCCGAACACAGGAAAAAACCACGAAACTGGTGTGGAAAAGGAGCATTGACACATGAAGGACGGCCGCTATTTTGAGGGAATGAACCTGTACAGCTCCGGCGTGTTCGACGCCGTGGTCCACTTTCAGGAAGAGGGGCTCATGATCGCCTACGTGGATCAGCGGACCCGCTTTCTCCAGACCCCCACCGCCCCCTGGGTCCAGGATTTTGTCGTCATGGACCTGGCCGGCATCCAGAAGAAGTGCCCGGAATACCTGGCGGCCCGCTGGGAGGGGGAGCGGGTGGAGCTCCCCTGCGGCGACGTGTACAGCCGCCACATCACCTATGAGGATCAGACGGGCCGCGTCTCCCAGGTGTGGGCCCAGCGAAACGCCGATCCCGCCCTGGACATCATCACCCTGGAGGGGGAGGTCATTGCCTTCCTCATGAGCAACCGCTACGGCATGGAGGTGGTGGTCCGCCCCGGCTGTGAGGATCTGACCCCCCTGGTCCAGTACAGGACCGATCCCCTCCTCTCCCAGCCGGTCTACGGGATCGACTGCCTGGGCATCCAGCAGTGCGCCATGCGGGACGGGGTGAAGCTGGCCCAGCGGGTCTATCTGCCCCAGGGCGGCCAGCCGGGCCAGAAGTGGCCCACCATCCTGGTGCGCTCCTGCTACACCAAGGAGCGCTTCGGCTATAAGCTGTCCAAGTACGTCAACAAGGGCTATGCCCTGGTGATGCAGGACGTGCGGGGCCGGGGAGACTCCGAGGGAGATCTGGACCCCTTCGCCTACGAGCGGGACGACGGCAGCGACACCATTGACTGGATCGTCTCCCAGCCCTGGAGCGACGGAAACGTGGGGATGTGGGGGGCCTCCTACCTGGGCCACGTGGTGGTCCAGGCGGCCACCAGCGGAAACCCCCACCTGAAATGCGTCATCGACGAGGTGAACGTGGGCTCCCCCTTCATCGACACTGTGCGCCGGGGCGGGGCCCTCTGCTCCCAGCCCCTGCTGTGCTGGGCCCTGGCCCAGTCCAGCGGCCAGCGGCCCAATATGTTCTATATGTCCGACACGGTAGACTGGGCTCCCATGATGGACATCCGCCCCCTCTCCTCCCTGGCGGAGAAGGTGCTGGGCACGCCCAAGAACGACCTGTGGAAGAAGTGGACCACCCACGACGAGGAGAACGCGTGGTGGCAGCGCAGCGACTTTACCCGGAACTTCCACCGGGTGAAGGTCCCCATGATGGTCATCAGCGGATGGTATGACGGGGACGGCCTGGGGGTCAGCGAGACCTGGCGGGGCCTGACCAAGTACGACGTACCCGGCCGCCGGATCGTCCTGGGGCCCTGGGAGCACGGCCCCAACACCACCCGGGACGTGGAGGGCGTGGCCTTCGGCAACAACGCCATCATCTACAACTTTGACATCAATAACCTGCGGTGGTATGATTATTACCTGAAAGGGATCCAAAACGGCATGGACGGGGAGCCCCGGGCCACCTACTACGTGGTGGGGGAAAACCAGTGGCACACCTCCGATGACTGGAGCCCCGCGGAGGCCAAGATGACCTGCTGTTACCTGGACAGCGACGGCCGCGCCAACTCCTGCTGGGGGGACGGCCGCCTGGAGTGGGAGAACCCCGCCCAGGAGGGCTCGGACACCTACCACTATGATCCCCAGACCCCCTTCTCCGATCTGGTCTCCGAACAGGTGGGGCACCGCTCCCCCATCAACTACAAGGGCCATGAGTCGGGGGAGGATATGCTGGTCTACACCTCCAAGCCCCTGGAGCGGGACGTCATCCTGGCGGGGGAGATCTCGGCGGAGTTCTTCGCCAGCTCCTCGGCCCTGGATACCGACTGGATCCTGCGCCTCACCGACGTGGACGAGGAGGGCAACTCCCGCCAGCTGTCGGAGAACATCATCCGGGCCAAGTTCCGGGACGGCTTTGAGACGGCCAAGCTGCTGGAGCCGGGCAAGGTGGAGCGCTACTTCCTCCAGATGGAGAGCAACGGCTGGCGGCTGGCCAAGGGGCACCGGCTCCGGGTCCAGGTGCAGTCCTCCAGCAAGAACCTGGTGTTCCCCAACACCAACACCGGGGACAGTCCCTTCGAGGACATGGGCTCGGTGGTGGCGGTCAACAAGATCTACCACGGCGGGCGCTACCCCAGCCATATCAATCTGCCGCTGATCTTTTGCTGAGCGGCGGAGCAAAGCGAGGAGACGATCATCTGATGGCGGAGCTTGAACATTCCTTTTCCCTCGACAACATCAAGAGCATCCTCAAGTCCATGGCCGAGCACTTCGGCCCCGAGTGTGAGGTAGTGCTCCACGACTTCAGCCAGGGCTATGAAAACAGCGTGGTCGCCATCGAAAACGGCCAGGTCACCGGCCGGAAGGTGGGCTCCTCCATCACCACCAGCGGCCTGGAGACCCTGAGCAGCGAGTCCGACCAGCTGGGCGACGGGCTCTACAATTACATCACCACCGGGCCGGACGGCAGGATCATCCGCTCCTCCACCGCCCTGCTGCGGGACGGGGAGGGCAGGATCTTCGGCTCCTTGTGCATCAATCAGGACATCACCCAGCTCTGCCAGGCGGAGAAGGTGCTCCACGGCCTCACCCGCTACGGCAGCGAGCGGGACATGAACGAGCTGTTTGTCCAAAACGTGGACGAGCTGCTGGACCACTATATGCTTCAATGCACCCACCTCATCGGGCGGGCGCCCGGGGACATGAACAAGGAAGAGCTGGCCCGGGCCTTGGACTTTTTGGAGAGCAAGGGGGTATTCCGCATCAAGAAAGCGGGAGACCGGGTCTGCGAGACCTTCAAGATCACCAAATATCAGCTGTACCACCATCTGGACATCATCCGCAGCAAGGGCTGCGGGGAGGATGACGAGGCGGAAAAAGCGGCGGAGTGAGGCCCCGGCAAAAGGCGTCCATGGACGGCAGATCTGCCGTCCATGGACGCCTTGTTTTTTGTGTTGCGTTGAAATTGGTCCGCCGGCCAGATTGGCGGCGGGGGAGCGGGTCAGGGCCGCTGGGAAAGGGGGGCCTTTTTCCGCCCCAGGGCACAGCCCAGGCAGGCGGTGAGAAGGGCAATGCCCATCCCGATGAAGAGCGGGTCCACGGGGGAGCCCAAAAGCTGCCCCAGCAGGACGCCCAGTGGCCCTCCCAGGGTGCACAGCAGGGCAAACCGGCGGTCCATCCGCCCGGGGAGGAACAGGGCGCAGCTGAGGGGGACGAAAACCACGGCCCCCCGCAGGCCCATGGACAGGAACCCGAAGTCGTTGATGGTGGCCGAGGGCACCACGCAGGCGATGACCGCCGAGACCGCCAGCACGGCCAGAATGGTCCCCCGGGTGGCGGCCAGGTTGGCCGCGGCGGAACGGAACCGGGTGGATATCGTCTGGAAGATGTCGTTGACCAGGATAGTGGCCACGCCCAGGGAGAGGCCGGCTCCGCCGCCCACCACGGTGATGAGAAGGGTGCCCAGCACGATCCCGGCGAACAGGACGGGAAGATGGTTGACCACAAAGGTGGGAAAGACCTGGATGGTGGAGGCCAGGACCCCCATCCCCTGAGGCATGGCCTGCCCCGCGGCCAACAGGGCGTCGGCCTCGGCCTGGGTGATGTAGTGGGCCCGCATGAAAACGCCCACGGCGATCCCGGCGGCCCCCACAGGGGGGATAAGCCCGGCGGCCAGCAGGCCCCCCCGCCGGGCGGCGCGGTCACTGCTGCCGGACCAGACGGCCTGGGCGTAGGTCTGGGTGGAGAGCACCCCCAGCAGGAGGGAGAGCCCCGAGCCGATGTCCTTTGCGGCCCCCCGGGCAATCAGGCTGGTGTACCGGGCGGTCAGGTCGGACACGGTCTCAATCCCCGCCGCCGTGCCCTGGGCCGTCCCGATGAGGGCGGACTGGAGGCCGGCCCACAGCCCGCCGGGGCCCCCGGAGAGGAACAGGACCGCCGCCAGGGCCGCGATACAGGCCATGTAGAGGAGCACCAGTTTGACGATGCCGCCGATCCCGGCGCCCCAGGCCCCGCCGAAGACCACGTAGACTGCCATGAGGAGCACCGACAGGGCGGCCGCCGCTGGGAGGGACAGGGGGAAGATCACGGTGATAAGCCCGGTGCAGGCCACCACCTGGGCCAGAACGGAAATAAAGATGCCGATGGAGCTGAGGACGGAACCGGCGTATTCCACCGTGTGGCCGTACTCCTGATCGATGACACCCATCAGGGTGGTGTGGCCGCCGCGGCGCAGGGGGCCCGCGTAGCCTAGGGCCAGGATAAGGCACCCCAGGCCGGAGCCCAGAGTGAACCACCAGGCCGCCGCCCCGAAATGGAAGGCCAGCTGGGCCGTGCCGATGCTGGCCTGGCTGGAGACCAGGGCCCCCATGATGGTGCCGCAGATCATCCAGGGCCCGGACCGGCCCCCGCCGGTGGCGAAGTCGTCCGCCGACTTCACCTTGCGGCCGGAGCGGACGCCCACCCCGATGATGAGCAGCAGGACCAGGATGACACCGAGATAATTCAGCGCTGTCATTGTACGCGCCCCCTTCTAAATCATGATACGCGCCGGACCCACTTTGTCAAGGAGGATCTTCTGCACCACCTCCTCCAGAGGGCGTGCCTCCACGGCGCGGGAGAGGCCCATGTCAAAGCTGGTCCGCTCCCCCCCGAAGCACATCACCCCCAGCTCCGTGATGACTGCCCTGTGGCCCTGAGGCTTTGCCGAAGCCGCGGAGCGGCGGGGCTTGAGCGTTGATGGCGCCGGTGCGGGCAGAAAGCGCTAGGAAGCCGAGAGAAAGGAATCCATCCATGCGTTGAGTTTGGGAGGGAATTTGATGTAAAATGGAGTATGCAAAATAGACAAAAACCAAAACAAAAAAATAGGGAGAATCAATAAAAATACATTCATGTATGTTTAATGTCTTGACAACGGTTTTCAATACGGATAAACTATGCTCAACAGTAAGGAGATAAGAGTATGGCTAGGCAGCATAATTCAAAAGAGACGCGGGAGATGTTGATCGATTCCGCGGTCGAAATATTTTTGAACAAAGGGTATTCCAAGACCACGCTGGAGGACATCGTGAAAAACGTGGGCCTCACCAGAGGTGCGTTTTATTGGAGCTTTAAAAGCAAGAAGGAAATTTTGGACGAGATCGTGAACCGGTACGAGAAGTTCTATGTGGATATCTATGGGCGTTATCCGCATGAAGACTCGGCCTATTCCACGCTGCGGGGCTTTCTCCTTCTGAACTTGCAGAAGAAAAACGCCCTGAACCCCTATGTGACCATTATCCGTTACAAGGTAGAGGCCAGCGAGGAGCTGACGGATCTCAAGGAGCGGCAGGCCAAGCTGGATAACCACTTTTTAAAGATCATTGAGGAAGAGATCGGTAGAGGACAGGCGCAGGGGGAGTTCAGAACCGACAGACCCGCCGGTTTTCTGGCGCTTACCCTCTATACGTATCTGCTGGGCTTTGACACGTTCAACACAGTTCATTATTCCGACAAAAAGGGTCAGTTTATTTCGGAAGAAGAAATTGAAACCTATGTTGATTTTTTGTTAAACACCCTAAAATGAAGGGTTAAAATTTTGCCTATAACATACATTCTTGTATGTTTGTGGAGAAGGAGAGAATGGTATGAAAAACGGTTCGCTGAAGGGAAAACACTTTTTGACACTGGAGGACTTTACGCCTGAGGAGCTCAGATATCTCCTGGACCTGTCCATCCAGCTGAAGCGGGAGAAAAAGGCGGGTATTGACCAGAAAAAGAACATCGGCAAAAATATGCTCCTGCTGTTCGAGATGGAGTCTACCCGAACGAGATGCTCGTTCGAGACCGCCGCGCCCGACCTGGGCATGGGCACTACTTACCTTTCCAACTCCCACTTTGGGACCAAGGAGACGATCAAGGATTCCATGCGGGTGTTTTCCGCAATGTACGACGTCATCGCCTACCGGGGGATGGAGCACGAGCAGCTGCTGAAGATGGCCGAGTATTCCACCATTCCCATCATCAACGGCTACACGATGCATGAGCACCCCACCCAAATGCTGGCCGACTTCATGACGCTGGATGAAGTCTACGGCCGGGAGGGGTACAAGGGAAAGACCTTTGTCTACATCGGCCGGGGCGGCGCCTGCTGCGCGTTTTCTTATGCGGTGGCCTGCGCCATGTTCGGTATGAACTTCAAATTTATCACTTCCTTTATGTCTTTGGAGGAGGCCGTCTCCCGGCTCACCAAGGAGGAGCAGGAGACCTTCTATAAAGAGGTCCCCAAGGGCACCCGGATCGACGGCTGGTCCGGCGCCATGCCGGAGGAGCAGAAAAAGTTTGTCCGGGAGCTGTACGCGAAGTACAACCCTCAATGCACCTTCACCGAGACGGAGGACGTGAACGAGATCAAGGGCGCGGACGTGGTGTCCACCGAGAATTGGGGCTTCTTTACCAACAAGGCCATCACCTGGCTGCCCGGCATCGTCAAATACAAGGACTATCAGGTTAACCGGGAGCTGATGGAGCGGACGGAAAACCCGGACGCCATCTTCATCCACATGCTGCCCGCCACCCACAACGCCGACCACAGCGGGGCGAGAAAGCTGGTGGACTCCATCAGCGATCCCGAGCTTAAAAAGTTCCTGGAGAAAGGCTTTGAGGTCACGGACGAGGTGTTCGAGGCCAACGCCGAGTACATTTTCCGCGAGGCTGAGAACCGGCAGCACACCATCAAGGCCGTGACCTATGCCGTTATGGGCAACGACGCCGAGGGATAAGCGCAGGCGGCAGCCGGCGCGCGGCGGCTTTGCCGCGGAGGGCCCGAGAGATATGAAGGAGGAGCCAATATGTACTTATTAAGCCTCATTCCCATTATGGTCGCCTTTGTTGTCATCATAAAGACAAAGCGGGCGTTTGAATCCTGCGTTCTGGGCGTTGTTGTCGGGATCGTCATTTACTCCTTTCTGAACGGCGACTGGAACATCCCCGTGCTGTTCTACAATTTCCTGGCCGACACCAGCAGTTCTCCCGGAAATATGTGGGTCATCATTTTCACGCTGGCCATCGGCCCCGTGACCCAGATCCTTTTTGATTCCGGAGCCACCAAGGCCTTTACCAACTGGGTCACCCGGAAGTTTGCCAACAACGATAAAAAGTCCTTGATTTCCATCATCCTTCTGGGTATCGTGGTCTATGCGGACGAATTTCTGAAGGCCGCGGTCCTGGATTCCTACGGCAAGTCCATCGGGCACAAAAACCGGCTGCCGGTCGAGACGGTGGGGATGATGATCCTCTCCCTGTGTATTCCTCTGGTCAGCTGGATCCCCATGGCCACGTGGTCGGTCTATTTCGTGCAGCTGATGGAGAGCTCCGGGTTTACCAACAACGGCACCTTGGACTTTGTCACGAAGGTCATGCCGTTTATGTTCTTCCCCATCATTCTCACCCTGATCATCGTCCTCTTTGCCTTGGGGATCGTCCCCGGCTTCGGCAGCGTCAAAAAGGCCATGCGGCAGGTCAAGGACGGGACCTATGATTTTTCCGTCTATGGTGTGGAGGATGCGGACGCCAAGGAAGAGGGCAAGGTCAAGCCCTTTGATTTCGTGGTCCCTCTGGCGGTGCTTCTGGCCATCGGCATCTGGAACAACGGCGATTTGGCCGTGGCCTGCCTCCTTGTGATCGCCTTTGAAATGGTGTGGTTCCTGGCCAGAGGGCTCATGAGCTTCGGTGAATTTATGGACAGCCTTTGGAAGGGCATGTTTTCCACCTTCCGCCCCACGGTTTACCTCATGTTCGGCTTTACCTTCACCGCGGTGCTGAAGCTGATCGGCTTCCCGGAGCTGGTGCAGGTCATTGCCAGCACCCTGGTGCCCGGCGCGGTCTTGCTCTTCTTCTTTGTGTCCGCCACAGCGATCGGGACTCTGACGGGAATGTTCTGGCCCGCCACCTCCATGTTTATGGCCGCCTGCCTGCCCATTGCCACCGAAATGGGCATCAGCCCCTTCCTCCTCTCCGCGGTCCTGTTTTCCGCCGCCACCTTCGGCACGGTGCTCAGCCCCCGCGGCGCGCTGGTCATGTTTATCGGCGAGGAGCTGAACTCCAATCCCGTGGACCTGATGAAGAGTGAACGTCCCTACGCGCTGATCGCCGGCGGACTGACCGCCGTTATTTATCTGATCATGGGGTTTGTGATCCTTTGATCGGCACCATAATTGAAAATGAAAGGTTGGATTTGCTGTGAGTGATAAAAATACGTTCCGATACGCCGGCGAGTTTGAGGAGCAGGAGGCCGTTATCATCGGCTGGCCCCGCATCATCGAGCCCGTGAAGGGGATGTATACCGAGGCCGTGATGCACGAAGTGGTCAAGAACCTCATCGGCCAGGTGGAAAAGGTCATCATCAACTGCGGCTGGCCGGGGACCTATGACCGCTGCCGCGAGATCCTGTCGGAGGGCGGCATCGATCTGAACGACGTCATCATTACCCAAATGCCCGACATGATGCACTGGGCCCGTGATTACGGCCCCGATATCATGAAGAACGACAAGGGCGAGATGCGGCTGGTCCACTTCCGCTTCGACATGTACGGCATGGGGGAAGAGGACAGCGAAATGTCCACCATGTGCAAAAAATACGCGCCCCATATGGCCATTGAGATGGGCTGTTATGACATCCTGGAGTCCTGCCTGATCTCCGAGGGCGGCGACAAGGAGTTCAACGGCGCCGGGGTCATGATGGCCATCGAGGACACCGAGGTCAGAAAACGCAACGGCGGCATGACGAAGGAAGAGGTCGAAGCCGAGTTCAAGCGGGTATTCAACCTGAAAAAGATCATCTGGCTCCCCCTCTGCCACTGGGAGGAAGAGGCCTCCACCATCGGCGTGCTGGACTACGTGGATGGAAAGCCCGTCTACCGCTCCGGCTCCGCCAACGGCCATATTGACGAGCTGGCCCGCTTCGTGGACCGAAATACCGTTCTCCTGCTGGACGTCGACGAGGAGGAGGCGGCGGCTCTGGAGTCGGCCCGCGTCACCAAGGAGCGCTGCGACATGGCTTACGAGGTGCTCAAAAACGAGACCGACGCCGAGGGGAACCCCCTGAAGATCATCCGGATCCCCGCCCCCATCCCCGAATATATCGTCACCACGCCCGACGATTGGACGAACAGGACCTGGGGCAAGCGGTTTGCCGAGAACGAGGCGCCCCTTCTGGACGACGGCACCCCGATGCCTGAGGGGGAGATCATCATGCAGCCGGCCATGAGCTACATCAATTATCTGGTCTGCAACAAGGTTGTCATCGCCCAGTGCTACTGGAGAGAGGGAAAGTCCGAGGCCATCCGCAAAAGGGACCAGGAGGCCATGTCCGCCCTGCAGACCGCCTATCCGGATCGGAAGATCGTTCCGGTCTATTCCATGGCACTGAACATCAGGGGCGGCGGTATCCACTGCGCCACCAAGAACATCCAAAAGTAACGCCCCTGGGGGATAATGGCAGGAGCGGCAGCGGCCGCAGCCCGGCGGCAGGCGCAGCCGCCGGGCTGAAGCGGCGCGCCGGGTGGATGCACAGGTGCGGAGCGCCTTTCGGAGGAGATAAGCGATGAGCTCAAAAACAAAAACGGTTTTAAAGTTGATGATTCCTTCCCTCATCGGCATCATCCTTTTTCTCGTCCCGGTCAATTACCGGGGCGAGTCGGAAATCGTTGTCGGCATTATCGCCAATGGGCTCAAGTCCGCCCTGGGCGGAGCTTTGATCCCCCTGCTCACCGTCCTCACCGTGGGGTCGGCGGCGCTGTCCCTGCTGCACAGAATATGCCCCCTCCCCTTCTTCTCCCGCCACGAGGCGCTGAACAGGCTGTTTTCCCCCAATCTCTTCTGGCTGGTGGTCCGCACCCTGGGCGGAGCCATCACTCTGCTGGCGTTTTTTAGGCTGGGACCCGCTGCCGTCTGGTCGGCGGACACGGGCGGGAACATGCTCACAACCATTCTGCCCAGCTGTGCGGTGTGGTACCTGGTGGGTGGGCTCCTGCTCCCGCTCATGACGGATTACGGCCTGCTGGACATATTCAGCTCCCTGTTCAAACGCATCTCCCGGCCGCTGTTCAAGGTGCCGGGGCGGGCCATGCTGGACTGCGTCACCTCTTGGGTCGGCTCCAGCGTGTGCGGCATTTACCTTACCATTTCCCAGTATGAGGGCGGCTTTTATAACGCGCGGGAGGCCGCCATTATCAGCAGTAATTTTTCCCTGTTAAGCATCAGCTTTTGCTCCATGATCGCCGCCATGCTGGGCCTGGGGACGATGTTCGGCAGGTTTTATCTGACCATAGTCGCCGCGGGCGTCATCTGCGCGGTCATTACGCCCCGGCTGTGGCCCCTGCGCGGGATCCCTGAGACCTATGACGCGGTCAGCGGCAGGCAGGTCGACGAGGAGGCCCCGCGGAACATGAGCAACCTGCGGTGGGGATACCGACAGGCCCTAAAGCGCGCGGAGGAGGCGCCCGGCTTTTTGGAATTTTTGAAAAAAGGCGTGACCACGGCGGCAGACCTCACGCTGAACACAATGCCCGTCATCATGGCCTTTGGGACCATCGCGCTGATCGTTGCCAACTATACCCCTGTCTTTGACTATCTGGGGGTCCCCCTGGGACTGTATCTGAAAGTCTTCAGCGTGCCTGACGCGATGGAGGCGGGCTCCGCCATTCTGGTGGGGTTTGCCGACCAGTTTATCCCCGTCGTGATCGGCTCGGCATTCTCATCCCTATTTACCAGGTTTGTGGTTGGCTGCTGCTGTATCCTGCAGATTCTTTATATCACCGATATCGGCGCCCTGGTCCTGACCTCCCGGATGCCCTTCAACCTCTGGCAGATGTTCGTGGTTTTTCTGGAGCGGATCGTCATCAGTATTCCGATCGTAGTCCTGTGCGCGAA
The DNA here is from genome assembly GCA_022846075.1 of Oscillospiraceae bacterium. GTDB lineage: Bacteria > Bacillota > Clostridia > Oscillospirales > Oscillospiraceae > Vermiculatibacterium. The sequence continues at coordinate 151,204 of AP025582.1, forward strand.
CCTCTTCGGCATCGCCTGATCCGAAGTCAGCGGCCGCTTTCTTCGCCGCGGCATATGCCCAAATTTCAGCGAGGAGAATAAGAAATGCCTAAAATCGTCATTGCCCTGGGCGGCAACGCCCTGCAAAGCAAAAACAGCGAGCCCACGGCGGAAGCCCAGCTTGCTGTCGTCAGAAAGACCTGCGAGTACATCGCGGAAATCAGCGCCAGCGGCTACGAGCTGGCCATTGTCCACGGCAACGGCCCCCAGGTCGGCCGGATCATGCTGGCCGGAGAGACCGCCAGGGATGTGGTGCCCGCCATGCCCTTCGACGTCTGCGGCGCCATGAGCCAGGGCTATATTGGTTATCATATTCAGCAGGCGCTGCGGTATGCCCTGGCCAAGTGGAACAAAAACATCCCCGTGGTCAGCATCGTCACGCAGATGGTGGTTGAGCGGGACGACCCCGCCTTTGCCAATCCGACCAAGCCCATCGGCGGCTTCTATACCCGGGAGGAGGCCGAGGAATTGACGGCCAGCAAGGGGTATGTGATGAAGGAGGACGCCGGCCGGGGCTACCGGCGGGTGATCGCCTCTCCGCTTCCCCGGAAAATCGTGGAGATCGACCAGGTCCGCCAGCTTTGGGACAAGACCATCGTGATCACCTGCGGCGGCGGCGGTGTCCCGGTGGTGGAAAATATGGACGGCACGCTGGAGGGCGTGGAGGCGGTCATCGACAAGGATTATGCCGCCGAGCTCCTGGCGGAGCAGATGGACACCGACGCGCTGATGATCCTTACCGAGGTGGAGATGGTCTCCATTCACTGGGGAAAGCCCAATCAGCAAAATCTGAGGCATATGTCCCTGGCGGAGGCCGCCCGCTACGTACAGGAGGGACATTTCGCACCCGGCAGTATGCTGCCCAAGGTGCAGGCCTGTATGAATTTTGTGCGCTCCAACCCGGGAAAGAAGGCGATCATTACCTCGCTGGACCATGCGGTTGACGCCTTGAAAGGCACGACGGGCACCGTCATCACATTTGCTTGAGACGGTTGGGTTTTATCAGAGTGGATCTGGAATGAGAAAGCGGAGGGGAGGCACATGTGCCTCCCCTCCGCTTAAGTTTCCGCACGGTCACTCACGCTGTTTCTGGGAATCCGTATGGTAAGGTTATTGAGCAGATGCGGTCGGGGCGGCCGTGGACGGCGCCGCCGGCAGCTGGCGGCCGGTGTGGTCGATGGTGTAGGGCTGGGGCAGGATGATCTGGGAGATGGGCACGAAGGTGTAGCCCTGCTGGAGCAGGGTCTCCAGGATGGTGGGCAGGGCCTCCGGGGTGTGGAGGGCCGCGTTGTGGAAGAGGACGATGGAGCCGGCCTGGACCTTGGAGGTGACCCGCTGGGTGATTTCCGAGGCGGGCAGCTCCTTCCAGTCCAGGCTGTCCACGTTCCACTGGATGGGCTCCATGCCGATGGAGCGGATGGCGGTGATGACGTTGTCGTCATACTCCCCGTAGGGCGGGCGGATGAGGGTGGGGCGGACCCCGGTGACCGCCTCGATTTTGTCGTTGCAGGCCTCCACGTCGGCGATGATCTCTTCCTTGGACAGCTGGGACATGTGAGCGTGGGTGTTGGAGTGGTTCATCACCTCGTGCCCGGCGTCGTGAAGGGCCTTTACAGACTCCGGGTATTTATCCACCCAGCTCCCCACCACGAAGAAGGTGGCCTTGATGTTGTACTTGCCCAGGATGTCGATGAGGGCCTGGGTGTCCTCGTTGCCCCAGGCGGCGTCGAAGGAGATGGAGACCATCTTCTGGTCCCTCTGGACGCAGTAGATGGGCAGTTGGCGTTCTGTGGCGGCGGCCCCCACCACCAGGGGGTGGTTCACCGCGAAGAACATGACCGCCGCCGCCAGCAGACAGGCCAGAACGGTGACGTGTTTTCGTTTGAGCAGGAACAGTTTCATGATAAGGTCCCTCCTTGTCTTTCTTAGTGAAACTATATGACAAAGGGGGACGGGTCATGTTACGGAAAGGGGCGGAAAGGCTTTTCCGGGTTCTGAAAACCGCCCGGTCAGTCCGCCGGCCCGCTTTCGACGGGGAGGGCGGCGGATTCCGCCCAGCCGCCCCGCCTCAGGGCCAGGATAAAGAGGAGGGAGCTGATGCCCCAGGTGACGGGGTAAGCGGTAAAGACCACAGTGATGTCGGGGATGAAGCGTACCATGAGGGTGATGTAGCAGATGCGGAAGACGCACCACACCGCCAGCATGACCGCCATGGGGGTCATGGCCTTGCCCGCGCCCCGGAGGATGGAGGCGGCGCCGTGGGAAAAGCCCAGCAGGCAGTAGAAGAGGGCCTCCACCCTGGCCTGCCGGATCCCGAAGGCCACCACCTGGGAGGAGTCGCTGAAGAGGCCGATGAGGGTGGGGGCCAGGAGGAAGAAGGCGATGCCCACCAGCTCGGCGAACCCGGTGGTCATGAGGATGCCGATCCGGGCCCCCGCCCGGACCCGGTCGGGCCGCCCGGCCCCCAGGTTTTGGCTGACAAAGGTGGTCATGGCCAGGGTGAGGCTCATGATGGGCAGAAAGACGAAGCCCTCCACCTTGGAATAGCTGCCGCAGCCCGCCATGGCGGTGTCCCCGAAGGCGTTGATGTTGGACTGTACCACCAGGTTGGCGATGGCGATGACGCTGTTTTGCACGCCGCTGGGCAGGCCCAGCCGCAGGACCTGGCCCAGGACGGCCCGGTCCGGCCGGAGCTTTTTCAGGGAGATCCGCACCACGAACTTTCCGCTCATCAGGTGGAGGAAGCCCAGGGCGGCGCTGAGGACCTGCCCCAGCACCGTGGCCAGGGCGGCCCCGGCCACCCCCCAGCCCAGGACGGCCACGAAGAGGAGATCCAGCACCACGTTGACCACCGAGGAGATGATGAGGTAGAGGAGAGGGTGGCGGCTGTCACCCAAGGCCTGGAAAATGCCGTTGGCGGTATTGTAGAGCACCAGGGCCAGAAGCCCGGCGCAGTAGACCCGGAAGTAGAGGACGGAGTTGGGCATCACGTTCTCCGGCGTGCCCATCCAGGTCAGGATGGCGGGGGTGAAGCAGATGCCCAGGATGGACAGGAGGATACCCGCCGCCAGGGAAAAGACCACCGTGGTGTGGATGGCGGTGTCCACCCCCTCCTTGTCCCGGGCGCCGTAGCGGCGGGAGATGATGACGCTGGCCCCCACGAAGACCCCCTGGAAAAAGCCGATGAGCAGGTGGCACAGGCTCCCCGAGGAGCTGACGGCGGCAAGGGCGTTGTCGCCGCAGAACCGGCCTACCACGAAGGAGTCCGCCGTGTTGTAGAGCTGCTGGAACAGGTTCCCCAGCAAAAGGGGCAGTGCAAAACGGAGGAGGATCTTCCAAATGACCCCCTCCGTCATGAGTGTTTTCTGTTTGTCCATAGCCTCGTCTCCGCTTCCATTTTCTCTGTTTTGAGCGTAACACGCCTCAGGGGGGCTTGTCAAGACGGCGGGCCTTTTCCCGATAGCCAAAGGGGCCCGGATGTGGTATGATAACCACGATGTGGTTATCATGCTGGATTTTGAAAATAGACCACGACGGCGCTTCGTGCCTGTGGTATAATAACTCCATCGTGGGTATGATACTGGCTTTCAAAATATACCACAACGGCGCTTTATACCTGCAATGACGTCTGTGAGCAAGAAACACGCGTTCTTCGCGGAAGGGAGATCTGTTTGATGAAGACCATTTTGGTGGCCGGCGGCGCCGGCTATATCGGCAGCCACATGGTGGCCCTGCTGGTGGAGCGGGGCTATGACGTGGTGGTGGCGGACAACCTCTGCACCGGCCACTGGCAGGCGGTGAAGGGGGCCCAGCTCCGGGTGGGGGATGTGCGGGACGGGGCCTTCCTGGACCGGCTGTTCTCTGAGTTCCCCATTGACGGGGTCATCAACTTCGCCGCCTTCTCCCTGGTGGGAGAGAGCGTCGCCGACCCCCTCAAATACTACGGCAACAACGTCGCCGGAGCGGTGAGCATGCTCACCGCCATGAAGAACCACAAGGTGGACAAGATCGTCTTTTCCTCCACCGCCGCCACCTACGGCGAGCCGGAGAAGCAGCCCATCGAGGAGACCGACCGCACCGAGCCCACCAATCCCTACGGCGCCACCAAGCTGGCCATCGAGGGGATGCTGAAGTGGTGCGACGGGGCCTACGGCATCCGCTACGCGGCCCTGCGCTACTTCAACGCCGCCGGGGCCAACACCGACGTGGACATCGGGGAGGACCACTCCCCCGAGACCCACCTTATCCCCATCGTCCTCCAGGCCGCCCTGGGCAAGCGCCCCCACGTGGGCATCTTCGGGGAGGACTATCCCACCGCCGACGGCACCTGCGTACGGGACTACATCCACGTGCGGGACCTGGCCCAGGCCCATCTGCTGGCCCTGGAGTACCTGGACAGGGGCGGCGAGAGCGGCTCCTTCAACCTGGGCAGCGGCGACGGCTTCTCCGTGAAGGAGATCATCGACACCGCCCGGAAGGTGACGGGGAAACCCATCCCCGCCGTGGTGGAGCCCCGCCGGGCGGGGGACCCCTCGGTACTGATCGCCTCCAACCAGAAGGCCAGGGAGGTCCTGGGCTGGGTACCCCAGCGGGGACTGACCGAGATCATTGCCGACGCCTGGACCTGGCACCAGGGGCACCCGGAAGGCTACGGGCGGTAAGAGAGTAAAAACGGAGCGTATTTCTCTATTTGAGAAATACGCTCCGTTTTTTGTTTTCCCCAGCTTTTGTCTTTTGGGTGGCGCTCAGCTGCTTTCCGCCTCCGGCCATTCGGCCCGGGACGCCACAAAGGGGACGGAAATCTTTGTAATGTAATGTTCCGGGTTCAGCTCCACAGTCTCGTCCACCAGGGATTCCTCGTAGACATAGGGCCCGAGCTTGAAGTGGTTCTGTTTGGCGTAGGCCAGAAGCTTGGGGTAAGACAAATAGGTGGTGTGGTAATCACCCCTGTGGTAATAGATCATGTAGTTGCCCTCGGCTTTGATGAAGGCCTCCGCCGGGGGCGCGTCGGGGGCCAGCTCCGAGTAGTAGTACTGATGGCGGGTGGTCTGGCTCCCCTCCAGCCAGGCCGACGGGAGGATGCCGCCGATGGCCCGGCCGAGGCACAGATCGTGTTCCACCCGGTATTGGATGATGACGCCCAACGCCGAGAGGGTCCCCGGTCCCACGGAGGCGTCCCGGGTGTTGGAGCTCACCTTCAGGTACTCCCTGGGGCAATGCTGGATGTAAATGATGGAGGTGTCGATATCTCTGACCTCCTGGACCAGCTCCACCTTTTTTCGCATCATGTCCCTGGACTTTTCCAGATGGGAAATCTGGTCGGTCAAATTTCGGATGCTGTGGTCGAAGAGCTCCAGGAAGTACTCCGTTTTCCGCGTCTGGATATACCGCTTCAGCTCGGTCAGCGACATGATTTTGCGCAGGGCCAGGATCACGTGGAAGGTGTCGATCTGCTCCGTGGAGTAGTAGCGCCGCCCGGTTTCATCCCGATAACAGGGCGGGAAGAGCCCCAGCTTTTCGTAGTAGAGAAGCGTCTGTTTGTTTACGCCGCATATTTTGGCGAAACGCCCGGAGACCAAAAGTTCGTTCTTTGTAAGCTCGGCCGGCATTCGGGCCACCCCTTCCGTTCTGCCAAATCGTTTTTTGTCGAATCATATACTTAGTATACCATTTGTTTTCTGAAAAGGCACGAAATTTAAAGGGCGTTTTGATCGAAATTTCCGGCAATGGCAGATGTGTGGGCAAAAAAATCCTTTTTATCCCTTGCGATTTTGGGAAATGCACAAACGCCGGCGGCTCTTTTTGGTTAAAGTGAAAAATTTAACAAACCTATTGACGGTATAGCAGCTATATGATGTAGACTTTTGTCAGAAACAATAAGGATAGGAGTGCTGCACATGCGATTTTCCATGCGGACGAAGCTGATAACCGGCTATGGGTGTCTGGACCAGCTGGGAGAGGCCGTCCGGTCGTTCGGCGTCAAAAAGGTGATGCTGTGTACCGATTCGTTCTTGGCCCAGACCCCGGCGGCGGCCGCCATCCAGGCCCAGCTGGCCGGGGCGGGGGTCTCCTGTGAGGTCTACACCCAGCTCCAGCCCGAGCCCATCGACGTGGACTGCGACAGGGGCGCGACCTTCTGCAGGGAGCAGGGGGTGGAGCTGATCGTGGCCCTGGGCGGGGGAAGCGTTATGGACCAGTCCAAGGCCATGGCGGCCATCGTGACCAACGGAAAGTCCTGCCGGGAGCTGGACGACGCGCCCATCCCCAAGCGGATGCTCCCCCTGATCTGTGTCCCCACCACGGCGGGCACGGGCAGCGAGGTCACCTTCGTCTCGGTCATCACCAACACCCAAGACCAGTACAAGATGACCATCATGGACGCGGACAATCTCTCCCCCGACGTGGCGGTGTGCGACCCCGCGCTCCTCACGACCCTGCCCCCCAAGCTGGTGGCCTCCTGCGGCGTGGACGCGCTGACCCACGCCATCGAGGCCTATACCTCGGCGGTGGCGAACCCCATCTCCAGCGCCCTGGCCCTCCAGGCCATGGAGATGATCGCCCAAAACCTCAAGCGCTGCTGGGAGACCCCCTCGGACAAGGAGGCTCAGAGCGCCATGATGCTGGCCAGCACCATGGCCGGGGCGGCCTTCATCAACTCCGACGTGGGGGCCGTCCACGCGGTGGCGGAGACCGTGGGCGTGGCCTACCACATCCCCCACGGGGTGGCCAATTCCCTGTTCCTGCCCTACGTGATGGAGTTCAACCGGGCCGGGAACGAGGCATATTACGCCCGAATCGCCCACCGCCTGGGGGCGGCGGAGCCGGGGGCCGGAGACGGGGAGAACGCCAAGCGGTCCATCCGCTTTGTGGAGGAGCTGATTGCCCGGCTGGAGATCCCCGCCTTCGCCAGCTTCCCCCAGGTGGACCCGGCCGACTTTGAGGCGCTGGCCGCCCGGGCCGCCAAGAGCCCCATGAGCCTGGACAACCGCAAGCCAATCGAAAAAGAGGACTACGTCCGTATCCTGCGAGACGCCTATCAAAGCAAGAAAATCTATCGCTGAGAGAGCAAACAGAAAAGGGAGGAAAACAACATGTCCAAAATCAAGAATGAACCCATCTGCAAGGAGCCCTGCGTGGAAAAGGTGAGAGGCGCCATGCGCCATCGGGCCCAATGGCTGTACCTGCTGCTGGACGAGGCCAGGAAGCGGGGCGCCGACTGGGAGGAGATTGCCCGGGCGGCCACCTCCCGGTGCGGCTGCTTCCAGGGCGCGGGGCTCTACGAGGACTGGGCCCAGCACGACAGCCTGAGCAGCTTTGCCGAGGTGTTCGCCGACGAGGATTTCCAGAAGTATTTCGACATGGAGATCGTGGAGTGCGGGGAGGACCAGCTGCACATCCAGTTCCACCACTGCCCCCTGGTGGCGGGCTGGCAGGAAATCGGCTGCAGCGACGAGGAAGTGAGCAAGCTGTGCGACATCGCCATGGACGGCGACCGGAACATCGCCAAGGCCTGCCAGCTGGACTTCACCTTGGGGGACACCATCGCCGACGGTGCCCCCTGCTGCGATTTGACCTTCCGGCTGAAGAAGTAAGGAGGAGAGACGACTATGGAGACGAAAAAAGCGAGTACGGCGCAAGTCCTGAAGTTTTTGATTCCCTCTCTCCTGGGCGCGGTCCTGTTCCTGGTGCCCATGCAGGTGAACGGGAAATTCGTCCTGGGCGTGTCCATCCTCTGCGACATCATCCAGGGCTGGATGAACCCCTTTGTCAACCAGCTGGCCATCCTGCTGTTCGCCATCTCCGCGGCGCTGCCAATCATCGCCAAGGTGTGCAAGCCCAAATTTATCACTGAAAACAAAACCATGCGCAGCCTGTTCGACGTCAGCCCCGTTATCATCGGGGTGCGGATTGTGGCCCTTGTATATCTGGTGTGCTACCTGTTCCAGGTGGGGCCGGAGTTTATCTGGAACCCGGCCACCGGCGGCGAGGCCTATAACATCGTCTCCACCATCCTGACGCTGATGGTGGGCACCTCCTTCCTCATCAGCCTGCTGACCGACTTCGGCATCATGGACTTTGTGGGCATCCTGGTCCGCAAGCTCATGAAGCCCCTCTTCACCCTGCCCGGCCGGGCCTCTCTGGACTGCATTGCCTCCTGGATGGGCAGCAGCCTCACCGGCGCCCTGCTCACCTCCACCCAGTATAAGGACGGCTACTACTCCAAGCGGGAAGCCTGCGTCATCATGACCTGCTTCTCCACCGCCGCCTTCAGCTTTATCTTCATCCTGGCCCGGGTGTGCGGCCTGGAGGACTATTTCCTGCCCTCCGTGCTCACCATCTACGCCGCCGTCATCCCCTGCGCCATCCTTCTGCCCCGGGTGTACCCCCTCAACCGGCAGAAGGACGAGTACGTGGACGGCGCCGCCGAAATCAAGGAGGAGATCCCCACCGGCCTTGGCAAGATGCAGTGGGCGGTGCGGTGCGCCGTGGAGAAGGCCGACGGCATGACCTTCAAGAAGTTCATGGTCAAGGGCGTTCAGACGGTTGGAAGCGTCTGGTTCGACGTGCTGCCCATGGTCATGTTCGTGGCCGCCACCGGCATGATTGTCAACGAGTACACCCCCATTTTCCAAATCCTCACCGCCCCCTTTGTCCCCGTCCTAAACCTGATGGGCTTTGCCGAGGCCACGGTGGCCGCGCCCATGCTGCTCACCGGCTTCCTGGACCAGTTCCTCCCCGTGGCCATGGCGGGGGTCATCACCGCCATCGACACCCGCTTCTTCGTGTTCTGCATGGCCATTGCCCAAATTATCTACCTGTCCGAAATCGGCGTCATGATCATCCGCTCCAAGCTGGACTTTAACCTGGCCAAGATCTTCCTGGTGTTCATTGAGCGGACCGTCCTCTCCATGCCCATCATCTGGCTGCTGACCCGGCTTCTGATCCATTGAGGAGGACAAGATGATCGATCCATTTGCGAGGGCCCTCCAGGAGAAAATGGCGGGCTACCGGGAAGAGATGCTCTTCCACTTCAAGGAGCTGCTGAAAATGGACACCGTCCGGGGGGAGCCCTGTGACGGCGCCCCCTTCGGCCCGGGGCCCCGCCGGGCGCTGGAATACGTCCTGGCCCTTTCCGAGGGGTTCGGACTGAAGACGGTGAACCTGGACAACTACATCGGATACAGCGAGTACGGCCCGGGGGAGGACTACGTCTGCTCCATCGCCCACCTAGACGTGGTGCCCCCCGGCGACGGCTGGACCCACCCCCCCTTCGGGGCGGAGGAGGAAAATGGCATCCTCTACGCCCGGGGCGCCGGGGATGACAAGCCGGGGGTGGTCGTGGGCCTCTACACCCTGCGGTGCATGAAGGAACTGGGCTACACGCCCCGGCAAAAGCTCCGGGTCATTTACGGCTGCGCGGAGGAGACGGGGATGGAGGACCTGGACCACTACCTGGAACAAGAGCCCCTCCCCCTGTTCGGCTTTACCCCCGACGCCGACGGATACAACATCGTCAACGCGGAAAAGGGGCGGATGGAATTCAGTCTGGAAGGCCAAAAACCTGCCGGCTGCCCGGTGCTTGATGTCACCGGCGGCTTGGCCCCCAACATGGTGCCCGCCTCGGTGACCGCCGTCTTCGACAGGTCCCGGATGACCCCGGAGGAGGGGGCGCGGTTCGCGGCGAAGCTGAAAACCGGCCCCAACCTGACCTGGGAGGACCGGGGGGACCAGACTACGGTGACCTTCCGGGGGGCGTCGGCCCACGCCGCCATGCCCGAGAGCGGGCGCAGCGCCATCTCCCAGTACGCCCAATTTGCCGGGGAGGTGCTGGGGGAGCGGGCCGACGGCCTGACCCGGTTCGTCGCCGACTCCATCGGCCTGGACTGGACCGTGCCCAAGCTGGACATTGCCTGCCGGGACGATTATATGGGCCCCCTGACCTTGAGCCTGGGCCTCATCCAGACCCAGGGGGACCGGGTGTGGACGGTGGGGGACATCCGCTATCCCACCTCCACCAGCGCCCGGGAGCTCCAAACCAAGCTGGCGGCGGCGGCCTCCGCCGCGGGGCTCCGGCTCCAGGTGCTCTCAGCCGTGGACGGACACCACTGCGTCCGGGAGGAGGAGTTCGCCGTCCTGCGGGAGGTCTGCCTGGACAAGGGCAAGCCGGAGCCCCGGTGTGTGGCCATTGCCGGGGGCACCTACGCCAAGAAATTCGGCGGCAGGCTGGTGGCCTTCGGCGGCTGCGGCGACGGGGTCCACGCCCCGGATGAGTTCGTCCCCATCCAGGACTTCTACGACCACGCCGACATGGTCTCCTACACGCTGTACCGCCTGAGCGGCAGGGCGTGAGGGAAGGACCATGAGACGGGGCAGACTGGAGCGGCTGGTCCGCTCCATGGGAGAATTGGGCCTGGACCAGGCGCTTATCACCGACGACAGGAACCTTTACTACTACACCGGGACCGAGGAAGAGAGCATGGAGCGGCTGCGGGTGCTGCTGGTGGACCTCGGGGGGAACTGCCGCTATTACGCCAACGCCCTGTTCGCCCCCCTGGGGGCGGGGGCCGAGACCGTCCGCCACCGGGACGGGGAGGAGGGCCGGGCCCTGGAAGACCTGGCCCGCCGCCTGACGCCGGGGGGCGTGCTGGCCGTGGACCAGACCTGGCCCAGCGGCTATCTGCTGGACCTGCTGGCTTTGGCCCCCAACCACATTTTCCGCTCCGCCGGGCGGCTGCTGTCCCTGCCCATGGTGTGCAAGGACGGGGAGGAGATGGAGCTGATGCGCCGCTCCTCCCAAATCAACGACCGGGTGGTGGAGGAGCTCATCTCCTCCATCTCCGAATCCTCCACCGAGGCGGGCCTCAGCCGGAGCATCCACGGCCTGTATTCCAAACACGGGGCGGAGGGCGCCCAGGGCGGGGCCCTGGTGGCCTTCGGCGAAAACTGCGCCAGCCCCCACCCCCAGTCCCGTGAGGTCCGCCCCAAGGCGGGGGACTGTATCCTCGTCGACGCGGGGGCCCCCTACCGGCGCTACCAGTCCGACATGACCCGCACCGTGTTTTTCCGGGACGTGAGCCCCGAGATGGAGCGGGTCTACCGCACGGTGCTGGAGGCCAACCTGGCGGGCATTGCCGCGGTGCGGCCGGGGCGGACGGCGAAGGAGATTGACCGGGTCTGCCGCGGCGTGATTGAAAAGAGCGGCTATGGCCCCTTTTTCACCCACCGCACCGGCCACGGGATCGGCCTTCAGCTCCACGAGGAGCCCTATCTCAGCGAGACCTCGGACACCGTTCTGCGGGAGGGCATGATTTTCTCCATAGAGCCGGGAATCTACCTCCCCCAGACGGGGGGCGTCCGGGTCGAAGACCTGGTGGCGGTGACCGCCAACGGCGCGGAAGTCCTCAACCACTTGCCCAAAGAACTGCGGGTCATCCCCTGATGGGCCGCAAATCCACTTGAAGAAGAAACGGAGAATACCGCTATCATGGAAGTAAGTCAGACCGATTGCGGCCTGTATGAGGCCATTTTAAAGGAAGAACTGCTCACCGCCCTGGGCTGCACCGAGCCCATCGCCATCGCCTTCGCCGCGGCGAAGGCCCGGGAGGTCCTGGGGGCAATCCCGGAGGAGATGACGGTGGAGTGCAGCGGCAACCTCATCAAGAACGCCCGGGCCGTGGTGGTGCCCATGACGGTGGACCTGCGGGGCATCGAGGCCGCCGCCGTCCTGGGCGCCGTGGGGGGCGACCCCGCCAAGGAGTTGGAAGTCCTGACCAGCGTGACCGACCGGGACCTGGCCCTAACCAAGGAGCTTTTGGCCCAAAACGTCTGCCGGGTCCGCCTGTTGGAGACCTCCGCCAAGCTGCACATCATCGTGCGCTGCGCCAAGGGCGGGGATAATGTGATGGTAGAAATCCTCCACGAGCACAACCACATCGTCCGCATCGAGAAGAACGGGGCCGTGGTCTACGACATCCCCCACTCCCCGGAGGACGTGGGCGAGGGCGGGACGGACCGCTCCTGCCTGACGCTGGAGAAAATCGTGGCCTTCGCCCAGACCGCGGACCTCTCCAATGTGACGCGGGTGCTGGACAAGCAGATAGCCTGCAACAGCGCCATCGCCGCGGAGGGCCTCTCCGCCCGCTGGGGCGAGTCGGTGGGCCAAACCCTTCTGGAGGTCTACGGCGAGTCGGTGGGCGTCCGGGCCCGGGCCGCCGCCGCGGCGGGGTCCGACGCCCGGATGAACGGCTGTGAGATGCCGGTGGTCATCAACTCCGGCAGCGGGAACCAGGGCATCACCGTCTCCGTGCCCGTCATCGAGTACGCCAAGGAGCTGGGCTGTTCCCGGGACCAGCTGTACCGGGCCCTGCTGGTGTCCAACCTGGTGGCCATCATGCAGAAGTACAAGATGGGCCGCCTCTCCGCCTTCTGCGGGGCGGTCAGCGCCGGCACCGCCGCCGCCTGCGGCATCGCCTTCCTCCAGGGGGCCGGCGCCGAGCTCATCGGCATGATCATCACCAACAGCCTGGGCAACATCGGGGGCGTGGTGTGCGACGGGGCCAAGTCCTCCTGCGCCGCCAAAATTTCCAGCTCCATCGAGGCCGGGCTCATGGGCTACGAGATGGCCAAGCGGGGGCGGGTGTTCCGCCCCGGCGAGGGCCTGGTGAAGGAGAACTGCGCCGGGACCATCGACAGCTTCTGCCGGATGGCGAAGGACGGCATGGACGCCACCGACAAGGAGATTCTGCGAATCATGGTGGAGGGCTGACCCCTCAAAACAGCAAGAGAGCCCCGGCCTCACATGAGGCCGGGGCTCTCTCTGTTCCGGGGCGCGGGAAACCGGCTTGCCGGGGCGTTCAGCCCTCCAGGGTAAATTCCACCTGCTCCACCGTCCGCTCCATCTCGGGGGCGTCCAGCCCCACGCCGTCCACCGCCATCTCCCCCAGCTGGTTGTCGTAGGGGTCGTATCGGTAGGCCGGGTCGGGGGGCGTCAGGGGGGCCTGGAAGGCGGAGTTGGCCACCATCCGCCAGGGGTCCAAGCTGCCGAAGTAGTGCTTTCTCCGCCCCGCCTCGCCGTTTCGCCGGGCGGAGGAGCCGAAGGAGGGGTCGGCGAAGAGCCAGCCGTGGGGGGCCAGGTAGAACATGGCCCAGTCGTGGGCCCCCACGTGGCCGGGCCGCACGGACAGCCCGCTCTGCCACCGGGCGGGGATGCCCGCCATGCGGCACAGGGTGATGAAGAGGAGGGCCATCACCCCGCAGTCCCCCCGCAGCTCCCGGGCGCAGGTGTCGGCGATGTCGTCCAGCTGGACGTAGGCGGGCTGGTAGCGGTAGTCCACGTGCCCGGTGACGTAGTCGTAGATTGCCGCCGCCTTCTCCGCCGGGGCGGCACACCCCTCCGTCAGCCGGGCGCACAGGGCCCGGAGGTAGGGGGTGAAGGCGATGTGGGGGAGCTGCTCGCCGGTGTCGAAGACGGGCTGGGCGGCGTCGCAGGGGAGGGCCAGCGGGTCCACATACACCGCCCGGTGGCGGTAGCGGTAGGTGACCTCGAAGGTGTCCCGCTCCGTGCTCTCCCAATAGATGGTCCGCTGGGGGGCGTCGGCGGGGGCGGCCATAAAGCCGGGGGTGGCGTCCAAAATTTCGATACCGCTCTGCTGGGGGCAGTCGGCGGGCAGGGGGAGCCAGGCCTGGACCCGCTTCCCGGCGGCGGCCTGGGTCGGCCAGATGGCGGCCTTCAGGGTGATGACGGCGGTGAGCTCCCCCTCCAGCTCCATCCGCTCCAACACCTGGTCCCGCAGGGCGTTGTCCTCCGGCTCCTGCTGGAGGCCGGGGGCGTCGGCGGGGTAGAGGCGGGCGGAGTCCAGAAAGGCGTCGTGGTACCGGGCCTCGCCGCCAATGTACCGCCAATCGATACGCCCGCCGTCCACCAGGGCGTCGAACTGGGCGTCGGTGCAGCCGGGCCACTCCGCCCGCACCAGAGCCAGGGCGGCGGCGCGGTCATAGGGGTAGTTCCGCTCCAGCCGTTCCAGCCGCAGCTTTTCCACCCGCAGCCGGGGGTCCAGCCCGGGCTGGCCGTCCAGGGCAAGGTACCGGTCGATGAGCCGCACGGCTCCCGCCAGGTCCCCCGCCGCCTTCCTCCGGGCTATGTCGGGGGGCAGGGGGATGTGCAGGGACAGGAAATCATCGTTTTTCGTCATGGATACCCGCTCCTCTCATTGCCTACCAGAATACCACAACCCGCCCCCGGGGGCAAGGGAAAGGACCGCCGGAAGGCGGTCCTTTTTAGAACAGTTTATTCCCCTTTGACCGAGGCGGCGATGGTGTCCGCCAGGGCCTCCAGCTCCCCGGCCCGGGCGGCGGGAAGGGAGGATTTGAGGGTGAGCTTGGGCTCCAGCAGGGTGCAGCCCGCCAGCTCCTCGGTGACGAATTTGCCCATCAGCTCCCCGGACTTGGGAGCCCAGGTGCCGTTTTCCAGGACGGCAAAGGTGCGGTTCTGAACATTCAGGGCCCTCATGTCCTCCAGAAGATCCAGGGTGGGAGGATAGATGCCCATGTTGTAAGTCACCGAGGCCAGCACCACGTGGGACAGGCGGAAGACCTCGGAGATCAGGTGGGAGACGTGGGTGGAGGAGACGTCCCACAGGGACACCTGGGTGAGCCCCCGCTCCACCAGGGCGGCGGCCAGGGCGTCGGCGGCCTGCTCGGTGTTGCCGTACATGGAGCCGTAGATGACGGCCACGCCCTTTTCCTCCGGCTCGTAGCGGCTCCACTTGTCATACTTGTCCAGGAAATAGCGCAGGTCGGAACGCCATACCGGCCCGTGGAGGGGGCAGATGAGCTTCAGCTCGTCCCCCAGGGCCGCCGCCTTTTTCAGCAGGGTTTGGGTGGCGTCGCCGTATTTGCCCACGATGTTGGCGTAATACCGGCGGGCCTCGTCCAGCCAGTCCCGGTCGAAGTCCATCTCGTCGTTGAAGAGCCTGCCGTTGAGGGCACCGAAGGTGCCGAAGGCGTCGGCGGAGAAGAGGGCACCGGTGGTCTGGTCAAAGGAGACCATCACCTCCGGCCAGTGGACCATGGGGGCGGTGAGGAAGGTGACGGTGTGCTTCCCAAAGGAGCGGGTGTCCCCGTCCTTTACCGTGATCCGCTCATGCCCGGCGGAGGAGACGCCGAACTGGTCCAGGAAACGGAAGGCCATGGCAGTGGCGACCAGCTTTACCCCCGGCCACCGGTCCAGCACCGCCTGAAGGGAAGCGCCGTGGTCGGGCTCCATGTGGTGGATGACCACGTAATCCAGCGCCCGGCCGTCCAGCAGGTGCTCCAGATTTTCCATCAGCTGGCGGCAGGCGGACCAGTCCACCGTGTCGAAGAGGACGGCGGCCTCGTCCAGCAGAAGGTAGGAATTGTAGCTGATCCCCCTGGGGATGGGGTGGATATTCTCAAACAGGGGCAGCCGCCGGTCGTTGGCGCCCACCCAATAAAGCTGGTCGGTCACTTGGCGTACACAATACATAAATCGCGATGACCTCCTTATTCATAGTATTTTCGGGGGTATTCTATCACAGCGTGTCCAAAAATACAAGAGGAAGCGCGTTCCCGAAATGGAAACGCGCCCTCGTTCAGGAGTCCCGCGGGACATTGTGTCCCCAGGTGTAGGCCCACACGGCCAAAAGCACGGTGACGGGCACCGCCAGCACGATCCCGAAGCTGCCGGAGAGCCCCTGCATCACGGCGATGCCGATGTTGTTGGAGTTCACCACCTGCAAAAGGGGCAGGTCGTAGGCGTAATTGAGCACCAGCATGGAGGCGCTGGAGCCGGCGAAGGCCAGGATGAGGGTGTTGGAGTCGGTGCCCATCAGGTCGCGGCCCACCCGCATCCCCGCCCGGAAGAGCTCCAACCGGGAGAGGGCCGGATTCTGGGCGTACACCTCCTGGATGGAGGAGGCGATGGACATGGACACGTCCATCACCGCCCCCAGGGCGGAGATGAGGAGCCCGGAGAAGAGCAGGCCCCCCACCTGCACGTCCCCGGCGTTGGCTAGGGTCATAAGGCTCTCGATGTCGGAGACGTTCCACCCGGTGATGCCGCTGGCGGCGGAGAAGAGGGAGGCCGCCGCCCCGGCGATGACCACCCCCGCCACGGTGCCCCCCACCGCCACGGCGGTCTTGCGGCTGGGCCCGCCGATGAGCCACAATGTCACCACGGTGGTGACGGCGCAGACAAACACCGCCGTCCAGAAGGGGGACCAGCCACGGTAGACCATGGGCAGATAGACAAAGAGGATGCACAAAAAGGTGAAGAGGAGCCCCAGGGCCCCCTTGATCCCCTGCTTTCCCCCCACCAGGCACAAGGTCAGCAGGTAAAGCCCGGCGAAAAGGAGCAGCACCCCGCCCCGGTCCACGGAGTAGACGGCGGTGATGGTGGAGTCTCCCGCCACGCTCTGGATGACCACCACCCTCATCCCCACGGTGCAGCCCGCCCCGAAGAGGTAGCCCGAGCTGCTGGTGGTCTCCAATTCCTGCCCGACCCGGACGCCGGTGGTCATCTTCACCAGCACCTTCTGCTCCCCCATCCGGGTGCCGTCGGGCTGGAGGTTGTCCTGGAGGACGGCGGTCACCACCCCCTTTTCAAAGGTCTGTCCCACCCGGGAGACCAGGGGGACCTTGTCCACGCCGTTGAGCCAGAGGACAAAGACCAGAAAGGCCGCCGCCAGCACCGCCGGCGCCCCCCAGCGGAGAAGCCCCCGCTTCCAATTCGTATTCAAACGCTTCAACCCCTTCTCTATTCAGGTGGATACGGCGCGGCGGGCGGGTTTCAAACCCGCCCGCCGCGTGGCGCATGGGAATGGGGGAATCACCCCAGCTCCACGCCCAGGGTGGGGAGGAAGCTGGCGGGGACATAGTAGTTGCCGCAGGAGAGGAGGGCCGGGGTGGTGACGGCCTTGCCGTCCACGCTGGCGCTCAGGGTGGCGGCGGTGCCCTCCGCGGAGCCGGTGGGCTTGTAGCCGGTGTAGGCGGTCTTGGTGGTGATGACCACGCCGCCGTTCCAGCTCACGTCAAAGGCGTTGGAGCTGGCGGCCAGGTCCCGCAGGCGGTAGTAGGTCTGGCCGTCCTGGGTCAGGGTGGCGGCGGCGGTGACGGCCTTCTGGGCGTTGGCGGGCTGGGCGGCGTCCTTGCGGATGGTGAAGGCCTCGTCGATTTTCTCGGCCTTGCCGTCGGCGGTGACCTGGTAGGTCTCAATGGAGAAGGAGTCGGCGGTCATGGAGATGACGGAGTAGCTGGGCAGCCAGTTCTGGCTGCGCTGGGCGATGTAGTTCTGCTGGGCGGCGATGAGCTCATAGAACTTGGAGCCGGAGGCCGAGTTGGCGGACATGTACAGCGTGCCCTTGGGGTTTACCACGGTGTTGCCGCTGGTGCTCTCAATGGTATAGCAGTAGTTGTCGGCCTGGAAGGCACTCTGGGCGGCCTTGCCCGCCTCGTCGGCGGGGGCCAGGGGGATCTTGGCGTTGTTCTGGGTGTTGTAGGCGTTGTCCCAGTCGTAGTCGGTCTTGTCGGCGTTGAGCTGGAACTCGTAGGTACCGTGGCTCTGGCCGTCGCCGTAGAGGAGTTTGGAGCGGGAGTAGGTGTGGTCGTGGCCCTGGAGCACCACGTCGATGTCGTAGGCGTCAAAGATGGGGGTCAGCTGGGTGCGCAGGATCATGCCGTCGGTGTCGGAGTGGTCCAGGCCGGAGCCATAGATGTCCTGGTGGATGGTCACCACCCGCCAGGCGGCGTCGGGGGCGTAGGCCGCGGCCTCTTTGATGGCGGCCTCGTGCTCGGCCACGTTGTAGTTGTTGGTGTTCAGCACGATGAACAGCCCAGCGCCGTAGGTGTAGTAGTAGTCGCCCCCGGCCTGGGTGGCGCCGTAATCGGTGGTGTTGGGGTTATTGAAGTGGTAGAGGTAGTCGGGGTTCAGGGAATCGTGGTTGCCGATGGTGGTGGCCACGGGCAGGGACTTCAAAACGGCGGGGGCGAGATACCCGGCGTACTCCTCCTCCTTGGCCTTGCCGGTCTTGTTCACTTGGTCGCCGGCGGAGATGACGAAGCTCAAATCCGGGTTCTGCTCCTGGGCGATGGACAGGGTGCGGGCCCAGGCGAAGCCGTCGTTCCGGGCGGCGGTGTTGGCGGCCCCGGCGTCAGCCACCAGCTTTTCCCCGTTTTGGGGCTGGCCCTTGGAGGCGCCGATCTGGGGGTCGCCCACGTAGAGCATCTTCACGCTGGAAAAGCTGTGGGTGGCGTAGGTCTCGGCCTGGGTCTGGACGCCGTTTTTCTCCACGGTGTAGTAGTAGGTGGTGTTCTCCTTCAGGCCGGTGACGGTGACGTGGTTGTAGACGTACTTCACCCCACCGGTAAGGCTGTCGTCCACCTCGGCGGACACGCCGGTGAAGGCGGTGAGGGCGTTCTTGTCGGCGCCGAAGTGGACCACGGGGGTGGCGGCCTTGCCGGGTTCCACCTTGGTGTACCAGGCGAAATTCAGCTCGGTCTCGTCCCTGCCGGGGGTGAGGGACACCTGGGTGTAGTCGCCGGAGAGGGTCTCCCAGCCCTCCACCCAGGCCTTCCAGGCGGCGTCGCCGCCGGTGGTGCTGGAGTCATTGTATTGGGCGGTGGCGGCCAGGGCGGCGGGAAGGGCCCCCAGGGCCAGGGTGCCGGCCAGAACACCGGCCATCACAGTTCTGCGAAGGTTCATCAGTCTCAAAACTTCCTTTCCATTCTGCTCAGATTTTGGAACCCGGGGCCAGTGTAGCACCGGAAAGGATTGAAAACAATGGACTTTTCCAAAGCTTTACACGGCTTTGAAAAGGCTTTACAAAGGGGGACAAAAAACGGGATGCGCCCAAGGGCCCGCACCCATAAGGAAGGATGCGCCCAGTTGGGTCCCCTGAGGCGAAGCTGCGGCGCAACCCAGGCTTGGCGCCCGCCAGGGCGCCGGCGCCGATGTTGCTTGCATCTTCCTCCTCATTGGGCCCAACTGGGTCCGAAGGAGTCCTGCCAACGCTCTTTTGAGGGAAAAAGACGAAAAACCGCCCGGCAATCCTGACGGATGCCGGGCGGTTTTGCAGACTTTTGCGCCAAAAGGGCTAAGGCAGGCCCGCATCTTTCCTTATGGGTACGGGCCCTTGGGCGCGTCCCGTCATGCTGTTTGGATGGTGGAGGCTTACTCCGCCTCGGCGGCGTTCAGCTCGGTCACAGCGGCCTCGAACATCTCGATGGCCTTGTCCACGTCGGGGGAGATGAAGAGGGCCACGTAGCCGTCCTTCTCCACGATCTTGCCGTTCTTGGCCATCTCCAGGGGAGCGGGGAGGTACTGCTCAAAGGACTGCTGGATGCGGGCACGGACGGCCTCCAGCTCTTCCTTGGCGGCGTCCATATCGGCGCCCTCGGCCAGCTTGCCGATGAACAGGGCGTCGGCCCGGATCATCATGGAGGAGAAGGAGACGAACTCGTCATAGTTGGCGGGGTCGATGCCCACGAAGTCCTTCAGGGTCTCGGCGCTGTTCTTCATGGAGGAGGCCATCTCGGTGGTGTCCATGATCTCCCGGGCCAGCTTGGTCAGGGGGGCGCCGTTGGGGGTGGAGATGGAGATGAAGGCGGGCTCACTGGCGCCGATGAGCACAGAGTAGCCCTCCAGGCCGTCGATGACGCTGGCGGGCAGGAAGGTGACGCCGTCGATGACGGTGGCGGTCACGTTCTCCAGCTTCTCGCCGTCCACTTCCACGGAGTTGTCGGAGAAGTTGACGTAGATGCGGTGGTCGTCCAGGGCGAAATAGCCCTGGTTCTCCTCGGTGTACCAGTCGGCGAAGCCGTAGTCGGCCTCGGTCACCACCCGCATGGGCAGCAGGTAGATGCCGTCCTCGGCGGCGGGGATGCCGGAGAGATCCAGCTCCTCGCCGTTGACGGAGATGGAGGCGGCGTAGCCGGTGTCGGACAGGGGGACGATATCCATCATATCCTCAGCCATGGCGGCGGGGGCGATGGAGGCGGCCAGGGCGAGGGCCAGGGCCGTGGAACCAATGCGTTTCATCATAAGTATTCTGCTCCTTTTGTCGTTTTGATCCATGCCTTCGGCGGCATGCGTTCCTCTTTGACGAAGGGACGGGAAAAAAGTTCCCAAAGAAAATAAAAAAATATTCATAAATGAAAAATGCCCGTTTCCCGCTCGGTCGGACCACCGCCGTCCGCTTAAAAAGCCTTTGGCCGGACCGCGAAGGGGATGTGCCCCGTGCCTGTGAGATGTTCGGCTCCTCACGGGGAACGGAGACAGGGTCCCAATCATCGGCAATGGGATGGGGTGAACTGCTCCCCCGGAGCCGCGGGAGAAAGCCCGGCCTCGGAAAGAGCGGCCAGAAGAACTCCCTTCCGGTTCTTTCTCTGGTCCGCGCAGTATATTTTCGACAAGCCGCCTCCGCTGGCATTGGTCATGCGACGTCAAATATTTTTACCAGGATATTTTTGAGCGGAGCCTTGCCGGAAGCCTGGGACTCCCGGAACCGTCATAAATGCGGGCTGCGGCGGAGTTTATGCTTGACAAAGCCCCCCTGCACTGCTAGAATAGGAAAAATCTCTCCCCCGGCGGGGGTATATTTGAATACGAGACAGGCGAGAAGCCGGGCCGGATTCGGCAGCGGAGGACATGATACATGCCCGCGGGACAGTCACATGTTCCGCGGGCATGCTTTATGATGGGAGAAAGGGGGTTTTGCCATGGTTTTTCATGAGACAGTAAAGACGCCGGAAGAGGAGCGCAGGCTCGTCGACCAAGTCTCCGCCGTGGGCATCGGGGGAAATATCATCCTGACCGCATTCAAACTCTTCGCGGGTATCGTTGGCCGCTCGGGGGCCATGGTGTCCGACGCCGTCCACTCCATGTCCGACGTCTTCGCCACCTTCGTGGCCTTCCTGGGGGTGCGGATGTCCCAGCGCAAGGCGGATAAGGCCCACCCATACGGCCACGAGCGGATGGAGTGCGTGGCCTCCCTGGTGCTGGGGCTCATCCTGCTGGCCACCGGCCTGGGCATCGGGGCGGCCGGGATCGAGAAGATCGCCGCCGGCCGGTGGGAGGAGCTGGCGGTGCCGGGGGGCCTGGCCCTGGCGGCCGCCGTGGTCTCCATCGTGGTGAAGGAGGCCATGTACTGGTATACCCGCCGGTGCGCCAAGCTCCTCCACTCCGACGCCTTTATGGCCGACGCCTGGCACCACCGCTCGGACGCCCTCTCCTCGGTGGGCTCCCTGCTGGGCATCGGGGGTGCCATGCTGGGCTGGCCCATCCTGGACCCCATCGCCAGCGTGGTCATCTGCCTCTTCATCCTCAAGGTGGCCTATGATATTTTGAAGGACGCCATGAGCAAGATGGTGGACACCGCCTGCGGCGAGGACTACGAGAAGTCGGTGTCCGACTATATCGCCGCCCAGGCGGGGGTGGTCCGGCTGGACCTGCTTCGGACCAGGATGTTTGGAAGCCGGGTGTATATCGACGCCGAGATCGCCGTGGACGGGGACCTGCCCCTGCGCCAGGCCCACGCCATCGCCGAGGCGGTCCACAGCGAGGTGGAGACCCGGTTCCCCGACATCAAGCACATCATGATCCACGTCAACCCGGCCGACGCGGCGGAAGGGCCGGAGCTTTAAACGCTCCGGCCCTTCTTTTATTTGCTCACCGGGGCAAACCGGGCCCCCACAAAGCCGGCCAAGGCTTGGGGAGACAGGGTCACCTGACAACCCACCTTCCCGGCGGACACCGTCATTTCGGGAAGGGCTTGGGCGCTGTCGTCGATAAAGGTGGGGAGGCGTTTTTTCATCCCGATGGGGGAGCAGCCCCCGTGGACGTAGCCGGTGAGGGGGAGGAGCTGGGCCTGGCGGATCATCTCGATGGACTTCTCCCCGGCGGCCCTGGCGGCGGCTTTCAGGTCCAGCTCCCGCTCCACCGGGATGACGAACACGTGGCTGCGCTTGGAGGCCCCCACCGTCACCAGGGTCTTGAAGCAGGTCTCCGGCGGCACCCCCAGCCGCGCCGCGGCGGTGACGCCGTCCAGGGCGCCGTCGCTGACGTCGTAATGGTGGGGGGCGTAAGGTACCTTTTTCTGGTCCAGAAGCCGCATCACATTGGTCTTTTCCTCAGCCATAACGTGGAAATACCTCCCGTTTTGTGGTAGACTATGGGGGTATTATAGACCCATCAAGGAGGAATTTCAAATGAAATGGGACGTGACGCCCTACCGGGATACGGCCATGGACTACGCGAGGGCCCTGCTGGGCCAGGACAGCCCCAGCGGCTTCACCGGGAAGGCGGTGGAGACGGCGGAGGGGCTGGCCCGGGACATGGGCTATGAGACCCGGCGGAGCAACAAGGGGAACCTGACCATCCTGGTCCCCGGCCGGGAGAACACCAGGAAGGTGGGGCTCTGCGCCCACGTGGATACCCTGGGGCTCATGGTCCGCTCCGTCACCGACGGGGGGATGCTGATGATCACCCCCGTGGGCGGCCCCCTGCTGCCCACTTTGGACGGGGAGTACTGCCGGATCTATACCAGGTCCGGCAAGGTGTACACCGGCACCATCCTCTCCCTCTCCCCCGCCGCCCACGTCCAGGACGACGCCGCCACCCGGCCCCGGGACGAGAAGAACATGGCGGTGCGGGTGGACGAGCTGGTCCACACGAGGGAGGAGGTCCGGGTTCTGGGTATCGGCGCCGGGGACTTCGTCTGCTACGACCCCAAGACGGTGGTCACCCCCTCCGGCTTTCTCAAGTCCCGCTTCCTGGACGACAAGGCCAGCGCCGCCTGCCTCCTCACCGCTCTGCGGATCATGGCCGACCGGGGGGAGAAGCCCCGGTACGACACCGAAATCACCTTCACCGTCTACGAGGAGGTGGGCCACGGCGGGGCCACCTTCTCCGAGGACCTGGAGGAGCTGCTGGCGGTGGATATGGGCTGCATTGGGGAGGACCTGTCCTGCACCGAGGAGCAGGTCTCCATCTGCGCCAAGGACAACATGGGGCCCTACGACTACGGCATGGTCTCCCGCCTGATCGCCCTGGCGGAGGGGGCGGGGGTGGACCACGCCGTGGACATCTACCCCCACTACTCCTCCGACGCGGCGGTGTGCTGGAAGGCGGGGCGGGACACCCGCTGCGCCCTGATCGGCCCCGGCGTCCACGCCTCCCACGGCATGGAGCGCACCCATTGGAAGGGCCTGAAGGCCACCGTGGAGCTCATCGGGCTGTACCTGGAGTGTGAATGACCGCCCGGTCCCTGGGAAAAGATGCCCGGGGAAAAATATTTCCCATAACATTGTCACCCGCCCGCTGATTTGATATAATAAAAGATAATTTGTTCAATTCGGAGGGCGGGATAAGCCCATGAAGTACAGACAATGGAATGAGCTGGCCCCAGGCCGGGAGGACGCGCCTCTCCGCCGGGCCGGCATCCCTGCCCTGTGCGCCAAGGTCTTGGCGGCCAGGGGATGGGGCGATGGGGAGGAGGCCCGGCGTTTTCTGCTGGAGGAGCCCCCTCTCCATGATCCCCTGTCCATGGCGGACATGGACAGGGCGGCGGGCCGACTGCGGCGGGCCCTGGAGCGGGGGGAGGTCATCGCCGTCTACGGGGACTACGACGTGGACGGCATCACCGCCACCTGCCTTTTGACGGATTTTCTCCGGGCGGAGGGGGGGACGGTCCTCCCCTACATCCCCAACCGGCTGGAGGAGGGCTACGGCCTCAACCGGGGGGCGGTGGAAAAGCTGGCGGAGCAGGGGGCCGGAGTGGTGGTCACCGTGGACTGCGGCATCACCGCCGTGGAAGAGGCGGCCTTCGCCGCCGGGCTGGGGCTGGAGGTCATCATCACCGACCACCACGAGTGCAAGGAGGTCCTCCCCGCCGCGGCGGCGGTGGTGGACCCCCACCGGCCGGACTGCCCCTACCCCTTCAAGTGCCTGGCGGGGGTGGGCGTGGCCCTCAAGCTGTGCATGGCCCTGGCGGGGCCGGAGCGGGAAAACGAGCTGCTGGACCGGTATGCCGACCTCTGCGCCCTGGGCACCGTGGCCGACGTGATGGAGCTCACCGGCGAGAACCGCACCATCGTCCGCCGGGGCCTCACCGCCCTCTCCCGCACCGCCCGGCCCGGCCTGCGGGCGCTGCTGCGGGAGGCGGGGGCCGAGGGCAAGGCCCTCTCCTCCATCTCCATCGGCTACACCCTGGCCCCCCGGGTCAACGCCGCCGGCCGCATGGGACGGGCGGAGGTGGCCGAGGAGCTCCTTCTCACGTCCGATCCCGCCCGGGCCGAGGCGCTGGCCAAGGAGCTGTGCGAGCTCAACCACCAGCGCCAGGAGTTGGAGCGGGATATCTTCGACCAGTGCGACCTGCTGGTGGACGCCCTCCCCGCCGGGGAGCGGGACGCCCTGGTTTTGGCCGGTGACACCTGGCACCAGGGAGTGGTGGGCATCGTGGCCTCCCGCCTGACGGAGAAGTACGCCGTGCCCGCCTTCATGATCTGTCTCCAGGACGGCAGGGGCAAGGGCTCCTGCCGCTCTTACGGCGGGCTGAATCTTTTCGCCCTGCTGGAGGGGTGCGGGGACCTGCTGGAGTCCTACGGCGGCCACGAGCTGGCGGCGGGCTTCACCATTCTGGAAGAGCATATCCCCGCCTTCCGCGCCCGGGTCAACGACCTGGCACGGCAGGCCCGGAACCAGGCCGAGCCGGTTACCGTCCTGACGGTGGACTGCGTCCTGCCCGACGCCTCCCTGCTGACCCAGGCGGAGGTGGAGGGCCTGTCTCTCCTGGAGCCCTACGGCCCCGGCAACCAAAAACCGGTGTTCCGTCTGGACGGCTGCACGGTGGCGGGTCTGACCCAGGTGGGAAATGGGAAACATATGAAATTGAAGCTGTCGGTCTCCGGGGGGCACCTGGACGCCATCTTCTTCTCCGCCACGATGGCGGAGGCGGGGATCAACCCGGGGGACCGGGTGGACGTGTGCTTCTACCCTCAGATCAACGAGTACCGGGGCTGGCGCAATGTCCAGCTCCAGGTCTGTGACCTCCGCCCCGCCCGCACCAGGGCCCAGGCGGAGGAGGAATTGTTCCGGCGGCTCATGGAGGGGGAGGCCCTCTCCCGCTCGGAGGCGGCCGCCCTCCTGCCCAGCCGGCAGGAGTTTGCCAACCTGTGGCGCTACCTGCGCTCCCGCCGGGGGGAGGGCTGCATCGAGGAGACCGCCCAGCGTTTGGCCCGGAACGTGGCCCGGTCCTGCGGCCTCCGGGAGACCTTCATGCGCACCGAGGTGTGCCTGGCCGTCTTTCACGACCGGGGCCTTATCCGGGTGGAGCGGGCCACCGACCACCTGCGCATCCAGATCCGGGACACCGTAGGCAAGGTGGACCTGGAGAGCAGTGAACTCATGCGCCAGCTTCGCCGGCTGGCGGACCGATCCTGAAAGGAGGGAGAACGTATGGATCCGATTTTAGAGCGCTATCAGGCGTTGGAGGACAAGATCAAAGCCTATAACCCGGCCCTGGACACAGGACGGCTCTTCGACGCGTTCTCCTTCGCCGACAACGCCCACTCCGGGCAGCTTCGGAAGGACGGCACCCCCTATATCACCCACCCCCTGGCGGTGGCCGAGATCGTGGCCGACCTGGAGCTGGACACCGACTCCATCATCGCCGCCCTCCTCCATGACACCATCGAGGACACCGGCGTCACCCACGAGGAGATTGCCAAGCGGTTCTCCCCGGCGGTGGCCGACCTGGTGGAGGGGGTCACCAAGCTGACCCGGGTCCAGTACGTCTCCAAGGAAGAGGAGCAGATGGAGAATCTCCGGAAGATGCTCATGGCCATGGCCAAGGACATCCGGGTGATTTTGATCAAGATCTGCGACCGGCTCCACAACATGCGCACCATGGAGTACCAGTCCGCCCGCAAGCAGCGGGAAAAGGCCCTGGAGACCATGGAGATCTACGCCCCCATCGCCCACCGTCTCGGTATGCAGCGCATCAAGTGGGAGCTGGAGGACACCTCCCTAAAGTACCTGGACCCCATCGGCTACCAGGAGATCGCCGACGAGCTGGCGGCCCGCTCCTCCGCCCACGAGGAGTTTCTGGCGGGGATCCAAAGGCGCATCCAGGGCCGCATGGACGAGGAGAACATCACCTGCCAGGTCTACGGCCGGGTGAAGCACATCTACTCCATCTACCGCAAGATGTACGCCCAGAACAAGACCCTGGACGAGATCTTCGACCTCTACGCCTTCCGGGTCATCGTGGCCGACGTGCCCACCTGCTACTACGTCCTGGGCTGTATCCACGATATGTTCAACCCGGTGCTGGGCCGGTTCAAGGACTATATCTCTACCCCCAAGCCCAACGGCTACCAGTCCCTCCACACCACCGTCATCGGCCGGGAGGGCCTGCCCTTCGAGGTGCAGATCCGCACCCAGGAGATGCACAACACCGCTGAATACGGCATCGCCGCCCACTGGAAATACAAGCAGGGCATGGCCAACAACGCCCTGGGCACCGAGGAGGCCTTCGAGTGGGTCCGCAAGCTGCTGGAGAGCCAGCAGGACGCCGACCCCGACGAGTTCGTCCGCACCCTCAAGGTGGACCTCTTCGCCGACGAGGTATTCGTCTTTACCCCCCAGGGGGACGTGAAGAGCCTCCCCGCGGGGGCCACCCCCATCGACTTCGCCTACTCCATCCACTCCGCCGTGGGCAACCACATGACGGGGGCCAAGGTCAACGGCCGCATCGTCCCCTTCGAGACCCAGCTCAAGTCCGGCGACATCGTGGAGGTCATCACTTCCAAATCCGCCCACGGCCCCAGCCGGGACTGGCTCAAGCTGTGCAAGTCCAACGAGGCCCGCAACAAGATCCGCCAGTGGTTCAAAAAGGAGCGCCGGGAGGAGAACATCGCCACCGGACGATCCCTCTTCGAGTCCGAGCTTAAGCACCAGGGCATGACCCTGGCGGAGGTCACCGCCGAGGAGGCGCTGCCCGCCCTGCTGAAAAAGGTCCGCTTCAGCGCCCTGGATGAGCTCTACAACGCCATCGGCTACGGCGGGGTCTCCGCCGTGAAGGTGGTGGCCCGAATGAAGGACGAGCTGGTCCGCATGGACAAATCCGTGGCCGACAAGGCCCAGGCGGAAAAGCTGGCCGCCGGAAACGGCGGTGTCATCATGCCCGCCTCCTCCGCAAACACCGCCGCCACCCTGAAGGAGGCCCCCCGCCGCCACTCCCAGTCGGGCATCATCGTGGAGGGGCTGGACAACTGTCTCGTCAAGTTCGCCAAGTGCTGCACCCCGGTGCCCGGGGACGCGGTGGTGGGCTTCATCACCCGGGGCTACGGCGTGTCCGTCCACCGGGCCGACTGTCCCAACGCCATGGAGGAGAACCGCAAGCCCGATGAGCTGGGCCGCTGGGTGAAGGTGGACTGGGTGGACGGGGACCTCTCCGGCTACCGCACCTCCCTGGAACTCTCCGCCAAGGACCGGGACGCCCTCACCCTGGACGTGGCCATGGCCCTTTCGGCGGCCAAGGTGAAGGTGACCAGCCTCTCGGCCAAGTCCATGCCCGACGGCTACGCCGTCATTTCGGTGGTGCTGGAGGTCAAGGACCGCGCCGAGCTCAACAACGTGATGAACAAGCTGGGCCAGATCCAGAGCGTCTACCAGGTCAAGCGCTCCGCCGGCTAAACGCCGCCCCTAAACGCCTTCCGGGAAAGCCGCCCAGGAAAATTGCCCCTAAGAGCCTTCCCCCAGGGGAAGGTGCCCCAGTCCGCAGACTGGGGCGGATGAGGGGAACCCCTCGACAAGCAAAACCCCCACATAGAGAAAAAGAGGGGAACGTCTCGTGAAGCACCTCCCCCCAACGTAGAGAAGCAGAGAAAAAGAGGGAAACAAGATATGGATGAATACGAACTGACCGCCCGCCTCTCCGAGGCGTTTTCCCACGGAGAGACCCTCCGCCGCCAGGTCCGCCTCACGGCGGAGGAGGCCGGCTGGGCTCAGGCCCACTATCCCGCCACCCTCACCGAGCTGGGGGAGGGCTGGTACGACATGGAATTTCAGGGGGCGTATTGCTGATGGATCAGCCTTTTGTCCCGCTCCTGCTGGGGGCGGACATCAATGTATACTCCATGGCCCGGGCCTTTCACGAGGCCTATGGGGTCAAGACGGTGGCCTATGGCATGTACCCCTCGGGGCCCTGCTACGGCAGCGCCATCATCGACTACCGGGTCAGCGAGCGCAACGACGAGCCGGAGATCGTCCTGGAAAACGTCCGCCACGTGGCGGCGGAGTTTCCCGACAAAACGATCCTGCTCCTGGGCTGCGGGGACAACTATCTCACGTCCATCGCCGCCAACCTGCCCAATTACCCCGCCAACGTGGTGGCCCCCTATGTCTCCCTGGAGCAGATGGAGGGCCTCATCCACAAGGAGCGGTTCTACGCCCTGTGCGACCAGTACGGCATCGACCACCCCAGGACCTTTGTCTATCAAAAGTCCATGGGCCACGACTTCACCCTGCCCTTCCCCGGCCCCTTCGCCGTGAAGCCCGCCGAGTCGGCCACCTACTGGGACCACCCCTTCGACACCCAGAAGAAGGCCTATATCCTCCAGACCAGGGAGGAGGTGGACGCCGTCATTGACGACATCTACGGCCACGGTTATGAGGATTCCCTCATCATCCAGGATTTCATCCCCGGCGGGGACGAGAACATGCGGGTCCTCACCTGCTACTCCGACGGTGCCGGCAAGGTCCGCCTCATGTGCCTGGGCCACGTCCTCCTGGAGGAGCACACCCGCCACGGCATCGGCAACCACGCCGTCATCATCACCGAGCCCAATGCCGAGCTGTGTGAGACCTTCCGCCGCTTCCTGGAGGATATCCACTTCGTGGGCTTTTCCAACTTCGACATCAAGTTCGACCCCCGGGACGGCAGCTACAAGGCCTTTGAGATCAACTGCCGCCAGGGCCGCAGCAACTACTACGTCACCGGCGCGGGCTATAACCTGGCCAGGTTCCTGGTGGAGGACCGGGTGTTCCACCAGGAACAGCCCTTGGTGGTGACGGAAAACCGCCACCTGTGGTGGGCCATCCCCAAGAAAGTGGCCTACGACTATATCCCCCAGGGCCTTCACCCGGAGATGAAGGCCCTGGAGAAGGCCGGGGCGGCGGTGAACCCCCTGTGGTACTCCGCCGACCACGCCCTGATGCACAAACTCCGGGTCTGGCGCATCCAGCGCCGCCAATACGGCTGGTACGCCTCCAGCATGGAAAAGCCCCAGGACTAAAAAAGCCTTCCCCTGGGGGAAGGTGGCACGGGCACCGCCCGTGACGGATGAGGGGAACTGTGGACACGGAAAAGGCCCTGCAAAACGATAACCTCCCCTCATCAGTCTCGCTCCGCTCGCCAGCTTCCCCCAGGGGAAGCCTATTTGCCAAGGGCTCCCCCTCCGGGGGAGCCACCCCAGGGTGCCCTCGCCCCCAGGGGCCTCTCTCGCCGCCTTCGGCGGCTCACCTTGTCTTGGCCCTTCGAGCCAATTCACCTTGTGTCAGCGTAGCTGACTGAGAGGCCCCACCCCATGTAGGGGCGGCTATCAGCCGCCCGCGCCTCTCCCCCCGAAAGGAGCCCCCACATGACCAAAGGAAAGCTCGGCGTCCTGGGCGGCATGGGCCCCCAGGCCACCCAGATGTTCTACCAGCGGGTCCTGGACCGCACCGACGCCGAGCGGGACCAGGATCACATCCCTACCCTGATTTTGAGCGACACCGCCATGCCCGACCGCACGGCGGCCATCCGCTCGGGGGACACCGCCGCCATCTACGCTCAGCTCCTGGCCGACGCCAGGGTGCTGGAACACTGGGGGGCGTCGGCCATCGCCATCCCCTGCAATACCTCCCACACCTTCGTCCCCCGCCTCCAGGGGGAGCTGACCGTTCCCATCCTCAATATGGTCACCGAGACCGCCGCCACCCTGAAAGCTCTGGGAGCGAGGCAGGTTGGCATCCTGGCCACCGACGGCACCGTCCAGATGGGCCTCTACCAGTCTGCCTGCGAGGCGGCGGGCCTCCGGGCCGTGACCCCGCCCCCGGACATCCAAAAGCTGGTCATGAGCGTCATCTACGACGAGATCAAGAAGGGGGAGAAGGGAAGCCGGGAGAAGTTCGCCGCCATCGACGACGCCCTCCGGGCCATGGGCTGTGACCGGGCGGTGCTGGCCTGCACCGAGCTGTCGGTCTACAAGGATTGGCACGGCCTGCCGGACTTCTATCTGGACGCCATGGACGTCCTGGCCCGGCGCAGTGTGGAGGTCTGCGGGTATCCCTTACGGAATGTGTAGCCCCAGCTTCACCAGGTAACGGAACAGGGCTAACTGCCGGTCAGTGATTTGATCCATAAATTCGCTGTAAAAGGCATTGAAAAGCTGTTCCTGCTCTGGGGAGAAGGTTTTAAAGAAGGCTTGGGCCGCCGGGGCGGGACGATTGACGGCGGGTAGGTTTTCATCGACAAGGTAGTAAATGGCGTCTATAATGTCAAACATAAAAGTATACCCCCTTGGAGATATTATACTATCTCCATACGGGTATAGTCAAGGGGATAAGCATGGAAATTTTAGCAAAACGCATGCGCATTGTCCGGAAGGAACAACACTTGCGCCAAGAAATTGTGGCGGAGGCCCTTGGTGTGTCTATTAGTGCTTATCGCCGTTATGAATTAAATGAGCGGGAACCGATGGCGCCTTTTATTGAGGCGTTTGCTAAATATTTTAACGTTTCTGCGGATTATCTTTTGGGGCTTTCCGACGACCGTTGACAGGGCACGGCCCTGCCGGGGGCGTTCCTTTCCCCTGTGGGAAAGGAACCGAAAGGACACCAGGGGGAGAGAGTTTCGACTCTCTCTCCCCCTGGACCCCCTCTCTCAACGACCAAAAGAGGGGAAACTGCGGTTTCCCCTCCTTTGGAAACCTCCCCGAGCTGTCCACAAGAACGTAAGAAAACCCCGTCCCCTTACTCCGTAACGGGTCCGGGGTTCGGCAGGTCTTAGGCTTCCCCTGGGGTCAAGTGGCCCTTAGCGATAGCTTTAGGGCCACTTGATGCAAGCGAAGTCGTTGAAGCTGTCGAGCGAAGCGAGACTGATGAGGGGAACTTACCGTGTAGCAGGGCTTTTTCCGCATCCCTGGTTCCCCTCATCCGTCAGCCCTCCGGGCTGCCACCTTCCCCCGAGGGGAAGGCTAAAGACCAGCCTTCTGTCAAGCACACGTCAGCGGCCGAGCGGCGCAAGAAGGACCATGTGTCGCACAGACGCACCCGTGCTTTTCCCCCTAACAGCGGGCAGTAGACCTCCTACTGAAAAGGGAATCTGCGAGCAGGTTTGCACCCAAGACTTTTCTTTGGGGGTCTGGGGCGGCGTTTCTTTTCCTCGGGAAAAGAAATGTCCCCCAGAAAAACGCACGTTTGATGTGCAACCAGCGAACAATCAAACGGAAAACCGTTATAACGAAAGCGAGGTGACCCCCATGGACCGCCCCCGCCTCCCCCTGGGCGACTACTACCAGCTCTTGCAAAAAAACAACCTCCTGGCCGACCAGACGCCCCTCTCCGCCGACCTGACGAAGCCCGTTTCCTCCGTCACCTGCGACTCCCGCTCCGCCGTCCCCGGCAGCCTGTTCCTGTGTAAGGGCGCGGCCTTCAAGGCCGAATACCTGGCCGAGGCCCTCCGCCGGGGAGCCTTCGCCTACGTCAGCGACACGCCCTACCCTCTCCCCGCCCCCTGCATCCGGGTGACGGACATCCGCCGGGCCATGGGCCTGCTGGCCGACCGGGCCTGGGGCCACCCCTCCGGGGCGCTGGACGTGGTGGGCATCACCGGCACCAAGGGCAAGACCACCACCGCCTACTTTTTGAAGTCCATCCTAGACCTGTGGCGGGTCTCCCAAAACCTCCACCCGGTGGGCCTTCTGTCCACCATCGTCACCGACGACGGCGCCCAGCGCCGCCCCGCCAAGCTCACCACCCCGGAGCCCCTGGACCTCCAGCGCCACCTGTGGAATGCCGTCAACGCCGGCTGCGGCTGTGTGGTCATGGAGGAGTCCAGCCAGGCCCTCAAGTACGGCCGGGTCATCGGCGTGGAGCTGGCGGCGGCGGTGTTTTTGAACCTGGGGGAGGACCACATCAGCCCCAAGGAGCACCCCACCCTGGAGGACTACTTCCAGTCCAAGCTGAAAATCTTCGACCAGGCCAGGCACGCCGTGGTGAACCTGGACAGCGACCGGGCGGGCGAGATTCTGGCGGCGGCCAAGCGGTGCGAGACGACCCTCACCTACTCCCTCAAGGACCGGGCCGCGGACCTATATGGCCACAACCTGTCCCGGAGCGGGGCCAGCCTGACCTTTTTTGCTCATTACGCCGGGGCGGAGCTGCCCTTTTCCATCCCCATGACCGGGGACTTCAACGTCTCCAACGCCCTGGCCGCCCTGGCGGTCTGCCGCCTCCTGGGGGTCCCCGCCGAGCTGGCCCAGGCGGGCCTGGCCCGGGCCAGGGTGCCCGGGCGGATGGAGACCTACCACGTGGACGGCAAGACCGTCATCGTGGACTACGCCCACAACGGCATGGCCCTGGAGGCCCTCCTGCGCTCGGTGAAGGCGGACTACCCCGGCCAGAGCATCACCCTGCTCTTCGGCTGCACCGGCGGCAAGGGCCTGGACCGCCGGGAGGGCATGGGCCGGGCGGCGGGGGCGTACGCCGACAACATCATCCTGACCGAGGACGACCCCGGCCCCGAGGCGCTGGAGGACATCTGCGCCGCCATCGGCGGCTTCATCGCCCCCTTCGGCAAGACCTACACCGTCATCCCCGACCGGGAACAGGCCATCCGCGCCGCCATTGAGGGCTCCCCCGCCCCGTCGGTGGTGCTCCTGGCGGGCAAGGGGGCCGAGATGGAGCAGAAGCGCAAGGACGGCCCCGTCCCCTGCGTCCCCGACGGGATGCTGGCGAGAAAGTACCTGGGCCTGCCCCTGGAGGGCGCGGTATGACCGGCCCGGGGGAGCGGCCGAAACACCGCTCCCCCCTCCGGGCAAAGGCGGGGGCCCTCTATTACGGCGCCCTCCGCCGCCTGCTGTGGCTGAAAATGGCCCCAACCTTCGCCAAGGAGCGGCGGGCGGAGGACCTGCCCTATGAGCACTTCACCCACGCCACCCCCCTGCTGCGCAGGCTGAGGGACGTGGACATGGCCCTCCAGCACAACAAGGTGGAAAACCTGAAGCTGGCGGTGAAGCGGCTGGATGGGGTGGTCATCCGCCCCGGCGAGACCTTCAGCTATTGGTACCTCATCGGCAAGCCCTCCCGCCGGAAGGGCTACCGGGAGGGGATGATCCTCCGCAACGGCAAGGTCACCTCCGGCGTGGGCGGCGGGCTGTGTCAGCTTTCCAACCTCATCTACTGGATGGCCCTCCACACCCCCCTGACGGTGACCGAGCGCCACCGCCACGGCTACGACGTGTTCCCGGACTCCGGCCGCACCCAGCCCTTCGGCAGCGGCGCCACCTGCGCCTACCCCTACGGGGACCTAACCCTCCGCAACGACACCGGCGAGACCTTCCAGCTCCGCCTCCGGGTGGGGCCGGAAAACCTGGAGGGGGCCTTCCTGGGGGACCAGCCCCCCGTGTTCCGATATGAAATCGTGGAGCGGGACCACGAGATGCGGGGGGAGTTCTGGGGCGGCTACACCCGCCGCAACAAACTCTTCCGCCTGGTCCGCGACCTGGACGGGAAGCCGCTTTACGAGGAGCAGGTGGCGGAGAACCAGGCCGTCATGATGTACTCGCCCCTATTGGAAGAGGCAAAGTAAAAAGCGCCCGGAACGGCTTGCCGTTCCGGGCGTTTTTCAATGGACCTTTTGTGTGGTCCGGTTTTCCTTGTGCTTGCCGCACTGGTCGATGATCAGCTTTTTAGAGACGGTGTCGAAGCCGAAGTAGATCCGCAGGAATTTGGGATCACTTTCCACACGGCCGCATTTGACGTGGGCCTCGGTGTTGATCTCCCGCCCCTCATAGGTGGTGACGTACTGCTTCATCAAAGAGGAATCCTTCCGGGTCATAGAGCCCTCCCCCCGGGAG
Organism: Oscillospiraceae bacterium; assembly: GCA_022846075.1. Lineage (GTDB taxonomy): Bacteria > Bacillota > Clostridia > Oscillospirales > Oscillospiraceae > Vermiculatibacterium. The sequence continues at coordinate 185,377 of AP025582.1, forward strand.
AGCTCCCAGCCGGTCCTGTTCTGGAACTCTTTGTCGATTTGGGGGATACCGCCGTCGGCGTACAGCTCGTGGAGGGTGGTGGCCATATGGTAGAGGGCCTCCCAAAGAATGTCGTCCCGGGTGGTGCATTCATCCAGGGACTTGTGCCCTTCCTCGCTGAAGGCCAGCCGGTCGGCAAAGACGGCTTCAAAATAGGCGCAGACGGCCTTCGGTCCAACGGGGTACTCCGCCATCATGCGTACGCTGTCCAGGGCCCGCTCCAGATCGGGAACCCTGGCGGCGTCGGCCTGGCAGTAGCCAAGCCGGGTCTCCAGACTGTATTTTTCCCTTTGAAGCTCTTGGAGTTCCTTTTTGGCCAGGTCGCGTTCCCGCTCAGCGAGCTGGACCACGGCGTCCAGCTCTTCTATGGTGGCCTTTTTCTCCTCCTCGGTCTGTTGGATGGTCTGCTCCGAGCGGGTGCGCAGGGCCTCCAGGCGGCGCTGGTCTCTCTCCTCGTCCTTTTTCTGGCGGCAGTCCTCCAGGCGGAACATGGTCTCGTAAAAATCCACCTCCCGCGCCAGCACCCGGCGAAGAACGCCCAAGACCTGTTCCTCTCCCCACTCGTTCAGCTGCTCGGGGGTAAGGTAGCGGTGCTTGGCGGCGTCGCTGGGGTTGGAGGGGTCGGGCCTGGACATATAGATCCTGACCCGTCCGCCGCAGCACTGGTAGCTGGGATCAACGTAGTAGCGCATTTCCGTGTCGGCGTCCGGGTGCTGGGCGTAATAAACCAAGGCGTTGGTGGCAATCTGCCCAGCCAGCGCTTGAGGTGAGAGCAGCAGCTTCACCGGATCAGAGGCTCCTTTTCGGCAAAAGGGGCTGATATAGACGATGGGGACCTTTCGCTCCGGGGCCATCAAAAGCCGCTGGAACCGCTCAAAGCCGCCGGATTCCAGCTTGACCGGCTCCAGGCGGGCGGGCTGGCCGTCAATGGAACAGACCAGCTTGGGGTCTTCGATCAGGAACCGGATGATCTTTGGCACACTGGGGGAGGGGGCGTCCTCACAGGGGCCGATAAAGCCAGGCACGTCCGTATAGGAGAGAACCAGGGAGAGGGTGGCCTTTCCGGGAACGATGCTCTCAAAACCGATCTCTGTGATCCACTTTCGGGGGGCGTAACCGGGCCGGGTCGTCTGGGATTCCACCAGCTGGCAGGCCCAATACTCCTCCTCCGGGGTGGATGCCGGGCGAAAATGCTCCGACTCGCAAAAAAGCGTTTTGGCCCGGTCTTTGGAGAAGATACGCCCTCCATTTTGAAAACGGGTCCACTGGTCGGGACGGGCGGAAAGGATGCCTTTGGGGGCGTAACCTCTGGAGCGGGGCCCGTATTTTCCCAGCATCCAGCACCGGATCTTCTGCACCAGAATCTTGAGCAAATCGTCCCCCGCCACCTTGACGGCAATGTCGAATTTTGTCTTAAAAAACAGGGTCGCATTTAGGTCCATTTTATGTCCCTCCTGGCTGTTTTTCCCCATTATAACACAAAATAATTTGGATTACCAGGAATTCCCTTGTTTTTCCCCTTCCGCTTTTTCGAAGGCAGTTTTTACGTTTTGGCTGGGCAGGGCCCGGTTATTGGAGCGGAGGATGGCGGAGATCTCTCCCTGGGTCTGCTCCAGCTCGGCCCGCAGCTCCAGGGCGGAGACCCGGAGGGAGCCGTGGCCCAGGATGATGAGCTGTTCCGCCCCGTCGGAGGTGGCCACCCGGACCCGGCGGCGCTCCTGGGAGAGCTGGTAGCTGGCCTTCTCGATATAGGCGTCCGCCGTCTCCGCCTCCTTGGTGTAGACCACGTGGATGTTGTGGTATCTGCTCACCGAGCCGGTGCCCTGGGGGACCTTGTAGGCGTCGAAGACCAGGATGACCCGGCTGCCCCGGAAGCCCTGGTAGTTGCTCAAAAGGTCCATCAAAATCTTCCGGGCGGCGTCCAGGTTTTCCCGGGCCACCGCCTTCAAGTCCTCCCAGGCGAAGATGACGTTGTAGCCGTCCACCAGCAGGTATTCCGGCCCGGTGGGCGGGGGGATGAAGCGCTTGCCCTCCGCCGGGGCGGGGCGGGACGGCTTGGGAGGCGGCTGGAAGGCCCGGGGCTTGATGGCCCCGTAGGTCTTTTCAAAGATGCCCCGCAACTCCTTGTCCTGCTCCAGGTCCCCGGCGGGGGCGGCGGGGCGGCGGACGGGAGGCTCCGGGGTCGGGGCCTCCTTCGGGCCGGACAGGTCCAGGGCGGGGAGGTGCATATGCTCCGGCACCTCATTCCAGGGGACGTTGAAGCCAGCGCCGTGGGCGCAGAACACCGAGCCGGCGGGGTTTTCCAGGTCCCGCTCCGGGTCGTAGGCCAGCGCCTCCACCACCTCCTCCTGCCGGGGGCGGGGGCGGTACCCGCCGGGGGTCAGGGAGAGCCGCCCCCGGCCCTTGGTGTAGGCCGCCACCTCCTGGTTGTAATCCCGGAGGGCGGACACCGGGGCGGCCCCGGTGAGGACGGTCTCCTCCCCCACGGTGACGGGGGCCTCCGTGTCGCCTCCAAGCCGCTGGAGGTCGGCCAGGGCACGGCCCAGGTGGGCGGTGGGCAGCTCCAGGCGGAAGGCGTACCAGGGCTCCAGGAGGACGCTCTCGGCCCCCATCAGCCCTTGGCGCACCGCCCGGTAGGTGGCCTGCCGGAAGTCGCCCCCCTCGGTGTGCTTTTCGTGGGCCCTGCCCGTAACCAGGGTGAGCTTCATGTCGGTGATGGGGGAGCCGGTGAGCACCCCCAGGTGGGGCTTTTCCATCAGATGGGTGAGGATTAGCCGCTGCCAGTGGCCGTCCAGGGCGTCCTCGGGGCAGATGGAGCCGAATTGGAGGCCGCTGCCCAGGGGAAGGGGCTCTAAGAGGAGATGCACCTCGGCGTAGTGGCGCAGGGGTTCGAAGTGGCCCACCCCCTCCACCGGGGCGGCGATGGTCTCCAGGTAGACCACGCTGCCGGGGCCGAAGTCCACGGCCAGGGCGAAGCGGTCCAGGATGACCCGCTTCAACACCTCCGCCTGGACCGCCCCCATGAGGCGGACGTGGATTTCCCCTAACCGCTCGTTCCACTGGATGTGGAGCTGGGGGTCCTCCTCCGCCAGCTCCCGGAGTCTTCGTAAGGCGGCGTGGGGGTCGCATCCGTCGGGGAGAATGAGCTGGTAGGAGAGGGCGGGCTCCAGCGCCGGGGCGGCCCAGGGCTTCTCGACTCCCAATGCCTGGCCGGGGTAGGTGGCGGTAAGGCCGGTGACGGCGCACACCGTCCCCGCCGGGGCCTCCTCCAGGGGGGTGAATTTGGCCCCGGAGTAAAGCCGGAGCTGGTCGGCCTTCTCCTCGACGCCGGGGAGGACGGACTTCACCCGCAGGGTGCCGCCGGTGATTTTCAGGTGGGTGAGGCGGGTGCCCTGGGGGTCCCGGGAAATCTTGAACACCCTGGCGGCGAAGGCCTCTGGCCACCGGGGCCGGGGGGCGAGGCGGGTCAAATCGGATAAAAGCTCGTCCACCCCCTCCACCTTGAGGGCGGAGCCGAAGCGGCAGGGGAAGACCTTCCGCTGGGCGATAAGGCGGCGGAGGGTGGCGTCGGAGAGGGCCTCGGTTTCCATGTACTCCTCCAACGCGGCCTCGTCGGTGAGGGCGGCCTCCTCCCAGAAGGCGGGCCGGCCCAGGAGGGAGAAGTCCAGGCAGGCGGGGGAGAGGGCGGCGCGGAGCTTGGTGAGCAGGGCATCCCGGTCCGTGCCCGGCTGGTCCATCTTGTTGAGGAAGAGGAAGGTGGGCACCCCGTGGCGCTCCAGCAGCTTCCAGAGGGTGAGGGTGTGGCCCTGGGGGCCGTCGGGGCCGGAGACCACCAGCACGGCGCAGTCCAGCACGGCCAGGGCCCGCTCCATCTCGGCGGAGAAGTCCACGTGGCCGGGGGTGTCCAGCAGGGTGAGGGTCACCCCGTCCAGAGGGAGCACCGCCTGCTTGGAGAAGATGGTGATGCCCCGCTCCCGCTCCTGGGCGTCGGTGTCCAGGAAGGCATCGGCGTGGTCCACCCGGCCCAGGCGGCGCAGGGCGCCGCCCCGGTAGAGGAGGGCTTCCGATAAGGTGGTTTTGCCGGCGTCCACGTGGGCGAGGACGCCCAGGGTGAGGTTGTCCATGGTGGGGGGTACCTCCTGTGGTGGGATAGCTTTTATTATACCATAAGATTGGCCGCCTTGGGAGGTGGGGAAACGTGGGGGGCTATTCTTTCCAGAAAGAATAGCCCCCTACACCCCCCAAGAAAGCACCAGGGGGAGAGTTTCGACTCTCTCCCCCTGGACCCCCTCTCAACGACCAAAGGAGAGGCACCTGCGGGCGCCCCTCCTTTGGAAACCTCCCCGGGTTGTCCACAAGAGCGTGAGAAAACCCCGGCGGCGCACTTCGTAGCGCCGCCGGGGTTCGGTTTTACGGGGGACGAGGGCCGGGCGGCTGATAGCCGCCCCTACATGGAAAACGCGAATCAGGCGCGGCGCAGTGCCACGTATTCGTAGGGGCGGATAGTATCCGCCCGGTCCCATCTATCTGTACCGCACCTACGTAGCGGCAGCGGCGCAAAAAGGACCACCGGTCGCACAGACGCACTCGTGCTTATACCCCTTCTTCGCGCAGCAGACCTTCTACAGGGAAGGGAGGCTGTGTTTAGGTTTGCACCAAAGACTTTTCTTTGGGGGTCTGGGGTGGTGTTTCTTTTCCTCGGGAAAAGAAACATCCCCCAGAACTGCACACGTTTGACGTGCAATCAGCCATAGATTATGGCAATCTTATCCCCTCGCTGACCTCCGGCATCAGCTCGGTGGTGACGATCTGCAGCATCTCGGTGAGCTTTTCCTGCTCCTCCGGGGAAAACCGCTGGCGCATCCGGCCCACCACCGTCTTGACGTAATCGCTGGAGATGTTGTAGTAGCTCTGGTACTTCTCCGTCACCTCCAGGTGGTACTCCCGCTTGTCCGCCTGGGACTGGACCTTGCGCACGTACCCCTTTTTGATGAGGCTGTTCACCTTGTAGGCCGCGTTGGGCGGGGAGATGCGCATGAAGGTGGCGAACTCGTTGACGGTGGGGGAGCCAAGGGCCTGGATGGTCTCCATGGCGAAGGTCTCCACCGTGGTGAGGCTGGCCTCCCGCATCTGGAACCGCTCGAAGATCTCCTGATAAAAATGCAGCTTGAATTTGACGTACACTTCCTCAAACAGCCTTTCCAGCATGTGCCGTTCCTCCCGCCGAATGTCGTTTGCTGTTAGTATAGCACAATTTTGTGTGGGAAACACTCAATTTCCGTCCACCAGGGCGAAGGTCATCTCGGCCACGGCGGCGGTCTTGCCGTTCACGAGGGCCTTCCCCTCCCCCATCACCAGGGGGCCTTTTTGGCCAGTGATGGTACAGGTCATCTCCAGCACGTCGCCGGGGGTGACCTGCTGCTTGAAGGTGGCGTTTTTGACTCCACGGAAGAGGGCCAGCCTGCCCCGGTTCTCCGGCAGGGACATGAGGGCCACCCCTCCCACCTGGGCCATGGCCTCGATGATGAGGACGCCGGGGAGGACGTGCTTTTGGGGGAAGTGGCCGCAGAACCACTGCTCCCCCACGCTGACGCACTTGATGCCCGTGGCCCAGGCCCCGGCCTCCCCGTCGGTGATGCGGTCCACCAGGGCGAAGGGGAAGCGGTGGGGCAGGAGGGCGGCGATCTCGTTGGAGTTATACTGCAAACCCATCCCTCAGCCCTCCCATCTCTTGAAGAGGAGGCAGGCGTTGTGCCCGCCGAAGCCCAGGGAGTTGGAGAGGGCGTAGTCCACCCGCTGGGTACGGCCCTCGTTCGGGATATAGTCCAGGTCGCAGGCGGGGTCGGGGACCTGGTAGTGGATGGTGGCGGGGAGGTAACCGTCCTTGAGGGCCATGGCGCAGAACACCGCCTCCACCGCCCCGGCGGCCCCCAGAAGGTGGCCGGTCATGGCCTTGGTGGAGGAGACGGCCATTTCATAGGCGTGGGGGCCGAACACCGTCTTGATGGCGGCGGTCTCCCCGGCGTCGTTGAGGGCGGTGGAGGTGCCGTGGGCGTTGACGTAGCCCACCGCCTCCGGGGCCACCCCGGCGTCCGCTAGGGCCTCGGCCATGGCCCGGGCGCCGCCCTCCCCCTCGGGGGCGGGGGCGGTCATGTGGTAGGCGTCGCAGGTGGCGCCATAGCCCACCACCTCGGCGTAGATATGGGCGCCCCGGGCCTGGGCGTGCTCCAGGGTCTCCAGCACCAGGATGGCGGCCCCCTCCCCCATGACGAAGCCGGAGCGCTCGGCATCGAAGGGGATGGAGGCCCGGTCCGGGTCGGTGCCGGCGCACAGGGCCTTCATGGAGGTGAAGCCGCCGATGGCCAGGGCGTTCACCGAGGCCTCGGTGCCGCCGCAGACCATCACGTCGGCGTAGCCGTCCCGGACAGAGCGGAAGGCGTCCCCCACGGCGTTGCTGCCGCCGGCGCAGGCGGTCACCGGGCAGGTGCACATGCCCTTGAGGCCGAAGCGGATGGCCACCAGCCCCGCGGCCATGTTGGCGATGATCATGGGGATGAAGAAGGGGGAGACCCGGTCATAGCCCTTCTCCTCGGCCTTGAGGGTCTCGCCCACGGTGATGTCCATGCCGCCGATGCCGCTGGAAATGACGCAGCCCCAGCGGGTGCGGTCCTCTTCGCCATTTTCGGGCAGGCCCGCGTCGGCCATGGCCTCCACGGCGGCGGCCATGGCGAACTGGGCGTAGAGGCCCATGCGCTTGGCGTCCTTTTTCTCCATCCACCCCTCGGGGTCGAAGTCCTTGACCTCCCCCGCCAGGGTGACCTTGCGGCCTGTGGTGTCGTAGCGGGTGATGGGGGCGATGCCGCACACGCCCTGGCGGACGGCCTGCCAGCTCTCGGCCACGCTGTGGCCCAGGGGGTTCACCGTGCCCATGCCGGTGATGACGACCCGTTTTTTCTCCATGGTGTTTCCTCCTTTAGACGGCCATGCCGCCGTCCACGCAGACGACCTGGCCGGTGATGTAGCCGGCCTCCTCGGAGCACAGGAAGGCCACCAGGTGGGCCACGTCCTCCGGCTGGCCCAGGCGGGCCATGGGGATGGACTTCAAAAGCTCCTCCCGGGCCTTCTCGGGCAGGGCGGCGGTCATGTCGGTGTCGATAAAGCCGGGGGCCACGGCGTTCACCGTGACGCCCCTTGTGGCCAGCTCCTTGGCGGCGGATTTGGTCAGGCCGATGACCCCCGCCTTGCTGGCGGAGTAGTTGGCCTGGCCGGCGTTGCCACGCAGGCCCACCACCGAGGAGAGATTCACGACGCGGCCCCACCGGGCCTTCATCATGGGGCGGCACACAGCCTTCATGGTGAGGAAGGCCCCCTTCAGGTTGGTGGCGATGACGGCGTCGAAGGCGTCCTCCTTCATGGTCATGAGAAGGCCGTCCCGGGTAATGCCGGCGTTGTTCACCAGGATGTCCACCGAGCCAAAGGTACTCACGGCGGCGTCCACCAAGGCCTGGGCCCCGGCGGGGTCGGCGGCGTCGGCCTTGACGGCCACGGCGCCGGTGGCAGCGGCAGTCTCTTCCGCGGCGTCGGCGTTCCCGGCGTACGAGAACACCACGTTGGCGCCCAGGGCACGCAGCTCGGCCACCACGGCCCTGCCGATGCCCCGGCTGCCGCCGGTGACCACGGCGGTCTTTCCTGCTAAGGTCATAGGGCTGCCTCCTTCCAGGCGGTCAAAAATTTCTCCAGGTCTTCCGGCTTTTCCACCGGGAAGCACCGGATATCGGGGCAGGTCTTGCGGACGAAGCCGGTGAGGGCCTTGCCCGGGCCGATCTCCACCACGGTGTCCACCCTGTACTCAGACAGCTTGCGGATGGTGTCCTCCATGCGCACGGCGTGGCTCACCTGCTCCTCCAAAAGCCCCTGGATGGTGTCGCCGGGGCCCATCACGTCGCCCAAGCGGTTGAAGAGGACGGGGATTTGCATGGGGCCGAAGGTGATTTCCCGAAACTTCTCCCGCAGGGCCAGCCCCACGGCGGCCAGCAGGGAGGTGTGGAAGGGTCCGCTGACCTGGAGGGTCATGCACCGCTTGGCCCCCGCCTCCCCGCACAGGCGGGCGGCCTCCAGCACGGCGGGCTGCACGCCGCCGATGACGGTCTGGCCGGGGCAGTTGAGGTTGCACACCTCCACCACGCCCAGGCCGGAAGCCTGGGCGCAGCAGGCCCGGATGGCGTCCACGTCCAGGCCCAGCACGGCCACCATGGCGCTCTGGACGCCCAGGGAGGCGGCGGTCATGGCCCGGCCCCGGAAGGCGGTGAGGGAGATGGCGGTGTCCGTGTCAAAGACCCCGGCGCAGTGGAGGGCGGAATACTCCCCCAGGCTGAGGCCCGCGGCGTAGGACGGGGTTACCCCCGCCTCCCGCAGCAGGGCGGTGACCCCCACGGCGAAGGCCGTCATGCAGGGCTGGGTGTACTCGGTCTGGTTCAGGACCCCCTGGGGGTCGGCAAGGCAGGTCTCCTTCAAATCGAAGTCCACCGGGGCGTCGTCGTAGACCTTGCGGAAGGCGGGGGAGGCGTCATAGAATTCCTGCCCCATGCCCACCTTCTGGCTGCCCTGGCCGGCGTAGAGAAAGGCGAGTTTCATGCCTCGTTCACCAAACCTTTCTTGCATTCTTGATACCCGGCGTATAGTTCCTCAAAAATATTACGTAGAGGCTTGATTTCGTGGAGCTGGCCCGCCACCTGGCCGGCCATCAGGCTGCCGGTGTCGGTGTCCCCGTCAAAGACCGCCCGGCGGAGGGACCCCAGGGTGAGCTTCTCCATCTCGGCCAGGGGAAGGCGGTCCTTTTCCATGCGGACGTACTCCCGGGCCATTTTGTTCTTGAGCACCCGGACGGGGGCCCCGGTGGTGCGGCCGGTGACCATGGTGTCGGAGTCCTTGGCCTTCAAAAGGGCCTGCTTATAGTTGTCGTGGATGGGGCACTCGGCGCTGACCAGCAGGCAGGTGCCGATCTGCACCCCGCAGGCGCCCAGGGCCTCGGCGGCCAAAAGCTGGCGGCCGTCGGCGATGCCCCCGGCGGCGATGACAGGCACGTCCACCGCGTCCCGCACCTGGGGAACCAGGGCCATGGTGTTCATCTCCCCGATGTGGCCGCCGGACTCGCAGCCCTCGGCGATCACGCCGTCGATGCCGTAGCGGGTGAGCCGCTGGGCCAGGACGGCGGCGGCCACCACGGGGAAGACCTTCATGCCCGCGTCCTTCCACATGGGGATGTACTTGCCGGGGTTGCCCGCGCCGGTGGTGACCACCCGGACCCCCTCGTCCACCAGGAGGCGGGCCTGCTCCTCCACCTCGGGGTTCATCAGCATCAAATTGACGCCGAAGGGCTTGTCGGTGAGTTCCCGGCACTGGCGGATGTGGGAGCGCAGGGTCTCGGTGTCCATGCCGCCGGAGCCGATGAGACCCAAAGCCCCGGCGTTGGAGACGGCGGCGGCGAAGGCGCCGGTGGCGATATTGGCCATGCCGCCCTGGATGAAGGGGAATTCCGTCCCCAGGATGGTGTTGAGGTTCAGCATTGCGTGGTCCTCCTTTATGGTTCATGCGAAACAACGTGTATGGGTTCGTTCAACTAAACGGGGGCGGAACCCTCTCAGTCAGCTTCGCTGACAGCTCCCCCGGAGGGGAAGCCGTTGGCATTGGCGGGGGCGGTTCCGTTTTACTTAGCTTTTCCTTGTTGATAGGCAGAGCGGGCGGATACTATCCGCCCCTACGAATCCGTGGTAGCACATACAGTTCGGGCTTTCCACGTAGGGGCGGCTATCAGCCGCCCGCCCCGCCGTCAAGCACATGTCAGCGGCAGCGGCGCAAGGGGGACCACGGGTTGACAGACGCGCCCGTGCTTTTACCCCCGACAACAAGCACAAGACCTTCTACAAAAAAGGAAGGCTGTGCCCAGGTCAGCACCAAAGACTTTTCTTTGGGGGTCTGGGGTGGTGTTTCTTTTCCTCGGGAAAAGAAACATCCCCCAGAATTGCGCACGTTTGACGTGCAATCCGTCAACAATCAAGCGGTACCGCTTGACCAATTCACGCGAACTCGATCAGCGCCCCCGCCCAGGTGAGCCCCCCGCCGAACCCGACGCACAGGGCCTTCTTCCCCGGTCCCAGCCGGCCGTCCCGGCACAGCTCGTCCAGCACCAGCGGCACGCTGGCCGCCGAGGTGTTGCCGTAGCGGGAGAGATTCTTGTGCACCTTTTCGGTGGGCACGCCGAACTTTTTGACCACCAGATCCACGATGCGCTCGTTGGCCTGGTGGAAGACCACCTGGTCCACGTCGTCGATGGCCGCGCCGGTCTTGTCCAGCACCGCCTGGATGCACTTGGGCACCGTCTCCACGGCGAACTTGAAGACCGGCTGGCCCTCCATGTAGATCCGGGGTTTTCCCCCGGCCAGCACGCCGGTGACCCCCAGCACCTTGTCGTTGCCCCGCACGCCCAGGACGGCGGAGATGGAGGGCCACTCGGGGCGGAACTCCACCACCACGGCCCCGGCGGCGTCCCCGAAGAGGACGCAGGTGGAGCGGTCGGTGAAGTCGGTGAGGCGGCTCAGCACCTCGCCCCCCACCACGATGCCGTAGCGATTGGGGCTGGCGGAGAGGAGGCACTCCATGGTGTGCAGGCCGAAGAGAAAGCCGGAGCAGGCGGCGTTCAGGTCGAAGCAGACCGTGTCCTCGGCCAGGCCCAGCTCCCGCTGGAGCAGGCAGGCCGCCGCCGGGGAGAACTGGTCGGCGCACACGGTGCACACGACGCAGGCCCCCACTTCGGCGGGGTCCACCCCCGCCGCCTCCAAAGCGGCCTTGGCCGCCCCGGTACACAGGTCCAGGTGGCTCTCGGCCACGCAGTGGTGCCGCTCTTTGATGCCGGTGCGGCTGGTGATCCACTCGTCGCTGGTGTCCACCATGCGGCTCAAATCGTCGTTGGTGGTCACCTTGGCGGGCACACGGCTGCCGGTGCCCCGTATTTTGATGCCGCTCACGGCTTTTCCCTCCTGGTCACGCCCATGGCGCGGAATTTCTTGTAGCGCTGCTCGGCCAAGGCCGCCCCGTTCAGGCGCTTGAGGCCGTCCAAGGCCCGAAGGAGCGCCCGGTCCAGCACCCGGTAGAGGGCCTCGGGGTCGGTGTGAGCGCCCCCCTCCGGCTCGGGGATGATGCCGTCGATGACCCCCTCCGCCAGCAGGTCGGCGGCGGTGAGCTTCATCACCTCGCTGGCCTCCTCCGCCTTGGCGGAGTCCTTCCACAGGATGGAGGCGAAGCCCTCGGGGGAGAGGACGGAGTAGACAGCGTTTTCCAGCATGAGGACGGTGTTCCCCACGCCGATGGCCAACGCCCCGCCGGAGCTGCCCTCCCCGGTGACCACGCACACCACCGGCACCGTCAGGGCCGACATGGCGGCCAGGTTCCGGGCGATGGCCTCCCCCTGGCCCCTGGCCTCGGCCTCCAGGCCGGGGTAGGCGCCGGGGGTGTCGATGAAGGTGATGACCGGCCGGCCGAACTTCTCGGCCTGGGCCATCATGCGAAGGGCCTTGCGGTAGCCCTCCGGCCCCGGCATCCCGAAGTTGTATTTCAGGTTTTCCTCCAGGTTCCGGCCCTTCCGGTGGCCCAGGACGGTGACGGGCCGGCCATGGAAGAGGGCCACGCCCCCCAGGATGGAGGGGTCCTCCCGGCACTGCCGGTCCCCCTTCTGCTCGAAGAAGTCGGTGAAGAGGGCGGAAATGAAGTCGGCGGTGCCGGGCCGGCCCGCATGGCGGGCCAGGGCCACCCGCTGGGCGGCGGTGAGATCGCTCATACCCTCTCCCCCTTTCCGTGGAGCTTTAAAAGGCGGGCCAGGGTGGCCCGCAGCTCGGTCCGGGGGACGATGGCGTCCACGAAGCCGTGCTCCTCCAAATATTCCGCCCGCTGAAAGCCGTCGGGCAAGGTCTGGCCGATGGTCTGCTGGATGACCCGGGGCCCGGCGAAGCCGATGAGGGCCCCCGGCTCGGCCAGGGTGATGTCGCCCAGGCTCGCGAAGGAGGCGGTGACCCCGCCGGTGGTGGGGTCGGTGAGGACCGAGATGTAAAGCCCCCCCTTTTGGGAGAACCGCTCCAGGGCGGCGGAGGTCTTGGCCATCTGCATCAGGGATAAAATGACCTCCTGCATCCGCGCCCCGCCGCTGGCGGAGAAAATGATGAGGGGCAGCTTGTTTTTCCCGGCGTACTCGATGAGCCGGGTGACCTTCTCCCCCACAGCGGCGGACATGCTGCCCATAAAAAAGCGGCTGTCCAGCACGCCGATGGCCACCTTGCGGCCCTCGATGGTCCCGGCAGCGGTGACCACCGCCTCGTTGAGGCCCGTGCGGGCCTTGGCCTCGGCCAGCTTCTTGCCGTAGCCGGGGAAGCGGAAGGGGTCGGTGGCGGTGAGCCGTTCGTCCAGCTCCCGGAAGGAGCCTGCGTCCAGAATAAGGCTCAATCGGTAATAGGCCCCCACGGGGTAGTGGTGGCCGCACTTGGGGCAGACGTACCGGGCGTGGACCAGGTCCCGCCGGGGCACCGTCTCCCCGCACTTGGGGCAGGGGGAGGCCTGGGAGAGCTGGGGGGCCTGGCCGTCCCGCATGGCCTTCAGGGCCAGCAAATGCTGGCGGCGTCTGGCGAAGGCGCTGTTCATGCCTCGGCCTCCTCTCCCACGCTGTCATACCATTTCAACAGTTCGTCCAGGTTCCGCTCCAGGAAGCCGGTGTCCACGCTGCCCTTGACGAACTCCGGGTGGTACATGATGAGGTGGGCCAGGGAGGAATTGGTGGTGCAGCCCTCGATGACCAGCTCCTCCAGGGCCCTGCGCATCTTCCGCACCGCCTCCAGCCGGGTGGGGGCGTGGACCACCACCTTGGCGCACAGGGAATCGTAATAGGGGGGCAGGGTGTAGCCGGTAAAGAGGTGGGTGTCCACCCGGACGCCCTGGCCGCCGGGGAGGTGGAGGAAATCCACCTTGCCCGGGCAGGGGGCGAAGCCCCGGCGGGGGTCCTCGGCGTTGATGCGGCACTCCATGGCGTGGCCGGTGAGGGTCACCTCCTCCTGAGTCTTGGACAGGGGCAGCCCCGCTGCGATGCGGAGCTGTTCCCGCACCAGATCCATGCCGGTGACGAACTCGGTCACCGGGTGCTCCACCTGGATGCGGGTATTCATCTCAATGAAGTAGAAGTTGCCGTCCTTGTCCAGCACGAATTCGATGGTGCCGGCGTTTTCATACCCGGCGGCCTTGGCGGCTAGGACGGCGGCGGCCCCCATCTTTTCCCGCAGCTCGGGAGTCAGGGCCTTGGAAGGGGATTCCTCAATCAGCTTTTGGTTCTTGCGCTGGATGGAGCAGTCCCGCTCCCCCAGCTGGATGACGTTCCCCTGCTGGTCGGCCAGGATTTGAAACTCAATGTGCCGGGGGGAGAGGATGAGCTTTTCCAGGTACATCTCCCCGTCGCCGAAGTTGGCCACCGCCTCGCCGCGGGCCTCCTCGAATTTGGCCTCCACCTCCTCGGGGGTGAAGGCCCGGCGCATCCCCCGCCCGCCGCCGCCCGCGGCGGCCTTGATGAGGACGGGGTAGCCAATGGCGTCGGCCACGGCCTTGGCCTGGGCGGCGTCCAAAACGGCCCCGTCGGAGCCGGGGACCACGGGCACGCCCACGGACTTCATCAGCTCCCGGGCGGCGGCCTTGTTGCCCATTTTACGGATGACGTCCCCGGAAGGGCCGATGAATTTCAGCCCCGCCTGCCCGCAGGCGTCGGCGAAGTCGGCGTTCTCCGAGAGGAAGCCGTAGCCGGGGTGGACGGCGTCGCACCCCGTGGCCTGGGCCACGGTGAGGATGGCGGCGGTGTTCAGGTAGCTGTCGGCGGCACGAGGCCCGCCCACGCACACCGCCCGCCCCGCGAACTGGACGGCCAGGGAGTCGGCGTCGGCGGTGGAGTGGATCACCACCGTGTCGATGTCCAAATCCCGGCAGGCCCGGAGGACCCGGAGGGCGATCTCCCCCCGGTTGGCAATCAAAACCCGCTTGAACATGGTTACACCGCCCGGTAGCGGAGAATGGCGTCCCCGAAGGCCACCAGTTCTCCGTCAGACCGCAGAAGCTCCTCCACGACGAGGTCACAGGGGGCGGGGACCTCGCTCATCATCTTCATGGCCTCCATCAGGCACACGGTCTGCCCCTTTTTCACCTTGTCCCCCGCCTTCACGAAGGGGGGCTGGTCCGGGGCGGCGGAGGCGTAGTAGGTGCCCACCAGGGGGGCGGTGACAAAAAGCCCTTCCGGCTTCTCCGGCGCGGGGGCGGCGGAGGCCGGGGCGGGGAAGGCAACCGGGGCCGAGGTGGGCGCGGAAGCCACAGCCTTGCCCAGCTCCAGGGAGAAGTCCTTCATGGTCAGCTTGAAGGTGGCGCAGGCGCTCTGCTCAAACCGGGCCATCAGGGCAAAAATTTCTTCGTTGGTCATTGGGGTATGCTCCTTTCTGAGTTGGAAAAGGCCCATCGGCGATTTCCGACGGGCCTTTGACGTTCTCAGTTGGCGTGGGTCTTGATGTAGTCCACAATGTCGCCCACGGTCTTAAAGTTGGCCACGTCCTCGTCGGGGATGGTCACGCCGAAGGCCTCCTCCAGCGCCATGGACAGCTCCACGGCGGCCAGGGAGTCGGCCTCCAGGTCGTCGGCCAGGTTGGCCTCCAGCACCACCTTGTCGGCGTCGCAGCTCAGGGTCTCCACAATGATGTCGCGCACTTTCTCGAATTCCATTGTCATATACTCCTTATTAGTTCAATGATTTTAATTAAAAACTTTTAACTAAAAAAGCTGAAGTAATGATATCATGGATTTCCCGTTTGTCAAGAAAAAGTTTTCGACCCCGGAGGCGAAAAATGTTATAATAATGTCCGATGAATCAACCGCAATGCGGTTGATTCACGCGGCGATGCCGCGCAATTTCATAAAAGCGGCTGAAAGCAGCCGTTTTTATGAAATTCGGCCATTGTTTCAATGCGTACCCACAGGCGCCTTTTAAAAAGGCACCTGTGGAGTGCAAGGTTTTTCCGCATTTGCGGGAAAAACCTTGCACTTGAACAAGACCAAATGGCCTTGTTCAGTACGCATTACAATAAGGAAAAAGGAGGGGATATTTATGACCCAGCACCAGCGGGCGCTGGCCGGAAAGCTCTTTGACGCCAGGAGCCAGGAGCTGCGGGACTTGAAGCACAAGGCCCATGTTTTGTGCCAGAGATTCAACGCCATGGACGAGTATGACCCGGAGCGGCTGCCCATCGTCCGGAAATTTATTGGCGCCATCGGGGAGAACTACTATTTCCAGGGGCCCATCCAGTTCAACTACGGCTGTCATACCAAGATCGGGGACAACTTTTTCGCCAACTTCAACCTGACGGTGATGGACGACGGGCCCATCGTCATCGGGGACCGGGTGATGTTCGGGCCCAACGTGTCCCTGATGGCCACCACCCACCCGCTGATTTCCAGCGAGCGGGAGACCATGACCTACCCCGACGGACACGTGTCCACCTCGGAGTACGCCCCCGGCATCGTCATCGGCAGCCACGTGTGGCTGGCGTGCAACGTGGTGGTGTGCGGCGGGGTCACCATCGGGGACGGGGCCGTGGTGGGGGCTGGGAGCGTGGTCACCAAGGATGTCCCCGCCGGGTGGCTGGCGTACGGGAACCCCTGCCGGACGGTGCGGCCCATTACGGAGGCGGACAGCAAACTGGATTTGCTGTGAGGCCACCTTAGGGAAGGTGGGAAGGCCTGGGGGACCATCTTTTCCACGTGGAAAAGATGGCACCCCCAGACCCCCCAGAAAAGACGCCAGGGGGAGAGAGTTCCGACTCTCTCTCCCCCTGGACCTCCACTCTCAACGGCCAAAGGAGGGGGACTGAGGTCCCCCTCGCTTTGGAAACCTCCCCGGGCTGTCCACAAGAGGGTGGGATGACCCCGGCGGCTTACTTTGTAACGCCGCCGGGGTTCGGCTGTGGGGGAGCGTCCGCAATCAGGGAGTCGGAGGATGTGTGGAAAACTCTGGATAGTGCAAGCAAATCTTTTGCGTAGACCTTGCAAACCTGGTCTTCAATGCGCTTCAAGCGGCGGGGGGATATGATAAAGCCGTTTTCGCGCAGAAGGCGGGAGAGGGCGGCGTAGGAGAGCCCTGCTTGGGTGCGGTAATAGTGAAGGTTGATGCCGGTAATGTTTTTGGGGCCTGTCATTTTAATTACCTCTGGCATAGTATAGATGATAACGGCCCGAAAGCATATAGTCATTATTTTGACTATACAATACAGGCCACAGATAGTATGTTCGAAACATTGCCCCATAGGGGCACGGGGCGGGCGGCTGATAGCCGCCCCTACAAGGAAAATCCGAATCATGGGCGGCTCCCCATATCTGTAGGGGCGGATAGCATCCGCCCGAACCCACCCATCCATCAAGAACACGTCAGCGGCAGCGGCGCAAGAGGGACCACGGGTTGACAGACGCACCCGTGCTTGTACCCCTATCAACGGGCACAAGACCTTCTACTGGAAAGGGAGGCTGTGTCCAGGTCAGCACCAAAGACCTTTCTTTGGGGGTCTGGGGCGGCGTTTCTTTTCCTCGGGAAAAGAAACGTCCCCCAGATTTACGCACGTCTCGACGTGCAAGCACGCAAATAAAGAAGGGCCACCCGCCAACAAAAGCGGGTGGCCCTTTTAAGGTAAACCTTACTTCTTAATCCCAGGGTTATCCTTCATTTCCTTCAACGCGTCCTTATAGGAGAGGTTGACCCGACCCTTCTCGTCGATTTCGGTGACCTTCACCCAAATCATATCGCCGATGTTGACCACGTCCTCCACCTTCTCCACCCGGCGGTCGGCCAGCTTGGAGATATGCACCATGCCGTCCTTGCCGGGGGCCAGCTCCACGAAGGCGCCGAAGGTCATGATGCGCACCACCTTGCCATAATAGAGGGCGCCCACCTCGGGCACGAACACGATGGTTTCGATCATCTTCTTGGCCACGTCGCAGGCGGCGGAATCGGGAGAGGCGATGTGGATGGTGCCGTCGTCCTCAATGTCGATCTGGGCGCCGGACTCGGCGGTGATCTTCTGGATGACGGAGCCGCCCTTGCCGATGACCTCCCGAATCTTGTCGGAGTCAATCTTCATGGTGATCATCTTGGGGGCGTACTTGCTCACCTCGGACCGGGGGGCGGAGATGCAGGGGAGCATGATCTCGTCCAGGATGGCGAACCGGGCGTCCTTGGTGATCTCCAGGGCCTCCTTGATGATGGCGTGGGACAGGCCGTCGTTCTTGATGTCCATCTGGATGGCGGTGATGCCGGCCTTGGTGCCGGCCACCTTGAAGTCCATCTCGCCGTGGAAGTCCTCCACCCCCTGGATGTCGATGAAGGTGGTGAAGCCGCCGTCATCGTCCTGGATGAGGCCGCAGGAGATGCCGGCCACGGGGGCCTTGATGGGCACGCCGGCGTCCATCAGCGCCAGGGTGGAGCCGCAGATGGAGCCCTGGGAGGTGGAGCCGTTGGAGCTCACCACCTCGGAGACCACCCGGATGGCGTAGGGGAACTCGTCCACGGAGGGGATGACGGGGTCCAGGGCCCGCTCGGCCAGGGCGCCGTGTCCCTTTTCCCGGCGGTTGGTGGACCGGGCGCCCCGGGCCTCGCCCACGGAGTAGGAGGGGAAGTTGTAGTGGTGCATGTACCGCTTCTCGGTGTCCTCCCAGATGGTGTCCAGCTTCTGGTTGGCGGAGAGGGTGTTCAGGGTGCAGATGGAGAGCACCTGGGTCTGGCCGCGGGTGAAGAGGCCGGAGCCGTGGACCCGGGGCAGGACGCCCACCTCGGCGCCCAGGGGCCGGATCTCGTTCTTGGCCCGTCCGTCCACCCGGTGGCCCTCCAGGAGCCAGGCCTTGACGATTTTCTTCTGGAACTTGTAGGTGATTTCCTCCAGATACTTGTCCATGTCGGGGTACTCTTCCAGGAACAGCTCGTGCCAGTGGTCGATGAGGGCGTTCCACCGGGTCTCCCGGACGTTCTTGTCGTCGGTGTCCATGGCGGCCTTGGCCTCGTCCATGGTAGCGGCCACGATTTTGTCGAAGAGCTCCTGGTTGAAGTCGGCGTGGTCGTAGGTCATCTTCTCCCGGCCGATCTCGGCCACGATGCGGTTGATGAGGGCCACCTGGGCCTTGATCTCCTCGTGGGCCTTCACGATGGCGTCGTACATGATGTCGTCGGGCAGCTCGCTGGCGCCGGCCTCGATCATGATGACCTTCTCCTGGGAGGCGGCCACGGTCAGGTCCAGCTTGGAGTTGTGGCGCTGCTCCTGGTTGGGGTTCATGACGATTTGGCCGTCCACGTAGCCCACCTCCAGGCAGCCGATGGGGCCGGCCCAGGGGATGTCGGAGAAGGCCAGGCATGCGGACACGCCGATCATGGCGGTGACCTCGGGAGAGCAGTCCCGGTCCACGCTCATGACGGTGCAGGTGACCACCACGTCGTTGCGGAAGTCATAGGGGAACAGGGGCCGGATGGACCGGTCGATGACCCGGCTGGCCAGCACGGCGGGCAGAGAGGGCTGGCCCTCCCGGCGCATGAAGGAGCCGGGGATGCGGCCCACGGCGTAGAGCTTCTCCTCGAAGTCCACGGACAGGGGGAAGAAGTCGATGCCGTCCCGGGGACGGGCGGAGGCGGTGACGGCCACCAGCACGGTGGTCTCGCCGTAGGTGACCATGGCGGAGGCGTTGGCCAGCTCGGCCACCTTGCCGATCTCCAGCTTCAGGGGGCGGCCGGCCAGGTCCATCTCGTAGACCTTGCGGTTGGGGAACTGCTTGTGGGTGATGACGGTTGACATGATTTTGTCCTCCTTTGTTCTCCCCGCGCGGCCTCCTCCTTTAGCACTTGAATCCATGCCTCCCCCGGCGGACGGGGCCCAGATTCAACTGCTAAATCGGCGGCTTTGCGGAGGTAAGTTTGCCTCTCGAAATAGGGGAACAGGGTGGCGGGTCAAACCCGCCACCCTGATTCACGTTTCTTACTTACGGATGCCCAGCTTGGCGATGAGGGCACGATAGCGCTCCACGTCCTTGTTGGCCAGATAGTCCAGCAGCTTGCGGCGCTTGCCGATCATCTTGTACAGGCCACGACGGGAGTGGTTGTCGTGGATGTGGGTGCGCAGATGCTCGGTGAGCTCGTTGATGCGGGCGGTGAGAATGGCGATCTGGACCTCGGGAGAGCCGGTGTCCGTGGCGTGGGTGCGATTGGCCTCGATAACGGCCGTCTTTTCGTCCTTACGGATCATGTTTGGGTTCCACCTTTCATTTTTCATTGCCCAGAGGGCTGAGGGATGGGTGGGTGAACACCTCCTGGAAAGAGGCCGTCTCCCGATCTCTAAGCCGGCGGGCAGGTTGGCGTGCTTTCAAAATATATCATAGATTTTCCCCATTGTAAAGGGAAAATATCGCTTTGGGGCGGAAAAATGTGGCTATCCGGCGGCCCCGCTTAGTTCGGCGGGGGCGCCGGCCCACTGGTAGCCCACGACCGCCAGCTCCTGGTCGGTGTGGAGCAGGCCGTCGCCGTAGACCGCGTCCAGGTAGAGCCGCTCCCCGGAGCTGGTCTGCACCACGTTCCAAAACCAGCTCTGGCCCAGGCGGGTGCCCTCCACCACCTCGCAGGTCACGTCGGCCTGCTGGCAGAGAAGCTCGTAGGCCAGGGCAAGCCCCTCCGCGTTGGCGGAGCCCCCCACCAGGGCGTCGTAGGCGGTGGAGCCCCCCTCGGGGTCATAGGCGGCGTAGCCCCGCAGCTCCGAGGCGGCCCGGAGGGCGGTGGAGCGGGCGTCCAGCCCCCGGAAGGCGGCCGAGATGGTCCCGGCCTGGGCGGAGAGAAGGTCGCTCTTGCGCCACAGTGCCTCGCTCTCCTCGGGGTAGGTGAGCAGGATCTCCACCACCCGCTGGCTGCCGCTGTCGGGGTAGAGGGTGATCTCGGACGCGGGCATCCCCAGGGCGGCCACGGGGGTGTCGTAGTAGGCCTGACGGATGAGCTGGGCGATGGAGGCCTCGTCCTCGGCGAAGTAGGCCACCCGCAGCACCACCTCGCTGGAGAAAGCGGCCAGGGCGTCCTGGAGCTGGTCCCGGATGGCGCTGGCGCCGGTGACGTTGACGATGGAGCGCACCTGCTCCGGGGTGCGCCGGTAGCGGATGGACACGGTGGCCTGGTAATAGGACACCACCCGGGTGTACTCGTGCTTGATGTAGTCCACGGCGTAGGCCCCCAGGGGGTCCTCCTTGGCCACCTCCAGGCAGGCGTCGGTCAGGTCCCGCTCCACGTCTCCCTGGTAGTCGTAGAGCTGGATGGCCCCCTCCTCCTGGCACTGGGTGACCAGGTAGAGGACGGCGGAGACCAGCTCCTGGTAGTTTTCCACCCGCAGCACCGAGGAGTCCTCGGCGGTGACGGGCTTGTCCACGTGGGCGGCGGTGGACTCATAGGACCGCTCCAGCATGGCCGAGCACCCGGTGAGGGCGAGACACCCGCACAGGGCCAGGGCCAGGACCCGCTTTTTCATTCCGCCGCCTCCTTTCCGCCCGTGGGCTCAGTATCCCAGGTCTTCCTCCACCAGCACCACTTCCATCCGGCCGATGCCCCCCGGCTTGCGCCACAGGGTGACCAGGCTGCCGCAGACCCGCTCCGGGCTGTCGCAGTCATAGCAGCGGTCGCCCTTCACGGCGCAGGGGGTCTTTCGGCCCAAGCGCTGGGCGTTTTTGGGGGAGGCCACGTTCCGGGCCCGCCAGAGGGCGGCCTCGGCGTCTGGGGCGATCTTGTTGGCCCCCACCACCAGATAGACCTCCTCGTGTCCATAGAGGAGGGAGGCCACCCGGTTGCAGGTGCCGTCGATGTTGATGATTTCCCCGGTCTCGGCCAGGGCGTTGACGGAGGAGAGATAGACCTGGGCGCCCACGGCCAGGTCCCGGGCCCGGGCGGGCTGTCCGTCCCCGCTCCAGTGCCAGTGGACGGTGTTGTGGGCGGCCAGGAGCTCATAGAGCCCCAGGTCCTTCAGGGTGATGGAGCCGCCCATGCCCACGGTCTTTCCATCGATTTTCCCGTCTATGTAGGCGGCGGCCTCTCTCCCGGTGGCGAAGCGGGAGACGGTGAAGCCGTGGCGCTCCAGGGTTTGGGTCAGAGCATCCCAGTTTGTCATGAGCACAACCTCCTTTTTGTCCTTCCGCCTTCGAGGCGGAAGGACCCTTATAATTCGTTTTGATGGTAGCTGCGGAATCCCTCGCCCAGCACCTCGTGGGCCGCGGCGACGATCATAAAGGCGTTGGGGTCCACCTGCCGCACCGTCTCCTTGATGGCGACGATCTGCCGCTGCTTAAAGGCGCAGAGAATGACCTTCTTGGCGGATCCGGAGTAGCCCCCCTCCCCGTCCAGATAGGTGACGCTGCGGTCCAAATCGTCGATGATGACCCGGGCGATCTCCTCGGGCTTGTCGCTGATGATATAGCACACCCGGGCGTTGTCCAGCCCGTAGAGCACCCCGTCCATCACCAGGGTGGAGATATAGAGGGCCACCACGCCGTAGAGGGCGGTCTCCAGGCTGCGGAAGGCCACGGCCACCGCCACGATGACCGTCAGGTCGATGACCATGAGGAGCTTGCCCATGGGCAGCCACGCCAGCTTGAGCTTCAAAAGCCGGGCCACGATGTCGGTGCCGCCGGTGGTGGCCCCCTGGAGGAAGATGACACCCAGCCCGGCCCCCAGCAGCACCCCGCCGAAGATGCAGCCCAGCAGCGGCTCCATGGTGGGGAACTCACACACCAGGGCCAGGCCGTCGATCATGAGGGAGGACACCGCCATGGACACCAGGGAGGACACCAGCAGGTGCCCGCCCAGGAAGCGCCACCCCAGCAGGAAGAGGGGCACGTTCAGGACGATGACCACCGTGCCCACCGGGGCCCAGGGCAGCAGGGAATTGATGATCTGGGCCAGGCCCGTGATGCCGCCGAAGGCGATGCCGTTGGGCACGAAGCACCAGTCGAAGGCCAGGGCGTAGAGGGCGGAGCCCAGCAGGATGAGGATATAGTTTTGGACCAGTTTCCGGGCGGAACGCTTCATGTGGACGCCTCCGTTATTCCTCCAGCAGGGAGAGCTGCTTCTCCCCCCGGTCGGTCTCCCTCAAAAGGGCCCCGGCCACGGGGAGGGAGCGGGCCCGGTACCGGGCGGGGTCCTGGATGGCGGTGTCGGCCAGGGGCCGGGCGGTCTCCAGGTGATACTTGGGCTTGAGGGTCATCACGTTGACCCCCTGGGTGGAGCGGGTGGCCTTGGGGGCCAGGACGGCGGTGTGGAAGATCACGCACCGGCCCTCGGAGGAGGTGAGGGCCATCTCCAGGTCCTCCTTCAGATGGTAGGCCGCCGCCAGGGGGGACTTGTCGGAGTAGGCCCCCGTCAGCTTCTTGCGCCTTGTCTGGGTCTGGTAGGCCGCCAGCTCCACCCGGGCCGCCTTGCCGTTCTGGAAGAAGAACAGCAGGTGGCCGGAGTAGTCGCCGGTGACGCAGGCCCACACCACGCTCTCCCCGGGGTCCATGCCCAGCTTTGTGGGGAGGTAATCCCCCAGGACGCTGGCCTTGGCGTCGTCGAAGTCGCAAAGCCGGGTCTTGTAGCACTGCTGGGTGTCGGTAAAGACCAGCAGCTCGTCCCGGTTGCTGCCGTCCCAGCGCAGGTAGGGGCCGTCCCCCTCCTTGTACTTCTGGTCGGAGCTCATCCGAAGGGACTGGGGGGTGATCTTCTTCAAGTATCCCTCTTTGGAGAGGAAGACATGCACCGGGTAGTCGGGGACCTCCTCCTCGGGCTCGGGCTCGTCGGAGCGCTGATGCTCGTAGACGATCTCGGTGTGCCGGGGGGCGGGGTACTTTTTCTCCACCTCCTTGAGCTCGCCGGCGATGATGCTCTTCACCCGCTGGGGGTGGTCCAGGATGTCCTGGAGGTCCTCGATCTCCTTCTCCAGGTCCTCGGTCTCGGCCACCCGTTTGAGGATGTACTCCTTGTTGATGTTCCGCAGGCGGATGTCCGCCACATACTCGGCCTGGATCTGGTCGATGCCGAAGCCGATCATCAGGTTGGGAATGACCTCGGCGTCAGCCTCGGTGTCCCGGATGATCTTGATGGCCCGGTCGATGTCCAGCAGGATCTTTTTAAGGCCCTTCAAAAGGTGGAGCTTGTCCTTTTTCTTTTTCTGGATGAAATAGGTCCGGCGGCGGATGCTCTCCACCCGCCAGGCCACCCACTCCTCCAAGATCTGCCGCACCCCCATCACCCGGGGCATCCCGGCGATGAGGATGTTGAAGTTGCAGCCGAAGGAGTCCTGGAGGGGGGTGGACTTGAAGAGCCGGGCCATCAGCTTGTCCGGGTCGGTGCCCCGCTTCAGGTCGATGGTGAGCTTGAGGCCGTTCAGGTCGGTCTCATCCCGCATGTCGGCGATCTCCTTGAGCTTTCCCGCCTTCACCAGCTCCGTCACCTTGTCCATGATGGCCTCGACGGTGGTGGTATAGGGGATCTCAAAGATCTCGATGACGTTCTCTTCCTTCACGTAGCGCCACTTGGCCCGGACCTGGAAGGAGCCCCGGCCGGTGTTGTAGATAGCGGCCATGGCCGCCCCGTCGTAGAGAAGCTGGCCGCCGGTGGGGAAATCGGGGGCC
The DNA here is from genome assembly GCA_022846075.1 of Oscillospiraceae bacterium. GTDB lineage: Bacteria > Bacillota > Clostridia > Oscillospirales > Oscillospiraceae > Vermiculatibacterium. Next base: position 209,146 of record AP025582.1, read on the forward strand.
TTCAGGATGGACAGCAGGTCGCATTCCGGGTCCTTCATAAAGGCGATGGTGGCCTCGCAGACCTCGTGGAGGTTGAAGCCGCACAGGTTGGAGGCCATGCCCACGGCGATGCCCATGTTGGAGGACACCAGCACGTTGGGGAAGGTGGTGGGCAGAAGAGTGGGCTCGGTGAGGGAGCCGTCATAGTTGGGCACGAAGTCCACGGCGTCCTGGTCGATGTCCCGGAAGAACTCGGCGCAGATGGGGTCCAGCCGGGCCTCGGTGTACCGGCTGGCGGCCCAGGCCATGTCCCGGGAGTAGACTTTGCCGAAGTTGCCCTTGGAGTCCACCAGGGGGTGGAGAAGGGCCCCGTAGCCCCGGGAGAGGCGCACCATGGTGTCGTAGATGGCCTGGTCCCCGTGGGGGTTCAGCTTCATAGTCTGGCCCACGATGTTGGCCGACTTGATCCGCCCGCCCCCCAGCAGCTTCATCTGGTACATGGTGTAGAGGAGCTTGCGGTGGGAGGGCTTGAAGCCGTCGATCTCGGGGATGGCCCGGGAGATGATGACGCTCATGGCGTAGGGCATGTAGTTGATCTCCAGGGTTTGGGTGATGGGCTGCTCCAGCACCTCGGGCCGAAGGCCCATCACATTGGGGTCGGCGGGGCGGTGCTTCACCTCATCGGGGCTCTTTTTCTTTGCCATTGGTATCAGTCCTTGTCGTCAGGTTTCTGTCTCACTCCGGCAGTCCGAGGACGCCGGTTTGAAAGAGGGTGTCGTCGAAGATGGGGGCGGTGGCGGGGTCGGCCTTTAACTGCTGATAGACAAGGCCCCGTTCGGTCTGCCAGACGTCCTGGCCCGGCTCGTAGGTCCCGGCCCAGCGGGTATAGCCGTTCAGGTAGTCCTCATAGGCGTCGTCCCAGGAGGAAAAATCCTCACACAGCAGCCTTGCGGCGGGCTCCACCAGCTCCAGGGCCTCGGGGTAGGTCACGTAGCCGGCCAGGTAGCCCCACTGGGCCAGACTGCTGACGCGGAACAGGTCCCAGGCGGGGTAAGCGCCGGGGGCGGCCAGAAGTCCGTCGATGGAGGCGGTCAATGTCTCCCGGCTGTCGATGGGCCAGCCGTTGCGGAAGCTCTGGCGGGCGAAGTCGGGGCCGGTGGTCTCCAGCGCGTTTGTCACCGCGCTGCCTACCGGGGCGGCGCCGAAGCGGCGCTTGCCGCCGAAGAGGGCGGTGTCGCCGCTGTGGTTCTCGGCGCTGAGGACGGCCCCCATGCCCAGGGCCCACGCCTCCAGATTGGAGTCCCCCGCCGCCGATTTGTCCTCAGTGATGGCCACCTGCCGCTTCTCCGGCAGCCATTCCACCTTCTGGCCGAAAAACTCGGCGATGTAGCGGATGGGGATGTAGGTGCGGCTGTTTTCGGCGTAGGGGGCCACATCCATCTGGAGGGGGACGCCGTTTTGCAGGGCGGTGGTCTCGCCCAGGGTCATAACGATGGTGTCCCCGGCCCGGGTGATGGTGACCTGCCCGGTGGAGGCGTCGTAGTCCACCGTGGCCCCCATCAGCTCGGCCAGACGGCGCACGGGGACCATGGTGCGGTCATTGCGGGTCTGGGCGGTGGAGGTGTCCACGTAATTGGCGTCGTAGCGGACGGCGCGGGGGTGGACCACATCGCCGTCCAGGGTGACCAGAAGCAGATTTTCCGCCACGTCCCGTTTTTCCTGGGGCAGCTGGGCCAGCAGGGGGCAGTCCAGCAGGGCGGACATGGTGAACTGAGGGTAGTCCAGCAGATAGCTCAGCGCGCCCACGAAGAAGCTCAGGCCCTTGCCCTCCAGACCCCCGGTCACGTCCTGGTCCCAGAGGTTGGCCCTGGCGTTCCAGAGATAGGCCAGATAGCGCCCGGGCTCCTGGCCGGGGGCGTAGTGGGCGGCCAGCTCGAAGTCGCTTCCGATTTTCTCCGTCTGCCCCCGGGATGCCGCGTTGACGGCAAACTGGAGGGACAGCAGGCCCAGTTCGAAGCGGACGCCGGGGTCATTAGAGTAGGTCAGGGCCCGGCGGCGGTTGTAGAGGACGGTATCCGTGCCGCTCTGGGGCGCCGGGTTCCCCGCCTCCGCGTGGGCGCGGAGCTGTAAAATGGTGTCCCAGGTCTCGCCGTCATAGGCCGTGCTGCCCTCAAACACGGCGTATTCCTCCTCGGGGCACCAGGGGGGCGGCGTGGGGGTGACGGAATCGGCCGCCCGGGCGGCGGGGAAGAGCGCCAGCAGCAGGGCCAATACCAGGGACAGCGGGAGAAACGAATTGCGCCTCATAAAAACCTTCCTCCTTCTCACCACGCGGGGTGGTATGAAAAAAGCCGGGATACGGAGACAGGGGAAAAATCAGCATTGCCGGCCCGCCCCCTTCTGAGGGGCGGGCCGGCGGCGCTGTTTGGGTCGCGGGGAAAGGGAAGCTCCTTCGATCAGAAGCTGCCCAGCTCCACCAGCTCGGCTCCCTCGGGAGGCGCGGCGGTGGGCACGTCGGAGGTCTTTTTCCGGCTGGACTGGGTGTCCATCTTTAGGGAGAACTGGTTCTTCCAGTGGAATTCGGCGGTGCCGGAGGCCTGGTCGGCGGTGCCGGAGGAGGAGGAGGCCATGCGGAAATCGAAGAGGTTCATGGCCCAGGTGATGGCGGCGGTCTCGGCGGCGCCGGTGGCATACCAACTGCTGTCGGCGATCATGGCGGCCGCGGCGTCCATGTCCATCCGGAAGGCGGCCTTGGCGGAGAACTTCCCGTTCTCGCTCACGGAGATGGCCATGTCATACTCCTTGAAGATGGAGACGTCCTGCCCGGCCAGCTCGGACATCAGGCCGTTGACGGTCTTGGCGTCGATCTTCCAGGTGAGGGTGCCGCCGCTCTCGGTGAACCGGTCGGCGCCGAAGAGGAGGGCCAAGGTGTCCAGGGAGCTGGTGAAGGAGTAATAAGAGTAGGTGGGGCTCCAGCTGGACTCGCTCTGGGCGACCAGCTCGTCGTAGAGGATGTCGGCGGTGTTCCACTCCCCGGCCATCATCTTCTTGAGGCTGTCGGCGGTGAGGCCCAGGTCCAGGGCGTACCAGGTGTCGGCGCTGACGCTGTCGTCAAAGGAGGCCAGGATGGGGGCGTTCCAGTAGACCATCCCGGTGTCCAGGTTCATGATAAGCTCCACCTTGATGCCGGTGAGCAGGGTCTTTAGGTCCTTGAGGGTGAACTTGGGCATGTCGGCGGCCAGCTTGTCGAGGGTCTGCTGGCTCAGAAGGCCCAGCAGGTCGGCCACGCTCACCGTCACGGTCACGTCGTACACATTGTCCCGGAAGAGAGCCTCGCTCTTCACCGTGGCGTGGTAGGTCTTGTCGCCGTCGATGGAGTTGAAGGCGGTAAAGGAGATGTCGGAGGTGCCGGTGGTACGGTAGCTCTGGCCGGCTTCGCCCATCTGGGCCTTCATCAGCCGGTTCATCAGCTTGTCAAAGGAGGAGAAGTCGGTCCCGGCCATCATGGTCTCCCGGTTCAAAAGCACCACCTGGTTTTGGTTGGCGTTCCACACCACGTCCCAGCCGTTGGACTCGGCGGCGGTGCGGAGGGGGACGCTCTCCTCGGTGAAGTGGGCGCCGAAGAGGGTGTTGGCGGTCTCGGCGGAGACGTAGGTCACGCCGTCCACGGCGGTGAGCTCGGTGTCCACATACTCGCCGTTGGACACCAGGGTCAGGGGGCGGTCGCCGGAGCTTTGACCGGGATACCAGTTGGAGTCATAGTTGTAATAGGTCATGTACTCCACGTACATATCCTCGGCAAATTCCTCCTGACTCAGGAGGGTATAGAGGTCCATGTAAGCGTCCTTGCCGTCATAGAAGTAGAAGCTCTCCTCAAAAAAGGTGTCGGCGTCAAAGTTCTCCCAGCTCTCCGGGTCGGCGGCCCGGTAGGCCTCCGCCTTGGCGTGGGTCTCGGCCACGTTCAGACGGTCGTTGATATAGAGGAACTTCGCACGGGCGGGCACCTGGTCCGGGCTGTCCAAGCCGTAATCCTCCATGAACGCCTCCGTCGGGTCCTGATAACCCTGGGAGACCAGATAGGCGTTTACGTCAAAATTGGCCATCTCCTCGGGGTGGGCGGCCTCGTAAGACGTCACCACGTAGCTGGAGTAGGCGTCGTAAACCTGGTCGCTGAGGTACTCCCGCCACATGGCGTCCTTGAAGCCGGCGTCGTCGACCTCGAAGAAGGTCATGTACTCCTCCTTGGTCCAGACGGCACAGCCGCTTCCCCAGCTCTCGGCGAACCAGGCGTCGGCGTCAAAGGCGGCGTACTCCTCGGGGTGGGCGGCGGTATAATCGGCGATGAACTGGGTCTCAAAAGCCTCGTAGTCCGACACGGTGTTGGCGCTGACGGAGATCCCGACGTCAGCCTCCGCCTCGGGGACAAGCAGCGGCGCGGGGATGTCCAAGTCATAGGCCTCGGTAATGGCCTGGATCTCCTCAGGGGTGGGCTCCGCCTCCTCGGCAAAGGCGGGAACGGACAGGGACAGCCCCAGCGTCAGGGCGGTGAGGGCGGCGAGAAAACGACGATGCTTCATGGAAAATACCTCCTTTTTATTGGGGACTCGCTCCGCACGGTTTCAGCAGCTTCTATGGATACCCTATCATAAACACAAACAAATTGTGTATCAAACCGTTTACAGATCAGGAGATGTCGGCCAGCTCCAGGAATTTGTACCCATTTTCCGCGATGTGGTCCTTCCGGCCCTGGAGGTTGTCCCCCAGAAGAAGGTCGAACATCCGGGCGGTGGCCTCCACGTCCTCGGGCATCACCTTGATGAGCCGCCGGGTGTCCGGGTTCATGGTGGTCAGCCACATCATCTCCGGCTCGTTCTCGCCCAGGCCCTTGGAGCGCTGGATGCTGATTTTCTTGTCCGCGCCGATTTCGGCCACGATGTCGTCCTTCTCCTTGTTGGAATAGGCGAACCAGGTCTTTTCCTTGTAATTGATCTCGTAGAGGGGGGACTCGGCGATATACACGTACCCCCGGCGGATGAGGGTGGGGGTGAGCCGCCAGAGCATGGTCAGGATGAGGGTCCTGATCTGGTAGCCGTCCACGTCGGCGTCGGTACAGATGACCACCTTGCTCCAGCGAAGGTTCATCAAATCGAAGGAGGCCAGGTCCTTGGCGTGCTTGTCGTTGACCTCGATGCCGCAGCCCAGGACCTTCAAAAGGTCGGTGATGATCTCCGACTTGAAGATCTTGGCGTAGTCGGCCTTGAGGCAGTTCAGGATCTTACCCCGGACGGGCATGATGCCCTGGAACTCCGCGTCCCGGGACAGCTTGACCGAGCCCAGGGCGGAGTCGCCCTCCACGATGTAGAGCTCCCGGCGCTCGGCGTCCTTGGTGCGGCAGTCCACGAACTTCTGGACCCGGTTTGACAGGTCCATGTTCCCCGTCAGCTTTTTCTTGATGTTCAGCCGGGCCTTCTCGGCGGACTCCCGGGAGCGCTTGTTGATGAGCACCTGCTCGCCGATCTTCTCCGCGTCGAAGGGGTTTTCGATGAAGTAGACCTGCATCTGCTCCTTGAGGAAGTCGGTCATGGCCTCCTGGACGAACTTGTTGTTGATGGCCTTCTTGGTCTGGTTTTCGTAGGAGGTCTGGGTGGAGAAGTTGTTGGACACCATCACCAGACAGTCCATGATGTCGTTCCAGGTGATCTTACTCTCGTTCTTCTGGTACTTCCCCTGCTGGCGGAGGTACCCGTCGATGGCGGAGACGAAGGCGGACTTGGCCGCCTTCTCCGGGCTGCCGCCGTGCTCCAGCCAGGAGGAGTTGTGGTAATACTCGATGATATTCACCGTGTTGGAAAAACAGAAGGAGACCGACAGCTTTACCTTATATTCCGGCTTGTCCTCCCGGTCCCGGCCTTTGCGCTCGGTCTGCCAGAACACCGGCTGGGTCAGGGACTTTTCCCCCGCCAGCTCCTTGACGTAGTCCTGGATGCCGTTTTCGTAGAGAAAATCGGTAGTCTCGAACCTGCCGGGGGTGGTCTCGTTCTTGAACCGGAAGGTGACCCCGGCGTTGACCACCGCCTGGCGCTTCATCACATCGGTGTAATATTCCGTTGGGATATCAATGTCCGTAAACACGTCCAGGTCGGGCTTCCAGTGGAAGGTGGAGCCGGTCTTTTTCCCGGCATAGGGCTCTTTCTTGAGCCCGCCCACGTTCTCGCCTTTTTCAAAGTGGAGGGTGTACTCGAAGCCGTCCCGGCGGATGAGGGCGTCAAAGTATTCGCTGGCGTACTGGGTGGCGCAGGAGCCCAGGCCGTTGAGGCCGAGGGAGTACTCGTAGTTGTCGTCCCCGCCGCCGTACTTGCCGCCGGCGTAGAGCTCGCAGAACACCAGCTCCCAGTTGAACTTGCCCTCTTTTTCGTTCCAGTCCACCGGGCAGCCCCGGCCCAGGTCCTCCACCTGGATGGAGTGGTCCAGGAAACGGGTGACCGTGATGAGGTTGCCGTGGCCCTCCTTGGCTTCGTCGATGGCGTTGGAGAGGATCTCAAAGACGGCGTGCTCACAGCCGTCCAGCCCGTCGGAGCCGAAGATGACGCCGGGGCGCTTGCGGACCCGGTCGGCCCCCTTCAGGGAGGTGATGGATGAGTTGTCGTATTGGGGTTTTCTGCTTGCCATTCAAGTTCCCTCACAGTATAATTGATAAATATGCCGCAGAACGGCATACAGATATTATTACAGTCTAATATTATATCACATCGGGTCAATCGTCAAGGAAAGGAAGCCGTTCAATATGGATATAAAAGCCCTTCTTCCCCAATACGCCAAGCTCCTGGTGGAAACCGGCTGCGCCCTGAAGCCGGGCCAGCCCCTCCTCCTCACCGCCCCCGTGGAGGCCGCCCCCTTCGCCCGGATGGTGGCCGAGGCGGCCTGGGCCGCCGGCGCCGGGGAGGTGACCGTGGAGTGGGCCGACCAGGGGGTGAGCCGCCTTCGCTACCTTCACGCCCCCATGTCCGCCTTCGAGGCGGTGCCCGCCTGGAAGCAGGCCCTTTTGAACGGGGCCGCCCAGGCCGGGGCCGCCATCCTCACCCTGGACGGGGAGGACCCCGACGGCATGGCGGGCATCGACCCCGCCCGGTTCACCGCCTGGGCCCGGGCCTCCCACCGGGACTGCAAGCCCTTCTATGAGGGGATGGACATGGGCCGGAACGTCTGGTGCATCGCCGGGGCGGCCACCCCCGCCTGGGCGAGGAAGGTCTTTCCCGGCCTGCCGGAGGGGGAGGCCGTGGAACAGCTGTGGGAGGCCATCCTCTCCACCGCCCGGGCGGACGGCCCCGACCCGGCGGGGGCCTGGAGGACCCACTCCGCCGCCCTCCAGCGGCGGATTCGGCTTTTGAACGCCAAGGGCTTCGACGCCCTCCATTACACCGCCGCCAACGGCACCGACTTCACCGTGGGCATGAACCCCGGCCACATCTGGGCCGGGGGCGGGGCCGAGACGGTGGACGGCACCTGGTTTTTCCCCAACATGCCCACCGAGGAGATTTTCACCTCCCCCCACCGGGACCGGGCGGACGGGGTGGTCCACTCCGCCCTGCCGCTCAATTACCAGGGCGGGCTCATCGAGGACTTCTGGATCCGGTTTGAGAACGGCGCGGCGGTGGACTGCGGGGCTAAGGCCGGACTGGACCGGCTCCGGAGCATCCTGGACACCGACGAGGGGGCGCGGCACTTGGGTGAGGTGGCCCTGGTGCCCCACGCCTCCCCCATCGCCCAGTCGGGCATCCTCTTCTACTCCACGCTCTATGACGAGAACGCCGCCTGCCACCTGGCCCTGGGGAAGGGCTTTCCCCACTGCGTGGCCGGGGGGCTAGAAATGGACGAGAAGGGGCTGGCCGAGCACCATGTGAATTTGTCCGCCGCCCACGTGGACTTCATGATCGGCACCGCCGATTTGTCCATTACCGGGGTTTCCGCCGACGGGGCGGAGGTGCCGGTGTTCCGGGAGGGGAACTGGGCGGGGGAGTTTGTTTGATAACACCTTTCCGAAGGTGGGGGAGCCGTGGGGGGCTATTCTTTCTAAAAAGAACAGCCTCCATACCCCCCCGAGACCCCCTCTCTCAACGACCAAAGAGGGACCCCCGCAGGTGCCCCTCCTTTGGAAACCTCCCCGAGCTGTCCACAAGAACGTAATAAAACCCCGGGGCCGCACTTCGTAGCGGCCCCGGGGTTCGTTTCTAAAGGCTTCCCCTGGGGGAAGCTGTCGAGCGTAGCGAGACGGATGAGGGGAACTTATCGCTTTTGTAGAGCCTTTCCCATTATCCTCAGTTCCCCTCATCCGTCAGCCCTTCGGGCTGCCACCTTCCCCCAAGGGGAAGGCTAAAGACCAGTCCTTATCAAGAAGCTGTCAGCGGCAGCGGCGCTGGGGGAACCACGTGTCGCACAGACGTTCCCGTGCTTTTCCCCCAAGCAACTGGCAGTAGACCTCCTACTAACAAGGGGAATCTGCGTACAGGACAGCACCCAAGACTTTTCTTTGGGGGGTCTGGGGCCGCAGCGTTAAGAAAATGCGCCGGTGGCGCATTTTTAGCGGAGGCTGGCCGGCTATGCCGGCCAGGTCACCCTTTCCTGAGACCGAAAAGAAATGTCCCCCAGAGATACGCACGTCCCGACGTGCAATCATTCAATGGAAGAAAAAATATTGCTCACCCAAGATACGCCTTCTTGACCGCCTCGTTTGACAGCAGCTCCGCCCCCGTCCCGGACAGGGTGAGCCGCCCGGTCTCCAGCACGTAGGCGGTATCGGCCACATGAAGGGCCATATTGGCGTTCTGCTCGATGAGGAGAATTGTGACCCCCTGCTCGTTGACCTTCCGAATGATGGAGAAGATGTCTTTCACCACCAGGGGGGCCAGACCCAGAGAGGGCTCATCCATCATCATCAGGGCGGGCCGGGACATGAGGGCCCGGCCCACGGCCAGCATTTGCTGCTCGCCGCCGGAGAGGGTGCCCGCCGCCTGCCAGGAGCGCTCCTTCAGCCGGGGAAAGAGGGAGTAGACCCACTCGATGTCCTCCTCCAGGCTGTCCTTGCGCAGGTAGGCGCCGATTTTCAGGTTCTCCAGCACCGTCAGGTCGGGAAAGACCCGCCGGCCCTCGGGTACCAGGGTGATGCCCTTGGAGACGATGCGGTCGGGGGACACTCCGGTGATGTCCTCCCCGTTCCAGGTGATGGTCCCGGCGGAGGGTTTCACCAGCCCCGCCACGCTGCGCAGGGTGGTGGACTTGCCCGCGCCGTTGGCCCCGATGAGGGTGACGATCTGGCCGTCGGGGACGGCGAAGGAGATGCCCTTCACCGCCTCGATGCCGCCGTAGTTCACCTTCAGGTTTTCAATGTTAAGCATCTTCCGCCACCCCCAGATAGGCCGCGATCACCCGCGGGTCGTTCTGCACCTCCGCCGGAGTCCCCTGGGCGATGAGCCTGCCGAAGTCCAGCACGTAGATGCGGTCGGAGATCTGCATCACCAGGTCCATGTGGTGCTCGATCATGAAAATGGTCAGGTCGTACTCCTCCCGGATCTTCCGGATGAAGTCGGTGAGCTCCTGAGTCTCCTGGGGGTTCATGCCCGCGGCGGGCTCATCCAGCAGCAGGAGCCGGGGGCTGGTGGCCAGGGCCCGGGCGATCTCCAGCCGGCGCTGGAGGCCGTAGGGCAGGGAGGAGGCCACCTCGTCCTTCAGGTGGGCCAGCCCTTGCTCCTCCAGCAGGGCCATGGCCTCCTCCCGCATCCGCTTCTCCTCCTTGGCGTTGGCCCGAAAGGTAGCGGAAAAGACGTTCTGTTTGGCCCGCATGTGCTTGGCGATGAGGACGTTCTCAAACACGGTGAGGGCCCCAAAAAGGCGGATGTTCTGGAAGGTGCGGGCGATGCCCAGCTGGGTCACCCGGTCGGGGGTGGGGTGGATGGCGTTGGTGTACTTGCCCAGGTCGCTGCCCGCGTAAAGCTTGCGCATCTTGCCCTGGGGGTGGTTTTCGATGATGGTGTCCTGGCAGAAATCCACCCGGCCGTTGGTGGGCTCGTAGACCCCGGTGATGCAGTTGAAGGCGGTGGTCTTGCCCGCGCCGTTGGGGCCGATGAGGGCCACAATCTCCCCCTTGTCCACATGGAGGGTCAGGTCGTTGACGGCCACCACGCCGCCGAACTGCATGGTGATGTGCTCCAAACTGAGCACGATGTTCTTGTTGCGCAGGATGGGTTCTTTATGCTCGAAGCCGCTCATTTCGCCGCCTCCTCATCCAGTTTTCTGCCCTTCCGGCGGAAGAGGTCGGACAGTTCCTTGTCCCCCATGATGCCCCGGCGGAAGAAGAGGACCACGATCATGATGATGATGGAGAACACCACCATGCGGAAACCGTTGCGCAGCAGAGGCAGTTTCATCCCGGCGCTGAGGGCGAATACTACGTCCCAGATGAGGAACCCGGCCGCCAGCACCAGCAGGGCCAGCAGGCCCCAGTTGACCTGGAGCCGCTCCCGCTTCTGCCCGGGGGCTGGGGCGGGGGGCTGGGTGATGAGCTTTCTGCCCTTGCGCTTCTGGCTGAGGAAGGCCAGGGCGGCAATGGCGGTGACCGCCAGGGCGAAGACCACGTTGAAGACCAGCTTGGAAGCGCCCGACTTCATCACCACCTCGGTGTCCAGGAACCTGAGCCACCACTCCGAGCAGGCCACGTAGAGGAAGGTGGCGATGCAGGAGCCGGAGATGGAGCCGATGCCGCCGATGACCACGATGAGCAGCAGCTCGTAGGTCATGGTGGAGGTGAAGACCTTGGCCTGGGCGTTGGCGGCGTACATGGCGAAGAGGGCGCCGCCCACCCCGGCGAAGAAGGAGGAGATGCAGAAGGAGAGCATCTTGTGGTGGGCCAGGTTGATGCCCATGGCCTCGGCGGCGATCTCGTCCTCCCGGATTGCCTTGAAGGCCCGGCCATAGGAGGAGTTGATGAGCAGGACGATGACGGCGATGCAGAGGATGGCCACCAGGAAGGGGAAGAAGGTGGACAGCCGTAGAATGATCTTGCCGTCGGCCCCGGTGATGTTGAAGCTGGAGAAGGAGGGGAAGCTCTTGAGCATGTTGGCCCCGTTGGTGATGGGGCCAAGGGGCTGCCACTGGAAGACGGCCCGCAAAATCTCGGCGAAGCCCAGGGTGGCGATGGCCAGGTAGTCGGACTTGAGCCGCAGCACGGGCAGGCCGATGAGGAAGGCGAAGAGGGCGGCCACCAGACCGGCCAGCACCATGGCGATGACCACGCTGAGGCCCAGGCTCACCGCCCCGCCCGCGCCGGAGGCGCCGAAGACGCCGTTGAGGATGTCCTGGATGGAGCAGGGGACGGCCGAGCCGCCGAAGAGGTAGTAGACCGTGGCCTTGTCGGCGGCGGGGACCATGAGGATGGCGTAGGTATAGGCCCCCAGGAGCATGAAGCCCGCCTGCCCCAGGGAGAAGAGGCCGGTAAAGCCGTTGAGCAGGTTCATGGACACCGCCACCAGGGAGTACACCGCGCCCTTTTTCAGCACGGTGAACAGCAGGCTGGTGGGGGCAAAGACCTTGGGCGCGCCGGGGAAGAGGGCGGTGAGGTTCTCCAGCAGGATCACCAGGACCAGCACCCCCGCGGCGGCGGCCAGGGCGGCGAAGGCGCCCTTCTTGCTTTTTTCTTGTTTCAGCATATGTCCGCTCCCCCCTTAAACCTTGTCCGTGGCCTTCTCACCAAAGAGCCCGGTGGGTTTGAACACCAGGATGACGATGAGCAGGGCGAAGGTGAAGGCGTCGGAGAACACGGTGAAGTCGGTGGACTTGATGAGGTTCTCGCAGATGCCGATGAGGAAGGCGCCGATGACCGCCCCGGGGATGGAGCCGATGCCGCCGAAAACGGCGGCCACGAAGGCCTTCAGCCCCGGCATGGCCCCCGCGGTGGGGGTGATGGCGGGGTAGTTGGTGAAGTAGAGGATGGAGCCCACCGCCGCCAGGGCGGAGCCGATGATAAAGGTGGTGGAGATGACCGAGTTGATCTTGATGCCCATAAGCTGGCTGGTCTCAAAGTCCTTGGCCACCGCCCGCATGGCCATGCCGATCTTGGTGCGGTTGATGAGCTGGGTGAGGGCCAGCACCAGGAACACCACCAGGAAGGGGGTCAGGATGACCACCCACTTGGTGGGGGTGCCCGCGATGGTCACGGTATCGGCCAGGCCCGGGATGGTGGGATAGCTCATGGGCTGGCCGCCGGTGATGTAGGTGGCGGTGTTCTGCAGCAGGTAGCTCACGCCGATGGCGGAGATCATGACGCTCATCCGGGGGGCGGAGCGCAGGGGCTTGTAGGCCACCCGCTCGATGGCGAAGCCCAGCAGCACCGTGAGGATGAGCACCAGGGGAAGGGCCAGGTAGAGGGGCAGGGCGGCGGAGATGTAGATGCCCAGCAGGCCCGCCACCATGAACACGTCGCCGTGGGCGAAGTTGATGAGCCGCAGGATGCCGTAGACCATGGTGTAGCCGATGGCGATGAGGGCATACTGCCCGCCCACCGAGATGCCGGAGAGCAGGATGGAGATAAAGAATTCCATATGGTATCCTCCCTTAAAAGTGGGACATACAGCGGTGGGCCGTCTCGAAAAAAGGGAACGGACCTTCTTTCGAGGCGGTCCAAAAGCGGGGCATACGAGCGGCGGGGGCCCCAGGCCCCCGCCGGCTCGTTTTTATCCCGTGAAAAAAGGGGCTTGCTTACTTAACAGTCTGGACGGTCTCCAGCTCCCAGAAGCCGGTGTTGGTGGAGTGCTTGATGTAGGCGGTGTCACGGACGGCGTCGCCCACGTCGTCGAAGGCGATGGCGCCGGAGACCCCCTTGTCGTAGGACACCCCGGGCAGGGCGGCCTTGATGTCGGCGGGGTCCACGCTGCCGGCGGCCTTCATGGCCTCCAAGGCCACGTAATAGGCGTCGTAGCCCATGGCGGTGACGGCGGCGATGGTGTCGTTGCCGCCGTTGGCGGCCTTGGCGTCGGCGTTGGAGTTGATGTAGTTCTTTACGCCCTCGTCGAAGTCAGGGGAGCCGCCCTCCTGGTAGAAGGTGGAGACGTAGAGCTGCACGTCGGTGTCCTTGGCGGCGTCCAGCACCATGTTGTCGTCCAGGGTGTCGGAGCCCAGGAAGGGGGCGGTGATGCCCAGGGAAGAGGCCTGGGAGATGATCTGGGTGGCGTAGGCGATGGACACGGGGGTGAAGATGACGTCGGCCCCGGCCTCCTTGGCCTTGTTCAGGTAGGTGGTGAAGTCGGAGTTGTTGGTGGGGAAGGAGTCCTTGACCACCTTGCCGCCGGCGGCGGTGAAGGCCTGCTCAAAGAAAGTGATGAGGCCCTGGTCGTACTCGTTGCCCGTCTCGCCCAGGCAGTAGGCGGTCTGGGCGGAGAACTTCTCCTGGGCGAAGTTGGCCAGTACGGTGCCCTGGAAGGGGTCCAGGAAGCAGATGCGGAAGTAGTAGTCATTGCCGGCGGTGACGTTGGGGTTGGTGCAGGTCACGCCGATGGCGGCCAGCCCGGCCTCCTCGAACTTGGGTCCGCCGGCGATGGACACGCCGGAGCCGTAGGAGCCCAAGACCAGGGCCACGCCCTCGCTCACCAGCTGGGAGGCGGCGGAGGGGGCCTTATCGGTAGTGGAGCCGTTGTCGGCGTAGACCAGCTGGACCTGATAGGTCTCGCCGCCCACCTCCACGGTGGGGGTCTCCTGGTTGGCGTACTGCATGCCCAGGGTCTCCTTCTTGCCGCCGGAGGCGGAGTCGCCGGTGGAGGGCTCAAAGACGCCGATCTTGACCACCTTGCCGCCGGAGGCGGCCTGGCTTTCGGCAGGGGCCTGGCTCTCGGTGGTACCGCCGCCGCCGCAGCCGGCCATGCCGGCCATCAGGGCGCCCGCCAGGAGCAGAGAGAGTGCTTTCTTCATAATTCATTTCCTCCTTAATCCCATATATGGCCAAGCTGTCCGTGATACACAAACAACTGTCCACAACTTAGGCTTTATTATAGCAGGGCGCTGAAGAAAAATCAATGGGAAAATGCAAGGGAAATTCGCGTGGGAAGCAAAAAGTTTTGGACAAAGTGGACCCGGGGCAGAAAAACAGGAAAACGGTCCCAATCAAAATGAAGGCCAAACAATTTCGGGTTTCATAGCGTTCCTTTTCTTTGAAATCCATTCCCATCCATGGTAAAATAAACGCAATACTCATCATACGTCGGCTGGAGAAGAGGTGTTTCCATGTCCCAGACCACCAAGCGGGCCCTGGCGGCGTCGCTGAAAAAGCTCCTGGAGCAAAAGCCCCTGGACAAGATTACCGTCACCGATATCGCCGAGGACTGCGGCGTGAACCGCCAAACCTTCTACTACCACTTCCAGGACATCTACGACCTGGTGGAGTGGATCTACACCAGCGAGGCCACGGCCGCCATCGGCGGCAAAAAGACCTACGACACCTGGCAGGAGGGCTTCCTCCACATCTTCCAGTACGTCCTGGACAACCGGGCCTTTGTCACCCGGACCTACCACTCCCTGAGCCGGGAGCACCTGGAGCGCTACCTCTACCACGAGGTCTACGACCTTCTGTGGGGGGTGGTGGAGGAGAAGGCGGCGGGCCTGTCCGTCCGGGAGGAGGACCGGGCTTTCATCGCCCACCTCTACAAATACGCCCTGGTGGGCCTGGTGCTGGAGTGGATCGGGGGCGGCATGAAGGGGGAGCCCCGGGAGATCATCGACCGGCTGGAGCTGGTGATCCGGGGGAGCATCCCCCAGGCGTTGGAGCGGTTCTCCACCCGGAAAAACTGAATTTTTTTGACACACCGGCCCCTCTGTCTGGTTTTCGGACAGAGGGGTTTTTCTGTCTATGGCGGGAAACCTTGGGCGGGCTTATGATAGGGCCATGGAAGAAAACCACAACACTTTAGGAGGTCATCTGTATGTATCATTCCAATGGTAATTACGAAGCCTTTGCCCGCCCCGAGAAGCCCCGCGACGTGGACAAAAAGTCCGCCTACATCGTGGGTTCCGGCCTGGCGGCCCTGTCCGCCGCCTGCTTCCTGGTCCGGGACGGCCAGATGAAGGGGGAGCGCATCCACATCCTGGAGGCCGGGAAGCTCCCCGGCGGCGCCTGCGACGGCATCAACGACCCCACCCGGGGCTACGTCATGCGGGGCGGCCGGGAGATGGAGAACCACTTCGAGTGCCTGTGGGACCTGTTCCGCTCCATCCCCTCCCTGGAGGACCCGGAGCTCACCGTCCTGGACGAGTACTACCGCCTCAATAAAAAGGACCCCAACTACTCCCTGTGCCGGGCCACCCACAACCGGGGGGAGGACCTCCACACCGAAAATAAGTTCACCCTCTCCGACGAGGCCAGCATGGAGCTCATCAAGCTCTTCATGACCCCCAACGAGCAGCTCTACGACAAGACCATCGACGACGTCTTCGACGAGGAGTTCTACAAGTCCAACTTCTGGCTCTACTGGCAGACCATGTTCGCCTTCGAGACCTGGCACTCCGCCCTGGAGATGAAGCTCTACATCCAGCGCTTCATCCACCACATCGGCGGCCTGCCCGACTTCTCCGCCCTGAAGTTCACCCGCTACAACCAGTACGAGTCCCTCATCCTCCCCATGGTGAAGTACCTGGAATCCCACAACGTCCACTTCCAGTACGACACCAAGGTGACGAACGTCCTCTTCGACATCACCCCGGACAAGAAGGTGGCCAAGCAGATCCTCTGCCTCCACGCCGGGAAGGAGGAGGCCATCGACCTCATCGAGGACGACCTGGTGTTCCTCACCAACGGCTCCTGCACCGACTCCTCCGCCTACGGCGACCAGGACCACGCCCCCGTGGTGAACGTCAAGGACGGCGAGGGGGAGTGCTGGAAGCTGTGGAAGAACATCGCCGCCCAGGACCCCGCCTTCGGCCGGCCGGAGAAGTTCTGCTCGGACATCCACAAGACCAACTGGGAGTCCGCCACCGTCACCACCCTGGACGGCAAGATTCTGCCCTACATCCAGAACATCTGCAAGCGCGACCCCCTCTCCGGCCGCACCGTCACCGGCGGCATCGTCACCTGCAAGGACTCCGGCTGGTACATGTCCTGGACCATCAACCGCCAGGGCCAGTTCAAGTCCCAGCCCAAGGACCAGTGCTGTGTCTGGGTCTATGGCCTCTTCACCGACCGCCCCGGCGACTTTGTGAAGAAGCCCATGAAGGACTGCACCGGCGAGGAGATTTGCCAGGAGTGGCTCTACCACATCGGCGTGCCCGAGGACCAGATTTTGGACCTGGCCCGCAATTCCGCCCGCACCGTCCCCGTGATGATGCCCTATATCACCGCCTTCTTCATGCCCCGCGCCAAGGGCGACCGGCCCCTGGTGGTCCCCGAGGGCTGCGTGAACTTCGCCTTCCTGGGCCAGTTCTGCGAGACCCCCCGGGACACCGTCTTCACCACCGAGTACTCCGTCCGCACCGCAATGGAGGCCGTCTACACCCTCCTGGACGTGGACCGGGGCGTCCCCGAGGTCTGGGGCAGCGTCTACGACGTCCGGGCCCTGCTGGACGCCACCTCCAAGATGATGGACGGCAAGAAGCTGGAGGACATCGCCCTCCCCTTCGGCGCCCGGTTCGTGGGGAAAAAGGCCCTCAAAAAGGTGGAGGGCACCATCGTGCCCGAGCTGCTGGAGCGGTACCACCTCATCTGAAGATAAAAAGGAAGCCCCCGGCGGCGCTCACGCGCCGCCGGGGGCTTTTGCTATGATAAGGGGAACCAGGAAAAAACATAAAAATTATAACATCATTTTCAAAAAGTCCGACAAGGCTTGTTTCTGCGCTTGGTTGAGCCGTTCGATTTGCTCCATCAGCTCATCCTGCTCATCCGATGTGGTAAAGAAGTCCCTGAGCGTGATTCCCAAGGTACTGCAAATCAGTTCCAGGTTTTCCACGGAGATGCCCTTCTCCCCAAGTTCCACCGAGCGCAAAAAACTCTGGGACAGGCCGCTCTCATTGGCCAGGCGGTTGGTGGTCCAGTTGCGGGCCATACGGTATTGTGCGATACGGCCGCCTATCTCCATAAAAATACCCCATTTGCTTTTTTTATAACTTTAGCAAATTTATATCCCATTATTTACATCTATAAAAATTTATGCTATCTTTATAGATATAAATATGAGAGGGGCGAGAACATGATTGAAAACATTACATGGATACTTGCTGTTGTGTATGCTGTGATTCTGTTTATTTTATACCACAAAATCTTTCATGTCATATATTTTGACTTTACAAATGGATTTTTGGGTGAATTGATAACCTGTTTTTTCGGAGGGATTTTGCTGGCGGGGGGTACAATGAAGCTGTTGGGCGGCCTAATTGGCGGTGTTACCGGCATTGTGGCCGGCATCCTGCATATTGTTTTGAGAATTTTATCTTTTGCCGTTTTGCTCATCGCGCTTGCGATGGTGGTCTGGACTGTCAGGTTCTTTTTGTTTTTAAAAAAGGAGCATATCAATCCCTTTAAAAGTGAGCCAATTTCCAGCCTTAGCGAAAAGCCGGAAGAGAATGCGAGCAGTTTTTTGAAAATGGCATATTTTATTTACCATAACCGAGTGCAAGGTATCATTGCCGGGCTTGCTGGCATCGTGTTTGTCCTCTTTGCAGTCCGGGCTTTTTTCTGATTTCGCCGCGATTCTAAACATATTACACCAGTAAAGGCCCCCGGAGAATTCATTTTCCGGGGGCTTTTCATTGTGCCTGTACTCAAAATCTCCCCTTGCCCTTGCGTTCCTTCTGCGCTACAATATCCCCATCCCAAGAAGGAGGCCCCAACCATGAAACTCCTGCTCCACATCTGCTGTGCCCCCTGCTCGGTGGCCTGCGTCAAGCAGCTGCGCGCCGAGGGCATCGAGCCCACGGGCTTTTGGTACAACCCCAATATCCACCCCTTCACCGAGTACCGCGCCCGCCGCAACTGCCTCACCGACTACGCCAAGTCCATCGGCCTGGAGCTGGTGATGGAGGACGAGTACGGCCTGCGGCCCTTCGTGAAGGCGGTGTGCGGCGACATCGACGGCCGCTGCGGCTACTGCTACGCCTGCCGCCTGGCGGAAACCGCCCGGTACGCCGCCGAGAACGGCTTCGACGCCTTCTGCACCACCCTCACCGTCAGCCCCTACCAGAACACTCCCCTCATCTTCGAGACGGGGGAAAAGCTGGCGAGACAGTACGGCGTGAAGTTCGCCCCCTACGACTTCTCCTCCCGCTACCGGGAGGGCCAGGACGAGGCCCGGGCCCTGGGGCTCTACATGCAGAAGTACTGCGGGTGCGTGTTCAGCGAAGAGGACCGCTACCGCAAAAAGAAGAAAAAGAAAGCGGAGGCCTGTTGAGGCCTCCGCTTTTTTCGTCAGTCCAGGTCGTATACCGTCACCCCGGACAGGTAGGTGTGCAGCAGGATCTCCATTTTTTCGTCCCCGTCCACGTCGGCGATGACCGGGGAGATGCAGCAGCCGTTGGGGATGGGGTCACCCAGGGAGTCGGGCAGCTCCACCCGCTGGAGCACGTTGCCCTGGGTGTCGGCGATGAGGAGGGAGCCCTTTTTGCTTCCGTTCTTCTGGGTGTGGGTGGCGAAAACGATCTCGGGGGTGCCGTCGCCGTTGAAGTCATATACCGCCGGGGCGGTGGCGTACTCCATGGTTGTGCCGTCGTAGACGTTGATGGGCCAGCTCCCGTGCTGGGTGTGGTCCAGCCAGTAGCAGTTGAGCTTGCCGGAGAAGTCGGGGTAGAGGATCTCCAGCTTCCCGTCCCCGTCCAGATCCGCGCACACCGGGTCGGGGGTGCACCGCTCGATGACCGACCAGTCCTCGGAGAGGGGGGCGCCCAGGCGGTCGGGGGCGGACATCCAGCCGGCGTCGAACCGGGTACGGTCGCCCCGGTAGAGGTAGAGCTCCTGGTAGAGGCTGGGCAGGGGGCCCACCGCCCGGTCGTGGACCGCGCCCACTACGGCAACCTCGCTCTTCCCGTCCCCGTCCACGTCGGCGATGACGGCCTTGGAGTGGGTGAAGGTGGCGATGCGCCGCTCGTTCATGGGCAGGGAAAAGAGGTCAATGGGGTACCCCATGCGGTCATTCTGGATGCCCCAGCCGCCGTTGGGGACCTGATACTCGTAGGCGGCGTCGGAAAAGGCCCCCACCCGGCCCCAGACCACGCCGCCCCGGAGGGCGGCGGCGGAGCGGACCTGGGTGCCGTCGGGCTTGTAGGCGCAGATCTGGGGCACGTCGGCGGGCACCACGATCTCGGGGACGCCGTCGCCGTCGATGTCCCCGATGGCGATGTTGTCGTTGAACACGCCCCAGGCGAAGGCGGTTCCGGCGGCCTGGGGGTCGGTCTCCTTGCGCTGGAACTTCTGGCCGTCCACGCTGGGGTCCAGCTGGGGCCAGCCGGGGCGGACGCTGCCGTCATGCTCGTAGACCCAGACGTTGATCCCGTCGGCCTCGCCGATGCCCGCGGCGATCTCCAGGGTGCCGTCCCCGTCCAGGTCGGCCACCGCCACGCTGTAAATGTCCCCGGGCAGAGTCACGGGCCAGCCGGGCTTGAAGTAGCCGTAGCGGTCGTATACCGCCAGGGTGCCGTTGGAGTGGCCGGTGACGATCTCGTTGAGGCCGTCGCCGTCCACGTCCCCCACGAACACGTCGGCCCAGGTCCGGCCCAGGTATTGGGCGTTCGGATTGCTTCGGTCGTAGCCCGAGGGCACCCGCCACTTGAGGGCGCCGGTGGCGGCGTCCAGGCAGGTAATGGAGTAGGAGGCGGCGATGATCTCCAGGGTGCCGTCCCCCTCCAGGTCGCAGACGGCGGGCTGGGCGTTGTACGCCTCCTCCACCCAGCCGGTGTCGTATTTCCCGGCCCCGGTGTACTTCAGGGAGAGGGTCCCCAGGGCCCCGGCGGAGATGGAGCGGGTCTGCCCGGCGGCAATGGCGTCCCGGTTGGTGTATATGTTGTAGAGGAGCTGGTAGGCCTGCTCCAGGGTGACGGGGGCCTGGGGGGACATGGAGTTGCCCCCGGTGCCGTTCATGATCTGGATAAGGTAGGCCCGCTTCACGCTCCCGGCGGCCCAGGAGCTCAGCTCGGCCTCGTCGGAAAAGGTGACGGCGGACACGTCGGCCCCGCTGTACGGCAGGCCGCAGGCGTCCAGCACCCGCAGGAGCATGACGGCGATCTGCTCCCGGTTCACCGCCGCGTCGGGGGAGAAGGTGGTGCCGTCCCCGGTGCCGTTGACCAGCCCCAGCTTGTAGGCCCGCAGGACGTTCACGTCATCGGTGTCGGTGAAGGGGTTTTTCGTCTGGGAGACGTCCGGGGTGGGCATCACGGTGATGAGCTCGTAGAGGACGACCCCCAGCCGGGCAAAGTCCGCCCGGGTGACGGTCCTGTCATAGCCGCTGAAGTCGGCGTCGGTGAGCTTTCCGGTGCCCTGAAGCCAGGTGACGGCGTTCCCCGCCCAGGGGGAGGGCGTATCGGAGGCCCCGGCGGCGGGGAGGGCGGACAGGATCAGGGCGGCGCTGAGCAGAAGGGCGGCGGCGCGTTTCATAGCAGGTCCCTCGTTTCCTATATAGTTATCATATAGGATAGCAAATTTATTTCCAAATGTAAATAAAAATGGGAGAGATCTCCTAAAAGAGAAAAAAGGAAAGAAAAAACGCCCCGGGACCACAAGGGTCCCGGGGCGGTCTGGGGTTCAGCGGGCGGTTCAGTTCTGCTTGATGACGATGGTGGCCACGAAGGCGGCGCCGTCATAGCTGCCGTAGGCGGTGATGACGTCCCCGGCGGTGAAGCCGGAGGACAGGCTCAGGCTGGAGCCGGACAGGCTCATAAGGCTGGCGTTCTTCACGTCCACGGTGACCAGGTTGGTATTTCCCAGGGAATCGGTGACCTGGACGGTCATGGTCCGGGTGCCGCCGGAGGAGTTGGTGAGGAGCACCGTGCCCTTCAGCTCCGTGGCGGAGGAGGAGGTGGCGGTGATCTCGATGGAGATGACCTGGTCCCCGTTGGTCACGAGGCCCACGGTGTAGCCGGGCTTCAGGCTGTAAATATTGGAGGAAGCGCTCCCCTGGGTGACCGACACGCCCTCGGAGACGGAATAGGTGGCGGTGGTGCCGTCGGTGAGCTTCACTTCCATGGTGACGCCGTTGGTCTCCATGGTGATCTTGTTGATGGTGCCGTTCAGGTTGGCGGTCTGGGGGGTGGCGTCGATCTTCTCCACCTCGTTGTAGCGGATGGTCACCACCACACTGTCGCCGGTGCGCAGCTGGTCGATGGAGCTGGTCTTATTGCTGCGGTTGATGGTGGGCAGGTCGGTGATGTCCAGGGAATAGGTCACCACGCTGTCGTCGGCCTGGGTGATCTGGATCACGGTGGTGGTGCCGTAGGTGATGGAGGTCAGGGTACCCTCCACGGTGACGGAGCCGGAGTAGGCCTCCATCTGGGTGATCATATTGCCCGACACCAGGACGGTGACGTACCAGCCGCTCTCAATCTGGGAGACAGTCTTCACATCGCCGTTGTAGGTGATGACGGCGCTCTGGCTCACGTTATAGGAGACCTCTTTGCCGGTGAACTGGTCCACGATGTAGACGCTCCGGGCGGTGCCCACGGTGCCCAGCCGCTTGATGGGCCCCTGAATGTAGTTGCTGACGGTGTCCACGGCGATGGAGGCGGCCTCCGCGGTGTCGTTGCTCACCCGGACCTGGACGTAGTCGCCCACGTTGCCGGTGGTGAGGGAGCCCAGCACCCCGTTGACGGTGACGGCGATGCCGGTGGGCACGGAGTAGCGGTAGACCACGCCGTTGAACTGGGTGACCCCCAAGGTGGTGGTGCCGCCTACGGTGGTGACGCTCTCCACCAGGCCGCTGACCAGCTGGGTGCCGCCGGCGAACTTCACACCCGCCAGATGGCCCATCTCGTCCACGTAACACACCGCGGAGGTGTACCCGGCGTCCTCGTCGATGATGCTGCGGTCCCCCACGGTCTTGCCCACCATCACCTCGGTGAAGCGGTCGATGGTCAGGTTCCTGGCCGCGCCGTTGACCAGCAGGGAGAGCTGGCCGTCGGCCAGGCTGGAGACGCTGCCGTTATAAGTGGTGAGGGCGCCGCTGAGCCGGGCCTCCCGCACCGCGCCGCCGGAGGTCAGGTTCAGCCTGACGTACTGGCCGGTCTTCAGGGCGGTGGAGGTGGTGAGCATGTTGTCCTCGTAGATCTTCACGGTGGAGGGCAGGGAGTAGGAGCGGTTGCCCGAGATGTCGCTGGAGAGGGTGAGGATGATGGCGCCGTCGGCGGAGGAGGTGACGGCGGCGATGGTGCCCCCCTGCCAGTCGTAGGTGGTATATTCGGGAAGCTCGGTGACGATGCCGGAGGTCTTCATGAAGTCCAGGGCCCGGCTGAGCATGGTGGTCATCTGGGCCCGGGTCACCGCGCCCTTGGGGTCAAAGTCCCCGGTGTCGGTACCCTTGACGATGCCGAAGTTGGTGAGGACATAGACATAGGGCTGCAGGGCGGCGGAGATGTCACTCTTGTCCTTATAGGTCAGGGAGTAGGTGGTCAGGCTCTTGGCCAGGGGCTCCAGCTGCATGGCCCGCACCAGGTACATGCAGATGTTTTCCCGGGTGATGGTCTTGGCCAGGGCGCCCGCCTCGGACAGGGCCTCCAGCTCCGGAACGGTGAGGACCCCGGCCTCCACGGCCACGGCCATCTCCTTGGCGGCCCAGGAGACCATGCTCTCGGGGAGGATCTCCTCCATCTGCTCGGCCCGGGCCTGGGCGATCTTGGTCTGGGTGGAGGACTCCACCCCCGTGGCCCTGGCGCAGAACAGGAGGGTCTCGGCCGCGGTCATCTTGCCCTCGGGCTTGAAGGTGCCGTCCTCGTAGCCCTTGGCGTAGCCCTGGTTGGACATCTTGCTGATGTCGGAATAGCCCCAATAGGTGCTGGGCACGTCGGTAAACTCAATGGCGGCGGCGGGCAGCGCCGTCATGGAGAGGGTGAGCGCCAGTGTGGTGGCAAGCGCCCCGAGCCGTTTCAATTTCATCATAGGTACCTCCAAAATAATCTTGAAAATGGGTACTTTACATAAATTATACGCTTTCACCGGGGAAAATGCAATCATTTCCCATGGGCGGGCCAATATTTCCCAGCAAAAAGAGGGGAAATCGGCCGATCAGAGCCGCTGCTTGCGTTTGAGGCGGATATCCTCCCCGTAAAACCGCAGGACCCGGTACTCCCCCTCCAGCCGGGAGGCGGTCTGTCCGGCGTACCGGGCGCGCACCCCGTCCATGGACAGGTTGGAGGAGATGACGGTGGCCCTGCCGTGGAGCAGGCGGGAGTTGACCAGGGTGTAGAGGGCGGACTGGACGAAGGGGGTGGTCATCTCGCTGCCCAGGTCGTCCAGGATGAGCAGATCGCAGTTCAGGTACCGCCGGGTCTCCCGGCCGGCCTCCTGTCCCTCTTCGACGTCTCTGGAAAATTTTTGTTCCTCAAACCGGGCAAAGACGCTCACCGCCGTATCATAGACCACGGAAAAGCCGTTCTCCGCCACCGTCCGGGCGATGCAGGCCGAGAGGAAGGTCTTGCCAAGGCCGGGATCGCCGGTAAGGAAGAGGTTTTTGAAATAAAATTTTCCGAACTTCTGGGCGTAGTTGAGGCACAGCTCATAGAGAAACTCCATGTTCTCCCGGGGGGACATGGCCTCTCCCGGCCAGGGGAGGGGGGAGTACCAGTCCAGGGAGAAGGCGTCGAAGCACTGCTCCCCCAGGTCCAGGAGCTTGGACAGCTCCTTCACCTGCTCCTCGGCGCACAGGGCCTTCAGGCAGTCGCACATCCGGGCGCCCACCCAGCCGGAGTCGCCGCATTTGCGGCAGGCGGGGGCGTCGCTGAGGGCGTCGGGGGAGTAGCCCGCGGCCTGGAGCAGGTCGGCCTGCCGGGCCTGGAGGGCCATGTTTTTGTCCTTGATGACCCCCAGGGCGGGGCCGGGGTCGGTGCCTGAGCGCAGGCAGGAGCTGATGATGTCCAGGATGGTCCCCTTAAGCTGGCGGTCGATGTCGGCCAGCTCGGGCACCTGGGCGTAGATGGCCTTCCGGCGGCGGGACAGGTCCTCCTGCCGGGCTTTCCGGGCCCCTTCCAGCCGGGCGGAGGCCCGGCGGAGGACGGCGGGATCATATGCCATTCAGGTTCCCTCCTCGCTGTGCTGTCTCAAAAAGGCCCGCATCCGCTCCATATCCTCCCGGGCCCTTCGGTCGGCCTCGCCGGGGGCGGCGGGCTGGGGAGCGGTGGCCCCGGCGGCGGAGGCGGGGCGCTGGGGGCGGACGCTGTCCCCGGCGGTGATCTGGGCCAGGGTGTGCAGGCCCTTCTGGTGCCAGTTCTTCAAAATGGAATTCATATAAGGCCAGTTGAGGGACTGCTTTTTCAGCACCGTTTTCTCGTAGGCCAGGCGGATGGCCTCGTCGTCGAAGCCCATGTCCACCCAGGCGGCGATGTATTCCTTTTCCCGGGCCACCGGGGGCCGGTCCCGGATGTCCAGCAGGGCCATGATCTGCCCCGCCCGGGAGCGCAGCATGGCCAGCCGTTTCAGGTGGGCCTCCGCCCCCTCCATGGTGTCCACCCCCCGCTCCTTCCAGCGCAGGGCCTCCTTCTGGATCTGGGGGAGCCGGGGCTTTCGGCCGGGGCCGTATTTCCGCTCGCTCTCCTCCACGCACCAGCTCACCACCAGTAGGATCACCTCGGCGGGGAGGCCGGCGAAGTCGTAGATGGTGTAGAGGCACTTGAGGTCGGCGGTGGACAGCACCTTCCCCAGACGGCGCTGGACCTCCCCCACCAGGGCGGGGAAGGGGGAATCCTTGTTCTCCAGCTCCCGGTTCAGGTCGGCGGCGGTGTACTCCGGCGGCTCCTCAGAGGGCTGGAGGGCGGGGGCCGGGGCCTGGGGGGCGGCCTCGGCCAGGCCCATCCCTACCAGGAGGGAGAGGGCGGCCTCGGTCCGGGCGGGGTCCCAGCGCAGGGCGTGGGCGGCGGGGCCGGCCTGATAGGCGCCCCCCGCCTTCAAAAGCCACAGGTAGAGGAGGGCCGCGTCCCCGTTCCCGGCGGCGATGAGCCGGTCGGCGGCCCCGGCGGCCAGGGAGAGGATATTGCCGGGCAGGAACACGCTGTCGGCCATGGGAAGGCCCTCCTTTCGACGAAATCTTCTATTATCTCATTCTACACGAAATCGCCCCTGGCGTAAAGTGGGAATGTGGGGGGATGCGGCCCTGCGGGGGACGAGGGGCGGGCGGCTGATAGCCGCCCCTACAGATACGGCCTGCCGCGCGGGTACGCGAGTAATTTGTGCGTCCCATGTAGGGGCGGATATTATCCGCCCGCCCCCGTCCCCCGCCTTTCGCGGCGGCCTGCCGCCCCAAAGAATAAAAAATTCACGATTTTTTATTTTTCAACCGCCCCTACCTATGATATAATAACTCTAATCGCATCCGTGAAACAAAAACAGACAGAGGAGGGGCTCAGTGTGAAAAACCGGGTGACCGTGACCATTGCCAACCAGGAATACACCCTGGTGGCGACCGAGGACGCCGCCTATATGGAGAAGGTGGCCCACCACGTGGACGCCAAACTGCGGGAAGTGCTGGAGGGCTCGAAGGTCTCCACCACCGAGGCCGCCGTCCTGGCCGCCCTCAACGTGGCCGACGAGTACTTTAAAGAGGTGGAGGCCGCTGAGAACCTGCGGGGCCAGCTCAAGGAGTACCTGGAGGAGGCCACCGACCTGAAGATGCAGCTGTCCGAGGCCAAGCGGGAGATCTTCAAGCTTCAGAACAAGAAGAGCTGACATGCTGGAACTCCTGTCGCCCGCGGGGTCTATGGACTCCCTTACCGCCGCCGTACAGAACGGGGCGGACGCTGTCTATATGGGCTACGGCGACTTCAACGCCCGCCGGAACGCCAAAAATTTCACCGAGGAGGATTTCGCCTCGGCGATCTCTTATTGCCATTTGCGGGGGGTGAAGGTCTACCTGACCCTCAACACCCTCCTTACCGACCGGGAGCTTCCCGCCGCCGCCGGCCTGGCGAGAAGGGCCAGCGAGCTGGGGGCGGACGCCGTGCTGGTCCAAGACCTGGGGGTCCTCCGGGCGGTGCGCCAGGCGGCCCCCGACCTCACCGTCCACGCCTCCACCCAGATGACCGTCCACAACCTGGACGGGGTGAAGGCCTGCGCCGACCTGGGGATGAAGCGGGCGGTGCTCTCCCGGGAGCTGCCCGCCAGCGAGATCGAGTACATCTGCGACCGCTCCCCCATCGAGATCGAGGTGTTCGGCCACGGGGCCCTTTGCATGTGCTACTCCGGCCAGTGCTTCTTCTCCGCCGTGGTGGGGGAGCGCAGCGGCAACCGGGGGCTGTGCGCCCAGCCCTGCCGCATGAAATACGGCTGGGGGGGCCGCCCCGACGGCTATCCCCTCTCCCTCAAGGACGCCTGCCTCATCGATAAGCTGCGCCAGCTCAGAAAGATGGGGGTGGCCTGCCTCAAATTGGAAGGGCGGATGAAGCGGGCGGAGTATGTGGCGGTCATCACCCGGATCTACGCCACCGTCCTCAAGGAGGACCGGCTGCCCACCGACCAGGAGCTGCGGGACCTGGAGGCGGCCTTCTCCCGCCAGGGCTTCACCCAGGGTTATTTTGAGGACAGGACCGGGCCGGACATGTTCGGCGTCCGGCCGGAGAACACCCCCGAGCCCAAGGAGCTGTTCGCCCAGGCACGTCAAACTTATGTCAACCAGGAAAACCCCCTGGTGGATGTGAATTTTTACGCCATGGTCCGCAAAGGGGAACCGGTGCGGGTTGGGGTGGAGGATCCGGACGGCCGGGTGGCCACCGCCGCGGGGGATGTCCCCGAGGCCGCCCTCACCCGGTCCATCACCGCCGACCAGGTGGAGAAGCAGCTGGCCCGGACCGGCGGGACCCCCTACCGGTGCGGAAAGGTGAAGGCCCTGGTGGAGGAGGGACTCTCGGTGCCCCTCTCCGCCCTCAACGCCCTGCGCCGCCAAGTATTGGAGGACCTCTCCGCCCAGCGCCGGGCCCTTCCGCCCCGGGGGAGCGGGGAATATCACGCCGGAGCCCGGTATGAGAATCCCACGGCGCCCCCCGCCCTCACCGTCTCGGTGCGGAAGGCCGCGCAGGTGAGCCCGGAGCTGCTGGGGCGGGCCCCCGCCATACTCTATCTTCCCGCGGAGGAGCTCTCCCAGCACCCCGAGTGCCTCAAGGGCCTGCGGCCGGAGACGGCGGTGGGGGTCATCCTCCCCCGGGTCATCTGGGACCGGGAGTGGCCCGGCGTGCTGGATCAGCTGAAGCGGGCCCGGGAGCTGGGGGCCACCGAGGCTTTGGTGGGCAATCTGGGGATGATCTCCGCCGCCCGGGCGCTGGGCTTCACCCTCCGGGCCGACTACGGCCTGCCGGTGTTCAACGCCCAGGCCCTCAAGGAGTACAAGCGCCTGGGGTTTGCCTCGGCCACCCTGTCCTTTGAGCTGAAGCTGGCCCAGATCCGGGACCTGTCCAAGGCCATCCCGGCGGAGGCCCTGGTCTATGGGCGGCTGCCGCTGATGATCGTGGAGAACTGCATCGTGAAAAACCGCTCGGGACAGTGCACCTGCGAGGGGGAGAACATCCTCACCGACCGCAAGGGCGAGCGTTTCCCGGTGGTGAAGGCCGCCGGGTGCCGCAACGAGATTTTGAACAGCAAAAAACTGTTCCTGGCGGACAAGCCGGAGTGGAAGAAGGCGGGGCTGACCTACGCCCGGCTGGCCTTCACCACGGAGAACCCCTGGGAGTGCGTCCAGGCCTTGGAGCGGTATCAGGGCGGGAGCGAGTGGGCGCCGGGGGCCTTTACCCGGGGCCTCTACTACCGGGGCGTGGAATAGAAAAAGCCCCCCAAAAGCCTTCCCCTGGGGGGAAGGTGTCGGCGGCAAAGCCGCTGACGGATGAGGGGAACCTTGCGGCAAGAAGGGCTCTGCGGCAAGAGGGGCCCGAGCGAAACGGTACGTTCCCCTCATTCGTCATTTGCCCCGCAAATGCCGCCTTCCCCCAGGGGAAGGCAATTCAGGAGGCAGCCAACATGGATATGGAATTGAAAATCAAAGCTCTGTCCCCCAAGATCGGGACGGAGATCGAGTACCCGTCCTACGCCACCCCCGGTTCCGCCGGGATGGACCTGCGGGCCTGTATTGACGAGCCCTTCTATCTCCCCGGCCAGAAGCAGATGAAGTACGGCACCTGGATGCCCCGGCTGGTGCCCACCGGCCTTGCCATCTCCCTGCCGGGGCCGGAGTACGTGGCCCTGGTCTTTGCCCGGTCGGGCCTGGCCTCCAAGCACGGGGTGGCTCTGGCCAACGGCGTGGGAGTCATCGACAGCGATTACCGGGGGGAGATCCAGGTGGCCCTCTTCAACCAGGGCTGGGAGGACTATCTGATCCAGCCCGGCGAGCGCATCGCCCAGCTGGTGGTCATGCCCGTGGCCCAGGCCCGGATCACCGTCACCGACACCCTGGACGATACCCAGCGGGGCGCGGGCGGGTTCGGCTCCACCGGGAAATCATAAGATAATTAAGAGGGATTCAGAATATGGATATCATTTTGGCCTCCGGTTCCCCCCGGCGGCGGGAGCTGCTGGAGCGGATGGGCCTGCGGGACTTCCGCATCGTTACCCCCGACATCGACGAGCGCTCCGACCGACCCCTGCCCCCCCACCGGCTGGTGGAGACCATCTCCGCCGAAAAGGCCCGGGCGGTGGCCGCCCAGTTGGGCGGGGACGCGCTGATCATCGCCGCCGACACGGTGGTGGCCCTGGACGGGGCCGTGCTGGGCAAGCCGGGGGACGCCGCCGGCGCGGTGGAGATGCTCACCGCCCTAGCCGGGCGGCGCCATGAGGTGTACACCGGCTTTACCGTCCTCCGGGGCGGGGAGGCGGTCACCCGCAGCGAGCGCACGGAGGTCTCCTTCCGAAGTTTGACGGCGGAGGAGATCGGGCACTATGTGAGTACCGGCGAGCCCATGGACAAGGCGGGAGCCTATGGCATCCAGGGCTTTGGGGCCCTGCTGGTGGACGGCATCCGGGGGGACTATTTCAACGTGATGGGTCTGCCGGTGTGCGCCCTGGGCCGGGTGCTGGCCGGGTTCGGCGTGGACTGCCTGACCCTGGCCGCCGGCGGGACGAAACAAGGGTAAGATAGGGAGACAAGGGCTGTGAAGGACTTTCTCAAACACAATGGAATTTTGATCCTGGTGATCGCCCTTCTGCTGGCCCTCATCACGGCGGTGGTCTCCCTCACCTTCGGGGGGGTGGCCAATCCCCTGGCCAACGTGGCCGGGGTCATCGCCACCCCCTTCCGAAACGGCATCAACGCCTTCGTCAACTGGACCGAGGGGGTCTACTCCGACGCCTTCCAGCGGGAGAACGAGCGGGAGGAGCTGGAGGCGCTGAAGAAGGAAAACGCCGACCTGCGCCGCCAGGCCCGGGAGGGGGAGGCGGCCAGCCGGGAGAACGAGCGGCTGCGCAACCTGCTGGGGCTGAAGATCGAGCGGCCCGACTTCGACTTCCAGGAGGCCACCGTCACCGCCCACACCAGCTCCAACTGGTCCTCCACCCTCACCATCAGCAGGGGCTCCGCCGCTGGCGTGGAGGCGGGGGACTGCGTGGTGGACGAGTACGGGAACCTGGTGGGTGTCATCTCTGTGGTGGGGGCCAACTGGTCCACCCTCATCACTGTGGTGGACGTGGACCTGGAGATGGGCGGGCTCATCGCCCGCACCGACGGGGCCGCCATCCTGGAGGGGGATTTCGAGCTCATGGGCCAGGGGAAGCTGAAGCTGACCTATCTGCCCGAGGACACCCAACTGCTGGCGGGGGACACCATCCTCACCTCCGGGCTGGTGTCCGGGGGAACGGCCACCTACCCCTCGGGGCTGGTGGTGGGCTATGTGGAAGAGGTGCGCAGCGACGACAGCGGCATGAGCGATTACGCCGTGCTCACCCCCGCCGCCCAGCTGGGGACGCTGGAACAGGTATTCGTCATCAAGGCGTTCGACATGGTGGGGTGAGCCACCCGCCGGGACAATACACATGGAGAGTGGAGGCCGGAGCGTGACGACCAAGGATTTTTCCATCAAATGGCTGGCCTATGCCCTGGCCCTGCTGCCGGTGTGGTTTGCCCAGTCCTTTTTATTGAACCGCTTTCCCCTGTTCGGGGTGGTGCCCATGCTGCTGCCCCTGGCGGCGGTGGCGGTGGCCACTCTGGAGGGGGCCACCGCCGGGGCCGGGTTCGGCCTGGCGGTGGGAGTGCTCTTCGATGCCGTGACCCCCGGCGCCGCCGGGGTCATGACCTTCGCCATGGCTTTGGTGGGGCTGGGGACGGGGCTGCTGGCCCAGTACGTGCTGCGTCAGGACTTGATCGGCTGCCTGATCTGCTCGGCCCTGGCCCTGTGCGTGATCGACGCCGGCCGGGTGGCCGGCCGGCTTTTCCTGGCCTCGGCGCCGCTGGAGCCCATGCTGGCGGTGGCGGGCAAGGAGATTTTGTGGTCGCTGTGCTTTGTGCCCCTGGTGTATCTGCTCTTCCGCTGGGTCTTTCGGCGGGTGCCCAAGGCCACGGTATTTTAGCCCTTGTTTGAAAATTGCCGGCATGCCTGATCGGCGGGCCTTTTGGCCCCTGGGCATACCGCCGATTTTCAAACAAGGTCTTGTTAAGGAGATACGATGGACGGAAAACAATTTCATCTCCGCTCCCGGCTGGTGGTGGCCGCCCTGGCCGCCGTCCTGCTGACCTTCGCCTGGGTGCTCTATGACCTCCAGGTGGTCCACGGGAGCTATTATCTGGAGCAGTCCACCCGGAAGATCGCCAACACCGAGACGGTGCAGGCCGCCCGGGGGGAGATTTTGGACCGGTATGGCCGGGTGCTGGTGTCCAACCGGGCCGGCTACCAGGTGACGCTGGACACGAAGCTCATGGGGAATGTCCAGGGCCGGAACGACACGGTGCTGGAGCTGCTGGAGATCTGCCGGGAGCAGGGGGTGGCGTGGAGCGACACCCTGCCGGTAAGCGGCCGCGTCCCCTTCGGCTACACCGAGTCCCGGCCCTTTGAGAATGTGACCGCCGACGACAGCGGTGTGGAAACGACCTCCCCCTCCCAGCTGCGGCGGCTGGCTGACATCCTAAAGCTGAAAATGCCGGCGGACCCCTCCGCCAAGGAGCTGGTGGCCGCCCTCAGGACCTATTTTGAGGTGGACGAGGCGGTGGGCGAGGAGGAGGGCCGGGCCCTGGTGGGGGTCCTCTACGAGCTGGCCCTCCGCTCCAAGGACGTGGCCCGCACCGGCTATGTCTTTGCCCAGGATGTGGATATTCAATTCATCACGGCGGTGAAGGAGCGGGGCCTGGCGGGAGTGAAGATCGAGACCGTCACCGTCCGGCAGTACGAGACCGCCTCCGCCGCCCACCTGCTGGGCCAGGTGGGGCCCATCTACGCCGAGGAGTGGGACCAGTACAAGGACAAGGGCTACTCCATGAACGACACGGTGGGGAAGGACGGGGTGGAGGCCGCCTTTGAAAGCGTCCTCCGGGGGACCCCCGGCGTGAAGGACATCGAGCTCAACCAAAGCGGCAAGATTGTCAGCGAGAACTGGCACGTGAACCAGGAGACCGGTGAGGTGGAGGCCCCCGCCCCCGGCGACAACGTGATGCTCACCGTGGACATCAAGCTCCAGGAGGTGGTGGAGGAGGCGCTGGAGCGCCATGTCCCCGGCATGACCGACGAGACCGAGGGGGCCGCCTGCGTGGTCACCGACATGACCGGCGGCGTACTGGCGATGGCCTCCTACCCCGGCTTTGACCCCGCCACCTATTCCCAGGACTTCGCCGACCTGCGGGACGACCCGCTGAAGCCCCTTCTGAACCGGGCCCTCCAGGGGCTTTACGCCCCCGGCTCCACCATCAAGATGGCGGTGGCGGCGGGCGCGCTGGAGGAGGGGGCCATCACCCGGACGGAGAAGATTTTGGACACGGGCCGGTATAAGCACTACGACCGGATCCAGGATCAGCCCATGTGCTGGTACTTCCGCCAGTACGGCCGCACTCACGGCTGGGAGAACGTGTCCGAGGCCATCCGGGACTCCTGCAACGTGTTTTTCTACGAGACCGGCCTGCGCATGGGCATTGAGAAGATCGACACCTACGCCGCCCTCTTCGGCCTGGGGCAGAAGACCGGTTTGGAACTCTACGAGGAGGCCGGGGAGGTGGCCGGGCCCGAGGTCAGCGCCAAGCACGGCCAGACCTGGTACGAGGGGGACACCATGTACGCCGCCATCGGCCAGGGCAACACCAAGGTCACCCCCATCCAGCTGGCCAACTATATCGCCACCCTGGTCAACGGGGGCTCCCACTACCCCACCCACCTGTTAAAGACGGTGAAGTCCAGCGACTTTTCCCAGGTGGTGGAGGAGTACCGCCCTGAGGCCCGGGATGAGATCAACCTGGACCCCGCCAACCTGGAGGCGGTGAAGTACGGTATGGGCATGGTGGCCAGCGAGGGCTCCGCCGCCGGGTACTTCAAGGACCTGGGCGTCAAGATCGGCGTCAAGACGGGCACCGCCCAGGTGGCCCGGAACAGCGAGGCCAACGCCCTTCTGGTGGCCTTCGCCCCCTACGACAACCCGGAGATCGCCGTCTCCCTGGTGGTGGAGAAGGGCGGCTCGGGCACTCTGGTGGCGGCCATCGCCGCCGAGATATTGGACTACTATTTCTCCGCCAAGGACACCATGGACGCCGCCCCGGTGGAGAATACCCTGACCCGGTGACGCCGGGTCCCTTGAACCTACATGAAATGAGTGATCATTTTGACCCAAGGACCTCAATACTTTGACCCCGCGGACCCCAGGTGCAAGGCCCCCTACGGGGCCGCCCCCTCGGGCACGCGGGTGCGCTTTACCCTGCGTCCCCCCTGCTCGGCCGGGTTTTCCAGGGGCTTCCTCACCGCCCGGTGGGAGTTCGACGGGGACAGGGTCACCGAGCTGGCCCTGCCCTGGACCGGGCGGGACGGGGCCGTGGACTGCTTCTCCGGGGAGTTGGACACGGCGGGCTACGTGGGCCTTGTGTGGTACACCCTCCGGCTGGAGGGGATCGACGGGCGGAGCTGGCAGTCGCCGGAATTCCAGCTCACGGTCTACGACGCCGAGGAGCGGGTGCCCGGCTGGTTCGGGGAGGGGGTCACCTATCAGATCTTTCCCGACCGGTTCCGCCGCCTGACGGTCCCCGACCCCGCCGGGATGGTGGGGGGACGCTGGGTCCACCAGGGCTGGGAGGAGGAGCCGGAGTACCGCCCCGACCACAATGGGGAGGTGCGCAACCGGGACTTTTTCGGCGGCAGCCTGGCCGGCATCGTGGAGAAGCTGCCCTATCTGAAGAAGCTGGGGGTGGACACCCTCTACCTCTGCCCCATCTTCGAGGCCGCCGAGAACCACCGCTACGGGGCGGCGGACTACGAGAAGATCGACCCCATGCTGGGGACGGGGGAGGACTTCGCCGCCCTGTGCGATGGGGCCCACGCCCTGGGGATGCGGGTGATGCTGGACGGGGTGTTCAACCACACGGGCTTCGTGTCCAAATACTTTAACGGGGACGGCTTTTACCCCGGCCCGGGGGCCTTCCAGAGCAAGGACTCCCCCTATTACGACTGGTTCACCTTCCAGGACTGGCCCCAGAAATACACCTCCTGGTGGGGCATCTACTCCCTGCCCACCACCCGGAAGGAGAGCGGGGCCTGGCTGGAGTACATCACCGGGGAGAACGGGATCATCCGCTCCTGGCTCCGGGCCGGGGCGGACGGCTGGCGGCTGGACGTGGCCGACGAGCTGCCCGATTTCGTGGTGGCGGCCATCCACGCCGCCGCCCGGGCGGAGAAGCCCGACGCCGTGGTCATCGGCGAGGTGTGGGAGGACGGCTCCAACAAGATCGCCTACTCTGTCCGCCGCCGCCACCTGCTGGGGGGACACTGCGACGGGCTGATGAACTACCCTCTGCGCTCCGCCCTGCTGGACTACCTCCTGGGCTCTGACGCCAGGAATTTTCGGGCGGGGATGGAGGCGCTCCGGCAGAATTACCCCGGATGGGCCTTCTCCTCCGCCATGAACGCCCTGGGGACCCACGACACCCCCCGGGTCCTCACCCTCCTGGGGGTGGGGAGCGACAAAAAGGACCAGTCCAGGGATTGGCGGGCGGGATACCGCATGACCCAGGCCGAGCGGGAGCGGGGGCTGGCCCGGCTGAAGCTGGGGGCCCTGGTGCTCTATGCCTTTCCTGGTTCCCCCACCCTTTATTACGGCGACGAGGCGGGCTTGGAGGGCTTCGAGGACCCCTTCAACCGCCGTACCTTCCCCTGGGGGCGGGAGGACGCGGGCCTGACGGCCTGGTTCACCGCCCTGGGCCGGGCCAGAAAAGAGCTGGAGCCCCTGCGCCGGGGAGAGCTGGAGTGGCTGCGCTGCGAGGGGCGGGTCCTCTCCTTTGCCCGCCGGCTGGGGGAGGAGACCGTGGTGGCCGCCGTCAACGCCGGGGAGAAGCCGGCCCGGCTGGACCTGCCCTGGGACGGCCGGGTGGCCCTGGGGGCCATGGAGGGGCGGCTCCTGCGGTTCGGGCCCTCCGGCGACTGCCTTACGATTTTATAAAGATTGCCGTTGTTCAGAAATATTTAAAGAATGTGTGCTACCATAATTCTATTCTGACGCGTGAGGTGACCGTGATGAATGTGAAAAAACGGGCCGTTTCCCTGGCCTGCGCCCTGTGCCTGCTGGCGGGGCCCGCCCTGGCGGCGGGGGAGAGCGGCTATGCCGATATCGAGGGCGGGGAGTGGTTTGCCCCCGCCGTGGCTGAGATGACGGAAAAAGGGATCATGACCGGGGTGGCCGACGGCCTGTTCGCCCCCTATGAGGCCATTACCCGGGCCACGGTGGTCACCGTGCTGTGGCGGATGGCCGGCGCCCCCGACGCCGCGGTGGAGGTCCCCTTCACCGACGCCGCGGGCACCTGGTACGATACGGCGGCCGCCTGGGGCAAGGGCACCGGCATCGCCACCGGCTATGGGGACGGCAGCTTCGGCGGGGGAGATCTGGTGACCCGGGAACAGCTGGCCACCTTCCTCTACCGGTATGCCTACGCCATGGGCCAGCCCGTGGCCGAGGGGGCATTGGGCCTTTTCAGCGACGCCGGCTCCATCTCCCCCTGGGCGGAGGACGCCATGCGCCACGCTGTGGGGGCGGGCATCCTCCAGGGCACCACCGCGGGCACCGTGGAGCCCCAGGGCATCGCAAACCGGGCGGCCCTGGCCGTCACCCTCCAGCGGATGCTCACCCCGGCGGCGGGGTAAGGGCCCGGGGTTCGGTTCCCTGACCCTTAGGGATGGGGTTTTATGTCCGAACTGGAAACGTTTTGTAAATCTTGCGCCTGATTCCTTGACGGGGCCGGAAGTTTGAGATATGCTTCGTTCGAAAAGCAACAAAGAAAGGACGGACCGCCATGGACCATATCCTGATGTACTATCTCCGGGTGAGCCAGCACCTCTCCCAGCAGTTTCGCGCTCACTTCGGAAAATTGAATCTGACCTTTCCCCAGGCGCTGGTGCTCAGTGTGCTGGGTTCCGAGGGGCCTATGCCCATCAGCCAGCTGGCCGAGCGGACGGGGAGCGCCAACTCCACCGTCTCCGGGATCGTGGACCGGCTGGAGAAGCTGGAGCTGGCCAAACGCACCCGCTCCGACGCGGACCGGCGGGTCATCTACGTGGAGGCGACCCCCAGGTACAATGAGATGCGGGTCAAGGTCCAGACCGGTGTCGACGAGTATTTTGACGGCTTGCTGGACACGCTGGAACCAGGGGACCGGGAAGCCATCGGCCACGCGCTGGAACTGCTGGACCGCGCCCTGACGGAGGAGAGGACTTCGGCGGAAGGGTAAAGCTTTCCTTTTTTTTCATATTGTGCTATTATAACTGCGAAAACGCTGTGATTACGGGCCTGCGCCCCGCCCTTGCTGAGGGGAGCGTCCGTTGGGCCGAACAGTGGAGAGGGGATGGAGCGGTTGCGGTCATCTTATGGGTACGGGTCCTATCGGGGCCGGTCCAAGCTGAGAACCTTTCTGACAGTCGTCATCGTGATCCTGCTGGTGGTCCTGCTGCTGGCCGTGGCCGCCTTCTTCCTGCTGCAAAAATACATCGTCTACACCGACGACGGCCGGGCCCGTCTTGAGCTGCCCTTCCTCCAGCGGCAGGAGGAGACGGCGCCCCCCGTCTCGCCCTCCGCCGATGATGTGGTGGTGGTGACGGCCGAGCCCACCCCCGAGCCCCGGGAGGAGATCCTGAGGGCTGCGGCCCTGCCCCGCAGTGCCCTCTACGACGGCACAGCGGCGGACCAGGTGGCCGCCGCGGGGGGCAATGCCGCCTGGTTTGATATGAAGGCGGACGACGGCACCCTGGGCTATGTCTCCAGCCTCCCCGCCGCCATCAGCTTCGGCTCCTCCGACGCCAACCCCGCCCTCAACGCGGCCATCACCGCCCTCAACGGCGGCGGGCTCTACACGGTGGCCCGGGTGTCCTGCTTCCGGGACAACCTGGCTCCCCGTCAGGACAATTCTCTGGCGGTAAAGACCAACAGCGGCTACAACTGGCGGGACGCCGGGGACATCCGCTGGCTGAGCCCCACCATCGAGGGCGCCCAGGACTACGTGGCGGGGGTCTGCCGGGAGCTGGCCGCCCTGGGCTTTGACGAGATCTGGCTGGACAACGCCGCCTATCCCACCACGGGGCACCTGGAGTATATCAAGCCGGGGGCTAACTATGACGAGAGCCAGTTTACCCAAGTGCTGGACGGCTTTTACGGCAAGGTGAGGGAGGCGCTGAAGGACTACCCGGAGGTGAAGCTCTCCCTGTCCGCGGGCGGCGGGGTGCTGACCGGGGAGGGGGACAAAAGCGGCCAGACCACCGGGCTGCTGGGGAAGTACGCCGACCGGATCTATGCCCCCGGCCCGGAGAGTGAAGAGGTCTCCCGCCAGTACGACCGGGCGCTGGAGGGGATGGGACTGTCCCCCGCCCGGATGGTCTTTACCTCGCTCCCCTACGTGCCTGAGCTCACCTCGTCTTATATCCCGATGGGAGGCGCGCTTCTCTCCGCCGCGCCCACCCAGTGAATCCAGCGCCGGGACCCATGGAAAACCATGGGCCCCGGCGTTTTTTGCTTTCCAGGCGAAAGAGATTTATTTAAAATGACGAAATAATAAGTTTAAACTGAACGGTTTATGTGAAAAATGGCGGCTCCATTTTTGACAAAAGTGGATAAGTGTCGTATTTTGGTGAAATAAATGAGGAAAAACTGGATAAATTTTTGTTTTTACCCCGTTCATTTGGAGAGTAGTGCATTTTGACGGGGATAAAATAAACTTGCTTTCTAAACCCCTTTCTAGTATGATAGGAGAGCAGTAATTTCCATTTTCAGAACGAGGACCATGAAGAAGGCGGTGAGATAATGTCGATGGACGCGATCAAGCAAGTGACCGATACCGAGGCGGAGGCCAAGGAGCGCAGGGCGAAGGCCCAGGCGGAGGCCCAGGCCATGGTGGCCGGGGCGGAAAAGGCCGGGCGTGAAGCCCTGGCCCAGGCCCGGAAGGAGGCCCAGGCGGGCGCCAGGGAGCTGCTCTCCCAGGCCGAAAGCCAGGCCGAGGTCAAGACCCGGGAGGCTTTGGCGGAGTATGAAAAGGACTGCCAGGCCCTCAAGGCCAGAGCGGCGGAAAAACTGGACGAGGCCGCGGCGCTGATCGTCAGAAGGGTCGTGAATACCTGATATGGCAATCGTGAAAATGAAGCACCTTCGCCTGCTGGCCCTCCGGGCGGACCGGGAGGAGCTGCTCAAAAAGCTCCAGCACTTGGGGTGCGTGGAGATCTCCGAGCCGGAGCCCGAGGAGGACGACCCCGCCTGGACCGCCCTGGCCCGGCCGGAGAGCGGCGCCCTGGGAACGGCCAGGGACCGGCAGACCAAGGCTCTGGAAGCCCTGGAGGTGCTGAAAAAGTACGCCCCGGAGAAGGGGAAGGGCCTGTCCGCCCGGCCCCGGATCACCGAGGGGGAGCTCTTTGACGACGCCGCCTACGACCGGGCCGCCGAGACCGCCCAGACCATCTGCGCCGCCGAGCGGGAGATCGGAGCACTCAAGGCGGAGGCCGGAAAGCTCCGGGCCCAGCGGGCCGCCCTGGCCCCCTGGCTGGAGCTGGACGTCCCCCTGGACACCCCCTCCACGGCGGAGGTGACCGCCCTGTTCGGCACCCTCCCCGCGGCGGTGGAGCTCACCGGGCTGGAGGGGGAGCTGGGAGAGCTGTGCGCCCTGACCCCCGCCGGGAAGGACCGGGATTTCCAGTATGTCTTCTTCCTTTGCCACAAGAGCGTTTCGGAAGAGGCTCTGGCAACCCTCCAGGCCCGGGGCTTTTCCCGGACCACCTTCCGGGGCCTGACCGGGACGGCGGCGGAGAATGACCAGCGGCTGGGCGAGGCCATCCGGGACAATGAGCGGAAGGCGGAGCAGGCCAAGGCCCTGGCCGCCGGGTTTGCCGGCAGCCGTCAGGATTTGCGGCTGTGCGCCGACCGGGCCGGTCTGGAGGAGCGGCGGGAGAGCGCAAAGGGCCGGCTTCTGGACACGTCGGAGACCTTCCTCCTCACCGGCTGGTTTCCCGCCGGGGATGAGGAGGCGCTCAAGGATCTGCTGGCCGGATACGCCTGTGCGTGGGAGAGCGCGGACCCCAAGCCGGAGGAGTATCCCAGCGTGCCGGTGCGGCTGAAGAACAACAAGCTCACCGAGCCCCTCAACATGGTCACCGAGATGTATTCCCTCCCTGCCTACGACGGGGTGGACCCCAATCCCCTCATGTTCCCCTTCTTCGTGCTGTTTTACGGCATCATGCTGGCGGACATGGGCTACGGGCTTTTGATGATCGCCGCCTCCCTCTTCGTCCACTTCAAGCTTCGGCCCAGAGGGACCATGAAGCACCTCTTCGGGCTGATGGGCCTGTGCGGGGTGAGCACCTTTGTGGTGGGGGCCCTCACCGGCGGCTTCTTCGGGGACTTCATCCCCCAGCTTTTGAAGCTCATCAACCCCGAGAGCACCTTCGCCCTGCCCGCCCTCTTCACCCCCCTGGACGACACGCTGGCCATCCTGGTGGGGGCCATGTGCCTGGGCTTTGTCCAGATCATCACCGGCATGGCCATCAGCTTTGTCAACAAGCTCAAGGCCGGAGAGGTGATGGACGCCATCTGGGAGGAGGTCACCTGGTGGGTGGTCTTTATTGGGGCGGCTCTGGCCATTCTGGGGATCACCCCCATCGTCCTCATTCTGGGCGGCGTCATGATCCTGGCGGGAGCCGCCTGGGGCGCCCGGGAGAAGCCGGGCTTCGGCAAGGTGCTGGGCACCGTCGGCGGCATCTTCGGCTCCCTCTACAACCACATCACCGGGTATTTTGGAGACATCCTCTCTTATTCCCGTTTGATGGCCCTGATGCTGGCGGGCAGCGTCATCGCCCAGGTGTTCAACACCCTGGGCGCCATCCCCGGCAACATCATTTTGTTCCTCATCATCTCTTTCGCGGGCAACGCCCTGAACTTCGCTTTGAACCTGCTGGGCTGCTATGTCCACGACCTGCGCCTGCAATGTCTGGAATATTTCGGAAAGTTTTACAAGGACGGCGGCAGGCCCTTCCAGCCCTTGGATGTGAACCCTAAATACTACGACGTAGTGAAATAAGGAGGATATTATCATGGATTTGTCTCAAATGGTGGAAGTCCAGCAGAGCTTGACTTTCCTGGGCAGCATCGGCGGCCTGGCCCTGGCCCTGCTGGGGGCCGGCCTGGCGGCGGTCCTCAGCGGCATCGGCTCGGCCAAAGGCACCGGCATCGCCGGCGAGGCGGGCACAGGCCTGCTCAGCGAGGACCCCAGCAAGTTCGGTAAGGTCCTGATCCTTCAGGTCATCCCCGGCACCCAGGGCTTGTACGGCCTGGTGGTCTGGTTCTTCGCCATCTTCCGCATGGGCCTGCTCTCCGGCACCCTGCCCGTGCTGACCATCGCCCAGGGGATGCAGTACCTCTTTGCCTGCCTGCCCATGGCGCTGGGCGGCCTCTTCTCCGCCATTGCCCAGGGCCGGGTGGCCGCGGGCTCCATCAACATCCTGGCCAAGAAGCCCGACGACTGGTCCAAGGGCATGATCCTGTGCATCACCGTGGAGTTCTACGCCATTCTGTCCCTGCTGGCCTCCATGCTGATGATTATCAACATCAGCGCCTGATGACGCCCCAACTTGGAAAGGCGGAAACCACATGAACGGATTGGAAAAAATTACACAGCGCATTGAGCAGGACGCCCAGGCCGAGGCCGGCCAGGTCCTTGCCGACGCCCGTGCCAGGGCGGACGCCATCGCCGCGGAGTGGGCCGAGAAGGCCCGGAAGGAGCGGGAGGACATCCTGGAGCGGGGGCGGAAGAACGCCGGGGAGCGCGCCGAGCGGCTGGCCAGCGTGGCCCAGCTGGAAGGGCGCAAGCAGATTTTGGCCGCCAAGCAGGAGATGATCGGCCAGGCCTTCGACCGGGCGCTGGAGGAGCTGCTGGCCCTCCCCGAGGAGGAGTACGCCGAGCTGCTGGCCGCCCTGTGCGCCAAGGCGGCCGTCACCGGCCGTGAGGCCGTCATCTTTTCCAAAAAGGACCGGCAGCGGGTGGGCAAGCAGGTGGTCACCAAGGCCAACGAGATCCTGGCCAAACAGGTGGCCCCCAAGCTCCCCGAGGAGCTGACCGGCTCCGCCGCCGGGGCCTTCCTGGATAAGGTGGTCACCGCCGGCTCCGCCCTGCTGGCGGGCACCGGGATGCTCACCCTGGCCGAGGAGACCCGGCCCATCCAGGGCGGCTTTATCCTGGCCGCCGACGGCGTGGAGGTCAACTGCGCTTTCGAGACCCTGGTCCGGCTGTCCCGTCCCGAGCTGGAGCGGCAGGTGGCCCAGATCCTCTTCGGGGAATGACCCCTCCCTGAGGAGGGAAAGGAGGAAGCCGTGAAAGACACCGATTATCTCTCCATCTCCGCCCGGGTGCGGGCCATGGAGAACCGCCTCCTGACCCGGGAGCGCCAGGAGCGGATGATAGAGGCCCGCACCGATGACGAGGCCTTGAAGATCCTCGCCGAGTGCGGCTACGAGGAGCCGGAGGACCTCTCGGTCCCGGCCCTGAACCGGGTGCTGGCCAAGGCCCGGGAAGAGCTGTTCCAAGACCTGAAGGGGGCGGTCCCAGACCCGGCCCTGGTGGAGGTCTTTCAGATCAAGTACGACTACCACAACGCCAAGGTGCTCCTGAAGGCCGAGGCGGTGGGGGAGGAGGCGGACCGGCTGCTCATGGAGGGCGGACGCTATGCCCCCAAGACTCTGGCCGAGAATTTCCGCCGGGGAGACCTGCGGGACTATTCCGACCCCTTCCGTGGGGCGGTGGAACAGGCCGGGGCGGCCCTGTCCGACGGGGGGGACCCCCAGGAGGCCGACCTCATCCTGGACCGGGCCTGCTATGGCGAGATGGCCGCCGCGGCCAAGGCCAGCGGCAGCGCCTTCCTTCAGGGCTACGTGAAGCTGGCCGTGGACGCGGTGAACCTGCGGGTGGCCGTGCGGTGCCAGCGGATGGGGGCCGGGGCGGAGCTGCTGGCCAAGAGCCTTCTGCCCGGCGGAAATGTTTCGCCCCAGGCGGTGGCCGCCGCCAAGGGGGGAGAGCTGGCCCAGCGGTTCCGGTCCACCCCCCTGGAGAGGGCCGCCGAGGTGGGGGCCGAGCTGGCCTCCCCTGAGGCGGGGAGCCTGACCGCCTTCGAGAAGCTCTGTGACGACGCCCTGACCGCCTATCTGGCCCAGGCCCGGCGGACCTCCTTCGGGGAACAGCCGGTGGTGGGCTACCTGTGTGCCAGGGAGGCGGAGGCCACGGCCATCCGCACCATCCTGGCCGGACGGATGGCGGGACTGAGCGCCGACGCCATTCGGGAAAGGCTGCGTGACACCTATGTCTGAGTATAAGATCGCCGCGGTGGGGGACCGGGACAGCGTGCTGGGCTTCAAGGCCCTGGGGCTGGACGTGTTTCCCGCCGGGGACGCCGAGGAGGCCAAGT
This sequence comes from Oscillospiraceae bacterium, assembly GCA_022846075.1. GTDB lineage: Bacteria > Bacillota > Clostridia > Oscillospirales > Oscillospiraceae > Vermiculatibacterium. Next base: position 251,353 of record AP025582.1, read on the forward strand.
CCCTCCTCCACCGTCTGGCAAAAGAAAATTACGCCATCGTCTACCTCACGGAGGGCTTTGCCCAGCACATGGGGGCTGAGATCGCCCGGTATAAGGATTCCCTCACCCCCGCCGTTATCCTCATCCCCGGCCGGGAGGGGAGCCTGGGCATCGGCATGGCCAACGTAAAGACCGCCGTGGAGCGGGCCGTGGGCGCGGATATTTTGTAAGGGTCCGCCGTTCCTTCCACCGAGCGGGGAAGGAGACCCAGCCCTATCTGAGCCATGACGAGAAGAAGGCCCTGCGGCAGGCGGAGAAGGCCGAGCAGGCCGCCAAGGGCTACGCCCCCGACACGTTTTGGGAGCGGCTGAAGCGGAAATTGCTCCGGCCATAGACTTCCCCTGGGGGAAGCTGCCTGCGAAGCAGACTGATGAGGGGAGCTCTGCCCCAAGCACAGGCGCGACAAAGAAGTACCATTCCCCTCATCCGCCCCCGCGGGGGCACCTTCCCCCGGAGGGAAGGCAGGGAAAGCGCCCCGGTGAAACCGGTCGGGTCCGCCGGGGCGAGGATACACGGCGTACTCCGACGAGAAAGAAGGTTGAAAACTTGAGCGGTAAAGTAGTCAAGGTCTCCGGCCCGCTGGTGGTGGCCACCGGCCTGGCCGACGCCAATATGGCCGACGTGGTCCGGGTGGGCCCCCAACACCTGATCGGCGAGATCCTCACCATGAACGGCGATTCCGCCTCCATCCAGGTCTACGAGGAGACCTCCGGCCTGGGCCCCGGCGCCGAGGTGGTCACCACCGGCGCCCCCCTGTCCGTGGAGCTGGGCCCCGGCCTGATCGAGAACATCTACGACGGCATCCAGCGGCCCCTGGAGGAGATCATGAAGCTGGCCGGGTCCAACATCACCCGCGGCATCCAGCTGCCCGGCCTGAGCCGGGAGAAGAAGTGGGAATTCACCCCCGCCGTCCAGGCCGGGGATAAGGTCACCGGCGGCGACGTCATCGGCACCGTGCCCGAGACGGTCTCCGTCCTCCACAAGATCATGGTGCCCCCCCGCCTGAGCGGCACCATCCTCTCCATCCAGGCCGGAGCGTATACCGTCACCGAGCCCGTGGGTGTCCTGGTGGACGACAACGGGGAGCGCCACGAGCTGAAGCTGATGCAGACCTGGCCCGTGCGTGTGGGCCGGCCCTATTCCCACAAGTATCCCCCCAAGACCCCTCTGCTGTCCGGCCAGCGGATCGTGGACGCCATGTTCCCCGTGGCCAAGGGCGGCACCGCCGCCATCCCCGGCCCCTTCGGCTCGGGCAAGACCGTCATGCAGCACCAGCTGGCCAAGTGGTCCGACGTGGACATCGTGGTCTACATCGGCTGCGGCGAGCGGGGCAACGAGATGACCGACGTGCTGCGGGAGTTCCCCGAGCTGGTGGACCCCCGCAACGGCGAGCCGCTGATGAAGCGCACCGTCCTCATCGCCAACACCTCCGATATGCCCGTGGCCGCCCGTGAGGCGTCCATCTATACCGGCATCACCATCGCCGAGTATTTCCGGGACATGGGCTACGACGTGGCCGTCATCGCCGACTCCACCTCCCGCTGGGCCGAGGCTTTGCGTGAGATGTCCGGGCGGCTGGAGGAGATGCCCGGCGAGGAGGGCTACCCCGCCTACCTCTCCTCCCGCCTGTCTCAGTTCTACGAGCGGGCCGGCGTGGTGGAGTGCATCGGCTCCGACGAGCGCCGGGGCTCCCTCACCGCCGTGGGGGCCGTGTCCCCTCCGGGCGGCGACCTCTCCGAGCCCGTCAGCCAGGCCACCATGCGCATCGTCAAGGTGTTCTGGGCCCTGGACGCCTCCCTGGCCTACCGCCGCCACTTCCCCGCCATCAACTGGCTCAACTCCTACTCCCTCTACCTGGACTCCCTGAAGCCCTGGTATGATGAGAACCTGGGCCCCCAGTTCATGGCCGACCGGGACAAGGCCATGGCCATCCTCCAGGAGGAGGCCAGCCTCAACGAGATCGTCCAGCTGGTGGGCAAGGACTCCCTGTCCCCCAATGACCAGCTCACCCTGGAGACCGCCAAGATGCTGCGGGAGGACTTCCTCCAGCAGAACGGCTTCATGGAGGTGGACTGGTACTCCAGCTACGAGCGCCAGGACAAGATGCTGGGGATGATCCTGGACTACGACAAGCTCTGCCGGGAGGCCATCGCCAAGGGCGCCCGCACCGCCGACCTCTTTGAGATCCCCTTCCGGGAGAAGATGGGCCGGGCCAAGAGCGTCCCCGACGACACCTTCCCCGCCGTCTACGCCGACATGGCCCGTGAGATGGAACAGGAGATCGACGCCGCGGTGGCGAAGGGAGGCGAGGACGCATGATTCGGGAATATAAGACAATTCAAGAGGTCAACGGCCCCCTGATGATGGTGAAGCGGGTCCAGGGCGTCACCTACGACGAGCTGGGCGAGATCGAGCTGCCCAACGGCGACATCCGCCACTGCAAGGTGCTGGAGGTCAACGGCGACAACGCCGTGGTCCAGCTCTTCGAGGCCAGCGCCGGCATCAACCTGCGGGACTCCAAGGTCCGCTTCCTGGGCCATCCCCTCCGGCTTGGGGTGTCCTCCGAGATGCTGGGCCGTGTCTTCAACGGCATGGGCCAGCCCATCGACGGCGGCCCCGACATCCTGCCCGACGAGTACCGGGATATCAACGGCCTGCCCATGAACCCCGCCGCCCGGGACTACCCCAACGAGTTCATTCAGACCGGCATCTCCGCCATCGACGGGCTGAACACCCTGGTCCGCGGCCAAAAGCTGCCCATCTTCTCCGGCTCCGGCCTGCCCCACGCCGCCCTGGCGGCCCAGATCGCCCGGCAGGCCAAGGTGCTGGGGGAGGACTCCGCCAACTTCGCCGTGGTCTTTGCCGCCATCGGCATCACCTTCGAGGAGTCCAACTACTTTGTGGAGGAGTTCAAGCGCACGGGGGCCATCGACCGGACGGTGCTGTTCACCAACTTGGCCAACGATCCCGCCGTGGAGCGCATCGCCACCCCCCGTATGGCCCTGACGGCGGCGGAGTACCTGGCCTTTGAGAAGAACATGCACGTGCTGGTCATCCTCACCGACATCACCAACTACGCCGAGGCCCTCCGGGAGATTTCGGCGGCCAAGAAGGAGGTCCCCGGCCGCCGGGGCTACCCCGGCTACCTCTACACCGACCTGGCCACCATGTACGAGCGGGCGGGCCGCCAGCTGGGCAAGCCGGGCTCCATCACCATGATCCCCATCCTGACCATGCCCGAGGACGACAAGACCCACCCCATCCCCGACCTGACCGGGTATATCACCGAGGGCCAGATCATCCTGAGCCGGGAGCTCTTCCGCAAGGGCGTCAACCCGCCCATCGACGTGCTGCCCTCCCTGTCCCGTCTGAAGGACAAGGGCATCGGCGAGGGAAAGACCCGGGCCGACCACTCCGGGGTCATGAACCAGCTCTTCGCCGCCTACTCCACCGGCAAGGAGAACAAGGAGCTCATGTCCATCTTGGGCGAGGCGGCCCTCAGCCCCACCGATCTTCTGTACGCCAAATTCGCCGACGAGTTTGAGCAGCGCTACGTCTCCCAGGGGCCCGATGAGAACCGGTCCATCCTGGAGACCATGGATCTGGGCTGGGACCTTTTGTCCATTCTGCCCACCGCCGAGCTGAAACGGATCAAGCCTGAGTTCATCGAGCAGTACCTCCCGAAAAAGGAGGGGTAAACCGTGCCTGCGATCAACGTAAATCCCACCCGTATGGAGCTCACCCGCCTGAAAGGCCGCCTGCGGACCGCCACCCGGGGCCACAAGCTGCTCAAAGACAAGCGGGATGAGCTGATGAAGCAGTTCATGGACGTGGTGCGGGAGAACCGGGAGCTGCGCAAAAAGGTGGAGGAGGGCCTTATCCGGGCCAACGCCGCCTTTACCGTGGCCTCGGCCGTCATGTCCCCCGAGATGCTGGAGCAGGCCCTCCTGTATCCCAAGCAGTCGGTCTCCCTGGACATGACCTTTCAGAACATCATGTCGGTGGACGTCCCCGTCTATCACTTCCGGACCAAGAGCGACGACCCCAGCCAGGTCTATCCCTACGGCTTCGCCGCCACCTCCGGGGAGCTGGACGACGCCGTGGGCGTCTTTGGCCAGGTCTTTCAGGATATGCTCAAGCTGGCCCAGGCGGAAAAGACCGCCCAGCTGTTGGCCCAGGAGATCGAAAAGACCAGACGGCGGGTCAACGCCCTGGAATATGTGAAGATCCCCCAGATGCAGGAGGCTATCAAGTATATCACCATGAAGCTGGACGAGAACGAGCGGGCCTCCACCATCCGGCTGATGAAGGTCAAGGATATGCTCCTCCAGGAGGCCATCGAGGAGCGCCAGGAGGCCGATGTGAAGGCCGTGGAGGCCTTCGGCGGGCACCTGGACGATCCCCAGGACGTCTAATTGAGAAAGTAAAAACAGGCCGTATTTTCATCAAATGAAAATACGGCCTGTTTTGCTTACATCTGCTCGATCCAGCCCCAGAGCTGTTGGGCGTAGCTTCGGTTTTCCGCCGCCAAAACCTGATAGAGGTCTGCCAGGCACATATCCGTGGTAGTGCCGGCGGCGGAGAGGAGGTCGGCGGCCAGCCGCTGCTCGGCCTGAAAGCGGTCCCGGAGAGCCAGGGGGAAGGGCATGGGCCGGGGCATGGGGGTTGGGGGGACGGTGTAGGTCTGGCCGGAGATAAGGAAATAGGCGGCCGCCAGACGCTTGGCCTGCCGCTTCTTTTCCGCGGCCAGGGTGGAGAGGAGTTTGTTGCCGCTGACCCGGCGGGCCAGGGTGCGGTAGAGCCGGTTGGCCTCCGCGGTCTGGCGGAGAAAGACCTCAAGTCGGGGCAGGTCGGCCGCGCTGGCCTCCCCCAGGCAGACGGTCGGGGCGGGAGTGGGCTCCCGCCGGGGCTGGGGGGCGGGGACCGCCGGAAGGGCGGACACCGGCGGGGCAGACGGAAGGGTGAAGGGACAGTCGGGCCGGTCCTCCGGCATCACCCGCCGCCACACCCGCTCAAAGGCGGCCCGGTCCAGCTCTTGCTGGGGCCCGCCGGGACACTGGGCTTGATCCATGGGGATTCCTCCTTTTTGCTCATGTTCCCCCCATTCTATGCGGGAAGAAAGAATTTGGCCCTGAAAAGCGGGAAAAGGGCTTGACAACCCTGCCGGATTTGGGTATACTAATACTCGCCGTTTGGACGATTAGCTCAGCTGGTATGAGCATCCGCTTGACGTGCGGGAGGTCACAGGTTCAAGTCCTGTATCGTCCACCAGAAGAAAAGGCAAACGGGTGCTTGGCTTCATGGAAGCTGAGCACCCGTTTGCCTTTTTTTGGTATAGGGATCGAGCATTTCATTTATCACAATCAACATTTCTATCTGTCGTCTACGGCCTGGTTAAATAGTTTCAGGTGTGTCGATAAACGCACCAAAAGATCTTAACACAGGATTACCATGATACATATGTGATATAATTGGGTCGCATCAAACAAGAGGTGGAGCCTATGTACCGCATTGCTGTGTGTGATGATGAGCCTCTGATGGCGGAGGAAAATGTGAATATGGCCCGTCGTATCCTGAACGGCAGGGGGATGGACCCGGAGCGGGATTATCAGATTGACGCCTACCTGTCCCCGGATCCTTTGATGGAGAAGCTGACCGCTCAGCCAAACGCCTACGACCTGCTGCTGTTGGATATCGAGCTCTCAGGTGAAAGCGGTGTGGAACTGGCGGCCTTTCTGCGGGAGAAACGGTTTGAGGCGTCCATCATCTACGTTACCGGACACGCCGGCTTTGCGCTGGACAGCTTTCCTACCCGTCCTCTGGACTATCTGCTCAAACCGGTGAACGAGGAGCGGCTGGCCGCCGCTCTGGACTGGGATATCCGGAAAAAAAGCCGGGTGCCCGAACGGCCCATGCTCCGAAGCGGGACCCGCGCCATTCTCCTGTCCAGCATCCATTATCTGGAGATCCACGGCCGCAGGACCCTGGCTCATTTGGACCGGGGAGACGAGATCCTCCCCGAGCCACTTTCCAAGCTGGAGCGCTCCCTCCTGGACAGGGGGTTCCGGCACAGCCATTTCAGCTATTTGGTCAACCTGGAGCATGTGGAACAGATCCGGCGCACGGAAGTCCTTATGGATTCCGGGGAAAGGCTCCCCGTCAGCCGGAGCTGTTATCAAGAACTGATGAACAGCTACATCGATCAGATGAAATAAATCATCTGCCTGTGGCGGGTATTCGAATAACAAACAACGAGGCCGGAGCCCCTTTGGGGCTCCGGCCTCGTTGTTTTATGCCTTGCCTGCCTGGGTTCTGTCCCTTGCCGGGCTGTCACAGCGCCCGGATCCAAAGACGGCTCAAACAAGCCTCCCTCTGGAAGCCGACGGCCGTTTTTTTAGATCTCCGGCCTGGGGATCAGGAGGACGGTGCTGGCGGAAAAGGTCCCCTCCGCCGCCACCAGGCGCAGCTCACTGCCGTACTTCCGGGCGACGGAGCGCGCGGCCTTCAGCCCATAGCCGTGGAGGCCGCCGCCTTTGGTGGAGCGGAAGAGTTGTTCCTCCGGCTCCTGCTCCACGGGGGCGAAGCGGGCGTTTTCCACGCCCACATACAAATACTGCCGCCGGATGTGCATAGTGATCCGGAGCCACTTTTCAGCCCCCTCCGGGGCCTTCTGGTTGGCCTCCAGGGCGTTTTCCAGCAGGTTCATCAGCAGGACGGCAAGGTCGGTGTCCGGGATGGCAAGCTGCTGGGGCAGCTCCACCCTGGCGTCGGCCCGGATGCCCTGGCGTCCGGCCCTGGCCAGCATGGTGGACAGGATGGCGTTTACGGCGGGGTGGATCGTGTAGGCGGCGGGGGCGTCGGCATTGATCTGGGCGGTGAGGCTGTCCAGATAGTCCTCCGCCCGGCCCAACTGTCCTTTCCGCAGCAGCTCCCGGAGGACGGCGTAGTGGTGGCGGGTGTCGTGGGCCGCTCGTTTTATGGCCTGGCTGTTCTCCTCCATCTGCGCCAGCTGTTCCCGGGTCAGGGCGTCCCGGATGGAGACGGCCTGCAGCTCCGCGTCCCTTCGGACGCTGCGGCGGATGAAGAGCAGCAGGCTCACCGCCAGGGCCAGGGCTTGGGCGCACCAGGCCAGAAGATGCAGGGGGCTGCCCGGCCCGGCCTGCCGCCACTGGCCGGAGATCAGCCCATACCCGGCGCAGAGGACTGCCGCCGCCAGCAGGGGCGGGGCGTAAAGGCGGAAAAATTCCTCCCTGCCCCGCCAACCCAGGAGGGCCAGGACCGTTATCAGGACCACCCCCGCCCACTCCAGCAGAAAAGGCAGCAGGGACATCAGCCTCATCAGATGGGGCATGGACTGGACCATGGGGTATGCTGCCAGGGACAGGGGCACCAGCGCGAAGTCCAGGGCTGCCAGGAGAGCCCAGGGAATGAGCCACCGTCCCTTCCGCTCAACCTGGGTAATGAGGAACAGGGGCGGGAGCCAGAAGAACACATGGTTGGTCCAGGTGATCAGCAGCACCGCCGGGAGGGAGCCGGGGGCCGCCTGCTTCAGCTGGGCCCACCAGTAAAGGGCCTGGCCGGCCGGGCCCAGGGCCAGCAGGAGCAGGGACCAGCGGAACCGCTCCAGCGCGCCCGAGAGGCAGAACAGCCCCACCGCCAGCAGCGCCGCCACCGCGCTCACCGCCGCCGGGATGGCCTTGGCGCTGGCCTGGGCGGAAAATATGGCCCGCTCCCGGGCGGGAGAGGACAGAACCACGGAGGGCCAGAGGGGCAGCTGGCCCTGTTCCCAGGTGAGGGTCAGCTCCTTCCCGGTGTACCCGTCCGGCAGGGAAAAGGTGAGGGTCCCGCCCCTCCGCGTCCCGGCGGGGGAGGTGAAGATGACCTCACCGTCCAGGGCGGCGGTGAGGCCGGTCTGGTCGATCAGGGTCACCCGGAGGCTCGCGAACTCACCCGCCGATACGGCGTCGGGGGCCGCCTCCAGGGTGCGGGACAGGGAGCGGCGCTCCCCCTCCTGGGTCATGGTCCAGCCGTTGGGGGCCTGGGGAGTATAGGGAAGGGACAGGGCCGCCGGAGCCCGGGTCAGCCCCAGCAGGGCCCAGGCCACCAGGGCCAGCGCCAGCAGAAAGACGGCCAGGCAGGCCGCCTGCCGGGTCCAATCTCGCTTCATTCCATCCCCTTCTTTCGGGTAAATATAACATAGGCAGTATAAGCGTACCGGGAAATCCCCTGTCCGTCAAGGGTGGGTGACGGTTAATTTTGTCATGTTTTTTACCAAGTTTGTCACGGGCCTTGAAAAAATTTCCCCCCTTATTAAGATGATATATAGGGCGTTCTGCCCCCGGCTTTTGATGGACGAGGGGCCGGGAGGAGCGCCAAAGAGGAGCACAAAGGGGGTAACCCCCTTTGCGTCAGATGGGACCATCTGACGCGATTCCCCCTGTGACCGGCCGGGAGAGGCGTCCCCGGCGGCGGAGCGGAAACCACCGGAGCCTGCCCGCCGGCGGAGCGGCCCCCCGGGGCCCAAAAAGAATATTGAAAAAAGTGACGATATTAAAGGAGGAAACCCATATGTTGCGGAAATGGAAGCGGGTACTTGCGGCGGTGCTGACGGCGGTGATGCTGGTCAGCACACTGCCCACGGGGGCTTACGCCTCCTTTGGCCAGCTGATCGACAACGGCGCGGTGAAAAACGCCGCCCTGGCGGAGGCCCTGCGGGAGGCCTACGGCGCGGACGCCGAGACCTATTACGCCATTTTGGAGGAATACGGCCTCCTGGACGAGGAGGGCAACCTGGTCACCAACGAGAAGGTGGTGGTGGACGGGGTGGCCTACACCCTGGAGGAGCTGGAGGACTACCTGGCCCGGCCCGGCGTGGACCTGGGCAAGCGGGCGGAGGTGGACGGGGAGTACTATACCCTGGAGGAGCTCCAGAAGGTGCTGGAGATCGAGCGGGAGCTGGCCCGGATCCAGGCCCTCTACTTCACCCCCCAAGAGCTGACCGACGAGCATATCAAAAACTTCTATGACCTGGCGGGGGCCGTGGCCAACGGTGGCCTCCAGCTGATGGCGGCGGACGGCGACGGCCTGGGCCCCGCGGGGGTGGACCACAGCGTGCGGCTGGAGGTGACGACAGACGCCAACGCCACGTTGGGAAATCCCTATACCGTTACCGTTACCCCCAAAAAGGCGCAGAGCCAGCCCATTACCTTTTCCTGGCGGGCGGTGGGAAGCAGTGCCGCCGGCTCCGGGAAGGTAACCATCCCGGCAAACAGCACCGCCCCCGTCACCCTGACGGTAGACGTGAAACCCATCGATGAGAAGCTTAATGGTAAGGACAGCTTCGTGGTGCAGATTTATAATGTGGAAAATGCTTTGTTTTCCGATGGGAGTACCCGCTGGGAGAAGCAGGTGACAGTGGAAAAGAAAGATACTTACACTAGGTACAATACGACTTTTTACGGAGAAATTCCAGAATTTAGGCTCAAAGATGACAGTGATCTGATTTACGGATACGTGCCTTTTCTTGGAAACGCTTCTGGTCCGAAGGGCAATGCGGCTTTATGGGAGGGCGATCCATTTAAGGGCGCGGAAAATAACTATGTAGTTAAGAGGGATACAAAGGTAACGGTTGAGGGACTTCCAGAAGGGAAGTATGAAGTCAAAGCTAGGATCGTTGCTACCTTCGGTACATTTCCCGGCGAATTTCCCAGTAATAACCAGACCGATACTGAACCAGGTCAAATGGCAAAACTATTTCAACAAATTCCAACCCAGTATGTTAGGGGCAAAAAAATCTCCGGTAAGGATAAGCCCGCGCAGTACCGGGCGACGATAAGCGGTGATAATTGTAATAAAGTATGGCAGGAACCCACCGGACTTTTCAATACCACGCAGAACGTTCGATCTCAATATAGTTCCCTAGATAAAACAACAGATCCATTTTATATAACTGTAACTGGCAGTGGCGATAAATTTGTTTATTCTGCAACGCTGGAGGAGACCCCGGGAGTTCATGAATTCATCGCTGTAGATTATGACAACAACGAGTGGGAAAATCACGCCAAATTTTATGGGCCCCATGAAATCTCGTCCGCTCAACTTCAAATTACCGTACAGGAGACAACCACGACAGCCGAGGCCACGATCTCCGCTCCCCCAGGGACTTACTATGCTGGGCAGAGCATCCCTGTCCGGGTAAAATTTGATTTCCCTATGGATATTTATGACAGCAAACTTACTCTGACGCTAAACGGAGAAAAGCTGGAACCGCTGGATGATTGGGTGCATGGAGAAGTATGCACCTTCCTCTACAAGGTAACCGACGAAAGCGGAAGAAACTTAAACCTGACAGATTGCAGCCTCAACGGTGTGGGTGACAACGGACGTGATATCACGGTAAAACTGTCAGACGCCTCCGTGAAAAAGGGCGAGGATTTTCCCGAGATCATCATGGAATCCCTGGACCGGGATCGGGCATTCGCCGATTATAAGGCCGAGGTGAAAAATGACGCGGCCACCAATCAGCCGATCCTGACGGTTACCGTGCCCCTGGACAGCAAGAAGGAGCTGACCGCCTGGGTGCTCAGGGAGGTCAGCAATGGGGTCCTGAACCCGTTCCAGGCGGGGACTTCCATGACCGAGGGGGAGAGATATCCCTTCAAGGTGAACAGTACGCAAAACCCCACCGCCCTGTTGGCCGAGATCCCTCTGCCCTACAACTCCACAAGCGGGCCGCTGACAGGGCTGGTAGACCTGTGGCTGGACGGCAGTGTGCTGATGGGAAAGAACCTGACCTTCACGGTGGAGCCCTCCACGCCGGTGGGGAGGTTTGACATGAATCCCGTGCTCACCATCACCCCCGCCGAGGGAACGGGGGAGGAATACGTTCCCGGCAAGAACCCCCCCCTGATCTACGCCCAGCAGGACAACACCCTGGAGCTGGATTTCACCCTGGACCCCAAGACCCCGCCCTACACCTGGGGCAAACTGGATAAGGTGACCTACTACGATAAGGACAATAAGCTGTTCCCCCTCTCCGGAGGCGCGGCGCCCCACTTCGCCTGGAAGTCCGACAACACCGAGGTGGCCCAGCTGGTGGTGAAGGACGGGGAGCACAAGGCGGTCATCATCCCCACCGGCAAGGCGGGGACGGTGAACTTCACCCTCACGGCCTTCAACGGCGGCCCGGACGTGAACGGCACCGTGGTGGGCATGGCGGACGCCACCACCGCCGTCATCACGGTGCAGTTCGCCGTGGGGTCCGACCCCTTCCTGAATATTCCCGCCGGAGGGCGGGCCCTCGCCATCCGGGAGGAGCAGGACGCGGTGGTCAGCTGGTCCAGCAACATCTGCCAGAAGAACCAGGAGGCCAGCACAGAACAGGACTTTGTGGAGACCAGCTTCCAGGTGGATGTGACCTACATACCTGGGGTGGAGGGGTCGACGGAAGAAAAAACGCTGACCCTGCCCCAGGCGGTGATGGACCAGCTCACCACCTCCCCGGCCAACCCCTCCATCTCCTCGGTGACCATTCCCTGGATGGTCTGGGAGGAGACCGGCGAGGGCGAGGGCGAATGGGTGCCTGTGCTGAAGCAGGCTTACGATGAGAAGGCCCGGTCCGTCACGGTGGTGGTGACCACCACCTACGATAAGAAGACCTACGGCGGGGAGGACGCCACCGCCACCATCAAAATGACCTCCCTCCCCGCCCAGGTAACCCTGGCGGAGCCGGAGGGGGGCCTGTATCAGATCGACAGCAAGGACGGCAGAGAGCTGACCCTGACCTGGTCGATGCCCCACCTGGATGAGACGACCGGCGGCCAATTTGAGCTGTATATCGCCAGCGACGCCCTGGAAACGCCCATTGTGAGGAATCTGGAGAATCAAGATGGGGTTACCGAGGACGGAGGTATCTGGTCCTACACCCTGAAAGCCCCCCAGGTGGACCTGAAGACCGACCCGACCGACCCCGGCCGCTACCGGGACAGCTATACCGTCACCGTAAAGGCCAAAAACACCGCCGAGACCATCTGGGCCAGCGACAGCTATGTGGTGTACGTCTACGCCGAGGACGCCCTGAAGATCATGCTGGACGGCGAGTACCGCGGGACGAGCCACATAATGTCCAACGTGGAGGATATCAAGACCATGTGGGAGAAGGATCCCTCCGGACAGTCCATCGTGAACCTCCAGCGGAACATCGCCCTGAAAAACATGATCTCGGCCAACCACGGGGAGTTCGCCTGGGCCGAGCTGGCCGACATGATCGCCTGGAATTCCAGCGACAGCACGGTGGCCACGGTGAACTACCAGCAGGGGACCCTGTACGAGAACATCGAAAACTTCCCCAGCGCCGCCTACCGGCCCACCGACGATTTTATCCTCTCCGGCCTGAAGAGCGGAGAGACCCAGGTGACGGCCACCCACATAGAGACAGAGCAGACCAAGACCTTGGACGTGACGGTGGCGACCCTGCGGGACCAGCTTTACCTCTTCCAGTGCTATCCCAAGCAGGAGACCGTCCTGACCTATTCCGTCTACACCAACGAAGCCCGCACCGCCATATCCACTCCGAGGACCCAGAGGACCAACACAAACGGCGAGGCGGCCATCTACACCGAATACGGCATCGCCGGGGACGTGTACTGCAAGTCCGTGACGGATGCGGAGGGTGACGAGGAGGGCGTGACCTACCTGGGCACCATCTACAACCGAAGCCTGGTGTCCTCCGAGGCCGACTCCACCAAGCTCCAGCTCTACCCCGTGAACACCATTCAGCTCCGCCGGGCGGCCCAGGCGGTGATCTACCTGAAAAACCCCGACGGCACGCCCTATCAGGGGAATGTCACCTTCCGGGGCGGCGTGTACCGGGACGGGGTGTACTGCACCGGCAACGGGGAGGAGACCGGGGTCATCTTCGGCCTCCAGACCGTGCCGCAGGTAGAGTGGAAGCCCGGCTACGAACCCCAGACCAAGGGCGTGGAAAAGGACGGCTCCCTCACCGTGACCATGGACGTGACCCAGTTCATGTACGAGGGCAAGACCGACCCGGTGGAGGCGGGAGACCGGCTGTACTACCTGTTCCAGCTGGACTACGGCGACGGGAAGCAGGCCAGCCACTACCCCCTGCTGGTCCGCATGGACGCCACCATGAACGCCAAGGACGTGGCGGCCACCGGGGACAGCATCGTCTTCTGGGAGGAGAACGAGACGGGTGAGGCCCACCCCTTCATCATCGCCCAGAACTTGCGGTACAGCGCCAGCCCCGGCGCGTCGGTGGCCGACGTGCGCAAGAGCACCGGCAATGTGGGGCCCAGCACCACCTTCCCCGACGCCTGGCTCACCACCACCGTCATGTGGTGGGGGGACGAAGCCGAGGAAACGGTTGACAGTGAAGGCGGGGCTGAGGTTGAGGACGGGACTGAGAAGCCGGCCTACTCCGTGACGCTGCGGGACACCACGGGCAAGGTCCCCGGCGGCCAGACCGGAGAGGTAAAGGACTATCCTTTCACCAACCAGACCTATACCGAGACCGTGCTGAAAATGGACCGGCAGGTCATGGACACCTGGGGCGTTGGCCAGGGGGAGCGCCGCTCCCTGCAGGCGATGCTCAGCAAAGACGGGACCACGGCAAATGCCACCGTGCCCCTGCCCTTCAAGGTGATCAACATGATCGGCGTCCAGGAGGCGGAGAACGCCGGGGTCCTGGGAGAGACCCAGAACGAGATCAAGGATGGCCTGAACGCGGATATGGGGAACCTGTCGGGCATCGACGGCATGGTTCAGGCCGGCCTGAAGAACCTGGCGGGGGAGAGCAAGTACGATTCCAGCAAGGACAAGGTCGCCGTGCGCCTGTGCGCCACCAGCGACCCCACGATCTTCCGGGCCTTCTTCAGCCTGAACGTAGGCAACATGGGCAGCGACGACAACGTCACCGGCGTGTATCCCGACTATACAAAAACCGATGAGATGAGCTTTGCCCAGGTTGACAGCGCCGCCAAGCAGGGCGACGCCGACTATTTCCCCAATCCCCTGGAGGTCGCTCGCATGGCCGCTGGCACCTATGGTAAAGCGGTGGCCTCTGACGCCACCAAGGCGGCAAATGGCCAGGCGGTTCGGGGCTGGAGCGGCGACGTGGGCGGTTATTACGAGGCCGACATCGCCTATAACGCGGAGACCGGGAGGTGGGAGTGCCGGCCGGTGAGCGGCGGCTTCCACCTGGGCGGCGGCGTGAATTTCAGCTGGTTCTTTAACGCCTTTGTGGGCCCCGTGCCTGTTACCCTCAGCCTGACCCTGGGCGCCACCATGGAGCTGTCCATGGACATGCAGCGGGGGAACTACTGGACCATCCCCGGCGGCGCGGACAAGATCACCGGTCTGGAAAATTATGCGGGTATGTCCTCATCCGGCATTGAGGAGGAGGCCAAGAAGCTGAACGCCACCGAGGCCTACGGCAAAGACTACCTGACCAAGCTGCGGATCTTCCTCTACGTCCGCGCCTTCGCCGGCGTGGGCTTCGACCTCTCGGTGGTGGCCTTCAAGATCGGCGTCTTTGGCCAGCTCAACGTGGACCTTACCTTAGGCTGGCTGAACCGAAAGTATTTGAAGGACCCCGACAGGCTCAGCGCCGTGGGCGCTCCCGAAACCCGGAAGAAAACGGTCATGAACGGGCAGCAACTAATCTTCTCAGGCTCCACCGGCGTGGAATTCCTCTTCAAGTTCCTCTTTATCAGCTATGAGCATGTGTTCTGCTCCGTGGGCTTCCAGCTGGGGGACACCACGAATGAATGGAAGGAGATCCAGGACATCTGGGCCGCCAACCAGACCATCAACAACGAGCCCGTCCTGCGGAGGATAATGCCCAACGGCCAGGAGATGTACGCCATCAACCTGGGGCCCCGGCTGGAGAGCCGGGACTATGTGGACGCCGTACCCCAGGAGTGGGTGGAGGACCGGCCCATGAGGCTGCTGCGCGCTCTGGACGGGGAGGGTGATCAGAATAGCCTGCTGGCGAAGGGGTTCCAGAGCGGCGCCTATCCCTACGCCAACCCGGTGCTCTCCGACGACGGGGCCGTGATGCTCTACCTCAGCGACCGGGGCGAGGGCAAATATGAAAGCGCCAAGAACATCACCAACACCCGTGTGGCCTGGTCCAACAAGAATGAGAATGGTCAGTTCGGGAGCGGCACCCGGTTTGACGATGGCACGTGGGGTGTCCCCGTGGGCTATGGCGACAGCGGCGTGAAGGTGGCGGGCAAGGTCAACAACGGCAAGACCGGCGGCTACGCCGCGGCCTGGGTCCGGCAGATGGAGAACATCGTCCCCGAGAACGTGGCCAACGGCGGCGCGCTGGACGAAGGCCAGCAGATGATCCAGATGAACTCCACCGAGATCATGGCGGCCATCTCTCCGGACGGGAAAACCTGGTCGCTGAAACGGCTTACCGAGAACGGCACCCCCGATCTGGCCCCCGTGGTGGCCACCAATGGGGGGCGCACCGTGGTGGCCTGGCGGGAAGTGAACGCGAGCGAAGTCAGAGCGATCACCAATTTCGACCAGCAGGACGCCATCCGCTACGCGGTCTATGAGGGCGGGGAATGGAGCGACACGCAGACCCTCTATGACGGCACCGGAACCGCCGCTTCCGTGAAGGGCATCGAGGCCGCCATGCTGACCGACGGCACCGCCGCCGTGGTCTACACCCTGGACACCGGGGACAGGGAGGACAACACCGACTGGGAGACCGTAGTGGCCCTGATCCCCGACGCGCCGGAGACTCAGACCCGGGCCGGGGATGCCCTGGAGGAGGTCAAGAGCGAGGACACTGTGCGGACCTTCCGCCTTACCAAGAACAGCGACCTGGACGAGAACCCCCAGATCACCACGGTCACGTTCGGCACGGGTGATGACGCCGTGGAGCGGTTCGTGATCGCCTGGCACACCGAGCGGGCCATCCAGGCGGCCAATGAGGAAGGCAAGCTGGTGGACACCGGCGAGACCCAGTCCGATATCCGGCTGGCTGCCATGGATCGGTCCGGCGTGCTCTATGAGAACATGCCTGAGTCTCTGGGCCGGGCCACCGAGGGCACCGGCGAGACCGTGGGCTCCAATTTCCGACTGGTGAAGAACGCCGGCTCCATGGATGACCTGTCCATCCTGTGGGTGGACTCGGTCAGCGGCGGCGCGGATGAGGAAGATTATTCTAAGGGGGACGCTGCCGGCGCGTTTGCCTCCGCTTATCAAAACAACGTGGGCTACGACGTGCTCAAGGCGGTAAAGTTTGTAAAGGGAGGAAACTCCTATACCGTGTCCGGCACCGTGGAAGTGGCGAAGATGGAATCGGGTACCCTGATCGACCACTTCGACGCCTATGTGAATGAGGAGAAAAAGGTCAAGTCCGTCATTCTGGGCACCAACTACCCCACTCCCACCCCCGAAATCACCCCCGAAACCAATCCCGAGAAGTTTGAGACGCGGGAGGTGATCATCTCCGACGGGGGAGAGGGGACTCCCGCCACGATCACATTGCCTATCCCCGTTACCGGCATGTACAGCGCCACCGCCGAGTTCACCAACCGCATCGAAATGCCCGCCGTCATGCTGGAGTACGACAAGCTCTTCCCCGACAGCGACATCGACGTGCAGTTCACCGTCCGCAACAGCGGCAAGGCCCCTGTCACCGGGCTGATGATCGTACCCGTAGTGGATGGTGAGGCGGTCATGGACGAGGAGCAGGCCTATTACACCAGCGCCAAAGACCCGGTGTACGGGGAGGGTGGAAAGACCTTAAACCTGCTGCCCAACCGGGACCTCACCGTGACGGCCAAGGTGCCGGTGGGGCCGGAGGTTGAGAACAAGGACTACGCGATCATTGCCACCTTTACTGAAGGTAGTAAGAAACAGCAGGTGGAGTTGAAGGGCACCCTCAATCTGGACATCCCCGACGTGGGCATCTCCAAGGTCACCGTGGTCAGGGAGGGGGATGGGTTGCGTACCCTGCGCTACTCCCTGTACAACGCCCTCTCCGCCAAGCTGGCGGACCAGGAGGACGAATGGCGGGTCAAGGTGGGCTTCTACGCCGACCGGGACTACACCGAGCCGCTGGAGGGCATAGTCGGCGCGGATATAGAGAACGGGACGAAAGTCCCTCTGGAGATGACCATCTCTGATCCGGAAAAGCTGGCCCTCATCGACGCCGGCGGATACAGCGACCAGGTGACCCTGTCCGTCCTGGACTTCGAGAATATGACGGACGAGGATGGAAGTCCCCGGGAGATCCCCGCCGCCGGTATTCCGGTGTATGTGAAGGCCTGGATAGAGGCCCCGGAGAAGGAGCCGGAGCAGCAGAGGCACTCCCTCCTGCGCGCCGACCCGGAAAAGCAGTACAACCCCACCAATGAATACATCCAGATCAACAACGAGACCTCCCTACAGCTGGACAATCTGGCGCTGCGCGAGGGGGAGGACCTAAGCATCACCGCGTCGCTGGACAATTCTGACGAGGAAAAGGGCTCCGTGGTGACGGTTGAAGTGAAATACAACTGGCTGGGTGGTACCGCCACCGGCAACCTGATCGTCACTCTGTTTGACGCGGACGGCGAGCCCCTGGAGCGGCAGCAGCTTTATGATAGCGAAAATCCGGGGAATCTGCTGAATCTGAGTGAGGAGGGCTCCGCGGAAAAGGTATTCACATTTGACGAAAAGGGCGCCTACGTGGAGGTGGCCTTCACAGATCTGGTGCTGGACGAAGCCAACGCGGAGCTGTTCAGCGTGACCCTGACCGGGGCCACCGTGACCTACGACCCGGAGAAAAGGACCTACTTCGCCACCGGCGCCAACCTTACCAGCGGTATTCTGGATATCCTTCCCAGGGACCCCGAGGCCGAGATCCTCTTGGACGAGGAGAAATACGACGTGAACGACCCGAAGAGCATCGCTCTGTCCTATGGCATCACGGAGTGGATCATCAAGGTGACCAGCCAGGCGGGTGACGACCCACTGGATGGGACGGCGTATGAGGAATACAAGCTGGTGCTGGACAATAAACTGGTCACTGCCTCTTCCGGTGGCGGTGGCGGTGGCGGCTCCGGGGCCGGGTATACGGTGTTTGTAACCGAAAACACGGGCAATGGAACCGTTACGGTAAAGCCCGATCAGGCGCGGTATGGCCAGACCGTCACCATCACCGCCCAGCCTGACAAGGGTTACCAGGTGGGCAGTGTCATCGTCACCGACGCCAATGGCGGAAAGGTAACCGTCACCAGCAAGGGCGATGGGACCTACACCTTCATCATGCCCGACAGCAAGGTGACGGTGGAAGTGACCTTCGTGCCCGAGGGCCAGTGGGTGAACCCCTTCATTGATGTGGCGGAGGACGCCTGGTATTATGACGGGGTAAAATATGTCCACCAGAACGGCCTGATGGCCGGGACAAGCGCGAATACCTTTGAGCCGGAGACCGATACCACCCGGGCCATGCTGGTCACCATCCTGTACCGCCTGGAGGGTTCCCCCAGCATGGAGGACGAGATCTGGGGCTACCCCTACGCCGATGTGGAGGCGCAGTCCTGGTACGGCACGGCGGTATACTGGGCGCGGCTGCACGGCATCGTGAAGGGATACAGCGACGAGCTGTTTGGCCCCGGGGATGTCATCACCCGGGAGCAGATGGCGGTCATCCTGTACCGGTATGCCCAGTACAAGGGCTATGATGTGTCCGCCCGTGGGGATCTGGGCAAGTACACCGATGGGGACCAGACCAGCTCTTGGGCCCTGGAGGCGGCCCGGTGGGCCAATGCCGCGGGCCTGATCAACGGCACCGACAATGCCGCCCTGCTGCCCCAGGGCAGCGCCACCAGAGCCCAGGCGGCGGCAATCCTGACGCGCTTCTGCCAGGCCGCTGAAAAATAAACCGATACGTCAATTAAGCGAGAAAGCCCGCGGCCGACCACGGCCGCGGGCTTTCTCGCTGCTATCCTCCTTGGTTTCTGGAAATAAGATATTCTTACCTGCATTTTAACAAGCAAGAACAAGCAGTGGAAAAGTTCCAGAGTTTAATTCGGTAGGGAGCGGATCACGTTCCACGTAGTATTGATTTGCACTCATGCGTGGCCGGAGCGCTGGCAGATTCTTTGTAAAAAGGTCTTGACAAAAGACGATGGGTTTTATATAATACTACTCGTCGCTGCGGGTGTAGCTCATCTGGTAGAGCGCCACCTTGCCAAGGTGGAGGTAGCGAGTTCGAGCCTCGTCACCCGCTCCAGAAAACGAAGTACTTAGAAATAAGTACTTCGTTTTTTTATTGCAGAGCAGAACTCGCTGCCGCCATATAAAAAAGCAGAGCGCCCTTTTGGGCGCTCTGCTTTGATTTAGACGAATACTGCCTGGACCAGGAACATATACAAAAGGGTCCCGCCGAAGATGGAAATGAGGTTATTGTGCTTCCACAAGTGGAGAAGTACCACCGCCGCCACGCTGATGAGTTGGGGGAGCCAGCTGCCCAGCCCGGCGAAGGATACCGTCCGCAGACAGTAGACGATGAGCATGGCGATGACTGCCGGAGGGAGGACCTTGCCCAGGTAAAGCACCAGCTTGGGGGGGCGTTCCCCCCGGTCGAAGAGGAGGAAGGGGAGGGCCCGGGTGAGGAAGGTCACGCCGGCCATAATGGCGATGGCGGCCGCGGCATACAGAGGATTCATGCCTTCACCTCCTGCTGCTGCTCCGGCTTTTCGTCCAGCCGGTCCCGGAGGGCCAGCAGAGCCGCCACGATGACCCCCAGGGCGGGGAGAAGCATCTGCTCCTGGCCGATGAGAAGGAGGAAGAGGAGGGCAGCCCCGGCGCCGATGAGGGCGGGGAGGTGGGACTTATAGCTCTTCCACTGGTCCACGGCGATGACCACGAAGAGGGCGGTCATGGCAAAGTCGATGCCCTGGGTGTTGATGGGCAGGGCCGCGCCCAGCATCCCGCCGATGATGGAGCCGACGACCCAGTAGCAGTGGTCCAGGATGGCGATGGAGAAGTAATAGTTGTGGGGATCCACCCCCACGGGGGCCTGGGCGGAGGCCAACAGGGCGTAGGTCTCGTCGGTGAGGGAGAAGATCATGTAGAGCTTACGGATCCCCATGCCCCGGAATTTCTCCAGCATGGACAGGCCGTAGACCAGGTGGCGGAAGTTGATGAGCAGGGTCATGAGGGCCACCTCCCCCAGGGCGGCGGATGCCGCCAGCAGAGAGACCCCAAGATACTGCCCGGACCCGGCGTAGACGGTCAGGGACATAAAGAACGCCCAGATGAAGTTGTAGCCGATGGCCTCCAGCATCAGCCCGAAGGCGATGCCGATGGCAAGATAACCCAGCAGCACCGGCAGGGTGGCGGGAAAAGCCGCGGCGAGCGCTTTGCGGTCCATGGGATGAATCCCCTCCTTTGGGAAAACGAAGCTAAGTATTTATTTTAACCACTGCGGGGAAAAAAGGCAAGAGGGAGTTGCGTCTGGGAGC
The DNA here is from genome assembly GCA_022846075.1 of Oscillospiraceae bacterium. Taxonomy (GTDB): domain Bacteria; phylum Bacillota; class Clostridia; order Oscillospirales; family Oscillospiraceae; genus Vermiculatibacterium. The sequence continues at coordinate 271,887 of AP025582.1, forward strand.
GGGCCCGGGGAAAGGGGGTTCCATTTCCGAGTAAAAAAGTCTATAATGAAAAAAACTGTTTGAAGAGGGAGGCTCCCCATGGAAAAGCTGCTTTTCATTTACAATCCCCACGCCGGAAAAGGCCAGGTGCGCGGCAAGCTGGCCGGGATCCTGAACGCCTTTACCAGGGCGGGGTGCCTGGTCACCGCCTACCCCACTCAGGGCCCCGGAGACGCGGCCAAGGCGGCGGCCGCCATGGCGTTTCAGTATGACCGGGTGGCGGTCTGCGGCGGGGATGGGACCCTTCACGAGGTCATTGCCGGGCTCATGGAGCTGCCCGAGAGCTCCCGGCCCCCGGTGGGGTATCTCCCCGCCGGCACCACCAACGACTACGCCCGGAACCTGTCCCTCCCCAAGGGGATGGAGGATATGGCGGCGGTGGCCGCCGGGGGCGTGCCCCGGCCGGTGGATATCGGACGGCTGGACGACCAATACTTTATCTACGTGGCCGCCTTCGGGGCCTTTACCGACGTGGCCTACAATACGCCCCAGCAGTTCAAAAACATGTTCGGCCATCTGGCCTATGTGCTCAAGGGGGTGGCGGAGTTTGCCAACCTGAAGGGCTACCAGCTCCGGGTGGACCACGACGGTGGGGTGCTGGAGGGGGAATACCTCTACGGCATGGTGAGCAATACGGTCTCCGTGGGGGGGCTCATCGGTCTGCCCGCCGACGAGGTGGCCCTGGACGACGGCCTGCTGGAGGCGGTGCTGGTGCGGATGCCCAAAAACGCCATGGAGCTCCAGGCCGCCATCCACGGCCTGGCCCGGCAGGAGTACAGCCCGGAGAGCGGCATCGTGGGGCTCCACTCCTCCCGCTTCCAGATCACCTGCGCCGAGCCGGTGCCCTTCACGCTGGACGGGGAGTACGGCGGCGCCTACACCTCGGCGGACATCGGGGCGGTCTCCCGGCCGGTCACCATTGTCTACGGAGCGTAATCCATATGAGTTTTGATTATAACGCCGGAATCTATGATGTGGCCGTCATCGGGGCGGGCCACGCGGGCATTGAGGCCGCCCTGGCCTGCGCCCGGCTGGGGCTGAGGACCCTGTGCTTTACCATCAACCTGGACGCGGTGGGCAACATGCCCTGCAACCCGGCCATCGGCGGCACCGGGAAGGGCCATCTGGTCCGGGAGATCGACGCCCTGGGGGGCGAGATGGCCAAGGCCGCCGATCGGGCCTGCATCCAGTACCGGGTGCTGAACAAGGGCAAGGGCCCCGCCGTCTGGTCCCTCCGGGCCCAGGCCGACCGGCGGAGGTACCAGGAGATCATGAAGTACACCCTGGAGCGCCAGGAAAACCTGTGGGTGAAGCAGGGGGAGATCACCGATATCCTCACGGATGAAAGAGGGGCGGTCTCCGCCGTCCGCACCGGCCACGGGGCGGTCTACGGGGTGCGGGCGGCCATCGTCTGCACCGGCACCTATTTGGCGGGGCGGACCATCGTGGGGGAGGTGACCCGGGAGAGCGGCCCCGACGGCATGGCCGCCGCCGGGGGGCTGTCCGGGTGCCTGCAAAGGCTGGGGGTGACCCTCCGCCGCTTCAAGACGGGGACGCCCCCCCGGGTGAACCGCCGGAGCGTGGATTTCTCAAAGATGGAACTCCAGCCGGGGGACGAGACCCCGGTGCCCTTCTCCTTCTCCACCGCCGAGCCCCCGGAAAACCAGGCGGTGTGCTGGCTGACCTATACCACGGAGGAGACCCACGCGGTCATCCGGGACAACCTGGACCGTTCCCCCCTCTTTTCCGGGGTCATCGAGGGGGTGGGGCCGAGGTACTGCCCCTCCATTGAGGACAAGGTGGTCCGCTTCGCCGACAAGCCCCGGCACCAGCTCTTCGTGGAGCCCATGGGCCTGAATACCGAGGAACTTTATATCCAGGGCTTCTCCTCCTCCCTCCCCGAGGAGGTGCAGGTGAAGATGCTCCACACCATTCCCGGCCTGGAAAAGGCCGAGATGACCCGATGCGCCTACGCCATCGAGTACGACTGCGTGGACCCCACCGAACTGCGCCCCACCCTGGAGCACAAAAAAGTCCCCGGCCTTTACGGGGCGGGGCAGTTCAACGGCTCCTCGGGCTACGAGGAGGCCGCCGCCCAGGGGCTCATGGCGGGCATCAACGCGTCCATGAAACTGCTGGGCCGGGAGAGCGTGGTGCTGGGCCGGGAGCAGGGCTATATCGGGGTGCTCATCGACGATCTGGTGACCAAGGGCACCAACGAGCCCTACCGCATGATGACCTCCCGGACGGAGTACCGCCTTCTCCAGCGCCAGGATAACGCCGACCGGCGCCTGGCGGGGGTGGGCCACGACGTGGGGCTGGTGAGCGGCGCCGACTACCAAAAGGTGCTGGACAAGTACGCCGCCGTGGACGCCGAGATGGCCCGGCTGGAAAAGACCGGCACCCCCCAGGGGAGGCTGGCCGACCTGCTGCGCCGCCCGGAGAACACCTACGAGAGCCTGGCTCCCCTGGACCCCCACCGTCCCGGCCTGCCCCGGGCGGTGACCGAGGCGGCGGAGATCGAGATCAAATACGCCGGGTACATCCGCCGCCAGGAGCGGCAGGTGGAGGAGATGCGCAAGCTGGAGCGGCGGCCCCTGTCCCCGGACCTGGATTACGCCTCCATGCATGGGCTGCGGCTGGAGGCCCGGAAGAAGCTGGCCCAGATCCGGCCGCTGAACCTGGGGCAGGCCAGCCGGGTGTCCGGGGTGAGCCCGGCGGACATTGCGGCGCTGATGGTGTATTTGGAGAAGGGGTAAGGGAAGGGCTCCGATTTCGCGGTTCCTGCGTGCACCTTGGAAGGTGCGTCCTTGAGCGCAGATTCCCTTTTTAGTAGCAGCTCTATTGCCCACTGACAGGGGTATAAGCGCGGGAGCGTCTGTGCGACCCGTGGTCCCCCTTGCGCCGCTCGGCCGCTGACGTGTGCTTGACAGAAGGTTGGTCTTGGCCTTCCCCTCGGGGGAAGGTGGCAGCCCGAAGGGCAGACGGATGAGGGGAACTGTGGAAAATACGAAAGGCTCTGCTAGAAAGATAAGTTCCCCTCATCAGTCTGCTTCGCAGACAGCTTCCCCCAGGGGAAGCCTAATTTGCTTCTACCTAGGCGCGCCAATGAGTTGCAAAAAGGCTGTCTGTACAGCAGGAGTCAGCGGCAGCGGCGCTAAGAGGAGAACGAGTTGACAGACGTGAGCGCCGGTCGTTAGGAGTCACCAGTTTTATATTTAATCAGCGCTTTTCTTTGACATACAAAACCGTTTCTTTTGGCAAGACAAAAGAAATGGGTTTGGGCCCCGCAGGGCGGCTACCCTGCGTCCTACCCCCGCCCCTAAGTGCGGACAAGCCCAACCCAAGCGATGAAAGGAGTGCCCCTATGCCCAAGCCCAAGCTGGTGCTGGGCCTCTCCGGCGGAGTGGACTCCGCCGTGGCGGCCCGGCTCCTGAAAAAAGACTACGACGTGACCGCCCTCTACCTCTCCATCGGCCCCGAGGCCGCCGGGGAGCGGGACGCCGCCCGGGTGGCGGGGGAGCTGGACATCCCCTTCCGGGTGATGGACATCTCCGATGCCCTGGAGCGCCACGTAAAGGCCCCCTTCGCCGCCGACTATCTCTCGGGTCGCACCCCCCTGCCCTGCGCCCGGTGCAATCCCCTGGTGAAGTTCCCCGCCCTGGCCGCATTGGCCGACGAGCTGGGGGCGGAGTACGTGGCCACCGGCCACTACGCCCGGAGGGGGACCTCCTCCGAGGGGCGGGCCCTCCTTTTGAAGGGCGCGCCCGCCAACGACCAGTCCTATATGCTCTCCCGGCTGCCCCAGGAGCTATTACGGAGAGTGATTTTTCCCCTGGGTGATTACGATAAGTCCGCTGTCCGCGGACTGGCGCGGAATTTTGGTATCCCGGTGGCGGACAAGCCGGACTCCATGGAGATATGCTTCATCCCCGACAACGACTACGCCGCCTGGCTGGAGCGCCGGGGGGGCACCCCGCCCGCCGGGGACTTTGTGGGCCCCGACGGCGGGGTCTTGGGCCGCCACGGCGGCGTCCACCGCTACACTCTGGGCCAGGGCCGGGGGCTGGGGGTGTCCGGCCCCCACCGCTACTACGTGTCCAAAATCGACCCGGAGGCCAACACCGTCACCCTCTCCGACGGCTCCGACTTGATGGCGGAGACGGTCTTCTGCGGGGAGCCCAACTGGATCGCCATCCCGGACCTCGCCGGCCCCAGGGAGGTCACCGCCCGGTTCCGCCACGCCAGGACCGAGACCCCCTGCACCATCTTCCCCCGGGACGGCGGGGTGCTGGTGGAGGCCCACGCCCCCATCCGGGCCCCCACCCCCGGCCAGCTGGCGGCCTTTTACGACGGCGACACCGTGGTGGGGAGCGCTTGGATTGAAAAATGAAAAAAGAGCGCCCGGCCTTCGAAAAGGCCGGGCGCTTTGTATTATCCTTGCTGCCGCATCTCTTTTTCCCGTCTGTTTAGAATGTGGGGGAAGCGCCAAAAGAAGATGATGCCGGTGGTGAGGGAGGCGCAGATATCGGCCACCGGCTCGGCCAGCCACACGGCGAAGACCTTGTCGGCCAGGAACTGGGGCAGGATGAACACCAGGGGGATGAGAAGGATGATTTTTCTGAGGAGGGCCAGGAAGAGGGAGACCTTGGCCTCCCCCAGGGCCACGAAGGTCTGCTGGCAGGAGAACTGGACCCCCAGGGCGAAGAGCCCGGCAAAGTAGACGTGCATGGTCCGGTCGGCCACCTCCACTAAGGCGGGCTTGTCGTTGAAGATGGCGATGAACATATTGGGGAAGAGCTGCACCAGGGCGAAGGCGGTGACCGAGTAGATGACCCCGCTGATGAAGAGGAGGCGGAAGGCCTTCTTCACCCGGTCCAGGTTGCCCGCGCCGTAGTTGAAGCCCACGATGGGCTGGGCCCCCTGGGCCAGGCCCATGAAGGGCATGGTGATGACCTGCATCACCGAGGAGGCGATGGTCATGGCCCCCACGTACACGTCCCCGCCATAGGTCCGCAGGGAGGAGTTGAAGGAGATGTTCACCAGGCTCTCGGTGGACTGCATGATGAAAGGGGAGATGCCGATGGCCACCACCGGCAGCAGCACCGAAGGCTTGAGCCGCAGGTATTTGAGCCGCAGCTTGAGCTGGGTCTTTTTCCCCCGGAGGAAGAGGAGCACCCACAGGGCGGACACGGTCTGGGCGATGATGGTGGCCCAGGCGGCCCCCGCCACCCCCATGTCGAAGCCGAAGATGAAGATGGGATCCAGTACGATGTTGCACACCGCCCCGATGACCACCGTCAGCATGGAGGTCATGGAGAAGCCCTGAGTGGTGATGAAGTTGTTGAGGCCTAGGGAGAAGAGGACGGACACGGTGCCGCACAGGTACACCGTCAGGTAGCCGGTGGCGTAGCCGATGGTGTTCTCGCTGGCGCCGAAGAGGAAGAGAAGGGGCCGCTGGAAGGTCAGGAACACCGCCGTGGAGAGGACGGACATGAGGAGCAGCAGGGCGGTACAGCCCCCCAGGATGGCCTCGGCCCCGGCGACGTCCCCCTCGCCCATGCGGATGGCGGCCCGGGAGCCGCCGCCCATGCCCGCCAGGGCGGAGAGGGCGGAGATGAACATGATGATGGGGAAGGCCACCCCCAGGCCGGTGAGGGCCAGGTCGCCCACCCCCTCCATGTGGCCGATGTACATGCGGTCCACGATGTTGTAGAGGGCGTTCACCAGCTGGGCGGTGACGGCCGGGACGGCCAGCTTTACCATCAGACGCCCCACCGGGGCGGTGCCAAGCGCGTTTTTGTCTTCCATGGTTAAATTTGTGCCTCCTCGCCTTCCAGGAAATAGGTGGCCTCCATGTCGGCCACCGACAGGGCGAAGGCCAGGGGGTATTTCTCCAAAGCCTGCCCCACCAGGCGGCTGTCCTCCCCGCCGGAGAAGCCCATGTGCCAGCGGATGGCCATGGCCTCCTCCCGCTTGAGCTTCATGAAGCCGGAGATGATGTAGACGGACTTTTCCCCGTGGCCATAGGGGAGGGGGTCCTCATAGTAGAAGGTGGGCACCTTCTCCCAGGCGCCGGTGGCCTCGTTCTTCACGTTCCGGGTGCCCGCCTTGTAGCAGCCGATTTTGCACAGGTCATGGAGCAGGGCGGCGATGGCGGCGCTCTCGGGGGGCACCTCCAGGCCGTAGAGCTCCTGCACCCGCTCCCGGGCCAGGTAATCGGTCAGGCAGTGGTAGACGTTGAGGCTGTGGTCGCACAGCCCGCCCACGTAGGCCCCGTGGAACCGGGCCGAGGCGGGGCAGGTGAAGAAGTCCGATTTGTTCTCTAAGTAGTCCAGCAGGGCGTCGGCGCCCTCCCGGTGGATGAGCTCCTGGTAGAGCTCGATAAATTCTTCTTTTCCGCTCATGGTATTCTCCTTTTTGCAGTGATTTCATCGGGGCCGTTCCACGGCCGGACCGGGGCAGGGGGGTGCGGCCCATTGCGCAAACAGTTTCAAATATAACTGTTATTATATCATGCCGGAGGCAAAAAGGGAACCACTTTGCGGCCTTCACCCCCCACTTCTTTTCGCCATAGGATGGGCGGAAGGAGTGATACTATGGACCTTGTTTCCGCCCTCGCGGCGGGTGTAATATTTGCTCTGGCCTGCAATCTGGACACGGTGCTGATGGCGGTGGGCCAGGGCGCCCGGGGAGACCGGCTGGGGGCCAAAGCGGCTCTTGTGGTGGCGGGGGTCACCACCGCCGTCACCTTCCTCTCCCTGGCCCTGGGGGCGGTGGGCGCCGCCCTCCTGCCCGAGGCGGTGGGGGAGCGGCTGGGGGGCCTGGCCCTCACGGCCATGGGCCTTTGGTACTTACTGGACGCCCTGCGGGGCAAGACCGACGCCCCGGCGGCGGACAGCAGAAGCTGGGTGGCCCTGGCCGCCGCCCTGGCGGTGAACAACGCCGGGGTGGGGGTGGCCGCCGGGATCACTGGGATGTCCCCCTTTTTGGCCTCCGGGTGCAATTTTTTTGTGACCCTGGCCGCCCTGGTGTGGGGGCGGAAGCTGGGCCGGAAGCTGGCGGGGTGGAGCGCCCTGGCCCTGCCCGTGTCGGGGGCCCTCCTGGTGGCCCTGGGGCTGTGGCAGCTTGTGTGAAGAGAAGAAAAAGGGTATAATAGCCCAAACGGCTGTCATATGGGAGTTCATATCGATACCCCGGCGGCGCTCTGCGCCCGCGGCATCCTGCCCCCATTTCTGCGCCAAGACAAGGAGTAAGCCTATGTACGAGAGATTGATCCTCCCCAACGGGGTTCGGATCCTGACCGAACACGTCCCCGGCGTGCGCTCCGCCGCCCTGGGTGTCTGGGTGGGGGTGGGCTCCCGGCGGGAGACCAACGCCGACAGCGGCGCCGCCCATTTTATCGAGCATATGTCCTTCAAGGGCACCGCCCGCCGCTCGGCGGCGGTGCTGGCCGAGGAGATGGACGCCATCGGCGGGCAGATGAACGCCTACACCACCAAGGAGGACACGGTCTACTACGCCTGGGTGCTGGACACCCACCTGGCCCAGGCCGCCGATATCCTGTGCGACATGCTCTTCTGCTCCAAGTTCGACGAGGCCGACGTCCAGACCGAGCGGGGGGTCATCCTGGAGGAGATGGGGATGTACGCCGACAACCCGGAGGATCTGTGCGCCGAACGGCTGTCGGCGGCGGTGTTCAAGGGCTCCGCCCTGGCCCGGCCCATCCTGGGCCGGAAGTCCACCCTGGAAAAGATGACGGGGGAGGGGCTGCGGGCCTGGCAGAAGGCCCACTACGTGCCCTCAGAGCTGGTGGTGACCCTGGCGGGGAGCTTTACGGACCGGGACGTGGAGGCCCTGGCTCAGCGGTTTGCCGGCCTGGAAGGGGAGCCCCTTCCCGGGCTGCGGCCCGCCGCCTATACCCCCGCCTTCACCGTGAAGAAAAAGGCCGCCGAGCAGAACCACCTGACCCTGGCCTTCCCCGGCCTGTCCCTGGGGGACCCTCGCCGGTTCACGCTCCAGCTCCTCTCCTCCGTCCTGGGAGGCGGCATGTCCTCCCGGCTGTGGCAGAAGGTGCGGGAGGAGAGCGGGCTTTGCTACTCGGTGTACTCCTACGGCGCGGGCCACGCCGACCTGGGCCTCTTCGCCATCTATACCGCCACTGGGGCGGACACCGAGGCCGAGGCCCTCAAAACCATTGCCCGGGAGACCCGGCGGTTCGCGGCGGAGGGGGTGACCCCCGCCGAGCTGGACCGGGCCAGGGAGCAGTCCAAGGCCAACGTGCTCATGGGGCTGGAGTCCACCCAGTCCCACATGAGCGCCCTGGGCCGGGGGGAGCTGCTCACCGGGGAGGTCCTCTCCACCGAGGAGGTCATCGCCGCCTACGACGCCGTGACGGCGGAGGACGTGCGGGCCCTGGCGGCAGAGCTGCTGGACTTTGACCGGGTCTCCCTCTCCGCCGTGGGGCGGGTGGGGAGCGAGGAGCGGTACCGGGAACTGCTGGACGGATAAATAAGAGAGAGGGGGCCGCTTAAGCGGTCCCCTCTCTTCAGGCTGTCGGGAAAGTCCTTTGGACTTTCCCGACAGCCTTCACAATGCCGTTACTTTCCCGGGGCAAAGCCCCGGAAAAGTCCTCGCTTCGCTCGCCGAACGCCTGCTGACGCAGGCTTTTCGGGGCATTTGATTCCATACGAGGCGGGCTGCCGCCCCCTCGCGCTCCCCCGCCGCAGACCGGAAGAGAGCCTTAAAACACAGTTTTTTGACAAGCTGGAGCGAGGGGACCGCTTAAGCGGTCCCCTCGCTCCTATTTCAGCCCGAACTGCTCCAGCCGGAGCAAGATTTCCGTGTTGGTGAGCTTCCTGCCCATCCGCTCCCGGAACTCATAGCTCTTCTGCTTCCCGGCGTCCCGGAGGGCGGCCAGCTCTTGGGACAGCGCGCCCTGTCCGTCCCGGACGCTCTCGTAAAAGTCCTCGAACCGGCCCAGCCGCTCCAGGGCGGCGGGAAGGTCGGCGGCGGAGTAGCCCGCTTCGGTCTTTTGGGTCAGACGGTCCATGAACTGCCTCCTTGTAGGGAACGGCGCTCCCCCACCGGGGGAGCGCCGTTTGACGGATGAGATGGGAATCAGCCGCCCTTGGTGGCGGTGACGGCGGCGGAGGTGTCGATGGTCAGCACCCCGTCGGCCACGGTGGCGGCGGCACCCAACAGGGCGTTGAGGTCCTCGGCGGTGACATAGTAGTTGCCGCTGTGGAGAAGGGCGGAGACCTCCACGGGGGCGCCGTCCACGGTGACGGAGAGGGGGGCGGGGGCGGCCGTGGGGACGGCCTCGGGCATGGCCAGGGCCTCGTCGGTGTAGACCTCGCCCTTGGTGATGACCACGCCGTCGCTCCACGCCACGTTGAAGGCCAGGCTGGTGCCCTTCAGGATGGTGGCCATATCACGCAGGCGGTAGTAGCTGGTGCCCGCCTCGTCCGTGCCGGCGGCGGCGGAGTAGAGGCTGCCGCCCACGACGACGTTGTTGGCCTCGTTGAGGTTGATGCTCTTGGCGTAGGGGGTGGCCAGCTCGCCGGCGTTGATCTTCTCAATGTAGGCGGCCCGGGCGGGGTTGTCCAGCTGCAGGTCCACGCCGGTGATCTTCCAGTTGTTGTCCACCTCGGGGGCCACGGGGGAGTGCTCGGCGAAGTAGGCCACGATCATGTCCCGGATGGAGTTGGAGGACTCCCACTCCTTCTTGCCCTCGATGAGGCCGCCGGCCTTCAGAGCGGAGGAGTAGCGGTAGTTGTTCACCGCCAGGGTGAGGGTCTGGTCGTCGGTGAGGGGCTCACCCTTGAACATCACGTTCTCGATGCGCTCGCCCTTGGGCTTGGAGAGGTTGATCTCGTAGTCCACCCCGGCGAACATGTCGTAGAGATAGCCGGGATACTCCGGGTCAAAGCTGATGTTGATGTCGCCGGGGACCCACTGGTTGTAGCACTCGGCGGACCACTCCATGTAGGCCTTCAGCTCGGCGCCGGTGACGGTGACCCGGTAGAGGGTGTTGTCGAACTTATAGATGTCGAAGATGTTGCCGTAGTTAATGTTGCCCTCGGGCAGGTCACTGGTGTCCTTGAAGAGGGCGGCGGCGGACACGTCGGCCTGGGCGTTCTCCATCTGGATCTTGTTGATCAGGTCCATAACGGCGGTGTCCCGCAGCTTGCCCTCGGGCAGGCCGAGGATCTCATCCACGGGCTGGAACTTGGCGGTGGTGACGCCCAGAGGCTCCCCCTGCTCGCCGTCGGCGCCGGTGCCGCCCTTGATGTAGTCGATGGTCTTCTGGTGGGACTCGGCCACCAGGGGGATATCGCGGATGGCCTGGCTGGGGGCGGTGTTGGCCATGTCCACCACGTCCACGGTGGCGCTGACCACGTTGTTGTCGGCGTCCAGGGTCAGGTCGAAGCGGGCGATGTCACGGCCGCCGTTGCGCACGCCGCCGATGACCAGGTTGCCCTTCTGATCCTTGACCACCACGTGGTTGTGGGCCACCTGGAGCACGTCGATCTCCGGGTTGTCGTCCAGGATCTTCTGGGCGGAGTCGGAGCCGTTGTCCTCGTCAAACTCGGCGTACATGCCCATGTGGGCGGAGACCACGATGACGTCAGCCTTATCGCCGATCTCGGCAATGGCCTTCTTCACGGCGGTGTTGGCGGCCTCGAAGGTGCAGCCCTCAATGCCCTCCTTGCCGCCGTCCCAGATGGGCACGTCGGGGGTCACGACGCCGATGACGGCCACCTTCACGCCGTCCTTCTCCACGATGGTCCAGCCCGCGCCGGTGACGAAGTCGCCCTTGGCGTCAGTGACGTTGGCGGCCAGCACGGGGAAGTCGGCCTGGCCCAGGATCTTGTTCATGGTCTCAATGCCCCAGTTGAACTCGTGGTTGCCCAGGGTCATGGCGTCGTAGCCCATGAAGTTCATGGCGGCGATGACCGGGTGGGCCTCGTCGGGGGTCTTGTTGTAGATGTCGTCGGTCATGATGGTGCCCTGGATGTCATCGCCGGCGTCGATCAGGATGGTGTTGGGGTTTTCCTCCCGGACCTGCTGGATGTAGGTGTACAGCCGGGCCATGCCGTTGTTGCCGGGGTCCTTGTCGTCCTCGTAGGAGTAGCCCCAGATGTTGCCGTGCATGTCGGAGGTGCCCAGGATGGTGAGGTGCTTCTCGCCCTCCTCGGCAGCGAAGGCGGCGGGGAGAGTGCTGGCCAGCATGGTGACGGCCAGGGCGCCCGCCAAGAGTTTGCGGAGGCGGTTTTTCATTGGTGTATCGCTCCTTTCTCGTGTACCCAAATCAGGTTGGGAAGATAAAATAAGTGTACACGGTTTGACGGTAAAAATCAATTCTCATTTGGTAAAATTCCGTCCATCAACACCTGCACCCCCACCGCCGCCAGGAGGGTGAGGGGGGAAGTGCCCGGCGGCAGGGCCAGGGGCCACTCCTGGGGCTCCGCCGCCCGACCGTCCAGGGTCACCAGCCCCCGCTGGAGGGCGGCCACCACCCCGTGGTCCGAGAGGCTGGAGAAGGTCAAATCGTCCCGGGGGGCGGGGCCGTAGGTGACGGCGGCGTCACACCGCAGGACCCGCAGGAGGGGGGCGGCGGCGCCGGGGAGAAGGGCCGCGCGGCACTCCAGGTTTCCCGCCCCCGCCCAGCCCACCGCCCGGGGGGACACCGCCAGCAGATCCAACGCCAGGCCGGAAAAGTCCGCCGGGTGGTTGCCCCGGATCACCCGGGCGGGGAGGGCCCAGCTCTCCCGGTTGGCCTCGACGAGGTCGGCAAGGCCGTCGTCCCGCTCCCAAATTCCGATCAAAGTCAAAAATACCCACCTCTTTTGGGTCAGCTTGCCCAAAGAGGTGGGTATTTTATGCGCGGAGAAAGGGCCTTCCCCTTGGGGGAAGGTGGGCCAGTCCGCAGACTGGGCCGGATGAGGGGAACCTTTCATCATGCCGCCACGTTCCCCTCATCAGTCCGCTGCGCGGACAGCTTCCCCCGAGGGAAGCCTTTTAGAACTGCCTCCTGTGGGTCAGCTTGCCCAAAGAGGTGGGTATTTAATACGACGGAAAGAAGCCTTCCCTTTGGGGGAAGGTGGCCCAGTCCGCAGATTGGGCCGGATGAGGGAAACATTTCATCATGCAGCTACGTTCCCCTCATTAGTCCGCTGCGCGGACAGCTTCTACCCACAGGGCATGAGCCGGCCGTAAGCGGCAGAGCCGCCAACGGCCGGCCGACCCCAGGGGAAGCCTTTTAGGGCTTTTTCTTATACGGCGTGCCCGTCAGGGGGAGGCTGGTCTGGAACTCCCCGTTCCAGTTGTAGTAGGCCAGCTGCACCGCCGGGGGGGTGGGGATGGAGCAGATCTCCCCGATGCCCTTGGCCCCGCAGGCCAGCTCGGAATGGCTCTTGCCCACGATGAGGGCGGTGACGTCCGGGGTCTTGTCGGCCCGGAAGAGCCCCAGGGAGGCGTACACCGCCTTGGGCCGGCCATTTTCCAGGGGGAAGTCCTCGGTGAGGGCGTAGCCCAGGCTCATCACCACGCCGCCCTCGATTTGGCCCTCCACGCTCACCGGGTTCACCGCCCGGCCCACGTCGTGGGCGGCCACCACCCGCTTGAGGGTGCCGTCCTCGTTGAGCTCCACCAGGTGGGTGGCGTAGCCGTAGGCGATGTGGCTGACGGGGTGGTCCCGGTCGGAGCCCAGCTTATCGGTGATGCCGGTGTACTCCTGGTGGAAGTCCACCCCCTCCACGGCGTCCAGGGTACGGCCCTCCAGGGCCCACTTGAGCTCGGTAGCCGCCCTTCTGGTGGCCTCGCCGGTGAAGAGGGTCTGGCGGGAGGCGGTGGTGTTGCCCGAGTTGGGGGCGATGGAGGTGTCGGGGTCGTCCCACACCACCTGGGCGGGGGCGAGGCCCGTAGTCTCGCAGATGATTTGGCACAGGACGGTGCCCAGGCCCTGGCCGATGCAGGCGGCGGAGGTGCGGATGTGGACGACGCCCTTTTCAATGTGGAGGGTGCACCGGCCCGTGTCGGGGATGCCCACCCCCAGGCCGGAGTTCTTCATGGCGCAGGCGATGCCCGCCTTGGGGTTGGCCTCGTAATAGGGCCGCACCGCGTCCAGAGTCTCCACCAGGGCGGTGGACTCGTCGGCGATCTGGCCGTTGGGGAGGGTCTGGCCGGGGCGGATGGCGTTGCGGTAGCGGATTTCAAAAGGAGAGATGCCCACCAGCTCGGCCAGCTTGTTGAGGTTGCACTCGCTGGCGAAGACGCTCTGGGTCACGCCGAAGCCCCGGAAGGCCCCGCAGGGGGGGTTGTTGGTGTAGTAGGCCTTGCCGTCGATGTCGATGTCCTGGTAATTGTAGGGCCCGGCGGCGTGGGTACAGGCCCGCTGGAGGACGGGGCCCCCCAGGGAGGCGAAGGCCCCGGTGTCGGTGAGGAGGGTTGCCTTCATGGCGGTGATATAGCCGTTCTCGTCACAGCCGGTGGTGACCTCCATCTCAAAGCCGTGGCGCTTGGGGTGGCAGAGCATGGATTCCTTCCGGGTCATAAACATCTTCACGGGCCGCTGGGTCAGCAGGGCCAGCACGGCGGCGTGGTGCTGGACGGACATGTCCTCCTTGCCGCCGAAGCCGCCGCCCACCGCCTTGGCCACCACCCGGACCAAATCAGGGTTGAGGCCGGTGGCCTCGGCGCACTCCCGCTTGGTCTGGTAGATGCCCTGGTCCCCGGACCAGATGACCACGCCGTCGTTCTCCGGCGCGGCCACGGCGGTCTCCGGTTCCAGGAAGGCATGCTCGGTGGGGGGCGTGTGGTATTTGGTTGTGACCACGTATTTGCTGGCCTTCAGCTTGCCCTCGGCGTCACCCCGAACCAGATGCTCATGGGAGAGGAGGTTGCCCCCCTCCTGGATCTGGGGGGCGTCGGGAGCCATGGCCTCGTAGACCGAGAGGACGGGGGTCAATACCTCATACTCGATTTTGACGAGGGCCCGGGCGGCGTCCAGGGCCTCCCGGGTCTCGGCACACACCAGGACGATGGGGTCGCCGCAGAAGTGGACCTCGCCCCCCACGGGCACCAGCACCCACTGGTCCCGCTTCAGGTGGCCCACCTTGAGCTCTCCGGGCAGATCGGCGGCGGTGACCAGGCGTACCACGCCGGGGACCTTCTCAGCTTCACTCAGGTCGATGGCCTTGACGATGGCCCTGGGGTGGTCGGAGCGCACCGCCCCGCCGTAGAGCAGCCCCTCCATGCGTATGTCGTCGGTGTACTCCGCCGTGCCGATGGCCTTGGCGGGGGCGTCCACCCGGGGGAGGTTCTCCCCCACGGCGCCGGTGAAGTCCTGGTGGGGGACGGGGGCGTCCTCCCGGAAGAGCTGGCCCGCCAGCAGGATGGCGTCCACTACCTTCTTATAGCCGGTACAGCGGCAGACGTTGTTGCGGATGGCCAGCTTGGCCTCCTGCCGGGTGGGGTCGGGGTTTGCGTCCAGCAGGGCTTTGGCGCTCATCACCATGCCGGGGGTGCAGAAGCCGCACTGGACCGCCCCGCAGTGGGTGAAGGCGTAGGCGTAGACATCCTTCTCACGGTCCGTCAGCCCCTCGCAGGTCAGGACGCTTTTTCCCTCCAGCTGGGAGGTCTTCTGGACACAGGACTTGGCCGCCTTGCCGTCGATGACCACGGTGCAGGTGCCGCAGCCGCCCTCGGAGCAGCCGTTCTTCACGGACGTGAGGTCCAGGTCCTCCCGCAGGAAGGTCATGAGCTTGACGTCCTTGTCCGTGGAGACGGGTTTGCCATTGACAGTAAAGGTGTACATATCTGTGCCCCTCCTTATGTTCGTGCCTCCAGTGTATCACCAAAAAACCCTGGCGGCAACAGCAAACGTATCGTCAAAATAGACAAAAATCTAAAAAACTTTTAGGTCATAGAAAAATTTTTCTGAAAACCCCTTGACTTGCGCCGTGGGGATGGTATGATAAGGCCAGAATCAAAGAACGAGCGGATATGGAGGGGTTTCATGGAGCAGATCAAATGGGTGGAAAACCACCTGCCGAAAAGCGAGGACAAGAACCTGGGGGTCATGTCCCTGGAGAACGTGGCCAAGGCCAGGGCCTTCCACAAGAGCTTTCCACAGTACACGGTGACGCCGCTGGCGAAGCTGGACGGCATGGCCGGGGAGCTGGGCCTGGGCGGGCTCTACGTGAAGGACGAGAGCTACCGCTTCGGCCTCAACGCCTTCAAGGTGCTGGGCGGCTCCTTCGCCATGGCCCGGTACATCGCCCAGAAGACGGGCAAGGACGTGTCCGAGACCACCTATGATTACCTCACCAGCGACAAGCTGCGCCAGGAGTTCGGCCAGGCCACCTTCTTCACCGCCACCGACGGCAACCACGGCCGGGGCGTGGCCTGGGCGGCCAACAAGCTGGGCCAGAAGGCCGTGGTACATATGCCCAAGGGCAGCGTCAAGACCCGCTTCGACAACATCGCCAAGGAGGGCGCCGCCGTCACCATCGAGGAACTCAACTACGACGACTGCGTGCGGCTGGCCGCCAAGGAGGCCGACGAGACCCCCAACGGCGTCATCGTCCAGGACACCGCCTGGGACGGCTACGAGGAGATCCCCGCCTGGATCATGCAGGGCTACGGCACCATGGCCGACGAGGCCAATGAGCAGCTGAACGCCGCCGGCGTGGCCCGGCCCACCCACGTGTTCATCCAGGCCGGCGTGGGGAGCCTGGCCGGAGCGGTCCAGGGCTACTTCGCCAACAAGTACCCTGACAACCCGCCCAAGGTAGTGGTGATGGAGGCCCGGGTGGCCGACTGCCTCTACCGGGGGGCCGAGGCCGCCGACGGGGCCATCCGGATGGTGGGGGGCGACCTCCAGACCATCATGGCCGGCCTGGCCTGCGGCGAGCCCAACACCATCTCCTGGGATATCCTGAAAAACCACGTGTCCGTCTTTGCCTCCTGCCCCGACTGGGTGGCGGCCAAGGGCATGCGGATGCTCTCCGCCCCCGTGAAGGGGGACCCCCAGGTGGTCTCCGGCGAGTCCGGGGCCGTGGGGATGGGGGTCATCTCCACCATCATGACCGACCCGGCCTACGCCGAGCTGAAAGCGGCCCTGGGCCTGGACGAGAAGAGTCAGGTGCTCATGTTCTCCACCGAGGGGGACACCGACCCCGTGAATTACAAGAAAATCGTCTGGAACGGGGCCTATCCCAACGATTGAAAAAGGCTTCCCCTTGGGGTCGGCTGGCCGTTGGCGGCTCTGCCGCTTACGGACAGCTCATGCCCTGTGGGTAGAAGCTGGCAGCCGAAGGCTGACTGATGAGGGGAACGGCTGGAAAAGCACGGCGTTGTGTTAGACGGCAGGCTCCCCTCATCCGGCCCTGCGGGCCACCTTCCCCCAGGGGAAGGCTGAATGGAAACAACATATATTAAATGGAGGTTGACATAAATGGATTTCGAAGCCATCAAGAATGCGGCCGCGGGCTATCAGGCCGATATGAACAAGTTCCTCAGGGACCTCATCGCCATCCCCGGCGAGAGCGCCGACGAGAAGGGCCACGTCATGCGCATCAAGGAAGAGATGGAGAAGGTGGGCTTTGACGAGGTGGTCATCGACGGCATGGGCAACGTCATGGGCTACATGGGCGCCGGCAAGACCCTCATCGCCTTCGACGGCCACATCGACACCGTGGGCATCGGCAACAAGAACAACTGGAAGTTCGACCCCTACGCCGGCTTCGAGGACGACACCCAGATCGGCGGCCGGGGCGGCTCCGACCAGCTGGGCGGCACCGTCTCCGCCGTCTACGGCGCCAAAATCATGAAGGACCTGGGCCTTCTGAACGACAAGTTCAAGATTTTGGTGGTCGGCTCCGTCCAGGAGGAGGACTGCGACGGCCTGTGCTGGCAGTACATCATCAACGAGGATAAGGTCCGCCCCGACTTTGTGGTCTCCTCCGAGCCCACCGACGGCGGCATCTACCGGGGCCAGCGGGGCCGCATGGAGATCCGCATCGACGTCAAGGGCGTCTCCTGCCACGGCTCCGCCCCCGAGCGGGGGGACAACGCCATCTACAAGATGGCCGACATCCTCCAGGACGTGCGGGCCCTCAACGAGAACCCCGCCGACGACCCCCACGTCAAGGGCCTGGCCAAGATGCTCCTCAAGGAGTTCAACCCCGAGTGGGAGGAGGCCAACTTTCTGGGCCGGGGCACCGTCACCACCTCCGAGATTTTCTTCACCTCCCCCAGCCGCTGCGCCGTGGCCGACAGCTGCGCCGTGTCCCTGGACCGCCGCATGACCGCCGGCGAGACCTGGCAGAGCTGCCTGAAGGAAATTGAGGACCTGCCCGCCGTGAAGAAGTACGCCGCCGACGTGAAGGTCTCCATGTACGAGTACGCCCGTCCCTCCTGGACCGGCCTCACCTACCCCATCGAGTGCTACTTCCCCACCTGGGTGCTGCCCAAGGACCACAAGGTCACCAAGGCCATGGAGAAGGCGTACACCAGCCTCTTCGGCGACGCCCGCGTCGGCGCCCCCGAGACCCTGGCCATGCGCGCCGCCCGGCCTCTCACCGACAAGTGGACCTTCTCCACCAACGGCGTGTCCATCATGGGCCGCAACGGCATCCCCGTCATCGGCTTCGGCCCCGGCGCGGAGGCCCAGGCCCACGCCCCCAACGAGGTGACCTACAAGCAGGACCTGGCCACCTGCGCCGCCGTCTACGCCGCCCTCCCCGGCTGCTACTGCGAGTAAGAGAAGCGCATTTGCCTTCCCCGTGGGGGAAGGTGCCCCCGAAGGGGGCGGATGAGGGGAATGGCCCAATGCGGACCGGCTTCCGTGATTCCGGCAGGCCCCCCTCATCCGTCTGGCCTTCGGCCATCCACCTTCCCCCAGGGGAAGGCAAAAATGATTAAAGGAGTAATGCAACATGGATAAGACCCTTCAGATGTATATCGACAAGCTCAACAAACTCAACTTCAAGGAAATGTACGAGGGCGACTTCTTCCTGACCTGGGATAAGACCGACGACGAGCTGGAGGCTGTCTTCACCGTGGCCGACGCCCTGCGCTACATGCGGGAGAACAACATCTCCACCAAGATTTTCGAGTCCGGCCTGGGCATCTCCCTGTTCCGGGACAACTCCACCCGCACCCGGTTCTCCTTCGCCTCCGCCTGCAACCTGCTGGGCCTGGAGGTCCAGGATTTGGACGAGGGCAAGAGCCAGATCGCCCACGGCGAGACCGTCCGGGAGACCGCCAATATGATCTCCTTCATGGCCGACGTCATCGGCATCCGGGACGACATGTACATCGGCAAGGGCCACACCTACCAGAAGGAGGTCGTGGAGGCCGTGACCCAGGGCCACAAGGACGGCGTGCTGGAGCAGAAGCCCACCCTGGTGAACCTCCAGTGCGACATCGACCACCCCACCCAGTGCATGGCCGACATGCTCCACATCATCCATGAGTTCGGCGGCGTGGAGAACCTCAAGGGCAAGAAGGTGGCCATGACCTGGGCCTACTCCCCCAGCTACGGCAAGCCCCTCTCCGTGCCCCAGGGCGTTATCGGCCTGATGACCCGCTTCGGCATGGACGTGGTCCTGGCCCACCCCGAGGGCTACGAGGTCATGCCCGAGGTGGAGGAGGTCGCCAAGCAGAACGCCGCCAAGACCGGCGGCACCTTCACCCGCACCAACTCCATGGCCGAGGCCTTCAAGGATGCCGACATCGTCTATCCCAAGTCCTGGGCCCCCTTCGCCGCCATGGAGAAGCGCACCGACCTCTACGCCCAGGGCGACTCCGAGGGCATCAAGGCCCTGGAGAAGGAGCTGCTGGCCCAGAACGCCCAGCACAAGGACTGGTGCTGCACCGAGGAGCTGATGAAGACCACCCGGGACGGCAAGGCCCTCTATCTCCACTGCCTGCCCGCCGACATCAACGACGTCTCCTGCGTGGACGGCGAGGTGGAGGCCAGCGTCTTCGACCGCTACCGCACCCCCCTCTACAAGGAGGCCTCCTTCAAGCCCTATGTCATCGCCGCCATGATCTTCCTGGCCAAGTGCCAGGACCCCCAGGCCACCCTCAAGGCCCTGGAGGAGCGGGCCGAGAAGCGCCAGTTCTCCAAGTAAGAAAAACCGTCGGGAGGCCGGACCGGTGCCCTCACTGGTCCGGCCTCTTTTCCATTTCCACGACCTGGGAGGCCGTCTCCCCCGTCGGCCTTCCCCTTGGGGGACACCCCAGGGTGGCCTCTCTTGCCCCTTTGGGGCAATTCACCTTCAGGTGACGCGGCAAAGCCGCGGCGGATGAGGGGAACCTTCCAGCCTTCCTCCATATTTAGACATAAATTGAGGTGTCACAAATGGGTAAACGTATCGTTATCGCATTAGGCGGCAACGCCTTGGGAAACAACCTGCCCGAGCAGATGGTGGCCGTGAAGCAGACCGCCAAGGCCATCGCCGACCTCATCCAGACGGGCAACCAGGTGGTCATCGCCCACGGCAACGGCCCCCAGGTGGGCATGATCCAGAAGGCCATGGCCGAGCTGACCCGCTCCGACCCGGAGAAGTACATCCCCTGCCCCCTGTCCGTCTGCGTGGCCATGAGCCAGGGCTATATCGGCTACGACCTGCAGAACGGCCTGCGGGAGGAGCTGCTGGACCGGGGCATCAAGAAGGGGGTCTCCACCGTGCTGACCCAGGTGGAGGTGGACCCCGCCGACCCCGCCTTCCAGAACCCCACCAAGCCCATCGGCGCCTTCATGACCAAGGAGGAGGCCGACAAGCTGGTGGCCGAGCGGGGCTATGACGTCATCGAGGACTCCGGCCGGGGCTACCGCCGGGTGGTGGCCTCCCCCAAGCCCGTGTCCATCGTGGAGATCGAGTCCATCCGGGACATGGTGGACGCCGGATTGGTGGTCGTGGCCTGCGGCGGTGGCGGTATTCCCGTCTTCCAGACCGAGGGCCACCACCTCAAGGGTGCGGCGGCGGTCATCGACAAGGACTTCGCCTCCTGCACCCTGGCCCAGCAGTTGGACGCCGATATGCTCATCATCCTCACCGCTGTGGAAAAGGTGGCGGTGAACTTCGGCAAGCCCGACCAGAAGTGGCTGGATTCCCTCACCCCCGCCGAGGCCCGGAAGTACATGGGCGAGGGCCAGTTCGCCCCCGGCTCCATGCTCCCCAAGGTCCAGGCGGCGGTGGAGTTTGCCGAGAGCAAGCCCGGCCGCAGCGCCCTCATCACCCTCCTGGAAAAGGCCAAGGACGGCATCGAGGGCAAGACCGGCACCGTCATCCGCCAGTAAGCGCAAAAAGCAGAAGAAGCCCGGAGCGCAGCGCGCTCCGGGCTTTTCGCGGGCCTTGTAGGGGCGGATATCATCCGCCCGTCCCCGGCGGCCTCAGGCCGCCAGCTCCCGCAGGTCCTCCCGGGCCTCGGTCTCGTTGTCCGCCGAGAAGCAGAACCGCCCGGCGGCGTCGAAGACCTCCACGTGGCCCCGCACCCATCTCATTTCAAACTGTTCCGTCATTTGGACCTCACTCCTTTCTTACAATCACAGTGTACCAGAAGGAGTGTCCCATAAAACGGACTTTGCTTGCCGCCGCACAAAAAAGTGATATAATGTAATTCACTGAAACGGGTAGAAAAATCGGCAGTTGCGGAGGGAATGACCGGTGGAAGATGTTTTAATCAAGTATATGGATGATAAAGACGCGGCGCTGTCGTTGATATGGGATGTATTTTTGAAATTTGAAGCGCCGGAGTATTCCGAAGCGGGCGTAAATGAATTTTACAAAAGCATCCACGACGAAGATTATTTGCGGCAGCTTTGCATGTATGGCGCTTTTCTTGAAGATAAACTCATAGGGGTGATTGCCGCGCGAAACGCGAATTCCCATATCGCGCTGTTTTTTGTAGACGGTAAATATCATAGACAGGGCATAGGAAGAAAACTGTTTGAGGCTGCCAAATCAAGCTGTCATTCCAACAAGATGACGGTCAATTCCTCGCCCTACGCTGTCCCGGTTTATGCGAAATTAGGATTTTGTCAGACCGATGAGGAGCAAGTCGTAAACGGAATCAGATTTACACCAATGGAGTTGTGCTTGTCCGAAACAACCTCCCGTTTGTCATTCAGCTAAAATACAGCAAAAAAGCACCCACCCCGTTTTAAACGGGGTGGGTGCTTTTTCAGAAAGACCAAAGGCGCGGTTGAAGGACATTACCCTTCGTTCAGCACAGCTTGGCGCCGGCGGGGATGGCGTCGTCCACCATGATGAGGTTGAGCTTTTCCTCCCCGTTCTCGGTGTGGACGGCGGAGAGGAGCATTCCGCAGCTCTCCTGGCCCATCATCTTCCGGGGGGGCAGGTTCACGATGGCCACCAGGGTCTTGCCCACCAGGGCCTCGGGCTCGTAGAACTTGTGGATGCCGGACAAAATCTGCCGGTCGGTGCCGGTGCCGTCGTCCAGGGTGAACTTGAGGAGCTTTTCGCTCTTCTTCACCGCCTCGCAGGCCTTCACCTTCACCGCCCGGAAGTCGGACTTGCAGAAGGTGTCGAAGTCCACCTGCTCCTCGGCGAAGGGCTCCAGCTCCACCGCGGACCCCTGGGCGGCGTGGGCGGCCGCCTGGGCGGCGTCCAGCTCGGCCAGCTCCTTCTCCAGGTCGATGCGGGGGAAGAGGTTCTCCCCCTTGTGGACGGTGACGGTGGGGGACAGATGGCCCCAGCCCTTGGCGCTCTCCCAGCTCCGGCAGCCCTCGCAGGCGCCGATCTGGTCGAAAATCTTGGCGCAGGTGTCAGGGATGAAGGGGGTCAGCAGGACGGCGGACAGCCGCACAGCCTCCAGGAGGTTGTACATCACCCGGGCCAGCCGGGGGCCGTTGGCCTCCATGTCCTTGGCCAGGGTCCAGGGGGCGTTCTCGTCGATATACTTGTTGGCCCGGCCAATGACCTGGAACACCGCCGCCAGGGCGTCCTGGAACTGGTAGCCCTCCATGGCGGCCTCGTAGCGGTCCCGGAGGCCCGAGGCCAGGGAGACGAGCTCGGCGTCCTTCTCCTCGTCCGCCGCCTGCTCCCCGGGCAGGGCGCCGCCGAAGTACTTCTCCGCCATGGCGGTGGTGCGGCTCACGAGGTTCCCCAGGTCGTTGGCCAGGTCGGTGTTGATGGTCTGGATGAGCAGCTCGTTGGAGAAGTTGCCGTCGGAGCCGAAGGGGAAGGAGCGCAGCAGGAAGAACCGCAGGGCGTCCACCCCGTAGCGCTGGCCCAGCAGGTAGGGGTCCACCACGTTGCCCTTGGATTTGGACATCTTGCCGCCGTCCAGCAGCAGCCAGCCGTGGCCGTAGACGTGCTTCGGGAGGGGCATGTCCATGCTCATGAGCATGGCGGGCCAGATGATGGAGTGGAACCGCACGATTTCCTTGCCCACGAAGTGGACGTCGGCGGGCCAGAACTGGTCGAAGTCGTGATACTGGTCGTTCATGAAGCCCAGGGCGGTACAGTAGTTGAAGAGGGCGTCGATCCACACGTAGACCACGTGGCCCGGGTCGAAGTCCACGGGCACGCCCCAGGTGAAGGAGGTGCGGGAGACGCACAGGTCCTCCAATCCCGGGTCCAGGAAGTTGTGGACCATCTCGTTGACCCGGCTCCTGGGCTGGAGGAAGTCGGTGTTCTCCAGCAGGTCCCGGATGCGGTCGGCGTACTTGGAGAGACGGAAGAAGTAGGCCTCCTCCTCGGCGTCCACCACGTCCCGGCCGCAGTCGGGGCACTTGCCGTCTACCAGCTGGGTCTCGGTCCAGAAGGACTCGCAGGGGGTGCAGTACTTGCCGGTGTACTTGCCCTTGTAGATGTCCCCGTTCTCGTACATCTTCTTAAAAATCTTCTGGATGGCCGCCACGTGGTAGCCGTCGGTGGTGCGGATGAAGCGGTCGTTGGAGATGTTCATCAGCTCCCACAGATCCTTCACGCCGCCGGGGCCGTCCACGATCTTGTCCACGAAGGCCTGGGGGGTGACCCCCGCCTCCCTGGCCTTCTCCTCAATTTTCTGGCCATGCTCGTCGGTGCCGGTGAGGAACATGACCTCACAGCCCTGGAGCCGCTTGTAGCGGGCCATGGTGTCGGTGGCCACGGTGCAGTAGGTATGGCCGATGTGGAGCTTGTCCGAGGGGTAGTAGATGGGGGTGGTGATATAGAACTTTTCAGGCATGTTCGGGTTCCTCCGTTTCAGCCGGGCGTTCCCCGGCGGGATGATCACTGAGCAGCAGGACGGCGTGGGCGGTGAGGAACACTACGGCGAAGCCGTAGCGCAGCAGGTCGGCCAGGGAGTGGCGGTCGGCCATGGTCACCATAGAGAAGAAAACGCCCAGCAGGGACAGCAGGATGGTCCGGCGGGGCTTTCCCGTCTGGAAGGAATATCCGGCAATGAAGTAGATGCCCAGAAGGCTGGAGATGATGGCAAAGACCTCGTAGACGTAGTCCAGAATGACGGGGTCGGCCGCCCGGCCCTGGTAGTCGGAGATGAGCCATACGCAGAAGAGGAGGCACAGCCCCAGAAGGGGCAGGCTCTCCTTGCCCCGGCCCTTGGCCCGGTACAGATTCCCGGCGATCATCAGCACGCACAAAAAGCCCAGTACGCACAGGCCGATGCGCAGGGGAGGCAGGGTCAGGGCCAGCCTGGAGCCGCTGGATTCGGCGGAGAGGGCGGCCTGATAGGTGATGGGGAAGGTGACGATTTCCGCTCCGGCGCTGGCCAGCAGCAGGAAGGCGGAGAGGACGGCGGCCGTGAGATAGAGGGAGTTCCCCTCGGCGGCGAAGGCCCTGTCGTAGGGCAGGCGCTCCTTGCGGTCCCGGCACAGGAGGAAGAGGGCGGCGGCGATGGCGGCCGACCAGACGGCCAGCGTTATGGTGGCGGGCATCCCGGAAATGGGGAGGCCGGTGCCGGGCTCGAAGGCGGTGGCCAGCTCCCATTTGCGCAGGGCGAAGCCCACGGCGCCGCCCAGAAGGGCGATGGCGGGGAGGAGTTTGTTCTTGTGCATGATGGACATCCTCTCTGGATGGGGATTTTACGATAATATCATAGTATACCATGGTTTTGCTTGTTTGAAAAGGTTTTCCGCCTCGGGAGGTGGGACGTCCTGGGGGACCATCTTTTCCGCGTGGAAAAGATGGTCCCCCTGCCCTGCTCCCCTTGAAAGAGAGACCCGCCCGGCATAGCCGGGCGGCCTACGCTAAAAATGTGCCACAGGCACATTTTCTTAACGCTGCGGTTTCGACTCTCTCCCCCTGGACCCCCTCTCAACGACCAAAGGAAGGGCGCCCGCGGGCGCCCTTCCTTTGGAAACCTCCCCGGGCTGTTCTTACGAGCGTGGGATGACCCCGGCCCCTTACTTTGTAACGGGTCCGGGGTTCGGCAGGTCTTAGGCTTCCCCTGGGGGAAGCTGTCGAGCAAAGCGAGACTGATGAGGGGAACTTATCGAATTGGCAGAACCTTTTCCATGTCCACAGTTCCCCTCATCCGTCAGCCCTTCGGGCTGCCACCTTCCCCCAAGGGGAAGGCTAAAGACCAGCCTTCTGTCAAGCACACATCAGCGGCCGAGCGGCGCAAGAAGTGCCACGTGTCGCACAGACGCTCCCGTGCTTATACCCCTATCAACGGGCAGTAGACCTTCTACTAAAAAGGGAATCTGCGTCCAGGTCAGCACCAAGAGACTTTTCTTTGGGGGTCTGGGGCGGCGTTTCTTTTCCTCGGGAAAAGAAATGTCCCCCAGAAGCACGGACGTCCCGACGTGCAGGCAGTTAACAGATCAAGAATTCGTCCGCCCCATGAGATAATCCAGGGTCACGTCGAGATAATTCGCAAGGGCAATCAATTTCGCGATAGAAGGCTCTACCTTGCCCTGTTCATAAAGCTGGTAAGAGCGAAGTTTTATCCCCAGCATTTCAGCGGTCTGACTTTGCGTCTTATGCCGGTTCATACGGATTTCCCGCAAGCGGACATGAAATTCTGCCACGAAATCACCTCACTATTGACTTGCGTAGAAAACAAGCGTATAATACGTATAAATTATACGTAATGAGCTGCGGCAATGGACGATATACTGGATATTCTCAGGGAGGTCACAGCGCCGACTTCTGTCTGGCCGGAATATCAAGAAAAGCTGGACGCCCTGGACCCCTATCACGATAAAGTGGCGGCGGTTTTGTCAGAGGCTTATGCCGATGAGCTGTGGTCCGTTGCTTGTGATGTTTTGCTCGAAGAGTGCAAGGAACACTTCACCCGGGGCTTCCGCCTGGGCGCCCAGCTCATGCTCCTTATTGCTGGGCCTGCCGCTCCAGATACTCGTCATAGGTCATGGGCATGTCGATGAGCTTGCCGTCGGCGGTGAAGTCAAAGACCCGATTGGCTACCGTCTGGACCATCTGATGGTCGTGGGAGGAGAAGAGGACGTTGCACTTCACCGCCTCCAGGCCGTTGTTCACCGCCGCGATGGACTCCAGGTCCAGGTGGTTGGTGGGCTGGTCCAGCAGCAGCACGTTGGCCCCCGAGAGCATCATCCTCGAGAGCATGCACCGCACCTTCTCGCCGCCGGAGAGGACCTTCACGGGCTTATACACGTCGTCCCCGGAGAAGAGCATCCGGCCCAGGAAGCCCCGGAGGTACGCTTCGTGGGGGTCGGTGGAGAACTGGCGCAGCCACTCCACCAGGTTGTCGCCGCAGTCCTGGAAATACTGGGTGTTGTCCTTGGGGAAGTAGGAGAAGGTGGCGGTCTGGCCCCACTTCACGGTGCCCTCGTCGGGCTCCCACTCGCCGGTGAGGATTTTGAAGAGGGCGGTGTGGGCGTTCTCGTTGTCGCCCACGAAGGCGATTTTGTCCCCGTGGCCCACGGTGAAGCTCACCTTGTCCAGCAGCTTCACTCCGTCCACGGTCTTGGAAACATCGGTGACGAAGAGGATGTCCTTGCCCACTTCCCGGTCGGGGGAGAAGGCCACCCAGGGGTAGCGGCGGGAGGAGGCGGGAATCTCCTCCAGGGAGAGCTTGTCCAGCAGCTTTCGGCGGGAGGTGGCCTGCTTGGACTTGGACTTGTTGGCGGAGAAGCGGGAGATGAACTCCTTGAGCTCCTGGGCCTTCTCCTCGTTCTTCTTGTTCTGGTTCTTCATCAGGTTTTGCATGAGCTGGGAGGCGTCGTACCAGAAGTCATAGTTGCCCACGTACATCTTGATTTTATTATAGTCGATGTCCACGATGTGGGTGCAGATGGTGTTGAGGAAGTGCCGGTCGTGGGAGACCACGATGACGGTGCCCTCGAAGTCCAGCAGGAAGTCCTCCAGCCAGTTGGTGGCGGCGATGTCCAGGTTGTTGGTGGGCTCGTCCATCATGAGGATGTCGGGGTTGCCGAAGAGGGCCTGGGCCAGCAGGACCTTCACCTTGAGCCGGGCGTCCAGGGTGGCCATGTCGCTGTAATGGAAGTCGGTGGTGATGCCCAAGCCCTGGAGGATGCGGGAGGCGTCGGACTCGGACTCATAACCCCCCAGCTCGGCGTACTCGGCCTGGAGGTCGGCGGCCCGGATGCCGTCCTCGTCGGTGAAGTCCTCCTTCTCGTAGAGGGCGTTCATCTCCTTGCCGATGTCGTAGAGGTGCTGGTTGCCCATAAGCACCGTATCCATGACGGTGTAGGCGTCGTACTGGTTCTGGTCCTGCTTGAGGACGGACATGCGGGTCTTGGGCAGGAGGTTGACCTCGCCGGAGGTGGGCTCCAGCTGGCCGGACAGGATCTTCAGGAAGGTGGATTTGCCCGCGCCGTTGGCGCCGATGATGCCGTAGCAGTTGCCCTTGACGAACTGCAGGTCCACGTGGGAGAAGAGGGGGGTGCCGGAGTAGTTGAGGCTCAGGTCGGAAACGGTAATCATGTTGTGCTCCTTATATATCATTGATGTAATCGTATAAACGCCCAACTAGTATATCATATTTTTGCCGCAAAACAAGGGCAAAAGAGCTGAAAATGGGGGTGGGGCGCCCTTGTAAGGGGAGAATGGGGTGTGCTATACTGTCCAAAAGAGAAAGGAGGCGGTTTGTATGGAGCGACAGACGGGAAAGCGCTGTCCCTGGGCCAATACGCCGCTGGAGATCGCCTATCACGACGGGGAGTGGGGGAGGCCCCTCCACGACGAGCGGGCCCTGTTTGAGCTGTTGGAGCTGGAGGGCTTCCAAGCGGGCTTGAGCTGGAGCCTCATCCTGGAGCGGCGGGCGGCCCTGCGGGAGGCCTTCGCGGGCTTCGACCCGGAAAAGCTGGCCGCCTGGAGAGAAGAGGACATCCAGAGGGCCCTGGCCGCCCCCGGGGTCATCCGCAACCGGAGCAAGGTCCACTGCGCCGTCACCAACGCCCAGGCGTTTTTGAGGGTCCAGGAGGAATTCGGGAGCTTTGACGCCTACCTCTGGGGCTGGACGGAGGGGAAGCGGCTGGAGGGCGGACTGGAGCGGATGGAGGACACGCCCGCCCAGACGGAGCTGTCCAGGGCCCTGAGCCGGGATTTGAAGAAGCGGGGGTTCAAATTTGTGGGCCCGGTCATCGTCTATTCCCTGATGCAGGCGGCGGGGCTGGTCAACGATCACCTGCTGTCCTGCCCGTGGCATGAGAGTTGCGGAGGCGGGACATGCTGAGCCTCTTCCGCTGCCCCGTATGCGGCGGGGCGCTGGACCGGGAGGAGCGGCGGTACGTCTGCCCGTCGGGGCACGGCTTCGACCTGGCAAAGGAAGGTTATGTCAATCTTCTGCCGGCCAACCGGATGCACTCCAAGACCCCGGGGGACGACAAGGAGATGGCCGCAGCCCGGACCCGCTTTTTGGACGGGGGCTGGTATGGGCCTCTTCGTGATACGTTATGTCAACTGATTGGCGGATGGCCGGGGGAGGCCCCCACTCTGCTGGACGCCGGGTGCGGGGAGGGGTATTACACCGCCGCCCTGAACGAGGCCGCGGCCGCCAAGGGCGGCCGGACGGCGGGAATCGACCTGTCCAAGCCGTCGGTGAAAAAGGCGGCCAAGCGGTGCGGAGGAGCGGAGTTTGCCGTGGCCTCGGTGTACCATCTGCCGGTGGCGGACCGGGCGGTGGACCTGCTGGTGAACTGCTTCTCGCCACTGGCGGCGGAGGAATTCGGCCGGGTGCTCCGCCCCGGAGGGCGCTTTCTCTACGTGGTGCCCGGCCCCCGGCACCTGTGGGAGCTGAAGGAGGCGCTCTATGACACCCCCTATGAAAACCCGGAAAAGGAAGAGGCATACCCGGGTTTTCGCTATGTGGACATCGTACCGGTGGAGACGGTCTTTACCCTGCCGGGGCCCGGAGAGATCCGGGACCTGTTCCACATGACGCCCTATTATTGGAAGACGCCCAAGACCGGCATGGCCCGGCTGGAGGAGCTGGACCGGCTCACGGTCCGGGCCCAGTTCCGGTGTCACGTGCTGGAGCGGGTATAAAAACAAAATGGAATGCGGATGGCTATTTTGGAAATGTAACTGAAATGTCACTTCCGGGGGGTAAACTTATGCTCAAGAAAGCAAAGGTTACCTGACCGGAGGATGACGATATGAAAATGCACCGTGTATTGAACCTGGCCCTGGCTGTGGGCTTTGCCGTGAGCGTCAGTTCCACCGCCCTGAGCGCCGTGGCCCTGGCGGCGGATCCCGCTGTGCAGGATGAGGATATGCTCCTGGACGAGGAGATGTTTGTGGAGCCCGAGGGGGAGCCCTCCGCCGAGGTGAGCGCGGAGCCTTCCGCGGAACCGTCTTCGGAGCCCAGCGCCGAGCCTTCCGTCGAGCCTTCTTCGGAGCCCAGCGCGGAACCTTCCGTGGCGCCCACTTTGGAGCCCGGCGCCGAGCCCTCCCCCGAGGCCACAGAGGAGGTTGAGCCCTCCCCGGAGCCCTCCGAGGAGGCGAACCAGCTTCCTGAGCTCCAGCTCAACATGGCCCAGTTCAAGCTGGAGGCGCCGGAGCAGAGCTACACCATCACCTACGACCTGGCCCCGGCCCTGGTAAAGGCGGGCTACACCCTGCGGGTGAGCGGCGAGGCGGAGCTGAACGCGGCGGGGACCCGGGCGGTCCGCACGGTCCGTCTGGACCCGGAAGAGGACGCCGGGCGGATCACCAGCTTCGGCGTGTGGGTCACCGACTATGCCGGAGTGGATGAGCAGGCCGTTCAGATGACCCTGAGCGAGAAGGCCTCCGGAGCAAAGAAGGACAGTGGGGAGGCGGTCGCCTTTGAGAAGGGCACCCGGGTTTCCGTGCTGAGCGGCGGCATCGCCAAGGTGGACTACTCCATCGGATTCGGGCACACCTATTTCGACGCCGGGTCCAATGTGGCCCTCACCGTCTCCATCCCCGCCACCCACTGGGTGGATACCGTGCTGAAGGCGGGTTCCTGCGGCATAGAGGTCGGCAACGATATGGGGAGCTACTACACCTACTGCGTGGAGCCCGACAATGCCTACCCCATGGCCGGGACCGGGTCTTTCCTGGATAATCTGCCCGGCAGGCCTGAGCTGAGCTACCGCTTCGCCTCCCAGGGGGAGCTGTCTGCCCGGGCGCTGGAGGACATCCTGGACAACGAGATGCTGGCCCGCGCGCTGATGGCGGGGTACCCCTACGACGTGTTCGGCTTCAGCCGTCTGGACGCCGCCACCGACGCGGCCCGGGGGGCCCGGACCCAGCAGGTCATCTGGGCGCTGATGAGGGGCGATTCCTATGACGAGGATGCCCTTCA
Source organism: Oscillospiraceae bacterium (assembly GCA_022846075.1). Taxonomy (GTDB): domain Bacteria; phylum Bacillota; class Clostridia; order Oscillospirales; family Oscillospiraceae; genus Vermiculatibacterium. Next base: position 301,683 of record AP025582.1, read on the forward strand.
GGGGGCGGATCCCTATTTTGCCGCGGTGTGGAATTACGCCGTCACCAAGGAACTGCCCGATGGATTCGACCGGGTGGACGAGACGACCATCACCGTGCTGGGCGGCGGCCAGGTGGAGCTGCGCTATGTGGCCGATGAGACTGACGCCAATTACGGCAAGTACGTGGGCACCTTTCAGCTCTCCCAGGTCAACGACAGCCTGAAGGTGGTCAGCCTGCCCCAGGGGCTTGAGCTGAGCTATGATTACAACGGCAGCCAGACCGCCGTGACGGCGGGAGAGGCCGTCGTCGGTTCCGACGGCACCTTTACCGCGGTGGCGGAAGAGGGGACCGACCTGACCGGGCTGAGCTTCTCTTACACGAAGTACCAGCTGGTGGACGAGAAAACCCTTGGCGCGTTTGTTACCGACCTTCCCGGGAAAAGCAGGCCCTTCCAGGCCATGCTCGGCTTCGGCTGGAGCGATGTGAGCGGCGGCGTGGACGTGGGCTTTACCACCGCGGGGAAGCCGGTGCCGCCCACCGGGGATCCCACGGACCCCAGTGAAACGCCCACTGAGACGCCCCCCCGCGAACTCCGGAGATAACGACGACCGGGACGACCGCCCCGGCAGACCCACCCCTCCCCCCGCCTCCACGCCCGAGGCGCCCGCCCCTGAGGACAGCGAGCCCGCCGAAGAGATCGAGATCGTCGACGAGGAGATCCCCCTGGCCTCCCAGCCCGAGGAAGAGGAACTTGTGGAATTGATCCCCGAGGAAGTGCCTCTGGCCGATCTGCCCGAGGTGTTTGATGGGGAAGAGACCGTCATCGTGGACGACCCCACCGCCCTGGGCGATCTGCCCCAGACCGGCACTACCGCCCAGGCCAACACCGGCCTGACCGCCGCTCTGCTGGCCGGCGCCGGCGCCCTGACTTTGGCGGGGGTTTCCCTCCTGAAGAAAAAGGAATCCTGAGCGCTAACAATAAAGGCGCCATCCCCGAGAGGGGATGGCGCCTTTATTGTTTTCTTTGGTCAGCCGCCGAGGTAAGCTTTCTTCACGCTCTCGTCGGCCAGCAGGGCGCTGCCGGTGCCGCTGGTGACGATCTTGCCCGTCTCCAGCACGTAGCCCCGGTCGGCCACCGAGAGGGCCATCTGGGCGTTCTGCTCCACCAGCAGAATGGTGGTGCCCGCCTTGTGGAGGCGCTGGATGATCTCGAAGATCTGATCCACCAGGATGGGGGCCAGGCCCATGGAGGGCTCATCCAGCATGAGGAGCTTGGGGGAGGACATGAGAGCCCGGCCCATGGCCAACATCTGCTGCTCACCGCCGGAGAGGGTGCCCGCCACCTGTTTCCGCCGCTCCTTGAGCCGGGGGAACTGGTCGTAGACCCGCTCCAGGCCGGGGTCCACCTCGGAGTTGGGCCGGGTGTAGGCCCCCATCTCCAAGTTCTCCTCCACGCTCATCTGGAGGAAGACCCGGCGGCCCTCCGGCACCTGGGCCAGGCCGTGGGAGACCAGCTTGTCGGCGGGGATGCTGGAGATGTTCTGGTCCCGGAAGGTGATGGAGCCGGTCTTGGACCGCAGCAGGCCGGAGATGGTCTGCAGGGTGGTGGATTTGCCCGCACCGTTGGCACCGATCAGGGTGACCACTTCCCCCTCGTTGACCTCGAAGGAGATGCCCTTGATGGCGTGGATGGCGCCGTAGTAAACGTTGATGTCGTTGACACTGAGAAGGGCCATCTCAATTCTCCCCCTTCTTGCCCAGATAGGCTTCGATGACCGTGGGGTCGTTCTTGATCTCGTCGGGGGTGCCCTTGGCGATGATCTGGCCGAAGTTCAGCACGCAGATGCCCTCACAGATGCCCATGACCAGGGACATGTCGTGCTCAATGAGGAGGACGGCGATCTGGAAGGTGTCCCGAATCTTGACGATGTTCTCCATCAGCTCGGCGGTCTCCGAGGGGTTCATGCCCGCGGCGGGCTCATCCAGCAGAAGGAGGGAGGGGTTGGTGGCCAGGGCCCGGACGATTTCCAGCCGCCGCTGGGCGCCGTAGGGCAGGCTGCCCGCCTTGGCCTCCGCCAGGTCCTGCATGTCGAAGATGGAGAGGAGTTCCAGGGCCCGATCGTGGGCGATCTTCTCCTCCCGCCAGTAGGCGGGCAGGCGGAGAATGCCCTTGAACATGCCGTAGTCGATGTGGTTGTGGAGGCCCAGCTTCACATTGTCCTCCACCGAGAGGTTGTTGAAGAGGCGGATATTTTGGAAGGTCCGGGCGATGCCCGCCTTGTTGACCTGCATGGTGTTCATGCTGTGGGTGTCCACCCCGTCCAGCAGGACGGTGCCCCGGGTGGGCTGGTAGACCTTGGTCAGCAGGTTAAAGACCGTGGTCTTGCCCGCACCGTTGGGGCCGATAAGCCCGGCGATCTCCGTGCGGCCGATGGCCATGTTGAACTCATTGACGGCGGTGAGGCCGCCGAAGTCGATGCCAAGGTGCTGGCACTCCAGGATGGGGGACTTGTCGATGTCCCGCTCCGGGATCTTGTTGACGCTGGGGACCGGCACCAGCTTGGTGGGCTCTCTCTTGGGCAGCGCCATTACGCCTCGCCCCCTTTCTCTTCCTTCCGGCGGCGGAAACGGCCAAAGAAGTTTTGCAGCGTGGGATTGTTGGTGGCCAGCATCACCAGGATGAGGACGATGGCGTAGACCAGCATCCGGTAGTCGGAGAACTGCCGCAGGGCCTCGGGCAGGATGTAGAGGACGGCGGCGGCGATGATGGAGCCCCAGATGTTGCCCAGGCCGCCCAGCACCACGTACACCAGCACCAGGATGGAGGTGTTGAAGTCGAACTTGCTGGCCGCCAGGTTGGAGTAGTTCAGGCCGTACAGGGCCCCGGCGGCCCCCGCCAGGGCGGCGGAGGTGACGAAGGCCATCATCTTGTACTTGGTGATGTTGATGCCAACGCTCTCGGCGGCGATGCGGTTGTCCCGCAGGGCCATGATGGCCCGGCCCGCCCGGCTGCGCACCAGGTTGAGGACGATGACCAGGGTGAGCATGATGAGGACGAACCCGGCGGTGAAGGAGGCGATGGTGGTGGTGCCCGTGGCCCCCTGGGCCCCCTTGATGATGGCGAAGCCCCCCTCGGCCAGGTTCAGGTCATCGATGGTCAGGCTGCCCGAGATGTTGAAGGCGATGTGCAGGCCCTTGGCGTCATAGCCCACCAGCAGGCAGTTGATGAGCTCCTTGATGATCTCGCCGAAGGCCAGGGTGACGATGGCCAGGTAGTCCCCCCGGAGCCGGAGCACCGGGATGCCGATGAGGGCGCCCGCCGCCGCGGCGCACAGGGCGCCCACCAGCATGGCCACCGCCAGCCGCACGGGGGCGAAGGGGATGGCGGACTGGAGGGACATGGCGGCGATGACCCCGGAGAAGGCCCCCACGCTCATAAAGCCCGCGTGGCCCAGGGAGAGCTCCCCCAGGATGCCCACGGTCAGGTTCAGGGAGATGGCCATGACCACGTAGGCGCAGATGGGCACCAGCATGCCGGTGAGGGAGCGGGTGAGGAAGCCGCCGTTTTTCAGGAAGGTGACCACCAGGAAGGCGAGGATAACGCCCAGATAGGTGGCGAAGTCCACCTTGGTGGTGGTTTTCAGCTTTTTTCCTTTCAAATTTCCCATGTGGGCCACCTCAAACTTTCTCGGGCACGTATTTGCCCAGCAGACCGGCGGGCCGCACCAGCAGCACCACGATCAGGACGGCAAACACGATGGAGTTGGCCAGCTGGGAGGAGATATAGGCCCGGGACAGGGACTCGATGATGCCCAGCAGCAGCCCGCCCAGGAAGGCCCCGGGGATGGAGCCGATGCCGCCGAACACGGCGGCGGTGAAGGCCTTGATGCCCGGCATGGAGCCGGTGGTGGGCATGATGGTGGGGTAGGAGGAGCACAGCAGCACCCCCGCGATGGCCGCCAGGGCGGAGCCAATGGCGAAGGTCATGGAGATGGTGCGGTTGACGTTGATGCCCATGAGCTGGGCGGCCCCCTTGTCCTCCGAGCAGGCCCGCATGGCCTTGCCCATCTTGGTCTTGCTGGTGAAGAGGGTCAGGGCGATCATGATGACGATGCAGGCCGCCATGGTCAGCAGGGAGATGTAGGAGATGGACAGCCGCCCGTCCATCAGCTTGAGGGCGGAGTCCGGGCCGGTGGGGATGATGGGGGTGTAGCTGCGGGGATTGGCGCCCCAGATGAGGAGGGCGGCGTTCTGGAGGAAATAGCTCACTCCGATGGCGGTGATGAGCACCGCCAGGGAGGTGGCCTGCCGCAGGGGCTTGTAGGCCAGCCCCTCGATGACCACGCCCAGGATGGTGCACACCACCATGGCCAGCAGCACCGCCACCAGGTTGGGCACCCCCAGGGAGGTCATGGCCACCAGGGAGACGTAGCCGCCCACCATGATGACGTCGCCGTGGGCAAAGTTGAGCATCTTGGCGATTCCGTAGACCATGGTGTAGCCCAGGGCGATGATGGCGTACACGCTCCCCAGGCTGATCCCGCTGATCAGGTAGGACAAAAATTCCATGGGATCGCACCTCTCTTTCTCTCAAATCAAGCCCTTGCCCCCGGGGGAAAAGGGCGGCCTATGGCAGAAACAACGGCGGCGGGAAGGCCGCTGCCGCTGTTTCCACCATAGGATACACAACACAGGTCCAGGTGGAATAAAACAACGGTGGCTGCCGGGGAGGTCCCCCTTCCCGGCAGCCTGATCCGTTTATTTTATTATTGTGGTTGGAGCCGGTTTTCAGGGAGTGACGTACACGCCGTCCTTGATGACCACGGCCCGGGGGGCCTTGGACACCTCGCCGGTGGCGGCCCAGGTCATGGCCTCGCCGGTCAGGCCGTCCACGGAGATGGTGGGCATGGCGCCGATCAGGGCCTCGCAGATCTCCTCGGCGGACATGTCGCCGGTGCAGCCGGCGGCGTTCAGGGCGTTATAGATGATATACACGGCGTCGTAGCCGTCGGCGGCGAACTGGTTGGGAGTCTCGCCGTAGAGGTCGTTGTAGGTCTTTACGAAGTTCTGGGTCAGGGTATCCTGGGCGTCGGCGGAGAAGGGGGTCAGCAGCATGACGCCCTCGGCCAGGCTGGTGTCGAAGCCGGGCATGGTCAGGATGCCGTCCATGCCGTCCACACCGAAGAAGGTGGGGGCGTAGCCCATCTGGTTGGCCTGGTTCAGAATGACGGAGGCGGGCTGATAGTAGATGGGCAGGAACATCACGTCGGCCCCCGCGGACTGGGCGGCGGTGAGCTGGACGGAGAAGTCGGTCTGGGTGTCCTTGGTGAAGGTGCCCTCTTTCACCACCTCCAGGCCCTTGGCCCCGGCCTCCTTGACGAAGGTGTCCCGGATGCCCTGGGAGTAGGGATCGTCGTTGCGGTAGATAATGGCCACCTTGGAGCCGGGCATGTTCTCAGAGATGTAGTCGGCGGCGCCCACGCCCTGGTTGGGGTCGGTGAAGCAGACCTGGAACATATTGTCCTTGCCGTCGATGACGTCGGTGGAGGAGGCGGAGGGGGTCAGGGCGAAGACCCGCTCCTCATAGGCCTTGGCGGAGACGGAGATGGCGGAGCCGGTGGTGACGGGGCCCACCAAGGCCTGCATGCCCCAGTCCATGAGGGTGTTGTAGGCGTTGACGGCGGTTTCGCCGTCGGCCACGTCGTCCTCGGCCTGGAACTCGAACTGGACATCGCCGCCCAGGGCGTTGATCTCGTCCACGGCGATCTTGGCGCCGTTCATGGCGGCGGTGCCGTAGATAGCGGCGTCACCGGTGAGGGGGCCCACGCCGCCCAGCTTGAAGGTGCCGGAGGCCGTGGCGTCCGTGGCGGGGGCTTTGGACTCCGCGGCGGCGGATTCGGCCGCCTGGGAGGGGGCGGGAGCCTGGGATTCGGTGGAGCCGCCGCCGCAGCCGGCGAGCAGGCCGGCGGTCATGGCGCCGGTGAGGGCAAGTGCAATCACGCGTTTCTTCATTTCATCTTACCTCCTTACAGGTATGTTGACAATTATAGCGGCGTGAAAGTGGATTGTCAACCGTTGTTTTGCATAATGTACCCCACAGGAGGACAGTCGTTTCCGGGAAAACGCCCAATTATTCAGACGATGAGCCCCCCGTTGGGGGCCAAAACCTGACCGGTAAGGAAGTCCGCGGCGGGGGAGCAGAGGAAGGAGACGCACGCCGCCACGTCCTCGGCGGAGCCCAGCCGCCCCAGGGGCGTCTCCTCCGCCAACTGGTCAAGAGCCTGGGGCCCAAGGGCTTGGTTCATCTCCGTGTCAATGACGCCGGGGGAGACGCAGTTGACGGTGATGCCCGAGGGTCCCACCTCCTTGGCCAGGGCTTTGGTCAGGCCGATGACCCCGGCCTTGGCGGCGGAATAGGCCGCCTCGCAGGCCCCGCCCACCTGGCCCCACATGGAGGAGACGGTGACGATCTTTCCCTGCTTCTGCCGGATCATCTGGGGCAGAACGGCCCGGCAGCAGTAAAAGACGCCGTCCAGGTCGGTCCCCATGACCCGGCGCCAGTCCCCGTCCGTCATGTCCTGCAAAAGTCCTTGCCAGGCCACACCCGCGTTGCATACCAAAATGTCAAGTTGACAAAATTTTTCTAACACAGTGTCAACCATGCCTTTGACCTGGACTGGGTCGGACACGTCGGCTTGGAGGGCCAGGCCGCCGATCTCCCCGGCCAGGGCCTCCGCCTTCTCCCGGGAGGCGGCATAGTTCACCGCCACCTGGTACCCATCCGCGGCCAGCCGGCGGGCCACGGCGGCGCCGATGCCCCGGCTGCCGCCGGTAACGAGCGCGGTTTTTGCCATCTTCCTCAGCTCCTTGCGTTTTTCCCCAGTATAGCAGGTGTTTTTCGGTTTTTCCATTGTAATTTCAATACCGCCGTGATAAAATACCGTACTGATAGGAAATAACACCCACAAAGGAGCATAGATACTATGTTAGAGATCAGCCATCTGCGCTACGACGTGGCGGCCGAGGACGGCGGGGAGCTGGGCATCCTGCGGGACGTGTCCCTCACCGTGGGCGACGGCAAACTGGTGGTCATCACCGGCCCCAACGGCGGCGGAAAAACGACTCTGGCCCGGACCATCATGGGCCTCAACCAGCCCACCGGCGGCTCCATCCGCTGGAACGGCACCGACATCACCGATATGTCCATCACCGAGCGGGCCAGGGCCGGGGTGAGCTACGGCTTCCAGCAGCCCCCCCGCTTCAAGGGCCTGAAGGTCAAGGACCTCATCGCCCTGGCCGCGGGGAAGGAGGACCTGACCCCTGCCGAGGGCTGCCAATACCTGACCCAGGTGGGCCTGTGCGCCGACGACTACATCGACCGGGAGGTGGACGCCTCCCTCTCCGGCGGCGAGGTCAAGCGCATCGAGATCGCCACCATCCTGGCCCGGAAGGCCGGGCTGATGATCTTCGACGAGCCGGAGGCGGGCATCGACCTGTGGTCCTTCGCCAAGCTCACCGAAACCTTTGAGGCCATCCACAAGCGGGGGGAGTCCACCCTGCTCATCATCTCCCACCAGGAGCGCATCATCCAGCTGGCCGACGAGATCGTGGTCATCGAGAAGGGGGAGGTGGCCAAGTGCGGCCCCCGGGAGGAGATTTTCCCCCAGATCATGGCCCGCACACTGCCGGGCTGCGGCTATATGAAGGAGGCGGACCGCTGAGATGGATAAGACCGAGTGGAAAATTCTAAAGGAGATTGCCGACCTGGAGCAGGTGCCCCAGGGGGCCTATAACTTCCGGCTCAACGGCGCGGGAGACGGGCGGCAGTCCACCGCCAACATTGAGATCGCCTCCAAGGCCGATAAACCGGGCATCGACATCATCATCAAGCCCGGCACCAAAAAGGAGAGCGTCCACATCCCCGTGGTCCTCAGCCAGAGCGGCTTGAAGGACGTGGTGTACAACGACTTTTACGTGGGTGAGGGGGCCGACGTGGACATCGTGGCCGGCTGCGGCATCCACAACACCGGCTGCGAGACCAGCCAGCACGACGGCATCCACGTCTTCCACGTGGGCAAGAACGCCAGGGTCCGCTACTACGAGCGCCACTACGGCGAGGGCCCCGGCACCGGGGAGAACATCCTCAACCCCCGTACCGAGGTCTACCTGGAGGAGGGAGCCTCCATCACCATGGAGATGACCCAGATCCGGGGGGTGGACTCCACCATCCGGGACACCGTGGTCGTGGTGGGGCCGGGGGCCGAGTGCATCATCAACGAAAAGCTCCTCACCGACGGGGTGCAGAGCGCCGAGTCCAACGTGGAGTTGATTTTGGACGGGGCGGACGCCAACGGGCGAGTCATCTCCCGCTCCGTGGCCCGGGGCACCTCCCGGCAGGTGTTCCAGCCCTGCGTGACGGGGAAGGCCAAGTGCTTCGGCCACGTCCAGTGCGACTCCATCATCATGGACGACGCCAAGATCAAATCCATCCCCGCCCTGGACGCCCAGAGCGTGGACGCCCAGCTCATCCACGAGGCGGCCATCGGCCGCATCGCCGGGGACCAGATTTTAAAGCTCATGACCCTGGGCCTCACCGAGCAGGAGGCCGAGGAGAAGATTTTGGAAGGCTTCCTCAACTGAGATGGGAAACGCCCTGATTTTGCTGGCGGGGGGCAAGAGCTCCCGCTTCGGCCGGGACAAGACCCAGTTGGAGCTGGCCGGGCGGCGGCTGGTCCCCGCCATCGTGGACGCCTGCCGCCCCTTCTGCGGCGAGCTGTTCGTGGTGAGCAACGCCCAGGGGAAGTTCGGCCTCCCCGGCGTGACGGAGCTGAGGGACATCTACCCCGACACCGGCCCCCTGGGGGGCATCCACGCGGGGCTCACCGCCTCCCAAAGCGAAAAGAACCTGGTGGTGGCCTGCGACATGCCCTTCTTCTCCCCCGAGCTTGCCCAGCGCCTGCTGGAGGAGAGCGGGGGACACCTGGCCTGCGTCCCCAGGGTGGGGGACAAGCTCCAGCCCCTCCTCGCCGTCTATGACCGGGCCCTGCTGCCCCGGGCGGAGGAGCTGCTCCGGGCGGGAAGACGCCCCGTCCGGGGCCTCTACGAGGACACGGACACTCTGTTCCTGGACTGCGGGGACTGGTGCCGCGGCGGCGAGGCCGCCCCCGGCTCCCCCTTCTATAACATCAACTACCCGGAGGATTTTACCCGGCTGTTGTAAACGGGTGAATACTTGAAAAGCAAAGAGACAAGCCGTTTTCTTCGGAAAACGGCTTGTCTCTTTGCTTTTTGGAGCCGTGCTGACCTATGTCCAAAGAGCGTTAGTGCTAATTTCGACAAAAAAAGGCATTAAGAATTGACGGAATATCCAAAAAAGACTTCTTGTGACTGGAAGGTTTGGTTAAAGATCGCTAAAATTATTTGCCGAATTTTGAAAGAAACTGTAAATCAGCCCTTTACCTTCGAGTAACTAGAACCTATATAATGGCCTTACCAAGGGGAGCGCGCCCTGACAGTATAGCCGTATGGTCCGCCCTTAAGCCCGGAAAGGATGGAACACGGTATGACGGTATGGAAGAGAGTGAGGAAAAGACAATGGGAAAAAAACCCTTATCCGGTCTAAAGGTGATCGATCTGACATCCGCCTTGAATGGCCCCTTTTGCACTATGACGCTTGCGGATTATGGGGCCGAAGTCATCAAAATTGAACCCGTGGGAGGGGAACAGTGCCGTACCTGGGGGCCGTTAGACCCCAAAAGCGGAGACAGCGGCTTTTTTGCCCAGATCAACCGAAATAAGAAGGGTACCACGCTGAATTTGAAGACAGAAAAGGGCTTGGAACTGTTTTACGACTTGGTCAAGGATGCGGACATCCTGGTGGAGAACTACAAGGGCGGCGTAACCAAGAAACTGAAGGTGGATTACGATACCGTCCGCAAGATCAATCCCCGCATTATCTACGGCTCCAGCTCGGGTTTTGGCCAGTACGGTCCCATCACCCACCGCCCGTGCTACGATATCGTGGCCCAAGCCATGGGTGGCATGCTGAATCTGACCGGCTATCAGGAGACCGACCCGGTCAAGGTAGGGCCCTCTGTGGCCGACCATGTGGCGGGCATCTATCTGACGGTGGGGATTCTGATGGCCCTGTATCACAGGGAGAAGACCGGAGAGGGTCAGCATGTGGATGTGTCCATGGTGGATACGATTTTCAGCCTGCTGGAAAACAATATTCCCTACTATACTGTCGCCGGTATCATACCGGGCCGTATGGGGAACGTGGACTCCACCATCGCACCCTTTGATGTGTATCCCTGTAAAGATGGATTTGTGGCCCTGGGTGTGGGCAACGATCGCATGTGGGAGCGTTTTTGCGGCATTATCAGCCATGAAGAGCTGCTGGAAGATCCGCTCTATAAGACCAACGTTTCCCGCTTTGAGCACTACGAGCCCGATTTGAAAAATGTGATCACCGAATGGTGCCAGCAGTATACAAAAGCGGAAATCGAGGCCATTATGGACGCCGGGAGCATCCCCTGCGGGCCTGTGTTGAATATGAAAGAGGCCATTGAACATCCGCACATCAAAGCCCGTGAAATGATCGTTCACTGCCAGCATCCCACCATCGGAGACATGCAGATCCAGGGCTGCGTGATGAAAATGTCCTCTACACCCGGCTCGGTCGATACGCCGGCGCCGCTGCTGGGCCAGCACAACAGCGAAGTTTTTGCCCTCACCGACGCTGAGATCGCCCAGCTTCAGGCAGAAGGCGTCATGTAATGCTCATCGCTTTTGCACCGGCATGATGACCCGAATGACTTGGTTTTTCTGATCGAGAATGTCGATGGGGGACACCAAAAACTCCTCCGATACGTCGCCGTTGACCTCATACCCGTTTTGGTCGATCCACCGCAGCAGGGCCAGATGGGTGTTGATCATAGTATCATAGGAGCCGATGTGCATCGCCGTGGCCGCGAGGAATCCACCGAATTCCTGGATCGCTTTGCAGGAGGAATCGTTTTCCACTTGAATCCCAATCCGAATGGTACAGTCGTGCATGATGAACTGCCCAAGCAGATTTGTGTAGTAGGTCGTGATCTCCGGGCCCAGCATGGTCAGGCCCTTGGCCCGGCACTTTGAATAGAGCTCGACACGGAAATTGACCGAAGTGTCACACACATTATAGTGGGGAATGAGCCGCTGTTCGCTGAACAGGTATATTTTTGGGATCTCCTCGATGCGCATGTTCTTCAACAGGCCATTGTCTGCCCCGACGCTCTGGGTCTGTATTTGCAGGGACGCCTTCAGGTGCTTCAAAAATTCCCGGTTGTTGTCGATAATCGTACGCCGCTGCGCGATCTCCTGCTCCAACTCTTCGATGCGCAGCTCGATTTGGTCGCACAGGACCTCCAAGCTGTTTTCCCGCAGTACCGCCCGAAGCATCTTCTGTCCGCAGCCCATCATTCGCAGCCGCTGCACAGCCAGCAGCGTGATAACCTGGTTCTTGCTGTATTGACGGTAGTTGTTTTGGGGGTCACGGATCTCTGGAATGACGAGTTTCAAAGAATCGTAGTATCTGAGCGTCTTTGTCGAAATTCCGGTAATCACAGCTGTTTCACCGATTGAGTAGCGGTCTCGTTCTTCCATGATTTCTACACTTCCTTATGATGATTTTATGATGTGCGCATATGACGGCGGTCAGACCGGCGGGCATCGTCTGTCCTGGCCATACGACATTTTTCGATCCAATGCTTTCATTTTATCATGCGTTTTTATATGGGTAAAGGCACATTTGCTGTCAGGCGGCGAGGTGGCCGCCACAGGGTATGAAGTCCTAATAGCAATATTTAAAATATGGAGGGAATCGTTATGAGAACTGTATCTATCCTGGATCTGAACCTGAGCACCGCGGATGCCGCCACGCCGGACGGGATCGTGAACATCGGACGATTTTTTGATATCGGTGGTGACGCCGAGACCGAGGCCGTTATCCTCAACGACGGCGATGAGTCGCTGTCTCTGAACTACAACAACATCGAACTGCTGGAGCCCATGTATGTGGGGGATATGATGCAGTTCCGCTCCTTCATTACCCACGTGGGGAAAACCTCGCGGGATTTTGTCATTGAGGGCTACAAGTTGGCTACGCCGGCCTTCCGCGCGGGAGTCAAGGATGCCAAGCCTGGTGATATGGTGTGGTTTGACGAGCCGGTCCTGGTGGCGAAGGAGACCTGCCGTGCCGTGGTCAAACAGGAGGCCCAGCGGGGCCGCCAACCTGACGGCATCGTCGCGGATCCCTGGTTTGAAATCGAGTATTAATGCTTTGAACCAATCAAAATAGAAGGAGCGATCGTGATGAGTGAAATGTGTATGCGCCTGAGAATGTCCGAGCGGGATGCCTATTACAGTGGCCGGGTGGTCAATGGCGCGCGGAACGTAACTTTGATGGGGGACTGTGCTACCAGGCTGATGGCCAAGGATTACGGCAACATCGGCCGCTGTGTGGCGATTCCCAAGTGCCGGCTGTATGCCCCCTGCTTCCCTGGCGATTACATGGAGTATCACGCCCGCGTCACTGGAGAAGAGGGCAACCGCGTCACCATGGAGGTGCGCTGCTTCAAGGTCGCCTATGTCCCCAAGGACCCTCCCTGTGAAAGTTCGGCCAACATTATGGAGACGCCGGAGCTCTGTCTGGCCGCTATCATGGTCTATGAGCTGCCGGATAAGAAATAATTACCAATTTTATATTGTGAGACAATGTGCTATTTTGAAATAAGACGCCCTTTCGTTTCCGGATGCTTATCCCCGTGGGGAACGCTTTATTTCAAAAACAATTATAAAAAAGAAGGAGAACGGTTATGCAAAAGAGGAAATTGTCCGCACTCATATTGACCTTCGCACTGGCACTCTCTCTGGCCGCCTGCGGCGGTCAGGCCGATCCCACACCTCCGGCCCAGTCCGCTTCAATTAATTCCGGCGGTGACGACGTCAGCGCCTTTACTCCCGTGACGTGGAAGTTCGGCAATCAGCACAATGCGCAGCAGATCGCCACTGTGATCGACAAGGAGCTGGTGGAGGAGATCGAGGCCGCCACCGAAGGGCGCGTGAAGATTGAACTGTATACCGACTCCGCTCTGGGTGACTATACCAGCGTGTTTGATGAGCTTATGCTCAACACTGTTCAAATGGCCCATATCACCGGTGTAGATACCTATGACGGCCGGCTGAACGCCGCTATGATCCCCTATCTGATGACGGACTGGGACCAGTGCAACCGGGCCTACCGCGCCGACGGGTACATTTTTTCTCAGGTTTCTGAGGTTCTGGACGGCCTGGGGATTCGGCTGATGGGCTTCTGCCCGGAGGATTTTGTGGGCATTGGTACGCAGAAGCCCGCCACTGCCGCCAATGTGCCGGGGGTGGAAAAGGACATCCTGTGCCGGGTTCCCATGCTGGATGTGTTTGCCCTGTCCACCAAGGATCTGGGTTTCCGCTGTTCCTCCATCGCCTATTCCGACTCCTACGCCGCCCTTCAAACCGGTGTGGTAGAGGGCATGGACGGAAACGGCGCCCTGGCCACCTGTACCGCCTTTGGCGATGTGACGAAATACTTCTATGACTATAAGCATCTGTGTGAGTCCACTATGATCCTCATCAGCGCTCAGGCCTGGGATCAGCTTTTACCCCAGGACCAGGAGGCGATCACGAAAATCATCTATGCCAAGTGCGAAGAGATCCCTGCCCGGGCGGAGGCTCTCGAGAATGAATATATGGAGAAGATGAAGACCGACTATAACATCGAAATCGTACGCTTCACCGACGAGGAACTGAACGCTTTTGCGGAAAGCTGCCGCGAAAACGTATGGCCCCAGCTGGCGAAAAGCTATCCGGAAGGCTTCCTCGATAATATCCTTGCCGATATTCAGGGCGGCTGAAATATCCCTTCCTGGTTGGGCCGTGCTGTGCTGGTGCGGCACGGCCCAACTCCGTATCATTGGAGAATTTATTGCGATTCAAGGGAGGGAATATGAAAATTTTCAAAAAAATCGACTCTTTCTTTGAGACCATCGAAGAGTATATCCTGCTCATTACCGGCACTGTTGTCACACTGATGATTTTGGCCAGCGCAGTGTTCCGCTTCATCAAGTTTGACTGGTTTGGCTCGGAGGAACTGACCTTGATCGTGGGTGTTTGGCTTTACTTTGTAGGCAGTATTTGTGCCGCCCGCAACAACACCCATATCAGCGGCGATATGCTGAACATGTTTATCTCAAATAAACAGGTGGTTTTCTTATTCAACGTGATACGGGACGCCGTTTCTATCGCCATGGCTGCGGTGTTCACCGTTTGGACCTTTCAGTTCCTCACGTGGCAGATCTCATTGGGGGCCAGCACTGCGGTCTATAAACTGCCTAACTTTATCTCCCTGATTCCCATTCCCCTGTTTTTTGCTTTCTGGGTGGTTTATCTGATTCGGAATTTGGTCATTTTGATACAAAGCCGGCCCGGTCAAACCGCACAGGTCGAAGAAGGAGGCGCACAGGCATGAACGTTGGGATTGCGCTTTTGCTTTTAATCATCTGTCTCGTCATTGGTATCCCTGTGGGTCTGTGCTTTTTGGTCTCCGCCACGTTCCTGTGCGCGGTCAACGGCACCAATCCGGTGATGCTCATCTCCTATGGATTCAAGTCCATCAATACCATCATGCTTCTGACCATCCCGCTGTTTGTCCTGGCCGGTTCCCTCATCAATAACGGCGGTCTGGGTGAAAAGCTGGTGGGTACCGTGGAAAAAACGCCTCTGGGAAAGATCAGAGGCGGACTGGGCATCGTTGCCGCCGTCAGTAGCGCGGTTTTTGGCGCCGTGTCCGGCTCCTCCTCCGCCACCGTCTCTTGTATCGGCTCCATCATGGCGCCGAAGATGAAGGAGAGCGGCTATCCGGACGGACTGGTGGGCGCCCTGCTGGCTTCTACCGGCGTGCTTGGGCTGCTGATCCCGCCCTCCATGCTGATGATCCTCTTCGCCTGGGCAGCCAACGTCTCCGTATTGGGATGTTTCCTGGCCACCGTAGTTCCCGGCCTGCTGCTCACCGCTTTGCTGGGCGCGGTCAACTGTATGCTTTACCGTGGCTATGAAAAGAAGGGGCTGCTCCGGGCGAAGTCCTTTACCGACACCGTTCTCGAAAACGCCAAGGCAAAAGAGGCGGCCAAGGCGGAGCGGCGGGCCAAACACGGGGAGAGTGCGCTCCCGGCTCTTCTGATGCCGGTCATTATCCTGGGCAGTATTTACACCGGCCTTCTCACCGCTACCGAGGCCGCCGCTCTTTCTGTTTTTTACTCCATCCCCATCGGCGCGATCTATTATAAGAAGATCACGTGGAAGACCTATAAGATCGCCCTGGTGCAGGCCGGCGAGACAGCCGGCACCATCATGACCATGCTGCTGGCCGTGCAGATCCTGAGCCGTTTGTACATGACCGAAAATCTGCCTACGCTGATTTTGGGAGTTCTAACCGCAGTTTCTTCCAATAAATATGTCATCCTGTTGATGATCAATGTGTTTATGGTCATTATGGGAATGCTGATGGATGACTGTTCCTGCACCATTCTCCTTACGCCTATCCTCCTCCCCATCATGGCCAGCCTGGGGATTCATCCTCTCCACTACGCGGCCATCTTGGGCGTCAATATCGGCATGGGAAACATTACGCCCCCTACGGCGCCGCTGCTGTATCTGTCTGGCCGTATTACGGGAGCGCAGGTCAAGGAGATGCTGAAGCCCACCCTGATCTTTATCTGTCTGGCTTGGGCTCCGGTACTGCTCGTCACTACGTTTTGGCCTGCCTTCTCTACCTTCCTGCCCAGCCTGTTCGGCTATCTGTGATTGCCCGTAGGATAAGAAGAATAAGAATAGATACCTTTCTCCCCCGTAAAAGCAGGCTTGGTGTTTTGGCACTTGGCCTGCTTTTATGGCCTTTGCCCCTATTCGCACGCATCTCAAACTCGCAAAGGAGGCCGTCAGGAATCCTATGAACACCAAACAGACCGCTGCGGCAAATCTGGCGCTTCTCCTCGCGGCCACCCTTTGGGGCGGAGGCTTTGTCGCGTCTAAGGTCGCACTGTCCGGGTGGACGCCGTTCGCTGTCCTTGCCCTGCGTTTTGGCCTTGCCGCGCTTTTGACAGGCGTGCTGTTTCGTAAACGGCTTGGCGGAACGACGAGGGATACCGCCCGGAGGGGCATCATTTTGGGCGCTTTGATTTTGCTGGCGTTCAGCCTTCAGCTGACGGGCTTGCGGCACACCACCAGCGCGAAGGCATCCTTCCTGTGCACCAGCTACGTGGTCCTCGTTCCCTTTCTCAGCTGGGGTATCCTCCGGCACCGGCCCGGCGTCCGGGCGGTGGCTGCCGGGATTCTGGCCTTTCTTGGCATCGGGATTATCAGCCTGAACGAGGCCTTTGTCATCACCCCGGGGGATGCCCTGTGTCTGCTTTACAATCTGCCCTATGGGCTGGCCCTGGTGCTGATCGGGCAGTTCTCCACCCCGGAGACCGATTCGATCCAAATGACATTTTTTCAGTTTTTGACCATCGCGGTCCTCGCCCTTGCCCTGTGTGTCCTGACAGGCGCGGACTTTCGTTGCCGCGACCTCTCTGCCGTCCCCGGCGTGCTCTATCTTTCCATCGCCTGCACCCTGGTGGCCATGCTTCTACAAAATACTGCCCAGAGGCACACGAGCTCCGTCGTCGCGGCGTTGTTGATAAGCTTGGAATCCGTGTTCGGCTTTTCTTTTTCCCTGCTCTATTTTCAAGAGCCGGTCACCCCACGGATGTTCGCTGGCAGCGCTTTGTGCTTCGGCGCGATCCTGATCTGCAACTGGAGGCCGAAAGAAGCCCGGCAGTCCTGAAGACCGTCGGGCTTCCCGGTGCCTTTTTACATGGAGCTTAACGCCGGTTGGAGGGCCGCCAGATATTCATCTGTTCCGCACTCTGGATGAGTTCATCCCGAAAATCGGGATGGGCAATGGAGATGATGGCCTCGCTGCGCTGCCAGGTGGACATGCCCTTCAAATTCACTATGCCATATTCAGTCACTAGGTACTGTACGCAGGAGCGGGGATCGGTGACCACAGAGCCGTTTGTCAGAGAGGGCACGACACGGCTCCTGACAGCACCGTCCTTGCCAGTGACGGTGGAGGCCAGGCAAATAAAGCTCTTTCCGCCTTTGGATAAGTAGGCGCCCATGACAAAATCCAACTGCCCTCCAGTGCCGGAGATATGTTTGGTCCCGGCGGACTCGGCGTTGACCTGCCCGGTAAGGTCCAGGTCAATGGCGTTGTTGATAGAGACAAAGTTGTCCAGCTGGGCCAGGACACGCACATCGTTGGTATAGTCCACTGGGGCTGCCATCACAGCCGGATTGCGGTCGATGTAGTCGTACAGCTTCTGTGTTCCTGCGGCAAAGGCGTAGACCTGCCGTCCCCTGTCCAGGGCTTTTTTCTGCCCGGTGATTTTGCCCGCCAGAGCCATATCCACAAAGCCGTCCACGTACATCTCAGTATGTACGCCCAGATCCTTCAAATCAGATTGGGCGATCATGGAGCCTACGGCGTTGGGCATCCCGCCGATGCCGAGCTGGAGGCAGGCACCGTTTGGAATCTGGGGTACGATCAGTTCGGCCACCGCCTTGTCTACTGGGGAGGGTTCCCCGCCGCCGCCCAGCTGGGCCACAGGGGGATTATCTCCCTCCACCACCATATCCACATCCCTGATGTTGATTTCGGAGCCGGTGAGCCCATAGACCCAGGGCAGGTTTTGATTGACCTCCACGATGATGGTTTTGGCCCGGGTCAGCATATCCGACAGATGGGAGGCGGCCAGAGCATAGCTGAAGTTGCCGTGGCTGTCCATGGGGGTGACCTGAAGCATGGCCACGTCAACCTCAACGTTTTCCCGGTAGAACCGGGGAAGCTCAGAGTAGCGCATGGGGTTGAAAAAGCCCATGCCGCTGGTTATGATCTTCCGGTCCACGCCGCTGCAATGCCATGCGTTCCAGGTGAAGTGTTCCCCCGCGTCCTCTGCCTTGGCGATCTCGGGCATCCACATGGTCACGCCGCCCCGGATATTCACGTCATACAGCTCGTCCTTCCGGGCGGCCAGCGCCTTGTCCAGCGCCACCGGATGATTGGTACACCAGCCGTAGTCCACCCAGTCCCCGGACTTGACCACGTTTACCGCCTGTTCGGCAGTGGTGAGTTTTTCTTGGTACATGGTTTGAACGTTCATAGCAGTTTCTCCTTTCCTGATTGGGGAGTCGTCCTCCCTTTTGAAATCCATACTGTGTGGCTATGAAATCAGTTTGACAGAGAAACGCCTGATTGTCAATTTATTTCCACTCAAATGTGCCCCGATCCAGAACAGGCCTGCCTGTCTCCTGGTTGAGAAAACGGAAATAGGCCTGCCCTGCTTCCATCCGCCACAGCTGGAGTTTGACCGGGGTGCCGGGGTAGAGCACCGATGTCATCTGGGCCGCCATATGCGTCATGCGCTCCGGCTGTCCGGGAATGAGCGCACCAATGGCCATGCGGCAGACAAAGCCAAAGGAACAAAGCCCCTGCATGAAGGCGCTCTCAAAACCCATTTTCCGGGCGTAGTCAGGATCCACATGGACCAGGTTCGTGTCACCAGTGAGCCGGTAGAGGAGGTTCTGCACCGGACTGATATAGTCCTTCTCCTCGTAGTCCGGAGCCCGGTCGGGGATAATCACGCTGCTTTTGGGCATGGGGGGGCCGCCGAAACCGCCGGCCTCGTGAAAGAAGGTGGTGGAACGGTTGATGCAGACCAGATTCCCCGCCTCATCCCGCACGTCCACCTGCGTTTTCACCACGGCCCCCTTACCCTCGCCCCGGTCATAGACATCGGTGACCCGGTCCTGGTACTGGAGGGTCCCTTTGATGGGGTCAATGGGCCGGTACATCACCAGCTCGTGGTCCATGTTGAGGAAGGAGATGGTGGGCTTGATGATCTCGTTTGCCAGCATGGATGCCGGCATGGGCATCCACTGATAGGGCCGTACGTTCACGGTGCCCCAATAGGGAATGGTGCCGTAGCTGGGCAGGGCCTTGAGCTCCTTTTCATAGGTATAGGTCAAGTCCTCCCGCTTGGCGCCCACTGCCAACGCATAGAGGACGATATCCCGCCAGTTGTATTCCAGGTAGCGCGGCTCCATCCGCTGTCCCACCAGCGCTTTGACCAGATCCACCCGCTCCATGGCTGTTCCTCCTTTTTGTTCGGATACGACGGAGAGCACCACAGACCAGCTCCGTGGTGCTCTCGCTCCGCAGGTCCGACCGAACCTTATTTTTTGAGCTCCTCCCGGGCGATAATGTTTTTCTGAATTTCCGAGGTGCCCTCATAAATGGGAATGATTCGGGCATCCCGGTACATCCGCTCCAAGGGGTAGTCCCGCATGTAGCCGTAGCCGCTGTGGATCTGGAGGGCCTTGTTGGTGACCTCCACGGCCATCTCGGAGGCATAGTATTTGGCAATGGCCGCAATCTCGGTGGCGTTCTCGCCCCGATCCATAGTCTGGGCCGCCTCATAGATAAGGGCCCGGGCGGCGGCAATCTTGGTGGCCATGTCGGCGACATACCACTGTAAGCCCTGCTGCTTTTCCAGGGGCTTGCCGAACTGGACACGGACCTTCAGATAGTCCTTGGACAGGCGCAGGGCCTCCTCGGCGATGCCCAGGGCTTGGGAGGCCATGCCCACCCGGCCGCCGTCCAGCGCCTCCATAAAGATTTTAAAACCCTTGCCCTCGGCGCCCAGCAGGTTGGCCTTGGGCACCCGACAGTCTTCAAAAATCAGCTCGGACACATCGGCGGCCCGGATGCCAAGCTTTTCCTCCCGCTTGCCCACGATAAAACCGGGAGTGCCGCGGTCCACGATAATGGTGGACATGCCCTTATATCCCTTGGAGGGGTCGGTGAGGGCCAGAATGGTGACGAAATCGCCTTCGTTGGGGCCCATATTGCTGATAAAGCACTTGGAGCCGTTGATGACATACGTATCCCCATCCAGCACGGCGGTAGTCTGGACATTGGCCGCGTCGGAGCCGGCGTTGGGCTCTGTGAGGGCAAACCCGGCGATCCAGCCCTTGACGGAGCCGGTAAGATACTTTTCCTTCTGCTCGGGGGTGCCGTATTTGATGATACTGGTGATGGCCATGGTATGGACCGACATTACCTCGGCAGTGCTGGCGCACTGCTTGGCAAGCTCAGTGACCATCAGGGATTTTTCCATCATGCCGAAGCCAGCACCGCCGTATTCCGTGGGCACGCCGATGCCCATAAAGCCCAATTTGCCCAGCTTTTCCAAAATAGCGGGGTCCATCGCCTCGTTTTTATCCATTTCGGCCGCAACGGGAGAGAGCTCGTTATCCGCAAATTCCTTCGCCAAGGCCTGGATCATTTTCTGTGCTTTCGTCAGCTGAAAAGCCATGTTTTCTACCTCCTGCTTTTTGTGTAAGGACTCAGGCCTGGACCTTGGCGGCCTTGAAGGAGTCGATCATCGCGGGCACCACCTTGAACAGATCGCCGCAGATGCCGTAGTCGGCGGCCTGAAAAATGGGGGCGGCGGCATTCTTGTTCACGGCGATGATATGTTCGGAATCCTGCATCCCGGCCAAGTGCTGAATCGCGCCGGAAATACCGAGGGCGATGTAGATGCGGGGATGGACCGTCTTGCCTGTCTGGCCCACCTGGTGGTCGGCGGGCATCCAACCGCTGTCCACCACGGAGCGGGAAGCACCCACGACGCCGCCCAGGACCTGGGCTAGCTCCTCCGCCAGCCGGATCCCTCCCTGGACGTCGCTTGATATGCCGCGGCCCACGGAAACCACCACTTCAGCGCCGGTGAGGTCCACCAGCTTCCGGGTCTCCTTGACAATCTCACGGACCCTGGTTTGGAGGTCGGCCTCGGACAGAGTAAAGCCTGGGCGGATAATCTCCACGGCCTTGGCTCTGTCGGCGTCAAAGGGAGCCTTTTTCATCACACCGGGCCGGACGGTAGCCATCGCGGGCCGGAATCTGGGACAGATAATGGTGGCCATCAGATGGCCGCCGAAAGCGGGACGGGTCATCTTCAGATCCCGGTTTGCCGTATCCCAGGTGGAGCCGTCCACATCCAGCGTGGAGTTCTCCCGCAGGAAGTCCATATACTTGGGCACGTCTACATCCAAGTGGGTGCAGTCGGCGCACAGGCCGGTGCGGAGCCGGGCGGCGCAGCGGGGAGCCAGGTCGCGGCCGAGATTGGACGCGCCGAAGAGCATGACTTCAGGCTTGAACACCTCAATACAGTCAACGATGACCTTGGTGTAAGCGTCGGTGGTGTAGTCCTTCAAAGCGGGGGACTGGCAGAGGTAAACCTTGTCGGCCCCATAGCCGCCCAGCTCGCCGGCCAGGCCCTCTACGCTGTCGCCCAGCAACAGGCCGCACAGGTCCACCCCCAGCTCGTCGGCCAGCTTTCGTCCCTCGGAGATCAGCTCGAAGGTAGTGGGCATCATTTTGCCCTGGCGCTGCTCACAGAAGACCCAGACGCCCTTAAAGGCGGCGATATCCGTACTATTGTAATTTCCCATGGTTTTTTTCCTCCCGTTCAGATGACGTGCTTGGCGGACAAGATAGCGGCCAGCTTATCGGTGGTATCCCTTCCGGCCCCCTCCAGCATCATGCCGGAGCCCTTTTGAGGCGGGGTAAAGGACTTAAAAATGTTGGTAGGGGAGCCCTTCAGGCCAATGGTGTCCAGCTCGATCAGCGGCTCGTCCTTGAGGGCCTCGAAATCCATGACGGTGAGCGGCTTGTCAAAACAGTCCCGGATGCCACGCATGGACATGTATCTGGGCTCGTTCAGCTCTTTGATACAGGTCAGCAGGCATGGCGTTTTGGACTCTACCACCATATAGCCGTCCTCCAACATTCGCTTGCAGACCACGCCGCCATCCTCCTTGGCAATATCCGCCACGTAGGAGATCTGGGGCAGCCCCAGCTTTTCGGCGATCTGAGGGCCGACCTGGGCGGTATCGCCGTCAATGGCCTGCCGGCCACAGAGAATAATGTCGTCCTGCTCCACCCCGATTTTGTGGATGGCGGCGGCCAGGATTTGAGAGGTGGCGAAGGTATCGGAGCCGCCAAACTCCCGGGCGGAGACCAGCACAGCCTCGTCGGCGCCCATGGCCATCAGTTCCCGGAGCATCCCCTCTGCGGGAGGGGGGCCCATGGTAATGACCAAAACTTTGCAGCCGGTAAGATCTTTCAGCCGCAGAGCGGCTTCTACGGCGTTTTTGTCGTCTGGGTTGGTAATGGTCTGCATAGAGGCCCGGTTCAGGGTGCCGTCGGGATTGACCGCCACCTTACCGGAGGTGTCGGGAACCTGCTTAACACAAACAATGGCTTTCATACTCTGCTTTGCACTCCTTTTTTGAGATCCGGGTCAGGACCCTGGCGGTGCGGCCCCGGGGAGCTCCGTCAAATGTCCCTGCCGTGACGCTTGATTTGTTGCTCAAAATATTTTTTCTGCCGCATGGTTGTCTCACCCCTTTTAACATACAAGCCGCGTGCCAATTTCGTGAAGCGGGCCGCTTTCGTGAAAAATTTATCATACATGCCTTGGGAGGCCAGGGCCCCGGCGGTTTGATGCTTGGATTCTCAGGGCCTTTATGCGGGAAAAAGGGAGGCTGGCTGAACCAATTTTGAAAGAATGCGGTGCCTGATTTCAAAAATGGTTCACTTGTATCAAATTTCAATAAAATAAGTTATATTTTTGCTGTTGAAACCGTGAAATAAATATGCTATTTTAAAAACAGGGAACTTTTTAAAAGGTTTATTAGGCGAGAGGAGTGATTCTGTGGTCAACCGCGAAGCGTTTCTTCACATGCCCATGGAGATGTTGTCCATTATTTTGGAACAGCTTCCAAATCCCGTATTTGCCGTGCAGGACGACCACAGTGTCCTCTATGCCAATTTGGCCGCCCGCTCGGTGCTGGGCCTCCGGCGGGGAGAGATCCTGACAGAGCGGGATGGGCTGCTTTTGCACCCAAGCTGGCAGGATGCCACCTGCCTGGCCCGGGATGCGGGCATTCAGGACATCTTCCGTATCCGGCTGGGGGATGCCGCCTATCTGTGCTTCCAAAAATATGTTCCCGACGAAGGGGACAAGTCCATTTTTTCCATTGTTAGCGTGCAGGAGGAGTCCCAGGGCTATGACCTCTATTTCGACTGCAAAAAGGAGGGGACCGCCGGCGGTGAGGGGGAGGACGAGCGCTTCCTCTCCCGGTCCGTTCAGATGGAGCCCGTTTTGAAGATGTGCGCGCGGTGCGCCCCCAGTGATCTGCCCATCCTCTTTTTGGGGGAGTCGGGTTCGGGCAAGACCATGCTGGCGGAGTATGTCCACCGGCACAGCCGGCGGAGGTCCGGCCCCTTCCTGGTTCTCAACTGTGCGGCCATTGCCAGGGATCTGTTGGAATCGGAGCTCTTTGGATACGCCCCCTATGCCTTTACCAACGCTTCGTCTAAGGGGAAAAAGGGCCTTTTTGAGCTGGCTGACGGCGGCACGCTCCTGCTGGATGAAATCGGCGACATGCCTATGGAACTGCAGGCCAAGATTTTGACTGCGGTAGAGACTCAGAGCATTCTCCCCATCGGCGGCCGGGAGTACAGGTCGGTCAATGTGCGGGTCCTGGCCGCCACGAATAAGGACCTGGCGCAGCTGGTGCGGCAGGGAGCGTTCCGGCAGGACCTGCTGTGGCGGCTCAACACGGTAGAGGTGCGCCTGCCCCCGCTGCGGGAGCGGCCCGACGACATCCTCTATATCGCCGACCATTTCCGAAGTGTTTACAACGACCTCAACGGTACCGACCTGCGCTTTACGCCGGAGCTGATGCTGTTCCTCCAAAGCTACGACTGGCCGGGTAATGTGCGGCAGCTCAAGAACACAGTGGAAAAAATGCTCTTCCTGTCGCGGGATACCCAGATCCCTCTCTCGGCCGCCCGGGGCCTGTTCGGCTCCCGGCCGGAGCGGACCGGGGCCGCCACCTATGCCGAGCGGATCGAGGAGCGGGAGCGCCGGTTCATCCAAAGCCAGTACCGGCGATATCCCTCCACCCGGAAATTGGCGGCTGCGCTCAAGGTCAGTCAGACCACCGCCACCCGGCTTATCCGCAAATATGTCAGCCAGGAGGATGACACCGCGGGGGCCTTTGCCGCTGTGGCAAGCCATACCCGGCAGGAAAACGCCCAGGGCCGGCTGACCCAGCAGCAGCTCTACACCATCTTGGACAGCATCCCAAACCGGGTGTGCGTAGTGGACCAGGACCTGGTCTGCATTGCCGAAAAATACCGGGACTCTGCCTCGGCCGCTTTTGCCGCATCCCCCACAACCGCCATGTACCGCTCGGGTTATAAACTGGCCAGTGTCAAGCAGCGGCCCATCGTGCTGGAGTACGTCACCACCACCGGGAAGCAGCGCCAGAGTATCATTGCGCCCATCCGGGACGAAGAGGGGAACAGTGTTCTCTACGCCAGCATCACCCAGATCCATTTCAGCCAGGAGACCATACGTCGCCGCCGGGAGGTCTGCCGCAGGAAAAGCCGGCTCCATGTGGGTGGCAGGGATTTTCTGTTCTTTGGCGCCTCGCCGGAGATGCGCCTTTTCCTCCAGGACGCCGTACGCTCCGGGTGGCAGGACCTCTCAGTGCTCATCCAGGGTGAATCCGGGACCGGCAAGAGCGTTTTTGCCCGGTATATCCACGAGCTGGGTAGCCGCCGGGGAGGGCCGTTTGTCTGTGTCAACTGCGCCAGCATCCCGGAAAATCTGGTTGAGTCAGAGCTGTTTGGTTACGAAAAGGGGGCCTTTACCGGGGCAAGTCCCCAGGGAAAGGAGGGCCTTTTTCAGCTGGCCGACCGGGGGACCCTGTTTCTGGACGAGATCGGGGACCTGCCCCTGCCCGCTCAGGCCAAGCTGTTGGATGTCATCGAGAACAAGCGCTTTATCCCCATTGGGGGCAGCAAGGTGATCTTCTCTGACGTGCGGGTGATTTGTGCAACCAACCAGGATCTCAAGGAGCTGATCCGCCTGAAAAAGTTCCGTGAGGACCTCTATTGGCGGATTAATGTCATCGAGCTCACGGTTCCGCCTCTGCGTGCCCGGGGAGACGACATTGAACGCTACGCCGAATTTTTCCTCAAGCAGTGCAACATCCGCTGCGGGACGGAAAAACGATTCGCTCCGGAGGTCATCAGCCTGTTCCTCCTCTACAGCTGGCCCGGGAACCTGCGCCAGCTGGCCAACCTCATCGAACGCAGTCACATCATGTCGGACGGTGAAGTGATCCGGCCCGAGGACCTGCCGGAGGAGTTCCAAATCACGCAGGACCCCGCCTCTCTGCTCCAGTACAGCGTGCTCCAGCGCAAATGGGATCGTGAGATATTTTCCGATGCGCTCCAGCGCTACGGCTCCGCTCAGGAGGCCGCCGCCGCCCTGGCGGTCAGCAGCGCCACTGTTTCCCGGAAGCGGGCCAAGATTTGAGAAAAGGACTTTTGCGGTTGGGGTAAACGGACGTAGAAAACCCTTCCTTTTCATCCCGTTAGAACAGTCTAAAACAAGCCGGTTAGGGGCCGCCGCATATGCGGCGGCCCCTGTTTTGTAAAATCCGTCTCGGGGAAAGAAGTTGGCATTTATTTTGCTTGTTATTTATAAGAAGGGCGTTTGTTTATTTTGGAGGTGATCTCTTTGCGAGTGCTTGTCTGCGTTCAGCAAGTGCCTGATTGGAGAGAAGAAATATCTTTCACCGCCCCAGAGGGCGTTCCCCAAGGGCTGGACCCCTGTTCAGGGTATGCGCTGGAAGTGGCGGCCCGCATCCGGGATATCCGGCCGCAGACACATATCACTGTCCTTGCGCTGGAGGGGGAACTCGCACTGCGGGAGAGCCTGGCCGTGGCGGCGGATCAAGCGTTCCTGATTGCTGCTCCTCCGTCTGATCCTCGGGAGCCCTTGTTCAAGGGCGTCATCCTCGCCCACGCCGTTCAGGCTATAGAAGATCGGGAAGGGACCTTTGACCTTATCCTCTGCGGTCAGCAGTCATCGGATGGGGCCAGCGGTCAGACCGGTCCGTTCCTCGCCCAAACCCTGGGTAGAGCCTTGGTATCCAAAGTCCTCTCTGTCTCTCTGGAGGAGGATGGCTTTCTCCTTGACCGGGAGACGGATGGCGGTGTTCAGACAGTTGAGGCGGATACCCCATGTGTGGCGCTGTGTACAAAGCCCGGCTGGGAGCTCCGCCATCCCACGATCCTGCGAAAGATGGCCTCGCGCGACGCGGACATCCCGGAGTTCTCAACCGACGGACTGGCCGGGCCCGCTCCGGCGGGATCGATTCGGGTCCTCCAACGCCTTCCGGCCCGGCGGAAGGCGGGGACCGTTTGGATCCGGGAGGTTTCCGGTGGCCAGGCGGCCCGAAAGCTCTTGACTCTGCTGGAAGAATGGCAGATACGATAAGGAGCGTTTATTATGGAACACAAAGGGGACCTTTGGGTGTGGATTGAGACCGGCGCAGGCAGACAGGAAAGCCTTGCGCTTCTTGGCGGCGGAAAATCACTGGCACGCGCTTGGGGTGGGCGGCTCACCGCCGTGGTGATAGGCCCCCGGGCGGAGCGCACCATCACCCTGGCAGGGGCATCCGGGGCCGACAGGATCCTCGCTGTGACGGACGGGGCCCGGGATGAGGGGGACGCCCGCTATTATGCTTTCGCGCTTCAAGCCCTGGCACAGCGCCATCGGCCTATGGTCATTCTCCTCACGGCTACGCAGCTGGGTCGGGATGTGGCCCCCCGCCTCGCCGCGGGGCTGGAGGTGGGACTGTCCACCGAGTGCGTGGCCCTAAATTGGGACAGGTCCGCCGGCCGTGTTATCTTTACCAGGCCCGTCTTGGGGGGCAGAGAGCTGGTTTCACAGCTGTGGGACGGCCCCGGCCCACAGCTGGCCACCGTTCGCCCCGGCGTCTTTCACCGTTCGGAGCCTGTGCTTCAATCGCCGCCTCCGCTGGAATGGGAGTCGATTCCTTTTGCCCCCGATCCGGTCCGTGTCCGCGGCCTGGTTCGTGGGATGGAGCGGGATGGGGTGGATCTGGAGGGGGCGGATATCATCGTCGCCGGAGGCCGTGGAGTGGGAGGGCCGGAGGGCTTTGAGCTGATCCGGTCCGTGGCCGGAACCCTGGGCGGGGTGGTGGGGGCCTCCCGTGCCGCCGTGGATTTGGGCTGGATTTCTTACGCGCATCAGGTGGGGCAGACGGGGAAAACCGTGGCCCCCCGGCTGTATCTCGCCTGCGGCATCTCCGGGGCAGTACAGCATATGGCGGGCATGAGCGGCTCCGACGTAATCGTGGCCATCAACCGTGATTCAGACGCTCCAATCTTTCGGGCGGCGGACTACGCGGTGGTGGGGGACCTGTTTCAGGTGCTTCCGCCGCTGGCGGCGGAGCTGGACGCGCGCAGGGGATAAAGAGGCTTTCTGCTCCAAGCCTGGCATGCCGAGCGCCCCCACTCGTCCGGCATAAACACCGGACGGGTGGGGGCGCGTTTTATTGAAGAAGGTTTGGAAGTGTGGATGGGCGTTATCGGAACAGCCGCCCGGAGAGGATCAGCTTTTGGATCTCGTTGCTTCCCTCATAGATCTGGGTGATTTTGGCGTCACGCATCATGCGCTCCACGTGGTATTCCTTCATAAATCCGTTGCCGCCGAGCATCTGCACCGCCTCGGTGGTGACATGCATGGCGGCGTCGGTGCACACCAGCTTAGCTTTGGCGGCGGACTCGGTATAGGGGCGGCCCTCCTGCTTGTCGAGGGCGGCCTTATAGAGCATATATTTCGCCTGCTCAATCTCCACCGCCAGCTCCGCCATCCGAAAGGCCAAATGCTGCTGCTTGTAAAGGGGCTTTCCGAACTGCTCCCGCTCCATCAAATAGTTCCGGGCAATCTCAAAGGCACCCTCGGCAATGCCCAAGCCCTGAGCAGCCACGCCGATCCGGCCTCCGTCCAGAGACTTCATGGCCAGGGCGAAGCCCTTGCCGGGCTCAGCCACCAAGTTTTCCGTGGGGATACGGCAGTTGTTGAAATACAGCTCACACACCAGGGCGCTGCGGATGCCCATGGTGTCGTGGCGTTTGCCCTGCTCAAAGCCGGGCACCCCCTTGGGGACCATGAAACAGGCCATTCCTTTGGTGCCCAGGGCGGGGTCTGTAAGGGTGAACACCACAAAGTAATCGGACAGGGGACCGTTGGTAATAAAGCATTTGGAGCCGTTGATGACCCACTCGTCTCCATCCCGCACAGCCACCGTTTTACAGCCGGCGGCGTCCGAACCGGCGCTGGGCTCAGTGAGGGCAAAGGAGCCAAGTGCCTTACCGGAGGCCACCGGACGGATCAGCTCAGCCTTTCTTTCGGTGGGCAGATCGGAATTCATGATGACACCGCAAAATAGGGAGGTGCAGACGGAATAGGTAATTCCCATAGAGGCATCCAGCTTGGAGATCTCCTCCAAAGAGAGGACGTAGGACAGGTAGTCGCCGCCCTGGCCGCCCATTTCTACAGGGTATGGAAGGCCGATAAGACCCATACGGCCCATCTCATCAAAATGGGCACGGGAAAATTCAGCGGCCGCGTCCCGTTCCAGAATGTCCTTGGCTAAAGTGCGCTCAGTGAAGTCGCGGGCAATTTTTTGGGCGTCCAGCTGGTTGGCGGTCAATTCGAAATTCATACAATTATTCCTTCCTTTCGTGTCAGGTTTGTGTGGAGGGTTCTCTGCCTAATTGTATATTGAGCAAACTTTATGCCAACTTTTATCTTTTGAAATTGCGGCGGTTTTTGCATGTGTTCCGTGTTTTCTGAACCGTTTCGGGCGAATTGGCCCTGAGTCTCTTGCATTCCTGGTTCGGCGATGAATGGGGATGTGCCTATTAAAAATGGGATGAGAGGAAACCTTAAGGTTTCCTCTCATCCCAAGGGGTCAAAATCTGGATGGGCGGCCGATTCAAATCTGCTCTTTGGCCAGCCGGGCGCAGACCTCCCGCAGGGAGTGGTCCGGGGGGATCTCCCCGTCCCTGGCCAGGGATAGGGCCCCCGTGGGGCACACACGGACGCAGGCGGGCTCCTCTCCCGCCCGCAGCCGCTCCACGCAGCCGTCGCACTTACGCATCTTCCCGTCGGCTCCAAAGGCGGGGGCGCCGAAGGGGCAGGCCATGGCGCAGGAGTGGCAGCCGATGCAGTCGGTGTTGTCGAAGAGGGTCAGGCCGGTGGCCTCGTCCTTGTAGAGGCAGCCCACCGGGCAGGCCAGCACGCAGGGGGCGTTGTCACAGTGCATGCAGGCCACGGAGTAGTAGCTGGCGCAGGCGCCTATCCGCTCCGGCTCCTGGCGGAACACCGTGCGGAAGGGTCGCTCCCCGGCGGGGATGTCCACGTCGTTCTGGTCCATGCAGGCAATGGCGCAGGCCCCGCAGGCGCAGCAGCGGTCGATGTCCAGTTCAAAATAGCGGCTCACGCTTCCACCACCTTTTCCATCTGACAGTAGGCGCTCCGGTAGGCCGGGAAGCCGGAGTAGGGGTCCAGGGCGTCGGGGTCCAGCAGGGCGTTCATGTCCGACTCCCGGTAGCCGTGGTAGGTGTAGACCTCCCCGGCGCGGACGGTGGCGGTGGGCAGGACCTTGAGGACCGTGCTCCCCCAGGGGGTGGAGATACGGATCCGGTCCCCCTCCTCCACGCCCAGCTTTTCCGCGTCCTCCAGGCTGATCTCCGCCCCCGGCTCGGGCCGCAGGCTCCGGGCCCAGGGCACGTCGTGGAGCCGGGAGTGGAGGGCATTGGGGATGCGCACCCCGGCGGAGAGGGTGTAGGGGTACTCCGCCCCGCCGGACTTGGGGGGCGTGTAGGTGGGCAGGGGGTCCAGCCCCCATTCCGGGTGGGCGGCGATGACCTCGGAATAGAGCTCAAACTTCCCCGAGGGGGTGGGGAGGCCCTTGTCCAGCCATTTCCCGGCCTCCGGCGGGGCGAAATCCGGCAGCCTCACGGGGGCGGGGCTCTGCCGCAGGGCGTCGATGGATACGGGCAGGTCCTGGAGGATGTAAGCCGAACAGGCGTCATAGCCCGCCTTCAAAAGGTCGTCGTCCAGATCCATTTTTTGGGCCAGGAGGGTGAGGATGTCTGCGTCGGACTTGGCCTTCCCCAGGGGCTCCACCACGGGGCTCGTGTACCACAGGTAGCCGCCGGGATAACACTTGAGCTCCCCCCGCTCCATGGAGGTGCAGGCGGGCAGGACGAGGTCGGCGTACTTGGCGGTGTCGGTGAGGAAGAGGTCCACGTCCACGAAAAAGTCCAGCGCTTTGAGGGCTTCGACGAGCTTGCCGTCACCGGGAAACATCCGCAGGTTCATCCCCAGGGAAAAAACGGCCTTCATGGGCCGGGGCTTCCCGGTGAGGATGCGGCGACTCAGGTCCATGGCCTGGCCCTCCCGGCGGCACTCGTACCACAGGGGGAACCGCTCGGCCCCCACGGCGGCGGGGGCGCCGGCGGGGAAGCGGCCGTTCATGAATTCCTCTTCCCGGGTCTCAAAGCCGCAGGGCATCTCCATGTAGGTGTGGGGGGCGGGGAGCTGGCCGCCGGGGCGGTCGTAATTGCCGGTGATGGCCAGCAGGGCCATGATGGCCCGGTAGCTCTGCATCCCGTTGGCGTGGTGGCCGATGGGGGCGCTGCTCTCACTGACGCACATACGCTCCGCCCGGGCCATCATCTTGGCGGCCAGGGCGGCCTGCTCGTAGGGGACGCCGGTGAGGGCCTCCACGTTGGAGGAATTAAACCCTGCGGCGTAGGCGGCGTAGGCCTCGAAGCCGTGGACATAACGGGCGACATACTCCCGGTCGATCCAGCCGTTTTGGATGAGCTCGTTAGCGATGGTCAGGGCCAGGGCCCCGTCGGTGCCGGGGCGGGGGTGGAGCACCAGGTCGGCCAACCGCTGGGCGGGGGTGGTGCGGGGGTCGATGATGATGACCTTCATCCCCCGCTTCCGGTTCTCCTCCACGGCGGCAGGCTGGAGATAGCGGGAGTAGTACCCGCTGAAGCCCCAGCCCACGAAGAGGTCGCAGCGGGGCAGGTCCATCCCGGCGGGCAGGCCGGTGGCCACCTGCCAGGCCATCAGCCCGGAGGTAAAGCAGGCGCTGGACTCGGTGCAGTAGTTCTGGCTGCCGAAGACGTGGGCGAACCGGCGGAACATGGGCCGGTACCACTTGGAGTAGCCGGAGAAGAAGGTGACGGCGTCCGCCCCGTGGGCCGCCCGGATGTCCAGCAGGCGGCGGGAAATTTCCTCCAGGGCCTCGTCCCAGGAGATGGGCTCAAATTTTCCCTCACCCCGCTCCCCCACCCGGCGCAGGGGGGTGAGGATGCGGTCGGGCCGGTAGAGGTATTGGCGGTTGCACAGGCCCTTGGTGCAGAGTTTGCCGCGGTTCACAGGGTGGTTTTTATTCCCCTCCACCTTCAGGACCTTGCCGTCCTTCACGTACACGTCCAGGCCGCAGTGCATCTGGGGGGTGCAGATGTCGCACAGGGTGTGGCGCACCTCGATGCCGGTCTCGGCCCCGGGGATCTTGCCGTGGAGCAGCGCTTCCTGTCGTGTCATGTCCGTCCCTCCAGTTGCCGGATGAAGCTGGGGGTGAGGCCCTCCTTGAGAAGGACGCCCCGCTGGACGTCCTCCAGGGCGTGGCCCTTCCCCTTGAGCATCCGGTAGAAGTAGTTTTTCACCGCGCCGGAGACGCGGTAGCTGTCCAGGATGTTGACCCCTGCCAGCTCGTCCCCGTCCATGACGGCGTGGATGTAGAGCCCCTTGTCCGGGGCGCCCAGGATACAGTCCCGGCCCCCGCGGCGGTTGTCCCCCATGCCCACGAAGTCCATGTTCATGAAGTGGGTGATGTTGTGGAGGATGTTGCCGTCGAACCGCTCCTCCCCGCCGGCCATGTTGGCCCCGGCGGTGACCCCCTGGTGACCGGCGTTGGCCCACAGGCCGATGATGAGGTTCTGTCCCGACTGGAGGTCGGTGCCCTCGCAGCAGTCCCCGGCGGCGTAGACGCCGGGACAGGAGGTCTCCATGCGGGAATTGACGGTGATGCCCCGGCCCAGGGAAATCTCCGCCGGGTCCACCAGGGCGGTGTTGGCCCGGGTGCCGATGCAGAGGACCACGATGTCGGCGGGGGTCTCGCTGCCGTCGGTCATGTGGCAGAGAAGGCCCGTCCCCGTCTCCCTGGCCCCGTCCATGGCGCAGCCGAAGCGCAGCTCCACGCCCTGGGCGGTGAGGCGGCCCTCGATGGCCTTGGCCACCTCGGGGTAGGTGGACAGGGGGAAGATGCGCCCGGCCATGTCGGCCAGCAGCACCTCCAGCCCGGCGGCCCGGCACAGCTCCACCACCTTGATGCCCACCATGGAGGCCCCCACCACCAGCACCCGTTTCAGGTCCCCCTGGGACAGGCGGGCGCGCAGGGCCTGGGCGTCGTCCATGGTGCGCATGAGGAAGGTGCGGTCTTTGGGGAGCCCCTCGATGGGCGGGGCGAAGGCCCTGGCCCCGGTGGAAAGCAGGATGGAGTCGAAGGTCTCGCTCTCCCCGCCCTCCAGCAGAAGTCGGCGGTTTTTCCCGTCCACCCGGGAAACCCGGCAGTTGGGCCGCAGGTCCAGCCGCAGCCGCGCGCCGATCTCCGGCAGGCTCCCGAAGGGGAAGGCGGCGTCAAAGGGGATGCGCCCGGCGGCGTAGTAGGTGGTGAGCATGGGGTTGTAGGGGGCCAGGGAGTGGTCGGAAAAGACGGAAATCTCCGCCTGGGGGTCCCGGCGGCGCAGCTCCTCGGCGGCGTGGTAGCCAGCGCAGCCGAAGCCCACGATGGCGCACCGCCTCATGCCAGACCCTCCACGGCTTTGGCGATCCGGCGGCAGGCCTCGGCCAGGGTGGCTCGGGGGGTGGCGAAGTTGAGGCGGACGAAGCCGGCGCCCTCGGGGCCGAAGGTGTGGCCCAGGTTGACCCCCACCTTGGCCTTGTGGATGAAAAGCTCCTCCAGAGCGCTGTCGGAGAGGTTCAAGCCCCGGCAGTCCAGCCAGACCATGTAGGTGGCCTCGGGGACCAGGGGGACAATGCCGGGGACATGGTCCCGGAAAAAGTCCAGCAGATATTGGCAGTTGCCCCACAGGTAATCCCGGAGCTGGGAGAGCCACTCCCCGGCGCCGTTGTAGGCGCTCTCGGTGGCCAGGATGCCGAAGAGGTTGGCGCTCATCAGGTGTTGGTTCTGGAGGGCGCGCTGGTACCGGGAGCGCTTGCCGGGGCAGGGGATGATGATGTCGGAGGTCTGGAGCCCTGCCAGGTTATAGCTCTTGGAGGCGGAGGTGCACAGCACCAGGTCGTTTTCAAAGCCCAGCTCATGGCACACCTGCCCCATGGAGACGAAGGGGTGCCCCGGCCAGCAGAAGCCGGCGTGGATCTCGTCGGCGATGAGGATGAGGTGGTGGTCGTGGCACAGCCGGGCCACCCGCTCCAGCTCCTCCCGGGTGAACACCCGGCCGCAGGGGTTGTGGGGGGTGCAGAAAATGAGCAGGGTGACGGCGGGATCGGCGGCCCTGGCCTCCAGGTCGGCCCAGTCCAGCTCGTAGCGGCCGTTTTCCAGCTTCAGAGAGGAGCGGACCACCTTCCGGCCGTTGTCCTCGATGAGGTGGGCGAAGGGGTGGTACATGGGGGAGGGCAGCAGGACCCCGTCCCCCGGCTGGGTGAGGCTCTGGAGGGCGTAGGCGACCCCATTGACCACGCCGGGGGCCCGGCAGAGCCACTCGTGGGAAATCTCCCACCCGGCGTCCTGGGCCATGTGGGCCGCCACGGCGTCCGCGTAGCTCTTCCCGGCAATGGGATAGCCGTAGACGCCCTGCTCCACCGCCCTGGCCAAAGTCTCCCGGACGCAGGGCGGGGCGGGGAAGTCCATGTCAGCGGTGGTCAGGGGGATGAGGTCGGGCTCCCCGAATTTCTCCTCCACGGTGTCCCACCGCAGAGAGTGGGTGCCCTTCCGGGAGGGGACACGGTCAAAATCAAATGCCATAACGAAACCCTTCTTTCCGAAAGTGACTGGGGCCCCTCCGAGGAGGGACCCCAGCTTGGATGAGCGGTTACTTGCCCGCGGCCGCGCGCTTTTTGCCAGGCTGGATGTTGAAGATGATACTGATGGCCACCGAGAGGATGATGAGGATGGGGTAGATGGCGAAGCCCACGATGCTGATGGGGTCGCCCACGCCGGTGAGCTGGGTGACGGTGAGGATCAAACCCTCCCAGAACACGAAGCCGTTGGCCGAGGTGGCGAAGATGTCCAGCAGGCTGGCGGTGCGCCGGGGGTCGATGTCGTACTGGTCGCCGATGTCCTTGGCCAGGGGGGCGGAGACCACGATGGCGCTGGTGCTGCGGAGCAGGACGCTCATGCAGAAGGACAATACGCAAATGCTGGCCTGGGCGCCCTTGGCGCTCTTGAGGTTGCCGGTGAGCTTCTGGATGAGCCAGTCCACGCCGCCGTTCTCGGCGATGATGCCCATGAGGCCCTTGACCAGCAGGGAGGTGAGGAT
Organism: Oscillospiraceae bacterium; assembly: GCA_022846075.1. Lineage (GTDB taxonomy): Bacteria > Bacillota > Clostridia > Oscillospirales > Oscillospiraceae > Vermiculatibacterium. The sequence continues at coordinate 336,324 of AP025582.1, forward strand.
GACGGTGGTCATGCCGGACATGCCGGAGCCGATGGCCCCCATAAAGGAGCGGAAGGTCAGCTCGCCCATGGCGAAGCCGATGACGCCGGAGAGAACGATGCCGGAGAGGAGCACGGTCATGATGTTGAGCCCGCACAGCGCGGCGATGAGGACAAAGATGTAGGGCAGGATCTTGATGATGTTGTAGGCGCCCACCTCAATGGCCCCGCCGCTGCCAGACATGCCCAGGGCGGCATAAATGACGAGGGCCAGGATGGCGGCGGGGAGGACCATGAGGAAGTTCATCTTGAACTTGTCCTTCATCTCACAGCCCAGGCCCCGGGTGGCGGCGATGGTGGTGTCGGACACCATGGAGAGGTTGTCGCCGAACATGGCGCCCGCCACGCAGGCGGCCAGGGCGATGTTCACGTTGAGCCCCGCCTGCTCCACCAGGCCCACGGCGATGGGGGCCATGGCGGTGACCGAGCCCACGGAGGTGCCGATGGAGACGGCGATGAAGCCGGTGATGAGCATGATGCCCATATAGATCATGTTCTTGGGCAGGAAGGACAGGCACAGGTTCACCACGGAGTCCACGCCGCCCATGGCCTTGCTGACGGAGGTAAAGGAGCCGGCCAGCAGGAAGATGACCACCATCATCTGGACGGTGGGGTCCCCCATGGACTTGGAGAAGGTCTGGACCCGGCCCTCCACGCTGCCGCCCTTCCCCCAGAAGAAGGAGAAGACCACGGCCACCAGGGTGACGGCCAGGATGGGCAGGCCGTTGCCCGCCTGGGGCGCGCCGGTGACGGTGTTGAAGAGGATGTTCCCCAGCACCAGGCCGATGAGGACCAGGAAGGGGACGAAGGCCGCCCCTCCCATGTTTTGAATTTTTTTATCCGCTGTTTTGACGTTGTCAGACATACTCGTTTGCCACCTTTCTCAATTTCTCTCTCACGAAATGACTTGGGGACACGGGGCGTTTGATGGGGCTGTTTTCCCTCCTTTTGAAGAAGCAGGATCAAACCGTTGACGCGTCGGTTCGGCCGTTAAAACAAAACATTCCACAACGTGGAGATGGGAATGACGCACACCAGGGCGGGGAGCATATCCATCAGCGGGAAGGAGCAGATGCCGGTGATCTTGAGGCCCGTGGCCAGCATCAGCACTCCGCCGCAGGCGGTGAAGTCCTCCAGCGCCGCCGCCGGGGATACCCGCGTCAGCAGCGGCCCGCACAGGTAGAGGGCGCAGAGGATGAGGCACTGGGGCAGGCCGATGGCGCTCACCGCCAGGCCCAGGGAGGAGGCGAAGATGGCGGCGGTGAAGAAGTCCAGGATGGACTTGGCCAGCAGGACGCTGCCGTCCCCCGTGGCCCCGTATTGGATGGCCCCGAAGATGCCGGTGCCGCTGGCGCAGAAGAGGACCAGCACGCTGATGAGCCGGTCGGCGTCGGCGCTGGAGAAGGCCCCGCCTCCGGAGAGCCTGCCCCCCAGGGGGGCCGCCAGGGCGGTGACCCGGCGCTCCAGGAGCAGGAGGGTGCCGGCCAGGGAGCCCAGAACCACGGACAGCACCAGGGCGGGCAAGGTCTGGGTATGGGTCAGGCTGATGACGCCGATGGCGATGGAGCAAAGGCCGAAGATGCGGTTGAGGGTGGCCTTGAGGGCCTCGTCCAGCCGCCGGCCCAGCAGTGCCCCCAAGATGCCGCCCAGGCAGACGGCGCCGCTGTCGATCAAGACGCAGATGGGCATTCGCTTTGCCTCCTTGTGATGGAATCGTGGTCATACGGAAAATGACGGCCAAAGAGGCTGCGTCCTCCTTGACCGTCATTATAGGATGTATAGCGGTTATACACGCAAGTGGGCAAAATGGATAAAATGTCGAAAAAGACCGTTTAGGCCAGCAAGATTTGAAGCTGGCAGAAGTCGGACTTCAGATGGACGTAGTCATAAAAGGTGGCGTCCAGCAGGCAGATGTCGATGATGTCCCCCCGGAGCTTGTAGCCCCGCTTCTCCGCCACGGAGAGCATGTGGTAGGCGGGCTCCGGCTCGTAGGGCATCCCGGTCTTGTACATGCACAGGTAATCCCCCTCGGGGAACTCCAAAAACTCCTCCGCCTCGGGGGCGGTCTCGGGCACGATGAGGAAGGAGCCCGCCCCGGCCAGGGGGGCATCGGTGTAGAGGCTGTCCCTGCGCAGGAGGGAGCCCATGCTGCCGGACAGGATAAGCCCCCGGCCGGTGAGCCGCTTTCGGACGTCCATGGTGGCCATGTGGAGGGCGGAGCGGTCCAGCGGTCCCTTTTCCCAGGCCTGGAAGGCCCCCCGCCGCCGGGGCAGGTGCTCCAGGGTGAAGGTATCCTCCCGCTCCAGATCCTTTCCCTTTCGGTAGAGGATAAGCCGGTTTTCGATGGCCTTTTGGATGTCCCGCTGGCGGCGGATTTCCTCGTCGATCTCCCGCCACCGCCGCTCCAGCAGCTCGGCGGCGCTCTCCGGCGCCCGGCGGGAGAGCTGCTGGCGGATGGTTTCCAGGGGCACGCCGATGGACTTGAGGGTGCAGATCTCCCGCAAAATGGGGATCTGGGCGGAGGAGTAGACGCGGTTTCCGTTCTCGTCCAGACGTTGGGGAGAAAAGAGGCCGATCTTGTGGTAATAGATCAACGTCTGCCGGGACAGGCCGTGGAGGGAAGCCATCTGGCTGATGGACAGCTCGATGGACATAGAGAACACTCCTTCAATAGAGGGGGCAGATACCCCGTTGATGGGGATGACAAAAATATCATAACATGTTTTGCTCCGGCGCGCAAAGGTCATCTCTTCCATTTGCGTTCTTTGGGCTTGACAAAGGGGGATGGAAGGTGTTATGTTGGAAAAAAGCATCCGGCCGGGCCGGGTGCCCTTTTAAAAATTGAATTCTCCGAGCCTGCCCGCCTACGGCAAACGCTATGGTGGCCGGGCCAGGGTCCCGCTGGAAACGGCCGGGCCTTCCATGCTTGAAAAGGAGAGGAGCCAAGGGCCGCGGGGGACCGTGGCTCTCCGTCCTCGCCTTTCGAACAGAAAGGCGGGGATTTTTTATGAAGGCAGGGAGGCGTAAGCGATGCCGAGTATCCCGGTGTGGTCCCTGGTGGCCCAGTCCAATACGGGCAAGACCACCTATCTGGAAAAACTGATCCCAGCCCTGGGCCGTCTGGGCCTGACGGTGGGGGTGGTGAAGCATGACGCCCACGACTTTGAGATCGACTACGAGGGCAAGGACTCCTGGCGGCTGAGCCGGGCGGGGGCGGAGGTCACCGCCGTGGTCTCCTCCACCCAGGCCGCCTTCGTGGAGCGGCGGCCCCTCACCCCGGAAGAGGCGGTGGGACGGGTCCGGGGTGTGGACCTCATCCTGACGGAGGGCTTCAAGCACGGGCCATGGCCCAAGCTGGCCTTCTGCCGGGTGGGGCGGGAGCCGGTGGTGCCGCTGGAGGAGTGCGCGGCCCTCATTACCGACGCGCCGCCGGAGGACTGCCCGGTGCCCCTGTTCCCGACGGAGGACCCGGAGCCCCTGGCCCTGTGGCTGGCGGGGCAGCTGGAACGGCGGAATGTGAAGGAGGAAGATCAATGAAACTGATCCGTACCGAAGACGCGGTGGGCCACGTGCTCTGCCACGATATGACCCGTATCGTCAAGGGGGTCTCCAAGGGCCCCGCCTTCCGCAAAGGCCATGTTGTGGCCCCCGAGGACATCCCCGTCCTGTTGTCCATGGGTAAGGAAAACCTCTATGTCTGGGAGAAGGAGCCGGGGATGCTCCACGAAAACGAGGCGGCGGAGATTTTGTACCAAATCTGCGCCGGCGGGGCGGAAAACCTGGTCCCCTCCGAGGTGAAGGAGGGGAAGATCGAGGTCTCCGCCGGGGAGGACGGCCTGCTCCTCATCGACACGGAGCGGCTCCAAAAGCTCAATTCCCTGGGGGAGCTGATGATCGCCACCCGCCACGGCCATCAGGCGGTCCGGAAGGGGGACAAGCTGGCGGGCACCCGCGTCATCCCTCTGGTCATCCGGGCGGAGAAGATGGAGGCGGCCCGGGCCGCCGCAGGGGACAAACCCCTGCTGGAGCTGCGGCCCTTCCGGCCCAGAAAGGTGGCCATCGTCACCACCGGCAGCGAGGTGCGGAAGGGCCTCATCACCGACACCTTTACCCCCGTGCTGGAGGAAAAGGTGGGGGAGTACGGCTGTCAGGTCATGGGACACATCTGCCCCGGGGACGACCCGGCGGCCATCACCGCCGCCATTTTGGACTATAAGGCCCAGGGGGCGGAGCTCATCCTCTGCTCCGGCGGCATGAGCGTGGACCCCGACGACAAGACCCCGCTGGCCATCAAGAACACCGGGGCCCGGGTGGTGAGCTACGGCGCCCCCGTCCTCCCCGGTGCCATGCTGATGGTAGCCTATCTGGACGGCGTGCCCGTGGCCGGCCTGCCCGGCTGCGTCATGTACGCCAAGCGCACCGTGTTCGACCTGGTGCTTCCCCTTTTCCTGGCCGGTGTGCCGGTGAGGTTGGAGGACCTGGCCGCCATGGGCCACGGGGGGCTGTGCCTGAACTGCGAAGTCTGCACCTACCCGAACTGCGGCTTTGGAAAGGGGTGGTGAGCGTGCCGCTCAATCATTTTGACGCCGCCGGCAACGCCGTCATGGTGGACGTCTCCCAAAAGACGGACACCGTCCGCCAGGCCACGGCGGCGGGCCGCATCCTGGTGAGCCCGGAGTGCTTCCGGGCCATTCAGGGGGGCACCGCCAAGAAGGGGGACGTGCTGGGGGTGGCTCGGGTGGCCGGGATCATGGCCACCAAGCACACCTCCGACCTGATCCCCCTGTGCCACCCCCTGCCCATCACCAAGGTGTCGGTGGACTTTACCCTGCTGGAGGATATCCACGCTGTGGAGGCGGAGTGCACCGTCTCCTGCACCGGGAAGACCGGGGTGGAGATGGAGGCCCTCACCGGCTGCACCGTGGCCCTCCTCACCATCTACGACATGTGCAAGGCCATGGACCGGGGCATGACCCTCACCGGGGTCTACCTCCGGGAGAAGGACGGGGGCAAGAGCGGCCGTATTTTCAACGCCGCCCCCCGGGAGGACGGGACATGACCGACGCCTTTGGACGGAAGATCGACTATCTGCGGCTGTCCATCACCGACCGCTGCAACCTCCGCTGCCGCTACTGCATGCCGGAGGAGGTGCCCTTCGTGCCCCACGAAAATATCCTCCGCTATGAGGAGATGGTCCGGGTGTGCGCCGCCGCCGCCCGGCTGGGGGTGGACACCATCAAGGTCACCGGGGGGGAGCCCTTGGCCCGAAAGGGCTGCGCCGGGCTGGTCCGGGCGCTGAAGGAGGTCCCCGGCATCCGGCAGGTGACCCTGACCACCAACGGTGTCCTGCTGGCCGGTCAGCTCCCGGAGCTGCTGGCGGCGGGGCTGGACGCGGTGAACATCAGCATCGACACCCTGGACCGGGAGGGCTACCGGGCGGTCACCGGCCGGGATGACCTGCCCCGGGCCCTGGCGGGGCTGGAGGCGGCCCTGGCGGCCGGGGTGCGGACCAAGATCAACGTGGTCCCCCTGGCCGGGACCGGCCGGGAAGGCCTGCTGGCCCTGGCCGCTCTGGCCCAGGACCGGCCGCTGGACGTGCGCTTCATCGAGCTGATGCCGGTGGGCCATGGGGCCGATCTCGCCCCCTTCGGCCAGGCGGAGCTGCTGGCCGCCCTGAGGGAGCGCTGGCCCGGCCTGGCCCCTGTGGAAGAGCGCCGGGGCAACGGCCCCGCCCGGTATTGGAGGGCTCCCGGCATGAAGGGGGCCCTAGGCTTCATCAGCGCCGTCAGCCATGAGTTCTGTGGGGGCTGCAACCGCTTCCGCCTGACCAGTGAGGGCTTTTTGAAGCTGTGCCTGTGCTACGGCGGAGGGGTGGACCTGCGGCCCCTCCTGCGGGGGGGCGCCTCCGACGGGGAGCTGGAGGAGACCATCCGGCAGGCGGTCTGGAACAAGCCGGCCCACCACTCCTTCGGCCGGGGGCCGACGGAGGAGGGGCGGCTGATGTCCCAGATCGGCGGGTAATTTCACTTCTGGGTAGAGAGACCCGGCCTGCGCTAAAAGCTTGCCACCGGTGCATTTGTTTCACGCTGCGGGCCTCGCTTTGTTTGGATTTGTCCTTTAGAATTGCCAACAAGGGAGAAAAAACCACGGCCCCTTATTTTGCAAGAGTTCCAGGGTTTGTCAGGCCCTAGGCTTCCCCTGGGGGAAGCTGTCGAGCGAAGCGAGACTGATGAGGGGAACTTACCGTTTGGCAGGGCCACCCCCCTGTGGGACCGAGGGCGGGTCGCTGAGGACAGCGGCCCCTGTGCCCCCCCTTCCAACCACCCCGCAAAGCCCGGCATTCCCCCACCCCGTAGGGGCCGATGTCCTCACCGGCCTGCCCCCCTCTCAGCCCCCTTCGGGGGCAGCTCCCCCGCAGGGGGGGCCCTTGGCAAAACAAGCAGGGTTTTCCGCCTGTGCGGCGCAGAGCGAAACACACGCCGTCCAGGCGTACCCCTGTTCTCCCCAAGAGAAGCGCACAGCTGCCCCAGTCCGCGAACAAAGGAGACGATCTTATGTCAACTATTAAAGCCATCTGCCTCAGCGAGAAAAAGGGCACCCAAAAGCACCCCGTCCCCGCCGCCCGGCTGGTGGAGGACTGGGGCCTGGAGGGGGACGCCCACGCCGGCCACTGGCACCGGCAGGTTTCCCTGCTGTCCTTCGAGAAAATCGAAGCCTTCCGGGCCAAGGGGGCCGACGTGGCCTTCGGCGCCTTCGGGGAAAACCTGGTGGTGGAGGGCTATGACTTCCGCAATCTCCCTGTGGGTACTCGCTTCCAGTGCGGCGACGCCCTGCTGGAGATGACCCAGATCGGTAAGGAGTGCCACACCCACTGCGCCATCTACCAGGTGATGGGGGAGTGCATCATGCCCCATGAGGGGGTCTTTGCCAAGGTGCTGAGGGGCGGGGATATCCGCGTGGGGGACGAGCTTGTCATGCTCCCCCCGGACCCCGCCGTCCGCCGGGCGGCGGTGGTGACCCTCTCCGACAAGGGCGCCAAGGGGGAGCGGGCGGACGAGAGCGGCCCGGTGCTGGCAAAGCTCCTCACCGAGGCGGGCTATGAAGTAGTGGAAGAGCTGCTCATCCCCGACGAGCAGAGCCGCATTCAGATGGAGCTCATCCGTCTCTCCGACGGCCGCCAGTGCCATCTGGTGCTCACCACCGGCGGCACCGGCTTCTCCCCCCGGGACGTGACCCCCGAGGCCACCCTGGCGGTGGCTACCCGGAACGCCCCCGGTATCGCCGAGGCCATCCGGGCCTACTCCATGACCATCACCCCCCGGGCCATGCTCAGCCGCGGGGCCTCGGTCATCCGAAACGGCACCCTCATCGTCAACCTCCCCGGCAGTCCCAAGGCCGCCCGGGAGGGGGCGGAGTACATCCTGCCCGCCCTGGGCCATGGCCTGGACATCCTGCGGGGGACGGCCGGGGAGTGCGCCCTTACTTTTTCTCGAGAGAAAAAGTAAGCAAAAAGAGCTTCCATAGACCGCCTCTTGGGAGGAGGCGGGAAATTGGGAAACACTTTCAGAAGCCGTTTTTCGGGCGGAACGGAACCCCTGTCAACGCCCGTTTCAATAGGTCCCAAAATCTTCGAGCCCGTCTCGCCTAAAGCGGACGCCATGGGAGCGGGCCAAAGGGTACGCCGGGAAACGGGCGTGCCTTCCGTTTGAAAAGGAGAGAAACCCATGAAAAAGCTTGTGACCTACGCTCTGTCCCTATCCCTTGCCCTGTCCCTGACCGCCTGCGGGGGAGGTGCCGCCCCGTCCCAGGCCCCGGAGACCACCGCTCCCGCCGCTGAGAGCGCCCCGGCGGAGACCCCCGCCGCCGAGGCCGTGGAGCTTCACGTCTATGCCGCCGCCTCCCTCACCGAGTCTATGAACCAGATCGCCGAGAACTACAAGGCCGTGGCCCCCAACGTGACCATTACGTATACCTTCGACTCCTCCGGCACCCTCAAGACCCAGATCGAGGAGGGGGGTGACTGCGACCTCTTCCTCTCCGCCGCCCAGAAGCAGATGAACGGCCTTGCCGAGGGCGGGTACGTCGACGAGAACAGCCGGGTGGATCTGCTGGAGAACAAGGTCACCCTGGCCGTGCCCCAGGGCAACCCCGCGGGGGTGGCGTCCTTTGAGGACGTGAACACCGATAAGGTGAAGATGATCGCCCTGGGCAACTCTGACGTGCCCGTGGGCCAGTATTCCCAGGAGCTCTTCACCGCCATGGGCGTCTGGGACGCCATCCAGGACAAGATCACCTTCGGCTCCAACGTGAAGGAGGTCACCACCTGGGTGGGGGAGAGCACCGTGGACTGCGGCGTGGTCTACGCCACCGACGCCTTCTCCGCCGGGCTGGAGGTGGTGGCCGAGGCCGACCCGGCCCTGCTCACGAATCAGGTCATCTACCCCGCCGCCGTGCTGGCCGCCTCCGCCCATAAGGACGAGGCCCAGGCGTTTTTGGACTATTTAAAGACCAATGAGAGCGTGGCCGTGTTTGAGAGCGTTGGCTTCGCCATGGCGAAATAAGGGCGGGCGGCTGATAGCCGCCCCTGCATGGGGTTTTACAAAAAAACGGGGCGGAGCGTGTCCGCCGGAATACCATAGAAAGGCAGGTGGGAAGGATGGACTGGTTCCCGCTGCTCAACTCCCTGCGCATCGCGGCCATCTCCACCGTCTGCGTCTTTTTCCTGGGCATCCTGGCGGCCTATTACGTGGCCAGGCTGCCCAAGGTGGCCAAGGGGCTGCTGGACTGCCTGCTCACCCTGCCCCTGGTGCTCCCCCCCACGGTGGTGGGCTTTTTCCTGCTGAAGCTGCTGGGGCCCAAGACCGTTTTGGGGGCGTGGCTGCTGGACACCTTCGCCCTCCGGGTCACCATGACCTGGCCCGCCGCCATCTTCGCCGTCATCATCGTCACCTTCCCCCTGATGTACCGCACCGCCCGGGGGGCCTTCGAGGCCTTCGACCCCAACCTCCTGGCGGCGGGGCGCACCCTGGGCCGGTCCAACTCCTGGGTTTTTTGGCGGGTGCTGATGCCGGGGTGCAGGGAGGGGCTCATGGCGGGCACCGTGCTGGCCTTTGCAAGGGGCCTGGGAGAGTACGGGGCCACCTCTATGGTCTCCGGCTACACCCCCGGCAAGACGGCCACCATCGCCACCACCGTCTACCAGCTCTGGCGGGAGGGGAACGATGTTCTGGCCTACCGCTGGGTGGCGGTGAATGTGGGCATCTCCCTGGCCGTCCTCCTGGCGGTGAACCTGCTGGAGCGCCGGGAGAAGCGGGACAAGTGGCCCGCCGGGGCGCCGGAGGTGTGAGATGAGCTTAGAAGTACAGATCGAGAAGCGTTTTACCAAGTTCCACCTGAAGGTGGCCTTCACCACCGGCGAGGGCCTTACCGGCCTGCTGGGGGCCTCCGGCTGCGGCAAGAGCATGACCCTCAAATGCGTGGCCGGCCTGGTGACGCCAGACGCGGGGCGCATCGTCCTGGACGGCCGGGTGCTGTTTGACGTGGAGAAAAAGATCGACCTGCCCCCCCAGGAGCGGCGGGTGGGGTATCTCTTTCAAAATTATGCCCTCTTTCCCAACATGACGGTGGCCCAGAACATCGAGGCCGGGGCCAGGGACCGCCACCGCCGCCGGGAGACGGCGGCGGACCTCATGGCCCGCTTCCAGATCGGGGAGCTGGCGGGCAAATACCCCCGCCAGCTCTCCGGGGGCCAGCAGCAGCGGGCGGCCCTGGCCCGGCTCTTCGCCAGCGACCCGGAGTGCCTGCTGCTGGACGAGCCCTTTTCCGCCCTGGACGGCTATTTGCGCTGGGAGATGGAGCTGGAGCTGACGGATTTCCTCCGGGAGTTCCCCGGCCCGGCGGTACTGGTGACCCACGACCGGGGGGAGGTCTATCGTATGTGCCGACAGGCCTGCGTGCTGGACCACGGCAGGTCGGAGCCCGAGCGGGAGGTCAAGGCCCTCTTTCAGGCCCCCGACACCCTGTCCGCCTGCCTCCTCTCCGGGTGCAAGAACGTCTCCCGGGCCCGGAGGGCCGGGGAGGGGCGGGTGGAGGCCCTGGACTGGGGCGTGACCCTGGACGTGGCCGGGCCGGTGCCCCCGGAGCTGGCCCATGTGGGCATCCGGGCCCACTTCATTACCCCCGGCCCAGGCCCCAACTCCATCCCCTGCCGGGTGGAGCGGGTAGTGGAGGACGTGTTCTCCACTGTTGTTATGTTAACTGCTCCCGGCCCGGAGCGGCTTCGGATGGAGCTGTCCAAGGAGGACTGGGAGGCCCTGGGAGAACCGGACCGGCTGACGGTGTCGGTGAAGCCGGAAGATATCATGCTGTTGAAATGAGGTGCGGGAATGGAGCGGATTTCTGTGGAGCGGGGCGCGGCCCTGCTGTTGGAGCGGGTAAAGCCCCTGGCGAGGTGGGAGAAGATCTCCCCGGCCCAGGCGCCGGGGAGGGTGCTGTGGGAAAGCGTCACAGCCAAGCTGGACACGCCCCCTTTTGACCGCTCCCCGCTGGACGGCTATGCCCTGCGCTCCGTGGACGCGGAGGGGGCGGGGCCTGAAAAGCCCGCCCGGCTTACCCTGGGGGAGGCCGTGGGGCCGGGGACGGCCGTCCCCGTGTCCACCGGGTCGCCCATTCCCGCCGGGGCGGACTGCGTGGTCAAGGTGGAGGACACCCGCCGGGATGGGGACGCTGTCCTGGTGTGCGTCGCCCCGGCCCATTGGGAGAACTATGTGTTCCGCGGGGAGGACATGCCCGTGGGCCGCACCATTTTTCCCGTGGGGACCCGGATGGACTGGACCCACGTGGCCGCCCTGGCCGCCCAGGGAGTGACGGCGCTGGCGGCGGCGGCCCGGCCCAAGGTGGGGGTCCTGCCCACCGGAGGGGAGCTGGTCCCCGCCGGGGCCCCCCTGCCCTCGTCGGGTATCTATGACGCCAACGGCCCCATGCTGTGCGCCCGGCTCCAGGCCCTCGGGATGGAACCGGTGGCCTTCCCCCCCGTGGGGGACGACGCGGAGCTGCTGGCCGGGCGGGTCCGGGCGGCGCTGGCCAAATGCGACTTCCTCCTCACCACCGGCGGGGTGTCGGTGGGGGCGGAGGACGCCATGCCCCGGGCGGCGGAACTGCTGGGGGCTGAGGTGCTGTTCCACGGACTGGCTGTCCGCCCCGGCTCCCCCGCCATGGCATTTCTGGCGGAGGGCAAGCCGGTGCTGGCCCTGTCGGGGAACCCCTTCGCCTCCCTGGTCGTCTTTGAGGCGGTGGGCCGCCCCGCCCTGGAAAAGCTGGCGGGGATGGAGGGGGCTCTGCCCGGGAGGATGACCCTTCCCCTGGCCGAGGGCCTGCCCGCCTCCCAGGTCCGGCGGTTCATCCGGGCGGTCAGGACCCCGGAAGGAAGGGTCTGCCCCGCGGCGGGGGGACATTCCTCCGGCATGGTCTGGTCCCTGGCGGGCTGCGACTGTCTCATCGACCGTTCCCCCGGCCCCGCGCTGGAGCCGGGGAGCCCTGTGCCCCTTTTGATTTTGTGAGCGGGCCTGCGTGAATAGCAGGGCATTTTGCATGGTTGAGAGGAATTTGGGCTTCCCCTGGGGGAAGCTGTCGAGCGGAGCGAGACTGATGAGGGGAACTTATCGGTGCAGCAGAGCCTTTTCCCATGTCCGCAGTTCCCCTCATCCGTCAGCCCTTCGGGCTGCCACCTTCCCCCAAGGGGAAGGCATAGGGTGCGGGGATGTTCGCCCATCTCCGTTTTTTATAAAAAGGACCGGGCCGTGGAGAGTTCCACGGCCCGGTCCTTTTTCTTCTTGCCTGTCTTACTTGGAAGCCTTGAGGGCCTTGACGGCCTCGGTGAGCATGGGGGCCACCTTGTACAGGTCGCCCACGATGCCGTAGCTGGCCACCTCGAAGATGGGGGCGTCGGCGTTCTTGTTCACCGCGATGATGCACTCGGAGTCCTGCATGCCGGCCTTGTGCTGGATGGCGCCGGAGATACCCAGGGCCACGTAGATGCGGGGGTGGACGGTCTTGCCGGTCTGGCCCACCTGGTGGGAGGCGTCGATCCAGCCGGCGTCCACGCAGGCGCGGGAGGAGCCGACCACGCCGCCCAGGGCGTTGGCCAGGTCCTGGGCCAGGGCGATGCCCTTCTCGGGGTCCTTGCTGATGCCGCGGCCCACGGAGACCACCACGTCGGCGCCGATCAGGTCCACCAGCTTCTTGGCGGCCTTCTTGATCTCCAGGATCTCCACGTGGATGTCGTCCTTGGAGAGGGTGACGGGCACCTTCTCCACCACGGTCTTGGCGGCGCCGGCCTCATCGAAGGGCTGGGTGGCCATGACGCCGGGGCGGACGGTGGACATCTGGGGACGGAACCGGGGGCAGATGATGGTGGCCATCAGGTGGCCGCCGAAGGCGGGACGGGTCATCTTGAGGTTGGTGTTCTCCTCAAAGGCGGTGTTGTCCACGTCGATGGTGGAGGTGGTCTTGAGGAACTCCTTGTACTTGGCCACGTCCACATCCAGGTGGGTGCAGTCGGCGGTCAGACCGGTGTGCAGCCGGGCCGCGCAGCGGGGGCCCAGGTCACGGCCGATGTTGGTGGCGCCGATGAGGACGATCTCCGGCTTGTTGGCCTCCACCAGGTCGCAGATGACCTTGGTGTAGCCGTCGGTGGTGTAGTCCTTCAGCAGCTCATGGTCGCAGTAGTAGACCTTGTCGGCGCCGTAGCCGCCCAGGGCCTTGATGTACTCTTCCTTCACGTTGGAGCCCAGCACCACGCCGCACAGCTCCACGCCCAGGTCGTTGGCCAGCTTCCGGCCCTCGCTCAGCAGCTGATAGCTGATGGACATGATCACGCCCTCGCGCTGCTCGCAGAATACCCACACGCCCTTGAAGGCGGCGGTGTCTTTACTATTGAATTCAGCCATTGTTTCCATCTCCTCTCAAGTTAGATAATGTGCTTGCCGTCCAGGATGCCGATCAGCTGGTCCACGGTGGCCTTGTCGGCCCCCTCCAGCATCATGCCGGCGCCCTTGACCGGGGGGGAGAAGGACTTGTAGACGTTGGTGGGGGAGCCCTTCAGGCCGATGGTGTCGGGGTCGATCAGGGGCTCGTCCTTCAGGGTCTCGTAGTCATAGATGGCCAGCGGCTTGGAGTAGCACTCGAAGATGCCGGACACGGACATGTAGCGGGGGTTGTTCAGCTCCTTGACGCAGGTGATGAGGCAGGGGGTCTGCATCTTGAGCATCATGTAGCCGTCCTCCAGCAGGCGCTTGACTACCACGCCGTTGCCCTCGGCCTTGATCTCGGCGGCGTAGGACACCTGGGGCAGGCCCAGCTTCTCGGCGATCTGGGGGCCCACCTGGGCGGTGTCGCCGTCGATGGCCTGGCGGCCGCAGAAGATGATGTCGTCCTTGTCCACGCCGATCTTGTGGATGGCCGCGGCCAAAATCTGAGAGGTGGCGTAAGTATCGGAACCGCCGAACTCACGGGCGGAGACCAGAACGGCCTCGTCACAGCCCATGGCCAGCAGCTCCCGGAGCATCCCCTCCGCGGGAGGGGGGCCCATGGAGACCACGACTACCTTGCAGCCGGTGGCGTCCTTCAGCTCCAGCGCCGCCTCCACGGCGGCCAGGTCGTCATGGTTGGTGATGGTGGCCATGGCGGCACGGTCCATCGTCCCGTCCTCTTTCACCGCCACCACGCCGGACGTATCCGGCACCTGCTTTACACATACAATGCACTTCATAATCAGCAACTCTCCTTATCTCATCATTGCGCCGCCGACGATCATCTTCATGGCCTCGGAGGTGCCCTCGTAGATTTCGGTGATTTTGGCGTCCCGCAGCATCTTTTCCACGGGGTACTCCCGGGAATAGCCATAGCCGCCGAAGAGCTGCACGGCGTCCCGGGCCACCTCGTTGCATACGCCGGAGGCGAAGAGCTTGCACATGGCGGCCAGGGGCGCGTAATTTTCGTGGTTGTCCTTGGCCGCGGCGGCGCGCCACACCATCAGCCGGGCGGCGTCCACCTTGGTCTGCATTTCCGCCAGCTTGAACTGGGTGTTCTGGAATTTGGCGATGGCCTTGCCGAACTGCTTGCGCTCCTTGACATAGGCCAGGGCCTCGTCGATGGCGCCCTGGGCGATGCCCACGGACTGGGCGCCGATGCCGATCCGGCCGCCGGCCAAGGCCCCCATGGCGATCTTGTAGCCCAGGCCCTCTTTGCCGATGAGCCGGTCGGCGGGGACCTTCACGTCTATCATGGCTACCTCACAGTTGGAGGCGGCCCGGATGCCCATGCGGGGGATGTCCTTGCTGACGGTCAGCCCCGGCGTGTCCCGGTCCACGATAAAGGCGGACAGTCCCTTGGTGCCGCCCAGGGCGGGGTTGGTCAGGGCGAAAATGATGAAGGTGTCCGCAAAGCCGGAGTTGGTGGTGAACACCTTCTGGCCGTTGAGGATATAGAAATCGCCGTCCTTCACGGCGGTGGAGAGGACGCCGCCGGCGTCGGTGCCTGCGCTGGGCTCGGTGAGGCCGAAGCAGCCCACCTTGGTACCGTCCACCAGGGGGCGCAGGAAGGCTTGCTTCTGCTCCTCGCTGGCGTGCTCGGAGATGCAGGAGCAGCACAGGGAGGTGTGGACGGAGATGGTGATGCCCACGCTGGCGTCCACACGGGAGATCTCCTCCATGCACAGCGCGTAGGTCAGCACGTCGGCCCCGGCCCCGCCGTAGTCCCGGGAGTAGGGGATGCCCATCATGCCGTACCGCTTCAGCTTTTCCACAAGGGCCATGTCCAACGCCTCGGCCTCGTCCATATCCCGGACCAGGGGCTTGATCTCGTTTTCCGCAAACTCCCGGAACATCTTTTTGGCCAGCTCCTGTTCCTGGGTCAGTTTAAATCCTACCATAAGTGATGATTCCTCCTGTCCTGACAAAATGAAATTGGAATGTTTGGATGCAGAGCCCCCTGAGCGGCGCCGTCTGGGGGGAGACGGCGCCGTCCGGAGGGCTCTAAGTTTTCGTATTACGGTTTATTTTCCGGTAAAGGCGGCCTCCCGCTTTTCCAGGAAGGCGGTCATGCCCTCCACCCGGTCGCCGGCCTGGAAGCTGGTGGTGTAGGCCTCGGCCTCGTAGGCGATGCCGGAGCGCATATCGGTGTCCTCGGCGGTGTTGATCGCGCACTTCGCCATGCGGACGGCCACGGGGGCTTTGGAGAGGATGAGGTTGGCCACCCGCTGGGCCTCCGTCATCAGCTCTTCGGGGGCGACTACCTTCTGCACCAGGCCGATGCGGAGGGCCTCCTGGGCGGAGATGTGTTCGGCGGTCATGATGAGGTATTTGGCCATCCCCTTGCCCACCAGACGGGGCAGGCGCTGGGTGCCGCCGAAGCCGGGGATGATGCCCAGATTCACCTCCGGCTGGCCGAACTTGGCCTTTTCAGAGGCAATGCGGATGTCGCAGGCCATGGCCAGCTCGCAGCCGCCGCCCAGGGCGAAGCCGTTCACGGCGGCGATGACGGGCTGCCGGATGTTCTCCACGTAGTCCATCAACCGCTGTCCGAACATGGTGAAGTCCCGGCCGTCCAGGACCGCCAGATCCCGCATGGTGCCGATGTCGGCCCCGGCCACAAAGGAACGGCCGCTGCCCGTGAGGATCACGCAGTCTACGGTGGGGTCGCCGTTGATGGCCTGGAAGCAGTCCATCAGCTCGGCGATGACCGTCTCGTTAAGGGCGTTGAGGGCCTCGGGCCGGTTGATGGTTACGTAGGCCAGGCGGCCCTCCGCCCGGTACTCCACATACTGGTATGTCATTTTCCGTCCACCTCTCAATACTTATAAAAGCCTTCGCCGGTCTTTTTGCCCAGCTTGCCCGCCCGAACCATTTTCCGCAGCAGGGGGGCGGGGCGGTACTTGCTGTCGCCGTACTCCCGGTACAGCACCTCCATGACGGCCAGGATCACGTCCAGGCCGATGAGGTCGGTGAGGGCCAGGGGGCCCATGGGGTGGTTGCAGCCGTATTTCATGGCGTTGTCGATGTCCTCCACGGTGCCCACGCCCTCCTCCAGCATGAAGATGGCCTCGTTGAGCATGGGGTCCAGGGCCCGGTTGACGATGAAACCGGCTTTGTCCAGGGCGAGGACGGAGATTTTCCCCATTTTTTCCACCACCGCCATGATGGCGTCAATGGTGTCCTGGCTGGTGGAGTAGCCCTTGATGACCTCCACCAGCTTCATCACGGGGGCGGGGTTGAAGAAATGCATGCCGATGACCTTGTCGGCCCGCCCGGTGGCGGAGGCGATCTCGGTCAGGGAGATGGAGGAGGTGTTGGAGGCCAGGATGGTGTCCGGTCCGGCGGCCTTGTCCAGGGCGGCGAAGAGCTCCTTTTTCAGCTCCGCCTTTTCAATGGCGGCCTCCACCACCAGCTCGGCCTGGGCGGCCTGCTCCAGCGTATCCGCCACCGTGATGGCGGCCACGGCGGCGTCGCAGGCCGCCAGGGTCATCCGGCCTTTGTCCACCTGTTTTTCCAGTCCTGCCTGGATGCGGGAGAGGGCTTTGGCGGCCACGCCGGGAAAGGCGTCGTAGAGCAGGACGGAATAACCGGAGACGGCTGCCACCTGGGCGATGCCGGAACCCATCTGACCGGCGCCGATGACGCCGATGGTCTTGATTTCTTTCATATCAGCTCTCCTCCTCAGATGCGCTCGACCAGGGTCGCGATGCCCTGGCCGCCGCCGATGCACAGGCTGACCACGCCGTAGCGGGCGCCGCGGCGCTCCATCTCGGCCATGATGGTCATCACAAGGCGGGCGCCGGTGGCGCCCACGGGGTGGCCCAGGGCGATGGCGCCGCCGTTGACGTTGACCTTTTCCGGGTCCAGCCCCAGGTCCTTGATGCAGGCCAGAGCTTGGGCGGCAAAGGCTTCGTTGAGCTCCCAAAGGTCGATGTCCTCTTTCTTGAGCCCGGTTTTCTGGAGCAGCTTTTGGACGGCGTAGACGGGGGCATAGCCCATGATGGAGGGGTCCACGCCCGCGGAGGCGAACCCACGGATGGCGCACTTGGGGGCCAAATCCAGCTGGCGGGCCTTGGCCAGGCTCATCATGACCACGGCCACACCCTCGTCGTTGCAGGGGGAGGCGTTGCCCGCGGTGACCATGCCGGTGCCGTCGGTGAGGAAGCAGGGCTTCAGCTTTTGGAAGTCCTCCAGCTTGGCACCGAAGCGGACGGTCTCGTCGGCGTCAAAAATGGTGACGCCCTTCCGGGTCTTCAGCTCCACGGGGATGATGTCGTCCTTGAACTTGCCGGCTTTGATGGCGGCCTCGGCCTTCAGATGGCTTGCCAGGGCGAACTCGTCCATCTGCTCCCGGGTGATGCCGCACTTCCGGGCCACGTTTTCGGCGGTGATGCCCATGTGGTAGTGCATGAAGGGGTCTACCAGGCCGTCGTAGAGCATCCCGTCCTGAAGGGTGTCGGGGCCCATTTTGCTTCCGAAGCGGTGGTTGATGCTCAGGTAGGGGATCCGGCTCATGGTGTCGCAGCCGCCGGAGATGTAGATGTCGCCCTCTTCCAGCATGATTTGCTGGGCGGTGATGTTGATGGCCTTCAGGCCGGTGCCGCAGTTCTTGTTGACGGTCCAGGCGGGGATCTCCACGGGGCACCCCGCGCCCAGAGCCACCTGGCGGGCGGAGTTGGCGCCGATGCCGGCCTGGAAATGGGTGCCGAAAATCACCTCGTCCACCATATCGCCGGTGATATGGGCCCGCTTCATGGCCTCCTTGGCGCACATCGCACCCAGCTCGGGGCAGTTGATCCCGCTGAGGGCCCCGCCGAATTTGCCGGTGCCGGTACGGGCGCTGCTGACGATAACAGGGGTTCGGCCTTCTTCTAAATGGAACATATTATGCGTCCTCCTGTGTTTTGAATTTTGGGCGGCGGCAAAATGGCCGTCTGCCGGGTTCGGGATAAGCGAATTTGCTGCTGTACAAAACCGCTGCCAATATAACAAGCAAGAATTGTGCCAATTTTAACGGGGCACGTGTTTTTGGGAGAGGATCTCCTTTGCCATCGAAATGAGGTCGTCGTCCAGATCCGTATCCGCCACCACGTCCCTTAGCTCCGGGAACCGGGCGGTGAGGGGTGCCTTGACGATCTCCTCCGCCGTCAGCCAGGCGGAGGGACAGCCCCGGCAGCCGCCGGTGAGCTTGAAGCGCAGAACGCCGCCGGAAAATTCCGTAATGGTCAAATCTCCGCCGTGGGCCCGCAGGGCGGGGCGCACCTGCTCGTCGATGAGCTGCATCATGCCCGCCGGCAGCCGGGGCGGGCGGCTTTTTTCTCCCATTTTCAGGACCTCCTTTTTCAAATCAATTCAGCTTTTATAATTGCAGATACTATGCCAACTTTTTTGCCGCGCCCCAATTTTTGAAAAAAGGCGGGGCCTTTACACCCGAAAATAGACGTGCTATGATAAACGAAACTTCTTATTGAGCTGAATTTTGTATGAAATCACCAAACCTGCGGTCAAAGGAGGTCTTTCACCCGCCATGGACAATTACTCATCCACAGAGCTGCATCCGGAAGATTGGGAGCGCATCGTCGACATTCTCCCGGACGGGATCTATGTCACAAACGCCAGGGGCCTGACCATCAAGGTGAACGCCGCCTATGAGCATATGACCGGCCTATCCGCCCGGCAGCTGGTGGGGCGGTATATCGCGGATATCGTCGAAGAGGGGATCCTGTCCAACTTCATCACCCAGCGGGTCATCGACAAGGGCAGCGAGGTGACTGCGGAGCAGACGACGGCTAAGGGAAAACGCCTCGCCCTCCACGGCATCCCGATCTATAAAAACGGGAGCATCATTCTGGTGGTGACCATCGTAAAGGACATCACCGTCATCAATGAACTTGGAAAAGAACTGAACCACAGCAGACAGATCGCCAATCAATACAAAAGCCGCCTGAATGAGCTGGAGGGCAGCCCCAGGTTTGTGGCGGAAAGTCCCCAGTTCCAGGCTGCCGTCGCCCTGGCCCACAAAGTCGCCGAGGTGGACTCCACCGTGCTGATCCTGGGGGAATCCGGCACCGGAAAGGAGGTGTTGGCCCGGGAGATCTATCAAAAAAGCTACCGCCGGGACCAGCCTTTTTTGAAGATCAACTGTGGGGCGATCCCGGATAATCTTCTGGAATCGGAGCTTTTCGGATATGACAGCGGCGCCTTTACCGGGGCGAAGAAGGGCGGGCACATGGGGCTGTTTGAATCGGCCAGCAAGGGCACCCTTTTTCTGGACGAGATTGGGGATATGCCCCTTCACCTTCAGGTCAAGCTGCTGCGGGTGCTCCAGGAGCACACCGTGACCCGGCTGGGGTCCACCAAGGTGATCCCCATCAACACAAGGGTGATCGCCGCCACCAACCAGGATTTGGAGCAGATGGTCAGAGAGAAAACCTTCCGGGAGGATCTGTATTACCGGCTGAATATCGTGGTTATCAAGTCGCCTCCCCTGCGGGAGAGAAAGGCGGATATTCCGAGCCTGATCAAGTTCTTTGTGAAAAAGCTGAACGCCAAATATCACCTGAACAAACAACTCTCCCCGGAATTGATCTCCGCGCTGATGGATTACAACTGGCCCGGCAACGTGCGGGAACTGGAAAATATCGTGGAGCGGGTGTTGGTCACCAGTTCCTCCGACCTGGTCTCCGTTGAGGAGGCGCGTCTGCCGTGGCAGACGGCCGACCCTGCCGGCGCCCTGGACGTGGCCGCCCCCTTTGAGGAAATATCGCTGAAAGAAGCCTGCGAGCGCCTGGAAAAACGGATGCTGCTGGACGCGGCGCGGCGCTATAAGACGACGTATCAGATTGCTGAGGCCCTTCAAATCAGCCAGCCCTCCGTCTCACGCAAACTCAAAAAGTACCGCTGTGAGCTGCCACAATAACGGTTGATTTAAATTTAAATCATTTATTCAAAAATAAATCAAAAAGTCCGCCTTATGATTCAAAAACAAATCATAAGGCGGACTTTTTGTCTGATATCCCGATTTTAAACTTGGCACGCGGCTTGCACTTGTGAATAGTGCTGTACAAAACACGAGGTTAAATTCCAAATTGGCAAAGGAGTTGATCAGATGGGAGCGCCAGAAGCACTTCAAGGGCTCAAGGTGCTGGATTTTACCAGAGTCTATTCTGGTCCATACTGCACCATGCTGCTGGCGGATCTGGGTGCTGAGGTGATCAAGATTGAGGCCGTGGGAAAAGGGGACGACACCCGGGCCTTTCACCCCATCAAGAACGGCCAGAGCGGCTACTTTTCTTATTTGAACCGCAACAAAAAGAGCATTACCTTGAACCTGAAGTCGGAAGCGGGCAAGAAAATCGTCATGGAGCTGGCCCGGTGGGCGGACGTGGTGGTGGAAAACTTTTCCGCTGGCACCATAAAAAAATTGGGACTAGGCTATAAAGAGCTGGCCGAGGTCAATCCAGGCCTGATCTACGCCTCTATCTCAGGCTTCGGCCAGAGCGGCCCATACAGCAAAAAGGCGGCCTACGACGCCATCGCCCAGGCGATGGGAGGCATTACCTACCTGACCGGTTATCCCGACGGGGAGCCGGTGAAGGTGGGCCCGGCCATCTCGGACGCCGCCACCGGCGTCCACACCGCGGTGGCCATCCTCGCCGCCCTGCACTACCGGGAACGGTCGGGGAAGGGCCAGTACATCGACATGGCCATGATGGATACCGTATTTTCCATGCTGGAAAACTCCGTGCCTATTTTGACGATGACCGGTCAAAACCCCAGCCGGATCGGCAATTCCAACCCGGGCTCCGCGCCCTATAACATGTATCACACGGCGGACGGCGGCGTATTCATCTCCACCGCCAATGACTCCCTGTTTACCAGGCTCACCACCGTGATGGGACAGCCCGAGCTGATCCAGGACCCCAGGTTCAGCAGCAATCCCCTGCGCAAGCAAAACGAGAAGGAGATAGACGCCATTGTGGAGCGGTGGACCCTCCAGCACAGCTCCAAGGAAGTGGAGGTCATGCTGGATGAGGTCGGAGTCCCGGTGGCCTCCGCCAAATCGGTGGCGGAGTTGGTGGAGGACCCCCAGCTTTTGATGCGGGACATGGTCGTGGAGCAGGAGGTCCCCGGCGTGGGCACGGTCAAGTTCCCCGGCGATCCTCTCAAGCTCCAGGATACGCCCCCCGTCATGGCCCGCCGGGCCCCGGAGCTGGGGGAGCACACCGAGGAGGTCCTGCGGAGCATCCTGCACCTGGGCGAGGAAGAGATCCGGCGGTTGAAAGAGAACCAGATCGTTTAAATATTCGTGATTTATTTTTAGGAGGAATATCACCATGATGAATGGACAGCAGTACAAGGACAGCCTGAGGAAACTCCATCCCATTGTATATTGCAACGGCAGAAAGATCGAGAGCGTCGTGGACGATCCCATGACCGCCCCCCACGTGAACTCTGCCGCCCTGACCTATGAGCTGGCCTTCGACCCCGAGTACGAAGACCTGATGACCGCCACGTCCCATTTTACCGGCAAGAAGATCAACCGCTTCACCCACGTGCACCAGAGCACCGAGGACCTGGTGAAAAAGGTCAAGATGATGCGCATGATCGGGCAGAAGACTGGCACCTGTTTCCAGCGCTGCGTGGGCTTCGACGCCCTGAACGCCTCTTACATCACCACCTACAAGATCGACAAGAAGTACGGCACGGATTACCATGAGCGGCTGAAGAAGTATATGCAGTATGTCCAGGAGACCGACATCATGGTGGCCGGGTCCATGACCGACCCCAAGGGCGACCGCAGCAAGAAGCCCAGCCAGCAGGCCGACCCGGACCTCTTTGTCCACGTTGTGGAGCGGCGGGAGGACGGCATCGTGGTCCGGGGGGCTAAGGCCCACCAGACGGGGATGGTCAATTCCCATGAGATGCTGATCCTGCCCACCACCAACCTGGGGCCCGAGGACAAGGACTATGCCGTGGCCGCCGCCATCCCCGTGGACGCGCCGGGGGTCATCCACATTTTTGGCCGCCAGACCAACGAAAACCGCCGGCTGGAAGGGGACATCGACTGCGGTAACGCCGAGTACGCCATCGTGGGCGGCGAGACCCTCACCGTCCTCAACGACGTGTTCGTGCCCTGGGACCGGGTGTTCATGTGCGGCGAGTACGATCTGGCCCAGGAGTTCGTGGAGACCTTCGCCTCCTACCACCGGCAGAACTACGGCGGCTGTAAAGTGGGCGTGGCCGACGTCATCATCGGCGCCGCAGCCTCCATGGCTGAGTACAACGGCTGCCCCAAAGCCTCCCACATCAAGGACAAACTGGTGGAGATGGTCCACCTGGCCGAGTCCATGCACTGCTGCTCCATTGCCTGCTCCGCCATGGGGCACAAGACCGAGGCCGGCAGCTATTACGTGGACACCCTGCTGGCCAACACTGTGAAGCTCAACTGCACCAAGACCATGTACGAGATTTCCCGCCTGGCCCACGACATCGCCGGCGGCTTTATCGCCACCCTGCCCTATGAGGCCGACTACCGCTCCGATGTCTGCCACGGGTACATCGACAAGTATTTTGCCGGCGACGCCCGCTTCCCGACCGAGGACCGCATCCGCATGGCCCGCCTTCTGGAGAACATGACCGGCGGCACCGCCCTGGCGGAGTCGATGCACGGCGCCGGTTCCCCCCAGGCCATGCGCGTCATGATCCAGCGCGAGACCAACTGGGAGCAGAAAAAGAATTTCGCCAAGAGACTGGCCAAGATCAAGATCGACGATTAATACTGCTGTCCCATTCGGCAGTTGTCCCTTTTGGGTCCCGCCCTCCCCTCTCCCACACCACCTGAGGAGGGCGGGACAACCCCTTCGTTTGGAGCTGTTTATGCTGATTGGATTGAAGTACTGCGGCGGCTGTAACCCCAACTATGAACGCCGCCGCCTGGTGGAACGGGCGCGGAAGGAATATCCGGACGTCTCCTTTGAGCCATATGATGTGGCCAAGGTATATGACGTTGTGCTCGTTATCTGCGGCTGCCTGGAAGAGTGCTTTACATTCACGTGCGAAAACAGTGTCCATGGAACGCTCTGTGTCCGATCCCCCGAAGAGTACCAGCGTATCCAGGAATTCATCAGCAGCATGAGCCCGTGATCACATCGGAAGCCCCCAACCTCTCACCAAGCGATCCCCCCTGAGGCAGAACCACCGAGCTAAGAGAAAAAGGAGGTACGAAGCGTGAATACCAAGCTGTTTATATGTTTAAATGTCCTGTATTTCATTTTTGACTATGCCTGTATCCCTCTCATTAACCCCGACGGCGTCGTATTCGGGTTTATTCCCTTCCAGATGTTCCTGTATGCCATCATGGGTGTTGTCTCCGCCGTGTTGTGGGGTACGTATTTTACCCAGTTCTTCAAGAAGCAGGAGCGCTATGATGAGGACGGCAATATTGTGGTGAAAGGAGGAAAGACGAAATGAACAGCAACATTCTGATCATTGTCGGGCTGGTCGTCTACATTGTGATCCTCCTGTGGGACGGTATCCGCCGCCTGTTCAAAAACAACGATGCCGAGACCTATTACACCGCCAACCGCGGCGTCGGGAACCTGGCCCTGCTGGCCACCGTCGCCATGTCGATTTTCAGTGGACTGTCCTACTACGGATATCCCTCTTCCATCTATAAGTTCGGCGTGGGCTACCTCTCCGGCAACGGCGGCTATATCACTGCCCTGATGTTTTGTACGATTGGCTATCGGCTGTGGATCCAAGGCAAGGAATACGGCTTCAAATCCCCCGCCGAATATCTGCGCAACCGCTACTACTCCGAGGGCTACGGCTTCTTTGTGGCGGCGCTGCTGTTCTTGTTCATCATCCCCTATATTGCGACCCAGGTCATCTCCATCGGCACCGGCCTGGAGGTTTCCACTGCCGGTATGATCAGCTACGGCGTGGCCGTGGGTGTGGCCTGCGTGGTCATCGCGGCCCATACGCTGTTCGGCGGAATGAGCTCTGTGGCCTGGATGGATACGTTCCATTTCTTCCTGGGCTACGGCGCCTTGGCGCTGGTCATCATCTTTGTGACGACCAGTAACTTTGAGGGCGGCCTTATCAAGGGCCTGCAGCAGGCCTATGAGATCACCAAGGCCGGCGCGCACTCCGCCGTTCTCTCCAATCCCGGACCTACCGGCACCTATACTGTGGTCGGGAATATCAACAACGCTCTGGCCGGCGCCATTGCCAACCTCTTCTGGCCGCATATCTTCGTGCGCTGCTTTATGGCCAAGAACAAGAAGAATTTCCAGGTCATGGCCTGCGCGCTGCCCATTTTCTATGCCCTGTGCTTCTTCATGCTGGCCGTGGTCGGTGCCGTCCTGGCTCCCGCGCTGCTGGGACCCGACGTTGTCAACACCGATACCGTCATGCCCCTGCTGTCCACCCAGTTTGCCCCCAAGTTTGTGACCTTTATCTCCATCCTGTGCCTGTGCGCCTTTGCGATCTCTACCACGGACTCCTTCCTGCTGGTCGGCGGCCAGCTGGCGGCTGAAGACATCTTTGTCCACTGGAAGTACCTCAAGGGCGAGAAGGTCGAAGACAAGAAGTCCGTCCGTTTGGGCCAGGTCGCGATCCTGTTCCTGATGTTCGCGATGCTCTTCATTGTATTTACGAAGCCTGCAAGCATTACGGACAATGCTTATAAGCTGTCGTCTCCCTTCTTCGGTATGATCATGCCTGCCACTATCCTGGGCCTGTATTGGCCCCGGGCGTCCAAGGAAGGAGCCTGGGCCGGTACCGTGTCGGGCCTGCTGGTCGTGGTTGTTTTCACCTTCTTTGTCAAGCCTCCGCTGGGCATTTCCGCGTTCCTGTGGGGCCTGATCGTCAACTTCATTGTTATGATTGGGGTCAGCCTCAGCACCAAGGTGCCCGAGGAGATCGTCGAAAAATATATCTCCAACGTCAGCAATATCATTACTACCGGCAACAGCTGCTATGATATCGTGGACAGCACTGTGGCCAAGGTCATCAAATAAAAAGGAACGGCGTGACAATCTAGAAAGGAGCTCAGCAGTTTTATGGAGGACACATGTCTGTTGGACATCTTTGGGATCCAAATCAAATACCACCCTGGCTGGCGGATCATTCCGGATAGTTCTTATAGCCTGAACTACGACAGCGGGCTGTTTCGATTCGAAGAAAATGTGGTGGAGAAGCGCTCACGTGTCTCCCTTGGACTGCGCTGGGAATGTTCGCAAACAGATAATGAGACCTTTCTGAATGAATTCAGCCAAAATATTGAGGCAGAGTACCACAAGGCGCTCAAAGGCAAAAGCCGCCAGTTTGAACTGCTGCGGGACGAGATCATTGAAAACGGCCAGGGGGTCCGGATGTGTGTGATTGAGACGCAGTATAAGGCGACACAAGCCCTTGTGAACAACCCCAAAAAAATGCAGCGTCTCCGGGTCTGCAATGTGGCGTTCTACTGTGAGATGACCCACCGCATGGTCATCTGCAGCCTGGTCACCACTCCGCAGTATATGGAAGAAAACCGGGAGTTGTTGGAATCGCTGCTCTTCTCTCTTCAGACCAGAGCGGTCTACTCCCCCGAGATCGAAGCCCAGCGCATGGAAAAGCGCACTCAACTCCGGGCAGAGGCAAAGAAGAAAAATCAGTCTCCGCTCGTGGCTCTGAACGGCCTGTTCAAGCGCAAAGCCGTTGGCTAAAGAGGCCCGGTCCGCAGGAGAGGCCCCATACAATACAAGTGGGTACCGGCATCACAGCCGGGTACCCACTTGTATTAATTAAAAAAGGAGATAGTGACATGATAGAAACCATGCTGAACCGCCGCAGTGTGCGCCGCTTTTCCGACAGGCCGGTGGAGGAGGAAAAACTTCAGCTGCTCCTCCGCGCCGCCATGCAGGCTCCCTCCGCGAAAAACGCACAGCCGTGGGAGTTCCTGGTGGTAAAGGATAAGGAGGTCCTGGAGGCGCTGGCCAAGGCTCAACCCTATGCCTTGGCAATCAAAAATGCTCCGCTGGGCATTGTGACCCTCTGCAACAAGGCGCGCTATACCGATGACCTGGACGTCTTTTGGCAGGAGGACCTCTCCGCCGTGACCCAGACCATCCTTTTGGCGGCCGCCGAACTGGGGCTGGGAACTACCTGGCTGGCGCTGGCTCCGCTGGAGGAACGCATCGAGTATGTCCAGAAGTTGTTTTCCCTGCCGGAAGCGGTTATCCCCTTTGCACTGCTCCCTGTGGGGTACCCCATGCAGCAGCGTGACGCGGTTTCCCGGTTTGACGCAAGCCGGGTCCATGGCGTCCGCGGGTTTGAGGTGGAGGGGGCGTTCCAGCGCTGACGCACGGTGGACGCCCCCAATCAGCGTACTGTATTTTATAGTGTGATGGATACAAACGTGCCGTCCGAGGCCTCCACGTGGACCACCTTCAGCCTCTTGTTTTCCCGCAGGACATCCAGGCACTCTCCCAGGATCATGCCGATGGTCTCCTTGGTGATGGGGCTGGCGTAAGGCTCCGGAGTGCCGCTCCGGACCTCCTCAAAGACCCGGTCCGGGACCCACCGCAGGGCGAATCCGGCCATGGAGGCTGGCAGGGGCATGGAAAAGCGGAAGTCCGCCGTCCGGACCTTTACTTTCATCCCGTCCGCGCCTTAGGGATCCACAAAGACGCGCACCGTGGTGCCGTCGGCGCTCTCCACGTTGACGAAATCCCCCTCGATCTCCTCGTCCAGGCACTCGGAGATGGCGTCCATCATACTGGAGAGGTCCACGCCCTCCAGCTCTTTCTCGGGGATGGGGAGCTTGCCCGTGGCTTTCAGGATCTTTTTGATGGCGCCCACGGGAAACTGGACTTTGACCTTGTCCCCGTCGACGCTGTCCACAATGACGCGGAACATCTTTTTGTCGTAGCTGGTCCGGGCCGGAACGGCCTGCTGCCCGGGCAGGTCCGGGTTCATGGCGGCCATGAGCTCGGCCCCCTGCTCGGCCGTAATGGTCCCCTCCTCCACCATTTTGAGGATCCTCAATTTCTCGTCCATGATCGATCACCTTTCATCTCATATATTATTTCAGCTGCGCAATGGCCTGCTCGGCCGTGATCTCCCCGTTTTCCAGAGCCCTGAGGATCTCCTCCTTTTTGGCCGACTGCTGGTCCGGCCCCGTTTCATACCCCAGCTTTTTGATGACCGCGTCCAGCTTGGAACGGACGGTGGGATAGGAGATCCCCAGTTCCTTCTCCACTTCCTTGATGTTTCCCCGGCAGCGGATGAATGTCTCCGTAAAATAAAGCTCCTCATCGGAAAGATAGTCAAATTTGCTCAGGCTGAAGTTGTTTTCGATCACGGTGTCGCAGGCATCGCACTTCAGCCTTGCCACAGTCAGTTCCCGGCTGCACACCGGGCAGCGGCTGATGACCTTTTTCATCTCGTCACGTCCTTTCTGCTAAGGACAATATAATACTATATATTAAAGATGTCAATATATAAATTGATATTATTAATATTAGTATTAAAAATTTTGATTTCCAGATAAAATAAAAAAGGACCGGCACAGCCATTCTCGACTGTGCCGGTCCTTTTTCTTGCAATATTACCCCTGAACGGCCCCGAAGAGGTCGTTGAGGGCTTCGGTCATGGTGGGGTGGGTGTAGATGCCGTCCCGCAGAACGGTATAGGGCACCTTGGCGTCCATGGCCAGCTTGATGAGGTTGATGGTCTCGTAGGACTCCTCGCAGAAGAGGTGGGCGCCCAGGATGAGGCCGGTGTCAGCATCGATGACCGCCTTCAAAAGCCCAGTGGGCTTCTGGAGCACGTTGGCCTTGGGGATGGCGGCGGCGGCCAGCCTGGCGATTTTCACGCTGTAACCCTTGTCCCGGGCCTCCTGCTCGGTGAGGCCCACCCGGGAGAAGGGAGGGTCCAGGAACACGCTGTACGGCACCTGCCCCCGGTTGGCGGTGGTACGGCTGCCGTCGCCCAGGACGGCGGATTTGACGATGCGGAAGTCGTCCAGGGAGATGTAGGTGAACTGGAGGCCCCCCGCCACGTCGCCCATAGCCCAGATGTTGGGGGCGGTGGTCCGCAGGTGTTCGTCGGTCTTGACGGCCCCCCGGTCGGTGAGCTCCACCCCGGCGGCTCCCAGGTTGAGCCCCGCCACGTTGGGCCGGCGTCCGGTGGCCACCAGCAGGGCCTCCGCCTCCAGCACCCGACGCCCATCGGCGTTTTCAATGGTGATTTCGGCGTGATCCCCTACATCCTCCACCCCCAGGGTCTTGGTGGAGCGCAGCACCTCCACGCCCCGGGCGGCCAGGCTCTCCAGCACGGCCCCCGCCACCTCCTGGTCCTCCCGGGGGAGAAAGACGGCCCCGTCCTGGAGCACGGTGACCTGGCTTCCGAAGTTGGCGTACATGGAGGCGAACTCCATGCCGATGTACCCGCCCCCGATAATGACCAGCCGCCGGGGCAGGTCCCTGCGGTCCAAAAGGCTCTCGCTCAGATAGACGTACCGGCTCTCCTTGAGGCCGGGGATGGGGGGCACGAAGGGCCGGGCGCCGGTGTTGATAAAGACCTGCCCGGCCTCGATCTCCTCCCGGCTGCCGTCGGCCATGGCCACGGCCACGTGGCGGGCGTCCAGGAAGGAGCCGTCGCCGGTCAAAACGGTGACGTTGGGGTGGTCGGCCAGCTTGTGGTAGTTCTTTCCCCGGAGGGCCCCGGTGAGCCGGTCCTTCTCAAAAATGGCGGCGGCGTACCGCTCCGCCTTCTCGGCGAAGGAGCCGCCCATGGCGGCGGAGAGGGCGGCGGAGTGGACCAGGGACTTGGTGGGGATACAGGCCACGTTGATACAGGTGCCTCCGTACATCTTGTCGGAACGCTCCACCATAATGACGCTCCTGCCGGCTTCCGCCAGCGCTCCGGCCAGGGTCTTGCCCCCTTTGCCGAAACCAATGACGACTGCGTCCGCTTTTTTCATACTGGGTTCCTTTCTGCGGCCTCTTGGGCCGGCTTGTCCGGTGCGGGGCGGAAGATCCGCTCTTCCAGGTCCCGGATGGTGATCTGTCCCAACGTGTTTTTGCACTGCTGATCCAACCGCCCATAGATCTCGTCCATCAGTCCCGCCATGCCGGAGGCCACCAGGCAGGTCATATTGGGGTCCCCGCTCTTCCAGGCGGTGGAGACGAAGCAGGCGTCCATGGCGAGGCTCACCTCCTTGAGGGTGATGCCCCCGGCGGGTCTCGCGATGGCGTAGCCCCCGTGGGGGCGGCCCTCCCTGGTGGAGACCAGCCCGGCCTTCCCAAGGGCGGCCAGGACCTTCCGCACCCGGGCGGGATTGGTGCAGATGTTCTCCGCCAGGGCCTCGCTGGAGAGGGTCTGGGCCTTGTGGCTCAAATACACCAGGGCGTGGACGGCGATGTTGAAATCACTGTTCATCCCGCATCACTCCCCGTCACGGTGTCGTAGGTCCAGTCCACGATACCTCCCATGTCGTAGACATTTTCATAGCCCAGCTCTATCAGCTTGTCGGAGGCCTGCTTGCTTCTGACCCCCGTGCGGCAGTAGACGAGCAGTGTGGCGTCCAGCTGGGGGAGGGCCTCGGGCCGCTGGGCGCCGATATCCTCGTTGAGGATCAGGATGGCGCCGGGGATGTGGCCGGCCTCGTATTCGTCACGCCGCCGCACGTCCACGATGGTGACATCCCCGTCCTCCATCATCTCCTTGGCCTCCTCGGCGGTGATTTTGTGGTAGGCGGTCTCCTCGGGGCTCTCTTCGGCGGAGGGGGCGGGCTGCGTCCCGCCCGCCGCGCAGGCGGACAGCAGCAGGACCAGGCCCAGGGCGAGCAGGGGAGCGTTTCGTTTCATGGTGGGGCTCCTTTTCGGCCGGATCAAAGATCAAACCACTTTCTATACTGTAACTATAATATTTACAGTATAATTTGTCAAGGGATTTTGCAAAAAAGGCCAAATCTTTATGAAAGATCCAGAGGCGGTTTATAAAGGCGGCAGACTATTTCGAAAAAGTGCCCCCCAACACGGCCTGGGTCCAGGCAGGGATTTTCCGCCGCGGCGCGGCAAAAAGAGGCCGTCCGTCCGGGAATTCCGGACGGACGGCCTCTTGATCCTGCGAGGGTTTTGGAACTGTGCTCTGTCAGACGGGGAGGGAGGCCGGGAGCTCCTTCCCGCAGGCGAGGAGCTCCTCCCGGGGGACGGCCGGGCTGTACAGGTACCCTTGGAAAACGGTGCAGCCCAGGGCCAGCAGGGCGTCCCGCACCTCTCCGGTCTCCACGCATTCCGCAATGACCTGGAAGTCCAAGCCCTGTCCCAGGGCGACGATGGAGCCGATGATCTCCCGGGAGCGGCTGTTCTCCAGCACTTGGCAC
Organism: Oscillospiraceae bacterium; assembly: GCA_022846075.1. GTDB lineage: Bacteria > Bacillota > Clostridia > Oscillospirales > Oscillospiraceae > Vermiculatibacterium. The sequence continues at coordinate 366,770 of AP025582.1, forward strand.
ACCAGGCTTCCGTCCAGCTTCACATAGTGGAAGTGGTTATTGCGCAGATAGTTCAGGGAGGTCTTTCCCATGCTGAAATCGTCGATGGCCAGCGTGATGCCGCAGGAGCCGAAGCGCTCGATATTGGCGGTGATGTGGGGCAGGTTGACCAGGGAGGTCTCTTCCGTCACCTCCAGAACCAGGCTGCGGCACACGTCGTTTTCCTCCGCCAGGCGGATGATCCGCTCCGTCAGCGCCGGGTCGTTGAGCTGCTCGGCCACAATGTTGGCCGATATGTGGATGTCCTGGCCCAGACCTTGGCGGAGAACCGGGATATCCCGGCAGACCGTGGTGAGGACGCGCCAGGTCAATTCCTGATAACAGCCGTCCTCCTGGGCCAGCTCGATGACCACGGGGGGATAGACCGCCGAGTCCCCGTACCGCCAGCGCAGCAGGGCCTCGGCCCCCGTCACCCGGCCCTGGGCGTCCACCTGGGGCTGGTAGTGGATGGGCAGGCTGCCGCGCTCCACATCGGTCCGCAGCTGGCCGGCAAGGGCCTTGGCGATCACGCCCAAGCTGTCGGTGCGCTCCAGGTAGCGGGGCTGTTCCCCGGTCTCCTGACAGCGGCGGAAGTCCTGGGTCAGCTCATCGATCAAATAGAGCTCCCGGCTCTCCTTCAACCGCTCCGACAGCATGACGAAGGGGATGTAGATCAACGTCCCCAGGACCACGGACACCAGCTGCACCACGGTGCCGTGCCAGGAGCCGGTGGCCAGATACCCGCTGAAGAATACGGGGGTGGTCCAGTTCACCGCCTGCTGGGCGGCGGGCATCCAGCCGATCAGAACGGCCCCGTAGGACAGGAGCATGGAGAAGATGGGGGTCAGGATAAAGGGGATGGCCAGAATGGGGTTGAGTACGATGGGAAGGCCAAAAACCAGGATCTCGTTGATGTTGAAAAGGGTCAGGGGAACGGCGGAATAGGCCAGCCTGCGGTCGTTTTTCTGGCGGGAGACCAGCAGCAGGGCCAGCAGCAGGCACATGGTGGCGCCGCTGCCCCCCAGAACGGCGAAGTTGTCCAGAAAGGATTTGGTGATGATGCCGCCGGCGGTCCCCTCCGCGGTAAAAACGGTCTGCGCCACCGGGTCCAGAGCGTTGCCGCCGTGGATGCCGAAGGCCCAGAGAAGGTCCAAAAGGAGCAGGAACATCACCCCGTTGCCCGGCTCGCCGTTCAGGCCGCCGAAGGCGCGGAACAGGAGCCCGCTGATGAGATCGTTGAGGTTTCCCACGTGGAACAGCTTTTGAAGGAGCAGGTTCCCCAGGGTGAACACCGTCACACAGACCACCACCGGGAGAATGGCGGACATGGAGCTGCGGAAGTGGATGTCGTTGCCCGCGGCATAGGAGCGGTAGCGGCGGTACATTCCCAGATCCAGAAGAAAAAAGAGGCGGGTGGCCAGGATGGAGCAGACCATGGCGGTAAAGACCCCGATGGTCCCGAAGCAGGACAGGGTCAAAGAGCCGCCCGCCCCGCCGAAGGAGGCGATGAAGCAGGCGCAGGCGGTGACCATGGCCGTCATCCGCAGGGTGAGGTTTTGACCGGCCAGGCTGTCGGAGTAAAAATAGCTGATGGCCAGGACCAGGTAGAGGGACAAAAAATCTGTGGTGGCCCCCACGATGAAGCCCAGCAGGGATAAAAGAGCGCCGCCCGCGAAGGAGGCGAGGAATTCCTGATAGAGAGGGACGGGGAAATTGCGCAGCAGCAAAGCGAAAGACCCGGTCAGCACCACGGGGATCACCAGCAGGAATCCCTTTTTAATGGCGCTGAGCACCAGGTTGTTTTCCATGGCGTAGATTATTTTTCGGATGCGGACGAACAAGACCTCACCCCCATGACGGCTACTATTGTAACATATTCTTTCGGTGGGGGGAAGAGTAGAGAGGGGTGTATATGGGACCCAAAAGCGTATAAAATGAAAAAAAGAGCGGTATTTTGTGAAAATATGTAAAAACAGTGTGACTATTTTCCTTCGTAGACCGGTCTGAGCGGCTTGCGGAGACGAAGGGCTGCGGAACCTGTTGGGCAAAAGCTGCCCAGAATGATGGGCGGCGGCTTGATAGGCCATCATAAATACTGATTTTGACCCCTTTGAGATAGAATGTGCGATACATGGTTCCAATAAAAACAGCTCCGCTTTTGATAAAAAAACAGCTCTGCTTTTGAGCTGCCATTACTGGGCAAAATCGATATCCGGCCTTCGTTCCGCCCGCAGGCGGCATCCTCCTCGGGGCGGGGCCCAGCGAAGCGGGTCCGCCCCGAAAGCGAAGAAACACCCCGTCCGGCTAAGAATCCTCGCCGTCAGGCGAGGATTCGTGCCAAAAGGGGTGTTTCTGAGCTGGCACGCCTGAGGGGATTCGAACCTCCGACCTACCGCTTAGGAGGCGGTCGCTCTATCCTGCTGAGCTACAGGCGCGTATGACCTATCTATTTTAGCCCACCGGGCGGGGCCTGTCAACCGCGGAGTTGGGGCAGGGAGAAGAGAAGCAGGCCCAGCAGACCGCCCAGCAGGAGGATGGTGCCCACCAGCCGGGCCCTCTTATCCTGCTTTCCACGGCGGGCGGCGGCGTCGATCTTGTCGGAAAAGAGGGCGATGATGGCCCCCAAAAGAATCAATATCCAGAAAACGCCCACCTCAAACACGCCCTTTCTTACGTATCTTACTATAACAGACTATAAAAAGGCAAGCCCTTTCCCCATTTACAACGCCGCCAAACCGCTATATAATACGAAAGCGTGACCAAACCTGATAAAAAGGAGCGTCTTCATGTTTGACGGCATCTTATTCGACTTAGACGGCACCCTCTGGGACGCCGTGCCCGAGATCACCCTGTGCTGGAACCAGGCCATCTCCGCCGCCGGGGTGGACCGGCCGCCCCTCACCGAGGAGGAGGTGCGCTCCTGCATGGGGATGCAGATCGCCGACATTGCCGCCCGCCGCCTGCCGGGTCTGAGCTTTGAACGGCAGATGGCGGTCATCGACGACTGCGTGGCGGTGGAGAACGTCTATCTGGCCCGGCACGGCGCCGCGGTGTATCCCGGGGCCGGGGAGACCCTGGCCGCCCTGTCGGAGCGGTGCCCTCTCTTCGTGGTGAGCAACTGCCAGGACGGCTATATCCAGGCCTTTTTCCAGGGCACCGGCCTGGGGGGATATTTCACCGATTTCGAGTGCGCCGGGCGCACGGGGCGGCCCAAGAGCGAAAACATCGCCCTGGTGGCCGCCCGCAACGGGCTGAAACGCCCGGTGTATGTGGGGGACACCGACCTGGACCGCCGGTCTGCCCAGGAGGCCGGAGTGCCCTTCGTCCACGCCGCCTACGGCTTTGGAAAGGTGGATGGGGTCCCCGCCGTCCACAGCTTCGCCCAGCTGCCGGGCGTGCTGGAGGAATTGAGCCGGTAAAAGAACGGGAGCGGCATTGCCGCTCCCGTTCTTTTACTTCTTTTCGATGGGGAAGAGGACCCCGGTCTCATACTCCTCGGGATTGGAGACCATGTTCTCATCCTTGAGGTACCGCTCCAGAGCGGGGCCGCAGATCTGGTACTCGGGATGCTGGGCCATCCAGGCGCACAGAGCGTCGTAGGCGTACTTGATGTCCTCATAAGGGCCCCGGTGGATCACCGCGGCGCAGGTGCGGGCGGGCTTTTCCGTGACGCCTGGGGCGTCCCCGGAAACCACCATCTGGGCCTCCACGTCCATGCGCTCGTAGGAGAACTCCTGACAGTGGTAGAGCTGCTGGGTGGGGCCGGCCTGCCTGAGCCCCAGGGCCGCCGCCTCCCGGTGGAGCTCCTGGAACAGCTCGTGGATCTGGGCCACGTTGATGGTGCGGCGGATGGAGAAAACCTTCTGAGCGGGGTCGTCCATAAGAATGACGTGATACTGTTCATACATGATGCTGCCCTCCATGTGGAGCATGTCCGCCTCCATCCGGCGCAGGGACTTGCGCAGCCGCTCCATTTCCCCGTAGACCTCTATTTCCCGGCGGTGGATGCGGCGGGAGAGGGCTTCCTCGGAAAGATCCAGCAGGTCTCTGACCTCCGAGAGGGGGAATCCGTAGTCCTTCAGCCGCTCGATCCGTACCAGATCCATAAGCTGGCTCTCGCTGTAATAGCGGTAGCCGTTCTCTCCCACCCGGTCGGGGCGCAGGAGGCCCATGGCGTCGTAGTAGCGCAGCATCCGGGCGGAGACATGGCTCAGCCGGGAAAATTCGCCGATGGTGAGCATAACAATCGCTCCTTCGTATTTGTGGGGGCCGGTCCCTGAAACTAACATAGACCTTGCCACTGTGTAAAAGTCAAGTGGTTTTTCAAAAATTTCCGCACGGAGTTTACAACCTGGGCGGAATACAGTATAATATCTAAGCATCATTTTTGAGAAAAAGGGGAATTCCAATGTAACGAACTGCCGGTTTACGTGACGAAAATCAAGTTATGGAGGGATCACCCTTGTCAAAATATGAAAATGAGATCAACCGCCGGCGCACCTTCGCCATCATCTCCCACCCGGACGCCGGTAAGACCACCCTCACCGAAAAGTTCCTCCTCTACGGAGGGGCCATCGCCCAGGCCGGGCAGGTGAAGGGCAAGAAAAACACCCGGGCCGCCACCTCCGACTGGATGGAGATCGAGAAGCAGCGCGGCATCTCCGTCACCTCCTCGGTGATGCAGTTCCAGTACGAGGGCTACTGCGTCAACATCCTGGACACCCCCGGCCACCAGGACTTCTCCGAGGACACCTACCGCACCCTCATGGCCGCCGACTCCGCCGTCATGGTCATCGACGCCGCCAAGGGCGTGGAGGCCCAGACCCGCAAGCTCTTCAAGGTCTGCGCCATGCGGGACATCCCCATCTTCACCTTCATCAACAAAATGGACCGGGAAGCCCGGGACCCCTTTGAGCTGTGCGAGGAATTGGAAAAGGAACTGGGCATCGAGACCTGCCCCATGAACTGGCCCATCGGCTGCGGTAAGGAGTTCAAGGGTGTCTACGACCGGGAGAAGCGGGAGATCATCCACTTTACTTCCAACGGCGGGGCCAAGGCGGCCACCGCCACCGAGGTCTCCCTGGGGGACCCCAATCTGGACGAACTGCTGGGCCAGCGGCTCCACAGCCAGCTGACCGACGACGTGGAGCTGCTGGACGGGGCCTCCGCCGAGTTTGATCTGGAGAAGGTGCGCCACGGCAAGCTCTCTCCGGTGTTCTTCGGCTCCGCCCTCACCAACTTCGGCGTGGAGCCCTTCCTGGAGGGCTTCCTCAAGATGACCACGCCCCCCCTGCCCCGGATGGCGGGGGAAAAGCTGGTGGACTCCATGGACGACGACTTCTCCGCCTTCGTCTTTAAGATCCAGGCCAACATGAACAAGGCCCACCGGGACCGCATCGCCTTCATGCGGGTGGTCTCCGGCCGCTTCGACGCGGACAGGGAGGTCTACCACGTCCAGGGGAAGCGGAAGCTCAAGCTCTCCCGGCCCCAGCAGCTTATGGCCGCCGAGCGGGAGATCATCGAGGAGGCCTACGCCGGAGATATCATCGGCGTTTTTGACCCCGGCGTCTTCTCCATCGGGGACACTCTCTGCGCCCCCGGCAAAAAGTTCAAGTTCGACCCCATCCCCACCTTCGCCCCTGAACACTTCCGCCGGGTCCGCCCCCTGGACACCATGAAGCGCAAGCAGTTTTTGAAGGGGGCGGAGCAGATCGCCCAGGAGGGCGCCATCCAGATGTTCAAGGCCCCCTACACCGGCATGGAGGAAATCATCGTCGGCGTGGTGGGCACCCTCCAGTTCGACGTGCTGGAATACCGCCTCAAGGGCGAATACGGGGTGGACATCTTTATGGAGGGTCTGCCCTACGAGTACCTGCGCTGGATCACCACCGCCGACGGCGAGCCGGTGAAGGAGGAGGACCTGATCCTGGGCACCGACACCAAGCTGGTGGAGGACTTCAAGGGCCGCCAGCTCCTGCTCTTCGGCTCCCAGTGGGCGGTGAACTGGACGGGGGAGCGCAACAAGCAGCTCACCTTCTCCGAGTTCAGCGCCCCGGAAGAGGACGAATAAAACCTGCCAAGCGGCCTGTGTTGATACACAGGCCGCTTTTCGCATCCTTTCAAAGTTGAATCGAACTGTGAGAAGAAAGGGGGGGATTTGGTGTGGGTGGATATTTCTCCGGGTTCCTGTTTGGTGTTCCCCGCCGCCATGATGTACTCTGACGATTTAATTATGTAAACTTCTGCGCCACTCCCGCCCAGGCCGGGGCGGCGGAGCCGGAGGACCTGGAGCCGCCGCTGTAACGGAGGAAGCCGCAAGCGCCAAAGGGGCTTGCGACTTTCCCCGTTCCGGGGTATGATAGAAAAAAAGCCCGTTACGAAGGAGGCCCCTTCCATGAACCGAGTGTTCCGCCCCGCCGCCCTGCTCCTGGCCTTGGCCCTGCTCCTTCCCGCCCCCGCCTCCGCCGCAAACGACCACCAGGCCAGCGCATGGGCCCGCCAGGAGGTCAGCGACGCGGTGATGGGGGGCCTGTCCCCCTTCCCGCCCTACCCGGAGCCCCTGGACTACCAAGGGGACGTGACCCGGCGGGAGTTCGCCGGGGTGGCGGTCCACCTCTACGCCGCCCTCACCCTGCAATTTGCCCCCAACCTGCAAGCCGGGGCGGCGGCCTCCCCCTTCGCCGACGCGGCGGGGGACCGCTACGTGGACGCCGCCTGCGCCCTGGGGCTGATGAACGGCACCGGAGTGGGCTTCGAGCCGGAGCGCTCCATCACCCGGCAGGAGATCTGCGTCCTGCTGGACCGGGTGGTGGACAAGGCGGGGGCCGCCCTGCCCCAGGCCGAGTCCGCCGCCGCCGACGCCCTGGCGGCGGGGAGCGAGGGGCCGGTGCCCGACTGGGCCGTAGATGGGGTGCGGAAGCTGGTGGCCTCCGGGCTGATGAAGGGGACCGGCGGCGGCTATGACCTCTTGGGGCACACCAGCCGGGAAATGGCCCTGGTCCTCTCCCTCAGGACCCTGCGGGCCGTCCAGGCCCAGCCGCCCCTGCTGGGACGGCGCTCCGCCAACGGCTGGGCCTTCGCCGTGGAGGACGCGGCGGAGCTGATGAAGGTCCTGAAGGAGACCATGCCCAAGGCCCCGGACTGCCTGACCTTCTATACCCGCCAGCCGGTGACCCAGGCCCAGCTCTCCGCCCTGGGCCTGCCCGTGGACGGCAATTACACGCAGTACCCCGAGCTGGCCCTGGACTACGGCCTCTTCGCCGGGGGCTGGTTCATGGCCTGCGAAATTTCGGACGGCCCCGAGGGCTATGCCAGCGCCTGCACCCTCAAGCCCGCCTACGACTCCTGGGCCTACCTGGACCAGTACCGCCGGGGCCTGCGGGACTTCCTGCCCGCGGGCATCTACGCCTGGTCGGACCCCGAGTCGGTGGAGCGCACCCCGGCGGACTACGGCCCGCTGACGGCGGCGGTGGCGGCGCTGGACGGGACCGTGGTCACCCCCGGCATGTCCGACTACGAAAAGGCCAAGGCCCTCCACGACTACGCGGCGGAGTTAATTGAGTACGACTACGCCCAGCTCCGCGCCGACAGCGTGGTGGACTACCTGTCCGGCTACGGCTACCCCGCCAACCTGAACCGGGCCCTGCTGAACGGAAAGGGCGTCTGCGCCGCCTACGCCGGGACGTACACCGCCCTTTGCAACCTCTTCGGCCTGCGCTGCGTGGACACGGTGGGGACGGCGGGGGGCGACTCCCACGCCTGGAACGTGGTGGAGGTGGACGGCCAGTGGTACCAGGTGGACGTGACCTGGGACGACAAGGGCTCCTCCGTCTCCTACAAATACTTCCTGGTCAGCGACGCTTCTCTGGCCAAGGATCACCACTGGACCCTCCCCTACCCCGTCTGCCCGGAGGACTACTCCGCCAATCATACCGTCTCTTCCGGCCAGCCCTCCCAGGGCAATGGGAGCCAGAGCCAGCCCACCGGGGGCGGGGAGACGCCCCAGGAGCCCAGTGGGCCCCAGGACCCCAGGTCCGCCTGCACCGTCAACCCGGACTTCCCGGGGACTTACCTGGGGGAGACGGCGGACGGCCTGTGGGAGTTTGAGATTACCGTCCCCGCCGACCGGAAAAACCTGCCCTACCCCTTCGACGGCGGGCGGTACACCCAAATGGAAATCAGCGACACCGGCGTGGTGGGCCAGCGGGCCCAGTACTTTTACGGCCGGGCCCCCGGAAAGGCCGACGTGACCTATTCGGTCTGCGAGACCCACGGCGGCGACTATCTGCCGCTGTGCGTGGTCCATGTCACCGTGGTGGAGGCCGAATAACGGCGGGGAGGTGATTTGATGCCCAGCAGACAGGCCCTTTTCTGGCACCGGGACCCCTACGATTTGGCCGGGACCGACGCCCTCTTTCTCCGGGCGGCGGCGGACAACTGTGCCTACCACATCCGCCACTGCCCCGGCTACGCCGCCATCTGCGCCCACCTGGGCTTCTCCCCGGATGCGCTGCGGACCATGGACGACCTGGCGAGGCTCCCCGTTCTGCCCACCCTCTTTTTCAAGCGCAAGGCCCTCTTCTCCATGCCCCAGCGGCGCGTGGCCATGAAGGTCACCTCCTCGGGCACCAGCGGGAGGTTCAGCCAAATCGGCTTCGACTGGGGCTGTATGCTGGCCGAGGTCCCCATGGTCCTGCGGCTGGGCTGGCGGCACCACATGGTGTCCCCAAAACCCGCCAACTACGTGGTGCTGGGCTACCAGCCGGACAAGTCCAACCACACCGGCGTCACCCGCACCATGTACGGCCTGACCTGGTTCGCCCCGCCCCTGCGGCGGACCTACGCCCTCAAGATGACGGACGGGGGCTACGTCCCCGACCTGGACGGCGTGGCCGCCGCCCTGGCCCGGTACGCCGCCTCGCCCCTCCCCACCCGCGTCATCGGCTTCCCCTCCTACCTCTGGTTCGGCCTGAAGCGGATGGAGGAGCTGGGCCTCTCCGTCAAGCTGCGCCCCGGCTCCCGCATCATCCTGGCGGGGGGCTGGAAACAGCACTACGCCCAGCAGGTGGAAAAGCCGGTGCTCTACGCCCTGGCCCGGCGGGTGCTGGGCATCCCGGAGGAGAACATCAACGAGCTCTTCGGGGCGGTGGAGCACCCCATCTTCTATAACGCCTGTGAGCGCCACCACTTCCATATCCCCATCTACGGCCGGGTCCTCATCCGGGACCCGGACACCCTGGAGCCCCTGCCCATGGGGCGGGTGGGGCTTGTGAACCTCATCTCCCCGCTGATGACCGCCACCCCCACCCTCAGCGTCATGACCGACGACCTGGGCTATCTCACCCCGGGGGAGGACTGCGGCTGCGGCATCTCCTCGCCCTACCTGACCATCCTGGGCCGGGTGGGCATGGCCGACATCCAGACCTGCGCCGCCGGGGCCGCGGAGCTGCTGGGAAAGGGGGAGATGGGATGATATTCGCCAAGGGAAAGCTCCTCCCGGACAGCGACCGGGCCAAGGTCTTGGCGGGGCTGGAAACGGAGATCGACGCCACCCGAGCGGCCAAGACCCTCCCGCCGGAAACGGTGCTCTCCGCCGTGGACGCCCTGGGCCGCCGCCTGCGCTCCGGGGAGCTGGACGCCCTGGCCGCCCAGGTCCTCCCAGCGGGGGAGCTGGCGGAGGTGAAAGCCCTCCTCCGGCGGGAGACGTTAGCGGAAAAGCTGGACGCCGAGCTGGGGCCGGACTTCCTCCGCCCCAGGGAGTTCGCCCGCACCACCGCCCATGTCCTGCCTTTGGGGACCCTCCTCCACGTGGCCCCCGGCAACCAGCTGGGCCTGGGGCTTTACAGCGTGGTGGAGGGCCTGCTCACCGGCAACGTGAACCTATTAAAGCTGCCCCGGGCCGACAAGGGGGCCTCCCTGGCGGCCCTCTCCCTCCTGGTGGAGGAGGCCCCGGAGCTGGCGGATTTCCTCTACGCCTTCGACCTGCCCTCCAGCGAGACGGAGGACTTGAAAGCCCTGGCGGCCCTGGCCGACGGGGTGGTGACCTGGGGCGGGGAGGGGGCGGTCTCCGCCCTGCGGGCGCTGGCCCCGCCCGGGGCCAAGCTCATCGAGTGGGGCCACCGCCTCAGCTTCGCCTATGTCTCCGGCTACGCCGACAAGGACCGGGAGCTGGCGGGGCTGGCGGAACACATCGTCGCCACCGGCCAGCGGCTTTGCTCCTCCTGCCAGGTAATTTTCCTGGATACGGAGGACTTCGGGGAAGTACGCCGGTTCTGCGGGGACTTCCTGCCCTGGCTGGAGCGGGCGGCGTCTGCCCGCACCGGTCCCGGTGCGGGGGCGCAGGCCACCCTGAGCGGCCACACCGCCCTTCTGGAGCGCATCGTGGAAGGCCGCGCGGTGGGGGAGGCCCACTTCCCCGGCCGGGGCTGCTCGGTCACCGCCCGGCCCGACCGGGAGCTGGAGCTGTCCCCCATGGAGGGGAACGTGCTGGTGAAGGCCCTGCCCCAGGCGGAGCTGCTGCCCGCCCTCCGGCGGCAGAAGGGGCGGCTCCAGACGGCGGGGCTCATCTGCGCCCCGGCGGAGCGGGAGGCCCTCACGGCCCTCCTGGCCCGGGCGGGTGTGACCCGGATCACCCGGGCGGGGGATATGTCCGCCTCCTTCCCCGGGGAGGGGCATGACGGGGAGTATTCTTTGCGGCGGTATATCCGTATTGTAGATGTGGAGAAGGAAAAATAGAGCCTTGGAACAGGAAAAAGCGCGCGCCGCGGAATGGGGGAACCGTTCCGCGGCGCGCGCTTATTTATTTTGTTAAAAGGAGACGACCTCCTGTCGGGCCGGAGAACAGGGCCGAACGGTGAGGAGCTCCATAACGGGCCCCTTCCCCTGGTATGCGGGGTGTTCCTCCACCCCCATGCGGGCGGTGACCTCCATCCAGTCCCGGTCGTGAAAGGGGGCCAGAAGGGCCTCCCCCCTGGCCAGGAGGCCCAGGAAGGTCACGTCGTCGGCGCAGCAGACCATGGCGAAGCGGCCGGGGCAGGGGACGCCGCCGTAACGCTGGGAGCGGGCCATCACCAGCTTGGCGTGGATGGTCTTGCCCGCGTAGCGCTCGGGGTGGTCCATCACGTCCACGTAAAAGAACCCGAAGTCGTCGTCGGGGATCTCCACCGGGTCCTGGCTCAGGTCGAAGGGGCACTCGTCCCCGGTGAGATAGTCCTCGCTGGTGCCGTCCTCGTTTTCCAGATAAATGCTGGCCTGGCGGTTCACCATCCGCAGGTTTCGGGCCCGGAGGGCCTCCCGGAGCTGGGGGGTGCAGCGGTTGAAGATGAGAAGGTCGGCGTTGGTGATCTTCTCCATCATCAGCTGTCCCATGTTCTTTACATAGACCTCGAAGGTGGCGGCCTCCACCAGGGTCATGATCTGATAGAGGATCCAGTTTTCCGGCAGGACCTCCCGGTAGAGCCGCTCCAGGCTCCACATGCCGTTGTACTCGATCATCACCTGCTGGGGGTGGTACTTGCTCTGGCACTGTTCCAGAAAGGCCCGATTCAGATCCGCCTCCGACCCAACGTCCACCACGGTAACGTTGTCCAGGGCCCCGTGTTCGTATTCCTCCTCCCCCTCCTCACAGCGCAGGAGGAGGGTCCGCTCGGAGCGGGTGAAGCCGTCCTCCAGGGCGCCGTTGATGAAGGAGGTCTTTCCGGCGTCCAGAAAGCCGGTGATCAGATAGACAGGAATTTCCACGCTTGACCCCTTTCCGCTCACAGGCCGAAGAGCTCGGCCAGCTTGTCCTCCCGAAGCTCGGCGCCGATGACGCAAAGCCTGCCGGTGTAGTCCGGCTTTCCGGGGCGCAGGTCGTGCTCCTGGGGGACGTAGTCGAACTCCAGCCAGCCCTCCTGGCCGGGGACGATGCCCTTGGCCCGGAGGATCTTGCCGCAGCCGCCCTCGTCCAGGGCGGTGAGGATGGCCTCCAGCTCCTCCCGGGAGAAGCGCTTGGGGGTCTCCCGGCCCCAACTGGAGAACACCTCGTCGGCGTGGTGGTGATGGTGGTGCTCGTGGTCGTGGTCATGACAGCCGCAGGTACACTCCGGGCCGTGACCGTCCTCGTGGTCATGGTGGTGATGATGCTCGTGGCCCTCGTGGTCATGCGCGTGGTGGTGATGGTGTTCCGGCTCATGCTCCAGCGTCTCCAACAGCTGGTCGGCCAGGGAAGTCCCCTCCACGGCGGTGAGGATGGCCGTTCCGTCCAGCTCCTCCCAGGGGGTGGTGAGGATGGCGGCGCCGGGGTTCTTCTCCCGCAGAAGGGCCACGGCGGCCTCCAGCTTTTCCTGGGAGAGCTTCTGGGTCCGGGAGAGGATGATGGTCCCGGCGGTCTCCACCTGGTCGTTGTAGAACTCCCCGAAGTTTTTCATGTAGACCTTTACCTTGGAGGCGTCGGCCACGGTGACGAAGCTGTTGAGCTTCATCTCCGGGTCCCCGGCGGCGGTGTCCCGCACCGCGGCGATTACGTCGGAGAGCTTGCCCACCCCGGAGGGCTCAATAAGGATGCGGTCGGGGTGGAACTGGGCCTCCACGTCCTTCAGGGCCTTGCTGAAATCCCCCACCAGGGAGCAGCAGATGCAGCCGGAGGACATCTCGGAGATCTGGACCCCGGCCTCCTTCAGAAAGCCCCCGTCCACGCTGACCTCGCCGAACTCGTTTTCGATGAGCACCAGCTTTTCGCCGGAGAAGGCCTCGGCCAGCAGCTTTTTGATGAGCGTGGTCTTTCCGGCTCCCAGGAAGCCGGAGATGATGTCGATCTTGGTCATAGAAGTGTTTCCCTCGCTTTGCTGTTTTTTGAATATACCAACTATATCACGAAACGGAGAAAATGCAATCGGCGGAAGAGAAGATTTCCGCCGGAAAAAAGACCGGACCGGCGGAATCCCGCCGGTCCGGTCCGATGGTCTGATGGTCAATCAGGGATATACTCCCGCACCCGCAGGGTGGCCCCCAGGCTCTCCGCCAGGGCACGGGCCCGGTCGATGTCCTCCGGGGTCTTGTCCTTGTCCACGATGGTCATCACCACCGAGGGGACGTACTGGGCCGACTTCCGGGTGAAGTCCAGCATGTCCGCCCACCCCAGCGCCCCAGTGGAGGGCTGGGTCACGGCGGTATACTCCGCCTCGTCGGCCCCGTTGAGGGAGATGGAGATGATATCCACCCGGCCCTGGAGCTCGGGGGTGATGTCCCGTCCCAGGATGCGGTTGGCGTGGCCGTTGGTGTTGAAGCGCACCGGGGGCAGCTTCACGCCCCGCTCCTTCAGGGTGTCGATGAGCCAGGCGTCGTCGTCCCAGCGGAACATGGGCTCGCCGAAGCCGCAGAACACCAGGTTTTTATACTGGCTCATGTCCCGCTTCAAGAGGTCGGCCAGGGCCTCCTCCCGGCTGGGCTCGTGCTCCAGCCACAGGTCGTCGGCGTAGATGCTGCCCTTGTGGCCGTTGTGGCGCAGGCAGAAGACGCAGGCGCAGTCGCACTTGTTTGTGAGGTTTACATAAAGTGAGCCCTCGTACTCGTAGGAAATGGTCATCATAGGGGGGTGTCCTCCAATCCAAAAAATCGCAGTCCGTTTTGATAGGTGGCCTCCGCCACGGCCTCCGGGTCCAGGCCCTTCACCTGGGCCACCGTCTCGGCCACCCGGTAGACATAACTGGAATCGCACCGCCGGCCCCGGAAGGGCTCGGGGGCCATGTAGGGGGAGTCGGTTTCGATCATAATGCGCTCCAGGGGGACGGCGGCGATGACCTCCAGGGCCCGGCGGGCATTTTTAAAGGTGACGTTGCCGGTGAAGGAGACGTGCCAGCCCAGCTTCACCACCGCCTTGGCGTCCTCGGCGGAGAGGGCGCAGCAGTGGAACACGCCCCGGGCCCCCGGGTGGGCGCGGACCAGGTCCACCGTGTCCTTGTGGGCGTCCCGGTCATGGACGATGGCGGGCAGGTCCAGCTCCTCGGCCAGGGAGAGCTGGGCGTCGAAGAAGTCCCGGGAGTTGGCCCGGTCCTCCGGGGTTTTCACCCAGTAGTAGTCGAGGCCGATCTCGCCCACGGCCACGCACTTGGGGTGGGCGGCCAGCCCGCGCACCTCGTCCAGGTCGGCCAGGGAGGCCCCCTCCAGGTTTTCCGGGTGGAGCCCGGCGGCAAAATAGAGGAAGGGATATTGCTCCGCCAGGGCCAAACTTTGGCGGGAGCTTTCCAGGTCGCAGCCGGGGCAGACCACCCGCCGCACCCCCCTCGCGGGGAGGGCGGAGAGCACCGCGTCCCGGTCGGCGTCGAAGGCGTCGTCGTAGTAGTGGGCGTGGGTATCGAACAGCTCCATGGGCATCACCTCGGTTTCAAGTAAGGACATGATACCCCGTTCCGGCGGAAAATGCAAGGGAGGGCCCTCTCAGTCAGGCAAAGGCGGACAGCTCATTGGCGAGAGGGGACTCCTTTTTTCCTGCCGCTGGTTTGTCGGGTGGCGGCGGGTGGCTATCAGCTACCTGCCCCCGCCCCCTTAGCCTTCCCCTTAGGGGAAGGTGGCAGCGGCAAAGCCGCTGACGGATGAGGGAAACTGTGGATAACAAAAAAGGTTCTGCTAAAGAGATAAGTTCCCCTCATCAGTCTGCTTCGCAGACAGCTTCCCCCAGGGGAAGCCTAATTTGCTCCTATTCAGGCGCGCCTATGAGTTGCAAACGCAGTCCGTACAGCAGGAGCCAGCGGCAGCGGCGCTAAGAGGAGTACGAGTTGACAGACGTGAGCGCTGGTCGTATAAACGCCACCACCCATAAATTTAGTTCGGCGCTTTTCTTTGGCATCCACCGCAGCGTTCAGAAAACTTGCCGGTGGCAAGTTTTTAGCGTAGGCTGGCCGGCTATGCCAGCCAAGTCTCTGTTCTTGAGAACATAAACCGAGTTTGGGCCCCGCAGGGTGGCAACCCTGCGCCTACACCGCCAGCATCCGCTTTTTGAGGCCCACCCGGTCCACGCCGTAGGCCAGGACGGCAAAGACCAGGCCGCTGCCCACCGCCTGGACCAGGGTGCCCAGGAACTGGGGGAGGAAGGCGGCGGCGGTGCCGGTAAAGATCACGTTGGCCACGCCGTAGAGGGCGGGGGAGAGGAGCCCGGAAATGAAGATGGCCGCGATGTTCCGGCCGCAGAGGACCCGCTGGTTTTTGCTGGTAAAGGGCAGGCATACCAGGGCCTTGACGATGAGGGTGGGCAGGACCCACATGGGGGCGGTCAGCAGGTCGGCCAGCCCCGCCCCCACGGCCCCGGCGGCCATGGCCCAAGGGGCTGGCAGCAGGCAGGCGGCCAGATAAATGAGGGCGTCCCCCAGATGGACGTAGCCCCCCGTGGGCAGGGGGATGTGGAGGATGTAGGCGGTGGTGACGGCGATGGCGGCGGCGAAGATGGCCGCCATGACCAGCTGGTGGAGCTTTTCATTTTCTCTCATTGGAAGGACCTCCTTGACGGTCAGGTTGGATTCTGGTACTATAATAACAAAAACTGGCCCTTTGGAAATATCCAGTTTCCAACTTTTTTAAAGGGCCAGATGGAGGGGTGGACATGACTGAACTGACCCCCAGTTTCCACGAGGATGCCCCACTCTATGAGCAGCTCTACCGCTACATCGTCTCCCAGATCCGCTCCGGCGCCCTGGCCGAGGGGGAGAAGCTGCCCTCCAAGCGGCGGCTGGCGGAGCATCTGGGGGTGAGCCTCACCACCGTGGAGCGGTCCTACGGCCTGCTGACGGCGGAGGGCTATCTGGAGGCCGCCCCCCGCAGCGGCTACCGGGTGACCCCAGCCCTCACCATGATCCCCACCGAGCCGCCCCCGGCCCCTCCGGCTCAGGAGCGGCGGGAGACGCTGAACGACTGCTTTTCCACCTCGGCGGTGGACACCTCCGTGTTCCCCTACGCCACCTGGGCCAGGCTCTCCAAGGAGGCGGTCTACGAGAACCCGGAGCTGCTCCAGCGGGGGGACGGCCAGGGGGACTGGGCCCTCCGGGCCACCCTGTCGGGCTTCCTCCACCAGTACCGGGGGGTGAACTGCGCCCCGGAGCAGGTGGTGCTGGGGGCGGGGCTGGAGGCCCTCATGTGGGTCCTCATCCAACTGCTGCCCGACGCCGTGTTCGGCCTGGAGGACCCGGGCTACGCCTTCCTCCAACGGCTGCTGTCCAACCTCCGGCGGCCCTACGTCCCCGTGCCGGTGGACGGGCACGGCATGGACCCGGCGGCCCTCCGGGCGTCCGGGGCCGACGTGGCCTACGTCACTCCCTCCCACCAGTTCCCCCTGGGGGTGACCACCCCGGTGGGCCGCCGCTCCGACCTTCTGCGCTGGGCCTATGAGCGCCCCGGCCGCTACCTGATCGAGGACGACTACGATTCCGAGTTCCGCTACGCCTCCCGTCCAATCCCCGCCATGCAGGGATTGGACGAGGGACGGAAGGTGATCTACGTGGGCACCTTTTCCCGGACCCTGGCCCCCTCCATTCGGGTGGCCTACCTCATCCTGCCCCCCGCCCTGCTGGAGCGGTACCGGGCCAAGTTCGGCCACGCCGCCGCCACCGTCTCCCGCTTCGAGCAGGAGGCTCTGCGCCGCTTCCTGGCCGCGGGCAGTTACAGCCGCCACCTGCGGCGGGTGGGCAACCTCTACCGCCACCGGCGGGACGCCCTGGTAGCCCAGCTGGAGCCCTGGGGGGAGGTCCGGGGGGCGGACGCGGGGCTCCACCTCCTCTTCACCCTGCCGGGCCGGGAGGACCGGGAGCTGGCGGCACTGGCCGGGGCGGCGGGCTACCGGGTCCGGGGCCTGAGCGAGTACTGCCTGCGGGCAATCCCCCGTCCCGGCACCCTGGTGCTGGGCTTCGCCGGACTTCCGGCGGAGGAGGCGCCCGGTGCGGCGGCGGATCTGAAAAAGGCCTTTTTGTAAAATATCCGGCCCTCCAGTTTTCTCCTCTTGACATATCGAACGCACGTACTATAATAAAAGTACAAACGTTCGAGAGGGGAACCCTGCATGGAAATGATGGACAAGCTGACCATCCTGGCTGACGCCGCCAAATATGACGCCGCCTGCACCTCCAGCGGGGTGGTCCGGGGGGGCGTGGGGGGCGGCATCGGAAACGCCACCAACTCCGGCTGCTGCCACACCTTTTCCGCCGACGGGCGGTGCGTGTCCCTGCTGAAGGTGCTGATGACCAACCACTGCTGCTATGACTGCGCCTACTGCGTCAATCGCCGCTCCAACGACGTGCCCCGGGCGGCCTTCACCCCCCGGGAGCTGGCCGAGCTGACCATCCAGTTCTACCGGCGCAACTATATCGAGGGGCTTTTCCTCTCCTCCGCGGTGCTGAAGGACCCGGACTTCACCACCGAGCGGATGATTGAAGCTCTGCGGCTGCTGCGGAGAGAGTACCATTTCAACGGCTACATCCACGCCAAGGCCATCCCCGGCGCCGATCCGGGGCTGACCTACGAGCTGGGTCTGCTGGCCGACCGGCTCAGCGTGAACATCGAGCTGCCCTCCGAGGCCTCCCTTCAAAAGCTGGCCCCCGAGAAGAAAAAATCCGCCATCCTGGCCCCCATGGCCCAGATCCGGGACGGGGCCCGGCAGTCCAAGCAGGAGTTGAAGCTCTACCGCCACGCCCCAAGGTTCGCCCCGGCGGGGCAGGCCACCCAGATGATTGTGGGGGCCACCCCGGAGACAGACCGCCACATCCTCTCCCTGACCCAGGGGCTCTATCAGAAATACCGGCTCAAGCGGGTGTTTTTCTCCGCCTATATGCCGGTGTCCGACAGCAAGCTGCTTCCCGCCCCGGCGGACTTCAAGCCGCCGCTGCTGCGGGAGCACCGGCTCTACCAGGCCGACTGGCTGCTGCGGTTTTACCACTTCAAGGCGGAGGAGCTGCTGGACGAGGGCCACGAGAATTTCGACAACGCCCTGGACCCCAAATGCGACTGGGCCCTGCGGCACATGGAGCATTTTCCGGTGGAGGTGAACAAGGCCGACTACGAGACCCTTCTGCGGGTGCCGGGGCTGGGGGTGCGCAGCGCCCAACGCATCGTCACCGCCCGGCGGTGCGGGCCGCTGACCTTCGAGGGGCTCAAGCGGCTGGGTGTGGTGCTGAAGCGTGCCCAGTACTTCCTCACCTGCGGGGGGCGGATGATGCCGGGGCTGCGGTGCTCGCCGGAGGGGGTGTACCGCCGTTTGGCGGGGCTGGAGCGGGAGGCCCTGCCCCAGGCGGGGTGGGAGCAGATGACGCTGTTTGAGTGAGGGTTCTCCCACCTGTGGAAGGAGGGGGAACGTGGGGGGCTATTCTTTCTGGAAAGAATAGCCCCCCACACCTCTCAAGAAAGCACCAGGGGGAGAGAGTTCCGACTCTCTCTCCCCCTGGACCCCCTCTCTCAACGGCCAAAGGAGGGGAAACTGCGGTCTCCCCTCCTTTGGAAACCTCCCCAAGCTGTCCACAAGGGGGTGGGAAACCCCGTCCCCTTACTCCGTAACGGGTCCGGGGTTCGGCAGGTCTTTGGCTTCCCCTGGGGGAAGCTGTCTGCGAAGCAGACTGATGAGGGGAACTCATCAGGTTGGCAGGGCCTTTGTTGTTATCCCCAGTTCCCCTCATCCGTCAGCCCTTCGGGCTTCCACCTTCCCCCAAGGGGAAGGCAAAGGATCAGGCTGTGTCAAGCACACATCAGCGGTAGCAGCGCAAGGGGACCCACAGGTCGCACAGACGCTCCCGTGCTTTTCACCCTAACTTCGGGTACTAAACCTTCTACCAAGAAGGGAATCTGCGCTCAAGGCTGCACCAGAGACTTTTCTTCGGGGGTCTGGGGGACATTTTTTCCTCGGGAAAAGAAATGTCCCCCAGAAGCACGCACCTCCCGACGTGTAGCCATCCAACACTAAACACCCCTACCCACCCAACCAGAAAGGTGTTACAATGATACAAGTCTGTTACCGCTACGACGGCACCTTCCCCGGCTTCCTGACCTGTGTCTTTGAAGCCTACGCCAACCACGAACCGCCGGCGGCCTTCCTGTGCCGGTCCGACCCCACAGCCACCCTCTGGCCGGAGCGGGAGGTGGAGACCGACCGCCCCCACGCCCGGCGGGTCTACAAGGCCCTGGGGGAGAAGATCTCCCCCGAATTCCGCCACCTGGTGGAGCGGGCCTTCCTCACCTGCCTGCCGGAGCGGGAGCTGGCCCTCTACGGCCTGATCCGCCGGGGGCTGGACGGGGAGGGGGACCGGGTGCGGCGCGACCTGGCCGATCCCACCATGGCCAAGGTGACCCTGGCCCTTCAAAAGCTGGCCACCGAGGAGGACCATCTGAAGGGCTTCGTCCGCTTTTCCGACCTGGACGGGGTGCTGGTGGGGGAGATCGAGCCCAAGAACCGGGTCCTGCCCCTGCTGGCTCCCCACTTTGCCGCCCGCCTCAACGGGGAAAAGCTGGCCCTCTATGACCGCACCCACAAAGAGGCTTTCTTTTCCGCCAACTTCCAATGGCGCATCGTCCCAGTGGAGGATTTCCGGATGGGTCCCGCCGGGGAGACCGAGCGGGCCTGGCGGGCCCTGTGGCGGAAGTTCTACGCCACCATCGCCATTGAGGGCCGCACCAACCCCAAGTGCCAGTCCGTCCATATGCCCAAGCGCTACCGGCATGTGATGACCGAATTTCAGAGCGACGACGAAAGAGAGAGGAAGTCCCTGCCATGAAAATCGAAGGCCTGCAAAACCTCACCCTGCTGGACTACCCCGGCCAGGTGGCCTGCACCCTGTTCACCTCCGGGTGCGATTTCCGCTGCCCCTTCTGCCACAACGCCTCCCTGGTCCTGCCCGGCCGGGCCCCGGCGGCCATCCCCGAGGAGGACTTTTTCGCCCTGCTGGAAAAGCGGCGGGGGGTGCTGGACGGGGTGTGCGTCACCGGGGGGGAGCCCACCCTCCAGCCCGACCTGCCCGACTTCCTGCGCCGGGTCAAGGCCCTGGGCTATGCCGTGAAGCTGGACACCAACGGGGGCCGGCCCCAGGTCCTCCGGGCCCTGGCGGAGGAGGGGCTTGTGGACTACGTGGCCATGGACATCAAAAACTGCCCGGACCGCTACGCCGAGACGGCGGGGGTCCCCGGGCTGGACCTGGCCCCCATCCGGGAGAGCGTGGAGTTCCTCATGAGGGGGGATTTGCCCTTCGAGTTCCGCACCACCGTGGTCCGACCCTTTCATGACGAGGGCTGCTTCCGTGCCATCGGGGCGTGGCTTGCGGGGGAAGAGCCCTATTTCCTCCAGCTCTTCCAGGATTCCGGCGACTTGATCGGCGGCGGCTTATCCGCCTTTGGTGAGGAAGAAATGAGGGGATTTCGCCAAATCCTGCTAAATTTCATCCCAAATACAGCCCTAAGGGGTATATAACAATATCTTGTGGCAAAAAGATTCAGCATAACCACATATTGACGAAACCGGGCTTGATGATATAATAAAAGAACTCGAGTTTAGAAAACATGAGAATGTGTAAAAGCAGGGGGAGCGTTACCATGTATCAGGTCATCAAGCGGGACGGCACGGTCGCCGACTTCGACATCGCCAAAATCTCGGCCGCCATCACCAAGGCCTTCGAGGCCCAGCTCAAGGAGTATCACCCCAGCGTCATCGATCTGCTGGCCCTCCGGGTCACCTCGGATTTCGAGGGGAAGATCAAGGACGGCAAAGTGGCGGTGGAGGATATCCAGGACAGCGTGGAGAAGGTCCTCAGCGAGGCGGGGTACGCCGACGTGGCCAAGGCCTATATCCTCTACCGCAAGCAGCGGGAGAAGATCCGCAACATGCGCTCCACCATGCTGGACTATAAGGCCGTCATGGACTCCTACGTGAAGGTCACCGACTGGCGGGTGAAAGAGAACTCCACCGTGACCTATTCGGTGGGGGGCCTTATCCTGTCCAACTCCGGGGCCATCACCGCCAACTACTGGCTCAGCGAGATCTACGACGACGAGGTGGCCGCCGCCCACCGGGCGGGGGACATCCACCTCCACGACCTGTCCATGCTCACCGGCTACTGCGCGGGCTGGAGCCTGAAGCAGCTGATCCAGGAGGGCCTGGGCGGCGTGCCCGGAAAGATCACCTCCTCCCCGGCCAAGCACCTGTCCTCCCTGTGCAACCAGATGGTCAACTTCCTGGGCATCATGCAGAACGAGTGGGCGGGAGCCCAGGCCTTCTCCTCCTTCGACACCTATCTGGCCCCCTTCGTCAAGGTGGACAACCTCTCCTATTACGAGGTCAAGAAGTGCGTCGAGTCCTTTATTTACGGTGTCAACACCCCGTCCCGGTGGGGCACTCAGGCCCCCTTCTCCAACATCACCCTGGACTGGACGGTGCCCAATGACCTGAAGAACCTGCCCGCCATCGTGGGGGGCAAAGAGATGCCCTTCACCTACGGCGACTGCAAAAAAGAGATGGACATGGTCAACAAGGCCTTCATCGAGACCATGATCGAGGGGGACGCCAACGGCCGGGGCTTCCAGTACCCCATCCCCACCTACTCCATTACCCGGGACTTCGACTGGTCGGAGACCGAGAATAACCGCCTCCTCTTCGAGATGACCGCCAAGTATGGCACCCCCTACTTCTCCAACTACATCAACTCCGACATGGAGCCCTCCGACGTGCGCTCCATGTGCTGCCGCCTGCGCCTGGACCTCAGAGAGCTGCGGAAGAAGTCCGGCGGCTTCTTTGGCTCCGGCGAGTCCACCGGCTCCGTGGGCGTGGTCACCATCAATCTGCCCCGCATCGCCTACCTGGCCGCCGACGAAAAGGACTTCTACAAGCGGCTGGACCGGATGATGGATATCGCCGCCCGGAGCCTGAAAACGAAGCGCACCGTCATCACCAAGCTCCTCCACGAGGGGCTCTACCCCTACACCAAGCACTACCTGGGCTCCTTTGACAACCACTTCTCCACCATCGGCCTCATCGGCATGAACGAGGTGGGCCTCAACGCCAAGTGGCTGAGGAAGGATCTGACCCACGCCGAGACCCAGAAGTTCGCCCAGGAGGTGCTGGAC
Source organism: Oscillospiraceae bacterium (assembly GCA_022846075.1). GTDB lineage: Bacteria > Bacillota > Clostridia > Oscillospirales > Oscillospiraceae > Vermiculatibacterium. The sequence continues at coordinate 388,847 of AP025582.1, forward strand.
CATATGCGGGGCCGCCTGTCCGACTATCAGGAGGAGTACGGCGACCTCTACAACCTGGAGGCCACCCCCGCCGAGTCCACCACCTACCGCTTCGCCAAGCACGACGTGGAGAAGTACCCCGACATCATCACCGCCGCCGAGCCCGGCGGCACCCCCTATTACACCAACTCCTCCCACCTGCCGGTGGGCTATACCCAGGACATTTTCTCCGCCCTGGATGTCCAGGACGACCTCCAGACCCGGTATACCTCGGGCACCGTGTTCCATGCCTTCCTGGGGGAGAAGCTGCCCGACTGGAAGGCGGCCGCCGCCCTGGTGAAGAAGATCGCGGAGAACTACAAGCTGCCCTACTATACCCTCTCCCCCACCTACTCGGTGTGCAAGGACCACGGGTATCTGGCCGGGGAGCAGTATTCCTGCCCCCACTGCGGCCGGACCACCGAGGTTTACAGCCGCATCACCGGCTACTACCGCCCGGTGCAGAACTGGAACGACGGCAAGCTCCAGGAGTTCAAGGAGCGAAAGGTCTACGACATCGGCACCTCCAAGCTGACCCATTCCGGCCCGGTGAACGCCCCGGAGCAGGTCCAGACCAGCGCTCCCGCCGGGGAGGGCAGGGTGCTTTTGTTCACCACCAAGACCTGTCCCAACTGCCGTCTGGCGGTGTCCACCCTGGAGCGGGCGGGTATCGGCTTTGAGAAGGTGGACGCCGAGGAGCAGGCCGACCTGGCCCGGTCCTACGGCGTGATGCAGGCCCCCACGCTGGTGGTCACCACCCCCGACGGGCAGGTGGAGAAGATTGCCAACGCCTCCAACATCAAGGGCTTTGCCGAGCGCTGTTCCGCCGCCCATGTATGATCTGCTGATCGTCGGGGGCGGCACCGCCGGCCTCACCGCGGCGGTGTACGCCCGCAGGGCGGGAAAAAGCGTCCTGGTGCTGGAAGGCAGCGCTTTCGGCGGCCAGATCACCGCCTCCCCCCTGGTGGAAAACTGGCCGGGGACCAAGGCCGTCAGCGGCATCTCCTTTGCCGACGGCCTCATGGAGCAGGCCTTGGACCTGGGGATGGACGCCGAGCTGGAGCGGGTCACCGCCGCCCGGCGCACGGAGGGGGGATTTTCCCTCACCGCCGGAGGGCGGGAGTTTGAGGGGCGGACCCTCATCCTGGCCACCGGGGCCAAACACCGAAAGTTGGACCTGCCCCGGGAGGAGGAACTCTCCGGCCAGGGGGTTAGTTACTGCGCCGTCTGCGACGGGGCCTTCTTCACCGGGCAGGATACCGCTGTGGCCGGCGGGGGCGACGCCGCCCTCCAGTCCGCCCTATTCCTGTCGGGACTGTGCAGGCGGGTGTATCTCATCCACCGCCGGGACCAGTTCCGGGCGGAGCCCAGCCACGTCAGGGCCATGGAGGGGCGGGCCAACATCGTCCCCCTCCTCTCCCGCCGGGTGACCGGGCTGCGGGGAGAGGAGGCGCTCACCGGCCTGGAGCTGACGGACACCGCCACCGGTACGACCGAGGAGCTGGCCGTCTCCAGCCTGTTTGTGGCTGTGGGACAGGAGCCGGACAACGGGGCCTTCGCCTCTCTGGTGGAGCTGGACGGGGCGGGGTACGTGAAGGCGGGGGAGGACTGCCGCACCAGCTGTCCCGGGGTGTTTGCCGCCGGGGACTGCCGGACCAAGACCCTCCGCCAGCTTACCACAGCCGCCGCCGACGGCTCCGTGGCCGCTGTGGCGGCCTGCGGGTGGCTGGATCAGATTTGAAAAACAAGACCCCCTGCCCAGCGTGAGCTGGGCAGGGGGTCTTGCTGCGCTGGTCCGTCCTGTGTGACGCCCAGTATCCCGAAAGAACCGCAAAAGAAAGGCTTGAAAGAAAAAGCGGGGCCCATCCCGGCGGCTTGCCGCCGGGATGGGCCCCGAACCGTTTGAAAGCGTTACCGGGTGGCCGCTCTCCGGCCCACCAGCTGCTGGTCGGTCTTCCACTGGCCGCCGAAGGGGCGGTCGTACCAGCCGTCCAGCTCGGTGCCCCGGGCCACGGCGGCAAAAAAGCGACTGAGTTCCTGGGCGGTGGGGGAGACCTCCTCCTCCAGCAGGGCCAGGAGGGTCCGGGTGGTCTCGGCGTACACCGGATCGGGGGCGGGGGAGAGCACCGTCCCCCGGACCTTGGAAAACTTGTGGGATCTGCCTCCCGCCCAGTTGGCGAAGCGGTGGACCTTGGTCCCCGCCGCCCGGGTCTGAAGCCGGCTCACCCGGCGGAACAGCTGCAAGCCCTTTTCAAACTGGACCGGCTTGACCCCGGGGTAGACGGCGGCGGCCGTCTCATAGAAGGACGGGGGCAGGTCGGCGCTGGGCATGGGGGTCTCGTGAAGGGGGTCCACCCCGTCAGCCACCATCAGGGCCCGGTCCAGCTCCACCTCCATCCCGGCGTGGGACAGGCCCCAACGGGCCACCTGCTCCTCCACGTAGTAGTGGCATCGGCTGTCCAGGGCAAAGTGGCACAGGAACCCGGCGGCATAGCCCCGGGCGTAGGGGAGGTCGTCCTCCACCGCCCGCCGCAGCCGCTCAGCCGCGGGGCGTACCGGCTGCTTGTGCATGGCGATTCCCGTGGCGCGGGCGTGATTGCGGGTCATGGGGTGGTAGAAGAACAGGGGGTCGGGACCATAGAGCCCCACGTCGAAGGCTTCCCGCTCCGCTTCCAGCTGGCTTCTCAGCACGGCGGGAAGCTGGGACAGGACCGCACGGCCAAAGATCAAATGGGCGTAATAATTGGGCATAAAGTCACGTTCCTTTTGGAATTTCAAGGCCGCCGCTTGGCAAAGCGGAAAGAAAGAGACAAGGATATGGTTTTCGAAATTAGATTACCCTGCTATTATAGCATCCCCCTGTCAAAAAGGGAAGGGGGAAAAGGGGCCCGCCGGGCTGTGTTGCTCCGCCCGTTCCGGCGGCAAAGGCACTCCCCGTTTCAAAATGAAAGGGAAGTGCCTTTGCCGGTTTTCCTTTATTTTACGCGCGCGGGTGCCGGGACGGCCCTTCTGCCGGGCCTTACTCGTCCCAATCGGCGTAGTCGTCGTACTCGGAGGGGCGGCTGCAGCACCGGCAGCCCAGTTTTTCACCGATGGCGTGGACCCCCTCGGTGATCTTGTCCCAATAGGCGATGACGCAGCAGGCGGCAGCCGCCGCGGCCAGGCAGAATCCCACGATTTTCAGTACGAAGCGGGCAACTTTCATGTCCCCGTCGCCTCCTTTTCAGAGATGGTTGAGTCTAGTGTACACGGTTTTTGGAGAAATTACAATCGTTTGAAGCGACTTTTTCCCTTGTATTTTTGGCAAAAATAGAATACAATAGCACCACGATATAATCGAGTCACTATGAAAAAATGCGGGCTTGCGGAAAGGAAGGGTCTTATGAAGCTGCAAACGGAAAAGGGTGTCATCACCATCAGCAGCGACGTATTTACCAATATCACCGGCGCCGCCGCCACCAACTGCTACGGCGTCAAGGGCATGGCCATCCGCTCCACCACGGACGGGCTGGTGCATCTTCTGCGCCGGGAGTCCATGGCCAAGGGCGTGAAGGTGATCTACAACGACGACGCCACCATCTCCCTGGAGCTGCACATCATCGTGGACAATGGGGTCAACCTCATGGCGGTGAGCCGTTCCATCATGAGCGAAGTGCGCTATAACGTCAGCCGTGCCACAGGCGTGGAGGTCAAGAGCGTGGACGTATTCGTGGACTCCATGGTCATCGGCTGAAAGGAAGGTACCAGAAACAATGATAACTACCATTGACGGGGCGCTGTTTGCCAAAATGGTCATCCACGGCTCGGCCTGCATCAACGCCCAGAAACAGCAGATCAATGAGCTCAACGTCTTCCCGGTGCCCGACGGGGACACCGGCACCAACATGTCCATGACCATCGGCACCGCCGCCGAGGAGTTGAAAAAGAAGTCCCACGCCGGGGTGGGAGACGCCGCCATGGCCACCGCAAACGCCCTCCTCCGGGGGGCCCGGGGCAACTCCGGCGTCATCCTCTCCCTCCTCTTCCGGGGCTTTGCCAAAGCCGTGAAGGAGAAGGAGACCATCGACGGCCGGGATCTGGCCATCGCCCTGGATTTCGGCGTGGCCGCCGCCTATAAGGCGGTGATGAAGCCCGCCGAGGGCACCATCCTCACCGTCTCCCGCCTCTCCGCGGCCGCCGCGGCCGCCGCCGCACGGGAGGACTCCGGCGCCGAGCACGTGCTGGACGCCGCCATCCAGGCCGGTCTGGTGGCATTGGACGACACCATCAATCAAAACCCGGTGCTGAAGAAGGCCGGCGTGGTGGACTCCGGCGGCAAGGGCTTCCTGGTGATCCTCCAGGGGATGCTGGACGAGATGCGGGGGGAGGCCCTCCCCGAGGGCGCCGCCGCGGCCGAGACCAAGAAGCCCAAGACCGACTACGCTGCCATCGCCGCCGAGGAGATCACCTTCACCTTTGATACGGTATTCATCGTCCGCCGGACGGGCAACAAGGGCATAGAGCCCTTCCGGGCGTATCTGAACAGCATCGGCGACAGCCTGGTGATCGGCGAGAGTGACGACGCCTTCAAGGTCCACGTCCATACCGACATCCCCGGCGCGGCCCTCACGGAGGCCCAGAAGTACGGCACTCTGGAGCTGGCCAAGATCGAGAACATGCGCACCCAGGCCGAGGACCTCTCCGCCGGGAAGCACGTCCAGAGCACCGACGACCTGGAGGAGGACGACCACCATCCCGCCGAGCGGAGGATCGCCCCGCCGGAGAAGAAGTACGGCGTGGTGGCCGTGGCCGCGGGCGAGGGCCTGGCAGCCGTGTTCCACGACCTGGGCGTGGACGGGGTCATCAGCGGCGGGCAGACCATGAACCCCGCTACCGAGGACATCCTCCGGCAGATCGACGCCACCCCCGCCGAGGTGGTTTTCGTCCTGCCCAACAACAAGAATATCATCATGGCCGCCCAGCAGTGCATCCCCTTGGCCGAGGGGAAACAGGTGGTGGTCCTGCCCAGCAAGACGGTCCCCCAGGGCATCTCCGCCCTCCTTATGATGGATCCGGAGGCCGGGGTGGAGGCCAACGAGGAGGCCATGACCGCCGCCATGGAGGGGGTCTCCACCGCGGAGGTGACCTACGCCGCCCGGGATTCCGATTTCGGCGGCTTCGCCATCAAGCACGGGGATTATATGACCCTTCTGAACGGGCAACTCTTCGATACCGAGCGGAACCTGGACAAGATGCTCAAAAAGCTGGCCAAGGAGGACACTTACCAGCAGGCCGAGTTCATCAATATCTACTACGGCGAGGATGTGAAGCAGGGGGACGCGGAGAAGACGCTGAAGCTCTTCCACGCCGCCTGCCCCAAGGCGGAGATCACCCTCCTGGCCGGTGGCCAGCCGGTCTATTACTACATGATCTCTGCAGAGTGACAAAAAATCGTGAGGGGGGCCGAAAGGCCCCCTTTTCGAATTTCAAAGGGGAGAGATAAAATGGAGATCTTACCCAGTGAGTTTCCCGTTTTATTGACGCTGCTGTCCCGGAGGATGGGGGAAGGGGCGATGGGCCTGACCCCCATGCCGCCGGAGGGCATCATGGAGCGGATGCTCCAAAATGCCTCCACCCGGGAGGATCTGACGCTCTTTCGGGATCTGCTGCGGGCGGATTCGGAGGGGCGGTCCCGGGCGGCCGGGGAGGACCCGGCCGTTACCCAGGCGGTGGAGGCGCTGGACGGGATCTCCGCGCCGCTCTTAAAGCGGGTCGAGCAGGCGTTGGAAGTCATGGAGTGACGGACCCGGTCTCTCAGAAAACCGGATTTTTCATAGGAACAGAAAGGAGCGCGTATCGGTTTGCTTGGTATGATCGATGTGGGCGGCGGGATGCGGGGAGCATTCACCGCGGGGATCTACGACTACCTGATGGACCAGGGGGTCCAGCCCTTCGACTACTGCCTGGGCGTTTCGGCGGGCAGCGGGAACATGGTCACATATCTGGCGCTTCAGCGGGGGCGGAACCTGCGCTTCTACCTGGACTACGCCTTCCGCTCCAAGTATATGTCCATGGGCAATTTCCTCCGCAAGGGCTCTTACATTGACCTGGACTATCCCTACACCGTTCTCTCAGCCCCCGGTGGGGAGGACCCGGTGGATCTGGCGGCCTTCAACGCCAGCGCGGCCCGGTATGAGGCGGTGGTCACCGACGCCGCCAGCGGCGAGCCGGTCTATTACGACAAAGCGGAGATGGCCGGTGGGAACTTCGATGTCATCAAGGCCTCCTGCGCCGTCCCCGGCGTCTGTAAGCCTTATCCCGTAAAGGGCCGCCCCGGCTTTGACGGCGGCGTGGCCGACCCGGTGCCCTATCAGCACGCCCTGGACATGGGCTGTGACCGGCTGGTGGTGCTGCTGACCCGCCCGGCGGACTTTGTCCGCCCGCCCCTGGACCACCCCAGAGCCATGGAGCGGAGCCTCCGCCGCTGGCCTGGCACCTTCGCCGCCCTCAAGCGCCGCTATATCCGCTATAACCAGGACGTGGCGGCGGTGAAGGAGATGGAGAAGGAGGGAAGGGCCCTTTTGGTGGCCCCTTCCGATATCTCGGGCATGTCCACCCTGAAACGGGACAGGGCCGCCATCCAGCGGCTTTACGATATGGGCTACGGGGAGGGCCGGCGGGTCCTTTCCTTCGCCCTGGACGGAAAGGGGAAATAACTGTGGAACGCTACGAATACCAATTTATTGCCGTCCCCGCCCAGAGCGGGCTGAAGGTGAGGCCCGGCGACACCTTCGAGGCCTGCAAGGATATCATCCAAACGAAAGCGGCGGAAGGCTGGCGGCTCAAGCAGGTGGTGACCCCCTTCAACGAGAAGATGGGGGTCTATGGAGCGCTGGGCTACCAGCTCATCTTCGAGCGGCCCGCCCCTTGACTTTCCGGGCGTTCCCGCTTACAATAAAAACCAACTTTTGATAAAAGGATGGAGAGACAATGGCTCAGGACAAGAAGCAGGTGGAGCAGATCACCGACATGGAGGTGGACTTCGCCCAGTGGTTCACCGACGTCTGCCGCAAGGCGGAGCTCATCGACTATACCAGCGTGAAGGGCATGTTCATCTACCGCCCCTACGGCTACGCCATCTGGGAGAACATCCAGCACACCCTGGACGGGGAATTCAAAAAGACCGGGCACGAGAACGTGTACCTGCCCATGCTGATCCCCGAGAGCCTCCTCCAGAAGGAGAAGGACCACGTGGAGGGCTTCGCCCCCGAGTGCGCCTGGGTCACCATGGGCGGCGACGACAAGCTGGAGGACCGCATGTGCGTCCGCCCCACGTCGGAGACCCTGTTCTGCGAGCACTACGCCCACATCATCCACTCCTGGCGGGACCTCCCCAAGCTCTACAACCAGTGGTGCTCGGTCCTGCGCTGGGAGAAGACCTCCCGTCCCTTCCTCCGCCACCGGGAGTTCCTCTGGCAGGAGGGCCACACCATGCACGCCACTCCCGAGGAGGCCCGGGAGGAGACCATGCGGATGTTGAACATCTACGCCGACTTCTGCGAGAACGTGCTGGCCATGCCCGTGGTGAAGGGCCGCAAGACCGACAAGGAGAAGTTCAACGGCGCGGAGGAGACCTACACCGTGGAGTGCATGATGCACGATAAGAAGGCCCTCCAGGCCGGCACCAGCCACTACTTCGGCGACGGCTTCGCCAAGGCCTTCGACATCACCTTCACCGGCAGGGACAACCAGCCCCATTACCCCCACCAGACCTCCTGGGGCGTGTCCACCCGGCTCATCGGCGGCATCATCATGACCCACGGCGACAACAACGGCCTTGTGCTGCCCCCCCGTATCGCCCCCACCCAGGTCATCGTCATCCCCGTGGCCCAGCACAAGGAGGGCGTCATCGAGGCCAACCGGGCCGTGATGGAGCGGCTCCAAAAAGCGGGCTTCCGGGTAAAGATGGACGACTCCGACCAGTCCCCCGGCTGGAAGTTTGCCGAGTACGAGATGAAGGGCGTGCCCCTGCGGCTGGAGCTGGGCCCCAAGGATATGGAGAAGAACCAGTGCGTCCTGGTCCGCCGGGACTCCGGCGAGAAGGCCTTCGTCTCCCTGGACAATATCGAGGAGACGGTGGGCCAAATGCTGGACGCCATCCACGACGGGCTGTACGCCCGGGCCCTTAAGAACCGGGAGGAGAACACCTACCCCTGCGCCACCCTGGACGAGGTCAAGGAGAAGATGGCCGCCCAGGGCGGGTTCGCCAAGACCATGTGGTGCGGCGATCTGGAGTGCGAGCTCAAAATGAAGGAGGAGGCCGGGGTCACCTCCCGGTGCATTCCCCTGGAGCAGGAGCACCTGGGCGACACCTGCGCCTGCTGCGGGAAGCCCGCCAGGCATATGGTCTATTGGGGCGTAGCTTATTGAGTTTAACGCACGTTTCAGCGTGCGGGGAAGCGTGGGGGGCTATTCTTTCTGGAAAGAATAGCCCCCCACACCCCCCAAGAAAGCACTCGGGGGAGAGAGTTTCGACTCTCTCTCCCCCAAGACCCCCTCTCTCAACGACCAAAGGAGGGGCGCCCGCGGGCGCCCCTCCTTTGGAAACCACCCCAAGCTGTCCACAAGAACAGAGAAAACCCCGGCGGCGCACTCCGTAGCACCGCCGGGGTTCGCTTATACGGAGGACGGAGGACGAGGAACGGGCGGCTGATAGCCGCCCCTACAAGGAAGAGAGAGTACAAACTATAGGCGGCACCACGAGTATCACGTATCCATTACACAAAGCCCACCTATATGAGGTATCACATATTCGTAGGGGCGGATATTATCCGCCCGCCCACCTCTCAACAAGCAAACGGCAAGAAAAAACGGAACAGCCCTTCCAATCCCTGCCAAGGGCTCCCCCTCCGGGGGAGCTGTCAGGCGAAGCCTGACTGAGAGGGTCGCTCCACCCGCGAGCGAAAAAACATCCGTATATCAGATAAAATAAAAGTGTTCAATCAAAAAACTACTATGATAGCCCTGGTGATGATATGGAAACGAGAATGATTTTTTCAGTCAGGATTCGGAATCTGCGCACAGCCAGCGGCTATTCCCAACAACAGATTGCCAAATTTCTGCAAGTGGCGCCCAACACATACTCCCGCTACGAGTGTGGAAAAATCCTGTGTCCCTTGGACATGGTGATTCGTCTCGCGCAGTACTTTCACACCAGCGTGGACTATCTTGCGGGGCTGACGGATACGCCCGCGCCGCATCCCCGCCGCAAGTCCCCCTAAACTTTTTGTTGCCTTTTCCCCCCAACCGGAGTATAATAACCACAATCTTTCCAGAAGTGGGGCAGAAGCATGAACCGAACCACCCTCACAACTGCATCCTTTTTTACCTTTGGCTGGGCTCGATTTATGAGCGCCGGCTATTTTGCCATGGGTGAAAAAGGATGGACGAAATGAGCTTGTCCGGCTGACCGCCGGGCGAGAATACCCGTATACAAGAGGGGCTCATTGATGTTCATTCATCAATGGGCCCCTTTTTTGCCGTCAAAAGAGAAAGGAAGATGTAAAATGGTAGTCGTTATGAAGCCGGGCACCCAGCAGCGGGAAATTGATAAATTGGTGGCCCAGTTCCAGCTCCAGGGCCTCCAGGTGGGCATCACCAACGGCGTGGGGTGCACCATCCTGGGCCTCGTCGGGGACACCACCGCCGTGGACATGGACAAGATCTCCATCAACGAGCACGTGGAGCGGGTCATGCGGGTCCAGGAGCCCTTCAAAAAGGCCAACCGCAAGTTCCACCCCGAGGACACCGTGGTCACGGTGGGGGACGCCAAAATCGGTGGCGGGAACTTCTCCGTCATCGCCGGCCCCTGCTCGGTGGAGAGTGAGGAACAGATCGTCGCCGTGGCCGAGGACGTCCAGCGCTCCGGCGCGGCCCTGATGCGGGGCGGCGCCTTCAAGCCCCGCACCTCCCCCTACTCCTTCCAGGGCATGGGCACCGAGGGCCTGGACCTCCTTTTGAAGGCCAAGGCCGCCACCGGCATGCCCATCGTCACCGAGATCATGAGCCCCAAGTACTGCCAGCTCTTCGAGGACAAGGTGGACGTCATCCAGGTGGGGGCCCGGAACATGCAGAACTTCGACCTTTTGAAAGAGGTGGGCAAGCTCTCCAAGCCCGTCCTTTTGAAGCGGGGCCTCTCCAACAGCTACGAGGAGTGGATCATGTCCGCCGAGTACATCATGTCGGAGGGCAACGAGAACGTCATCCTCTGCGAGCGGGGCATCCGCACCTTTGAGACTTACACCCGCAACACCCTGGACGTCTCCGCCATCCCGGCGGTGAAGAAGATGAGCCACCTGCCGGTGATCGTGGACCCCTCCCACTCCGCCGGGATGTACTGGATGGTGGAGCCCCTGGCCCTGGCCGCCGTGGCGGCGGGGGCGGACGGCCTCATCATCGAGGTCCACAACGACCCGGCCAACGCCAAGTGCGACGGCCAGCAGTCCTTGACCCCGGAGCGCTTCGACAATCTGATGGGCAAGGTGTCCGCCCTGGTTGACCTGGTGGGCAAAACTCTGATAAAATAACGTAGGGGCGGATATCATTCGCCCGCCACCCCCCAATACAGGCTGCGTCCGTTCTCCACCGCCGTCCCCAATGTAGGGGCGGATACCATCCGCCCGCCACCCTTCAAAAAGGAAGTGTCCGCATGAAGACCCTCCGCGTCAGCTTACAGGAGCGCTCCTACGATATCCAAATCGCCCCCGGCCTCCTGACCTCCGCCGGCGAGGCCATCCGGGCCGTCTGCCCCAAGGCCACCCGCCTTTTCGTGGTGACGGATTCCAACGTACACCCCCTCTACGCCCCGAGGCTGGAGGAGAGCCTAACCGCCGCCGGCTTCCAGGTCCAGATCCACGTCATCCCCGCCGGTGAGGCCTCCAAATCCGCCCTGCGCCTCTCCGAGCTGTGGGAGGCCATGCTGGACTTCGGTCTTACCCGCACTGACGCGGTGGTGGCCCTGGGCGGCGGTGTGGTGGGGGATCTGGCGGGCTTCGCCGCCGCCACCGTCCTCCGGGGGGTGGACTTCATCCAGCTCCCCACCACCCTCCTGGCCCAGGTGGATTCCTCCGTGGGCGGCAAGGTGGCGGTGGACCTCCGGGCGGGCAAGAACCTGGCCGGGGCCTTCTGGCAGCCCCGGCTGGTGCTCATGGATACCGACACCCTCGCCACCCTTCCCGACGCCACCTTCTCCGACGGCATGGCGGAGGTCATCAAATACGGCTGTATCTGGGACAAGTTCTTCTTCGATTTCCTGGCCGCCCGCCCCACCCGGGCCGCTCTCACGGCGGAAATCGAATCCATCCTGTATACCTGCTGTGAGATTAAACGCCAGGTAGTGGAATCCGACGAGCGGGACACCGGCAAGCGGATGCTCCTGAACTTCGGACATACCCTGGGCCACGCCTACGAGCTGGCGGGAAATTATGAAAAATGGACCCACGGCCAGGCGGTGGCGGCGGGCATGGTGGCCGCCGCCCGCCTTGGCGTGACGCTGGGTGTCACCCCCGCGGACGTCCCCGCCCATCTGGAAGCCGTCCTCGCCGCCCTGGACCTCCCCACCGCCATCCCCTGTGGCAGAGCCACCTACGCCGCCGCCATCGGCCGGGACAAAAAGGGGGCGGGGGAGGATATCTCCCTCATCCTCCTGGAATCCCTGGGCCGTGCGGTGATCCAACAGCTCCCCAAGGCGGAACTGCTGGAATTGCTTTAGCAGTGTTTTCCCGCCCCGGGCGGGGACGTATGGCAGGGTGGCCCTGCGGGGCAAAAAAAGCCGGAACTAAATTTATAACTGGCAGTTCCTAAGGACCGGCGCTGACGTTTGTCAACTCGTGCTACTCTTAGCATTGCTTCCGCTAAACACTGTTGTACAGTCAGTATTTGCAACTCATAGGTACGCCTGGGCTCGGAAAGTTTGTCAAATAGGCTTCCCCTGGGGGAAGCTGTCGAGCGAAGCGAGACTGATGAGGGGAGCTTATCGGTTTGTAAAGCCTTTCCCATGTCTGCAGTTCCCCTCATCCGTCAGCGGCTTCGCCGCTGCCACCTTCCCCCTGGGGAAGGCTAGAACCAACCCTCTGTTAAGAACACATCAGCGGTAACGGGGAGCTTGTACGGCCGATAGCCGCCCAAACTTCCCCACAACACCCCTCAAGCACCAGGAAAGGAGCCCCCCCGATGACCCTCACCCTCACCCCCCACAAGCTGTCCGGGAGCGTCACCCCGCCCCCATCCAAATCCCAGTCCCACCGTTTCCTCATCGCCGCCGCCCTGGCGGGAGCGGGGAGCGTCATCCACAACCTGGCCGACTCCCAGGACATCCAGGCCACCCGGCACTGCATGTCCGCCCTGCTGGACGCCGGGAAGGCGTGGTGGCCCCTCTTCGAGGTCCCGAAGGATATGCCGCCGGAGGAGCTCAAGACACGCCAGGCCCGCCAGGAGCGGGCCCTTCAAGCCACCGGCGAAGACCTCCCCCTGCTCTTCTGCGGCGAGTCCGGCTCCACCCTCCGCTTCCTCATCCCTGTGGCCCTGGCCCTCCGGGGCGGGGCCCGCTTCTGGGGGGAGGGCCGCCTCATGGAGCGGCCCCAAAAGCCCTACTTCGACCTCTTCGAGGAGAAGGGCGTCTACTACCGCCAGCGGGAAAACATCCTGGGTGTCCGGGGCGTCCTCGCCCCCGGCGAATACCGCCTCCCCGGCGACGTCTCCTCCCAGTTTATCACCGGCCTGCTCTACGCCCTGCCTCTGCTGGAGGGCAATTCAAAAATTATGTTAACCACAGATTTGGAGTCCCGGAACTACGTGGACATGACCCTGGAAGCCCTGTCCGCCTTCAGGGTCAAGGCCGACTGGCTGGACGACCGCGCCCTGGCCGTCCCCGGCGGGCAGACCTACCGCCCGGCGGAGGTGGCCATCGAGGCCGACTGGTCCCAGGCGGGCTTCTGGTACGCCGCCAACGGCCTGGGGAACAGGGTTGATATAAAAAATATGAACCCCCGCTCCACCCAGGGCGACAGGAGGGCGGCGGCCTATTATGAAAAATTATGTCAATCTGGAATAGTAGACCTGGACGTCTCCCAGTGTCCCGATCTGGTGCCCGAGCTGGCCGTCCACGCCGCCCTTCGGGCGGGCCAGACCACCCATATCGTGAACGCCGCGCGCCTGCGGATGAAGGAGAGCGACCGCCTTGCCGCTGTCCGGGAAGAATTATGTAAATTGGGCGCCCGGGTGACCGAGGGCCCTGACAGCCTCACCATCCAAGGGGTGGAGGCCCTCACCGGCGGCAAGGTAGACAGCCACAACGACCACCGCATCGCCATGATGCTGGCGGTGGCCGCCACCCGGTGCGCCGGCCCTGTGACCCTCACCGGGGCGGAGAGCGTGCGGAAATCCTATCCGAATTTCTGGGAAGACTATACAGCCTTGGGCGGCCGGACCGCCCGGGAGGAGGACGTATGAAGTATACCATCTTCGGCGAGTCCCACGGCCCCGCCATCGGCGTGGTGCTGGAGGGGGTGCCCGCCGGTCTGGAGCTGGACCTGGAGGCCATGGGAAAGGACCTCTCCCGCCGCGCCACCGGGAAGGACGCCCTCTCCACCGCCCGGAAGGAGGCGGACGTGGTGAACATCCTCTCCGGCGTCTTTGAGGGCAGGACCACCGGCGCTCCCCTGGCCCTGGTCATTGCCAACTCCGACCAGCACTCCGGGGACTATGAGGCCCTGCGCTACACCCCCCGGCCCAGCCACGGCGACTTCGCCGGGTTCATCCAGAGCAAGGGCTGTCTCGACTACCGGGGCGGCGGCCACTTCTCCGGCCGCCTCACCGCCCCTCTGGTGGCGGCGGGGTCGGTGGCCAAACAGCTTTTGGCCGAGAAAAACGTCTGGGTGGGGGCCCACATCAGCGCCATCTACGGCATCACCGATGCCGCCCTGAACGATCCCCAGGAGCTTCGGGGGGTGGCGGATAAGCCCTTCCCCGTGCTGGACGACGCCAAGGGCGAGGAGATGAAAAAGGCCATTCTGGAGGCCAAGGAGGGACAGGACTCCGTGGGCGGCTCCATCGAGTGCGCCGTCACCGGCTTGCCCGTGGGCCTGGGGGCTCCGGACTTCGGCCGCAACGTGGAGGGGATTTTTTCCCAGTATCTCTTTGCCGTCCCGGCCGTGAAGGCGGTGGCCTTCGGCGCCGGAGTGGCCTTTGCCTATATGCGGGGCACCGAGGCCAACGACCCCTTCGAGGTGGTGGATGGTAAGGTAGTCACCCGCACCAACAACGCCGGCGGGGTCAACGGGGGCATCACCAACGGGATGCCGGTGACCTTCGAGGTGACCATGCGCCCCACCCCCTCCATCGCCCTGCCCCAGGAGAGCGTGGACCTGCGCACCGGGGAAGAGGTGGAGATTGAGATCAAGGGCCGCCACGACCCCTGCGTGGTCCACCGGGCGGTACCGGTGATTGAGGCCGCCGCTGCCTTAGCTGCCTGCGAGGTTTTGGGCATCTAGGGGCGTGGCGGCCCGCGAGCGCAGGCGAGCCGCCGCGGAAAGCGGCGTAAATCCGAAGGGGAGCGGAGGATTTCCGCAGGCGGGATTTACTCCCGCCGAGGATGTGAAATAGAAGGGGCCCCCGGAAAGCGCGGCGCGCTTTTTGGGGAAGTGCCACGACCCCTGCGTGGTCCACCGGGCGGTGCCGGTGATCGAGGCGGCGGCGGCCCTGGCGGCTTGCGAAGTGCTGGGAATTTGAGGAGTGATCGCATGAGTGAGTTAGAGGACTACCGCCGTCAGATCGACGACATCGACGCCCGGCTGGTGGAGCTGTTTTTGAAACGGATGGAGGTCACCGGCCGGGTGGGGGCCTACAAAAAGGCCAACGGGATCCCGGTGCTGGACGCCGAGCGGGAGCGGCGGGTCATCGCCGCCAAGACGGCCCTGACCGACGACCCGGCCCGCCGGGCCGACCTGGCCGTCCTGTATGAGTCCATCATGGCCATCTCCCGCCGCCAGCAGCGGACGCTGGTGCGGGAGGGGGCGGAGGACGCGGGCTATGCCCGGTGGCTCAAGGCTCTGAAGCGCCGCCGCTCCCCGGTGCGGGACCCCCGGGTGGTCTACCAGGGGGAGCCGGGGGCGTACAGCGAGGAGGCCGCCGCCGGATTCTTCGGGGAGGGCGTCCGGGCCAAGGGCCTGCCCTGGTTCGGGGACGTGTTCGAGGCCCTGGCGGCGGGGGGCGCCGACTATGCCGTCCTCCCCATCGAAAATTCCTCTACCGGTTCCATCCGGCAGGTCTACGACCTGCTGGCCCAATATGATTTCTCCCTGGTGGGGGAGTGGCAGGTGAAGGTGGAGCACTGTCTGGCCGCGCTCCCCGGGGTGACGCTGGAGGAGATCGAGACGGTCTATTCCCATGAGCAGGGCTTGATGCAGTGCGACAAGTTCCTGGACAGCCACCGCCACTGGCGGCGGGTGCCCACCCTGGACACTGCGGGCTCCGCCAAGCAGGTGAAAGAGACGGGGGACATGAGGGCCGCCGCCATCTGCTCCAAGCGGGCGGCTAAGCTTTACGGGCTCCGGGTCCTGGCCGAGGGCATCAACCATAACGCCGCCAACGTCACCCGGTTCGTGGTGGTCTCGCCGGTACCCGAGCTCCGGGAGGGGAGAAACAAGATCTCCGCCCTCTTTTCCCTGCCCCACCAGACCGGCTCCCTCCACGAGATCCTGACCATTTTCGCCGTACAAGGATTGAACCTTCAGAAGATCGAGTCCCGCCCCATCCCCGGACGGGGGTGGGAGTACCTCTTCTTCCTGGAGTGCACCGGCGACCTGCTGGCCCCCGGTATGGACGGGGTGCTTCACGAACTCTCCCAGCTCACCGCCGATTTCCGGGTGTTGGGCAATTTTCGGGGGTATGAGGGATGAAAAACATCATACTGATCGGCATGATGGGCTGCGGCAAGACCACCGTGGGACATCTGCTGGCGGGCAGGCTCAAACGGACGCTGGTGGATACCGACCAGCTGATCGAGGCCCGGGAGGGGCTGACTGTTTCCGAGATCTTCGCCACCGAGGGGGAGGGGTATTTCCGCTCCCTGGAGTTGGGCGTGGCCCAGGCTCTTTCCCTGCGCAGCGACCTTATTATCGCCTGCGGCGGCGGTCTTCCCCTTCAGGACGCCGCTATCTCGGCGCTGAAGGAAAGCGGCACCGTGTTCTGGCTGGACCGGGACGCCGGGGAGATCTACGACAGCGAGAGCCTGGCCGACCGGCCCCTGGCCCAGGACGGACGGGAGGCCTTCCTGGCGAAGGCGGCGGAGCGGCGGAGCGTCTATGAGAAGTGGGCCGACCGCGTCATCACGGACTTTACCTCGTCCGTCTCCACGGCGGCGAGGGTCATGGAGGGATTGGAATGAAATTTCTCATCATCAACGGGCCCAACCTGAACCTGCTGGGCAGGCGGGAGCCGGGCATCTACGGCCAGGAGAATTACGAGAGCCTGTGCCAGCGGCTCCGGGCCTTTGCCGCCGCTCACGGCAGCACGGCGGAGTGCTTCCAGTCCAACCACGAGGGGGCCATCATCGACGCCATCCACGCCGCCGACGGAGTCTATGACGCCATCATCATGAACCCCGGGGCCTTTACCCATTACAGCTACGCCATCCTGGACGCCCTGAAGGCGGTGGGCGTGCCCTGCGTGGAGGTCCACATCTCCAATGTCCACCAGCGGGAGGAGTTCCGGCACAAGTCGGTCACCGCCCCCGCCTGCGTGGGGCAGGTGTGCGGCCTGGGCCTCTACGGCTATGAGGCGGCCATGGGGTACTTCCTGGACCAGAAGGACTGAAACAGGCTTGCCGGAGACGGAGGGAGACCATGACAAAAGTGACCGTGCCCAAGGTGGGCATGCGTGTGATCAAGACGGCGGTGGCGGTGATACTCTCCTACCTTTTGTTTGTCCCCTTCGGCCTTCTGTACGACAGCGGCCGGCCGGGGGTGCTGGGGTATGTGGGGCCCCTCTACGCCTGCATCGCCTGTATCGTGTGTATGCAGAGCAGTATGGGCCAGACCCTTCGGCAGGGGGTCTCCCGCTTCATCGGCGTCTTTGTGGGCGGGCTCCTGGGGGCGGCCACCCTGCTGTTGGGGGAACGGCTGGATGCCCCGCTGGTTCTGGTGCCTGTGCTGGGACTGGTGTGCGTGGCGGGGCTGTGGATCTGCCAGCTCATCGGGCGGCCCGCCGCCTGCGGCATGGCCTGTATCGTGCCCTGCGTCATGCTCATCACCGGGGTCACCGGCGTGGCCCGGTATTACTACGCCGCCGCCCGGATTATGGAGACGGTGGTGGGGGTGGCCGTGGCCTTCGCGGTCAACGCCGCCCTGCCCGACCACCGGCCGCCGGAACAGGAGGAGGAAAAAGAGATGCGCGTGGAAGTGAAAAACACCACCCGGAAGCTCTGTGTCATCGGCGACCCGGTGCTCCACTCCAAGTCGCCCATTCTTCAAAACGCCATGATCTCCGCCCTGGGCCTGGACTATATCTATTTATGTCAACCTGTTCCGAAGGGGGAGGCGGGCCGGTGGCTGGAGTGTGCCGCCTACGCGGGATATGCCGGGTTCAATGCCACCATGCCCCATAAGGAAGAGCTCTTTCCCCTGATGGACGAGGTGGACGAGGGGGCCCGACGGTGCGGCGCGGTGAATACGGTTTGTATTTGTGACGGGAAATATTACGGATATAACACCGATGGAGCCGGATTTCTCCGGGCCCTGGCGGATTTGGGCGTGGAGCCCGCCGGGAAGCGGGTGACCCTGCTGGGCTCCGGCGGCGCCGCCAAGGCGGTGGCTCTGGCCCTGGCCGGGGCGGGAGCCAAGGTCACCGTGTGCAACCGCACGGTGGAAAAGGCGGAGGCGCTGTGCGCCGCCGACCCGGCCAGCCTGACCCCCGCCGGGTTTGAAATTGAAACTTTATGTAAACTTGCTTCTGAGAGCGATGTGCTGGTGAACTGCACCTCCCTGGGGATGGCGGGCACCGGAACCCAGTTTGCCGACCTGTCCTTCCTGGACTGCCTGCCCCCCCACGCGGCGGTGTGCGACGTCATCTACGCCCCGGAGGAGACCGAGCTGCTCCGGCGGGCCCGGGCGGGGGGGTACCCGGCCATGAACGGCCTGGGGATGCTCCTCCATCAGGCTATCCTGGCTCTGGAGCATTTCACGGGGGAGAAGCTGGACGTGGAGAAGGCCAAGGCGGCGGCCCTGGCGGCGCTGGAGGCGGAGAGGACATGAGATACGAGGGCACTATCTACCGCCCGCCGGGGGAGTGGCGGAGCTACCTGCTCCAGGTCACGGTGGGCTGTTCCCACAACGGATGCACCTTCTGCGGGATGTACAAGGGCAAGCGGTTCCACACCCGGCCCCTGGCGGACATTTTGGAGGATATCCAGATGGCCAAAGCCCGGTACGGGGACGTGGAGCGGGTGTTCCTCTGCGACGGCGACGCCGCGGCCCTGCCCATGGAAGAATTGCTGACTATTCTGAAGGCCCTCTATGACGCCTTTCCCGGCCTCATAAAGGTCACCAGCTACGCCGGACCACGGACCATTCTGGACAAGACCCCGGAGCAGTGGCGGGCCCTCCAGGCGGCGGGGCTCCAGCGGGTCTATCTGGGGGTGGAGACGGGGAACGACGCCCTGCTCCGCGCCATCCGCAAAGGGGTGGGTGCCCAAGAGATGCTGGAGGCCGGGAAGCGGGTCCGGGAGGCCGGGCTGGACCTGTGGGCCATGGTGATCCTGGGGCTGGCGGGACCGGGGGAGGCCTCCCGGCGGCACATCCTGGACACGGTGGACATGATGAACGAGATGAAGCCCCGGCACCTGTCGGCCCTGTCCCTGATGCTGGAGGAGGGGACGCCCCTCTGGCGGGACTGGCGGGCGGGGCGGTTTACGCCGGTGACGGCCCGGGAGAGCCTCCAGGAGGTCCGGCTCTTGATCGAGGGGCTGGACGTGATGCCCCTCCACTTTACCTGCGACCACGCCTCCAACTACCTGCCCCTGAAGGGGAGCCTGCCCGCCGAGCGGGAAAACTTTCTCGCCGCCATCGACGCCGCCCTGGCGGGGGAGCGGGGGATACGGCCCGAGTGGAGCCGGGGGGTATGAGGATATATATAAGGTAGTGGGGGAGGGATAGGTTCCCTCCATCAGTCAGCCTGCGGCTGACAGCTTCCCCCGAGGGGAAGCCTAAAAGACACCTTGGCCTGCGGCATATGACCTCAACGACTTTGCTTGCATCAAAGTGGGCCTAAGCTGTTGCTGAGGTCCGCTGGACCCCGGGGGAAGCCCCAAAGATACGGGTTTCCTTATCCCTCAGCCCGCGGTTGAGCGCGCGTTTTGGGGCCTCCTCTCAGGTAAGCCCCGGAGGGCGAAAATTCCTCAAAAAAATTGAATATTTTGCTTGACTTGCAAAGAGGTTTGCTGTATTATTATCAAGCGCCTGTTTAGGGGCGCACTATGCGATGATGCGGGAGATTGCGGTCTGTGACCGGTAACTTCCGCGGAGTATGTCCGTTGAATCGGGCGGCTGAGAACCTCTGTGCCAGCGTATATCGTCACGCTGAGGCAGAACCGGCCGGCTTTATCCTGCCGGTTTTCTTTCTGTCGTGGAGTGATACGCACGAGATAGTGGTCAGAAAAAGTTCTCACCGTACGAAGGGCGGCACCCAACACCACCACTCGTATGTTAAGGAGGAAACAAACCATGGCAGCTCAGAAAGAAATGATCCGCATCCGTCTCAAGGCCTACGACCACCAGCTCATCGACCAGAGCGCCGAGAAGATCGTGGAGACCGCCAAGCGCACCGGCGCCACCGTCTCCGGCCCCATCCCCCTGCCCACCAAGAAGGAAGTCGTCACCATCCTGCGGGCCGTCCACAAGTACAAGGACAGCCGGGAGCAGTTCGAGCGCCGCACCCACAAGCGGCTCATCGACGTCATCAAGCCCTCCCCCAAGACCGTGGAGGCCCTGATGAGCCTGGAGCTCCCCGCCGGCGTGGATATCGAGATCAAGCTGTAAGATCCCCGCCCCCGCGTTTTAATTTTGTGTACCGCGGCCCATCGCTTTTTGAGATGGGCGGGTCAAGTCGCGGCACCCGGTGCCCCGACCAATAACCTTAATTAAGGAGGAAAACACATGGAAAAGGCCATCATCGGCAAGAAGGTCGGCATGACGCAGATCTTCGACGAAGCCGGACACGTGATCCCGGTCACCGTCATCGCCGCCGGCCCCTGCACCGTAGTGCAGAAGAAGACCGAGGAAAAGGACGGCTACAACGCCGTGCAGCTGGGCTACGAGGACGTGGCCGAGCGCAAGCTCACCAAGCCCGAGCTGGGCCATCTGAAGAAGGCCGGCGACGGCGTTCTGAAAAAGACCCTCAAGGAGTTCAAGCTCCAGGACTGCGACAGCCTCAACGTGGGCGACACCGTGGACTGCTCCGTCTTCGCCGAGGGCGACCGGGTGGACGTCACCGGCATCAGCAAGGGCCACGGCTACGCCGGCGTCATCAAGCGCTGGGGCGCCCAGCGGACCCCCACCAGCCACGGCGGCGGCCCTGTCCACCGTCACGCGGGCTCCATGGGCTCCAGCACCGATCCCTCCCGGATCTTCAAGGGCAAGATCGGCGCCGGCCACATGGGCGTTGACCAGGTCACCGTGCTGAACCTGGACATCATCAAGGTGGACACCGAGCTGGGCGTCATCGCCGTGCGGGGCGCCGTTCCCGGCCCCAAGGGCGGCGTTGTGTATCTGCGCAACAGCGTGATCAACGTCAAGGAGAAGGGCGCTGCCGCCGCGGAGAGCAAGAACCCGCAGAAGGCGTCCGGCCGTAACCCCCAGAAGGCTTCGGCCCGCAACGCTTAAGGAGAGGAGAGAAAAGACATGCCTAAGGCTAACGTTTTTGATATGGCCGGCAAGCAGGTCGGTGAGATCGACCTGAGCGACGCCATCTTCGGCATTGAGCCCAACGTCAGCGTCATGCACGACGTTGTGAAGAACCACCTGGCCAACTGCCGGCAGGGCACCCAGAGCGCCCTGACCCGCGCGGAGGTCTCCGGCGGCGGCCGCAAGCCCTGGCGCCAGAAGGGCACCGGCCGGGCCCGTCAGGGTTCCACCCGGGCTCCCCAGTGGACCCACGGCGGCATCGTGTTCGCCCCCAAGCCCCGCTCTTACCGCTACACCCTCAACAAGAAGGTGAAGCGCCTGGCTCTGAAGTCCGCTCTCTCCGCCAAGGCGGCTGAGGGCAAGGTCTTTGTGGTGGAGGATCTCGGCATGGACGAGATCAAGACCAAGACCTTCCAGAGCTTCCTGAACACCATGGGCGCCGGCAAGGCCGTCGTGGTCACCGCCTGCCCCAACGTGGTGAAGTCCGCCCGGAACATCCCCGGCGTCGTGACTTCCCCCGCCACGCTGATCAATGTGTATGACATCGTCAACGCCAACGAGTTCATCGTGGACAAGGCCGCCCTGGCCCAGATCGAGGAGGTGTTCGCGTAATGGCTGCTACCGCTTATGACATCATCAAGCGCCCCATCATCACCGAGCAGTCGATGGGCGAGACCGAAAACAAGAAGTACACCTTTGAGGTGGCCAAGGACGCCAACAAGATCGAGATCGCCAAGGCGGTCGAGGAGATCTTCGGCGTGAAGGTTGCCAAGGTCAACACCCTGAACATGTATGGCAAGGAGAAGCGCACCGGCCGTTATCCCGCCGGCCGCCGTGCCTCCTGGAAGAAGGCTATGGTCACCCTGACCGCCGATTCCAAGTCCATCGAGTTCTTCGAGGGTATGGTGTAAGGAGGAGAAGGAAAATGGCGATCAAGACTTATAAACCGACGACCCCCTCCCGGCGCCACATGACCGTGTCCGCTTTCGAGGGGATCGACAAGAAGGCCAAGCCCGAGCGCAGCCTTCTGGAGAACCTGAAGAAGAACGCCGGCCGCAACAGCTACGGCCGCATCACCGTCCGCCACCGCGGCGGCGGCAACAAGAAGAAGTACCGCATCGTGGACTTCAAGCGGGACAAGGCCGGCCGGGCCACTGTGGTGAACCTGCAGTACGACCCCAACCGCTCCGCCAACATCGCCCTCATCAAGTATGACGACGGCGAGCTGCGGTATATCCTGGCTCCCGTGGGCCTGAAGGCCGGGCACATCATCATGACCGGCTCCGGCTCCGACATCCTGCCGGGCAACGCCATGCCCATCAGCGAGATCCCCGTGGGCACCATGATCCACAACATCGAGCTCTACCCCGGCAAGGGCGGCCAGCTGGTCCGTTCCGCCGGTGTGGCCGCCCAGCTGATGGCCAAGGAGAACGGCATGGCCCAGGTCCGCCTCCCCTCCGGCGAGATGCGCTATATCCGCCCCGAGTGCATGGCCACCATCGGCCAGGTGGGCAACACCGACCATGAGAACATCCAGCTGGGCAAGGCCGGCCGGAAGCGCCACATGGGCTGGCGGCCCACCGTCCGCGGCTCCGTCATGAACCCCAATGACCACCCCCACGGCGGCGGCGAGGGCAAGTCCCCCGTGGGCCGTCCCGGCCCTGTCACTCCCTGGGGCAAGCCGGCCATGGGTTACAAGACCCGCTCCAAGAAGAGCCGCACCGAGAAGTTCATCGTCAAGCACCGTAACGCGAAGTAAGTAAGGAGGTAGTAAAACATGTCTAGAAGCATCAAGAAAGGCCCGTTTTGCGCCCCCGAGCTGCTGAAGCGGGTCGACGAGCTGAATGAGAAGAACGAG
This sequence comes from Oscillospiraceae bacterium, assembly GCA_022846075.1. Classification (GTDB taxonomy): domain Bacteria; phylum Bacillota; class Clostridia; order Oscillospirales; family Oscillospiraceae; genus Vermiculatibacterium. The sequence goes on from AP025582.1 coordinate 411,656, forward strand.
AAGAAGGTTCTGAAGACCTGGAGCCGTGCCTCCACCATCTTCCCCTCCTTCGTTGGTCACACTTTTGCCGTCCACGACGGCCGCAAGCACGTGCCCGTTTACGTCACTGAGGATATGGTGGGCCACAAGCTGGGCGAGTTCGCCCCCACCCGCACCTTCAAGGGCCACTCGGGCAGCAAGACTGGTAAGTAAGGAGGAGAGAGAATATGGAAGCGAAAGCAGTTCTGAGATACGCCCGTATCTCTCCCCGGAAGGTCGGCATCGTGTGCGACCTGATCCGCGGCAAGAGCGTGGCCCAGGCCACCGCCATTCTCATGACCACGCCCAAGGCCGCCTCTGAGCTTCTTCTGAAGCTCCTCAAGAGCGCCGCCGCCAACGCCGAGAACAACCACCAGATGGACCCCGAGAAGCTGTACGTGTCCGAGACCTTCGCCACCCCCGGCCCCATCATCAAGCGGATGATGCCCCGGGCCCAGGGCCGCGGCTACCGGATCAACAAGCGCACTTCTCACATCACCATCACTGTGGCGGAAAAGGAGGCCAAGTAATATGGGACAGAAAGTCAATCCGCACGGCCTCCGCGTCGGCGTCATCAAGGATTGGGATTCCCGCTGGTACGCCAAGAACGAGAACGTGGGCGACCTGCTGGTGGAGGACCACAAGATCCGTGAGTACCTGAAAAAGACCCTGTACTCCGCCGGAGTGCCCAAGATCGAGATCGAGCGCGACAGCGCCAAGGTCCGCATCTACCTGCACTGCTCCAAGCCCGGCGTGGTCATCGGCAAGGGCGGCACCGAGATCGAGCGCATCCGCCTCCAGGTGGAGAAGATGATCGGCAAGCCTGTGGCCCTCAACATCGTCGAGGTCAAGAGCATGGACACCAACGCCCAGCTGGTGGCCGAGAACATCGCCCAGCAGCTTGAGGCCCGCATCGGCCACCGCCGGGCCATGAAGAACGCCATGGGCCGCGCCATGCGCGCCGGTGCCCTGGGCATCAAGGTCTCCTGCTCCGGCCGTCTGGGCGGGCGCGAGATCGCCGGCAACGAGCACTATCACGACGGCACCATCCCCCTGCAGACCCTCCGGGCCGACATCGACTACGGCTTCACCGAGGCTGCCACCACCTACGGCCGCATCGGCGTGAAGGTGTGGATCTACAAGGGCGAGGTGCTGACCCAGACCCTTCGCTCCACCCCCCGCACCCTGGACACCAAGACCTTTAAGGAGCGCCCCGAGCGTCCCCGCCGGGATCGCCGTGACGGCGACCGCCGGGGCGGCGGCTTCCGCCGTGACGACCGCCGCGGCGGCCCCAGCCAGCCCACCTTTAACCGGGTGCAGAGCCGGCCCGCCCCCCGTCCCGCCGCTCCCGCTCCCGCTGCCCCTGAGACTCAGGAAGGAGGCCAGAATTAAATGCTGCTGCCCAAGAGAGTAAAATACCGCCGCGTTCACCGTGGCCGCATGACCGGTAAGGCCACCCGCGGCAACACCGTGACCTACGGCGAGTGGGGCCTCCAGTCCACGGAGCCCGCCTGGATCACCTCGAACCAGATCGAGGCCGCCCGTGTGGCCATGACCCGTTACACCAAGCGCGGCGGTAAGGTCTGGATCAAGATCTTCCCCGACAAGCCCGTGACCAAGAAGGCCCTGGGTACCCGTATGGGCTCCGGTAAGGGCGCCCCTGAGTACTGGATCGCCGTGGTCAAGCCCGAGCGCGTCATGTTCGAGATCGGCGGCGTGTCCGAGGAAGTGGCCAAGGAGGCCCTCCGTCTGGCCAGCCACAAGCTGCCCGTCAAGTGCAAGATCGTGAAGAAAGAAACCCCTGTTGTGACCGAGAATGGTGGTGAATGAAGATGAAAGCGAATGACGTCCGTAAAATGAGCGCCGCCGAGCTGGAGACCAAGCTGGGCGACCTGAAGAAGGACCTGTTCCAGCTCCGTCTTCAGCACGCGACCAACCAGCTCGATAACCCCGTGAAGATCGCTCAGGTCAAGCGGGACATTGCCCGGGTCAAGACCATCATCCGCGAGCAGCAGCTCGCCAGCCGATAAGGAGGAGTAGAACATGAGCGAAGAGAAGCGTACTTCTTCCCGCAAGACCAGAGTCGGCATGGTGGTTTCCGATAAGATGGACAAGACCGTTGTGGTGGCCATCGCCGACCGTGTGGCCCACCCGCTGTACAAGAAAATCGTCAAGAGGACCTATAAGCTCAAAGCCCACGATGAGCAGAACGCCTGCGGCGTGGGCGACCGCGTGCGGGTCATGGAGACCCGGCCCCTGTCCAAGGACAAGCGCTGGCGCGTGGTCGAGATCCTCGAGAAAGCCAAATAAGGAGGTGCCAGTATGATTCAGCAGGAAAGTTATCTGAAGGTGGCCGATAATACCGGCGCCAAGGAGATCAAGACCATCCGTGTCCTGGGCGGCTCCAAGCGGAAGTTCGGCAACATCGGCGACGTCGTTGTGGCCTCTGTCCGCAAGGCTCAACCCGGCGGCACCGTGAAGAAGGGCGAAGTGGTCCGGGCCGTTATCGTCCGTACCGCCAAGGGCATCCATCGTGCCGACGGCAGCTACGTCCGGTTCGACGAGAACGCCGCCGTCCTCATCAAGGACGACAAGAACCCCAGAGGCACCCGTATCTTTGGGCCCGTGGCCCGGGAGCTCCGGGACAAGGATTACATGAAGATCCTGTCCCTGGCCCCCGAAGTGCTGTAAGGGGGGTAGGAGAAGAACATGAACACTATGAGCATCAAGAAGGGCGACACCGTCGTCGTTCTCTCCGGCAAGGACAAGGGCAAGCAGGGCAAGGTCCTGGAGGCCATGCCCGAGACCCGCAAGGTCGTTGTGGAGAAGGTCAATGTGGCCACCCGTCACCAGAAGCCCCGCAAGCAGGGCGAGGAGGGCGGCATCATGAAGAAGGAAGCCCCCATCTACGCCTGCAAGGTCATGCGGGTGTGCCCCAAGTGCAACAAGCCCACCCGCCCCGCCAGCAAGGTGGGCGCCGACGGCAAGCGTGTCCGCGTCTGCAAGAAGTGCGGCGCTGAGATCTGAGAGAGGAGGAGTAACAAATGGCTGATCAGAAAATGCCTAACCTGAAGGCGAAGTACCAGAAGGAAGTCGCTCCTGCTCTGATGCAGAAGTTCGGCTACAAGTCCGTCATGCAGATCCCCAAGCTGGAGAAGATCGTGGTCAACTGCGGCTGCGGTGAGGCCCGGGACAACGCCAAGGTCCTGGAGGCCGTCGTGGGCGATCTGAACAAGATCACCGGCCAGAAGGCCATCATCACCAAGGCCAAGAAGTCCGTGGCTAACTTCAAGCTGCGGGAGGAGATGCCCATCGGCGCCAAGGTCACCCTCCGGGGTGACCGGATGTGGGAGTTCCTGGACCGCCTGTTCAACGTGGCCCTCCCCCGTGTCCGTGACTTCCGGGGCATCAACCCCAACTCCTTCGACGGCCGCGGCAACTACGCCCTGGGCATCAAGGAGCAGCTCATCTTCCCCGAGATCGAGTACGATAAAATCGACAAGATCCGCGGCATGGATGTGGTTTTCTGCACTACCGCCAACACCGACGAGGAGGCCCGGGAGCTGCTGACGCTCATCGGCGCGCCCTTCGCCGCCCGGGCGTAAGGAGGCAATCGAATGGCTAAGAAATCTATGATCCTCAAGCAGCAGGCTGAGCCCAAGTTCTCCAGCCGCCGCTATAACCGCTGCAAGATCTGCGGCCGTCCCCACGCCTACCTGCGGGACTACGGCGTCTGCCGTATCTGCTTCCGCGAGCTGGCTTACAAGGGTCAGATCCCCGGAGTCAAGAAGGCGAGCTGGTAAATACCAGCCCGCCTCTTCCCCGGTTATTTGAACGAACCCCCGCCGGCGGCAACAGGTCTAAGTTACCTAGCTTGGATACCTTCCGCTGACACAGGCGGAACGCCTGTAACTCTAATAGGAGGTAACACACATGCATATCACCGATCCTGTTGCGGATATGCTCACCCGCATCCGCAACGCCAACAACGCCAAGCATGACACTGTGGACGTTCCCGCGTCCAACATGAAGAAGTCCATCGCGCAGATCCTGCTGGATGAGGGCTATATCAAGAACTACCAGCTCATCGACGATGGCACCCAGGGCATCATCCGGGTGGCCCTGAAGTACAACCAGCCCAACAAGGAGAAGGTCATCACCGGCCTGCGCCGGGTGTCCAAGCCCGGCCTGCGGGTCTATGCCGGTGCCGACGAGCTGCCCCGGGTCATCAAGGGCCTGGGTATCGCCATTGTCTCCACGTCCAAGGGCGTCATGACCGACAAGGCTGCCCGCGCGGCCCACGTCGGCGGTGAAGTCCTGGCTTTCGTGTGGTAAGGAGGGGAAAAGAGAATGTCTAGAATTGGTAGAATGCCGATCTCTGTCCCCGCCGGTGTGGACGTGAAGATCGAGGCGGGCAACCTGGTGACCGTCAAGGGCCCCAAGGGGACCCTGAGCCAGCAGTTGTGCCCCGCTATGACCATTACCCAGGAGGGTTCCGAGCTCCACGTGACCCGTCCCGACGACGCCAAAGAGAACCGCAGCCTTCACGGCCTGACCCGCACCCTGCTCAATAACATGGTGGTGGGCGTGACCGACGGCTTCAAGAAGAACCTGGAAGTCAACGGCGTGGGTTACCGCGTGGCCAAGGACGGCAAGAAGCTGGTGATGAACCTGGGCTTCTCCCATCAGGTCATCGTGGAGGAGATCGACGGCATCACCATCGACGTGCCCGATGCCAACCACATCGTCATCAGCGGGCCCGACAAGCAGAAGGTGGGCCAGTTTGCCGCCGAAGTGAGAGAGAAAAGACCTCCCGAGCCTTACAAGGGCAAGGGGATCAAATATGCTGACGAGGTCATCCGCCGCAAGGAAGGCAAGACCGGCGTCAAGAAGAAGTAAGGAGGTGTGCCAATATGATCAAGAAAATCGATACCAACGCCCAGCGGCTTAAGCGCCACAAGAGAGTGCGCGCCAAAATCTCCGGCACGCCCGAGAGACCCCGTCTGAACGTGTTCCGCAGCGGGACCAACATCTATGCCCAGGTCATCGACGATGTCAACGGCAAGACCCTGGTCGCCGCTTCCTCCCTGGACAAGGCCTTCGAGGGCACCGGCTCCAACTGCGAGGCGGCCAAGAAGGTGGGCCTGATGGTGGCCGAGCGCGCCAAGGCCGCGGGCATCACCAACGTGGTGTTCGATCGCGGCGGCTATGTCTACCACGGCCGTGTCGCGGCCTTGGCCGAGGGCGCCCGTGAGGGCGGCCTGGAATTTTAACGGGAGGAGGAAACGAAATGCCTAGATTTGAAAAAGAGCAGAGCGAGTACAGCGAGAAGCTCGTTTCCCTGAACCGCGTGTCCAAGACCGTCAAGGGCGGCCGTGTCATGAAGTTCGCCGCCCTCATGGTGGTCGGCGACGAGAAGGGGAATGTGGGCTTCGGCACCGGTAAGGCCGCCGAAGTTCCCGAGGCCATCCGCAAGGGCATCGAGGATGCCAAGAAGAACATGATCAAGGTGAGCGTCTCCGGCACCACCATCCCCCACGAGGTCACCGGCATCTTTGGTGCCGGTAAGGTGATGCTCAAGCCCGCCGCCCCCGGTACCGGCATCATCGCCGGCGGCCCGGTCCGCGCCGTCATGGAGGCCGCCGGCATCCGTGACATCCGCGCCAAGTGCCTGCGCTCCAACAACCCCCAGAACGTGGTTTCCGCCACCTTCGAGGGCCTCAAGTCCCTGCGGACCCCCGAAGAGGTGGCCCGTCAGCGCGGCAAGAGCGTAGAAGAAATCGTCGGTTAAGGAGGAGGTCGCAAAATGGCTAACGTGAACATCAAGCTGATCAAGAGCCTGAACGGCCGCATCGCCAAGCACAAGGCCACGGCGGAAGCCCTGGGCCTGCGCAAGATCGGCGACACTACCGTCCAGCCGGACAATGCCGCCACCCGCGGCAAGATCGCCAGCATCGGTTACCTCCTGCAGGTCACCGAGGACAAGTAAGGAGGAGCAACAATCATGAATCTGCATGATCTTTCTCCCGCGGCCGGCTCCACCCAGGTGGGCAAGCGCAAGGGCCGCGGCCCCGGCACCGGCAACGGCAAGACCGCCGGTAAGGGACACAAGGGCCAGAAGGCCCGCTCCGGCGGCGGCGTCCGCGTGGGCTTCGAAGGCGGCCAGATGCCTCTGGCCCGCCGGCTGCCTAAGCGCGGCTTCAACAACATTTTCGCCAAGCCCCTGGAGGCCATCAACGTGGCTTCTTTGAACAAGTTTGAGGACGGCGCCACCGTCAATGTCTGTGACCTGCTGGAAATGGGCATCCTTTCCAAGTGCGAGTACGGCGTGAAGGTGCTGGGCAACGGGACTCTGACCAAGAAGCTCACTGTCCGCGCCACGGCTTTCTCCGCCTCCGCCAAGGAAAAGATCGAAGCGGCGGGCGGAAAGGCCGAGGTGATCTGAGTTGATCCAGACACTGAGAAACGCCTGGAAGGTCCCTGAGCTCAAGAGCAAGATCCTCTTTACGATCTTCGCCCTGCTCATCTTCCGGTTCGGTTCTGCCATCCCGGTGCCGTTCATCAACACCGAGGGGCTCACCAATTATATCAACTCCATGTCCGGCACCATCTTCGGCCTTCTGGGCACCATGAACGGCACGGCCTTCTCCATCGCCGCCGTGTTTGCCCTGGGTGTGCAGCCCTATATCAACTCCTCCATCATCATCCAGCTCCTCACCGTGGCCATCCCGGCCCTGGAGCGGCTGCAGAAAGAGGGCGGAGAAGAGGGCCGCAAGAAGATCGCCGCCATCACCCGCTACGTCACTGTGGCCATCGCCCTCCTTCAGGGCTTCGGCTACTACACCATCATCCGGACCAACCAACTGCTGAACCTGGGCACCATGAACGGCATCTGGGGCGGCATCGTCATCGTCGCCACCTTCGCCGCCGGCTCCGCCTTCGTCATGTGGCTGGGCGAGCAGATCACCGATAAGGGCATCGGCAACGGTATCTCCATCATCCTGTTTGCCGGTATCCTCTCCCGGATGCCCACCATGATCACCGAGCTCTACACCGGCGTGAGCAACTGGGCCCACCATGTGGACACCAGCGACTTCACCGAGCAGCAGCTCAAGAATTTCTTCGTGCTGCCCCCCTGGGGCCTGGTCCTCATCATCGTGGGCATGCTGGCCATGATCCTCTTCGTGGTGTGGATCCAGAACGCCGAGCGCCGCATCCCTGTCCAGTACGCCAAGCGCGTGGTGGGCCGGAAGATGTACGGCGGCCAGTCCAGCCACATCCCCCTGAAGGTGAATATGTCCGGCGTTCTGCCCATCATCTTCGCCCAGTCCATCGCCTCCCTCCCCGCCACCATCGCGGCTTTCGCCGGGGTCCAGGCCGGGGACGAGGGCTTCTGGGGCTCCTTCCTGCGGGTGTTTGACGCCAACGGGGCGGTGTACACCGTGGTGTACTTCCTCCTGATCCTGGCGTTCAGCTACTTCTACTCCACCATGCAGTTCGATCCCACGGAGGTGGCCAACAACCTCAAGAAGAACGGCGGCTTTGTCCCCGGCTTCCGCCCGGGCAAGCCCACCGCCGACTTCATCCACAAGGTGCTCAACAAGATCACCTTCTTCGGGGCTATGTTCCTCTCCGTCATCGCCATCGCCCCCATCGTCACCGGCGGTATCATCGGGATGCAGAACCTGGCCATCGGCGGCACCTCCGTCATCATCGTGGTGGGCGTCGCTCTGGAGACCAGCAAGGCTCTCGAGGCCCAGCTCATGATGCGCCACTACAAGGGCTTCCTTGAGTAATCGGGAGGACGGGGACATGATGAAACTGATCTTCCTGGGCCCTCCGGGCGCCGGTAAAGGCACTCAGGCGGCCATTGTGAGCAAGAAGCTGGGCATCCCCACCATCTCCACCGGCGACATGCTTCGCGCCGCCGTGAAGGAGGGGACCGAGGTGGGCCGGCAGGCCAAGTCCTTCATGGACGCGGGTAAGCTGGTCCCCGATGAGGTCATCATCGGCATCGTGGCGGAGCGGGTGGAAAAGCCCGACTGCGCCATGGGCTACATCTTGGACGGGGTGCCCCGCACCATCGCCCAGGCCAAGGCCCTGGAGGAGATCGGCATCCGGTTCGATCACGTCATCTCCATCGAGACGGCGGACTCCGTGGTCTCCGAGCGGCTGGTGGGCCGGAGAATGTGTCAGAACTGCGGCGCCACCTTCCACATCACCAACAATCCCCCCAAGGCGGAGGGGGTGTGCGACGTGTGCGGTCACTCGCTGATCCAGCGGGATGACGACAGAGCCGACACCGTCCGCCACCGCCTGGAGGTCTACCACCGTGAGACCGAGCCCCTGAAGGATTTCTACCAGCAGCGGAACGTCCTGCGGATGGTGGAGAACGAGGGGGGCATCGAAAGCGTCAACCGCCGGATCATGGCGGTCCTGGGGAAGTGACGATATGGACATGATCTCCATCAAGTCCCCCAGCGAGATCGAAAAGATGCGCGCGGCCGGGCGGCTCACCGCCCAGACCCGGGCTCTGGCCGGTTCCCTGGTAAAGCCGGGGATCTCCACCCTGGAGATCGACCGGGAGGTCCGCAAGTTCATCGAAAGCCACGGCGCCAAGCCGTCTTTCCTGGGCTACGGCGGCTTCCCCGGCTCGGCGTGCATCTCCATCAACGAAGTGGTCATCCACGGCATCCCCGACCACCGGAAGCTGAAGGAGGGCGACATCGTCTCTGTAGACGTGGGCGCCTATCTGGACGGCTTCCACGGCGACTGCGCCGCCACCTTCCCCTGCGGGGAGGTCTCTGACGAGGCCGGGAAGCTCATCGAGGTCACCCGGCAGAGCTTCTTCGAGGGCATCAAGTTCGCCAAGGTGGGACAGCGGGTGTCCGACATCGGCCACGCCGTCCAGCAGTACGTCGAGAGCTTCGGCTACGGCGTGGTGCGGGACTTTGTGGGCCACGGCGTGGGCAGCAAGCTCCACGAGGCGCCGGAGGTCCCCAACTATGGGGCCGCCGGACATGGCGCCCGGCTCCTGCCGGGTATGGTCATCGCTGTGGAGCCCATGGTGTGCGCCGGCGACTGGCGGGTGAAGGTGCTGAAGGACGGCTGGACCACCGTGTCCGCCGACGGAAGCCTTACCGCCCACTACGAGAACACCATCCTCATCACCGAAGGCGAACCCGAGATCCTCACCGATCCGGGCGAGGGCTGATATGGTGGGAGGGCTGGTCCGTTCTCTGGCCGGACATGACAAGGGCGATGTGTTCTGCGTCGTCGGCGAGGAGGAGGGGTTCCTCCTTCTGGCAGACGGCAAGCGCAGGCCCCTGGGGTCCCCCAAACGGAAGAAGCGTATGCACACTGAGGCCGCGGGGGAGTTCGACCACCCGGCGCTCCAAAAGCTCAGCCGGCGCGAGCCGGTGACCGACAATGAGATTCGGAGGGCGCTGGCCGCTTTCCGAGCCCAGTCAAGGAGGGTTTGACGCTTTGGCAAAGGACGATATGATCGAAGTGGAGGGCGTCGTCGTCGAGTCCCTTCCCAACACCACATTCCACGTGGACATCGGAAACGGCCACATCATCCTGGCCCACATCTCCGGGAAGCTGCGGATGAACTTCATCCGCATCCTGCCCGGCGACAAGGTCACGGTCCAGATGTCGCCCTACGATGTGACACGAGGCAGAATCACCTGGCGGACCAAATAAGGACCGCTTTTGTACGTTCCCATTCACGACCGGCGAGGGCAGAAGGGGCCTTGCCCCCTCCCCGCTGGGGCCATCAAGGCTATCAGGAGGTTTCAAAATGAAAGTAAGACCGTCCGTGAAGCCCATGTGCGAGAAGTGCAAGATCATCAAGCGCAAGGGCAAGGTCATGGTTATCTGCGAAAACCCCAAGCATAAACAGAGACAAGGTTAAAGTAGGAGGTGCTGAAACAGTATGGCTCGTATTGCTGGCATTGACCTGCCGAAGGATAAGCGGATCGAGATCGGTCTGACCTATATCTACGGCATTGGGCGCACCAGCGCCAATAAGATCCTGGAGGAATCCGGGATCAACCCCGATACCCGGGTCAAGGATCTGACCGAGGCCGAGGAGGCCAAGCTGCGTGAGATCATTGGCCGCAGCTATACCGTGGAGGGCGACCTCCGGCGGGATCTGGCCATGGACATCAAGCGGCTGACCGAGATCGGCTGCTACCGGGGCGTGCGGCATCGCCGCGGCCTGCCCGTCCGGGGCCAGCGGACCAAGACCAACGCCCGTACCCGCAAGGGCCCGAAGCGTACCGTCGCGAATAAGAAGAAGTAAGGAGGGATAGCAAATGGCTGCGAATACCGGCAAGAAAGTGGTGCGTCGGCGCCGCGAAAAGAAGAACGTTGAAAAGGGCCAGGTGCATATCCGCTCCTCCTTCAACAACACTATGGTCACCATGACCGACATGCAGGGCAACGCCCTCTCCTGGGCGTCCTCCGGCGAGATGGGTTTCCGGGGCTCCCGGAAGTCTACCCCCTTCGCTGCTCAGACCGCCGCCGAGACGGCCGCCAAGGCCGCCATGGAGCACGGGCTGAAGACCGTCGAGGTCTACGTGAAGGGCCCCGGGTCCGGCCGTGAGGCCGCCATCCGTGCGCTGCAGGCCGTGGGTCTGGAAGTCACCCTCATCAAGGACGTGACCCCCGTTCCCCACAACGGCTGCCGCCCGCCCAAGCGCCGCAGAGTGTAAGAAGGAGGAGAAATCAGAATATGGCTAAGAATATGCAGCCCATCGCCAAGCGCTGCAAGGCGCTGAACATTTCTCCCGCGGCCATGGGCTATGACAAAAAGACCACCAAGCGCAAGCCCAAGGCCAACGTCCGCCGCAAGCAGAGCGAGTACGCTATGCAGCTGCAGGAGAAGCAGAAGGTCAAGTTCGTTTACGGCATCATGGAGAAGCAGTTCCGCTCCTACTATGAGAAGGCCGCCCGCATGCCCGGCAAGACCGGCGAGAACCTGCTGGTCCTCGTGGAGCGCCGCCTGGACAACGCGGTGTACCGCCTGGGCTTCGCCATGACCCGCCGTGAGGCCCGTCAGCTGGTGAACCACGGCCACTTCACCGTCAACGGCCACAAGGTCAACATCCCCTCCTACCTGGTGAAGGTGGGCGATGTGATCGAGGTCAAGGAGTCCAGCCGTTCCAGCGTGAAGTTCAAGCGCTTTGTGGGCGAGGACGCCATCATCGTCAACGTTCCCCAGTGGTTGGAGAAAGAGAAAAACACCCTGAAGGGCACCGTGACCAAGATGCCCGCCCGGGAGGACATCGACCTGCCCATCGAGGAGCACCTCATCGTCGAGTTGTACTCCAAGTAAGCCTTACCCTCGAATCCGAGCTCGCAACCAACCAGGCGGCGGCAGGAACGCCGCCGTCCCAAGAAGGAGGGTAATCTATGGTTGAAATTGAAAAACCCCGCATTGAATGTGTGGAGAACCCCGGCGACAACACCTACGGCAAGTACGTGGTGGAGCCGCTGGAGCGGGGCTATGGCACCACCCTGGGCAACGCCCTTCGGCGGGTGCTTCTCTCCTCCCTGCCCGGCACCGCGGTGACTTCCATCAAGATCGCCGGGGTCCAGCATGAATTCTGCACCATTCCCGGCGTGAAGGAGGACGTGACGGAGATCGTCCTCAACGTCAAAGCCATCATCGCCAAGCTCCACGCCGAGGGCGTGAAGACGGTGTATATCGAGGCCACCGGCGAGTGCGAGGTCACCGCCGGGGACATCAAGGCCGACGGCGAGGTGGAGATCCTCAATCCGGAGCTCCATATCGCCACCCTGGGGCCCGGCGCCAACCTCAATATGGAGCTGACGCTCTCCCATGGCCGGGGTTACGACCCCGCCGACCGGAACAAGACACCCCAGACCGTCATCGGCGTCATTCCCGTCGATTCCGTGTACACCCCGGTGAAGAAGGTCAACTACACCGTGGAGAACACCCGTGTGGGCGACCGCACCGACTTCGACAAGCTGACGCTGGAGGTCTGGACCAACGGCACCATCGACGCCCGTGACGCCGTCAGCCTGGGTGCCCGCATCCTGGTGGATCACTTCCTGCTGTTTACCGATCTCAGCGAGACCATGGGCTCCGCCTCCACCGTGGTGGAGAAGGCCGAGGCTCAGCGGGACAAGGTGCTGGAGATGACCATCGAGGAGCTGGACCTGTCCGTCCGCTCCTTCAACTGCCTGAAACGGGCCAACATCAACACTGTGGAAGACCTCATCTCCAAGACCCAGGATGAGATGATGAAGGTCCGCAATCTGGGCCGCAAGAGCCTGGAGGAGGTCATCAACAAGCTGGCCATGATGGGCCTGAGCCTGGCGGATGACGAGAACAACAACTAATACACGCCGAGAGGAGTGAGACAACATGCCCGCGAATCGTAAACTGGGAAAGCCTACCGACCAGCGTATGGCTATGCTCCGCGCCATGACCACTTACCTGCTGGAGAACGGCCAGATCAAGACCACCGTGACCCGCGCCAAGGAAGTGGCTCCCATCACCGAGAAGATGATCACCCTGGCTAAGAAAAACGACCTGGCCGCGTACCGGCAGGCTTTGAGCTTCATCACCAAGGAGGATGTGGCGAAGAAGCTCTTCGACCAGATCGGTCCCAAGTACGCCACTCGTGACGGCGGCTATACCCGTGTGGTCCGGATCGGGCCCCGCCGCGGCGACGCCGCTGAGATGGCCATTGTCCAGCTGGTGTAAGACCAGATCGGCATAACCCAAACGCAAAAGCCCCTATCGTATCCCCGGTACACCTGGGATACGATAGGGGCTTTTCTTTTTCAGCTTTTTTTCAGCGGATGAAGTTGATTCTATGTTCCCAAACTGTCCAGGGGCCGTCTCAGCCCTCTCTGCCGAAGCACTCCAGCACCGAGTTGGCGATGCTCTCCGCGTCCAGGATGTGGGTCTCCAGCTGGGCCAGGCAGCCCCGGTCGCCGGAGAGAAGCAGTTCATAGATCCGCCGGTGCTTCTCGAAAAACTCCATGGCGTACCGCTCGCTGTAACCGGTGAGGGTGTTGAAATTCATCAGGGTATAAAAGATCTCGGCGTTGCTCTCCCAGGCGTTGGAGAGGAAGATGTTCTCCGCCGAGGCCACCAGGGCCCGGTGGAAGCGCACGTCCAGATCGTACCAGTCCACCGTCTCGGGGGAGGAGGCGCAGCAGGACTCGATGATGCCAAGGACCTCCGCCAGCTTGGGATAGACGGAGCCGCTCTTCTCCAGGGCCAGCTCCAGGGCCCGGTTTTCAATCATCCAGCGGAAGTCGTAGAGATTCTTGACCTGCCGCTCGGAAAACTCCACCACCTCCCGGCGGCCGTTGGGGTGGGTGATGATAAGGCCCTCGCCGGAGAGGATCTGCAAAGCGGTGCGGATGGAGCTGCGGCTGGCGCCGTACTGCTCCGCCAGGTTTTTTTCCACCAGCTTGTCGCCCGCCTTGTATTTGCGCTTGACGATGTCGATGCGGATGAGGCTGGCGATTTTTTTGGGCGTGGCCACGGGACTCTTTTCGGCGGAGGAGAGGTCCCCCTCGCCGTCCGCTCCGCCCTTTCCGGCGTCCCGGTCCCGCTCCATCTGCTTGATGCGGGCGTTCAGCCGGGCGTTGATGGGGGTGGGGACCCCCAGCTTTTCCCCCAGGCGGCATACGTAGTCCCCCAGGATGTTCGTCTCCAGGGGCCGGCCGGTCCAGTAGTCCTGGAGCATGGAGGAGCGGCCGTCGGGGGAGAGGGCGGCCAGGGTCCGTTCCCACTGGGTGATGGTGTCCTCGTCCAGCGGTACGCCGCAGCGGTTGGCCAGGGCGATCACCTCCCGCTGGGCGCTGCGCATGAGCTCCATGGCCTCCCGGTTCTCCCGGAATTGGCCGTAGGTCAGCTGATAGACCGTGCTGGTCTGGTTGAACCCTGCGTTTACCAGGAATTTGGACCACATGTGATAGAGGATGTCCGGAGCCCACTGGGCGGGGACGGAGCAGCAGCGAAAGAATTCCTCCAGCCGTTGGACGGCGGGGCTGGACTGGCCGTCCTTTTCCCCAAAGAGAAGGGTGCCCGGGCTCTGACAGCGGATTTTATGGCCTTCCCGGTTAGTGTCCGCCCCCACCACGGTGGAGCAGAGCACGTGGCCTGGGCCGAAGGCCTGGGTCAGCGCCTCCTCGCTGGTCATGCCGTTGAGGAGGGCCAGGATGAGGGTATCCTCCCCCACCAGGGGGGCCATATCCGAAATGACCTTGTCTAGATCATAGGACTTGACGGTCACCAGGATGAGGTCCACCGGCCCGCCCTCCAGGTCACGGCAGGATTGGTAATCGATGTTCAGGGGCCGGTCGTTCAGGATTACCGGCTCCCGTTGGCTCCGTGCGGGGTCCCGGACGATGCCGTAAAGGGTGACGGAGGGGTCCCCCCGCCGGATCTGGTCGGCGTAACAGGCCCCCAGGGCGCCCAGGCCGATGACGGCCACACGCTGAATGGGTTTCATGGAGCTCGCCTCCTTTTTCTGTGAGTGCATTATATCAAATAAATGTCGACAATTCCAGCTTTCCTGACCTTCGGACTGAGAAGCAGGATAGACGTGTGCAAAATAGACAGATTTCGACAACCTGTTTTGTACTGCTTGACTAAATGAGAGGACAATTATAAATAAATGTCGACATTTATAAAAAAGTATTGACAATTATAGGGACGAAGTCTACAATGACGGTAAGGAAGCCGTCCGAAGGGCGGCAAGAGAGAAATCCATGAAACATGAAAGGGGTATTTGAAATGAAAAAGAGAGCGTTTCTTGCGTCTGTCCTGACCCTGAGCATGGCCTTCAGCCTGGCCGCCTGCGGCGGCGGGGACAAGGACAAAGGAACGGCCACGCCTCCGCCGGCCGCCGAGAGCCAGCCCCAGGGCAGTGAGCCCGCCGGCGATGTGGAGACCGTCTATCTGAAGGCCAGCCACGTCTTTGCCGAGGGCCATCCCGTCTACCAGGCCTTCCAGGAGTCCGCCGACCTGCTGTACGAAAAGACCAACGGCCGCTACGGCCTGACCATCTATCCCAACGGCACCTACGCCAACTACTCCGACTCCATCACCGCCTGCCAGATGGGCGATCTGGACATCGCCTGCCTGGATTCCGCCGCCGACTGGCTGGAGTCCGCCGGCGTGCTGCTGGCCCCCTACTGCTTCCAGAGCTACGACCACTGGGCTGCCTATAAGGCCAGCGACCTGTGTACCGAGATGCGCCAGGCCATCGGCGACGCCGTGGGCGGCGTGGTGCAGCTGAACATGTACAACTTCGGCTTCCGCAACCTGACGGCCAACAAAGAGATCCGCAATCTGGACGACATTTCCGGCCTGACCCTGCGGTGCGTCAACTTCGCCCCCTACTCCACCCTGGCCGACGTGTTCAACGTGCCCATCACCTCCATCCCCATCGAGGAGGTGTACATGAGCCTCCAGACCGGCCTGGCCGACTGTGAGGAGAACCCCCTGACCCAGATCGTCACCATGAAGTTCTACGAGGTACAGAAGTACCTGATGAAGACCCAGCACATGCTGGCCGTCTCCTCCACCATCATCAACCAGGACTTGTGGAACTCCCTCTCCGATGAGGACAAGGCCATCTTCCAGGAGGTCTTCACCCGCCAGGGGGACCGTATCGACGAGCTGACGGTGGAAAATGAGAACGCCCTCATCCAGACCTGCGTGGACAACGGCATGACCGTCATCGACGACGTGGACACCACCCCCTTCCGTGAGAACGCGGCCAAGGTGGTGGAGAGCTATCCCGCCTGGAAGGATTGGTACGATCAGATCCAGGCCATGGCCTGATTCGGGTGCGCCGGTAAAATAGGACGGAGGCCCGCGGCTTCCCGTGTGCTTTGGCGGGGGACCGCGGGCCTCCTTTACCCTTTGGGGCGTACGGCCCACAATTTCGGGCGCCCGGCTGACCGGCCGCGGCCTACGACATTCTCGACAGAAGGGCAGGTTTCTCATGGAACGGTTTTATCACGGATTTTCCGCGGTGAACAGCGCGCTGAAGAAGGCGGAGATGTTTTTGGGCTGTTTGTCTCTGGGCGTGCTGTTCCTCATCATGATCTTTAACGCCGCCCTGCGGTATCTCATGGGCAGCGGCCTCAACTGGTCGGACGAGCTCAACGGCTTCTTGTTCGTCTGGTTCGGGTTCCTGGCGGCCGCCTACGCTATGAGCACGGACTCCCACCTGCGCATCACCGCCTTCGTGGGGCTCTTTCCCCCGGTGGTGCGCTACGCCCTCAAGCAGATCATGAACATCCTCATGATCGCCATGTTCCTCCTCTATATGGGGCCGCTGGCCAACCTGATGGCGACGCTGCCCATCTCCAACGTCCTGCGCTTCCCCATGAAGTGGGTCTATCTGATCCTGCCCATCGGCTTCGGCCTGATGTGCGTACATATCCTGTTCAACATGCTCCAGGATACCATGGAGCTGATCCGCGGCAAAAAGGAGCCGGGAGAGGGGGAAAAGGCATGAGCCCGTTGATGGTGTTCCTCATCAGCTTTGTGGTGCTGTTCCTGCTGGGCATGCCCATCGCCGGCGCCATGATCACTTCCTCCTTCCTCTACGCCTTCGGCGCGGGCATCAGTCTCTCGGTCATGGGGACCCGGATGTTCACGGGGCTCAATAACTTCGCCCTGATCGCCATCCCCCTGTTCATCCTCACCGCCGAGGTGATGAACCGCACCTCGGTGGCCGACCGCATCTTCGGCTTCTGCCGGGATCTGGTGGGCTACATCCCCGGCGGCATGGGCCACGTGAACATCGCCACCTCCATCATCTTCGCCGGCATGTCCGGCTCCGCCGTGGCCGACGCAGGCGGCATCGGCAATCTGGCCTACCAGGCCATGGTGGACGAGGGCTTTGACGAGGAGTTCAGCGCATGCACCACCATCGCCTCCTCCACCGTGGGCCCCATCATCCCCCCCAGCATTCCGGCGGTGGTGTACGCTATGGTGGCCAATGTGTCCGTGGGCAAGCTCCTCTTCGGCGGCATTGTCCCCGGATTCTTCATGGGCTTCGTTATGATGGCCTACGTCTTCGTCTGGTCCAAGCGCCACAACGGCCCCAAGCTGGAGTGGCAGGGCTGGCGGTACTACCTGGTGCACCTGCTCCACGCCTTCATCTCCTGCCTGCTGCCCCTGCTGACCCCGGCCATCCTGCTGGGCGGCATCTACCTGGGCGTGGTCACAACCACCGAGGCCGCCGCCGTGGCCGTCCTCTACTCCCTCATCCTGGGCGTGGTCATCTATAAGACCATGGGGTTCAAGGATCTGACCGCCAGCCTGAAGAGCGTCTTTATCGCCAGCGGCTCCGTGCTCCTCATCATCCCCGCCTCCAAGTGCTTCAGCTTCGTGCTGACGGCGGAAAGCCTTCAGGATAAGCTCTACCAGGCATTTTCCAGCTTTGCCGGGGACAGCAAGTTTTTGACTGCCCTGTGCGTTACGGTGCTGTTCCTCATCCTGGGCTGCCTGAGCGATCCCAACGTGAACATCATGGTCTTTGTGCCCATGGTGCTTCCCCTGCTCAACGCCGCCGGATTCGACCCCGTCCACGCGGGCATCTGCATCATCGTCATTGCCATGATCGGCAACATCACCCCGCCGGTGGGGGTGGTGCTGATGACCACCTGCAGCCTGCAGCACTTGAACATCGAGCGGGTCAGTAAGGCACTGCTGCCATGGATCGCGGTCCTGATGGGAGAAGTGGTCATCCTCTGGCTCTGCGAGCCCATTGTGACCTTTGTCCCCAATCTGCTGATGGGGTGACCCCGGAAAGGCCCGGACACGAGGAGACGAGTATGAGTAAAAACATGATCGCCCTGGACTTGGGCAGCACCTTCATCAAAGCCGCCGTCTTTGACGTGGAGCGGCAGAAAGTGCTTTTTTCCGAAAAGTGCCACACGCCGGACAAACGTCCCAATGAGGACCCGGCGGTATTCGAGAACGACGCCGAGGCCTTCGTGGACGCGGTAAAGACCATGATCCGCCGGTGCGCCCGGGAGGTGCCCCAGCTCCGGGGGCTCCTGCTCTCCACCCAGCAGCACGGCTGTGTGCTCTGCCACCCCCAGCTGGAGCGGGACACCTACATTTCCTGGCAGGACACCCGGTGCCTGGGGCTGGACCCTGGGACGGGAAAGAGCTATTTGGAGGAGCTGCAAGAGCTGCTCCCCCCCCAGGTCATGGAGAATACCGGCGTTCCGGTGAAGCCGGCCCTGGCCCTTTGCAACCTGTACGCCCTGTTTCAGCAGGGGGGGCTGGAGCGCCGGGAGGAGACCCGGGTCTATACCCTGGGGGCCTATATCATCGAGCGGCTCACCGGCAATAACGTCTGCCACATCACCAACGCCGCCCCCATGGGCTTTGCGAATATCCTGGACCACACCTGGCGCGGGGACATCCTGGCCCGGACTGGGCTGGACTTCATCCGCCTGCCCCGGATCACCGCCGGGCTGGAGTGCTGCGGCGTCTATACCGACGGGGACCTCCGGCTGGAGGTCTACCCCGACGTGGGGGATGTGCAGACCAGTGTCTATGGAACGGGGGCCAGGTCGGGGGATATGATCGTCAACATCGCCACCAGCGGCCAGCTCATCTATATCAGCGACGAGTATGTCCCCGGCGATTACGAGATCCGCCCCTATTACGACGGCAACTACTGCAACGTCATCTCCCGGATGCCCGGCGGGCGCAACTTCGATGTGCAGATCGACTACATCCGGGACGTGGGAGAAAAGGTCTTTGGCCAGAGCTTGAGCCGTGAGGCGGTGTGGCGTCAGGTGCAGGCGCGGATGACCGGGCCGGAGGAGGACGGCGGGCTGGCGGTGGACTGCAGCTTCTATGAGCTGCCCGACCGGCTGGCCGACGGGGCCATCTCCCATATCAGCCACGTCAACCTGACCCTGGAGCACGTCATCGCCGCCACGGCCCAGGACTTCGGCCGCCAGTACCGCCGGTTTGCCGGGACCCTGTGCGACTTTTCTAAATTTTCCGGCACCCTCTACCTGTCCGGGGGCGCCATTCTGAAAAACCCCATCCTGCGCCAGGCGGTCACCGGCGCCATGGGGGCGGAGCGGACGGTGGCCGCCTCGGCGGACGAGGTCTATGGAGGCATGTTTAAGCTGGCGCAAAAATGTGTCTGCGGGAGGGAGTGCGCATGAAGATGAAGGAGACGATCCACAGCGGGGAAATGGTCCTGGGGGCCTTTTTGTCGGAGATCCCGGCCCCTAACCTGACCCGGCTCATGAAGGCCTCGGGGCTGGATTTCGTCATTGTGGACTGCGAGCACGGTTACTTTGATTATTCCCAGGTGGCGGCCCTGGCCGCCGTGGCCAACGGCATCGGCTTCCCCCTGGTGGTCCGGGTGCCCGGGATCAGCCGGGAGTGCGTCCAAAAATACCTGGACGCGGGGGTGGACGGCCTGCTGGTCCCCATGCTGGAGACCCGGCGGCAGGCCGAGGACCTGGTGCGCTATGGGAAATACGCCCCCGAGGGGGCCAGGGGCATCTCCACCATGCGGCCCCACAGCGACTATGACCCGGGCAGGCTCACCGAGTATACGGCCAAGGCCAACCGGCGCACCCTGTTCTTTGCCCAGATCGAGACCCGGACCGGTGTGGAGAACGCCGCCGATATCGCGGCGGTCCCCGGCCTGGACGGACTTTTCGTGGGCCCCAACGATCTGGCCTGCGACCTTGGCTGCACCGGAAATTTTGACACCCCGGAGATGGAGGCGTCCATTGAGCGCGTGGTGGAGGCTGGCCGCAAGGCGGGCAAGCCCACCGGCATCATCGCCTCCAGCCCCGCCTTCCTGCGCCGCTGGCACGAAAAGGGCATGACCATGTTCAGCTGCGACAGCGAGCTGGGGCTCCTGAAAAAGGGCATCCAGTCCATGGCCCGGGACGTGCGGGGGGCGTGAGCCCCTCATGTGGGAAGTGATATGGAGGGCGGGCTCGTTCCTGCTGGTGATCTGCGCCGGATACCTGCTCCGGCGGCTGGGCATTTTCGGGCCCAGGGAATATGACGTGCTTCTGCGGGTGGTGATGAACCTCACCATCCCGGCGGCCATCATCATCAGCTTCGCGGATTTCCGGATGGACCTGTCCCTGCTGGGGGTGGCCCTGCTGGGCCTGGGTCTGAACGTGCTGATGATGGCCCTGGCGGCGGCGGTGACCCGGAACCGGGACCGGAATACCCGGATCCTGCACCTGATGAACCTTTGCGGCTACAACGTGGGCTGCTTTGCCCTGCCCTTTCTCCAGGGCTTCGTGGGCCCCTACGGGGTGGCGCTGGCCTGCCTCTTTGACGTGGGCAATTCCCTGGTGGCCACCGGGGGCGGCTACGCCGTGGCCGAAAGCCTGCTCCGGGAGGGGGAGCGCCGCTCCTTTTCCCTGTGGGACACGCTGAAAAAGCTCCTTCGGGTGGTGCCCTTCGTTACCTACCTCTGCCTGATCGTCTATACGGCGGCGGGGCTCCGGGTGCCCGGTGCGGTGGTGACGCTTCTCACCCCCATGGCCAACGCCAACGCCTTCGCCGCCATGCTGATGATCGGCCTCATGGTGGATTTCCGCATGGAGCGGCGGGAGCGGGGCACCGTCCTGCGGGTGGTGGGCCTGCGGGGCGGGCTGAGCCTTCTCCTGGCGGCGGGACTCTATTTCCTCCTGCCGGTGGGGGAGGAGACCCGGCGGGTATTGGCCATCCTGGCCCTCTCGCCCATCTCCATGCTCTCCTCGGGATTTACGGCCCAGCTGGGCGGGCCCGTGGGGACCTCGGCGGCCATCAACTCCATCTACGCGGTGTTCAGCGTGGCGGCCATGTCGGTGCTGGTGGTCCTCTTTGGGATCTCCTGACCGGCGCCGGAGCCTGGGCCATAATAAAAAGCAGTCCGTCCCCAACTGGGGACGGACTGCTTTTTATTTGGAATATCTCATCCGCAGAGGGTGAGGCCGTGACGGGCGATGGCCCGGGCGGCCTCCAGCCCCATGGCCCGCCAGCGGGCCCACCAGCCCTCGGGCAACGGCCGGTGGTCCAGCCAGAGGCCGAAAGCCCCGGCCAGCATGTCCCGGCATTCGGCCTGGAAAAAGATCCCCGACTTTTCACACACGCCCCCCTTGGTGGCAAGCTGGGCGGTCATCCGGTCCAGCTCGGGCCGGGAGAGGAGGCAGAGGGTCACCAGGTAGGCCTCAGCCCGGTAGGCCCGGACCACGTGCCCGGCGTCGTCGGGGAGGCCGGCCTCCGGGGCGAAGTCGCATACCCCCTTCAGCCAGGTGACGGCGCAGCCGGCCACGAATTGGGCGCAGTGGGGGTCCAGGCTGTCCATGGAGCAGGGGACCAGCGCCCGGGGCAGGTCGTCCCAGGTCCGGCGCAGGGCGGCGCGCATGACGCTGGCGGCCTCCTGATGGCCGCCGGGGAGCCCACGGGCGGAGAGCATGTCCGCGAACAGGTAGCACATGTCGTAGTAGCAGTGGGCGGCGTTGCGCATACCCAGATAGGGGACGGAGTCCTCCTCCCGCACCTCGATGGTGTTGACCAGGGGGGAGAGGAAATCGTAGAGCCGGGCCCGGTTGGCCTCCGGCCAGGGGTGGGCGTCGCTGAAGGTGATGAAATTGGCCTCCAGATAGGCCGAGGAAAGGCCCGCCACGGAGTAGAACATATTGGGCAGGACCTTGACGGCGTTGACGTCGGGGCCCAGCCGCTCATAGAAATAATCCACGCTGGGGGTGGGGGCGAAGCTGAGGATGTCGGGCAGGACGCCGCCCCTCTCCCACTGTTCCCGGCAGTAGGGGGCCAGAGAGTCGGTGACCACCGGAGGGATCTGCCTGGGGGGCGGGCAGACCAGCACCAGGTCCGGTTCCATCCGGCGCAGGGCATCCAGGGTGCCGCCCACGGCGACCTCACAGTCAAAGTCCCGCTCCAGCGCCGCCAATCCGTTGGGAGTGGCCTTATTTAAAAGGACATTTCCGCGCAGGACTCCACCCGCCGCCCGCTGGTAGCAAATGCGCATGTAGGTGCCGATGTGTCCCGTGCCGATGACCACGAGCTTGAGTGCTCCGCAAGGTTTTATCATAGGTTCCTCCCATGTGTGTTTGTATGTGGGGGAAGGGGATAAAGACGGGGCTTATGCCCCGGAGGGCATCAGGGAGATCAAACGCAGAAGGACCACGGAGACCTCGGCCCGGGTGGCGTTGGCCTGGGGCCGCAGCGTGCCGTCGGGATAGCCGCCCAGAAGGTCCTGTTCCACCGTCCAGGACATGGCATCCCGGGCCCAGGCGTCGATTTCAGCGGCGTCGGTGTGGGCCTGGAGTCGCTCCGGGTCGGCCTGGGGGGCCAGCCCGGCCAGCTTGGCGTACTGGTACAGCATGACCGCCATCTGCTCCCGGGTCACCAGGTTTTCCGGGGAGAAGCCGCTGTCCGTTCCCGTCACGATCTGAGAATCGGCGGCCCAGGCCACCGCCCCGGTGTACCATGTGTCCGCCGGGACGTCGGCGAAGGCGGAGTCCGCCTTGGTTGCCGGCTGGCCCGCCAGCCGGTAAAGAACGGTGACCATCATGGAGCGGGTCATGCCCCCGTCGGGGGCGAAGGTGTCCTCGCTGAGGCCGTTGAAGAGGCCCCGCTCCACCACGGCGCGAATGCTGTCGGCGGCCCAGTGGGAGGACACGTCGGTCAGCTTGGCGAAGATTTGGGCGTTGGTGGATTCGGCGGTGGCCGTGTCGGGCGCCGGCTCCGGGGTCTGCGGGGCCGCGTCCGGCTTGGCTTCCGGCTTGGGGGAGGGGGAGCCGCCGCCTCCGCCACCACCGCCGCCCCCGCCGATGCTGCCGGGGGCGTTGGCGGCCGGCAGTTTGGCGATGGTTTTGGAGATCGTGAGTTCGGCTGTCTCGCCGCTGTCCCGGGCCAGGGCGGCGGGCGCGCCGTTCTGTGCCAGCAGGATCGTGCCGGAGATGCTGCCCAGGGCGGAGGCGGTGGCGGGCGTCTTGGTAAAGCCGGCCCCCTCTTTCCAGGCTGCGGTCAGGCGGGGGTCGGTCAGACAGGCCTTGACTCCGTTCAAAATGTCATCGGCGGTGGTGTCGTTGGTAACGGTCAGCCCGTCCAGCCAGGTCTGGGCGGCGGCCTTGGCCTGGGCGGGGCTCTGGATCTTGTTCAGCGTAATATCCACGTCGGTTCGGACGGGCGGGATGCGGATGAC
Organism: Oscillospiraceae bacterium; assembly: GCA_022846075.1. Lineage (GTDB taxonomy): Bacteria > Bacillota > Clostridia > Oscillospirales > Oscillospiraceae > Vermiculatibacterium. The sequence continues at coordinate 434,902 of AP025582.1, forward strand.
GTCCTTCCCCTCGGGGGAATCCAGAGGGGGAGCGGTGCCGTAGACCGCGTCCAGATAGCCCGGGGCCGTGGCCCGGACCTGATAGACCCCCGCGGGGACCATCCAGCCGTAAGCCCCGTCCGCGCCTGTGGTCTGGGGGTTGACCTGCAAGTGGCTGTTGGCGTCCCAGGGGGTGTCAAACCATTTGCCGTTGGCCTCGTCCCACTGATAGAGGGTGACGGAAGCCCCTGCTATGGGCTGGCCGGACTGGTCATAGATGACGCCCGAGGGGTCGATGAGGACCGTGACCTGGGCGATGACGAATTGGTAGACCTCCTCCTGCGCCGTCACCGTGGCGATGACCTGCTTGACGCCCGTGGTGGACCAGCCGGAGAGGGTGGCGGTGTAGTAGCCTTTTTCGTTCTTGACCGCCTGCACGACGATGCCGCCGAAGTGGAAGGCCACGCTGGGCGGGGGAGTGCCCTCCTCCGGGTCCGGGAGGCTCCCATCCTTGAATTTTACAAAGAGGGTGAAGGGATTGCCGATCAGCCTCGCGTTGGTCCAGGCGGTGAAGGTGGGGACGCCCACCTCCGGGTTTTTCTCGATCAGATTGCTCCACCCGTTGTTGACGATGACATGGTCGATGACGGGATAGGCGTCCCGGCTGACGACGGTAGCGGGCTCGGAACAGTAGGTTTTTCCGGAGCGGGTGGCTTGGAGGCGGAAGTCGAAGGTGCCGGAAGTTTGGAGCTTAAGCATGGCGGTATACCAGGAGTCCGACTGCTTGATCGCGGTATAGAACATGCTGGCGCCGGCCGTCTGCCAGCCGGAGTCATCGGGTGTGCCCTCCTCCGGGTGGCTGCGGTACTGGATGTCCAGTTTCGCGTTGGGTACGGTCTCTCCGTAGACGCCGAAGGGCTCACCGGCCTTGATGGCGGTGGGGAGGTTGATGGTGGCCCGCAGGATGCGCACGGTGAAGACGTCGACCTGCGTGCGCTCGCCGCCCAGGGGGGTGAGGTAGGCCTTTGCCGTCACGCTGTCGGTGGCGTCGCTGGACAGGCGGAAGGAGACGGACAGCTCCAGCTGTTCGTCCCGGCCCAACGCCTGGTCCAGGGTGAGGCTGGTGTCACCGATGGGTTCGACGCCGGGAAGGTCCAGGGAGAGGACGGAGCCCGCCGGCAGGGGGGAGTCCATGTTTCGGAAGGTGAGCTTGAGATTGGTGACGCTGTCCGGCAGGGCGTAGGGGGGCGCCTGCAGGACGGCCATGACTTTGTAGCTTCCCACCGGGATAGAGGGGACCGCCAGGGAGTCCTCGCCGGGCTCCTGGCCCTGGAACCAGACGGTGGCCCCGCTCTCCCGCAGCAGGTCCAGCTCGGCCTGGACATAATCACCGGCAAGGAACCTGTTCTTGGACAGGTCGATAAAGAGGAAGGGGGCCACATCTGTTTCCACAAGGGGGTCCTCGCTTACCGACTGCGCCTTGCTTACCAGAAGCCTCAAAAAGGACGGGTTGGACAGGCCCAGCCCCGACAGGTGCAGGGAGCGGACCTGTTTCAAGAGCTGGGTGGGTTGACCCTCTTTTCCTTCCTCATTCGTTTCCCATAGCAGGGCGAGGGCGGCCCCCATCCCGTCTCCGCCCCCTTCCGGATAGAGGTTATTTACGTTCAAGGCTTGTACCGGAAGGGAAGAAAGAGCGGCCAGGCTGCCGGCGCTGGGGCTGGTGCCGCTTAGGTCAAGCTGTTCCAGGCCGGTCAGGTTTTTCAAGGGGGAGACGTCGGTGATGCCAGGATTGCCGTTCAGCCAGAGGAGCTTGAGGTTGGACAGATTTTTTAGGTCCTGCAGGCTGGTGACGGCGTTATCACTCAGCTCCAATACCTGGAGCGAAGCCTTGCCGCTCAGCGGCGACAGGTTGGAAATCTGGTTGCCGCTGAGACGGGCCGCCTCCAGATTCGGGATGGAGGAGATGCCGGTAATGTCGGTAAGCGCGTTGTTTTCCAGTTCCAGGGTATTGAAGTTCCTCTTTCCAAAATCGCTGAGATTGTCAAGGGGAGGAAAGACGGTAATATTCGTTCCCTTGATGGAGAGGCGCTCCAGATTCAAGTTGTGCACCTTTGTCAGCGGGGTCAGATCCGACAGCTCGCCGCCCTCGATCATCAGGCCGCGCAGACCGTCCGCGTACTCCAGCCCGGCCAGATTGGACACGTTCTCCAGCGTGACCACGCCCAGACGGCGCATGTCGCCCTTGGTGACGACGTAGGGCGCATCCTCCCGGTCGGCCGCTCCGATCTGGTCCATCACGAACTTGCGCAGGGCCGGGTCCGTGACGCCGGCGCTCTCCAGTGTGTCAGGCTCGGGGGGCTCGCCCACGGTGAGGACTGCCTGGCTCACGCCCGCGTAATTGGTGTCGGTGACGCTGGCCTCCACGGTGTAGCGGCCCTCATCGACAGGCAGGGTTTCGGCGCCGTTATAGGTGATGGCGTAGGGCAGGCCCTCCGGCTCGGTCTGGGCGGTCAGGGGCTCCACCGCGCCGGGCTCCTGGGCCAGCTCGCCCTGGATGACGATGGTGCACGGGGCGGGGTCGATGGTGGAAGTGACCGGGTAGGCCTCAAAGTCGTAGTCGGGGTCCAGCTCGTAATTTTTATCCCATGGCTTGGTCAGGGTGAGATTGCTGACCAGAACCCGTTTGTCCTTCCCAGCATCGGGGGTTTCAAAGGCGAAGTCGGCGTCGGCCTGGGGGTATTCCCCGTTTACTCCCGGTGCCAGGATCACGATTCCGCCGACTTCGGTGGTCCCGTCGTAGCCCTTTTTGCTGACCATATAGCCAAATTCGGGGTCCAGGACCACCTTGGCCTTTTGAATGGTGAAGTCCACCGTCACAGACGCGGCGTCATACCGTTCCGGGTCCGCCGCGGCGATGGTGACGGCGTAGGTATCCGCGTCCTTGGGCTGTAAGGAATAGCTCAGCTCCACGCCCTCCGGCTGTGTCACGGCGGTGGGATACTGGATCTCGCCGCTGTATACCGCTTCCTGGGTGAGCTCGGCCACGATGGTCACGGGCGTTTTCCCCGGTGCGTCCCCATCCGCCGCCGACGCGCCTGCCGCGCAGAATTGAAGCGCCATAGACAGGGCTGCCGCCAGTGCTAGGAATCGTTTCATATCCTTCATCTCCAGCTGTTTGTTTTCAGTTTACATATTTTTCATAGTAATATTATCATATCACTATGCGGGCAATAAAGCAATGAATATTACCTGATTTTGAACAAAATTCAGCTAAAAATGCACATAATCGCTATAAATGGGGCGATGAAATGGGCCGTAATACCAGATGTGCCTGTCACCCCCGGCTGGCCGGGGGACGTTCGATAAAAAAGCCCTTCACCGGTGGTTGGGCGAAGGGCTTTTTGACACGCTATTCTCCCCCTTTGCTCCTTGCCCGCCTTGTGGTGACCGCCAAATAGACCCGGCAGAGGCCCAGGGAGAGCAGGCTCGCCGCCGGGGCGGCGAAGCCGATATAGAAGAGGTCGGCGTGGGGCACACGGCTCAGATACCAGGAGAGTGGGACCCGTACCAGACAGGTGGAGGCCAGGGAGTGGACCAGCGGAAAGACGGGGTGGCCGCCGCCGCTGAAGTAGGCGTTGAGGCAGAAGACGAAGCAGACCACCACGCAGTCCAGGCTGTAAGAGCGCAGATACCGGGCCCCGGCGGCGATGACGCTGGGGTCTTTGGAGAAAAGGCCCACCAGGGCGGGCCCGGCAAATTGGGCGGCGAGGAAACAGGCCAGGCCGAACAGCAGGGAGAGGAGGATGCCCACCCCCAGGCACCGCCGGGCCCGGTCCATGAGCCCGGCGCCCTTGTGCTGGGCGGTGACGGCGGCAATGGCGGAGGCGAAGGCGGTGGTGGGGAGCATGCTGAACACGATGAGCTTTTCCGCCACGCCCACGGAGGCGGAGGCCACCAGCCCCATGTGGTTGATGAGGGCCGTGATGACCAGGAAGGAGGCGTTGACCAGCCCCTCCTGGACGGCGATGGGCAGTCCCGCCGACAGCATCTCCCGGGCCGCCACGGCCTGGAACCTGGGCCTGCCCCGGCGGTATTTGGCCAGGTGGCCCTTGGCCAGCAGGTAGCACCCCGCCAGGGCCAGACTGGCGATCTGGGCGATGACCGTGGACACCGCCGCGCCGGGGGCGCCCATGCGCAGCACGCCGACGAAGAGGAGGCCCGTGGAGACGTTGATGACGCAGGCCAGGGTGATGAAAAGAAGGGGGGTCCTGGAGTCCCCCAAGCCCCGCAGGATGCCGCTGACGGCGTTATAGCCCACGATGAAGGGGATGCCGCAGGCGCAGATGCGCAGGTAGTCCCGGGTGAGGGAGAGGGCCTCCGGGGGGACCTGCATGAGGGCGCAGATGGGGTCCAAAAACCACAGGGTCCCCGCCGCCATGGCGGCGGACAGCGCGCCGAAGAGCAGAAGGCAGGTTTTCACGGCGTCCACCGTGTCCCGGCCCCGCCGCGCGCCGTAATACTGGCCGATGAGGACCGTGCCGCCGGTGGTGAGCCCCACCGACAGGCCGGTGATGGTCTGCATCACCTGTCCGCCGGTGGAGACCGCCGAAACGCCGGCGGAGTCCGCGAAGCGGCCCACCATGAAGAGGTCCGAGGCGCCGTAGAGGGCCTGGAGCAGGTTGGCCAGCAGAAAGGGGAGGGAAAAGCGCAGAATGGTCCCCCAGACGTTCCCCTCCGTCAAGCGCGCGCCTGTACGACTCAAAGCAATGCCCCCTTGTCCGCCTCACCGTTGGTTGGAGTATATGCGGACAAGGAGGGCGGTATCACCCCTTGGACAGGAGAAAGGCGACGGTGTAGAGGGCCAGGACCAGGGTCACGGCGATGCCCACCGCCCCCCGCCAGAAGCGGTACTCCCGGTCCATGGCGTCTTTTTCATCCGGGGAGGGGGGCAGGGGCGGGGGCGGGAAGGAGCCGGCGGGTCCGGCGGAACGCCGCCCCAGACGGCAGACGGCTAGCCCCAGGACGCACCAGGCGGCCCCCGCCGCCGCGCCGGAGGGCTCCAGCTGGGTCATCATCAGGAGGTAGACGGCGATGCTCACCGGGGCGCCCAGCCGGATGAGGGGGGCCCGGTAGGGGCGGGGGAGGTCGGGACGCCGGCGCCGCAGGCCGAGGGCGGCGGCGATCCCGATGACGTAGTAGAGAAGGGTGGCAAAGAGGGAGAGAGAGGCGATGCGGTCGATGGAGCCGGTGCTCACCAGCAGGAGCATCAGAGCGCCCAGGGCCAGGATGGAGACATATGGGGTGTGGTATTTGGGGTGGACTTTGGCGAACGCGGCGGGGAGGACGCCGTCCCGAGCCATGGTGAAGAGGTAGCGGGCGGGGGCGGATACGCTGGCGTTGAGGGTGGAGAAGTCCCCGCCGAAGGCGATGCCCAGGCACAGCAAAATCAGCGGAAAGCCCGCCACGCCCGCCAGCTCCATGCCCTTGGCGTAGGGGGCGGCGGCCCCGGCCAGGGCGGACAGCCCCCCGGGCGGGACGATGCAGACCAGCACCCACTGAAAGAGACCGTTGACCGCGAAGACCAGGAAGGGGGCCAAAAAGAGAGCACGAGGCAGGTTGACTTGGGGGTGTTTGATCTCCTCCCCCATGGCACAGCAGGTCTCGAAGCCGGCGAAGCACCACCACACCAGGGCCACGCAGGGGAGGAAGCCCTGCGGCGTCACCCCCGGCCCGGCGGCGAAATAGGAGAACTGGAGCCTGGGGGCCATGGAGCAGACCCACACCAGGGCCACGCCCCAGAAAAAGAACAGAAATCCGTTTTGGAGCCTGCCGCTCCACTCCACCCCCCGCAGGGCCAGGAGCAGGAACCCGGCCAGCGCCAGGCAGGCCACGGCCCTGTCTCCGATGGGGAGGGGGATGCCCAAGGCCTGAAAGAGGGTGCGCAGGTAAAAGGCGAAGGCCAGGGCCTCGCCGCTGGCCACCGAGACCATGGAGATGATGAAGTTCCAGCCCGCCAGCACGCCGAAGGGCCGCCCCAGGCCCAGGGAGGCGTACTGGTAGGTGCCGCCCGCGTAGGGGAGCGCGCCGCCCATCTCTGCGTAGAGAAGGGAGGGGTAGATGCTGATGCCCAGGGCCAGCAGGGTGGCCAGGAACACCCAGGGGCCCAGCAGGCCGACCACGTTGGCCCCCAGGGTGAAAAGCCCCACGCCGATGACGGTGCCCACGTTGATGGTGATGGTCTCCCGGAGGCCGAAGCAGCGTTTGAGGGAGGGGGCGGAGGTTTCTCCGCTTTTTTTCATACAATCCCGCCTTTCTGTCCGTGACAGGGCAGTCTATGAAACGGATGGGCGGTGGGTGCGGGCTGGGGGCGGAAAAGACACAGGGGCCCGCCCTGCGGCGGGCCCCTGTGTCCGGGGGATCAGATATTGAAGCTGGGGGGCTGTTTTTTGGCGGGGTCGAAGCTCTGGGTACCGGGGTGGGACAAATCGAAATAGATGCGGGAGTCCACTGTGGCGCCCCAGTCCTTTTGGGAGCCGGAGTCCTGAATTCTGTTGAAGGCCTCCCGGAACATGGTGTTGTGGGCCTCCTCCCGGTTGAGGAGGAAGTCGATGGTGTCCCGCACACCCTTGTCGTCGATTTGGCGGTAGAGGTTTTGATAGACCACCTTGGCCCGCTGTTCGGCGGCGATGTCCGAGAGAATGTCGGCGGCGGCGTCGCCGGTCTCGTTGACGTAGGCCGCCGTCCACAGGTAGCCGCTGGCGTTGGCCAGCATGGGGGTGAGGCCGGTGAGGACGTGGGCCTCCACGTTGCCCACGGTGGCCTTCATGGCGTCCGGGTCGTGGCCGTTGAGCATATTCACCGCCGCGGCCACCATTTCCATGTGGCACAGCTCCTCGGCGGCCACGTCCAAAAAGAGGTCCTTGATTTCCGGGTCCTTGATGCGGAAGCTCTGGGCCAGGTATTGCATGGCGCTCTTCAGCTCGCCCTGGGGGCCGCCCAGCTGTTCCTGGAGCAGGGCGGCGTAGTTGGGGTTGGGCTTGTCCACCCGGACCGGGTGCAGGTAGGTTTTTTCGTGCTTGAACAAGTGGTATCCCTCCTTTAGTCTGATTCTCCGTTCATTGTTCCGCGAAGGGAGCAATTTATGCGGGCGAATAGCGAAGGCGGGGGATGGAAAACCTATCCCCAAATAAGCGCTGGGAGGCTATGCCATGACGAAGGGAACAGGCCGGGGGGCGGTCGGGGTCGAACTCCCCAAGGTGAACGGTAACGGGTACTATGAGATGCGCCTGGAGAGCATCGGCGGGCTGGGGGCCAACCTCTGCGGAAAGCTGTTGGGGGAGCTGGGAGCGGCCCGTCTTGGGCTGAACGCCGCCTCCTTTTCCAGCTACGGCTCGGAAAAGCGGGGCTCGCCGGTGAAGGCAAACGTGCGCTTCAGCGCGCCGGGCCGGGAGATCCTCCACAACAGCCCCGTGGAGCGGCCCCACCTACTGGCCCTTTTCTACGAGGCCCTGGCGGGAAAACTGCCGGTGACGGCGGGGGTGGGGGAGGACTGCGCTGTCGTCATCAACACCCAGGCCTCCCCCGAAGCCGTCCGGGACAAGTTGGCCCTTTTCGCCGGAAGGGTCTGCTGCGTGGACGCGCTGGGCCTGGCCCTGGAGAGCAAGAGCCGGGTCAACATGGTCCTGCTGGGGGCCATCGCCAAGGCCTCCGGCTTCATTCCCCTGGAGGCGGTGAAGGCCATCGTGGCGGACACGCTGGGTAAAAAATATCCCGCCCTGCTGGAACAAAATCTGGCCGGGGTGGAGCAGGGGTACGTGGCCCTTCGGGAGAAGAACTTTCCCCCGGACGGGAAATACGCCCCCGTGCCCTACGAGGAGCCCCGGAGCCGGTGGGGCTACGCCAACGCTCCCTTGGGCGGGGCCAACCCCCATTTTGGGAACATGGTCTCCAACGACCTCTCCGCCTCCCGGGAGGGGTATATCCCCCTCTTTTTGCAGGAAAAGTGCATCCACTGCGGCCTGTGCGACACCACCTGCCCGGACATGGTGTTCCAATTTCTGCCCGGGGAGTACCGGGGGAAGCCCGCCATGGTCAACAGCGGGCTGGACTACCACCACTGCAAGGGCTGTCTGAGATGCGTGGACGTGTGCCCCACGGGGGCCCTGGTGGCGGGCCGGGAGCGGGAGCATCCGGAGAAGCGGTGGTTCCTGCGCAATCAGGACCTCATCGTGGACCGGCTGGAATACGAGGACGCGGGGGCCAACTCCTGGGTGACCAGCGAGGCCTACCTGGACGAAAAACGTGTGGACGGAGGGCAGATGTGATGGAGCCGAAGGGGCAGAAGCTGCTGTTTGAAAGCGGCAACGAACTGGCGGCCTATGCCGCCAAGCAGATCGACTACCACGTGATGGGCTATTACCCCATCACCCCCTCCACCCAGATCGCGGAATACCTGGACCAGATGGGGGCGGACGGGGAACACCATATCTCCCTCATGGCCGCCGAGGGGGAGCACAGCGCCGCGGGCATTTGCTACGGGGCCTCCGCCGGGGGTGGGCGGGTCTTCAACGCCACCTCGGCTAACGGCCTGCTCTACGCCCTGGAGCAGCTCCCCGTCCAGTCCGGGACCCGGATGCCCATGGTGCTCAACGTGGCCTGCCGCACCGTGTCCGGGCCGCTGTCCATCAAGGGGGACCACAGCGATCTGATGTACGCCCTCAACGCCGGGTGGGTCATCCTCTTTGCCCCGTCGCCCCAGGCGGTGTACGACTTCAACCTCTGCGGCCTGAAGATTGCGGAGCGGCTGGACCTGCCCGTCATCGTGGCCTTTGACGGCTTTTTCACCAGCCACCAAAAGCGCAACTGCTCGGTGTTCGAGCGGGACGAGGACGTGCGGGCCTTTCTGGGCCCCTGCCGCCGGGAGGTGACCGCTCTGGACACGGAGCGGCCCGTTACCATCGGCTCTTATATGAACGAGCCGGACACCCTCAACAACAAGTATCAGCTCCACCTGGCCATGGAGGAGGCCCGGCGGGTGATCCCCGAGGTCTTCGCGGAGTACGCGACCCTGTCCGGCCGGGCGTACGGCGTGGTTCCCAGCCACCGGGCCGGGGACGCCGACGTCCTCCTCTTTGTGCTGGGTTCCAGCTATTTCACCGCCATGGCCGCCGTGGACCGGCTGCGGGAGGAGGGGAAGAAGGTTGGGGTGTTCACCCTCTCCGCCCTCCGCCCCTTCCCCGCTGACGAGGTGGCGGCGCTGTGCCGGAACGCCAAGACCGTTCTGATGGCGGACCGCCAGGACAGCTATGGGGCGGGGGGCGGCAACATGACCCTGGAGCTGCGGGCGGCCCTCCAGAAGGGGGGCCTGACCTGCCGGACCCTGAGCCGGGTCTACGGCCTGGGGGGCCGGGACTTCTACGAGGCCGACGCCCGGGCGCTGCTGGAGACCTGCTTTGACGAAAGCGCCCCGGAGTTTGACTACCTGGGCGTCTATCCGGGGGAGGAGGGCTTCACACCGGCCCCTTATTTCAAGCCCGTGGCGGGGGAGGCGGCGGCCCCCGGCCTGACCCGGTGCGTGGCGGACGGGGACACGGGAAAGCTCACGGTCCAGGGGGGGCGGGTCAACGAGACCACCGCCATGCCCAAGCGCCTGGCGCCCGGCCACGGGGCCTGTCCTGGCTGCGGCATCCCCGTCAACGTGAACCTGCTGCTGCGGGGCATCGAGGGCAACGTGGTGCTCCTTTTCCAGACCGGCTGCGGCATGGTGGTCACCACCCCCTACCCCAAGACCGCCTTCAAGGTCCCCTACGTCCACAACCTGTTCCAAAACGGCGCCGCCACGCTGGCGGGTCTGGCGGAGATGTACCACCAGCGGCAGAAGCGGGGGGAGCTGCCCGAGGGGGACATCACCTTTATCATGGTCAGCGGCGATGGGGGGCTGGACATCGGCATGGGCTCCGCCCTGGGCACCGCCCTGCGGGGGGACCACGTGATTCTCTTCGAGTACGACAACGGCGGCTATATGAACACCGGCTACCAGCTCTCCTACTCCACCCCCAAGGGGGCCAGGAGCGCCACCTCCCACCTGGGGCCGGAGCAGTACGGCAAGCGGTTTTTCCACAAGGATATGCCCCAGATCATGGCGGCCACGGGCCTGCCCTACGTGGCCACCTGCGCGGAGTCCAACCCCGCCGACTTCATCCGCAAGGCGGCCAAGGCCCAGTATTACGCCGCCCGGAGGGGCACCGCCTACGTCAAGTGCCTCTCCGCCTGCCCCCTCAACTGGGGGGACAAGCCCAGCACCGAGCGGAAGGTCATCGGCGCGGCGGTGGACTGCTGTTATTTTCCCCTTTACGAGATCGAGGAGGGCAGGACGGCCCTCTCCTACGACCCGGAGAAGGCGGGGAAGAAGGTCCCCGTTGTGGACTGGCTGGCCATGATGGGCCGCACCCGGCATTTGAAGGAGGAGGCCTACCGGGACGTGGAGGCAGACATCCAGGCCGAGGTGGACCGCCGCTGGGCCCGGCTAAAGGCCCGGGCGGAGAACCCCATCCTGTGAAAAGAAAGGCGGGCCGTTTCCAGAGGGAAACGGCCCGCCCTTTTTCTGTTGTGTGGGACAGCCGAGGGAGCGGAGTGACCCGGCCAAGGAAAGCGGCTTTAAAAACCGGGGGAAACAGGCCCCCGGGACTCGTTGGCGTTTTTGGCCCACCGCTCCACGACCTCCACCAGAAAGGGGAGGGAGGGGTTGAGGTCGTCCTTCTTCCAGATGAAGGAGTGCTTGGAAAAGGGCACCCCCACCAGGGGGACGAAGGCGGCCTGCCCCTTGGCCAGATAGGCCAGGTCGTCGGTCAGGGTGGTCACCCCCAGGCCGCAGGCCACCAGGGTCAGCAGGCTGGGGATGTGCCGGGCCTCGGCCACCACGTTGGGCACAAAGCCGGCGTCGGCGGCCATGTGCCACAAAAAGTCGTGGCCGGGCTGGGAGGCGGTGCGGGACATGACCACGAAGGGCTCGTCCCGCAGCTCCTCCATCCGCAGCAGGGGCTTTTTGGACAGGGGGGAGGACAGGGGCAGCACCGCGCACTGCTGGTTGTGGCACAGGGTGATGGAGCGGGCCTGTTCTTCGGGAAAGGCGTCCATGCCGAAGTTGACGATGGCGTCCAGGGCCCCGGCCTCAAAGTAGCGGACCAGCTCCGAGTGGCTGTACTCCTGCAGGGTGAGGCGGATCTTGGGGTAGGCGGCCTTCATCTCATGGAAGATGCCCACCACGGCGGGGTCGAAGGCGTCCTGGAGAACGCCCAGGGTGACCTGGCCCTGGTAGCCCTGCTGGGCCAGGCGGGCGGCTTCCAGGCTGTGGCGGTAGCTCTCGAAGATGTGGGGACACTCCCTGAGGAAGGCCGTCCCCGCCGGGGTCAGGGAGACGCTGCGGGAGTTGCGGTAGAACAGCTGGACCTCCAGCTCCTGCTCCAGGGCCGAGATGGTGCGGCTCAGGGCCGGCTGGGCCATGAACAGGGCCTCCGCCGCCTGGGTGAAATTGAGCCGCTGGGCCAGCACCACAAAGCACTCCAACTGGTTGAGGGTCATCGGCTTCCACTCCTCTGCCGTCTGATTTTCTTCAGTATAACACAAAACAGCCGCCCTGTCCGAATTATGGATGCGAAATTCGCATAGCAGCGATGCGGAAAGGCGGAAATATTCGTGATTTTGACCACATCGGGCCAGGGTGTTGCAGGTTTTTGCACAAAAAGGAGAGCTTCCCTTTGCGGTTAGGAAAAGCTAACGATGGCCTTTTGAAAAAACAAGTCAAAAAACGTATCGCTGGCATCGGTTTTCCGCATTTCCCAAATGGGCCGAAACCTTCTATTCTGTACAAGGAAAGAACGCCCGCTCACGAAGGCGGGGTCAAGCTGAAATGAGAAAGGGAAATGCGACATGAAAATTCTCGGGATTTCCGGCGGCATGAGAAACGGCAGCAACGACGGGCTGTGCAAGGAGGCCCTGATGGGCGCCAGGGAGCAGGGGGCCGAGGTGGAGTTCATCCAGCTCCAGGACCTGCACATCGAGCACTGCACCGGCTGCACCGCCTGCGTCCAGAGCGTGCTGGGCGGCAAGGGTGGCGGCTGCGTACTGAAGGACGACTTCGACTGGCTGCTGGACAAGATGCTGGACGCGGACGGCATCATTTTTGCCACCCCCATCTTTGAAAAGGGGGCCACCGGCCTGTTCCACACCATCACCGACCGCTTCGGCCCCCGGATGGACCGGGGCAACAACATCATCGGCACCAAGATCGCCCAGGAGACCGGCGGCAAGGCCCCCGATCCCCGCATCTTGAAGGATAAGGTCATCTCCTTTATGTGCATCGGCGGCTCCGACTGGACCACCCGGGTGCAGTGCGACGCCGGGATGCTGGCGCTGACCCCCATGTGGAAGGTCATCGACAACAAGCTCTTCCCCTGGGCCCTGTCCATCCTGGTGGACGACGAGCGGGTAGCCCAGGCCCATCAGGTGGGCGTGAACATCGCCCAGGCCGCCCAGGACTTCGACAAGGCCGCGTATCAGGGCGAGGCGGGGGTCTGCCCCCACTGCCACAGCCGCAATTTCTATCTGGCCGACGGCGAGGCCATCTGCTGCCTGTGCGGGGCCCACGGCGAGGTGAAGAACGTGGACGGCAGCTACACCTTCACCTTCCCAGAGAGCCAGATGGAGCACCTCCACGACACCCTGCCCGGCAAGTTCCACCACGGCAGCGACATCAAGGAGAACACCGGCAAGAAGTTCGAGAGCATGAAGACCGAGAAGTATCAGGCCCGCCAGGCGGCCTATAAGGCGTTCATTCAGCCCATGAAGCCCGAGGGCAAATAAGGAGGAAGCGGCATGTCAGTGGAATTTCGCCCCATGCGCAGCGTCATCTACGTGGACGTGTGCCGGGAGGAGTACCGCCACCGGCTCCAGCACTGGCTGTACGGCCACCACATCCAGGACAGCATCTCCAACTTCGGCCCCTACGTCACCAAGTACGCCTTCTACAACGCCCTGCCCGTCCCCCCGGAGGGGGAGCGCTTCGGCACCCGGCGGATGCAGATGACCGAGCACTATTGGCTGGTGAACGAGATGGTGCCGGAGATGCGCAACAAGGCCATCGCCGAGTATATGCCCCTGGACGTGCTGCGGTGGCAGGGCTGCGTCCCCGACACCGACGAGACCCCCAGCGAGAACATCGACGGCGACGCGGGCCGGGCCGTGGGCGGCGACAACGGCTGTCCCCCCTTCGTTTTTGCCCACGTGCCCATCAACTGGGAGGAGGACTTCAAGGGCAAGGGCCGCATGGTCTGCGACGGGCCCAACTACCGCTGGCAGTTCGTGCTCCAGTACCCCAAAGAGGCCAGCGAGGCCGAGGGCGAGCGCTGGTTCCACGACGAGGTGGTGCCCTACTTCCAGGGCCGGCCGGAGGTCAACCGCTTCCTGTCCAGCAAAATCTACCACGACGTGGTGGGCTGCGCCTTCCACCGGCTGGTGGAGCTGTGGTTCGACGGCCCGGAGGAGTGGTTCGCCGCCGCGGTGGAGGGGGCCAAGGCCCTGAAAAAGCCCGCCTGGGCCCAGCAGGAGGCCTTCCCCTTCCTGAAGCCTCAGTTCAACATCGTAGGCATGTTCCTCACGGACATCCCCGCCTGTGACAACCTTACCCAGTTCCGGGGCTACATTACCATGCGGTAAAAAAGGGTTGCGGAACCCGCCGCGAACAGCACTTCAACTATTTTTGGAGGTATGTTTTATGTTTCGCAAGGATCAATTCGGCCTGGTGTTCAACACGATCTTCAGCCTGATGTTCGCCATCGTCCTGCCCATCTTCATGGAGCTGCGCAACGGGAACTTCGGCCTGGAGCAGTTTTTGATGGACTTCATCCCCGGCTTTACCGTCCCCTTCGCCATCGGCACCTTCATCGACCTCAAGGGCATGGGCGACGGCTTCGCCCGGTTCTGCCGGGTGAAGAATGAGAACGGCCTGCTGTTCCACGTCCTGCGGGTGGCGTCCATCACCTTCGTGCTCACCTTCGTCATGAGCTTCCTGATGATGTTCCTGGGCGTGGGCTTCTCCCTGGGCCCCGTGTTCTTCATCGCCTTCGCCGCCAGCTTCCCGCTGACCTATCTGGTGGCCCTCATCACCGCCTTCATCACCTTCGCCGCGGGGATGCCCATCTGCGGGGCCCTGTGCACCAAGGCCCCCCGGATGCCCCAGATGGCCCATTGACAACTGCACTCTGCCTTTGGACGTGATCGCACGATCACGTCCAAAGCCCGTTTTTCAAAGGAGGAAATTTTTATGGCAGCACCCTTTTATGCGAAAAGCCCCACCAACCAGGGCTACATCAAAAATATGGACGTGGTGGGCTTTTGCGACCTCAACGGCGTCAACGCCTTCCAGATGGCCCTCAACAAGACCGAGGACGGCAGATATTATATGTACTGCGGCTCCTTCCGGGGCCCCGGCTGGAACATCGTGGACGTGACCGACCCCGCTAAGCCTACGGTGGTCAACTGGCTGGAGGCCTGTGACCCCAAGGAGTACCCCGCCACCAACACCCCCAAGATCCAAGTGGCCGACGGGCTGATGATCGGCGCCACCGGCGGCGGGGTCAGCTTTCTCCACGGCTGTAAGCCCGGGGATAAAAGCCTGGGCAGCCTCCAAATCTTCGACATCAAGACAGACCCCGTCCACCCCAAATTTCTGGGCAAATGGGAGACCGGCGTGGAAAACGGCATGGGGGTCCACCGCTTCATGTACAACGGCGGCCGGTACGTCCACCTGTCCGCCGACTGTCCGGGCTTCACCGGCAACATCTACCGCATCCTGGACATCATTGACCCCACCCACCCGGTGGAGGTGGGCCGCTGGTGGGACCCCAAGCAGTTCACCGACGGCATGAAGGAGGGGGAGTACCCCGTGGACGGCCCCGAGGGCCACTGGCAGTTCATGGACTGGCCCCAGCTCCACGGCCCTCCCTTCGTGGTGGGAAATTTGGCCTATCTGTCCTACTACTCCGACGGCCTCATCGTGCTGGACATCTCCGACATCACCCGGCCCAGGAAGATCGGCCAGCTCCAGCTTAAGGGGCCCTTCTCCGGCAAATACGCCGGAGCCCGCACCCACACCTGCCTGCCCCTGCCCGGCCGCAATTTCCTGGTGGCCACCAACGAGGGGGAGCGGTTCCCCTTCTACAATAAGGAAATTCTCTCCCAGGGCCCCGGCAAGGGCGCCCAGCCCATGAATAACCTGCACATGGTGGACATCTCCGACCCCACCGACCCCCAGCTGGTGGCGGAGTTCCCCTACCCCGAGGTCCCGGCGGACTTCCCCTGGCCCAACTTTAACACCGCCGGCCTGGACGGGGCCCAAGGCCCCTTCGGCCCCCACAACATCCACGAGCCCATGTCCGGCAAGCCCTGGCTGGATCAGGACCCCAACCGGGTCTACTGCTGTTATTTCCACGCGGGGATGCGGGTCTACGACGTGTCCGACCCCTATTACATCAAGGAGCTGGCCTATTTCATCCCCCCCAACCCGGAAAAGCTGCTCTTCGACATCCCCGTCCCCGGCCCCATGCTGGCCACCACCGAGGACTGTGTGGTGGACGACCGGGGCTATATCTACCTGGACACCTGGCACGACGGCATGTATATCGTCAAGCTGAAAGACGGCATCTGAATTAAAACCCCCTCCGGCGCATGCGCCGGAGGGGGTTTTCAGTTAAAGGGAAGAGAGGAAAAGCGGCACCGCCGGGTTGCGGCTTCCGTCCTGCCAGCAGGCCATACGTATTACAGATAGGTCCTCGGGCAGGGGGAAAAACAGCAGATCCCTGTCGGAGTACCAGATGTTTTGATTCATCAGAGAAAAACCGTCCCCCATGGCCAGGCGAAGGTACATGGTGGAGTAGGAAGGAACCATCTGTGTCCGGGCGGGATGGATGCCGCACTTCTCGCATTGGCCCAGCACGAACCGGGCCCCCTCCGGGACCAGTTCGTCTCCCACAACGATCAGTGGGAGGTCGTTGAGGACGGTCAAATCATCAAGGCATTGGGCCAGTGGGTGCTGCTGAGCCAAAATGATATAGCTGGGCATCTTCCGCACCGTCCGCACCCGCAGTCCGGCCAAGTCCGTCTCATTGAAGCACAGGAGGAGGGCCAGGTCCATCCGGTCCTGGCGCACCTCATTGAGCAGCTCACGGTAGGGCAGGCACTCCACATCCAGCGCCACCTGTGGGTAGCGCAGACGAAAGCCCCGGATCTGCTCCAGCACGTGCGAATCCATGCTCTGCCCTTCCTGGATGCCGATGCGCAGCGCCCCGGTCTTTCCCTCGTTGGCCAGCTTGGCCCGGTTTAAGAGTTCCTGGTAGCCTTCAGAGAGCTGGCCCAGCCCCTTAAGGATCACCACCCCGCCGGGAGCCAGAGTCACCTCGTGCTTGCTGCGCAGAAAAAGCGGAAACCCCAGTTCCTCCTCCAGCCGGGCGATTTGCTTGCTGAGCGCAGGCTGAGAGATATACAGCTTTCGGGCCGCCTCAGTAAAATTGAGGCAGTTTGCCACCTCGCAAAAATAGCGATAGTCCCGTTCTGTCATTGTATCCCGCCCCCTTTTGATTTTTTATTATAACTCGTATTTTTTATTTTGTAAAATATTATAACCCTTAAGTTATGACGTTATAGATTAAAAAGTATTTCCGTTATTGCCTTTTATAGGTTATATTGCACAGTAGAAGGCCAAACAGTGAGAAGGAGGCAGATCATATGCAGCGGACTTATTTGGAACAGCAGGCTCAAATCCCCGTTTTGGCGGAGGCCGACGTGGTGGTGGTGGGCGGCGGCTCGGCGGGAGCGGCGGCCGCCATCGCGTCGGCGCGGGCGGGGGCGAAAACCATTTTGCTGGAGCGTTATGGCCAGCTGGGCGGCATGCCCACCGGCGGCGAGGTCATCCTCATCCCGTCCCTCAGCAGCGGTGACACGGTGATGATCCGCGGCGTGATGCTGGAGATCATGGAGCGGCTCACCCAGCTGGGCGGCGTATGCGGTCCCGACGCCGCCGACGCTGGACGGACGGACCCGGAACTTTTGGCCCATTGGGGCAAATACTTCAATATGACCTGGGACAACAAGGTCTGCTACGGCGGCTACGTGGACCCGGACCTGATGAAGATCGTCCTCTCTCAGATGGTCGAGCAGGCGGGGGTGGACCTCTACCTCCACAGTTGGGGGTGCAAGGCCATCTGCAAGGACGGAACAGTGAAGGGCGTGTGTTTTGAAAGCAAGCAGGGGCGCGCCGCCGTTCTGGGCAAGGTAGTGGTGGACTGCACCGGCGACGGCGACATTTTTGCCTCCGCCGGCGCGGAGTTCGAGGTGGATAAATCCAGCATGGAGTCCGCCGTGGGAGATGCGGACATCGTCCACGACGTGAGCCGCACCGCCTCCATGGCGGTGGTGTACCGGCTGGGCGGTGCCGACTTTGAGAAGCTGGCGGCCTATGCCCAGGCGGACCCCGCCGGCCTGAAGGCCCACGAGGCCGAAATGGCCCGCATCGCAGGTTATTCCCTCAAGGTGTTCCCCACCTCCCGCAACGACGTGGTGTGGGTGGACAACTGGGTGCTGGGGTACAGCAGCATCGAGGTCAAGGGCCTCACCGCCGTGGAGACCATCGTGCGCCGGACGCTGTTGGATGTGATGGACTATATGCGCAGGGAGAAGATCCCCGGCCTGGAAAATGTCTGGCTCTACGACACCGCGCCCCAGCTGGGCACCCGGGGCAGCCGCCGGGTGCTGGGGGTCCACCACCTCACCGAGGAAGACCTTTTTGGCCGCAGGCAGTTTGACGATGTGATTGCCGTCATCCCCTCCACGGTGAATCCCGCGATGCCCCAGGTGCCGTCCCAGATCCCCCTGGGGACCCTGATCCCCAGGACGGTGGACGGCCTTTTGGTGGCGGGGCGGTGCTTCTCCTCCGAGCTGACGGCCAACAGCCTGACCAACTTGGTGCCCCACTGTTTTGCGTACGGCCAGGCCGCCGGCGTGGCCGCGGCGGTGGCCGCCAAGGAGGGTGTGCAGCCCCGGCGGGTGAACGTGAAGGAGGTACAGCGTATCCTGCGGGAGCAGGACGTGTATTTGGGATAAGAGAAAAATAGGAAGTTTTGAGAGGGGAGAACAAGACATGAAGAACAAAAAGACGATACACTTTTTGATCGCGATTCTTCTGGATGTACTCATTTCCCTGCTGGTCCCCGCCACCAACGGTCTGACGGACATCGGCGTGCGGGCCATCGGCGCCGCCGTGGCCACCGTCTATCTTTGGACCTTTGTGGCCACGGACTGGACCAGCATCTTTGCCGCGCTCCTGTTCGCCATCGCGGGGGTGATGCCCTTCGCCACGCTGCTTACCACCGGCGCGGTGCCCGTCCTGCTCATCATCACCATGAGCGCCATCACCATTCCCCTGAGCCGCACCGGCTTCATCGCCCGGGTCATCAACTGGTTCGTCACCCGCAAAATCCTGCGGGGCAGGCCGTGGCTGTTCTTTGCCTTCTATTTCGCGGCGATCTACATCATCGGCTGTTTCCTGGACGTGGCCGCCTGCGCGCTGATCGCCCTGCCCGTGGCCAGAGAGCTGTGCCGGGAGATCGGCTACGAGGACGACTCCAAGTTTGCCTCAACCATGTACCTGGGCATCATTTGGTACAGCATGTGGGGCTATGCGGCCACCCCCATCGCTCACACGGTGTCCATTATCATCATGGGCCTTGTGGAGTCCGCCACCGGCATGACCATCTCCATGATGGACTACATGGCTGTGGGCGTTCCCTGTACCATTATTCTGGGCATACTCAGCTTCCTGGTGTTCCGCTTCATTGTCCGCCCCGACGTGAGCAAGTTCATCAACTACGACCCTGAAAGCCGCGCCCAAAAGGTCAGCGCCAAGATGGGCAAAGGGGAGCGCAACGCCGTTATCATCTTCGCCCTGGTCATTGCCGCCATTTTGTTCCCCGACCTGTGCAGGGGCTTCCTCCCCGAGGCCGCGGCCTTTGTGTCCGCGCTCACCATCAACGGCCCCGCCGTGGCTGGCATCGCGCTGATGTTCGTTGTTACGGACGAGCACGGCGACCGTCTGCTGGACTTCAGCAAATCCATCAACGACATCCCCTGGGGGGCGGCTCTGCTGGTATTCGGTATGTTCGTGGTGGCCCCCTGCCTCACGGCGGAGAACACCGGTATTCCCGTGTGGATCGCAAACCTTTTGAATCCCATGACCTCCACGATGACGAGCTGGGTGCCGCTGGTCCTGGTGGTGGCCGCCTTCTGCGCCATCTTTACAAACTTCATGTCCTGCAACGCCATCGCCAACATCGCTTTTTCCCTGATGGCCCCCATCGCCCTGGGGCTTTCCCCCATGGTCAACGTGGCCGCCCTGGCCATCGTGGTGGCCATCGCCGCCAACATCGGCATCATGACCCCCGCCGCCTCGGCCGCCTCGGCGGTGGTGCTGGGCAGCGGAGCCTCCACCGGTCATGCCATGAAATATGGCGCGGTAATGATCCCCATCTCGGTAGTGGTCTGTTTGACCGCGGTCTATCCCCTGGCCAGTCTTGTGTTCCCGATCTAAGGCGCAAAAAAACTGCCGGAACTTCTGTTCCGGCAGTTTTGCATATCAGGCGTCCAGATGGGAGAGGATGGCCGCGCTGGACCTGGCGGCGTTTTCCGTGAGGATGCGGCACACGCTGTCGGCGTCGCCCTGGCGGACGGCGGCCAGAATGGCGGCGTAGTCCGCCTCGTCCCTGTCCCGGTCTGCACCCTGGGTGGCGTAGAGATAGCGCAGCAGCAGTTGTTGTCCCTGGATGGAGATCATGCTGTCGTCCAGCCGCCGGTTGCCACAGTTGTGGTAAAAGACCCCGATGAAGTGGTTCACCGCCATCACCTGGGCGTTGACGCTCTTGGCCTTGCGGTAGTCCTCCAGATGCTTTTCCAGCTGTCCGGCCAGAAAATCGGTGTCACAGCGGGTCAGCGCCAGCCGGGCGGCGGCGCAGTGGAGGGTGACGGCCAGATACTCGATCTCCTCCACGTCGTGGGCGTCCAGGGACAGGACACTGGCCCCCACGTTGGCCTGATAGCGCACCAGGCCCTCCTGCTGGAGCCGGTTCACCGCCTCCCGGATGGGGGTGCAGCTCACCTGCAGCTCCCCCTGGAGCTCGTTGACGTTCAGCCGGCTGCCCAGGGGCCGCTGAAGGGTGATGATCTCCCCCCGCAGGGTCTCATACACCTGGTCCACCAGAGAGCTTTTCTTGATCGCCGCCATATGCCGCACCTCAAAATCTTATTTCTTGCTAAATATAAACCCATCATAACAGCCTTTCCGGGAAAAGGCAAGGGGCGGCAAATAACAAAATAGCCAAACCGTTCCCGCATTTTTTGGAGAATCCTCCGAAAGTGGAACGGGGGTCTTGCAATCCTGATACAACGTGGTAAACTAGGCTTACAAATCTTGCAAGATATATAATGCAAAATATATATTGCAAGTGCTGAACGCTTGAAAAACGGGAGGAGCGGATGGAATTTATGATATACAAAACGTTTGAGGAAGTGGTGGGCAAGGTCAAGGACCTGGACGGCCGCACCCGTATGGCGGTGGCCGCCGCCGGAGACGAGCACACCCTGGAAGCGGCCCTCCACGCCCGCGGGGAGGGCATCGTGGAGCCGGTGCTGGTGGGGGATAAGGCCGTTATCCTGGACATTCTCTCCAAGCTGGGGGAGACGGTGCCCGAGGCGGACATCTACGACGAGCCGGACCTGGCCAAGGCCGCGGAAAAGGCCGTGGCCCTGGTTCGGGAGGGCAAGGCCCAATTCCTCCTAAAGGGCCGGCTGGACACCGGCGTGCTGCTCAAGGCGGTGGTCAACAAGGACCACGGCCTTGGCAAGGGGGGCGTGATGAGCCATTTCACCGTGTTTGAGGTACCTTCCTACCACAAGCTCCTGGCCCCCGTGGACGGCGGCATGGTGACCTACCCCACCCTGGAGCAGAAGAAGGCCATCATCGAAAACAGCGTGGAGGCCCTGCGGGCCATCGGCTACGACTGCCCCAAGGTGGGGGTGCTGGCCTGTGTGGAAAAGCTTAACTCCAAAATGCCGGAGACGGTGGAGGGGGACGCCCTCAAGCAGATGAATCAGCGGGGCGAGCTGGCCCACTGCGTGGTGGAGGGCCCCATCTCCTACGACTGCGCGGTGTCCAGGGAAATCGCGGACTTCAAGGGCTTTGAGAGCCCCTGCGCCGGGGACTGCGACAT
The DNA here is from genome assembly GCA_022846075.1 of Oscillospiraceae bacterium. Classification (GTDB taxonomy): domain Bacteria; phylum Bacillota; class Clostridia; order Oscillospirales; family Oscillospiraceae; genus Vermiculatibacterium. Next base: position 456,192 of record AP025582.1, read on the forward strand.
CCTGGTGGCCCCCAACATCCACGCCGGCAACGTCATGGGCAAGATGCTGGCGGTGACCTGCGGGGCCAAGATGGCCGGCTTCATCGTGGGGGCCAAGTGCCCCATCGCCATGACCAGCCGGGGCTCCACCGCCGAGGAGAAGTACAACTCCATCGCCCTGGCCGCTCTGGCCGCCCGTGGAATGGAGGGACTTTGATGGAACGCCTGCTGATTTTGAACCCCGGCTCCACCTCCACGAAAATCGCCGTCTACGACGGCGAGAAGCCTCTGTTCACCGAGTCCATTGTCCACACCCCCGATGAGCTGGCCCCCTTCGACCGGGTGGCCGACCAGTACGAGTTCCGCAAGGAGCTGGTGCTGAAGTGCCTGGGGGAGCACGGCGTGGCCCTGGACAGCCTCAGCGCCGTCGTCTCCCGGGGCGGGCTGCTGACCCCCATCGAGGCCGGCGCCTACGAGGTGAACGACGACATGGTGTGGCAGCTGAAAAACAAGCCCCAAAACGAGCATGCCTCCAACGTGGGGGCCATGATCGCCCGCTCCATCAGCCTGGAGCTGAACATCCCCGCCTACATCTACGACGGCGTCACCGTGGACGAGCTGACGCCCATCAATAAGATTACCGGCCTGCCCGCCCTGCGGCGCAAGGGCATGGGCCACAACCTGAACACCCGTGCCGCCGCCTTGCGCTACGCCAGGGAGCAGGGCAGGGACTACAAGGAGGTCACCGTTATCGTGGCCCACCTGGGGGGCGGCATCTCGGTGAACCTGCACCACAACGGGAAGGTGGAGGACTTCATCAATGACGAGGAGGGCCCCTTCTCCCCCGAGCGGGCGGGCGGCCTGCCCATGTTCGACGTCATCAAGATGTGCTTCTCCGGGGAGTACACATACCAGTCCATGATGAAGCTGGTGAAGAACCAGGGGGGGCTGATGGCCCACCTGGGCACCACCGACAGCCGGGACGTGGAGAAAAAGATTGCCGCCGGGGACGACCACGCCAAGCTGATTTACGACGCCATGGCCCTCAACGTGGCCAAGAACATCGGCAAGCTGGCCCCCGGCGTCTACGGCAAACTGGACGCCATCCTCCTCACCGGCGGCATCGCCTACTCGGAGTACTTCACCAAGGCGGTCACGGAGTACGTCTCCTTCCTGGCCCCCGTGGTGGTCTATGGGGGAGAAAACGAGATGGAATCCCTGGCCCTGGGCGGCCTGCGGGTCCTGCGGGGCCAGGAGAAGGCCAAGACCTTTGTCAAAACAGAGGAGCCGGGATTCTGATGAAAAAGCGGTTTTGTTACGCCCTGGTGGGCGTGGTGCTGATGCTCTTCGCCGGATTCGTCTACGCCTGGAGCATCCTCTCCGCCCCCATCGCGGCGGAGTTTCCCCAGTGGAGCAACGCCCAACTCTCCCTCACCTTCACCCTGTGCATGGCCTTCTTCTGCCTGGGGGGCATGGCGGCGGGGTTATTGTCCAAAAAAATTCAGGTGCGGATGAACGTGCGGATCTCCGCCGTGCTGTTTCTGATCGGCTTTTTCCTCACCTCCAGGGCCCAAAGCCTGCCCATGCTCTACGTCAGCTACGGCGTGCTGTGCGGCACGGCTTCCGGCTTTGCCTATAACTCCATCATGAACGTGATGCCCCAGTGGTTTCCCGACCGGCAGGGGCTCATCTCCGGGGTGCTGCTCATGGGCTTCGGGGCTAGCAGCATGGTGATCGGGGCGGTGTTCACCGCCGTCACGCCGGACACTGTGGGCGCTTGGCGGACCACCCTACTGGTGCTGGGCATTCTTATGGCGGCGCTGCTCTTTGCCGGCTCCTTCGCCTTCCACACCCCCAAGCCCGGCGAGCTGCCGGCGGCCGGGCCCCAGGCGGGGGCGGAGGCGGGGGAGGAGTTTACCCCCGGCCGGATGCTCCGCCGGAGCAGCTTCTGGTGTTTCTTCCTCTGGGCGGTCACTCTGTCCGCCGTGGGGCTGGTCATCATCGCCCAGGCCCGGGGCATCGCCCTCACCGCCTCGCCCGCCATGGACGCCGGGACCCTCTCCCTGGCCGTGGGCCTCATCTCCGTGTGCAATGGCCTGGGCCGGGTGCTCTTCGGGGCCCTCTTCGACAAGGTGGGGCGGGGGGTCACCATGGCCCTGGTAGTGGTGAGCTTTGCCCTGGGCACGGGGCTGCTGCTCCTCTCCCTGAACGGGCAGCCCGCCCTGCTGATCCCCGGCTTCCTCTTCATCGGCCTGGGCTACGGCGGGGGCCCCACCATGGGCGCCGCGGTGACGAAGCGGTTCTACGGCAAGGAGAACTACCCGGTGAACTTTTCCATCATGAACCTCAACCTGCTGGTGGCCTCCTTCGCATCCACCGCCGCTGGGGGCATCTTCGACGCCACCGGCAGCTACACCACCATTTTCGCCCTGCTGTTCGGCCTCATCGCGGTGGCCCTGGTGGGGATGCTGGCCATCCGCAGGCCGTAAGAGAGGAGGCGCGGACATGAAAGAGACCAACTTTGTCTTTCTGGGCGAGGCGGGGAGCGGCAAGAGCGAGATCGCCCTCAATCTGGCCATCACCCTGGCCCGCCGGGGGGAGAAGCCGGTGCATTTCTTCGACTTGGACATGACCAAGCCCCTGTTCCGCTCCCGGGACGCGGCGGAGCCCCTCACCCGAGCGGGGGTCACCGTCCACTTCGAGGAGCAGTTCATGGACGCGCCCACCACCGCCGGGGGCGTGAGCCGCCTGCTGCGGGACCAGGGGAGCTTCGTGGTCATGGACGTGGGGGGCGACCACATCGGCGCCCGGTCCGTGGGGGGCTACGCGCCCCTGCTGAACCGGCCGGAGACGGCGGTGTGCTACGTGGTGAACCCCTTCCGGCCCTGGTCCATGGACCTGGAGCATATCGACAAGGTGCTGGGCGAGGTGCTGGGGGTCTCCCACGTACAGCTGGAGACCCTGCACATGATTGGAAACCCCAACCTGGGCGCGGAGACCACCGCCGGGGACGTGCTGGAGGGCGCCCGGCGGCTGGAGGCACTAATCGGGCCCTACAAAAGCATTGAGCGGGTCTGCGTCCCGGCGGAGCTGGCGGAGGCGGTAAAACCCAAGCTGGCCCTGCCTGTCTGGCCCATTCACTTGTATCTCACCTACCCCTGGCAGGACGGCCAGGGGATGGGATAATCATTCGGAGTAAGGAGTGTTGCGAAACATGGCAAAAGTAGAGATCGTAGCGGAGCGGTGCAAGAGCTGCGGGTACTGCATCAAGTTCTGCCCCAAGGGGGTTTTGGCCATCGGGACGAAGGTGAACTCGAAGGGGTATGAGTACGTGGAGCCGGTGAAGCCGGAGGCGTGCATCGGGTGCGCCATCTGCGCCCGGATGTGCCCCGACGGGGCCATCGACGTGTACAAATAAGGAGGGAAAGAACATGGCGAGAGTATTTATGAAGGGCACGGAGGCGGTAGCCGAGGCCGCCGTCCGGGCCGGGTGCCGGTTCTTTGCCGGCTATCCCATCACCCCCCAGAACGAGGTGCCGGAGTACTTCTCCCGGCGGCTGCCGGAGGTGAACGGGGTGTTCGTCCAGGGGGAGAGCGAGGTGGCGTCCATCAACATGGTCTATGGCGCGGCCTCCATGGGGGTGCGGTCCATGACCTCCTCCTCCAGCCCCGGGATTTCCCTGAAGAGCGAGGGCATCAGCTATTGCGCCGCCGCCCGGGTGCCCATGGTGTACGCCAACTTCGCCCGGGGCGGCCCGGGGGTGGGCTCCATCCAGCCCGCCCAGCAGGACTACCTCCAGGCCACCAAGGCCAGCGGCAACGGCGGCTTCCAGATGATGGTCTTTGCCCCCTCCACCGTCCAGGAGGCGGTGGACATGACCTATCAGGCCTTCGACTACGCCGACCGGAACCGCAACCCCGTCCTCATCCTGGCCGACGGCGTCATCGCCACCATGATGGAGCCGGTGGTGCTGCCGGAGATGAAGTCGGACGCCGAGATCGCCGCCATCAAGGAGGGCAAGAAGAGCTGGGCCTGCGTGGGCCACCCGCTGGACTACGCCCACCGGGCCTGGATCCAGCCGGGCCAGTGGTCCACGGCGCGGATGCAGGAGGAGAACGAGGCCGCGGAGGCCCTGTACCGCTCCTGGGAGAAGGACGCCCAGGCGGAGGAGTACCTGGTGGAGGACGCCGAGCTGGTCCTCACCGCCTACGGCATCTCCGCCCGCATCGCCAAATCCGCCGTGAACCTGCTGCGCCAGCAGGGGGTCAAGGCCGGCCTCATCCGGCCCATCACCGTCCATCCCTTCCCCTACGCCGCCTACGACCACATCGATTATAAGAAGGTGAAGGCGGTGCTGGACGTGGAGATGTCCATCCCCGCCCAGTTCGTCAATGACGTGCTGGTGGGCGTGAAGGACCGCTGCAGGGTGGAGAAGTGCCTTTGCTCCGGCGGCAACATCATGAGCCGTGAGGCCATTCTCGCCGCGGCCAAGACCATCATGGAGGGCTGAGCAATGGAAAAGATCTATACGAGGACCAAGACCATCCAGGAGGACAAAGTCTCCGGCTTCTGCCCCGGGTGTATGCACTCCACCGTCATCAAGCTCATCGGCGAGGTGCTGGAGGAGATGAACTGTGTGGACAGGGCCGCCGCCGTGCTGGGCATCGGCTGCTGCGGGCTGCACATGGACTACATGGCCTACGACAACACCACCGCCCCCCACGGCCGGGCCTGTGCGGTGGCCACGGGGATGAAGCGGGCCAACCCGGACACTTTGGTGTATACTTACCAGGGGGACGGCGACCTGGCCTCCATCGGCCTGGCCGAGACCATGTCCGCCGCCAACCGGGGGGACAACATCACCGTCATCTTCATCAACAACGGCATCTACGGCATGACCGGCGGCCAGATGGCCCCCACCACCCTGGTGGGAATGAAGGCCTCCACCGCCCCCAAGGGCCGGGACCCCAAGGAGCACGGCTACCCCATGCACATGTGCGAGATTTTGAACCAGCTCACCGCCCCGGCCTACCTGGAGCGCACCAGCTGCAACACCCCCCAGAACGTGATGAAGACCAAGAACGCCATCAGGAAGGCGTTCCAGAACCAGCTGGACGGCAAGGGCTTCTCCATGGTGGAGATCGTCACCGGCTGCCCCACCAACTGGGGCATGGACGCCCTGCAAAGCCTGGACTTCATCGAGGAAAAGATGCTGCCCGAGTTCCCGCTGGGCGTCGTGCGGGACCGCTGAAGGAGGAGAGAACATGGAAACCAATCTTTGTGTGGCCGGCTTCGGCGGCCAGGGGGTCATGACCCTGGGGAAGTTCCTGGCCGACGCCACCTGCAATTCCACCGATAAGAAAGTGACCTTTTTCCCCTCCTACGGCGCCGAGCAGCGGGGCGGCACCGCCAACTGCTACGTGGTCATCTCCGACGAGGAGGTGGGGGCGCCCCTGGGGGACGTGATGGACGACCTCATTGTGATGAACGGCCCGTCCCTCAATAAATTCCTGCCCAAGCTGAAGAAAAACGGCACCCTGTTCATCAACAGCTCCATCGTCTCCGACCAGATCGACCGCGCCGACGTGAAGCTGGTGAAGGCCCCGGTGACCGAGCTGGCCCTGGAGATGGGCAGCGCCAAGGTGCTCAACGTCATTATGCTGGGGGTGTACGTGGGCTACACCGAGGTCATCGCCCCGGAGATCGTCTGGCAGACCATCGAGCACAAGCTCTCCAGCAAGCCCAAGCTCCTGCCCCTCAACAAGCAGGCATTTGACAAGGGCCTGGAGCTGGGAAGAGCGCAGAAGTAAATCTAGTGATTCCTCCACGCTTTTGTGGATCGGTTTCAGCAGCAAAAGGGACCGGACCCGCCGTACAACGGCAGGTCCGGTCCCTTTTATTGGAATACCGCGGGATGAATTATTTTGCCAGCTGGTAGAGCCGTAGCATGGTCAGGATGCTCTGCTCCCGGGTGTACTCGCCCTGGGGGTCAAAGCGGTTGTCCCCCACGCCGCCCATGATGCCGCTGCCCTGGACCAGGCCCACCGCCTCGAAGGCCCAGGAGGAGATGTCGCCGTTATCGGCAAAGGTGGGGCTGGCGGCGGCGGGGCGTGACCCTACCGTCTCCGAGGCAGACACCTCGGTCTGGGCCACCTGGACGGTCACGGTTACGGACTCGTTCTCGGTGGCGGAGGTGTCCTGGACGGCCAGGCGGATACCCGCGGCGGAGGCCAGCCGGGAGAGCATGGTGGCCGCCTGCTCCCGGGTCAGTTTGCCGTCGGGGTCGAAGCGGTCGTCGCCCACGCCGGTGACCACGCCGATGTAGACCATTTTCAGCACGTCGGGGTCGGTGGTATCGCTGAAGATGGGCCGCCCCTGGAACAGCTCCAGCCCGGTGGCCTTCTCATAGAGGGCCACCGCCAGGGCGCAGAACTCGGCCCGGGTGGCCGTCTGGGTGTACCCCTCCCGCAGCCCCTCGGGGATCAGCCCGGCGTTGTAGGCGGTGGTGAGCCCCTCCTGGGCCCAACTGCTGGCGGCGGTCAGATTGGGGGCGTCCTCCACGGGTTTGGGGGGATTGCGCTTGGAGATTCCGGTGGAGACAAAGGCGAAGCCCTGCTCCATGGCGAAGGTCTCCGCCGCCGAGTCGGTGTCCCCGTAAATGGTGAGGGTGTCCTCCAGCCCGCTGAAGGCGAATTCACCGATGGAGGAAACATTGTCGGGGATGGTAACTTTGGTGAGGTTGTCGCAGTCAGTGAAGGCCAGGTCGCCGATGGTCTCCACCTTGTCGGGGATGGTGACCTCCGTCAGGCCCTCGCAGTAGCGGAAGGCCCCCTCTCCAATCTCTCTCAGCTCCCTGGGCAGGGTGAGGGAGGTCAGGCCGGAGCAGCTGGAGAAGGCGTCCGCGCCGATGCTGGTCACCCCATCGGGGATCCTCAGCTCCGTCATGCTGTAACAGCCGGCAAAGGTGCCGCGCTCGATCCGGGTGACCCCCTCCGGGATGGTCACGCCGGTCAGGAGGTCGCACTTATAGAAGGCCTCCTCCCCAATTTCGGTCACCCCGGCGGGGATCACCACGCCGGTCATGCGCTGCTGCCAGGACAGGGCGCCCCTGCGGATGCGGGTCACGCTGTCCGGGATCACCAGGGTGTCCCGAAAACCGTAGCCGGGCACATCGACGCCCAGCAGCTCGCCGTTTTCGATGCGGAGCATACTCTCCTGGGGCGGATGGGCAGAACTGCCGGAGGAGGGGTCCTTCGCCGGGGGCGTGTCCGTCGGAGGGGTATCGGCGGGGGGCGTGTCGGTCTCCGTCGGGGTGGTGTCGCCGGAATTCAGATCCCAGTGGATATTGCCGTAGCCGTCCACATAAAAGCGGTATCCGTCCTCGTCGGTGTGCCAGCCCTCGCCATACTCCATCCACCAGCCCCAAGGCTTGTCCTCCGCATGGACAGCCGTGGGCAGCAGTGTCAGGCCCAGGGCCGCGGACAGCGTCAGGGCGAACAGGGGTCTTGCAAATCTTCTCTTCATGGTGTCCTCTCCTTCCATCAGGTTTATCCCGCCGCTGTATCAGCGGCTTTATCATGACCTGTTCTTCCGTTTCCCGGAGTGTTTAAAGAGTGTGTTTCATGGGCCCGCCGCTTTGCGTCTTGCCCCTTGCCCCTGGCGGCTCGGCATGGTCACGGTATTCTCCAGGCGCCGGAAGGGGGGGCGCAGGGCCGCGCGGGGATGATGGATCCTGCTTTGGTTACTTCTTATTATAGCAAGGGCAAGGATTGCTGGCAAATATTTTTATGCCGAAGTTTTTTAGAAGGCCGAAGGGGCTTTTCAACGCCCGGCCCGCTCCTCCAAAAATACCAACTGGCAAAGGAATCTGCGGAAATCCTGCAAAGTTTCCCCCTTTGTAAACGTTTTCACAATTAGAAATGCAGGATTTTGCCCACAGGCAAAATCCTGCTTGTGAAGTTGCCAAAAATGCCCCGGGCCCATTGACTATCTTTTGTTGAAATGGTATAGTGCGCTTACCGGATGTAATCGTTTACAGAAGGAGGATGACCGTGAGCACCATATCGGACGTGGCCAGAGAGGCCGGGGTTTCGGTGGCGACGGTGTCCCGGGTCATCAACCGGAACGGCGCGGTCTCCCGGGCGACGGAGGAGAAGGTCCGCTCGGCCATCGACAAGCTGGACTACCAGCCCAACGTATGGGGGCGCAGCCTCCGCCGGGGGGAGAGCCGGATGCTCCTGGTATTCGTCCCCAACGTCACCAACCCCTATTACGCCAACATCATCGCCGGCATCGAGGACACCGCCCGGGCCGGCTTCTACAACACCATGCTGTGCATCGGCGGCGGCGTTCAGGTCCGCCGGGCGGAATACCTGGAGCTGTTACATAACGGCCGGGCCGACGGGGCCGTCTTTCTGGACGCCGCACTGGACTCCAAGGTGGTTCCGGCGGCGGCGGCGGAGTTCCCTGTGGTGCAGGGCAGCGAATACTGCGCCGACGAGTCCATCAGCCACGTGTCCATCGACAACCGCTCCGCGGCGGAGGAGGTGGCGGAATACCTCCTCTCCCTGGGCCACCGTCAGATCGGCTTTGTGGGCTCCACCAACCATTTCATTTCCACCCGCCAGCGGCGGGAGGGCTGCGAGGCCGTCCTCCGACGGGCGGACATCAAGCCCCTGGAGGCTTTCGCCGATAAGGACTACTCCTTCCTCTCGGGCGTCCGGGCGGCGGGGGAGCTTCTGGACAGGAAGGACCGGCCCACGGCCCTCTTCTGCATCTCCGACGTGCTGGCCCTGGGGGCCATCCGGGCGGCGGAGGAGCGGGGCCTGCGGGTCCCCGAGGACCTGACGGTGGTGGGCTTTGACGACGTGGAGTACGCCACCATGTTCCGGCCCATGCTCACCACGGTGAGCCAGCCCTGCTACGAGCTGGGCCAGGCCGCCTGCGAACTGCTGCTGCGGCAGATCCGGGGCGAGGGGGCGGGCACGGCCCGTTTCCTGCCCCACAAAATGATCCTGCGGGATTCCTCGGCGCGCCGCGCCGTTGAGTCATAAACACCTGCTCACAAAATTAAAGGAGGAATCAATCGCAATGAAACTGAAGAAACTTGCCGCCCTTGCTCTGGCCGGCACCCTGTCTCTCTCCCTGGCCGCCTGCGGCGGCGGCGCCAAGGAGACCCCCGCCCCCGAGGACAGCACTCCCCCCGCCTCCGCCGCCGTGGAGACCCCCGCCCCCGAGACCAAGGTCCACAAGATCGGCATTCTGGCTCCCGCCGTCACCCACGGCTGGTCCGCCGCCGTGGCCTACAACGCCGAGCTGCGCTGCAAGGAGCTGGGCCTGGAGTACAAGGTCAACGTCAGCAACAACGCCGACGAGATGACCACCGGCCTGGACGAGCTGAAGTCCTGGGGCGCCGAGGCCATCGTGGCCTTCCCCCAGTGGGAGGGCATGGAAGTGCCCATCCAGCAGACCATTGACGAGGGCATCCCCGTGGTGAACTTCGACATCGCCATCGACGCTACGGGCGTGTACCGCGTCTCCGGCGACAACAAGGACATGGGCGTCCAAGGCGCCAAGTACGTCGTGGACAAGATCGGCACCACCGGCACCGTGGTCATTCTGGACGTGCCCACCTCCGGTTCCGTGGCCCAGCTGCGCAAGGAGGGCTTCCTGGAGACCCTGGCTGAGATCGCCCCCGACATGAAGACCATCGAGTACGCCACCCAGTTCACCCGCGAGGCCGGCCTGACCGACATGGCCGACATCCTCACCGCCAACAGCCAGATCGACGCCGTCTACTCCATGGACGACGAGACCTCCATCGGCGCCATCCAGGCCATCATGGACGCCGGCCGCACCGACATCAAGGTCATCACCGGCGGCGGCGGCGCCCAGGAGTACTTCAACATGATGAAGGATGAGCAGTACGGCGATCTGTGGATCGAGTCCGCCCTGTACTCCCCCGCCATGGTGAAGGACGCCGTGGACATGGCCGTCGCCATCCTGGACGGCAACCCGCCCGCCGAGGACGTGAAGATCATCCCCACCACCATCGTGGACAAGGACAACGTGGACCAGTTCCTCGACGCCAACAGCCCGTACTAATCACATACCGAACGCTCGAAGGGGGCTATGGCCGGATAGCCATAGCCCCCCTTCTTATCAAGGGAGGACCGCTGAGAGCGGCGGTCACGCAACCTCGTTGACCGCCGGCCTCGGCGGCCCTGCCGTCCTCCCCACCTTGTAAGAAAGGGACGTGAGAGCATGAATCTGGAAATGCGCGGCATTTACAAATCCTTCGGCGCCAACGACGTGCTGAAAAACGTGGACTTCACCCTGGGCCAGGGGGAGATCTGCGCCCTGCTGGGGGAAAACGGGGCGGGAAAATCCACCCTCATGAACATTCTGGGCGGGGTGCTCCCCGCCGACCGGGGGACCATCTCCCTGGACGGGAAGGAGGTCCAGTTCCACTCCCCGGCGGAGTCCCTCCACGCCGGCGTGGCCTTCATCCATCAGGAGCTCTCCCTCATCAACGACCTGGCCATCTACGAGAATATGTTCATCGGCCGGGAGCTCAAGCAGAAAAACGGCCTGCTGGACGCGAAAAAGATGATTTCCCTCACTCAGGAGGTCTTTGACCGGCTGGACCTCAAGCTGGACCCCAAGACCATGGTCCGGGACCTGGACGCCTCCTACAAGCAGATCGTGGAGATCTCCCGTGCCATGATGATGGAGGCCTCCATCATCATCATGGACGAGCCCACCACCTCCCTCACCGACCCGGAGATCGAGCGGGTCTTCGAGATGATGCGGATGCTCAAGACCCACGGGGTGGGCATCATCTTCATCTCCCACAAGCTCAAGGAGGTCATGGAGATCTGCGACCGCTTCACCGTCCTGCGGGACGGCAACATGGTCCAGTCCGGCCCTGTGTCTGAGGTCACCACCGACGACCTGGCCCGGTTCATGGTGGGCCACGACGTGCGTACCGAGGCCCTCCAGCGGGACAAGACTACCGCCCACGAGGTGCTCCGGGGGGAACACCTCTCTGACGGTCACGCCTTCAGGGACGTGTCCTTCTCGGTGCGGTCAGGCGAGGTGCTGGGGATCACGGGCCTGCTGGGGGACGGCCGCAGCGAGCTGTTCCAGGCCGTCTTTGGTGCCGGACCCTATGAGGGGGAGGTCTTTTTGGAGGGGAAGCCCGTCAAGGTGACCTCTACCCCCCAGGCCATCTCCCTGGGCATCGGCTACGTGCCCCGGAACCGGAAGGAAAACGGCATTATCAAGGACATGGACATCGTGGAGAACGGCTCCATGGTCACCCTACCCCGCCTCTCCCGCCGGGGCGTCATCGACCGGGCCAGGCGGGACCAGGAGTTCGACGCCCAGGCCGAGGACCTGCACATTAAAATGGGGGCGAAAACCGACCTCATCACCAGCCTCTCCGGCGGCAACCAGCAGAAGGTGGTGCTGGCCAAGTGGCTCTCCGCGGGGCCCAAGGTCCTCATCATGGACAATCCCACCCAGGGCGTGGATGTGGGCGCCAAGGAGGAGATTTACGACATCATCCTCCGCCTCGCCAAGGAGGGGGTGGCCGTGGTGGTCCTCTCCAGCGAGGCGCAGGAGATCATCCGGGTCTGTGACCGGGCCCTCGTGATGTACCACGGGGAAATCCAGGGCGAGGTCTCCGGCGCGGAGATGAACGAACAAAAAATCATGCATCTGGCCACCGGCGGGGCCCTTGCCGACCGCCCGGCCGACGCGGCAAATTGATGGGGGAGACGATTATGGGACAGAAATTGGAAAACAAAGCGGAAAAGCAAAGCCCGCTGGCCTGGTTCCAGAGCAACTGGAAGCAGCACCCGCTCTTCAGCACCGGCGTGGTCCTCATTCTGATGATTATCATCCAGACCGGGGTCATGATTGCCAACTCCAGCGGCGGCACCTTCGGGGAGCTGTGCCTCTCCCTGCTCACCAACTGGATCAACATCCTGAAAAATAACGCCAGCGTGGGCATCATCGCCCTGGGCATGACCTTCGTCATCATCTCCGGGGGCATCGACCTGTCCGTGGGCTCCACCCTGGTGGCCATCGGTGCGGTGGTCATGCTGTTCATCGACGGCAGCGCCACCGGATTGCTGTCCGGCCTGGGCATCACCGGCGTGCCCGCCTATCTCGTGGGCATCCTGGCGGGCCTTCTCTTCGGCGCGGTGCTGGGGGAGGTCAACGGCGCGCTCATCGCCTACGGCAAGCTGCCCCCCTTCATCGCCACCCTGGGCATGATGAAGATCTGCCGCAGCGTCACCCAGCACTTCACCCAGCACGCCAACCCCGCCGTGCCCAAGGGCTTTCTGAACATCGCCAACCTGAAGATCGGCGGCTTCGCCATCATGCCCATCCTCTACTGGGCGGCCCTGGCGGCCCTGCTGTACCTGGTGTCCCGCCGGACCACCTTCGGCCGCCACGTCTACGCCATCGGCTCCAACGCCCGCACGGCCAAGCTCTCGGGCATCGACGTGAACAAGGTCAAGCGCCGGGTCTACGTCCTCACCGGGGCCCTGGTGGCCGTGGCCGCCGTCATCCAGGTCTCCCGCATCGGCTCCATGGACTACGCCAGCGCCGGCAGCGGCTATGAGATGGACGCCATCGCCGCCGTCATCGTGGGCGGCACCAGCATGTCCGGCGGTCGGGGCTCCATCATCGGCACCGTCTTCGGCATGCTCATCATCGGCGTGATGAACAACCTCCTGACCCTGATGGGGGTGCCCCCCTTCCTGCGGGAGGCCTGCAAGGGCGTCATCGTCATCGCGGCAGTGCTGCTCCAGAAGAAGGAAGCCGACTCCTAACCACATCCCACCACAGACCAAAAAGCGAGGTGTAAGTCATGTTCAACATCGGAATCATCGGCTGCGGGAAAATCGCCCAGGTGCGCCACATCCCGGAGTACGCCGCCCACCCCCAGGCGAAGCTCTGGGGCTATTACGACCTGAACCAGGAGCGGGCCAAGGACCTGGCCGAGCAGTACGGCGGCAAGGTCTACCCCTCCTGGCGGGACCTGCTGGCCGACCCTGACATCCACGCGGTGAGCGTCTGCGCCGCCAACAACGCCCACGCCGAGATCACCATCGCCGCCCTGGAAGCGGGCAAGCACGTCCTGTGCGAAAAGCCCATGGCCACCACCCTGGCCGAGTGCGAGGCCATGGCGGCGGCGGCGAAAAAGAGCGGCAAATACCTGATGATCGGCCACAACCAGCGCCTTGCCAAGGCCCACGCCCGGGCCCGGAAGCTGGTGGAGGAGGGGGCCATCGGGAACATCGTCACCTTCCGCACCACCTTCGGCCACGGCGGGCCGGAGACCTGGAGCGTGGACCCGGGCAAGGCCACCTGGTTCTTCGACAAGAAGAAGGCCGCCATGGGCGCCATGGCGGACCTGGGCATCCACAAAACAGACCTCATCCAGTTCCTCACCGGCCAGAAGGTGGTGGAGACCACCGCCGTGGTGACCACCCTGGACAAAAAGGGCCCCGACGGCCAGCTCATCGGCGTGGACGACAACGCCGTGTGCGTCTACCGCATGAGCGGCGGGGCCGTGGGCACCATGACAGCCTCCTGGACCTACTACGGCGCGGAGGACAACTCCACCATCCTCTACGGCACCAAAGGCATCATGCGCATCTACGACGACCCGGCCTACTCCATCAAAATCACCACCGCCGACGGGGAGAACATCCTCTACGACATCGACCAGATACAGACCAACGACAACCAGACCAAGTCCGGGGTCATCGACCTCTTCATGGACAGCCTGGTGAACGGCACCCCCCCGGAGATTTCCGGGGAGGAGGCCCTCTCCGCCATGCGGGCGGTCTTCGCCAGCATCCGCTCCGCCGAGACGGGGGAGCGGGTCACGGTCAAGCAGGATTGAAGGGAGGAGCGAGCGAGATGAAATTGGGATTTGTCAGCGCCATCCTGGACGGGTGGAGCTTTGAAGAGATGATCGACGCGGCCCACGACATGGGCTACCAGTGCGTGGAGGTGGCCTGCTGGCCCCAGGGGAAGGCGGAGCGCCGCTACGCCGGGGTGAGCCACATCGACGTGGACGCCCTTACCGACGAGAAGGCCGCCCACATCCTGAGCTACTGCCGGGAGAAGGGGGTGGAGATCTCCTCCCTGGCCTTCTACCCCAACACCATGGACGAGGATTTGGAGAAGCGCGCCGCCGCCATCGAGCACCTCAAAAAGGTCATCCTGGCCAGCGAAAAGCTGGGGGTGGGCATGGTCACCACCTTCGTGGGTCGGGAACAGCACAAGACGGTGGAGGAAAACCTGGAGACCTTCGCCCAAGTCTGGCCCCCCATCATCCGCTTCGCCGAGGAGCACAAGGTCAAAATCGCCATCGAGAACTGCCCCATGCTCTTTGACCGGACCAACTGGCCCGGCGGGCAGAACCTCTTCACCCGCCCCGACATCTGGCGCAAGTGCTTCGAGCTCATCCCCAGCCCCAGCTTCGGCATCAACTACGACCCCAGCCACTTCGTCTGGCAGATGATGGACTACATCGCCCCCCTCTACGAGTTCAGGGACCGCATCTTCCACGTCCACTACAAGGACATCAAGCTCTTCCCGGAAAAGCTGGCCCAGTGCGGCACCATGGCCTACCCCCTGGACTATATGGCCCCCAAGCTCCCGGGCCTGGGCGACGTGCGGTGGGACAAATACGTCTCCGCCCTCACCGACATCGGCTACGACGGCTATACCTGCGTGGAGGTGGAGGACCGGGCCTTTGAGAGCAGCAAAGAGCGCATCCTGGACTCCCTGCGCATCTCCAAGCGGTATCTGGACCAGTTCGTCATTTGAGAAAGGGATGGTATCGTGTTAAAGCGCGTCATCGCGGTCAACTCCAACTGCTACCACGGCTATTCCATCGAGGAGGCCATCGACTCCATCGCCGCCGCCGGCTTCCACTACATCGAGCTCACCGCCACCAAGGGCTGGACGGAGCACGTCTTCCCCGACCAGAGCTTTGAAAAACTTTGGAGCGTGAAGGACCGCCTGTCCCAAAAGGGCCTCATCCCCTTCGCCATGAGCGGCCACTGCAACCTGATGGACCCCGCCCGCATCCCGGATTTCGTCTCCAACATCCGCCTCGCCGCCTTCTTCGGCTGCGACTACATCGTCTCCTCCATTGAGGAGGCCCACCTGGCCGACCATGTGGTGGCCTCCAACGCCGAGGTGGCCCAGCACGTCAAGGCCCTGGTGCCGGAACTTGAAAAATACGGCCTCACCCTGGTGCTGGAGGTCCACGGCGACCACGGCAGCGGGAAGATTTTGAAGGAGATCGTGGACCTCATCGGCTCGGAGCGGGTCAAGGTCAACTACGACACCGCCAACGCCATTTTCTACGGGGACGTGGACCTGTCCGCCGACCTGGACGAGACCATGGACCAGCTTGGCTACGTCCACCTGAAGGACAAGGGCGGGGCGAAAAACGTCTGGGACTTCCCGGCTCTGGGCAAGGGCTGGATCGACTTCCCCATGATTTTCGACAAGCTGGAGCGGGCGGGCAACGCCTGCCCCTTCAGCATCGAGATCGAGTTCACCCAGGCCGGGGCCAAGGACCTGGCCGAAATCGACCAGGCGGTGCGGGACAGCGCCGCCTATCTCAAGAGCAAGGGGTTTGAGCTGTGATGACACGCATCGGCATCGTGGGGGCCGGGGGCATGGGCACCGTCCACCACAGTAATTACGCCCATATCCCGGACTGCGAGGTGGTGGCCGTGGTGGGGGCCTCCGACAAGGACCGGGAGAACGCCGCCGCCTGGGGCCTGCCCCTCTACGCCACCATCGCGGAGATGGCGGCGGCGGAAGACCCCGACGTGGTGGACGTCTGCACCCCCACCTTCCTCCACAAGGCCCACGCCTCCGAGGCGCTGAACCTGGGAAAAAACGTCATCCTGGAGAAGCCCTGCGCCCTGACCAAGGCCGACGCCGCGGCCCTCTTCGACCTGGCCGAGGCCAAGGGGGTCCACCTCTACGTGGCCCAGGTGGTCCAGTTCACCCCCGAGATCACCGTCCTGCGGCAGGTCCTGGACAGCGGGGTCTACGGCAAGCCCCTGGACGCCGTGTTCGAGCGGCTCTCCGCCTGCCCCAGGTGGGCCCAGGGGGGCTGGCTCTTCGACAAGACTAAGAGCGGCCTGGTGCCCTTCGACCTCCACATCCACGACCTGGACGTCATCGTCAGCCTCTTCGGCAAGCCCAAAACCGTCTCCTACACCACCTGCGGCGGGGCGGACAAGGGCTACGCCGAGCAGTACCGCTTCACCTACGGCTACGACGGCATGAACGTGGTGGGGGAGGCGGCCTGGTTCAACGCCGACATCCCCTTCACCGCCCGCTGGCGGGTCTACTTCGAGGACGGGATGCTTATCAACGACGGCCAGGCCGTCACCGGCTACCGCTTCGGGGAGGAACCCAAGGTCTTCGACACCGAGGAGAAGGTGAAGATCCCCACCGGCATCAACGTGCCCCCCACCGGCTGGTACCTCACCGAGCTGACCCACTTCCTGGACTGTATCCGGGCGGGGGTCCCCACTCCGAGAGTCACCCGGGAGCAGGTCTTGAACGTCCTGGAGATTTTGGAGGCGGCTATTCAGTAAAAGCAAAGGCCCGGCGCCGTACAAACGGCGCCGGGCCTTCCTGCGCTTGGCCGCCCTCCCAAGGTGCGGGCAGTAGTTGGATTCGCGGGGGTGTCCCTGCCAACCCCGCGAATCCAGCTTAAAAAAGAACGTAAAAAGCATCTGATTTCCGAAAAAATCAGATGCTTTTTTGGTTGCGGGGACAGGATTCGAGCCTTCGGCCTCCGGGTTATGAGGCCGAAGAGAATGGCCTCATCCATTATTGCGGGTCTTATTGTTTTCAAGAAGTTTTCTGAAAGGGACAGCTTCACCGCTCAGTCAGTGACCTGCATATTGTTTGAAGGGAGTGTTTGCGTTTGGCGGATAGGTATTCCTCCTGCGTGGCGTAAACCGACAGGGCGCCGAAGGGGCAGATCCGAACGCAGGCGGGAGTGAGTCCGGCTCGGACACGCTGGATGCAGCCGTCGCATTTGGTGAGCTTGTCTCGAGCGTTAAAAGACGGGATGCCGAAGGGGCAGGCCATGGCACAGGAGTGGCAGCCGATGCAGTTGATCGGATCATAAAGGATAAGACCGCTGTCCGGGTCCTTCCGAAGAGAGGCGGTAGGGCAGCCGGCGACACAGGGGGCGTCGGCACAGTGCATGCAGGCCATGGAGAGATTTGTGTATCGTATCCGCTCCCCCACCTGCTCCTCCAGGGTATACACTGAGCGGAAGGGAACGTCTCCATTCAGGGGATCGGTGTCGTTCTGATCCATACAGGCCACGGCACAGGCCCCGCAGGAGACGCATTTTTCCATATCCAGGTCGATAATCATTGTCTCCTCTCCGTCCTTTCCTCTTTGGTCACGGCGCACCGTGTCTGCCGGAATCCGGGGAACCCGGAATAGGGGTCCAGGTGATCCGCTGGGATGAGCTCATTGGCGTCCGCCTCCCGGTAGCCGTGGTAGAGGTAGACTTCCCCGGGGGACACCGCCTCGGTAAGATGGGCCTTGACGTGGACCGAACCCGCGGAGGTGGACAGGCAGATTCCATCCCCCTCCTGGAGACCCAGTCCGGCGGCGTCGCCGGGATTCAGGTCGGCGGCGGGCTCCGGCCGGAGGGAACGGACCCAGGGCACGTCATGGAGGCGGGAATGAATGGCGTTGGGAAGCCGGGCGCCGGTGACCAGGGTGAGGGGAAAGCGGGCCGGGTCGGAGCTGTCGAAGCTGTCGGTGTAGGTGGGCAGGGGATCTAAGCCGGGGCGATGGAGCGCGTCGATAAGCAGCGAGAAAAGCTCCAGCTTGCCCGAGCGGGTCTCGAAGCCCCGCGCCAGATAGGTTCCGGGCCGGTACGGTTTGAACTCTTTTACCCGAATGGGCAGGGGCGCGGCCTTCAGCTCCTCCAGGGTGACCGAGAGGTCAGAGATGAGGTAGCGCATGGTGTTTTCGTATCCGCTTTTTAAAAGAGAATCGTTCAGATCCAGGTACGAGGCCAGCTCACAGATAATCTGAGGATCGGGTTTGGAACTGTACAGGGGGGAGATCGCCGGCTCGGTGCAGGTGAGGAGACCTCCGGGATAGCCCTTGAGCTCACTGCGCTCCAAGGAGGAGCAGGCGGGCAGAAGGATATCGGCATAGGCGCTCATGTCCGTCATCACCAGATCCACACAGACCACCAGCTCCAGCTTTTCCAGAGCCGAAAGCAGCCGCTTGGGCTGTGGGAACATCCGGTGGTTCATGCCGAAGCCTACCAGGGCTTTGATGGGGTAGGGGGTTCCCTCTTCAATCTGGCGGGTCAGGTCCATGGCCTGAAACTCGTCGGAGAGGGCGGCCCAGACGGGGAAGCGGGCGTCTCCGATCCGCTCTTTGCAGTGCTGGGGCGCGGTGTCGGTGACGAAGCTGTGTTCCTTGGTGTCAAAACCGCAGTCGGTGTAGACAAGGCTGGTGTGGATGGGGAGCATCCCGCCTTTGCGGTCAATGTTTCCGCATAGGGCCTGAAGGGCGATGACGGCCCGGAAGTTGTTGTAGCCGTTTATGTGGTGCGTGAGAGTGGCGGAGGGGGAGTAGGCGGCTGCGGGGCCGTTGGTGGCATAGAGCTTTGCGGCGGCGTACAGCAGTTCCTTGGGCACTCCGGTGACCTCCTGGGTGTATTCCGGAGTGAAGCGGGCGGCATAGGCCCGGAATTCCTCAAAGCCATAGACATATCGATCCACATAGTCCCGGTCCAGCCACTCGTTTTCGATTACCAGATGGCAGAGTCCCAAGGCCAGGGCCCCGTCTGTGCCGGGGCGGAGGCGGAGATGGATGTCCGCCAGCTTGGTGGAGGTGGGGGTCTCGCGGGGGTCGATGATGATGACCTTGCCGCCCCTGGCCTTGAAGGCGTTCAACTCCTTGCCCATGATGTGCCAGTTGATAAGCACGTTGCTCCCCCAGCCCAGATAGGTGTTGGCATTTCTCAGATCAGGCCGGTAGTTGCGCCCGGTCACCGTGGTCCAGGCCATCTGGGTGGCCTTGAAACAGCTGGAGCTCTCGGTGCCGTAGTTCTCGCTGCCAAAGGAGTGGACAAGACGGTGGAGCCAGGGCCGGTACCATTTGGAGTAGCCGGTGTACCAGGCTACGGCCTCCGGTCCGTCCTCCTTCTTGATGCGGTTCAGAGTCCCGGCGATTTCCCGGTATGCCTCCTCCCAGCTGATGGGCTCGAAGGAACCGCTCCCTCGCGGCCCCACCCGGCGCAGAGGGGTCTTGATCCGGCCCTCCCGGTAGACATATTGACGGCTGCAGGCTCCCTTGGTACACAATTTGCCGTCGCTGCCGGGGAAGCCCTCGGTGCCCTCCACCTTGAGGATGGCGCCGTCCTTTACATACACATCCAGACCGCAGTGGGCGCCTGGGGTACAGATGTCACAGATGCTATGCTTGATCTCAATGCCCGTATCGGGCCCCGGAATTTTGGATTTTTGGCGCTGGTCCGTTTCACACATGGCGGTTTCCTCCGATCTTTCGGATAAATTCCCTGCTGATCCCACACCCCAGCAGAGCAGCGGTCTGGACCGGGGTAAGGCCGCATCCGGGCCGGTCCAGCTGGGCCAAGAGCAGGCTCTTGAGGATCCCGGCGGCCCGGCGGCAGTCCAGGAGATTGACGCATTGCAGCGATCCGTCCCGGACCCGGGCCTCGATGTAGGGCCCCGCGGATAACTCGCCCCAGACCACCGGTTCCCCCTCCCGCCGGCTGTCTCCTAAACCGACGAAGTCCAGGCCCATAAAATGGGTGATGTTGTGTATGATGTTCCCGGCATAGGGTTCGGGGTGTCCCGCCATGGCCCGGCCGGCGGCCTCGCCCTGGCGGGCGGCGTTAGCCCACAGGCCGATGGGCATGGTTTGGCCGGACTGGAGCTCGGTGCCTTCACAGCAGTCTCCGGCGGCGTAGATGCCGGGGCAGGAGGTCGACATATTGCCGTCAACTACGATACCCCGGCCCACTTGGACGCCGCAGCCGGGGCCGGACACCGTGTCTGCTTCGGCGCGGGTGCCGATGCACAGACAGATGAGATCGGCGGGGAGCAGTGCGCCGGAGGTTAAAACCACGCCCTCGGGGGAGATCTCCCGCACCATGGCGCCCCAGGTGAAGCGGAGACCCCGCAGGGTGAGACGCCGTTCCAACTCCCGGCCCACGTGGGGGAAGGCGGCCAGGGGGAAGAGCCAATCGGCCCCGTCGGCGATGGTTACCTCTACTCCGCGGGCAGCAAGAAGCTCGGCCACTTTGATGCCAACCATGGACCCTCCCACTACCACGGCCCGGCGGGGAGGGGCGGACGCAAGACGGGCCCGGAGCCGCTCGGCGTCCTCGAGGGTGCGCATCACAAGGACCCTGGAATCGGGGAGGCCTTTGAGCGGGGGCAGGAGGGCCCGGGCACCGGTGGAGACCAAGATGGCGTCGAAGAAATAGGAGCTGCCGTCCTCCAGGGTCAGGGTATTTTGGGAGATGGAGCTGACAGTCTGGCCCCCGTGGAACTGGAGGTCCAGTTGGGAACAGAGGGAATCGAGATTTCCGAAAGGAAAGACCCCGTCCAGGGAGATGCGGTCGGAGGCATAATAGGTGGAGAGCATGGGGTTGAAGGGGGGCATATTCAGCCGGTCGAAGACGTGGAGTTCTCCGGTCCTGTCCAGGGACCGGATGGCCTTGGCGGCGTGGTAACCCGCGCAGCCAAAGCCCACTATGGCGTATCGTTTCATTCTATCACCCGCTTGCCAACGGCCCGGTCAAAGGAGCCGCAGGGTATGGCCGATCCCCGCGTCCCGGGCCTTGCGGTAGGCCAGATCCCCCACCGCCACGTCCAGGGCCCCCATGCCGAAGTGGGTGTATACAATGATTTCCCGCTCGGATTCCCGCCCAGGTTTTTTCCCCAGGATAACTTCTCCCAGGTCGGCGGCCACATCCTCTTTTCGGAGGCCATAGTGCTTCAGACCAGGATTTTCAAGGATCTGGAGGGTGTCCTGGCTCCAGGAGCCCAAGATCCATTTATCGGCCTGGGCGGCGCAGGCGCCGTCCAGGTCAAAAAAGGTGTAGAGGCCTACGACCAAACAGCCCGGGGATAAGTCTTCGTAGTGAATGAGCGGGGTGCGGGATGTGGTGGCCATCACCAGAATGTCGGCTCCCTGAGCGGCCTGGGCAGGCGTGGCACAGCACACCACATCAGCCCGGTCTGCGTGAAGCCGGGCCAACTGCGTCATGGCCTGTGGGTCACGGTCACACAGCCGCAGGGCGGTCAGCTGGGGGAACTGCTCCAGGAAGCTCTGGGCCGCAGCGCGGCCCTCCTCCCCGCAGCCCACGATGGCCAGGGTTGCGGCGCCGGATTTGGCCAGGTATTTGGCGGCCACCACGCCGTGGCCGCCGCCGGTGCGCATGGCGGTGATGGCGGAGGCCTCCATGAGGGCGTAAGGCTGGCCGGTGGAGCCGTCGGTGAGGATGAGCAGATTCCCGCCGCAGGTGGGCAGGCCCGGCTTTTGGTGGGTCATCATACTGACCCACTTGATCCCGGCGACGCCCGTGTCCTTGAGATAGGCGGACATGGCTTTGATCATATTGGTGTGGGCATCGTCAAGCCAGATGGGCTCTTTGACCGGGTGAAAGAGAAGTCCTTTTCCGGAGCGGCGGAAGGTCTCCTCCACTGTGTCCACCACCTCGGGGTAGGTGAGCAGGCCTGCTACGTCCCCGGCGGTCAATACGGTCAGATCTAGATGGTATTCCATATGTACCTCCTGTGCTGCTTTGCTTTTCGGGAAATTCCCCGCGCCGCGCTCCACTGTGGAAAGACGGCGCGGCCACGGCTTTTCAAAAAGCCGCGGCCGCTTTTGGAAAGCCAGGGGAGTGATCAGTGGTCGAAGAGGGAGCCCGGTATCAGCCGGTCGCTCCGGCCCAGGGTGCGCAGGGCCATCCAGAGAGTGGCCTGGTTGCTGGTGATAACGCTCTTTTGAAAGTCGCTCTCCAGTCCCCGGATGTAGTCCAGGACCCGCAGGCCCGCGCAGCTGATAAAGATGCAGTTGGACTGGGGGCGGTCGGTGTCCCGAACGAGGGCGTAGAGCTGATCGAAAGGGACCTTGGCTACCAAGTTCATCTGGACGATGCCCAGCCCTTTGGAAGACACCAGATGAAAACCGCTTTCCTCCAAGAAACGGATCTCCACCTCGTTGACTGAATCGGGGTAGGGGGTGACCATGGTCAGATGGGTCCCCCCGACGGATTTGAGGGCGGCCACCACCGCGGTGGTGGTAGTGATGGCGGGCAGGCCCGTGGCCTTTTCCAGCCGCCGGATGATTTCCAAGTCGTAGCCCAGGCCCCTGATAAAACTGCCCGAGGTGCAGTTAAAGACCACCAGATCCGCCCCCTGGGCGGCCAAATCCTTCGCGGCGTCGTCCGCCATGTCTCCAAAGTCGCTGAGGACCTGGGGGTCGATCTTGGCCAGGGGGATCTGCCGGGTGAGCAGCTTGATGTCCGCCGGGGCGTATTTGGCCATCTCGATCTCCGGGTTCTTGATGCCCCCGCCGGGGCAGATGAGGCCGATGGTCAAGTCCTGCTTCATGGCCACTCCTCCTCAGCGGTGGAACAGATGGCTGAGGGAGGCCACGTCCTTGCAGCTCTCCAGCCCCATGATGGCCCGGATCGCCTCTTCGCACTGCTCGGGGGAGAGCACCCCGGCGGTCTGCATCCGGAAGCGCTGGGCCATCTCCTCCCAGGTGAACATGGCCTTGGGGTGGCCGGGGTGTACGTCCATGGAGGCCTCATAGACCTTCCCGTCCTTGGTGGTGATGGTCATGTGCTTCATGGGGTAGGTGCCCTCCTGCATGAGCTTGAAGCCGCCGCCCAGAGTGTGCTGGGGGCTGGGGCCGCTCTTGACCTTCTGGGCCAGGGCCAACACCTTGGGATTCTTCATGTTCTCCAGAGAGTACCACTGGGCCCCCGGCGTGCGGTCATAGAGCATGGCGGCGATGCAGAAGGGGATGCTGAACTGGGCCTGGGTCAGGGAGGTGTACCCCTCGGGGCGGATGCCCATGCGCAGCTGGGTGGGGGGGTCCAGGACGATCTCCTGGATCTCCTCGGGAGCGATGTGGTGTTTACCTGTAATGTCGTAGGCCAGTTCCATGGCGGTCTGGTTCCACATGTTGGCCGGCCAGTGCTTGAGCAGGGTCTCCATGGTCAGGTACCAGCTGCCCAGGTCCTTGGTGTACCACTCGGGCCGGGGGTCGGGGGTCATGTGGATGGCGTAGACCTTGGGGTCGTCGAAGCAGTCCTGATAGTTTTCTACGCCGCTCTGGGCGGTCTGGCAGAGCTGGACGCCGTCCCTGGCCCGGAAGCCGTGGAGGTAATGGTAGGCGTCCGACATGGTGGTGTGGTGAAGGCTCCCGTTCGTGGTGCTGCAAGCGGTGCCGAAGCCCAGGGCCTGGTTGACCTGCTCCTCGGTCAGCCCCATCAGCTTGGCGGCGGGGACAATGGCGGCAAAGATCTGCCAGCTGGTCAGGCCCCAGCCGTTGCCCTTCTCCTGGCCGGCAAGATCCTGGATAGCCATGGCGACTCTCTGGTAGACCTCATAGCCCGCCACCACGGCGGTGAGGAAATCCCTGCCGGATTTATGGAGCCCCTCGCTGACGGCCCAGGCCGTGGGGATCACGCCAGCCGAGGGATGGCCGGTCCAGGAGCAGTCCTCCCAATCCAGCATGTCGGACAAGGCGCCGTTGACAAAGGCGGCGTTGGACATGCTCAGCTTGCTGCCGTCGATCCAGCAGGTGGCCTCACCCCCGGAGCCGCCGTTAAAGCGCTTGCCCAATTCGATGGCCCGTCCGGACATGGGCACACCGTTGGCGGCAATGGCCACGCCGATGGTCTGCATGGCGATCATTTTGGCCCGGTCAATGACCTCGGGGGGAATATCTTCGTAGTTGAGTCCTTTGATGTATGCGGAAAGGGTGTCGGTATAGTGTGTAGTCAGCTCGTGGATGCTGAATTTCATATTGGTTCCTCCTATGTCGTGTCAGCCGTTTTGCAGCCGTTCGTTGAGGGCCTTCGGATCCAATCCGCCCAGCCCCAGGGCTTCCAGCGTGCGGCCGGAGGTGTAGTCCCGGCCGTTGAGGACCGAGACAAGGGTGAGCAGAGCGTCCAGGATCGGAGTTGACAGCTCCAGCAGCCGGGCCAGGGACCACAGCAGGCACAGGCCGGTGGAGGCGTCCTCGGAGATATAGCGGTGGGTGAGGCTGTCCGGGCCTGAGACGTCCCGGAAGGGATCCATCTCAGGAAATTGGTCAAAGGCCAGGATGCGCCGCCGGGACTCGGCGAAAGAGACGAACTGGTAGCCCAGGGCCTCCATCACCGCCTTCTTCTCCAGCTCCAAAGCGTCGATGAGCGCCACCACGTGGGGGGAGAAGCCGTCCCGGTAGAGGCGAAAGGAAGGGTTCCGGTCGATATTGGCCGCGTTGAGCAGGGAGGCGGCTACATGGTTGTTGAGATTGGGGGAGTTGAGCGTGGTCTGGATGGGGTTGGGGGCGGGCAGACACTCATAGATCCCCTCCAGAGCTTCCAGCAGCCGGGGTGTGTCCCGTCCCGGGGAGGCGGCCACCCGTTTGGGCTTGTAGCCCATGACACAGGTGACTGTGGCGGGGGCGGTCATGCGGCAGGGGTAGACGTTGCCCCCCATCTCCCCCACCACGGCCGGGTGGTCCGGCCCCAGGGTATTGCGCAGGAGGATGGAGCCGCAGTTGCCGGCGGAAAAGCAGACGCACTGGCCGGGCTGGAGCAGGGGGGCCAGGGCCCGGGAGATCCGTTCATGGCGGCTGGCAAGCATGGCGATGAAGATGACGTCGGCGCCCTCCACCGCGTCCTCCAAACGGTCGGTGATCAGGTGGGGGGAGGCGAAGCCCTCTCCCGCCAGGCCCCGCATGGTGATACCGCCCAGGCGGATCACGTCGGTCAGATTTTCGTGGAAATACTCGGGAAAGTCAAAAAGAGATACCGAAAAACCTCTCCGGCCCAGATCCGCGGCGATGGTACATCCGGTACCTCCGCCGCCCAATACGGCAATTTTTTTCATAGCGTATTCTGACGGAACTGCCGTCAGCCCTCCAGGTTGGCGCGGGTCTCCTCGTCGGCCTTGCGGAGGAACTCCGCCGTTTTTTCCCGCAGATTGTTTTTCTCGATGATCTTGTTTCCGAAAATCAGGATATAGAGCAGTACAACGGCCAGACAGATGAGGATGATGATGAGCACGTTTTTGGGCAGACCCAGGGCGTTTTTCACAATGAAAAAGAGCATCAGGGCGTTGGAGACGATCGTCAGGGCCATCAGTTTGGGTGTGGACATGTAGAAGCGGGAGGCCTTCCACTGGTCGGGAAAGAGCTTGGGGAGCAGGATGGGGGTCAGGTTGGGGATCATCATGGTAAAGAGGACCAGACCGGAGGAGAGCCGGGAGAGGGTCTGACCGTCCACGTTGAGCAGGATGGGGATGATGCCCATGAGCCAGAACAGGATGCAAAGGCGGTGGGGCACGCCGTATTTGTTTTTCTTGGCCAGGCCGTGGGGGAGCCAGCCGTCCACACAGGCCTGGATGGCGGCGCTGTAATAGAGGACAAAGCAGGAGTTCATGGTGGTCATGATGGCCAGGAGGGCACCGCCGATGATGAAGAAATTATAGAAAAGAGGATTTCCGTCGTAGACCGTGTGGGCGGCGACGGTCAGGGGCTTGCCCGCCACCTCGGAAATGGGCAGGACGCCGGAGCCCACCAGGCCCACCACGGCAAAAAAGAAGGCGGCCACCAGGGTGGACCAGAAAATGGCCTTGGGCAGGATGCGCTGGGGCTTATCCATGCTGCCGGCGTATTCCAGCAGGGTGAAGCCGCCGCTGATGGCGAAGATGACCAGGCTCATGGCGTCCACGATGCCGTTGGCGCCGTGGGGGAACATGACCTCCGGGCGGGTGATGGAGGCGAAGTCTACCTTGGGCAGGCCGAAGATGACAAAGGTGGAGAGCGCGACCAGCAGAATGGTGGTCATGATGTTCTGCATCTTGGCGGCGTTTTTGATGCCGAACAGGTTCATGACAAAGACAATGGTGATGATGGTAACGCCCACTACGGTGGGGTTTACGTTGATGAGGGAACAGAAGTAGGTGGCAAAGGAAAAACCGAAGAAGGCCATTGTTACCCGGGCGATGGTGGACACGCCGATATAGAAGGCCCCGAACTTGGGGGAAAACAGGTTGGAGTAAGCGTAGGAGGCACTGGTACGGGGGATAGTGGTGCCCATGATGAGGGAGGGGAACTTACAGATAAAAATGCAAACGGCGGCCAGGATGTAGGCCCAGAAGACGCCGCTGCCGGTTTTGGCAATGGCGATACCGGTCATGGTGATAACACCCGCGCCGATGGTCTGACCCACGCCCATAAAGAAGCAGTCGCCAAACCGTAGGTTCTTCTTGCTGGGATTCGATGCCATAATGATTCCTCCTCTAGTTCTCGTATGTGGGAGCAGGGGTTCCAACTGTCCGCGCAACATATCTTCAGGCCTGAAGTGTTATGTTTCACTTATTTGTAATGCAAATTCGGTGCCAAGTCAAAAAACAAAGAAATGGCGGTGCTTTTTTGTGGAGAACATCAAAAAAGGATTGACTTTGTTTGGCAGGATGACGAAAAGCGAGCCCCATTTACCCCGTTTATTGCAATAATGGGGGATAAATGGGACCCGCTTTTTGAAGGGATGTCCGTTGTGCAAAAGGAGCGCAATGGGTGTTTCCTTGAGTTGTGGTCTAGTGGAGATGTCTTCATACCCCGGCTATCCCAGGTATGCCCTGCCGGAAGGAGTCAGTTCAATGCCCCGGCGGCCCCTGAATACGGTGATAAGTCCCCGGTCCGCCAGATCCTCTAATATCTCTCGGACCGCCGACTCTGTGAGGGGGCGGCCCTGCTGCTGCAGCTGGGTTCGGATGCTGCGCCGCCCCGCCCCCAGGCCCAACGTGTTATAGTGCCAGATGATGCCGAGCACCCGGACGGCCACATCCCCCTCCGCCGAAAGGGGAGAAGCTGTTCCCGCAGCAGTTCCCGCCGGGGGGAGGCGGCGCTGAATGTAAACGGGCAGGGAGCTGGGGGTAATTTCCTCCAGACCCAGATTTGCCAGGTATTCCACACAGTTGGCCAGCTCCCGCACATTTCCCTCGAAGGGATAGGAGATGATGGCCTCCACTGCCTGGGGAGAAGGGGTAAAGTGATAGCTGTTTTCATCCTTTAGATATTGGATGAGGTAGATGATATCCTCCTTCCGCTCCCGCAGAGGGGGGATAGAGAGGGGCAAGACGTTCAGACGGTAATAGAGGTCGCTTCGGAAGGCACCCTCCTGGATCATGCGGCCCAGATCTTTGTTGGTGGCGGCAATGACGCGTACGTCTACCGGGATGACGCTGTCCCCGCCCACCCGGGTGATTTCCTTTTCCTGAAGAGCCCGCAGCAGGCGGACCTGAAGATGGAGAGGCATATCCCCAATTTCGTCCAAAAAGAGGGTGCCGGTGTGGGCCAGCTCAAAAAGGCCCAATTTCCCCTCTTTTCGGGCACCTGTAAAAGCACCGCCCTCGTAGCCGAAGAGCTCGCTCTCCAGCAGGGATTCGGCGATGGCGCCGCAGTTTACCGCCACGAAAGGCCGCTGTTTGCGCCCCGAGAGATTGTGGATGGCCTGGGCGAAAAGCTCCTTGCCCACGCCGGTCTCCCCCGTGATGAGCACATTGGCCTCGGACAGGGCGATGCGGCGCGCGATATTTTTGGTGGACTGAATGGCCTCGCTGATACCGGCGATGTCGTCGATGGTATACTTGGCGGTGTGCTTTTTATGAATAAGCTGGCGGCGCAGATCGTTCTGCCGCTTTTCCTGCTCCCAGTAGTTGGAGATGCGCAGGTAAGCCACCTGGTCCTGGTGGTGGGAGATGACGTTGATGCTGACGATATACTGCCGCCCCCGGTAGGTGATGACCCGTTCCTGAAAGCCCTTAAAGCCGTTGGCGGAAAATGCGTCCATGGAGGGGAAGATGTCCAGCAGGTTCTTGCCGATCAGATTTTCCTGTGGGATACCCACCACCTTTTCCGCATAGCGGTCACAATATTCGATGATATTTCCGCTGGAGAGAAGCATCAGCCCCTCCTGGGCCAGCTCGTCCAGCACGTCCTCGTGGTAGCTGGCTACGGTGATGCTTGGATTGAAGAAAAGCTCGGTTCGCATGCGCCGGTAGTAATCCTGAAAGGCCGGCCGGGTCAGCAGTTCCGGCATGCTCAGGGCGCAAAAGATCTCCAGAATGGTGGAGACACTGAAATAACTATGGGGAATCAAAAGAACCTTATGCTCTTCGGGGACCTGAAGGGAAGCCCGGCCAAACAGAAGCACGTTTTGGGCCAGTTTTCGCTTTTCGATGCCGGGATGCCAGACCGTCATGCTGCTGCGCCGGATGCCCAGCTTTTCCAAAAGCATCATCTTCCGGTTGGAGTCCACCAGTGTTCCGTCGCCCACAATGGAGAGAGGGCCGGTCCGCTCCATGGACCGGATCTGTTGGAAGGTCTCCTCTTCCAGGGTGTAGTAGGCCAGGACCACGGAGGTGACATGGGGAAGGTGCTGCTTGGTATAGGCAATAAAAAAAGGGCTGGTCAGGACGGCTACATCGGCCTCCAGGTCATCGGAGCCCAAGGCCGAGAAGAGCCTGGTCTCGATGCTTACCGCCCCCGGCAGAAGTTCCGCTAGAGACTGCCGGTAAAAGTCCAGCCTTTGGGCCGTGTGCCCCAGAATCACAATCTTTTTCAAAGCCCTGCCCCCTTGTCCTGCGTCGATTTTTGTCTAGTATAGCATGTGCCTGGGACGATTGCAAAGTCTGGGGCTTATTTACCAATTTAGAGACTAAACGGTTCCAAGCTTGGTATCGGTAACAATTAAGAAAGGAAATGAATATGTGAGCCTAATTGATTAAAAAAACAGATTAGCCATGGATGAAACCGTGGATAGCGTTGCCGCAACAAGAAGACGGCTTTGTACAGCTGATGAAAAAGTTGTGCAGGGCTTTTTTAGAAGATGACGTTTGGCCATGAAAGTTCGAGGTGCTGATTTGTGCCGCAAATTATTGTTTGCAGTCCCTATATCAGGAGCGGCACGAGGAAGCTGCGCCCCCCTGGAGAACTACACCGCCGGGGGTTTCTGCTGGCCATCGACGACTTCGGCACAGGCTATGCCTCATTGAACCTGCTGGGCCAGCTTGCCGCCGACATTTTAAAAATCGACCGCAGCCTCCTGGCTGGTTTTGAGTACAGCCCCAGGAGCAAGACGATTCTCCGCAAGGTCGTTGAAATGGCGCAGGACACGGAAATGGTCAGCATTTGCGAGGGCGTCGAGACAAGGGAACAGGCTGATTATCTGCTGGAACTGGGGTGTGACGAGGCTCAGGGATATTTCTACTACCGTCCCATGCCGGCAGAGCAGTTTGAGACAACCATCCTTCGGCGCCGGCAGGCCGGTGAGCTGCTGAAAAATTGAGGTAATCCTGCAACCCGGGAATTGAATAAATGTTCTTATGCCTTTTGGCTTTGGTATAGACGACTCTGAAAGTGGAAAACAGATGCTTGCCTCTAGGTATGATGGCGGGTGCAAGGCTTACCATCCTCCAGGGTAAGAATCCGTGTAGCCAGGCTCGAAAGGCGGACATAAAATGAGGGCGGCCGACAGGCCGCCCTCTAAGTTGAAAGGTTTACACTGAGATGTCCAGCACTTTTATTCCTGGACAGTGGGAGACCTACTTGCTTTCGATTCAGCTGGCGTCACGGCTGATGATGTTCTCTACGAACCGGTGCAGAACGGCGGAAACCTCTGCGCGGGTGGCGGTGTCCAGAGGAGCGAGCCGGCCGCCGTCCTTGCCGTCTATGACGCCCGCACCGCAGGCCCACTGGAGGGTGGGGATGGCCCACTCGGACACGTCAAAGGCGTCCGTGTAGCTTAGAATGTTGGTGTCCTCCCCGACACTCACGTCCAGCCTCTTGAACTGTGTATAACGGTAGAGCAGGGCCGCGAGCTGTTCCCGTGTGATGGGGTCCTCCGGGCCGAACAGGCCGCTTCCATAGCCGCCCATCAGGCCATGTTCCGCACACCAGGCCACGGCGTCGGCGTACCATCCGCCGGGGACCGTGTCGGTAAAGGCGCTGTCTGCCCCGGGGGCGGGACTGCCCTCCATCCGCCAGAGGATGGCCGCGAGCTGGGCGCGGGTGGCGGTGCCGTCGGGGCTGAATTGCTTGTCGCCGGTGCCCTCCAGGAGGCCGCGTCCGGCGGCGAAGAGGATGTCGTCCTCCGCCCAGTGCCCGCCGATGTCGGTAAACTCCGGGGCGGGCTTCTCGGCGACGCCGAAGACGGTGAAGTGTCCGGTCCGGCCGGTCACAGCTTTGGCGTTCCCGTCGTAGCCGGAATCCACCACGTATTGGACCGCCTCCGCGCCGTCCACCCAGGCCATTTGGAGCGCGGCGCCCTGCTCGCCCTCCCGGAGCGCATAGGGCAGAGTGACTGTCACCAGCCCCCCGCCGAAGGCGGAGACCGTCTCTTTGCCGCTTGTGATGGTCAGGCCGTAGGCCGGACGGCCTTGCAGTCCACCGGGCAATGTCTCCTGGTCCGCCAGCTCCGCGCGGATAGTCATGTCGCCGCCGGCAGCGGCATGGATGGCTTTCAGCGTCTCCAGATCCAACGAGAGGGAGAGCTGCGGGGTCTGGATGCTTAGATACTGGACCCCCGCGTCCAACAGCTTTGCATAGGCGCTTTTGGAGAGGGTCAGGGGCAGGGTGTGGAAGGAAGTTTTGAGGCCGGTGAGGTCGATGGCGACGGCGACGCCGTTCTCGGCCTTGCCGTCCTTTTTCGCCTGTGCCGCGGCCTTGTCGAGGGCGCTCTGGATGTCCTTGTCGGACACCGTGACCTTGACCTCGCCGTCCTTGTTGACGGAGGCGATCGGTTTGACAACGCCCTCGGTGGGCGGGGTGGGGTTGTCCGGCGTGGGCGCGGCGGGTACGGCGGTGACCGCCGCCTCCGTGCCTCCGCCGGAGCCGCTTCCGCCTCCGCCAGAGCCGCTGTTGTCGGACAGGGTATAGGAAAAGGTGTAAATTGTGCTGTTACCCAGGGTAGGGGACGCCAGGTATGCCTTGATGGTAAGCGCTGTGTTTACCAGGAGCGGATCGGCGTACTGGGCGCTTTGCGTGGTTGGTTCATTACCGTTTGTGGTGTAGTAGATAACCGCGTCGTCAATGCTGGTGGAGAGCTTGATCTCCGTGCCCGCGGCGACGGCGCCGGGGGCGGGGATGGCCCTGATGGAGAGGGGGGACCGGCCCAGATAGTCCAGATCGGCGACGGCCTTTTTATAGTCGGCGCTGTTGTCCGGCTCGTATTCCCCGCCAAAGCCGGTGGTGGCGCGGCGGGCGGAATGGGCGGCGTCCAGGGCGGCCGCTCCGGCTGCCCCGAGATACCAGCCTGATGCGCCGTAGCCCACAAAGTCGGCCAGGTTCGGGTCGTCCAGACCGGTGATCCCGGCCGACGAATAGGCCGCCAGGGCAATCTGCCCGGAGGTCACGTCAAGGGCCAGGCTGGAGACGGCGTCCGGCGTAGGCAGCTCCAGCGTGCCGCCGCTGCCTCCCGCGGCCTGGATCAGATAGTATTTGCCGGCTTCCACGACTGCGCCTTGGGGCAGGGTAAAAATGTCCCGGAAGGCGGCGGAGTTGGCGGCAGAGGCGGATTGCAGGGACCAGCCGCTGATATCCACATCCGCGTCAGAGATGTTTTTCAGCACGATATAGCCGTTTTTATACGCGGCATCACTGCCGCCGCCCCCGCCGTAGACCTCCCAGATGACAACGGGACCCTTGGCGAGGGTAAAGGGCCACTTGACCGAATAGGTATAGGTCCTTTGGGCGCTGTCCACCCCGGAAACGCTGGCCCAGGTCTCTACGATACTGTTCTTCGTAATGGTCAAGGTGGAGGGGTTGCCGCTCGTTATCGCGGGGCCATTGTTTATCTTGTAGTAGATGCGTGAGCCCGGCGTCTTGCTGCTGAGTGTTACCGCCTCCCCAGCGGAAATAGTGCCGGAGCCCGGAGTTGCGGTGACTGGCTCTACGGCGGGCGCCACGCGCTCGTAACAGCCGTCGGGGACGATCAGCGCATAGGCGCCCTGGTCGCTGATCAGGACGGCGCTTGTGATGTTCAGCTCATCGTCCGGCTCCAGGGTGTCCTTGGCGGGTCCCTGAAGCTTTGCCGGCAGGGTTTCGCCGTTTTGCGTGATGTTGGTAAAGCCGTCATTGCCCTCTTCGCCCATGGTAAACAGGGAGGCGGTGGGCGCCACCAGCCGGTTCAGCGAGGCGTCCGTAAGGGCGGTAAAATCGACCGTCTCGGGGCTGGGAAGGGCGCCTGCAGAGGGTTTGTACATCAATGCCGCGCCGGAAATCGATGGCAGGCTCTCCCGGTAGGTGGCGCGTTGACCGAAAACCGTGATCTCCTGCCCCCGTGTCACGCCGGGCGCGGTGGAGAAGATCAGGTAAATGCCCCCCGTACTGTCCTGGAGGGTCAGGTCGGTACCATCCACGGAGGTCACAATGCCGGTCGTTGTGACGGTTTCCCCGTCCGCGGCCTTCAGCGCGTCCTGAATCGCAGCAGAAGCGGGCACAAAGGTGTAGGTAAAGGTGGACACGAGGCTGGCCTCCGTCCCCTTGATCGCGACAGCCTTTAGCAACGTATTACCTACATTTAAGCTGCTTATCCTAATCTGACCGGTGTATTTTTGACTGCCGCTGTCCGGCTCTTTGCCGTCCAGTGTATAGTAGATCTCCGCGCCGGAGGTCGTGGTCTCCAGGCTGACGGAAAGAATTGTGCCGAGGGTATTTATGCCGTCAGGGGGATCGGCTGTGGGCGCGGCCACCTGCTCCACGGGCGGCTGGTCCCCAATGACAGGATCCGCGGGGAGAGCCGCCGCCCAAACAGCGGATGGTAATAGGGATAAAAGCATTGCGAAGCTCAGGAGAATTGCTGGCGTTTTTTTGCATTTCATCTTCAACGTCCCCTTTCTCCCGTTGGGGATCCCCAACGGGACCGGAGGCGCGCCTCCGGTCTGAAGATTCCTATGATACCACGGCAAAAGCACTCGCTCTGTTCACGTCCCCCTGTTCCGTGTGTTCTTCACGCCGCGATTCCTCCTTTTTTGTCCGGCCACAGCGGTCAGAGGTCTCACGCGCCTGCTGTGCAGGCGCGTGGAAGGGGGGTACCCCCCTTCCAATGGGTCTTATTCCCTTTTTTGAAGAGCGGCTTCCGCCGCCCGCGCACTTACAGCGCGGCGGATCTCCTGTCCCGGCTTTCGTCGTCCTCGGGCGCGCCGCTCTTTTGCAGGGCGGGCTGCAGGGGATAGAAGCAGAAGGAGAGCCGGATGTCCGTCCTGTCCGGGGTGCGCGTGTGGAAGGCGTTTTGGATCCGGGCGGTGATCCGGTCCGTGTGCTCCTGGGGCGCGCCCTGGGCCATGACGAGGAATTGACACGCGCTGTACTGGGTGTAGATGTCGCTGGTGCGCAGGGTGGTGCAGATGCTCTCCCGCAGCTGTTCCACCAGTTGGTCCCGCTCCTCCAGGGTGATAAATTCGCCGTACTGGTTCATCAGGGAGACGAGGATGAGCTGGACGCTCTGCCCGGTCCGCTTGAGGCCCCGCTCCAGGAAGCGGTATACGGACAGGAAGGTGTTGAAGTCGTAAAAGCAGGCACCGGCGGCGGGAGTTTTCTCCCGGAGCTGGCGGCTGATGTATTTGATGTCGATGGAGGGGGGCTGTATCGGCCGCGGCGCCGCCGGATCGGGGGCCTGCCGCCTGAGGGAGGCGTCGTAGAACCGGACGGTCATCGTCCGGGCCTGCTTTTCTGCCCGCATGGCGCTGTCCGCCCGCTCATACAGGCGCGGAAAGCTGTCGTTGTTCTGAGCAAACTCCGCGCCCGCGGTGACGTGGAACCCGTCCCCGATGCCGAGCGCCGCCCCGGCCTGGGCGATCCTGGCGTTAAGCCGCTCCATTTGCTCCCGCACCAGCCGGCGCGTATGGCGGCCCGCCAGGAAGACGGCGAACTCGTCCCCGCCCATGCGGCCGATGACGTTCTCCTTGCCGAAATAGTAGCCCAGCAGGCGGCCCAGCTCCCGGAGGGCCTTGTCCCCCATCAGATGGCCGCATTGGTCGTTGATGCTCTTAAAATGGTCCACGTCGATCATCAGCAGGACACCAGGGGTATGTTCCCGCAGCAGCGCGGCGACGCGCGTCTCCACGGCGCCGCGGTTGAGCAGACCCGTCAGGGAGTCCTGCTGTGCCAGAAGGCGGAGGTGGTCGTTTTCCACTCTCAGCACATCAAGTTCTTCCATATCCGTGACCATCCCTTTCCGCTTCGGCGTAAATGTTCCGTATGTCAGTCTCCCAACGCCTGGCCTAGGCGCTGGAACAGGGCGGCGGCCTCCGCCCGGGTGGCCGTGCCGGCGGGGTCAAAGCGCCCGCCGTCCTTTCCCTGGAAAACGCCCGTGGTCCGCATGGCCTCCACGGCGTCCACGGCCCAGCCCGCGACGGCGTCTCGGTCGGTGAAGGCCGCGGGGGCGGAGACCTGGGGCAGGGTCCGGCCCCAGATTTGGAGATAATTTGCCAGGATGACCGCCATCTCCTGCCGGGTGACGGCCCGGTCGGGCTCGAAGGTATCATCCGAGGTGCCCCTCACGATGCCGTGGGCAACGGCCCAGTCCACCGCGGCGGCGCAGTAGGCGCCGGCGGGGATATCGGTGAAGGCGGAGCCTTCACCGTCGTCTCGCGGGGAACCCGCGAGACGATAAAGAACCGTGACGAACATGCCTCTGGTCATGCTGACGCCGGGACTGAAGGTGATCTCCGTGGTGCCGGTCATCAGGCCGCTGGTATAAACGTAGAGCGCCGCGTCGTAGAACCAGTCGCCCTCCGCCACGTCCGTGAAGGGGTTTTCCACCGGGGGCGCGGCCAGCGCCTCCAAGTCCGCCAGGGTGTAGGCCCCGTCCAGCACGGCGAAGGGGGAGAGGCTGTCCGCCGCCACCGCCGCGAAGCCGTCCGCTACCTCCACGTCGGTGAGGACCAGCGCCCCGTCCCCGCAGTGGGCCACGGTGAGGGTTTTCCCGTCCACGCCCTCCACGGGGAGGGAGACGGTGACGCCGCCCTTGGGGGCTTTGGACAGGGTCAGGTCCCAGGCACCCAGCACGTGTCCCGCGTCCCGGGCCGCCCGGAGGAGGTCACAGCCCGGGTCCCCGGCGGCGTGGAGCTTCCCCGCCTCCACCGTCAGCTTGGCGGCGGAGTAGACCTGTTTGCCCGCCACCTTCACGCCGGTGGCCTTGTCGGTGAGGGTGCGGCGCTCGTAGCTGGGGCCGGAATCGTCGGAAGAGCCGCCCGTGCTGGGGATGGGCGAACAGTGCGCCGTTACCGTCACGTTTTCCGGGGGCATGGTAAAGGCGTTGTTTTCCACCGTCACGGTCCCCGGGTCGGCCTGCCAGCCGTCGAGCTGATAGCCGTCTATGGGCACGGCGGAGAGGGTCACGGTATCTCCCGCCTGATAGTTCCCGCCCCCAGTGGCGGCGGCCTGCCCGTTTGTCTCCACCGTCACGGTATAGAAGGGGGAGTTGCCGTCCACTGTCCCTTCGATCGTGCCGCCGGGCAGATTGTTGACGGTGCCGCCGTTCGTAAAGGAGCCGCTGTTGCTGATGGTCCCGCCGTTGTTGATGATCCCGCCGCTCTCCACGGTCAGGGCCGCGCCGTCGGGGATCGTCAGGGCCGCGCCGTCGGGGATCGTCAGCGCCGCGCCGTCCGGCACCGTAAGGGTCACGCCGTCCGGGATGGTCAGGCCGCCGGACAGGGTCACGCCGCCGTACACCGCGCCCTGATCCCCCTCGAAGACGACGCCGCCGTTCCTGGAGACGCCTTCGTGGGAGCCCACGCCGCCTACTTTGTCGCTGCTGCCCCCGGCTCCGATGTGGTCGCAGCTCCCCCCGCCATAGGCGAACACCACGGCGTTTTCCCCGATTTGGATGGTCCCGCTGTCGCCGCCGGGTGCGTAAGATTTAAATACGCCCCCTCCTCCGATGCCCGCGCCGTAGCCGGAAACACTGCCGCCATGGGCCTCCACCCAGGCGGAGCCCCCTATGGTGATGGTCCCGCCGGGAGCTCCTGTAACAAACCCACCGCCGCCGCTGGAGCCTCCTCCGATGCCCGCGCCGCTGCCGCGGCCGCCGCCGTAGGCCGTCACCCGGGCGGTGCCGCCGATGGTGATGGTCCCGCCGGCGCCGCCCGTATCGCTTTGATTGCCGCCCCCTCCGATGCCCGCGGCAAAATCGCCGGCAGCCGTGACTGTTCCGCCGCTGATGGAGATGGCGCCGCCGTCGGTTTCGTTCCCACCGCCGATGCCCGCGCCATATCCACCGCCGGTGGCGGACAGGCTGTCTGTTTCGCCGCCGGTGAGGAAGAGCGCCGCGCCCTCCGGCACGGACAGGCCGGGGTAAAAGTAGCCGCTTTTCAGGACGCTGGCGCCGGAGAGGTTCACGCGGGCCGTTCCGCCCGGCGCCACCGAAAAGGCGCACAGGTAATCCCCAGTGGCCTCGATGGTCACGCCGTCCAGCGAGATCTCGGCCTCCACGCCGTCCGGCACCGTGATCACGGCCTTCGGATCACTCTGGGTGGCGCTCATGCTTCCCGTCCACTCGCCTGAGATGGTATAGGGCCCGCCGCCGCCCAGCGTGATCTGGCCGTCGACCGCCTGGGTGACGGCATCGCCGGTGATGGTCAGGCCGTCATAGAGTACCACGTCCACCGCCAGCGCCGCCGTGGGCAGCAGTGCCAGCAGCAGGCAGGCGGCGGCCAGCAGGGAGAGCAGTTTGTGGGTGATGGGATGTTTCATGGTCGATTCCTCCTTTGAATCCGGGCCATTGTGGCCAGAGGTTTCACGCGCCTGCTCCGTAGGCGCGTGAAGAGAGGTGCCCCTCTCCATATCTTCTTATCTCTCCCCGGCCTCCGGGCCGCCCTCCATGAGCCGGGAGAGGGCCTGTTCCATCTTCCGCCGGGACACCGGCTTTTGGCAGAAAAACGGGACGCACAGCCGGTAGGCCTGGACGCCGAAGTCCAGGTCGGAGAACCAGATGAGTTTTCGGGACAGGAGCTTTGCGCTGGTGATGGTGTTGAGGCCCTCCACGCCGTTCTGGGCCACGAGCACACCGTCCGGCAGCGCCCGCTTCACCGCCGCGTCCAGCTCCGGCCAGTCCGCACAGCCGGTGACCTTTGCCTCCGCCCCCCGCTCCGCCAGACACCGCCGGGCCAGGTCCATCAGCCGCTCCCGCTCCGCCGCGTCATCGTCGCAGACGATCATGCTCCACATAGGCGCACCCCCTTTTTTAGGCCTTTTCATGATTTCACAATAGGGGGATCAAGGCGGAGTTTCAAGGGGGTGGCCGCAATTTGCGGTTTTTGGCCTCAAATTGCATTGTCCAAACCGTATTTTTGCGGTAAACTGGTTTTGGAAAAGGTTTTACGGAAGGAGGGCTTCTGGGGTGAGAGCCGCCATCATAGACGACATGGACCTGTGCCGGGAGGACCTGCGGAACTGCCTGGACCGGTACTGGAACGAGCATTACGCCGGAGAGACGCCCGACGCCGCGGAGTTTTCCAGCGGGGAGGAGTTCCTCTCCCATTTCACGCCACAGGCGTGGGACATCATTTTTATCGACCAGTACATGCCCGGGCTCTCCGGGATCGAGACGGCCCGGGCCATCCGGGAGCGGGACGCTCTGGCGGCGCTGGTGTTCGTCACCACCAGCGCGAGCCACGCCGTGGAGAGTTACGGGGTGCGGGCCTGCGGCTATCTGGTGAAGCCCTACGGGTACGAGGACTTTGCAAGGACCATGGACCTGGCCGGGGTGGAGAAGATACGCGGCGCCCGGGCCATCCGCGTGGAGCGGGAGAAGGTCCTGCTCCGGGAGATCCTCTGGTGCGACCGGGACGCGCATTACAGCCAGGTCCACACAGACGGTCGCGGCGTCCTCCGGTTCCGCCTCCCCTTTGGGGAGCTGGCCGGACTGCTGGCCCCCTACCCCCAGTTTCTGCCCTGCTACAAGGGGTGCGTCGTCAACGCGGATCGGGCGGTAACCATTAACGGGCTGGATTTCGTGATGGACACCGGGGAGAAGGTCCCCTTCGCGCGGCGGGAGAAAAAACGGCTGGAGGAGCTGTACAGCTCCTATCTGTTCCAGCGGGAAAGAGAGGAGGCGCTGCTATGATGGGTGCCGTGGACACGCTGATGGTGCTGCTGTTCCCGTTTCTCGATTCCCTGCCCTTCACCCTGCCACGGTACTGGCTGTTCCGGGACAAGCTCCGCGTCCCCTTCCGGTACGTGGTGGCGCTGCAACTCGCCCTGTCGGCGGTGTACAGCGCGGTCTTTTACTACATCAATCTGGGGGGCTACGAGGCGGCGGCCCGGTGGACGACGATCACGCGCTACTTCTTTCTGCTGG
The DNA here is from genome assembly GCA_022846075.1 of Oscillospiraceae bacterium. Taxonomy (GTDB): domain Bacteria; phylum Bacillota; class Clostridia; order Oscillospirales; family Oscillospiraceae; genus Vermiculatibacterium. The sequence goes on from AP025582.1 coordinate 494,840, forward strand.
TTTTCCTCGCCCTCGCGTTCCTGCTGATCAAGGACAGCTTTCCAAAGCTGATGTTCACCTATCTGCTGCTGCTGGCGTGGTCGTTTTTCGTCATGGGGAACGCAAACTACATCGAGAGCCGGTTCTTCTGGGACTTCTCCGACCTGCACCCGTACCTGGTCTACAACCTCGCCCGGGTGGCGGTCTACCTGATCACCTGTCCGTTTTTGCTGCGGTTTTTCAGCCGCACGGTGGCGGACGCGCTGAAGATCGATGACAAGGCCATGTGGCGGCACCTGTGGATCATTCCGCTGTTTTCCACGCTGTTCGGGATGCTCTACTGCACCGTGACGGACGTTTACGCCTACGCCTCGTGGCAGTTCCTTGTATCCCGCTACCTCATGCTGTTCGGCGCCTGCTACGTGTCTTACGTGGCCTTGAAGGTGCTGGAGAGCTCCCGCGCCCGGACGCGGCTGGAGGCCGCCCTCATCTACGCCGACCGGAGCCTCCTGGCGCAGAAAAAGCAGTTCGACGCGCTGGCCGCCAACATGGAGGAGACGCGGAGGGCCCGCCACGACCTGCGGCAGCATTTGGCCGTGGTGCAATCCTACATAGAGCGGGACGACAAGGCGGGCCTTTCGGATTACATCGACCTCTACCGCGGCAGGCTGCCCCCGGACATGCGGGAGCGGTATTGCCAAAATGACATGGTGAACGCCATCGTCTGCTACTACGCGGCCCTGGCCCGGGACAGCGGCATCGAGTTTGAAGCCGGGGTGGACTACCCGGAGGACTGCCCGGTGTCCGGGACGGACATCACGGTGCTGCTGGGGAATCTGCTGGAAAACGCCGTGGAGGCATGCAAGCGGGAGCCGGGGGAGCTGAAAACCATACAGCTTCGGATGAAGCGGCGGGGCTCGTCGCTTTTGATCCTGGTAGACAATCCATGTACGGCGCCCATCGTGTTCGACGGGGACACGCCCCTCTCCTCTAAGCGGGAGGGGGCCGGGATCGGGGTCGTCTCCGTGCGGGAGATTGCGGCCCGGTACGGCGGCACGGCGCAGTTTGAGCAGAAGAACGGCATGTTCTATGCCTCCGTCCTGCTGAAAACCGCCCCGGACAGGGTTCCGGCAGGGACGTCCAGGGGTTAGAGGCACAGGATACAGGAGAGAATATCCACATAGGTTCTTACCTGCGATGCCCCCATAAGGGGGATTTTGCCACGACGGAGGAAATAATGAGAAAAGTTGTACTTTTTATAGCCATGAGCCTGGACGGTCGTGTCGCCGACGCCGACGGCAAGGTGGACTGGTTGCAAGGTGAGACGCCGGGCGAAAATGATATGGTGAGCTACCAGGCGTTCATCAAAGACGTGGACACGGTCCTGATGGGCTGGAACACCTACCACCAGGTCGCTACGGACCTGTCCCCGGGCGCATGGCCCTACGCGGAGCTTACCAGCTACGTCCTCACCCACAGGTCCCTGCCCCCGGCAGACGGGATCAGGTTCGTCAGCGAGGACGCCTGCGCTCTGGTCCGTCGGCTGAAGCAGGAGCCGGGGAAGGACATCTGGGTCTGCGGCGGGCCGAATATCATCCAGCCCCTTCTGCGGGAGAACCTCATTGACGCTTTCCACATCTCCGTCATCCCCACCATCCTGGGCGGCGGCGCCCGCCTTTTCGGGGAGCTGGAACGAGCACGTCCGCTAAGACTGATGAAGACGGAGCACTACAATGGGATCGTGGACTTGGTCTATGAACGGAGGGAGGGCCGGCATGGAGCCTGACAAGGTATATCAAATGGACGTCTCCAAGGTCTACCCGCTGCTGGTCAGCAAGGCCGAGAAAAAGGGCCGGACCAGGGCTGAGGTGGATGAAATCACCCGCTGGCTCACAGGGTACAGGCAGGAGGAGCTGGACAAGATTTTGGCACAGCCCATCAGCTACGCAGCCTTCTTCCAGGGTGCCCCGGCCTTGAATGAAAACAGAAAGTTGATCGAGGGATCGGTCTGCGGGATCAAAGTGCAGGACATCGAGGCCCCCCTGATGCAGAATATCCGCTATTTGGATAAGCTCGTGGATGAGCTTGCGAAAGGGAGACCTATGGAGAAAATCCTGCGCAAGTAGCTGCCGGCAGAGAAAAAGACCTCCATCCTTGGCGGGATGGAGGTCCTTTTTAAACTGTTTAGGAGAGGGATGGCAGGAATTTTAAATAATTTGGTGATGCCCCGTCCTTCCTCGTGATTTTCTTTGCTTCCAACGCTTGAGTATCGAAATTCGGGTCCTCCGCAAAATAATGACGAATTAGTTGGTAGAATTTCTTATCCATAAGGGCTGGCCTATCGTCATCCTCATCAAAAAGGATCGTAAAAATCACAGAAGCGCAATCCTCTATCGCCCAGTATATATCCTGGAATGTAAAGTCGGGATAAGCCCCTTTGTCCCCTATGGCCGTATCAGCAATCCATACGTACACGTTACGGAATTCAACGCACACTGGCTGCGGGATTGGAAAAACCAGATTTCCCTTGCGGTAGCAATATATCGGGCCGATCAGCCCCAGAGGGTTGTGTGCTGAGGAGTCCAATCTCCTAAATAGTCACTGTAATATCCTCGGCGCCGAATGTTGACGCTTCCACAAGGTCAGTCCACATCCGTTCCCGATGTTCCGGGGGGCAGGTTTTGAGACGGCAGGCCAGTACCTCATAATCCACAATAAGCCGCCCGTGCTCAGAATCAAAATAGACCAGATTACCGTCGTAGCCCCGTTCCCCGTACTGGTCTGCCTGCATGGGGATCTCGGTATTGACGTTGCGGTCGATTACCCATCCCTCAAAATCTGTGCTGGACACATAGTAGACACCAGGCGGGCCGTACTCCCAGGTTAAAACCTTGCCATAAGCCTTGACGTCAAAAGGAATCGGCAGCCGCATGGCCATGGGGGGCCGCTCCTCGGGGTTTAGGCAAACGCTGTCTTCATGCAGTTTCATCTTCTTTACTCCTCCGGCTGTTTCTTATCGGTGTGGCTCGGTTCTTTGGATTGTCGAATAATTTCCGTTAAATTCAGGCTGATTCTTTTTAAAAAGAAAAAAGCATCTGATTTCCAAAGAAATCAGATGCTTTTCTGGTTGCGGGGACAGGATTTGAACCTGCGACCTCCGGGTTATGAGCCCGACGAGCTACCGAACTGCTCTACCCCGCGATATGAATTTGTGGTGCCGGAGACCGGGATCGAACCGGCACGTTCTGTTGGGAACACAGGATTTTAAGTCCCGGGCGTCTACCAATTCCGCCACTCCGGCATGGATGACACGGGCCTCTCAAGTGCTTAACTACTATACCATAGGATACACGCAGTGTCAAGGAAAAATTCCAAGTATCTTTTTCGGGGCCCCCGCATAAGATAGGGGGAACCGCTGTTTTTTAGAGAGGAGGCGCCGCTATGGAGGAAAAAAACCTTCCCATCCGGGCGGGTGGGGAAAAGGGCGACGTGGACGACCTCATATTTCCCATTCAGTCCGCACCCATTCCCAGCGACCGATAAAAGGACCAAAGACCGCCCGAAGGGGCGGTTTTTGTGTATCTTTCCCTTTACAAGCCGGGCGCTTTTGGATATAATAATATCCGCTGATTTTAAGAATGCGAGTGTGGAACATATGCTGCAATTTGATGAATATAAGATCAAGCTCAACAATCTAAAGCCCGCCTTGGACGAGCTGAGCCAGGCCTTGGACCTGGACAGCGCCGCCCGTGAGCTGGAAATGCTGGAGTCTGAGAGCGCTTCCGACGGGTTTTGGGACGATCTGGAGAAGTCCCAGAAGGCCACCCGGCGGATGAATTCCCTCCGGGGCAAGCTGGAGAGCCAGCGCAGGCGGGAGAGTGAGTGGGACGACCTTATGACCCTCTGCGAGATGGGCAACGAAGAAGAGGACGAGAGCCTCCTGCCCGAGCTGGAGGAGGGCTACGCCAAGCTGGAGAGCGAGATGGAGGAGGCCCGGCTTTCCACCCTGCTGAACGGTGAGTACGACAGCTCCAACGTCATCCTCACCATCCACGCCGGCGCCGGCGGCACCGAGGCCCAGGACTGGGCCCAGATGCTTCTGCGGATGTATACCCGCTGGGCCGAGCGCCACGGGTATGAGTGCAAGGTGGCCGAGGTCACCGACGGGGACGAGGCGGGCATCAAGTCCGCCACCATTATGATCGAGGGGGACAACGCCTACGGCCACCTGAAGAGCGAGCACGGCGTCCACCGCCTGGTGCGGGTCTCTCCCTTTGACGCCAACGCGAGAAGGCAGACCTCCTTCGCCGCATTGGAGGTCATGCCCGAGATCGAGGACGACGTGGAGGTGGATATCCGCCCTGAGGACATCGAGATGCAGGTCTACCGCTCCTCCGGCGCCGGCGGCCAGCACATCAACAAGACCTCCTCCGCCGTCCGGCTCATTCACAAGCCCACCGGCGTGGTGGTGGCCTGCCAGACCGAGCGCAGCCAGTTCCAGAACAAAGAGACCTGTATGAAGATGCTCCGCTCCAAGCTGGTGCAGATGAAGATGGAGGCCCACGCCGAGAAGATCTCCGACATCAAGGGGGTCCAGCTCAAGATCGAGTGGGGCAGCCAGATCCGCTCCTACGTGTTCATGCCCTACCAGCTGGTGAAGGACAACCGCACGGGGTATGAGACCAGCAACGTCAACGGCGTGATGGACGGGGATCTGGACGGGTTCATCAACGCGTACTTGAAGTGCGCCGCCACGGGGAACTGGGCGACAAAATAAAGAATTGGGACGGATATCCGAGAGGGGTATTCGTCCCAATTTGTTTTTCACCTTTTGAAAGGTGGGGAAATCCTGGGGGGAGGTCTTTTCCAGAAAAGACCTCCCCCCAGACCCCCCAGAAAAGCACTCGGGGGAGAGAGTTCCGACTCTCTCTCCCCCGAGCCCCTCTCTCAACGGCCAGCCAAGGGGGCCGAGGCCCCCTTGGCTGGATTCATCCCCCGGGGCTGTCCACAAGAGGGTGGGAAAACCCCAGCCCCTTACTCCGTAACGGGTCCGGGGTTCGGTAGCTCTTAGGCTTCCCCTGGGATCTAGTGGCCCTTAGCGATAGCTTTAGGGCCACTTGATGCAAGCGTAGTCGTTGAAGCTGTCTGCGAAGCAGACTGATGAGGGGAACCTGCCCTACCCAAAATCGTGCCGTGAGGTAATCAACCCGGCGTTGTTCATAATCTCCACAATTTGGTCAAGACAGTAGAAATCCTCCAAATCCTCGTCGTCCAGCGTGGCTCGGATGGCGTCCAAGGTCTGAATTGCCTCGCTGTTGACACGCTCCTCCAAAACGTGCAGATCCGGGGGGAGCAAGTACTGTACAACCATCCAGCCAATCTCATGAGTGATGAGGTCCATAGTAGAATCCGGCATAGTTTTTCCTCGGTGTATCATTTTTACAACCGATGTATCACGTGCTTCGTATAAAATCAAGAAAAAGTGCGAAAAGTGATACAAGACGGTGATAGTATGCCAAAGCCCAGAACAGAAACAGGAGAGAAAAATTTGGTTGGTGCAAGGCTCAAACTGTTGAGGGCCAGGGAGAAGATGTCTCAACGCGATTTGGCGCATAGACTTCAGCTGATGGGCTTTGATATGGATAAGAATGTGATTACCCGAATTGAAACCAACAAGCGATATGTGACAGATTTGGAAATTCGGGCTTTGGCGAAGGTCTTTAAAGTTTCTTATCAATATTTGATTGATGGTGAAGAATGACATGAGAGCGGAGGACGGGAGCAAAAACCTGGTTGGACCCCGTGTCCGGGCCCTGCGGCAGAAAGCGGGACTTTCCCAAGAAGAATTGATGACGCAATTACAGCTTTTGGGAATGACATCTGAACGAGGTGTGGTAAAGCGGATGGAAAACGGAGACCGGGCGGTCAGTGATTTAGAAGTGCGTTTGCTGGCCAGGTATTTTAAGGTTTCCTATGAATATCTCATTGACGGCACAAACTAAGGCCATCCTTAACATAAGGATGGCCATTTCTTTTATTTTCTTTGGGACAGGCTATTGTTTTTTTGTCACCATTTTGTTACAATTATAAGCGTCATAAATCTTATATTTTCCCGGCAAAAAATAAAGGAAAAGGTGAATGTCCATGAAGAAGAAAAAACTTCTGTCCCTGGCGCTTTCCCTGGTCATGGCCTTCTCCCTTGCGGCCCCCGTCATGGCGGCCGATGAGGAAGAGACCCCCGTTACCCCCTACACCGTCCCTGCTGATGTGAAAGACAAGCTGGTGGTGATCCACACCAACGACACCCACGGCCACGATGTGGCTGTGGAGGGTGAGACCGTCGGCACTGCCGGCGTGGCCGCCCTGAAGAAGGACTTTGAGGCCGCCGGCGCCAAGGTCCTGCTCCTCTCCGCCGGCGACTTCTCCCAGGGCACCACTCTGGTGAGCCTGGACAAGGGCGCCTCCGCCGTCGACTTCATGAACGCCGCCGGCTATGACGCCGCCTCCCTGGGCAACCATGAGTTCGACTACAAGATGGAAGCCCTCAAGGCCAACGCCGAGAAGGCCGAGTTCCCCATCCTGGCCGCCAACATCGTGGACACCGAGACCAAGAAGCCCGTCTTCGGTGACCACATCACCTTCGACACCCCCATCGGCAAGGTGGGCGTGTTCGGCCTGGACACCCCCGAGACCATGACCAAGGCCCATCCCGACAACGTCAAGGGCCTGACCTTCTACCAGGGCGAGGAGCTTGTCAAGTGCGCCCAGGATCAGGTGGACGCCCTCAAGGCCGACAAGTGTGACTACGTCATCGCTCTGTGCCACCTGGGCGTGGACCCCGAGTCTGAGCCCAACCGCTCCACCGATGTCTTCGCCAAGGTCACCGGCGTGGATCTGGTGGTGGACGGCCACTCTCACACCGTCATGGACGGCGGCGAGAAGGTGGGCGACGCCCTGGTGGTCTCCACCGGCGAGTACCTGAACAACGTGGGCGTGGTCATCACCGACGGCAAGACCACCGAGGCCGCCCTGGTTTCCGCCGCCCAGTACACCAAGGTGGACGAGGCTGTGGCCAAGGTCGTCAACGACAAGAACGCCGAGATCGAGGCCGAGATGAGCAAGTCCTTCGGCAAGACCGAGGTCACTCTGAACGGCGAGCGGGACCCCGGCAACCGCACCATGGAGACCAACCTGGGCGACTTTGCTACCGACGCCCTGCTGTGGCAGGCCAAGCAGTCCCTGGGCGAGGATAAGGTGGACGCCGCGCTGACCAACGGCGGCGGCATCCGCGCCAGCATCGCCGCCGGCGACATCACCATGAACGACATGAAGACCGTCTTCCCCTTCGGCAACACCGTGGTGACCATCGATGTCACCGGCGCCCAGCTGTTGGAGGCCCTGGAGGCCGCCACCTGCTCCACTCCCACCGCCATCGGCGCCTTCCCCCAGGTCTCCGGCATTGATTTCACCATTAACACCGGCGTGGCCTATGTCAACGGTGAGCAGTACCCCGACTCCACCTACTATGCGCCCGCCAATCCCGGCAGCCGCGTGACCATCGCCACCGTGGGCGGCGAGGCCTGGGCCGCTGACGCCACCTACACCATCGCCACCAACGACTTCACCGCCGCCGGCGGCGACACCTACTACGTCTTCAAGGCCGGCAAGAACGTCACCATGACCGCCGTGGCTATGGAGGACGCCCTCATCAACTACACCAACGAGGTCCTCAAGGGCACCATTACCGCCGAGCAGTACGGCGAGGCCGCCGGCCGCATCACCATCGTCAACCGTCCTGCCGATCTGGACGCCAACGAGTGGTACTACGCCGCCACCATCCAGGTGCTTGACAACGGCTACCTGAAGGGCACCGACAAGGGCTTTGACGCCGCCGCCAACGTGACCGTGGCCACCGTCTACCAGACCCTCTACAACATCGAGGGCAAGCCCGCCGCCGCTGAGGACGCCAAGACCGTCACCATGCCCGAGGGTGCCTGGTACGCCGACGCCATCAACTGGGCGTTCAACGCCGGGCTCTACACCGCCGAGAGCTTTGACGCCGACGCCGTCATCACCCGCTCCGCCCTGGCCACCATCGTGGCCAACTACTGCCAGAGCAAGGATCTGGCCGTGGAGGGCGGCATGGCCGTCAAGGAGGCCCCCGACTACGACCAGGTCCCCGAGGCCGACGTGGCCGGCGTGGGCTACTGCTTCGAGGCCGGCATCATGACCGGCAACGAGGCTGGCGCGCTGGTGCCCGCCGGCCAGCTGACCCGGGCCGAGTGGGCCCAGGTCCTGGTCAACCTGGAGGCGTTCACCACCGAGAGCGCTCCCGCCAAGGCCGCCTGAGCGGCCCTCTGATCCGAACAGCATGCAAAGGACCCGGGGATGAATTCATCCTCGGGTCCTTTTTCTTTATCAGTTCCAAAGGTTTTGGTAAAATATATTTGTGTTTTATGTATAGGAATGGTAAGATAATAGTACATTCCAAGCCGCCGCGATAGAAACCATGAAAAGGAAAGGTGAACGCATATGAATTGGAGAAAACCCCTCTCTCTGGCGCTTTCCGCCGCACTGTCCCTGGCCGTCCCGGCCTTTGCCGCGGACGAGACCCCCGCCCCTTGGTACGCCGAGGCCCAGGCCTACGTGACCGACAAGGGCTACATGACCGGCACCGACAAGGGCTTCGAGCCCGACGGCACCGTGGACCGGGCCACCGTGTTCCAGACCCTCTACAACCTGGAGGGCAAGCCCGCCCCCGAGAACTCCACCGTTCTGACGGACGGCGGCTGGGAAGTGGACGCGGCCAGCGCCTACTTCACCGATACCACCGCGACGTGGTATTCCAACGCCGCCAACTGGGCGGTGGACGCCGGGCTTGCGAAAGTCCCCGAGGATAAGCTTTTCAACGGCGAGCGGGCCATCACCCGGGCCGAGATCGCCGCCATCTTCTCCCGCTATGCCCAGATGGACGGCTGGATGGTGGACGTCACGGACAGCGCCGTGGCGGAGGCCGCCGACTACGCCGCCGTCCCCGCCTGGGCCGCTGAGGACATGGCCGTGTGCTATGAGCTGTGGCTGATGACCGGCGACCAGAACGGGAACCTGAACCCCGCCGCCACCGCCTCCCGGGCGGAACTGGCCACCCTCCTGATGAAGCTGGACACCCTGGTGCCCGCCTACACCGAGGAGACCGTCGCCATTGAGGTGCCCGAGACCGACGGCATCCCCGCCCACACCATCCCCGCCATCGTCACCATCCCCGGCGGCGAGGGGACCTTCCCCGCCGTGGTGATGCTCCACGGCACCGGCTCCGATAAGCACGAGGCCGGCGGCGGCTACGATCTGGCCGCCCCCGCCATGGCTACCTCCGGCATCGCCACCATCCGCTTCGACTTCATGGGCAACGGCGAGTCTGAGGCTGACTACTCCGACTATAACTACACCTCGGCCAACATCGACGCCAAGGCCGCCGCCGACTACATGGCCGCCCTGGACGCCGTGGACGGCGGCAAGCTGGCCGTCATGGGCTGGAGCCAGGGCGGCACCAACGCCCTGCTGGCCGCCGCCGCTTATCCCGAGACCTTCAAGGCCGTCATCACCTGGTCCGGCGCCACCAAGCTGGACGGGGTGAGCCTCTTCGGCGACAAGACCTTCGACCAGGCTTACGCCGCCGCCAGGAAGGACGGGGCCTACACCATGGAGTTCGACTGGCGGGAGCCCCTCCAGGTGGGCGAGCGCTGGTTCCGGGAGGTCAAGGAGACCGACGTCCTCAAGGAGACCGCCAAGATCACCGCCCCCGTCCTGGCCATCAACGGCGATAAGGACGACGTGGTACCCATGGACAACGCCGAGGCCATCCAGAAGGCCGCCCAGAACGGACGGACCTGGATCGCGGAGGGTGCCGACCACACCTACAACGTCTTTACCGAGGCCGAGAGCGGCTATCCCACCATCGGCAGTGTCATCAACGTGGGCATCGGCTTCCTGGAGGAGACCCTCAACGGTGCCCTGGAGCCCGCTTACGCCCTCTCCGTCAGCAAGTACGGCAACGTGACCACTACCATGCCCGTGTCCGTCTTTGACGGCGCCGGCTATTGTACGGGCGACATCCTGAAGGTCACCGTGGGCGACACCACCATCGAGGCTCCTTACGGCACCGGCTATTCCAACGTGGACACCGGCAGCGTCATCGTCCTGCCCGACGGCGACACCGGCACCGTGGCCATCGCCATCAACATGGGCAACTTCGCCGGGACCTACAACGTCACCGAGGAGACCCCCATCGTCTTCTCGATGGGCGAGAAGGAAGGCTACCTGGAGGAGTACGAGATCCGCAACATCGACTCCCTGCGCACCAACGACCGCAAGGACTACAAGTCCGACGAGATCTTCGCCAACTTCCGTGAGATCAAGATGGGCGATATCGCCGCCGGCACCCTCTACCGCTCCGCCAGCCCCGTCAACCCCGAGCTGGGCCGGAACACCTACGCCGACGCCTTGGCCAAGAAGGCGGGGATCAAGACCTTCATCAACCTGGCCGACGACGAGGAGACCCTGAAGGCCTACGAGGGCTACGCTGAGAGCTACTACGGCAAGCAGAACGTGGCGGCCCTCAACATGGGCGTTGACTTTGCCGCCCCCGAGTTTGCCGAGAAGCTCAAGACCGGCCTGGAATTCATGATCGCCAACGAGGGCCCCTACCTCATCCACTGCACCGAGGGCAAGGACCGGGCCGGCTTCGTCTCCATGCTGCTGGAGGCCCTGATGGGCGGCAAGAAGGACGAGATCGTGAACGACTACATGCTCTCCTTTGAAAACTACTACGGCGTGGAGCACGGCTCCGACCGCTGGACCCGCATCGCCCAGAGCAACATCATTTCCAACCTCCTCAAGCTCACCGGCGCGGAGGACGAGAAGGCCCTGGACAAGGCGGACCTGGTCAAGGCCGCCGAGACCTACCTCACCGACACCGTGGGCCTGACCGCCGAGCAGGTCACCGCCCTGAAGGACGTCCTGTCCGGGAAGTAAGGACAGCGCAAAAAGACCGTTCCCCGAGAGGGGAACGGTCTTTTTTTGATAAAATGGGAAGCCTTACTCCCGGACCTGCCCGGAACCGTAGATGACGTACTTGGTGGAGGTCAGCTCCTCCAGCCCCATGGGGCCCCTGGCGTGCATCTTCTGGGTAGAGATGCCGATCTCCGCCCCCAGGCCGAACTCAAAGCCGTCGGTGAACCGGGTGGAGGCGTTGACGTACACCGCCGCCGCGTCCACCGCGTCCAGGAACCGCTGGGCCACGGTGTAATTCTCAGTGACGATGGCCTCGGAGTGGCCGGTGGAGTGGGCGGCGATGAAATCCACCGCCTCGTCGAAGCCGGAGACCACCTTCACTGCCAGCTGGTAGTCGCCGTACTCCGTGTCCCAGTCCTCCTCCGTGGCGGGGACCACAACGTCCCCCAGGATATCCCGGGCCTCGGGGCCGCCGTGGAGGACCACGTTTTTGTTCTTGAGGTACTCCCAGGCCATGGGGAGGAAATCCTCCGCCACCGCCCGGTCGATGAGTACGCACTCGGCGGCGTTGCATACCGAGGGGCGGGAGCACTTGGCGTTGTAAAGGATGCGGGCGGCCATGTCCAGGTCCGCGTCCTGGTGGACGTAGACATGGCACACCCCCTCGCCGGTGCGGATGACGGGTACGTGGGCGTTGGCCGCCACCGAGCGGATGAGCCCCGGCCCGCCCCGGGGGATGAGCACGTCCAGATAGCCCGTCAGGTCCATCATCTCCTGGGCGCTCTGGCGGCTGGTGTCCTCCACCAGGGCCACGCAGTCCCGGGGCAGGCCGCTGGTTTCCAGGGCGTCCCGGAGGATGGCTACCACCGCCTTGTTGGAGCGGAAGGCCTCTTTCCCGCCCCGGAGGAGGACGGCGTTGCCCGCCTTGAGGCAGAGCACGGCGGCGTCCACCGTGACGTTGGGCCGGGCCTCGTAGATGATGCCCGCCACACCCAGGGGGACCCGGCGCTGTTCGATTTTCAGCCCGTTGGGGCGGCGGATGATCTTGACCACCTGGCCGATGGGGTCGGGGAGGGCGGCCACCTGCCGGACGCCCTCGGCGATGCCGGCCACACGGCCCTCGTCCAGGGCCAGCCGGTCCAGCAGGGCGGGGCGCATCCCGGCGGCCCGGGCGGCCTCCAGGTCGGCGGCGTTTGCGGCCAGCCACTCGTCCCGGCGGCGGAGCAGGGCGTCGGCCACGGCGGCCAGGGCCCTGTTCTTTTCCTCCGTGGAGGCGGCGGCCAGCCGCCGGGCGGCGTGTTTGGCGGCAAGGCCCTGGGTTTCCATGACTGTCATAAAGATGACCACCTTTCTGTGAGAGATTTGGGGAGGAGGGGGCTTGGAAGGCTGGGGCGGTCAGCCCACGGAGGTGGGCCGCCGGGCGGCCGCGAACCGGGTGCCCACGTCTCTGCCCTCCACGATGTCGTAAAGGGCGTCCAGATGCTCCGAATTGGCGATGACCATGTCGATGCCGTGGTCCATGGCCCGGCGGGCGGCGGTGAGCTTGGTGTACATGCCCCCGGTGCCCCACTGGGTGCCCCCGCCCCCGGCCAGAGCCTCGATCTCGGGGGTGATGGCCTCCACCCGGTGGATGAGTTTGGCACCGGGGCACTTGTGGGGGTCGGCGTCGTAGAGCCCGTCGATGTCGCTGAGGAGGACCAGCAGGTCGGCCCCGCACAGCCCGGCCACGATGGCGGAGAGGGTATCGTTGTCGCCCAGCACCTTTTTCTGGCCGGTCTCGATCTCAGTGGAGGACACGGAGTCGTTCTCGTTGACCACCGGGATGCAGCCCAGCTCCAAAAGGGCGGTGAAGGTGCCCGACAGGTGCTCGGCCCGGCTGGGCACGTCCACGTCCTCATCGGTCAGCAAAATCTGGGCCACGGTCTGGCCGTACTCGGCGAAGAACTTGTCGTAGAGGTGCATCAGCTCGCACTGGCCCACGGCGGCCACGGCCTGCTTCTGCCGCAGCTCGGTGGGCCGGGCCTTCATCCCCAGCTTGCCCGCCCCCACGCCGATGGCGCCGGAGGAGACAAGGATGACCTGATGGCCCATGTTTTTCAAGTCGGCCAGCACCCGGGCCAGGCCGTCCATCCGCCGCAGGTTGACCCCGCCCCCCTCCCGCAGGAGGGTAGAGGTGCCCACCTTGACGACGATCCGCTGTGCTTCCATGGGGAAGCCCCCCTTCTTGTGTTCTATGGATGCTCACCATCATAGCACACTTTTCTGTGGAAACAAAGAGGATAGGGGAGATGAAAAAAGCATTTTTGGAGAATCATACGAAAAAGGGACAAAGTCTGAAAAATTTTTGCCCAACTGAAAGAAAACTGAATGGTTTTCTCCATTTTAACCTGATTTCTGTTGAAATCATCCGACAAATGGGGTACAATATCCCCTGCGAGTGTTCAAGGGGGTGGTTTTGTGCTCAATATCGTGTTGGTAGAGCCGGAAATCCCCCAAAACACGGGCAATATCGCCCGTACCTGCGCCGCCACCGGGGCCCGGCTCCACCTGGTGGAGCCCCTGGGCTTCGATATCAGCGAGAAGGCGGTGCGGCGGGCCGGATTGGACTACTGGCATCTGGTGGATCTGCATGTCTACTCCGGCCTGGACGACCTGTTCAGCCGGTGCCGTCCGGAGGACTTCTGGCTGGCCACCGCCAAGGCGCCCCGGAGCTACACGGATCCCTCCGTCACCTTCCGGGACGATTGCTGGCTGTTCTTCGGCAAGGAGACCAAGGGCCTGCCCGAGGATTTCCGGGAGAAGCACCGGGAACGCTGTATCCGCATCCCCATCCGGGCGGAGGCCCGGTGTCTGAACCTTTCCAATTCCGTGGCCATCCTCGCCTATGAGGCCCTGCGCCAGACCGGGTTCCCCGGCCTGAGGGAGGCGGGGGAGATGGCATATCCCACATCTGAATAGGAGGTCAATAGGTATGAATTACAACAAGAAGACCGTCAAAGACGTGGACGTGAAGGGCAAAAAGGTCCTTCTGCGCTGTGACTTCAATGTTCCCCAGGATAAGGCCACCGGCGCCATCACCGACGATAAGCGCATCGTGGCCGCCCTGCCCACCATCCAGTATTTGCTGGACAACGGCGCCGCTGTCATCGCCTGCTCCCACCTGGGCAAGCCCAAGGAGGGGCCCGACCCCAAGCTGAGCCTGGCCCCCGTGGCAGGGCGCCTTGCCGAGCTGCTGGGCAAGCCGGTCATCATGGCCGCCGACGTGGTGGGCCCCGACGCCACCGCCAAGGCCGCCGCTTTGAAGCCCGGCGAGATCATGCTGCTGGAGAACACCCGCTTCGAGAAGGGCGAGACCAAGAACGACCCGGAGCTGGCCAAGAAGATGGCCTCCATGGCCGAGGTCTACGTCTCCGACGCCTTCGGCGCGGTGCACCGTGCCCACGCCTCCACCGCCGGCGTGGCCGACTACCTCCCCGCCGTCAGCGGCTTCCTCATCCAGAAGGAGCTGGAAATCATCGGCGGGGCCCTGGCCGACCCCAAGCGGCCCCTGGTGGCCATCCTGGGCGGCAGCAAGGTCTCCTCCAAGATCGGCGTCATCAATAACCTGCTGGAGATCGCCGACACCATCATTATCGGCGGCGGCATGGCCTACACCTTCTCCGCCGCCGAGGGCGGCAAGGTGGGCGACAGCCTGCTGGAGGCCGACTGGGAGGACTACTCCAAGGAGATGGTGGCCAAGGCCAAGGAGAAGGGCGTGAAGCTCCTCCTGCCCGTGGACACCGTTATCGCCGACGCCTTCGCCCCCGACGCCAACCACAAGGTGGTGGCCTCCGGCGAGATTCCCGACGGCTGGCAGGGCTTGGACATCGGTCCCGAGACCGTGAAGCTCTACTGCGACGCGGTGAAGGACGCGGGCACCGTCATCTGGAACGGCCCCATGGGGGTCTTTGAGTTCCCCGCCTTCGCCGTGGGCACCAAGGCCGTGGCCGAGGCCCTGGCGAATACAAATGCCATCACCATCATCGGCGGCGGCGACTCCGCGGCGGCCGTGCAGCAGCTTGGCTACGCCGACAAGATGACCCACATCTCCACCGGCGGCGGCGCCTCGCTGGAGTTTATGGAGGGCAAGGAGCTGCCCGGCGTTGCCTGCCTGCTCGACAAATAAGCCGGCCTGTTTTTACCGAAGAATTGGGGCGGTTTCCCCATTGAGATAGAATGAAGGAGCTTGTGTCCAATGAATAGAAGATACCGAAAGACCATCATCGCGGGCAACTGGAAGATGAACAAGACCCTCTCCGAGACCCGGGCCTTTGCTGAGGAGCTCAAGCCCCTGCTGGGCCGTCCCAAGTGGTGCGAGGTGGTGCTGTGTGTGCCCTACGTCAACATCCCCGCCGCCACCCGGCTGTTCAAGGACTGCCGGATCGCCATCGGCGCGGAGAACTGCCACTATGAGTCCTCCGGGGCCTATACCGGCGAGGTGTCCGCCGAGATGCTCAAGGAGCTGGGCGTGAAGTACGTGGTCATCGGCCACTCCGAGCGGCGCCAGTACTACAACGAGACTGATTTTACCGTCAACAAGAAGGTCCACGCGGCCCTGGACGCCGGCCTCCGGCCCATCGTGTGCGTGGGGGAGAGCCTGGAGCAGCGGGAGCTGGGGGTGACCCTGGAGCTCATCAACTATCAGGTCAAGTGTGCCCTGGCCGGGGTGCCCGCCGAGAAGATGCGCCACGTGGTCTTCGCCTACGAGCCCATCTGGGCCATCGGCACCGGCAAGACCGCCACCGCCCAGGAGGCGGGGGAGGTCTGCGAGACCATCCGCACCATCATCCGCAAGCTCTACGGGGCCCGGGTGGCCCGGGCCGTCACCATCCAGTACGGTGGGTCCATGAATCCCAAGAACGCCTTCGAGCTGCTGGCCCAGCCCGACGTGGACGGCGGCCTCATCGGCGGCGCGGCCCTGAAGCCGGACCAGTTCGTGGAGATCATCAACGCCGCGAACCAGGACTGAGGCCAAACATTTTTCTAAATTTTAGAATTGAGGCAATATATGAGTAAAACACCTACCACTCTCATTATCATGGACGGGTTCGGCCTGCGGGAGGACACCACGGGCAACGCCATCGCCAACGCCCGCAAGCCCTTCCTGGACAAGGTCTTTGCCGAGTGCCCCGGCTGTAAGCTGTCCGCCTCCGGGCTGGACGTGGGCCTGCCCGAGGGGCAGATGGGCAACTCCGAGGTGGGCCACACCAACATCGGCGCGGGCCGGGTGGTATTCCAGGACCTGCCCAAGATCACCAAGTCCATCGCCGACGGGGACTTCTTCCAGAACGAGGTCTACCTCGCCGCCATGGCGGCCTGCAAGGAGAAGGGCACCGCCCTCCATGTCTTCGGCCTCCTCTCCGACGGCGGCGTCCACAGCCACAACACCCACATCTATGCCCTGCTGGAGCTGGCCAAGGCCCAGGGCCTTACTGAGGTCTACGTCCACGCCTTCCTGGACGGCCGGGACGTGCCCCCCTCCTCGGGCAAGGACTTCGTGGCCGCGCTGGCCGACAAGTGCGCCGCGCTGGGCGTGGGAAAAATCGCCACCGTGGCGGGCCGCTACTACGCCATGGACCGGGACAAGCGCTGGGACCGGGTGCAGCTTGCCTACGACGCCATCGCCAAGGCCCAGGGCGTCTCCGCCGCCGACCCGGTGGCCGCCGTCCAGGCCTCCTATGACCAGGACGTCACCGACGAGTTCGTGGTGCCCGTGGTGGTGGGGGACTACCCCGGCGTGAAGGCGGGGGACTCCATCGTCTTCATGAACTTCCGCCCCGACCGGGCCCGGGAAATCACCCGCTGCTTTGTGGACCCCGACTTCACCGACGTGACCCGGGACTTTATTCCAGTCCAGTTCGTCTGCACCACCGAGTACGATGCCTCCATGCCCAATGTGACGGTGGCCTTCCCCAAAAAGCCGCTGGAGAACGTCTTCGGGGAGTATATCAGCTCCCTGGGCCTGACCCAGCTGCGCATCGCCGAGACCGAGAAGTACGCCCACGTCACCTTCTTCTTCAACGGCGGGCAGGAGACCGTCTTCCCCGGGGAGGACCGGGCCCTTATCCCCTCCCCCAAGGTGCCCACCTACGATTTGAAGCCCGACATGTCCGCCCGTGAGGTGGCCGCCGAGGCGGTGAAACGCATCGAGAGCGGGGAGTACGACGTCATCATCCTCAACTTCGCCAACTGCGACATGGTGGGCCACACCGGTGTCTACGAGGCCGCCCGCCTGGCCGTGGAGACGGTGGACGAGTGCGTGGGCCAGGTGGTGGAGGCCACCTCCAGGATGGGGGGCATCTCCCTCATCACCGCCGACCACGGCAACGCCGACCGGATGCTGGAGGACGACGGGGTGACCCCCTACACCGCCCACACCACCAACCTGGTGCCCTTCTATATCGTGGGGGCCAACGTGAAGCTGCGGGACGGCAAGCTCTCCGACATCGCTCCCACCATGCTGGATCTGATGGGCCTGAAAAAGCCCCAGGAGATGGACGGTGAGACCCTCATCGTCTCCTGACCCGGTCCGGCCTGACCTGTTTCCCCGCAGGCGCGGACGATGTCCGCTGCTGTTGATAATTCCTCATTTTGAAAGGAGCACTACACGTATGAAGCAGATCATTGAAATCGTTGACGTCCTCGGCCGCGAGATCCTGGATTCCCGGGGCAACCCCACCGTCGAGGTGGAAGTCTACCTGGAGGACGGCACCGTAGGCCGCGCCGCCGTGCCCTCCGGCGCCTCCACCGGCATTTACGAGGCCTGCGAGCTCCGGGACGGCGACAAGGACCGCTATATGGGCAAGGGTGTCCTCAAGGCCGTGGAGAACGTCAACTCCGAGATCGCCGAGTGCCTGGTTGGCATGAACGTCCTGGACCAGGTGGCCATCGACAAGGCCATGATCGAGCTGGACGGCACCCCCAACAAGACCCGCCTGGGGGCCAACGCCATCCTGGGCGCCTCCATGGCCTGCGCCAAGGCCGCCGCCGAGAGCCTGGGCGTGTCCCTCTATAACTACATTGGCGGCGTCAACGCCAAGGTCCTGCCCGTGCCCATGATGAACATTCTGAACGGCGGCGCCCACGCCACCAACAACGTGGAGATCCAGGAGTTCATGATCATGCCCGTGGGCGCCCCCTCCTGGCGGGAGGCCCTGCGCTGGTGCACCCAGGTGTTCCACACCCTCAAGGGCACCCTGAAGGCCAACGGCACCCCCGCCGCCGGCGTGGGCGACGAGGGCGGCTACGCCCCCAACCTCAAGAAGGACGAGGACGCCCTGAAGGTCATCGTCCAGGCCATCACCGAGGCCGGCTTCAAGCCCGGCGAGGACTTCATGATCGCCATCGACGCCGCCTCCTCCGAGTGGTGGAACGCCGAGGAGGAGTGCTATATCCAGCCCAAGTCCGGCAAGAAGCTGACCCGCCAGCAGCTCGTGAATATGTGGAAGAAGTTTGCCGAGACCTATCCCATCATCTCCCTGGAGGACGGCATGGGCGAGGACGACTGGGAGGGCTGGGCCATGCTCACCAAGGCCATCGGCGACAAGGTCCAGCTGGTGGGCGACGACCTGTTCGTCACCAACACCCAGCGGGTGCAGAAGGGCCTGGACCTCCACGTGGCCAACTCCGTGCTCATCAAGGTCAACCAGATCGGCACCCTCACCGAGACTTTGGACACCATCCAGAAGGCCAACCGGGCGGGCTACACCACCATCGTGTCCCACCGCTCCGGCGAGACCGAGGACGTGACCATCGCG
Source organism: Oscillospiraceae bacterium (assembly GCA_022846075.1). Lineage (GTDB taxonomy): Bacteria > Bacillota > Clostridia > Oscillospirales > Oscillospiraceae > Vermiculatibacterium. The sequence continues at coordinate 513,625 of AP025582.1, forward strand.
GACATCGTGGTGGGCATGAACGCCGGCCAGATCAAGACCGGCGCCCCCAGCCGCACCGACCGGGTGGCCAAGTACAACCAGCTCCTGCGCATCGAGGAGGAGCTGGACGACGTGGCGGAGTACCTGGGCCGGGAGGCTTTCTTCAACCTGAAGAAGTAAGATTTTCTGTACAGCTTAGAAGGGGAGCGGCCTATGGCCGCTCCCCTTCGTCGTGTCGTCCAGCTCGGGGCCCCCGACAAGGCCGGAAGGCCTTGTTGGGGAGAGGAGGGCCGGCGGAGTGAGTGAGCCTTCGCCGCCAGGCGGAGGCGAAGGATACGCAGCTTGGCCCGACGAGACGACGTGGCGGAGTACCTGGGCCGGGAGGCTTTCTTCAACCTGAAGAAGTAAGATTTTCTGTACAGCTTAGAAGGGGAGCGGCCATAGGCCGCTCCCCTTCCTTTTGCCCGACTGGCAAGGGAACCTTTCCCATCATGGTTCGTCCAAAGGAAAAATGGAAGGAGGTCCTTGGCATGAAAAAGCGTATCCTTGCCCTTGCCCTGACCCTGCCGCTGCTCTTGTCCTGCTCCGGCTGCGGCGCCCCGGCGGAGGCGGTGGATCTGATGAAGGGGATATGGCCGGACGGGGGCCAGCGCCCGCCCAAACAGGGGCCTTCGCCGGAGCAGATCGCCGGACTCAGCGATTTTTCCCTGGCCCTTCTGCGGGAAAACGCCGGGGAGGGGGAAAATGTCCTGCTGTCCCCCCTGTCCATCGTCAGCACCCTGGGCATGACGGCCAACGGCGCCCGGGGCGAGACCCTGGCACAGATGGAGGGGGTGCTGGGCTTGCCCCTGACCGAACTGAACCTGGCTGTCTACGCATCCTTGTTCCCGCCCTCCGACCAGTTCCACGCCGCCAACTCCATTTGGTTCCGGGACAGCGGCGGTTTGACCGTGGAGGAGGAGTTCCTCCAGGCCAACGCCAACTGGTACGAGGCGGGGGCCTACCGGGCGCCCTTTGACGAGACCACCTGCCGGGCGATCAACGATTGGGTCGGGAAGAACACCGACGGCATGATCGGGAAGATCCTGGACGAGATCCCCGGGGACGCTGTGACCTATCTGATCAATGCCCTGGCCTTTGACGCCAAGTGGGAAACCCCCTATGTGGAAGGCCAGGCCCAGGAGGCCCTGTTCACCACGGAGAACGGGGAGGCGCGGAAGGTAACGCTGATGTATTCGGAGGAGGGGCGTTATCTGGAGGATGAAAACGCCGTCGGCCTGCTGAAGGCTTACGCCGGGGGACGGTACGCCTTTGCCGCCCTTCTTCCGGACGAGGGGGTGGAAATGGCCGGGTACCTGGCGTCCCTTACCGGGGAGCGGCTGGTGGAGATCCTGGAAAACGCCGGGACGGCCACCGTGGACGCGGCCATCCCCAAGTTTGAGCTGGAGTACGGGACCGAGCTGAGCGAACAGCTCCGGGCGCTGGGCATGACGGACGCCTTCGACGCAAATCAGGCGGACTTTTCCGGGCTGGGACACAGCGAGGCGGGGAACCTCTATCTCAGCCGTGTGCTCCATAGGACCTGTCTGTCGGTGGATGAGCAGGGCACGAAGGCGGGGGCCGTTACCGTAGTGGAGGTGGAATGCGGCTCCGCGGCGCCGGTAGAGGTCAAGACCGTCCACCTGGACCGTCCTTTTGTCTGCGTGATCGTCGACACCAATACCAATCTCCCTCTCTTCCTGGGCACGGTCATGGACATCGGGGATTGAGGAAAAGAGAAGAGCCGCCGGCAGCTGCCGGCGGCTCTTTTCTTTTATAACTGAGTTCAGTTCAGCTATAAAACGGCATGCGGCCGTCCCGGCCGCTGCCTGAAATCCAGGGCATGGCCCCGGAGGGCCATATACCGTAAAATAGCTGAAGAAGCTATTTTTTTATTTGTCCTTCAAAAAGGCCAGGGCCGTTTCCAGGGCGTCCTCCCCGGGGGCGGTCTCAATGTCCGGCACCAGGGTGGAGGGGTCGGCCTGGGTGTCGGGCCGCTGCCACTGCTTGTGGGAGATGGTGCCCATCATACCGGTGTTGTCCAGCTGATAATACAGGATGTCCCCATAGCTGCTGGGGGCGTTGGCGCTGGCCCGGCCGATGACCGTGCCCAGCCCGCCGTCCTGGACCCACACGCCCAGCATGGTGGCCGAGCTGTACGTGGCCTCGTCGGTGAGGACCACCAGGTCGATGTCGGGGTTAGCCTTGGCGGTGGTCAGGTCAGGGGCCTCAGCGAGCTCGGCTCCCTCCGTCCGGGTGTAGCCCCGCTCATAGGGATAGGGCTTATAGGGGTCCTGGACCTCGTCCAGCGCCAGAGTGGAGTAGCGGACGTATTCCCCATAGAGGGGGACGTCCATCCCCAAAGTCTCCAAGAACTGATAGCAGGCCTCGGAGTTTCCGCCGCCGTTGCCCCGGACGTCGATGATGACCTTGTGGGTCCCCTTCTTGACCGCCTGGGCCAGCTGGTCGGAAACGGCGTCCACCTCATCCCCCAGGATGCACTGGTTCAAATCTATGTAATAGACGTCGCCCATCTGTTCCCCGGCGGCGATGGGAGGCATGGAATCCACGGCCTGGGGAAGAGTCAGAGCGGCCGTTTCCTCCTTCCCCTCCACGGTGACGGCGACGCCGTCATCGGTGAAAGCGGCCCCGGCCACATGGAGGAGGTTTTTATTGGTGCTCCAGGCGGCGCGATTCACGTCCCGCCCGGAGGCGTTCTCCGCCGGGATGTACTTGTCCACTACGGCGAAGAGCTGGGCCACGGGGATCCCGCCCACGCTGGTCACCGGCCGCCCATTCCAATAGAGGGCCCCTTCCTGGGCCGTCCACTGTCCCTCCAGAGAGGCCTGGGGGCCGTTGCCGAACACGTTGATGTTGGTGTGGCCGTCGTGGAGGGAGGCAGTATAGGCCAGGGCGGCCCAGCTGAAGTCGTAAAGGGTGGTCTCGGGGTCCTCCGCCACGGCGAGGAGCTGGGCCTTGGCCTCCTCATAGCCCTGGGGCACCAGCTCCAGGGGGAAGGCGGGGTGGGCGCTCTCGGTCAGGGAGATGAGCTGCAGGGCGTCCTCCACGAAGGGGGCCTGGCCTACCATTACGGTGTGGGACTCCTCATCCCAGACCACCTCCTTGCCCAGGATGCCGCCCAGGGTGCGGACGGGGATATAGATGGTGCCGTCCACGGCGAAGGGCTGGGCCGGGGCCCCGCTTCCATCCACGGGGGTGACGGTCTGGCCGTTGACCTGAAGGGCGATGTCCATGTACTGGGCCTGCAAGGTCTTGGTGGTGATGGCGCTGGAGGCCGCCGCCGTCCCCGCCGCCAGGGCGGCGGCGCAGGTCAGGGCCAGGGCGAGCTGACAGGGTTTTTTCATGGAAGGATCCTCCTAATATAATATGGTAAGGCCGCCGCTGCCGGCGGTCTGGGTTCACATCTGGAACAGGACCCCGGCCCCGGCGGCCAGGGCGATATAGAGGATGGGGTGAAGATCTCTCAGCTTGGGCAGGCGCAGGCACAGAAAGACCCCGGCGGCCAGGGCGATGGCGGGCCAGTAGGGGACGTAGGCGTTCATGCTGGCGGTATCCACCGGGATCTCCTGGATCAGGGCGATAAAGGCCACCGAAAGCCCCGCGGAGGTGATAAGGGCGGTGGAGGCGGGCCGCAGTCCGGAAAAGACGCCCTCCACCACCCGGCTCTGGCGGAAGCGCTTCAGGAAGCCCGCCACGATGAGGATGACGAGAATGGAGGGGGTCACCAGCCCCAGCACGGCCGCCACGGCGCCGGGGACGCCGCCGCAGGTGAAGCCCACGTAGGTGGACATGTTCACCCCCATGGGGCCGGGGGTGGACTCACTGACGGCAATCATGTCCGCCAGATCGGCGGCGGAAAACCAGCCGGAGGTCTCCCCAAGGTGCTGGAGAAAGGGGATGGTGGCCAGGCCCCCCCCCACGGAGAAGAGCCCCACCTTGAAAAACTCATAGAAAAGGCGCAGATAGATCATCCCTTCCGCCTCCCCGCCGCTGAAATGAGGAGGCCGCAGGCCCCGGCCAAGATCACGTAGGTCACGGGGCTGAAGAGGAAGCCCACCGCAGGCAGCAGGGCGGCCAGTTCAGAAGAGAAGAGGGAGAGGAGCAGCACCCCCACATAGACCGCCACAGCGGAAGGGGAGACCAAAGTGGACTTACCCAGCTTGAGGACGCTGGAGGCGATGAGGGCCACCACGGCGGCCCGGACGCCGTTGAAGGCGTGGGCCACGGCGGAGATGTGGGCGAAGTTCCGGAGGAAGGCGGCGATGAGCACAATGATGACCACCGAGGGGAAAACCACCCCCAGGGTGGCGACGATGCCACCGAGGTTCCCCTTCTGCTTATGGCCCACGAAGGTGGCGGTGTTGACGGCGATGATGCCGGGGGTGCACTGGCCGATGGCGTAGTAATCGGCCAGCTCCTCGTCGGTGCACCAGCCCTTTTTGCCCACCACCTCCCGCTGGAGGATGGGCAGCATGGCCAGGCCCCCGCCGAAGGTACATGCGCCAATCTGGGCAAAGGTGAGAAACAAGTCGAGATAGAGGTTCATAGTAAGGCAAGCACCGCCTTTCCCTCGTGTGTGCCTTCTCCCCGCCGGAGGCGGGGCGGCGCGGTAAGCGCCGTAAATTCGGAGCGCAGCGAGGAATTGCGCAGGAAGGATCCACTCCGACCGAGCATATAAAAAGAGCCGGGGCCCCCGGCGGGGCGCAGCCCCGTTGGGGGACACACGCCGATCTGGGCAAAGGTGAGAAACAAGTCGAGATAGAGGTTCATAGTGAGGCAGGCACCGCCTTTCCCGCATGGCAGTGGATTCCCCGGCAAAGCCGGGCGGCTTTGCCGGGGAGAGGAGGAGCGGCGGGAGATATGCGGCCTGCGGCGGTGATATTCACTCCAACCCCTCCAGTTCATCCAGCCAGAGGGCGGCCGAGGCGTCGGAGGGCATCCGCCAGTCGCCCCGGGGGGAGAGGGTCACGGAGCCCACCTTGGGGCCGTCGGGAAGGCAGGAGCGCTTGAACTGCTGGGAGAAGAACCGGCGGTAGAAGTTTTTCAGCCACTTCAAAAGGGTGGGGCGGTCATAGGCCCGGCCGAAGGCCTGCTCGGCCAGCCGCAGCACCTTCCGGGGGGAGAAGCCCCAGCGGACGGCGTAATAGAGGAAGAAGTCGTGGAGCTCGTAGGGGCCCACCAGGTCCTCCGTCTTTTGGCTGATCTTCCCTTCAATGGCGGGGAGGAGCTCGGGGGAGACGGGGGTGTCCAGGATATCGGTGAGGACGGCGGAGAGGCGCTCGTCCTCCTCGGCCTTGTCCCCGGCCACGAAGGAGACCAGGTGGCGGACCAGGGTCTTGGGGATGGAGGCGTTGACGCCGTACATGGACATGTGGTCGCCGTTGTAGGTGGCCCAGCCCAGGGCCAGCTCGGAGAGGTCTCCGGTGCCCACCACCAGCCCCCCGGTCTGGTTGGCGATGTCCATAAGGACCTGGGTCCGCTCCCGGGCCTGGCCGTTCTCAAAGGTGACGTCGTGGTCCTCCATGGACTGGCCGATGTCCCTGAAGTGCTGCTTGACGGCCTCGCTGATGTCGATGCGCTTCAGGGTGGCTCCCAGCCGGGAGGCCAGCTCCACGGCGTTGTCCCGGGTGCGGTCGGTGGTGCCGAAGCAAGGCATGGTGACGGCGATGATGTCGCTGGCGGGCCGGTCCAGCAGCTTCATGGCCACCCCGGTGATGAGGATGGCCAGGGTGGAGTCCAGCCCCCCGGACAGGCCCACCACGGCGGTCCTGGCCCCAGTGTGCTCCAGCCGGTGCTTGAGGCCCAGGGCGGCGATGCGCAGGACCTCGTCGCACCGCTGGGCCCGGTCCGCCGCGTCCTCGGGGACAAAGGGGGTGGGGGAGATCCGGCGGGTCAGGGTGGTGGTGGCCCGCTCCAGGGAGAAGTCGGAAGTCCAGATCTCCCCGCCCTCCGGCCCGGCGGCGAAGGTGTTGACCCGGCGGCGCTCGTAGGCCAGCTTATCCACGTCGATCTCCGAGATGGTGAGGCCGGTGGAGAACCGGCGCTCGGCCAGCAGGGCCCCGTTTTCCGCGATGAGGTCGTGGCCGGTAAACACCAGGTCGGTGGTGGACTCCCCCTCCCCGGCGTCGGCGTAGACATAGCCGCACATGAGCCGGGCGGACTGGCTGGTGACCAGGGCCCGGCGGAAATCCGCCTTGCCCACCACCTCGTCGCTGGCGGAGAGGTTCAGAATAAGGGTGGCCCCGGCCTGGGCCAGCCGGGTGGAGGGGGGCAGGGGGGCCCACAGGTCCTCGCAGATCTCCACGCCGATGCGCAGGCCGGGCATCTCCTCACAGGCGTAGATGTTCTGAGTGGTCATGGTGACCCACTGGCCGGCCAGAAAGACCCGGTCGTCCCGGTCCAGGCCGGAGGCAAACCAGCGCCCCTCGTAAAACTCCCCATAATTGGGGATGTTGGTCTTGGGGATCAGGCCCAAAATTTCTCCCTTGTGCAATAAAGCGGCGCAGTTATACAATTTGTTGTCACACCGCACCGGCAGGCCCAGGGCGGTGATCATGTCCAGGCTCTTGGTGGCCTCCAGGATGGTGGCCAGCCCCTCGTCGGCCCCCTTCAAAAGGGTGTCCTGCAAAAACAAGTCCCCGCAGGTGTAGCCCGTCAGGCACAGCTCGGGCAGGCAGAGCACCCGGACCCCCTGGCGGGACGCCTCCCGCATGAGGGTGAAAATCTGCTCGGCGTTATAGCGGCAGTCGGCCACCTTGATCTTGGGGGTGCCGGCGGCCACCTTGATAAATCCGTCCCGCATGGAAAAGACCTCCTTTTATTGAGACTTATTTTACCCTGATTTCAAAGGAAACGCAAGCGGCTGGAAAAAGCCTCCCCCCTTTGGGGGGAGGTGCCGGCGCAGCCGGCGGAGAGGGCCCACTCCGCCGAGGCTGGAAGGCCCAAAAAGCCCCTGGCCAAACGGCCAGGGGCTTTTTGGGTGTGTGTTGTCGCAGAGAGTTGGAGAGGGATGGTTTTGGGAGGATGTGTGTTTGTTTTGGCTCTTCCTGTGTCCATCCTTAAGATACCAAACAATTACGGCCAAACTTTGACGGAACTATGAATAAACTGTAAATTGGCTTGAACTTAAGAGTTTTTCTTTTTCCGATCCCGGAAAAGCACCTTGTAGAGCTGGATCAGCAGGGTGGGCAGGAAGGCCAGCAGGGCCACCAGGCCAATTTCGCGGGAGGAGAAGGGGCTGACCTGGAACAGGCGGGACAGGCCGGGAATGAAGAGGACCGAGGCCAGGAGGACCACGCCCACGGCGAAGGCGCCCAGGCTGTACGGGTTGGTGGCAAGGCCCAGCTTAAAGATGGAGCCCTCCCCCCGGCAGCTGAAGCCGTGGAACAGCCGGGCCAGGGTGAGGGTGGAAAAGGCCAGGGTCATGCCGAGGCCCGCGCCCCCGTCCTTGAGGCCGATGAAGTAGGCCCCCAGGGTGGCCGCGGCGATGAGAGCGCCGTAGGAGAGGATGCGCCCCATGAAGTTCCGGGTGAGGATGGGCTCCTTGGGGTCCCGGGGGGGCTGGTCCAGCAGGCCGGAGCCGGCGGGCTCCATGCCGATGGCGATGGCGGGGAGGGAGTCGGTGAGGAGGTTGATGAACAGCAGGTGGACCGGGGCGAAGGGCATGGTCAGCCCCAGCACGGAGGTGAGAAAGACACAGAAGATGGCGGCCATGTTGCCCGAGAGGAGGAAGTTGATGGCGTTTTTGATGTTGGCGTAGACCCCCCGGCCGTTGACCACCGCCCCCACGATGGTGGCGAAGTTGTCGTCGGTGAGGATCATGGAGGCGGCGTCCTTAGAGACCTCGGTGCCCGTGATGCCCATGGCCACGCCGATGTCGGCGGCCTTGAGGGCGGGGGCGTCGTTGACGCCGTCGCCGGTCATGGAGACAATCTTCCCTTTGCGCTGCCAGGCCTCTACGATGCGTATTTTATGCTCGGGAGATACCCGGGCGTATACCGAAATGTGCTCCAGGCGGCGGTCCAGCTCGGACTGGTCCATGGCGTCCAGCTCGGGGCCGGACACGGCCTCGTCCCCCTCCCGGAAGATGCCCAGCTGCCGGGCGATGGCGGCGGCGGTGGATTTGTGGTCGCCGGTGATCATGACGGTGCGGATGCCGCCCCGCTTGGCGTCGGCCACGGCCTGGATGGCCTCGGTCCGGGGCGGGTCGATCATGGAGATGAGGCCCAGGAAGGTGAACTCCCCCTCGTCGGCCAGCTCCAGGGGGCGGACGGCGTCCAGATCCCGGAAGGCGAAGGAGAGGACCCGAAGGCCCTGGCCGGACCACTGGGCGTTCTGCCGGGTGATCTCCTGCCGGTAGTCCTGGGTCATGGGGATCCGCCCCTGGCTGGTGAGGATGTGGGTGCAGCGGGGGAGGAGCACGTCCAGGGCCCCCTTGGTGTAGAGGGTGGGCACCCCCTCGATCTCGTGGAGGGTGGACATGAGCTTGCGGTCGGAGTCGAAGGCCAGCTCCCCCAGGCGGGGGTGCTGGGCCCGGTAGACGGTCTCCTCCACCCCCAGCATATCGCCCAGCATCACCAGGGCAATCTCGGTGGGGTCGCCCACGGCCTGGGCCCCGGTGGTGGCGTCGCTGGCCAGGAGGGCGGATTTGAGAAGGATGTGGCAGGGCTCGTTGGAGAGGTCGATGCGGTCCGCGGGGAAGATCCTGCCGTCGGTGTAGAGCTCCTGGGGGGTCATCTGGTTGAGGGTCAGGGTGCCCGTTTTGTCCGAGCAGATGACCGACACGCACCCCAGGGTCTCCACCGCCTTCAGGTCCTTGATGATGGCGTGCTGTTTGGCCATCTTCTGGGTGCCCATGGCCTGGACGATGGTGATGATGGAGCCCAGGGCCTCCGGGATGGCGGCCACCGCCAGGGCCACGGCGAACATGAGGGCGTCCAGCACCGCCGCCTGGTGGAAGAGGGACATGGCGAACACCACGGCGCAGATGGCCATGATGCAGAAGGCCAGCTTTTTGCTGAAGGCGTCCAGGCTGATCTGGAGGGGGGTGCGCCGCTCCTTGGCCTGGTTCATCAGCGCGGCCACCCGGCCCAGCTCGGTGGACATGCCGGTGGCGGTGACCACCACAGCGGCCCGGCCGTAGGTGACCAGGGAGCCGGAGAAAACCATGTTTTTCTGGTCCCCCAGGGCCACCTCCCCGCCGGTGATGGCGTCGGCGGTCTTGTCCACCCCCTCGCTCTCGCCGGTGAGGGAGCTCTCGTTGACCTTGAGAGAGTAGTTTTCCAGGATGCGGCCGTCGGCCACCACCATATCCCCGGCCTCCAGCTCCACGATGTCCCCGGGGACCACCTGGGCCGAGGGGACCAGGGTCCGGCGGCCGTCCCGCAGGACCTTGGCCGTGGGGGCGGACATGGCCTTGAGGCTCTCCAGGGATTTTTCCGCCTTCACGTGCTGGACGGTGCCCAGGATGGCGTTGAGGATGAGGACGGCGAAGATAACGATGGTGCTCTCGGCGTTTTCCGAAAAAAAGGAGATGACGGCGGCGATCATGAGGATGAATACCATCAGGTCCTTGAACTGCTCCAGAAAGACCTGGAGGACCGACTGCTTTTTCCCCTCGGCCAGGGCGTTGGGGCCGTGCGCTTCCAGCCGTTGCCGGGCCTCCTGGGCGGTAAGTCCGGCGGTGGTGGCGCTGAGAAGCTCCAGGGATTCCCGGCCGGTGCGCTGATAATAGGGGGTTTTGGGCTCCATAGGACATCGCTCCTTTTTTCTCTTGAAAGTAGTGTGGCCCAAACGATGACCGGATAACAAAAAAGACTTTTGAGTATGCGCTCCACCCTTTGGTCGAGAACATACTCAAAAGTCTTGTAACCGGAAGGCCGGCGTCCGCCACCAGGCTATAAGGCCGTGATGTTGATGGCGGAACTTGCTACTACTCCCTTTTAAGTGAGTTTAGTCTATTCGAAAATGAACCTTTTGTCAAGAGGGGGGCGGAAATATTTTATTTCCGGGGGAAGACGCTGGGCCTATGCTCATAAGATAAAGATGCGGTCCTGCCTTAATTCTTTCGGCGCAATAATCTGAAAACCGCCCGGCAATCCTGAAGGATGCCGGGCGGTTTTGCAGACTTTTTTCCTTAAAAGGTCGCCGGCGGGGCTCCTTTGGCCCAAACTGGGCGCATCTTTCCTTATGGGCACAAGCCTTTACAGCGCCGTCCCCTTTTTGGGAAGATGAAGATGGGCGATGTCGGCTCCCTCCAGTTCCAGCAGCTTGACCTTCCGGTCCAGGCCCCCGGCGTAGCCCGTCAGACTGCCGCTGCTCCCCACCACCCGGTGGCAGGGGATGAGGATGGAGATGGGATTGTGGCCCACCGCCCCGCCCACCGCCTGGGCGGACATGGCGGCAGTGCCCCGCCGTTTGGCAAGGAGGACGCCGATCTCTCCGTAAGTCATGACCGTTCCGCGGGGGATCTGCGCCAGCACGTCCCAGACCTCCCGGCGGAAGGGGGAGCCCTGGGGGGCGAGAGGGGGCATAAAGTCGGGAACAAGGCCCTGGAAATAGAGGTCGAGCCAGCGCTTTGCCTGCTGGAACACGGGGATCTCCCCCTCCTGGCGGCCCGGCTCCAGGGTGCTGCCGAAATACTTTTGGCCCAGGAACCACAGCCCGGTCAGATGTTCGCCGTCCCCGGAGAGGAGCATCTCTCCCAGGGGAGAGGAGTAGGTAGTGGTATACTGCATCTGATCCATCCTTCTTTCTCTATGTAATGAGATCTGTTTTCAGCGGGCCTCCGGCCCCGTCCCTTCCTCCAGCAGGTACCCCAGCGCCCGGAGGGCCTGAGCCGCCCGGTCCAGGGCGGCCGGCTCGAAGGCGCGGATGGTGTGCAGGTGGATGCCGTCGGTCAGATCGGACAGGGGCCGGGCCTCACTGGCGGCTACCTGCTCCAAAAACTGGCCCACGTCATACCGGGAGCGCAGCCGCAGGGCCCCCGTGAGCTGGCCGTAGAGGGGGTGCTCCACGATGACGTCCACCACCTCACAGCCGGCGTCCACGATGGCGTAGAGCTCCGCCCCCATCCCCTCCGGGGGATGGACGCAGGCCAGGGTGCGGGCGGCACCGGGCGCCCGCTCCGTCAGGTAGCCCCGGGGGGTGGCCGAGATGGGATGTCCCCCCGCCCGGAGGAGGGCCACGTCTCCCACGATGATCTGACGGCTGACGCTCAGCTCCCTGGCCAGCGCCGCGGCGCTCACCGGCGTGTGGGTCCCGCCCAGCCGGGCCAAAATGGCCTCCCGGCGGGCCTGTCCATCCAACGCGTCCAATTTGTTCCCCTCCCTTGTCCGTTAATGGCAACCTGCGTGCGGCCGCGGCAAGTACAGCTATCATAACCACAGGTTCAAACCGAAAGGGGCCCGGGCTGCAGAAAGCCGCCGGCCGTTTCCCCTGTGGCGCGGCACCAATCGTAGGAAATTTCACATGCAATATCCCGGCCAAACCCTGGCGTGCCGGCGCGGCCGCACACCGTTTGCCGATATTATATCATAGGAAGACCACGGACGCAAAGGCAAAGGTGTAGGAAAGAGGCGGAAAACAGCTTGATTTTCCCTTTATTTGGTGTTAAAATAAACTCACTTATCTGCCAGAAAAAAGAAAGGTGGGGCAACACCTGTGACAAAAGAGGAGGCCTTCGAATTTTTGGACCGGACCGCCCGGGGGATCGCCGAAACCTTCGGCGCCTCCTGCGAGACGCTGGTGCAGGATATGGGAAATCCCAATCACCCCATTTTGTCCATCTACAACGGCCAGGTCTCCGGTCGGGAGGTGGGCTCCACTTTGGACATTCTGGGCTCTGACAAGAGCCTGGATGCCACCCAGCTTACCACAGATTATGTCAACTTATTTGCCACCACCCCCTCGGGGCAGCAGATCAAATCCTCTACCTTCCATCTCATGGGGGAGGGCTTCAATCTGGCCCTGGGGATCGACTTCGACTTTACCTCCCTGGCCTATGCCAACCGGACCCTGGTGGGCCTCATGAGTGCCGACGCGGACCTGCAAAGCGCCCTGTGGACCGGCGGGGAGGGCCAGCTGAGCCAGATTTTCGAGGAGTGCCTGGCCTCCCTGGGCAAGCCCATCGACGAGCTGAACAAGCGGGAGCGGATGAAGCTGGTGGCCTTGATGGACCAGAAAAACGCCTTTTCCTTCCGCAAGTCGGTGCCCTTCGTGGCCTCCCGGCTCAAGGTGTCCCGCTACACCGTATACAAATATTTAGGGGAGCTGGCCGAGGAGAAGGCCACCGCCCGGAAAGAGTGACAGGATGTACAAGGAGCAGATCAGCGCCTATTTTGACGATCCCGCCCGCCGGGCCGAGCTGGTGGCCGCCGTGTCCCGGCTGGTGGGGGTGAAGAGCGTGCGGGAAGCGCCCGCCCCCGGCGCCCCCTTCGGCCCCGGCCCCCGGGCCGCTTTGGACGAGGCCTTGAAGCTCTGCTCGGAGCTGGGCTTCGCCACCCGGGACTACGACCACTATGTGGGCCTGGCCGACCTGAACGACAAGCCCACCCAGCTCCACATCCTGGGCCACCTGGACGTGGTGGGGGAGGGCACCGGCTGGGACACCGACCCTTACACCTGCGTGGAGAAGGACGGGATGCTCTACGGCCGGGGGGTCAGTGACGACAAGGGCCCCGTGTGCGCCGCCCTGCTGGCCATGAAGGCTGTGCGGGACCTGGGCCTGCCCGTCAGCAAGAACGTCCGGCTCATCCTGGGCACCGACGAGGAGTCGGGCTCGGAGGACATCGCCTATTACTACGCCCGGGAGCCTTACGCCCCCCAGGCATTCACCCCTGACGCCGACTTCCCGGTGATCAACATCGAGAAGGGGCACTACCACCCCGACTTCGGCGCCTCCTGGGCCGCCGCTTCCGCCCTTCCCCGGGTGGCGGCCCTCACCGGCGGCTTCCGCCACAACGTGGTGCCTCCGGAGGCCCAGGCGGAGATCCTGGGGCTGAAGGCCGCCGACGTGGCCCCCCTGTGTCCCGGACTGGAGGAGGCCACCGGGGCCCGCTTCACCTGCACCGACGCCGGCCAGGGCGTGACCGTCCACTGCGCCGGCCGCAACGCCCACGCCGCCAGCCCCGACGACGGCATCAACGCCATCGCCGCCCTGCTGGAGCTGCTCTCCCGGCTGCCCCTGGCCGACTGTCCCTCCACCCGGGCCCTCCTGGGGATGCACGCCCTGTTCCCCTTCGGGGATAACCGGGGCAGGGCCCTGGGCATTGCCCAGTCCGACGCCGAGAGCGGGGAACTGACCCTCAACCTGGCCCTCATGACCCTGACGGAGACCGGCTTTACCGCCAAGTTTGATGCCCGGTTCCCCGTGTGCGCCACCGAGGAGACCTGCAAAAAGGCCTGCGAGGCCAGCCTGGCCAAATACGGCATCTCCGTCACCGGCGACGGGGAGATGACCGCCGTCCACATGGTCCCGGCGGACTCCCCCCTGGTCAAAACCCTTCTGAGCTGCTATGAGACTTACACCGGCGTGAAGGACGCCAAGCCCATCGCCATCGGCGGCGGCACCTACGTCCACGATATCCCCGGCGGCGTGGCTTTCGGCTGCGACTTCCCCGGCTTCGACCCCAAAATGCATTCAGCCAACGAACAGGCCAGTGTGGAGAATCTGCTGCTCTCCGCCAAGATCTTCGCCCTGGCCATCGCTGAGCTGTGCAGATAAAGCTAGAATGAGATTAAGGAGAAAAGAGAATGAAGAAACTGACCAAGCGCTTGAGCGCCCTTGCCCTGGCCATCGGCCTGGGACTGTCCCTGACCGCCTGCGGTGGCGGCGGCCTGAGCAAATTTGACGCCGTGGCCTACATGGACGGCCTCCTGAAGGAGACCTACCTGGGTGAGTTCGACAAGAACTATATGGAGCTGGTGGGCATCGACGAGACCGAGGCTCAGGAGACCTACGAGACCAGCCTGGAGGCCGAGACCGAGTTCTTCCTGTACTTCTACGACATTGAGTACCCCACCGACGAGATGCGCCAGGAGATCAAGGACATGTACGCCGAGATCTACAAGCACGCCAAGTTTGAGGTGGTCTCCGCCGCCGAGCAGGACGACGGCTCCTTCTCCGTGAAGATCAACGTGGAGCCCATCAACATCGTCCAGCTGGTGGAGGCGGATTGGGAAGAGGTCATGGACCCCTTCTACGAGAAGTACACCATGGACGTGCAGAACAGCATGACCGACGAGGAATACCAGGCCATGGACGAGGAGTGGGCCCGGATGATCGTGGACCTCTACCTGGAGAAGCTGCCCGAGACCAGCAACCTGGAGAGCCAGTCCACCACCGTGCAGCTGGAGAAGGACACCGACGGGTATTACATCATCACGGAGGACGACTTCAACCGCCTGGACGGCATGATCATCGACTATTCCTCCGCTCCCAGCTCTGAGGCCTGAGACATAATCAAAAGAGCGCCCGCATCGTCACGATGCGGGCGCTCTTTTGATCAGCGGGCTCAAACCTCCGCCGGCTCCAGGGACATGACGGAGACCTCGTAGGCGGTGCGCTCCGTCTCCCGGCCCTCCTCCAGCTTGTGGTACTTCCGGCTCTGCAGGCGGCCGGTCATATGGACGGCGTCCCCCACCTCCAGCTGCCCGCAGGAGCGGGCCAGGGAGCCCCAGACGATGCAGGGCAGGTAGTCTGCCCGGCCGTACCGGCGGTTGACGGCCAGGAGCAGGTCGCAGATCTCCCGCCCCAGGGGGGTGCGGCGGACCACCGGCTCCTTGCACAGCACCCCCGTCAGCTCCAGCTGGTTGGCGTGCTCCCCCTGGGCGGGGGCCAGGGTGCGGGCGAAGAAGGTGATGACCAGGCGGCTTCCCACGCCGCTGCGGTTATTGAACGAGCGGACCTCCCCCGTCACCTGGTATTCCCCTCCCGGCTCCACCGGGCAGGCGGAGAGCATGTCCTCCGAGACCACCACGTTGAGGGTGTCCATGGCGCCGCTGAGCCGGGCCACCTCCAGAGGAAAGGTGAGATAGGTCATGCCGTGATTGGTGTGGGAAAAACGGGGCTGGCCGCCCGCCCGCCCCCGCAGGGCGGCTTGGTTCCTGTTCCAGCTGGTCTCCATTTGTGTCACGCTCCTGTCCGTATTGTCAGGATACTATATGAGACGAGCCCTGGAAGTATGACAGGGAGGCGGGCGGAGAAACGGGCCGCCCAGTCTCCTGGACGGGATATGAAAACGGGCCGCCCAGAAAATGGACGGCCCGTTGGCGCTGCGTATATTTTACCGGTCCCACTTCTTGATGAGGGCCCGGATCTGGTCGGCGAACCGTCCCAGGTCCTTGTTGGCGCCCCCTTTGTTGTGGCGGATGACGGTGAGAAGCTGCTGTCCCGCCTCCTCCAGCCTCCGGTAGGCCGGGGAACCGGCGGGGGAGGTGGGCAGGGACTCCTTGACGGCGGGGGGGATGCCCGGGGCCAGCATGCGGCCCGCCAGCAGGTCGTAGACCTCTTCATAATCGGGGGCGTGGGCGGCAAAGCCCCGCTCCTTCAGAAGGTCGGCATAAATCACGGTCACATCCTGGTCCCCGTGGACCACGAAGATCTGCTGGGGCTTGGGGGCGTCGAAATGGCTGATCCAGTCCAGCAGGCCGTTCTGGTCGGCGTGGGAGGACAGGCCCTCCACCCGGGTGATCTTGGCCCGGACCACGATCTCCTCGCCGAAGAGCTTGACCCGCTCGGCCCCCTCCAGCAGGCGGCGGCCCAGGCTGCCTTCGGCCTGATAGCCCACGAAGACCACGGTGCTCTCCTCCCGCCAGAGGTTGTGCTTCAGATGGTGGCGGATCCGGCCGGCGTCGCACATGCCGGAGGCGGACAGGATGACCCGGCTCCTGCCGTCGGCGTTCAGGGCCTTGGACTCCTCCACCGTCTCGGTGAGGGTCAGGTTGGGAAACTGGAAGAGGTTGCCCCGCTTGATGGCGGCGATGGCGTCCTCGTCCAGGTAGCCCGTCAGGTCCCCGGAGAAGATCTCCGTGGCCTCCTTGGCCAGGGGGGAGTCCACCACCACCTCAAAATTGGGATTGCTCTTGACCAGGCCCTCCTCCTTGATCTCCCGGATGAAGTAGAGAAGCTCCTGGGTGCGGCCTACGGCGAAGGAGGGGATGACCACGTTGCCGCCCTTGGCCATGGTGTCGTCGATGATGGCGGCCAGCTCTTCCTTATAGGAGCCCACCTTGCCGTGGAGGCGGTCGCCGTAGGTGCTCTCGGTCACCACGTAGTCGGCGCCGCCCTGGATGGGCTGGGGGTCCCGGATGATGGGCTGGTCCAGGTTGCCCAGGTCCCCGGAAAATACGATCTTCTTGGTGACCCCGGCCTCGGTGAGCCAGAGCTGGGCCTCCGCCGAGCCCAGCAGGTGCCCGGCGTCCACAAACTCCAGCTCCACGTCGTCCTGGAGCTTGATCCGCTGGCCGTACTCCACGGGGACCAGGTGCTTCAGGGTCTCCTGGGCGTCGGCGATGGTGTAGAGGGGCTCCACCAGCTCCTTGCCCGCCCGCTTGCCCTTCTGGTTCTCCCACTGGGCGTCGCTCTCCTGGATGTGGGCGGAGTCCAGCAGCATGATGCCCAGCAGTTTTGCGGTGAGGCGGGTGCAGTAGATGTCCCCGTCAAAGCCCTGCTTGACCAGCAGGGGCAGCCGCCCCGAGTGGTCGATGTGGGCGTGGGTGACGATGACCGCCTCCACCATGCCGGGGGCGAAATCCAGGACGCTGTTGTCCTTCTCGTCCCGGCCCTGCTGGAGCCCGCAGTCGATGAGGTATTTGCGGCCGTTGCATTCCACGCAGTGGCAGCTCCCCGTGACAGCACGGGCGGCGCCGAAGAAAGTAAGTTTCATGACCCTGCCTCCTTATTCGATTTTCCCGTATGTTCTTCCGCCGGCTGGAGCTTGGAGACCTTGGCCCACTCCACCCGCCGGTCGGCCAGTTCCTCTACCTCGATGCGCAGGCCGTCGGCCTCCACCACCGGGTGGCTGCCGTCGGCGGGGATCACGTCCAGCCGGGCAAAGACCAGACCGCCCAGGGTCTCGGCCTCCTCCTCTTCGGGGAATTCCACGTCCAGGGCCTCGGCCAGCTCCTCCAGCTCGGCGGAGCCCGCCACCCGCCAGAGGTTTTCCCCCAGGGGCACGATCTCCTGGTCCTCCTGGGGATCGAACTCGTCGTAGATGTTGCCCACCAGCTCTTCCAGCAGGTCCTCCATGGTGATGATGCCGCTGGTGCCGCCGTATTCGTCCACCACCACGGCAAAGTGGATCTTTCGGCTCTGCATATCCCGGAACAGCACGTCGGTGCGCACCGTCTCGGGGACGAAATAGGCCTTCCGAAGCAGCTGCCGCAGGGGCTTGGGCTGCTCCGAGCGGGCGTTGAGGAGATAGTCCCGGGTATTGAGGGTGCCGATGATGTCGTCCTGGTCCTCCTCGTAGACGGGGAACCGGGACAGGCCCGAGGAGCGGATGGCCTCCATGATCTCCTCGTCGGTGTCGTCCACCCAGATCATCACCACGTCGGTGCGGTGGATCATCACGTCGCCGGCCGCGGAGTTGTTGAACTCAAAAACGTTCTCGATGAGCTCCTTCTCCTCCTTCTCGATGGCCCCCTTCTCCTCCCCCATGTCCACCATGAGGCGGATGTCCTCCTCCGAGACCCCCTCCGCCTCCGCGTGGGGGTCGATCCGAAAGAGCCGCAGGAGGGCTCCGGTGAGGCCGGAGATGAGCCAGGAGACGGGCCGCAGCAGGACGGAGAGAAAAACCAGAGGGGCCCGCAGGGCCCGGCCGGTCTTTTCCGGGGCGTGGATGGCCACCCTGCGGGGGAGGTAGCTCACCAGCACCAGATGGACCAGACCCAGCAGGGCCAGCACCAAACCGGCGTCCAGTGCCGGATGTCTCCGGGCCCAGTCAAAGGGGAAGGAGAACCAGCGCACGCAGGTGACCGCGGCGGCAAAGGACTCCGCCGTCAGCAGGATGCGGCAGGCGGCCAGGGCGTGGGCGGGGGAGCGGGCCAGGACGGCCAGGGGGTCCCCCTCCTCCCGGATGAGGGGGTCGTTGGCCAGCTCCTTGAGGGCGGCCTCCCCGGCGGCGCCCAGGGCGCCCAGGGACAGCAGCACCAGCTCGATCAATAATCGGGGCAGTGTGGGGTCTCCCACAGAGAATTCCTCCTTTGAGTGTCAAATGGTTACAGCCAGTATAGCACAGCGCGGGAAAAAATGCACGAGAAAACGGAAAAAGGGGGCCATTGACCCGTTGTCTGCCCGGAGTCCAAAGGACAAGCAGTCCCACATATCATGACAGTGGAGGGAAACTGTGCTATAATATGGTTGATTTCGACGTTTATGGAGCGGGTGTGTGGTATGAACAAGCTGAAAGACGAACTTTCCGGCGAGGTCAAGGGCCTGGGGGCCCATTTGGGGGTCCTGGTGAAGTGGTCCCTCATCGCCTGTGTCGTGGGCCTTGGAGTGGGGCTGGTGGGCGTGGCCTTCCACATGGCGGTGGCCTGGGCCACCCAGACCCGGGTGGATAATCCCTGGCTCCTCTACCTTCTGCCTCTGGCGGGGCTTGCCATCGTGGCCCTCTACCACCTGGCGGGCATCTACGAGGACAAGGGCACCAACCTGGTGATGAACGCCGTCCGGGGGGAGTCCAATATGTCCTTCCGCACCGCCCCCCTCATCTTCATCGCCTCCGCCCTGACCCATCTGTGCGGTGGCTCCTCCGGCCGGGAGGGGGCCGCCCTCCAGATCGGCGGCGCCATCGCCTCCAGCGCGGGGCGGCGGCTGGGCTTTGACCAGGAGGACCGGCGCATCCTCATCGTGTGCGGGATGGCCGCCGCCTTCTCCGCCCTCTTCGGCACCCCGCTGGCCGCCGCCGTCTTTGCCATGGAGGTGGTCCACGTGGGGGTGATGCACTACGCCGCCATCGTCCCCGCCACCCTCTCCTCCCTCATCGCCTCCTATCTGGCGGAGCGCGGGTTTGGGGCGGTGCCCACCTCCTACGCGGTGGCCCGGGTGCCCGAACTTTCCCCCCTCTCCCTCCTCCAGGCCGTGGGCCTGGGGGTGCTGTGTGCCGTGGTGGCCATCATTTTCTGCCAGCTGATGCACACCACCCATGATTTCTACCAGCGCTACATCCCCAACCCCTATTTCCGGGCCGCCGTGGGCGGCGGGATCGTCATCGCCCTCACCGTCCTGCTGGGCACCCAGGACTACAACGGCGCCGGGGGCCAGGTCATCGCCGCCGCCGTGGCGGGGACCGCCGTCCCCTACGCTTTTTTGCTGAAGATGCTCTTCACCGCCCTCACCCTGGGGGCGGGCTACAAGGGGGGCGAGATCGTCCCCGTCTTCTTCACAGGGGCCACCTTCGGCTGTGTGGTGGGGCCCCTGCTGGGCCTGCCCGCCTCCTTCTCCGCCGCCGCCGGGATGGTGGCGGTCTTCTGCGGGGTCACCAACTGCCCCATGACCTCCGTGTTCCTGGCCTATGAGCTCTTCGGCGGCCAGGGGCTTGGGATGTATGCCGCCGTCTGCGCCGTCAGCTATCTGGTGTCCGGCTACGGCGGGCTGTATACCGCCCAGGAAATTGTGTATTCTAAGATCAAACCCGCTCGTTACGAGCGCAAGTAAGGAGCAATCGTATGCTGTCAGAGCGTTATTTCGGCGGCCCTATCCTGACCATGGAGCCCGGCCCCAGACCCGAAGGGGTGCTGGTGTCGGGCGGCAGAATCGTGGCCGTGGGCACGAATGAGGAGCTAAAGGCCCTGGACCCCAAAGCCAGGGTCGTGGACCTGGCGGGGCGGACCCTTCTGCCCGCCTTTTTGGATCCCCACGGCCATCTGTCCGCCGTGGCCTCCACCATCTCCCTGGCCCAGCTGGGGACGGCGGAGAGCTTCAGTCAGATCGAAAAGGCCCTGGTGGACTTCCGGACGGAGCGCCGGGTCCCGGCAGGGGAGTGGGTGGTGGGCAACGGCTACGACCATAACCTGCTGGCCGAGGGGGTCCATCCCACCCGGCGGGTGTTGGACGCCGCCCTGCCGGAAAACCCCTGCCTGATCACCCACGCCTCCGGCCATATGGGGGTGGCCAATACCGAGGCGCTGCGGCGCATGGGCATCACCGCCGCCACTCCCGACCCTGCGGGCGGCAAGATCGGCCGGGAGGAGGACGGCACGCCCAACGGCTACCTGGAGGAGAACGCCTTCATCCGGCTGGCGGCGGGCTTTGTGCCCCGGCCCACGGCGGAGGAGGCCCTGGACGACCTGCGGGCCGCCCAGGAGAAGTACCTCTCCCAGGGGTATGTATTGGCCCAGGACGGTATGACGGGAAAGGCGGAGTACGCCCTCCTCGCCGCCGGGGCCCGGGCGGGCCTCCCCCTGGATGTGGTGGGCTATGCCGACCTCCGCAACGCCCCCGAGCTGGCCAAGGAGCCCCCGGTGGGCCGCTTTTCCATGGGGGGCTGCAAGATCTTTCTGGACGGCTCCCCCCAGGGGCGGACCGCCTGGATGAGCCGGCCCTATGAGGGGGAGGCGGACTACGCCGGCTACCCCGCCTGGACCGACGAGCAGGTCACCGCCTTCCTCTCCCTGGCCCTGGGGGAGGGGCGGCAAATCCTGGCCCACTGCAACGGGGACGCCGCCGCCGAGCAATATCTGCGCTGCTTCGCCGCCGCCCGGCAGAGGATGGGGGCGGGGGACACCCACCGGCCCGTCATGATCCACGCCCAGCTGGTCCGCCGGGACCAGCTGGAGCGGATGGGGCGGTTTTCCATGATCCCCTCCTTTTTTGCCGCCCATATCTGGTACTGGGGGGACACCCACTGGAAAAACTTCGGGCCGGAGCGGGCCAGCCACATCAGTCCCCTGAAATGGGCCCAGGAGCTTGGCCTGCCCTTCACCATGCACCAGGACAGCCCGGTCATCGAGCCAAACGTCCTGGAGAGCGTTTGGTGCGCCGCCAACCGGGTGACCCGGAAGGGCCGGAAGCTGGGGTGCGGGCTTGCGGTGACGGCGGAGACCGCCCTCAAGGCCTTCACCATCCATGCCGCCTACCAGTACTTTATGGAGTCCGAGCGGGGGAGTATCGCCCCCGGAAAACGGGCGGACTTCGTGCTCCTGGACGCCGACCCCACCGCGGTGGAGCCCATGAAGATCCGGGACATTCAGGTGTTGGAGACCATCAAGGACGGCGTAAGCGTGTACCGCAAATAACAAGGTTTGTCTCTCCCACCCGACGGACTGACTACAAAAAGGCCCCGGCGTCCATAGGACGCCGGGGCCTTTGGTTTAAAAGGGACAGGTTTACTTGGACAGGTTGGCCTTGAGGGCGGCCAGGTCCTCGGCCTTCATGCCGTGGGCGGTGAGATAGCTCTCGGCGGCCTTGGCCAGGTCGGTCTTGGACAGATCCGCGCCCTTTTCCAGGCCCGCCACGGCCCGGAGCATCTCCATCACGTTGCCCTCGGCGATCAGGTCGTACTTGTCTTTGTCGGCGGTGGGGTCAATGTGGTAGTAGTTGACATAACTCGTCATGTAGTCGGCCACGATGTCCTCCAGCTTGGCGCCCATCAGAGCCTCCAGCAGGGCAGAGGTGAAGCCGGCCCGGTCCTTGCCCTCGGTGCAGTGGACCAGGTAGGGGCCGTCGTGCTGGGCCAGGAAGGTCAGGCCCTTGACGATGCCCTCGCCGAACTCGTCGGAGGCGTAGTTGACGGGCATACCCAGGGCGATGACGGCCTGGGCCTCCACCAGGGACTTGTAGTAGGGGGAGGCGAAGCCCTCGGCGGCGATGTATTCGGCCATCTCCTCGTCGGTGTCGGCCAGGTTCATGACGGCCTTCACGCCGGCTGCCTCGATGAGCTTGTCGGCGGTGGCGGCGCGGCTGTTTTCGTCGTTCACCGGGGAGGCGGAGCGGTAGAGCTTACCCTCGGCGATGTCGCCCATGACCACGGGGCGGAAGTTGGCGAAAATCTCGTCGGTGGCGTAGTCGGAGCGGTCATTGGTGTACTTGAGGGAGTAGGTGGCCTGGAGGGCGGCGGCGCCGCCCTTTTCCTTCATGGTGACGGTGATTTCAGAGCCCACGTCTACCTTGGCGACCTCGTTAAACTTGCCGTAGTTGATGCACACGGCCAGGTAGTCCTTGCCGGGGTAGGCCCGGAGCATGGCCTCGCCGGAGTCCACGTAGTAGCCGTCCAGGTAGGGCATGTCGGCGGTGTAGTCCCCGGCGGTGACGGTGACCACGTCGCCCAGGGTGAAGCCCAGGGCCTCAAAGTCGGAAATCTTCACGTCCAGCACGGCGTGGCCGTACTTCTCCACCTCGGTGACGGTACCGGTGACGGGGCGGCGGGAGAGGTCGTAGGTGCTGGGGAACACGGCGCCGTTGAGGACCCACACGTCGGTGAGGTCGGGCTTACCGTCCTTGACGGTGGAGACCAGGTAGTCGCCCTGGCCGTGCTCCACGCCGGGACGGTTGGCCACCAGCACGTCGCCCCAGGCGGTCTCCACCACCACACGGGTATCGGCGGGGACGAACATGGCGAAGTTGGTGTCGGGCTCGGCCTTGGTCTTGAGGTCGATGTAGGTGTCCTTCTTGGCGAAGGTCTTGGCGGTGACGGCGGAGCCGTCGGCGGTGGTATAGGTTTTCTCCACCTTCTCCAGCTTGGAGGGCCACAGCTCGTCCACGGTGCCCTTCAAAAGGACGGTGACGCCGTCATCGGTGACCACGCCGGAGTTGCCCTCCAGGACGTTTTCATAGGGGGTGTCCTTGGAAACCATCATGCCCTGGATGGTGTACTCGGTCTTGCCGGTGAGGAACCAGTCGTGCTCAGAGGCGGCCAGGTAATCCTCCAGAGTGACAGTGGTGTAGAGGTTGTTGGTGAAGAAGTCGGTGATGGAGGTCTCCACCAGGGCGGTGACTTCCGGCTGGTCGGAGTAGAAGCCGTAGCCATGGTCGGCGTCGGGGACCACGATCTCCTGGGCGGCGGGGTAGGCGGAGACGATGGCCTTGTTCATCTCGTCGGTGACCACCACGTCCTGGTCGCCGTGGAGCACCAGCACGGGGCCGGTGAACTTGGCCAGGGACTCCAGAGGCTTGCCCGCCTCCATGTCGGCAAACCAGGCCTTGGACAGCTCCTGGGTCTGGCCGTAGATGGTGGTGAAGGCGGCGAAGCCGTCCTTCTCGGCGGTCGCCTTGAGCTCATTGTAGGTCTCCAAATCGCCGAAGATGCTGGGGGCAAGGACCTCGGCGTCCACGGCGGCGGCGGAGAGGAGGACCACGGCCTTGTAGGGGTTATTCTCGGCGCCCACGATTTCGCTGGCGATGCGCCCGCCCATGGAGTAGCCCAGGATGCCCAGGCGGTCCGCGTCAATGGGATAGTTGTCCAGCAGATAGGCCAGACCCGCGTTGGAGTCGGCGATCATGTTGGTCATGGTGTTGTCCTGGAAGGACGCCTCGGAGCCCCCGCAGCCGGGGAAGTCCATGCGGATGGTGGCGAAGCCGGCCTGGGCCAGGGCACGGGCCACGCCCACGAAGCCCACGTTCTCGTCCTTGCTGCCGCCGTGGCCGTGGTTCATGACCACCGCGGGGAAGGGGCCTTCCCCGGCGGGGAGGGTGACCACGGCGGGGACGGTGCGCTCGCCGCTCTGATAGGTGACGGTTTTCTCCACGTAGCCGGGGGTGAGGGCGTCGAACTTCATCAGCACGGTGGCCAGCTCGGCCCGGACGGCGTTGGCGGTGGGGTTCAGGTTCCCGTTCTGGTCACCGGTCATCAGCCCGGCGTAGTAGCAGAAGCTCATGCCCTCCAGAGCCCAGGCGGGGATGGCGTCGTAGTCGGGGGCCTCCTTCATGGACATGCCGCCCTCGGTGGAGGTCAGGCCCTTGCCGGCGGCGTAGCGGGCCAGGATGGTGGCGATCTCGGCCCGGGTGATGGCCCGCTCGCCGTTGAAGGCGCCGTTCTCGTCCCCGGCGGCGACGCCGGTGAAGCCCGCCCAGTGGGCGGCGGGGGCGAACCACTTGCCCTCAATGTCATTGAAGGCGGCCTTCTCGATGCCCTCGGTGGGCTTGCCCTCCAGGTTGTAGAGGGTCTGGAACACGGTGGCCCGGTCCACGGTGCCGTCTGGCTCGAAACCCTTGTCGGTGCCGGTCATGTAGCCCTTGTCGGTCACATAAGCCTGGGCCTCGGCGTACCAGGGGGCGGGGGTCTCGTCCGCGGCCAGAGCCGGGACGGCCAGGGACAGGCTCAGCGCCGCGGACAGCGCCAGGGAGAGGGGTTTTCTCCATTTCATACGCGTTTTCACCTTTTCCTTTTCGATTTTGGCACGCTGGGAATGTAAAAATATTGTATCATTTGGGTGGGAAAAAGACAACTTGTATTTTCTAGGCGATGGAGACGGCAGGCCCCGGGCGGAGCTTGTCCGTCCGGGGCCCGCGTTTATTTATGGTGGGTCTTGGCCGCGGCGAGGAAGGCTCGGAAGAGGGGGTGGGCCCGGTTGGGGCGGCTCTTGAACTCCGGGTGGAACTGGACCCCCACGAACCAGGGGTGGTCCGGCAGCTCCACAATTTCCACCAGCCGCCCGTCGGGGGAGAGGCCCGCCAGCTCCAGGCCGGCGGCGGTGAGGGTGTCCCGGTAGTCATTGTTGAACTCGTAGCGGTGGCGATGGCGCTCCTGGACGGTGTCCGCGCCGTAGGCGGCGTAGGTCTTGCTGGTATGGGCGGTCACCCGGCAGGGGTAGGCCCCCAGCCGCATGGTGCCCCCCTTGGCGGTGACCCCCCGCTGGTCGGGCATCAGGTCGATGACCGGGTGGGGGGTGTCCTCCCGCAGCTCGCTGGAGTGGGCCTCCGCCAGCCCCGCCGCGTGGCGGGCGAACTCGATGACCGCCATCTGCATCCCCAGGCAGATGCCGAAGTAGGGGACGTTACGCTCCCGGGCGTAGCGGACGGCGGAAATCATGCCCTCCACTCCCCGCTCACCAAAGCCGCCGGGGACCAGGATGCCGTCGCAGTCCTTGAAAAGGTCGGCGGCGTTGGCGTCGGTGACCGTCTCGGAGTCCACCCAGTCGACGTCTACCTGTACGCCGTTTTCGATGCCGCCGTGGGTGAGGGCCTCGGCCACCGAGAGATAGGCGTCGTGGAGGCCCATATACTTGCCCACCATGGCGACGCGGACTCGGGCCTGGGCCCCCTTGGCCCGGTCCACCATGGCCGCCCAGCCGGAGAGGTCGGGGGCCTTGTCCGCCAAGCCCAGGCGCTTGCAGACCACCCGGGCCAGGCCCGCCTGCTCCAGGAGGAGGGGCACCTCGTAGAGGATAGGGGCGGTGAGGTTGGGGATGACGTTCTCCGCCGGGAGGTTGCAGAAGAGGGAGATTTTATCCAGCACGTCCCGGGGGATCTCCGAATCCGAGCGGCAGAGGATCACGTCGGGCTGGATGCCCAGGGCCAGCAGCTCCTTGGCGGAGTGCTGGGTGGGCTTGGACTTCAACTCCCCGGAGCCGGGGATGGACACCACGAGGGAGACGTGGAGGAACATGCAGTTCTCCCGGCCCACCTCGTTGGCCACCTGACGGATGGCCTCCAGGAAAGGCTGGGACTCGATGTCCCCCACGGTGCCGCCGATCTCGGTGATGACCACGTCGGGGCTGTCCGCCTCCCCCACGGCGTAGACCCGGCGCTTGATTTCGTCGGTGATGTGGGGGATCACCTGGACGGTGCCCCCCAGGTAGCCGCCCTCCCGCTCCCGGCTCAGCACCGTCCAGTAGACCTTGCCCGAGGTCACCGAGGAGTGGACGGTGAGGTTTTCGTCGATGAAGCGTTCGTAGTGGCCCAAATCGAGGTCGGTCTCCGCCCCGTCCTCGGTGACGAAGACCTCCCCGTGCTGGTAGGGGCTCATGGTGCCGGGGTCCACGTTGAGATAGGGGTCGAACTTCTGGATGGTGACCTTACAGCCCCGGGCTTTGAGGAGACGGCCCAGCGAGGCCGCCGCGATGCCCTTGCCCAAGCCAGAGACCACACCGCCGGTGACGAAGATGTATTTGACTGCCATGTGTCATTCCTCCCATTCGCGATGGGACGCCCTTGCCCCAAAGGCTTTTTAATTTCCTTTTACTTACAGAAAAATCCTTTTTATTCTACTTCCGTTCCCGCTCCGCGTCAAGACGAAATTTTCCCCTGGGGAGCCGGTTTGTGCTATACTGAAAACAAGAAACGGTTTGGAGGGGAACGGGTATGGGAGCCGAGTTCATCAACCTGACGCCGGAAAATCTGGCGGGGGAGCATTTGTGCTGTATCATACGAAGCAAAAAGCCCCATCCGGGGGTGGAGGCCAAGCGGCAATGGCTGGCGGACCGCCTGGAGGAGGGCCACGTCTTTCGGAAGCTGGACGCCAAGGCCGTGGTCTTTATTGAGTATGCCCCTCTGGAGACGGCGTGGGTGCCCGTGGTGGGGGACAACTACCTCTACATCTACTGCCTGTGGGTCTCCGGCGGGGACGTGAAGGGGAAGGGGTACGGGAAGGCTCTGATGGAGGACTGCCTGGCCGACGCCCGGGAGAGGGGAAAATCCGGCGTGTGCATGCTGGGGGCGAAGAAGCAGAAGGCGTGGCTCTCCGACCAGTCCTTCGCCAAAAAGTTCGGCTTCGAGGCGGTGGACGAGACGGAGGACGGGTACGAGCTGCTGGCCCTCTCCTTTGATGGGACCGCGCCCCGGTTCACAGAGCGGGCGAGGCGGGGGGAAATCGAGGAGAAGGGGCTGGCCGTCTATTACGATATGCAGTGCCCCTTCATTTATCAGAAGGTGGAGGACCTCCGGGCCTACTGCGGGGAGAAGGGCGTGGAGGCGTCCTTCGTGCGGGTGGACAGCCTGGAACAGGCGAAAGGGCTGCCCTGCGCGTTCAACAACTGGGCCGTGTTTTACAAGGGGAAGCTCCAGACGGTGAACCTGCTGGACGCGGCGGCGGTGGAGCGGATACTGAAGAAGTGAGGATGGAGGTGCCGGGATGAAAAAGTTGCTGTGTGCCGTCTGGGCCTTGGCGGCGGCGCTGTGCCTGCCCGCCCTGGCGGCGGAGGGGGAGATCGGGGTCTACCTGGACGGGACGCCCCTCGCCTTCGACACCGCCCCCGCGGCGGTGGAAGGGCGGACCCTGGTGCCGGTACGGGCCATCTTTGAGGCGCTGGGCTATCAGGTGGACTGGGACGGGGGGACGGGCATCACGGCCGTCTCCCCGGAGCATCAGGTGGAGCTGGAGCTGGGGAAGGCGGAGATGAGGGTGGACGACGTGCCCCAAGCTCTGGATGTGCCGCCTATGGCGGTGGAGGGGCGCACGCTGGTGCCGGTCCGGGCGGTGGCCCAGGCGGCGGGCTGCGACGTGTTCTGGGACCAGGAGCGGAATGTTGTGCTCCTCTGGACGCCGGGGGCCCTGCCCACCCATTTCCTCTATGATGATTTTTCCACCGACGGGATGTATCTCTACGCCTTCTCCTTCCGGGGGACCCTGCAGATCTCGCTGGCGGACCAGTCCGTCCGGGTGCTGCCCCTGCTTGGGGCGATTTGCCAGCCCTACGGGGGGAAGCTGTACGGGCGGTTCGGCTCCGAGGGGGACAACCTGGCCTTCGCCGCCTACGACCTGGCCGCCGGGGAAAAGAAGGCGCTGACGGAGGAGAACGTGGGGGAGCTGTACGTCTACGGGGACCATATCTACGGTGTGCTCCCCGGCGTGGGGTTCGGCAGGATGGACCTGGACGGGGGGAACGTGGAGGAGGTGCCCTTCCGGGACGAGGGGGCGGGCATCGGCTACTTCGCCCTCCGGGACGGGCTGCTCTTCAGCCCCGGGGGCTGGGTGCTGGATTTGGAGACGGGGGAGACGGCGGCCCGGCTGACCAGCGGCGTGAAGGCCGAGGGCTGGCGGGACTTTTACACCCTGGGGGGCGCCTCGCTGTCCGGGGACCGGTTCTACGTGCCCATCAGCTTCTACTACTCGGAGTCCTACCCGCTGTACCCCTGCGGCATCGCGGTCTACGACTATAAGAGCGGGGCTTATGGCTTCCTCCCCGTGGACGACGTGGTGGAGGACACCCAGGCGGTGGGGGATACGCTGTACTACACCGTCCGCACCGGCGGTGCGGGGTACAATACCGGGACTCTCTACCGGCTGGACGACTGGGACCTGCCCCCCACGGTGCTGGCGGAGGGGCTCTACGTGAGCGGCTTCATTGTAATTGGGGACTACGTCTACTATAACCGCCCGGCCTATGAAGGGGAGATCACGCTGGACGAGGGCATGGGGGGCGCCACGGCCCTGTGCCGGATGCCGGCGGACGGGGGAGAGGAGCAGGTCATCAGCTTTGACCAGCACTTCTGAAAAATCAGGGGATTTTTTGAGGATACTGACTGTTTGACGCTTGCCTTGAGCGGGATTTGACAAGATGGTATACATGTCTTTGGGAGATACGGCGGTCGCTCGACAAATGGGAATTTGTACTATTGGAAAATGAGGAGAATAAAATTTATATTTTGTAAAAGAGGTGAGGAATGTGAACATATTAATACTATATTATTCTGGTGTAGGTAACACTAAAATGGTTGCCACAAAAATATTTGATTTATTGCATGGTTCACATGAAGTTACCCTTGCTTCTATTGAAAAATTAACAACGGATATATCCATAGATAATTATGATAGTTTGGTAATAGGTTTTCCCACCATTCATGCTTCCCCTGCACAACCGATACTTACTTTTATCGAACAGATAAAACAACTTCAAAAATCGATTCCAACTTTTCTTTTTACAACCTGTGGATTATATTCAGCAAATGCTTTACGGATATTTGCTAAACAGTGTGCGAAT
This sequence comes from Oscillospiraceae bacterium, assembly GCA_022846075.1. GTDB lineage: Bacteria > Bacillota > Clostridia > Oscillospirales > Oscillospiraceae > Vermiculatibacterium. The sequence continues at coordinate 542,524 of AP025582.1, forward strand.
AAAAATATCATTACGATTTTAAGTAAGAGTTATCGCTGTGCTGCTACTGATGGTGTTCTAATTGCTCCCACCATGAATATATGGTCATGCCATGAGAAACGATTAGACAAAAAAGTGGAGAATGATGTCAGCGTTTTTATCAAACATTGTAGCAATAGTCCAGCAGTCGCTAATATTCCACGTTTTAAGATATACAGTATTTTAAACTACCCCAATAAATATTTCGGACAGCGGTTTTCTCCTCAAATATACACTCATAAAAAGAATTGTGTTTCATGTGGAAAATGCGTAATAAATTGCCCTGTGCGATGTATCTACAAGGACGACAAAGGATATCCATTATTTGATAATGAAAAGTGTATACATTGTTATAGATGCATTCACCATTGTCCTAAAAAGGCGTTGTCATTGTCAAAGAAGCGTCCTCCAATAAAAACATTGTACTATTAATGAACATTTTGCTGAGTATGCCATATGGGTATAAGACGCTTAGAAAAAATTCTAGTTTTCCGAGTTGATTATCAATGGTTGATTGGTAGGACGGGCGCGCCGTAGTAAAGAGCCGCCCCAGCGCTGTCTGCGCCGGGGCGGTTTTCTATTACCGGTGGTAGAGCTTGTTGGTCTCGTACTGGGGCTCGCAGGTCATCTGGAGGCCCAGCTTTTTGTAGATGGCGGAGTCGGTGGCCGAGAGGATGACGGTGGCGTGGGCCTGGCAGTCCCGGAGGCGGGCCAGCTGGTCCAGGGCCTTGGCGGCCACGGGATTGGAGGTGGCGGAGATGGCCAGGGCGATGAGCACCTCGTCGGAGTGGAGGCGGGGGTTGGAGCTGCCCAGGTGCTCCACCTTCACCTTCTGGATGGGGAGGATGGCGTCGGGGGAGATGAGGTGGACGGCCTTCTCAATGCCCGCCAGGGTCTTGAGGGCGTTCAGCAGGGCGCCGGCGGAGGCACCCATCAAGTCGGTGGTCTTGCCGGTGACCACCCGGCCGTCGGGCAGCTCCACCGCCACGGCGGGGCCGCCGGTCTCCTCGGCCACCGCCAGGGAGGCGGAAATCACCGGGCGGATGGAGGCATCCACCTTGGCCTGCTTCATGAGAAGCTCCAGCTTGTACACCGCCTCGTCGCTGCCCCGGCCCTCCCGCCGGTCGCAGAGGGCCTCGTAATACCGGCGGACAATTTCCTGCCGGGCGGCGGCGCAGACCACGTCGTCGTCCACGATGCAGCTGCCCACCATGTTGACCCCCATGTCGGTGGGGGACTTGTAGGGGCTCTCGCCGGTGATGGTCTCAAAGAGGGCGGAGAGGACGGGGAAGACCTCCACATCCCGGTTGTAGTTCACCGTGGTCACCCCGTAGGCGGCCAGGTGGAAGGGGTCTATCATATTCACGTCGTTGAGGTCGGCGGTGGCCGCCTCGTAGGCCAGGTTCACCGGGTGGTTGAGGGGGAGGTTCCAGATGGGGAAGGTCTCGAACTTGGCGTAGCCCGCCTTGACCCCCCGGCGGTGTTCGTGGTAAAGTTGGCTCAGGCACACCGCCATCTTGCCGCTGCCGGGGCCGGGGGCGGTGACCACCACCAGGGGCCGCTCGGTCTCGATGAACTGGTTTTTGCCGTAGCCCTCGTCGCTGACGATGAGGGGGATGTTGTGGGGGTAGCCCTCGATGGAGTAGTGGCGGTAGACCTTGATGCCCAAATCCTCCAGCCGGTGCTGAAAGACGTCGGCGGCGGACTGGGCGGCGTAGCGGGTGATGACCACGCTGCCCACCAGCAGGCCCATGCCCCGGAAGGCGTCGATGAGGCGCAGCACGTCCACGTCGTAGGTGATGCCCAAGTCGCCCCGGACCTTGTTTTTCTCAATGTCGGCGGCGTTGATGGCGATGACGATCTCCACCTGGTCCTTGAGCTGGGTGAGCATCTTCATCTTGCTGTCGGGGGCGAAGCCGGGGAGCACCCGGGCGGCGTGGTGGTCGTCGAAGAGCTTGCCGCCGAACTCCAGGTAGAGCTTGCCGCCGAACTGGGCGATGCGCTCCCGGATGTGGAGCGATTGGGTCTCCAAATACTTGTTGTTGTCAAAGCCTACTCTCATCCTTGGTACCGTTCCCTTCCCAAATCATTCTTTTCTATTGTATCATTATTTTTGTTGGATACAAGGAGAAAATTCCAACCGGGAGGTTTTTATGGAAGTTACGCTTCAAATGCTGGCAATCGTGTGCCCGCTCATTTTCCTGGCGGGGCTGGTGGATGCGGTGGCCGGGGGCGGGGGGCTCATCTCCCTGCCCGCCTATCTGGTGGCCGGCCTGCCGCCCCACTACGCCTCCGCCACCAACAAGTGCGGGTCGGTCTTCGGGACGGCGGTGTCCACCTTCCGGTTTTTGAGGCGGGGGCGGTATCACCGGCGGGCGGCGGCCGTCTCGGCGGTGACGGCGCTGGCGGGCTCTGCCCTGGGAAGCCGGCTGAACCTGTTTTTGAGTGAGCGGGCGCTCCACTACGTGCTCATCGGGCTGCTGCCCGTCATCGCCCTCTTCCTCCTCTTCCACCGGGACTTTGGGGCGGAGAGCCGAGTGGACAAGCTCTCTCCCGGGGCGGTGGGGGCCCTGTCCGGGGGGATCGGGCTGCTGCTGGGGGCCTACGACGGGTTCTTCGGGCCTGGGGCGGGGACCTTTATGATATTGGCCTTTACCGGGCTGTGCGGGTTTGACCTGGTCACCGCCTCGGGGAACGCCAAGGTGGTGAATTTGTGCTCCAACCTGGCGGCGTTCGTCAGCTTCACCCTGGCGGGGAAGGTGGTTTGGGCCTTGGGGCTTCCCGCGGCGGTGTGCTCCATCGGGGGGCATTATGTGGGGGCCTCCCTGGCGCTGAAGAAGGGGGCCAAGGTCATTCGGCCCATGTTCTTTGTGGTGCTGTGCCTGCTGCTGGGGAAGATCGTGGCCGATTTGGTGGGGTAGATTTGTTCTGGGGGCGGATGGGCCTACCTCCGGGAGGTGGGGGAGCCGTGGGGGGCTATTCTTTCTGGAAAGAATAGCCCCCCACACCCCCCAAGAAAGCACCAGGGGGAGAGTTTCGACTCAACAGCTTCGCTGCATTAGCTGGCCCTAAGCTCGTGCCTCGCTAAGGGCCAACAAATTTCCCCCTGGACCCCCTCTCAACGACCAAAGGAGAGGCACCTGCGGGTGCCCCTCCTTTGGAAACCTCCCCGGGCTCTTCACAAGAACGTGGGAAAACCCCGTGGCCGCACTTTGTGGCGGCCACGGGGTTCGATAGGAGTTCGGGCGGCTGATAGCCGCCCCTACGTGGAAAGTACAGGTCATAGGCAGTACATGATCCGTGACGCAAAAAGCCTGGGCATGTGAGGTACCACGTATTTGTAGGGGCGGATATTATCCGCCCGAACCACCCATCCATCAAGCACACGTCAGCAGCAGCGGCGCAAGGGGGATCACTGGTTGACAGACGCACCCGCACTTATACCCCTTCTTCGGGCAGTAGACTTTCTACTAAAGAGGGAGGCTGTGTTCAGGTCCGCACCAGAGACTTTTCTTTGGGGGTCTGGGGTGGTGCTTCTTTTCCTCGGGAAAAGAAACGTCCCCCAGATTTACGCACGTCCCGATGTGCAATCAGGAAACAGTTAAACGGAATCCGTCACCGCCCCAACCACACAAAGTTGGTATCGCTGACGAAGTTGGGCACGGAGTAAAGCACCACCGCCATATCGATGCCGTTATCCTGGATATACTGCACGGCGGACTGCTTGTAGTACCGCAGGTCGATGAGGTGGATTTCGGAAAAGTGGGGGGTGAGGAAGGGCACCAGGGAGTCGGAATAGCTGTCCCGGATGAGGAGGAGCTTGGGCTTGTCGGTATTACCCGTGCGCACCACGCCCAAAGCCTGCTGTCCCCCCAGGAACATAGCGTACTTGTCCTTCTTGGCCAGATAGCTCTCGTCATAGAGCTGGCGGGGCTCCTCCACCGGGTTGCCCTTCATGTCATAGGTGTAGGAGGTGACGGTGACGCCGTCCTCGGGGACGTAGGTGTCCATCTCGTCGGGGCGCACCCAGCGGACCCCGGAGGAGGAGAAGACGGTGCCGTAAAACTCGGTGGACACGGTGGTTTTGATATAGTCGGTGAGAGGGACGGGGGTGAAGCCCAGGGCCCCGGACAGGCCGGTGTAGCCGTAGTAGGCCCCCAGGGAGGTCCAGTGGTGGTCGGTGCGGTAGAAGATGTCCTCCCCCTTGTGTTCCATCAGGGGGGTGTAGAGGTCCACGAACTGAGCGGCGGAGGACTGAGCGGCCTGGTCTATGACCAGCTTCTGGTCGTAGTTGGGCGCGCCCTGGGGCAGCTTGTCGGCCCACACGGTGGCGGCGCCGGGAATGAGGCCGAAGTACACCGGCACCGGGGACTTAGCCGCAAAAAAATTTACATAATTAATATTATTCGCAACCTTCTCGGCGTCGGGGGCGTCAAAGCGGGTAATGAGGGTGGCGTCGTCGCAGAAGTAGACACCGTTGTTCTCCTGCTTGCCCACCGCCCGCTCGGAGTACGCCTTGGCCGCCACCCAGGCGTCCCGGGCGACAAACTGGTCGGTGACGTAGGTCTCGTAGTCGGTCATGAACTGGCCGGAGAGGACGTTTTTCACCGTGGGAGAGGGCCGCTGGGCCAGGGGGCGGTTCTCCACCTCGGAAAAGGCGCTGTCGGGGGTCAAGGCGTTGGCGGCGAAGAGGAGGGCCAGGAAGCAGCAGAAGAAGGCGGACAAAAACTTAGCGTAATGTTTCGACATAATATCACCTCTCGGAATCGCATTATGAAAGTTCTTTTGCTTCCTTTTCTTTCAAGAAAAGGAAGTTAGAATTGGAAGTAGAGGAAGGGGTTATAGGTGCCGTCCACCAAATAGGCGGTGGAGAGGAGAAGCCCCGCCAGCATGAGGAGGGGGCAGGCGATTTTTTGGGCCTTTTCGGGGAGCTTGTACCACAGATGCTTGCCCAGGGGGGTGGCGGCCACGCCGGCGATGAGGAACATGGGCAGGTAGGAGCGCAGATAGTAGAGGGCCGTCCCGTCCGCTCCCCCCGCCCCGGCGAGGCCGAACATGGCCCCCAGGTAGGGCCCAAGCTGGGCGAAGTTCTCCAGAGAGAAGAGGGCCCAACCCACCAGCACCAGGAGAAGGGTGTATCCGTGCCGCACCCAGCCGGGGAGCCGCTCCAGGGACTTGCCCCAGACCACCTTCTCCAGCACCAGGAGGACGCCGTAGTAGAGCCCCCACAGGAGGAAGTTCCAGTTGGCCCCGTGCCAGATGCCGGTGGCCCCCCAGACCACCATCAGGTTGAACACCAGCCGGCCCTTGCCTACCCGGCTGCCTCCCAGGGGGATATAGAGGTAATCCCGGAACCAGGAGGAGAGGGAGATGTGCCAGCGCCGCCAGAAGTCGGTGATGGACTTGGCCAGGTAGGGGTAATTGAAGTTGCCCAGGAACTCGAAACCCAGCATCCGTCCCAGGCCCACGGCCATGTCGGAGTAGCCGGAGAAGTCGAAGTAGAGCTGGAAGGCGAAGGCCAGCACCCCCAGCCAGGCCCCCAGGGTGGTGAGCTGGGAGACCGGCATGGCCTTGTAAGCCTCCCACAGGGCCCCCAGGTTGTTGGCCAGCAGGACTTTTTTGGCCAGGCCCACCACGAAGATCTGGGTCCCGGCGGCGAAGCGCTCCACGGGGTAGTCCCGTTTATCGATCTGGTCGGCCAGGTCCTTGTATTTCAGGATGGGCCCGGCGATGAGCTGGGGGAAGAGGGTGACGAAGGTGCCGAAGTTGACAATGTTCCGCTGGGCTCTGGCGTCCCCCCGGTATACGTCGATGGTGTAGGACATGGTTTGGAAAGTGTAGAAGGAGATGCCCACGGGCAGCTCCAGCCCCAGGACGGGCATAAAGCCCAGGCCCACGGCATGAAGGCTTCCCGCGATGAAGTCCCAGTACTTAAAAAAGCCCAGGAGCAGCAGATTGAACACCACAGACTGGGCCACGAACCGCCGGGCCCGCCTGTCGTTGCCGTCCGCCTTGGCCCGCTCCACCAGGATGCCGTGGACATAGTCGATGCCGATGGAGGCGAACATGATGAGCAGGTAGACCGGCCTTTTCCAGCCATAGAAGAACAGGTTTACCACCAAAAGCACGGCGTTGCGGTACTTCAGCGGGGTGATGGAGTGAAGCAGCAGCACGATGGGAAAATAGGTGAAGAGAAAAAATAAGGTGGAAAAGACCATGGGCCACCCCCGGAAAGTTAATATAAAAAAGAGCGGGATGCAGGGAGGAAGGGCGCCGGTTGCCCAAGCGCCCTTCGCATTATAGAACCTTTTTCTTATTTTGTACAGTCGTTGAAAATGGATACCACGTCGTCGGCGTACTCGGTGACGGCGAACATGACATAGTTGCCGTTGGTGACCAGCTTGTAGTTCTCCACCAGCTCCAGCTGGGCGGGGAGATACTGCTTCCACTGCTCCACAAGGTCGGCCTGCCGCTTGGCGATGCCCGCCTTCACGGTGTCCATCTTGCCCTCCTTCACCTGGGCGATGAAGAACTCGGTGGCCTGGACGCTGACCATGGGCACCTTGCCCACGTACTCCACCAGGTCATCGGCGCTGATGCCGTAGAGGGCGGAGAGGGTCTCGCCGTCCAGATCCATGAAGCCGGGCAGCTCCTTGGCGGAGATGCCGGTCCAGACGGCCTGGACCTTGGACTCTCCGGAGGGGGCCTCGCTGGGAGCCTGGGTGGGCGCGGAGGGCTTCTCAGAGGGCTTTTCGGTGGGCTTGGCGGTCTCCGCCGGGGCGGTGGGGGTGGAGACGGGGGCGTCGATGTCCGGGGTCTCGGTGTCCTCGGGGAGCTCGCTGACCTCGGGCGTCTCGGTGGGAGTTACGCTCTCAGTGACAGCGGGACTCTCGGTGAGCTCGGGGGTGGGGGTGGGATCGGCCTTGCCGCCGCAGGCGGCGAGGAGAAGGGACAGGGACAGGGCGCCGGTCAGGGCCAGCGCGGGGATACGGATGTGCTTCATAGGGGACAAAACTCCTTTGTTTTTTAGTTTCGCTTCTCTTGGACGGCGAAACCGCAAACAAGTTCCCAAAAATTTTTGTAATTAATCGGAAGCCTGGGGGATGAGCCACTGAAAGACCACCTTCCCGTCCCGGGTAGTCAGGGTGCAGCGGTCCGGGCGGGTGTGGAACAGAAGCCCGCCCACCAGCTGGTCCTGGCCCCCTCCCTGGGAATAGGGCTGGCTGGACAGCAGGTTCCCCTCCAGGTCGAAGAGCCGCCAGCACTGCAGCTCGTTGGAGCTGGTCCAGATGTAGCGTTCCCCGGTGAGCTCATCGGTCTGGAACATGGCGGTAAAGCTGCCGGGGAGGGGCACGGTCTCAAAGGTCTCCAAATTCAGAAGGGAGGACTCCTCCGCGTCGGGGGCGTGGAGCAGGGCGTAGCCCCCCTCCCCGGACCAGGCATTGCCCAGCTCGGGCGGGAGGTCCCGGCTCACCCCGTCCTTCCACAGGGTGGTCCCGCCCCCCTCCCGGAGCCAGGATACCCAGCCGTCCCCCAGGATGGCGGCGTCCCAGGCCCCCTGGGGCAGCTCCACCTCTGTCAGGTCGGCGCGGAAGATGCGGTCGGGGACGTCGGCCCCGTAGACCTTCCAAAAGCCCTTTTCATAGTAGAAGGAGTCATACCCCGCGGGCAGCTCCATGAGGACGGTGCCTGTTTGGTCCAGGAAGCACCACCCGCCCCCCGTGGTCCGGGCGGCGGCTACTCCCTCGTAAAAGTCGCCCAGCTCGTTGTAGATGGGGTCGATGACCCACCGGCCCTGCTCGTCCAGGCAGCCGTAGCCAGAGCCGCCCTGGGCCCGGAAGAGGCCGTCGTGGAGCGGGCCGGCGTACATCACGTCGCCCGGGAGCGGGAGGGCCTCGCCGGTGTCCAGGTCGGCCAGGTAATAGAGGAACGTGTCGGTCTGGGAGTCCCGGACCGAGAAGGGGGCGTACCGCTCATCAGGGACGATGTTGCCGATGAGCTCCCAGCCGTACTCCAAGCCCATGTCCCGATAGGGCTGGATGTCGATGACCCGCCGCTCCGTGCCGTCACCGGCGTCCAGAAAGACCAGCTGGGTGTCCCCCTTGAGCAGGGGGATGCCGTGAGTCATGTCCATGCCGTAGAAGAGCTCCCAATCATAGGTGTAGAGGAAGTCGGTGCACCAGCTCCCATCCCGAGCGCAGACGGCGCTCCTGGCCTCCGGCTCCCCACCGGGGACGGGGAAGGTCTTGGTGAGGAGGAGGGCGTAGGGGTCGTAGCCGGTTTGGCCGTCGGGGCCGTACTGCCGGAGGGCGAAGGCGGAGGTATACACCGGGTCCACGATGACCTCCCCCTCCAGGGTGGCGAGGCCGTAGAGAGTATAGGGGTCGTCGAAGCCGTACTCGTGGCGGATGAGGGAGGCCCCCTGGAAGGGGAGGAGGGGGCCGTAGTCGCCGGCGGGGGTCAGGGTGTCGTTGAAGTCCTCGTACCGCCGGGTGTAGACCTCCCGGGGGGCCTCATAGGGGGTGAGGCGGGACCAGTCGGCGTACACCGGGGAGAGGGATTCCGTCGCTGCCGGGCTCTCCTGGGCCGGGGCGGACCTGCACCCGGAGAGGAGGAGGGTCAGGGACAGGGCGGTCAAACACAGTCGTTTCATTTCATTTCGTTCCTTTCAATCCATGCCGTCGTCCCAGTACCGCCGCAGGAGGACGGCCCAGTCGGGGGAGAGGATGGTGGTGGAGTCGCTGCGGGAGAGCTGGCACAGCCCGCCCAGGAGGGAGGGGAAGGCGTCTTCGGGCAGGCCGTCGAAGAGGACGGCGCCGTCCAGGGCGGTGAGCCGCCGCGAGCCGTCCGGCAGGGACACCCGGCAGTAGTCCGCCCCGGTCACCGGGTCCCGGTCCACGTTCTCCAGCGCGCCGGGGAAGACGGCCAGGGCGCCGGTCTGGGGCGTCCACGCCGCCCACTCCTCCGGGCCGGTGAGGAAAATTTGGTCCTCTCGGGCGCAAATCAACTGGCTGTCCTCCCAGCCCGCAGGGAGGGGCCACTGCTCCGCGCCCCGGACGAGGCTTTGGACGCTGTCCTTTCGGAGGGTGATCCAGCCGCCATCCAGGAGGAAGTACTCGGTTTGATAGAGGAGGGGGGAGGCGACGGCCTGGAGGTTTTCGTCCAACACCAGGCCGGGGTCGCCGCTGTACCCCAGGAAGTACCAACAGCCGCCCCGCTGGAAACAAGTGTCCGCCGCCACGGGGCCGACGAGGGTCTCCCCGGCGGGGGAGATGAGGGAGAAGCCGCCGCCCCGGACCAGGGCGGAGCCGTTTTCAAAGGGGCGGGCGTAGGAGTACTGGGGCGGGATGGCCCACGCCCCGCTCGCGTCCAGATAGCCCCACTGGCCGCCGCCGTTCCGGGCGGGGGCGAGGCCCTGGGAGAACCGGCCCACCTGGGTGACCTCCTCCGGCAGGGGGATGGCCTGTCCGTCCAGGGTCCAGCAGAGGGGCCGGTAGGTCTGGCCTGCAAAGGCGTCATAGTAGGAGACGGTGACCCGCCCGTCACCGGCCTGGGCGCTCCACAGCGCGTCGTACCGGCTGTCCCGGGACAGGGCGCCGGGGAGGGAGGCGGAAAAAAGCTCCACACCGGTCTCCGGGTCCAGCAGGACCAGGACGTTTTCGTCCCGGAGGGCGAAGAGCTGCCCCGGCTCCACGTCCGTACCGCCGGAGCTTAGGTCGAAGTTAAAGGTGTAGACCTCCTCCGTGACCCAGCTCCCATCCCGGGCGGCCAGGGCGGAGCGGAACACCGCCTCGCCGGTCTCGGGGTCTTTTTCCCCGGTGTACCGGGTGAGGATCATGGCGGGGAGGGGCTTCGGAGTGTCCCCATCGTTCCACCGGGTCAAAAGCGTGACGGAGGAGTACACCGGGTCCACTACCGCCTCCCCCTCCAGAGTCATGAGGCCGGAGAGACAGGAGGTGATCCACTCCCCGGCGTACCAGGTGGTGGTCATGACCGCGCCGGGGAAGGGCACCAGGGGGCCGTAGTCCGGGGCGGGGAGAAGGGTATCGTGGGGGCCGTCCCGGCGGGGATAGACCTCCGCCCGCTCCGGCGTCTCGTAGGGGGTCAGCCTGGACCAGTCGGTGTAGACGGGAGAGAGACTTTCCGCCGCCTCCGGCGGCCCGCTGGGATCTGGCGCGGGGGCCTTGCAGCCAGTGAGGAGCAGGGCCAGGGCCAGGCCCAAGGAGATGGCGTGTTTCATGGCGCGTCCTTTCCAGGGGGGGGGCTATTTCAGGGTCACGGGCAGCTCCAGCACGGGGCTGCCCCCGGCGCCGATGGTGATCTCGTAGCGGTCGAACTGGAGAAATACCTTTCCCTCGTCCACATAGAAGTCGAAACTGTCCAGGGCGCGGCCCTCCATGGAGGCGCCCCCATAGCCGTTTTCCTCGATGACCGAGCGGATGAGGGCCAGGGCCTTGTCCTCCGGCTCGGCGATGAGGTCGGAGAGACAGAGCCGCTCCCCGGTGGCCGGGTCGAAGTTGTAGCAGTCGCCGCCGGTGTCGTTGACCCCGCCCATGTACCAGTACCAGTCCAGGTAGACGCTGACAAGGGTGTCGGTCTGGGTCAGGACCCGGACGGAGCGCTCGTAAAAATAGCGGTACTCCGGATCGCCGGCCGATGTCACGCTGTCCCAGGCGGCCTGGGCGGAACCCTCCCCGCCCTTTGAATCAAAGAAGGCCTCCCACAAGTCCTGGAAAAAGGCGTTGATGGCCCGGTAACCCTCCGTGGTCTCCTCAAATTTGGGGATTTCAAAGGAACAGGTCAGGGGGTACCCCTGGGTATCCATGACGGCTTTGTCAAGATAAACGGTGGGACGGAGGTAACAGAGGGTGTGGAAATAGTTGGTGGGCAGCGGGGGCGCCGTGGCCTCGGGTGAGGGGGCGGCAGCCTCCGGCGTGGGCGTGGGAGCGGCTGTCTCCTCAGGGACGGGCGCGGCGCAGCCCGCTAAGAGGGCCAGGGCCAGCCCCGCCGCCAGGAGAGAGGGCTTTCTCATTGGGTGGGCTCCTTCACGGAGACATACCCCTCATGGGCGACCAGGTTCTGCCCCTCCTGGGAGAGAAGCCAGTCAAAGAGGACGCCTGCGGGGCTGTCCGCCGGGGCCTCGGCATCCATGACGGCGTAATAGGCGGTGTGGATGGGGTAGCTGCCGTCCCGGATGGTCTCGTCGGTGGGGGCGATCCCGTCGATGGACAGCAGCTTCAGCCCATCGGCCATGCCCATGTCAGTGGCGTAGTAGTAGACGGTGTAGCCCATGGCGTCGGGCTGGTCGTCCCAGGCCCGGACGGCCTGGATGATGCCCTCCATGGAGGAGACCACGTAGTCGGTGTTGTAGGGCTCCATCATAGGCGTCTCCCCCATTACCTCCTTCTCCATGATGGCCTGGCTGCCGCCTCCGGCGGGCCGCTGGTAGGCCTGGATGGGGGCGTCGGAGCCCCCCACCTGGCTCCAGTTGGTGAGCTTCCCGGAATAGATGTCCCGGACCTGGTCCAGGGTCAGATTATCCACCGGGTTGTCGGCGTTGACGAAGAACACCAGGGTCTCGGCGGCCACGGGCTCCATCCGCCAGGACATGCCCCGCTCGTCCCGGTAGGAATAGGAGTCCTCGCCCCCCTCGGCCACGATGAGGAGGTCGGCCTCCCCGTCCACCAGGTTGTAGTAGGCCCGGGAGGTCTTGTTGAACTGGATAAGGTCGTCCACCTCCTCCCGGCTCTCCCCCAGCAGCACCGCCGCCACCGCCTGCCCCAGGGGCACCGTGGCGGTGGAGCCGTCCAGCCGGGGGAAGTTCTCCCGGGTAAAGACGTACTGGGAGGGGGCGGGGGTGGCCGCCGCGGGCGGCGCGGAAGGCTCCGCGGGGGCCTTGCAGGCGCATAAGGAAACTCCCAGCCCAGCGGCCAGGAGGAGAGACAGCATTCGTTTCATCGCTTAAACACTCCTTTCAGGGCTCCAGTCTACCATAGCTTGGAAGGGGCTTCCAGGCCAAAACGGTGACAAATGGTAAAAAAGAGTGACAAACACCCCGTGGGCCCTAAAAAAGCCCACGGGGTGTTTACACGTCCGAAAAGCCTCCCCCTTCGGGGGGAGGTGTCAGCGCAGCTGACGGAGAGGGGGCGGCACAGCCTCCCAGAGAAGCATCAAGGCAAAACGGCCTCGATCTCCTGGTTGAGCGCCGCCACGTCCGGCGCCACCGGGGCGTCGGAGAGACCGTAGGCCGCCTTCAGCGCCAAAACGCGGTACACGCTCTCGTCCAGCCGCTCCATGCTGATGCGGCCGCTGTCCACGGCCTCCAGCAGGGCGGACCGGGCCGCCTTCAGGTTGTCCTGGCGGTGGCACACCAGGGCCATGTCGCACCCGGCCTCCACCGCCAGCACGGCGGCCTCCCCCATGCCGTAGGTCTGGGAGACGGCCCCCATGGTGAGGTCGTCGGTGAACACCACCCCGTCAAAGCCCAGCTCCTCCCGCAGAAGGCCGGTGACCACGGCGGGGGAGAGGGAGGCGGGCCGCTGGGGGTCGAGCTGGGTCATGAGGATATGGGCCACCATTACGGCGGGGGCGCCGCCGTCGATGGCGGCGCGGAAGGGGGCCAGCTCGTTTTCCAGAAGGGCCTCCCGGCCCTTCTCCACCACCGGCAGGCCCACGTGGGAGTCGGTGAGGGTGTCCCCGTGGCCGGGGAAATGCTTCACCACCGGGACGACCTCGGCGGCCATCATGGCGTAAGTACAGGCCGTCCCGGCCTCGGTCACCGTCTGGGCGTCGGTGCCGAAAGCCCGCCTGCCGATGACGGTGTTCTGGGGGTTGCTCCACACGTCCAGGGAGGGTGCGAAGTCCACGTTGAAGCCGAAGGCGGCGCACTCCGCCGCCAGGACGGCACCCCGGGCGGCGGGGTCGCCCCCGAAGCGGATGAAGTCGTAAGCGGAGGGGAGGTCTTGGACCTCGGGCGGCATCCGGGAGACCATCCCCCCCTCCTCGTCCACGCAGAGGAAGAGAGGGGCGTTCCCAGCGGCGGAATTGAGGGCTTTCAGGTCGCTGTTGAGCTGGGCCAGCTGCCCGGCGCTGGCCACGTTCCGGCCAAAGAGGATGACGCCCCCCACCTTGGCCTCCCGGATGGCCCACCGGGCGTCGTCGCCGGGAGATGTCCCCTCGATGCCCGCCACCAAGAGCTGGCCGACCTTCTCCTCGGTGGAGAGGGCGGCCACCTGCTGGGCGATGGGGTCGGGTTCGGGGGTTGGCGCGGGGGTACTCACCCCGGTGGGCGCGGGGGACGGGGCGGCCTCTGCGCCCTGGGAGGGGGCGGGGGTCTGGACGGTCTCCCAGGGGCCGCAGCCGGTGGTAAAAGCGAATACAAAGAGCAATAAAAGAGGGGCTAAATTCCGCTTTGTCATCCCTTTTTCCCCTTTCTCCTCCCCTTGGGCACGTGCATGGCGGGCTTGCCGCTCCCCCTGCGCTTACCCGGAGCCTTACCCTGGGGACGGCCCCCCTGGGGCTTTTTCTTCCCCGGGACGGGGAGGGGCTTGACGGCGGGGGCCGCCCGGCCGGGGGCATCCTCCATGCCGGGGAGGCGGAAGTCCACCCGGCCGGTGGAGGGGTCGGCGGCGACGCACACCACCTGGAGGGCCATGCCGAAGGTGAACACCCGATTGGCCCGCTCCCCGGTGAGGGTCATGCGGGTCTCGTCGTAGACGTAGCGGTCCTCGGGCAGGCTCTCCACGGGGATGAGACCCTCCACCCCGGAGGGGAGGGCGGCGAAGAGACCGAATTTGGTGACCCCGGAGACGGCGGCGTCGAAGGTCTCCCCCAGGTGGTCCAGCATATATTCCGCGAAGTAGAGCTTGTCAATGTCCCGCTCGGCGCTCTGGGCGGCGATCTCCCGCTGGGAGGACTGTACGGCGGCCTTCTCACAGCTCTTGGCCAGCTTCTTTTCCCCGGCAGGGCCCAGCTTCCCCTCCAGCAGGGCGTGGAGGCAGCGGTGGACCATCAGGTCAGGGTAGCGGCGGATAGGGGAGGTGAAGTGGCAGTAGAAGGGGGCGGCCAGGCCGAAGTGGCCCAGGTTTTCCACGTCGTACCGGGCCTTCATCAGGGAGCGCAGCACCATCATGTTCACCGCCGGGGCCTCCGGCTTGCCCTTGACGGCCTCCAGCACCTTCTGGATGGAGAAGTTGTCCGCCTCCTTGATGGCGTAGCCCAGGGGGGAGAGCATGGCCTTCAGGGTCTCGGTCTTATCCTGGGAGGGCTTTTCGTGGACCCGGTATACGGCGGGCTTTTTCAGGTCGAAGAGGTGCTTGGCCACCGTCTCGTTGGCGATGAGCATGAAGCTCTCGATGAGCTTTTCGCTCTCCCCCTGGCTCCGGGCCACGATGTCCACGGGCCGGCCTGCGTCATCGCAGACGATATAGCTCTCGGCGCTGTCAAGGTCCAGGCTCCCCCGGGCCTTCCGCCGCTTTTCCAGGGCACGGGCCAGGGCGGCCATATCCCGGAGCATGGGCAGGATGCGGGCGTAGCGCGCCTCCAGGGCCTTGTCGCCCCCGGCCAGCAGGACGTTGCAGTCCTCGTAGGTCATCCGCTCGGTGGAGCGGATGACGCTGGCGGCGATAGTGTGGTCCAGCAGGGCCCCGGTCTTGTCCAGGGTCATGAGGCAGGACAATGCCAGCCGATCCACCTGGGGGTTCAGGGAACAGATACCGTTGGAGAGGGCCACCGGCAGCATGGGCACCACCTGGTCGGCGAAATAGACCGAGGTGCCCCGGTGAAAGGCCTCCAAATCGAGAGGCGCGCCGGGGTGGACGTAGTGGCTCACGTCGGCGATGTGGACCCCCAGCACCCAGTTACCCTTGTCGTCCTGCTCCAGGGACACGGCGTCATCCAGATCCTTGGAGGAGGCCCCGTCGATGGTGATGATGGTCTTTTCCCTGAGGTCCAGCCGCCCCTTGCGCTGGGGGGCGGAGACCTTCTGGGGCACGGCGGAGGCCTCGGCGGTCACCGGCTCGGGGAACTCCCGCTGGATGTCCTGCTGGTAGAGGATGGCCTCCACGGCGGCGGCGCGGGAGCCGGCGGGGCCGAAGGTCTCCTTCAGGGTGCCCAGAGGCGGGGTCTTGGCCGAGCCGTAGCTGGTCACGGCCACAGCGGCCTTCTCCCCCTCCCGGACCTTGGCCTTGCCCACCACCTTGATGGCGGCGGGGAGCCGGTCGGAGTCGGGGCGCAGCCAGACCTCGTGGTTCAGCTTTTGGATGGTGCCGGTGACCGTCTTGTTGCCCCGCTCCACGATTTTGGTGATCCGGGCGGTGCTGCGGCCGGGCTGGGAGGAGTCTGTCTCCACGGCGGCCTCCACCGTGTCGCCGTCCCAGGCGCCGTTCTCCCGGCGGGGCGGGACGAAGCTGTCGTCCCCCCGGCCCGCGCCGTCCTCGGGGATGAAGAAGCCGAAGCCCCGGCCCGAGCCCTGGTAACGGCCGGTAATGTTCTTTTTTTCTATCATAAATATGGAACCTCATTTCATTGGCGGGGTTGATGGAAGTATGCCCAGGCTGGGGAAAAATAAGAAAGAGCGCCCTCCCGGAGGTGGGAGGGCGCTCTTGAGTTCCTTACACCAGGGAAAGAACCAGGCAAACGACCATGAAAATAATGGCCACCCACTTGGTCCAGCGGGCCAGCTTGGCGTCCCAGCTCTTGGCCTTGTTCTTGGACAGGAAGGTGTCGGCGCCGCCGGAGATGGCCCCGGACAGGCCAGCGGTCTTGCCCTCCTGCAGCAGCACCACGGCCACCAGGAACAGGGAGAGCAGGAAGAGGATAATAGACAGGATCAGCTGAGGAATGTTCATCGTTCATCGTTCCTTTCCGCCCCGGGTGTGGAGCGAAGTGATATCTAAAATTGGGGCGCAATACGCCCTTTCTTTCACAGGAACTATATATTAGCACAATTTTGGGGCAAATGCAAGTCCTTTTTCCGCCCCTCGGGGCCTCAGCGCCCCGGCCTGACCGCTCCGGTCCGCCGGGCGGCCCGGGCCACCGCCGCCGCCACGGCGGGGCAGACCCGCTCATCGAAGGGGGCGGGGAGGATGTAGTCGGGGGAGAGGTCCTCCCCCACCAGCCCCGCCAGGGCCTCCACCGCGGCCAGCTCCATTTCCTCGTTGATCTCCACGGCCCCGGCGTCCAGGGCCCCCCGGAACACGCCGGGGAAAACCAGCACGTTGTTGATCTGGTTGGGGAAGTCGCTGCGGCCCGTGCCCACCACCGCCGCCCCGGCGGAGCGGGCCTCGTCGGGCATGATCTCGGGGGTGGGGTTGGCCATGGGGAAGAGAATGGGCCTGGGGGCCATGGAGCGGACCATGTTGGCCGTCACCAGCCCCGGGGCGGATACCCCGATGAAGAGGTCGGCCCCCTTGAGGGCGGCGGAGAGCCCGCCCTCGGTGACCGCCGGACGGCTCAGGGCCGCCAGCTCGGCCAGATAGGGGTCCCCCTCCAAATCGGCCCGGCCGGGGTAGACCACGCCGTTGATGTCGTAGAGGGTGGCTTCCCGCAGCCCCAGCCGGTGGAGGAGCTTGAAGATGGCGGTGCCCGCCGCCCCGGCCCCGGAAAAGACCGCCTTCATATCCTTGAGCTCCTTGCCCACCACCTTGCAGGCGTTTTGCACCGCAGCTGCCGCCACGATTGCGGTGCCGTGCTGGTCGTCGTGAAAGACGGGGATGCCGCATTCCTGCCTCAGCCGCCGCTCCACCTCGAAGCACCGGGGGGCGGCGATGTCCTCCAGGTTGATGCCCCCGAAGGAGGGGGCGATGAGCCGCACGGCGCTGACGATATCCTCCACCTCCTGGCTCCCGATGCACAGGGGCACGGCGTTCACCCCGCCGAAGGCCTTGAAGAGGACGCATTTCCCCTCCATGACGGGCAGGCTGGCCTCGGCGCCGATGTTGCCCAGGCCCAGCACGGCGGAGCCGTCGGTGACCACCGCCACGGTGTTGGCCCGGTCGGTGAGCTTCCACACCTCCCCGGGCTGTTCCTTGATCTTCAGGCAGGGGGCGGCCACCCCGGGGGTGTAGGCCAGGGAGAGGGCCTCCTTGCTGTCCACCGGCATCTTGGGCACCGTGTCCAGCTTGCCGTTCCACTGGTAGTGGAGCTTGAGGGATTCCGCGGCGTAATCCATGGGCATTGACTCCTTTGTTCCACAGATAATATGGAAGTCATTATACTACACTTTTCGGGCCATGTGTGATAAAATAACAAGAAAATCCTTTTTCCCGTCTCCGTCGGAGACAATCAAAAGGACGGATAAAAATGATACCGCAAATCCCAGGGGCCTGTGATATCATTTTATAAAATCAAACAGGGGGCGCTGTTTATGGACATCATGGTCATCGGCATCGCGGGGGGCACCGGCTCGGGGAAAACCACGCTGACCGAAAAGCTGAAGGAGCGGTTCGGGGAGGACGTGTCCGTCCTCTTCCACGACAACTACTACAAAAGCCACTCGGAGATGCCCTATGAGGAGCGGGCCAAGCTCAACTACGACCACCCGGACGCCTTTGAGACCGACCGCTTCGTCCGGGACCTGGAGGCCCTGCGCCGGGGGGAGGCCATCCAGTGCCCCACCTACGACTACACCATCCACGACCGCTCCCCCAATACGGTGGAGGTGCGTCCCACCCGGGTCATTTTGGTGGAGGGCATCCTGATTTTTGAGAACAAGGCCCTGCGGGATCTGATGGACATCAAGATCTTTGTGGACACCGACGCCGACGTGCGCATCCTGCGGCGGCTGGTGCGGGACGTGAACAAGCGGGGGCGGACCCTGGACTCGGTGGTGAGCCAGTATCTCACCACGGTGAAGCCCATGCACGACGCCTTCGTGGAGCCCTCCAAGAAATACGCCGACATCATCGTCCCCGAGGGGGGCTACAACACCGTGGCCCTGGACATGATCGTGGAGCGGATCCGGGGACACGTGGAAAAGTAAAGAAGGACAAAAAAGGAGCCCCGCCTTTCAGGCGGGGCTCCTTTTTTGTTGTACTTACTGCTCCGCGGCCAGGACAGCCAGGGCGGCGTCCAGATCGGCGGCGGTCAGGTTCCCCTGGGGACGGAAGTTCCCGGAGGCGTCGGCGGAGAGATAACCCTTCAGCACGTTCCACATCATGGCCTCGGAGGCCCAGGCGGAGGCGTTGGCGGCGTCGGTGTAGGGCACGCGGGTGGCCCAGGCGCCGGAGGGGCCCTGCTCGCGGGCCACGTCATAGCGCAGCAGCATCACCACGGCCTGCTCCCGGGTCACCGGGGCGTCGGGGAGGAACTGGCCCTCGCCGTTGCCGGCGGCGATCCCCATGGTATAGGCCCAGTTTACGGCGGTATTGTGGTCGGACACGTCGGTGAAATCGGCCACGGCCGCCTCGGCGGGCTTGCCGTCGTTCTGGGCCAGGTACAGGGCCTCCACAAACTCCAGCCGGGTGACGGGGGCCAGGGCCTCGGCGCTGGTGGCGGCGTTCAGGGTCCACAGGCTCCTGGGCTCGGGGGGCGTGATCTCCTTCCCCTGGGCGGTGAGGGCTTTGATGTACTCGGCGATGATAAGGGTCACGGAGCCGCCGATGGAGCCGAACTCCTCGGAGACGGAGCCGTCCCACAGCACCTTGTCGCTGCCCATGGTGATGCCGGTGACGGCGTACCAGCCGTACTCATCGCCGGCGGCGTTGGCGGACAGGCGGTAGGAGTTGACGGCCACCTTGAAGGTCTGCTCAGCGGTGACGGGCTTGCCCTGATAGACCAGGTTGGCCACCCGGACCCCCTCGGGGTTGCCCAGGTACACGTCGTAGCTGATGCCGTAGAGCTGGTCGGTGCCGAAGCCGCCGCCGGTGATGGTGCCGTCCTCGGCCACGGTGTAATCCTTCACGCAGTCCTCCAGCCAGTCCTTGAGCTGGCGGCCGGTCATCTCCACCATGTAGAGGAGGTTGTTGTCGTACTTGTAGAAGGAGTAGCAGTCCTTCAGGCTGATGGGGCCCTTGGCCTTGCTCCCAAGGAGCTGGGAGATGCAGAAATCCTTGTTGGCCACGGGGGAGGCCAGGGACACGTCGGCCCCGGTGGCCCAGAGCTGGGCCTCGTGGACCAGGTTCATGGTGTCGCTCTCCACGTGGAAGAGGTCGGTGACGGAGTCCCAGTCGCCGCTGAGGGTGCCGATCTCCTCGTTGACGAAGGGCACGGTGCGCTCGTAGTAGGGCTCCATGAGGGCCTTGAGCCCGGCGTCGTTCTCGTAGCCGGTGAGGTCCAGGTTCTCGCTCTGGCCGATGGTGAAGGAGCCGTCCTTCTTAATGGTCACCACGGTCTTGGTGAGGGTGGAGGTGCCGCCGTTGACCACGGGGACATCCTTGCCGTCGGCGTTTTGGAAGGAGCTGACGCCGGGCACGTGGTTGTGGCCGGCCACCACCATGTCGATGCCGGTGGTGTTCTGGATCAGGTGGGCCACCTGGTTTTCCTTGTTAAACTCCGCGGAGACGTCGCCCACGGCCCCCTGGTCCCCGGCGCCCACGGCGTCGCCGCCCTCGCCGGAGTGGGCGGAGACGATGACGAAGTCGCACTTCTGCTCCTCCCGCAGCTCCTTCTGCCAGTAGTTGACCCACTCGTAAGCGTAGGAGCGCTCGGCGTTGTCGGCGTGGACGAAGTCGGCCCCCTCATAGTGGCTGGGCAGGTCCCAGTTGGGCACGTTCACGTTCTCCAGGCCCAGGATGCCCACCTTGAAGTCCTTGCCGCCTACCTGGAAGGTCATGACCTTGTAGGGGTCCATCTTGGGCTCCTGGGTCTTGACGTCGATGTAGTTGGCGCAGACCACGTCCACGGGAGTGCCGGGATACCGGTCGGTCTCGTCGGAGAGCATATCGTAGAAGATCTGCTGAACGTCCTGGCTGAAGTTGAACTCATGGTTGCCCAGCACCAGGGCGTCATAGCCGATGTAGCGCAGGCAGATGGCCATGGGGTTGTCCTTGCCGCCCTCCATGTTCATGTTGTAGGAGATGATGGGCGTGCCCTGGATAATGTCGCCGTTGTCGATGAGGATGGTGCCGTCGTTGGCCTCCCGCTCAGCCTTCATAGCGGTGGCCACCTTCAGGTAGCTGTTGGTCACCTCTTTGCCGGTGATGGGGTTGAGGTCGTAGCACTTGCCGTGCATGTCGGTGGTGGAATAGATGCCTAAGGTAAAGGTGTCGGATTTCTTGTCCGCGGCCAGAGCCCCGCCGGAGAGCCCCAGCAGCATGGCGGCGGACAGGGCGCCCGCCAGAACGCGCTTGCAGTGATTCATCAACATTCGCCTCTCTTTGCTTTTTTGCGGGTTTAAAGGTGACTTTATTATAATTTACCAGGGGAGAAAAGGCAATCACCCCGGCGGCGGTGTAATGGAAACGTAACACAAAAATACCGGTCCCCGCTACATCAATCCGGGAACGAGGAGGTAGACCGCCATGCCCAGGGCGCCGCAGCCCAGCATGACCACGATGGGGTCGGGCTTCCAGCGGCGCAGGACGGCGAAGGCCCCCAGGCACAAAACCACCGCCGCCGGGTCGGGCAGGGTGGGGGAAAAGCCCCCCTCTCCCCAGAACGCGGTGGTAAGCAGTGTCAGTCCTGCCGAGGCGATCAGGGCCACCACCGCCGGGCGCAGGCCGGACAAAGCCCCCTGGATGGCGGCGAGGGAGCGGTATTTGTAGTAGAGAAAGGCCAGGAGGGAGACCACCAGACAGGAGGGAAGGATGCACCCCAGGGTGGAGACCACCGCACCCCAGGGCCCCGCGATCTGGATGCCCACGAAGGTGGCCGAGTTGATGGCGATGGGTCCGGGAGTCATCTGGGAGATGGTGATGAGGTCCATGAACTCCGACATGCTCAGCCAGTGGTGCAGGTCCACCACCTGGGTCTGGATCAGCGGCAGGGCGGCGTACCCGCCCCCGAAGCTGAACAAGCCGATCTGAAAAAAGCTCCAGAAAAGCTGAAGATAGATCATTTCTTCCCCGCCTCCCTGTTCCGGCGCGCCCCCCACAGGGCGGCAGCGACGCCCAGCCCGGCGCAGGCCAGGATAATCCAGATGACGTTGAGCTTGGGCAGCAGCAGGGTGACGAGAAAGACCGCCGCCATAAGGAAGTCGGACAGTACCTTTTTTTCTTTGAGGACGCTGCCCGCCATGTCCACCACCACACTGCAGATGACGGCGGCCACCCCCGCCTGCATCCCCCGCAGTAGGGCCGCCACGATGCGGTTGGAGCGGAAGGCCTCGTAAAAGAGGGAGACCGCCGACAGAATGAGGAAGGGGGGGAGCACCGTGCCCAGGATGGTGAGGGCGGCTCCCGGCGCCCCCGCCACCCGGTAGCCCACCAGGATGGAGGCGTTGACCGCGATGGGGCCGGGGGCGGACTGGGCGATGGCGGTGAGGTCCAGCATCTCCTGCTCCTCCAGCCAGCCCAGGTCGTCCACGAACCGCTTTTTCATCAGGGGCACGATGACGTAGCCCCCGCCGAAGGTGAAGGTGCTGAGCAGGAAGGTGGAGGAAAAAAGCTTCCAATAGGTTTGGGCAGGGTGTTTCATAGGCATGCCTCCCGACGTTGGTGCTCCCATTATAGACGCGCCGGGGCGGGATGTAAATCACGAAAAAAGGGCGCCCGGCGGATCTGGCCGCCGGGCGCGAAGAGAGAGCCGGCCCACCGGGCCGGCTCTCTCCATTTCGTGTGGACCTGGGATCTTACAGCCGACTCAGCTCCGCCGCCGTCTGGGCGGCCAGCCGGGCGTTGTTGAACACCAGCTGGATGTTGGAGGCCAGGGAGTCCCCGCCGGTGAGCTTCTGGATCTTGTCCAGGAGGAAGGGGGTGATGTCCTTGCCGTGAACGCCCAGGGCGTTGGCCTCGGCCACGGCGTCGTCGATGGCCTTGTTGATGACCGCCGGGTCCATGGACCACTCCTCGGGGATGGGGTTGGTGACCAGCATGCCGCCCCCCAGGCCCAGCTCGTGCTGGACGGAGAAGGCCTTGGCCAGGTCGGCGGGGGTGTCGATCTCGTAGTCCACGGCGAAGCCGGACTTGCGGGTGTAGAAGGCGGGCAGCTCCTTGGTGCCGTAGCCGATGACGGGGACACCGTGGGTCTCCAGGTACTCCAGGGTCAGCCCCAGGTCCAGGATGGATTTGGCCCCGGCGCACACCACCATCACGGGGGTGTGGGCCAGCTCCTCCAGGTCGGCGGAGATGTCCATGGTGGTCTCGGCCCCCCGGTGGACGCCGCCGATGCCGCCGGTCGCGAAGATCTGGATGCCCGCCATGTGGGCGATGATCATGGTGGTGGTGACGGTGGTGGCCCCGTCCTCTCCCCGGGCGCACAGCACCGCCAGGTCCCGGCGGCTGGCCTTGGCCACGTTCAGGCCCTTCCTGCCCAGGTGCTCGATCTCCTCCCGGGTGCAGCCGGCCTTCAGCCGCCCGCCGATGATGGCGATGGTGGCGGGGACGGCACCGTTTTCCCGGATGATCTCCTCCACCTTGAGGGCGGTCTCCACGTTCTGGGGATAGGGCATGCCGTGGGAGATGATGGTGGACTCCAAAGCCACCACGGGCTTGTGGTTTTTGACGGCCTCGGCCACCTCGGGGGAGACGTCCAGATACTTGTTGAGATTCATGTTTTTACCTCCTGTACAAATCAAAATGAACGGATGCGGGATCAGTAATACTTAAAAGAATTCTGCCCATCCCGGGCGGGGGGAGAATTTGGCAAGCTGGAAGCGGTCAGGATAAATCAATATCGATCTCGTATTTATCATCAATAAGCACATAATTTACGTTGTGCCTTTGAGCAAGTTCCAAAAACCGCGCGTTATCCTCCAAAACGTGTTCCATCGTACACCACTCGTCGTCCAAACGGTTTTCTATGACGTTGGCGTATCTTTTTATGCTTTCAAAGTGGTTTTTTATATAGTTCCCACTCATGACGAGACAGCAGTATTTTATCTGCTCCAGATCACCCTTCTCAAAATCTTTTGGCCAGTCAAAGGGGATATAGCATCCTTCGACAATCAGATTTTGCCGGTTCTCTATGGCGGTTTTGATCATTTCACGGAGAATGGGCCACAAATAATCTGTAAGCGCAAGGTTGTCCTCGGGCGTGAGCTTGGTGCGGCCGCTGCGGATGAGCCCCATTTTCAAGTGGTCGATTGATAAATATGGATATTGATATCTTTCCAGCAGTTTTTGAGCAAGCGCGGTCTTCCCTGTGTGCGACGCGCCTGTTATCAATATGATCATCTTTTTTCTCCTGTTTTACAGCGCCCGGTCTATCGGGCGGGCACGCCCTGTGTGTCCCATGAAAAGGCGGAGGGTGTCAAAGTCCGGCCCGGGCCTTGACCACTCCGGCGTTCAGCTCCGGGTTGATGGTCTCCGCCCCCTCGATGGCGATGGCGGCAGCGGCCTGGGCGCACTGGGCGGTGGGTTCCAGGGCGGTGCCTTCCAGATAGGCCCAGGCCAGGGCGGCCATGGAGGCGTCCCCCGCCCCGGTGGCGTTCACCATCCGGGCCGGACAGCAGGGCAGGCGCAGGGCTCCGGCGTGGTCGGCGGCGTAGACCCCGTCGCTCCCCAGGGAGATGAACACCCGCCGAAGGCCGGTGTCCAGCAGGGCCTTGGCCGCCCGCTCCAGGCTGGCGTCGTCGGTGATGGCCACCCCGGAGAGGAGCTCGGCCTCCATGCGGTTGGGCTTCAGCGTGTGAAGCTTCCCCAGCACCGGCTTCAGCTTCACCGCCTTGGCGGTGGAGACCGGGTCGGCAAAGATGGGGACCTTCACATTCTCGCACAGCCATTGGATGGACTCGGCGGGGATGTTGGTGTCGGTGACGATGACCTGGGCGTTGTCCAGCAGGGCCCGCCGGGACTGGAGGTAGGCGGGGGTCACGTGGTCGTAGATGTCCATGTCGCTCACCGCCAGGGCCATGTCCCCGTCGTCCCCGGAGATAAAGAGGTAGGTGGAGGTGGCCGCCCCCGGGACCTGGAGGGCCTGGGAGATGTCGATGCCCAGCTCCCCGCAGGAGGCGGCGATTTTCTGGGCGTAGAGGTCGTCGCCGAAGGCGGTGAGCATCCGCACGTCCACCCCCAGCAAAGCCAGGTTGTGGGCGATGTTCCGCCCCACGCCCCCCAGGGACATGCGTACCGTGCCGGGGTTGGAGTCGGCGGCCACCAAAGGCGCGGCGGACCGCCCCCCGATGTCCATGTTCACCCCCCCCACCACCGCGGCGTAGGAGGCGGAGCGGAGCACGTAGCCCTTCCCGGCGATGTACCCCTTCTTCATCAGGTTGGAGATGTGCACCGCCACCGACGAGCGGGTGATCCCCGCCCGGTCGGCCAGCTCCTGCTGGGAGATCAGGGGATTTTCCGCGATCCAGTTCAAAAGCTCCCGTTCCCGCTGGGTCATGGCCTGGCCTCCTTTATGAAAGTTTATGTATTAAGCATAAGTTTAGTATATCTATTTGCGGCCCGCTGTCAAGGGCCAAAACGCAAAAAAGAGGAACAAATTTTTCCTCCCGCCGTCTAAAGGAAAAAAGGAGGCCGGAACCATGAACGGAAAGAGACTTTTACCCCCTGTGCTCGCCCTATCCCTGCTGTGCGGCTGCGCCGCCGGGGCGGTGGAGCCGACACCGGCGGGGCCCACCGCCCTGCCCACCCCCGCCGAGACGGAAAACCCCTGGAACCTGACCCCCTGCCGGATCGTGGACGGGGCGGAGATCGGGGAACTGCTGCTGGCCGACGAGGAGAGCGGCGAGATTTATACCCTCAGCGTGCAGGATTTGGCGGTGACGATGGACGGCGGCTCCTCCGGCGCCTCCGAGCTGCGGGACGGGATGAAGGTCTGGGTGGGGCACACCGGCGGCGTGGAGGAGACCTGGCCCGCCCGGTTCACGGCCCCCCAGACGCTGGCCGGGGAATCCGATACGGTGGACGACCGCTGCGGCCTCTACCTCCAAGTCCTGGAGGACCTGTGGAATGAGGATCCGGGCCTTAATGAAGGCGCCCTGACCTACCTGGGGGTGGATCTCTCCGGCCTCACCGCCCTCACCGACGGGGAGAAAAGCGCCGTGGCCTGGCGCTTCGCCCAGCTCCACGGCCTGGAGCTGGTCACCGGCACCTGGGACGAGCTGGTGGAGGAGGGCTATATCGACGGGGAGGAGCTGTACTGGCCCGACGGCATCCTCTTCTCCATCACCACCGACCCCGACGCGGCCTGGAGCCTCCCCGCCCTGGGCAAGGGGGAGGAGCCCCGCCTCGCCGCCTTCGACGCCGAAAAGTGGCGTTCGGGCCTGGGGGCCTATTATTTCCTGGACTGCACCGCTCAAATGGACAAGGCCGGGTCCTGGACCTACTCCATAGGGGCCGAGGCCATCTCTTAAAACCACATATCCCGCCCCGGCGGCGGGCTGTCCGAACCCCATGGACAGCCCGCCCTTTTTCGCCTATACTGGAGATGAAAGGGGGGCGTGGATATGGTGAATACGCAAAAAGAGGGGCGCAAGCGGTCCCTCCTGGGCTGGCGGGAAAACCTGCCCCACATCCTCCTGCTGTGCGCCCTGTTCCTCCTCCTGCGGCCCCTGGCGGAGATGCTGGACGACTACGCCGTCCCCCTGCTCCGGGCGCTGGTGCTGCCCGTGCTGGCCTATCCCTTCACCGCCGTGGGAGTGGGCATCGCGGCGGGGGAGAAGAACGGCTTCTGCCCCCTGGTGCCCCTGGCGGCGGGGCTGGCCTTTTTGCCCAATCTGCTGTGGCCCAACGTGCCCTACGACTGGCGGCAGGCCGTGGCCTACGCCGGATGCGCCCTGCTGGGGGAGGCCGTGGGCGGGGCGTGGCGCTGGGCGAGGAGAAAATGGGGGGCGGACGGATAGCGCCCGCCCTTCTTTTCCCACAAATCCCTTGTAAAATGCCGCCAAAGTCCGTATAATGTAAGCATCTGTCAAAACCTACAAAGACGTAGAGAGAGGGATCATCCAATGGAACGCACACAGATCGCCCGCATTTACGCGGACCAGGAGACATTCGGCGGCAAGGAGGTCACCGTCTGCGGCTGGGCCCGCACCATCCGGGATATGAAAACCTTCGGCTTCATCGAGCTCAACGACGGCTCCTGCTTCAAGAACCTCCAGGTGGTCATGGAGGCCGAGGGCCTGGAGAACTTCAAGGACATCGCCAGGCAGAACGTGGGAGCCGCCCTGGTGGTCACCGGCACCGTGGTCCTCACCCCCGAGGCCAAGCAGCCCTTGGAGGTGAAGGCCGCCTCCATCCAGGTGGAGGGCCCCTCCTCCCCGGACTACCCCCTGCAGAAGAAGCGCCACTCGGTGGAGTTCCTCCGCACCATCCAGCACCTTCGGCCCCGGACCAACCTGTTTTCCGCCGCCTTCCGGGTGCGCTCCGCCGCCGCCTACGCCATCCATAACTTCTTTCAGGAGCGGGGCTTCGTGTACGTCCACACCCCCATCATCACCGCCTCCGACTGCGAGGGGGCGGGGGAGATGTTCCGGGTCACCACCCTGAACCCCAACGATCCGCCCCGCACCGCCGAAGGCGTGGTGGACTGCGCCCAGGACTTCTTCGGCAAGGCCGCCAGCCTCACGGTTTCGGGCCAGCTCAACGCCGAGAACTTCGCCATGGCCTTCGGGGACGTGTACACCTTCGGCCCCACCTTCCGGGCGGAGAAATCCAACACCCAGCGCCACGCCGCCGAGTTCTGGATGATCGAGCCGGAGATGGCCTTCTGCGACCTGGCCGGCGACATGGACGTGGCCGAGGCCATGATCAAATCCGTTATCACCGAGGTCATGGCCAAGTGCCCCGACGAGATGGAGTTTTTCAACTCCTTTGTGGACAAGGGCCTCAAGGAGCGGCTGGAGCACGTGGCCTCCAGCGCCTTCGGCCGGGTGAGCTACACCGAGGCCATCGAGATTCTGGAGAAGTCCGGCCAGAAGTTCGAGTACCCCGTCTCCTGGGGCTGTGACCTCCAGACCGAGCACGAGCGGTATTTGACCGAGCAGCACTTCAAAAAGCCGGTCTTCGTCACCGACTACCCCAAGGAGATCAAGGCCTTCTATATGCGGGCCAACGACGACGGCAGGACCGTGGCCGCCGCCGACTGCCTGGTGCCCGGCATCGGGGAAATCATCGGCGGCAGCCAGCGCGAGGAGCGGCTGGATCTGCTGGAGGCCCGTATCCGGGAGCTGGGCATGGACCCCGCCGACTACTGGTGGTACCTGGACCTGCGCCGCTACGGCTCCTGTAAGCACGCGGGCTTCGGCCTGGGCTTCGAGCGGCTGGTCATGTACCTCACCGGCATCTCCAACATCCGGGATGTCCTGCCCCACCCCCGCACGGTGGGCAGCGCCGACTTTTAAGAAACAAGGCCGCCCGCTCACCCAGCGGGCGGCCTTTGCGTGTTTTGAGAGGGGGATTTTATGAAGCTGCCTCAAATGCTGATGGACTTTCCCTATGAGGAGCCAGAACTGGGGAATGGGAAGCGGCGCAGATGGATGGTCGGCGCCGTGCTGTTCCTGGCGATAGGTCTGCTGGGCATCCTGGGCTTTATGGATGAGCTGCGCGCTTTTTCCGTGATTGCCCTGTCCGACGGCCCGAAGCTGACCATTGCGGCCGCGCAGGTGCTGCTCGGCCTGTTCGGCCTGTTCAGCCTGGGCTGCTATTTGGCCTGGCGGAAGGGGAAGTCGGTCCGGGTGGTCTACCGGCGGGGCCAGGCCGTCATTCTTGCCCTGGCCCTGGCGGCGCTGGCGTGGTTGGGGGTCACGGCCGTGGCGGGGCGGAGAGAGCCAATGCCACCTGTGTCCGACCACTATACCTATCAGAGTTCCCCGCTGGCGGCTATCGCCTGGGGCGGGGACGAGGGGTACTGGTACCAGATCGTGGACGTGAAGGCCCCATTTGTCTACGACCTGTGCTTGGACATGTACACCGATGGCCGACACAACACCTCCTCCGAGTGGGAACCGTGGCCCCAAATCCTGGGGGCCACGGCGCTCTACGGGGAGTCGCGGGAGCGCAACTGGCTGGCCCTGTGGGAGGACCGCATCGTTTGGGTGAGCTTTAACCAGCCACCTGAGGCGAAAAAACTGATGGGGGTGCTGAAACAGCTGAACGCATGGGAGAGGGATTCCGCCTAGTTGTCCGCTGCCTGCACGTCGGGACGTGCGTCCCCCAGACCCCCAAAGAAAAGTCTTGGGTGCAGACCTGGGCGCAGGTTCCCTTCCCGGTAGAAGGTCTACTGCCCATTGATAGGGGGAAAAGTACGGGAGCATCCGTGTGACCCGTGGTCCCGCCAGCGCCGCTGGCGCTGATAGCTTCTTGATACAGCCTGGTCTTTAGCCTTCCCCCTGGGGGAAGGTGGCAGCCCGAAGGGCTGACGGATGAGGGGCCATAGCGTGAAGAAAACTTGCCGGTGGCAAGTTTTTAGCGGTGGCCGGCCAGCTATGCTGGCTGGGGACATGTGAGGAGAACATTCCCCTCATCAGTCTCGCTGCGCTCGACAGCTTCCCCCAGGGGAAGCCTAAGAACATACAACCCCCGGGGCCGCACTTCGTAGCGGCCCCGGGGGTTTCTTGCGCTTTTGTGGACAGATTGGGGAAGTTTTCAGAAGAAGGCCGGGGGAGAAAATCAAAGCTCCTTCCCGGAGGGCACGGTCTCCCATGAAGGTAAATTCACCCCTTCTCCTGATACCACTTCCAGCTCATGAAGAAGGTGGCGCCCAGCCCACCGGCCAGCAGCAGGAGGAACACCCAGAAGAACACCTTCTCCGGCGCAAACAACCCCAGCACCACGGCGGCCAGCCCGGAGAAGAAGAACACGAAGCCACCCATCCGCTGGGTCTTGTTCCACACGTCGGGGTCGCTGAGGGCCCAGGGGGTGCGGAAGCCCAGGAAAAAGTTGCTCTTCACCTTGCCCATCATGTTCCCGATCACGACGAACAGCAGGCCGACCAGCACGCCCACTGTCCGGCCCACGTTGATGCGCCCCGGCTGGAGGCTCTCGGAGATGGTGATGAGCAGGCATACCAACAGGATCAGGGGCATCAGCACCCCCAGGGTGTCATACTTGTCCTGAAACTTTTCGTAATTCCCCTTCCTGGGGTCTATTCTGGGCATGAACTGGAAGAGAGCCGCCAGGGCGGGGGAGAGGGCGGCGATGAGCCACAGGGTGCCCACGGAGCCGTAAGTCACCGTGCCGTCCAGATTCCAGTGGGTGGGCACCCGCTCCGGCAGGAAGGGGGTAAAGGCCAGCACCAGCGCCGCCGGCAGAAGAGCGAATATCCACATCGTAACGATGGCTTTTTTACTTTTCATCTCGCTTCGCTCCTTTCAAAGCGGCCACCCAGCCGGTGATCTCGTCCAGCACCGACAGGTTGAGCTCATAACAGATATACTTTCCCCGGCGCTCGTCGCTGACAAGCCCTGCCTCCTTCAAAACGGAGAGGTGGTGGGAGACGGTGGCCCCCGTCATGTCGAAATGGCTCCCAATCTCTCCCGCCGTCTTGGCTCCGTCCTTCAAAAGGTCCAGGATGGCCCGCCGGGTGGGGTCGCCGAGGGCTTTGAAGGTCTCCTGGAAACTCATGATCTCACCTCGTTATTTAGAAGTCTGTCAAAATAATAGCCCATAAAAATGGCGCTGTCAATAGACATTTAGAAAATGGTCTAAATATCCTGTGTCCGCAAAACAGGACTGCCCCCGTCAGTTTGGCGGGGGCTTTTTGCTTAGTTGTATTGACGCTGCGGATAGGTAAGTGGTAATATATCCCCGTCGATAGAACAAATGTTTCATTATAAAAGGAGGGATACCATGAAGAAAAAGAAAAGAAAAATAGCCGCCTCGATTGAGGCAGCTATTTTGGTGGAGGAGGGTGGATTCGAACCACCGAAGCGATACGCAACAGATTTACAGTTTGTTTTAACCTGCTATCTGTGCTTTGCGCCGCAAGCACTCGACCATATAACAAGGGACGGTACCCAAACTGTACCCAAACGTTTTTTTCGTGGTATAAGTCTACAACGCTTTCGTTTGGATGTCAATACGACAGTTTGGATACGTTATTCTTTCGGGCATCCAAATCGACCTCAGTATAAATTTGGGTCGTGGAAATTTTGCTGTGCCCCAACTGCTCCTGCACGGCTCGAATATTAGCGCCTCCGTTTAGCAAATGAGTTGCGTAAGTGTGCCGTGCTTTGTGAGGCGAGAGTATCGGCACCTGTTCTGATGGGATTAACGTGGCGTTGAGATCACGCAGAACGGCCCCATAACGATACGCAAATTGTGGCGGCGTAAGATAGGGCTGACCCTTTAGGCCAGGGAAGACAAATAGCCCATCCCGTGGCAGACTGTTAAACACTGCTGCGCCTTCATCTGTGAGTGCCACCACCCGGTCTTTTTTGCTTTTTGTAGTTTCCCGCAGCGCATATGCACGCGGGCGTTTTGTTTTCCCGCTTTTATCCGGCGGAAGTTTAACTGTCGGATCTGCGTTTTCGACCTTAGCAATTACCTGGCGAATCAGGATATATGGCGTGTCTCCGTCCAGGTGTATGTCGGACCACATCAAGGCACAGAGCTCCTCAGTTCGCAGGCCGGTAAACAACGCAATTTGGACGTGGCTGCCCCACTTGTGGCCCGGGGCGTAGGCCAGGATTTTATTTACATCTTCTAGGGAGTACACTTTTGGTTTGCTTTTTTCAGGGCTACGTGCAAAAGTCTCGTCTTCCACTGGGTTTTCAGAGCATAGGCGGTTTTTCTTGGCGCTTTTAAATATCCCGTTCAGGCAAACCCGGATCTCATTTTTTGCGCTGTTTGAGAGCTTGACCACCCTTTCACTAGCGTAGAGTTGAGCAATATGAAACGGCATTACAGCATCCAACTTTTTGCCTCCAAGCGCTGGGAGGATATAGTCGTTTGTATAACGTTCGTAATTTGCGTATGTCCCGTATGCCAACGATCCAGCGGATACATCTGCCTTTTTGAGGGACAGCCAGACTTCGGCCCATTGCTTAACAAGTTTGACCTCTTTGACCGCTTTCCCACCTGTCTTTTTAAACCATTCCCGATACTTTTTTTTGGCGCCCCGGCCATCCGCATCTTTACTGTAAAAGGACAGCGGCGTCTTTCGTCCCTCCACGCTGATTCGGTACTCCCATGTGCCATCCTTACGTTGGCGAAGGCTGCCATCTCCGTTGGCGTTTTTCATGCTCGAACACTCCTTCTATTGATATTTTGCGCCCAGTGAGATACAATAAAAGGGCGCAATGATGCCTTGGTTTAAACCGCTGGGGCCTTTGCTCTGCCGCTCTCGGAGGTCGCAACTCCGGGGGCGGCTTAATTATTACCAACCGAATATATCCTGCTTGTACCCTTTTGTCCACTGGCCCAGAACCCGCCCAACGGTGTAAAAATCATCAGATGGCATAACGATGATGTCCTCATACGCTGGATTTATTGATACCAGGCGGACTTGATGTGGATTTTGGCTTACAACTAATTTCTTACAGTAAGATTCTTTATTCAATGAAAAAATTCCAATCTGCCCGGGTTCTATCCTTGGCATTGACTGGACGAATACGGTTCCACCATCATGGATCTTAGGCTCCATGCTATCACCCGAAATAATGATACCAAAGTCGGTCTTAGAAGGGATGACGGCATCGGGGTACTGCTCAATGTGATATTCCGGCTCGTCCAGATAGTTCCCCAGGCCAGCGGCGGAGGGCTGGTCGTAGACCCGGAGTTCCACCATGCCGCTTTTAGTTTTTTTCGCTTTAGGGAAGGATACAACGGCTGCATTACCAGGCTCCTCGGTGGGCTCTTCCCCGGCGGTGTCTTTAATTTCATATTCCAGGATAGCCTTGACTGCGCCCTTGGCATGTTTACTCAGGGCGGCGTAATCCTTGGCAATTTTCAAAGCCTCTTCCGGTAATTCGGAGGGGGCTTTTTTTACGGCTTGGAGGGTAGAGGCACCAAGTAGAAAATCAACCGTTACGTGGCAGGCAGTGGCGATTTTTACAAGTAGGTCCGATTTTGGGTCATGCTTTCCACTTTCATATCCGTGAAAGGTGTTCGGGGCCACACCGACTATTTCAGCAAGTTCTTTTTGCGAATAACCGGCGCTTTCTCTGGCCTCTTTAATGTGAAACTTCATATCGGCCTCCTTTGTCAGCACTTTCTGGACAATACAATAGTATAACAGTTGTTTCTTGTAGTCAATAAAAAAATTCTAGATTCTAGAAAGCGTTTTCCTAAAAGACCTTGACAAAATCTATTATCTAGATTATTCTGTACATGGATTCTAGAATCTAGATTATTAAAAGGAGATGATTCAGTTGAATTATAACATTGAGGCCGAACGTGGGCGGCTTCAACTTACAAAAGAGGAGCTTGCTGCACGGTTGCGTATTACCTCAAAAACGTACCTTTCCTATGTGCGAGGAGATACTGCTATTCCATCGGATATCCTCTTGAAGATGTCCCAGCTGTTCCATTGTACCACGGACTACCTGTTGGGCTTGAACGACACCCAGGACGGTACATAAAAAGCCAGCCGGGGGCGGAAACCTCCGGCTGGCTCTGGAAAGGGTTACTTAAGTTGAGAAAGGAGAGAACGGGATGATTCAAGTTGTGGCGGTTTCGGCCCTTGTATCCTGGCTGGTGGCGACAGTGACCGCCAAGCTGTGCTTCCACAAAATCGACCGCTATGTAAGGGATACAACCAATGCGCTTAAGGAGTCAGGAAGTGCTTTAGCTACTCTTGGTGGGAAGGCAAATGGAGCAGAACACCTCACCAACAGGGGTTAAAAATGCTTCGCCCTTTGCTAAGTCTAAGGCCTTGCCCTCTTGTTTGGAGCAGTAATCAGTAAGCACCCGGTATTCATCTGTCTGTTCAAACGGCTTATAAAGAGCTTCGGTTGTTAGATATGCATTAAAAGTGACTTGAACCAATCCAAGGCGCGCTAAAACAGCAATGGAAACTGCCTGCCGAGTTAACGATTGCTCCTTGGGATTTGACAAAAATGAATTAGTTTGAAAAACGTTGTAAGACCGTTTGGGAACATTTTTTATCCGATATTCAACAATCGGTAGCCGATCAAAAGAGCCATCTGGCGCAACAAAGCAAGCGAGATTTTGGGCATCAAGTGGGGATAATTGTCGAATGATTTCTGTAAAAGATGGATGGACAGACTGTGATTTTGTGCTGTCCATTGAAGCAGAAATCAATTTTGCAAACATTTCACGAAGCTCTGGCTCTTCAAAATAATATTTTGAAGCCTCCAATGCTGGTCCTACAATGGATAGAGCTGGTTCACATAATTGATTTTCTGGTATGTCGGCAACCTTGCGTTCAAGGGACTCTTTGAAGTCTTCTAAGGCCTTCATTCTGACTATGCGCTTTTTTTCTACATAGTTACCAAAACCACCAAAAACCAATTCCCAAGCATCTTGTAAAGTGCTTCCAGCCGATGAAGAGACTGGAACAAGCAGTTTATTTATTGGCTCAGACACAGTTTTTATGGCCTCAGAAATAGACATTCCACCACATCCTTTCATCAATACTCTACCATTTTCTTTCTAGTAAGACAAGTATGCCGCAGCACCATTATGTATAAAACGCATCGAAAAAGGGGGGATATATAATAAAACGCTATTTTAAGGTCGACGGGGAGGTCATCGCCTGTATGGTGGAGATCAGCTCCGAGTTGGGCTATATCCTCGACGAAGGGGCGAACCCGGACAGCATGGAGGCCATTGAACTGTTGAACAACCGCATTGTGACCCTGCTGGGACAGATTGACGATGGGGAGAAGACCCAAGAAAGCGAAAGCAATGAAAATAGTTGAACAGACCCCAATTACTGATATTTTAGAAAGCCACGAACGACGGCTAAAACAATTAGAGCATGATTGGTTAGCCCGGCTGTTTGCCTGCATGGTCGGGACGGCTATCGGCGCATTTATAGCCCACGCATCTGGAAAGATAAGGATACCACAACAATAGTCCTATAAAACGGACCAAGAAAGGGGGCACTACAATGCCTGAACTTGAAGTAACCTACACTATTGATCAGGTTGCGCTTCGCTACCACCGCACAGTCGATACCGTTCGCCGCTGGGTGCGTAGTGGACGCATGACCGCGATCAACACTGGAGGAGGACGTATTGGGCCTTACGTCTTCCGCAGGGAGGACATAGATCGGTTCGACGCAGCCGCAGAGCACTGCGGGACCGGAGGAGAGGAGCCAGAGCCATGAACTACAAAGGCAAGCGGGTAAAGCCGCTCACCCGGGAGGAGAAACGCCTCCAGCAGAAGGCGGAGGCCTGGATCAAGGGGCTGGCGGTGTTGGCCTTGATCCTGTGTGTCGGCATTGGCCTGGGGAGGTGGGTGCTGTGAGCATCCCGGAGGAGACCCGGCGGGAGGCGTATTACGAGAGCCGAGAGGATGCCCCCACCCGGAGGAAAATGATCTACCAAAGGCTTTTGTCCGACGGCCCCATGTCGGGTGATACGCTCATGGCGGCTATGGGGTTTATGAATCCCAACTGCGTTCTTCCGAGGCTGACGGAACTTAGGGACGATGGGCTTATCCGATCCATCGGTAAGACGAAAAACCGGGCTGGCCACACGGTGACGCTGTGGGAGGCCATTCCGCCTGAAGAGATAAAAAGAGCCGCCCCCGGTGGTAACGACACCGAGGACAGCAGCAAAGAAAAAGATTCCACCCACAAGATAACAGAACGGAGGCAAAAAGTCAATGCCTGTCCGTGAGACCATTATCCCCGGCACGATCCGGTATCAGCGCTGTGCCCGCTGCGGCAAGGAGCTGGGAGAAATCCACAACCTGTTCGACTACGATCCAGGCGCCCTTTGCCGTGACCATAAGGCGGAAAAGGCCAGGGAAGACGATTTGGCCGAAGCCCGGCTTGAGGTGATGGACTTCTATGACCGAGAGCTGAAGAAATACCTTTCCGACAATTTGAAGGATACGATTTGGAACGAGGCGTGTAAAAAGTTCCATATCCCGGAGGAGGAGCAAGCATGAATCTCTATGAAAAAATGGCCTCCATCATGGCAGATGTGCAATATCTCGCCAAGGACGACAAGGTGGAGTTCGGTTCCACAAAGTACAAGGCCCTGTCGGAAGAGAAGGTCACATCCATCATGCGGGCGGAGCTGCTTAAATATAGTCTGGTGGTGTTCCCCATCTCCCAGACCGCCTCTCGTACGGGGCAAATCACCCACGTGGACGTGGTGTACCGGCTGGTGAACGTGGAGAACCCGGAAGAGTACATCGAGATCGTATCCTGCGGAGACGGCGCGGACAGCCAGGACAAGGGGAGCGGGAAGGCCATGACCTACGCCTTCAAATACATGTGGCTGCGCACGTTTGCCCTTCCCACCGGAGATGACCCGGACAAGATCTCCAGCGCGGAGCTGGACGAGGAGGATAAAAAGCCCGGGAACAGGATTCCCCCAGAAGGGGACGAGCCTGTTTACTGCGAGGAGTGCGGGGCCAGATTTGCTGACTACTTCGACGGGGAACAGCTCATCAAGGCGGCTGTCTCGGCCAAGCGAAGCAAGGAGAAGAACGGTAGGATCTTGTGTGCCAAGTGTACCAAGGCGGCCAGGAAGGCGGCGGACGGTGAAGGGGCATGAAAACGCCCATCGACACGGTGAAGGGCGTTATTACGGATATCGACGAGCGCACCGGCACGGTGACCATCCAGGCCCACTATGACGATTGGTTCACCCTCACCAAGCGACAATACCGGGAGTGCCTTGTCCAGCTCGTGGACTCCCGAACACTGTCCGGCAAGCAGAGGAACATGTGCTACGCCCTGCTCCGGGAGATCAGTGACTACACCGGTATGGGGGCAGATTCCACCAAAGAGTACATGAAACTCAAATTCCTGGCGGAAGATCTGGGGGAGACGGCGGACAAGATCTTCTCCCTGTCCAATGCCCCCGTGTCCCTGGTATGCGCCTTTCAACGGTTTCTGATCCATTTTATCCTGGATTGGGACATCCCCTGCCGGTTCTCTCTGCTGGACTATGTGGACGACGTGGGGGACTACATCTACTACTGCCTGATGACTAAAAAATGCTGTGTTTGCGGCGGGCCGGCCGATCTGCACCACGTGGACCGGGTGGGGATGGGCCGGGACCGGCACGACATCTGCCACGAGGGTTTGGAGGCGCTTCCGGTCTGCCGGAGCCACCACCAGGAGGCCCACACGATGGCGGACGCCGACTTTTTCAAGCGGTACCACCTGCCAGGTGGGATCGTGCTGGACAAGACCCTCTGCCGCATCTGGAAGCTGAAAGCGAGGAAAATAAGTTGAGTCTCAATAGGATAGTTTTGCAGGGCCGCCTTGTAGCCGACCCTGAGATGCGCACCACCCCCAGCGGCGTCCCCGTCACCACCCTTCGTCTGGCCTGTGACCGTGACTTCAAGAACAAGCAGACCGGCGAGAAGGAGACCGACTTCATCAGTGTGGTCGCCTGGCGTCAGACCGCGGAGTTCGTGAGCCGCTACTTCACCAAGGGCCGGATGGCCGTGGTGGAGGGCCGCCTCCAGATCCGCCCCTATACGGACCGGGACGGCAACAAGCGCACCGCCGCCGAGGTGGTGGCCGACAACGTCTACTTTGGGGATGGCAAACCCGGCGGCGACAGCGCCAACACCTCTCCGGCGTACCAGAGACCGGCTGGCGGTGTGGACGTCTCTGGTGACAATTTCGCCGAGCTGGATGACAGCGATGACCTCCCGTTTTGATGGGCGGTGAGGTCCAATGGCGAGGGAGTATTTCTGCGCGTACCACAGCTATTTACAGGCCATAGCCCGCCTCACCGATGAGGAGGCCGGACGGCTGTTCCGGGCCCTTCTGAGATACAGTGAGACCGGCTTGACGCCTGACCAGCCCGGGAATGAGGCGTATGCCTTTGATTTTATTGCCGCTCAGATCGACAGAGACGCCAAGAAGTACGAGGGATATGCCGCGGCACAGGCGGAGAAGGCAAAAAAACGATGGAATGCCCCGGGATGCCGTGGCATATCCGGCAATGCCGACGATGCCAAAGAGAAGAAAAAGAAGAAGGAGAAGAAGAATACCCCCCATACCCCCCAGCGGGGGGCGGAGTTCGAGGAGTTTTGGTCCAAGTACCCGAAGAAAGTTGGCAAAGAGCCTGCTAGGAAAGCATTCGAGCGCGCTTTGGAGAAGACGACGCTTGAATCACTCCTGACCGCCGTGGAGCGGCAGAAGTGCAGCAGCCAATGGAGTAGGGACGGCGGCCAGTACATACCAAACCCCGCCACCTGGCTGAACCAGGAGCGATGGGAGGATAAGCTGCCGGAGGTTCCCGGACCACCTGCCGGAGAGGAGGATGACGGTTATGGGCCCACTCTGCTTTGATGGCGTCCTTCTGTGTGAGCCCCGGATGATCGACCCGAGCATGAGCACCGGCCTTTGGTGGTGCCAGTCTCCGGAGGATGTGCGGGCCGTCGGCGTCAACGCCGTCTGTCTCTCAGTGACGGGGCGGTGGGAGGACGTGAAGGACTGCGGGGATTGGCTCTCTCAGTTTCCCTTCGTGTTCGTGGCATCCCCGGACCGGGAGCTGGTTGAGCAGGTGCGGCGTCATGTCCGGGGCCTGCCGGTGCTCTCCCCACGGGATGGGGCTTTTGGGGACTATCCCTCCATTACGGCTTTCCTGGAGGCCCACGTGCCCAGTGAGATAAATAATCTTCTGTACGGAGCTGTGATGGAGCCCTCTTACGGGCTTCTTGAGCTGGCCCGGGTCTCGGTCCTGGATGAGCGGGAGGTCCCACGCACGCTCTCCGGCCTGCCGGTGCTGGACAAGCTCACCGGTGGTTTCCGCTCCGGGGAGCTGTCCGTCTGGACGGGTAAGCGGGGGGAGGGAAAGTCCACCCTTTTGAGTCAAATCCTTCTTGAGGCCATTGACCAAGGGCACAAGGTCTGCGCCTACTCCGGGGAGCTGCCCGCCGGGCAGTTCAAGGCCTGGGCCCTGATCCAAGCGGTGGGGCCAGGACACCTGGATCTGTTCCAGGACCCGGAGGTGGGGGAGCAGATAAGCTGCGCCCAGCCCATGGCCGCCCGGCGGGTGGACGAGTGGTGGGCCGGGCGGTATTACCTCAACGACATCCGGGACGGCTCCGCCCACGATGAGGATCGAATCCTGGATGAGTTTACTTACGCAAATCGTGTCCTTGGCTGTGACGTGTTTCTGGTGGACAACATCATGACCACCCGCCTCTCGGGGGACCGGGATTTCTACCGGGCACAGTCCATGTTCACCCAGCGGTTGACACGGTTCGCCAAGGCCCAGGGGGTCCACGTCCACTTGGTGGCGCATCCCCGGAAGACCCAGCAGGGCAAGCCGGTGACGGACGGGGACGATATTTCCGGCTCCGGGGACATCGCCAACCTGGCGGATAACGTGTTTTCCGTGCGGCGGCTCTCTGAGGAGGAGGCCGAGCACGATAGCTGTTCCTCGCTGGTCTACGTGATGAAGGTCCGCAACCGGGGGAAGAGGGGCAAGGTAGGGCTGGAGTTTGATTCGGATTCATGCCGGTTTTACCCACCCGGGAAAGGGCCGTCCAAGGCCTACGGCTGGGAGCGAATGACGGAACAAACTACTTTAGTGGACCTAGGCGGCGCCCCGGTCCCGTTTGAGGAGTGATATACATGACAAACCAAGAAGCGGCCGAGATCCTTCAATCTGAGCATTACCGATGGTCGATGTTGGCGAGGCTTGATGAGCTCCAGGGACACACGGAACTGGCATCGGCCTGCCGGGAGATCATGGAAGCCTTGGACCGGGGGATGCGGGCGCTGGAGGAGGCCCATGGTTGAGTTTACCGTCCCCGGCCTTCACGGGAAGGACCGGCCCCGGATGACCAGGGGAGGCCACGTCTACACCCCGAAAGCCACCGAGGATTTTGAGGACAAGGTCCAGTGGTGCTTCCGCCGGGCCGTCCACGGCCCCATCGTCCCCCTGACCGGACCGGTGTCCGTCACCATCAAGGCCTACCACCCCATCCCCAGGAGCGCCCCTAAGTGCAGGATCCTCCAGATGCTTGCCGCTATCCTCCGTCCGCTGGTAAAGCCGGATATCGACAATGTTATCAAAATCGTGCTCGACGCGCTCAACGGCTTGGGGTACAAAGACGATAAACAAGTGGTGGAACTCCACGCCTATAAGTTCTACATGGAAGGCGGCGGAGCAACTTACATCCGGGTGGAGGAGGCGGCCCGAGAAGCGGCCCGTCCGAGCCAGCGTGCAAAGGAGGAAACAGTATGAACGAACTCACTTATAAGCAGATGCTTGATTTTAAAAAGCCCGCCCCTGTGTGGGTGACGGAGAGAAACGAATACGGCCTTGCCTTCCTCCATGAGGTCATGTTTTTCGGCGGCGGCCGCTGGCCCATCCTCTACATCCTCCAGCATGGCGGGAAGATCTACAAGGCCAAGGTGGCGAAGGGATGAACCTGGAAGAAAAGGCGATAGCCCGCTACAAAATGGCCTCGGATCTCTCTTTTCAGATTACCGGCCAACCCTTGGTGGTCTGCTACTCCGGCGGGAAGGACAGCGAGGTGTTATTGCATCTGGCCCAGCGGGCGGGCATCCCATTTGAGGTCCTACATAACCACACCACAGCGGACGCTCCTCAGACGGTCTATCACATCCGCAAGGTGTTCCACCGCCTGGAGTGTGAGGGGATCAAATGCGCAATCGAGACGCCGGTCTACAAGGGCCAGCCGACCACCATGTGGGACCTGATCCCCAAAAAGCTAATGCCGCCGACCCGCTTAGTCCGTTATTGCTGTGAGGTACTCAAAGAGCACGGGGGAGAGGGCCGTTTGATTGCCACCGGAGTCCGCTGGGCGGAATCCGTCGCCCGGAAGAAGCGTGGAGCGCTGGAGGTGACCCACCGGGACCCCAAGAAAAAGCTGGTTCTGATGAACGACAACGACGAGGCCAGAAGAGAGTTTGAGGTCTGTACGCTCAAAGGGAAACGGATCGTCAATCCCATCATCGAGTGGTTCACCCAGAACGTCTTAGATTACTGCGAGAGCCTCCACTTGGAGATGAACCCGCTCTATTCCATGGGCTTTTGCCGGGTGGGGTGCGTGGGGTGTCCCATGGCTGGCAATGCCAGAAAGATGGAGTTCCAGGTGTTCCCCACTTACCGGGCGGCCTATATCCGGGCGTTTGATAAGATGCTGGAAGCCCGCCGGGGCCGGGACCTGCCCACCGACTGGCAGACCGGCGCGGATGTGTACCACTGGTGGATGGAGGACGGCGTGATGCCTGGGCAGATATGGCTACCCGGAACGGAGGTTGTGTAATGGATCAGAAGAAAATCTGTGCCTGGTGCTGGTACGCCAGGATGCGGCGAGACATTTGCGGGATCTACTGCATGGGCGGATTTGAGAACCCGGACGGAAGCTGTGACCACTTTTTGGACTCCAAAACGGTGATGCCGAAAAAGTTTGTGGTGCATAAAGAGCTACTGCAAACAAATAGAAATAAATTGACGACCAAATAGTGTGGCACTAGCCACTCCGCACTGAAAATCTATAACATGTGGGTAGTCATAGTCAGAGCTTAGATCATTATAGATTGTGGTTTTGTAAAAGGGTTCATATGGGTCAGGTATGCAATCCAGTTTGGAGTTGTAATCAAGCTCGATCAATCCTTGCCGCACTAGAGCGCAAAGGCTTACACAACGCTCATCATATGACAATTCATGGTCAACAAAAGATGGAAGCATCACATGGTCCGAGAGTAATTTTGATGTAAAAGAGTCTGCGGATATTTTAAATCGCACAATGGGAAGGTCCTCAGTAAAGCGCTGCATAATCAGAGCGTCATTTGGTGACATCTGCCGAATAATATCCACAAACGCTGGATGTACACTTGATTTGGTATCTTCATTCATTGCTTTAGAAAGTAGCTTGGCATACATTGAGCGAAGATTCTCACTGTCCATTGAATATGACATGGCTTCAATTGCGGGAATGGCAACATACATTTCGGGAGAAACAATTTTTTCTGATGGAGTATTCCTCAATTCAAGTGAAAGCAACTCTTTAATGTGAGACACTGCATATTCTCGTTGAGCTATCCAAATGTCTACATGGGATAATGCTGCATTTATGGCCTTAGGTATTCGGGCAAGCATCTTTCCAGATTCGGTTAAGACAGGGTGTGCTAAGTCGTCATATATTTGAGGAAGAAGCGGCGCGACGGCTTTGGCAATTGCTTCAAGTTGTTCGGAAGTAAAATCCATTTTCTGTTCCTCCTTTTAAACATTATATCATGTGAGGAGATTATCAGTGAAAAAAATTTGCTTATATGTAAAATTGGTTTTAAACGAAACATGTATTGCAATGTTATTTGCTGGGCGAAAAATTTTACTCGCCTTGAAAACGTTATTTAATACATAGAAAAAGGGTGATTACCTACCATGGACAATAAAACTAAGGCCCTACTGGACAGGGCACCGGAGATTGTGGCGGCAGTGTTGTGCGATAAGACCATGGAGTGCTGCGGCAAAGCCAAACAATGCCCGTATCACAGCACGGATTACAACCATATCAGCATCGGGTACGGGTGCGATGTAGACCGGCTGGATGCCGATACGGCGGGGCTGCTGAAGGCCTACGCTACCCAGCTTGCCGCCGTGACGGTGGAGCGGGACGGGGCGGTGGCGTTTATCCAGCACATCGACAAGGATTACGGTCGATATATTTCTGACGCTGGTTTTGAGCGGTGGCGTGGCCCGCAGGGGGCCGGGGAGGCCGCCAATGAGTAAGAAGCTGGAGCCGTTCCCACCGGAAGGGGGCGAAGGGCGATGAAAACTTGCTATAACTGCGCCTGTGATCGTGTCTGTAACCATACTTTGAACGGATATGAAACCTGTGGAAATTGGATACAGAAACCGCTCGACCCACCTACCAACGCTGACCGCATCCGGGCCATGAGCGACGAGGAGTTGGCGGAGCAGTTAGTGGTGTCACTTGATGGAATAGCCCCACACACGATGTGGGCAGCCCCGGCAACCGGCAAGATATATTTGTCCGGGGAGCTGGCAGCAAAGGACATGCTGGCCTGGCTCACCCAGCCCGCGCAGGAGGAGGGGTAGACGATGGATAGATTGACGAACCGCAAGGAGGCGGAAGCCCAGCAGAAAGCCTATGATAGGCGCATCCGGCAGGGTTACCCGCGCAATATCCCAGAGGAACGCTTTCTGCGCCTCGCTGCGTGGGAAAGCCTTTTTGAGGATACCGGCCTTACCCCTGACGAGTTTCCCCGCGCTGTCGCCGCCCTCTGCGAAAAGCAGGAGCGGGAGAAGGGGTGCGAATATTGCCGTGACGCGGTTTGTATGAAAACGGGAACTGACTATCATTGCGAAACGACATGTGATAAGTGCCAATATAATCTCCGCGATAAAAAATTCTGCTCGCACTGTGGCCGCCCGCTGACCGAAACATAACGTCCGGCCTGAGCCGGGGGAGGAAGCGGTGCTCGAATGGACCTGCCGGAGGGAGAGGAGGAAGAGAACGATGGGTAAGTGGATTAGTGTCAAGGATCGGTTGCCTGAAATTCCCAAGGATAAGGCAGACGAAGGATATGTTCAGATGCAGGTACTTGTATGGTGTGACAAAGGGCGAGAGTGCGCTTGGTATCAGCAGGACGATAAATCATTCTTTGACCGACCTGGCTGGTTTGGAGAAGAACTTAGAAGTGTCACCCACTGGATGCCCCTGCCGGAGCCGCCGAAGGAGGAAAACTATGAATAAGATGGACAAGCCCCTGTCCGACTGGACGCTGGGGGAAGTGCGTGAGCTGTGCGCGGGCCGGAGCCATTGCAAGGGGTGCCCAATGGCCGGAGTGATGTGCTTCATTGATAAAACCGTTTGTCCGCAGGAGTGGATCCTGACCGATAAGCCCCGCTTCACCGAGGAGGAGGTGGCGGTTCTGCGGGCACTGCAATCGGCGGGGATAGACACTATTGAGCGCGGGACAAAGCTTGAAGTGCTGAAAGCGAAAAGCGCAACCATTGATGATGGTTGTGGAAGCCATTACGAGCAATGGTTTCTGCCTCAGAAGCTCTTGCCTTCCCTCCGCCCTGGCCAGTCCGTCCGCCTTGAGGACGTTTTGGGGAAATAAAGAAAGCTGTTTCAAAAGAAGGAGGACGATTTCGATGATGATGGAGCGTAAGCTTCAGACCGATTGCTTCGGATATGCAAAGGGCGGATGTACGGTTCTCAATGAACCTCTATGCGCAACTTGTGGGCACTGTTCGTTCTATAAAACAAAGGCCCAGGCCAAGGCCGACACGGAAAGGGCCAAAAAGCTAGCAGAGAAGGCTGGCTTTGTATGTACATACCGTCCCAAGGGGGACTAAGCGTGACGAACCAGGAGAAAAAAGCACAGCTTAACAAGTATCGGGAGGCAGAAGCCGAAGCGGTCAGGCTGGAAGGAGAAATCAGCCGATGGAGATCCAAGGCAGAGAAGGTAACAACAGCAGTTAAGATGATACCTGGCGGTCCAGGCGGTGGGAACCGAGTTGAAGAAGCCGTGATGGAGATCGACGAGCTGACCGAACAACTTGTAGAAAGGCGGCTGGAGACGGTTAGGTTAAGGCGGGAACTGGAAGATGCTATCGCTGCCGTGGAGGATTGGAAGCTCCGACAGCTGTTAAGATATCGATATGTGGACGGCATGAAGTGGGAACGGATAAGGGATGCTCTGGGCCTCTTGGATTTGCGCTGGGTTTATAGGCTACATGGGCAAGCCCTTTCCCTATTGACCATTGAAAGCCATGTTTGAAGTCTGATAGTATTAGACTAGGCAAAGGCTTAAGGCATGGGCCTGTTGCCATTGCAGCAGTCGCCCGGCACCGTGGCGGCATGAGTAATTTCCGACCTGCCCGGCGGGGTGCCAACCTCGTCGGGCCCCATGCCCAAGCTGTCCGCACGAGGACGGCAGGGGCCGTTTCCGTTTCCTTCACCCAAAAGGGGGAGGGGCCACGGCACGCAGGAAGAGTCGTTGAGCCTGCAACGTACCCCGAAGAGGGGTATATGTCACTCTTGGCCGCATGAGGCTGATGGTGGCGCCAATTATCGTGTTCTGGATACCTGTGAGGGCCAGGACCAAAAAGACCGCCGGGGGATCAGTCCTCCGGCGGCTTGGCCACTTTTTTTCTCCAGTCTTTGTATTGCCCGGACTTCACCCGCTTGTCTGCGGGCGGTTCCACATCGGCGGGGATAGCCCACTGTTTGCCGAGCATTACAGCTGGTATTCTGCCCTGTTGGATTAGGCGGCGGACATTGCCGGGGTCTTTCTTGTGTATTAAACAAAACTCTGAGACTGAAAGAAATTGAGATGGACCCAAGTCATCACGTTCAATGGTGCCTTCTTTATTCAATTCATTTATGATTTCGAGGAGGGCAGACTTGGCAAACTCAAAAGAGCAACTGAAGTACTCTCCATCAAGTCGAAATGGAGCGAGAGTTTGATGGGCTAGTTTCTCTACTAGATAGGTCGCTCGTTTTGTTTTTACTGAGTACACGTCGAGAGCGGTCAGACCTGTTGACTTTTCTAACTCGTGGATGCGGCGATTAACATTGTCGGATAGTCCGACCTTAATGCACGTACCAAAATTT
Source organism: Oscillospiraceae bacterium (assembly GCA_022846075.1). Taxonomy (GTDB): domain Bacteria; phylum Bacillota; class Clostridia; order Oscillospirales; family Oscillospiraceae; genus Vermiculatibacterium. The sequence continues at coordinate 587,259 of AP025582.1, forward strand.
ATTACATAAACATTTCCCATAAGAGGGCCTGTCAACAGCATATTATTCCTCCTTTTCACAGATGGACGAGGGGCATAGTATGTCAAGGGAGATGCTCAGGGCGTCGCATATTATGCGAGCAGTAGAGATTCGGCAATCTCCGCGGCGTTCAATGTCCTCAATAGTACGTAATGGAACGCCACTTAACTGTGATAGGGCGGCGGCAGACAGTCCGTATTGTTTGCGCAGTTCTTTCAGACGAAGCATATTAATTCCCCTTCCGCTTTTGTACAAGGGCTATAATGAGTTTAACCACTCCAAATGCCATCAACAAAACTCCGAGCGCAAATAGAAATTCTTTCATAGGATACCTCCTTGACAATGGGTGCGGACTTAGTTTAAGATGGGGGCGAGGCGGTTGACCCCGCCCCCTTGGCTGTGCCTACTCTATCATCTTTGCGATGAGGAGTAGTGCAGTTCCAACGATTAAGTCCACCAGAGCTCCGACTAAGGTTTGCCGCCAGTCGATGGAGTTTTTGGTGGGCTTTTTCGTTGGCTTTTTTTGCCTTGCCATCAGTCTCACCTTCTTCCCTCTTTCTGATTATATAATACCACGTAAATACGTGGTTGTCAAGCGGTTTGAGAAAATAATATGAAAATTTTGAGCTGTCCACTTTGGTGGACGGCTCTTTTCGTAGATATCTGGGATAAAAGACACTGGAGGGCGGGTGATGAGAAACGAGCACAACAGCCTTTTATGACAGTCGAGCGTGGAGGAAACTGCGCCGGGAAGTCCTCAAGGATGATAACAATGAATGCCAAATATGCAAGGCACACCACAAACACCGGCGGGCGGTTATCGTTCACCACATGTTTCATCTGGACGAGTATCCGCAGTACGGCTTAGTGCGTTACATCCAAGACCCTACGACAGGGGAGTGGAAGAGGAATCTCATATCCGTCTGCAAGGAGTGCCATGAGACAGTTTGTCATCCGGAGCGGATGAGAGAAGCAGAGGCAAGAACGCCGTTGACCATGGAGAGGTGGTGACACCCCCCGGTCAAAAAAATTGGATTTTAAGACGGGACGGCCTACTCGGCAGGGTCCTAGACAAGAGAGGCAGACACGCGCATGTGAGAGTTTCAGGAGGTGGTGAGAAGATGAAGAAGGCGATGAAGAAGGATGAGAGGCGGGAGGAAATCCGGCGGGACCTGCTGGACCAGTTGGAGCGCAACGGGACCGTGGGAAAGTTCTATACGGATTTGGTGGAGGACTACATGGGCCTCTACGACATCAAGACAGGCCTCTTTGAGGACATCCGAGACAGGGGAGAGAAAGTCCCGGTGGTGACCGCCGCAGGGATGGAGACGGGGAAGAAAACCAACGATTCCGTCCCGGACCTTTTGAAGGTCAGCGCCCAAATGCTCAAAATCATGGACAGCCTGGGCCTGGATACGGACGAGCCCACCAATACCGGCGGTGATGGGGATGGAGAAGCGGACCGGCTGTAAGTACATCGACGTCTATCTGGACGCCATCCGCACCGAAGCCCGCCCGGCCTCGAAGGAGATGCGGCAGGCGGCGGAGTATATCGCCGGGAAGCTGACCGCCCCAGGCGTCGTCATCGACGCCGAAAAGACGGAACGGGCCAGGGAACTCATCGAGAAATACTTCGGCATGGTGCTGATGGATTGGGAGCTGTTTGTCCTGGCCCTGGTCCACTGCTATTACCCGGATGACACGCTGGTGTTCACGGAATTTCTTATCATGATGGGCCGGGGGAACGGGAAGAACGGATTCATCTCCGGTCTGGCCTGGTACCTCACCACCCCAGACCACGGTGTCCAGGGGTATAACGTGGACATCATCGCTAATTCGGAGGACCAGGCCAAAACCTCCTTCGAGGACGTCTATGAAATGCTGGAGCGTAACTGGGGCAAGCTCAAGCGTTTCTTCTACAAGTCCAGGGAGCTCATCAAATCCCTGCGGACAGGCAGCTATATCAAGTTCAATACCTCCAACGCCAGGACCAAGGACGGCAAGCGGTCCGCCTGTCTTATCTTCGACGAGGAGCATGAGTACGAAAACGACGACAGCATCCGGGTATTCAAATCCGGCTTCGGCAAGCGCAGGCACAGCCGGGTGTTTAAGATCACTACCAACGGCTACGTGCGGGACGGGGTTCTAGACAAGGACCTGGAGATCGCCCACGCCGTGCTGAACGGCGAGATCCCGGACAGCCGCCTGTGCCCGCTCCTCTACAAGGCGGATGGGGAGGAGGACGTGAGGGACAAGACGGCGTGGGTCAAGGCCTGCCCTTCTCTGCCGTACCTGGAAAACCTGCGCATTCAGATGGAGCAGGAGTTCACCTCCCTGGCCTATGACAAGAGCACGGAGCTGGACTTCTACACCAAGCGGATGAATCTGCCCCGATCCAACATGGAAATCGCTGTCACGGAGTGGGCAAATATCGCCGCCACCAACACCCCTCTGCCTGACCTCCGGGGGCTGACGTGTACCGTGGGCATCGATTATGCCAGCCTGCGGGATTGGGCGGCGGTGGATTTCCATTTTCAGCGGGGCAGTGAGCGATTTGATTTCGGCCACTATTGGCTGTGCTTGCGAAACCCGGACCTGAGCCGTGTCAAGGCCCCATGGCGGGCGTGGGCGGACCTGGGGCTGGTGACGCCGGTAGACGACGTGGAGATCGCCCCGGAGCTGTTGACAGAGTACATTGCCCGAACCGCCCAGGATTACTACGTCAAGACGGTGGCACTGGATAATTTTCGATACGCCCTGATGAGGGACGCTCTCCTCAAGATCGGCTTTGGGGCAAAAGAGTTCGGGAACGTCTACCTTACCCGGCCCAGCGACATCATGAAGGTCCAACCCATCATCGACAGCTGCTTCAACAACCATTGGTTCACCTGGGGGGACAACCCGCCCCTGCGGTGGGCGGTCAACAATACGAAACTTGTCCGGTCCGGCCGCAGAGAAGGCACGGACACGGGCAATTTTTATTACGCCAAGATTGAGGCCAAGAGCCGGAAAACCGATCCATTTATGGCCCTCGCCGCTGCCATGTGTGTGGAGGAGGACAACGGGACCGGGCCGTCCGGGGACCTGCCGGAGCTGGGCGTCATCATCGGATGAGAGGAGGGAGAACGTGGCGTTTCACTTTTGGAAATGGCTGACAGGAAAAACCGGGGAGGAGCCCAAGCCTGTCACAGAGAGCGAGTTTTTTGACTTGGCTACCGACCTCTATGTCCGGGAGCTGGCCTTCCAGTCCTGCGTCAATTTGGCGGGCAACGCCCTGAGTAAATGCGAGTTCAAGACCTTTGAGGGAGACGTGGAGAAAAAGGGCGCGGAGTATTACCTTTGGAACATCGAGCCCAACCAGAATCAGAACAGCACCGCCTTTCTCCACAAGCTGGTCCATCAGCTTTACAACACAAGGACCGCTCTCGTGGTGGAACAGGGCGGGAAGCTCTACGTGGCCGACAGCTATGTCCGTCGGGAGTACACCCTGTATGAGGATCTTTTTGAGCAGGTGACAGTAGGGGACTTTACCTTTGGTCGGACCTTTTCCCAGTCGGAGGTATTGTTCTTCGAGCTGACCCAAGAGAATATGCGGCGCATCACAAACGGGCTCTATCTGTCCTATGGCAAGCTCATCGCTTACGGGATGAAGGGTTACCAGAAATCGAGAGGCGAAAAGGGCACCATGTCCCTGGATGTGCAGATGATGAGCAACGCTGACTTTCGGAAACGGTATGAGGCCATCCAGAACGCAGACTTCAGGCGTTTCGCCGAGGCGGAGAATGCGATACTGCCGGTCTACAAGGGAATGGATTATACCGCGCTTTCAAGCAAGACGTACAGCGCCGATAGCACCAGGGACATCCGCAGCATGATCGACGATGTGACTGACTTCACCGCCAGGGGGTTCGGTATCCCGCCCGCCCTGCTGAACGGCTCTGTTCAGGACGTGAGCTCGGCCACCGATCAGCTCCTGACCTTCTGCGTGGACCCGCTGGCGGACAACATCCAGGAGGAGATCAACCGCAAACGGTATGGAAAGGCGGGGTATCTGCGGGGGAACTACCTGCGGGTGGACACGTCGGCCATCAAGCATATCGACCTGCTCTCCTCCTCTGGGCACATCGACAAGCTGGTTTCCTCCGGCGTGGTGTGCATCAACGATATCCGGGGGCTGCTGGGCCAGCCGCTTATCAATGAGCCGTGGGCCTGGGAGCATTTCATCACCAAAAACTACGCAACGGTAGAGGAGCTTTTAAAGGCATTGGAAGGAGGTGAGACAGTATGAGAAAGTATTATCAGCTTGTGACCGACGAGGCGGCCAGAGAGGCGGAGCTCTCCATTTATGGGGACATCACCTCTTTCCCCTGGATGGAGAGCGACGTGAGCGCCTATGACCTGTCCCAGGAGATCGCGGGCCTGGACGTGGACCGCATCAACGTGTACATCAATTCCTATGGCGGCGAGGTGGCCGAAGGGCTTGCGATATACAATGCCCTGAAGCGCCACAAGGGCAAGGTCAAGACGGTGTGTGACGGCTTTGCCTGTTCCGCCGCCTCCGTGGTGTTCATGGCGGGGGAAGAGCGGGTGATGAACAGCGCCTCGCTGCTCATGATACACAACGCCTGGACCTGTGCGGAGGGGAACGCCGAGGAGCTTCGGAAGGCGGCGGAGGATCTGGAGATCATTAGCGAGACGGCGGCCAATGTCTACCGGGAGCGGGTGTCCATCGATGACGTCGAGCTGGAGCGGCTTTTGGCGGAGGAGACCTGGATCAAGCCCGCCGACGCCCTGGCGATGGGATTCGCGACAGCCATCCAGGGGCAGGCCCAGGCCAAGGTCCCCAGCCAGTCGGCCCGAGGACTGGTCTTTGACCGCCTGACCGCCCCGGTCCAGGAAGGGCCGGAACCATCCCCCGGCCCGGAGCCGGAGGAAAAGACCGTATCCACATTTTTTGACGCGCTGTGCGCGGGAAAGAGAGCGTGACGATGAAAAACCTTGACCAGCTCCAGACGGAGCGCAACGACATCATGCAGCGCATGGCCGAGGCCGTGCGGGAGAACAAATCGGAAGACTTTGCCCAGGCGTGGAGCGACCTGGCCGACAGCATCCAGGAGAGCATCTTGGGGGACGTGCGGGAAACGCGGCTTCAGCAGGATAACGGCATTCTGGCCGCCCGGGGTTGCCGGGTGCTGACCTCCCAGGAGAAGGGCTATTATGAGAAGGTCATCGAGGCCATGAAAAATGAGCTGCCCAAGCAGGCCTTGACCGGTATCGACACCGTTCTGCCGGAGACCGTCATCGACGCGGTATTTGAGGACATCAAGGCGAGCCACCCCCTTCTTAGCGCCATCCGGTTCCAGAATACCGGCGCCCTCGTCAAGATCATTCTTTCCACCACCGGCGGGGCGGCCAAGTGGGGCCCCATCGGCAGCGGCTTCGACGGGGAACTGTCCGCCAACTTCCTGGAGCTGGACCTTTCCCTGGCCATCCTGACCGCTTACATCCCCGTGAGCCGGTATATGCTGGATCTGGGTCCCGCCTGGCTGGACCGCTATGTCCGTGAACTGCTGACCGAGGCCTTGGCTGTTCAGCTGGAAGTGGGCATCGTGGACGGCACCGGCAAGGACATGCCCATCGGCATGGACCGTAAGCTGACCGGGGCGGTGGACGGCGTCTATTCCGTGAAGGACGCCGTGACGGTCACTGACCTGTCCCCTGAGACCTACGGGAGCCTTCTGGATACGCTGACCCAGGGGCCCAACGGTGTGCGCCGCACGGTGCCCTCCGTTGTCCTGGTGGTCAACCCCAGCGACTATTTTACCAAGGTGTTTCCTGCCACCACTGTGCGGGCCACCGACGGGACCTTCAACCACGACGTGTTCCCGTTCCCCACTACTGTCATCCAGTCCGCGGCCGTCCCCGCCGGGAAGGCCGTTATGGGGATTGCCAGCAAGTATTTCATGGGTGTTGGCACCCAGAGCGGCGGCAAAATCGAGTATGACGACAGCTACAAATTCCTGGAGCGGACCCGTATGTACGCCATTTTCCTCTATGGTTATGGCCGGGCCATGGACGAGAACGCCTTTGTGTACCTCGACATTTCCGGCCTGAAGCCCTACGTGCTGACGGTAAAGACCGAGGCTGCGGTCTCGGGAAACTGAGGCGGGCGCAGACCGTTGAGCCTTCCTATTCCGCCGCCGACCTCCAGGCCATGACCAAGACTCAGCTCTTGGACCTGGCCGCGGAGGTTGGGGCGGAAGGGGTCGGCGCCCAGAACACGAAGGCTGAGATTGCTGCGGCAATCTTGGAGGCGAGACGATGAGCGACACGCTGCTGGAGGCGGCGCGGAACTACCTGGATTATACCTGGGCGGACGAGGCCGCGGACCGAAAGCTGACCGGTATCCTGGAGCGGGGGATGGCCTACCTGGATCGGATTGCCGGGGAATTTCTGTACTATGAAGAAGAGGGACAGCCTCGTAAGCTCCTGTTCGACTTTGCCCGGTATGACCTGGCGGGGGCCTCCCAGGACTTCGCCGCAGACTTCTCCACAGAGCTGAACACGCTGAACGCGGAGTATGAGGTGAAGCGCCATGAAAAAGTGCATCCAGACTTTCTGTGATGGATCAATACTGCAGGAGGGAGCCGGATGAGCCGTAGCGAAGTTCAAACATATAACGATGGTCTGGTGACCATATGTGATGTTGACAATGTCGGCGAGGCTGGCTTTCGACCGGTCAAAGGGCTTGTTAAAAAGTGTGCCTTGCGCTATCAGGAGAGAACCGTTGGAGTGACCCGCTTTTATGCGGCCAAGGCAGCACAAGCAAGGGTCGACCGGGTTATTCGTGTTCCCAGGTGTGGAGTGCTTAAAACGGACCAGGTAGCGATATTGGGGAGTGGTGACCAGTATATCATCGTGCAGGTACAATACCCAGCCGCTGTGCGGCCACTGTCCATTGACCTTTCCCTTCGAACTGTTGAGGACGGTGAGACTTATGACTTTGCCTGAATTTGCCGCTGTTCTATTGAAAGCCGGCCTGCCGGTTTATCACCAAGTGGCCCCGGACCAGCCAGGAAATAGGTATGTGGTCTGGCAGGAATATGCGGGGCAACGGCAACCCGGAGGCCCGTTGTTAATCCACCATATCCAGGTGGATTTTTACACAAAGTCTGAGCTCGACCAAGGAATTGAATGCTTGCTGAGGGAGTTGGAAGGGTCAGATGTATACCAAGAAGAACCCGAAATCAGCTATGATGCTGAGACGGGTTACACCAGATACATGATCGAGTGTCAGATCATAGACACAACTATGAGGAGGATGACAAATGGCAAATAGAAGTAAAGCCGCCGCTTACCACGGCGTGGAAAATGTCAAGTTTGCGCTGAAGACGTCCAGCGGGTACGCCGCTGAGGACGCTATGCTCAAGGTGCTCTATGCTAAAAGTCTTAACCCTTCGACCTTGCTGGAGGCCGCGGAGCAGTACGCTGATGACCGGCTGCTCTTCCGGGTCCCCAACGACAAAGGCTATGAAGTTGAGTTCGGAACCACGGCGCCGGACCCTGAGCTGGACAAGGCCGCCGGTTTTGCCATGGAGGGTGCATCCGGCCTTTTGAGCGTAGAACAGGTCCAGTATGCGAGGGGGGCCATGTACTACGAGTTCAAAGAGCGGGACGAAAACGGTGCTGTCAGCATGGTCAAATGCTGGATGTACAACGTGGAGCTGGGCAAGGGCTCCGGCACTCATTCCACTGACGAGAGCTCGGTGGCTTTCGGCAGCTATACCTACCCTGCGCGGGTGTACGGAGACCCGCTGATGGGGCCGGATGGTACCAAGGAGTACGTGGATGACCACGGCATGGGGCGCAAGGTTTTCATGTACACCGCACGTCCCGGAGATGATGGGTATGCGACCTTCGGAGACACCGTTCCGGTGCCTAAGATGGCTGCTCCGGCATCCGGCGGCTGATGATCGCTATGGAGATCGGCGGGGTCCGTTTTAGGCTGGACCCCGCCGCCATCTCCGCTCTGCGCTACCGGGCGGAGTATGGGAACAGCATTGTAAATGATTTGGCAAGATGCGTCTCAGCGGCGGAGGCAGAGGGGCGGCTGCTGCGTATGTGCCACATGATGATTCCAGTGGCAGATAGGCCGGAGCTGCTGGAGTTTGCCAGGCTGGCCCGCAAAGATCCTGATTTTTTGGACAAAGCCCGCGTCGCGAAAGCTGCCCTGTTAGCGCCAGACCCGCAGATGGGGCTGCCGTCAGCTGAGGAGGGGACAGGAGAGGCTTTTGATGAATACAGGGTTTTGGCCTTGCTGGCCTGCATGGGAGTGGATCTTTGTTTAATCTATGACCTACCAATTTTGCATCTGGTGGCGGTAGCCCATCGGGCGGCGGAGCTGCGAGATCCGGAAAGTAAATGGTATAGGCCCATGACGGACGACGAGCTGTTATTGCTCTATCCGAGGAGGCGGTGACGGTGGCGGATGGAATCTCCCTGGAAGAGTTTGGAGAGGCATTGTCAGACCTGCTTGGGAAAGAGGCCATGAACGCCGAGGAATCGTTGGACGAAATTATAGAAAAAAGAACGAAACAAATCCGGGACAGGCTTCGACAGCGCAGCCCTAAGGACACGGGCGGGTATGCCAAGGGATGGCGGGTCAAAACAGTCACCCGGAACCACGAGAAGGTAAAGGTCATTTACAACGCAGAGAAGCCTTGGCTGACTTTTGTCTTGGAATATGGGAACCAACATCAGCCAGCCCAGCCGCATATCAGAAAAATCGTCCTGGAAGCGGCGGATGAAATCATAGAAGAGCTGGTGGACAGACTTTAATTTTTGGAGGTGAAAAATATGGCGCTGGGTTCCAAGTATGTCAAGGGAATCGAAATTGAGATCGGCGGGAACAGCACAAAGCTCAAGACTGCACTGGATAGCGCCAACCGCTCCATCAAAACCACGCAGACGGAGCTGGACACTCTGCGCAACAGCCTGAAGTTGGAGTGGAACTCTGAAAATTTCAGCCGCACTCAGCAACTAGCCCAGCGGGCGCTCCAACAGACCCAGGATAAGGCGGAAACGCTGAAAAAGGCCCTAGCCGAGCTGGACAAGCAGGGCGAGAGCAAAAATGTGGAGCAGTACGAGGCCATCCGCCGGGAGCTGTCCTATGTCCAGGTGGAAGCGCAGAAGGCTCAAAAGCGCCTGGAAGAGGTCAACAACATTAAGCTGGATAACCTCCGCAAGTCGCTCCAGGAGGCCGGGACGTCGCTGGACAGCGCAGGGAACAGGCTGTCAGCCGGGGTGACGGCGCCCCTGGTGGCCGCTGGCGCCGCGGCGGTGAAGTTCGCCTCCGACACCGCTGAATCGGTCAACAAGGTGGAGGTGGCCTTTGGCACTGCCGCCGGAAGCGTACAGACGTGGGCAAACACTACCCTGAACTCTATCGGCCTTGCCAAAGGGACGGCTCTGGACATGGCCGCGTTGTACGGCGATATGGCCACCTCCATGGGGGCTGCGGACGACCAGGCCGCAGCCATGTCCACCACGCTAGTAAACTTGGCAGCAGATCTCGCATCGTTTAAAAATATTTCCATCGATCAAGCTGGGACAGCCCTCAAAGCGATTTTCACCGGCGAGACTGAGACCCTTAAAAACCTGGGCGTGGTAATGACCGAAGCCAACTTGAAGGCATATGCTCTGGCCGAGGGGTACAGCACAGCCTATGACAGTATGGATCAGCTGGAGAAGGTCCAGCTGCGCTATCAGTACGTCCTTGCCCAGACTCAGAACGCCCAGGGTGATTTCGCACGGACATTTGACGGGACGGCCAACCAACTTCGGGTCTGCCAGGAGAGCTTAAAGGAACTGGCCGCCACGGCGGGAGAAGAGCTACTCCCCATTGTCACTCCTATCATCACACAGGTCAATGGGTTGCTCCAGTCCTTCGGCGACCTGGATGAGGTAACCCGGAAAAACGTGACCCAGGCGTTACTTTTCGCCGCCACCCTGGGGCCCATGCTCAAATTGGTCGGAATGGGGACAACGGTAGTTTCTGGAGCTGTTACTGCATATGGCGCCCTTACCACGGCGCTGCGGGCTAAACAAGCAGCAGACATTGCGGCTACGGCAAGCCAGACAGGGCTCAACGCGGCCATGGCGGCCAACCCTGTTACCGCCGTGATTACAGTGATCGGCAGCCTGATCGCCATCCTTGGATCTTACGCCTTGACGGCGGCCCTGACGGCGGAAAAGACAGAAACCCTGACGGACAAGCTCAATGAGAGCCGGCAGGCGTACGAAGATACCAAGCAGGCAATAGCGGACGAGAACACCAAAACCCAGGACATGGTGACGGCTCTGGCCCAACTGGCAGAGACGGAGGATAAGACCAACGCCCAGAAGGAGACCATGCTGTCTCTGGTGGGTCAGCTCAACGAGGCCGTCCCAAATCTCTCCCTAGCATATGACGCGCAGACGGACAGCCTCAACCTATCCACTGCTGCTATCCGGGCCTATGCCCAGGCTATGGCGGACCAGGAGGAGCGGCAGGAGGCGGTGACGCGCCTGACCAAGCTGTATCAGGATCAGGCTGCCATTGCCGATGAGCTGGCCACCGCCACCCGAGACCTGGAGGAAGCCCAGGCCCGGAAAGACGAAATGGTCCAAAATGGAACCATGTGGACACAAGAATATTGGCAGGCGTCCGCCAAGGTTAATGATTCTCTGGTGACTGCACAAAAGCGCTTTGAGGATGTTACAAAGGCACAGGGGCTCAATAATGCTGAGATTGTAGAGCTGGAGACCGCATACAACGGCTTGCAGAGGTCTGCTGAACAGGCTGCGGAAAGCATCAGCAATTCCGGGGATGCCGCTAAGGAAACAACCTCCAGCATGGAAATTCTCAAGGGCGTCATTGCAGATACCAAGGATGGATATCAACTTCTGGCCAAGGCCCAGGGAGAGGCAGCGGACAGTGGGTATTTGACTTTGGATACTGTCGAAAAGCTCATTTCCTCCGGCTTGGAAGACTACCTGGAAGAGGTCGAAGGGGGCTACCGGCTGGCCAACGGGGCGCTGGAAGATTACATGGACGCCCAGAAGGCGGAGTATACTACCGCCTTGGGAGAGGCCAAGGCCGCTGCTGTGGCGCTGATCACTCAGAACTCGGATGAGGTTGCCAGTATCGACGAGACCACGGATGCCATCAGGCGTAAAATTGAGGCCCTCCAGGCGGAGGCTAGGGTCAAAATGAACGCCCACTTTGCCGAATTGGCATCCAGCAACGATTTTGCCAACAAGGGAGAGGCATACATGCGGCAGGTCACGGAAAACGACCTGACCATCAAATATCTTCGCGGGGTGGAATCCAGTGCGGCCAATGCTCTTTTGCAGTTGGACGCCGCCGAGAAGAAGTTGGGCACGGTGGATCGGGCGGGCGCTACCCTTGCGCGCGACTACGGTACAAAGACTTCAGGAAAGAGCTCGGGCAAGACATCTGAAAAGGAACAGTCACAGGCGGAGAAGGATCTGGAGGATTATAAATCCGCCGTGGCGGAACTGGACCACCAGCGGGCCATGGATGAGATATCCGAGCGGGAGTATTACACCAGAAAAGGCGAATATGTGGACCAGTATCTTACCGAGAACGCGGATGAACGAAAGAAATGGGACGAAGAGCTCCATGCTTGGCAGAAGGGTGCTTATGACCGTGACCTGACGGAACTGAAGGAAGCGCTGGAGAACGAAAAGATCACCAGGGAGGAGTATCTTGACGGGCTCAACACGCTTCAGGAACAATATTTCGAAGAGGGTACTGACGAATGGTTAGCGGCGGAGCGCCAGCGTCAAAAGGAAATTACGCAGTATAACCAGGATGCCTATGATGACCAAAGAGCGGATCTGGATTATTTTCATCGAATGGGCCTTTATGACGATCATCAATATTATACCGAGCTGGCCCGGCTCCGTGACACTTACTTGGAACAAGATTCCGCAGCTTGGCGCTCCGCTACGCTGGAGCTCCATGACTGGATCGAGGATCAGCGCAAGGCAGAGCTGGAGGCCGCCGAGAAGGCGTACCAAGATCAGCTAAAGGCCCTGCAAGAAGCCTTGGACGCCGAGCTGGATGCGCTTAAAGACGGCTATGAGGCCCGGAAAGCTGCCGCAAAGGAGGCCTACCAGGCGCAAAAGGACGCCGCGAAGCAGGCCTATGATGATAGAAAGCAGCAGATCAAAGATGAGCTGGCAGCGGAGAAAAACAGGCTTAATGCTATCATTGCGGGCATCGATGCCGAGATCCAGGCCCGAAAGGAGCTGCGTGAAGACGAGGACCAGGACGCTGTCATCGCCGCTGCTCAAAAACGGCTTACAGCTGCCAAGGCCCAGCTGGAATTTGCCCGGACGAACGAAGACCGGGCACAGTGGGGGAAAGAGGTGCTCCGCCTTCAGGAAGCCTTGGAAGAAGCCATCCGAGACAAAAAAGACACTGCCTTTTACAGGGAGAAAGAGGCGGAGAAGGATGCCGTTCGAGAGCAGATTTCCGCAGCGGAGGACGCTGCGGACAAGGCCCTTACCGAGGCCGAGAGCAATTATAACGCAAAGGTGGCTCAACTGGAGGCGGAATACCAGGCGACCCTCAAACGCCTGGAAGCGGAGTATCAGGCGGCGGTAAGCCGCTTGGAATCTAAGTACGCCTCCAAGGGGGAGAGCTCATCTGGCGGGGGCGGGAAAACCTACTCTGACGAGGTACGAGCCATTGCCAGGGCCCATGACGTGGATTTGGGTGTGGCGCAGGATATGTATAACAACGACCAACGGCACAAAGGTGAGGATGGATACACGCCTTACGCCTCGGCGGCAAAGTCTGCCGCAGACAGTATGGCCAGAGCGGTGGGAGCTGTGGCCGACACCGTGACCAGGGCGGTTACTCAAACCACCACCAATATTACGCGCAACGCCGCGGCAAATGTCACCATCAATGAGGCGTCCAGTCTGACTTCCGGGCAAATCTCAGCGGCAGTGCAAAAAACCCTGGACAAACTGTCCAGATAGAGGAGTGAGGATATGCGATCTGTAGCGTGGCAGGCTGATAACGGCCAGACTATCGTATTTGACCGAGCAGGGCCATATTATTACACCTCATTGACCTCTACGCTGGGGGCCACGGCGGAAGTTAGCCGAGCGCCCAGGCAGGATGGGCAGACCTCTTATCACGCCTCCCTGGATGCTCCCAGCATCAACCTGGCGGGAGGCATGTGGATCAAGGGGAGCAAGACCAATCCGGCCCCAGCTGAATATGACCGCCAGCGGGCGCTCCTGTGCCAGGCGTTTGCCCCGAACCGGTGGGGGACGCTGATCTATTACCGGGAAGACGGCCCTGTGCAGATCCGCTGCCGCCCCATTTCAACGCCTACCATTTCTGGCCAGGTTGGGACGTACTCTACCATAGACATCGACTTTGTGGCGGATAGCCCCTACTGGCAGAGCGCCAACGAGTACATCATCAGTCTGGGGGTCAACCTCAAACTGTTTCACTTCCCCTGGGCACCGGTACGAGGGCCTATGGGGGCTTACAACCGATTTGCCAGGGTGGACAACCCCACCACCGAGCGGATTTACCCGACCCTGGAGATCTACACCACGGGCCAGTACGTGACGTTGACCAACCTCACGACGGGAAAGGCAGTCAAGATTGAGCATTCCATCGCGGCAGACCAAAAATTGATGGTAGACCTAGCGGACATCACCGCCTATCTGTGGACCAGGGGCGCAGATGGTGAATATGTCCAACGTGAGGATGTATCCCACTGGATGAGCTTGGACAGCGAACCATGGGGGCTGGAGCCGGGAGGAAACCAGGTTGCCATCTATAATGATGTGCCTGAGGACACCCCTAGGGCGTTTGTTCACTATCGGCTGCCCAGTTTGGGGGTTTGAAAAATGGCTGTTATCATCCGTATCTATGACCTACCAACGGAGGAGGCCCCGTTCTTTGTCAGCCGGGGGTTGGTGACAGGGGCTTCATCTATCCGGCTTGTTGAGCGGCACTACATACCTGGTTATTTCACCGTGGAGGTACCCACCGGAGCCCGGCATGCGCAAGAGCTGCTGGAAGGGCGCGTCCTCCTTGTGGATGGGGCTTTTTGGGGAATTGTCGACGATGTGGGTTACAAGGCCGAGACGGCGGGAGACATTCTGACGGTCTCTGGCCGTCAGCTCAAGGGGCTGACAGCGGATCGCATTACTATCCCGCCTGGAAGTACGGCGGTGTCCGGTGCCCAAGGGTACGATACCGCCACGGGAAGCACAGAGACCGTCATCAAGCACTTTGTTGCCGGTAATATGAGCAACGCTGACCAGTCGGCCAGGATAGTCTTTGGTCTGGAGATTGCCGCCGATCAGGGTCGGGGGCTGGCGGATGACAAGTATATGTCCCGGCATGAGCCTTTGGATACAGTTCTATCTGCTCTGGGAGAGGCGTCTGGGCTGGGCTACGACATCGTTCCAGATCTGACCCGGCACAAGCTGGTGTTTGATGTGGTCCCAGGAGAGAATCATACCGGTGGACAGAGCGCCCGGACGAGGGTAGTTTTCGACGTGGCTCGAAAGACAGCTCTCGCCCAGGCTTACGCTCACAATACAAGCGATGCCCGTAATTTGTTTTATGTGACAATGGGCGGGGCGGAATTTGAGGATGAGGCGTTGACCGTGACCTATGTCCGGGACGGAGAGGACGAACCGGTTGGAATCCGCCGTAGGGAAGTTCACATGGAGCTCTCGGTGGATACGCCCGCTGTGGGGGATGAGTACAACGAACTTAAACGGCTGGCCCTCATCGAGGCGGAAAACTATCGCCCCGCGGAGAGCTTTACATGCGAAGTCCCGCCGGGAGGCAGGTACAAATACCGGGAGGACTATGAGGTCGGGGATCTGGTGACGGTGCGGAACGCTGCGTGGGGTGTCACCATGGACGCCCGTCTGACCGAAATGGAAACCCAATACTCTGCCAGCGGCATCACGCTGACGGCAACCTTTGGCAAAGCGCCGCTGACCGTTTTTGGACGACTTCAGCGGCAGATCAGGAAGGGGAGCTGAGACAATGCGCAGCTATTTTTTCAACGCGGAGCCTACAACCGACCTGTCGACGCACCCCACGGGGTACGACCGGGAATACGACGCTGACGACCACGCCAGCTTTTTCGCTCCGTTTTTTTCGGCGGCCGGAGTGATGGCGGGGACACATGCTGACGCCTGCAAGGTGGTAGTCCAGGAAGGGAACACCTTGCGGATCTGTGCCGGAAATGTCTACGTCAGAGGGCGCATGTGCCAGTTTGACGGAGACGAGACCATCACTATTACACAGGACTGCAAGATTTCCGCCCGGATGAATAAGACCGCCGATGTGCGGGCTTTTGAGCTGGTAGCGGTCCAGGAGCTGATCCAGACAGAGGACATTTATGATCTGGAGCTGGCCAGCGTAGCCATTGCCCCAGTCGTGGGCGGGTACGAAGCGGTGGTGACCGACACCCGCACCTTCCTGGCCTTTATGGGCCAGCCAGCTTATTACCCTCCCTCCGCGGATAACCTGCCCTATGTCCTGTGGCTGTACACTCTTGGATTCCCCATGACGGCGGAGCAGCGGTCCATGGTAGAGGCAAACCCAAGCCTCATGTCTATCTTCAACGGCTCGCTTGGAGCCGCTAAGGGGGCCACAGTGACCTTTACAGCGGCGGATTGGACTGCTGGAGAGGTGGGCAGCATGCTTATCATTCCAAAAACACAACACGGCCGTCAAACGGAACGGTTTTGCTACACCCTGAAGCACAATGTAGGCGGGATACTTAAGACCAACACCTGGGGCGCCAAGTGTACCGACGTGAGCTATGATTCCACCACCGGCAATATCACGCTTTGGGCGGAGACTGCTTATGCCGGTGAAATTTCGTTCAGCGGTTGAGGAGGTTCTTTGATGTGAAAATGATGGATATGGCTGAGAGCTATCGGACGGCCGCGGATGCCATCCGGCACCGAATCCAAATAGTGAAGGAACTGCCAGCCCGGACAGATGAGGAAAAAGTGCAGAAGGAAGAGCGGCTCCGCCTTTTGGAGGCCATGCGCCGGGACGTGCGGGATGTGGCGGTGATCTGTGAGCGGTATTATGAGAGGGGGTACTGCCGAAATGAGCGCTACATGCTCTGATATTGTGGCCCTGATCCATACTGTATGGGTTTCTGACAAGGATGGAAGTTGGATGGTGAGGGCCATGCGGCAGGCGTTGTCGGAGGATGTGACCCCGCGTCAGCGTGAATACCTTTTTGCCTGCTGCGGAGAAGGCCTGACGGAAGTCGATGCCGCCAAAAGGTATAGGGTGAATAAGTCCACTGTTTGCCGATCTTTGAACCGAGGCCTCCGGCGGCTGGAGACTTATTTCAATAGGAGGTGCTGAAAATGAGTGGCACAAGATACCGGCGCGGCGGGCTCTATGCTGCCGATATGGCGGTCTATGCCCGGGCGCTGTCCGAAGAAAATACGAACGCCGACACTATGAAAACTTTGAGGGAAAACGTTCTGATTGCAATTCGGCAGGAACTGACCGGCAAACAGAGGGAGTATATACAGCTCTACTACGCGGAAGGGCTGAACATGAGCCAGATCGGGGAGCGGGTAGGCGTGGATAAATCCACCGTCTCCCGCACCATCAAACGGGGGGAGGCCCACCTTCGCCGGTGTCTGCGGTTCGGGGCGGCCAACCTGCTGGACCAAGCTGGTGTCAAAACCCCATACCATTCGGTGAAGAATTTGGCGAAGAGAGAGAGGTATGAGAATTGCTGACGATTATCGAACTTGAGCCGCGCGCGGATGGCGGTCACGGTATCCAGAGCCAGAGCCACCGCACGGAGTGCTGGCTGGAGGGCTGGGTGGAGGTGCCCGGGGAGCTGACCCAGGCCGTGTGGGACTGTAATGGCTACTGCGATCTGACTCTGGAGGAGGGCAAACTGGTGGGGATCACCCCCACCGAACGGCCCCAGCCTCCCGAGCCGGAGCCCACGGAGACGGAACGGCTCCGGGCCGACGTGGACTTCCTGGCGGCGATGGGAGGTGTGGCGCTGTGAGCGTGTACGAGATGGCGAAGAAATACTATCCCCGCCTGTGGGATAAGGCCCGTCTGGACGCCCTGGTGGAGGCTGGGCGGCTGACCCGGGCGGAGGCAGACGAGATCGTGGGGGAGGACAGGCATGAGTAAGCTGTGTAAGACCGTGCCGCTGGAGCGGGTGCAGGAGATCAAGCTGTATGTCAACACGGGAAAGCTATCCCTGCCGGAGATCGTGGCGAGGGAGGCCCCGGACATGGCCATCAACGCCGCCTACTTCAACGGGCTCTGGCGGGCGGAGGGGCACGTCAAGGCGGATGGGACGGTAATTGCCAGCGAAAAGTGGGGGGCCTGGGGGTACGCCTGGGACAAGGGGGCGGATATCCATATGACCCAGCTCCCCGACGGGGAGGCCCGCAATTATCTCTCCTGCCTGGATCTGGTAAACCCCTGGGATGGGCCAGAAGCGAAGCTGGACTACGATAAGCGGGCCATCGGCGGGCTGCGTGGGCGCTCCGCCATCGGCCTGGGCCCGGGCGGGCTGACGGTACTATGTACCGGTGACGGGTCGGCGGACGCCATGACGCCGGAAAAGTGCCGGGAGCTGATGCTGGCCGAGGGCTGCGAGACGGCCCTGGAACTGGACAGCGGGAGTTCGTGCAACTGCTACATGGGCGGCAAGTACATCCTGGGCGGGCGGCTGGTGGTCCATACGCTGCTACTGATCTGGCTGGAGCCGCCCAATCCATTCTGGCGGGTGCAGGTGGGGGCCTTCGGGATGAAGAGCAACGCCGAGGCATACCGGGATAAACTCAGGGCGGCCGGGTATCCGGCGTTTGTGACGGAGGTGTCCTGCGATGACCGTACATAGGGACTGGCCATGCCATCCACGCAACTACCAAGGCAAGAGAGTTCAGGGGGTCAAATATCTGGTGATCCACTATGTGGGGGCGCTGGGGGACGCAGAGCAGAACGCCTACTATTACGGAACCACTTCTGGGATCGGGGCATCCGCCCATTACTTCGTGGACCACGGGCCCGAGGCCGAGATTTGGGCCAGCGTGGCCGAGGACTGCGTGGCCTCCCACTGCGGGCGGAGTGACGGCAGGTACAGGCATCCGGAGTGCCGCAACGCCAACTCCATCGGCATCGAGATGTGCTGCCGCCGGAAGGCGGACGGGACGTGGTACTTTGACGACGAGACTGTGGACGCCGCGGTGGAGCTGGCCCGGGACATCATGGCCCGCTATGGCATCGACGTGGACCACGTGGTCCGGCACTACGACGTGACGGGGAAAATGTGCCCGGCGCCTTACGTCGACGATGAAAAGGCGTGGGAGGCGTTTAAGAAGAGGCTCACAGAGCCGGAAAGTGAGGACGGTATGAAGTTGTACCAGTATGTGGCCGAGATGCCGGAGTGGGCCAGAGCGGCGGCAACGAAGGCCATCAATAACGGCATTATCAAAATGGACGAGCACGGTGCGGTGGGGGTGTGGGAGGCCAGCCTTCAGCCCCTTGGGTGGATGGACCGGCTGGGCCTGCTAGACAAGCCCGCCGCGAACTGAGAAAGGGGATACATAGATGAAGGAAAAGATCGTTGACCGTCTCTTGCGGCTCTTCGAGGTCAAGAGCCTCGTTACCCTTGGCCTGACCGCCGGGATGCTGGCCCTGCTGTTCGGCCCGTACCAGCCGCCCCAGGAAGCGCTGGCGCTGTTCTGCACCAGCTATGGGGCTATTATCACCTACTTCTTCACCCGGAAGGAGGGGTGACGATGGAGCCGGAGGATTTGGCGGTGAAGCTGGAAGCGGTAGACCAGCGGACACGGAGCAATACCCACCGCATTGACGATTTGGAGCAGGACCACAAGGCACTGAACCGGCTCGCCACCGCCGTGGAGGTCATGGCGGCGAAGCAAACCAGCATGGGGGAGAGCGTGGACAAGCTCACTGACAAGGTAGAGGCGTTGGAGCAGGAGCCGGGGAAGCGGTGGAGGTTCGTGGTGGAGAAAGCCATCTATATCATCGTGGCCGCTGTGATTGGCTTCGCTCTGGCGCGGGTCGGGCTGGGATAGGTATTAAAAACCGCCCTCCAGGATTAATCCAAGAGGGCGGTTCCTTCTAATGTGGGAGGAGATTTACGCACCGACAATTTTCAGCCGATTGCGTTTAACCTCGGATTCAATTCTCTTGTTAAGGCCGGGAGATAGGCTATCCAAAAAGTCTTCGATATAATCCTTGCCTACGAAATCATTATATTTCTTTACGCCGCCGAGTTCGGTATAGACAGTGTGAAGCAAGGCGGCTCCACCGGCTACTTTCTTCCCGCTCTCGTTGATATAGCTGAAATCGGGGTCATCTGGATGTAGTTTAAGCATAATTAATCCTCCTTGTTTTTTAGTAGTTTGACTACGTAAGATTGCGAAATCCCTAGATTATATGCGATTTCCTGTTGTGTTTTACCTTCGGCACGCATTGCCTTAACCGTTCCCGCCAGCTCTTTTTTCTTCCCATTATTCTTGAAGGAAGACTGGGAGAGGGACATACCATCCGGATACGACCGAACCTCGAGTGTCACAAGGTGATCGTCCACCCGTTTTCGGACTTTTAAAACGCTTCCTTTTTTCAAAATCTCGGCTTCCTTGTCTCTCAAGAGGTCGCTGAGGGTAAAGGAGTCAAGTTCCCCCAAATCTCCGGGACGCAGCAAATCTTTTGACATAAAAACCCCTTCTCCAATACGGTGTAATAGTATGATAATCACAATAACACGTTTTTATGCGCTTGTCAAGGACAAAATAGAGAGTTCTGTCCCCAATAAGGGTATAATCCTTAGCACCCATGTATTAGTGTTCATCGAGAAGGATATGAAAGAAAGGCCCAGTCCGGAGAGCGTAGAGGCCTTTCTTACAGCGTCCCAAGAAACCCAATAGGGCGGATAATATGTTCGGCCTTCGCATCAAGATCCAGAGCCGGATCCACCAAGGAGACGGCCCGACGAACAGCGTTCCTGCCATATTTCTCCCGGATCTTGTCCATAGTGCGCTCCAAGTCGGTAAGGCGCTGGCTCCGCTGCTCGTCTGGGAGTAAGGAGAGCTGGACAGGACCGGCGGGGGAGAGGCCGCAGGCCCGGACGGACAAGCTCCGCACCGGGTTGCGTGGGCGGTTCTCCTGGAAGAGGCTGAAGGCGGCGCTAAAAATGTCTGTGGAGTTTTGGGCGGGGTAGGTCAGCTTTGTCTGCCGTTCGTACCAGAGGAGGCTGGTGTCCCGGATACCGATCTGGACGGTAGAGCACATGGCGTTCTGCTCCCGGAGGCGGGCGGCCACGGAATCGCAGAGGGCATACAGGGTGATCTTCACGTCCTCATCGGTCACAAGGTCCCTGGGGGCCGTGGTAGAGTTGCCCACAGTCTTGATGAGGGGGAGGGCGGTGTATGTGGCAACTCCGGAGCTGTCCTGGCCGTTGGCGAACTGCCAGAGCATAACCCCGACTTTTCCAAATAGGCTGTGAAGCCCGTGCACGTCCATCCTGGCCAGGTCACCAATGGTCTTGATGCCATACCGGGCCAGTTTGGCGGTGGTGGCGGGGCCTACATACAGCAGGTCGCTCACCGGCTGCCTCCAGGCCAGATCCCGGTAATTGTCCTGAGTAATGATGGTGGTGGCGTCCGGCTTTTTCAGGTCGCTGCCCAGCTTGGCAAAGACCTTGTTGAAGGATACCCCAACAGAGACGGTAAGCCCCAGCTCCCGCCGCACCCGTCCCCGGATGTCGTCGGCAATCACCGGGCCGGGGCCGAAAAGCTGTTGGCTGCCGGTCACATCCAGCCAGCACTCGTCCAGGCCAAAGGGCTCCACCCGGTCGGTGTAGGAGATATAGAGTTCCCGGGCGGCGGCGGAAACCTCCAGGTAGCGGTCATAATGGGGCGGGACCACCAGCAGGTCCGGGCATCTCTGCTTGGCCTGCCAGATGGGCTGGCCCGTGGTGACGCCGTATGCCTTGGCCTCATAGCTCTTGGCCAGGACGATGCCGTGGCGGGCGGCAGGGTCGCCGCAGACGGCCACCGGCTTGCCCCGGAGAGCGGGGTTGTCCAGGCACTCCACAGATGCGTAAAAATTGTTCATGTCCACGTGTAGGATCGTCCGCTCCACAAGCTCACCACCGATACAAATGTTCTAGTAAAAGTATATGGCGGTGAGCGGGTAAATATCTACGAGTAAGTTCTGGTAGTTTTGTGGCAGACTATGGGCGAGGTGATAGGGATGTGTGGACGGTACAGTTTGGCCCCGGAGGAGAACGCGGAGATCGAAAAGCTGCTGCGGGAAATCCAGGGGCGGTTCAAAACGGGGGAGATTTTCCCGACCAACGACGTGCCGGTGCTGATGGAGGCTGGGGCGGAGCTGGCACCGGAGGTGATGTCCTGGGGGTACCCCCGATTTGGCAGCAAGCCGGGGAGCATCATCAACGCCCGGAGTGAGACGGCGGGGGACAGGCCCATGTTCCGAAAGAGTCTCTATGAGCGGCGGTGCGTATTCCCCACGACGGGGTTTTACGAGTGGGGGCCGAACGAGGCAGGACAGAAAACGAAATACCTGTTCAACCTGCCTGGAAGCGGTGCCCTCTATCTGGCGGGGCTGTGGAACGAGTACGCCGGGGAGCGCAAATGCGTGATCCTCACCACCGCGGCCAATCCATCGGTGCGGGAGATCCACGACCGGATGCCGGTAGTGCTGCGGCGGGATCAACTGGAGGCGTGGGTGAAGGACACCAACAGCGCATTGGACATCTTGAGAGAGACGCCGCCGGAGCTGGCCAGGAAAAAGGCGCAATAAAATAGCCCCCGCCGCCTGGGACGTCTTCTGGGCGGTGGGGGACATTTGTTTAGATGTGTTGTTTTCCTTGTCTGCTAAAACAGGGTTGCGGGCAACTTATCAAGTCTTAAAAGAGGTTGCTTTGTCACAGACCATCCTCTTTTTCTTT
Source organism: Oscillospiraceae bacterium (assembly GCA_022846075.1). Lineage (GTDB taxonomy): Bacteria > Bacillota > Clostridia > Oscillospirales > Oscillospiraceae > Vermiculatibacterium. The sequence continues at coordinate 609,341 of AP025582.1, forward strand.
CATTGCTCTGTCAATAGCTTCATTTATAAATTTATTAGTGCTTACACCTTTGCTTTTAGCATAATCAGCTATGGCTTGACGCTTCCCCTTTGGTACAATCAAATCGATGCGGTCGTATGCCTTTTTATTGTACCTAGCCGTAGCTTCTTTTTGAGCCTGCCCTGCTACACCACCAACACGCACACCACTTACTGCATGCCCTAGGATGTCGGTGGATAAGTCAATCACAGCATTCCTAGCAGTTGCAAAAGAACAACGAAAATACTCGTTGCCTTGGACAAGATACTCACACAGACGGACATGAGCCGCTAGTTCGATTTCCTTTGCAAATTCTTCAGCATCAACGGCCCATGTACGTACAGCCTTAATTCCGTTAGCTTTTTGGATTTCTCGAAGGCGCTGGAGTGGGTGAATGGAAACACCCACTTTCACCATATCCCCAAAATCGAACACGTAGACATAGCTCATGTCCTGCCCTCTGCCTTTGCCGCCCGATAGCCTTTGGCACGGCCATATTGAAAGGCCAGTGCAACAGCGTCCACGCCATCCATGCTTTCGGCTAAAGCTACCATGTCTACAAATGACACACTGTACCGTTCGGAGACGAGCGGTGTGTTGTCAATATACCGTTGAATTTTCTTGACTTCCTTTGCTGCTTCGGTCAATCCTCTCCACCCCTCTCAATCCCGGCCAGAGTGCCGGTGGCGGACAGAATTTCAAAACGGGTAAGATCCTCCGGGCGGAACACGTAAGGCCCATGGCGGCCCCCGCCGAGGTTGATGGCCGTAAGGCGGCCTTTCCGTACCCAACGGTTGATGGTCGCAATGCCCCGGTGGTAACGTTCAGCCACCTGCTCGGTGGTGTAGGTGTAGTTTTCCATAGTGAAACCTCCATCAAAATAATCTTGTTGAAGGTTCCCAACTGTGATAGAATAGATTTATCCAGTAGGGAAACCTCTGGTGGGCAGGACACTCGTTATTCTCTTGGTCGGGAGAACGGGTGCCCTGTTTTTATTTGCCGAGTTCTTCATCAATTTTTCTGTTAAGCCAGTCGGCCTTTGTCTCGCTTTTCTTGCTCAGCATTTCCTCGAACCGTTCCATTTTCTCACGGTCTACCTCAACGGTAAACGATTTGAATTTGGAGCGCCGATTTTTGAAGTACTCGGCTCTGCTCTCTGGAGACAACCTCTCACCTCCTTGTTACGGGCAACATTATATCGTGTTGCGGGCAACAAGTCAAGCAAATATTTAGGCGCACCATTTTGAGGTGCGCCTCTACTTTTTCATTTCATTGTTAATCAAATCAACTATGAACCGATTCACACTTTTATTTAGTCTGTCAGCATAGGCTACAATCTCTTTTTTCCGGCCCTTCTTGACTTTGATTTCAATGCGGTCATAGGCTTTTTTATTATATCTGGCAGTCGCCTCTTTTTGGGCATCTGAATAAGCCATACAAACAACCCCTTGACAGTATGGCTCATTATACCGTATACTATCGACAGATAGGTATAATGTCGATAGTATAAATAATTAAAAGCGATTTATTTCTATACTTTTTGCTTAGCCAAATTCATACTTCCGTCAGGTTTCCCCATAATTCGCCCCTTCTAGTGGGCTACCATTATCTGAAAGGAGGGATTGTATGAGGAAAAACACATTGCTCTGCGCCGGGACAATGCTTTGCCTTATTGGGGTTCTTACGGGATGCCAGCCTAGTGCGCAACAATCGCCCGATGTGACCAAAGAAATCAAAGAAGCCATTCTCTCCCAGGTTGACTGGACCGAAGATGACGGGTTGAAATATGTACTAGTAAGCGAAGTGGAAGACGGTATGGATATTTCCGTTTCCTTCGGCGAACCTTTTAATGCAGCCGACTTTGGTACGTGTGCGGCTGACTTTGTTGACGCTACCAAAAGCGCGTTTGATGGCCGGAAGGAAGTAGTTTCTCACTTCAGCGTTAATTACATGATTGAAGAAGATTTGGTCTTTATTTGGAGTTCCAGCGACCTTTCAAGCGGTCTGTTGTTTGACTATCGTAAAGATCCCCCCGCTGGCGTTTCGACAAAGCTATCCGATTTAAAGAATAAGGGCGTTGACGGTATCACAACCTCAAAATTTGATAATTATATCAAAGACAACAACGTCACTTTGACCGCCAGCGACGTTCAGTACAACATGAGCAATAATGTAGGCAACAAGTTTTCTCTTGTCGGTACGGCAACACTTTCCGACTATTATAACTACGGATTCAGTTCTAGCATTGAAAGCACTTATTTCTGTATGCGTGTCGCACCAGTAAACGGTTCCTATACTGACGGCTGGTACATCTACTGTCACCGAGACAGCTTCGGTAAACTCTTTGATGACTTACAATCCGGTTCAGTAACAGTGAGCACCGTCTGCCAAATTCCGTCTTCTCGTTATAAAAGCGGTCAAGGCAACATGGCTCAACTTGAGTACGTCGTATGGTAAAAACCGGGCGGAGGCCTGTAACCCCCGCCCGGCTTGTATAAACTTGTTTTAGATGCGAAAACTACTCCAGCATGTCCAATACAGCGTCCTTCAGGTGGATGGGCGAGAGCTGATGCTTGTTGAACGCTTGGACCATGCGAAGCGCCAGATTGCCGTCTGGCGTCACGTCCCGGAGAACAGCCACCGGTGGGCGATAAAGCTCCCGGTATGCCACAAGGTCACAGCTGTGGTATGCGCCGATCTCCGGGGCGTATTTTTTTCGTTGAAATAAAATATAGGTGATACACATTATTATCAAACCTCCTTTCGTTGGTCCTGGATGACCTGTCAAGGAGGCCCACGGCAACCGGCCTTATACCCAAATACATACCCAAATTTTTTGCTTAGAATCTTAAAATATGATTTGCTGTTGCTTGTTATAAAGCACATAAAAAATCCCCTGTACCGATTGCGGTACAGGGGATTTCCCTTGTGGTGGAGGAGGGTGGATTCGAACCACCGAAGCGATACGCAACAGATTTACAGTCTGCCCCATTTGGCCACTCTGGAACTCCTCCATATTCAGTTGCGCACCCCATGGCCTTAAGGCGGGGCCCCCGGAAAGCCGCGAAGCGGCTTTTTGGGGAAAGGAGGGACAGCGGAGCGAGTGAGCAACCGGCCAAGGCCGGTTGCGAAGGATGCGCAGCTTGTCCCGACGCTGGAGCTGGTGGACGGACTTGAACCCCCGACCTGCTGATTACAAATCAGCTGCTCTACCAACTGAGCTACACCAGCGGATCATCCAACAGCGAATGTCATTTTAGCAGATACTTGGGAGGTTGTCAAGAAAAAGTTGTACGTTTTTGAAAAGAGGGAGCGGGACGGAAAAAAGAGGCGTCAAACCCCCGCTGCGGGACCCCCAGAGGGACGCGCCCACGGCCTGGTGCCGCCGGTGCCGGGGGGAGATCTACCAAGGGGTGGGGCCCCTGTGCCCGGCCTGCCGGGCGGAGGAGACAGGCAAGGAGGATGGAGAACAGGCATGACATTGGCGGAGTTGGCGGTGAGCTACCGCGACCAGGCCGACGCCCTGCGCCACCGCATCCAGCTGGTGGAGGAGCTGCCGGCGCGGGACGCGGAGGAGCGGCTTTTGAAGGCGGAGCGGCTGCGGGTCCTGGAGGCCATGCGCCGGGACGTGCGGGACGTGGCGGTGATCTGCGAGCGATATTACGAGAGGGGGTACCGGAGAAATGAGCGGTACACGATATAGGAGAGGCGGCCTCTACGCCGCCGATATGGCCCGGTATGCCCGGATGCTGTCGGAGGAGAACACCAACAGCGAGGAGCTGAGCCGGGTGAAGCTGGCCCTGTGGCGGGCCCTCCACGAGGACATCACGGAAAAGCAGCGCAATTACCTGCTCCTCTACTACGGCGAGGGGCTGAACATGAACCAGATCGGCTCCCGGATGGGGGTGGACAAGTCCACCGTCTCCCGCACCATCAAGCGGGGGGAGGCCCGGCTGCGGCGGTGCCTCAGGTACGGGGCGAAGCGGTTTCTCCTGGATGAGGAGCCGTGAACTCCCGGCGGAGCTGCTCCAGGTAGCGGGTGAAAACGATCTGGGTGATGATGACGGTGAACACGTTGGCCACAGGCTCGGCCAGGATGACGCCGTCCACCCCCAGAAAGAGGGGGAGGAGGAAGGCCAGGGGGAGCAGCAGGAGGATCTTGCGGAGGATGCCGAAGAAGAAGGAGAGCTTGGCGTTGCCCATGGCGATGAAGGAGTGCTGGTTCACCATCTGGAGCCCCAGCAGGAAGATGGTGCAGAAGAAAAGCCGGGTGAGCCGGGCGGAGAGGTCCGTCAGGGCCGGGTCGTCGTTGAAGATGGCGCACAGGGGGCCGGGGAAAAGTTCAAAGCAGGCCCACATCAGCGTGGCGCAGGTGATGGAAAAGACCCGGGCCCACCGGACCGTCTCCCGCAGCCGCGGGTAATCCCGAGCGCCGCAGCAGTAGCCGATGATGGGCTGGGCCCCCCGGACGATGCCCTTGAGTGGCATGAAAAAGACGGCCAGCAGGCTGTTGATGATGGTCATGGAGCCGATGTAGAGGTCGCTGACGGCGGTGGAGCCGCCCCACCGGCGCAGCAGGAGGTTGATGACGATCTGGACCACGCTCTCGTTGATCTCGAAGATGAAGGTGGACACACCCAGCTTGCAGATCTCAACCGTGGTTTTCCAGGACACCCGGAGGTCGGTGGGCCGCAGGCGGACCATCAGCCGCTTGGAGAAGAAGAGGAGCCACAGGACCCACAGGGCGGACAAAGCCTGGGAGATAAGGGTGGCCAGGGCGGCCCCGGCGATACCCAGGTCCAGGACGTAGATAAAGATGGGGTCCAAAATCAGGTTCACCGCCGCCCCCAGCACCACCGTCACCGTGCCCACGCCGGTGCGGCCCTGGGCGTTCAGGAAGGCGTTCATCCCCAGGGAGATCATGACGAACACCGAGCCCAGCACATAGACCCCCAGGTAGTCGGCGGCGTAGGGCAGGGTGTTGGCCTCCGCCCCGAAGAGAGTGAGGATGGGCACCCGGAGAAACCAGAACAGCCCCGTCAGCACCGTGCCGATGGCCAGCAGCAGGGTGAAGGAACAGCCCTGGAGCCGGGCGGCGGCGGCCTCGTCCCCCTCCCCCAGGCGGATGGACAGCAGGGGGGAACCCCCCATGCCGATGAGCATACTGAAGGCGGAGATGATCATGATGACCGGCATGGTGAAGCCCAGACCCGTCAGGGCGTCCACCCCCACCCCGGGCATGTTGCCGATGAATACCCGGTCCACGATGGAGTACAGGGCGTTCACCAGCTGGGCGGCGATGGCGGGCAGGGACAGCCGCAGCAGCAGCCGGGGCACCGGCGCCTGGGCCAGCTGCCGGGACATATCGGTTTGAGCCATGGATCGATCTCTCCCTCTCGTTTGAACGGCGTAAGATCCTGTGTCAATATGAGAATCCCGTTGACGCCGGGTCAAAAAACTTGTATTCTTTTTCCAAGAAATGCGAAGGCGCGTATCCCGCGGCGAGGTGGGATGCGCGCCTTCTTTTCGATTTGAGACATGCCCGGAGAAGACGGCGCATATATCATTGGTGACAGCTTGGACAGGACCTCTCCGGCCGGGAAAAGTGCCCCCATTATAAGACAAGACGGCCCGGTTTGCAAGCGGTACCGGCAAGTTGCACAAGGTGTCTCAAAATGAACTGTTTTTTCTAAACCTATTGGTCAATTTGTAAATTCTGCCTCCTTTCCCTCTGTATAAACTGCTAGAAATAGTCAAGTTGACTTGAAGACCGTCGAAAAAAATGTATAATCCGTCGTGTAAAGAGAATAGGACGTCTCAAAATGAGACGAAATTCCACGGTGAGATAGGGAGTATTGACTAAAATGGACCAGAAAGTTTACCAAAACTGCGTCGCCATTCTCAAGGAAGAGCTCGTCCCCGCCCTGGGGTGCACCGAGCCCATCGCGGTGGCCTATGCCGCCGCCAGGGCCCGGGAGGCCCTGGGCTGCTTCCCTGAGCGGATGGCCGCCGAGTGCAGCGGCAACATCATCAAGAACGTGAAGGGGGTCATCGTCCCCACCACGGGCGACCTGCGGGGCATCCGGGCCGCCGCCGTCCTGGGGGCGGTGGGGGGCGCCCCCGACCGGGAGCTGGAGGTCCTGACCACCGTGAAGCCCTCTGACGTGGAGGAGGTCCGCCGCCTGCTGGCCCAGGGTTTGTGCGAGGAAAAGCTGCTGGACACCCCCGCCAAGCTCCACATCATCATCCGCATGTGGGCCGGGGAGCACAGCTCCATGGTGGAGATCATCCACGCCCACGCCAACGTGGTGCGGGTGGAGAAGGACGGCGCGGCCCTGGTGGATGTGCCCCACACCGAGGAAGAGGCGGAGGGCGAGGGGGCCGACCGAAGCTGCCTGACCATCGCCAGCATCCTCCAATTTGCCGACGAGGTGAAGAGCGAGGACGTGAAGGAGCTACTGGACCGCCAGATCGAGTACAACACCGCCATCTCCGCTGCCGGCCTCACCGAGGGCTACGGCGCCCAGGTGGGGCCCACCCTGCTGAGCCTCTACGGCGACGACGTGAAGGTCCGGGCCCGTGCCGCCGCCGCGGCGGGGAGCGACGCCCGGATGAGCGGCTGCGAGCTGCCCGTGGTCATCAACTCCGGCAGCGGCAACCAGGGCATGACGGTCTCCCTGCCCGTCATCGAGTACGCCAAGGAGCTGGGGGCCGGCCGGGAAAAGCTCTACCGGGCCCTGTGCGTCAGCAACCTGACCGCCATCCACCAGAAATCCAAGATCGGCAAGCTTTCCGCCTACTGCGGGGCTGTCAGCGCCGCCACCGGCGCGGGGGCCGGCATCTGCTGGCTCTACGGCGGGGGGGAGGCGGAGATCGAGAAGGTCATCGTCAACACCCTGGGCAACGTCTCCGGCATCGTCTGCGACGGCGCCAAGCCCTCCTGCGCGGCCAAGATCGCCTCCAGCGTGGACGCCGCCATCCTGGCCGTGAGCATGGCCATGCAGGGCCGCTGCTTCCGCCCCGGCGAGGGCATCATCAAGGACGGGGTGGAGGCCACGGTGGAGAGCGTGGGCCAGCTTGCCCGGGAGGGCATGCGCCAGACCGACACCGAGATCTTGAAGATCATGGTCTCCGGCTGAGACCCCATTGGTTCACTCCGGCATGGTGCCGTCCATGCCTGATTGATAAGCAGCCTTAAGAAACGCGCCACAAAAAATTTGGATCAAGAAAGGAGAATGGCCGCCGCAAAGACCCAGGCGGCCGAAGCAGACAATGAAAATGAATTGGAAACGCACTCTTGGTATCCTCCTGTCCGCGTCTCTCACCTTCTCCCTCCTCGCCGGCTGCGGCGGAAACGACAAGCCCGTCGAGAGCAAGGCCCCCGAGAACAGCGCCTCCGCCGAGACCCAGGGCCCCGCCGCCAGCGGAGAGGCCGTCAAGATTGCCGTGGCCGCCCCCATGACCGGCGACAACGCCGAGTACGGCCAGGGCTTCTACAACGCCGCCATCATGATGGCCGACGAGTGGAACGCCAAGGGCGGCGTACTGGGCCGCCCCATTGAGATCGTCCAGTACGACGACAAGAACTCCTCCGAGGAGGCCGCCTCCATCGCCCAGAAGATCGTCTCCGAGGGCGACATCGCCGGCGTCATCGGCCACTTCGCCTCCGGCGTGTGCATGACCGCCGCCCCCGTGTACCAGGAGAACAAGATCATCGAGATCTCCCCGTCCTCCTCCCACCCCGACTACTCCGGCATCGGCGACTACATCTTCCGCAACAACACCGTCATCAACGTGGAGGCCGCCGCCGGTCTTGACATCGCCGTCAACGACCTGGGCAAGAAGAACATCGGCATCATCTCCATCAAGACCGACTGGGGCACCAACACCGCCGCCATCGTCAAAGAGCTCATCGACGGCATGGCCGACACCGGCGCCAAGGTGGTGGCCCACGAGGAGGTCATGGAGGGCTCCGACGACTACTCCCCCGCCATCGCCAAGCTGGACGCCGCCGGCGCCGACGTGCTGATCTGCGTGTCCATGTACTCCACCCTGGCCCCCGTGGCCAAGCAGTATAAGCAGGTCAACCCCGACATCGCCATCGTGGGCTTCTCCAACGCCTACTCCCAGCAGCTTTTGGAGCTGGGCGGCGACGCCGTGGAGGGTGTGTGCTTCCCCGTCATCTTCTTCGCCGGCTCTGAGGAACCCACCGTCAAGAACTACGTGGACGCCTATACCGCCAAGTACGGCGCCGCCCCCAGCGCCCTGACCTCCCAGGCCTACGACTCCGTGGGCATGCTCCTCACCGCCATCGAGGCCGCCGGCACCACCGATTCCGCCGCCGTCCGCGACGAGCTGGCCAAGATCGACTATCCGGGCGTCACCGGCGAGACCACCTTCAACGACATCGGCGATGTGCAGAAGTCCTTCGTGAAAGTGACCGTCAAGGACGGCAAGTTTGTGGAGGCCAGCTTCTAAATCAACGCCTGACCGACAAACGCCGTTATTCTTAAGGCTGACCTCCAGGCTGCGCGGACGCCGGGGCGGAGTTGCCGCCCCGGCGTCCGGCCTTCCTGGGAGATGGCCAAGCTGCGCCAGGCGCGCCGGGACCGGCCGTTGTGCGCCGCGTGAAAGTCAAAAGAAAGGAGTATTGCGGAAACGGCCCGCAATCGTGGCGGAAGTGCTTATTGTTCAACAAGTTCTGAACGGCCTGGCCCTGGGCATGGCCTACGCGCTCATCGCGGTGGGTTACTCCCTGGTTTTCGGCATCCTGCGCCTCGTCAATTTCTCCCATGGTTCCGTCTACGCCTTCGGCGCCCACGCGGCGCTGCTCTTCGTGGGGTTCCAGATCGGCGTGCTGCCCGCCATCCTGCTGAGCATGGTCTTTACCGGCCTTTTGGGCATCCTCATCGACAAGGCAGCCCTCGAGCCTCTGCGGAAAAAGAACTCCGTCCCCATCGCCTCCCTCATCACCACCATCGGCGTGTCCAACATCATCCAGAACCTTCTGATGATCTGGTTCGGCAGCGAGAAGAAAGCCTTCCCCTCTGTCTTCAACCTGCCCATGATCGAGATCGGGGGCTTCAGGATCCAGTCCACCCAGCTGATGATGTGCGTGGTCTCCCTCATCCTTCTGGCGGTGCTGACCATCGTCATCAACAAGACCAAGATCGGCCTGGCCATGCGGGCCACCGAGCAGAACCCCAGGGCGGCCAACCTCATGGGCGTCAACGTGAACTTTGTCATCTCCTTCACCTTCTTCCTGGCGGGGGCCTCGGCGGCCATTGCCGGCGGCCTCATCAGCGGATATTATCAGATCGTCTATCCCGGCATGGGCTTCATGGCCGGGCTGAAGGCCTTCGCGGCCTCCGTGCTGGGCGGCATCGGCTCCCTGCCCGGGGCGGTGGTGGGCGGCCTGGTGGTGGGTGTGTCCGAGTGCCTGGCGGCCACCTTCATCAACTCCACCTACCGGGACTCCGTCGCCTTTATCATTCTGATCGTGGTGCTGATCGTCCGTCCCACCGGGCTTTTCGGCAAGAAAGGGATCACAAAGGTGTAAGGCTATGACGAAAATGAATGAGAAAAAGACCGAGGGAAAGGGCTTCATCTTTGCCATGGAATCCTTCCTCGATAAATACAAGCTCCCCGCCTGCATCCTGGTGGCGGCGCTGCTGGTGGCCGTGCCCTTTATGGGCTTCAGCCAGTACCTCATGCGCATCTTCATCATGATCGGCATCTACTCCATGCTGGGCATGGGCCTGAACATTCTCACCGGCTACACCGGCCTTGTCTCCCTGGGCCACGCGGGCTTCTTTGCCATCGGCGCCTACACCGCGTCCCTGCTGATGCTCCGGCTCAACGTGCCTTTCCTGGTTGCCATGGCGGCCGCGGCCTGCATGACGGGGTTCGTGGGCCTGCTGCTGGGCCTTCCCTCCCTGCGGCTGTCCGGCAGCTACCTGACTATCGTCACTCTGGGCTTCGGCGAGATCGTAAAGATGATCATCGTCAACTGGGACGCCGTCACCAACGGCACCCTGGGGCTGAAGAACATCCCCAAGCCCTCCTTCTTCGGGGTGGACATGACCCTGGCCAACCATGGCCTTTATTACATGATGCTGGTCCTGGTGCTCCTGGTGGCGGTGGCCAGCATGGCCATCATCCGCTCCAACACCGGCCGGGCCTTCCAGGCCATCAAGGAGGACGAGATGGCCGCCACCATGATGGGCATCCGCACCATGCGCTATAAGGTGCTGGCCTTCGTGGTCTCCGCCTTTATCACCGGCATCGCCGGCGCCTTCTACGCCCCCCTGGTGGGCTTCATCGACGCCAACTCCTTCACCTTCGATACCTCCGTGCTCATCATCTCGGTGGTCATCGTGGGCGGCATGGGCACCATGCGGGGCATGTTCCTGGGCGCGGCCCTCCTCATCGCCTTCCCCGAGGTCTCCCGCTCCCTCATGGAGTACCGCTTCGTGGTGTACGGCCTGCTGCTGGTGCTGATGATGCGCTTCCGCCCCCAGGGCATCCTGGGCTGGAAGTCCCAGATGCCCTACAAGCTTTCCAAACGCGCCAAGGCCATCCTGGCCGCGGAAAAAGAGCCGTCCGCGGCGGCCAACGGTTGAAAGGAGGGGCGGAAACATGGCTTTTCTTGATGTAAAAGGCATCACCAAGGTCTTCGGCGGCCTGGTGGCCGTGGACAACGTCACCTTCCACGTGGAGAAGGGGGAGATCGTCTCCATCATCGGCCCCAACGGCGCGGGCAAGACCACCGTGTTCAATATGCTCACCGGCGTCTATGAGATCGACAAGGGCGAGATCCTCTTCGAGGGCGAGCCTATCCACAACCACACCCCCCAGGAGATTGTGAAGGCGGGCATCTCCCGCACCTTCCAGAACATCCGGCTCTTTCCCAACCTGCGGGTCATTGAGAACGTGCTGGTGGGCACCCATATCCACACCAAGTACAACTTCTTCGCCTCCCTCTTCCGCACCCCTCAATATAAGGAGGAAGAGGCCCGGCTCACCGTCAAGGCCATCCACATCCTGGAGTCCATCGGCCTGGGGGACCAAATCAACAACTACGCCCGCAACCTGGCCTACGGCGACCAGCGTAAGATCGAGATCGCCCGGGCCATTGCCACCGACGCCAAGATCATCCTCCTGGACGAGCCGGCGGCGGGCATGAACCCCCAGGAGTCGGAGGAGCTGCTGCGCTTCATCCGGGAGCTGCGGGACAAGGGGTACACCATCATCCTCATCGAGCACGACATGTCCGTGGTCATGAACATCTCCGACCGCATCTATGTCATCGACCACGGCAAGCAGATCGCCGAGGGCCTGCCTGCGGAGATCGCCTCCAACGAGCAGGTCATCGAGGCCTACCTGGGAGGGGTGAAGAAAGATGCCTGAAATGCTGAAAATCGAGGGGCTGCATACCTATTACGGCAACATCCACGCCCTCAAGGGCATCGATATGGAGATCGACGAGGGGGAGATCGTCTCCCTCATCGGCTCCAACGGCGCGGGCAAGTCCACCACCCTGAACACCATCGCCGGGCTGGTCCACGCCGCCCAGGGGAAGATCACCTTCCAGGGCAAGGATATCACCAATATGCACGCCTACAAGCTGGTAGATCAGGGCATGAGCCTCTCCCCCGAGGGCCGGGAGGTCTTCGCCGCCCTCACCGTGGAGGAGAACCTCCGCCTGGGGGCCTACTCCAAGAAGGACAAGGGGGCCATCGAGGCCTCCTTCCAGCGGGTCTACGACCTCTTCCCCCGGCTCAAGGAGCGGATCACACAGCAGGCGGGCACCCTCTCCGGCGGCGAGCAGCAGATGTTGGCCATCGGCCGGGCGCTGATGAGCGAGCCCCGGCTCCTGCTGCTGGATGAGCCGTCCCTGGGCCTGGCCCCCAACATCGTGCAGATGATCTTCAGCCTCATCACCGACATCAACAAGCAGGGCACCACCATCCTGCTCATCGAGCAGAACGCCAACATGGCCCTGTCGGTGTCAAGCCGGGCCTACGTGCTGGAGACGGGCACCATCACCATGTCGGGGGACGCCCACGAGCTGGCCGACGACCCCCGGGTGAAAAAGGCCTACCTGGCCATGTAAGGCCCCTGAAAAGGAGGAACGGTATTATGAAAAAAATCATCAACGACCCGTCCAGGGTGGTTTCCGAGACCCTGATGGGCATGGAGAAGGCCCACCCCGAGCTGAAATACACCCCTGAGCTGGAGGTCATCTCCCGCCGGGAAAAGACTCCCGGCAAGGTGGGCGTGGTCTCCGGCGGCGGCTCCGGCCACGAGCCGGCCCACGCCGGGTACGTGGGCAAGGGCATGCTGGACGCCGCCGTGGCGGGCAACATGTTCTCTTCCCCCAGCCCCGACCGCATCATCAAGGGCATCGAGGAGGCCAATGGCGGCAAGGGCGTGCTGCTGGTCATCAAAAACTACTCCGGCGACATCATGAACTTTGAGATGGCCAAGGACATGGCCGAGATGGACGACATCGAGGTGGAGGCCGTGGTGGTCCGGGACGACGTGGCGGTGCCCGACTCCACCTACTCCACCGGCCGCCGGGGCATCGCGGGCACCGTCTTTGTCCACAAGATCGCCGGGGCCAAGGCCGAGACAGGCGCCTCCCTCCAGGAGGTGAAGGCCGCCGCCGAGAAGGCTATCGCCAACATCCGCTCCATGGGCATGGCCATGACCCCCTGCACCCTCCCCGCCGTGGGTAAGCCCGGCTTCGAGCTGGGGGAGAACGAGATCGAGATCGGCATGGGCATCCACGGCGAGCCCGGCGTGGAGCGCACCACCGTCAAGTCCGCCGCCGAGGTGGCCAAGATCCTGCTGGACAAGATTTTGGCCGACTACGACTACGCCGGCGGTGAGGTGGCCCTCCTGGTCAACGGCCTGGGGGGCACCCCCCTGGCCGAGCTCTACATCCTCAACAACGAGGTTCAAGCGCTGCTGGCCCAGGCGGGGGTCAAGGTCTACAAGACCTTCGTGGGCAACTATATGACCGCCATCGAGATGGCGGGCTGCTCCCTCACCCTGATGAAGCTGGACGACGAGCTCAAGGCCCTGCTGGACGCCCCCGCGGACACCCCGGCCCTGAAAGTGCTGTAAGGAGGCGGCGAACATGGGATTTCAACTGACCACCAAGGATTACGTGGACTACATCAAAAAGGCCTATGAGCGCATCCACGCCCAGGGCGACTACATTACCGAGCTGGACTCGGCCACCGGCGACGGCGACCACTGGACCAACATCAACATGGGCTTCGAGAAGCTGGTGGAGGCCGCCCCGGAGCTGGAGACCATGGACCTTTTCTCCGCCTTCAAGAAGATCAGCATGATCATGATGAGCGTCATCGGCGGCAGCGGCGGGGTTCTCTACGGCAGCGCCTACATGGAGGCGGCCAAGACCGTCAAGGGCAAGGAAGCGCTGGAAAGCGCCGACGTGTGCGCCATCCTGGAGGCCATGATGAACGGCATCATGACCCGGGGCAAGGCCCATCCCGGCGACAAGACCATGCTGGACACCCTGGCCCCCGTGGTGGAGTGCTACAAGGCGTGCCTGGCCGAGGGCGCCGACGAAAAGACCACCTGCGCCAAGGTCAAGGCGGCCGCCGAGGCGGGCTACCAGTCCACCATGGACATGGAGGCCGTCCGGGGCCGGGCCTACTACCAGGCCAACAAGGGCGTGGGCCACCTGGACCCCGGCGCCGTGACCATGTACTACCAGGTGGATACTTTGATGGACTGTATTGCCTCCAAGCTGGAGGGCTGACAAAGGAGGAACCATGCTGCTGGCGAGAATCAAGGGAGCCCTTTCCAAATTTGCGAACACCATCTCCAAAATGCTGGACGTGGATGTGCTCATCGTGGACAGCAACCTGAAGGTAGTGGGTTCCACCTTCCGCTACTTCGACCAGTACGACGTGATCCGGCGGGTTTCCATCATCGGCCAGTGCATGACCACCCGGGAGGTGGTGTCCATCGAGGACCGGCGGAAGTTCAGCACATGCCAGGCCTGCCCGGAGTACGAGACCTGCGAGATGCGGGGGCTCATCGCCGTGCCCATCGTCTACAAGGATACGGTGGTGGGGGCCATCGCCCTCATCATCCCCCAGCAGAAGGTGGCGGCCATTTTCCGGGACGTGAACAACTCCATCGAGTTCCTCCAGAATATGGCCTCCCTACTCTCCAGCAAGCTTCAGGATAGCGACGACTACTCCGCTCTGGACGTGATCAAGCAGGAGCGGGAGATCCTCATGGACGAGGTGGAGTACGCCATCGTCTCCACCGACAACCTGGGGGTGGTCAACTACCATAACAGGCGTTTTCTGGAGTATTTCCACCAGGAGAAGAGCTGCGTGGGCAAGCCCCTCTATGAGCTCATTCCCCACAAGGTCATCACCGACTTCCTGGGCCGCCAGGTCCGGGTGGAGAACAAGCTCATCTTTACGGATAACGGCGCCGAGTCCTTTTACGGCCTGGCCACCTGCAACACCATCACCATCCGGGGCCAGCGTACCGGGGCCCTGTTCATCTTCAAGCCGGTGTCCCAGATCAACTCCGACTTCGCAGAGATCGTGCGCCCGGACAACCAGGCCGCCTTCAGCCGGTATGAGGACCAGACCTTTCCCCGCTCGGTCACCGACGAGGCTAAGCGCCTGGCGGTGGGGGGCCAGACCGTCCTCATCGAAAGCCCTCCCGGCTCGGGGGCCAACCTGCTGGCCCGGTGCATCCACAACTATTCCGACCGCAGCCGCCTGGGCCTTGTCACCGTGGACTGCGGCTACGCCCGGGACCTGCGGGAGGAGGCCATCTTCGGGGAGCTGGGACAGCTCCACCTGGCCAACCGGGGCACGGTGTTCTTTCAGAACGTGGACTTGCTGCCCTGGTACCTGCAGGAAAAGCTGGTGGAGTTCCTCCGCAACGGGGTCCTCAGCCACGAGGGGGGCGGCAAGGTCCGGGTGGACGTGCGGGTCATCTGCTCCACCACTGCCGACCTGAAGGCCATGACCGACTCCGGGGCCTTTCTGGAGCAGCTCTACTACCGTGTCTCGGAGTACACCGTGCGCATCCCGCCCATCCGGTCCGACCCTGAGCAGCTGCGGCGGATGGTGGAGGGCGGCATCCGCTTTTACAAGGGCCGTTACCACAAGCCGGATCTGACGGTGTCCCCCCGGGCCATGGAGCGGCTGTGCCGCTGCGACTGGCCGGGGAACCTGACCGAGCTGGACCAAGTGCTGGACCGGCTGGTCCGCCTGGCGGGGAGCGAGATCACCGCCGAGAGCCTGGAGGGCCTGCCCGGCTTCAACCCCCGCCCGGTACAGTCGGTGGAGGAGATGGAGCGGGAAAAGATCCGGGAGATGCTGGACCTGCGCTATTCCAAAGAGGAGATTGCCCGCCTGCTGGGCATCAGCAGGGCGACCCTCTACCGAAAGATCAAGCAATACCAATTCACATAAATTGCAACGCAAAATGAAAAGGAGAGATTTATCATGATCAAGAACGTTCCCGAGAAGAAGAGCGAGCACATTGAGGACATGCGGGGGGCCATCGAGCACCGGGCCAGCTGGATGTACCTGCTCATCAAGGAGGCGAAAAAGCGGGGCCTGGACTACTCCTTCGCCCATGACGCCATTAAGGCCTGCGGCTGCTTCCACGGCGACAACAAGTACACCAAGACCGACGACCTCACCGCCTTCGCCCCCGAGTTCGCCAACCAGAACGTGGTGGACATCTTCCAGATGGACGTGACCACCACCCCCGAGGAGATGGCCATCGACTTCCACTACTGCCCCCTGGTGGCGGCCTGGAAGAAGCTGGGCGCCACCGACGAGGAGTGCGCCGAGCTGTGCCAGATCGCCATGGACGGCGACCGGGGCATCGCCTCCACCTTCCCTCACTTCGACTTCCACCTGGGCAAGACCATCGCCGCCGGCGACGACATCTGCGAAGTCCGTTTCAAGAAGGTCTGAGCGACATAGAACCATCCAGCGGGAGAGGGGCGTTTCGCCCCTCTCCCGCTCAGCTTGTCGGGGAACCTGTATTCCAGGAATTTCTCCCTGTCTGCGGCGGGGGAGCGCGAGGGGGCGGCAGCCCGCCTCGTATGGGATCAAATGCCCCGAAAAGCCTGCGTCAGCAGGCGTTCGGCGAGCGAAGCGAGGACTTTCCCGGGGCTTTGCCCCGGAAAAGTAACGGCATTGTGAAGGCTGCCGGGAAAGTCCGAAGGACTTTTTCGACAGCCTGAGCGGGAGAGGGGCGTTTCGCCCCTCTCCCGCTTTCGGCCTCTTGGGTGGGGAACAAGTTGAACAAAGGCGGAAAACATGTTAGAATGCATCTGATACACACGCTTCGCCCCGGTGGGAGTGCCCCGGGGGCGGAACAAAACTTGGAACGAGGAGTGGGACCCATGAAGAGGAGAGACGGCGTCCGCCTGACGGCCGGCCTGCTGGCCCTGGCCCTGTGCGCGGGAGTGCCCGCCCTGGCGGAGGAGGATGGCGAGTCCAGGCGCCGGGAGGCCGAAAGCTGGACCATGGAGGTGGGGAGCGAGCCCTGGCGGCAGAAGGCCAGCGCATGGGCGGTGGAGGACATCGACCGGGCCCGGAGCCTGGGGCTGGACCCCTTCGACAACTTCGTAGACTACCAGGCCGACGCGACCCGGGAAGAGTTTGCCGCCCTGGCGGATCAGCTCTACACCGCCGTCCAGCAGGATTACAAGTACATGAGCTGGGAGGCGCCCTTCACCGACGTGAACAACAGCTACGTGGACATGGCCTGGGGCCTGGGGCTGATGCAGGGAGTGTCGGACACCGAGTTCGCCCCCCGGCGGTCCATGACCCGGCTGGAGATCTGCGTCCTGTTGGACCGGATCCTGGGAGTGCTGGAGACGGAACTGGACGCGCCCTTCGCCGCCGAGGCCGCCGCCCTGGCCGCCGGAAGCGAGGGGACGGTGGACGGCTGGGCCACGGCGGGGGTCAAGACCGTGGTGGGCGCGGGGCTGATGCAGGGCACCGAACACGGCTACGCCTTGGGCGAGACCACCACCCGGGAACAGGCCGTCCTCCTCTGCCTGCGGACCTACGACGCCATCCGGGAGAGCGAGCGGCAGGCCAAGGAGGCCCTTTGGCAGACGGTGTTCACCCAGGCCGAGCGGGAGCGCGCCGCCGAGCTGAAGGCCATGAAGGACGAGATAGACGCCGGGCGCTACCAGGGGGAGAGCCCCTATACCCAAGCGCCGAACCTGACCCCCGGCTCCTTCGCCCCCGGCGCGCTGGAGGAGGGCTTTGTCCAGGACGGACTGGACACCATCAACTATGTCCGGGCCGTGGCGGGCCTGCCGGCGGACGTGCGCTGTACCGATGAGCTCAACGCCAACGCCCAGGAAGGGGCCCTGCTCCTGGCCGCCAGCGAGTTCAGCCACTACCCCCACCGGCCCGACGGGATGGAGAAGGGGCTCTACGACGCGGGCTACGCCGCCACCTCCAGCTCCAACATCGGCTACGGGCACAGGACCCTCAGCGGGTTTGTCCTGAGCTGCACGGATGACTCGGACGCCGGGAACCTGGACCGGGTAGGCCACCGCCGGTGGCTGCTCAACCCCGATCTGAAGCTGGTGGGCCTGGGCTATGTGGAGAACATGACCACCACCAAGGTCTTTGACCACAGCCGGACCCCCTCCCTCACCCCGGAGATGGTGTGCTGGCCCGCCCAGGGGGTATTCCCGGTGGAGCTGGCGGATGCCGGCCTGGGCTGGAGCTGCACTCCGAAGCCGGGGACGTATGACCTGGGGGCCTCCAAAGGGCTGACCGTCACCCTGACCCGGGAAGGGGACGGAGCGGTGTTTGAACTGGATCTGAGCATGGACGATCCCCAGGCCGGGGCCTACTGCCACGTGGACACCGTCGGCTACGGCTACGGCCCCGCCATCATTTTCCGCCCGGAGGTGGAGGGCTACGCCCACGGCGACGTGTACCGCGTCAAGATCGACAACGTCAAGCGCGCCGGCGGGGGCACGACCTCCATCGAGTACACGGTCAAATTTTTTGAATAAGAGCCGCCCCGCGCCCCATCCCCGGCGCGGGGCGCTTTTTTTGCCGCGTCCCGGCGGGAAGTGAGTTGAAAGCGGAGCCGGGATATGTTAAAATAATATCCAATGAATAAACCGCTTTGCGGTTTATTCACGCGGCGATGCCGCGCAATTCCATAAAAGCGGCTGAAAACAGCCGTTTTTATGGAATTTGGCCATTGTTTCAATGCGTACCGACAGGCGCCTTTTTAAAAGGCGCCTGTGGAGCACGAGGTTTTCCCCGCATTTGCGGGGAAAACCTCGTGCTTGAACAAAGCCAAATGGTCTCGAAAGCCTTGGCTTTCAAGACTTTCGGCTTTGTTCAGTACACATTAAAATAAGCACAATGTGATTCGGAAGGAGGCGTCTTTGTGGAACTGAGCCAGAGCCAAAAACAGAGCCAGGTGCTCTCTCCCCAGATGATGCAGTCTATGAAGATCCTCCAGATGGGCCTTCAGGAGCTGCGGGAGTACATCGAGGAGGCAATCCAGGAAAACCCGGTGCTGGAGTTGCCCGAGCCGGGGGAGGAGCCCCGGCGGGAGGAGGACTTCGCCCGCAAGCTGGAGTGGCTGGAGGCCAACGACCGCCAGAACGCCTACTATCACCTCCAGGACGCCGAAGGGGAGGACTCCGACCCCCTGGCCAACGTGGGCTGTTTCCTGGACGAGGAGGACGACCTGAACCGCTACATCCTCTCCCAGTTCATGGGCACCGACCTGGAGCCGGAGGTCATGGAGGCCCTGGAATTCCTGGTGGAGCAGCTGGATCAGAACGGTTGGCTGGACGAGGAGCTGCCCGTCCTGGCCCAGGCCGCTGGGCTCTCCCAGCGGGCCATGGCCCGGGCCCTTACCGAGCTTCAGGCCGCCGAGCCCGCGGGGGTGGGGGCCCGGAGCCTGCCCGAGTGCCTGCGGCTCCAGATCCAGCGCCGGGCGGGGGACCACCGCCTGGCCGAGGTCATCGCCGAGCGGTACCTGGACGAGCTGGCCCGGGGCCGGTACGGGGCCATCAGCCGGGACCTGGGGGTGGCCGAGCGGGAGGTCCGGTCGGCCTGCGACCTCATCCGCACCCTGAACCCCCGCCCGGGCACCGGCTTCGCCGCCCGGGAAAATTTGGTGTACATCACCCCCGACCTGGTGGTGACCACTCTGGAGGACGGCTTTGAGATCACCGCCAATGACACCGCCATCCCCCGGCTCAAGCTCAGCTCCTATTACACCCAGCTCATGCGGGAGACCGGGGACCAGGAGGTGCGGGAGTACCTCAGCGGCAAGGCCAATCAGGCGAAATGGGTGGTCAAGAGCATCGAGCAGCGCCGTTCCACCCTGCTCCAGTGCGCCCGGTGGGTGGTGGAGCGGCAGGAGGCCTTCTTCCGCCAGGGGCCGGGGCACCTGCGCCCCCTGACCATGGGGGAGGTGGCCAGGAGCCTTGGGGTCCACGAGTCCACCATCAGCCGGACAGTGAAGGACAAATACCTCCAGTGTGACCGGGGGGTCTATCCCCTGAGCTACTTCTTCTCCCGCCCCCTGGGCCGGGAGGACGCCTCTCCGGAGGCGGCCAAGGCCCTCCTGCGGGAGCTGGTGGAGCGGGAGAGCAAGCCGCTCTCCGACCAGAAGCTCAGCGAGGAGATGGGCCGCCGGGGCTGCGCCATCTCCCGGCGGACGGTGGCCAAGTACCGGGAAGAGCTGAACATCCCCAACGCCTCCGGGCGCAAAAAATGAAAAGGCCTTTCCCCTGGGGGAAAGGCGTCGGCGGATCGGGGGCCCCTCACGAGGCGCCGCCCCCGCCCGATTTCTTCAACAGCTTCCCCCGTCAGGGGGAAGCCTTTTTGAAAGGCGGCACGATATGAAATACCAAGCAATCCTGTTCGATTTTGACTACACCCTGGGGGACGCCACGGCCTCCATCTACGAGGGCTTCTGCTACGCCTTTGAGAAAATGGGCTACCCCCGGCCCGACCGGGAGGCGGTGCGCCGCACGGTGGGCCATATGCTGGAGGACGAGTTCACCATGCTCACCGGGGTGGAGGACCCGGCCCAGCGCGCCGAGTTCCGCCGCTGGTTCCAGGAGAAGGTGGCCGACACCCAGGCGGAAAAGACCGACCTCCTCCCCGGGGCGGAGGAGCTGCTGGGGGCCCTCCACCAAAGGGGCGTCAAGCTGGGCATCGTCACCAGTAAACGCAACGACACCCTGCGGAAGATCCTCGCCCGTCACGGGGTGCTGGACCAGCTGGACTTCACCGTGGGCGGAGACCTGGTGGGCCTGCCCAAGCCCGACCCGGAGGGCCTCAACGCCGGCATCGCCGCCCTGGGGGTGGAAAAGGCGTATGTCCTCTACTGCGGCGACACCACCATCGACGCCGGCACCGCCCGGAACGCGGGGGTGGATTTTGCCGCCGTCCTGAACGGAACCACCCCGGCGGAGGACTTCGCGGGCTATCCCAGTGTCCACATCGCCCCCGACCTGCCGGAGCTGAAGAGCTGGCTGGGGGTCTGAGCCGCCGGAGGGAGGGAGCGCATATGAGCTATATCGAAGAGAACAAAGCGGCCTGGGAAGAGGCCTTTGAGCATCGGCGCCCCGGCTGGGGCGAGAAGGACCACGAGCGGCTGCTGGGGGAGAGCCTTCCCTTTTTCTGCCCCGACGTGGCGAAGGAGCTGCGGAGGATGGACTTTACAGGCAGAGCCGTGGCCCAGTTCTGCTGCAACAACGGCCGAGAGCTGCTCTCCCTCATGGGGCTGGGCCCGGCGGAGGGCGTGGGCTTCGACATAGCGGAGAACATCATCGCCCAGGCCGTGGATACGGCGGAAAAGGCGGGGGTCCGAAACTGCCGGTTCGTCGCCTGCAATATCCTGGATATCCCCCCGGAGTACCACGGCCGGTTCGACCTCATTTTCTTCACCATCGGCGCCATCACCTGGTTTGAGGATCTGAACCCCCTGTTCCGGGTGGTCTCCGACTGTCTCAAGCCCGGCGGAGTCCTGCTCATCCACGACTTTCACCCTGTCATGAACATGCTGCCCCTGCCCGGGGAGCCGGAGTTTGACGCCGGGGATCTGAACCGGGTGGCCCACTCCTACTTTCGGACCGAGCCCTGGCTGGAGAACGAGGGGATGGGCTACCTGTCGGAGCAGTATCCCTCCAAGACCTTCACCAGCTTTTCCCACACCATGGCCGCCATCCTCAACGCCGTCAGCGGCGCGGGGCTGACCTTTGTCCGGCTGGACGAGTACGACTATGACGTGGGCCTGACCGACGCATACGATCAAAAGGGCTTTCCCCTCTCCTATCTCCTGCGGGCCGAGAAACGGCCCTGATGGAAGAAAAATGCGCCGGACTGGACGTTTTCGTCCAGTCCG
Organism: Oscillospiraceae bacterium; assembly: GCA_022846075.1. Lineage (GTDB taxonomy): Bacteria > Bacillota > Clostridia > Oscillospirales > Oscillospiraceae > Vermiculatibacterium. The sequence continues at coordinate 630,797 of AP025582.1, forward strand.
GCGCATTTTTTCTGCCCATAGGGGCAAATGTAAAGAAAAAACAAGGGCTTTACACAGACTTTACAAAAGCCTGTGGGACAACTTTACAATGGGCAAGTATACTGAAAAGCGTTCCGGGGAAAGCCCCGAAGATTTGAAAGTATGATTGGAGAATGAAAAGAATGAAGAAGTCTGTTTCTGTGCTTCTGTCCGCCGCCCTGTGCGTGGGCCTGCTGGCCGCCTGCGGCGGCAACGCCGCCGAGAGCGCCGCCCCCTCCGAAGCGGTTCCCTCCGCCGCCGCCCCCAGCCAGGCCGCCAGCCTCTCCGGCACCGTCTCCACCAACGGCTCCACCTCCATGGAAAAGGTGATCGGCGCCCTCATCGAGCAGTTCAAGACCGTGGAGCCCGGCGTCACCGTGACCTATGACCCCACCGGTTCCGGCACCGGAATCGAAGCCGCCTCCAATGGCTCCGCCGACATCGGCCTGTCCTCCCGGGGCCTGAAGGAGGAGGAGAAGGCCTCCCTCACCGAGACCGTGGTGGCCAAGGACGGCATCGCCATCGTGGTGAACCCCGCCAACACCGTGGAGGACCTGACCGTAGAGCAGATTGCCCAGATTGCCAAGGGCGAGATCACCAACTGGTCCCAGGTGGGCGGCGCCGACGCCGAGATCGCCTTCATCGGCCGTGAGGCCGGCTCCGGCACCCGGGGCGCCTTCGAAGAGCTGACTGAGACCGGCGACGCCTGCAAGTACACCCAGGAGCTGACCTCCACCGGCGCCGTCATCACCGCCGTGTCCACCACCCCCGGCGCCATCGGCTATGCCTCCCTGTCCAGCGTGGAGGACTCCGTCAAGGCCGTGAAGGTGGAGGGCGTGGAGTGCACCGAGGCCACCGTCCTGGACGGCACCTACGCCATCCAGCGCCCCTTCGTCTTCGCCACCAAGACCGACGGCACCCTCAGCGAGGCCGCCCAGGCCTTCTTTGACTTCGCCATGGATCCCGCCAACGCCGAGCTCTACGTCGCCGCCGGCGTGGTGCCCGCCAACAGCTAAAACCAATTTTCCCCCTCTTTGAGATACGGCGCTCCCCGGCCCCGGGCTTGGGAGCGCCGAACTCGAGTCAGCGAACTTTACCAAATGTTTACGAAAGGTGGAGACGCCTATGGCGCGCGTGTCGGAAACGGCCGCGGAGCAAAACAGCCCCCTGGTCAAGCGGCGGGGGCTCCGGGAGCTGCTGGAAAAGGGCATGAACGGCCTCTTCTTCCTGTGCGGGCTGGTGGCGGTGGCCTTCGTGGTGTTCATCACGGTCTATCTGGTCATCTCCGGCCTGCCCGCCATCCGGGAGATCGGCCTCACCGATTTCCTCTTCGGCACCCAGTGGGCCTCTACGGCCAAGGAGAACCCCCAGTTCGGCATCCTGCCCTTTATCCTCACCTCCGTCTACGGCACCGCCGGGGCCATCCTCATCGGCGTTCCCATCGGCTTCCTCACCGCCGTATTTCTCTCCAAGCTGGCCAACCCCAGGGCGGCGGCGGTGATCCGCACGGCGGTGGACCTGCTGGCGGGCATCCCCTCGGTGGTCTACGGCCTCATCGGCATGACGGTGCTGGTCCCCGCCATCAGGGTGGCCTTCGGCCTGGCCTCGGGGGCCACCCTTCTGGCCGCCATGGTGGTGCTGGCGGTGATGATCCTCCCCTCCATCATCTCGGTGTCGGCAACCGCGCTGAACGCCGTGCCCAAGGAGTATGAGGAGGCATCCCTGGCTCTGGGGGCCACCGAGATCGAGACCTATTTCCGGGTCAGCGCCCCCGCCGCCTCCAGCGGCATCGCCGCCGCCGTGGTGCTGGGCATCGGCCGGGCCATCGGGGAGGCCATGGCCATCATGATGGTGGCGGGCAACGTGGCCAACATGCCGGGGCTTTTCAAAAGCGTGCGCTTCCTCACCACCGCCATCGCCTCGGAGATGTCCTACTCCTCGGTGGGGAGCCTTCAGCGCAACGCCCTGTTCTCCATCGCCCTGGTCCTGTTCCTCTTTATCATGCTCATCAATATCCTCTTGAACACCCTCCTCAAGAAGAACAAAAAATAACGCCGCGGTGTTCTCTTGGCCCCCGCCCGCGGAGCGGGCGCACAAAATCAGATGCCGCGGCCGGAACGGCCTCGTGACATGTTTTGCCCGCCGGGGATAAAACATGTAGGCACCGGGAGAAATGGATGGTATAATCAATGCAAATGGAACATCGATCCCCTCGGCGGGTGGCCTATGACAGGGTGCTGCGGTTCCTGCTGTACTTCTCCGCCTTCCTCACCTGCACCCTGCTGGTGGTGCTGATCGGCTATATTTTTGTCCGGGGCCTGCCGGAGGTCACCTGGGAGATGCTCACCAGTGAGCCCAGCGTCCTCCGGGATGTGATGGGCATCCTGCCCAACATCATCAACACCCTGGCCCTGATCGCCGGGACCCTCCTCATCGTCCTGCCCCTGGGAGTGGGGGCCGCCATTTACCTGACGGAGTACGCCAAGAGCCGCCGGGTGGTGGAGGTCATCGAGTTCGCCACCGAGACCCTGACCGGCATCCCCTCCATCCTCTACGGCCTGGTGGGCATGCTCTTCTTTGTCCAGACCCTTGGCTGGGGCGGCTCTATCCGGGCGGGCATCCTCACCCTGGTCATCATGATCCTGCCCACCATCGTCCGCACCACCCAGGAGTCCCTCAAGACAGTGCCCCAGTCCTACCGGGAGGCCGCCCTGGGTTTGGGCAGCAGCAAATGGCGGATGATCCGCACGGTGGTGCTGCCCTGCTCCATCGACGGCATCGTCACCGGCTGTATCCTCTCCATCGGCCGCATCGTGGGGGAGTCCGCCGCCCTGCTCTACACCGCGGGCTCGGCCTCGGTGCTGGTCCGCCTCAGCTTTGACAGCATCCCCGCCCTGGCCCAGAGCGTGGGGAACTACTTCGCCACCTCCGGCGGCAGCCTGACGGTGGCCCTCTATATGTACACCATGGAGCGGGGCAAGATCGAAACGGGCTTCGCCATCGCATCCATCCTCATGATATTGACCCTGCTCATCAACCTGTCCGCCAAATGGCTGGGCGGAAAACTGAAAAAACAGTAAGGAGGGGCAGAGAGAAATGGATCAAACCCCTATCATCGCCACCCGGGGCCTGGACCTGTGGTACGGCGCGTCCCAGGCCCTTCACAGCGTGGATATGGACATCCCGGAAAAAAAGGTCACCGCCCTTATCGGCCCCTCCGGCTGCGGCAAGTCCACCTTTTTAAAGACCCTGGACCGAATGAACGACCTGGTCCCCGGCATCAAGATCACCGGCTCCGTCACCTACCGGGGCCAGGAGATCTACGACCCCCAGGTGGACGTGACCTGGCTGCGCAAGCAGGTGGGCATGGTGTTCCAAAAGCCCAACCCTTTCCCCATGTCCATCTACGACAACATCGCCTACGGCCCCCGCACCCACGGGGTGCGCAGCAAGGCCGAGCTGGACGACATCGTGGAGAAGTCCCTCCGGGGGGCCGCCATCTGGGACGAGGTGAAGGACCGGCTGAAAAAGTCCGCCCTCTCCCTCTCCGGCGGCCAGCAGCAGCGGGTGTGCATCGCCCGGGCCCTGGCGGTGGAGCCGGACGTCCTCCTCATGGACGAGGCCACCTCCGCCCTGGACCCCATCTCCACCTCCAAGATCGAGGACCTGATCTCCGATCTGAAGGAGAAATACACCATCATCATCGTCACCCACAACATGCAGCAGGCCACCCGGGTCTCCGACAAGTGCGCCTTTTTCCTGCTGGGGGAGCTCATCGAGTTTGCCGATACCACCCAGCTTTTCTCCGTTCCCAAGGACAAGCGGACCGAGGACTATATCACAGGGAGGTTTGGCTGATGCGCAAGACCTTTGACGCCGAGCTCCAGGAGCTCAACTATGAGATGATCAATATGGCCGCCGCCGCCGAGGACGCCATCGACACGGTGACCGAGTCCCTATCCTCCGACGCTCCCGACGCCGCCCACGAGGCCATGGAGCTGACCAAGACCATGGACGAGATGGAGCGGGACATCGAAAACCACTGCTTCCGCCTCCTCCTCCAGCAGCAGCCGGTGGCCCGGGACCTGCGCACGGTGTCGGCGGCGCTGAAGATGGTCACCGACCTCCAGCGCATCGGGGACCAGTGCGCCAACATCGCCGAGCTCTCCCTCCTCTGGCCCGGCAACGTCCAGAAGGCCCAAGACCTGGCGGACATCCGCTCCATGAGCCAGAAGGCCGCCGTCATGGTCAAGCGCTCCATCTTCGCCTACGCCAACCGGGACGTGGACTCCGCCAAGGAGGTCATCGCCCTGGACGACGAGGTGGACGAGCTTTTCCAGCAGGTGAAAAAGGAGCTGGTGGAACTGCTTGTAGGAAACCGGGAGGAGGCCGACCGGGCCATCGATCTCATCATCATCGCCAAGTATCTGGAACGCATCGCCGACCACGCCGTGAACATCGCCCAGTGGGCCATCTACTGCGTCACCGGCGAGCTGGTAGGCTGAAACAAGCGTCTAAAGAAAGCCTTCCCCCTGGGGGACACCCCAGGGTGGCCTCGCCCCCAGGGGCCCCTCTCGCCGCCTTTGGCGGCTCACCTTGTCTTGCCCCTGCGGGGCAATTCACCTCCAGGCGCCCCAGTCCTCAGACTGGGGCGGATGAGGGGAACCTCCCCAGACATACGGCGCCCCAAGAGAATCCTAAATAAGTTGACATAATAAGGAGGCGGTCCCATGGCGGACACCATCGTGGCGGTGGAGGACGACGAGAGCATCCGTGAGATGCTGCGCTATTACTTCCAGACGGTGGGCTATGCCTTCCGGGGCTACGACTCCGGGGAGGCCCTTTTCGCCGGAGAGGGGGACGCACCGCCCCCCGCCCTCTATATCCTGGACATCATGCTCCCCGGCATGGACGGGGTGGAGATCCTGCGCCGCCTCCGGGCGGGGGCGGCCACCGCCCAGACCCCCGTCATCTTCCTCACCGCCCGCACCGCCGAGATGGACCGGGTGGCCGGGCTGGAGGCGGGGGCGGACGACTATGTGGTGAAGCCCTTCGGCATCATGGAGCTCCAGGCCCGGGTCAAGGCGGTCCTCCGCCGCGCCCCCGGCCGGACCGGCCAGATCCTCCGCCGGGGGGACCTGGAGGTGGACCCCGCCGCCCACGAGGTCCGCAGGGCGGGGGAGAAGGTGGAGCTGACCTACAAGGAGTTCGAGCTCCTGCGCCTGCTGTGCTCCCGCCCCGGCGTGGCCCTGACCCGGGACGAGATTTTGCGGGCGGTTTGGGATTACGACTACACCGGCGAGACCCGCACGGTGGATATGCACGTGAAGGCCCTCCGCCAAAAGCTGGGGGAGGACATCATCACCACCGTCCGGGGGGTCGGCTACAAGATTTCTTAGGATAAGGGCCGGCCCCCGGCCCTTAGGGAAGGATTGCCCATGAAAAGACGATTGACGGCGGGCACCATGCTCATCGTGGTGCTGGCCCTTCTGGTGTCCACCGCCGTGGGGGTGTGGAGCCTCCACCAGCGGGAGATGGACACCGCCCGTCAGAGCCTCCACGAGCTTTTGAATATGGTGGACGCCCAGAACCAGATCACCGATCCCCAGCGGGCTCTGGAGGTATTTGCCGCCGCCGCCCCGGCCAAGCGCCTCACCCTCATCAGCCCCGACGGCTCCGTGCTGCTGGATACGGACAGCGGCACCAGGGAGAACCACGCCAACCGCCCCGAGTTCCAGCAGGCCTTGGCCGCCGGCTGGGGGGAGGCCACCCGTCCATCCGAGACGGTGGGGGTGCCCCTCCTCTACGTGGCCAAGACCTTCACCGACGGGGTGGTGGGCCGGGCGGCCATGCCCCTGTCCTCCATTGACACCCTGGTCCGCTCCGGGCTCATCCCCCTCCTGATCGCCTCCGGGGTGGCTCTCCTGCTGGCCTTCCTCCTCTCGGGCCGGATGGCCCGGCGGCTTTTGGAGCCCCTGAACGTAGTGGGCGACGCCCTCCAGGGGGTCCTGGACGGCAGCACCACCGCCGGGGAGCTGGAGCGCTACCAGGCCGACGACGAGCTGCGGCCCATCCTGCGCTATCTGGAAAAGCTCATCGGCCGCCTGGGGGAATATCTGGACCAGGTGAAGGCCGAGCGGGACAAGGTGGGCCTCATCCTGGACTGCATGGACGAGGGCCTCATCCTCTTGGACGAGGGGGACAACATCCTGGCCATCAACCGGGCCGCGCGGGAGCTCTTCGGCCTGCCTGAGGGGGAGCGGGACGGCGGGATCCAGGTCCTTCTCCGGGGCAGGAAGATCCGCCAGGCCATGACCGAGGCCCATCAAAACCACACCCCCGCGGTGCTGGACTTTACAGACCCAGCCCTGGGGGACCGGGAGCTGCGCATCTTCCTCTCCCCGGTCTCGGGCCGCCGGTACGAGGGGGAGAACGTGGGCACCTCGGTGCTCATCTCCGACGTGACCGAGCTCAAAAAGGCCGAGGGCATCCGCAGCCAGTTCACCGCCAACGTCTCCCACGAGCTCAAGACCCCCCTCACCTCCATCAAGGGCTTCACCGACATGCTCTCCACCGGCATGGTCCAGAGCCCCGAGGACCAGAAGCGGTTCCTCACCATGATCGGGGTGGAGGTGGACCGGCTCATCGATCTCATCAACGACATCCTGGAGCTCTCCGAGCTGGAGAGCGTGGCCATCGAGCAGGCGGGGGAGACCGCCTCCCCCCTGGACACCGCCCGGGAGGTGGAAAAACTCCTGGCCCCCGAGGCCGGGAAGGCCCAGGTGACCCTCTCCGTGTGTGGTGAACCGGGGCTGGCCCGCATCGCCTCCGGCCGCCTCAAGGAGCTTTTGATGAACCTGATGGAGAATGCCGTCAAATATTCCGAGCCCGGCGGGAAGGTGGAGGTGGCCGTGACCAAGGGGGCCGGGACCATGACCATCACCGTGGCCGACAACGGCATCGGTATTCCCACCGAGGCCCAGGAGCGGGTCTTTGAGCGCTTCTACCGGGTGGACCGGGGCCGGGCCCGAAAAAACGGCGGCACCGGCCTGGGCCTGGCTATCGTCAAGCACATCTGCCAGCTCTACGGGGGCTCCGTCACCCTGGACAGCGCCCCCGGCCGGGGCAGCACCTTCACCGTCACTCTCCCGGCGGGGGAATAAGAGAATATAAAAAGGGGAGCGGCCCACGCCGTTCCCCTTTTTTCATATTCCGCCGTCTCCGAGGGGCTGAATGTAGTCCGCCTCCCGTGCCCGGACGGCCATTCCGGGAACGGCTGTCTGGACGCGCCCCGGTTCCGGGCGGAGAGAGCATTTGCACTATTCCTTCTCAAACCGCTCCCGGAAGCCCTCCATCTGCGCCTCGTCCTTCACCTCCAGGTCCCGCACCCCCGCGCGGCCCTCCACGTGGTGGGTCAGCTCGTGGGCCAGGGTGGTGTGGAGCTCGTCGGCCCAGTCCTCCTCGCTCCACTCCTCCAGCTTGGCCAGGGCCGTGAAGGAGCCGTAGTAGATATTGATGTGATTGCCCAGCATGTCCCGGCAGTATTCCCCCATGAAATAGAGCTCGTCGTCGGGGAAGTCCGGGTCCTTCATCGCCTGGGGCTCCAAAATAATGCCGCCGTTGAGCCCCTCGAAGAATTCCGGCGGGAACTCCTCCGCCATCTCGTCCAGCAGCCTGCCCACCCGCTCAAAGGATAAGATCATAAAAAACGCCTCCTCAAGTTTTTCCTCTTGCAATCTGCCCCGGCTTTTTGTATAATATTCGACAATGGAGAGAAAAGGGGGAAGGGACCATGGCGGAGCGGATGCGTTGGACGGCGGCTCGGCGGGGCCTTTCTTTTCTTTTTCCCTTTTGCGTGGCGTACCGGCAGTAATGCCGGTATTTTTTTTGCCCATGTGTGTGAGTTGAAAGGAGAATGACGATGAACGAAACCACCAAGCGCACCGCCCCCATCCGGGACGCCCGGACCCTGGGGCTGCCCAAGATGCTGATCCTGGGTCTCCAGCATATGTTCGCCATGTTCGGCGCCACCGTGCTGGTGCCCATCCTGGTCCAGGGCTACGGCCTGCCCCTGTCCATCCAGACCACCCTCTTTTTCGCCGGGGTGGGGACCCTCTTTTTCCACGTGTGCACCAAGCTGAAGGTGCCCGCCTTCCTGGGCTCCTCCTTCGCCTTCCTGGGCGGCTTCTCCGCTATGGCGAACATGGATACGGGCCGGTACGCCGCCATGGCCGCGGGGGAAAAGCTCCAGTACGCCTGCGGCGGCATCGTGGTGGCGGGGCTCCTCTACGTGGCACTGGCCCTCATCATCAAGGCCGTAGGGGTCCATAAGGTCATGCATTTCCTGCCCCCGGTGGTCACAGGGCCCATCATCATCCTCATCGGCCTCAACCTGGCCCCCTCCGCCGTGTCCAACGCCTCCACCTGCTGGTGGCTGGCCCTGGTGTCCATCGCCGTCATCGTGGTGGCCAATATCTGGGGCAGGGGCATGATCAAGATCATCCCCATCCTTCTGGGTGTGGTGGTGCCCTATCTGGTGGCCCTCATCGCCAACGCCATGGGAGCCACCGCCCTGGACAGCCTGGGCAACGCGGTGCCCCTGCTGGACTTCTCCGGGGTGGCCGCCGCGGATCTGGTGGGCTTCCAGCCCTTCCTCACCAACTTCTCCGGCAGCGTGGCCAAGTTTGACCTCTCCGCCATCCTGGTCATGGCCCCCATCGCCGTGGCCTCCATGATGGAGCACATCGGCGACATGTCCGCCATCTCCGCCACCGTGGGGGAGAACTTCATTGAGGAGCCGGGCCTCCACCGCACCCTGGTGGGCGACGGCATCGCCACCGCCCTGGCCGGCCTCTTCGGCGGCCCCGCCAACACCACCTACGGTGAAAACACCGGTGTGCTGGTCCTCTCCGGGGTCCACGACCCCCGTGTGGTCCGTCTGGCCGCCCTCTACGCCGTGGTGCTGTCCTTCTCCCCGGCCTTTGCCGCCCTGGTGAGCTCCATCCCCTCCGCCATCATCGGCGGGGTGAGCTTCATCCTCTACGGCATGATCTCCGCCATCGGCGTGCGGAACGTGGTGGAGAACCAGGTGGACTTCACAAACTCCCGCAACCTCATCATCGCCGCCGTCATCCTGGTGTGCGGCCTGGGCTTCACCGGGGGGCTCACCTTCACCGTGGGCGGGGCCACCATCACCCTGACCAGCCTTGCCATCGCGGCCATCGCGGGCATCGCCCTCAACGCCGTCCTCCCCGGCAACGACTTCCACTTCGGCCAGAGCGCCAACGCCGATACGGCGGCGTCCCTGGGCCGGTATTGATCCGGAGCCCGTCTTTTCTGACCGCGGCGGCCGCTTGAGCGGCCGCCGCGGTTTTTTATCCGGTTACAACGCCGTCCCGGGAGAGGAAGAGCTGGGCCGGGGGCGGCTGGGAGGAGAACTGCATGGGAGACAGCACCGCCCCGTAGCTCCCGGCGTTCTTGACCACCACCAGGTCTCCCCGCTGGAGCCTGGGCAGGGTGACGTCCCGTGCGATCACGTCCGAAGCGGTGCACAGATTCCCCGCCAGCGTGACGGTCTCCTCCGGCCCTTCGCCGGTCAGCGCCTCACAGGGAAAGGCGTCCACGGCGGTAAAGAGGGGCTCGCTCCCGGCGGGAACGCCGTCCCCCGCGTAATTGGCCACCAGCTGGGCCAGGCAGGGGCGGAGGAAGCCATTGAGGGTATTGCTGAGGATGAGGAAGGTGGTCCCCATGGACTCCTTCCGGTCCAGCACCCTGGTGACATAGTACCCGCTTTTGCCCACCGCGTAGCGGCCCGTCTCTAAAATAAGCCGGGCCCCGGGCAGCCGTTCCCGGAAGGCCTCCGCCAGCCGGGCGGTCCGCCGGCCCAGGTCCTTGGTGTCCAGGGGGCGGTCCCCCTCCCCGTAGGGGATGCCCAGGCCGGAGCCCAGGTTGACAAATTCCAGCTTCTCCCCCAGGGCCTTCTGAAAGGCGGCGGCCAGGGCGAGGACCCTGCGGTAATAGCCCTCCAGCACCGGGGCGTGGAGCTCCTGGCTGCGCAAATGGACATGGATGCCCGCGATCCTGACGTTGGGAAGGGCCTTCCACGCCGGGACCGCCTGAAAGGCCAGGGCCTCGTCGATCCCAAATTTGGAGGGCTGGCCGCCGTCCCCCGCGAAGGTAAAGCCGGGATTGATACGGACCCCTATTTTGGCGGTGATCCGCCGCGCCGCGGCGAGGCGCTGGATGAGGGCGATCTCCTCCAGGCTGTCGGCGATGAGGGTGGAGCGTTCCAGCGCCCCCTCCAGATCCACGGTCCGCTTTCCCGGGGCGGAGTAGTGGATCCGCTCCGGCCCCAGCCCGCTCCGATGGGCCTGCTCGACCTCGGACAGGCTGGCGGCGTCGGCGCCCAGGCCATGGGCGAAGAGGCTCTCCGCCACCGCCGGGTGGGGGTTGGCTTTCAGCGAGTAGAGAAACTCCGCGGCCCCCAGATCCGTTTTCAGGCGGCGGACGGCGTCGTCGATGCCCCGCTCGTCATAGAGGTAAAAGCTGTCATAGCGCCGGGCCTGCTCTAAAATGACCTCTTTTAGGTCCAACATGTCCGCCTCCTTGGGGCTGTGGCTTCGGAGCGGCCGTCCGCATCCGGGCCCTATGCGTTTTGAACGGTAAATTCCAGCCGCAGCCCGACCTTTTGCCCCTCCGGGACCTCGATGAAGGCGCCGGGGGTGCCCTCGACGCCGGTAAACCGGGCCGTCTGGGTGACGCGCACGCCCCGGTAGATGAGGTCGTAGTTCCACTCTTCGCTGGGGAGCTGGGCCACCCACTCGTCCGGGTGGAAATTCAGGCAGTTCACCTGGGGCAGGGCTCCGGCATAGGACAGCAGGCCGATGGGCTGGGCAGAGCTGACGAAGGCCGCGGCCAGGAACCCGCCGGTGGAGAGCTCCAGCTCGTAGGTGAAGCCGGTGACCTCCCCGCCGGTGAGGATGGGGCTCCACCGCTTTACCTGGGCGGGGAACGGCTCAATGGCGATCGCGTTGCCCGGCAGCGCTTCCTCGGTGCCCTCCGCTGTCAGATGAACGGCGTTTTCATAGAGGTAATCCAAGTAGAAATTGTAGTTATCCGCAAATTGCTCCGGGGTCAGCGGCCCCCGGTGGGGCGGCAGCTGGCCCTGAAGGGTGATGACGAGCACCAGGGCCAGTAAGGCGCCATATGCCCCCGCAAAGGCGAAGCACCGCCAGGAGCTCTCCGGGATCTCCAGCCGTTCGGCCCGGCCGTCGTCGGCGCTCCAGGCCCAAGGGCTGCGCTCCCCGATGTTGCAGGCCTTCCAGCTTTTGTAGTAGCGCCACAGTCTGTAGAAGGGGAGGCCGTAGCCCATGCCCTGGGCGAAGAGGGTCCCCAGCCGCTTCCGGGCGGCGGCGGTGGAGAGCTTTTCGCCGTCCGCGTCCCGCAGGGTAATGCCGAAGACGAACTTCCCGGGGGTGGTGCCCCAAAAGTGGAGCAGGAGGGGTTCCAGCAAAAACATGAGGGCAAAGGCGAGATAGCTGTCGAAGAGCTGAAAGAAGAAGTTGGTGGTCAAATGGGGCGGAAAGCGGAGGATCAGGACCTCGGCCACGGTAAAGGGCAGGCTGTAAATGGCCAGATCCAGGGTCCGGGCGAAGAGCCTCCGCCAGGAGTGGCCCGGCAGGGGAGGGGCCTCGTCCTTCGGCGGGGCGAACCGCTCCGAGGCCGGGGCCTTTTCCAGCTCCCTGAGCCAGGGGGCGGCGTCCAGGGCGGCGTAGTCCGCCCCGGAGGAGCGAAGCTGGGCGCACACGTCCCGGGCCCGGTCCAGGGCCGCCTGGTCGGCCTCCAGCTGGCGCAGCTGCCGTTCCAGGGCGGCGGTGAGGGGGAGCTCTCCCCGCTGGAGGGAGCGGATGGTGTCCAGGTCCATATGGAGCTGCCGCAGGAGCTTGATCTTTTCCAAAGCTGCGGCGTCGGCCTCGCTGTAATCCCGGTAGCCGTTGGCTGCCCGGGCGGGGGAGAGCAGGCCCTCCTGCTCGTAAAAGCGGATGTTGGCCCGGGTCATCCCAACGGCCTGTTCCAGTTCTTTGATGGTCATGAAACCACCTCCTGGGGGCAGTATAAGGTGTCAAGCGGCTCGACAGTCAAGACTTTTCGATAAAATGGGAGCAAAAATTATGTGCGGCGGGGATGCTGGTGGAGACTCCGTCCCCCACGGATTTGCGGGGGACGGAGCGGGACGGTGGGGCTGCCTGGGCAAAAGGCTTCCCCTGGGGTCAAGTGGCCCTTAGCGACAGCTTAGGGCCACTTGATGCATGCGAAGTCGTTGAAGCTGTCGAGCGAAGCGAGACGGATGAGGGAAACTTATCCCTCTGGCAGAGCCGTTCCCGTATCCGCAGTTCCCCTCATCCGTCAGCCCTTCGGGCTACCACCTTCCCCCGAGGGGAAGGCTAAGGGCCTGCGCGAATACACTTATCTGTCAAGCACACGTCAGCGGCCGAGCGGCGCGAGAGAAACCACGGGTCGTACAGACGCACTCGCGCTTTTCCCCCTAGCTTCGGGCAGTAGACCTTCTATTAAAATGGGAATCTGCGAGCAGGTTTACACCAAAAGACTTTTCTTTGGGGGTCTGGGGCGGCGTTTCTTTTCCTCGGGAAAAGAAATGTCCCCCAGATTTGCACACGTCCCGACGTGCAATCAGTCAAAACAGAGAACTGCCCGGCGTCTCATCCCGGCTTTTTCATGGTCAAAGAGATGCGCTTCTTCTTCTCGTCCACCTCCAGGACCCACACGGTGACCACGTCTCCCACGGCGCACACCTCCCCGGGGTGCTTCACCCGCCGCTCAGAGAGCTGGGAGATGTGGACCAGCCCGTCCTGGTGGACCCCGATGTCCACGAAGGCACCGAAGTCGATGACGTTGCGCACCGTGCCGGTGAGCTCCATCCCCGGCTTCAAGTCCTTCATGTCCATCACGTCGGTGCGCAGATGGGGGGCGGGCAGCTCGTCCCGGGGGTCCCGGCCGGGCTTCATCAGCTCCTTCACCACGTCCCGGAGGGTGGGCAGGCCCACCCCCAGCTCCTCCGCCGCTAGGGCCTCCCCGTGGGCGGCCAAGCGCTGGGGCAGGTCGTCGATGGCCCGGGCCTCCACGTCCTTGAGGGTGTAGCCGCACAGCTCCAGAAGGCCGGACGCGGCGTCGTAGCTCTCGGGGTGGACGCCGGTGTTGTCCAGGACGTTCTTGCTCTCGGGCACCCGGAGGAAGCCCGCACACTGCTGGAAGGCCTTGGGGCCCAGCTTGGGCACCTTCAAAAGCTGCTTGCGGGCGGTGAAGGCCCCGTTCTCCTCCCGGTATTTGACGATGTTCTTGGCCGTGGTGTTGTTGAGCCCCGCCACCCGGCTCAGCAGGGGGGCGGAGGCGGTGTTCAAGTCCGCCCCCACGGCGTTGACGCAGTCCTCCACCACGCCGGAGAGGGTCTCGTCCAGCCGGGCCTGAGGCATGTCGTGCTGGTACTGGCCCACGCCGATGGCCTGGGGATCGATCTTCACCAGCTCCGCCAGGGGGTCCTGAAGCCTTCTCGCGATGGACACCGCCGAGCGCAGGTTCACGTCGTACTGGGGGAACTCCTCGGCGGCCAGCTTGGAGGCGGAGTAGACGCTGGCCCCCGCCTCGCTGACCACCATGTAGCTCACCCCGCCGCCCAGCTCCTTGATGAGCTCGGCGGTCATCAGCTCGGTCTCCTTGGAGGCGGTGCCGTTGCCGATGGCGATGTGCTCCACGCGGTGCTTTTTCACCAGCTTGGAAAGGGCGGCGATGGCCTCCCGCTTCTTGTTCTCGTTAAAGGTGGGGTAGACCACCGCCGTGTCCAGCACCTTGCCGGTGGGATCCACCACCGCAACCTTGCAGCCGTTGCGGTAGCCGGGGTCCAGGCCCATGGTGACCCGGCCCTTCACCGGCGGCTGCATGAGCAGGGGCTTCAGGTTGACCCCGAACATATGGATAGCCCCCTCGTTGGCCCGGTCGGTGAGGGCGGAGCGGGCCTCCCGCTCCATGGAGGGCTCCAGCAGCCGGTCCCAGGCGTCCTCCACCGCGGCGCGGAGGAAGGCCATGGTGGCCGAGCCGGGGCGGATGACCCGGCGGTTGATAAGGGGGAGGGCCAGGTCCCGGTCCAGCTCCACCTTGACCTTCAAAACCTCCTCCCGCTCCCCCCGGTTGATGGCCAAAATCTGGTGGCCCTGGGCCCGGGAGAGGGGGGTGCGGAAGTCGTAATAGAGGCGGTAGACCGTGTCCTCCGGCTCGGCGTCCTTGGCGGCGGAGACCAGGAGGGCCTTCTTCTCATAAAGCTGGCGCAGGAGCTTCCGAAGGTCGGCGTCGTCGGAGACCCGCTCCGCGATGATGTCGGAGGCCCCCGCCAGGGCGTCCTCCGCCATCTCCACCCCCAGTTCCGGGTTGACATAATCCTGTGCGGCGGTGAGGGGGTCGGGGCAGCCGGGGGCCTGAGCGAAGAGGAGGTCAGCCAGAGGCTCCAGGCCCTTTTCCTTAGCCATGGTGGCCCGGGTGCGGCGCTTTTGCTTGTAGGGGCGGTAGAGGTCCTCCACCTCCGCCAGGGTGGCGGCGGCGTCGATGGCGGCGGCAAGCTCCCCGGACAGCTTGCCCTGCTCGTCGATGGAGCGTTTGACCTCTTCCCGGCGCTTGTCCAGGTTCCGCAGGTATTGGAGCCGGTCGGCCAGGTCCCGGAGGACGGTGTCGTCCATGGCCCCGTGGAGCTCCTTGCGGTAGCGGGCGATGAAGGGGATGGTGTTGCCCTCGTCCAAGAGGGCCACCACATTGTTGACATAATGTTCCGGCTGGTTCAGTTCCCGGGCCAGGATTTGAGAGATGGTGTCCATAGATAACTCCTTGCGGTCAGATTTTCAGCAGCAGCGCCAGGGTCCCGGCGGTGAGGAGGGCCAGACCCAGGGCGGCCTTGCGGGTCAGCTTCTCCCCCAGGAAGAGGCGGGAGAAGGCGATGGTGACGAGGATGCTCAGCTTGTCGATGGGGGCCACCACGCTGGCGGGGCCATCCTGGAGGGCCCGGTAGTAGAAGAGCCAGGAGGCGCCGGTGGCGAGGCCGGAGAGGAGGAGGAAGAGCCAGCTCCGGGGCTGGATGGCCTTGATTTCCCGGTGCTTTCCCCCCGCCAGGACGATGGCCCAGGCCAGGACCAGCACCACCAGGGTGCGCACGGCGGTGCCTAGGTTGGACTCCACCCCCTGGATGCCCACCTTGCCCAAAATGGCGGTGAGGGAGGCGAAGAGGGCGGAGAGGAGGGCCCAGAAGAGCCAGCCCTTCCCCCCGGGCTTGGCCTCGGCGGGGCCCGAGGCCTTGCGCTCCAGCATCAGGAGGGTGCCCGCCAGCATCCCGACCATGCCCAAAACCTGGGCCGGACCCAAGGGCTCCCCCAGGAAGAGGAAGGCCAGGGCCATGGTGAGGACGGTGCTGGACTTGTCGATGGGGGCCACCTGGTTGACGCTGCCCAGCTGGAGGGCCCGGAAGTAACACAGCCAGGAGGCTCCGGTGGCAAGGCCCGAGAGGACCAGGAAGAGCCAGGTCTTGGGGGAGACGGCCCCCAGGGTGTGCTGGGAGCCCACGAGAAAGACCATCCCCCAGGCGAAGAGGGCCACCACCACCGTCCGCAGGGCGGTGGCGAGGTGGGAGTTGACGTCCCTCACGCCGATCTTGGCCAGCACGGCGGTGAGGCCGGCGAACCCGGCGGAGGCGAAGGCGCAGGCGAGCCACATCATAAAAGGTCAGTCCTTTCCCGCAAATTATACTCTATTTGGGGGCGGTCTGTCCAGAAAAAGGGGGCGGGCCTATGGTGAGGGGAAATATTGAAAGGAGTGTCAAACAGGGGGCCGCCGCATAAACTAATACCGTCCAAAGGCGGGCAAATCTGGCCGGAAAAACCGGCGAAAGGGATGGTACTATGTGCGGGATCGCCGGTTTTTGCGATTTCAGCCGGGACAATACGACGCCTGTTTGGGGCGAGGTGGGGGAGCGGATGGGGGAGAAGCTCAACCACCGGGGCCCCGACGACAAGGGGCAGTGGCAGGGGGAGGCCGGGGTGCTGGTCCACCGGCGGCTGGCGGTCATCGACCCGAACAACGGCAGGCAGCCCATGGAGCGGGCCCTGGGGACGGCCCGGTTCGTGCTCACCTACAACGGGGAGCTCTACAACACCCCCCAGCTGCGAAGGGAGCTGAAGGCCCAGGGATACCAGTTCACCACCCGGACCGACACCGAGGCGCTCCTCTACGCCTGCATGGAGTACGGCGAGGACGTGGGGCGGCATTTGGAGGGCATTTACGCCTTTGTCCTCTGGGACGGGCTCAAGCGGAAATTTTTCGCCTGCCGGGACCGGTTTGGGGTAAAGCCTTTCTTTTATGTCAACCGCGGAACGGAGTTCATTTTTGCCTCGGAGCTGAAGGCCCTTTTCCAGTACCCCGGGCTGGAGCCCAGGGCGGACGGGGACACCTGGCGGGAGGTGCTGGGCTTGGGACCCGCCCGGACGCCGGGGTCGGGGGTCTTTGCCGGAGTGGAGGCCCTGGAGCCGGGGTGCTGGCTCACCTTCGACGCCGACGGGCTGAAAAAGGGCCGGTACTGGGCCCTGGAGAGCCGCCCCCACACCGACGACTACGACACCACGGTGGAGCGGGTGCGGGAGCTGGTCACCGGGGCCATCACCCGGCAGTTGGTCAGCGACGTGCCCCTGTGCACCTTCCTCTCCGGGGGGCTGGACTCCAGCGTCATCACCGCCGTGGCGGCCAGGGATCACGCCCGCCGGGGCCTGCCGCCCCTGGAGACTTACTCCTTTGATTATACTGATAACGACAAGTATTTTACCCCCTCTTTATTCCAGCCTGACAACGATTCCCCCTGGGTGAAACGGATGGTGGAGGCCTTCCACACCCGGCACAGGGTGCTGACCTGCCCCATCCCGGAGCTGGCGGCCCTGCTGCCCGAGGCGGCCCGGTATAAGGACCTGCCGGGGATGGCGGACGTGGATTCCTCCCTCCTCTATTTCTGCCGTCAGGTGAAGAAAACCCACACCGTGGCCCTGTCCGGGGAGTGCGCCGACGAGGTATTCGGGGGTTACCCCTGGTTCGAGCGGGAGGACCTTTTGAACGCCCCCACCTTCCCCTGGTGCGTGGACCTCTCCCCCCGGTCGGAGGTGTTCGCCCCCGTATGGACCGGGCTGAACATTGAAGATTATGTCAACCAGACCTACGCCGACTGGACGGCGTCCACTCCCCGGCTGGCCGGGGAAACGGGGGAGGCCGCCCGGCGGCGGGAGGTGGGGTGGCTCAACCTCAACTGGTTCATGGCCACCCTGCTGGACCGGAAGGACCGGATGAGCATGGCCTCCGGGCTGGAGGTGCGGGTGCCCTTCTGCGACCACCATCTGGTGGAGTACGTGTGGAACATCCCCTGGGAGATGAAGGCCATGGGGGGGCGGCGCAAGCAGGTGTTGCGGGACGCCGCCGAGGGGCTCCTCCCCGAGGACGTGCGGCTGCGGCCCAAGTCCCCCTACCCCAAGACCCACAACCCGCTTTACGAGCAGCTGGTCCGAGCGGGGGTGCTGGCCCTGCTGGACGACCCGAACGCGCCCATTCAAGCGCTGGTGGACGCCAAGGCCCTGCGGGAAGGGCTGCTGCGGGACGCCGGGGACTACGGGAAGCCCTGGTTCGGGCAGCTGATGGCCGGGCCGCAGATGCTTGGGTATCTCATCCAGGTCAACGCCTGGATGGAGGAGTTCGGGATCGGATAAGGGCCCTGGGGGCGCGAAAAACCGGCGGCATTTGCCGCCGGTTTTTCGTGTCAAAGAGTCAGGCAGAGGTAGCTCCAAACGGGCAGGGTGAGCATGGAAAAGAGGGTGGTGACCAGTACCAGCTTGCCCGCAAAGCTGGCGCCCTGGCTGTACTTGTCGGCGAAGAGGACCATGGTGGTCCCCGCCGGCATGGCCCCCAGCAGGACGGCGGTCCCCCGCAACAGGGGGTCCGCCCCCGCGGCGGAGAAGAGGAGGAACAGCGCCGCGGGGATGAGGATCAGCCGGAGCAGGGTATATTGGACTGTCAAAAGGTCCAGCCGCATCTCCTTAGAGTAGGCGTGGATGACCGCCCCGATGGTGAGCATGGACAGGGGGGTGGAGCAGGCGGCCAGGGAGGAGATGACGCTGACGCCCCACTCCGGGGGTCTCCACCGGGTCAGCATGATGACGATGCCCACCGCCGTGGCCAGGATGGAGGGCTGGAGGAGGACGGCCTTGAGCTGGCCCCGGAAATCCTTCCGCCCCGTGTGGAAGTAGTTCACCGCCACGCCGAAGGTGTTGATTCTGAGGGCGATGACGAAGATGGAGGCGTAGACCAGCCCGGGGTCGCCGAAGACGCTCCCCACCAGGGGCAGGCCCAGGAAGGCGGAGTTGGACACCGCCGTGCCGTACCGGAGGACGGCCCGCCGGTCCGGGGGCTGCCTGCGGTAGAGAAAGCAGTTGACCAGCAGGAGCCCACCCTGGACCAGCACCCCCGCGGCCAGGACGAAGAGCATTTCCGCCCCGTCCAGAAGCCCGATATTGTGGATGAAGCTGTTGAGCACGTAACAGGGGAAAATGAGGTCGATGACCAGGTCGGTGACACTTTTGCGGCCGCTCTCGCTCAGGATGCCCCGCCGGGCGGCCAGAAAGCCCAGGGCGATCATCAGCATCATGGTCCCGATCACCAAAAGGAGACTGCCCAGATGGTCCAACGGCTCGCACCTCCCTCGCCGGACCCGTGAAGGGGCCGGGTCAGATGACGGGGCCCATGGTGTAGATGTCGATGGAGCTGTGGTAGCCCAGGGTCTCGTTCTTGGTCTGCCGGCCGGAGAGGAGGGCCAGGGCGGCCTGGAAGGCCTCCTCCCCAACCTCCTCGATGCTGGCCTCCCCGGTGATGATGCGCCCGGCGTTCAGGTCCATATCGTGGCGCATATTCTCGTAGGTGTTGGGGTTGCCGCAGATCTTCAGCACCGGCATGGTGGGGAAGCCCTGGGGGGCACCCCGGCCGGTGGAGAACATCATGAACTGGGCGCCGGTGGCGGCCATGCCGGTCAAAATCTCCGGCTCCCGCCCCGGGGTGTCCTTGATCCAAAGGCCCTTCCGGTCCCCCACCCGCTCGGGGTATTCCATGACGCCCTGGATAGGGCGGGTGCCGCTCTTGACGATGGCCCCCAGGCTCTTTTCCTCAATGGAGGAGAGCCCGCCCTCGATGTTCCCGGGGGTGGGCTGGCCCCGGCGCATGTCGCAGCCCAGGCTGCGGGCCCGGGCCTCCATCTTGTCCACAATCTCGTAGATCTTCTTCCCCACCTCCGGGGTGACGGCCCGGCGGGCCAGCAGGTGCTCCCCGCCCAAAAACTCCGTGGTCTCTCCGAAGACTACGGTGGCCCCCAGATCCACCAACTTGTCGGCCACGTAGCCGATGACGCAGTTGGAGGCCATGCCGGAGGTGGTGTCCGAGCCGCCGCACTTGATGGCCATGACCAGCCGGTCGATGCCCACCGGCTGGCGCTGGAGGCCGGAAATCTCCATGACCAGCTCCTGGGCGGCGTCGATGCCGGCCTTGATGGCCGCGCTCACGCCGCCAAGCTCCTGGATGCGGACGACCCGCACGGGCTTGCCGGTGGCCCGCAGCTCGGCAATCAGACGCTCGGTGTCGGTCCCCTCGCAGCCCAGGCTGATGACCAGGGCGGCCCCCACGTTGGGGCTGCACCCCAGGGAGATGAGGGCCTCGGTCACCCGGTCCAGGTCGGGGGGGAGCTGGCAGCAGCCCTGGTGGTGGAAGTAGCCCACGCACCCGGCCACCTGCCGGACCACGGCGGAGGCCACGTCCCCGGCGCAGGTGACGCTGGGGATGACGGCCACGTGGTTGCGGCAGCCCACCTGGCCGTCCGGGCGGACATAGCCCATAAACTCATGCCTCATGTTCCGTCTCCTCCCTCCCGGGCAGGTCGCCCCGGCCCCGCATGCTGTCCAGGTTGTGGACGTGGACATACTCGCCCTTTCGGATGGGCCGGGTGGCCACGCCGATCTCCTCGCCGTATTTGACGATGCGCTCCCCCAGGGGGATGTCCCGGACGGCGATTTTATGTCCGTAAGGGACGTCCCCGATGACCCGGAGGAGCTCCGCCGAGCCCTTTTTGTCCCGCAGCTCCACCTGGGCCCCGTCCCGGACCCCGTTGGCGAAGATGGTGGCCACGTTGTCCTTCTCGTGGACCTGAAGGGCGATCATTTTTTCTTCCATTGTGTCTCCTCCTTTATGGGACCGCCAGCACGGCCACGCCGTCCGGGATGACCACCACTCTGGCGTCCTGTCCCCTCATGCGGCGAGCCAGGGCCAGGGCCTCGTCCGGGCTGGCGGCCGGGATCATGTTGGCCTTGCGGACCAGCTGGGGGTCCAGGTGGGTGGTCACCAGGATGATGGGGTGCTTTTTCAGGATGCGGGCGTAGATCTGGGGGCACCACTGCTCGGGGATGGTCTCCTGGGGCGGGATGCGGGAGAGATAGGCCTCGATCTCCTCGGGCGTGCCCATGGTGATGAGCTGTTCAAAATGGGTGCCCCCCATGCCGTCCACGCAGGAGCAGCACATGATGACGACCGCCCCGGGCTTGCAGCAGGCCTCGGCGGTGGCCACCGCCTTGGGGGACTGGTAGAGGTTTTGGTCCAGGGGGTAGCCGCCGTTGGAGGTGACGACGATGTCCCCCTTCACGGCGGGGCACTGGGACTGGGCCCGGATGAAGTCCACGCCGGCGGCGTGGGCCTCCTCCACGTCCCCGGCGAAGGCGGCGATGATCTCCTTGCGCTCCCCCAGGGCCACGTTGAGGATGAAGGCCGTGTTGACCCGCCGGGCCGCCACCACCATGTCCTCGTGGATGGGGTTGTGTTCCAGCACGCCGGTCTTGGCGTAGGGGCTGGAAATGGCGCGGAAGCTGTGGTTCTCGTTGACCGTCTTCTCGCCGCAGATGCCGGGGAGGATGCTCTTGCGCCCGCCGGAGAAGCCGGCGAAGAAATGGGGCTCAATGAAGCCCTCCGTAATTAGCAGGTCGCACTCCACCGCCAGGCGGTTGACCAGGAAGCCGGCCCCGGAGGGGAGCTGGCCCATGGACACGAAGTCCTCCGGCCGGAAGGCGTCGTTGACGGCGATGCGCTCGTGGTCCACGATGGCGTCGCCGAACATGCTCCGCTGCTCGGCCTCGGTGGTGGGCCGGTGGAGGCCGGTGGCGATCAGGATGGTGATGTCGGCCCGGGGATTCCCCGCCCGGATCTCCTCCAGCAGGAGGGGGAGGGTGATCTTGCTGGGGACGGCCCGGGTGTGGTCGCTGGTGACCACCACCACCCTGTCCTTCCCCCGGGCCAGCTCCCGCAGAGGGGGCGTGCCGATGGGGGCGGCGAGGGCCTGGCGGACCAGCTCCTCCTCCCCCGCCGGGGGCCGGTAGCTGTGGACGCGGGCGGTGAGGACCGCCTCCAGGGCGGCCTCTTCGATGTGGAGGGGCAGGGTGCCCCGCTCATAGGGGATGGCGATTTCTTTCAAGGTATCAGCTCCAATCCATGTCCCGGCGCAGAACGCCGCGAACCGGCCCCTTGCGGAAGGAGACCGGTTCGCGGTTGGGATCAGGCGCACGGCGGGAAAACGCTTACTGCGCGGCGGGGACGTACTGATCCACGGTCTCGTGCATCAGGGCGGTCTCGATGGCGAAGTCGGACAGCTCCTGGCCCAGGCCGGGGCGGTCGGGGATGAGGTACTTGCCGTTTACCGGCTGCATCTCATACTTGCCCAGCTTGTTGATACACTCCTGGGTGGTGCGGAAGTGGTGCTCGTGGATGCCGAAGTTGGGGATGGCGGCCTCCAGCTGGATGGAGGCGGCGTTGGTGATGACGGCGCCGGCCACGTGGACCTGGACCCGGGCGTCAAAGACGTGGGCCATGTCGGCGATCTTCTTCAGCTCGGTGATGCCGCCGCAGTTGCAGGCGTCGGGCTGGATGAGCTGGAGGGAGTTGTCCTTGAAGAAGTTGTAGTAGCCCCAGCGGGCGTAGATGCGCTCTCCGGCGGCCAGGGGAGTGCGGACACGCTGGTGGAGCTCCTTCATCATATCGGGGTTGAGCATGGTGACGGGCTCCTCATAGGCCATCATGTCGTACTTGTCGCACAGCTCACCGATGCGGATGGCGGAGTTCAGGTCGGTCTGGCAGTGGTTCTCCACGATGATATCGATGTAGGGGAACTCCTCCCGGATGGCGGCCATCCGCTCCTCGATGCGGCGGTAGAGGCTGCGGTCGGGGAAGCCCTCCTTGGCCAGGTGGGGGATCTTGTTGCCGTTTTCGTCATAGGTGGTGAAGTCGATCTTCACCGCGTCGTAGCCCTCGCTGACGGCGTGGCGGACGATGTCCACGTATTCCTTGGTGGCGCCCCAGGGGCCGATCTTGGTGGTCCAGCCGAACTGGAGCTGGCTGGCGTAGCAGCGCAGCTCGTCCCGGCACTTGCCGCCCAAAAGCTGGTAGATGGGCACCCCCAGCTTCTTGCCCTTGATGTCCATGAGGGCGATGTCGATGGCGGACATGCCGGAGAAGACCACCACGCCGCCGCCCTGGCCCCAGAAGGTGCCCTTCAAAATGGTCTCCCAGATGAGCTCGGTGTTCATGGGGTCCATGCCGATGATGTGGCGGGCCATGTCGATGACCATGCCGTAGGCGGCGGTGTAGCCGGTGCCGTAGGCGATGCCGGCCTCGCCGTCGCCGTAGATGCCCTCGTCGGTGTGGATGCGGCAGCAGATGGGGTAGCGGGCGCCGCGCTGCTCGCCGGCATCCAGCACGTATACGTCGACCTTGGTGATTTTCATAAACAGCCTCCTAATGACCCGTCGGTTTATTGGATGGTGATCTTGTCGCAGCTGCGGAAGGCGATCTCGCTCAGCTCCTGGCCCAGGCCGGGCAGCTCGGGGGGGGCGTACTTGCCGTCCACGGGCTGGTAGTCGTGGACGCACAGCTCCCGGTTGTAGGGGCTGAGGGCGTAGGTGTGGTGCTCGTGGATGACGAAGTTGGGGATGGCGCACTCCAGGTGGAGGGCGGCGGCGGTGGAGATGGGGCTGCCGCAGGCGTGGACCTGGACCCCCACGTCGAAGACGTAGGCCATATCGCAGATCTTCTTGATCTCGGTGATGCCGCCGCAGGTGCCCACGTCGGGCTGGATGACCTGGATGGCGTTTTGCTTGAAGTACTCGATGTACTGCCAGCGGGTGTAGATGCGCTCGCCGTTGGCCACGGGCAGGCCCGTCTCGTCATGGACGAACCTGGACAGCTGGGGGGTGGGGGTGGTGGGCTCCTCGAAGTAGAAGATGCCGTACTTTTTCACCAGGTTGCCCAGCTGGGCGGAGGACTGGGCGTCGGTGAAGGAGTGGTTCTCGATGATGATGTCCACGTCCGGGCCGATGGCCTCCCGCACCGCCTTCACCCGGGCCTCGTACATCCGCAGGTACTCGGGGCTGAGCAGGCCGATGCGGTCGGTGTCGCCGAAGTTCCCCTCGTCGGGCTTGAAGGTGAAGAAGTCGATCTTGATGGCGTCGTAGCCCTCGGCCACCGCCTTCTTGGCCTCCCGGGCGTAGTCCTCCGGGGTGCGCTGGGGGATGACGTCGGGACCCCAGCCGAACTGGAGCTGGCTGGCGTAGGTGCGCAGCTTCTCCCGGCGCTTGCCGCCCAAGAGCTGGTAGACGGGGGCGTTGTAGAACTTGCCCTTGATATCCCACAGGGCGATGTCGATGGCGGAGATGCCGGCGAAGATGACCGGGCCACCGTTCTGGCCCCAGAAGGTGGAGCGGTAGAGCTTGTCCCAAATGATCTCGTGGTCCAGGGGGTTCATGCCAATGATGAGCTTGGCGAAGTTCTGGACGATGCCGAAGGCGGCGGATTGGGCCTCGCCGTAGGCCAGGGCGGCCTCGCCGTCGCCGTAGATACCCTCGTCGGTGTAGATGCGGCAGACGATGGGGCGCCAGTGGCCGTTTTTCAGGTTGGTTTTCAGATGCAGGACGTCTACTTTTGTGATTTTCATATCAGATGCTCCTTACGTTGCTGGTTTCTCAGCCCCGGCCCAGGATGGCCAGGGAGATGGGGGGACAGAAGGCCACCACAAAGAAGGCGACGATGAGGCCGATGAGGAAGGGCAGGGCCGCCTTTGTGATTTTGTCGATACTGATGCCCGTCATGGACGAGCCGACAAACAGGTTGAGGGCCACCGGCGGGGTGACGAAGGCGATGGCCAGGGCCAGGGTCATGATGATGCCGAAGTGGATGGGGTCCACGCCCACCTGCTGCACCACGGCCAGCAGCGTGGGGGCCAGGATGACGATGGCCGGGGTGGTCTGGACGAACATGCCCACGATGAAGAGGATGATGAAGATCAGGAAGAGAATGACGTAGTAGTTGGTGGAGATGCTGAAGAGGAAGTCGGAGATGATCTTGGTGATGTTCAGGTAGGCGAACACCTGGCCCGTGGCCTTGGCGGGGGCCATGACGAACATGGTGCCGGCGATGAAGGCGGTGTTGTCCCGGAAGATCTCCCACAGCTTGGGGAACTTGAGCTCTTTATACACGAACAGGCCGATGATGATGCCGTAGACGGCGGCCACCACGGCGGCCTCGGTGGCGGTGAAGTAGCCGCCGTAGATGCCGCCCAGGATGATGACGGGCATGACCAGGGCCCACTTGGCGTCCCAGAAGCTCTTACCCATGGCCTTGAGGTTGAACTTGTTGTCGCCCTTCAGCCCGTGCTTCTTGCAGTAGACATAGTTGATGACCATCAGGATGCCGCCCACCACCAGGGCGGGGCCCAGGCCGGCCATGAACAGGTCGCCCACAGACTGGTTGACCGTCACGCCGTAGAGGACCATGGGGTAGCTGGGGGGCACGATGACGCCCAGTCCGCCGGCGCAGCAGGTCAGGCCGGTGGCGTAGTACTTGTTGTAGCCGTCCTGGACCATCATGGGGATCATGATGGCGCCGATGGCGGCCACGGTGGCGGGGGCGGAGCCGGAGACGGCCCCGAAGAACATGCAGGCGATGATGGTGACCATGCCCAGGGAGCCGGTGATGCCGCCGATCATGGATTTGGCGGCGTTGACCAGCCGCTTGGACAGGCCGCCGGTCTCCATGATGGTGCCGGCCACCATGAAGAAGGGCAGGGCCAGCATGGTGAAGTTGGCCACGCCGGAATAGAGGGTCTGGGCCAGGAAGTTGGCCGTGGTGACGGGGTTCATCCCGATCAGCACCACCAGGGCCAGGAAGATCGCCACCGCGATGGGGACGCCCAGGAACATGAGCCCGAACATCACCAGGAACATGATACCAGTTGCCATTACTTCTCCACTCCTTTCGCTTTGGCCGCCAGCTTCTCCTGATAGATCCGCTCACAGGCGTTCAGATCCATGGAGGGCTTGGAGGCGCCCAGGTTCTCCTCGTTTTCCTTCATCATCTTGGCGGTGTCCTGCACCAGCCGGATACAGGTGATGATGAGGGACAGGGGGATCACGGAATAGACAAGGGCCTGGGGAAGCTGGAGCATGGTGGTCTTGCTGGAGCCCAGCAGGCGGATCACGTCCGCCATAGGTGACGTAGACGTTGAAGCCGGCGAAGATCACGTTGGAGAAAATCAGCATGGCCCGCTTGACCTTGAAGGGGACCATGTTAAGTACAAAGTCGATGCGCAGGTGCTTGCGGTGGGTGACGGCGGCGGAGACGCCCAGATAGATCATCCAGACGAACATGATGGTGGCGAACTCCTCCATCCAGGTGAAGGAGTGCTTGAGAACGTACCGGCTGACCACCTGGAGCATCAGCATCACGGTCAGGACAAAGAAGCAGATGGTGCCGATGTACAGCTCGATGTTGTCGAGAAAGGTTTTGAGGTCAAATTTGCCATCTTTCACGGGGAAAAACCTCCTTAAAAAGTGTGCAAAAGGCCCGCCCGCAGGCGGGCGGGCCTTTCACTGGGGAGAGAAACGGTGGGAGCCGTTATTTCTAACCGGCCTCGTACTGCTCCACGAATTCGATCATCTGGTTGTAGGCCTCGGTGCCCATCTGCTTTTCCACCATAGGCCACACGGACTTGGCCTTGTCCTGGAACTGCTTGAGCTCGTCGGTGGTCAGGCGGATGATCTGGGTCCCGGCGTCGTCCTCCACCGTCTTGATGAAGCCCTCGGCCAGCTCGGCGGTCTTCTCCCGGCCCTTGTTCTGGGCCTCCACCATGATGTCGCGGATGAGCTGCTGGTCCTCGGCGGACAGCTTGTTCCAGAAGATGGGGCTGGCGGCGGGGATGGTGGCGGTGAAGTTGTGGTTGGTGATGACCATGTAGTTCTGGAGCTCATAGACCTTGGAGGAGACGATGTTGCTGGGGGGATTCTCCTGGGCGTCCACCATCTTCTGCTGAAGGGCGGTGTAGAGCTCGGAGTAGGCCACGGGGGTCACGGCGCAGCCCAGGGCCTCCCAGGTGGCGGTCTGGATGGGGTCGGGCATGACGCGGATCTTCACGCCCTTCAGGTCGTCGGGGGTGTGGACCTCGTTGTTGCAGGTCAGCTGACGGAAGCCGATGTCGAACCAGCCCAGGATGACGCAGCCGGTGTCCGCCTCGGCCTTTTCCTGCCAGCTCTTGCCCACCTCGGAATCCAGCACGGCGTAAGCCTCGTCGTAGTCCAGGTAGAGATAGGGCATGTTCAGACCGGCGAAGGCGGAGGTGTAGTCGCCCCAGGAGCCGCAGTTGAGGATGCCGATGTCGAAAGCGCCGTTCTGCAGCCCGCCGATGTACTCCTGGGTGGAGGAGGCGATCTGACCGTCCGGGAAGACCTGAGCGGTGATCCGCCCGTCGGTGCGCTTGGCGATCTCGTTGACGAAGTAGTTGGTGGAGATGCCCAGGGAGGTGGTGCCGTCGCCCTCAAACTCCACGGTGGGGGACGAGGACGCGATCCGGATCACGATGGGATCGCCGGTAGGCGCGCCCCCATTGTCCGAGTTGGCGGCGGGCGCCTCGCTGGTTTTGGGCTCCGTGCTGTTGCCGCAAGCGGACAAGGAGAAGATCATGGACAGGGAAAGGACCCCCGCTGCGATGCGCTGATAGTTCTTTTTCACGTCGTTTTGCTCCCTTCATCTTTTCATTTCTTGCTGCGTTTCCTTTTCACGAACAGGAAAATTTCTCCATTGCTTTTTTCCAAACCATACCATATAATGAGGTTCACTGACTGGGCGGCTGTCGAAAGCGGTTGAAATCTGCCTTTTCGCTTCTGAATATCAGTATAGCCGCCTTCCGCCCCGGCGTCCAAGTCCTTTTGATGGGAAATTCATAACTTAATTGTATAGGGTGTAAGTGGGACAGCTGTTTTTTGTGTAGAATACACAATAAAATAGGGAATATCAGGAAAATGTGAGGTGTGCTCTGTGAATTTCCAATCTCTGATCTACTTCAAGACCGTGGCGGAAATGCAGCATTATACCCGCGCCGCCGACGCGCTGTACATCTCCCAGCCCGCGCTTTCCAAGGCCGTCCGCAATCTGGAATACGAGCTGGGGGCCCACCTGTTTGAAAAGGACGGCAGAAACGTCCGTCTGACGAAATTCGGCTCTTTGTTTTACGACTATGTCAAGTGCGCGGTGGAGAAGATCGACGAGGGGGTGGCGGCGGTCCACCATCTGGTGGATCTGGAGTGCAACACCGTCTTTATCTCGGTCCTCTACTCCATGTACGCCCTCTATCTGCCCGAGCGGGTGCTCCGCTTCCGGCACCAGAACCCGGAGTCCCGGTTTTCCATCGCCTATAAGTACACAACGGCCATCCTCCAGGACGTTCTGGAACGGCGCAGCGAGCTGGGGATCTGCAGCAATTTCACCAAAGAGGATGAATACAGCCCGCTGGACAGCGCGGTCTTGTACAAGGAGCCCATCGGCCTCATCGTCAGTCGGGAACACCGCTTCGCCCAGCGGAAGACGGTCAGCCTGGAGGAGCTGCGGGATGAAAAGATGATTGTATACATCCGCAGCAAGCTTGGCACCAACAAGATCCTGGAGGATCTCTGCGCGCCTTACGGCTTCCGCCCCAACGTGGTGGCGGAGGGGTACAGCGACTACGGCGTGGTGGGCATGGTGGCCGCGGGGGATGGGATCGCCATCATCCCCACGAAGGCCTTCCTGAATATCGACAGCGTGGTCCCTGTGGGGATCGAGAGCGACGTGCCCCTCACCCGGGAGATCCACCTGGTCTGGCGGGCGGGGGAGCGGCTCCCGCCCCTGGCCGACGCGTTCCGCGCGATGCTGGTGGCCGAGTCCAGGGAGCATCCGTACGAATAAAGAGCGCCGCCCCATCCTTTCGGATGGGGCGGCTTTTTATATTTACAGCAGAATGAGCTTGTAGAGGAAATAGAGTGCCACCACGAGGATGGGCAGAACGACCATCAGTGGGAGATAGGTCTTGTACCGCTCGCCCACGGTGCACCCCGTCTCCTTGTCACTGAGGAGCTGGCACAGGTGCAGGGGGGAGAACAGATAGCCGATGAAGCACCAGATGAAGGCGTAAAAGAGGTCCACCAGAAGGGCCATCTCGCTGGCGTGGGGGGCGGCCACCACGATGGGGATCAGCACCCCGAGCGGCAGGTACATCAGCCCCGTGGCCAGGCCGAAGCAGATGCCCACCACCGCCACCATGGTCAGGAACATGAGGCTGGACTGGCCGTTGATGAGGGCGGCGAACAGGGCCAGCAGGTCATCCATGCGCTCCACGATGTGCTGGAAGAAGTAGACCCCCACGATGAGCACCGCCAGGGAGGGGCTGAAGCTCTTCACCAGCCGGAGCGGGAACTCCTTCTTCTCCCGCCCCAGCAGGAACACCAGGAGGAAGGAGACCAGAAGGGCCAGTTCATAGGGCGTGCCGAACAGGGCGTTGATGAGGATGATGGAAAAGACGGGGGACATGGCGATGAGGAATTCCCCCAGGGCTCCCCACCACGCCCGAACGCTGACCTTTTCCAGCGGCAGGGGCTTGGCCTTCCTAAGGAAGATAAAATAGCCCGCCGCCTGCATGAGGAGGACAAAGGGGAAGTTCAGCAGGCCCAGCCGGATAATGTCCACCTGGGGGGCCACGCTCTGGACCACGATCATGTTGACGGAGAAGGAGGCAAAGACCACCAGGAAGTGGCGGCAGACCACGTTGATGTTGGACCGCTGGGCCCGGGTCAGGCCCATCTCCTCCCCCAGCCGGTTCACCGGCGGGGCGGAGACTGCCGCTCCGCCGGGGGCCTGGAGGATGCCCACCATGGCGGGGATGAGCATGATGTTGATCCGGGCGCTGGGGATCAGCTTCCGCATGGCCCGCTCCATCCGCTCCAGCAGGCCGTACTGGGCCATCAGCACGCTGAGCATGCCGATCTCCACCACGATGAGGACGGAGGACAGGCTGGAGGCCTGGGTAAAGACATCGGTAAAGGCGGTCAAAACGGCCTGGGGGCCCAGACCACCCAAAAAGCCGGCGGCCACGCCCAGGATCAGCAGGACCGGGCCGATGGTCAGCCCGCACTTGAGCAGGATGGGGATACAAAGAATGGCGGCGGCCACGGATAAAAGCTGTCTCATCTTTCTCACCTCGTCAAAATGGACAATGCCCGGGGCGTTCCCGGAAATGGATTTTCCTCATTATACAAGGCCGCTCCGCCGCTTGGCAAGGGACACGCCCTCCTGCCCGCCCTTTCGTCCGTGGCCGGAAAGGGTTGAAAATACTGGCTTTTTTGAGTCCCGTTATGGGTCCGAGACCAAAAGATATCAATTAAAACGACATATTTTTCCATTTATTAAGAATAAAAGGGGACGCCGCACCCGGAAACGGAGGAAGTCAGAAAAGCTTTATGATTTCTTCACTTGCCCGAAAAGAATGGTTTAGGGTTCTCTGGTAGACTGGCCTCAATGAGATAAAGGAGGACGAATCATGGAACCCATCCTGACAGTGGAAAAACTGCAAAAGACCTACGGCGGCAAGGGAAACCACACCAACGCCCTGCGGGGGCTGGACTTTCAGGTCTGGCCGGGGGAGTTTGTGGGCATCATGGGCCCCTCGGGCAGCGGTAAGACCACCCTGCTGAATTGCGTCTCCACCATCGACACCCCCTCCGCCGGGGCCATCACCGTGGACGGCGCCCGGCTGGACAAGCTCCGGGGCAAGGCTCTGGCCCGGTTCCGCCGGGAGCGGCTGGGCTTCATCTTCCAGGACTGCAACCTGCTGGACACCCTGACGGGGCTGGAAAACATTGCCCTGGCCCTCACCATCACCGGCGCCCCCGCCGGGAAGGTGGAGGCCCAGGCCCGGGAGGCCGCCCGGCTGCTGGGTGTGGAGGACGTACTGGAGAAGTTCCCCTACCAGATGTCCGGCGGCCAGCAGCAGCGGGTGGCCGCCGCCCGGGCCATGGTGACCCGCCCGGCCCTCATCCTGGCCGACGAGCCCACCGGGGCCTTGGACTCCAAGTCCACCCGGATGCTGCTGGGACAGCTGGAGGAGCTCAACGAGGCCGAGGGGGCCACCATCCTGCTGGTGACCCACGACGCCTTCACCGCCTCCTGGTGCCGGCGCATCCTCTTCCTCCGGGACGGCGAACTCTACAAGGAGCTGCGCCGGGGGGAGGGGGAGGACCGGCGGAGCTTCTTCCGGGACATCTTGTCGGTGGTGAGCGAGCTGGGAGGTGACGGGACCGATGTTCTCTAAGCTGGCCCTGCGCAACGTCCGGCGCAGCCTGAAGGATTACGCCGTCTACTTCCTCACCCTCACCTTCGGGGTGTGCCTGTTCTACGTCTTTTCCGCCCTGGACGGCCAGAGCGTCATGACCTTTTTGTCCAATAAGGACAACCCCAACGTGGAGAGCATCTTCACCCTCGTGGGGGTGTTCTCCGGCTTTGTGGCGGTGGTGCTGGCGGGGCTCATCCTCTACGCCAACCAGTTTTTGATGAAGCGGCGCAAGCGGGAGCTAGGCACCTACTATCTGCTGGGGATGCCCGCGGGGCAGGTGGCCCGGATGCTGGTGGAGGAGACCCTGGTCATTGGTCTGGCCGCCCTGGTCTCCGGCGTGGCCCTGGGCATCCTGGGCTCCTGGGCCCTTGACAAGCTGACGGTGGCCATGTTCCTGGCCACGCCGCCGGAGGTGTTCACCTTCCAGATCTCCTGGGCGGCGGCGGGGAAGACCGCCCTCTATTTCGGGGCTATCTTCCTGGTGGTGATGGCCTTCACCGGCCTGTCGGTCTCCCGGGCCAAGGTCATCGACCTGGTGCGGGGGGAGCGGAAGAACGAGGAGGTGGCCCAGCGGCCCCTGGGGGTGTCGGCGGCCCTCTTCCTCCTGGGCTGCGCCCTGCTGGGGGCGGCCTACGCCATCCTCCTCATCCGGGGCCTCCTGCGCATCGACCCGCTGTGGTTCGGGATGCTGGCCCTGGGGAGCGTAGGCACCTTCCTCATCTTCCGCTCCCTGTCCGGCTTCCTGCTGCGGCTGACCAAGGGCCACGCCGGGTACTACAAGGGCCTCAACATGTTCGTCCTGCGGCAGTGGAGCGGCAAAGTCCACACCAACTGCGTGTCCAACACCCTCATTTGCCTCCTCCTGCTGCTGGCCATCGGGGTCACCGCCTGCTCGGTGGGCCTCAACGACACCATCACCACCGCCGTTACCGACCAGGCCCCCTACGACCTGACGGTGCTCAACTACGGCCGGGAGAGTGCCTACGAGGCGGCCGATGTGGCCGGCCTCTTCCGCTCCGCCGGGCTGGACCCGGAGGAGACCTTCGAGCGGATGGAGGATGTCACCGTCTATTATAACGACCCGGCGGTGACCGGCATCAGCGAGCGGGACGCCTACGCCGTCATGGGCCTTACCGCCTACAACCAGTTGATGGCGAATCGGGGCCTGCCCGGGCTGGAGGCGCTCGCGGCGCCGGCGCGGGCGCCCCAGGCCGTGGTCAACGGCCCCGCCGCCAACGGTATCGCCGTGGCGCCGGACGAAATGCTTGCCCAGCTTGAGCCCCGGCGGCAGATGGTGAACATTACCTACCGGGGGGACAAGACCGCGACGGACGACGCCGTCCGGGCCGCCATGGCGGTCCCCGGCTTCAACGACGGGCTGGACCTCCAGGGCAACTTCAAGCTGGACAACTATTACGACCTGATGGGGGCCAAGATTCTGGTGCTCTATATCGGCCTCTACCTGGGGCTGGTGTTCCTCCTCACCGCCGCGGCGGTGCTGGCCCTCCAGCAGCTCTCCCTGGCCGCCGACAACGTCCGGCGCTATCAGCTTTTGGAGAAACTGGGGGCCCCGGAGCGGATGCGCCGGGGGGCGGTGGTGAGCCAGGTGGCCCTGGCCTTCCTCTTGCCCCTGGTCCTGGGCGTGGTCCACGCCGTGGTGGGCATGACGGCGGCCAACCAGGTCATCGCGGAGCTAGGCAAGGTGGACACGGTGCGCTCCAGCCTCCTCACCGCCGGGTTCCTGCTGCTGATCTACGGCGGCTACTTCCTGGCCACCTGCCTGGGCGCCTGGCGGGCGGTGAAAAGCGGCGTCGGAAGAGAAGAATAACGCTTTGACATTCCCCGCCGCTCCGGCTACAATGGACACCATAGAGAAACCGGAGCGAGGGAGCGGTGGGGATGAAAGACCTGCGTGGAGACTGCGATATTATCGTACGGGAGGCCATCCGCCGGGTGATGCCCGGGGAGGCGGTCCGCCGTGCCCTGGCGGGCCGGGACTTCGGCTCCGGCCGCCTGGTGCTGGTCAGCGTGGGCAAGGCGGGCTGGTCCATGGCCCGGGCGGCCTGGGACTGCCTGGGGGAGCGGGTGAGCGGCGGCATCGTCATCACCAAGCACGGCCACGCCCGGGGCCCCATCGGCCCCCTCCTCGTCCGGGAGGCGGGCCACCCGGTGCCCGACGCCGCCACCCTCTCCGCCACGGCGGAGGCTTTGACGCTCACGGAGGGCCTGACGGCGGAGGACACCGTCCTCTTCCTTCTCTCCGGCGGCGGCTCCGCCCTCTTCGAGTCGCCCCTGGTGCCGGAGGAGGAGCTCCGGGACGTGACGGAACAGCTTTTGGCCAGCAGGGCGGATATCGTGGAGATGAACACCATCCGCAAGCGCCTCTCCGGTGTGAAGGGCGGGCGTTTCGCCCAGCACTGCGCCCCGGCCCGGGTCTTTGCCGTGGTCCTCTCCGACATCATCGGGGACCCCCTGGACATGATCGCCTCCGGCCCCGCCTGCCCGGACTCCTCCACCTGCGGCGAGGCCCTTGCCGCCGCCCGGCGGTACGGCCTGCGGCTCTCTCAGGAGGCTTTTGCCCTGCTGGAACGGGAGACCCCCAAGGCCCTGGACAACGTGGAGAGCGTGGTCACCGGCTCCGTGCGGGAGCTGTGCCGGGCCGCCGCCGACGCCTGCCGGGACCTGGGCTACGAGCCGGTGCTCCTCACCGACTGCCTGGACTGCGAGGCGAGGGAGGCGGGGGCTTTCCTGGCCGCCGTGGCCCGGTCCCATCAGGAGGCGGACAAGTCCCTGGCCTTCCTGGCCGGCGGGGAGACGGTGGTCCACCTGACGGGCAAGGGCCTGGGGGGCCGCAATCAGGAGTTGGCCCTCTCGGCCGCCCGGGGCATCGCGGGGCTCCGGGACACCGCCGTGTTCTCCGTGGGGAGCGACGGCACCGACGGTCCCACGGACGCCGCCGGGGGCTATGTGGACGGGGGGACCGCCGGAGCCCTGGCCGGCCAGGGCGTGGATCTTTTTGAGGTCTTGGGCCGGAACGATGCCTATCACGCCCTCGCCAAGTGTGGTGGGCTTATCATGACCGGCGGCACAGGCACCAACGTCAACGATGTGGCGGTGGTCCTCATCCGCCGCTGAGACGGCGGCCAAAAGGCCGGAAGATCCTTGGTGATCTTCCGGCCTTTCCCTGCGGCGGGCGGCCAGCTCTCTCTTGACAAGGGGGCGGGGAGCCTTTATCATGGAATCACGGCGGCGGGCGCCAGATGCCGGGGGCCCGCCGGGCCGCATATTATTTGAAGGAGGAACTGCTTTTTGAAGCGTTTCCAAATGAGCTGCTCTGATTCGGAGATTGACGAAAGCCGGGAGGTTTGCGTCAATCTGTAACTGACCCAGCCTCCCTGAATGAAACAATCACTTCATTTTAGGAGAGGTCATAAATGAAAAAGCACCGTATCGACTATCGCGTCAACCCCTGCCACGAAACCTTCACCTGCAAGGTCTGCGGCCATCTGGTCACCCCCGAGGGTGCGGGGAGCCGGCACAGAAACCACTGCCCCAACTGCTTGTCCAGCCTCCACGTGGACGACACCCCCGGCGACCGGGCCGCTGACTGCGGCGGGGTCATGGAGCCGGTGGCCGTCTGGGTCCGCAAGGGTGGCGAGTGGGCCGTTATCCACCGCTGCCGCCGCTGTGGAGCCCTCAGCTCCAACCGGGTGGCGGGGGACGACAACCCCGTGCAGCTCCTGTCCCTGGCCGCCCGGCCCCTGGCCCAGCCCCCCTTCCCCCTGGAACTGCTGGAGCGGATGGCGGATGCCATGGGCTACTCCCTGCCCTGAGCCCGGCGGCGTGCCGCCGGGATGGAAGAAATAAAGAGCGGCCCCTGTCTTTTTGACAGGGGCCGCTCTTTGGTATTTACAGCGTATCCGCCCGGTCCCGGACGGCCTTTTTGAAGTCGATGATGTAGTGGGTGTACTCGGTGTTCAGGAAGGGGGAGGTAATAAGGAAATCCGCCGTGGCCCGGTTGTTGGCGATGGGGATATCGTAGACCTGGGCGATGCGGAGGAGGGCCTTCACGTCCGGGTCGTGGGGCTGGGCGGTGAGGGGGTCGGAGAAGAAGATGACCATGTCAATCTTCCCCTGGACAATCTGGGCCCCCACCTCCTGGTCGCCCCCCAGAGGGCCGGAGTTGTATCCAAAGACAGGCAGGCCGGTGCGCTGGGCGATCATCCGGGCGGTGGTGCCGGTGCCGCAGAGGAAGTGGCCGGCCAGGATCTCCTTGTTGTCCTGGCACCAGTCGATGATCTCGTCCTTCATGTTGTCATGGGCGATGAGGGCGATGCGCTTTTGGGGGTTGAGCACCTGCTTGACCTTTTCTTTGTTTGTCATGGGGTCATCTCTCCTGTCTGTTTCGGTATCAGCTCCGGGTGAGCAGTTCGTAGACCGCCCCCTGGACGTAGTCCAATTCCTCAAAGGTGGTAAAGGGTCCCACGGAAAAGCGGACCAGTCCGCCGGGGAGGGTGCCCAGCGTCCTGTGGGCGGCGGGGGCGCAGTGGAGGCCGCAGCGGGTCTGGACGCCGTAGTCCCGCTCCAGCAGGAAAGCGGCCTCGCCGTTGTCCCGGCCTTTGAAATCCACGCTGACCACCCCCACCCGGCCGCCCGGCTCCGGGCCGGGGACGGACAGGCCGTCCTCCTCCAGCTCCTTCATCCGGGCCCACAGGTGGCCCCCCAGCCGCCGCTGGCAGTCCATGAGGCCGTCCTGGGCCTCCAGAAAGTCCAGGGCGGCGGACAGGCCGTAGACGCCGGGCAGGTTCAGGGTCCCGGGCTCTAGCCGGTCGGGGAGGCAGGGGGGCATATCCAGAGACTCGGAAAAGCTGCCGGTGCCGCCGGAGACCAGGGGGTCCAGGGCCTCCGCCAGGACGTCGGTGACCAGGAGGGCCCCGATGCCCTGGGGGCCCAGAAGCCCCTTGTGGCCGGGGAGGGCCAGGCCGTCGATGCCCATGGCGGCTATGTCGATGGGCACGTGTCCGGCGCTCTGGGCGGCGTCCACCAGGAAAAAGACGCCCCGGGCCTGGCAGAGGGCCCCCACCTGGGCCGCCGGCATCAGCCCGCCGGTCACGTTGGAGGCGTGGGTCAGGATCACCGCCCGGGCCCCCTCCAGCAGGGGGGGGAGGGCTTCCAGATCGAGAAGGCCCTCCCCATCGCAGGGGAGAAGCTCCACCTGGACGCCCCGGCCCTTCAGCTGCTCCAGGGGCCGCAGGACGGCGTTGTGCTCCATGGGGGAGGTGAGGACCCTGTCGCCGGGCCGCAGCAGGCCCTTGAGCAGAAAATTGAGGCCGTAAGTGGCTCCGGGCGTGAAAATCACGTTCCGGGGGGCGGGGCCGCCCAGCAGACGGCACAGCCGCTCCCGGACCTCCCACGCCATGCCCGCCGCCGCCTGGGCGGGGGCGTAGCTGCCCCGGCCGATGTTGCGGCCCACGGTGTCGATGTAGGCCGCCATGGCCTTTCCGACGCCGGGGGCCTTGGGAAAGGAGGTGGCGGCATTGTCCAGATAAACCTCACGCACGCGCCCGCCCCCTCACAGATTGGTCTCCAGGGGTTGGCGGAGGGTGTACCGGTCGGCCCGCAGCTGGCTGAGGACCCGGGAGACGACGGAGGTGTTGGCGGGCAGAGTGACCCGGCCCACGGACTTTTTGCTCTCCAGGCCCCGCAGAAGGTCGGCGGAGGTGGAGCCGGTGACGTTTGGCGTCCAGCAGGACCAGCCGGCTCCGGTCAGGGAGGCGGTGAGCCGGTCCGGAGCCGAGACGATGCGGGTACGGATGCGGGCGATGTGGGTCAATAGCTCATTGCCCCGTTCCAGCTGTTCCAGAGCATCCTCCGCGTTGCCGTCCACGATAAGTCCCACCGAGTGGCCCGCCGCCACCGCCTGGCGGATCAGGGCGCTCTGCGGGGCAAGGCTGTCGGGGGTGAAGAGAAACAGCGCGTGGGTGGAGGAGGGAAAGAGGGACAAAAGCCCCTCCCCCGCCTGGGAGGCGTCCACCGCCAGATAGACATGCACGTCCTCCTTGGTGGTGCTGCCGGGGGCAGGCGTGCTGCTGGGCTGGGGGGGCGCCGTGGGGGCGGGGGTGTTCAC
Organism: Oscillospiraceae bacterium; assembly: GCA_022846075.1. Lineage (GTDB taxonomy): Bacteria > Bacillota > Clostridia > Oscillospirales > Oscillospiraceae > Vermiculatibacterium. The sequence continues at coordinate 667,738 of AP025582.1, forward strand.
CGTGGGGGTGGCCATGGGCTCCTGACCGTTGATGATGTTGCTGTAGCGGTGGTTCATGCCGCCGCTGGCCGAGCTGAGGAACACGCTGTCGGAAAGGGTGGAGGAGCTGTTGGTGATGCGGATGAGGGTGCCCCGGTCCGTGGTGGGCAGGAAGGAGTAGGTGAGGCCGAAGAAATTGCACACGGCGGCGGCGGGGACGTAGACCACGCCGTTTCGGATGACGGCCCGGAAGTCCATCTGCGTGTCCTGGTTGTCCACGCAGATGCCCATGTTCACCGTAAAGGTGAGATAGCCGGACAGGGAATAGAGGGTGAGGATGGTGCCCCGCTCCTGGGTCAGGCCGTAGTAGACCCCCAGGTCCACCCCGGTGGTGGCCTTGTCAAAAACCAGGTAGGGCACGTAGATGGTTCCGCTCACCGCCACGGGGAGCAGGCCGCCGGGAAGGTCACACATCTTGTCGTTGGTGGCCAGCAGATAGACGGTGGAGGCGGCGGCCTCCGCCCGTGGAAGGGCGGCGGCACAGAGCAGGACAACGGCGCACAGCAGCGCGGCCAGACGTTTTTTCATCGGTGGGGCCTCCTTTCCGGGACGGTGGGGGGAAAAGTTCGCTCAGGCCTCTTCGGAGGCAAACATGGCCTCGAAGGTAGCGGCGTCCATGTTTTCGTTCTCCAGCAGGTATTGGGCCACCTTATCCAGGTAGGGCCGGTCCCGCTTCAAAATGGTCTCGCAGGTTTCGTAAGCCTGGTCCAGAAGGCGCTTGACCTCCTCGTCGATGACGGCGGCCACCTCCTCGGAGTAGCTCTTGGCCTGGGCCATGCTCCGGCCGATGAACACCTCGTCGTGGCCGGAGTCAAAGACCACGTTGCCCAGCCGGTCGGACATGCCGTAGCGCATGACCATGTTCCGGGCGATGGAGCTGGCCTGCTGCAGGTCGCTCCCCGCGCCGGTGGACACGTCCCCCAGCACCAGCTGTTCGGCGCACCGGCCGCCCAGGCACACGGCGATGCGGTCGGTGAGCTCCTTCTTGGATTGGAAGGATTTGTCCTCCTTGGGCAGGTGGATGGTCATGCCCCCGGCCATGCCCCGGGGGACGATGGTGATCTGGTGCACCGGGTCCTGGCTGTCCAGGGCGTGGATCACCAGGGCGTGGCCGGCCTCGTGGTAAGCGGTGAGCTTCCGCTCCCGCTGGATAACCACCCGGCTCTTCTTCTCCGGGCCGGCCAGCACTTTGATGACGGACTCCTGAAGGTCCTCCATGGTGAGGAAGGGGCGGCGGAGGCGGGCGGCCCGGAGGGCGGCCTCGTTCATCAGGTTTTCCAGGTCCGCCCCGGTGAAGCCTGCGGTGGACTTGGCCAAGGTCTTGAGATCCACGTCGTCGGCCAGGGGCTTATTGCGGGAGTGGACCAGGAGGATCTCCTCCCGGCCCTTCACGTCGGGGGCCCCCACGTAGACCTGCCGGTCGAACCGGCCGGGCCGCAGTAGGGCGGGGTCCAGGATGTCCACCCGGTTGGTGGCCGCCAGGACCACCACCCCCTCGTTGGTGCCGAAGCCGTCCATCTCGACGAGGAGCTGGTTCAGGGTCTGCTCCCGCTCGTCGTGGCCGCCGCCCAGGCCCGCGCCCCGCTGGCGGCCCACGGCGTCGATCTCGTCGATGAAGACGATGGCGGGGGAGTCCTTTTTGGCCTGGTCGAAGAGGTCCCGTACCCGGGACGCGCCCACGCCCACGTAGAGCTCCACGAAGTCGGAGCCGGAGATGGACAGGAAGTTGACCCCCGCCTCCCCGGCCACCGCCTTGGCCAGCAGGGTCTTGCCGGTGCCCGGAGGGCCCACCAGCAGGATGCCCTTGGGGATGCGGGCCCCCAGGTCCAGATAGCGCTTGGGGTCCTTAAGGAAGTCCACCACCTCCTGGAGCTCGGCCTTTTCCTCGTCGGCCCCCGCCACCTCGGCGAAGGTGACCTTTTTCCCATCGGCCTCGGCGGTCTTGGTGCGGGCGTGGCTGAATTTGCCCGGCTTCTCGCCCCCCGCGCCGCCGCCGGCTCCCGCCTGGCGGATCATCATGTTGTACCACAAAATGGCGAAGAGTCCCAAAATCAACAGCCAGGGCAGGAAGGAGATCCACCAGGGCAACACTGTGTCGGGCGGGTAGTCGTAATCCGCCAGGATGCCCGCGCGCTTCTGGGCCGCAAGGATCTCGTCGAAGTCCTCGTGGAACATCTGGGTGCTGTACAGCTTGGTGGTGACGGTGGTGGAGTCGTTCCAGGGCTCCTTGAGGGTCATGGTGAGGGTATTGTCCTTCACGGTGACCGTCTCCACCTGCTGGTGTTCGATGAGGGAGCGCACCTCGGCGTAGGAGGGGGTGGGAGGCGCGTCCATGCCCCGCAGGGCGAATACGGCCACCAGCAGGATCACCACGATCAGGCTCAAAAAGCCCACGTCCCTGGCGCTGATCTTCTTGTTCAAGGGGAAACCACGTCCTTTCGGAGAAGGGTGTTATTCCAGACCCAATTTGTCCTTGTAGACACTGGGCTTGAGGATGCCGATATAGGGGAGGTTGCGGTAGCGCTCGTCAAAGTCCAGGCCGTAGCCCACCACGAACTCGTCGGGAACCTCGAAGCCCACGTAGTCGGCGGTGATGGGCTTGGTGCGGCGGGAGGGCTTGTCAAGGAGGGTGGCCAGGCGGATGGAGGCCGGGTGCCGGGCCTTCAACAGCTGGAAGAGGTAGTGCAGGGTGTTGCCGCTGTCCAGGATATCTTCCACCACGATGACGTCCCGGCCCTCGATGGAGTCGGAGAGGTCCTTGATGATGTTTACCTGGCCGGAGGAGACGGTGCCCGAGCCGTAGGAGGAGACCGCCATGAAGTCTACCCGGCAGAAGGTGTCGATATGCCGGGTCAGATCGGCCATAAAGATGTAAGAGCCCCGCAGGACGCTGACCAGGATGGGCTCCTTTCCGGCGTAGTCGGCGCTGATCTGGGCGCCCAGCTCGGCCACCCGCCGCTCCAGCTCGGCCTGGGAGATAAGTATCCGCTCGATATCGTCTTTCATCATGTCTCGTGATCCTTCTCTCTTTGTAATCTCTCAAAGGAAAGGGCCCAGGCCTCCTGGCCCGGCCGGGCCAGACGGGACGCCTCGGGGCCGAAGCCCGCCAGGGCGGCCACGCCGGAGGCGTCGGCCAGGACGGGGAGCTGTTCCCGTTCCCGCCGGGGGACTTTTGCCTCGATGAGCCACTTCTTTACCGTCTTGGTGCCCTCCCGGCCGGGGAGGGAGAGGGAATCCCCCACCTGGCGGGGCCGGAGGAGGGTGCCGGGGGAGAGACGGTCCCGGGCCAGATACCACACGCCGGGCTCCGGCGCGCCGGGGCAGAGGGCGGCCCGGCACCGGCATGCGTACCGGCTGTTGGGGGGGATGGTCAACCCCTCGAAGTTGAGGGGGGTGGGGGTCAGAGGGGGCAGGGGGTCCGACTGGGTGGTGAGCAGCAGCTCCCGGTATACCCGCTGGGCCAGCATGCCCCGGGGGAGAAAGAGGACGGCGGAGGGGTCCTCCCCCCGGCACAGCTCCACGATGCCGTTAAGGTGGGCGGCGGAGCAGTCGGTGGAGCCGTCCCCCATCATCTCGATGAGCCTCCGGGCGGCCCGGGGAGCCAGGGCGGGGGGAAGTTCGGCGATATACCGGGCCTCGATGACCAGGTCGTCCTCCGCCCACCGGGCGTTCTGGCAGACCCGGGCTGCCTGGGCGTTCAAAAAGTCGTTGTCGGCCCGCAGGGAGCGGATGGCGGCGGAGCAGCCCTCGAGGAACCGGGGGTTGAGTTCCTTCAGCACCGGCATGACCTGAGCCCTCAATTTATTGCGGGAGAAAGCCTCGTCGGCATTGGAGCTGTCCTCCCGGTGGGGGACGTGGAATTCTTCCAGGTAGGCCAAGATCTCCTCCCGGGGGGTGGTGAGCAGGGGGCGTACCAGGTCGTCCCGCCGGGGCGGGATGCCCGCCAGCCCTTGGAGCCCGGTGCCCCGGACCAGATGGAGCAAAAGGGTCTCGGCGTTGTCGTCGGCGTTGTGGGCGGTGGCGATGACCGCCCCGCCGATGTCCTGGGCGGTCCGGCGGAGGAAGGCGTAGCGGAGGTCCCGGGCGGTCTCCTCGATGCCGCGGCCCGCCTCACCTGCCCTGGCCCTCACGTCGGCGGAGCCCAGGTGGAAGGGGATGCCGTTCTCCCGGCACCAGTCCCGGACGAAGGCGGCGTCGGCGTCGGATTCCGCACCCCGGAGCCGGTGGTCGAAGTGGGCGGCGTGGAGAGAGATACCCTCCCGGCGGGAGAGCCAGTGGAGCAGGCACATGGAGTCCGCCCCGCCGGAGACGGCGCACAGCACCGTGGAGCCGGGGGAGAGCATGGCGTATTCCCTTGTCAGAGCCAGGGCTTGTTCCAGCATGTGGGGCTCCTTCTCGGGGCGGCGCCCCGATGGATGTAGTCTGGACGGAAAACCGGGCGCTCAGTCCCGGAACACTCAATATTCCGAGTGCCGCCGGTCGATGGAGGCGAAGGTGGTGTACTCGGGCAGCCATTGCAGCTCCACTGTCCCCGTCTCGCCGTGGCGGTTTTTGGCGATGATGCACTCGGCCAGGTTGTGGTCCTCGGTCTCCTCGTCGTAATAGCCCTCCCGGTAGAGGAACATGACGATGTCGGCGTCCTGCTCGATGGCGCCCGATTCCCGCAGGTCGGAGAGCATGGGCCGCTTGTTGGCCCGGGCCTCGTTGGCGCGGGAGAGCTGGGAGAGGCACAGCACGGGGACGTTGAGCTCCTTGGCCATGATCTTCAGGCTCCGGGAGATGTCGGAGACCACCTGCTGGCGGTTGTCGCTGCCCCGGGTGGGGCCGCCGGCGGAGGTCATGAGCTGGAGATAGTCTATGACCACCAGGCCCAGGTTATCCACCCGGCGGCACTTGGCGTTCATATCGGCCACCGAGAGCATGGGGTTGTCGTCGATGAGGATCTGGGTCTGGTTGAGGGCCGCCGAGGCCGCGGCGATCTTGCCCCAGTCGTCCTCGGAGAGCTGGCCCGTCACCAGCTTCTTGTTGTCCACGAAGGACTCGCCGGAGATCAGGCGCATGGCCAGCTGCTCCCGGCTCATCTCCAGGGAGAAGAACACCACCGTCTTGCCGGAAAACTTGCCGGCGTGGAGGAGGATGTTCAGGGCCATGGAGGTCTTGCCCATGCCGGGCCGGGCGGCCAGGAGGATGAGGTCGGATTTGTTGAGGCCGGAGATGGCGGCGTCCACGTCCACAAGGCCGGTGGAGAGCCCCGGCACCGCGTCCCCGCTGGCGGCCAGCTCGTTGAGCCGGTCGTAGACCCCCAGGATGACGGAGGAGATGTGCTCCAAGCCCTGGGCGCTGCGGCCCTGGCGGATGGCGTAGATGCGCTGCTCGGCGGCCTCCAGGGCCTCCTGGGCGGTGGCGGTGCCCTCCTGGATGAGGCCGGTGATGGCCCCCGCCGTCTCGGCGATGCGCCGCAGGAGGGACTTGTCCCGGACGATGTTCACGTACTCCATCACGTTGGCCGCCGTGGGGGTGATGACCATGAGCTGGCGGATGTAGTCATAGGAGGTGTTCTCGTCGTAGACCCCGGCCTGGCGCATCTTGTCCAGCACGGTCACCGGGTCGATGGTCTCGGAAAAATTGAACATGGAGCAGACCGTCTCATAGATCTCCCGGTTCTGCCGGAGATAGAAATCCTCCGGCTTCAGCGCTTCGATCACCTGGGGCACGCACCGCTCGTCGATAAGGATGGAGCCCAGCACCGCCTGTTCCGCCTCCACCGAGTGGGGCATCTGGCGGGAGAGCAGTTCGTCCATGTCCGGTCACCTCTTTCGTCTCTTGTGGATGCCGCGGGTTCCGCGGGGCTTACTTCTCCTCGGTCACCACCACGTTGACGGTGCCGGTGACTTCATAGCCCAGCTTGCACTTGAGCTGATAGGTGCCGAAGGCCTTGATGGGCTCCGAAAGCACGATCTTGGCCTTGGCGATGTCGATGCCGCACTGGGCCTTCAGGTTCTCGGACACCTCCTTGGAGGTGACGGAGCCGAAGAGCCGCCCACCGGAGCCGGCCTTGGCGGGGATCTTCACCATGCAGCCCTTGAGCTTCTCGGCGATCTCCAGGGCGGCGGCCCGCTCGGCGGCCTCCTGGGCCCGCTTGGCCTTGTCCTGCTGCTTCATGGTGTTCAGGTTCTCGGCGGTGGCGGCCACGGCCAGCTTCCGGGGGAGGAGGAAGTTGCGGGCGTAGCCGTCGGAGGCCTCGATGAGCTGGCCCTTCTTGCCCTGGCCCTTCACGTCCTGCTGTAAAATCACTTTCATGACACTTGACTCCTTTGCAGTATAAAAATAGTGGATCGGTTATGGCGTTACTCGTCCTCGCAGTACTTGTCGATGGAGGCCATCAGCTCGTCCCGGACCTCCAGCACGGTCTTGCCGGGGATCTGGGCCCCGGCCACGGCGGCGTTGCCGCCGCCCCCCAGGGGCTCCAGGATGACCTGGACGTTGGTCTCCCCCAGGCTCCGGGCCGAGAGGATGACCCGCTCCCCGTCGGGGAAGAGGACGAAGGAGGCGTTCACCCCGGCCACGCCCAGCAGCTCGTCGGCGGCCTGGGCGGCGGTGACCCGGTCCACCGGGTGGTCCAGGGCTGCGATGGCCATGTCCCCCCGGTACATCTTGGCCTCCTTGATGATGCCGTAGCGGGAGATGGTGTGCGTGAGGTCGTTTTTGAAGAACCGGCGGACCTCGGTGGTGTCCGCCCCCGCCCGGCGCAGGTAGGCCGCCGCATCGAAGGTGCGGGAGCCGGTGCGGATGGTGAAGTTCTTGCTGTCCAGCACGATGCCCGCCATCAGGGCTTCCGCCTCCCCCCGGAGGAGGTCGGAGGGCTCCATGATGTATTGCAGCAGCTCCGTGACCAGCTCGGAGGCGGAGGAGGCGTAGGGCTCGTGGAAGTTGAGGGCGGCGCCCTCGATATAGCTGGCCGCCCGGCGGTGGTGGTCGATGACCGCCACCTTGTTGATAGACTCCAGTAAATCCTGGGACAACACCTGCTCGGGGCGGTTGGTGTCCACCACCACAAGCAGGGAGCTGGCGTCGGCGGAGATCATGGCGTCCGGGCCGGTGAGGAACACGCCCTCATATTCCGGCAGGGAGGAGAGCTCGGCGACCATCTTGTCCGCCGGGTTGGAATCGGTGTCCCGGACGATGTGGGCGGGGACCCCCCGCTTCCGGGCGATGGCCAGGATGCCGGCTGCCGGGCCGATGCAGTCCAGGTCGGGGAACTTGTGGCCCATGACAAAGACCTGGGAGGCGTCGCCGATGAGCTCAGACAGGGCGTTGGCCATGACCCGGCTCTTCACCTTGGTGTGCTTTTCCGTCTCCTTGGCCCGGCCGCCGTAGAAGTCGAAATTGAAGCGGTTTTTCACCACCGCCTGGTCGCCGCCCCGGGACAGGGCCATCTCCACCGCCAGGGAGGCGTACTGGAAGAGGTCCGTATAGGTGTCCGCGTCCCGGCCCACGCCGATGGAGAGGGTGGAGGGCAGGCCGTTGGGGTTGACCACCTCGTGGATCTGGTCCAGCACGTCGAACTTTTTCTCCAGGAAGGCGGGGAGGTAGCGCTCGTCAAAGACGAACAGGTAGTGGTCCCGATCGTAGCGGCACAGCAGCCCGTCGGTGGGGGCGGCCCACTCGTCCAGCCGGCGGTTGATGTCGGAGAGCATGGCGGTCTTGACGTTGTCGCTGACGCCCTTAAAGACCTCCTCGTAGTTGTCCAGAATCAGGATGGCCACCACGGGGCGGGTGGCGTAGAACTCGTCCCGGAGGTCGGAGAAGGCGGTGACGTCCACCCAGTAGGTGGTGGCCAGGTAGCGCCGCTCGTCCTTGTCGTCGGTGCGCACCAGATGGCCGAACACCAGGAAGCGCTTGTCCTCCACCCGCACCTCGGCGGGGCACTGGGTCTTGCCCTCCATGAGCCAGCGGGGGTCGAAGTCGGGCACCGCGTCGGTGATCTTCCGGTCAAAGAGATGGTCCCGCTCCCCGGTGAGCTGGAGGAAGCGGTCGTTGGACCAGATGATCTCCTCGGTGTCAGGGCGGAAGATGACCATGGGCAGTGGGGCATTGACCATGGTGTCCTTGGCGGCCACGTCCATGTTGCAGGTGATGTTTTCGATATAGCCCAAGATCTCCTTCCGGCGCAGGCTGCTGCTGCGGCGGAAATAGAGGAAGAGCAGGAGGACCAGGACGCCCTCCACGATGGCCAGGCCCCAGTCGCCGGTGACGGCGGTGGCCAGAGTAAAAGCGGCCAGAAAGATAAAATAGAGCCGGAAGCTGGGCTCCAGGATATGAGACAGGCTTTTTCTGTGCATGGCGGACACCTCCCCGGTGAAAAATAGAGATCCGTAGAGAAATTATTATATCAGAAGCAGGGGGGAAAAACAAGCCGCCAAGGGGCATGTTTGTCAGGCCGGAGCGGAGGCGGAGGACAAAATACAGGGTGGATATTCCCTGACGGGATATCCACCCTGTATATCGGTCCTGGCTTATTTCTGCTCGGGCTGGGTCTTGTCGTCCACGAAGATCTCCTTGGCGCTGGCGGCCAGGCCGGCCAGCCCTTGGATCTCGGAGGGGATGATGAGCTTGGTGGCCTTGCCGTCGGCGGCCTTGGTAAAGGCCTCCAGGGCCTTGAGCTTCACCACCTGGTCGCTGGGGGCGGCCTGGTTGAGGAGCTTGAGGGACTCGGCGGTGGCCTGCTGGACCTGGAGGATGGCGGTGGCCTCGGCCTCGGCGGCCATGATGCGGGCCTCCTTGTCGCCCTCGGCCTTCTTGATGGCGGCCTCCTTGGCGGCCTCGGCCTTCAGGATGACGGACTGCTTCTCGCCCTCGGCCACCAGGATTTGGCTGGCCTTCTGGCCCTCGGCCTGGAGGATGGACTCCCGGCGCTCCCGCTCGGCCTTCATCTGCCGCTCCATGGCGTCCTGGATCTCTCTGGGCGGGAGGATGTTTTTCAGCTCCACCCGGTTGACCTTGATGCCCCAGGGGTCGGTGGCCTCATCCAGGAGGGAGCGCATCTTGGAGTTGATGATGTCCCGGCTGGTGAGGGTCTGGTCCAGTTCCAGATCGCCGATGATGTTACGAAGGGTGGTGGCGGTCAGGTTCTCGATGGCGGACATGGGCTGCTCCACGCCATAGGTATAGAGCTTGGGGTCGGTGATGGAGAAGTAGAGCACCGTGTCGATCTGCATGGTGACGTTATCCTTGGTGATGACGGGCTGGGGGGCAAAGTCCACCACCTGCTCCTTGAGGGAGACGGCCTTGGCCACCCGCTCGATGAAGGGGATCTTAAAGTGGACGCCCACGCCCCAAACGGAGTGGAAGGCGCCCAGGCGCTCGATGACGTAGGCGCGGGACTGCTGGACCACCTTGATGTTGAGAGCCAGCACCAGGAGGATCAGGATGACCAGTACGATGAGCATAATGGAAGAAATGGACGGCATGTTGACGACTCCTTTCCAACTTTGGGCCGCGATATGGGGCGCGGCCCTCATTTCTGCACAGGGGCAACGAAGAGTTTGACCCCTTCGATGCGCAGGACGGTGACGGTTTCGCCGGCGGGGATGACGTGGTCGTCATCGCTGCGGGCGGTCCAGGTGACACCGCACACGGCCACGGCGCCCTGCCCCTTCAAATTGTCGATCTCCTCGGTGACCACGGCCTCTTTACCGATGGCCCGGTCGGCGTTGGTGGCCACGTTCTTGGGGGTCATGTATTTGCCGGCCAAGGGCCGCATCAGCGCCAGGGCAACGGCGGACACCACCAGGAAAATACCGATCTGGATCCACACGCTGTCCGTGAAGAAAGTGGACAGCAGAGCCACCAAAGCTCCAGCGGCAAACCAGATGGAGATCAATCCCACGGTGGCGGCCTCTACCAAAGCAAAGAGGATGAGGAGGCCCAACCAGACCACGCTGGGAAGCCAGGGCATGCTGATCAACTCCTTTCATAGTTGATAGTCTAGCATAAAGGTTCGGAAAAGGAAAGTAAAATGTTTGCCAAACCGGGCCAAAACCAGTATAATGATAGGAAATCATGTTTGGCGTGGATTTTTGGGAACATTATCACCGTTCCTTTCGTCTAAACAAAAAGGAGGAAGTCCCCTTGGAACATCTCACCCTGGCCGTCCCCACCCTTTTCGGGCTGGAGGGACTGTGCGCCGACGAGCTGCGCCGTCTGAATTTTGAACAGGTCCAGGCGGAAAACGGCCGGGTGCTGTGCGCCGCCCAGGCCGGGGACATCGCCCGGGCCAACCTGAACCTGCGCACCGGCGAGCGGGTGCTCATCCGACTGGGCCGCTTCCCGGCCGACAGCTTCGACGCCCTCTTCGAGGGGACCAGGGCCCTGCCCTGGGAGCGGTTCATCCCCCAGGAGGGTGCCTTCCCGGTGAAGGGCCACTGCCTGGACTCCGCCCTCCACGCCGTCCCCGCCTGCCAGTCCATCGTGAAGAAGGCGGTGGCCGCCCGGCTGGGCGGGAAGTACGGGCTGGAGACCCTGCCCGAGACGGGGGCAGTGTATCAAATCCAGTTCTCCATCATGAAGGACGTGGCGGAGCTCTTCTTGGACACCACCGGTCCCGGCCTCCACAAGCGGGGCTACCGGGCGGTGGGGGTGGCCGCTCCCCTCAGGGAGACTTTGGCCGCCGGGATGGTGCTCCTCTCCCGCTACCGGGGGAAGGACCCCTTCCGGGACCCCTTCTGCGGCTCGGGCACCATCGCCATTGAGGCCGCCCTCATCGCCCGGAACCGGGCCCCGGGGCTGGAGCGCTCCTTCTCCGCCCAGCGGTGGAAGTGGCTGCCCTCCCAGACCTGGCTGGACGCCGCCGGAGAGGCCATGGACAAGGAGTATGACGGGGTGTATGATATCTGGGGCGGGGACATCGATCCCCAGGCCGTGGCCATCGCCCGGAGCAACGCCGAGAAGGCGGGGGTGGAGGGGGACGTCCGCTTCGAAGTGGCGGACGCCGGACAGTTTCACCCGGCGGAGCCCTCCGGCCGGGTGGTGACCAACCCGCCTTACGGCGAGCGCATCATGGAGCACAGGGAGGCGGAAGGGCTTTACGCCGCCTTCGGCCTGGCCTGGCGGGAGGTGCCCGCTGGGTGGAGCCTCTACCTGCTGTCCTCCCACACGGAGTTCGAGCGGACCTTCGGCAGGCAGGCGGACAAAAAACGGAAACTTTACAACGGGATGCTTAAATGCGACCTGTTTCAATATTTGGGAGAGAAAAAGGGGAGATAGTGATGAAGCGGACGAGACCTCTGGCGGCGCTGGCGCTGTGCGTGTGCCTGCTCCTCTCCTGCCTGCCGGGCGCTTCGGCCCTCCAGATCCACGGATACAGCGAGGGCTTCGCCCAGGCGGAGGAGGACGGGAAGTGGGGCTTCGCCGGTCCGGACGGGACCGTGGCCATCCCCCTCCAGTATAATTCCGTGGTCTCCTTCTCCCTGGGGATGGCCGCGGTGAACCTGAACGGCCGTCTGGGGGTCATTCGCCCCGACGGAAAGTATCTCATCGAGCCGGAGTACGACACCCTGATGCCCGCGGGCTATGGGCTGTACATCGCCCAGAAGGGGGGCGGCTGGGGGGTGGTCAGCGTCCTGCCCTACCAGAGCGCCGCCGGAAAAAAGACCAACCAGATCTACCCTCTGATCTACGACAGCGTGGAGGTGGGCAAGAGCGGCGGGCTGGACGCCCTGATCCTCACCGCCCAGGGCGGCGGCAAGACCGTGGTCCCCCTGTATCAGCTCCCGGGCCAGCTGGCGGCCCTGGGGGTGGAGGGGAGCCAGTTCCCCCTTACCCGGGGCAAGCTGCCCTCCTTCTCCGACGTGAAGGGGAAGGACTGGTTCTCTCTGTGGGTGGATATCGCCTACAACACCGGCATCATGGCGGGTACGGGCGGCACCTCCTTTGAGCCGAGCCGGGCCGTCACCGTGGCCGAGGCCATCCAGATGGCGGCCAATATGGAGAGCCGCTACCGGGGGGACGACTTCCACACTACCTCCCACGTCAGCAACCCCTGGTACAACTCGGCGGTGAGCTACTGCCAGGCCAGCGGCATCATCACGGCGGACCAGTTTGACAGCTACACCCGGCAGATCACCCGCCGGGAGCTGGCTCAGGTCTTTGCCGCCACCAGCCTGGCCAAGAGCCTGACCGAGCGCAACAGCCTGACCAGAGTAAAGGCCGCCGTAGGGGATGTGTCCGCCGCGGACCCCGCCGCCCCGGCCATCTGGGGGCTCTACGCCAAGGGGATCCTCACCGGCGTGGACGGCTCCCTCTCCTACCGCCCCGACGACGCCGTCACCCGTTCCGAGGCCGCCGCCCTGGCCTCCCGTCTGGCCCGCCCGGAACAGCGGGTGGACCTCTTCTGAGCGGATGAGGCATATCTTTATCATCAATCCCTCCGCAGGCCGGAAAAACAGCGCCCACAAGCTCTTGGAGCGTGTGGACGCCGTTTTTTCGCCGGGGGAGTACGAGGCCGCCTATACCGCCGGGGAGGGGGACGCCCGGGCCCTGGCGGAGCGGGCCGTGGCCCTGGGGGAGCCCGTCCGCCTTTACGCCGGCGGCGGGGACGGGACGCTGAACGAAGTGGTGAACGCCGCTGCGGGGCGGGACTGGGCGGCGGTGACCAACGTGCCCATGGGCACTGGCAATGATTTTTTGCGTGTGTTCGGCCCGGAGGGGCGTGGGCGGTTCACCGACCTGGCCGCCCTCCGGGACGGGCCCCAGGCCGGGGTGGACCTGATGGACTGCAACGGCCTTCTGGGGCTGGACGTGGTGTGCGCGGGCGTGGACGCACGGGTGGCCGCCGAGGTCCACCGCTTTAAGCGCCTGCCCGTGGTGGGCGGGTCGCTGGCCTACATCCTCTCCCTGGTGGCCGAGGTGGCAAAGGGCATCACCCGGCCCATGACGGTGGATATGGGCCCCATCCATTACAGCGGCCCCGTGGCCATCCTCTGCGTCTGCAACGGCAGGTACTACGGTGGCGGCTTCTGCCCGGTGCCCGAGGCCCAGCCCGACGACGGGGTGCTGGACATGCTCCTGGTGGGGGACATCGGGCGGCTGGCCTTCGGCCGGTATGTGGGCAGGTATGCCGCGGGCCGCTACCGGGAGTGTCCCGAGCTCATTCAGGCCTGGCACGGGGATGCCGTCACCTTTTCGGCTGGGGAGAAAATCACCGTGGTGGTGGACGGGGAAGTCCTGCGGGACACCTCTTTCACCCTGCGGCTGTCGGAGAAGAAGGTGAACTTCTTCTACCCCCGGGACGTCTTTTGGCGTGAAAGTTCACAGACTGCTAACAATTTGGTCGGGGCTGTTTCTGAAAACGGGAGATAAAGCAAGAAATTAAAAGTGAGAAATAGATTGGCGGATATCCTTTTGAACAAATCCTGTTTTTGAGCTATTTTTTTCGAAAACAGGGAAAATAAGACTTGCCAAATTTGGCAAGCGAGGCTATTATAATAAGCGTGTTAGCACTCCGGTGAAATGAGTGCTAACACGCTGACTTCGTTAAATAAGAAAAAATGATATAAGGAGGAACCCAAAATGAAACTGATGCCTTTGGGAGACCGCGTGATCATCAAGATGATGGAGGCTGAGGAAAAGACCAAGGGCGGCCTGATTCTCACCGGCAGCGCCAAGGAGAAGCCGGAGGTGGCCGAGGTCGTCGAGGTGGGCCCCGGCGGCCTGGTGGACGGCAAGGAAGTCAAGATGACCGTCAAGAAGGGCCAGAAGGTCATTACCAGCAAGTACTCCGGCACCGAGGTCAAGGTGGACGGCGAGGAGTACACCATCGTGCGCCAGGGCGACATTCTGGCGGTTGTGGAGTAAAGGTGTTGAACGTGGGACTGTCCACCTGGGCCCCGTCGCAGACGGGGCGGCGCGATAAGCGCCGTAAATCCGCAGCCGCGGGACGCGGCGGAGGATTTGCGCAGGGAGGATTCATTCCGACCGAGCATTGAAAAGCAAAGGGGTCCCCGTGAAACCGAAGGTTTCATGGGGAGGACGGCGAGGAGTACACCATCGTGCGCCAGGGCGACATTCTGGCGGTTGTGGAGTAAGCCGCACCCAGTAAAGCTTCCGCAGGGTGAGCGGGGCCGGCCGGTTGTGCCGGACAGGATTTTGCGCCGCGTTCCCCTCATCAGTCTGGCCGTTGGCCAGCCAGCTTCCCCCCCAGGGGAAGCCAAACGATAAAAATTTGGAGGTAATGCCATTATGTCTAAGATCATTTCCTACGGCGAGGATGCCCGCCGCGCGCTCCAGCGGGGCGTGGACCAGCTGGCCGACACCGTGAAGATCACCATGGGCCCCAAGGGCCGCAACGTGGTGCTGGATAAGAAGTACGGCTCCCCTCTCATCACCAACGACGGCGTGACCATCGCCAAGGAGATCGAGCTGGCCGACCCCATGGAGAACATGGGCGCCCAGCTGGTGAAGGAAGTCGCCACCAAGACCAACGACGTTGCCGGCGACGGCACCACCACCGCCACCCTGCTGACCCAGGCCATCGTCCGGGAGGGCCTGAAGAACCTGGCCGCCGGCGCCAACCCCATGGTCATGAAGAAGGGCATCAAGGCCGCCGCCGACGCCGCCATCGCCGAGATCAAGAAGAACTCCAAGAAGGTCAAGGGCACCGAGGACATCGCCCGCGTGGGCGCCATCTCCTCCGGCGACGAGACCATCGGCCAGCTCATCGCCGAGGCCATGGAGAAGGTGGGCTCTGACGGCGTCATCACCGTGGAGGAGTCCAAGACCGCCGAGACCTACTCCGAGGTGGTTGAGGGCATGCAGTTCGACCGGGGCTACGTCACCCCCTATATGGTCACCGACACCGAAAAGATGGAGGCCGTCCTGGACGATCCCATCATCCTCATCACCGATAAGAAGGTCTCCTCCGTCCAGGACCTGCTGCCCCTGCTGGAGCAGGTGGTCCAGTCCGGCAAGAAGATGCTCATCATCGCCGAGGACGTGGAGGGCGAGGCCCTGAACACCCTCATCGTCAACAAACTGCGCGGCACCCTGAACGTGGTGTGCGTCAAGGCCCCCGGCTACGGCGACCGCCGCAAGGAGATGCTCCAGGACATCGCCGTCCTCACCGGCGGCACCGTCATCAGCGAGGAAGTGGGCCTGGAGCTGAAGGCCGCCACCATGGATATGATGGGCCGGGCCAAGCAGGTGAAGGTCAACAAGGAGAACACCATCATCGTCGGCGGCGTGGGCAAGAGCGCCGACATCAAGGCCCGGGTGGGCCAGATCAAGTCCCAGATCGCCGAGACCACCTCCGATTACGACCGTGAGAAGCTCCAGGAGCGGCTGGCTAAGATGGCCGGCGGTGTGGCCGTCCTCCGTGTGGGCGCCGCCACCGAGACCGAGATGAAGGAGAAGAAGCTCCGCATCGAGGACGCCCTGAACGCCACCCGCGCCGCCGTGGAAGAGGGCATCGTGGCCGGCGGCGGCACCGCCTACGTGGACGCCATCCCCGCCGTGGAGAAGCTGCTCAAGGGCGCCGAGGGCGACGAGAAGACCGGCGTGTCCATCGTGGCCGCCGCCCTCACCGAGCCCATCCGCCAGATCGCCGCCAACGCCGGTGTGGACGGCTCCGTGGTGCTGGAGAAGGTCAAGAGCTCCGGCAAGGCCGGCTACGGCTATGACGCCCTCCACGAGGATTACTGCGACATGCTCAAGGCCGGTATCGTGGACCCCACCAAGGTGACCCGCTCCGCCCTGGAGAACGCCGCCTCCATCGCCGCCGTGCTGCTGACCACCGAGGCCCTGGTGGCCGACAAGCCCGAGCCCCCCGCTCCGGCTCCCGCCGCTCCCGACATGGGCGGTATGTACTAAGCGAAAACATTTTGAAGGCCCGCCGGGAAACCGGCGGGCCTTTTTTGCGCGTATTGTCAGCCCGGGGGTGGGGAGGAAGGCGGCAAATTTGAAGCGGCAGGGACGTGGCGGCCCCCTAGCCCGGACTTCTCGTAGACAGATCGGCGCCGAGGCGGTATGATAGGGCAGAACCCTATGAATGAAGAAGGGCACGGAGGCAGTACATATGAAAGAATTTTTGCTGAACACGATGCTGCGGAAACTGGAGAAGAGTGACGCCAAAGAGGGACAGAAGCGGGTTTCTCTTATGACGGAAGAGGAGTTTAAAACGGAAGCCGCGGGGATACCGCATAAGAAGACGCTCCTGCATAATATGACCCAGATGGAATATTGTAAGGCGGAACTGTTTGGCTCGTGCATTCTGGGGACCCTTTCCCTGCCGGTCCTGAAGGACAGGGTGGAGGGCAGAGTCCGCTTTGGCTTTTACATCTCGGAGACGAGGCTCTATCTGATCGGCGACGTCGACCAGTTGGCGCACCTCGTCGGCCGCATGAAAGAAAACCAGTTTCCGGAGGAGCTTTCCATCCCCGGATTTTTTTGCTATCTCCTGAATTCCTGGATCGACGGCGACGTGATTTTCCTGCAAAAAACGGAAGACGCCCTCTCCGCCCTCGAAGAGGGCCTGCTGGAAAAGATCCCGGACCATTTTTATAAGATGCTGATCCCCTACCGGAAGGATCTAATGGCCCTGCACTCCTATTATTACCAGCTGATTAACTTGGGCGTCACGATCCGCTCCAACACCAATCAAATGCTCTCTGACGAGGAGTGCCTTGTGTACGGATACTTCTCGGACCGGGCGGAGCGGCTTCACAGCCACGTGGAGGCCCTGCGTGAGTATGTCCTTCAAATCCGGGAAATGCATCAGACGCAAATCCAAGTGAAACAGACTAAAACGATGAATCTGCTCACCGTCGTTTCGGCCATATTCCTTCCGCTGACACTGCTGGTGGGTTGGTACGGAATGAATTTCATCTATATGCCGGAGCTGAGATGGGCCTTGGGTTATCCCGGCGTTTTCGTCGTGGCGGTCCTCATCGTCTGCATTGAGATCGTTCTTTTCAAGAAGAAAAAACTGCTGTGAGGATGAAAACGTTACAGAACGGAATTTTGTGATATGAAAAAGCGACGGATGGCAGAAAGGGAAGGGCGGGCGGCGGAAACGACGGAAAACGCTGTGAGGGAACGCAGGGGCCCCGGAAGGCCCGTTTCCCCGCTCCGGGAAGGTGTTCAGAGTTTTTCAACTTTGGTAACATCCCCAAGAAAATATTTCCGAAAAGGGCTGTTCAAATTCCTAGAGATGTTATATAATTAATGCTGTATCTAAGCCGGCATGAAAAGAGTGCCGCATATAACCGGCGTGGGAAGGGGATGGATCGAGGCATGACGAAGGCGCAAGTAAAGGCGGAACCGCAGATCGCGGTGAACGTGACCATGCTGGGCAGTTTTTCCGTCGGCCGGGGCGAGGCCAGGATCAGCGATGAGAACAGCCACTCCCGGAAGTTATTCGGCGTGCTGGGGTATCTGATTACCCACCGGGGCCACATGGTGACCCAGAGTGAGCTCATCGACCTGCTGTGGGACGACAACAGCGACGCCAATCCCGCCAACGCCTTAAAGACCCTTCTCTACCGCATCCGCCGGATGCTGGAGCCCCTCTTCCCCGAGGGGACCGACCCCATCCTCTCCAGCCGGGGCGGCTACACCTGGAACACCCAGGTGGAGTGCCTGGTGGACGTGGACCGCTTCGAGGCCTGCTGTGCCCGGTGCGCCAACACGGGGCTGGAAGAGGAGGAGCGCCTGTCCGCCGGAGAAGAGGCGCTGACCCTTTACCAGGGGGAATTTATGGCAAAAATGGGCCGCCAGATGTGGGTGATCCCCACCGCCGTGCGGCTCCATAACCTATATTTGGAGACGGTAAAGACCTGCGCCGCCCTGCTGGAACAGCGGGGGGAATACGGCGAGATGGAGCTTCTGGCCCACCAGGCGGTCCAGATGGATTCGCTGGACGAGGGGGTCTATGTGATCCTCATCCGCTCCCTGATCCGCCAGGGGAAGGACGCCGCCGCCCTCAGCCAATACGAGACCGCCACCGAGCTCCTCTACCGGAGCCTGGGGGTGCGTCCCTCCGAGGAGCTTCAGACCATCTACCGGGAGGTCATGAACAGCCAGCAGGCCATGGAGACCGACCTGGAGGTCATCCAGCAGCAGCTCAGCGAGACCGCCGAGCGGGCGGGCGCCTTCGTCTGCGAGTACGGCTTTTTCCGCGAGATCTACCGCCTGGAGGCCCGCCGCAGCTCCAGAAGCGGGGTGTGCATCCACGTGGCCCTGATCACCGTCACCAACCCCGACGGCACCCTGCCCCCGCTGGACGCCCTGACCGGCACTATGGACCGGCTCCAGGGGATCCTGGTGGACAGCCTGCGGCGGGGCGACGTGGTGGCCCGGTACAGCGCCGCCCAGTACGTGGTGCTGCTGCCCGGGGCCAACTTCGAGGACAGCGTCATGGTGATGGAGCGGATCCTGGCCGCCTTCCGGGCCCGGTACCGGGCCATCCGGCTTAAGCTCTCCTATAAAGTGCGGGAGCTGGCCTGAGATGGAAAACGGCAGAAGGTGGACGGCGGGGGGACTGCTCCTCCTGGCGGCGGTCCTGCTGGCCCTGGCGGCGGCGCTGGCCTTCCGCCCGGCCCCCGGCCCCGTCACCACCCCCGCACCCACCGTGGAGCCCACGCCCCAGGCCACCCCGGAGGCGGCTTTGGACGACCCGGCTCTGGAGTCCCCGCCGGAGCCGGAGGAGACGGCTTACCAGGCCGGGGACGTGGTGGACGGTCTGCCCGTGGGCAAATGGGCCATCACCCAGGAGCGGCGGGAGTATACGGACGGGGCGCTCCGCCTGGTCATCCCGAAGCTGGCGGTGGACGTTCCGATCCTGGGCGGCACCGACGCCGGCACCCTGCTCAAAGGGGTGGGCCTCTACGATTACGCCCAGCTCCCCGGGGAGGGGAACCGGAACGTGTCCATCGCGGGGCACCGCAACGGCCTGAGAAACGGCAAAATCACCGACAACATGCCCTTTTACTATCTGGACACCCTGGCCGAGGGGGATTACCTCTATCTCTCGGACAAGGATCATATTTACCGATACTGCTTTGAGAGCGCCACGGTGGTGGAGAGCGACGACTGGAGCCCCATCGCCACCACTGGGGAGAGCTGTCTCACCCTGACCACCTGTACCCCCATCGGCGTGTCCGACCACCGGCTGATCATCCGGGGCTGCCTGGACGAGATCCTGCCTGCGGGGGAGACGGGGGGCCTGCCGGAAAAGGAGGCTGGAACCAAATGAAGAAGAAATCCGCCCTCACGCTGTTCCTGGCGGCGGCGCTGGCGCTGGCCTGCGCGGCGCCGGTGCTGGGCGCCGACTACCGGGCCATCCCGATGAAGAAGTCCGCCCAGCAGGGCGTGACGGTCTATTCCAACGACAAGGCGGCGGTGGACGCCTCCAACCTGGCGGAGGGATATCTCTTTGTCCGCTACACCGGCGGAAAGAACGTGAGGATCAAGGTGCAGATCACCAAAGAGGGCGGCGCGGATTACACCTACGACCTCAACAACACCGGCCTCAGCGAGACCTTTCCCCTGACCGAGGGGGACGGGAAGTACACCGTGAAGGTGCTGGAGAACACCACGGAGAACCGCTATGCCCAGGCCTATACCTGCACCCTGAGCGTGACCCTCCGGGACAGTATGACCCCCTTCCTCTACTCCAACCAGTTCGTCAACTTCACCGCCGACTCCGCCGTGGCCCAGAAGGCCGCGGAGCTGATGGCAGGGCAGACGGACACCCTGTCCAAGGTGAGGGTGGTCTTTGACTACGTGGTGGACAATTTCACCTACGACTATGACCGGGCCGCCTCCGTTCAGAGCGGCTACCTGCCCAAGGTGGACGAGGTGCTGGCGGCGAAAAAGGGCATCTGCTTCGACTACGCCGCCGTCATGGCCGCCATGCTGAGAAGCCAGAACATCCCCTGCAAGCTGGTGGTGGGCTACGCGGGCACCACCTATCACGCCTGGATCAACGTCTACTCCGAGGAGACCGGCTGGGTGGAGGTCATCTATTTTGACGGCACCTCCTGGACCCTGATGGACCCCACCTTTACCTCCAGCGGAAAGCGCAGCGACTCCATCATGAAATACGTCACCAATTCCGCCAACTATCAGCAGAAGTACGCCTACTGATTTGGGACACACCGGAACGCGGCGGGCGGGCCCAGCCCGCCCGCCGCGTTTCCCTGTTCCGGATCCGGGAAAGGAGGCCGCCCCATGCCAAAAGAACTCTCCTGTGAGGAGCGCTCCGTCCTCAGCTGGGAACTGGCCCGGCTGTGCAGGGCGGGGCTGAGCTGGCAGGACAGCGTGGCCCTGCTGTCCCAGCGGCCCGCCACCCCGGCCCTGGGGGAGACTCTGGCCCAGCTGGGCCATGAACTGGAGGAGGGGCAGTCCGTGGCCCGGGCCTTTGCCCAGACCGGCCGCTTCCCCGGCGAATACCTGCGCCAGCTGGAGGTGGGCCAGACCTCCGGGCGGCTGGACCAGGTGTTGGAAGCCCTGGCCGCCTATGACCAGCGGGAGAGCGAGACCAGCTCCGCCCTCCGGCAGGCGGTGACCTATCCCCTCACCATGATCGCCCTCATCGGCGGGATCTTTTTCTTCCTGGGCTGGAAGGTCCTGCCCATTTTTAACAGCGTCTTTGCCCAGCTTGGGGTGTCCGGCCCCGGCGAGGGGGGGCGGCTGGCCATTCTGGCCGGCTCTGTGGCCTGCGTGGCCCTGGCCCTCTTCCTGCTGGTGTGGCTTCGAACCGGACGGGGCATGGCCCTCTTCGGCCGGGGAGCGGCGGGGCTGTCCGCCGCCCGGGCCCGCTTTGCCTCGGCCCTGGCCATGCTCCTCCAGAGCGGCACCTCCCTGGACGAGGCCATGGAGCGGTGTACGGCCATGATGGCGGGCACCCCCCTCCAGGGCCCGGCGGCCGCCTGTCAGGCCGCCATGCTCCAGGGGGAGGACTTTGACCGGGCGGTGGTGTCCACGGGGCTCCTGGACAGCTTCCTGGGAGGCCTTCTGGCGGCGGGACTCCGCTCCGGCGGCCTCCCCGAGGCCATGGAGGAGATCGCCCGCCGCTGCTCGGCCCAAGCCCAGGAAAAGCTGACGGCCAATCTGGGAAGGTTTGAGTATGCCCTGGTCCTCTTCCTGTGCGGCGCGGTGGCCGCTATCCTGCTGTCGGTGATGCTCCCCCTGGTGGGGATGCTCTCCGCCCTGGGAGGCTGAGGCCGTGGACCGGGGAAAGCAAGTCCGCCGGTGGCTTCCGGCGGCGGGGCTCCTGCTGGCCGGATTGGCCGGGGCGGTGCTGATGGTGGACCGGGGGATTTTGCCCGGGGCCAGCGGGCAGAGCCGGGAGCTCATCGAAAAGGCGGTCCGCCGCTCGGCGGTCCAGTGCTACGCCATCGAGGGGGCCTATCCCGTCAGCCTGGAGGACCTGGAGGAGCGCTACGGCCTCCGGGTGGACCAGGAGCGCTGGATGGTGGACTACCGCTATGTGGCCGACAACCTGTCTCCGGATATCACGGTGATCCAGAGGCAGTAGGAGAACGGGACCGGAGAGGGGGAGAGACATGGGACGGGACAAAATGGAGCTGCCCAGCCTGGCGCTGTGCGGGGTCTTTGCCGTGCTGGCCCTGGCCGTCACCCTGCTTACGGGCGGGGTGTACCGCCGGTGCGTGGAGCGCTCGGACGAAAACTACGTCTGCCGCGCCGCCCTGTCCTACGTCACCAACCAGCTTCGCCGGGGGGACCGGGCGGGGGCGGTGTCCGTCACCGATTTTGAGGGCCATACCGCTTTAAAGATCGCCCAGGAGGAGGGCTACGAGCTGCTCCTCTACTGCTCCGGCGGCCAGTTCCGGGAACTCTACGCCGCCGTGGACGGGGGCTTTTCCCCCGCGGACGGGGACGCTCTCTTCCCCATGGAGGAGCTGGCGGTCCGGCGGGAGGGGGCCCTTCTCGACCTCACCCTGACCGGGACCGGCGGGGAGACCTACTCGGCCAGCGTGGCCCTGCGGTGCGGGGAGGCGGCGGCATGAGGGGCCGGACCGGCGGCCGTGTCCGCCTTTTGGAGTTGATTTTGGATCTGTGTGTCTTTGCCGTGTGCGCCGTGGTCTGCGTGTTGCTGCTGGTCCGGGCCCAGGGGATCAGCGCCGGGAGCCAACGGCTGACCCGGGCGGTCTATCTGGCCCAGTCCGCCGCCGAGACTTGGAAGGCCGCCGGGGAGATCCCCGGGGCCGGTGCGCTGGCCGGCGAGGGCTACGCGGTGGAGATCGAAGAGGGGGACGGCGAGGCCGACGTGACCGTCACCTGGAACGGAGAGACGGTCTACACTATCGAGGGGGTGCGCCGGGTTGGATAAAACACAGGAAAACGGCGTCCCCGCCGGGATCGGCCTGGTCACCGTGCTTACGGTCCTGCTGGTGCTGGTGCTGGCGGTGTTCTCCGCCCTCACCCTGCTCACCGCCCAGGCCGACGAGCGCCTGAGCCGGGCCAACGCCGCCGCCGTCACGGCCTATTACGCCGCCGACGCCCAGGCCTGCATGGCCCAGGAGGCATTCGCGGCGGGGACACAGGCCGAGTATGAGGCCGACTTCCCCATGACCGAGGTCCAGTCCCTTCACATCCGTCTGGGCAGGACGCCGGAGGGCGGGGTGGAGCGGCTGGAGTGGCGGACCGTCACCAATTCGTCCACTGTGGAAGAGGCGCCCCTGCCCGTCTGGGACGGCGCCGGGCTTCCGGGGCAGTGACAGGAGGAACATATGGATTTGAACGAGATACTGCACCGGGCGGTGCGGGAGGAGGCCTCCGACATCCTGGTGATCGCCGGCCTGCCCGTGACCTATAAGGTGCAGGGGGTTCTCCGGCGGGAGGGGGAGCGCTTTACCGCCCAGGATACCGGCGCCCTGGCCGCCCAGCTCTACCGGATGGCGGGACGGGACATGGCGGGTCTCACCAGCACGGGAGACGACGATTTCTCCTTCGCCGTCCCCGGCCTCTCCCGGTTCCGGGTAAACGCCCTGCGCCAGCGCAATTCCCTGGCCCTGGTGATCCGGGTGGTGGCCTTTCAGCTGCCCGACTGGCAGAGCCTCCACATCCCGGAGGAGGTGACCCGGTTCGCCTCCTACGCCCACGGCATGGTCCTCTTCACCGGCCCGGCGGGGAGCGGCAAGACCACAACCCTGGCCTGTCTGGTGGATATCATCAACAACACCCGCCAGGCCCACGTCATCACGGTGGAGGACCCCATCGAGTACCTCCACCAGCACAAGCTCAGCGTGGTGACCCAGCGGGAGCTCCACACCGATACCGAATCCTACGCCGCCGCCCTCCGGGCGGCTTTGCGGGAGGCCCCCAACGTGATCATCCTGGGGGAGATGCGGGACGCCGAGACCATCCAGGCCGCCGTGACGGCGGCGGAGACCGGCCATCTGGTCATCTCCACCCTCCACACCGTGGGGGCGGTCAACACGGTGGACCGCATCGTGGACTCCTTCCCGCCCCAGCAGCAGCGGCAGATCCGCACCCAGCTGGCCCTGGTGCTGGAGGGGGTGGTCTCCCAGCTGCTTCTGCCCGGGGTGGACGGCACCCAGCGGCCCGCCTTCGAGGTGATGACGGCCACCAACGCCGTGCGCAACATGATCCGGGAGGACAAGACCCACCAGCTGGCCAGCGTCATCGAGACGGGGGCCGCCCAGGGCATGATGTCCATGGATCAGAGCATCGTCAAGCTGGTCCAGGGGGGCCTGATCTCCGAGGAGACCGCCCTCCGATACGCCTCCAATCCGGAGAGCGTGAAACGCAGCCTGAAAGGAGCGATTTGATATGACGGCAAAAGAGCGGGACGGGCTGTTCCGTATCTGCGTGGACGGGGGCACCGGGGGCAGGGTATTCAGCCGCAGGGTGAGGGAGCCCTTTTCCTTCGCCGACCTGGGGGACCTGCTTTTGAAGATCGAACGGCTTCTGGAGGTCCAGGACTATCCCCAGGCCTTTCAGGCCATCCGCACCTTCCGGCCCGACCGGGAGAAGGCCGAGCGCACCACCCAGCTCCCCCCTGACGGCATGCCGCTGGAGGCGGTGGAGGGGGCCCGGGGGGAACGGCTGACCTTCGACCTTCAAATCACCACCCGCCGGAACGCCACCTGGCAGGGGTTCGTCCACTGGGGCGACGGGACCAAGACAGCCTTTGAAAACGACCTGGGCTTTTTGTCCATCGTGGCCGGGGCCCTGGAGCAATAGAAAAGGGATCAAAAAGCGCGCGCCCAGCAGGGCGCGCGCTTTTGTCCTTTTATTCGTCCCGGGGGCTGTCCCCGTCCTGGGGCTGGTCCGCGGGAGGAGCGGGCTCCTCCGGCGTCTCGCCGTCGGCCTGGGGGCGCTCCACCGGCTGGCTCACCATGTGGACGTGAACGGCGGGGGGCTCGTCCCCGGCGGGGACGGCGGGAGCCTGGGGGGTGGAGGCCTTGTGGGGCAGGCCGTAGTTGTCCACGGTCTCCGGATCCCTGCCCTCCAGGATGGCCATCATCTCCTGGCCGGTGATGGTCTCCTTCTGAAGGAGGTAGCCCGCCACCTTGTCCAGCATCTCCCGGTCGTTTTCCAGGAGCTTCCTGGCCTCGGCGTGGCACTGCTCCAGGATGTCCTTGACCTCCCGGTCCACCAGGGCGGCGGTGTCCTGGGCGCAGTTGAGGCCCATGGAGCCGTCCAGGAATTGGTTTTGCACGGTGGCCACGCCCATGACGCCCAGGGAGCCGCTCATGCCGAACATGGTCACCATCTTCCGGGCCAGGTCGGTGGCCCGCTCGATGTCGTTGGAGGCGCCGGAGGTCTGGGTCCCAAAGACTACCTCCTCGGCGCTCCGCCCGCCCAGCAGGGTGCGGATCTCAGTGAGGAGGTCCTCCTTGGTCATGAGGAACTTCTCCTCCTCGGGCAGCTGCATGGTATAGCCCAGGGCCCCCAGGGTGTGGGGGACAATGGTGATCTTGCTCACCGGCTGGGCGTTCTTCTGCCGGGCGGCCACCAGGGCGTGGCCCACCTCGTGGTAGGCGGTGATCTTCTTCTCCTGCTCAGTGAGGACGGTGCCCTTTTTCTCACTGCCCGCGATCACCAGCTCGAAGGAGGCCAGCAGGTCCTCCTGGTTGACGGCCTTCCGGCCGTGGCGCACCGCCCGGAGGGCGGCCTCGTTCACCAGGTTGGCCAGGTCCGCGCCCACGCAGCCGGCGGTGGCCTGGGCGATCTTGTTGAGGTTCACGTCGTCGGACAGGCGGATGTTCCGGGTGTGGACCTGGAGAGTGGCCAGCCGCCCGGCCAGGTTGGGCCGGTCCACGGTGATCCGCCGGTCGAACCGGCCGGGCCGCAGCAGGGCCTTGTCCAGCACCTCGGGCCGGTTGGTGGCGGCCAGGACGATGACGCCCTTGGTGGGGTCGAAGCCGTCCAGCTCGGCCAGGAGCTGATTGAGGGTCTGCTCCCGCTCGTCGTTGCCGCCCATGCGGTTGTCCCGGGACTTGCCGATGGTGTCGATCTCGTCGATGAAGATGATGCAGGGGGCCATCTTGGCGGCCTCCTTGAAGAGGTCCCGGACCCGGCTGGCGCCCACGCCCACGAACATCTCCACGAAGTCGGAGCCGGAGATGGAGAAGAAGGGCACATTGGCCTCGCCGGCCACGGCCTTGGCCAGCAGGGTCTTGCCGGTACCGGGGGAGCCCACCAGAAGGGCGCCCTTGGGCAGCTTGGCGCCGATCTCGGTGTATTTGCCGGGGTTGTGGAGGAAGTCGATGATCTCTTCCAGAGATTCCTTGGCCTCGTCCTGACCGGCCACGTCCTTGAAGGTGACGCCGGTCTTTTTCTCTACATAGACCTTGGCGTTGGCCTTGCCCACGCCGCCCAGACCGCCCATGCCGCCCATCTTGTTGGACATGGACCGGAACAGCAGGTACATCAGGCCCACCATCAGCAGGGTGGGGAGGATGAAGGTGGCCAGGAAGGAGACGATGGGGGAAAGAGGCTCCTGGTAATTCACGCCGAAGAGCTCCACCCCGTGGTCCTCCATCAGCTGGATCAGGCCGCTGTCGTTGATGGGGGCGCAGAAATAGGTGCTGGCCCGGTCCTGTTCCTTCTGGGCCTCCTCATACTTGGACTTGGCGTCGTCGTACTGGGCCTGGGCCTTCTTCTGCTCATCCTCATACCTGGCCTTGGCCGCCTCGTCCTCCAGCGGGGGAAGGGGGAGGGCGGCGGCCTGAGCCCGGGCGGCCTCGGCCTCCTCCAGGGCGGCCTGGGCCTGGGCCATGGGGTCGACCCACTGGCCCTGGGGCTCGTTGCCCGGGGTGGCGTACTTGCCCGACTCGTCCACCTTGGGGTAGATGACGAACTTGTCGTTGGACATGACCACCTTGGCTACCTTGTCGTCGGCCACCATCTGGCGGAACTCGCTGTAATAGACCTCCTGGGTGTTGGCCTGCCGGGCCATGGAGGTGGCGTAGTTGAGGAATACGGTGATGACCAGGGCCCAGAGGACGATGGACATGAGGGCCATCGTATTTTTGGGATTTTTCTTCGGGCCGCCGTTATGGTTGTTTTGATTGTTGTCGGGCATAAAATAAGCCCCCTTTGCCTGTAAATTCAACTTGCATCATAACATAACGGAAGCGAAATTACAAGGAAACGGAGCGTAAACTTTCTATGAATAAAGGAAAGCCGGGCCGCGCCAATTTGGCGCGGCCCGGCTTTTTGTCAGGCCTCCGGGGTAAGGGTGAACAGCCGGGGGTGGCCGGCGAAATACTGGATCCAATAGATTGTCCCGTTGTGGACGGCGGGCTGGGTGGGAGGAAAGGCGGTGAGGTCGGGGCGGATCTGCTCTTGGCCCACTGGAGTACCAGCTCCGTCCAGCTTTTGGTAGTGGAGACAGCCATCCTGGAGCCAAAGGGCCGCAAAGCTGTTCTCATTCAGTTTTACAAGCCTGGCAGCGTCGATGGTATTCTCGCTTTGGGTGAGCCAGGTGAGTGTGGCAGAGGACAGGTCCTTGTCCGCATAGGAGAGGAAAACATTCCAGGGGGCCTTGCCCTCGGCGGCAAAGTCCTTCTGGGGCGCGGAACAGCCCAGAAAGAGGTATCCGCGGTCACTGACCTCAAAGCCGGAGCCGATCGCGTGCGTCACGTTTTCCCCGGTGGCCCCTGCCAAAGCTAGAAGGGTGGCACCCTGCCCGTCCTTCTGGAGATAGAAGGAACGGGGATAGGCGTCCCCGTGGTCCACAGTGACGGGGATATCCCCATCGTACTGAACGAACTGGCCGAAGGAGTGCCCCACATGGTTGTAGGGGAAGGGCGTGCTGACGGACTTCACGCTCATATCGGCGGTGTCCACGGTGATGGTGAAATTGGACTGGTGGTTAAGCCCGTCGCCGGAGGCATACCGCTCCCGGGCGGCGTGGAGGGTCAATTCCCCACTGTCGCTGAGGGCCATGCGGGCAAGGGTGCAGTCGAAGGGGAAGGTGGAAAGGCTGCTCCCGCCGGTGACGGAGGCGGCGCCCAACCGGTTCCAGCCGGCGTCATATTGAACGATGCGCCATACTTCCTTTTCATCGTTCTCCTCCAAGTTGGCCTCGCCGAAGGCCAGGTAATAGCGCCCGTCGGAGCCCGCCAGGAAGGCGCCGAAGAGGGGGAGCTCCATAGGCAGGTTTTTGGAAAATGTGACGTTCCCGGTGGCATCGAACCGCTCCACGGCGAGCTGGTCGTCGTAGAGGGCCACCACCGAGGTTACCGTGCCGGCCTCGTCCACGGCGATGCGCAGGTCGTAGTCATATCCCGTCCAGGGCTGGGCGACATACCGGCGCAACCCCCTGGTGCTGTATCCGCCCAAGCTGCTCAAGACCTCCCAATCCAGGGCGGACTGGAGGATCAAGCCCGGGGCGGATTCCGTGAGGAGATCCAGCGTTCGGGCGGCCAGCACCACGGCGGAGGGCCAGTCCAGCTGCGCCAGGGGGGCGAAGTTCCCGCTCTGGTCACCCACCATTAGGCCGTAGCCGGCGATCCGCCCCGTGTAGGGGGCGGCCCAGGCTGCGATGGAGGCCTGGTCGGCGTACGGGGCGGGGGCCTCGGCGGCGGTGACGGGATAGCCGGAGTCGATGGCAAAGTCCAGAGCGGAGCAGAGGATCTTCGCGCACTCCTGCCGGGTGAGGGGATTAAGGGGATCCAGATAGCGCAATCCGTCCTCTCCCATCCGCCCCTCCGCGATCCCGCAGGCGGCGGCCTTGTATACGCCGTCAGGGTAGTAGGACGAGGAGGCTCCACGGGGGTTGTCCATGAAGTAGTCGTCTTCCACAGGCGGGATAGAGGCCAGGTAGTCAGGACTGAGAAGCAGTTGGAGGGTATCCATCACAAGGTTCAGAAATTCAGCCCGGGTGATGGGGCCGGAGTTGAGGAGGGGAGCGGAGCTGTAATTGGGCTCCTCCTGCAGCCGTTGATAGGCGCTGAGGGCCCAGTCGGGGGGCGGCAATGGGATCGCTCCGGCTGTGGGCAAGACTCCAACCAGCAGAACCAGAGACAGCAGCAGGGACAGCGCGCGTTTCATATGCTTTCCTCCCTTGCGCGAAAGCGCACAATTTATGATGTTTCTATTATAATGGAGGGAGAAATATAACGCAAACTTTTTCTTTTTCTTGCCTGAGAGTTATGGTATACTAAATTTGATTGCGCGGCAAGCGCGGACGAAAGGCGGGACAAGCATGGAAGAAAGGCGCAAGCCCCTGCCCAAGCGGGCTGGGGACGGGGAGGCCGACGGCATCATCGAGGGCCGCAACGCCGTCACCGAGGCCCTGCGGGCCGGTACGCCCATCGACAAAGTATATATCGCCCGGGGGGAGACCGACGCCTCTCTGGGCCACATCGCCTCGGCGGCCAAGGACAGGGGCATCGCCGTGGTGGACTGCGACCGGCGGAAGCTGGACTATATGAGCGTGACCCACTCCCACCAGGGAGTCATCGCCGTGGCCGCCGTCCGGGAATACGCCAGCGTGGACGACATCCTGAAGGCCGCCGCCGACAAGGGGGAGCCCCCCCTGATCGTGGTATGCGACGAGCTGTCCGATCCCCACAACCTGGGGGCGGTGATCCGCACCGCCGAGTGCGCCGGGGCCCACGGGGTCATCATCCCAAAGCGCCGCTCCGCCGGGCTCACCGCCATTGTGGCCAAGACCTCCGCCGGGGCGGTGTCCCACGTGCCGGTGGCCCGGGTGGCCAACCTCACCGCCTGCCTCAAGGAGCTGAAGGAGGCGGGGGTGTGGGTCTTCGGCACCGCCGCCGGGGCCAGGACCAGCCTCTATCAGGCCGATTTGAAGGGCCCCGCGGCCATCGTCATCGGCAGCGAGGGGGACGGCATGGGACGGCTGGTCAGCGAGACCTGCGACGTGCTGGTCTCCATCCCCATGAAGGGCAAACTCAATTCTCTCAACGCCTCCGCGGCGGCGGCCATCCTCCTCTATGAGGCGGTGCGCCAGCGGCTCGGCTAACATCAAGATTTGAACGGGTGATCTCATGTCAAAACGCAGGGATGACGACGAACTGAATCAGGACGGCGGCTACTCCCTGGAGGAGATCCTGGCCGAATTCGGCAGCCTGGGCGCCGGGAAGGAGGGGGAAAAGGCCCCCCCGGCCCCCCCGGAGCCCGAAGGGCCCCAGGATCCAAAGCCCCAGAACTGGCGGGAGGACACCATCCCCTTTCCCATCCTGCCCCGCCAGCCGGATACCCCTCCCCCGGGGAAAAAGCCCGGCGTGGTGACCGAGTTCCCCGGCCCCAGGGCGGCCGCCCCGTCCCCGGAACCGCCCGAAGAGGAGCCGGAGGACCTCCCGGAGGAGCCTGAGGAGGCGCCTGCGGCGGAGGAGGACCCCGACGCCACCAAGGTGCTGGAATTCCCGCCCCCGGAGCCGGAGAGCCCCCTGGCGGCGGGCATCGACAAGCTGCGCCGCAAGGCGGACGAGTTTGCCGGGCATATGTACGAGGAGGAGGGGGCCGAGGAGGACGCCGACCTCCGCCGGGCCGAGGAGCTCATCCCCGGCGTGGACGAGGAGGAAGAGGCCCCCGTCCGGGAGCGCAGGCCCCGCCGGGCCCTGCCCCCCGCCCCCGATCTGGCCCCGTCGGAGCTGGCCAAGCGGTACGCCAAGGGCCTCAAGGCCATGCGGGCCCGGGTGGTGCTGGTCTTTCTCCTCCTGCTGCCCCTATTGTATCTGACCCTGGCCGAAGGACTGCCCCTGCTGGTGCCCAACATTCTGGCCGAGAGCGCCGTCCTGCGGTGCTACACCCTGGCGGCCCTTCAGGGCGGGGCCCTGCTGCTGGGGGCGGACGCCTTTTTCAAGGGGCTGGTCCGGCCCTTCCAGTTCCGCATGGGCATGGACAGCCTCATGTCCCTGGCCAACGTGGCGGTGCTGGCCGACGCGGTCACCCTCCCCGCCCTCTCCGGCGGGGAACTGCCCCGCCAGCCTTACTGCGTGGTGGCGGTGCTGGCCCTGTGGTGCGTCATGCTGGGGAATTTCCACAAGCGGCGGGGCCAGCGTTTGACCTGCCGCACGGCGGCCTCGGCCTCGGAGCCCTACCTGGTCACCCGGGACGAGGGGGTCTGGAACGGCCGGGACACCTACGCCAAGTGGTCGGGGCCGGTCTCCGGGTTCGGCAGCCAGATCCAGGCCGAGGACGGCGCCGAGCGCATCTACCGGGTGGCCGCCCCCGTGCTCCTGCTGGGCTGCGTCCTGTTCTCTCTGATCGCCTCCCTGGGCCGCAGCCGGCCCGAGGATCTCCTCTGGTGCCTCTCCGCCACCCTCTCCGCCTCCGCCTCCCTGTCGGCCACCCTCTGCTTCGGCCTGCCCTGGCGGAGGCTGTCGGCCCGGCTGGCCAAGTCGGGGGCCGCCCTGGCCGGGTGGGAGGGGGTCACCAATACCACGGGCGGGTCCAACCTGCTGCTCACCGATGTGGACCTCTTCCCCCCCGGCTCGGTATCCCTCAACGGGGTAAAGGTATTCGGAGACTTCCCCGTGGACAAGGTGGTGGCCGATACGGCCACCGTCATCCGGGATTCCGGCAGCGGGCTGGAGAAGATTTTCCACGATCTTCTCCGCAGCCAGGGCACCGTCTACCGCCGGGGGAGCGAGTTCACCGCCTACGAGGGCGGCGGGGTCTCCGAGGTGATCCGGGGGGAGCTGGTGCTGGTGGGCTCCGCCTCCTTCATGGCCCTCATGGAGGTGGCCATGCCCCAGGGCCTCAACATCAAAAATGCGGTCTTCTGCGCCATAGACGGGGAGCTGGCGGGGATTTTCGCCCTCAATTACCACCTCTCCGGCGCGGTGCCCCCCGCCTTGGACTCCCTCATCCACAACCGGATCACCCCGGTGCTGGCCACCCGGGATTTCAACCTGATCCCGGCCATGCTCCGCCAGCGGTTCAAGCTGCCGGTGGAGAAGATGGAATTCCCGCCGGTGGACCGCCGCCGGGCCCTGTCCGAGGAGGAGCGGGAGCACTCGGACACCCTTACCGCCGTTCTGTGCCGGGAGGGCATCGCCCCCTATGCCGAGGCCGTGGTGGGTGGGCGCCGCCTGCGCGCGGCGGTGCGGCTGTCGGCGGCGCTGGCCTGCCTGGGTTCCGTGGTGGGAGTCCTGCTGGCCTTTTACCTCACCTTTGTCCAGGCCTACGCCTCCCTGACCCCCGTCAACCTGCTGATCTATCTCCTCATGTGGCTGGTGCCCACCCCCCTCATCTCGGGCTGGGTGGACCGGTATTGAGGGGCCGGGGGATTCCCTTCGGTCAAAAAGGGGGCCTCCGTATCACGGAGGCCCCCTTTTATAATTCCTGCTCGCTCACCCAGCGGATGAACTGCTCCACCAGCCTCAGCTGGCGGGTGTTCAGCGGCCGCAGGCCCTCGGCCACATCCTGCCAGAGTCCCTCCTCCCGCCGGGCTGTGCCCACGAGAAACTCGTCGGGGGTGGTGTTCAGGGCCAGGGCCAGCCGCATCACCACTTCGGTGGAGGGGATGGACACCGCCCGCTCGATGTTGGAGAGGTACTGGTCGCTGATCTCGCACCGCTCCGCCACCTTGGCCTGTGTCAGGCCTAAATTTTTCCTCCGCCGGGCGATCCGGCTGCCGATGGTGCGGTAATCCAGTTCCAAATTCCATGCCTCCCATTGCTTTGGAACTATCATATCCATGTTTGAACGAAAATAAGAATCAATTAGTAGTTGTAATTTAAACTTGACATTGTGAATCTTTCTTATTATAGTTGATTTATCAACTGGAAAATGGGGAAAGGGGGCGTTCGATGGAGACCGGGCACGAAACAGAGGATCTTCTGGAGCGTCTCGCCGCTTTAGCCGGGTGTGAGTACCTCTCCGATCTGGGACGGCCCCAGCGCCGGGCCGCGCTGCTCCGGGCGGTGCGGCAGACGCCGCCGGAGGATTTTTCCTCCCAGGAGTGGCGGGAGGCCCGGAGTTATCTGCTCTCCGAGCCTGTGGGGGAAGGGACCGCACAGGCCCACCGCCAGGCCTTGCTGGACGCGCTGGCCTGACGGGCTTTGCTTCCCCGGCGGGTTCCGCGGCTTTCAGCGCGGTCGTTTTTTAGAAGTCAAGGATACCGCCCCGATAGGCTGGCATCAAACAGGGAATATGATAATGAAAGAGGGACTGTCGGCTTGCCGCCGATCGTCCCTCTTTTGCGTTGCGTGAGAACGGGCGAGATCGTGACGCCCCCGAAACAGGGGCGTCCTCTTTGTGCTATCTGTGTGTTTTTTCCCGCCTGGCCCGGTCCCGGAGCCAGAGCGCCGCCGCCAGGATGGCCAGGATGGCGAAGGCCAGCAGGTCCCACGGGTCGAGGAGGGGTTCTTTCAGCACCACGTTGACAGCCACATCCACGGGGAGCATCAGCAGCAGGGTCAGGACGCCGGCGAACGCCTTTCGGCCCGCCCAGTGCCGGAACACGGCGAAGACCGCCCAGAGATAGACGGCGGAGACGGCGGCGATGGGCGCGCCGATGGAAAAGACAAGCCCGCCCGCCGGAATGAGCAGGTCCAGCACGTAGAGGAAGGGGAGGATGCACACGGTGAGCGCCGCCAGCGTGCCGGTGACCCCGTTCCCGCCCCACCGAATAACGGGGAAGAGGACCAGCCAGGCCAGAACGATGGAGAGGATGGGGATGAGGGACCAGGTGAAGCCGCCGGAGAGGAGCAGGTCGCAGAGGGCGCACACCCCGCCGCCCAGGACGAGCAGCAGGGAGAAAAGAGTGGACCAGAGCCCCCGCAGGGACTTCACCCGGCTGACCACCGAGGCGCCGGCGTACTGCAAGGCGTTGTCCACGCTCTTCTCCACATCTTTGGCCTCCTCCTCGCCCCGACGGCCGTCCAGCAGCTCACTGGTGGTCACGTCCAGGATTTTGGCGATGGAAGGCAGCAGGGAGATGTCGGGGCAGCTCAGCCCCCGCTCCCATTTGGACACGGCCTTGTCCGTGATGTGGAGTTGCTCCGCCAGCTCCCGCTGGGTCATCTGGTGTTCCTTCCGCAGCTGGGCGATAAACGGCCCAATTTTCTCGTGGGTATCCTGTTCCATTCCGCACACTCCTAAACAGTTGAATAGGTCCATTGTATGACCCACCGGCCCATTTAGCAAGAAACCATTGGTCGAGTCGCCGGGAATACCTTGACGGCAAAGGGTTTTGCCCCTCCGCTTGACATCCCGGCCCGAACGTGGTAGAATCCCCTCGTACATCGGCAATGACGGAGAAAAACCCGCGGGGCACCGGACAGAGAGGGGCGCGCATGGTGGAAGCGCCCCACGGATTTCGCGGCGGGGGAACCACTCCAGAGCCGCCTGTGATTGAAGCAGGCCGGGCAAGCCCGTTACAGCTGTTCAACGAGCGGCGGCGCTCTTTTCGGGAGGGCCGCAAGCAGGGTGGAACCGTGGAATACGACTTCGTATCCCACCCCTGAACTTTTTCAGGGGTGGGATTTTTTGTTTACCGCCCCAACAACAGGAGGAAATCATCATGGCAGAAGAAAACAACCAGTATACCTTTGAAAACCCGGAATACCGCAAGACCTATTGGCACACCTGCTCCCACATCCTGGCGCAGGCGGTGAAGCGCCTGTGGCCCGAGGTGAAGCTGGCCATCGGCCCCGCCATCGACGAGGGCTTCTATTACGACATGGACTCCCCCTTCCCCTTCACCCCCGAGATGCTGGAGCAGATCGAGGGCGAGATGCGGAAGATCTGCAAGGAAAAGCTGAAGCTGGAGCGCTTCGAGTTGCCCCGGGCCGAGGCCCGGAAGCTGATGGAGGAGAAGGGCGAGCCCTACAAGGTGGAGCTCATCGACGACCTGCCCGAGGACGCCGTCATCTCCTTCTATAAGCAGGGGGAGTTCACCGACCTGTGCGCCGGCCCCCACGTGGATTCCACCGGCCGCGTCAAGGGCAACGCCATCAAGCTCACCGCCTGCAACGCCGCCTACTGGCGCGGCGACTCCAATCGCCAGACCCTCCAGCGCATCTACGGCATCGCCTTCCCCAAGAAGGAGGAGCTGGACGAGTATATGGCCCGGATCGAGGAGGCCAAGAAGCGGGACCACCGCAAGCTGGGCAAGGAGCTGGGCTTGTTCATGCTCCGGGACGAGGGCCCCGGCTTCCCCTTCTTCCTGCCCAAGGGCATGGTGCTGAAAAACACCCTGCTGGACTATTGGCGGCAGGTGCACAAGAAGTACGGCTACGTGGAGATCTCCACCCCCATCATGCTCAACCGCCAGCTCTGGGAGCGCTCCGGCCACTGGGACCACTACAAGAACAACATGTACACCACCGTCATCGACGACGTGGACTTCGCCGTCAAGCCCATGAACTGCCCCGGCGGCATGCTGGTCTACGCCAGCGAGCCCCACTCCTATAAGGAGCTGCCCCTGCGGGTGGGGGAGATCGGCCTGGTCCACCGCCACGAGCTGTCCGGCGCCCTTCACGGCCTGTTCCGGGTGCGCTGCTTCAACCAGGACGACGCCCACGTCTTCATGACCCGGGAGCAGATGCAGGACGTCATCCAGGAGACCGTGCGCCTCTTTGACGAGGTGTACTCCACCTTCGGCCTGAGCTACACCATCGAGCTGTCCACCATGCCCGAGGACCACATCGGCACCGTGGACGAGTGGGAGCGCAACCAGGACATCCTGAAGGCCGCCATCACCGACATGGGCAAGGACTTCGTCATCAACGAGGGCGACGGCGCCTTCTACGGCCCCAAGCTGGACTTCCACCTGGCCGACTCCCTGGGCCGGACCTGGCAGTGCGGCACCATCCAGCTGGACAGCCAGCTCCCCGAGCGCTTCGAGCTGGAGTATGTGGGGGAGGACGGCCAGAAGCACCGCCCCGTCATGATCCACCGGGTGGTGCTGGGCTCCATCGAGCGGTTCATCGGCGTCATCACCGAGCACTTCGCCGGGGCCTTCCCGGCCTGGCTGTCCCCCGTGCAGGTGAAGGTCCTCACCATCACCGACCGGGCCGACGATTACGCCGCCGAGCTGGCCGCCAAGCTGGACGCCCTGGGCTTCCGGGTGGAGACCGACACCCGCAACGAGAAGATCGGCAAAAAGATCCGGGAGGCCCAGCTCCAGAAGACTCCCTATATGCTGGTGGTGGGCGACCGGGACATCGAGAACCAGACCGTCTCTGTGCGCCACCGCACCGGCGAGGACCTGGGGGCCATGTCCCTGGACGCCTTCGCCGGGCTCCTCAAGGAGGAAGTGGACAGCAAGACCATCAAATAAGCACAGCGCTGAAAAGGGCCCTCCGGCGACAGCCGGAGGGCCCTTTTTCGACAAGATCTGCCGTCATAGCGGGTGTATGATCCCTTCCAACAAGAAATCGGAGGGGAGGGGCGGCACATGAGACTGCCAAAGGGCGTGCGTCTAGTCCTGGGCGCGGCGGCGGTGCTGGCCTCCATCGTGCTGTCCTGGGCGCTGGAGGAATACGTGGGTCCCATCTCCCTGATGGCGGTTTTGCCGGGGGCGGGGCTTTTCGTCTGCTTGAATCCGGAGCTGATAAGCGGAAAATAAAGGCTTCCCCTGGGGGAAGCTGGCGAGCGGAGCGAGACTGATGAGGGGAATGTTCTCCTCACACGTCCCCGGCCAGCATAGCTGGCCGGCCACCGCTAAAAACTTGCCACCGGCAAGTTTTCTTCACGCTATGGCCCCTCATCCGTCAGCGGCTTCGCCGCTGCCACCTTCTACCCGCAGGGCATGAGCTGTCCGTAAGCGGCGCAGCCGCTAACGGACAGCCAACCCCGAGGGGAACACTTATATGTTCAGCGTCCGCCCCAGGGGTTCCGGGCCGAACAGCGGCTCGTCATACGCCGCCTGGGCCAGGGCGGCCAAATTCTCGTCGCAGTGCTCCTGTTCCTTGCACCAAAGCCCCACCAGCCGGAGCTGGCCGTCCTGTGTGAACCGCCCCTCCCGCGCCAGGGTCAGTGCCCCCAACTCTTGGAGGGCCAGCAGGGACAGGGCGGCGAAGCTGACCTTCCCGTACACGTCGCCGTCAAAATCCGCCTTCAAAAACCAGCGGTAGAGAAGGTAGACGGCGAAGTTTTCGTACTCCGCTTCCCGTCCCAACCTGGCCCGGACAAAGTCCCGCCGCCGCGCGGCGTAGGTGTCCTCGCTCATGTCGGCGAGCGTCCCGGCGGCTTCGTCCAGCAGGGCCTTCCATTCGGGAGAGAGGATTTCCAGCGTCCCCAGGACCCGGAACAGCGCCCGGGCCGTCTCCAGCCGTTCCCCGGTCGCCCCGGCGGGGGGAGCCTGGGGCGGGATCGCCTGGGCCAAGCCCTCCACGTCCCCCAGGTCCAGCCGCTCCTGCAAGGCCCAGGCGTACCCCAGCACCGCCGCCATCCGTGCCCCCACAGGGTGGCTCCGGTCCCGCAGCAGGCCGAAGAGCCGTTCCCGGCAGGGGAGGAGAGCCGCCAGCAGGGCTCCGTCCACGTCCTCGCAGTCCTCCTCCGGCTCATCGGTGACGGCTTCGGTGAACCGCCCGTCCCAGGTCAGCGTCAGCCTGGCCGCCTCGGGGCAGGAGGCCGCCAGGCTGGCCTCCCGGAAGGGCCCGAAGGACTCGATGAACCGGGGGTGCTCCCGGCACACCTGGCACAGGGCGTCCTCTCCCAATTCCGCCTGGAGGGCGCACAGCCCATCCTCCCGGAGGAGGGCGCACCGGCCCTCCGCCAGCCGAAAGCAAGTGTCCCCGTCGCCGTCCACGGTGAGGGCGTTTCGGACGGTCTCACCGATGGTCCCCGGAAGAGCCTGGTAGCGGGCCAGGCTCTCCTCGTCCACCACCGCCTCCCAGGCGGCGCAGCAGGTGTCAGGGCAGGCCCCGGCCAGACAGGCAAAGCCGTCGTAGTAGGAGGGCTTTCGGATCAGCATGGCCTTACGCCTCGCCGCCGCCGGCGCCGTCGTCCAGCACCACGACCTTGATCTCCAGCACCCGCCGGTGGTCCACCTTGGTCACGGTCACGTCCAGCCCGTCGGACTGGAACCGGTCTCCCTCCTCGGGCACCCGGCCGATCTGCTCCATGACCCAGCCGGAGACGGTGTTGGCCTCGCAGCTGCCCTTGAGGGCGAAGAGGTCGTAGAGGTCGGTGAGGGCGGCGTTGCAGGAGATGAGGTAACTGCCGTCGGCCTGCTTCTGGAACTCCTCAATGACCTCGTCGTGTTCATCCCAGATTTCGCCCACCAGCTCCTCCACGATGTCCTCCAGAGTGCAAAGCCCCTCGGTGCCGCCGTACTCGTCCACCACTACTACCATATGGGCTTTCTTTTTTTGAAGGATGCGCAGCAGGTCGGAGATCTTGGTGTTCCCCGTGGTGTACAGCACCGGCGCGGTGATGGCGGACAGGTCGCTCTGACCGTGGTAGCGGGCGGCGTGAAAGTCCTTTTCATGGATGACCCCCACGATGTCGTCGATGTCCTCGTGGTACACCGGCAGGCGGGAAAAGCCGCTCTCGGCGAAGGCCTTGGCCACGTCCTCCATGGTGTCGGTGTCCTCCACCGCCACGATGTCCACCCGGGGGGTGAGGATCTCATCCACCTGCATATCGCCGAACTCGATGGCGGAGCGGATAAGCTCGCTCTCGTGCCGGTCCAGCCCGCCCTCGCTCTCGGCCTGGTCCACCATGGTCACCAGCTCCTCCTCGGTGATGCCCTCCTCCTCCTGGGAGCGAAAGACCTTGGACAGCAGACGCTTGAGCTGGGCGAACAGCCAGGCCAGGGGGGTGAGGAGGACCATCAGCACCCGCATGATGGGGGCGGCGAACATGGCGAAGCGCTCGGAGCGCTCCTTGGCCAGGGACTTGGGGGACACCTCGCCAAAGACCAGGATCACGATGGTCAGCACCACCGTGGACACCGTGGGGCCGTAGCTCCCCAGCAGCTTGATGAACAGGGAGGCGGAGACGGTGGTGGCGGTGATGTTGACGATGTTGTTGCCGATGAGGATGGTGGTCAGCAGCTTGTCGTAGTCCTCTTCCAAGGCCAGGGCCAGGGCGGCCCGGCTGTTTCCGTTTTCCGCCTTGGCCTTCATCCGGACCCGGTTGAGGGAGGTAAAGGCGGTCTCGGTGGCGGAGAAAAAGGCGCTGCAAACGATGAGGATGAGGATGGCGAAGATCATGGTCATACTGGAACTGTCCATAAAGGGCAAATCACACTCCGTTTCAAATTCAATGTGGATGTATGGATGGGAAAAGCGTGCAAAAGGACAGTCCTACTCTCTCAAGTAAGACTGTCCAAAGGATTGTTTTCTTATGTAATTGGGACTGGGCGGAGGTTCGTCCACGCGGGCTCACCGTTCCTTTTTTCTGATAAATTGTTGCCATGATACCACAGCTCCGGCAAAAAAGCAAGGGCAAAGATACTTTGACACTGCAATTTGGTAAATTATCTACTTGCGGCGGGGCGGTGGGGGGAGTATAATAGCAGACAACAAAAAAGTGCGAGGAGGCCGTTCAAATGCAGGAATTTCCCATCACCCGGGCCCCGGCGAGCAAGCCCAAGCCCGACCCCAAGACCCTGGTCTTCGGCAAGACCTTTACCGACCATATGTTCCTGATGAACTATGAGACCGGGAAGGGCTGGCACGATGGCCGCATCGTCCCCTATGGGCCCATCCCCATGGAGCCCTGCGCCATGGTGCTCCACTATGCCCAGGAGGTGTTCGAGGGCCTGAAGGCCTACCGCTCCCCCGACGGCGGCGTGCAGCTCTTCCGCCCCATGGAGAACGCCCTGCGGCTCAAGTCCTCCTGCGAGCGGCTGTGCATCCCCGCCATCGACCCCCAGACCGTGGTGGACGCCATCACCCAGCTGGTGCGGCTGGAGGCCGACTGGGTGCCCTCTGAGCCGGGGACCTCCCTCTATATCCGCCCCTTCGTCTTTGCCACCGACCCCTCCCTGGGGGTCCACGCCTCCCACACCTATCTCTTCGCCATCATCTGCTCCCCCGTGGGGGCCTATTACGCCGAGGGCATCAACCCCGTGAGGATCTACGTGGAGGATGAGGACGTCCGGGCCGTCAAGGGCGGCACCGGCTTCACCAAGTGCGGCGGCAACTACGCCGCCTCCATCCGGGCCAGTGAGCGGGCCGAGGAGCAGGGCTACGCCCAGGTCCTCTGGCTGGACGGGGTCCACCGCAAGTATATCGAAGAGGTGGGCTCCATGAACGTGATGTTCCAGGTGGACGGCACCGTCATCACCCCCACCCTCACCGGCTCCGTCCTCCCCGGCATCACCCGGAAGTCCTGCCTGGAGCTTTTGAAGAGCTGGGGCGTCCCCTGTGAGGAGCGGCTCATCACCGCCCAGGAGCTCTTCGACGCCGCCGAAGCGGGCAAGCTGGAGGAGGCCTGGGGCACCGGCACCGCCGCCGTGATCTCCCCCATCGGTGAGATGGGCTGGGAGGGCAGGCACGTGGTGGTCAACGGCGGAGAGATCGGCGCGCTGACCCACAAGCTCTACGATACCATCACCGGCATCCAGTGGGGGACCATCCCCGATCCCTACGGCTGGACCGTGAAGGTCTGCTGAACGAGAACGCCGCCGGGCCTTTCGGCCCGGCGGCGTTTTTGTTCTGTTTTCGGCCTGAAGGGGGCGGTTTTTCACTGCCTCCGCTTCTCTGATGGCTCTTGCCCGCCTCTCCATTCCATGCTATGATAGAAAAAACACGAAAAAGGGGGCACTCATATGAGCCGCGCCGACCAACTTTTCCTCCAGAACTGCCGTGACATCCTCTCCCACGGCGTGTGGGACACGGATCTGCCCGTCCGGCCCAAGTGGACCGACGGCACCCCGGCCCACACGGTGAAGCTCTTCGGCGTGGTCAACCGCTACGACCTGCGGGAGGAGTTTCCCATTCTCACCGTCCGCCGCCAGTATTTGAAAAGCGCCGTGGATGAGCTGCTGTGGATCTGGCAGAAGAAGTCCAACGACATCCACCAGCTGTCCAGCCACGTCTGGGACGCCTGGGCGGACGAGAAGGGCTCCATCGGCAAGGCCTACGGCTACCAGCTGGGGGTGAAGCACCGCTACCCCGAGGGGGAGATGGACCAGGTGGACCGGGTGCTGTGGAGCCTGAAAAACGACCCGGCCTCCCGCCGCATCCTGACCAGCCTCTACAACCACCACGACCTGAGCGAGATGGCCCTCTACCCCTGCGCCTACTCCATGACCTTCAACGTATCGGGGAACGTGCTCAACGGCATTCTGAACCAGCGCAGCCAGGATATGCTCACCGCCAACGGCTGGAACGTGATGCAGTACGCCGCCCTCCTGATGATGCTGGCCCAGGTCTCCGGCCTGGTCCCCGGGGAGCTGGTCCACGTCATCGCCGACGCCCACATCTACGACCGCCACGTCCCCGTGGTGGAGGAGCTTTTGAAGCGGGAGCCCTACCCTGCCCCCAAGCTGTGGATGGACCCGGATGTCACCGATTTCTACGCCTTTACCAAGAACAGCTTCCGGCTGGAGGGCTACCGGTGCCACGAGCTGGACGATAAGATCGAGGTGGCGGTGTAAGGCCATGAACATTTTGGTTTCCGCCTGCCTCATGGATGTCCCCTGCCGATACAGCGGGGACGGCGCCGACTTCCGGCCCCTGTCCAAGCTGCTGGAGGACCGCCCCGACCTCCATCCGGTCCCCCTCTGCCCCGAGCAGCTGGGGGGCCTGCCCACGCCCCGCCCGCCCGCCGAGCGCCGGGGGGAGCGGGTGGTGACCCAGGCCGGCGGCGACGTGACGGAGGCCTACCGCCGGGGCGGGGAAGCGGCGGTCCGGCTGGCCCGCAGGCTGGACTGCCGGTGCGCCCTGATGAAGGCCCGCAGCCCCTCCTGCGGCAGCGGCACCGTCTACGACGGCACCTTCACCCACACCCGGATCCCCGGCGACGGGGTGGCGGCGGCCGCCCTGAAGGGGGCCGGCATCCCCGTGTTCGACGAGGAGCACTTCGGGGACTTTTTAAATTATGTAAACCTGGAGGGGTGAGTATGAAAGCCATCGTCGCCGTGGATCAAGCCTGGGCCATCGGCCGGGAGGGACGGCTGCTGTGTCCCATCTCCGCCGATCTGAGGCGGTTCAAAGAGCTGACCCTGGGCCATCCCGTGATCCTGGGCCGAAAGACCCTCTCCACCTTCCCCGGCGGCCGACCCCTGCCCGGCCGCCGCAATCTGATCCTCTCCCGCTCCCCCGGATTCCGGGTGGAGGGGGCGGAGGTCTTTGTCGATCAGGAGGCCCTTTTGGCCGCCGCTCCCGACGACAGCGTTGTAATCGGCGGGGAAAGTATTTACAGGGCGTTATTGGATTTTTGCGATACGGTGTACGTGACCAAGATCCTCAGGTCCTTCCCCGCCGACGCCTGGTTTCCCGATCTGGACGCCGCGCCGGACTGGTCGGCTGCCGGGGCGGAGCCCCCCCTGGAGGAGAAGGGCGTGGCCTTTCAATATGTGACCTATGCGCGGACCGCCCCGCCCCGGGGCCGGGACTGAGATCCGTGCGCCGCGCCGGAAAGGAGCCATCCCATGTATGTTGACGACATCGCCGCCTACGTCCCCCGGTCGGAGGCGGAGGCGGCCGACAAGGATATGATATTATCTTATGTCAACCAATATCCCAATACCATCCTGACCCGGGAAAACAAGATCGCCCACATGACCGCCTCCGGGTTCATCCTCAGCGCCGACGGGGCGTGGGTGCTCATGGCCCACCACAACATCTTCAAGGTGTGGGCCTGGACCGGCGGTCACGCCGACGGGGAAGGGGACCTGCTGTCGGTGGCCCTCCGGGAGGCCAGGGAGGAGACGGGGGCCGCCCATATCCGCCCATTGTCCACACAGATCGCCTCGCTGGAGATCCTGCCGGTGTGGGGCCACGTGAAGCGGGGGGAGTATGTCTGCGCCCACCAGCATTTGAATGTCTCCTACCTCCTCACCGCCGACCGGGAGGGCCCCCTCACTGTCCGGGAGGGGGAGAACACCAAGGTGGGCTGGCTCCCGGCGGACCGGCTGCTGGAGCTGACCAATGAGTGGCAGATGGATGAGGTCTATACCAAACTCTTGGCCCGGGGCAGAGAATTGCTGGGACAAAGGGCAAAATAGCGCTGTTTTTATCCGCTCTCGGGACCCGAGAGCGGATTCTCGCCCTGTGGGGTTCCCCTGAGAGTGGATTCCATGGTATGTTGGGGGCACAAAGGAGGGAAGGGCCATGGAACAAGATTTTGGCGAACGATTGAAAAACTACCGGCGGGCCAGGAACCTGACCCAGCGGGAGCTGGCCGAGCAGGTGGGGGTCAGCGATAAGACGGTCTCCCGCTGGGAGAGCGGCGGGGGCTACCCGGACGTACCGGTGCTGGTGCCCCTGGCGAAGGCCCTGGGGGTGACGGTGGACGACCTCTTGAATGAGGAGCGGCCCGTCCGCACCCTGACGAAAACGGACTGGCAGAATTTGCTGTCCTTTGCCTTCGCCCTGGGCGGCGGGGTGCTTTTTTTCCTGCTGGACCTGTTTATGCCCGCCCTCCTGTGCTACCTGGGCTA
This sequence comes from Oscillospiraceae bacterium, assembly GCA_022846075.1. Taxonomy (GTDB): domain Bacteria; phylum Bacillota; class Clostridia; order Oscillospirales; family Oscillospiraceae; genus Vermiculatibacterium. Next base: position 710,810 of record AP025582.1, read on the forward strand.
CCTGGGGTGCCTGGCCTACGGGGTGTACCTCCAGAAGTACTACGCCTATCAAAGCCGCTGGTTCCTCCTGGGGGAGGCGGTGGTCAATCTGGGGGTGAACCTGTCCATTGCCCTGGGGCTGGTGGCCTCTCTGGGGGCCATGTCCGTTACCATGAATATCTGGAACCAGGACCAGGCCGGGACAAGACTGCTCTGGTGGGTCGTGACCCACCTGCCGGAAGTGGCGGTGGCCGTAGTGCTGTTGGCCCTCGCCCTCACCGCCGCCACCCAGTGCCTTGTGTGGGAAAAGGGCTTTGGCGGGCAGTTGGGCGGCGCGGGAAAAATCTTCCGGCTGGGCTGGGGGCGTCCATCCTGGCGGCGTCTGCTCCCCGCGCTGGTGCCCCTGCTGGCGGGGCTCTACTGGCTGCCCGCCCTGTGGCGGGAAGTGGGGCCCCGGGTGCCCCGCCTGCTCCACGCCCAGGACGGCGTCTATCTCCTGTGGCTGCTGGTTTTGGCCCTTCTGGCTGCCCTGCCTCTGCTGAAAAGGGGGTACCGGAAGTGGATCCCTCCCGTCTGGGTTATGACGGCCCTGTGCTGGGGCATGACCGGCCTGCGGGTCTGGGAGGCCATGTGGTCGGATGGCTCCGGCCGTTACTGGGACTACCGGGCCGAGGCCATCGGGACCGGCCGGTTTTTTGCCGTGGGCTGGGGCACCGGGGGGACCCTGCTTTTTGCTCTGGGCCTGGCGGCGGCGTGGCTTCTCCTGTCCTGCCTGACTTTGAAGCGGGCGGCGCCGGAAGCTCCGGCACCCATGGAATAAGAGAGCCTGGACCCAGGGCGCGAGGACAGGGCCTTGCCGGCGGACGCCTCCGACGGCATCCCTTCGGCACGGTCAAAGGTCTTTTGATGCTGTTTATAAAGCGTGAAGCAAAGAGGAGGGAGCCGCATACCGCGGGCCCCTCCTCTTTCTTTTTTCCACTGGGGCGGTTCCGGCTGAAAGCCTCGTTTCATATTTGACAGCATTGGAACAGTTGCGGCCGGGTCAGACCGGCAAAGGCCCTCACCGGCCTGGCGTGAAAATTGGCATGGAGTTTGCTTCTTATATCAGTACCCTGTCTGGTAATGAATGTCCGGTGTCCCCTGCGGCGCCGGGCGCTGTAAAAAAGGAGGAAACGCTATGCCGATGACCATCAGCGAAAAGCTGCTCGCCCGGGCGGCGGGGAAGCAGGAGGTCCACGGAGGGGAGATTATCCAGGCCAAGGTAGACAAGGCCATGATGGACGACATTCTGGGCCCCCGCATTGAGATCGCGGAAAAAATGGAGCTGCTGGGGGCGAAGGTGTGGGACCCGGAGCGGGTCACCATTATCTCCGACCACTACACCCCGCCGGCCAACGCCACCCAGGCGGAGATCGTGAAGTTCACCCGGGAGTGGGCCTGCGCCAATGGGGTGGAGCACTACTATGAGTTCGCGGGCCCCTGCCACCAGGTGATGGTGGAAAAAGGACGGGTGTCCCCGGGGGAGCTGGTGGTAGGGACCGACTCCCACACCTGCATGTACGGGGCTTTAGGGGCCTTCTCCACCGGCATCGGCTCCACCGAGATGCTGGGGGTGCTGGTGACGGGGGAGATCTGGCTTAAGGTGCCCCAGAGCATCCGGGTCCGTTTCGACGGGACGCTGCCCGAGGGCGTGATGGCCAAGGACGTGGCCCTGCGGACCATCGGGACGGTGGGCCACAGCGGCGCCACCTACCGGGCGCTGGAGTTCTGCGGGACCACCTTCGAGGCCATGCCTATGGACGAGCGGCTGTGCGTGACCAACATGGCGGTGGAGGCCGGGGCAAAAAACGGCGTCATCGCCTGCGACGAGATCACCAGGGCCTACCTGCGGGAGAGGGGCATCCCGGAGGGTGAGGCCTTCCGCAGCGACCCCGGGGCGGACTACCTGGAGGACCTTTCTTTCTCCGCCGGAGAGCTGGCCCCCCTGTGTGCCTGCCCCCACGAGGTGGACAACGTCACCGAGATCGCCAACGTGGGGGAAGTGGCCATCCACCAGGCCTATATCGGCTCCTGTACCGGAGGGCGGTACCACGACCTGAAGGCCGCCGCCCGGCTTTTAAAGGGAAAAAAGATCGCCAAGGGCATCCGGCTGCTGGTCTCCCCGGCCTCCCGCGAGGTGTGGGAAGCCTGCGACCGGGACGGCATCCTGACCACCCTCTCCGAGGCGGGGGCCACCATCCTGGCCTCCAGCTGCGGGGCCTGCCTGGGGGTCCATTCGGGGGCCATTGGGGCGGGAGAGGTCTGCGTCTCGGCCACCAACCGGAACTTTATCGGGCGTATGGGCAGCAAGTACGGGGACGTCTACCTGGCTTCCCCGCTGTCGGTGGCGGCCAGCGCCGTCACTGGGCGGCTGACGGACCCCAGGACCATGCTGTGAGAGAGGAGAAGAAATATGGCTGAGATCATTACGGGCAGAGCCCTGAAATACGGCAGCAACATCAATACGGACATCATCTCTCCGCCGGCCTACATGGAACTGGCTATGGAGGAGGCGGCCAAGCACGCCATGAGCCCGGTGGACCCGGATTTCGCCTCCACCGTCCGGCCCGGGGACATCCTGGTGGCGGAGAACAATCTGGGCTCCGGCTCCAGCCGGGAGACCGCCCCGCTGACCCTGAGCATCCTTGGCATCCGCACCATCATTGCCAAATCCTACGCCCGCATCTTCTACCGCAACTGTATCAATTTGGGGATCCTGGCCATCGAGTGCCCTGACACGGAGAAGATCTCCAAATTCGACGAGCTGGAGGTAGACACCCGGGAGGGGAGCATCCTCAACAAGACCACGGGGGAGCGCTACCCCTGCGACAAGATCCCGCCCCACATTTTGGAGCTGGTGGCCTGTGGGGGGCTGGTGGAGTCACTGAAGCAAAAGCTGGGAAAGGCGTAAGCTCTTCAAAAGTGCAGTAAAAGGGAGGCCCCCTTCAAGGGGGCCTCCCTTTTGCCGCACCGCGGCGTTACCGGGAGAGTGCCTTGGCCACCGCTACCGCTGAGGCTACCGTGGCGCCCACCATGGGGTTGTTGCCCATGCCGATGTAGCCCGTCATCTCCACGTGCGCGGGGACGGAGGAGGAGCCGGCGAAGGTGGCGTCGGCGTACATGCGGGCCATCATATCGGTGTAGCCGTAAGAGGCGGGACCGGCGGAGATGTCGTCGTTGTTCATGGTGCGGCCGATGCCGCCCCCGGAGGCGCAGGCGAAGTAGGGAAGGCCGTGGTCGTTGCAGTATTTTTTATAGGTGCCGGCCACCGGGTGCTGGAATTTGATCATATTGGTGCCGTTGCCCGAGATGGACACGTCCACCCCCTCGTGGATCATGATGGCCACGCCCTCCCGCATCTCGTTGGCACCGAAGCAGCGCACGGCCCCCCGCTCCCCGCCGGAATAGGCGGTCTCTCCGACGATGGAGAGGGCGTCGGTGGTAAAGTCGAAGGCGGTGCGGACGTAGGTGAAGCCGTTGAACCGGGCGATGATCTCGGCGGCATCCTTGCCCAGGCCGTTGAGGATGATTTTCAGAGGGACGGAGCGCACCTGGTTGGCCGAGCGGGCGATGCCGATGGCCCCCTCGGCCGCCGCGAAGGACTCGTGCCCAGCCAGAAAAGCGAAGCAGCGGGTGTTGTCGCTGAGGACCATGGAGGCCAGCTTCCCATGGCCCAGGCCGATCTGCCGCTGGTCGGAGACCGAGCCGGGCAGGCAGAAGGACTGGAGGCCCTCCCCCAGGGTGTTGGCGATGACGCTGGCCGCGGGGTCCCCCCGGCGGAGGGCGGCGGCGGCGCCCACCACGTAGGCCCAGGGGGCGTCGTCAAAGCAGATGCCCTGGATGCCGCGCACCAGGGAGAAGAGGTCCAGCCCGGCCCCTTCGCAGAGCGCCCGGGCCTCCTCCAGGGAGCCGATATCATTTTCCCGGAGAAAGGCCGTGATCCGGCCGATCCGGCGGTCGTAGTTTTCAAATCGGATGTCCGACATAGCCATCCCTCCTATTCCTTTCTGGGGTCGAGGAACGTGACGCCCTCGTCATACCGGCCGTAGCGGCCGGTGGCCCGCTCCAGGGCTTGGGCGGGCTCCGCCCCGGCGGCAAGCTGATCCATGAACTTGCCCAGGTGGACGAACTGGTAGCCGATGATGCGGCCCTCCCCGTCCAAAGCCAGCCGTTGGACGCAGCCCTCGGTGAGCTCCAGGTAGCGGGGGCCCTTCTCCAGCGTGCCGTAGCTGGTGCCCACCTGGCTGCGGGTCCCGGCCCCCAGATCCTCCAGCCCCGCGCCCACGGCCAGCCCCCCCTCGGTGAAGGCGGACTGGGAGCGGCCGTAGGCCAGCATCAAGAACATCTCCCGCATGGCCACATTGATGGCGTCGCAAACCAGATCGGTGTTCATGGCCTCCAGCAGGGTCTTTCCCGGCAGGATCTCGGCGGCCATGGCGGCGGAGTGGGTCATGCCGGAACAGCCGATGGTCTCCACCAGCGCCTCCTGGATAATGCCTTCCTTGACGTTCAGCGTCAGCTTGCAGGCCCCCTGCTTGAGGGCGCAGGTGCCCACGCTGTGGCTGAAGCCGGAGAGCTGACGGATCTCCTTGACTTCGCCGAAGGTCCCCTCCTGCGGGATGGGGGACATGCCGTGGGCGGTGCAGGGCTTGACGGCGCGCATGCGGTCCAACGCCTGGGTCGTTTCCATACTTCCACGTTCCTTTCCGTGTATTGCGCTCTGGGGTAAAATAGAAAGCGGGGGCGCGCCCTGCCGGGCGTGCGCCCCCGCCGCGCTGGATCACTCCCCCAGGGTCTTATGTTTTTCCAGCGGGGAGAGGAAGGCCTTCCGATGGCTCTCGGGCACCGGCTTGGTGCACAGGCTGACGCCGAAGAACAGCGCGCCGTTGGCCACAAAGCCCCAGAAGCCCGGGGCAAAGCCCAGGAAGTTGATCCCGGTCGCCGTCAGGGCCAGGGTGATGATGATCCCGGCCACAAAACCGGCGATGGCGCCCTCCTTGGTGGATTTTTTCCAGAAAAAGACGCCGAATACCGGCCAGATGGCCTGCATGAAGCCCGCCAGGGCCGTATTCACCAGGATCACGATCCCACTGACGTTGACGAGGGACAGGGCCAGGGCCGCCGCCAGGATGACCAGAATGAGGGTCCGGGAGATATCCCGCACCTTCTTGGGGTCCATGTCGGGCTTGGCCTGCTGGATGAAGTCCACCGTGACCAGGGAAGAGGTGGTGACCAGGATGGAGGAGATGGTGGACATGCCGGCCGCCAGGATGCCGACCACCACGAAAATGGCCACATAGGGGGCGAACTGGGTCATGGTGGTGACCATGATGCTGTCCGCGTTGGCCGCCTCCACGCCCAGGGAGATCCCGCCGAAGCCAACCAGCATAACGGGGAGCATAATGGCGAAAACGTAGAAGAAGCCCAGGGTGCCGGCGATCTTCAGGATGGTCTTGCCGCTCTTGGCGGCGTAGGCCCGCTGCCATACGTAGGGGGCGAAATAGCCGCCGATGGCCTGGATGAGGAAGAAGGACAGGTACATTTTCCAGGTCCAATAGCCCTCGCCCGTCAGATAGCGCAGCAGGTCGCCGCCGGCCCGCTCCACGCCGGCGAAGAGGCCGGCCACACCGCCGCCGTTCTGCCAGATCATGATGGCCACGGTGATCCAGAGGATAATAGTGAACATGATGCCCTGCATGGTGTCCACCCAGGCCTGGGATTTGAAGCCGCCGAAGTAGACGTACAGGCCCACCACCACGGCGGCGTAAAGGCAGCCCAGCCAGGAGGGGATAAACCCGGCGGTCAGGGTGCTCACCGCCAGGCCCACGCCGCTGACCTGGGCCATCATGTAGGGGAAGCAGAAGATGAGCTGGCCCAGGGAGATGGTCTTGCGCAGGCCGGAGCTCTGGTAATAGCCGTCCAGCAGGTCGCCCGGCGTTACGTACTCATAGCTCTTGGCCATCCGCCACAGACGGGTGCCGAAGACGCCCATGAGGAACATGATGAGCAGCTGCCAGGTGGCGCCGGCGATCCAGCCGATGCCGTTTTTATAGAAGGAGCCGGGGGCCCCCATGTAGATCCAGGTGGAGAACCAGGTGGCCGCGGTGGTGAAGAACAGCACGAAGTAACCTGTGCCGCCGCCGATGAAGAAGCCCCGGGACGTGGAGACTACGTCCTTATCGTAGGCCTTGCCGATGCCCACGTAGAGCATCAGAGCGGTATAGGCCAGCAGGGCGATGATGCTGACGATGGTATGAGTGCTCATTTGCCCGCCTCCTCTCCGCCGTCATAGCTGTCCCAGACGTTTTTGCTCAGCCACATCAGCAGGCAGCAGCACAGCAGCATCCACAGGAAAGCGGAGTATACCGTAAAGGGTACGCCCGCCAGTTTGGGTTCGATCCGATTCAACGCGGGAATGAAATAGGGTAGGTGACACACGATGGAGTAAAACAGGAACAGCCATTGGACACGCTTCTTTTTCATAGAGCTTTCCTACCTTTCACCTTTCTCTCCTGAGAGAGGAGTCACGTTCCGAACGGCGGCCGACCGCCCGAAACACCGCCTGCCGGCATCAGAATTGCCTGTGAGAAATTACTTCCCGGGTATTCTCGTCTAGTATTACCGCAAAATTGATGCCAACCTGGGCGAAAACGATCCGCAAAATTTTTGACGCCCGCTATTTCTGACAAAATTCGACTTTTCAAAAATAAAATTTCCAATATTATCCTGGTAAAAAAGAAAACAAAATCTAAGAAAAGAAAAAAGCGTTTCATTTTCTTTTCTGATTTTTTATATTTGAAACATGAGGGGGAACCGGAGCGAGGGGCCGCACCAGATTTCCCAAAATAAAAAGCTGGCACCGAATTTGCACGCAAAGAAAGCAGCCTGAAATATGAAAGGAGCAAGACCTATGGAGACCTATACGATCCGTCCCATCTGCGCCGGTATCTTCGGCGCCGCTGAAAAATCCAACTTCTCCTATCAAAAAGACGCGGGGACCAAGCTGGCCGCCCCCATCCTCATGTACCTGGTCCAGGGCAGGGACACCTGCATGCTGGTGGATACCGGCTGCTGCGGCGAGGCGTGGGCCGCCCAATACCACCACCCCCTCACCCAGACCCCGGAGATGGAGCCCGTCCGGGCCCTGCGGGATCTGGGGGTGGAACCGGAAGAGGTGACGGTCATCGTCAACACCCATCTCCACTGGGACCACTGCTTCAACAACCACCGGTTTCCCAACGCCCGTATCTATGTCCAGCGGCGGGAGGTGGAGTTCGCCCTGGCCCCGGTCCCCACCCAATACACCTATTACGAGTCGCCCCAGCTGGGGATGACGCCCCCCTGGGCCAAGGCGATGGACCGTTTGGAGGTGGTGGACGGAGACTTCCGGCTCCAGGAGGGGATCGACCTGATCTTCGCGCCCGGACACACCCCGGGCTTCCAGTGTGTCCGCATCCAGACCGAGGACGGGCCCTACCTGATCGCCAGCGACTGCGTGGGCCTGATCGAGAATTGGGAGGAGAACCTGACCCATGGGCTGCCCACGCCCTCGGGCATCCACGTGGACCTGCGGGAGTACTACGACACCATCCGACGCCTCCTCCCCCTGGCGGACGCGGCCCACATCCTTCCGGGCCACGACGCCAGGGCCCTGGAGCACAGCGTCTATCCGCCGCGCTGAGCGCCATTGCCAAAAAGAGAGCCGGGCTGTTTGGCCCGGCTCTCTCTTTGTTTTCTCAGATCCCGCGCTCCTCCTCGCCCTCGGCGTACCGCCGCCACAAAGTGGTGCGCCCGATCCCCAGCTGCTTGGAGGCCAGCGTGCGGTTGTTGCCGCAGCGCTCCAGGATGGCGCTGATATACTGCTGCTCCGCCTCCTCCATGGCCCCCTTCAGGGGAAGGTTGGCCTCGATGTCCAGGCTCACCGTGTCCCGCGCGGCGGACACGTAGCTGTCGATGACCATTCGGAGGTATTGGCGGGCCTCCTCCCCCTGGCCCGCGGTCTGGAGCAGAGCGATGCGGGCGCAGACGCTGGACAGCTCCCGGACATTTCCCGGCCAGCGGTAGCCCCGCAGGCGCTTGAGCTGCTCGTCCACGCTCTTTTTGATCCCGACGGCGTGGGAGGAGATGCCCATCCCCTCCAGAAAGTGCTCGCACAGGAGGGGGATATCCTCCCGCCTGTCCCGCAGGGGGGGCACCTTCACGTTGAAGATGTTCAGCCGGTAGTAGAGGTCCTCCCGAAACTCTCCCTTGGAGACCAGCGTCCCCAGGTCCTTGTTGGTGGCGGAGATGACCCGGCAGTTCACCGAGATGATCTTGTCATCCCCCACCCGCATGACCTCCTTTTCCTGGAGGACCCGCAGGAGCCGGGACTGGAGGTACTTGGGCATCTCGCCGATCTCATCCAGGAAGATGGTGCCGTTGTGGGCCAGCTCGAAGAGCCCCTGCTTGCCCTCCCTCCGGGCGCCGGTGAAAGCCCCGGGGGCGTAGCCGAAGAGCTCGCTCTCCAGCAGTTGTTCGGGGATGGCGGCGCAGTTGACGGTGACGAAGGGCCCCACCGACCGGGAGCTGGCGCTGTGGATGCTGTGGGCGAAGAGCTCTTTGCCGGTGCCGGATTCCCCCTCGATGAGGACGGAGGAGTCGGTCTGGGCGTAGAGGGCGGCCAGCTTTTTGGCCGTCTCCATGGCGTGGGTGGAGCCGATGATGCTGTCGAAGGTATATTTGGCCTGAAAGCCCTTTTGGTTCAGCTGGCGGCGGATCTGGCCCTCCAACTGCTGGATCTTGGTCACGTCCTGAAAGGTGCTGACCAGGCCGATGAAATTTTGGTCCATGTAGATGGGGATGTGGTTGGTGCTCAGGGTGATGTTCCAGGCCCGCTCCAGCTGGTTGAGCTCCGGCTTCTGCTGGTGGAGCGCCGTCAGGGCCCGGTCTCCGATGGAGATGTCGTGGATGTTTTCCCCCACCAACTGCTGGTGGTTCAGCTTGAAGATGCCGGCGGCGGCGGGGTTAAAGACCGAGATGGTGCCCCGCTCGTCGGTAATGCAGATCCCCTCGGCCAGGGAGTCGAAGGCGATCTTCAGCCGGGTGGACTGCTTGCGCTCCTCCCGCTTGACCTGGATGATGGCGATGGCCTCGGTGAGGGCCTGGTAGATGGCCTCCCGGCCGGAGACGATCTCGATGCCCTCCATGCCCAGCTCCCTTGCGTAGGAAATGCCCTCCGCGCCGCCGATAAAGACCTGACAGCCGTCCGCCTTGGCCTCATTGGCCGCCTGCCGAAGCTCGGCCTGGTTGGTAAACAGATATTGGAAAATCTTTTTGCCAAACAGCTCGCCGATCTGCTCGGTGCCGAAAATGGCCCGCTGGTAGTTGCAGAAGGCGACCCGCTTGTACTCGGCGGGGAGGTCGGAGACCGACAGGGTGAGGTCGAAGGGGGTGATGGGGATGGAGATGACCGGGATGGAGGCGGCGTTTTTGACGAAACGGCCGGTGCCGCCCCGGGTGAGGATCACGTCCACCTCCGCCTCGATGCGCTTGGCCTCCTCGGCGGCCTGCTCGAAGGAGGCGTAGATGTCCAACAGCTGGATGTTGGTCCCCTCCACCAGCTGGGCCATGGCCCTGGACATGGCGGGGTAGGTGGCAATGAGCGCCACCGTGATCTTTTCGCTGGTCATCAGGGCCTTTCGGGAGGTTGCCAGATCCATAAATATCACCCGCTTGTTTCAATTTTGCGCTATTTTGAAACAGCTTATCACATCGAAAATGGGTTGTCAATTCGGGCTGGAGGTGAAATCGGAGGGAGGAGCGGACTTAATTCGACAAAATCCGGCAGGGAGAAAAGCTGGCATGCCGTTTGCTTTTAATCTAGGCAGAGAACAGAGCGTACCCATTCCGGGCGGGCCGCCGGCCCGCGGCATCGCCAACGAACGAGAGGATGAGGCAGAACGATGGAAGCAAAGGAAGCAAAGACGGCTGGACTGCTGGACGGATGCGTGGTGCTGGACCTGACACGGGTGCTGGCGGGCCCCTACTGCGGGATGCTGCTGGCGGACATGGGGGCCACGGTCATCAAGGTGGAAAACCCCAACGGCGGGGACGACACCCGCAAGATGGGGCCCTTCATCAACGACAACAGTGTCTACTACGCCAATTTCAACCGCAGCAAGATGGGCTGCACCCTGAACCTGAAGGACCCGGAGGGAAAAAAGCTGTTCCTGGAGCTGGTGAAAAAGGCCGACGTGGTCATTGAGAACTACCGCCCCGGCACCATGGAAAAGCTGGGGCTGGGGTATGAGGCGCTCAAGGTGGCCAACCCCGGCATCATCTACGGCGCGGTCTCCGGCTTCGGCCACACCGGCCCCCTCAGCAAGCGGGCCGGGTATGACATCGTGGGCCAGGCCATGGGCGGGCTGATGAGCACCACCGGGTGGCCCGACGGCCCGGCCACCCGGGTGGGCACCCCCATGGGCGACGTGCTGGGGGGACTGAACCTGGCTGTCGGGGTGCTGGCGGCGCTGGTGAACCGGCAGAAAACCGGGCTGGGAGAGATGGTGGATGTGGCGCTGGTGGACTCGGTGGCCTCCGCCATGGAGAACATCACCATGATCTATCAGGCCACGGGCCGGGTGCCCGAGCGCATCGGGAACCGCTATGAGTCCACCTATCCCTACGACTCCTTCCCGGCCAAGGACGGGGATGTGATCATCGCCGCCGGCAACAACAAGCTCTTCGGCATCCTCTGCGAGGTCATGGGGCGTCCGGAGCTGAAGGAGGACCCCCGCTTCCGGGAGATCAAGGACCGGGTGGCCAACCACGAACAGGTGCGGGAGGTGGTGTCGGAGTGGACCCGGCGGTACACCATCGATGAGATCGACGATAAGCTCAATTCCGCAGGCTGTCCGGCCAGCGCGGTGAACACCATCGACCGGCTGGTGAGAGACCCGCAGATCGCCGGGGCCCGGGAGATGTTCCCGGAGATAGACCAGCCCGGCATCGGGCGGCTCCAAATCACGGCGGCGCCCCAAAAGCTGACGCGGACCAAGGCCTGTCCCCGCAAGCCGGCCCCCCTGCTGGGGGAGGACAACGAGGCGGTCTACGGCGGCCTGCTGGGCTTATCCGCCGAAGATCTCTGCCGCCTCACAGCCGCCGGTGTGATTTGAGGCCATTCCCCAGGGGGGGGGGGCGGAAATATCCCGGAAGAGCCAGCCGCATACATGTACAACAAAAATTGGAACAGGAAAGGATCGATGACCATATGCATCCCCAAATGACGCCTTACAAAGTTGTGATCCACCGGGGCGGGACCAGCAAGGGCATTTTCATCAAGGAAAACGAGCTGCCCCGGGACCCGGCCCAGCGGGATCGGGTGATCCGCGGTATTTTCGGCACGCCGGACATCCGGGAGATCGACGGCCTGGGCGGGGCGGACGTGCTGACCAGCAAGCTGGCCATCATCGGCCCCCCCACCCGGGAGGACGCCGACGTGGACTACACCTTCGCCCAGGTCAGCTTCGACACGGACCTGGTGGACTACGGCGGCAACTGCGGCAACATCTCCGCCGCCGTGGGCCCCTTCGCCATCGACGAGGGGATGGTCCCCATCACCGAGCCGGTCACCCGGGTGCGCATCCACCAGGTGAACACCAACTGCATCCTGGTGGCCGACGTCCCCGTCAAGGACGGCAAGGCCCAGGTCATGGGAGACTGTAAGTTGGACGGCGTCCCCGGTACCGGGGCCCGGATCATGCTGGACTTCGGCGATACGGCGGGCTCCACCACCGGGAAGATTCTGCCCACGGGGAACCCCGCCGACGTGATCCACGCCGAGGGGTACGGCGACTTCGAGGTTTCCATCGTGGACGCGGGCAACGTGGTGGTGTTCATCGAGGCCGCCAGCCTGGGGCTGAAGGGCACCGAGACCTGCGCCGAAATCGAGAAGGATAAGGCCCTTACCGACAAGATGGAGGCCATCCGGGCCGCCTGCACAGTAAAAATCGGCATGGCCGCCACGATTCGGGAGGCCACGGAGAAAAGCGCCTATGTCCCCTTCTTCGCCATCGTCAGCAAGAGTGCGGATTACACCGTGGCCATCGACGGCCACAAGGTGAAGGCGGAGGAGATCGACCTGGTCAGCCGCCTGAGCTTCATGCTCCACATGCACAAGACCTATCCCGGCACCGGTACGGTCTGCACCGGCGCGGCGGCCCGCATCCCGGGGACGCTGGTCTACAAGCAGCTCTCCGAGGAGGCCAAGGGCCGGAACATGTTCCGCATCGGCCACCCCGGCGGCGTGATTGAAGTGGACGCCCAGGCCGCGGACCCCGAGGGGAGCGCCTTCCTCCGGCTGGCCTACGAGCGCACGGCCCGCCGCATCATGGAAGGGACCTGCTATGTGAAAAACGACCGCCTGTGACCGGGCGGAGAAAGGAAGTGTCGGCAATGTCCCAGACAGTAGCTTGCCGCCCCATCAGCAAGGGCGTGGGCGAGGGGGAGGCCCTGGTCTGCCGCCAGCCCATCGGCTTCAATTTCGGCGTGGACGTGCCCAACGGCGTGATCACCGAGCACAACCATCAGCTGGAGGGGAAGTCCTTCCGGGGGAAGGTCCTTCTGTTCCCCCACGGGAAGGGGAGCACCGGCGGCTCCTATGTGGTATATCAGGTGGCCTGCGAGGGGACGGCCCCCGCGGCCATCATCAACCTGAATACAGAGACCATCATCGCCGTGGGCGCCATCATGGGGAAGATCCCCGTGGTGGACCACCTGGAGACCGACCCGTTTTCCATCATCGAGGACGGCGACTGGGTGAAGGTGGACGCCATCCGGGGGACGGTGACCGTCACCAAGAAAGGGGAGCTGCCGCATGAGGCTGACTGACGAGCAAAAAAGGATGCGGGACGGCGGCCGGGGCGAGCCGGTCCAGGTGGCCATGGAGATGCTCTGCGCCCTGGGTGAGATTTACGGGGCGGAGGAGCTTATCCCCATCAAGAGCGCCCACTGCGCCGGGCTGTCTCTCAAATCCCACGGCATCGCCGGGATGAAGTGGGCGGAGGACATGGCGGCCAAGGGGGCCCGGGTGGTCGTCCCTACCACCATGAACGTGATCGGAGTGGACCGCAGCCGGGACTTGGGCCTGCCCGCCGATTGGGTGGAGCCCCAGATGCGGATCGAGAGGGCTTACGAGGCCATGGGGTGCTTCGGCACCTCCTCCTGTGTGCCTTATTATTATAGCTTCCTGCCCCGGTTCGGCGAGCACATCGCCTGGGCCGAGTCCTCCGCCGTGGTGTTCACGAACTCCGTGCTGGGGGCCCGGGACAACCGGGAGGGGGGACCCAGCGCGTGGGCCGCCGGGATCACGGGCTTCACGCCGTGCTACGGCCTCCACCTGGACGAGAACCGGAGGGGTGACATCCTGTTCCGGGTCACCGTCCCCCTCCACGGGATCACCGACTACGGGGCCCTGGGCAACTATGTGGGGAAGATGGTGGGGGAGAAGATCCCCGTCTTTGAGGGGCTGGGCCGTCCCTCCACGGAGGAGCTGGTCTACTTCGGCTCCGCCCTGGCCTCGGCGGGAGGCGTGGCCCTCTTCCACGCCATAGGGCTGACCCCGGAGGCCCCCGACCTGGAGACGGTGTTCCGGGGAAAGCGGTACGAGGTGGTGGAGCTGGGTGAAAAGGAGCTGGCCCAGGGCTACGACAATCTGACCTCGGGGAAGAGCAGGGACGTGGACTTCGTGGCGCTGGGCTGTCCCCACTGCAGCTTGAATCAGGTGGCCCGGCTGGCCGGACTGCTTCAGGGCAAGAAGGTCAAGGACGGGGTGACCATGTGGATCCACACCAACATGGCGGTGAAGGCCATGGCCAAGGAGCTGGGGTACCAAAAGATCATCGAGGACGCCGGCGCGGTGCTGACCCAGGATTTGTGCGTCGTGCTGGGAAACCCCGAAGTGCTGGGCTTTAAGACCATGGTCACCCACTCCCCCAAGATGGCCTTTTACGCGCCCGGGGGCAACGGCCTGGACGTGTGGTACGGAAACGAGGAGAAATGCGTCCGGGCGGCCGTCACTGGCCGCTGGGAGGATTGACCGGGCGGGCATGCTCTTTGGGGAGGCGGGGAGATGAATAACCTATATCTCTCCTTTTCCGCCCTGTTTCCCGTGTTCTTCTTTCTGGCCCTGGGCTATTTTCTGCGGAAGATCGGCATGATGGACGACGGCTTTCTGCGAAAGCTGAACACCCTGGTCTACCATGTGCTCCTCTCCGCGCTCCTGTTCCGCAGCATCTACACGGCCCGGGTGGAGGGGGGCTCCGCCGCCAAGCTGCTGGCCTTCGGCGTCCTGGTCAACGTGGCCGTATTCCTGCTGCTTATGGTCCTGGTGCCGGTGTTTGAAAAGGAGAACGCCCGGCGGGGCGTGATGGTCCAGGGCATCTTCCGGGGCAACTGCCTCCTGCTGGGGCTGCCGGTGCTGCAGTCCCTTTACGGAGGGGAGGATCTGGACCACGCCAGCATGCTGATCGCCGTGGTCGTGCCGCTGTATAACGTCCTCTGTGCCATTGCGCTGGAGGTGTTTCGCGGGCAGAGCATCCGGCCTGGAAAGATCGGGCGGGAACTGTGCCGGAATCCTCTGCTGATCGCCGCCGCCCTGGCCCTGGCCCTGCGTCTGGCCCGGATCCGCCTGCCGGAGCTGGTGGTGGGGGCCCTCCGGGACCTGTCGGCCATCGCCACGCCCCTGGCCCTGCTGGTGCTGGGCGGGATGTTCCATTTCTCCCAGCTGCGTGGGAGCGGGGGAAGGATGGCGGTGTGCCTGGTGGGCAAGCTGATCCTGTTTCCCGCCCTGGTGACGGGCCTTGCCGTGCTGTGGGGCTTTCGGGGGGTGGACCTGGGGGCCCTGCTGGTCATGAGCGCCTCCTCCACGGCGGTGTCCTCCTTCAGCATGGCCCAGCAGGCCGGGGCCGACGGCGTCCTGGCGGGCCAGGTGGTGGTAGGGACCACCTTGTGTTCCATGCTCACCCTGTTTTTGTGGATATTCTGGCTCAAACAGCTGGCCCTGATCTAAAAGGGGCCTCGGGGGTGTGGACGGAAGCTCCCCTGTGCCGCTCTACCAAGCGTAGGTTGCCCTTTCTCTCCATCTGGGGTATGCTGGGACCATGGAGAGAAAGGAGCCGAATGAGATGAGCAATTATGTGACCGGGACGGCCGTGAAGGCACTCCGGGAGAAGAAGGGATATACCCAAAAACAGCTGGCGGACCGGCTAGGGGTCAGCGACAAGGCGGTGAGCAAGTGGGAGACGGGCCGGGGACTGCCCGACCTGAGCCTGCTGGAGCCGCTGGCCCAGGCCCTTGGGGTGAGCGTGGCGGAGCTTTTGTCCGGGGAGCAGATCACCAACGCCAACCGCTCCGCCAACCCCAAGCGGGGCAAGTTCTACCTCTGCCCGGTGTGCGGAAACGTGATCCACGCCATGGGGGAGGGGGCCTTCCACTGCTGCGGGGTGGCCCTGCCGCCCCTGGAGGCGGAGGAGGCGGACGGCGCCCACGCCATTACCCTGTCCGAGGTGGATGGGGAGTGGTACGTGCGGGCCGACCACCCCATGGAGAAGGGGCATTTTCTCACCTTTTTCGCCCAGGCCACCGACCGGGGGGTGGAGATCGTGAAGCTCTGGCCCGAGCAGGTCCCCGAGGCCCGGTTCGCCAAGCGTGGGGTGGGGAGCGTCCTCTACGCCTGTTGCAACCGGCACGGGCTGTTCCGGGTGAAGTAGTGTCTGAGGGAAGGAACCCCGGCCCGCTCCCGGCGGGGCTTGGGGGCCATCTCCCCAAGGTGGAAAAGCCCATAGGAGACAAAAAGGCCGGGGGATGTACGAAAGCGTACATCCCCCGGCCTTTTGCCGTTGATTTATCGCTGGCCGGGCATCTGCCAGGCCTCGTGGTCGGTGTGCAGGAGGTGGTGGGACTTCTCCCCCAAGGGCTGGCCCAGGTATTCGGCGTAGAGGGCCTGGACCTCCGGGTTCTCGTGGGAGAAGCGGATGTCCGCCTTGGCGTCCAGCTCCCAAAGGCGCTTGCCCCGGGGCTCCGCCAGCTCCACGCCGCCGTGGATGGGCTGGCCGCCGCCCCCGGCGCAGCCGCCGGGACAGGCCATGACCTCCACGAAGTCGTAGGAGACCTCACCGGCCTCCACCGCCTCCACGAGGGCCCGGGCGTTGCCAAGGCCGCTGACCACCGCCACCTTCACGTCCCCGGCGCCGGGGACGGTGAAAACGGCCTCCTTCCAGGGCTTGCTGCCCCGGACGGCGGTAAAGGCGTCGGCGTCCGGATTGGAGCCGGTGACCAGATAGTAGGCGCTGCGAAGGGCCGCGTCCATCACGCCGCCGGTGGCCCCGAAGATGACCGCCGCGCCGGTGCCGGTGCCCAGGGGGGAGTCGAATGCCTCCTCGGGGAGGTCGCCGGGGAGGACGCAGTCGCTGCGCAGCAGCCGGTCCATCTCCCGGGTGGTGAGCACCACGTCCACGTCCGGGTCGCCGCAGGCGTCCTTCATGGAGGGCAGGGCGCACTCCGCCTTCTTGGCCGAGCAGGGCATGATGGACACCACGAAAATCTTGTGGGGGTCCAGCCCCAGCTTTTCCGCCAGATAGCTCTTGGCCACCGCCCCGAACATCTGCTGGGGGGACTTAGCGGTGGACATCCCCGCCACCTGGCCGGGGAACTGGGACTTCAAAAACCGCACCCAGCCGGGGCAGCAGGAGGTGTACATGGGCCAGGAGTAGCCCTCCCGGTGGGTGAAGCGCTCCAGGAACTCGCTGCCCTCCTCCATGATGGTGAGGTCGGCGGTGAAGTTGGTGTCAAAGACGTAGTTGAAGCCCATGCGCTTGAGAGCGGCCACCATCCGCCCGGCGGTGCCCACCTCGGGGGAGAGGCCGAAGCTCTCGGCCCAGGCCACCCGCACGGCGGGGGCCACCTGGATGACGGTGGTGAGCTCCGGGTCGGCCAGGGCCTTCAGCACCCGGCCGGTGTCGTCCCGGACGGTGAGGGCCCCGGTGGGGCAGTGGGTGACGCACTGGCCGCAGAAGGTGCAGTCGGTGTCCCCCAGCTTCCGGCGCAGGGACACGTCCACCGTGGTCCGGGAGCCGGTGCCCGACACGTCCCAGATGTGCATATCCTGGATTTTATCGCAGACCTGGACGCAGCGCATGCACTTGATGCACTTGCTGGCCTCCCGCACCACGGGGACGGACAGGTCCACCCGGGCCCGCTCGGGCTGGACGGGATAGGGCTGGTAGTGGATGTTCATGTCCTGGGCCAGCTTTTGCAGCTCGCAGTTGCCGCTGCGGATGCACACGGTGCAGTTGGAGTCGTGCTGGGAGAGGATGAGGCGCAGGTTGGTCTTCCGGGCCTGCCGGACGGCGGGGGTGTTGGTGTGGACCACCATGCCCTCAAAGACCTGATTGTTGCAGGCGGTGACCATCCGCTCGGCCCCCTCCACCTCCACCACGCACATGCGGCAGGCGGCGATCTCGTTGAGGTCCTTGAGGTAGCACAGATGTGGGATGGGGGTGCCCGCCCGCTGGGCGGCCTCCATAATGGTGGTGCCGTCCGCCACGGCAAGGCGCTTGCCGTCGATCACGATGTTTACCATGTTCTGATCCGCCCTCCTTTGAAGATGCCGTAGCCGAAGTGGTCGCACCGCAGGCACCGCCCGGCCTCCTGCCGGGCCTCCTGGTCGGTCATGGCGCACTCCACGCAGGCGAAGTCACCCTTACGCTCCGCCGCCTCCCGCTCCGTGGGGTTGACCCGGCCCTTGGGCCGCAGGTCGGCGAAGCCGGGGAGGGGCACCTGCACGTCGGTGGTGATGGCGTGGTGGAAGCCCAGGTACTCGTCGATGTTGGCCGCCGCGGCCTTGCCCGCGGCGATGGCCCGGATGACGGTGGCGGGGCCGGTGACGCAGTCGCCCCCGGCGAAGACGCCGCTCTGGTCGGGCAGGTGGGTGCTGGGGTCGGCCAGCAGGGTGCCCCCCCGCTGGACCTTGATGCCGCCCTGCTCGAAGCCCCGGCTCTCCACCCCCTGGCCGATGGCCACGATGATGAGGTCGGCCTCGATGCGCCGCTCGGGCACGTCGGCGTTCACCGGCTTGGGCCGGCCGTGGCCGTCCAGCTCGCCGGGGATCTGGGGCTGGGTCCACAGAGCGGCGGCCTTCCCATCGCCGTCCGCCTCGATGCGGACGGGGGCCTGGAGGGTCAACAGCTCGGCCCCCTCGGCCACGGCGCCCTCCACCTCCTCGGCCAGGGCGGTCATGTCGGCCTGGCGGCGGCGGTAGACGCAGGTGACGGTCCTGGCCCCCAGGCGGATGGCGCTGCGGGTCACGTCCATGGCAACGTTGCCGCCGCCGATGACCACCACCCGCAGCCCGGTGAAGTCGGGCAGGTCGTTGTCTCCGATGGCCCGCAGCAGCTCCACGGCGGAGATGACGTTGGCGCTGTCCTCCCCGGGGATGCCGGTCTTTTTGTCGGTGTGGGCCCCGATGGCCAGATACACGCAGTCAAAGTCGTTTTTCAGGGCGTCGAAGGACACGTCGGTCCCCACGTCCACCCCGGTATGTACCGTGACGCCCAGGGAGAGGATGGAGGAAACCTCCCCGTCCAGCAGCTCCCGGGGGAAGCGGTAGCTGGGGATGCCGTAGCGCATCATGCCGCCCAGGGCCCTGCGGCGCTCATAGACGGTGACGCTGTGGCCCATGAGGGCCAGGTAGTAGGCCGCGGACAGCCCGCCAGGGCCGCCGCCCACCACCGCCACCTTTTTGCCGGTGGCCTTTGCCGGGGCGGGCTGGGGGACCTCCCCCGCCTGGTCTACGGCGTAGCGCTTCAGCCCCCGGATGCTGATGGCGTCATCCACCATGTTCCGGCGGCAGCGGGCCTCGCAGGGGTGCTCGCAGATATAGGCGCAGGCGGTGGGGAAGGGATTGTCCTTGCGGATGAGGCGCACCGCGTCGGCGTACCGGCCCGCCTTGATGAGGGCCACGTAGCCGGGGATGTCCACCCCGGCGGGGCACATGGCCACGCAGGGCACGGGGTTGCCCACGCTGCCCAGGCACCGGTGGTGGCGCACGTGCTCCTCGTAGTCCTCCCGGAAGCCTCTCAGGCCAGTGAGGACCAGCTGGGCCGCGTCGATGCCGATGGCGCAGTCCGCCGTGGCGGCCACCACCTGGGCGGTCTCCTCAATGCGGGTCAAAATGCGCTCGTCCGGCTCACCGTCCAGCACCTCGCGGATCATGTTGGCCAGCTGTTGGAGCCCTACGCGGCAGGGTACGCACTTGCCGCAGGTCTGGGCCTGGCAGAGGCTTAGGAAATTGAGGGCCATGTCCACCGGGCACAGTCCCGGGGGGCTGGCGGCGATGCGGCGCTCCATGTTGCGGTAGAGCTGGTCCACCACGTCCTGGGCCCGGCTGGGGGTCTTGACGTCCAGTCTGCTCATTTGCTTGTTACCACTCCTTCTGGCGGCCCGAACCGGTCCCCGCCCATCATCTGCCCTAGTGGGCGTCTCGGAAACCGGTCGAGACGCCCTGTTGACCTCTGGCTATCTCCATTGTACTAAAAATTTTACATATAGCAAGAACTTTTTTTAGGTTTTTCGGAAAAAGACAAAAAAAGTGCCCGCCGGAGCGCTCCGGCGGGCCTTTGGCTTCCATTTAATTGAATTTATAGATATGCTGGGCCACGTGGTAGAGGGAGACGGAGAGCTTCCGCCCCTGGTAGCCGGGGAAGACCCCCACGGCGGAGAGGGCCCGGTACTTGAGCCGGTGGTAGAGAGCCTGGTCCACGGTGCGCAGGTACTCCCACAGCTCGGTCTTCATCCCCAAAGACTCCGGCGTGCCGGAGATGTTGAGGAAGATGGAGGAGATGGTCATCATCATGGACAGATAGCTGAGCATATACCGGCCCAGACGGGGGTAGTCCCGCTTCACCTTCCACAGGTCGTGGGCCTCGATCATCAGTTTGGTGACCCGCACCTGCTGGTCCACCCGGCCCACCATCACCTTCTCGTTGACGCTCTGGTCCGCCCGGCCGATGAAGTAGCGGTAGAGGTCCAGGTCCATGTAGTAGATGGACTTGACGTAGGGAAGGGGCTGGTAGACGAAGATGTTGTCCACGTAGAAGGTGTGCTTGGGCAGCTCCAGCCCGCAGTCCCGCAGAAGCTGGGTGCGGTAGATGACCGAGTGCATCAGCAGGTATTGGGAGGGGCGGAAGCGGCCCATGTCGTCCCAGGTGAACACCTTCCCCTCGGGAAAGACGTTGCGGTAGCGCATGACCCGCTGGGTGTTGTCCTCCACGTGCTCGTAGACATAGTTGGCAATGAGCATGTCAAGGGGCTCCGGCCACCGGGCGCACTCCCGGAGCTTGGCCAGGACTTGCTGGAGGGCGTCGGTGTCCAGCCAGTCGTCGGAGTCCACCACCTTGTAATAGAGGCCCGTGGCGTTCCGAAGGCCCTGATTGACCCCCTCGCCGTGGCCCCCGTTCTCCTGGTGGATGACCTTGACGATGTCGGGGTATTGCTGGGCGTAGCGGTCGCAGATGGCGGGGGTGTCGTCCTTGACGGAGCCGTCGTCCACCAAAATGATCTCCACGTCCTCCCCGCCGGTGAGGAGGGTCTCCACGCAGTGGTCCATATAGGCGGCGGAGTTGTAGCAGGGGACGGCGAAGGTCAGTATTTTTTCCATATCGGGCATCAGCCTCCCAGCAGTTTGTCCGTCAGGGCCAGGGCGCGGCCCACGATGGCGTCCATGTTGTAGTATTTGTATTCCGCCAGCCGGCCCAGGAGGTGGAGGGAGGGATACCGCTCCGCCAGAGCGGCGTATTGGCCGTAGAGGGCGTTGTTGGCGTCGTTGATGATGGCGTAATAGGGCACCTCGCCGGCAGTCCCGGTGTAGGCCCTGGAGAACTCCTTCATAATGGTGGTCTTTCCCGGAAGCTCTTGGCCGGTAAGGCGCTTGAACTCGGTGATGCGGGTGAAGTCCTCATCCATGGTGTAGTTCACCGTGCCGTGGCTCTGGTAGAAATCCCTGTCGTAAGTCTCGAACCGGAAGTCCAGAGTGCGGTAGGGCAGGCGGCCGAAGCGGCAGCCAAAGAGTTCGTCGGCGGCGCCGGTGTAGATGACCTCTCCGGCGAAGGGCTCCCCGTCCAGCAGGAGCCGGTCGCCCAGGGTGAGGCGGGCGGCGGCGTCCTGCCCCAGCTCCACCGTGATGTTGGGATGGTCCAGAATCCGCTGGAAAATGGGGGTGTAGCCCTTGGCGGGCATCCCCTGGTAGGGGTCCTGGAAGTAGCGGCAGTCCCGGGAGAGGAACACGGGGACCCGGGCCGTGGTGTTGGGGTCGATCTCCTCCGGCTTCTGGCCCCACTGCTTCATGGTGTATCTCACAAAGACGTGGTCGTAGACATATTCGGCCAGGGCGGCGATCTCAGGGTCGGGGCTCTGGCGCAGCTCCAGGATGGTGACCTTCTTTTCGGCGCCGTAAGCGGCGATGAGCTTTTCCTCCAGCGCCTTGGCCTTATCAGGGCCGAAGGCCGCCTCCAGGGAGACCAGGTTGAAGGGGACGGGCAGCTCCATGCGGCCCTCCGGCCCGGGGATGCTGGCCACCACCTTGTGCTGGTAGCCGGTCCAGGCGGTGTACTGGGATAAGTAGTCGTAGACCCGCCGGTCGGCGGTGTGGAAGATATGGGGGCCGTACTGGTGGATGAGGACGCCGTGGGCGTCCAGACAGTCGTAGGCGTTGCCGCCCAAGTGGTCCCGGCGCTCCAGCACCAGCACGTTCCTGCCGCCCCGGCGGGCCAGCTCTCCGGCGGTCACCGCCCCGGCGAAGCCGGCGCCGATGACGAGCGTATCATAATGTGCCATGATCGTTCTCCTTTTCTTCTCTTCGCTGTTAGAAATAGTTTATCATACAGCGGCCTTGGAAAAAAGGAATTTTCTCTTAAGTTTCCGCAAAGAAAAGGAGATCAACAGAATTTGTCCTTGTAATGGAGGATGGCGTTTCGGATGACCTCGATGGCGCCCTCCCGGCCCTGGACGTCCCCGGCCATGGTCTCCTTGCCCTCCAGAGTCTTGTAGACGGTGAAGAAGTGGGCCATTTCGTCGAAGATGTGGTCGGGCAGCTCGGAGATGTCCTTGTAGTTTTTATAGGTGGGGTCGGCGAAGGGGATGGCGATGATCTTCTCGTCGTTCTTGCCGTCGTCCAGCATGGAGATGTAGCCGATGGGGTAGCAGCGCACCAGGGTCAGGGGATCCAGCACCTCGGAGCACAGCACCAGCACGTCCAGGGGGTCGCCGTCGTCGCCGTAGGTGCGTGGGATGAAGCCGTAGTTGGCGGGATAGTGGGTGGAGGTGTAGAGGATGCGGTCCAGGATGATGAGGCCGGTCTCCTTGTCCAGCTCGTACTTTTTCTTGCTGCCCTGGGGGATCTCCACCACGGCGATGAAATCCTCGGGGGAGATCCGCTTGGGGTCGATGTCGTGCCAAATATTACTCATCGGAAAAACTCCTTCCGTATTCTGGTCTGGCGGTCACATACAATTTCATTATAGCCGCTTTTGGGTGGAAATACAAGGGAGAAGGAAACACAAGCGCCAGGGTTCTCACCCTGGCGCTTGTGTCTGGTTGGCGGCAGTTTCGGTCATTTGCTCTTTCTTCCGTAGCCGGTGACGATGGCCACCACCAGGATGACCAGCATGGCGATGGAGTAGAAGTTGACGAAGGGGATGGCGGCGGGGGCCACGGCGAAGGCCTCGCCGAACTCGGCGGCCTTCTGGGCGGGGATGACGCAGTGGACCGTCCAGGGGGCCAGGAAGCAGAAGACGCATCCAGCGCAGTCCATCAGGTTGGCCCGGCGGTAGGGGTCCAGCCCGGCCTTCTCGCCCAGCTCCTTCACCAGGTCGCCCATGGCCACGATGGCCACGGAGATGACGCCGGTGATCATGCTGAGGATGCCCACGCAGCCCACGATGGTGGCCTCGGTGCTGGCGGGGCCCTTGGCAAGCTTGGACAGGCCCCGGCCCACGTCCTCGAAGAGGCCGCTGCGCTCCATGACGCCCAGCAGGGCGAACACGGCGATGAGCATGGCCACGGTGCCCATGCAGCCGGAGATGGAGTCGGGCAGGGCGCCGGCCACCTTGAAGCCGCCGGGGAAGGACAGCAGGTCGGCCACGTGGTAGATGCCGCTGATCAGGCCGGCCGCCACGCCGGCGATGACGCCCCAGGCCAGGGCGGTGATGAGGTGCTTCTTCATCAGGCACAGGGCGATGATGACCACGGGTACCACCAGCATGATGAGGGACAGGGCCCGGGGCTCCACCTGGGCGGCCTCCAGCATGGCGGAGTTGGTCTCGGTCTTGGTGAAGAGGAGGAAGCAGATCAGGGCGATGACGGCGGCGGGGATGGAGTATTTGATCCGGGTGCGCACCACCTTGCCCAGCTCGGCGCCCTGGGTGGCGGAGGAAGCGATGGTGGTGTCGGAGATGGGGGCCAGGTTATCGCCGAAGGCGGCGCCCGAGACGATGGCGCCCAGCATGTACACCGGGGTCACGCCGGTCATGACCCCCACGGGGAAGAGGATGGGGATGACCACCATGTAGGTGCCCACGGAGGTGCCGGTGGAGAAGGCCAGCAGGCAGGTGATGAGGAAGGTGGCCGCCGCGAAGAGCCTGCCGGTGAAGCCGGCGTTCACGGCGTAGGCGGCGATGGTCTGGACCATGCCGCTGCCCGAGATCAGCTTGCCGGAGATGGCGGCCAGGATGACGGCCAGGGCGATGACGGGGAACATGGGCTTTGTGAGCCCGGTGATGATGGCCTGGCCATAGGCCTTCTCATCCTTGACCAGGATGACGCCGAAGATGATGGCCATGAAGAAGGCCACCATGTAGCCGCTGACGTTGGAGCCCTTGACGGCGGCCCAGATGATAAAGACCACGGCCACCAGCAGGGGGACCAGCTTGCCGAAGGTACCCAGGTGGAATTCCAGTCGCTTGTTTTCACTCATGACAATACCTCCCTATTCTCTCTCGGTTCGTTGCGCTCAGAAGTGCCGCCTCCCAAGCTATGTGATACGCCTCAGCCCTCCTCCAGCAGGTGGCGGGCCAGGGCGCGCAGGGAACGCTCGCTCTGTTCTTCGTGGTATTCGCTCTCCGGGCGGCAGGTCAGGGCCCCGGTGGGGCAGACCCGGACGCAGGCGGGGACCATGCCCCGGCGCAGCCGCTCCACGCAGCCGTCGCATTTGACCATCTTCCCCTCGCCGTCGAAGGAGGGAGCCCCGAAGGGGCAGGCCATGGCGCAGGAGTGGCAGCCGATGCAGTTGGTGTTGTCGTAGAGGGTGAAGCCGCTCTCTGGGTCCTTGTAGAGGCAGGCGGAGGGGCAGCCCATGACGCAGGGGGCGTCCTCGCAGTGCATGCAGGCCACCGAGAGGAAGGAGAACTTCTCCCGCCCTCCCTCCCGGGTCTCCAGGGCGGCGGCGTTGCGGAAGGGGTGCTGCTTATGGGCGGCGTCGATGTCGTTCTGGTCCATGCAGGCCATGACGCAGGCCTGGCAGGAGGTGCACTTGGAGGGATCAAAGTCGAAGATCATCTTTTCCATGGTCAGATCCTCCTGATTTGGACCCGGGTGTCCCGGTAGGCGGGGAAACCGGAGTAGGGGTCCAGGGCTTCGTTGTCGGTGAGGAGATTGGCGTCCGCCTCGGAGTAGCCATGGTAGAAATAGACCATGCCGGGGTCTACCTTATAAGAGAGGTTGGCCTTCACCACGATGGCCCCCCGGGGGGAGGAGAGCTCGATGTCGTCCCCCTGGGCGATGCCCAGGGCCGCGGCGTCGTCGGGATTCAGGTCTGCCGCCGGCGCGGGCCGGAGGGACCGGGCCCAAGGCACCTTGTGGAGCCGGGAGTGGAGGGCGTTGGTGATGCGGGGGGAGGAGCACAGGTGGAAGGGCCAGTCCGGGTCGGAGGGTGTGTCGAAAGGGGGCGTGTAGGCCGGCAGGGGGTCCAGCTGGGGGTATTTGGCGATGGCCTCGGACCACAGCTCAAATTTGCCGGAGGCGGTGTCCAGGCCTTGTTCCAGCATGGTGCCGGGGACGTAGGGCTCCACGCCGGGGAGCTTTACCGGCTTGTCGGAGGCCCGCAGCTCCTCCAGGGTGATGGGAAGGTCCTGGAGGATCCAGCGCCAGCAGGCGTCGGGGCCCTGGCGGAGGAGCTCGTCGTCCAGGTCCATGGCCTGGGCCAGCTCGCAGAGGATGCGCGCGTCGCTGCGGGCCTCGCCCAGGGGCTCCACCACCGGCTTGGTGGCGAAGAGGTGGCCGCCGCCGTAGGCCTTCAGCTCTCCCCGCTCGAAGGAGGTGCAGGCGGGGAGGACGATGTCGCAGAACTTGCAGGTGTCGGTGAGGAAAAGCTCGGTGTTCACCAGGAAGTCCAGCTTCATGAGGTTTTGTTTGAGCCGCTCATCCTCAGGAGAAATGCGGTAGTTCATGCCCACGCCCAGCATGGCCCGAACGGGGTAGGGCCTGCCCGTCTCGATCTGGCGGGAGAGGTCGTTGGCCTGGGCCTCGTGGATGAAGTCGTTCCACACGGGGAACCGCTCCGCCCCCACGGCGGGGGCGGTCACCCGGTCGTGATGGGCCATAATGAAGTCGTCCTCCCGGGTGCGGAAGCCACCGGGCATATAGTTGTAGCTGAACTGGACGGGGACCTGGCCGCCGGGGCGGTCGAAGCAGCCCAGGATGGCGGAGAGGGACATGATGGCCCGGTAGGCCTGGAAGCCGTTTTTGTGGTGGCCGATGGGGGCGGCGCTCTCGTTGATGGACAGGGGGAGGTTGTCCGCGATCATGGCAACGGCCTCCTCCAGCTGCCCGGCGGGGACGCCGGTGAGGGCCTCCACCCGCTGGGGGGTGAAGTCCTTGACATAGGCGGCGTACTGCTCAAAGCCGTGGACGTATTTCTCGATGTAGGGTTTGTCGATCCTGCCGTCCCGGATGAAAATGTGGGCCAGGCCCAGGGCCACTGCCCCATCGGTGCCCACCCGGGGGCGGAGGTGGATGTCCGCCAGCCGGAGGGAGGCGGGGGTGATCCGGGGATCCACGATGATGATCTTCATCCCCTCCGCCTTCCGCTTTTCCACGTTGAGGGCGGCCAGGTGGCGGGAATAATAGGGGTTGAAGGCCCAGCCCAGAAAGACTCCGGAATTCAGCACGTCGGAGGAACACATGGGGTTTCCGGTGGTGACCCACCAGTTGAGGAAGGTGGAGGTCATGCAGGAGCTGGACTCGGTGAGGAAGTTGGGGGAGCCGAAGGAGTAGGTGAAGCGGTGGAGGAAGGGGCGGTACCACTTGGAGTAGCCCGAGTAGAAGAGAACGCTCTCCGGTCCGCTTTCGGCCTTGATGGCGTTCAGCTTTTGGGCGATCTCGGCGTAGGCCTCCTCCCAGGTGATGGGCTCAAATTTTCCCTCGCCTCGGGCCCCCACCCGGCGCAGGGGGGTCTTGATCCTGTCCTCCCGGTAGAGGTACTGCCGGTTGGACAGGCCCTTGGGGCACAGCAGGCCGTGGTTCACCGGGTGGTCGGCGGTGCCCTCCACCTTGATGATCTTTCCGTCCTTCACATAGGCGTCGATGCCGCAGTGAAAGGAGGGGCAGCAGATGTCGCACAGGGTGTGCCTCACCTCAATGCCGGTCTCCGGGCCGGGGATCTTCGCGCGCAGCAGGCGCTCTTTTTCATCCATGGGAATGTCCTCCTTCCAGGGGCGCGTTTTCAAGCAGCTCGATGACGGGGGCGGTGAGGCCGTTGCGCAGAAGGATGACCTTCTGCATGGGGCTGATGGGCTCATTGCTCCCCAGGAATTTGCGGGTCATGTAGTTTTTGATGACGCCGCTGATGATGTGGTTGTCCACGATGTTGACCAGCACCAGCTTGCCGTCCCGGCGGACGGCGTAGAGGAAAAAGCCGTCGTTTTCATAGCGCAGGACCTCTCCCTGGGCCCGGATGTCCCCGAAGCCGATAAAGTCCATGTCCATGAAGTGGGTGATGTTGTGCAGCAGGTTGCCGGGGTAGTTGACCCGCCGGCCCAGCATGGCTCCGGCGGCGGTGATGCCCTGGTAGCCGGCGTTGGCCCACAGCCCGATGACCTGATGGCTGCCGCTTTGGATGTTGTAGCCGCTGGCGCAGTCCCCGGCGGCGTAGATGCCGGAGACGGAGGTCTCCATCCGCTCGTTCACCAGGACCCCCCGGTCCACCAGGGGGGCGTCCTTGTCCAGAAAATCCAGGTTGGGCCGGGTGCCGATGGCCAATACGGCCACGTCGGCGTCCAAAACGTCGCTGCCGAAGGCGACCTTCAGGCCCTCCGGGGTCTCGTCGATGGCGGTCAGTCCCACGCCCAGCTTGAGCTCCACGCCCTTTTCCGTCACCCGCCGGCCCAGCTCGGTACCAACCTCGGCCGCGGCGGCCAGAGGGAAGAGGGAGGGGGCCATATCGGCCAGGACGCAGCGGGCGCCGGCGCGCTGGAAGAGCTCGGCCACCTTGATGCCCACCATGGAGGCCCCCACCACCACGGCCCGCCTCACGTTCCCCAGGTCCAGCCGGGCCCGGAGGGCCTCGGCGTCGGCGGGGGTGCGCATGACGTAGACGTTTTCCTTCGGCAGATGGGGCAGAGGCGGAATAAAGACCCGGGCGCCGGTGGCGATGAGGGCGGCGTCGAAGCCGTGGCGGCTACCGTCGGCGAGGACCACCTCCCGGGCGGTGTGGTCCAGCCGCTCTACCGGCTTGCCGGTATGTAGGGTGAGGCCCAGGGAGCGGGCGATCTCCTTCAGGGAGCCGAAGGGGAAGAGACCCTCCCAAGGCAGCCGGTGGCCGGCGTAATAGGTGGTGAGCATGGGGTTGTAGGGGGGCAGGCCGGTGTCGGAAAAGACATGGATGGCGCCGTCATATCCCTCTTCCCGAAGGGTCTTGGCGCAGTGGTAGCCGGCGCAGCCGAAGCCCAGGATGGCAATCTTTTTCATGGATTTCCTCCTGTCAGTTGATATCGCTCAGACCCTTGAGGGCCTCTAAATCATAGATGTACCAGCGGCCCCGCTTCTTCTCCAGAAAGCCCTCCGCCTCAAACTCGCTGATGGCCTTGTTCACCGTGAGGCGGGAGGTGTTGATCAGGTTGCCGATGCCCTGCTGGATGACGGGCAGCTCGACCCGGATGCCCTCCTTGACCCGGACGCCGAAGACGGCGGCCAAATCCACAAAGACGGCGGCCACCCGGTTCTTAGCCTCCAGGAAGCACAGCCGGCGGATGTGCTCCATCAGAAGGTGGATCTTGTGGGACATGGAGGAGAGGACCTGGGCGTTGAGGCCGATGTCCTGGCTGAGGCGGCGGAGAAACTCATCCTGGGGGATGCAGTACAGCTCGCAGTCCACGATGGTGGCGGCGTGGAGGAACTGGGCCTCCGGCTCGAAGCAGGTCTCCTCCCCGAACATGGCCCCGGGCAGGGCGAAGATATAGATCTTCTCGGCGCCCTCGCTGGTGAAATAACTCAGCCGCACCCGCCCGCTTTTGACGATATAGATCTGGGAGATGTCCTCCTCCTGGTTGTAGATGACCGTTTTGCCCTTGACCCGGATGAGGTACCGCTCGTCCAGCAGGGAACTCCACTGGTGTAGGTCATAGCGGATCCAGGGGGAAAAGTCTTTGTTGGCCAACATCGCCATCGCCGCCTTCCGTTGATTTCGTTATAGCATACCACTTCCAGGAAAAAATATATAGTAGCTTACAATTTGAAGGCTCTTTTTGGGTTTTTGCGGAGAAAATGAGGGCAACTTACACAAAAGAGGTGTCGAATAAAATCAAATAAACGGTGGTTTTGTCTTTAAAATGTAAACTACTTTCTATTCTTTCGTTTGCGACTTGTGGTAAAACAAGCCTGTTCAAAATTTGTAGGAGGTGTTCTAAAAATGGAATTTGGCTTTTTGAGCGTCATTCCATCCATCCTGGCGATCGTCCTGGCCCTGGCGACGAAGAACGTGTTCCTGGCGTTGTTCGCCTCTCTGCTGGTGGGCAACTTCATGCTCTCCGGGTACAGCCTGATGGGCATGCTGGAGGGGACGAAGAACATGATCGTAGGCGTGTTCTCCAGCTCTTCCAGCACGTCCATCATCATCATCCTGCTGACCCTGGGCGGGATGTTCTACCTCATCGAGAAGGCGGGGGGCCTGAAGGGCTTCACCGCGCTGATGATCAAGAAGCGCAGCGTGGTCAAGTCCCGTGTGGGCGCCGAGCTGTTCACCTGGCTCATCGGCGTGCTGGTCTTTATCGACGGCACCCTGAGCGTCATGATCACCGGCTCCATCTCCCGGCCCCTGACCCGGGCCTTCGGCATCTCCCCGGAGAAGACGGCCTGGATCGTCCACTCCACCGCCACCCCCATGTCCATCCTGATCCCCATCGCCGCCTACGGCCCCTATATCGCCAGCTTCATTGAGGCCCAGGGCATCGAGAATCCCACCGCCCAGATGGTGCGGGGCATCGGCTTCAACTTCTACTGCATCTTCGCCGTGGTGGGCGTGGCCGCCTTTATCCTGCTGCGCAAGGACTTCGGTCCCATGAAGAAGGCCGAGGCGGCCTATATGGCCTCCGACCCCTGCGTGGGGCCTGACGCCGACGAGTCCTGCGCCGACGGCGACCCGGACAAGGCGAAGTTCCTCCTCATCCCCATGGTGGTGATGATCGTGGTGACCGTGGCCTATCTCTTTTACAGCGGACACGGCAGCCTCATGGGCGGCGACGCCGAGACCGGCCTCATTTTCGGCATCGCGGCGGGGGCCCTCTATCTCATCGTGGCCATGGCCGTGGAGAAGCTGGGCAGCGTCATGGACAACATCGGCGCCTTCTTCCAGGGCTGCGGCAATATGATGGACATTGTGGCCATCATGGTGTTCGCCTATGCCCTGAGCAATCTGCTGGGTGAGCTGGGCACCGCCGCCTATCTCTCCGAGGCCCTGATCCGGTTCATCAACCCCGCGGTGTTCACCGCTATCGCCTTCCTCTTCACCTGCGTCATCTCCTTCTCCACCGGTTCCAGCGCGGGCACCATCGCCATCATGATGCCCATCCTGCTGCCCATGGCCCTGGCCCTCAACGTCAACATCCCCATGATCGTGGGCGCCATCGCCGGCGGCGCCGTGTTCGGCGACCACACCTCCCCCATTTCCGACACCACCATCATGTCCTGCTCCTCCACCGGCTGCGACGTGGTGTCCCACGTAAAGACCCAGCTGCCCTACTCCCTGTGCTTCGCGGGGGGCGCCCTGGTGCTCTACCTGGTGCTGGGCTTCATGCTTTAAGATCCAAGACGAGAGAAAAAGGAAGGGAAAAGCCGCCGCTCCGGCGGCTTTTCCCCGTCACAGGAGGGATTTTATGTACGATTTTGATGAAGTGATCGACCGCCGCGGCCATAACAGCGCCAAGTGGGACCGGCGGTTCATCGGGGAGGGGGAGGAGGCGCTGCTCCCCTTCTGGGTGGCGGACACCGACTTCCGCACCCTGCCCCAGGTAAACGAGGCCCTGGAGGAGTGCGTCCGCCACGGGATCTACGGCTACACCCTGCCCCCCGAGGGCTGCGCCGCCGCGGCGGCCCGGTGGCAGCGGGTCCGGCACGGCTTTGAGGTGAAGGAGGAGTGGGTGACCTTCCTGGCCGGCATCGACTGCGCCCTGGCCACCGCCGTCCAGGCCTTTACCCAGCCCGGAGACGCGGTGCTCATCAACACCCCCATCTACACCCCCTTCTTTGAGATGGCCCGGCTCAGCGGCCGGCGGGTGGTTGAAAATCCCATGAAGCTGGTGGAGGGGCGGTATGAGTTCGACTTCGACGACTTCGCCCAAAAGGCTAAGGAGGCCAAAATTTTTCTCTTCTGCAACCCCCAGAACCCCACTGCGCGCTGTCTCACCCGGGAGGAACTGGAGAAGATCGGGGCCATCTGCGCTGAGAACGACCTGCTCATCCTCTCCGACGAGATCCACGCCGACATCGTTTTTGACGGCAGAAAGCACATCCCCATCGCCTCCCTGTCCCCCGAGCTGGCCCGGCGGACCATCACCTGCACCTCCCCCAGCAAGACCTTCAGCGTGGCGGGGCTGGTGGCGTCGGTCATCATCATCCCCGACGGGGACATCCGCGCCCGGTTCGAGGCGGTGAAGGAGCGCAACAGCATCAACACCGGCATCCTGGGCCTGGTGGCCATGGAGGCGGCCTACAACAGCGGGGAGGCCTACGCCGACCAGGTGCGGGACTATCTCCAGGCCAACCGGGATTTTGCCGTGGACTATATTCGAAAGAACATCCCCGGCATCACCCCCGTGGTCCCCGAGGCCACCTTCCTTCTCTGGCTGGACTGCGCCGGCCTGGGCCTGCCCCGGGAGGAACTGGAGGGCTTCTTCACCGCCGCCGGTGTGCGGCTGTCCGGCGGCACGGCCTACAAGGAGCCCACCGGCCAGTTCGCCCGGCTGAACTTCGGCTGCGCCCGGGCCACGCTGGAGGCGGGGCTGAAACGGATCGAGGCGGCCGCCAAAGCGAGGGCCGCCGGATGAAAAAAACGCCCGTCACGAACTGCGTGACGGGCGTTTTTTTCGCGAAAAAGGGGAATGCTTACTTCATGCCGTTCTCGTACGCCTCGATCATCTTCTTGACCATCTGGCCGCCCACGGAACCGGCCTCACGGCTGGTCAGGTCGCCGTTATAGCCCTGCTTCAGGTTGACGCCCACTTCCTGAGCGGCCTCCATCTTGAACTTGTTGAGGGCCTCGCGGGCGCTGGGCACGATAGGCTGATTGGAATTGTTGGAATTAGACATAACTTCGCATCTCCTCATTTTTTATTATCTCTCTGAGATTCGGTTGGATCGAGAATCCGAGCATAGTTTGGCCCCGGCGCGGGGTTCTATGCGTTCTTCTTTTTGTCAAATTTAGGTGGGGCTTTTTTAAAACAAAAAGAGGCGGCTCCAGTCAGAAAACTGGAGCCGCCTCTTCTTTTCGGCCTGTTCAGGAGCTTCCGGTGTCCAACAGGATGTTATCCGTGCCGTGCTCCTCGAATTCGGCGATATAGGCGTCGATGCGGGAAGCCAGCTCGGGGTAGTTGTGCTCGTCGATGGGCACGTCTTCCATGTCCCGCCTGGCCAGATCCTCGGCCAGGATGTCGAAAAAGACGTTGTTTTCATACTCCATGATCGCCTCGTGGATGCCGCCCTCGGCGAAGGCCTGGGATGGGACCGCGGCGCCCTCCCAATATTCCGTGAGGGCGTCCATGCCAAGCTCCTTGGCTTTCTGAAACAGAAGGCTCTCCACTTCGTCGTAGTCGGCGAACCGGTCGTCGCCCCTGGTGGAGTTCAGGATCCAGTTGCCGATATAAGCCATATCCAATAGGCGCCGGAACTGTTTGGCTGTCAGCTCTAACTTCATGGGAAGATACCTCCTCGCCGTGATGGGATAGAGGGCACGGCCCTCTCCGTCTCTATATTATAATGATGTAAATAGAAATGTCAAACGGGAGTGAGGGCCTTTTTTCAGGGAAAAGAGCGGGAAATTTCCCTTGCCTTTCCTCAGGAAACGGCATATCATAGTAAAGATTCATTTTTCATGATTTCGTTCAGAGGGGGAGAGGGGTATGGATCAGCGGGCCATCGGCGTGTTCGACTCCGGCATGGGGGGGCTCACCGCCCTGCGGGAGCTGCGGCGCCTGCTGCCGGGGGAGGATCTGGTCTACTTCGGGGACACCGGCCGGGTGCCCTATGGAGGCCGGGGCCGGGAGACCATTCTGCGCTACGCCCGGCAGGATGTGGCCTTCCTGCGCTCCTTTGATCTGAAGGCCGTCGTGGTGGCCTGCGGCACCGTGTCCGCCAACGCCCTGGCCGAGCTGACGGCGGAAAACCCCCTGCCGGTCTTCGGCGTGGTGGCCCCGGCGGCGCGGGCCGCGGCGGAAGCCACCCGGAACGGGCGGATCGGCCTCATCGGTACGGCGGCCTCCATCCGCTCAGGGGCCTACGAGCGGGAGATCGGGGCCATCGCCCCGGCGGCGGAGGTCTTTGCCAAAGCCTGTCCCCTCTTCGTCCCCCTGGTGGAGAACGGCCGCTTCCGGGTGGGGGACCGGGTGGTGGAGCTGGTGGCGGAGGAATACCTGTCCTCCCTGCGGGAGGCGGGGGTGGACACCCTGGTGCTGGGCTGCACCCACTACCCCCTCCTGGCCGAGGTGGTGGCCAAGACCATGGGGCCGGAGGTGGCCCTCATCGATACCGGGGCCGCCTGCGCCGCCGCCGCCGCCGGGACCTTGGCGGAGCGGGGCCTGCTGGCGGACCGGGTCCGGGGCGGGAGCCGCTACTTCGTCAGCGACTCCACCGAGGACTTCGCCCGGCTGGCCTCCGTCTTTCTGGGGGGCGGCGTGGACGGGGACGTGGAGCGGGTGGAGATCGAGAAGTATTAGAGGATGCCCTGCTCCTGCGGGGAGCCGCCGAAATCCGCCCTTTACACAGCCCGAAAACCCATGTATAATATCTGCGCTTCATTTTTTGAGACGAGGTCGCGTTTTATGTCTGAGAATAATGTCATTATCTCCATCCGGGGCCAGCAGGCCTTCGAGGGGGCCGAGGGGGAGACCATGGAACTGGTCACCGAGGGCCTTCTCCAGCGGGAACCGGACGGCTATACCCTGAGCTATCAGGAGAGTGAGGTCACCGGTATGAAGGGGACCCTCACCACCTTTCAGATCGAGAAGGACTGCGTGACCCTGATGCGGGTGGGGCAGTTCAACTCCCAGATGGTGTTCCAGGAGGGCCGCCGCCACCTGTCCATGTACGATACCCCCTACGGCAGTCTGGCCGTGGGCATCAACACCCGGAAGATGCGCTCCGCCATCGGAGACCAGGGCGGCGACATCGAGATCGACTACAACATCGAGATCGACCACCGGGTGGCCGGGATGAATGTCTTTCAGATCAGCGTCCGGGAAAAAACACCGGGGGCCATCGCCCAGTGAATGCCCGGCCCAACCAAAGAGAGAAGGAGAATCACACCATGTCCAATCTGATACTTGCCGCCCGGGAGCAGGTGGCGGCCCTCACCCAGAGCGCCTACGAGAAGGCCGCCGCCGCGGGGGTGCTGCCCGCCGGGGCCGCCGTCGCCGCCAAGGTGGACATCCCCAAGGACGTCAGCCACGGGGACTACGCCTCCTCCTTCGCCATGGCCGCCGCCAAGGCCCTGGGCAAGTCCCCCCGGGACATCGCCCAGGCGCTGCTGGACCACCTGGACCTGGGGGGCAGCTTCTTCGACAAAGCGGAGATCGCCGGGCCCGGCTTTCTGAACTTCACCCTGGGGAAAAACTGGTTCGCCCAGGTCCTCGCCGACGTGGATACGGAGGGCATGACCTACGGCAAAAGCGACGAGGGGAAGGGCGAGAAGGTGATGGTGGAGTTCGTCTCCGCCAACCCCACCGGCCCCATGCACATGGGCAACGCCCGGGGCGGCGTGCTGGGGGACACCCTGGCCTCCATCCTGGAGCGGCTGGGCTATGACGTATGGCGGGAGTTCTACGTCAACGACGCGGGCAACCAGATCCACAAGTTCGCCACCTCCATCGACGCTAGGTACATGCAGCTCATCCTGGGGGAGGAGAACGTGCCCTTCCCCGAGGAGGGCTACCACGGCGAGGACATCAAGGCCCTGGCCCAGGACATCTACGACGCCCACGGCGAGGGTTGGAAGGACCTCCCCGAGGAGGAGCGGCTGGAGCGGATGGCGGAGTACGGCCTGGGGGTGAACATCCCCAAGATGAAGGCCGACCTGCTGAAATACGGTATCGAGTACGACCAGTGGTTCCTGGAGTCCACCCTCCACGACTCCGGCGCCGTGGCCGCCACGGTGGAGGAGCTCACCGGGAAGGGCTGGACCTACGAGAAGGACGGCGCCCTGTGGCTGGACACCACCCGGCTTTTGAAAGAGAAGTTCATGCGGGAGGGGAAAACCCGGGAGCAGGTGGACAAGCTGGAGCTGAAGGACGACGTGCTGCGCCGGGCCAACGGCTTCTATACCTACTTCGCCGCCGACATCGCCTATCACAGCAACAAGCTCAAGGACCGGGGGTACGATACCGCCATCAACATCTGGGGCGCCGACCACCACGGCCACGTGGCCCGGCTCCAGGCGGCCCTGGACGGCCTGGGGCTGGACGGCTCCCACCGGCTGGTCATCGTGCTGATGCAGCTGGTAAACCTCCTCCAGGACGGCAAGCCGGTGCGGATGTCCAAGCGCTCGGGCAAGGCCATCGCCCTGGCCGACCTGCTGGACGAGATCAGCGTGGACGCCGCCCGGTTCTTCTTCAATAACTCCAAGCCCACAAGCCCCCTGGACTTTGACCTGGACCTGGCGGTGCGGCAGGACAGCGACAACCCGGTGTATTACGTCCAGTACGCCCACGCCCGCATCTGCTCCCTGTGCGCCAAGATGGCCGAGGAGGAGCACGTGGCGGTGCCCGCCGCCGGGGAGGTGGACGCGGGGCTTCTGAACAGCCCGGAGGAGCTGGCCCTGATGAAGGCCCTGGCCCGGTTCCCCGAGGAGATCAAGATCGCCGGGCGGGACTACGACCCGGCCCAAATCAACCGGTACCTCATCTCCCTGGCGGGGGATTTCCACCGCTTCTACAACGCCCACCGCATCAAGGGGGAGGAGCCCCAGGTGGCCAAGGCCCGGCTCAAGCTGGCCGACACCACCCGCTCCGTGCTGGCCAACGGCCTGGCCCTTATCGGCGTCACCGCGCCGGTGAAGATGTAACACAAAAAGGGCCCGTTCCGCCGGAACGGGCCCTCAGCTTGCGGAAAAACCTGTACATTAGGGATCTCGCCCGGTCTGCGGCGGGGGAGCACGAGGGGGCGGCGCCCGCCTCGTATGGGATCAAATGCCCCGAAAAGCCTGTATCAGCAGGCGTTCGGTGAGCGAAGCGAGGACTTTCCTGGGGCAAAGCCCCGGGAAAGTAACGGCATTGAGTAGGCTGCGAAAAATTCCAGTTGGAATTTATCACAGCCTGTGGGCCCGTTCCGCCGGAACGGGCCCTTTTCACTCTTATTCCTCCACGTAGATGACGCTAACGGGGCAGCTTTCCGCCGCCGTTTTCGCGGCCGCCTCCTGGTCGGGGCCGGGCTGCTGGTAGGCCTCAGACCGGCCGTCGTCCGCGATGCGGAAGACCTCGGGACAGGTGGCCTCACACAGCCCGCAGCCGATGCAGTCGTTCCGCTCGATGGAAACTTTCATCCATATCACCTCCCAGACAGTATTCCGCGCCTTTCCGGCTTTATGTGCCGTACACCCGGAAACGAGAGAGACGGGGACGGCGGGAGAAGAGGGGAAAATATCTTTTGTCGATGACCGGACGGGTTTTCTCCAATCGTTAAGAAAACCTTTATCGTCAGTTCACAGCCCGTTCACCAAATCTTTCCTCGCCTGTATTATCATAACATCATCAGGCAGGAGCCTTTTACATAGATCGTATCACCTTTCCCCCTTCTCTTTCTCTCTCTCAAATACAGCAAGGACGCAGGCCGGTTCCCCGGCCTGCGCCTTTGCTGTTGTCTGCCGTGTTCCCCGGCCAGTGGGATTCCACAATATTTGAAGAGGCGGAGGCCGATAGAGATGTTTTTGTTTCCAGGCTATATCCTCGCCATTGAGGACGACAGCGACCGGGCTTTTATGGAAGAGCTCTATACAAGATACCACAAACTGGTCATTTCAAAGGTCCGTGACAGTCTGACCGATGCCGACAACAGTTGGCAGGATGTGGTCCAAACCACCTGGATGAGGCTAATCCGCCGCACCGCCCAGCTGCGGGAGCTGGACTCCTCCCGTATGGCCTCGTATATCGTCCGAACGGCGGTGAACGCGGCCAAAAACCACAACCGTGGCGGAGCCCGGCACGCCGCCGTGCCCCTGGACGAGACGTGGGACCAGCCCGACCCGGAGGACGGCGTGGAGAGCAGGCTGATCCGGATGGAGGAGATCGGTGAGCTGTACACGGTGTGGAAGGACCTGGACGAGGAGACCCAGTCCCTTCTGTCGGAACGGTATATTTTGGGGATGACGCCCACGGAGATGGCGCAGCAGCGGGGCGAAAAGCCGGGCACCGTTCGGGTGGCCCTGAGCCGGGCGCGGAAAAAGGCGCTGAGGCTCATCGAGGCCAACCGGGGCGAAAAGGCCGCGGTCCGGTGAGGAGGCTCCTGCGCAAAAACCCGCCCTGGGGATGTTGGCCCCCGGGCGGGTTTGTTTTTTGCCGCCCCGCGGAAAAGTTTGGGATACAAAAAGAAAACCAGATATGTCTCAAGCCAACCCTCTGTTTTTGTGCAAAGAATAAAGAGTTTCTTAACGTTCCCTTAAATCTCCTTCCCGCCCCTTGTAAACCGGAAATGACATGCTAAGATAAAGGCAGTAAAAGGAAAAATCAAGAATGACGGGAGGGGACCGGGATGCGGCTCATTCACTTTGTGCAGGACTTCAATCTTGTGATCGGAGTGACCATCACCCTGCTCTATCTCTACCAGGTGGGATATCTGGTCGTGGGACTGTTCCGGCGGCGCTGGCGGGATAAATACCAGCCCAAAGCCCTCCACCGGTATGCCGTCCTCATTTCGGCCCGGAACGAGGAGGGGGTCATCGGAGAGCTCATCGGCAGCCTGAAACGGCAGAATTACCCGGCGGAGCTGCTGGATATCTACGTGGTGGCCGACAACTGCACCGACGACACCGCCGGGGCAGCCCAGGCGGCGGGGGCCAATGTATACCGCCGCTTCAACCACACGGAGGTGGGCAAGGGCTACGCCCTGGACTACCTGCTCAAGCAGCTGGAGGCCGACGGCCTGGCCGGGCGGTACGAGGGCTACTTTATCTTTGACGCCGACAACATCGTGGACCCCAACTTCGTCTCCGAGATGAACCGCACCTTCGACCGGGGGAACTTCGACGCCGTGACCAGCTACCGAAACTCCAAGAACTTCGGCCAGAACTGGATCACCGCGGGGTATTCCATCTGGTTCCTGCGGGAGGCCCGCTTCGTTAACTCCGCCCGGATGACGCTGGGCACCAACTGCGCCGTGTCCGGCACCGGGTTTTTGATCTCCGCCCGGATCATCCGGGAAAAGGGGGGGTGGCCCTACCATCTGCTCACCGAGGACATCCAGTTCTCCGCCGAGTGCGCCGTAGAGGGCCGCCGGATCGGCTACTGCGACGGGGCCATGATCTATGACGAGCAGCCCACCTCCTTCCGCCAGTCCTGGGACCAGCGGATGCGGTGGTCCAAGGGCTTTTACCAGGTGGACGGCCGGTACGGGCTGTCCCTCATCCGGGGCATCTTCAGGGGCGGCCGGCGGGGGCTGGGGTGCTATGACATCCTGCTCACGGTGACCCCCGGGGTGCTGCTGTCCGTGCTGGGCGGCGCGCTGAACCTTATGGTGCTGCTGGTCTGCCTGTCGGCCCCCGCCTATGTGGTCAACCGGGTGCTGGACCTGACGGGGAATTTCCTGGCCAGCGGCTTCCTCAACTTCTACCTGGGCATGTTCTTTTACGGCCTGCTCACGGTGCTCAGCGAGTGGCGGCACATCCGGGCCACCGGGTGGCAGAAGCTGAAGTATCTTGCCCTGTTCCCCCTGTTCATGCTGACTTACATACCCATCTCCGTGGCCGCTCTTTTCCAGAAGGTGGAGTGGAAGCCCATCACCCACAAATCCATGGCCCAGATCGACACGGCGGTGTAGCGGACACCCCCCAAGCCCGGTGGTTTTTGACCACCGGGCTTTTCCTTTGGGGCCGGTTGCGTTTTCGGGCTTTTTCGTGATATACTACTGACAATCAAAAACTTGGAGGGATATGGATGGAAGTTCCCCTGCCACTGACCGCCGGAGCCGGGCCCAGCCCGAAGCGGCGGCTCGGCTCCATGGAATTTGGCGGCCCCCCGGACCCGGAGCGGTTCGAGGAGGCGGTGTCCCGCTGTTCGGCCGCCCTGGCCGGGACGGACGGGCCGGTGTGGTGCGGCGGGCTGGAGAGCCTGGCCGACGGCCGGTGCGCCCTGCTGGCGGCCGGGGGGCCGGTGTGGTGTACCTTCCGGTGCGACCGGGAGGGGCGCACCGCCGCGGGCGCCGACGTGCTGGCCGCCCTCATCGTCATGGAGGGCATGGGATGCGCCGCCTTCGGCCTGGAGGGGGACGATCCGGAGGCCCTGGCCGGGCAGATGGCCCGGCTGGCCCCCTACGCCACCGTGCCCCTGTTGTGGCCCGGGGACCTGCCCCGGCCCACGGTGGATTGGGCGTTGGGCCGGGCACTGGCCGACCCGGACGTGATCCCCTGCGCCAGCGGCACGGAGGCCCGGTTCCTCACCCCGGACGTGGACGTGGGGGAGACCCTGCGGTGCGGGCCGGGGCTGGTGGAGGAGATCCTGGAGAGCGAGGAGCAGCGGCCCCAGGGGGCGCTGAAGATCGCCATTCTGGACGAGGACGACTTGTGGGCCTTTTCGGAGGCCCAGTACGCCATCCGGGACGCGCTGTGTCTGTGGTCCGACGTGCCGGAGCTGCTGGAAAAGGCCCTGCGGTATTATCAGGGCCGGGCCTTCTGGGACGGCACCGGGGACCTGGAGGGGGACTTTTTGGAGGAGATGGCCCGAAAATACGGGCTGATCCTGCTGTGAGGGGGAGAGGGACATGACTGAGATTGGGTTGGACAACTGGCCCCGCCGGGACCGCTACGGATTCTTCAAAGGGATGTCCTGGCCCTTCTGGACCGTCACCTTTCCCGTGGACGTGACCAGGCTCCGCCGCTGGACGAGGGAGCGGGGCGTCTCCTTCTACCGGGCCATGGTCTACGCCGTGACCAAGGCCATGGAGCGGGTGGAGGCCTTCCACTACAAGGACCGGGATGGGGAGATCGTCCGCCACGACGCCCTGGTGCCCAGCTTTACCGACCTGAGGCCGGGGAGCGAGGACTTCTATATCGTCACCCTGGAGGCGGGGGACGACATGGAGGAGTTCTGCCGCCGGGCCAGGGCGGCCAGCGAGGCCCAGGACGCCTTTATCACCCAGGGCCCCTGGGCGGAGGATGAACTGGTCTACTTCACCTGCCTGCCCTGGTTTCCCGTCACCGCCCTCACCAACGAGCGGGACCTGGTGCCCTGGGACTCCGTCCCCCGGGTGAGCTGGGGGAAGTACACCACCGACGCCGCCGGGCGGGACACCCTTCTGGTGTCCCTGGAGCTGAACCACCGCCTGCTGGACGGGGTCCACGCCGGGCGGATGTTTGAGGCCCTCACCGATCTTTTGGAGGCGCTATGACATACGGGGAACTGACAAGCCGCCTGGCGGCGGCCGGCCAGGGCGAAAAGGGCGGGGGCTATGCCCTGGCGGTGCCCGTGGCGGAGGAGGGAGAGCTCTCCCTCCTCTTTGAGGTGCGCTCCGACGCCCTCCAGACCCAGCCGGGGGAGGTCTGCTTCCCCGGCGGCGGGGTGGAGTTGGGGGAGACCCCCGAGGAGGCCGCCCTGCGGGAACTGGAGGAGGAGCTGGGCCTGTCCGCCCCCCTGGTAGAACTGGGCCGCCCCCTGGGCCGTCAGGGGCACCAGGCGGGCTTTTTCACGGATCCCTTTTTGGTCCGGCTGGCCCCCGGCTGGCGGGAGGCCATGCGGCCCAGCGGGGCCGAGGTGAAGGAGACCTTTACCGTCCCCCTGGACTTTTTCCGGCGGACGCCGCCGGAGCGCTACACCTGCCGGCTCCAGACCGTGCCGCCGGCGGATTTCCCCTATGAGAAGATCGGCTTTCCCCAGGGATATCCCTGGCGGGAGGGCCGGTTTGAGGTGCCGCTGTGGATGTGGGAGGGCCGCCCCATCTGGGGCCTCACCGCCCGGGTGGTCCAGGCTTTGGTGGCGGCGTTGTGAGGGGCGGAGAGGAACGGCTGGGGCCCTATGTCTACCGCTGGACGGAGGACTGCTTTCCCCTGGGGGCGGACAGTCTGGCCCTGGGGGAGTTCTGCGCCCTGAGGGAGGGGGAAAAGGTCCTGGACCTGGGCTGCGGTGCGGGGCTGCTGCTCCTGCTGTGCGCCCGCCGGGCGCCGGGGCTTACCCTGACGGGGGTGGAGCTGGACGCCGAAGCCGCCGCCCTGGCCCGGCAAAACCTTTCGGAAAACGGCCTGGCGGGAGAGATCCTCACCGGGGACCTGCGGGGGGCGGAGCTGCCGACGGGGCAGGATTTGGTGCTCTCCAACCCGCCCTGGCATCCCGCCGGTTCCGGGGCAGAGGGCGGCCCCGGGCGGATGGAGGGCTGCACCCTGCCCCAGCTCTGCCGGGCGGCCGCCGGGGCCCTGCGGCACAGGGGCCGCTTTGACCTGGTCCACCGGCCCGAGCGGCTGGCGGACCTGCTCGCCGCGCTGCGGGGGGCGGGGCTGGAGCCCAAACGGCTCCGATTCTGCCGCCACGCACCGGACAAGGCCCCCTACGCCGTATTGGCCGAGGGGGTGAAGGGGGGCAGGTCGGGACTGGCCCTGCTGCCCGATCTGGTTTGAAAAAGGAGGCCGCCACATGGCCGGAATTCTCTATCTGGTCCCCACTCCCATCGGCAACCTGGGGGACATCTCCCACAGGATCGCCAAGACTCTGGAGGAGGTGGACTTCATTGCCGCCGAGGACACCCGGGTGACCCTGAAGCTGCTGAACCACCTGGGGCTCAGGAAGCCCCTCATGAGCTACTACCGCCACAACACCGAGGGGGCTGGGGAGCAGGTCCTCTCCCGCCTGCTGGCGGGGGAGAACGGAGCGCTGGTCACCGACGCCGGGACCCCTGCCGTCAGCGATCCGGGGGAGGACCTGGTGGCCCTGTGCGCCGCCCAGGGTGTGACGGTGACGGCCATCCCCGGCCCCTGCGCCCTCGTCACCGCCCTGGCGGTGTCCGGCCTGCCCACGGGGCGGTTCACCTTCGAGGGGTTCCTCCCCATGAACAAGAAAAACCGCCGCGCCCACCTGGAGGGCCTCAAGGGGGAGGAGCGGACCATGATCTTCTACGAGGCCCCCCACAAGCTGACCGCCACCCTGGACGACCTGGCGGAGGCCTTTGGGGGAGAACGGCGGATCGCCCTGTGCCGGGAGCTGACCAAGCTTCACGAGGAGATCTTCCGCACCACCCTGGCCGGAGCCGCGGCCCGCTATGGCGCCGAGAGCCCCCGGGGGGAGTTCGTGTTGGTGGTGGAAGGCGCACCCGCGCCTGAAGAGGCGGGGGCCACGCTGGACGTCGGCCTGGCCCGGGTGGCGGAGCTCCGGGAGGGGGGAGCCTCTCTGAAAGACGCCGCCCGGCAGGCGGCCAAAGAGCTGGATCTGAGCAGGAATGAGCTCTATGCCGCCGCGCTGAGATAGGATAAAGGTTTTGCAGTTAAACGTTGTAAATTGGAAGCTACTTTTCTTTCTTTTTCGACTGCGGCATACAAAGCTTCGTTGAAATATTACACATTGTAATAAATTGAGACAAAATTCGACAATTCTATGATAAAAAGTCCGGGCACCCCAACGGGTGCCCGGACTTTTTATCATAGGGCCGATTACAGACCGGCCAATTCCTTCAGGCAGTTCTGGCAGACGATCTTCCCCTTGAAATTGACCACGTCGGTGGCGTCGTCACAGAAAACACAGGCGGGCTGGTACTTCCGAAGCACGATGGAAGAGCCGTCCACGTAGATTTCCAAGGAATCCTTCTCCTCGATATCCAGTGTGCGGCGCAGTTCGATGGGCAGTACGATCCGGCCTAATTCGTCGACTTTCCTAACAATACCAGTGGATTTCATATATTTTGTCTCCTTCTGTGTAAAATGGACAAATTACAACTTACTATATTGAAATTATAACATGCTGTATAAGAATGTCAATCAGAAAATGGAAAATTAGGCAGAAAATTTTAGATGAATTTTCTAAAAAGTGGAAATCTGTCGAAGCCCGCCGGCGGGGCACATAGCTTGGCCCCGGGGCGCATAGAGTGGAGGGACGAGAGGAGTGGATATGATGGCCATGTCGATTATCTGGACGGGGATGGTGGTGGTCTCC
Source organism: Oscillospiraceae bacterium (assembly GCA_022846075.1). Lineage (GTDB taxonomy): Bacteria > Bacillota > Clostridia > Oscillospirales > Oscillospiraceae > Vermiculatibacterium. Next base: position 753,895 of record AP025582.1, read on the forward strand.
GTGGTGTGCGGGCTCATGCTGGGCAACGGCCCGGCGGTGGCCGCCGCCGCCGTGGAGGGGGCCGCCGCCGCCATCGAGCTGTGTCTCACCATGGCGGGGGTGCTTTGCCTGTGGATGGGGGTCATGGAGATCATGAAGCGGTCCGGTTTGGCGGATAAGCTCTCCAAGCTCCTGCGGCCCATCCTCTGCCGGCTCTATCCCGACTTCAAAAAGGACCGGGAGACCATGGACGCCGTGTCCGCCAACGTCTCGGCCAACCTCCTGGGGCTGGGCAACGCCGCCACCCCCCTGGGGATCCAGGCCGCCCGGCGGATGGCGAAAAAGACGCCGGGGGTGGCCTCGGACAGTCTTTGTATGCTGGTGGTGTGCAACACCGCCTCCATCCAGCTCATTCCCACCACGGTGGCCAGCGTGCGGCTGGCGGCGGGGTGCGCCGCTCCCTTCGACATCCTGCCGGCGGTGTGGCTGGCCTCGGCCGTCTCAGTGACGGTGGGAGTGCTGGCGGCCAAGATCATGGGAAAAGTCTGGAGGAAATGAGCATGGAGCTGCTGTTCAATATGGTAGTCCCCCTCACCATCGCCTTCGTGGCCTGCTGGGGCATGGCCCGGCGGGTGGACGTGTACGACGCGCTGGTGCAGGGGGCGGGGGAGGGGCTGGGGGTCCTCATCAAGATCGTCCCCGCCATGGTGGGGCTGATGACGGCGGTCTATATGCTCCGGGCCTCCGGGGTGCTGGAGCTGGCGGGGCAGGCCCTTGCCCCCTTTCTCACCCGGCTGGGCGTGCCGCCGGAGACGGTAGGGCTGCTGCTGGTGCGGCCGGTGAGCGGCAACGCCGCCCTGGGGGTGGGGGCGGAGCTTATCTCCACCTACGGCGCCGACTCCACCGTCGGCCGCACCGCCGCCGTCATGCTGGGCTCCACCGAGACCACCTTCTACACCATCGCCGTCTACTTCGGCGCCGCCGGGGTGTCCAAGACCCGGTACGCCGTCCCCGCCGCCCTCTGCGCCGACGTGGCCGCCTTCCTGGCGGCCTCCTGGGCGGTGCGGCTGTGTTTTGGATGAGAAAGGATTGACAAAACCGCCCCAGTGGGATTACAATATGTAAATCCTACTGAAAAGAGAGGAATTCATATGAAAATTGCTTCCATTCTCACGGACCTGATCGGAAACACGCCGCTTCTGCGGCTGGAGCGCTTCGCCCCCGGCGGTGGGGTGCTGGCGAAGCTGGAGTGTATGAATCCTCTGTCCTCCGCCAAGGACCGGGCGGCGCTGTACATGATCGACGAGGCGGAGCGGGCGGGAAAGCTGGCGCCCGGCGGCGTCATCGTGGAGCCCACCAGCGGCAACACTGGGGTGGGCCTGGCCTACATCGGGGCCCTCCGGGGCTATCGGGTCATCCTCACCATGCCCGAGTCCATGTCCCAGGAGCGGCGGGACCTGCTCTCCGCCCTGGGGGCCGAGCTGGTCCTCACCCCCGGCGCCACCGGCATGGCCGGCGCGGTGGCTGAGGCGGAGGCCTTGGCCGCCTCCATCCCCGGCGCCTGGATCCCCGACCAGTTCGGCAACCCCGCCAACCCCAAGGCCCACTATGAGACCACCGGTCCAGAGATCTGGCGGGACACCGACGGCGAAGTGGACATACTGGTGGCGGGGGTGGGCACTGCGGGGACCCTGTGCGGCACAGGACGCTACCTCAAGGAGCGGAAACCCGGGATCAAAGTGGTGGCGGTGGAGCCCGCCGAGTCGGCCCTTCTCTCGGGAGGCGCCGCGGGGCCTCACAAGATCCAGGGCATCGGAGCCAACTTTATCCCCGGCAATTACGATCCCTCCGTGGCGGACGAGGTTTTGAAGGTGCCCGGAGACGAGGCCCTGGCCGCGGGCCGGGAGCTGGTGCGGACGGAGGGCCTCCTCTGCGGCATCTCCTCCGGCGCGGCGGCCTGGGCGGCTCGGGAGCTGGCCCAGCGGCTAGAGTATGCCGGGAAAGTCATCGTTGCGGTCCTCCCCGACACCGGGGAGCGGTATCTGTCCACCGAGCTGTTCCGGGGGCCGGCCCGCTGAAAAAGCGGAGAGCCGTTTCAAACAAAAAAACTCCGCCGGTTTTTCACCGGCGGAGCTTTTTCATTCATCGCACTTCTCGTGGTACCGTGTCACCAGATCGGCCAGCGTGATGTGGTCCACCACCCCGGCCACGGCCTCCTGTATCTTGGCCCACACCTCCACGGTGACGCAGCGGTCCATCCGCGCGCAGCAGCTTCCGTCCGTGGCGCAGCTCACCGGGGCCAGGCTACCCTCCAAAACCCGCAGGATCTCACCCACGGTGTACTCGGTGGGCGGACGAGTCAGCAAGTAGCCCCCTCCGGCCCCCCGGACGCTGCGGACCAGGCCGGCCCGGCCCAGCTGGGTGACGATTTGTTCCAGATATTTGTCTGAGATCTCCTGCCGCTCGGCGACATCCCGCAGGGGGACCGGCTGGCCGGAGCCCGTGAGGGCAATGTCCAGCATCAGCCGCAGGGCGTACCGGCCCTTGGTGGATATTTTCATGACGGTCCCTCCCGACACCTTGTTTTCCTATCGTATTGATATCATATCATAATTCTGTGAAATTTCAAGCAAAAAGAACTTGACTTTAGCGCCAAAAAGTGCTAAAGTAACGGACAGAAAGCAGGTGACGCCTCCATGGTCAACCAGAACCGGCATGGGTATTGCTATTATTACCGCTATTGCGATAGCGGTTTTTTGTCATGCCCATGACCGGCCCTGCCGTCACTGAATCGTAGACGCGGCAGCCCGATTGGGGCTGCCGCGTTTTTTCTTGATCTGAGAAAGGAGAACATAGTATGGTCGTCATTATGAAGCCGGGCTTCAGCCAGGAGGAATTAAACAGCGCCATCAAGGAGATGGAGCGGGGCGGGGTCAACGTGATGATCTCCCGGGGCTCCGAGACTACCATCCTGGGAGCCGAGGGCAACGCCCAGGGTATCGACATCGAGAAGATGCAGGCCCTTCCCGGCGTGGAGCGGGTCATGCGGGTCAGCGAGCCCTACAAGAAGGCCAACCGGAAATACCACCCCGACGACAGCGTGGTGGAGATCGCCCCCGGCGTATCCGTGGGCGGGGAGCGGCTGCTGGTGGTGGCGGGGCCCTGCTCGGTGGAGAGCGAGGAGCAGATCACCGCCGTCGCCCGGGACGTGAAGGCCGACGGGGCCCAGGCCCTCCGGGGTGGCGCCTTCAAGCCCCGCACCTCTCCCTATGCCTTCCAGGGCATGGGGTACGGCGGGCTGGACCTGCTGGAAAAGGCCCGGATCGCCACAGGTCTGCCCGTGGTCACCGAGCTGATGTCCACCGATGATATCGACTACTTTGTGGAGCATGTGGACGTCATCCAGATCGGGGCCCGGAACATGCAGAACTTCGACCTTCTGAAGCGGCTGGGAAAGACCACCAAGCCCATCCTTCTCAAGCGGGGGCTCTCCGCCACCATTGAGGAGTGGCTCATGTCGGCGGAATACATTCTGGCCGGGGGGAACCCCAACGTCATCCTCTGCGAGCGGGGCATCCGCACCTTTGAGACCTTCACCCGCAACACCCTGGACCTGTCCGCCGTGCTGGCGGTGAAGCGGCAGTCCCACCTGCCGGTGATGGTGGACCCCTCCCACGCCAGCGGCCAGGCCTGGATGGTGGAGCGGATGAGCCTGGCGGCCATCGCCGCCGGGGCGGACGGCCTCATCATCGAGGTGCACAACGACCCGGTCCACGCCCTGTGCGATGGGCAGCAGTCCATCACCCCCGCCCAGTTCAAGGACCTGATGGACCGGGTGGGCCGGGTGGCGGAGTGCGTGGGGAGGACGATTTGAGATGAAGCGGTTCGTCATCGTGGGCCTGGGCCTGATCGGCCAAACCCCACGGGACTCCGTCCCGCGGGGGCCCCGTTGATTTGATCAAACGCGCCATTCGGCGCGGGCGCTGACGCGCCTGGAGCCGCTGGGAAGGCGAGAAGAAAAGAGAGGCGCTTTATATGTCAAAAAAGTTTGTCATTGTCGGTCTAGGTTTGATCGGCGGCTCCATGGCCCTGGCCCTCAAGGGCTTTGAGGATTTTGAGATCGTGGGCGTGGACGTGTCCGAGCCCACCCTCCGCTTTGCCCGGGAGCACGGGGTGGCCGACGTGGTCACCAACCGGGCCCGGGAGGCGGTGGAGGGGGCGGACGTGGTCATGCTAGCCCTCCACCCCCAGGGCATCCTGGACTTCCTGGAGGAGCACCGGGACAGCTTCAAGGCCGGGTGCCTGGTCACCGACGTGTGCGGCGTGAAGTCCGCCGTCATGGAGGGGGCCAAGTGCCTGCCCCCCCAGGTGGACTTCATCGGCTGCCACCCCATGGCGGGCACCGAGTTCTCCGGCGTGGAGCACGCCTTTGCCGAGATGTTCCAGGGCTCCCACCTGATCCTGACCCCACGGGAGGACAGCACGGAGGAACACCTGGCCCTGCTGGAGCGGCTGGCCCGGCGCATCGGCTGCCAGGACGTAGTACGGACCACCCCAGGCCAGCACGACGCCATCCTGGCCTACACCAGTCAGATGATGCACATCATCGCCGTATCGGTCTGTGACGACCCCAGCCTCTTTGCCTGCAAGGGCTACGAGGGCAGCTCCTTCCGGGGCTGCACCCGGGTGGCGGCCCTGGACGTGGGGCTGTGGACCCAGCTCTTTTCCCTCAACGCCCCGGCGCTGGTGGGATGCCTGGACACCCTCATTGGAAATCTCAGCGCCTACCGGGAGGCCATCGCCTCCGGGGACCGGGAGGCCCTGGCGGGGAAGCTGGCCTGGTCCGCGGACCGGAAGCGGAAGATGGACCTGCCGGGGCCGGACCTGCTGGGCTGAACGGGGCCCGGCCCAAGAGACCCGGGGGCCCTCCCAAAAACAGAAAGAGACCGCCCGCCGGATCCTGCCGGCGGGCGGTCTTATGGTTATTTTCCCTGCACCATGCGGACCATGTCCCGGGTCACATCGGTGGTATAGGGGTTAAGGCAGGAATTGATGATCTCCAGGCTGGCCTCGATGTCCAGGGCGTAGCAGTCCCGGACCCCCTCGAAGGTGACGGTGCCGTCCCCCGGCAGGGTGGCGGTGGTCAGATCGGCGAAGTCAAAGCCCAGGGCGGGCTCCACGAACCAAAGCATGTTGGCCAGGGACAGGTCGGTCTTTACATACTGGGAGAAGATCTCGATATAGCTGCCCACCTTCTGGGGATTGGAGAGGACCTTCTTGGCGATGGTCTTGATCATCTCCTGCTGGGTCCGGGTGCGGCCGATGTCCGCGTCGGGGTAGGCGTCGTAAATATTGTTGGGATAGGTGCCCGGCCCGTCGGAGTTCTTCCGGCAGCGGACCACGGCCAGAGCTTGTTTGCCGGTGAGGTGCTGCATCCCCGGCTCGAAGTGGATGTGCAGGTCCTGGTCGGGGGCGTCATAGCTCATGTGGACGGGCACGTTGAAGTCCACGCCGTCCACCGCGTCCACAATGGCCACGAAAATCTTGGTGTCGATGAGGATATAGTGGTCGATGGGGATGCCCAGCACCTCGCTGACGGCGTCCTTCAGCTCGCCGATGCCGCCGCCGGGCAGGGCGTATGCGTTGCCGTTGGAGTAGGCGGCGTTGAGCTTGTGGTATTCCCAGCCCTCCCGGTCCACCAGGGTGTCCCGGGGGACGGAGACCAGGCCCATCTTCTGGTTGGCCGTGTCATAGGTGCATACCATGATGGTGTCCGCGCTGCCGCTGACCTGGTCCTCCGCGGCCAGCAGGAAGGTCCAGGTGCTCTCCTTGCGCTGGAGGCCCTTGCTCTCATCCTCCTCGGTGTCCGGGTTGTCCGTGACGACGGCGGCGGAGGGCTGGGCCGGGATCTCTGCGGTGCTGGGCCGTTTGGCGGCCAGCTTATAGGCGCAGAAGAGGACCACGATGATGGCGGAGAGGACCACAAGGGCCCGGTAAAGCCCTCTCCCCAGCCGCCGAAGAGGAGAGGGCTGTTTGCGGTTTTGTCTGGATGCCACGGGCATGGCTCCCCTTTCCGGTGTTTCAAATCAGTATGCCCAGTATACATAAATTTTACCACCGGCGCAAGGGGAGAGGGGAAAAATAAGAAAAACGTTACATCCTGTCGTCAGGAGTTCCGGCACAGCAGGGCGGCGGTGAGGGAATTCACCGCCCCCAGCAGATCCATCAGCAGTTGATTTTGACAGGCCAGCTGCTCCAGCACTTGGGTCATGGCCGTGGGCAGGTCCTCTTCCGAAGCGGGGCAGAGGCCGGGCGCCGGCTGGGGGATGGGGTAGGTGTAGCGGCGCATGGGCTCGGCTTCTGCCTCCAGCTCCCGCTGGGCGTCCAGCACCCTGGCGTGGGCCCGCTGAGCGGTGCGGTATGTACGGTTGTCGCGCCTTACCATGAAAAATACCTCCTTTCTCTGTTATCCTATTCTATGCGCGGGTCCGAAAAGGGCGACAGCTTCTTGACAGGCCCCCGGGAATTGGGTAGACTAGACTGGAATTCGAAAAGGAAGGATGGAAGATGAACGTGAAATGGAATAAACTGCTGGCCCTCACCCTGGGCCTGTCTTTGTTGGCGGCCTGCGGCCCCAAGGAGGCCCAGCCCACCCCCACCCCGGAGACGACGGCGTCCCCGGAGGTCACCGCCACCCCCGCCCCGGAGGGGACGGCCGTGAACGTGGCCATGCTCAAGGGCCCCACGGGCCTGGGCGCCGCCAAGCTGATGGCCCGGAGCGACGCCGGGGAGACCGTCAACGACTATACCTTCTCCGTCCTGGCTGAGCCCGCCCAGGCGGTGGCCGCCCTCACCAGCGGAGAGGTGGACATTGCCGCCGTGCCCACCAACATGGCCTCCATCCTCTATCATAAGCCGGACGTGGACATCCAGCTCCTGGCCCTCAACACCCTGGGCGTCCTCTATATCCTGGAGCGGGGGGACACGGTAAACTCCCTGGCCGACCTGGCGGGGAAAACGGTGTACGCCACCGGCCAGGGGGCCAACCCGGAATACGCCCTCAACTACCTCCTGCGCCAGAACGGCCTGGAGCCGGGGGAGGACGTGACCATTGAGTGGAAGGCCACCGGCGACGAGGTGGCCGCCGGCATGACAGCCGGGGAGATCGACCTGGCCATGCTCCCGGTGCCCGCCGCCACCAGTGTGCTGATCCAGAATCAGGACGTGCGCAAGGCGGTGAGCCTGACCGAGGAATGGGAGAAGGCCGGGGCCGACGGGGTGCTGACCATGGGCTGCGTGGTGGCCCGGGCCGAGTTTGCCCAGGCCAACCCCGAGGCGGTGGACACCTTCCTGACGGAGTACGGCGCCTCCATCGCCTATATGTCCGACGAGGCCAACCGGGATGACGCCGCCGCCCTGGCGGAGACCTACGGCATCGTCCCCAAGGCCGCCGTGGCCAAGAAGGCCCTCCCTGACGCCAACCTGTGCTTTATCACCGGGGACGACATGATCGACGGCATCCAGGGCTATTATGAGGTCCTCTTCGCCGCCGACCCCGCCTCCATCGGCGGCTCCATTCCCGACGGGGCCTTCTACTATCACGCCAAATCGTAATCTATGAAAGGGAAATTACTCCGGGTGGTCCTTCCCCTGGCCTTTTGGCTGGCGGTGTGGGAGGCGGCGGCCCATCTGCTGGGGAAGGAGCTGTTCCTGCCCACGGTGGAGGCGGTTGTCCGCTCCCTGGGGGAGCTGGCGGTGACGGGGGCCTTCTGGCGCTCCGCCGCGGCCACCCTGCTGCGGGTGCTGGCGGGCTTTGGGCTGGGGGCCCTTCTGGGCACCGGGCTGGGTGCCCTCACCGCCGCCTGCCGGTGGGGGGACGTGCTGCTCTCTCCCGCCCTCCGGGCCATTCGGACCGTACCCGTGGTCTCCTTTATCCTGCTCCTCTATTTCTGCCTGCCCACCGCCCAGGTGCCGGTGGTGGTGTCCGCCCTCATGGCCCTGCCGGTGGCCTGGCGGTCGGCCCGGCAGGGCATTGCCGCCGCCGACCCCCTCCTGGTGGAGCTGGCCGGGTCCTACCGGCTGGGCCGGTGGAAGACCCTCCGGCTGGTCTATCTCCCCGCCGCCCTCCCCGCCTTGGCCGCCGGATGGGAGACCTCCCTGGGCCTGGCCTGGAAGTCCGGGGTGGCCGCCGAGGTGCTGTGCCAGCCCAAGTGGGCGGCGGGGACGGCCCTCCAGGCCGCCAAGGCCTACCTGGACACCCCGGGCCTGGTGGCCTGGACGGTGGTCATCATCCTGATGAGCGTGACGGTGGAGGGCCTGCTGAGATGGGCCCTCCGGCGCTGGAGAGGGGGGCGGGGCGCATGATCGAGGCCAGAGGGATCACGGTCCGCTACGGAGACCGGCTGGTGCTGGACCGGTACGATTTTTCCGCCCCGGAGGAGGGGCTCACCTTTCTCTCCGGCCCTTCAGGGGAGGGAAAGACCACCCTGCTGCGGGTGCTGGCGGGGCTCCTCACCCCGGAGACCGGCCAGGTCTCCCTGCCGGGGCGGCCCGTCATTCTCTTCCAGGAGGACCGGCTGTTCCCCGGCCTCAGCGTCCGGCGGCAGGTGGAGGCCGTCCTGCCCAAGGGAAGGCGGGAGGAGGCCGGCCGCTGGCTGGAGCTGGCCGAGCTGACCCAGGCGGCCCACCTGCTGCCCGGGGAGCTGTCCGGAGGCATGGCCCGGCGGGCGTCCCTGGCCCGGGCCCTGGCGCTGGAGGGGGAGGTCTGCCTGCTGGACGAACCCTTCGCCGGGGTGGATCTGGACCGGGCAAAGCGAGTCTTGGAGAGGATCCGCCTGCTGGGAAAGCCCGTCATCCTCACCGGGCACATCCCGGAGCTGGCCGCCCTGTGCGACCGGACCGTGGAACTGTGATAAAAAGGAGCCCGCGCCAGCGGCGTGGGCTCCTTTTTTATTTCGTCTCGGTTGAGGCGGGGGTGATGGGCTCGTCGTGCTCGAAGGTGTCGAAGTAGTCCTCGTCCTGGAGGGTGGGACGGCGGTGCCGCACCACCGCGGTGATGACGGGGTAGAGGACGATGGCCACCAGTCCGCCGGAATAGCCGTTGTTATAGAGGTTGATCCCCTCCACCGGGGTCCCCGCGTGGAGGACCACCGAGGCGTGGAGGAACCCGGCCAGCACTCCGAAGGGCCAGCCGAAGTAGCCCGGAATGGGGGCCAGGGTGGTGCAGAACAGGCCGGCCAGCTGGACGGAGGAGTCGTTGATGTTCCACTGCATGGTCAGTCCGCCGATGAGCACGCCCAGCATGACGGGGGTGATGTTCCGCCAGTGCTTGCCGTAGGCGGAAAAGCCGATGATGGTAAAGATGCCGCCCAGGGTGGGGCCGTTCAGGTCCCCGCCGATGGCCAGGATGTAAACGACGCCGATAAGGCCGTTGACCCCCATGTTGATGAGGACGGGGGCGGCGCCGTAAGTACGCAGGAAGTCACTGGGTGCCCGGCCGGTGGCCTTCAGGAGGTGCCGGTAGCCGGCCCAGGCGGCCCAGGGGGGGCGGTTGCAGAAGAAGAGCCCGGCGATGATGAAGATGAGGCACAGCCCCGCCATGAAGATGCCCAGGGTGGTGTTATAGCCCTTGGCCCAATAATAGGCGGTGGTGGGGGCGTGGCCCATGGAGCTCATGACGGGGACCATGATCATGGCCACCAGGCCGCAGGCAAAGCCCATGTTGTAGAGGTTCATACCGTTTTGGATGCGGTAGGTGTAGGCCGACAGGGAGGGGAGGACAAAACCGATGCACACCCCCAGCAGGATGCCCGTGACGAAGCTGGTCCAGTCTCCGGAGAAGCACACGAAGCTCACCACCGGGGACAGGGAGGTGGCCAGCAGGGAGACGTTGGAATATTTTACGAAGGGCTCCCGGCGGAACCGGGCGTAGAGGAAGGAGCCCAGAATGATGGGCCAGATATTGAAGATGTTTTTTCCGAAAAGAGAGAACCCGCCCATCAGTCCCAGGGTGACGATGGTATAGCCGTTCAGGGGGTCCTGCACCAGCCACAGGATCAGAAGGCTGGCCAGAATGACCAGAGCGGAGTTGACGAAGGCCGCCCCGATCCCCGCCAGCTCGATGTAGTCGGTGATGAGGGAGTCCTCCATCAGGATGATCCGCTGCATACCGGTCCAGATGTTTCCCGGCGTGTCCAGCACGAAGGCCAGAAAGATCAGCGCAGTGCAGTAAAAGATGGCGGCCGGGTATATCTTCTTATATCGCATCGTCGTATTCCCCCAGTTTTTGGGTCCCTGTGCGGTATACGGCCCTGAAAGGCCATGGCTTCGATATCGGGCGGCGGCCGGGACGGCCGCGGGCCCTCCTTTACCGCGGTTCCTGGTCAGGCGGTAAAAAAGTCCTCGGTCTGCCGGGCGTTGCGCATGACCTCCGCCCGAAGCTCTTCCAGTGTATCAAATTTTCGCTCGCCGCGCAAGTAGTCATAGAACTCCACGCGGATGGTCTGGCCGTAGAGATCGCCGTCAAAGTGGAGGATGAAGCCCTCCACTGTCACCGCGTCCCCGTCGTCCACCGTGGGGCGGACCCCCACGTTGGTCACCGCCGGGCGGCTCTCCCCGTTGGCAAAGACCACCCGGGTGACGTACACCCCATGGGCGGGCACCAGCACGCCGGAGGGGAAGTGGAGGTTCACCGTGGGGAACCCCAGGGTGGAGCCCAGCTTCTTGCCGTGGGACACCGTGTCGGTGAGGGTGTGGGGGTGGCCCAGGAAGCGGACGGCCCGGGCCATCTCCCCCTGGGCGATGAGGGTGCGGATGTAGGTGGAGGAGACGGTGATGCCCTCCTGTTCCACCTTGGGCACGATGTCACAGCCGATGCCCAGCTCCTCACACAGCGCCTTCAGCTTTTGGGGATTGCCCTCCCCCTTGTAGCCGAAGTGGAAGTCGTGGCCCGCCACCAAGTGGACGGCCTTGTGCTCCCCCACCAGAAGGCCGGTGACGAAGTCCTGCCAGGGGGTTTTCATCATCCGCTCGTCGTAGTGGCCAATGATGACGTCCTGGATGCCGTAATAGCGGCGCATCAAATCGGCCCGGTCGGCGGGGGTGGTGAGGAGCGGGACGGGGGATTTGAGAATAAGGGCGGAGGGGTGAGTGTCGAAGGTGAAGGCGGAGGGGACCGCCCCCAGCTCTTTGGCCCGCTGGGCACAGAGGGAGAGCAGGGCGCCATGGCCGGTGTGGACTCCGTCAAAGAAGCCCAGGGCGATGACCCTGCCCGTATCTTTCGTATTCAAAGGCTACACCTCGAAAAAGTTCTTGATGGTGGTGAGTTTTCCGGCCTCTACCCGGCCCAGGAGGAGAAAATCTCCCCGGAGGCCGTAGACCCGGTACTCCCCGGGGGCCGCCCCCTTGCATGCGGGGGAGGCGCCGTGACGGAGCCGCTCTTCCTGTTTGGCGTCCACCGTCAGGGCGGGCCGGTCCCGGAAGAGCTGGTCCACGGGGCGCAGAAGGGCGGCGGGGTCGGGGGCGTCGATGACCTGGGCCAGGGGCAGGGCGTCTGCTTCCAGGGAAAAGCCGCAGGCCTGGGTGCGGACAAGGGAGGACATGCACCCCCCGCAGCCCAGGGCCCGGCCGATGTCGTGGCAGAGGGTGCGGATATAAGTGCCCTTGGAGCAGCGCACCCGGAGGAGGAAGTCCCCCTCAGGAGAAAGGGCTGGCTCCAGGGTCAGGCCGTGGATGGTGACGGTCCGGGCCTTCCGCTCCACCTCCACGCCCTTCCGGGCCAGCTCGTAGAGCTTTTTGCCGTTGATTTTCACCGCCGAGTACATGGGCGGCACCTGCTGGAGCTCCCCCCGGAAGGGGGCCAGGGCGGCCTCCAGGGCTTCCCGGCTCACGTCGGCGGGGTTTGTCTCCAAGGCGTCCCCGGAGGTGTCCTGGGTGTTGGTCACCAGGCCCAGCCGGAGCCCCGCCAGGTATTCCTTTTCCCCGGTCTCGGCAAACTGCACCGCCCGGGTGGCCCGGCCCACAAAGACGGGCAGGACCCCGGTGGCCATGGGGTCCAGGGTACCGGCGTGGCCGATCCGCTTTTCATGGAAGGCCCCCCGCAGCTTGGCGCACACGTCCATACTGGTCCAGTCCTGGGGCTTGTCGATGATGATGATGCCGCTGGGCATGGCGTTACCTCACGTTTCTAGTATGTAGCGGGGACTCTCACAGGGGAGTCCGCCGGTGGAGGGGGTTAGGAGGCCCGCACCTGCTCAATGGCGGCGACGATGGCCCGCTTGGCGTCGGCAATGCTCCCCATCACGGTACAGCCGGAGGCCGCGGCATGGCCGCCGCCCCCCAGCAGGGCACAGACGGTGGAGGCGTTCAGGTCGGCCCCCGTGCGCACCGAGAGCTTGCACTCGCCGGGCTGGATCTCCCGGATGGTGACGGCGGTGTGGACCCCTTCCAGCTGGCCCACGAAGGCGGCGATGTCCTCCACGTCCTCCTCCCGGGCGTTCAGCTCTTTCAAATCGGCCAGGGAGATGGCGGCCAGGGCGGTCTGCCCGTTGTCCCGCAGCTCCAGGGTCTCCATGATCCGGGCCTCGATCCGCAGGCGGGTGTAGCTCTTGGTGCGGAAGTGGCGTTTGTTGACCCAGGCGGCGTCAATGCCGGTCTCCATCAGCGCCGCCGCCACCCGGTGGGTATTGGGGGTGGTGTTGGAGTACATGAAGCAGCCCGTGTCGGTGGCCACCGCCACGTAGAGGGGCAGGGCGATCTCCTCCGTCACCGGGAACCACTGGGTGATGACGTCGTAGAGAATCTCCCCACAGGCCGCCCTGCTTGGGTCCACATAGTTGAGGGCGGCAAAGCCCTCGTTGGAGGGGTGGTGGTCAATGGACAGGTCCACCTTGCCCTTGTAACAGGCCTCGCTGCCGGTAAAGAGGCCCTCACTGGCGATGTCCACGGACACCAGGGTTTCCGGCACGTAGTCCGCCGGGGCCAGCACGCCCTCCAGATAGGGATCGAAGAGGGAGGTGGCGTCCCCGTTGGGGAGGACCCAGGCGGTCTTGCCCAGCTTGCGCAGGGCGCGGCACAGCCCCACGGCGCAACCCAGGGTATCCCCGTCGGGGCGCTTGTGGGTGAGGATGAGGTAGCCGTCCCGGGATTGGAGCCAGCGGGCGGTTTCTTGGACAGTCATGGCCATAGGGAGGCCCTCCTTATTTGTCGAGGCTTTCGATGATCTCCAGGATGTGGGCGCCCTTGTCGATGGAGTCGTCCCGCAGGAAGGTGAGCTCCGGGGTGGCGCGCAGGGAGAGGGCGGCCCCCAGCTCCCGGCGGAGATAGCCGGCGGCGGACTTGAGGCCCTTGATGACCTGGTCCACGTCGCTCTTGTCCAGGACGCTGACGTGGACCTTGGCGTATTTCAGATCGGGGGTGGTCTCCACCGCGGTGATGGAGATGAGGCCGTGGACCCGGGGGTCCTTCACCGAGCGGATCAGCTCGGACAGGGTGCGCTGGATCTCCTCGTTGATGCGGCCGATACGGTTACTTGGCATAGCGGTTCTCCTGTTCTTTGGTACGTTGTACCGTTTGATTTTGAGTGATTGCACGTTAAACGTGCGTGTCTCTGGTGTGGCCTTGAGCGCAGTTTCCCTTTTCAGTAGGAGGTCTACTGCCCAAAGCTAGGGGGAAAAGCACGGGAGCGTCTGTGCGACCCGTGGTTCCCCTTGCGCCGCTCGGCCGCTGACCTGTTCTTGACTGAAGGCTGGTCTTTAGCCTTCCCCCAGGGGGAAGGTGGCAGCCCGAAGGGCTGACGGATGAGGGGAACTGTGGAAAATACGAAAGGCTCTGCTAGAAAGATAAGTTCCCCTCATCAGTCTCACTTCGCTCGACAGCTTCCCCCAGGGGAAGCCTAAGACCTGCCGAACCCCGGACCCGTTACGGAGTAAGGGGCTGGGGTCATCTTACCCTCTTGTAGACAGCCTGGGGAGGGTTTCAAGGGGGGGGCCCGGAAGGGGAAATCGAAATCCCCCTCCGGGCGTCTTTTCTGGGGGGGCTGGGGGCCGCAGCGTTAAGAAAATGTGCCGGTGGCACATTTTTAGCGGAGGCTGCCCGGCTATGCCGGGCAGGTCTCTCTTCTTGAAACTGGAAAAGATGATCCCCCAGACGCACCCACGCGGGTGGCCCGCGCAGTCAAAAGATGACGTTAATCTGTAAGTCCCAAGAGATAATCGGACGACACTCCATAGTGTTCACAAATCAGCACTAATTTTTCAAGAGTGGTGGTTTTCTTGCCGTTTTCCATATCGCTGATTTGGGGTGTGGAAACCTGAAGGATTGCGGCCAAGACGTTTTGGTTCTCACCGCTGGCCTTTCTTACCTCCCGCAAGCGCAGGCCAAACTCTTTTTTGTTTAGCATATTGACCCCCTTGACAAATTAACTTATTGTTATATAATTGAATTAACAAAAAGCTAAACGAGGTGTTTTATATGGACGATTTGACCCGTGTCCTCTGCGACTACGCCTACGATAATCTCATGGAAGGCAGTTATGGCGTTCGCTCCCGTAGCATCCGGCGGGAAAACCAATTCCAGGCGGAACGGCGGCTGGACCGGCTCTGCGCCGCCCATCCTGAGCTTCGGGAAGAGCTGGAGGATATGTTGGAAGAGCTGTCCGTGGCGGCGGGAGAGGACATGGACGCCGCGTTCGCCTGCGGCCTCAAAGTGGGCCTCGCCCTTCGATAAGCAGAAAGGGGCGGGCGATACGCCCGCCCCTACGGCTTTGCTTTAAACTTCGATCTGCTGCACCGCAGTGTTAAGAAAATTTGCCGGTGGCAAATTTTTAACGTAGGCGCCCCGGCTGTGCCGGGGCGGGCCCTCCTGCGGGGGAGGTATCACACTTCGATCTGCTGCATCTCAAAGGCCTCGATGATATCGCCGACCTTGATGTCGGAATACTTCTCGATACCGATGCCGCACTCGTAGCCCTGGGCGACCTCTTTCTGGTCGTCCTTGAACCGCCGCAGAGAGGCGATGGCCCCCTCGTGGACCACGATGCCGTCCCGCACCAGACGGATCTGGGCGTTGCGGGTGACCCGGCCGGAGGTGACGTAGCAGCCGGCGATGATGCCGGCCCCGGTGATCTTGTAGACCTCCCGGACCTCCACGGTGCCCAGCTCCACTTCCTTGAACTTGGGGGAGAGCATCCCCTTCATGGCCGCCTCGATCTCGTCGATGGCGTCGTAGATGACCCGGTACATCCGCATATCCACGTGGTCCCGGGCGGCGGAGGCCTTGGCGTTGGTGTCGGGCCGGACGTTGAAGCCCACGATGATGGCGCCGGAGGTGGAGGCCAGCATCACGTCGCTTTCATTGATGGCGCCCACGGCGCAGTGGATGACCCGCACCCGGACCTCCTCGTTGGAGATCTTCTCCAGGGAGGCCTTCACCGCCTCGGCGGAGCCCTGGACGTCGGCCTTGACGATGACGTTCAGGTTTTTGACCTCGCCTTGCTGGATCTGGCTGAACAGATCCTCCAGGGTGACCTTGCCCAGGGCGCTGGAGGAGGCCATCTTCTGGTCGTGCTTGCGCTGCTCGGCCAGCTCACGGGCCATGCGCTCGTCGGCCACGGCGTGGAAGTCGTCACCCGCCTGGGGCACCTCGGCCATGCCGATGATCTCCACGGGGACGGAGGGGCCGGCGTGCTCCAGGGTCTCGCCCTGGGCGTTCTGCATGGCCCGGACACGGCCCACGGCGGTGCCGGCGATGATGACGTCGCCCTGGTTGAGGGTGCCGTTCTGCACCAGGAGGGTGGCCACGGGGCCACGGCCCTTGTCCAGCCGGGCCTCGATGACGGCGCCGTGGGCGGAGCGGTTGGGGTTGGCCTTCAGCTCCCGCATCTCGGCGGTGAGGGTGACCATCTCCAGCAGGTTATCCACGCCCTCGCCGGTCTTGGCGGAGATGGGGCAGATGATGGTCTCGCCGCCCCAGTCCTCGGCTACCAGCTCGTACTCGGTGAGCTGCTGCTTGATGCGCTCGGGGTTGGCCTCGGGCTTATCCATCTTGTTGATGGCCACGATGATGGGGATCTCGGCGGCCTTGGCGTGGTTGATGGACTCGATGGTCTGGGGCATGATGCCGTCGTCGGCGGCCACCACCAGGATGGCCACGTCGGTGATCATGGCGCCCCGGGCCCGCATGGCGGTAAAGGCCTCGTGGCCCGGCGTGTCCAGGAAGGTGATGGGCTTGCCCTTCACCTCCACCTGATAGGCGCCGATGTGCTGGGTAATGCCGCCGGCCTCCCGGTCCACCACGTGGGCGCTGCGGATATAGTCCAGCAGGGAGGTCTTGCCGTGGTCCACGTGGCCCATGACCACCACCACGGGGGCGCGGTCGATGAGGTCCTCGGCCTTGTCCTCGGCGGTGTCGATGAGCTTCTCCTCGATGGTGACGATGACTTCCTTCTCCACCTTGCAGCCCATCTCCTCAGCGATGATGGCGGCGGTGTCGAAATCAATGACATCGGACATGGAGGCCATGATGCCGTTCTTCATGAGGGTCTTGACCACCTCGGCGCCGGTCTTTTTCATCCGGGAGGCCAGTTCGTTGACGGCGATCTCGTCGGGGATCATGACCTTCAGGGGAGTCTTTTTGGCGATCTCCAGCTGGAGCCGGCGCATCCGGTCCTGCTCCTCCTGGCGGCGCTTGTTGCCCTGGAAGCCGCCGCCCCGGCGCTGGTTATTGTTGCGGCCCTGGAACTTCTGCTTGCCCGCCTGCATCTGGGTGGTCTTGGTGGAGGCGATCTTCTCCAGCCGCTCGTCGTATTTCTCCAGGTTCACGGCGCCGCCCTTGCGGGTGTCCACCAGCTTCTTCTCGGGAACACGGGTGGCGGGGCGCTGGACCTGGGCGGCGGGCTGAGCCTGACCGCCCTGCTGGGGCCTGGCTCCCTGCTGCTGGGGAGCGGCGGGCTGGGCGTGCTGCTGGGGCTTGCCCTGGGCGGGGGCGGCCGCCTTGGGCGCCGCGGGGGCGCTGGGGGCGGGAGCCGGAGCGGGCTTGGGCTCGTGATAGACGTCGGCAAAGACGCTCTCGATGCTCTCCACCTGATGGTGCTGGGTCAGATACTCAAAGATGAGGGAGAGCTCCCGGTCCTCAAGGGCCTGCATGTGGTTCTTGGGGGCCGTGGCGTACTGGGTGAGGATATCCGCGATCTCCTTGGAGTTCTTTCCGAAATCTTTGGCTACTTCATGGACACGATACTTGTTATTCAGCAAATGAGCCACCTCCATGTGGGGGCTTGTGCCAACGAGAAAAGGGGAGAGGGTTCTCCCCCTTTCTGATTGGAACAAGCCCGGTTCCTGATTCTCTTCCAACGTTCATGATCTGCGTTCCTTGGGCGGGGGCGCCCAGGGTTTGTGCTGTCTGGCCTCAATGGCCTTTTCCTTGTTTTTGCGCTCCTTCTGGCGGCGGTAGGTCTTTTCCGCCTTGTGGTCCAGCCGCCCCGCGGCTTCGCCGTACTGCTCGGGGTCGGCCTGGGCCAGCTTCCTGGCCGTGGAGGCGGCGAAGCCCACCTCGGTGAGGGCCATCACCGCGCAGCTGGCCCGGCCCACGGCCCCGCCCAGCTCCGGCTTGGAGAAGGGGGACACCAGACAGGGGCAGTTGCCGATCTCCCCCAGGCTCTTGGCCCGGCGGATGGTGTTCTCGGCGGCGTCGGAGGCCAAAAGGATGAGCTTAGCCTTGTGGGTGCGGGCGGCGATGGAGACCGGCTCCTCGCCCACCTCCACCCGGCCCGCTTTCCGGGCCAGGCCGATGAGGCCCAGCAGGGAGTTATCCATTTTTGTCACCTGCTTCCATCTGGGCTTCCAGCGCCGCCCATACCTCATCGGGCAGGGGGGCGGAGAAGGCCCGCTCCAGGGCCCGGGATTTGCGGGCCCGCATCAGGCAGGCGGGGTCGGGACACACGTAGGCGCCCCGGCCGGGCTTCTTGCCTTTGAAATCCAGGGAGACCTCCCCTTCCGGAGAGCGGACCACCCGGATCAGCTCAGGTTTGGGCCTGTGTTCCCGGCAGCCCACACACTGGCGCAGGGGAATTTTTTTCGGCATGGGGGAAACCTCCCTTCAAATGATCTGTGTTGGCCTTCCCCTCGGGGGAAGGTGCCCCCGAAGGGGGCGGATGAGGGGAATGGCGCGATATGGGAAAGGCTCTGCGTATCCGATAAGCTCCCCTCATCAGTCAGCCATTCGGGCTTACAGCTTCCCCCAGGGGAAGCCTTATTCTTCGGAAGCGGCCTCTTCGGCCTCATTGGCCTCGCCGGTCTCATTGACCTCGTCGACCGCATTGGTCTCGTCGGCCTCCTCGGGCTCCTCGTCCAGGATGAGGTCCTCCTCCTCCGGTTCGGGATCCTCGGGGGCGCTCTCGGGCTTGATGTCGATCTTGTAGCCGGTGAGCTTGGCGGCCAGGCGGGCGTTCTGCCCCTCCTTGCCGATGGCCAGGGAGAGCTGGTCGTCGGGGACCACCACCCGGCAGTTCTTGCCGTCGTCCAGGGTGGTGACCGAGATCACGTCGGCGGGGGCCAGGGCGGCGGCCACGTACTCCGCCGGGTCCTCGGACCACTTGATGATGTCCACCTTCTCGCCCTTGAGCTCGGCCACGATGTTGTTCACCCGCTGGCCCTTGGGGCCCACGCAGGCGCCGATGGGGTCCACGTTGGGGTCGGCGGACCACACCGCCAGCTTGGTGCGGCTGCCCGCCTCCCGGGCGATGGACTTGACCTCCACGGTGCCGTCGTAGATCTCGGGCACCTCCAGCTCGAAGAGCCGCTTGACGAGGCCGGGGTGGGTGCGGGAGATGAGGACCTGGGGGCCCCGGGTGGAGCGGCGGACCTCCACCACGTAGACCTTGAGGCGCATGCCCTCCACGTAGCTCTCTCCCCGGACCTGCTCACTGGGGGCCAGATAGGCCTCGGTAAACTCGCTGCCCGAGGAGATGCGCAGGGAGGCGCCCCCGGTGCGGGGGTCGATGCGGGTGACGAGGCCGGTGAGGATCTCGTGCTCCTTGGAGGTGAACTCGTCGAAGATCATGCCCCGCTCGGCTTCCCGCATCCCCTGGATGATGACCTGCCGGGCGGTCTGGGCGGCGATGCGGCCGAAGTCCCGGGTCTTGACCTCGATGGAGACCACGTCCCCCAGCATGGCCCGGGGCAGCTTGGCCTGGGCCTCTTCCAGGCTGATCTCGGTGGCGGGATTGTCCACGGTCTCCACCACGTCTTTTTTGATATACATGCGCACGGTGCCCTTTTCGGGGTCGGCGTCCACCACGATGTTGTCCCCGGCGTCCTCGTGGTCCTTCTTGTAGGCGGAGACCAGGGCCAGGGTGATCTTCTCCATCATATAGCCCTTGGGGATGCCCTTTTCCTTCTCAATGAGCTCGATGGCGGTGAAGAACTCGGGGGCGTCCAGCTCGTTGGTCTTCTGGGCCTTCTGATTTTTCTTCGGCATGATACTTAGTCTCCTTTATCCATCAAACGCGCACGTACAGCCGTACCTGCGCTATGTCTTTTTTCAAAAAGGTTTTCTCCCCGGCGGGGGCGGAGATGCTCACGTCCCCGTCGGCGTAGGCGGTGAGGGTGCCCACCCACTCCTTCCGGCCCTCCTCGGCCCGGTAGAGCTTGACCTCCACCTCGCTGCCCAGGCAGGCGGCGAAGTGCTCCGGCTTTTTGAGGGCCCGGTCCGCCCCGGCGGAGGAGACCTCAAAGGTGTAGCTGCCCGGAATGGGGTCGGCCGCGTCCAGCACCGGGTCCATGGCGTGGTCGATGGCCACGCAGTCGTCGATGGACACGCCGCCGGCTTTGTCGATATAGAGCCGCAGGTACCAGACCCCGGCCTCCTTGACGTACTCCACGTCCCAGAGGGTGCAGCCGTTCTCCTCCACAATGGGCTGGGCCAACGCCTGAACCACTTCGGTCACTTTCGCCATTCGGACTTCAAACCCCTCTTTCCAATCAAAAAGAGTGAGGAACAAACCTCACTCTCACCATACTTACACTACTATCATAGGGAGTATACCACGAAAATGCTTCCAATGCAAGATTATTTGCGAAAATCAATGGCTGCGCCGGGGAAAAGTTTCTCTTGTTCCTGTCGAAAAAGCAGATATAATAGAAGAAAAGAGCGTGAGAGGGGTGGGGGATATGCGACGGCTGCTGGCGCTGGTATTGACCGCCGGCCTGCTGGCGGGCTCCGCGGGGGCTGTCTGGAGCGACGCCGGGGACCACTGGGCCGGGGAGGCCCTGGAGCGGGCGGGGAGCCGGGGGTGGCTCTCCGGCTACGAGGACGGCACGGTCCGGCCCGACGACGCCCTGACCTGGGGGCACTATCTGACCATGCTGGGCCGGGCCTTCTGGCCCGACGCCCTGGCCCAGACGCCCCCCGAGGCGGAGGGCGGCCACTGGGCCTCCGGCGCCCGGGCGGCGGCGGAGGGGGCCGGGGTGCTGGGGGGCCTGGACGCCGGTGACCTGGACGCTCCCCTGACCCGGCAGGAGGCGGCCGTCCTGCTGTACGCCGCCCTGTCCGGCGTGGGCGGGGTCTCCGACCTGGAAGGGGCCCAGCCGGCATTCACCGACTGGGACAGCGTGCCGGAGCCCTGCCGGGCCGCCGTGGCCCAGATGGCGGGCCGGGGCCTGCTGGGGGGCTACGAGGACGGCTCCTTCCGGGGAGAGAACCCCCTCACCCGGGCGGAGGGGACGGTGTTGCTGGACCGGCTGGCCCAATTCCTGGACGCCTGGGCGGAGGAGCACGCCGGAACCCTGGAGGAGCCGGAGGAACCGATCCCTGCGGAGGGAGAGGCCCCCGCCGCCCCCTCCGGCGATCCGGCCCTCCGGGCGCTGGGGGAGAACGACGCCAAGCTCGTCCGCCTCTATGGGACGGCGGAGCGCAGGCGATATGACAATGAGGAGGAGGCGGCCGGGCACATGGCCCAGGTGACCGTGCCGGTGTGGAAGCTGGACAAGGCCACCGGCATCAAGACCACGGGACACCTGACCTTTACCGTCCACGAGGCCATCGTGGACGACATGACCGCCATCTTTACGGAGATCTACCTGGACCCTGAGCAGTTCCCCATCTACGAGATCGGCGGCTACGACTGGCGGGGGGACAGCGCCAAGGGGGAGCACAACTGCGGCACGGCGGTGGATATCAACGCCGGGGAGAACTACCAGGTCTACGCCAGCGGGGCCGTGGGAGCGGGGAAGTACTGGAAGCCGGGGGAGGACCCCTGGTCCATCCCGGAAAACGGCAGCGTGGTGCGGACCTTCAACGCCTACGGCTATTCCTGGGGGGGCAACGCCTGGCCCACCAACAAGGACTATATGCACTTTTCCTATCTGGGCGTTTAAGCGCGCGGGAAAGGGACACTTTCGAAAAGAGAAACCGTCCGGGATCGAAGAAAACTTCGATCCCGGACGGTTTTTTATTGATGGGTGATCAGTCGTCCAGCTCCGCCATGGCTTTGGCGGCGGCGATGGCCTTTTCCTGGGCGGCGGGGGGCGCCTCCTCGTAGCGCACGAAGTGGAAGGTGAAGGAGCCCCGGCCCTGGGTCATGGACCTGAGGTCGATGGCGTAGCGGCCCATCTCGGCCATGGGGACCTCGGCGGAGATGACCTGGTCGCCGTCCCCGGCGGGGTCCATGCCCAGCACGCGGCCCCGGCGCTTGTTCAGATCGCCGATGACGTCGCCCATGTAGCTGTCGGGCACGGTGACCTTCAGCTCCCCGATGGGCTCCAGCAGGGTGGGGGAGGCGTCGGGCATACCGGCCTTGTAGGCCAGCTGGGTGGCGGTCTTGAAGGCCATTTCGGAGGAGTCCACCGGGTGGTAGGACCCGTCGAAGAGGGTGGCCTTCAGGTTGACCACGGGATAGCCCGCCAGCACGCCGTGCTGGACCGCCTCCCGCATCCCCTTTTCCACGGCGGGGAAGTAGTTTTTGGGCACGGCGCCGCCCACCACGGCCTCGCAGAACTCCAGCTCCTCGCTCTCGCCGGGCTCGAAGCGCATCCACACGTCGCCGAACTGGCCGTGGCCGCCGGTCTGCTTCTTGTGGCGGCCCTGGACCTCCACCTTTTTGCGGATCTTCTCCCGGTAGGCCACTCGGGGCTCGGAGAGCTCGGCGTCCACGCCGAAGCGGTTCTTCAGCCGGGAGAGGATCACGTCCATCTGCATGTCGCCGGTGCCGGAGACCACCATCTGCCGGGTCTCGGCGTTGTTGACCCAGTGGAAGGTCTGGTCCTCCTCCTCCAGGCGGGTGAGGCCGGCGGCGATCTTGTCCTCCTGGCCCTTGGTCTTGGGGGAGATGGCCACGGAGTAGCAGGGCTCGGGGAAGGGGATGGGCTCCAGCTTCACCACCTTGCGGGGGTCGCACAGGGTGTCGCCGGTCTTGAGCTTATCCATCTTGGTGACGGCACCGATGTCGCCGCACTGCAGCTCCTTCACTTCCTCTGCCTTCTTGCCCCGCATCTGATAGAGACGGCCCAGCTTTTCCGGCTCGCCGGTGCGGGCGTTCACGATGGGCATATCGGGCTTCAGACTGCCGGAGAGGACCTTGAGGTAGGAGTACTTGCCGTACTGGTCGGAGACGGTCTTCCACACGAAGGCGGTGGGCAGGGCGCCGGGGGCGGCCACGAACTCGTCCAGCTCCCCGTCGGCGTTCTCGCCCATCAGGGGGCGGCCCTCCACGGGGTTGGGCAGCAGTTCGATGATGGCGTCCAGAAGCATCCGGGTGCCCAGGCCGGACAGGGCGGAGCCGCACAGCACCGGGAACAGGGACAGGTCCCGCACGCCGGCCCGAAGGCCCTGGACCATCTCGGCGTAGGTGAAGTCCTCGCCGCCGAAGTATTTGTCCATCATGGCCTCACTGGTCTCGGCCACCGACTCCTTCAGGGAGTCGTAGAGCTCGTCCAGGACGGCCTTCTTGTCCTCGGGCACGTCGATCTCCAGCCGCTCCCCCTTGGGGCCGGCCTCAAAGGCCCGCTTATGGAGGACGTCGATGATGCCGATGACCTTTTTATCCGCGTCCCAGATGGGGGCCACCAGGGGGGCGATGTTCTTGCCGAAGCGGTCCCGGAGGGTGGCGAAGGCGGCGTTATAGTCGGAGTTCTCCTCGTCGGTCTTGGACACGTAGAGGATGCGGGGGATCTTCCGCTCGGCGCAGAATTTCCACGCCTTCTCGGCGCCTACGCTCATGCCCGACTTGGCCGAGCAGACGATGATGGCGGCGTCGGCGGCCTGGAGGGCCTCCATCACCTCGCCGGAGAAGTCGAAGTAGCCCGGGGTGTCCAGCACGTTGATCTTACAGCCGTTGTACTCCACGGGGAGGATGGAGGTGGAGATGGAGATCTGGCGCTTGATCTCTTCGGGGTCGTAATCGCTGACGGTGTTGCCGTCGGGCACGGAGCCCAGGCGGATGGAGCCGCCGGCGAGATAAAGCATACTTTCCGCCAGGGACGTCTTTCCGTTGCCACCGTGCCCCAGCAGGCAGACGTTGCGGATGTTTTGCGCGGAATAGCTCATTTGATTCCTCTCCTTACGTTTTGGGATGCAGCTCACAGTGGGGAGCCGGGAAACGAAAACACTGTTCTTGTTGATTATAACGCAAACCGGCCGTTCTGACAACTGAAATTTGAGAAAAATGCACAGCGGAGAGGCAAAGAAAAAAGCAGCGGTTTTTACCGCTGCTTTTTATGGCGTATTTGGGTCGGCCTCCGCCGGAGTGACCGTCCCGGCAGTCAGGTCCGCCAGATAAGAAGTGACGGCCTCCCCTTGCAGGCAGGTCACGGGATAGATGTGGTCCGTCTGGGTCTCGCCGCAGGTGAGGACGGCTGTCTCCCCCTCCGGCAGGGTGAGGGTAAGGGTCCGGGCGGAGCGGTCGTAGACGGGGGCCGGGTCGGAGAGGGCGTCGGGGAAAAGCTCGGCGGCACAGAGGTCCAGGACCTCTTTCTGAACGTCGGGGAAGCTGTAAAAGGTGACGGCCTGACGCTGCTCCGGCTGGGCGGCAGGCTCGGCGGAATCCTCCGGGGGGAGGGCATCCTGGTCGGCCTGGGCCGTGTCATTGGAGGCACCCGGAAGGCCGTTGGCGGGAGCCACGCCCAACTCGGGGCTGATGCTTCCGACGGGAATGGGGGCGCTGCGGAATTGCATGGCGGGGGTGGGGGCCGGAGTGGGGGAGACCGCCTTGTAGGCGGCGGAGCCGGCCCCCCCGCCGCAGGTGGCGTCCGCCTGGACGGGGGCGGCGGTTTCCTCCGGAACGGCGGACCCAGCCCCATTGTCTTCCAGCGCGCTGAACGCCTGGACACTCTGCTCGGCGCTTTCCGGAGTGCCCTCGCCGGCATCCGCCGGCGCGGCGGCCCCGGAGCGGCCGGCGGCGGTCATGGCCATCGCCGTGTCCGCCGAGGGGGCGGAGGTGTTGCCGCCCGCCATCCAGGGGCGGAGGGCTCCCGCGCCCACCAGGATCACGGCCAGCACGGCCGCGGTGGCCAGCCATTGGTTCCGGCGCCTGGCCCGGGCCTTGGCCTCACCGGGGACAAAAGGGATTGTGTTGTCCGCCCGCACGGCTTCCATGACGCGCCCGGCCAGATCCGGGGGAGGCGCCACAGGGGGCAGGGCGGCCACGGCGGCGTGAAGGGCGGAGAGCTCCTCCGCCAGGGCGCGGCAGTCCGGACAGCCGGCCAGATGCTCCTCCAGCCGGGTATTCTCCTCGGGGGAGAGCGCCCCGTCCAGCCGGGCGCTGATCAGCTCCAGATATTCGTCGCAGTTTGACACGGGTCACCCTCCTCTCTCGTTTGGTTCCAGCCTTTGGACGGCGGTCGGCCGGAAAAGTTCCCGCTTTTTATAAATCATATCAGAGGATTTACAAAAATGTGACGGCGCCCGCCCCGGCGGGCCGGGCACATGGGAGAAAAAACTTAGAAATTATTTTTTTTCAGAAAATCCCGCAGGGACAGCCGGGCCCGGGCGATGCGGGATTTGACGGTCCCCTCCTCCAGGTCCAAACACTGGGCGATCTCCTGGTAGCTGAGCCCCTCCAGCTCCCGCAGCAGAAGGACCTGCCGGTGGTCGGGGGAGAGGGCGTCCAGCCCTTTCTGCACCGCTTCCCGGGCCTCCTGCCGCTCCAACTGCCGCTCCGGGGACCAGCGGTCGTCGGGGACCTCGGCCTGCCGCTCCTCGTCGCCGCTCTCCACCGTCATGGACAGGGTCCCCCGCCGCTTCTCCCGGCGGAGGAAGTCGATGCAGGCGTTGGAGGTGAGGCGGTAGAGCCAGGTGGAAAAGGCGCTCTGGCCGCCGAACCGGGCCAGGCCCCGCCAGGCGTTGAGGAAGGCCTCCTGGGTGAGATCGGCGGCATCGTCGGGACTGCCCGTCATGCGGTAGGCCAGGTTGTACACCATGGTCTGGTTGGCCTCCACCAGCTGGGCGAAGGCGTCCTGGTCGCCCGACTGGGCGGCCTGGATGAGGGCTTGTTCTGTCACCGGTTCTCACCTGCCTTTTGGGTTGGGATATCCCGCCTGCGGGCGGGGACGGACGGCAGGGCGGCCCTGCCGGGGGCCCAAACCCATTTCTTTTGTCTTGCCAAAAGAAACGGTTTTGGATGCCAAAGAAAAGCGCTAACTAAATATACAAGTGGCAGCTTCTAACGACCGGCGCTCACGTCTGTCAACTCCGTCTCCTCTGAGCGCCGCTGCCGCTGGGTACTGCTGTACAGACAGTATTTGCAACTCATTGGTGCGCCTGAGCGGGGAGAAGTTTAAAAAGTTGCGGGGGACGCGGGGATTTATTCCTCCGGGTCCCTTAGGTCCCGCTTGATGCCCTCGGTGATGCGGTAGACTTGTTCCAGGGTCTCCACCTTGCAGAGCTGTTCCTTATAATACCCGGCGTAGGGGATGCCCTTGAGGTACCAGGCGTAGTGCTTCCGGGCCTCCAGGCAGGCGATGTGCTCGCCCTTGTGCTCCGCCGCCAGTTCGATCTGGCGGACGGCCGTGTCGCACCGCTGGGCCAGCGGGGGGCGGGGGGGGATGGGCTCGCCCGCCAGGGCGGCGGCGGACTGCTGGAAGAGCCAGGGGTTGCCGAAGGCCCCCCGGCCGATCATGGCCATGTCGCAGCCGGTGCGCTGGAGGATTTTTACGGCGTCCTCCGGGGTAAAAATGTCCCCGTTGGCGATGACCGGGATGGAGACGGCCTCTTTGACCTGCCGGATGCCCTCCCAGTCGGCGCGGCCGGAGTACATCTGCACCTTGGTGCGGCCGTGGACGGCGATGGCGGAGGCCCCCGCGTCCTCCAGCCGCCTGGCCAGCTCCACGCAGTTGATGTGGCCCTTGTCCCAGCCCAGCCGGATCTTTACGGTGACGGGGGCGCCCGCCGCCCCCCGGACGGCGGCGGCGGCCACCCGGGCGGCCCGCTCCGGGTCCCGGGCCAGGCCGGAACCGTCCCCGTTGTTGCACACCTTGGGCACGGGACAGCCCATGTTGATGTCGATGATGTCCGCCCCCGAAAGGCGGAGTGCTTTGGCGGCGGCCCGCTCCATGCTCTCCTCGTCGCTTCCGAAGAGCTGGACGGCGGCGGGGTGCTCCCCCCGGCCCAGGCTCAGGAGGGGGAGGCTTTTCTGGTCCTGATAGCACAGGGCCTTGGCCGACACCATCTCGGTGACGGTATAACCCGCCCCCAGCTCCCGGCAGATGGTTCGGAAGGCCAGATCGGTGACCCCGGCCATGGGGGCCAGGGCCAGGGGGGAGGGGATGGTAACATTGCCGATGTTCACGTCAGTGTCTCCTGTTTCCGTAATTTGCTCCATTTTAGCACGATTGCGGACATTTGACAATCGGAAAGGCGGAGCCCCTCCGCCGGATCTGTCCGGCTTCCCCGTCCCATCCGTTCCCCTCCCCCTATTTCGGCAAAGAATTTCCAATACCTGGAGTATACTGTCATCGAAATGGGTAAAAATGGAAACCCTGTACATAGGAGGAGACTGTGATGGCGGTAAAATGGAAAACCAAGGCGGCCCAGGTGGGGGAGGAACTGGGACAGACCGGCCGGGTGGTGCTCCGGGCCCCGGCCCTGGCCCGGGGGGCGGAGTGCCTCATGCGCTTCATGCTGGGGGCGGTGCTGGCCGGAGGGGAGATCTTCGGCGGGTACGCCCCCTTTGGGATCGGGCTGGTGGCCTGCTCCGGCTCGGGGATGGACGGGCTGTGCGCCCTGCTGGGGGCCTGCCTGGGGTATCTCACCTTCCGGGGCTTCGTGGAGGGGCTGCGCTACGCCGCCGCCTGTGTGCTGGTGTTTTCGGTGGCCTTTGCCTTTTATGATGTGCGGCTTTATCAAAAGACCTGGTTCATGCCTTTGGTGGCGGCGGCAATGGACGCCGTCACTGGTTTTGTCTACCTGTCGGACGCCCGCTGGCGGCCGGCCCAGGTGATCTTTTTCGCCACGGAGATCCTGCTGGCGGGGGCGTCGGCTTACTTCTACCGCACGGCTTTCTCCCCCTGGACCCAGAAGCGGGAGGACAGCGCGCTGACCACCCGGCAGACGGTGAGCCTGTTCCTTCTTCTGGGCACCCTTCTGGTGGCCCTGGCGGGCGTCACCTTCTGGGGGGACCTGTCCATCGGGCGGCTGGCGGCCGCCCTGCTGGTCATGGCGGTGGCCCACGAGGGGGGGCTGGGCCTGGGAGCCGCCACCGGGGTGGCCGCGGGCCTGGGCATGGACCTGGCCGCCGGAGGCGCCCCCTTCTATACCATGGCCTACGGCTTTTCCGGCCTGCTCACCGGGGCGGGGTGGAAGCAGGGGCGGCTCTTTGGGGCCCTCACCTATGTGGTCACCAACGCCGTGGCGGTGCTGTGGACCTGGGACGCCGCCCAGCGGGTGTCCAGCCTCTACGAGGTGTTCATCGCCTCCGTCCTCTTTCTCCTGCTGCCCCAAAAGCTGACGCGCAGGCTCTCGGCCCTGCTGACCCGGGAGGGGAAGCAGGACACCGCCCGCCGGGCGGCGGCCTATGTGTGGGACAAGCTCTCGGCCACCGCCGGGGCCTTTCGGACGGTGTGCGAGGGCCTGCGCTCGGCCTTCCCGCCCCAGGGGCCCAACGACGGCGACGTCTCCTCGGTCTTTGACCGCACCGCCGAGCGGGTCTGCCAGCGGTGCGCCCTGCGGAACACCTGCTGGGAGCACGACTATGTCAGCACCTATAACGCACTCAACGACGCTTTGCCCACCATGCTGGAGCGGGGGCGGGGGGAGGCGGGGGATTTCCCCGGCTGGTTCGCCAGCCGGTGCCTCCAGTTCCCAGCCTTCCTGCGGACCGCCAATGAGGAGGTCACCGCCCTCCTCTACCGGCGGCAGTACCAGAACCGGGTCCGGGAAAACCGGGGAGCGGTGTGCCGGCAGTATGAGGCCCTGGCCGACGTCCTCTCCACCGCCGCCGTGGAGCTCTCCACCGAGCTGACCCCCGACCCCCTCCGGGAAAAACGGCTGCGCCAGCACCTCACCGCCCTGGGGCTGGAGGGGGAGACGGCGGTCTACTATGACGAGCTGGGCCATCTCCGTGCCGAGGTGGCCGGGGACGGACTGGAAGTCCTGCGGGAGGCGGCGGAGCTGCGCAAGCTCTCCGACCTGATGGGCCTGCCCCTCCGGTTGGCGGAGGAGGACAGGGCGGACCGGGTGACCTTCCTCCAGGCGGAACCTCTGATGGCGGTGGCCGGCCTGGCCGCCCGGCGGAAGGAAGGGCAGACCGAGAGCGGGGACACGGGAACCTGGTTCAAACGCTCCGACGGCAGCCTTTTCGTCCTCCTCTGTGACGGCATGGGCAGCGGGGCCGCCGCCCAGCGGGAGAGCGCCCTGGCTGTGCGGCTCCTGGAGGAGTTCCTCCGGGCGGGGCTGGAGGCCGCCGCCGCCCTGCGGACGGTGAACTCCGCCCTGGCCCTGCGCAATGAGGAGACGGGGGCCTTCACCACGGTGGACCTGCTGCGGCTGGACCTCTTTACCGGCGGGGGAGAGGTGTGCAAGTACGGGGCCGCCCCCACCTATGTGAAGCGCTCCGGCGTGGTGAGCCGGATCACCGGCGCAGCCCTCCCCGCCGGTCTGGTGGACGGAGACGGGGTGGGGCCCGACGTCACCGGCCTGGCCCTGGGCCCGGGAGACTGCGTCCTCCTCCTCAGCGACGGCGTGGCCGACGCCTCTGACGACCAGTGGGTGCGGGACATGCTGGCCCAGTTTGACGGGGAGAGCCCCAAGGAGCTGGCCCGGGACATCATGGCCGAGAGCGAGAAGCGGGTGGGGGCCGCCGACGACCGCACGGCGGTGGTCATCCGGATCGGCAGACGGTGAGAAAATGAAAAAGGCCCGGCGTCCAACGGACGCCGGGCCTTTTTATTAGGAATGCCGCGGGGTTAGGAGATCAGTCCTCGTACTTGCAGTGGAAGCGCTTCTCGAACTCCTCGATCAGGCCGGCCCGGAAGTCGGGGTGGGTGATCTTGATGAGGTTCTTGGCGCGGTTGCGCAGGGTCTCGCCCTTCAGGTGGGCGATGCCGAACTCGGTGATGACGTAGTCCACGTCGTTACGGCAGGTGGTGACGGCGGCGCCGTGATCCAGGAAGGGAACGATCTTGGAGACGGTGCCCTTGGCGGCGGTGGAGGGGCAGGCCATGATGGACACGCCGCCCTTGGAGGCGGAGGCGCCGCGGACGAAGTCGACCTGGCCGCCGGTGCCGGAGATCTGACGCAGGCCCACGGACTCGGAGGCCACCTGGCCCATCAGGTCCACCTGCACGCAGGAGTTGATGGAGATCAGGTTGTCGTTCTGAGCGATGACGAAGGGGTTGTTGACGTAGTCCACCGGCTGCATATCCACGTCGGGGTTCTTGTTGACGAAGTCATAGAGCCGCTTGGTGCCCATGAGGAAGGTGACCACGAACTTGCCGGGCTTCAGGGTCTTCTTGGCGTTGGTGATGACGCCGGCCTCCACCAGCTCCACCACGCCGTCGGAGAACATCTCGGAGTGGATGCCCAGGTCCTTCTTGTCCTTCAGGAACAGCAGGACGGCGTCGGGGATGGCGCCGATGCCCAGCTGGAGGGTGGCGCCGTCGGGGATCAGAGAGGCGCAGTGCTCACCGATGGCCCGCTCGGTGTCGCCGATCTTGGGGGCGCCCAGCTCGATGAGGGGCTCATCATGCTCCACGAAAGCGGAGATGTCGGTAACGGGAATGACGGTGGCGCCGTAAGTAAAGGGCATGGAGGGGTTGACCTGGGCGATGACGGTCTTGGCGCACTTCACGGCCTCGGCGGTGTAGTCGCAGGACACGCCCAGGGAGACGTTGCCGTTCTCGTCGGGAGGGGTGACGTTGATGAGGGCCACGTCCACGGGCAGGGTGCTGTGGAACAGGCGGGGGATCTCAAAGAAGAAGCAGGGGGTGAAGTCGCCCTGACCGCTCTCCACGGCCTTCCGGGTGGAAGCGCCCACGAAGAGGGAATTGTGATGGAAGTGCTCGGCCATCTCGGGGGCGCAGTAAGCGCCCTTGCCCATGGCGACCATGTGGACGATCTCCACGTCCTTATAGGCGTCGGCGTTCTCCACCATCTTGTCCACCAGGTAGATGGGCTCGCCGCAGGCGTGCTCGACGACGACCCGGTCACCGGACTTGATCAGCTTGACAGCCTCCTCGGCGGTGGTGGTATGCTCCTTGTAGTAGGTTTTCCAATCCATAATACGTTGGGCCCCTTTCCTATTATTTTACTCTGGCGTTATACGCAGAAATTGGAGCGATTGGCAACGTCCTTACGGATGGTTGCGGCCCATCAGGGCACGGGCCTGAGCCAGCAGCTCCTCGCTGACCTGCTGCACCAGCACCACGTCCTTGATGTCGGGAAGGGCGCCCTTCAGCTCCTCAGCCACCACCTCTTCGGTGGTGAGATAGGCGGAGGGGCAGTTGGAACAGTGGCCAAGGAACTGGAAGCGGTAGGTCCCATCCTCAAAGCTCAGGGACTTGACCTCGCCGCCGTGGTCCCGCAGATGGGGCCGCACGTTCTGGTCCAATACCTTCTCGATGTCTTCCATAGTCGTTGCCATGTGGATTCACTCCGTTTCGTTTGTCGATGGCTCCATTATAATACCTCGGGCCACTCTCCGCAAATGTATTTTATTTGCAGAAAGCGGCCCGAAGCGATTTAGTTCAGTTCACTCTTAGGCGATGGCCGCCTGGAGCGCAATTACTCCTTGATGTGGGCGATGGCCTTGGCCAGCTCCTTCTTGTGGGCCAGGTTGCCCTGACGGGAGATCATGATGCGCTGAGCCTGGGGAGAGCCGGCGCCGTGCATGGACTCGGTGCGGTAGCCGACGGCGGCGGTGCCCAGGGACAGGTTCTCGATCAGGCGCAGGATGCGCAGACGGTTCTCGGTGGTGACGGAGGCGACGCCGCGCAGATACTTGTCGATGACGGGGCCCAGCTTGGGATCGCGGAAATCGGCCTCGGAGGGGGCGGTGACCATCAGGCCGCCGGCAATGTCCTCGGCCAGACGGACGATCTCGTAGGGGAAGCGGGTGACGTTCTGCTTACAGACGTTGGCCAGCAGAAGGTCGATGAGGTAGTTGCCGCTCTCGGTGGGCTGGCCCATGGCGGAGCAGGCAATGCCGCAGCAGAACAGGGTCTCGTTCAGGTGGGTCATCTCGATGAGCTTATCCTTCACGTGGCTGGCCTTGTTGGCGCCGTTGTAGTCGGCGGCAACGGCGGCGGCGCCGATGAGGACATCGCCCACGCCGACCTTACAACCGCCGTAGCTCTGGCGGTGATAGCCGGCGAAGCGCTCCACCAGCATGCCGGCGAACTCGGTCTCGCCGTTGAGGAAGATGCGGTCGTTGGGCACGAAGACGTTGTCGAAAATGGTCAGAGCCTCGACGCCGCCGAACTCGCTGTTGCCCACGTCCATCTCGCTGCCCTCGCGCTTGCGGGTGTCGCAGCTCTGACGGCCGATGATCATGTACAGGCCCTTGGTGTCCAGGGGCACGGCGAAGGAAATGGCGTAGTCCTTGTCATCGGGCCCCATGGACTGGGTGGGCATCACGATGACTTCGTGGCTGTTGAGGATGCCGGTCTGGTGAGCCTTGGCGCCGCGGACCACCACGCCGTCGGGACGGCGCTCCACAACGTGCAGGAACAGGTCGGGATCGGCCTGGGCGTGGGGGGCCAGGGAGCGGTCACCCTTGGTATCGGTCATGGCGCCGTCAACGGTCAGGTCGTTGTCCTGGCAGTAGGTCATGAACTTGCGGAAGTTCTCATGATAGTTGGTGCCATGGGCCTTGTCGCACTCGTAGGTGGTGGAGAACACGGCGTTGAAAGCGTCCATGCCCACGCAGCGCTGGAAGCAGGCGGCGGTCTTCTGGCCGCACAGACGCTGCATCTTGACCTTGTTCATCAGGTCCTCAGTGGACTGATGGATGTGGGTGAAACGGTTGACCCGCTTGCCGGTGTAGGGGGAGATGGCGGTCATAAGATCCTGATACTCGGGCATCTGAGCCAGATCGTAGGTCATACGAACGGAGTTCAGAGAGGGGCGGAGGATGGGATCGTCGACAGGATTCTCCACTTTCTTGCCGAACATGTAGATCTCCATTTTGATCTTGCGGATACTTTCGATGTACTGCTCACCAGTCATGAGTGCCATTTTCGATCATCCTTTCTTTACTTCACGATAAAAAGTTTGCGCTTGCTTACATCACGATATTGAGTTTCTGTATTTGTTCCGGCGTCCGCCGGATCTCAACTTTGGGAGAAAAGTTGGCGCAGGGATCAATCCTGGATGCCAACGGGCTCCTCTGCCGCAGCCTTCTTGCCGGAGTAGAAGTACAGCAGGAAGTGGAGGATCAGGCCGACGGCCAGGCCCCAGGCAGCGCCCTGGATGGCCAGCACGGCGCCCATGACGCCGCAGATGCCGCGCTCAACCTCGTCCTCGCACATCTCCATAGCCAGACGGGTGCAGATGAAGCCCTGGACCAGAACGGTCAGAGACAGAGCGACGGGCAGCACGGGCTGGAGCAGGGAGGAGATGGGCATAAGGGACACGGCCACAAAGGTGGACCAACGGAAGGTACCGGCGCCGGAATAGAAAGATTCCATGGCCGTGGGGCCTTCCTCGTACCGCTGAGCAACAGCGGCGGTAACAGCCGCCCACAGGGGGCCGCACATCTGGGTGTAGGGGCAGCACAGAGCCATGGCCACGTTACGGATGCCGCTGATGAGGTTGGAGCGGTTGGCGTCGAACTCCAGGACCTCGTCGGGACGGGCAACGTCGGCGTGATGGAGCAGGGCCTCGGAGGTGACGAAGTCACCGAAGGCGATGATGTACACCACGATAGCCGTGGGGATGGCGGCGATAAAGGTAGCGGCGCTGGGGAAGCCGATGCCGAAGGGGGTCAACTGCTGGAAGATGTTGCCGAACTCGGGAACCTTGAACAGGGGCCACCAGGACACGGTGGGGACGGCGAGCTCGCCAGCGATGGGGCCGACGATGACGGCGATGATGATGGCGGGAAGCATACCGAACTTACCGATCAGGTTAATGCCCTTGTGACGCTTGCGCAGCCAGGCGAACTGGGGGCTGAACAGGCAGAAATAGGCCACCAGCAGACCGATGGTGACGGCGACGGGATAGATATGGAACCGGCCGCCCTCTTTGAACTCGCCGATGACGGAGGCAAGGCCGCCGCCCATCAGCACACCGGCCTTCACGGAGTTGGGCACGATGTCGATGACCTTGGAGCCGATGCCGGTGATGCCGAACACCAGAAAGATGATACCGACTTCCATCTGCAGGGCGATCAGGGCGTGGGTGCGGTCAGGGCCGATGGCGTAGCCGTCGGTCAGGAACGCGGTGACGATGGGGATGGCCGGGGTGATCCAGCCGGGGACCACGGGGTCGCCCAGAAGGACGTGCATGTTGTAGAAGAAGCCGTTGATGATGACCATGGACAGGGCCACGCCGTACTCCACGCCGAGGACCTCGGTGAGGACGGGGATGGCGCCCAGACAGGTCGCGCACATAAACAGGGCTTGCAGCATCTCAGGGACAGACCATGCGTAGTGGACGAAGGGAAGCCGGATCTTAAAGACGCCGACTTTCCAGCAGGGCTGGACTTCGCCGTACTTGCGGTAGCGGCTGTGCGAAATTTTCTCGTTTGCCATTGGTTGAAGACCACCTTTCTCCAGTTGTTGGGGCTTTGCGTAACTCCTTTGTCCGCGGCTGCCCAGCAAAGGGCCGACGTCTCCCACCGTCCCGCGGCTTTGACACGCCTATTATATATGCAAGGAACGTGCCAACTTGTACAACAAATGAATGGAGAGAGCCGGAAATCCCTGGGCTGGAACGGAAAGCAAAAATTGTAAAAAATAGTTTGCGGGGGCAAAGAAAAAAGAAAGGGGCCACTTTTGTTGCGATAGTGCAACAAAAGTGGCCCCGATCACGACCGCAGAAAGGGTATTTGCGGATTTGATAAACGTTGCAAAACTGCAACGTGATGCGAAACTGCAACGGTTACATTTGGCTGATTTCTTCCTCCAGCGCCCGCTGAGTGTATTTCCTCCGTTTTCGGACAAAGGTAGAGGGGTCCATCATCAGGCTGGCGGCGGCCTGGCGGACGTTCCCGTACTTGGCATAAGCCCGGTTGATGGCCTTTAGCTCCAGAGTCTCCATCTCCTGCCGCAGGTCCATGGGCTGGTCCAGGTCGGCCTCGGGAAGGCCCCCGGGGGTCCAGCTGCCCCGGAAGGGGAGGTCGGAGGGACGGATGAGGTCGTCCCGGCTCATGATGACCATCCGCTCCACCAGGTTCCGAAGCTCCCGGACGTTGCCGGGCCAGTCGTAGTCCAGAAGGGCCTGGAGGGCGGCGGGGGTGAACTGCTTGTTCAGATTGTATTTCTTGTTGAGCTCATCCAGGAAGGCCCTGGTAAAGGGGAGGATGTCGTCCCGCCGGTCCCGGAGGGGCGGGATGGTGATGGGGACCACGTTGAGCCGGTAGTAGAGGTCCTCCCGGAAGGTCTTCTGCCGGACCATCTCCTCCAGGTCCCGGTTGGTGGCGGCCAGGATGCGTACGTTGATGGAGACGGGCTCGCTGCCGCCCACCCGGACCACCTGCTGCTCCTGGAGGACCCGCAGCAGCTTGACCTGCATGTCCAGGGGGAGCTCGCCGATCTCGTCCAGAAAGACGGTGCCCTTGTCCGCCAGCTCGAACAGGCCCAGCTTGCCCTCCTTGTTGGCGCCGGTGAAGGCCCCCTTCTCGTAGCCGAAGAGCTCGGACTCGATGAGGTTGGGGGGGATGGCGCCGCAGTTGACGGTGAGGAAGCGCTCCCCGTGCCGGGGGCTGGCCTTGTAGATATATTTGGCGATCTGCTCCTTGCCCACGCCGGTCTCCCCCAGCAGCAGGACGGTGGCGTCCATGGCGGCCACCCGGTCCACCATGGCCAGCACCTCCAGCATCCGCTGGTCGGCGGCGATAAGCTCGGCGGAGTCCAACACCTGGCGGCGGACGAACTGGATCTCGGAGTAGTATTTCTGGGTCAGGGCCTCGGCGGCCTCATATTTCTCCTGCAGCTCATAGAAGTCGGTCATATCCCGGACGTTGGTGACCACCATGACGATCCGGTCCCCGTCGCCGAAAACGGGGGTGGAGGTGATGAGGGCCTTGCGGCCGGAGCGGAAGGTCTGCTCCAGGGAGGCGGGTTTCCGGGTGGACAGGGCGATGAGGGTGCCCGAGCGGTCGATGACCCCCGCCTTCTCCAAGTCCCACATGTTCTGGCCCATGACCTCCTCTTCCTGGAGGCCGGAGATTTCCAGATAGGCCCGGTTGACCCGGATAGTGACGGCGTTCCCGTCGGTGATATAGATGCCGTCGTAGGAGCTTTCAATAATGACGTCCAGGCGGTCATAGGCCTCCTGAAGGCTGCCGAACATGCCTTTCCCATCGGTGCGGCGGTAATAGCTTGGCTGGCGGCTTGGCATAGCGCGCCTCCTTCCTTACATAATAAGGAGCCTTACAGGGTCCCCAGGCTGGCGATGAACTGCTGGGCGGTGCGGGGGGAGCGGCCGGGATGGCGGACGTCCCACTGGACGGCCATGGCGAAGAGCTCCTCCTTGGGCAGGCCGATGCCCGCCCGGCGGGCCAGCACCTCCACCAGCTCCAGATACTCGGCCTTGGCAAGGCCCAGGTAGGGGATGCGCAGGCCGAAGCGGTCGGCCAGGGCGGTCTTTTCCTGGATGGTCTCGTCCCGGTCCACCTCGTCCCCCGCCCGGTCGGAGAAGGTCTGGCGCACCAGATTGCGGCGGTTGGAGGTGGCGTAGATGGCCACGTTGGCGGGCCGGGGCTCCAGCCCGCCCTCCAGGATGGTTTTCAGCACCCCGTAGGTCCGGTCGTCCTGGTCGAAGGCCAGGTCGTCGATGAAGAGAATAAACTTCTGCCGCCGGTGGCCCAGAGAGCGGATGAGCTGGGGCATCTGGTGGACGCTGCCCTTTTCGATCTCCACCAGCCGCAGGTCCTCCGCCCCGGGAAGGGAGAGGAGGGACTTGACGGTGGCGGACTTTCCGGTGCCGCTGTCCCCGTAAAGAAGGACGTTGTTTACCCGGCGGCCGGAGAGCATGGCCCGGGTGTTGGCCTCCACCTGGGAGCGCTGGAGCCGGTAGCCCATGAGCTCCTCGGGCCCCGGCGTATCGGGCCGGGCCACCGGCAGGAGCCGGCCGTCTTCCCACAAAAAGGCCCGGTAGCGGGCAAAGAGCCCGGCGCCGTGGGACCGGTACCACTCCGTCAGCCCCTCGAAGGTGATGGCGGGGCCGGCGGTCCAGAGGGGCAGGCTCTCCGCCGCCCCGCGGCCCTCGGGGGGGAGGAGGGCGGCCAGAGCGTCCCGGAGGCCGGCGGGGTCCAGGGCGGCCAGGGCGTCCAGGGTCTCCACGTCTCGCCGGGCGGCGTCCGCCCAGAAGGGGGCCTCCAGCCCCACCTCGGCCCGGTGGGGCCAGGCCTCGTCGCTGTACCGCAGTTGGTCAGAGAGCCAGGCCCCCAGCCCGTCGCTCCCGGCCTGCCCCAGGCGGGAGACCAGCTCGGCCCAGGCGTCCAGGGCCTCCGGGCCCTGGCGGGCGGTCAGACGGGCCAGCAGGTCCAGCGCCGCCGCCAGCACCGGCTCCTTCAGCAGCCCCCGGTAGGCGGTCAGGCTCTTGAGCCTGTAATATAAGGTGTCCAGCTCCATATGGCAGTCCTCCTCCATGTCTCTTCTTATTCTAAAAGCTCCCGCCGCCGCTGTCAACGAAAAACGACTACTTGCGCCCGGGAGAAAAAGAGGTTAGAATAAATTTCAAACAAAAAGAAAAGAGGTGCGGTCATGGGAAACGACATC
This sequence comes from Oscillospiraceae bacterium, assembly GCA_022846075.1. GTDB lineage: Bacteria > Bacillota > Clostridia > Oscillospirales > Oscillospiraceae > Vermiculatibacterium. The sequence continues at coordinate 791,241 of AP025582.1, forward strand.
AAATCCCTCTCCGCGGCGGTGGAGGAGCGGATCATCCAGATCATCAAGGAAAATGAGCTTCAGCCCGGGGACCGTCTGGACACGGAGATGGAGCTGGCCCGCCGGCTGGGTGTGGGCCGGGGGACCGTTCGGGAGGCCATCAAGGGCCTGGTGTCCCGAAACATCCTGGTGGTGCGCCAGGGCTCCGGGACCTTCCTGGCTCCCCGGCCCGGCGTGGCCGACGACCCTCTGGGCCTCACCTTCGCCAAGCAGGACCGGCGCCTGGCACTGGACCTTCTGGACGTGCGGCTCATCCTGGAGCCGGAGATCGCCGCCATGGCCGCCGACCGGGCCACCGAGCAGGAGATCAAGCGGCTGGAGGGGCAGTGCGCCAAGGTGGAGCGCTTCATCCGGGGGGAGCGGCCCTATCAGCAGGAGGACGTGGAGTTCCACCGCTGTATCGCACTGGCCAGCCACAACCAGGTGGTGGGCACCCTGGTGCCCGTGATCCACTCCTCTGCCAGCCTGAACATCGACCTGACCCGCAACGAGCTCAAGGAGAACACCCTGCGCTGCCACCGGGAGCTGGTCAACGCCATCCGCCGCCACGACCCCCAGGGGGCCAGGTACACCATGATCCTCCATCTGGCGGAGAACCGCCGCTATATCCAGGCGCCCGAGGAGTGAGGGGCGCGGTCTTGGCGGTGGGAAGAGGCGTTTTTCCGACAAAATTCATCCGATGACTTTGTTAAGAATTTATCAACTAAAAATAGACAAATGGTAAACTGCACAAAACCATAGAGAGAAAAACAGCACATATTCACAAAATACTTTTCAATAAAGAAAATTCCGTTGACAAACCGGTTTCATTGAGGTAGGATGAATTCGAAAACAGGGAACCACTTGATAAGGGATGTGAGAGTATGCCAGCCACTCGGCCTGGGCGGGAAAAACGCGTGACCATCGACCAGGTGGCTCAACAGGCGGGCGTCTCCAAGACCACGGTTTCCCGTTATCTCAACGGGCGCTACGACGCCCTCTCGGACGAGACCCGGGAGCGGATCGGGCTGGTCATCGACCGGCTCCACTACCGTCCCAACCGTATGGCCCAGAGCTTGAAGGCACAGAACAGCCGGCTTCTGGGATGCCTGGTGAGCGACATCTCCAGCCCCTTCTCCGCCCTCATCGTCAAAGGCATCAACAGCGTGTGCCTGTCGGCGGGCTACCAGCTCCTTCTGGTGGACAGCGGGGACGATCCGGAGCGGGAGCGCACCGCCATTCGGGACCTCCTGGAAAACCAGGTGGACGGCCTCATCGTCAACACCACCGGGCAGAACGACGAATACCTTATCTCCCTCCATGAGCGGGGCGTGCCCCTGGTCCTGGCGGACCGGTGCCTGTCGGCGCCGGGGCTCCTGGACACGGTGGCCACGGAGAGCTACCATATTACCTATCAGTGCATCACTTACTTAAAGAGCCTGGGCTATGAGCAAGTGGGCTTTTTCACCCAGGGGAATGAGCACGTGGCCCCCCGGATCCTCCGCTTCCAGGGCTACTGCGACGCCCTTCGGGACAGCTTCGGCCAGAACGGCGCCGAGCGGCTCTACCAGTTCCGGGTGGAGGACAAGAACGACTGTATCCGGCAGCTGGACAACTTCCGGAGTCGGTATCCCGGCCAACGGCTGGCCGCCTTCGCCGTCAACGGCGTGGCCATGCTGAACCTTTTACAGGCGATCCGATCCACCAACATTCAGATCGGATCCGGATTCGGTGTCTGCGGCTTCGACGACTGGGGATGGGCGGACCTGATCCCGCCGGGGATTACCACCATCTCCCAGGATTCCTGGATGGTGGGCCGCCGCTCGGCGGAGCTCCTTCTGGAGCGTATCGCCGGAAAGGGCCCCCAGCTCCCGGTCTACGAGGAGCTGCCCAACCGCTTGGAGATCCGAGGCTCCACCGTTACGGGCGATTGACGCCCCTTTTTTCGACGGGGTTCACAAACCGGTTTCAAAAAACGGTTTCACCCCGGTAAGGATGGTTGCTCCCGGCAGAGATGCCGGATCGCAATAAAGATTTTTTTCGAGGAGGAAAAAAAGAACATGTCTACTAAGAAATCTGCCCTTGCTATGCTCCTGGCCGGCGCCATGACCCTGTCCCTGGCCGCCTGCGGCGGCGGCAACACCACCGAGTCCAAGGCTCCCGTGGAGTCCACTCCCGTTGCTGAGAGTGCTGCTCCCTCCACTGACGGCGCCAAGGTCGGCCAGACCGTCCTGAAGCTCTCCTTCAACCAGACCCTTGAGAACCCCGAGGCCAAGACCGTCCTTGAGCTGTCCGACAAGCTCTACGACGCCACCGAGGGCCGCTATTCCCTGGAGGTCTATCCCTCTGAGCAGCTGGGCTCCCAGCAGGAGTCGCTGGAGCTGGTGCAGCAGGGCGCCATCGACATGGCCATCGTGGCCAACTCCATCGTGGAGGGCGTGAATCCCGACTTCGCCATCATCGGCACCCCCTACATCTATGACTCCATCGAGCATCAGAAGAAGCTGTTCCAGTCCGGCAAGCTGGACGACCTGTTCGCCAGCACCCAGGACAACGGCTTCACCGTCCTGGCCGCTTACAGCCTCGGGCCCCGCTGCCTGTACACCAAGGAGCTGATCACCACTCCCGAGGAGCTGGCCGGCAAGAAGATCCGCGTCATGCAGTCCGACACCATGATCCAGATGCTCAACAACATGGGCGGCGTGGGCACCGCCATGGCTCAGGGCGACGTGTACTCCGCCATCCAGGCCGGTACCCTCGACGGCGCTGAGAACAACATCATCACCTACACCGACCTCCTCCAGTACGAGGTTGCCCCCTACTACACCCTCACCAACCACCTGATGATCCCCGACGAGCTGATCATCAACAACGACGTGCTGGGCAAGATGTCCGCCGAGGACCAGGAGGCTCTGAAGAAGCTGTCCACCGAGTCCGTGGAGACCATGTTCACCCTGGCTGAGGAGCTGCGCGACCAGTACTTCACCGAGTGCGAGACCGAGCACGGCGTCACCGTCACCGAGATCGACATCAAGCCCTTCCAGGACCGCTGCCAGGGCCAGATCGAGGAGATCGCCAACCGCACCGACATGACCAAGTCCGTCTACGAGGCCATTCTGTCCCTGCGGTAATCGATTCCCCCTTAAATAGTTCCAATACTCTTACGTGACAGCAAGAGGCCCGCAGGCTCCTGCGGGCCTCTTCTGATAAAAACAGAAAACCGCAAGCAAGAGAAAAGGAGGACCTTGTATGCAAGCGTTTACCGCTGTGAAGCGGGGAGTGGACAAGGTCATAGAATGGCTGTGCATCATCATCCTGGCCGTCATGACCGTGCTGGTGACCTATCAGGTCGTCACCCGCTACTTCTTCAGCAAGCCCAGCGCCATCTCCGAGACCCTGGCCCAGTACCTCTTCGTGTGGATGATCATGTATGGCTCCGCCTACGTGTTCGGCCTGAGAGAGCATCTGGACATCACCACCATCAAGGATAAGCTCCACGGCGTGCCCCTGCTGGTGGTGGAGCTGCTCATCAATGTGGTGCTGATCCTGTTCGCCGCCGTGGTGCTGATGTACGGCGGCCAGGCGGTCACCGCCCAGCAGATGGGCACCATGGACGCCGCCCTTCAGATCCCCATGGGCGTCATCTACTCCGCCATCCCCATCTCCGGCGTGTTCATCCTGTTCTACGCCATCTACAACATTTTCCTGGCGTTCCACAACTACAAGTCCGGCGTGACCAGCGTTGACAAAGACGCCGGCAGCACCATGTGAGAGGAGGAGACTGAATTATGGAACAAGCAGCAATCGCCGCCCTCGTCATGGTGGTGTCCATCGTCATCATGCTGGCCCTGGGCTTTCCCATCGGCCTTTCCATCGGTGCCGGCGCCGCCGCCGCCGTCATGGTGGTCCTCCCCTTCCAGCAGGCCATGATGACCGCCGCCAAGCGGACCTTTACCGGCGCCAACTCCTTCTCCCTGCTGGCCATCCCCTTCTTCGTGCTGGCGGGCAACATCATGAATAACGGCGGCATCGCCAAACGATTGATCGGATGCGCCCAGATATTGGCCCACAAGCTCCCCGGCTCCCTGGCCCAGACCAACATCGTGGCCAACATGCTCTTCGGCGCCATCTCCGGCTCCGGCGTGGCCGCGGCCTCCGCCATGGGCGGCATCCTGGGCCCCATGGAGGAGGAGGAGGGCTACGCCCGTGAGTTCTCCGCCGCCGTCAACATCGCCTCCGGCCCGACCGGCATGATGATCCCGCCCAGCAACATCATGATCGTCTACTCCACCGTGGCCGGCTCCGTCTCCATCGCCGCCCTCTTCATGGCCGGCTACGTCCCCGGCATCCTCTGGGGCGTGGGCTGTATGATCCTCACCGGCTTCATGGCCCACAAGCGGGGCTATGTTTCCACCGAGAAGTACCCCTTCCGCCAGGTCCTCAAGACCCTGTGGGCCGGCATCCCCAGCCTGCTGCTGATCGTCATCGTCATCGGCGGCATCCTGGGCGGCGTGTTCACCGCCACTGAGGGCTCCGCCATTGCCGTGGTCTACTCCCTGGTGCTGTCGGCGGTCTACCGCAGCATCAAGATGAAGGACCTGCCCAAGATCCTGCTGGCCAGCGTGAAGACCACCGCCGTCGTCGAGTTCCTGGTGTGCGTGTCCTCCATCATGAGCTGGGTCATGTCCTACGCCAAGATCCCCCAGATGATTTCCGATGCCATGCTGGGTATCAGCAACAACCCCATCGTTATCCTCATCATCATGAACATCATCCTGCTGCTGGTGGGCACCTTCATGGACCCGACCCCCGCGGTGCTGATCTTCACCCCCATCTTCCTGCCCATCGTCCAGTCCTTCGGCATGCACCCGGTGCACTTCGGCCTGATGATGGTCATGAACCTCTGTGTGGGCACCCTGACCCCGCCAGTGGGCGCCATCCTCTTCGCCGGCTGCAAGATCGCCGACGTGAAGATCGACCAGGTCATCAAGACGCTGCTGCCCTTCTTCGGCGTGGTGCTGGTGGCCCTGCTGCTGGTGACCTATGTGCCCTTCCTGTCCCTGGCTATCCCCAACGCCCTGAAGCTGATCACCCTGCCCGCCGGCTTCAACATGTTCTTTGTGGGCGGCTGAGTCCGCCCCTCCTCTCCTCTTTTTATACTCCTCAATTCAATCTCTGACTGACGAAAGGAATCGTCTTGTATGGATAATCCGAAGATCATCATCTGTGACTGCGACCACAAGGACGTGGACACCGAAAAGGCCGTTTTCGACGCCGCGGGCTACGATTTCAAGTGGCTCCACTGCCAGACCCAGGAAGAGGTCATCGAGCAGTGCCAGGGGGCGGTGTGCTTTCTCAACCAGTACGCCCGGATGGACAAGAAGATTTTTGAGGCCATCCCCACCCTCAAGTTCGTGGTGCGCTACGGCGTGGGCGTGGACAACGTGAACCTGGAGGACGCCACCGCCTACGGCGTCCAGATCTGCAACGTGCCCGACTACGGCACCAACGAGGTGGCCGACCAGGCCTTGGCCCTCATGATGTCCCTCACCCGCAAGAGCTATATGATTGGCAACATGACCAAGGCCGGGGTGTGGAACTACATCGAGGCTGTGCCCGTCCACCGCCTCTCCACCCGCACCGTGGGCCTCATCGGCGCCGGCCGCATCGGCACCGCCTTTGCCGAGCGGGTGAAGGCCCTGGGCTGCAAGGTGATCGCCTTTGACGCCGCCTACGGCCAGCCCGGCTTCCACACCGCCGACTTTATCGAGTACAAGGAGACGGTGGACGAGGTGCTCTCCGAGGCCGACATCCTCTCCCTCCACTGCGGTCTGACCCCCGAGACCAAGGGCATGATGAACGCCGCCGCCTTTGCCAAAATGAAGGACGGCGCCTACTTCATCAACGTGGCCCGGGGCGGTCTGGTGGACGAGGACGCCCTGGAGGCGGCCCTCTCCTCCGGCAAGCTGGCCGGCGCCGGCATCGACGTGGTGTGCGCCGAGCCCCTGTCCAAGGACAGCCCTCTCTTCAAGCACGAGAACGTGGTGGTGACTCCCCACATGGGCTGGTACTCCGAGGAGTCCGCCGTGGAGCTCAACCGCAAGTGCGCTGAGGAGACCGTCCGCTTCATGAAGGGCGAGCCGGTCCACTACCCTGTGAACCACCCCAAAGTCTGAGAACAAACGCGGAATGCCGTCTGGCGGGTTAAGGCCCGCCATGCGGCATTCCCCCCATTCCATCCGATTCATCACCCAATATTTGGAGGCAGAAGCATATGCAGGCTATTATTTATGAGGGCCCCAGCAAGCTGGCGGTCAAAGATATCCCCATGCCCCAGGTCAAGGAGGGCTACGCCCTGGTGAAGGTGTCCCACGCGGGCATCTGCGGCACCGATCTGCACATCTACGAGGGCTCCCACCCCCGGGCCAAGGCCCCTCTGGTCATGGGCCACGAGTTCTCCGGCACCCTGGAGTCCGACGGTGTCCCCGGCATCGCCAAGGGCACCCGGGTCACCGTTTACCCCCTGCTCTCCTGCGGCCACTGCACCCCCTGCAAGGAGGGCAACGGCCACGTGTGTAACACCCTGGGCCTGCTGGGCATCGACTGTGACGGCGGCTTCGCCGAGTACGTCCAGGTGCCCAAGGAGAGCATCATCCCCCTGGCCGACAACGTTTCCAACAAGCTGGGCGCCTTTGTGGAGCCCGCCGCCGTGGCCGTCCACGCCCTGCGGGAACGGGGCTACACCCCCGGCGACAACGCCATCGTCTTTGGCTGCGGCACCATCGGCATGGTCATCGCCCTGACCCTGCGGGTCTTCGGCTGCCAAGACCTGGTGATGATGGAGACCGATCCCGCCCGGGCCAAGCTGGCCCAGGACATGGGCTTCGAGGTCCAGGACCCCACCAAGGTGGGCCCCATGGGGGACTACTGCAAGTCCCGCACCGGCGGCGACGGCTACGACTGGGTCTTTGACTGCGCCGGCGTCCAGCCCGTGGCCAGCGTCCTGCTGGAGGCGGTGAAGGTGAAGGGCCACATCCTGGTGGTGGCCTCCTATTCCAAGCCCGCCTCCATGCCCTACTTCCTGGGTATGGCCAAGGAGTGCGACATCCAGTTCACCCGGGTCTACCGGCTGAAGGACTTTGCCCTGGCCGCCCAGATCGTGGGCGCCGACCCCAACTATGAGAAGGTCATCACCCACGTCCTTCCCGCCGCCGAGGCCCAGAAGGGCTTTGACCTGTGCACCACGAAGGGCTCCGGCGCGGTGAAGGTCATGTTCCAGTTTGACTGAGGAGGAGATCATAAATGACGAATCTGTTTGATCTGACCGGCAAGCGGGCCCTGGTCACGGGCGGCGGCCGGGGCCTGGGCCTGGGCATGGCCGAGGGCCTGGCCCAGGCTGGTGCCAAGGTGGTCATCCTGGGCTCCAGCGACGCCGTGCTGAAGGCCGCCGAGGACCTGCGGGCCAAGGGCCTGGACGTCACCGGCCTCCAGGGCGACCTCAACGACCGCCAGGGCATTCCCGCCGTCTTTGACAAGGCCGTGGAACTACTGGGCGGCGGCATCGACATCCTCCTCAACAACGCCGGCGTCCAGCGCCGGAACCACTGTGAGGACTTTACCCTGGAGGACTGGGACACGGTGATCAACGTGAACTTGAACGCGGTCTTTGTGCTCTGCCAGCTGGCGGGGCGGAAGATGATCGCCCAGGGGGGCGGCAAGATCATCAACCTGGCCTCCATGCTCTCCTTCTTCGGCGGCTTTACGGTCCCCGCCTACGCCGCCAGCAAGGGCGGCGTGGCCCAGCTGACCAAGGCCCTGTCCAACGAGTGGGCGGGCAAGAACATCCAGGTCAACGCCATCGCCCCCGGCTATATGGCCACTGAGATGAACACCGCCCTCATCCACGACGAGGGCCGCAACAAGGAGATCCTGGGCCGGATCCCCGCCGGCCGGTGGGGCACCCCCGAGGACATGGCCGGACTGGCCGTATTCCTGGCCAGCCCCGCCTCCAACTACATCAACGGCGCCGTCATCCCCGTGGACGGCGGCTACCTGGCGAAATGACCCGCTGATTCGGGCGGACAAAGAAATGTTTGACCGGGCCCCGCCGGAAGGCGCGGCCGGAAAAGGGAGTGTACGATATGGACGTAAAAGAACTGGGCTTCGCGCTGGCCCACATCGGCATCAACCAGGCGGACGCCGCCGAGGCCAAGCGGACCGTGGACACCCTGTGCGCCCTCTTCGGCTTTGAGAGCCGGGAGACCGACGGGTCCTACTTCGTGGGCAAGGACGAGTTCGAGGTCATGAAGATGCCCTTCCTGGGCCGTCTGGGCCACGTGGCCATCTACACCGACGACGCCGTCAAGGCCAAGGCCTACCTGGAGGAGAAGGGCGTGTTCTGCGACGAGAGCACCGCCAGCTACGGCCCCGATGGGCGGCTGATGGCCATTTACTTCAAAGAGGAGATCGCGGGCTTCGCCTTCCACCTCAAGCAGCGCTGAGTCCGCGCTACATATGCCGGGGGCCGGAGGCTCCCGGAGCAAAGGAGTGAACAGCATGGATATTCGTTATTCCACCGGCCCCAAGGATATGCAGCGCTACACCACCGAGGAGCTGCGCAGGGAATTCCTCATCGAGGATATGTACCGGCCCGACGCCGTCACCGCCACTTACTCCCACGTGGACCGCATGGTGGTGCTGGGCATCATGCCCGTAAACCAGACCTTGTCCATCGACCAGGGCATCGACGTGTGGGCCAACTTCGGCACCCAGTATTTCCTGGAGCGCCGGGAGGCGGGCACCTTCAACCTGGGCGGCCCCGGCGTCGTCGTGGCCGACGGCCAGACCTTCGAGCTGGACTTTGAGGACTGCCTCTACATCACCAAGGAGACCAAGTCCGTCACCTTCCAGAGCAAGGACCCCAAGAACCCCGCCCGGTTCTATCTGGTCTCCGCCCCCGCCCACAAGGTGTGCAAGACCACCTTCATCTCTATGAAGGACGCCAACAAGCGCCCCTGCGGGGACGCCGCCGCCTCCAACAAGCGGGTCATCAACCAGTTCATCCACCCCGACGTGCTGGAGACCTGCCAGCTGTCCATGGGCCTGACCAAGCTGGAGCCGGGCAATGTCTGGAACTCCATGCCCTGCCACACCCACGAGCGGCGCATGGAGATCTACACCTATTACGCCATTCCCGAGGACGGGGTAGTGATGCACTTCATGGGCCAGCCCCAGCAGACCCGGCACCTGGTGATGCGGAATTTCGACGCCGTCATCTCCCCCTCCTGGTCCATCCACTGCGGCTGCGGTACCAGCAATTACACCTTCATCTGGGCCATGGGCGGCGAGAACCAGGCCTTCGACGACATGGACAACATCAACGTCCCCGACCTGCGGTAACCTCCTTTTCTTGAAAGAAAAGGAGGCAAAAGAACTTCCATACGCCATGAGGGGCCGGGAGACATCCCCCCTTTGTGCCCGGTAACGAAAGGAAATGCAATATGATTACTGACAAGAGTTTCCGTCTGGACGGCAAGGTCGCCCTCATCACCGGCGCCTCCTACGGCATCGGCTTCGCTATCGCTTCCGCCTACGCCTCCATGGGCGCCATCATCGTCTTTAACGACATCAACGAAGAGCTGATGCAGAAGGGCATGGCCGCCTATAAGGAGGCGGGTATCCCCGCCCACGGCTATGTCTGCGACGTCACCGACGAGGCGGCGGTCCAGGCCATGGTGGCCCAAATCGAGAAGGAGGTCGGCGTCATCGACATCCTGGTGAACAACGCCGGCATCATCAAGCGCATCCCCATGCTGGAGATGTCCGCCGACGAGTTCCGCAAGGTCATCGACGTGGACCTGAACGCCCCCTTCATCGTCTCCAAGGCTGTCATCCCCGGCATGCTGAAGAAGGGCGCGGGCAAGATCATCAACATCTGCTCCATGATGAGCGAGCTGGGCCGGGAGACCGTCTCCGCCTACGCCGCCGCCAAGGGCGGGCTGAAGATGCTCACCCGGAACATCTGCTCCGAGTACGGCGAGGCCAACATCCAGTGCAACGGCATCGGCCCCGGCTACATCGCCACCCCCCAGACCGCCCCCCTCCGGGAGCGTCAGCCCGACGGCAGCCGCCACCCCTTCGACCAGTTCATCATCGCCAAGACCCCCGCCGCCCGCTGGGGTACCACCGACGACCTGATGGGTCCCGCCGTGTTCCTGGCCTCCGAGGCCTCCGACTTCGTCAACGGCCACGTCCTCTACGTGGATGGCGGCATCCTGGCCTACATCGGCAAGCAGCCCTAACTTCCTTTTCTTTGAAAAGAAAAGGAAGCAAAAGAAACTTCCGCATCGCCTCGGCGGCGTGTCCGGGAACGGACGTTGGTGCCCGGTGACGGAAGGCGCATTGGAACCAAGGAGTGGAACGGTATGATTTCAAAACGTATTTTGACGGTGGGGGAGCCCATGGGCCTCTTCATCGCCCAGGAGGAGGCCAAGCTGGAAAAGGTCAAGCACTTCTCCACCTCCGTGGCCGGGGCCGAGTTCAACGTGGCCGTGGGCCTGACCCGGCTGGGCCACAAGGCAGGCTACCTCACCAAGGTGGGGGAGGACCCCTTCGGCCGCCAGATCATCAACTGCATGAATGAAAACGGCATCGACACCGCCCTGACCCAAATCGACCCCGCCCACCGCACCGGCTTCATGCTCAAGAGCAAGACCAGCGAGGGCGACCCGGACATCTACTATTTCCGGGCTGGGTCCGCCGCCTCCACCATCTCCCCTGAGGACGTGAAGGACGTGGACCTGAAGCAGTGGGACGCCATCCATTTGAGCGGCATCCTTCCCGCCACCTCCGAGACCGCCCTGGCCACCACTTATTATCTGATGGCTGAGGCGAGGAAGGCGGGCATCCCCATCTTCTACGACCCCAACCTGCGGCCCCAGCTGTGGCCCAGCAAGGAGAAGATGGTGGAGGAAATCAACAAGATGGCCGCCCTGGCCGACTACGTTCTCCCGGGGGAGAACGAGGGCCTGACCCTCTGCGGTAGCAAGGACCCCCAGGTTATCGGCAAATTCTATCTGGACCTGGGCGCCAAGACCGTCATCGTCAAGACCGGCGCCGACGGGGCCGAGACCTTTACCAAGGACGGCTCCTTCCACACCCCGGCCTACCCCCCCAAGAAGATTGTGGACACGGTGGGGGCGGGCGACGGCTTCGCCGCCGGCGTGGAGAGCGCGCTGATGGAGGGCCTCTCCCTGGAGGAGGCGGTCCGCCGGGGCAGCGCCATCGGCACCATCCAAATCATGCACGTCAGCGACAACGAGGGCCTTCCCACCCGGGAGGAGCTTGAGAAGTTCATGGCGGAAAACAAGCAGAAATAAGGGAGTGATTTCCATGGAGATGCAGGAAATTCTCTACAAGGTGGGCATCGTGCCCGTCATCAAGATGGACTGCGTGGAGCACGCCGTCCCCCTGGCCAGGGCTCTGGCCAACGGCGGTCTGCCCGCGGCGGAGATCACCTTCCGCTCCGCCGCCGCCGCCGGGTCCATCCGGGCCATCGCCGAGGCGGTGCCCGAGATGTTCGTCTGCGCGGGCACCGTCCTGACCCCCGAGACCGCCCAGCAGGCGGTGGAGGCCGGGTCCAAGGCTGTCATCAGCCCCGGGCTCAACCTGGAGACGGTGCGCTGGAGCATCCAGCACGGCGTGCCCGTCATCCCCGGCACCGCCACCCCCTCCGAGGTGGAGGCGTGCATGCGGGAGGGTCTGGAGCTGGTGAAGCTGTTCCCCGCCGAGGTGGTGGGGGGCGTCAATATGCTCAAGGCCATGGCGGGGCCCTACGCGGGCATGAAGTTCATGCCCACCGGCGGGGTGAAGCCCGGCAACGCCAAGGACTATCTGACCCAGAAGAACGTCCTGTGCTGCGGCGGCACCTGGATCGTGCCCATGGACCTTCTGGAGGCCGGGAAATTCGACGAGATCGAGAAGCTGGCCCGGGAGGCCGCCCAGCTCCGGGACTCCGTGCGGTGAGCGGCGGCTGAGTACAAATAAACGGCGTGATACCGATTCGGTATCACGCCGTTTTTCTTTACTTCAGTCCCTTGATGGTGAGCATGGAGGTCTCCCGGAAGATGTGCAGCAAGGGCTGGAGGTCCTTGTCCTTCAGCTTGACCCGGTTCTCCATCATGATGCACACATCCATCCAGAAGAGGTAGAGGGCCGCCTCAAAGGAGTCGCCCAGGAAGGCCGGGACGAAGTCCGCCTGGATGAGGAAGATGGGCAGCTTCCGCTTCTTGAGGCCGGTGAAGCGCCCCTCTACCCGCCGGTTGCCGTACACCACCCGCAGGGGGGGCGGAAAGCCGGGGAGGGAGGCGACGAAGATCTCCTTCCCGTCGGGGGAGACGGTGGGCTCCTCCAGGGCGTCGTCCCAGGTGAGCCGGGAGTCCCGGATGCCCACGTTGCCCTCGATGTTCCTGGTCAGCTCCCGGGGGAGGAAGACCCGCCGCTGGTCCAGCTTGCCGTCCCGCTGGAACCAGTCCCACAGCTTGTCCTGGTCAAAGTGGAAGGTCACCGAGGTGTCCTGAAAGGTGTGCTCCAGGGGAAAGACCGCCTCATTCCGAGTAGGGGGGTAGCTCTGGGGGCTCCGGGCGGCGGAGCGGAGCACACGCCGCCACTCGTTGCGCCACTCGTTGGCGAAGGAACAGCCCTTGAGCCAAGGGGCGTCAAAGAGGGCGGCCTGGGCGGCGTAGAGTTCTTCATAGGTCATAAAAGCCCGCTCCTTTTTTCCTGATGTTGTACCACAGGCGCAGGGCCCCCGTGGGAGTACTTTCAATAAAGGAAGGATAAAAGAGGTTTACGGCTATTATACCACGGATTTCCCTCATTTTCCACAACGAAAAAGGGAAAGGAATATCTTGACAAAAGAAAGGGAAAGCGATACTATAAACTTATGGTATACAATCGGTATGCAGGAGGAGCCTATGGAGTTTACCTGGAATGAGGAGCAGGGACGGGTCAAGGTCACCCTGCGGTGCCTGCTCCAGAACGGGGACGGGATGTTCTGGCTTTACGGCGGAGACCGGCCCCACCTGGGGGCGGTGGGGATCTGGTCCCGGGGAGAGGAGCCCCAGGTCACCGTCTTTCCCGGCCATAAGGAGGGCGTGGTGGTCCAAGAGGCGGTCTGCCGGCTGGCCGGGTCCGGAAAGCTGGGGAACGTCACCCTGGGCTGTGGGATCCATCTGGACCGGATCACGCCGGAGGAGATCGCCCTTGTGCTCACGCTGTGCCGCCGGCTGACCGGCCGGCTGATCAAAACGCTGGAAAGGGGGGAGGCGTGATGGAGCCCAAGCGATTGGTCGTAGCCCTCACCGGGGCCACGGGGGCCATCTATGGAATCCGGCTGCTGGAGGTTTTAAGAGACATGGAGGGGGTGGAGACCCATCTGGTGGTCAGCCGTTGGGCGGAGGAGACCATCCGGGTGGAGACGGACTATACCCCGGAAGCGGTGCGGGCCCTGGCGGATAAGAGCTATGACGTCCATGCCCTGGGGGCGGCCATCTCCAGCGGGTCCTTCCGGACCATGGGCATGGTGGTCCTGCCATGCAGCATGAAGACCCTGAGCGCCATCGCCAACGGCTATGACGAGGACCTGGTGGCCCGGGCCGCGGGGGTGACTCTCAAGGAGGGGCGCCTTCTGGTGGTGTGCCCCCGGGAGACCCCGCTGAGCCCTGTCCACCTGGAGAATATGCTCAAGCTCAGTCGCATGGGAGTCCGGGTGGCGCCCCCTATGCCCAGCTTTTACCACCGGCCCAGGACGGTGGACGGTCTGATCGACTACCAGGTCATGCGGGTGCTGGACCAGTTCGGGTTGGACCATACCGCCGGACGGCGGTGGGGAGAGGCGGAAGAGTGCCGGTAGGACGGCGGGAAAGAGAGAAAAGGTTGGTGCGAAAATATGGCAAAAAACGCGCTGAAAAATGTGGCGTATGAGTATTTGCTGAACGCCATCATGTCTTACGAGCTCAAGCCGGGGCAGGTCATCGTGGAACAGGAGGTCTCCGACCAGCTGGGGATCAGCCGCACGCCCATCCGGGAGGCCTTCAAGCAGCTGGAGTCGGAGGGGCTGGTCCACCATTTTCCCTCCCGGGGCACCTTTGTGACCAATCTGACGGTGCAGGACGTGGAGGAGATCTTCCAGCTGCGGGAGATGTTTGAGCTCACCGCCCTCAAGTCGGCCATCCACCGCATCACGGAGGAGGAGCTGCGGTACATCGAAGGGCGGCTCCGCTACCTGGACGACAAAAAGAGCGAGGAGCCCTCCACCAAGGAGGAGTTCTACGGCTCCGACCGGGAGCTTCATGAGCTGATTATGAAGTATTCCGGAAATTCCCGCATGGTGAAGTTCCACCGCACCCTGGAGGCCCAGCTGGAGCGGCTGCGCCGAATCTCCTCCATGACCCCCATGCGCCTGTCCAAGTCCAGACAGGAACATTTGGATATCCTGAACGCCTTGAGCGACAGGGATCTGGACGCGGCCACCGATGCCCTGCGCCTGCATCTGCGCAACATCAAGTCGAGCACCCTGGCCGTCTGCCGCAGCCAGTCCGTCGTCTACTGACCGCCTCGTTTTTCCGCAGGCGCCCCGCTCCGGGGCGCCTGCTTTTTTGTTTGTACCAAAGAAAAAACAATCCTTTGCGGATTGAACAAATCGCCGGGAATGAAATTAGCTGAAACAACAATCTTGTCAAATAGAGACAAAAAGGTGTTGCTTTTTGTCGAATGAGACGGTATGATTTGAGCATAAAAGATTGTATACAACGAAAATACAAAAGAGGCAAAAGGAAAATCAATCTCAACAAGCAATTTTTTAAAGCCAAAATTGTATACAAGTGGTATCCAATCTAAAGCAAAAGGGTCAATATTTGAAGGAGGTAAATTAAAATGGCAGATTTGAGAGTTACGGTGAACGGTGTCACATTCCCCAACCCCGTGATCGTGGGTTCCGCGTCTCCCTCCATGGATTGGATCGGTGTGAAAAAGGGCATCGAGGGCGGCTCCGGCGGCGTGATCGTCAAGTCCCTGTTCGGGGAGAAGGGCCGTCTGGGCCGCAGCTTCCCCCGTCCTCGCTTCAAGCTCTATGACTACAAGAACTATCCCGGCTACCCCGAGAAGCTGCCCCACGCCTTCACGCTGAACTCCCTGGAGGAGTGCTCCCACTTCGGCTATCAGGAGTACATGGAGGACGTGAACAAGGCCAAGGACGCCGTGGGTGATAAGGGCATCGTCATGGCCAGCCTCTCCGGCGTCACCCTGGACGAGTGGGAAGAGATGGTGGGCCTGGTCAACGAGACCAACGCCGACTGGGTGGAGCTCAACGTCTCCTGCCCCTTTGCCGCCGACATGGGCGTGAAGATGGGCGCCGGCGCCGTGGATATGACCGCCGACGTGGTCCGCACCTGCGCCAAGCTGCTGAAGAAGCCCTTCAGCGTCAAGGTCTCTCCCCAGACTGTGGACCAGTCCAGCGTGGCTCTGGCCTGCCAGGAGGCCGGCGCCCAGTGCATCAACCTCTCCGCCCGTTTCTCCGGCTTCGATCTGGACATCGACCAGGCCCGTCCCGTGGGCCCCGGCGCCCAGGGCGGCTGGGGCGGCCCCTACTTCATCGGCTACGGCCTGAAGAATGTGGCCATCGCCGCCAAGAAGCTCAGCGTGCCCATCATTGCCGGCTTGGGCGTGTGGGATTGGCGCGATATCATCAAATATACCATGGTGGGCGCCCATCTGGTGCAGTCCGGCGTGGGTATCATGCTCCAGGGCTACGACGTGGCCAAGAAGTGGAACGAGAACATCAGCCAATGGCTGGACGCCCGGGGCTACAGCTCCCTGGACGACATCCGCGGCATGGCCCTGCCCAACGTGCTGAAGACCGCCGAGGTGGAGCGGGCTCCCGAGGGCGTGTACGGCAAGGTGGATTATGAGAAGTGCACCAAGTGCGGCGTGTGCAAGCGCAGCTGCTTCTACGACGCCATCACCCTCACCAAGTGCGGCGCCGTCATCGACCAGCACAAGTGCGACGGCTGCGGCATGTGCATGGAGGTCTGCCCGGTCAACGCCGTGAGCATGACTTCCGCCCAGCATCGGGTCTGATTTTCAAAACGACCGCCGGGAGGGTGAGGAAATGAGAGAGATACGCTGCGACGTCCTGGTGGTGGGCGGCGGCGCCGCCGGCAGCCGGGCCGCCTACGAGGCCAAACGGGCCCACCCCGAGCTGGAGGTGATGCTGGTCGTCACCGGCAGTTTTGAGGCCGGCGGCAGCACCAACATGGTGGCCTCCGAGGCCCTGGGCATCAACGCCCCCTTCGACTATGAGAAAGACGGGGACGACCCGGAGGTCTACCTCATGGACACCCTGGAGACCGGCGGCGGCCTGGGGGACCCGGCGCTGTGCCGGGTCCTGGCCCAGGAGTCGGCCGACCGGGTGGGGGAGCTGATGGACCTGGGGGTCCGGTTCATCCGGGAGGGGGACCACCCCCAGCAGCAGAAGCTCTCCGGCTGTACCAAGGCCCGCAGCCTCACCTGCGGCGGGAGCACCGGGCGGCAGATCACCGCCTGCCTCAAGGCGGCGGCTCAGGAGCGCAACGTGACCATCCTGGAGGACACTCAGATCGTGAAGCTCCTCCAGGACGGGAACGGGCGGGTGACGGGCGCCGCCGGGATCTGCCGGGGAAAGCCCACCCTCTTCCGGGCCGGGGCGGTGGTCCTGGCCACCGGCGGGGCGGGGAGCATCTTCTCCGTAAACGTCACGCCCCCCAGCCAGACCGGGGACGGCTGGGCCATGGCCTACGAGGCGGGCTGCCGGTTTGTGAACATGGAGTTTTTCCAGATCGGTCCCGCTGTGGCCAAGCCCGGATTCCAGTTCATCATCCACAGCCACATGTGGCGCTTCCTCCCCAAGCTGACCAACCGGGATGGGGAGGAATTCCTGGCCCGGTACTGCCGGGACGGGGTCACCCCCGAGCGGGCGCTGGAGCTCAAGGCCATGTCCTACCCCTTCTCGGTGCGCACCGACGCCAAGTACGTGGACATCGCCGTGTTCCAGGAGTTGGCGGCGGGCCGGGGCGGCCCCAACGGCGGTGTTTTCTTCGACGTGACCCACGTGTCCAGGGAAGAGCTGCTGGAGAAGGCCCCCATCACCTATCACACGCTGCTGAAGGCCGGCATCGACTGCGCCGGAGAGCCCCTGGAGCTGACCATGGCGGTGCAGAACTTCAACGGCGGCATCCTCATCGACGGGAACGGCTTCACCGGCGTGGAGGGCCTCTACGCCGCCGGGGAGATCACCGGCGGCGTCCACGGCTCCGACCGGCCGGGGGGCAACAACCTGACGGACACCCAGGTCTTCGGATACCGGGCGGGCCGGGCGGCGGCGGATGCCGCGGCCCAGGCCAGGCCCAGCTTCGCCGGGGACGCTCTGGAAGGGCTGGAGCTGGAAGTCCTCCCTGGGGAGCGTTCGCTGGTGAAGGAGAGCGAGGAGCTCTATTACCGGGAACTGACGGTAGTGCGGCGGGAGGAAGGGCTGAAAAAGGTCCTGGACTTTGTGGACGCCCACCTCCGCCCCGGCATCTCCGTACCGCTTTACAACCGGCTGCTTCTGGGGCGGCTCTTCGCCACGGCGCAGCTGGCCCGGACTGAGAGCCGGGGGACCCACTACCGGGAGGACTGCCCGGAGACCGACCCCGCCTGGCGGCGGAGGATGGTCTATCAAAAGGGCCCCGCCGGGGAGCCGGTCCTCTGCAAGGAATAGAAAAGAGGGAATACCTTATGTCCAATTTTGACGCGGAGCGCCGCCGCAGGTTTGAGGCGCTCTCCACCACCAATGTCTCCGACGCCATGGACGCCCTGGGCATCCGGGGCGCCACCTATGGCATCCGCCCCATGTGGCACACCATGGACAGGGTCCTGGGCCCCGCCGTCACCCTGAAGATGACGGCGGCGGGGGAGACCAAGGGAAAGTACCACCTGGGGGTCAAGGCCATCGACGCGGCCCGGTCCGGGGACGTGATCGTGGTGGACAACGGCGGCCGGATCGACACCTCCTGCTGGGGCGGCGTCCTGGCCACCGGAGCCAAGCTGAAAGGGATCTCCGGCGTGGTCATCGACGGTGCCTGCCGGGATCTGGACGAGTGCGTGGAAGTGGGCTTCTCCGTCTACGCCCGGGGCACCGTGGTGGCCACGGCCCGGGGCCGGGTCCAGGAGGAGGCCACCAACGTGATGGTCCAGTTCGGCGGGGTGCAGGTGCGCCCCGGAGACATCATCATGGGCGACAAGAGCGGCGTGGTGGTGGTCCCGGCCGAGCGGGTGGACGAGGTCCTGGAAAAGGCCGAGTCCCTTTTCCAAAAAGAGGAGGCCATGGTGGCCATGATCCGGGAGGGCAAGACCATGACGGAAATGGACGACGCCTTCCAATATGAAAAAATGCTCAAATAGAAGAGAGCGGTAGACGGGTCTCCGGAGTGCGGGCAGAGAAAAGGAGGACCCCACGGATGAAATTGTTCCGCAGGAAAGCAGAAACAACGGACGGCGAGCCTGAGAAGCAGGCCGTCGTGACCAAGCGAAACCTGACGGGTGTACTGGAAAAGGTCGCCACGGCGGCCTGCGTCATCGGGGTCGTGTTCCAGCTTTACAACGCGGGTTTCGGCGTGATGACTGAGATCCAGCTGCGCGCGTTCCACTGGATGTACATTGGGTTTTTAGGCTTTTTACTTTACGGGTTCAACCCGTCCCGGCACACGGACAAAGTCCCCGTCTACGACATCATCTGCGCGCTCCTGACAGCGGGATGCTGTATCTACCTGTTCCTCTCCTGGGACCGCATCGCCCGCAACTTCGGCTTCATCAACACGGTGGATACGGTGGTGGGCGTGGTCCTGGTCCTGCTGGTGCTGGAGCTGACCCGGCGGGCCATCGGCATGCCCCTTGTGATCATTTCCCTGCTGTTCCTTCTCTACGCGTTTTTGGGCGGACACATCACGGGACTGTTCGCCAGCAAGGATTTCACCCTCAACCAGGTTATCCGCACCCTCTTCGCCAGCACCGACGGCATCTTCGGCATGCCCATCGGCGTGTCGGCCTCCTACGTGGTGCTTTTCATCCTCTTCGGCTCCTTCCTGCAGGAGTCGGGGGGCGGCGAGCTCTTCACCGACGTGGCCTTCGGTCTGGTGGGGCGGTACCGGGGCGGGCCGGCCAAGGCCTCGGTGGTGAGCAGCTGCCTCTTCGGCATGATCTCCGGGGCGGCGGTGGCCAACGTGGTCACCACGGGCACCTTCACCATCCCCCTGATGAAAAAGGGCGGGTATAAGGATCATTTTGCCGGCGCGGTAGAGGCGGTGGCCTCCTGCGGCGGGCAGTTCATGCCCCCCATCATGGGGGCGGCCGCCTTTATGATCGCCACCAACTGCGACGTGCCCTACGGCGTGGTGGCCATCTCCGCCATCGTGCCCGCCCTGCTGTATTACTTCTACCTCTTCTTGTGCCTGGACATGGAGGCCAAAAAGACCGGGCTCAAGGGCCTGCCGGCCGAGGAGCTCCCCTCCGTCAAAGGGGCGCTGAAGGCCAGGGGCCACATGCTGATCCCCCTGGTGGTCCTCATTGCCCTGCTGGTGAGCGGCTATTCCCCGGGCAAGTCGGTGTTCTGGAGCATCCTGCTCCTCATCGCCACCGCCGCCCTCCGGAAAAACACCCGCATGGGCTGGAAGAGCATCGTCCGGGCCATCCGCAACGGTGTGTACGGCGCCTCGGCCGTGGCCATCGCCTGCGCCTGCGCTGGCATCATCTCGGGGGTCATCTCCCTCACCGGTTTGGGCCTGCGCTTCTCCTCCATCCTGATCCAGCTCTCCGGCGGCCATCTGCTCGTCATGCTGGCGCTGACCATGCTGGCGGCCATCATCATGGGCATGGGCCTGCCCACCTCGGCGGCCTACGTGATCCTCTCCGTGCTCACCAGTCCCGCCCTCATCTCCCTGGGCGTGGAGCCCCTGGCCGCGCATTTCTTCATTTTCTTCTTCGCCTGCATCTCCACCATCACTCCGCCTGTGGCCCTGTCGGCCTACGCCGGGGCCGGCATCGCCGGAGCCGACCCCATGAAGACGGGCTGGACCGCCTTCATGTTGGGGCTGGCGGGCTACATCGTGCCCTACCTGGTGGTCTATAAGCCCAGCATCATGCTGGTGGGGACCCCCGTTCTCCCGTCGCTGATCGACGTGACCTTCTCCGTGGTGGCCGTCGTCAGCATGACCTTCGCGGTGGCCGGCTTCCTGGGCAGGAAGCATCTTGCCGTCCCCCTGCGCCTGGCCTTCGCGGTGTTCAGCGCCATGATCTTTCTGGACACCGGGAACCTGGCCGATCTGATCGCCACGGCGCTTTTCCTGGGGCTGTGGCTGGCCCTGAACCTGTATCAGCGCAAAAAATCCGGCGATGGAAGTCCACCTCTGGCCGCGGCATAGCCGCGAGATTTCATTGAGGAGGTTTCACAATGAAAAACGGGAAATTGCGCGCTTGCTCCATCCTGCTGGCAGGCAGTATGCTGTTCCTCACCGCCTGCGGCGACAAAACGGCGGCACAGTCCGCCGGACCGGAGGCATCCGGAGCGCCCTCCCAGGCGGCCGCACCGGCGCCGGGAGATCAGGTCTTTTCCCTGGTGACGGCCAGCCTGGGCGGGACCTACTACATCGTGGGCTCCGGCCTGGCGGAGGTCCTCTCCCAGAACGTGGACGGGCTGACGGTGAACAACGTGGTCTCCCAGGGCTCCACCGCCAACGCCATCAAGGTGGGCACCGGGGAATCCGAGCTGGGCATCACCAACTACTACTCCGGCCTGCGGGCCCTGGAGGGCACCGAGCCCTTCGACCAGTCCTACGACATTATGGGCATCTGCACCCTTCAGTACAGCATCATCCAGTTCAACTCCCTGGCCAATCAGAACATCACCAAGATGACCGATTTGAAGGGTAAACGGGTCTCCATCGGCCCCGCCGGCGGTGGGGGAGCCCTCATTTTTGAGGAGATCCTGCCCTATTGGGATATGAACATGGATGACATGAACGTCAGCTACATGTCCTACGCCGACGGCGGCGAGGCCCTCACCGACGGCCGCATCGACGTGAACGTCCCCCACGGCGCGCCTCCCCTGGAGGCCATCTCCACCGTGGCGGTCACCAACCCCATCAATATCATCAGCATGGAGCCCGAGGTGCTGGAAAAGATCTCGGAGGACCTGCCCTACTATGACGCCGCCGTCATCCCCGGCGGCACCTACGCCGGGCTGGATGAGGACATCACCTCCCTGGGCGTCCAGGACATCCTGGTCTGCCGCTCCGACATGGACGAGGAGACGGTCTATCAGATCACCAAGGCCATCTACGAGCATCTGGAGTACCTCCACTCCATTCACGCCTCCCTTGCGGGCATGGACTTCGAGGGATACAAGGACTCCCTTGTCCCGCTGCACCCCGGCGCCAAGCGTTTCTATGAGGAAAAAGGCCTGAAACTGGACTGAGTCAGGAAAATTTGAAATGAAAAAGGAGCTGTCTATTGTGAAACACAGAAAAATCTCGGCCCTTCTCGCGCTGACCCTGACCCTCTCCCTGGCGCTGAGCGCCTGCGGAAACGACAAGCCCCAGCCCTCCGCCTCTGCCTCTGCCGGCGGCGAGCCCTCCGCCCCCGCCTCCGCGGCTCCCGCCCCCGCCGTTACCGACATCGCCATCGGCACCGCCGCCTCCGGCGGCGCCTGGTATCCCATCGGCGCCGTCATGTCCGACATCGTCTCCACCTCCGACCTGGGCATCTCCGCCACGGTGCAGACCACCGGCGGCGGCGTGGAGAACTGCAAGCTCACCAACAACGGCGACTGCGAGCTGTCCATCACCATCGGCTACCTGGCCTACAACGCCCAGAACGGCATCGACCCTTACGAGGGGGCCCAGATGGACAACATCAGCTGCCTCTTCGGCGGGCTGTCCGTGGGCGTGATGCAGGTGGTCCTGCCCGGGAACTCCGACGTCCATACCTTTGCCGACCTGAAGGGCAAAAAGGTGGCCGTGGGCCCCGCCGGCGGCGGCGCCATCACCTGCCTGTCCGCCTGTCTGGAGATGGAGGGCGTGGCCTACTCCGAGATCACCCCCACCTACGTCAGCTATGACGAGGGCGTGACCATGATGACCGACGGCCACGTGGACGCCGCCATCGTCTACGGCGGCATCCCCACCTCCGCCGTGTCCACCCTGGTGGCCAGCCAGACCGACTTCCGCCTGCTCACCCTCACCGCCGAGGAGCAGGCCGCCCTTCTGGAGGAGTATACCTACTTCGTGCCCGTCACCGTTCCCGCCGACATGTACAGCCTGGGGGAGGACGTACTCACCATCGGCACCCCCAACGTGGTCATCGTCAGCTCCGATATGCCCGAGGATACGGTCTATGACCTGTGCGCCCTCTTCTTCACCGACGAGAACCTGGAGAAGATCCAGGGCTCTCAGCCCTCCGCCAAGGGCCTGACCCTGGAGAAGGCCGCCACCCAGACCTCCATCCCCCTGCATCCCGGCGCTGAGAAGTACTTCAGAGAAAAGGGCCTGCTGGACTGAGAAGGGTCCGGCACCCCAACCCCGCACATGGGGCGCGGGCGGGCATTTGCCCTCCGCGCCCCATGTCATTCCAAAGGATGGTGAATTATGGAGTCCAAATCCAAACTGCCGCTGATCGCCCAGCGGGTGGCCAGCATTCTGCTCATCGCCAGTTCTTTCTTTGCCCTGTATACCTCTGGCTTTGGCCTTTTGTCCGCCATGACCCAGCGGAGCGTCCACTGGTTTTTCATGATCGTGGCCATCTTCCTGCTCTATCCCATGCGCAAGAGCCGGGAGGTGGGGGTGGTGGATCTGCTGCTGGCCCTGCTGGCGGCGGCGTCCACCCTGTACGTCACCTTCACCTGGGAGCGAAACGCCCTGCGCATTGCCGACCCGGCGATCTGGGAGATCGCCCTGTGCGTGCTGGGCATCATGCTGGTGCTGGAGGCCACCCGCCGTTCCATGGGCATGGCCATGCCCATCATCGCCATCATCGCGCTGGCCTATGCCTTCCTGGGGCCGTACATGCCCGGGGCGCTGAAGCATAAGGGCTTTTCCATCAGCAGCCTCGCCTCCTTCATCTACACCACGTCGGAGGGCATTTTCGGCATGGCCATGGGCACCTCGGCCACCTATATCATCGTATTCGTCCTCTTCGGCTCCTTCCTGGCCAAGTCGGGGGCGGGCCAGCTCTTCGTGGACCTGTCCCTTGCGGCCACCGGCCGGAAGCGCAGCGGCCCCGCCCAGGCCACCATCTTGTCCAACGCCCTCATGGGGATCATCTCCGGCTCCCCCGTGGCGAACGTGGTGACCACGGGCTCCTTCACCCTGCCCCTGCTGCGCTCGGCCAAGTACCCCATGGTGGAGGGGGCCTCCATCCTGGCGGTGGCGGCCACCGGCTCCATGTTCACCCCGCCGGTGATGGGGGCCGCGGCCTTCCTCATCGCCGACTACCTGTCCGAACCCTATGGAAACGTGGTGCTGGCGGCCGTGGTGCCCGCGCTGCTCTTCTATCTGAGCCTGGTGATCTATGCCGACATCACCGCCGCGAAAAACGGCCTCACCGGCCTGAAGCGGGAGGACCTGCCCGACTGGAAGGCCGCCTTCCTGGACCGGGGCCAGCTGCTCATCCCCATCGTGCTGCTCATCGTCCTCATCGTCAACGGCTGGAGCGCGCTGAAGTCGGCCTTCTGGTGCGTCATTCTCATCGTGGTCCTGGCCATGATCAAAAAGAGCACCCGGATGAACCTCACCGGCATCAAAGATGCCCTGGTGGCGGGCTCGAAGGACACGCTGTCCATCGCCGCCGCCTGCGCCTGCGCCGGCATCATCGTGGGCGTGGTCTCCGCCACCGGGCTGGGGGTCAAGTTCTCCAGCCTCCTGATGCAGATCGCGGGCAACAGCCCCATCCTGGCCCTCTTCCTCACCATGGTGGCGGCCATCATCATGGGCATGGGCCTGCCCCCCACGGCGGTGTACATCATCATGGCGGCGCTCACGGTGCCCGCCCTCACCGGCATCGGTATCGCCCCCATGGCCGCCCACTTCTTCGTGTTCTACTTCTCCTGCGTGGGCGCCATCACGCCCCCGGTGGCTCTGGCGGCCTATTCCGCCTCCGCCGTGGCCCATACGGATCCATTCAAAACAGGGTGGACCGCCTTCCGCATGGGGTTGGTGGCCTACATCATCCCCTACATCTTCGCGTTTAACCCCGTCCTGCTCCTGCAGGGCGGCGGAAATATCCTGGAGACCGTTCTGGCCCTGGCCACCGCGGTTATCGGCGTGTTCTTCTTCACCTTTGCCTCGGAGGGGTACTGCAAAGGCTGGCTCCATCCCATCCCCCGGCTCCTCTTCCTGGGCGGGGCCGTGTGCATGATGATCCCCGGCGTGGTCACCGACGCGGCGGGTGTGGCCATCCTCGCGGTGGGATTGGTGCTGGGGAGGTTCCTCAAGGGCAGTCCCCCGGCGAAAAAAGCGGCGGCGGAAGAGCCGGCCGAGCAGAAGGAGGTATAAACGGCTATGTCCAACAAAGATCTGCGCAGTTTTTTGAAAGAGGCCGAGGCCCACGGCGAGCTGGCCCACATCAAGGAGCACCTGGACCCCAAGTTCCAGGCCTCGGCGGTGCTGGCCAAGCTGGAGAAGGAGGAGCGCTATCCGGCGTGCCTCTTTGAAAACGTGGGGGACGGGGCCTATCCTGTGGTGAGCAACCTCTTCGCCAGCCGCAAGCGGCTGGCCCTGGCCCTGGGCTGTGAGGAGCCGGAGCTCAACGCGGTCTACCGGGAGCGGGAGGATAAGCGCATCGAGCCCGTCATGGTGCCGGACGGCCCCGTGCAGGAGGTGGTCCTCACCGGGGACGACATCGACCTGACCAAGTTCCCCATCCTCACCCACAACGCCCTGGACGCCGGCCCTTACGTGACCTGCGGCGCCTCGGTGACCAAGGACCCGGACACCGGCATCCGCAACATCGGCGTCTACCGCCACCAGCTCCACGGCAAGAACAAGCTGGGCATCCACATGTCGGAGGCCAGCCACGTCAACTACATCTACGGCAAGTATGAGGCCCAGGGCAAGGACATGCCCATCGCCATCACCATCGGCCACCATCCCGCCTTCTATCTGGGCTGCCTGAGCTTCGTGCCCGTGGGCGTGGACGAGTACGGCGTGGCGGGCGCCCTCATGGGCGCGCCCCTGGAGCTTGTCAAGTGCAAGACCTGCGACCTGGAGGTGCCGGCGGACGCCGAGATCGTCCTGGAGGGCTACGTCAGCGCCACCGAGCGGCAGATGGAGGCCCCCTTCGGGGAGTTTACCACCATGTACGGCGGGCCCCACATGTACCACGTGGTCACCGTCACCGCCATCACCATGCGGAAGAAGCCCATCTACCTGGACTGCTTCTCCGGCCACCTGGACCACCAGCTCCTGGGCGGCACCGGCCGGCTCAGCGTCATTTACAAGACCGTCCGCATGGCCTGCCCCACGGTGAAGGACGTCTTTATGGCCCCCTCCGGCTGCTGCCGGATGAGCTGCTACGTCTCCATCCACAAGCGCCACGAGGGGGAGGCCAAAAACGTCATCGGCGCCGTGCTGGCCTCCGACCCCTTCATCAAGTACGTGGTGGTGGTGGACGACGACGTGAACATCTTCAGCGACAGCGCCGTGATCCTGGCCATCGCCACCCGGCACCACCCGGAGCAGGACGCCTTTATGATCAAAAACGCCAAGGGCCACCCCCTGGACCCCACCGCCTATAACGGCTATGTGGTCACCAAGGTGGGCATCGACGCCACCAAGCCCCTGAAGGACTTCCCCGAAACGGTGGAGGTGCCGGGAACGGACGAGGTGGATCTGGACCGCCTGCTGGGCGGCATGTGAGGAGAGAGACAGCATGAGCGATATCATTGAGCGTTATAACCGCCTGCCCCTGGGGAACATCTGCGACGCCAACGACCGCCGGGGCAGCATGGACCCCGCCATCAAGCCGGTGGACCCAACCTCCCGTGTGGCGGGCCCGGCCTATACGGTCCGCTGCCACCCCGGGGACAACCTGGCCATCCACAAGGCCATCGCGGAGGCCCCGGCGGGCTCCGTGCTGGTCATCGACGCCGGGGGCTTTACAGGCGGGGGCCACATCGGGGAGATCATGTGCTTTGCCTGTATGCAGCGGGGCATCAAGGGGCTGGTCATCGACGGCACCTGCCGGGACGCCGACGACATCCAGGCCCTTGGCTTCCCCGTCTTTACCCGGGGCTTCAACCCCAACGGCACCGTAAAGGAGACCGTGGGCGTGACGGATGTGCCCATCCTCTGCGGCGGGGTGCGGGTCTGCCCCGGTGACCTCATCGTGGGCAGCCGGGACGGCGTGGCGGTGGTGGAACAGGAGAAGATCGGGGAGATCCTGGCCAAGGCCGAGGCCATCGCCGCCAAGGAGGACCGGGTGGTGGAGGAGCTCAAGCAGGGCAGGACCACCGCCGAGATCTATCAGTTTGAAAAAATCCTCTGAGGAAAGGAAGAAGATCGGATGGCTAACGAGCTTATTACCGACGAGATGGTAGAGGCGTTCCGTCTTCTGGACACCTGCTGCCTGTCGGACGCCATGGACCGGCTGGGCATCCCCTGCGGCCTTCTGGGCATCAAACCTGTGAACCCGGACTCCACCCTGTGCGGACGGGCCTTTACGGTCCGCTATGTGCCCTGCGGCACCGTCCACGGCACGGTGGGCGACTTTCTGGACGACGTGAAGCCCGGCGAGGTGGTGGTCATCGACAACGGCGGCCGGACCTACGCCACGGTGTGGGGCGACCTCATGAGCATCACCGCCACCCGGATGGGGGTGGGGGGCACCGTGATCGACGGCGTCTGCCGGGACATCCCCACCATCCACAAGCTGGGCTACAACATTTTCAGCAAGGGCTGCTACATGGTCACCGGGAAGGACCGGGTGGAGGTGGATGCCATCAACGTCCCCGTGTCCGTCTCCGGCGTGCGGGTGGCCCCGGGCGACCTGATGGTGGGAGACGCCACCGGCGTGGTGGTGGTCCCCCAGGAGCGGGCCGCCCAAGTCCTGGAGGTGGCCAATGAGATCGCCGCCAAGGAAGCGAAGATCGAGGAGAACGTGGCCAAGGGGATGACCCTGCGCCAGGCCCGGGAACAGGTCCATTATCACAATCTTCAAACGCGCGAGGACAGCTGAGCCGCCCGCGGGAGAGACAGGAGGAAAACAGTATGCGTTTGACCGCGGAAGAGCAGAAAATGCTGGACGGCGCCTACGGCGAGACCGTCAAACGGTCCATGAAGGTACTGGTGGCGCTGGGGGAGATCTACGGCGCCGACCATATGATCGAGATCAAAAACGTCCACTCCCCCGGCGTGAGCTACCGGGTGGCGGGCAACGCGGGGCTGGGCTATGTGGAGGACGCCAGCAAGGACGCCACCTTCCGGGTGCCCCTGACCCTGAACACCATCGGCATCGACGCCCAGGACTGGGAAAAGATCGGCTTCCCGGAGGAATTTGCCCGCAAGCAGCTGGAGCTGAGCGAGGCATATGAGCGGATGGGGGCCATCCCCACCAACAGCTGCACCCCCTACCTGAACGGCAACCTGCCCATGTTCGGGGAGCATGTGGCCTGGGGCGAGTCCTCCGCCGTGGCCTTTGTCAACTCGGTCATCGGCGCGCGCACCAACCGGGAGGGCGGGCCCACCGCCCTGGCCGCCGCTATCACCGGCCGGGTGCCGGCCTACGGCTACCACCTGGACGAGAACCGGAAGGGCACCCATCTTATCCGGGTGGAGATGGAGCTGAAGACCGACAAGGACTTCGCCGTGCTGGGCTACTTCGGCGGCAAGCTGGCGGGGAAGGACGTGCCCGTCATCGAGGGGATCACCCGCCGCCCCACCCTGGAGAACTTCAAGGCCCTGGGGGCCGCCCTGGCCTCCGCCGGGGCCGTGGCCCTCTACCACGTGGTGGGCTTTACCCCGGAGGCTCCCACCCGCCAGGCCGTCATCGGCGACGACGTGGAGCCGGTGATCTTCGACCAGGCGGCCTACGACAAGGTGTGCGCCAAGTTCAGCCTGAAGGGGAACGTGGATTTCGTGGTCCTGGGCTGTCCCCACGTGTCCATCGTGGAGTTCGAGGAGATCGCGAACCTGGTCCGGGGCAAAAAGCTCAAAAGCGCCCTTTGGGTGTGCACCTCCCGCATGGTGCGGGACCTGGCGGACCGGATGGGCTTTGTCAAGGACATCGAGGATGCCGGCGGCGAGATCGTCTGCGACACCTGCCCGGTGCTCTGCGCCACACTGACCCAGCGGGGCTACAAGACGGTGGCCACCAACTCCGGCAAGATGGCCCATTACGCGCCGGGGCTTTGGAAGCTGCAGCCGGTGCTGCTCAATACCTGGGAGTGCATCCAGACGGCCATCGACGGAAAGTGGGGGGAGTAACCGTGAGTCAGGAAAAACTGCTTCAGGGCCGGTGCATCGTAGAGGGCCAGGTGGAGGGGGAGGCGCTGGTGACCAACGACGCCATCTCCTTCATGGGCACCATCGACCCCAAGACCGGCTATGTCATCGAGCGCAAGCACGAGATCGAGGGGGCCTGCCTCAAGGGGAAGATCCTGGTTTTCCCCATGTCCAAGGGTTCCACCGGCGGGTCCTATATGCTCTATGATCTGGTGAAAAACGGCGTGGGCCCCCTGGGGATCGTCAACCGGGAGGCTGAGTCCATCGTGGTCATCGGCGCCATCGTCTCCGGCCTCCCCATGGTGGACCGGATCGACATCTCCCAGATCCAGACGGGGGACTACATCTATCTCAACGCTACGGAGGGCACGGTGCAGGTGGTTCCCAAAGCCATGCGGGCCTGACGGGGGCGGCGGCATGGGAGGATTTTTCGCGCTGATCAATGCCGCCGGATGGAGCATCGGAATGGTCTTTGCCCGGCGCGGCCAGCAGACCGGGCGGCTGGATACCCTGACGGGGCTCTATACGACCTTGATCGTCAACAGCGCGCTGAATCTGCTGCTGCTTCTGGGCACCCTCCTCTTTTCCACCCTGCCCGAGCTCAACGCCGTGGGGATGCTCTGCCTGGTCCTGGGGGGCGTGTTCAACAGCCTCATCGGCCGGGGGCTCCTGTTCTGCTCCATCGCCCGGATCGGGGCGGCCCGGGCCGGGGTGGTGAAGGCCTCCACGCCGGTCTTTGCCCTGCTGGGCGGGGTGTTCCTCCTCAAGGAGGTGGTGCGTCCCGTCCAATGGCTGGGGATCACCGTTGTCCTGGGTGGCGTGGTCATCATCTCCCTGGACGCGGTGCGCCGGGAGGGGAAGCAGGCCGGCGCGGTGTCCATGGGCGGCGTGGCCATCGGTGTGGTGGCCAGCCTTTTTCTGGCGGCGGGAAACATCTGCCGGAAGCTGGGGGTCCAGCACATCCCCAACTCCGCGCTGGGGGTGACGGTGGGGTCGGTGAGCGCCGCCGCCGTGCTCACCGTGTTCCTCCTGCTGCGCGGGCGGGGCGGAGACATGGCGAAGGCCCTCAAGCGCCTGGACGGCAACTACGCCATGTCGGGCGTCTGCACCAGCTTCGCCCTCTTCTTCCTCTTTCACGCCCTGGAGCTCATCCCGCTGTCCATCGCGAATTCCCTCACCGCGCTGGAGCCGCTGTTCACCCTGATCTTCAGCGGGCTCCTGCTGGGCAGGCAGGAAAAGGTGACCTGGCAGACCGGCCTTGGGGCCGCGGCTACGGTCCTGGGGGCCATTATTCTGACCAGAACGTGAATCAGATGCCGGGCAGCAGACAGCCGGAGCGATATCAGCCCTTGATATCGCTCCGGCTGTTCGTTTATAATGGAGGGGAGACAGAGAGGATAGAGGGATCAGGATGGACAAGCAGGGCGCGCTCAAACAATATTTCGGCCACGAGGGGTTTCGCCCCGGCCAGGGGGAGCTGGTGGAGGGCATCCTCCAGGGCCGGGACGTGCTGGGGGTCATGCCTACCGGCGGGGGGAAGTCGGTGTGTTATCAGCTTCCCGCCCTCCTCCTGCCGGGGGTCACGCTGGTGGTGTCCCCCCTCATCTCCCTCATGAAGGACCAGGTCATGGCCCTTACTGAGGCGGGGGTGAAGGCCGCCTTCGTCAACAGCTCCCTCACCGGCGAGCAGATGCGCGCGGTGTACCGCCGGGCCTGGGCGGGGGAGTTCAAGCTCATCTACGTGGCCCCCGAGCGGCTGGCGGCCGAGGGCTTTCTCAACATGGCCCGGTCTTTGGACATCTCCCTGGTGGCGGTGGACGAGGCCCACTGCGTGTCCCAGTGGGGCCAGGACTTCCGGCCCAGCTACCTGAAGATCCCGGAGTTTTTGGAACAGCTCCCCCGGCGGCCCCGGCTGGCCGCCTTCACCGCCACCGCCACCGGCCAGGTGCGGGAGGACATCGTGCGCCTGCTGGGCCTTCAGGACCCCCTGACCCTGGTCACCGGCTACGACCGGCCCAACCTCTACTTTGAGGTATACCGCCCCCGCAGTAAGTCCGCCGCCCTCCGGGACCTCCTCTCCCAGCGGGTGGGAAAGAGCGGCATCGTCTACTGCGCCACCCGCTCCGCCGTGGAGAAGGTCTGCGACGAGCTGCGGGACCAGGGCCTTCCCGCCACCCGATACCACGCGGGGCTGGAGGAGGAAGAGCGGCGGCGGAACCAGGACGACTTCCGCTTCGACCGCTGTCCCATCATGGTGGCCACCAACGCCTTCGGCATGGGCATCGACAAGTCCAACGTCAGTTTCGTCATCCACTACAACATGCCCAAGAGCCTGGAGGCATACTACCAGGAGGCGGGCCGGGCGGGCCGGGACGGGGAGCGGGCGGAGTGCATCCTGCTCTATTCGGCCAAGGACATCGAGACGGCCAAATTTCTCATAGAGAATGGCCATACCAACGAGGAACTCTCCGAGGCCGAGCAGGAGGAGGCCCTGCGCCGGGACTACCGGCGGCTGGACGCCATGATCGGCTACTGCAAAACCACGGGCTGCCTACGGGGCTGTATCCTGGACTATTTCGGCCAGGAGCACGCCGAGCGCTGCGGCGACTGCGGCAACTGCCGGGCCGACTACGTGGTGACGGACATCACCCGGCAGGCCCAGATGGTCCTCTCCTGCGTGGTCCGGGTCAATGACCGGCTGGGCTATTCGGTGGGGGCGGGCCTTATCACCCAGGTCCTCAAGGGCGGGCGGGCCAAGCGGGTGCTGGAGCTGGGGCTGGACGGCCTGTCCACTTATGGCCTGATGAGGGAACTCTCCACCGCCCAGATCGGGGGATACATCGACTTTTTGAAGGACAAGGGGTATCTGGAAAAGGACCCGGACCACGGCGCCCTCCGCCTGACCCAGGCCTCCGGGGACATCCTTTTCCGGGGCAAGAGCCTGGAGATGCCCGCCCGGAGCGCACCGGCGGAGGAGGCCCGGCAGGCGGAGAGCGGCCTGCTCCAGAGTTTGAAGGATCTGCGCTACCGCCTGGCCCAGAAGGAGGGGGTGCCGCCCTTTATGATCTTCTCCAACGCCACCCTCACCGATATGGCCCTAAAGCGGCCCCGCAGTCTGGCGGATTTCCTCCGGGTCTCCGGCGTGGGCGAGGTGAAGGCCCGGAAATATGGAACGGCCTTTCTGCTGGCCATCGAGGACGCGGCGGAAAGTGTGTCGGAGGAATAGACTGAGGGCTTTCCGCGCCAAAGGGCGGAGAGCCCTCTCTTTTTTGGAATGAGGTTGTCCGTATGTTCCTGGTGGGATTGCCCGGAATGGAGCTATGCTGGACAGGGCCACCATATATAACAAAAAATATTTAGGGAAAATAAAAAATAATGTGAATTTGCTTGACATCCTTTTTCCCCGCATATAAACTGGACTTATGAACTTGAGCGATCCGGGGAGGAGGATGGGAATGGAACAGGAACGTGGTCGTTTGCTGGGCCGTTACCTCATGTTTTTGGCGGGGGCCATGGTTGCGGCGGTGGGGATCGCCTTTATCACCCGGGCCGGACTGGGGACCTCGCCCATTTCCAGCATCCCGCTGGTCCTCAGCCTGATCACCCCTCCCACCATGGGGGTGTACACCTTCCTCTTCAATATGGCCTTCCTGGCGGGGGAGGCCCTGCTGCGGCGGAAGTTCACCTGGCTTCAGGCCCTCCAGATCCCCGCCACCCTCTTTTTCAGCGCGTGCATCGACAGGGCCCTGGCCCTGATCCCCACCCGGTACGGCGGGCCCTATCTGCCCTCTGTGGTCTATCTGGTCATCGGCTGTACGGTGATGGCCTTGGGCATCACCCTGGAGGTGAAGGCCGACGTCATCATGCTCCCGGCGGAGGCCTTTGTCCGGGCCCTGTCCCAGACGACGGGGCGGGAGTTCGGCCATGTGAAGGTGGCGGTGGACAGCGCCATCTCCGTGGCCGCCGCCCTGGTGGCCCTGGCGGCCTTCCACCGGCTCAACGGCGTCCGGGAGGGGACCATCTTCTCCGCCCTGGTGGTGGGGCGGCTGGTCAGCGTGTTCACCCGGCTGCTCTTTCGAAAAAAGGAAACATGAAAAAAGCTCCCGCGCCTGAAAGGCGCGGGAGCTTTTTTGCTGGGCGGTCACGGGTTGCACTGACCGCAGGGGGAATACCCCTGGTCGATGAGGTCCTGCCGAAAGCCGGTATAGCTGCTCTTGTTGGCCTCGCTCATGGAGGCCACGCCGCCGCAGTCCGGAAGGTGGAACTTCCGGCTTTTGGTATTGAGGATGTATGTGGTCTGGGCTGGGGTTTCCTCCGCCGGGGGCTCCTGGGGGGCCTCCCCGGCCAGCCAGCTGTCCCCGGTGGCGTAGTCGATCTCCACCCCGGGCTGGACGTTGTAGGCGTAGACGTTGAAGCAGACCCCCCGGCCGCCGTCCTCCACGGACCAGGCCTCCATCTGGACGCCCCGGGCCACCTGCTCGGTACCCTGGAAGATGGGGGTCACCCGGTAGAGCACGTGGTTGCCCGTCTCCTGGACGTAGTCCGCCACCTGGTTTTCAAAGGGGAGCATCCCCGTCACGTTGAGGTAGCGGGTGCCGGTGATGAGGTTTTCCTCGTTGGCGTTCTCCGCCGTCAGCTGGTAGCCGATGAGGTGGCAGCGGTTGTAGAGGTATTTGCCGTCCACGCAGTCGTATTTCACCGTCTGCCAGCCCGTGGGCTTGATCATGCCGATGGCTCCCCGCTCCTCGGTGGGCATGGTCTCCAGCCCCACGTTGGCGTAGGCCGGGCCGCACCGGTTCAGATAGTCCAGGGGGCTGTACGCCTCGAAGGAGTTGGTGGTCTTGTCCTCCTCGGGGAAGTCGGGAAGGTTGTCGTTGAGGATCACATAGGGCTCCGTGTCGAAGGCCGGTACCTCCTCCAGGGAAAAGGAGCGGGCGGGGGCGCTCTCGCAGCCGGTGAGGAGCAGACAGAAGAGAAGCAGGGCGGCCAAAACGGGGGGCTTTTTCATAGGGTGAAACTCCTTGCGTCAAAAGAGATGGCAGAGCCGGTCCGGCTCTGCCATCTCATTATATCAGATTTTTCCCAGGAGGGGAATCCGTTCAGGCCCGCTGGCCGGACATGGTCTGCTGGACGATGTTCTCCATCATGTCGGCGGTGAGGGAGGACATGACATAGCCAAAGACGTTGCCCTCCGTGTCGATCATGAAGGTGGTGGGGAAGGCCTGGATCCCGTAGCTGTAGAACACGTCGCCCGTCAGGTCCATCACCACCGGGAAGGTATAGCCGTTGTCGGAGAGGAACTGCTCCACCTCCTCCTGGGACTTGTCCTGGTTGCGGGGGTACTCGTCGGTCTTGGGGTTGGCCACCCCCAGCACCACAAGGTCCCCCTCGTTGTTCCCGTAGCGCTCATAGAGGGCCTGGATCTCGGGCATCTCCCGCTGGCAGGGGCCGCACCAGGTGGCCCAGAAGTTGAGAAAGACCGTCTTGCCCTTATAGTCGGAGAGGGTGTGGGTGTTGCCGTTTTGGTCCACCAGGGTAAAGTCGGGGGCGGGAATGTCGGGCGGCTCGCTCTCTCCGGGACTCTCGGAGGGGGTCTCCTCCGGGCTCTGGGTGGGGGCGGCGCTCTCGGCGCCCGCCGGGACCTGGGCGGGGCTTGCCTCGGGGGAAGCCGCCGCCTCGGGAGACTGGGCGGGGGCCGGGTCGGAGCTGGGGGAAACGCTCTCCTCCGGCGCCGCCGAGGGAGCGGGGGAGCTGGGGGCGGCGCTCTGGGTCACCTTGGGCTGGGGGACCCCGCCACCGGTGGTGGAGAGGTAGCTGGTGATGCCGTTCATGAAGCCGGTGAGGGTCATGACGCCCATGAGGATCAGCAGGGCGGCACCCACCTTGACGGTGTAGCGCACCACCTTTTGGTGCCGCTTGAAGAAGCCCAGCACCGCGCCGGTGAAGAGCCCCACCGCCAGGAAGGGGATGACGAAGCCCAGGGTGTACACCCCGATGAGGAGGAACCCGGCCCCGGCGCTTCCGGCGGAAGAGGCCATCAGCAGGACGCTGCCCAGGGTGGGCCCCACGCAGGGGGTCCAGGCGAAGGAAAAGGTGAAGCCCAGCACCAGGGCGGTCACCGGGTTCATGGCCCACTTGTCCAGCCGGAAGGGGAGCCGGTGCTCCCGCTCAATGGCGGCGGACTGGCCGAACAGGCCGAACTGGTACAGGCCGAAGAGGACCATGATGATGCCCGCCACAGTGGTGAACAGCCGCTGGTTGGAGCTGAAGAACCGCCCCAGGGTGGTGAAGCCGAAGCCCAGCAGGAAGAAGGTGAAGCTGACGCCGATGACGAAAAAGAGGGTGTTCAGCATCACCCTGCCCCTGGGGTATTGGATGTTCCCGTCCTTGTCCACCGTCTTAGCGCCCCCCGCCAGATAGCTGACGTAGAGGGGGACCAGAGGGAGGACACAGGGGGAGAAGAAGCTCAAAAGCCCCTGGAGAAAGACGGTAAAGACAGGTACGCTGGTCTCAAGTGTAAAGCCCATGTTTTAACTCCTTTCGGGAACATCCCGGTAAAAAATCCTGCGCTCCAGATCGGCTATAGTGATCTGGGCCAGTCTTTGGCGGCAGCGCTGGTCCAGATCGTCGTACAGCTCGTCCATCAGCCCGGCCATGCCGGTGGCCACCATGCAGTCCATGTCCTGGCCGCCGCTGCGCCAGGCGGCCTCCACGAAGCGGATGCCCAGGGCGTCCGCCACCTGCTCCAGGGTCAGGGTCCCGGCGTCGCCCGCGAAGCGGTAGCCCCCCTCGCTGCCCTCCCGGGTCTCCACCATCCCCGCCTTTTTCAGGGGGGAGAGGACCTTGCGCACCCTGGCGGGGTTGGTGCAGATGTTTTCGGCCAGCGCCTCGCTGGACAGCAGTTCGGCCTTGTGGTGCAGGTAGATCAAGGCGTGGACCGCCACACAGAAAGAACTGTCCATTTGCCGCCCTCCTATCTGTATTTTAATTAGTTACAGATTACACTGTAACTATACTTGATACAGATGTGGATGTCAAGGCTTTTTTGCAAAAAGGCGGCCCGGAATATCCGGGCCGCCTTTGGGGGTTTTGCTCAGGGCTGGGTACCGCTGGCGCCCAGCCGGACCACGGTGAGGGTCAGGTCTTGGGCGGTAAAGCCAGTGTCGCTGGTGGTGACGGAGACGTTGGCGGGGACGGCGGCCACCTCGAAGGGGACGTGGATGGTGATCTCGGAGGCCTCGCCGGTGGCGGTGAACGTGTGGCGGGCGATGCCGCCCACCACGTTGACGCCGTTCAGGGTCAGGTTAACCAGCAGGGTGGCGGGGATGGCGGTGCCCGTGTCGGCGCTGAAGGTGCCGGTGAAGGCGGCCTGATAGATGCCCGGCTGGCTGATCACCACGTCGGAGCTTCCGGCGGCGTGGCTGATGGTGGTACCGGAGACCA
Organism: Oscillospiraceae bacterium; assembly: GCA_022846075.1. Classification (GTDB taxonomy): domain Bacteria; phylum Bacillota; class Clostridia; order Oscillospirales; family Oscillospiraceae; genus Vermiculatibacterium. Next base: position 827,264 of record AP025582.1, read on the forward strand.
GGGGGTTGTCATTGAAAATGAGGGACCCGCCCGCCAGGGTGGGCTGGGCTGCGCCGTCCACGGTGGCCAGGACCTCGGGAGTCCCGCCGCCGCCGTCCGCCCCTCTGGGGATGACGAAATCGAATATGGCGGCGTTCTCATCCCCGGCGTTGGTGACCTCGGCTGGAGTGCCGGGATCGCCGGTGGTGACGGTGCCGATCTGGATGGTGGCGGCCGCCCCGGTGGGGCCGGTCTCGCCGGTGGCTCCGACAGGTCCCTCGGGTCCTTCGGGCCCCTCAAGACCCTGGGGCCCCTCGGGGCCGGGATCGCCCTGGGGCCCGGTCTCACCAGTGGCGCCCGTGGCTCCGTCGGCGCCCGTGACCCCCACCGCTCCGGTTGGACCGGTGGCCCCTGTTGCGCCTGCCGCCCCAATTGGGCCGGTGGCGCCCGTGGCTCCGGTCGCCCCGTCGGCGCCCGTAGCCCCGGTGGCCCCGGCCGCTCCTGTGGCTCCCGTCGCGCCGGTGGCTCCGGCCGGGCCGGTGGCACCAGTGGCCCCAGTGGCTCCGGCGGCTCCGGCCGGGCCGGTCACCCCTCTCGGGATGATGAAATCGAGCACGTGGTCGGGGCCGCCGGTGACGTCTACCACCTCGGCGGGAGTGCCGGGGTTGCCGGTGGCGGTGGACCGGATGGTGATGGTCTCGGCGGCCCCGGTGGCTCCTGTTGCCCCGGTGGCTCCGGTAGAACCTGTGGCCCCGCGGGGGCCGGCGGCGCCTGTTGCCCCAACGGCCCCGGTGGCTCCGGTGGCGCCTCTGGCGCCCGCCGCTCCGGTGGCTCCCGTGGCTCCCGTGGCGCCTGTGGCCCCGGAAGGCCCTGTGGGGCCGCCGGCTGGGCCGGTGGCACCCGTGGCTCCCGTGGCGCCTGTCGCGCCGGGACGGCCCGGCCGTCCCATGGGGCCGACGGGGCCAGGAATCCCCTGGGGGCCGGTAGGGCCGGGGATACAGCAGGGCGAGGGACAGCAGGGGGCCGGCTCGCAACAGCTGATTTTGGGTTTGTATACGTTCATAGATCGCATCGCTCCTTTACGCTCTGCACAGATGGGAAGCGGGAAAGACTCCCTGTACAGTGTATGCGCCTGGGCACCGGCCCGTTTCAGAGCGGGGTTTGTCCCGGGGCGGCGGGAAACGTGTTACTGTCGTAAAAAAGATGTGGCCGCTTTGTAACCAATTTGAGGTTGACAACTGTGTACCTTCCTGCTATGGTATAGGTAGACGAATGTGTACCGGAAGGAGCGATGGTATGAAGATCAATCTGTCCGACGGGGAGTGGAAGCTGATGAACCGGCTGTGGGAGCACTCCCCCATGACCATTACGGAGCTGACGGGGGCGCTGCGGGAGGAGACGGGCTGGAGCAAGCACACCGTCATCACCATGCTCTCCCGCCTGGAGGCCAAGGGGGCGGTCTATTATGAGGAGGGGCCCCGGGCCAAGCGCTACTTTGCCGTCCTGGCCAGGGAGGATGCCGCCCGGACCGAGACGGAGAATTTCCTGGATAAGGTCTACGGCGGCAGCCTGGGCGTGATGATGAGCGCCATGGTGGGCAGCCGGGCGCTGACGGAGGAGGATATTGCCGAGCTGGCCGCAATTTTGGAGCGGGCGAAGGAGGAGACGTCATGAAAGAGATCCTAATTACCTCGTCGGTGCTGATTCTGGTGATTCTGGTCCTGCGGCGGCTGTTTCGGAATACGATCTCCCGCCGGGCGCAGTACGCGCTGTGGGCGGTGGTACTGGTCCGGCTCCTGGTCCCGGTGAGCCTGCCCGCCGTGGACTTTTCCATTCTCACCGTCTCGGAACCGGTCCAGTCTGCGGTGGTACGGAGGATGGAGGAGCGGCCGGTGTATGTCCGCCCGGTGGAGCGGGCCTCCATCTCGGAGTACCCCATGGCCTACGACCTGGAGCCGGGGGACCAGATCCCCGTGGAAGAGAGCGCCGGGTATGTGGTTTTGGACGGCAACGGGGTCACGGTGACGAAATACGCGGAGAAAACGACGGCGGGGGAGATCCTCGTCTGGATCTGGAAGGCGGGCGCCGCCGCCATGGCCTGCTTCTTCCTGCTGACGAACCTCCGCTTCTGGATTTTTTTGCGGAAGAACCGGAAGCCCTTCCCCACCCAGGCGCGGGCCTGCCCGGTCTACCTGTGTGAGGGCCTGCCCTCGCCCTGCCTCTTCGGCCTGTTCCGGCCCGCCGTCTACCTGACTCCCGCCGCCGCGGCCAATCCGGCCAGCCTGCGCCACGTGCTGTCCCATGAGGAGACCCACGCCCGGCACCTGGACCCCCTCTGGTCCCTCCTGCGGGGCGTCTGCCTGAGCCTCTACTGGTTCGATCCCCTGGTGTGGGCGGCGGCGTGGTGCTCCAGGACGGACTGTGAGCTGGCCTGCGACGAGGGGGCCCTCCGCCGTCTGGGAGACGGCGAGCGCCTGGCCTACGGCCAGACCCTTCTCTCCCTCATCCCGGTGCGCCGGGGCCCGGCCAATCCCCTGCTGTCCGCCACCACCATGACGGCGGGGAAGCGCCAGCTTAAGGAGCGGATCATCCGCATCACGGAAAACCGGCGGGGAGCGGCGGTAGCCCTGGTGACGGCCGCGGCCCTGGTGGCGGCGGTGAGCGCCTGCGCCTTCACCGGCTCCAAAGTGGAGGGCCCCCGGGCCCTCACCGGCGACGAGCTGGCCTTTTTCAACGAGGAGTTTTTCAACGGCGATGGCTACAACATTCACAATCAATTTCTTTCTTCTCTCTACAAGCGGCCGGAGAATATCGACCTTTTCGAGCTCTTTTACTGTGAGGGCTCCGCCTCCAGCGCCGAGGAAAATATGCTGGTCTACGGCCAGACCGAGCTGGAGTGCGCGGCCTATAAGCTGACCACCGCCGAGATGGACGCCCTGCTGACGAAAAATATGGGCCTCACCCTGGCCCAGACCAACCAGGTGGGCCTGGACTCCTTCACCTACCTGTCTGAACAGGACGCCTATTACTGGGCCCACGGCGACACCAATTACCGCAGCCGGGTGACCGTCTCCGTTGGAGAGCGGGAGGGGGATACCCTCCGCCTCTACTATGACGACGACTACATGGGCGGCGGCTGGAAGTGCCTGACCCTGGCCGAACAGGACGACGGCGGCTACCATTTCGTCTCCAACCAGCCCTCGGAGAAGCCCGCCATCCCCACACCCCTGCCCAAAGGCAAGCCTGAATACACCATCTCTCTGGCGGACCTGAAACCCTACCAGGCCCCGGCGGTGACGGTGGAGCCCCACGTGGGGGACTTCTCCGACCATTATAAGGACCGGCTGGAGAATTGGGACATCGGGGGCCGCAACGTCCAGATCTACCGGGCCACCGACGGGAACATCCATGCCGCCGTGGTGGCGGAGGACGGCACCCGGAACGTGTTCCTCTCCGGGCTGGATGAGGACTGCCGCATGTTCTTCTACAACGACCTGTTCGGCCATGACGGCTTCTATGTGGCCTACTTCGGACAGGTCGGCACAAATGAGTACGGCACCGTCTACGACTATTACTATTTTGCCGGCGAGGACGACACCCCCATCCTCCTGGCCCGGTGTACCTCCTGGGAGGAGAGCCTGATTTTGGACCTGGACGGAGACGGGACCAACGAACTGGTCTCCGGCGATCAAATTTTCTTCCAGCGGGACGGCATGGTGTACGAGGCAGACCTGCCCGACCTGCTGGCCAAGGCCTGGCCGGAGATCGGCTATTGGGATGACAGCGCATGGGACGCCGACGCCAAATGCCTTGCGGTGGCGGGGACCCTGGAGCCTCACAGCGGGGCGGGCAACTCCCGGACCTTCTGGCGCTACTTCTACTACGATGGGGAAAACCTGCTGGTCTACAAAGACAACCGGACCACCACCGACCACGTGGCCGAGGGGGTGGAGGGCCCCCAGGAGGTGCTGGAGGCGGCTAAGAGCTACGTCCTGTCCCGGCTGACCCAGCGGGAGGACGGCACTTTCGTGGACGCCGGCTGGTCGGACAACGAATCTGCGGTCTACGACGACTGGCGCGTCGAAAACCTCTCCAAGGCCTACCGCTACGAGGTGGGCGGCATCACCGTGATGGCCTACTATTTCAATTATGAGTTCCACACCACCACCCCGGAAAAGGTGGTCCTGGCCGGCGGCCGCTACCTCAGCGAGGACGACTGGGCCAGCCCCGGCTATCCTAACTGTGACTGGCTCTTCTTCCACGTGAACGCCAACAGCGGGCCGGTGTATCTCTGGCACGACATGATCAACGATATGTCCCCGGACTCCGAGGGGTTCACGGCTCAAATCGAACAGCGCCTGAAGACCGCGGGCCTGCTCTATCCCAATCCGACAAGCCGGGCCCAGGCGGAGCTGGACGAGATTATGGCCAGTGAGTGGGTGACCCTGGAGCTGACCACCGCCGACGGCCTCCGGGGCGGGGGCTACGAGGTGCCGACGGACTACGGGAATGGCCGAAACCGAGCCCTTTTCTTCACCGAGGCTTACGATTGGTCCTTCGCGGCGGGGGAGCCCGAGCCGCCCGCTGGCGCCATCTCCCTTTCGGTGTCCATGGACGGGGTCGTGACCTTCCAATTCTGGTCAGGCAGCGACCTGGTGCGCTGTGACGACCGGGGGGAGACCATCTGGTTCCGGGCGGTGAACAACGCCACCGACGACGTATTCGCCACCGATATTTTCAACTACATGCGCTACTGGTACGACGAGGCGGAGTGGGAGGGCCTGACGGCCGGCCTCACTGTCCCGGACCAGGGCCAAAGCCTTCTGGAGCTGGCCCAGACCTGGGTGGACGCCTACGAGGGCACTATGCTCCAGGTCACCCCCGGCAGCAAGAACGCTTCCACCTACGTGAGGAACACCGTGGAGCTGGTGGAGGATATGCCCGAGGGCTGGTTCCCCGAGGATATCCTGGCCTATGAGCACTTTGCTTTTGCCTACACCACGGTCTTTGTCCCGGAGAACGACCGGGCCTTGATGTGGATGATGGCGGGCAACACCGTGGAGTACGAGGGAACCGACGCCCCCGCAGGGGCCTTTGAGTACAGCCGCCGGGGTGCTATGTACCTGGGGGACGACGGCCAGTGGCACTGCTCCGGCATAGGCACCGGTTAATAAGGAAAAGAGAAGGGACCCCCGGCGGACAACTCCGCCGGGGGCCCCTTCAGCCTTCCCCTGGGGGAAGGTGTCGCCGGCAAGGCCGGTGACGGATGAGGGGAACGCCTCCCCCCAAAACCGCCTCCGCCAAACGCCCCGCTTACCGTTCCAAAATCTGCCCGTCGGTCCCGATGGTCACCACCTGCCAGGGGATCATCCTCCCGCTGTTTCGCAGGGCGGCCACGGCGGCCTGCTCGATCCCGCCGCAGCAGGGCACTTCCATCCGGGCCACGGTCAGGCTCTTGATCTCGTTTTGCCGCAGGATTTCCGTCAGCTTTTCCGAATAGTCGCAGCCGTCCAGCTTGGGACAGCCGATCAGAGTCACCCGCCCCCGGATGAAATCGGCGTGGAAGCTGCCGTAGGCGTAGGCGGCGCAGTCGGCGGCGATGAGCAGGTGGGCGCCGTCGAAATAGGGGGCCCTCACCGGGGCCAGCTTGATCTGCACCGGCCACTGGCTTAGCTGGGAGCCTCCGTCCGTAGCGGGCCGGGCCGGGGCGGCCTCCCGCCGGATGGCCCTGGACTGGCTGCCGGGGCAGCCGCAGGGCAGGGGCGCTTCCGAAGCCTCCTGGCGGGCCTTCACGGCCGCGGCGTCGTAGGCGCCGGCCTCCCGCTCCACAAAGGTGATGGCCCCGGTGGGGCAGGCGGGCAGGCAGTCTCCCAGGCCGTCGCAGTAGTCATCCCGCAAAAGCCGGGCCTTTCCGTCCACCATGCCGATGGCCCCCTCGTGGCAGGCGTCGGCGCAGGCACCGCAGCCGTTGCACGCCTCCTCGTCGATGTGAATGATCTTACGTATCATGGAATGATCCTCCTTCATAGGCTTAGTCCTTGACTTTCCAGGCTTAGAATACTACAATGCCTCTCATAAGTCTGTTGTTAAAACAACAAAGGAGGAAACATGGAACTGGAAATTTTGGCCCACTCCCCCCTGTTCCAGGGGGCCGGGGTGGAAGAGCTTCCCGCTATGCTGGACTGTCTGGAGGCCCGGAGGCGGTCCTTTCCCAAAGGGGCGGTCATCCTGGCCGCCGGCAAACCCGCCCCCGCCCTGGGACTGGTGCTCTCCGGCCGGGTCCAGATCGAGAACGACGACGCCTGGGGCAACAAGAGCGTGCTGGACAGCGTGGGCCCCGGGGCGGTCTTTGCCGAGACTTACGCCTGCCTGGCCGGGGAGCCCATGATGGTCAGCGCCGTGGCGGCGGAGGAGGCGGAAATTTTGTTTCTCCACGTGGACCGGCTGTTTCAGCCCTGTTCCGCCGCCTGCGGGCACCAGGGCAGGCTGCTGCGGAATCTGCTGTCCATCTCCGCGCAAAAAAACCTGAACCTCTCCCGCCGCATTTTCCACACCTCTTCCAAGACCATCCGGGGCAGGCTCCTCTCCTACCTCTCCTACCAGGCGGCGCGGGCGGGGAGCCGGGAGTTTACCATCCCCTTTGACCGCCAACAGCTGGCCGACTACCTCAGCGTGGACCGCAGCGCCCTCTCCGGCGAGCTGGGCAAAATGCGGCGGGAGGGACTGCTGGAGGTGGAGAAAAACCGCTTCTCGCTGAAGGCCGCCCTTTGAGCCGCCCTTGAAAAGAGGGCCGAAAGGGGGTACAATAACCCGGAATAAGAAACGAGGAGCAAAGATACGATGATCGAGGAAAAACAGCTTCAACTGGACATCCACACCCATACCCTGGCCAGCGGCCACGCCTACGGGACCATCCGGGAAAACGCCCAGGCTGCGGCGGAGCAGGGCCTTAGGCTGCTGGGCATCAGTGAGCACGCCCCCGGCATCCCGGGGACCTGCGACCCCATCTACTTCCGCAACCTGGAGGTGGTGCCCCGGAACCTTTTCGGCGTCCGGCTGCTCCTGGGCTCGGAGATCAATATTTTGAACGGCGGCGGCCTCTCCCTGGAGGAGCGGGTCCTCTCCTGCCTGGACTACCGCATCGCCGGGGTCCACAGCCTGTGCTACGACCTGGGGACGGTGGGGCGGAACACCGAGGACATGCTGGCCGTCATCCAAAACCCCTGGGTGGACGCCATCGTCCACCCCGACGCCCGGGCGGTGGACTTGGACTACCGGGAGATCGTCCCCGCGGCGGGGGAGCACCACACCCTGCTGGAGCTGAACAACAGCTCCCTGACCCACCCCACCAAGGGGGAGCGGTGCAGGGACAACTACCGGGAGATGCTCTCCCTGTGCCGGCAGTACCAGGTGCCTGTGATCCTGGGCAGCGACGCCCATGACCCCTCCGCGGTGGGGGCGCTGGGGGGCGTATTGGAACTTGTGAACGAAATGGATTTCCCCGAGGCGCTGGTTATGAACCTGGATCACGAAACCTTTCTGGCCTTCCTGGCCCAAAAGCACGAAAAATTGGGGCTGGAGTGATAAAAAGCCGCTGGAGCGATTGCCGCTCCGGCGGTTTTTGGGTTACCAAATGATTCCGGAAGCGATGGCTGAATAGGGAAAAGAAACCTGCGGATACTAAGAAACGTCAATCGAATGAACCGCAGGAGGCAGAGAGATATGAAAGCGACCGGAATCGTGCGGCGGATCGACGACCTGGGGAGAGTGGTCATCCCTAAGGAGATCCGGCGTACCATGCGTATCCGCGAGGGCGACCCGCTGGAGATATACACGGACAAAGACGGCGAGGTCATCTTCAAGAAATATTCCCTGATGGGCGGGCTGGCCGACTTCGCCAGCCAGGTATGCGAGACCCTGAACAAGACCACCGGCCAGGTGGCCGTCATCACCGACCGGGACGCCTGCATCGCAGTGGCGGGCGCCCCCCGGCGGGACCTGATGGACAAGCGCCTCAGCGAGCGGCTGGAGAGCGTGCTGGAGGGGCGGAAGATCTATCAGTTCCAGGCCGGCGACACCCCCATCCCGGTGAGCGAGGAGAACGGAAAGTTTTTCGTCTCCTGCGCCGCGCCCATCCTGGCGGAGGGCGACGTGCTGGGCTGCGTCCTCTTTGCGGGGGCGGAGGGTGAGCTGAACTCCGGCGAGACCGAGTACAAGCTCCTGCAGACCATGTCCGGCTTTCTGGGCCGGCACATGGAGAGCTGAGGGCAGGAAAAAGCGCCCGTCCCCTTCCGAGGGGGCGGGCGTTTTTTCACACCGCGGCCTGAAACAGGAGGATCAGCAGGATGTTGACCGCGAACAGGACAGCCAGGGATGCCCAGGGCCTTTTCTCGTCCATTTCCACTCCCTCCGCTTTTTCAGTGTACGCCGGGGCGGGGGCGGGTATGCCCTGTATATTTTGGAGGCATACGGCCCATACTCTGGAAAAGAGAAAAGGAGGGAGCGCGCAGTGATCAAAGGGATCAGCCGGCGGGTCATCGTGGTCAAATCCCCGGACCGCCGTTTTTTTGAGGAGGCCATTTTTATCGTTCGGGAGGGGGCCATCGGCTCACCGGGGGTCACCGCCGAGCAGGTGGTGGAGGAGGCCCGGCGGGTGGCCGACGGCTTTGTGAAAAAGAACCACGCCCCCTGGTACAAAAAAATCCCCGCCCCGGGCTATGTGGCCATGGGGGCCCTTCTGTCCACGGTGCTGTGGAGCGTGGCCCTGCTGCTGTGAAATGAAAAAGAAACGCCCCGGTCCAGAAGGACCGGGGCGCTTTTCTTTCAGGAAGATCAGGAAGGACGTGCCACGATGACCCGGATGCAGCCCCCGTCGGCGATGGACTTGTCATAGTAGCCGGTGAGGGTGTAGCCGGTGCGGACCCGCTCCAGGCTGGAGAGGCGGTAGGAGTTGTTCTCCAGCTCGTAGACCGCCACATTGGTCCACACGGGGAAGGAGTCGTTGTTGTTGGTGATGGCGGTGGAGACGTCCACGGAGAGGAGCTTCACCGAGTCGAGCTTGGAGATCTTGTCGGGGGACTTCAGGCTCCCCTCGATTTTCACGGGGCCAACAGAGAGGTTCAGGACGCCGTTTTCCAAGACGTAGCCATAGGTTTGTCCGCCCACGTCGTACTGGTAGATACCGTTCATAATGGACTGCCCGCCATATTCCTTATCTGTTTCCGAAGAGGAGGTGAGCACGCCATAGGAGTAGAGATCGCCGGTGGCGTCGTTCAGAATGAGGATGTCGATCTCCCCGGCGGTATTCTTGCGGTAGAACTTCACGTCGTCATTGTCCAGGCTCATCCCCGCCAGGCGGCTGGGATAGAGCTTGACGGAGAGGCCGTTCTTGTTCACGTCCAGGATCTGGATGCCATCGGCCAAGGCGGTATTGCCCAGCTTGGTGGCGGAGGAATTGACCTTACCGGAGAGGGAGGCCTGGTTCAGCCGGGTGACCTGGGCGGTGGAGCCGGAGGCGGTGACCTGGACCAGGTTGCCCGCCTTGAAGGAGGACTTGGCCTCCACGGGATAGGTGTAGGTGTTGCCGTCGGTGGCGGAGATTGTGACGCTCTTGGCGGTATAGGCGTTGCCGTTGACGTCGGTATAGGAGTTGTCGGCCACCAGGGAGACCACGCCGTAGACCGTGCCGGTGACGGTGTTGGAGCTGGCCACGGCGGCCACGCCGCCGTCCCGGCCCAGCAGAAGAGTGACGGTATCGCCGGTCTTGTAGCTGCCCAGGTTGGACAGGTCATAGGCGGCGGCGGAGGTCTCGATGGGGTAGGTCTTGCCCGCCACCGTCACGGAGGTGGGGCTGGAGGCGTTGGGGGAGACCTCCTGGTAAAGGCCGGTGACCTTGTTGGTATAGGCCCACAGGGTGTGCATGGACTTGGAGTAGTAGATGACGTCGTTGGGCTGGAGGGCGGAGAGGGTGGAGAGATTGCCGGCGCGGTAGACGGTGGCGGTGGACACGTCGAAGTTCACCTTGCTCTGCCAGCTGCCGGTCATGACCACGGGGCCGTCCATGGCGGAGTTGATGAGGGCCACCCGGTCGATCTCGCCGGTGGCGGTGAGGGAATGGCCCAGGGTGGTGAGGTACACCTTGCCCTCCTTGGTTTTGGCGGTGAGGAGGTTATAAAAGAGATACATGGCGTCCTGCCGGGTCATGGTGGAATTCTGCCCGATGGAGATGCCTTCGTCCAGGTTCAGGTTGCGGTACAGGGTCATTTGGCCGGAGGGCCAGGCGCCGGAGAAGTCGGCGTCGGTGTAGCCCAGGAGCCGGGTGGCCATGGTGACGCCCATGGCCAGGGTGATGTTCTCGTCAGGGTGGAAGGTGCCGTCCAGGTAGCCCTCCACGTATCCGGCGTTGACGGCGGCCTCCACGTAGGGGGCGGCCCAGTGGGTATAGGGCACGTCCGGGTAGGGGGAGACGGTGGTGGAAGCCCCCACGTTCTCCCCCATGGGGGAGGCGGCCACCACCAGCTTGGTAAACTCCGAGCGGGTGACGCTGCGGGAGAGCATCAGATCGCCGTTTTCGTTGCCCGTCATGATATCCAGGGCGGAAAGGACCTGGGACATCTCGTCGGTGCCCACCAGGGCGCCGTGGGCGGCGGGGAGGAGGCACAGAGTCAGGGCCGCGGCCAGAAGGCCGGAAAAAAGTCGTTTCTTCATCGTTTCCTTATCTCCTTTAATCGTAGCGCAGGGCGTCGATGGGATTGAGCTTGGCGGCCTTGTTGGCGGGGAGGTAGCCGAAGAGGATGCCGATGGCCACCGAGACGCCGAAGGAGACCATCACGCCGGACAGGGTGGGGGTGGCGCTGAAGTTGGCGCTGTCGCCGCCCATGACCGCCGCCATGATGATGGTGAAGACGTTGGCCATAATGACGCCCAGGATGATGCCCAGCACGCCGCCGATGGCCGAGGTGGTGCCCGCCTCGATGATGAACTGGCTGCGGATGTCCCGGCACTTGGCGCCCAGAGATTTACGGATGCCGATCTCCCGGGTGCGCTCGGTGACCGAGACCAGCATGATGTTCATGATGCCGATGCCGCCCACCAGCAGAGCGATGGCCGCAATGATGACCAGGACGGTGATCATAGTGTTGAGCATGGTATTCATGGCCTCCATCATCTCCGCCGAGGACATGGCCATATAGGCGTCGGAGTCCTGGTAGACCTTGAACAGGGCATTTTCGATGATGCCCTTGGCGGTGGGGGCGGTGTCCTTGGTGGTGGAGGTGAAGAGGTAGAGGCTCACGTAGCCGCTGCCGTTGATGCGCATGGCGTTTTCATAGGGAATGAAAATAAGGTCGTCGTTGCTGCCTTCGCTGGAGTCGGAATACTCCTCCAGCACTCCCACCACGGTGAAGGGGCTGCCCTTGATGGTAAGGGTCTTGCCCATGGCGTCCCCGTGGAAGGCGGTCTCGGCCAGATAGCTGCCGATGACACACACGTTCTGGTTCCGGGTCACGTCCACGTAGGTGAGGAAGCGGCCCTGGGAGAGCTTTTGGCCGGTCATCAGCATATTGCGCTCGGTGTCGTAGAGAATCTCGCTGGAGCCGTATACGCTGGTGCGCTTGAACTCGTCACTGCCGTGGCGTACGGTTCCCTGGACCATAACGTAGGGGGAGACCCCGGAGATGTACTGGGGGTATTTGTCCGCCAGGGCGTACATGTCGTCGGGTTCCACGGTGCGGGAGGACATGCCTCCACCCCGGCCCCAGATCTGGACCTGGATCAGGTTGGCGCCCAGGGACTCGAACTGGTCGTTCATGAGCTTCTGCATGCCGTTGCCCAGGGAGGTGATGACGATGACGGCGGCCACGCCGATGATGATGCCCAGCATGGTCAGCAGCGCCCGCATCTTGCTGGTGAGCAGGGATTTGATGGCCAGGCGGAAGGATTGGCCGAAATTCATGTGGCCGCCTCCTCTCCCTGAAGATCCTGGAACTCCTCGGCGCTGACCACGGCCTTGGGGTCATGGGAGTCGCCGTCGTAGATGATCTTGCCGTCCTGGAGGCGCACGATGCGCTTGGCCTTGACGGCGATGGAGTTGTCGTGGGTGATGAGGACCACCGTGTCACCCTCGGCGTTGAGCCTTTGGAGGAAGGCCAGCACGTCCCGGCCGGTGCGGGAATCCAGGGCGCCGGTGGGCTCGTCGGCCAGGATGACCGAGGGGTTGCCCGCCAGGGCCCGGGCGATGGACACCCGCTGCTGCTGGCCGCCGGAGAGCTGGGAGGGCAGGTTCTTTTTCTTGTCCGCCAGACCCACACGCTCCAGGGAGTTGAGGGCCCGCTGGTGGCGCTCCTCGGCGGAGATGCCGGCGTAAAGGAGGGGCAGCTCCACATTTTCCTGGACCGAGAGCTTGGGGATCAGGTTGTACTGCTGGAAGATGAAGCCCAGCATCTTGTTGCGGATCTCCGCCTGCTGGTCGTCCTCCATGGTAGAGACGTCGATGCCCCCCAGATGGTAGGTGCCCGAGGTGGGCACGTCCAGGCAGCCGATGATGTTCATGGCGGTGGACTTGCCCGAGCCGGAGGAGCCCACGATGGCCACGAATTCCCCCTCGTCGATGGTGAGGCTCACCCCGTCCAGGGCGTGGACCGTCTCCTCGCCCATCTGGTAGATCTTGTAGACGTCTCTGAGTTCAATGAGGTGTTCCAAGGCTTAGCCTCCCATCATCATGGCCATGGCGTTGGAGGCGGTGTTCTGGATGTAGACGGTTTCCCCTGCCTCCAGGCCGGAGAGGATCTCCACGTAGTCGGAGTCGTTGCGGCCGATGGTGACCTCCCGCTTCTCCAGCTTGGTGGGGTCGACAATGCTGCCCGATTCGTCCAGAGCGCCGGGACCGGCCACCAATACAGTGTTATCCCGGGCCACTGCGTCCACGGGCACGGACAGAACGGAACCCGCCTCTTCCACAATGATGCTGGCGGAGACGTTCATGCCGGGATAGAGGCCGGAGTCGGCCAGGGTCTCGCCGTCCCCATCCACCGCCACGGTGACGGGGTAGGTGGTGGAGCCGTTGACGGTGGTGCCGTTGATGTTGATCTTCTCCAGCACGCCGGTAAACTGCTGGTTTTCCAGGGCGTCGGCGGTGAAGCGGACCTTCTGCCCCACCTTGAGCTTTACCACGTCCAGCTCATCCACGTTGATGTCGAAGGTGAGGCGGGACATATCGTAGATGACGGCCATATAAGTAGAGGCGCCGGAGGTGGAGGCGGTGGAGGGATCCACGTTGTCCCCGGCCTTGTAATTCTTTTCGATGACCTTGCCGTCGATGGGGGAGGTGATGGTGTAGTCGTCCAGGCTGTCCTCCGTGCGCTGGAGGCTGTCCTGGGCGTTTTTCAAGGAGAGCTTGGCGTTTTGCAGGGAGATGGCGGCGGCGTCGATCTGGTCCTGCATATCCTTGTCCTTGAACTCGCCCACCACCTGGCCGTCGGTGACCCGGTCGCCCTCTTTGATGTTCAAGGTCTGGAGCTCGCCGGTGTACTTGGCCACCAGCTGCTTGCTGGCGTTGTACTCAAAGGAGGCGGAGGAGGCGGAGGCGGCAGTCCCCACCGTGGCGGTGCCGGTGGAGGTGTTGGACAGGGCGCCGGGGTTCTGGACCACGATAGTGACGTTGCGCACCAGGGTGCCGCCCAGTCCCACGGAGTCGGTGGCGGCGATCTCGGTGATGGTGCCGTACAGGGTCTCGGCGGTGCCGCCCACGGTGACGGTGGCGGACTGGCCCACGTAGAAGGAGGCGGCCTCCACCGAGTGGAAGGGCACCTGGAGCTTCATGTTGTCCCGGTCCAGGATGTCGGCCACCACGGTGCCGGCGGCCACGTTGTCGCCGGGATCCACGTAGACCTTGTTGATGACACCGGTGGCGTTGGCCTTCACCTGGCGGTCCCGGTCATTGTCGCTGCGGGTGCGCAGAAGGCTGTCGTAGTTGAGCTGGGCGGACTGGACGGTGAGCTGGGCCTGCTCCACGCCGGTGCGGGCCTGCTTGATGGCGTTCTCCACGTCGCTGGCGTCGATGGTGAAGAGCACGTCGTCCTTATGTACTATCTGGCCCTCCTCGAAGGGGGCGGTGAGGACCTCTCCCTTGACCAGGGTGGTGGCCTTGTAGGAGTCGTTGGGCTTGATGGTGCCGGGGCCGGTGACGGTAACAGTCATATCCCGCTGCTCGGCCGTGGCGGGGATGTAGCCGCTGGCCAACACCTGCTTGCCGGTGGCCATGCACCGGGAGAGGGCAAAGACGATGACGGCCGCGACCACGGCCAGGATGATGATCCGTTTGACCCACTTGTTCTTCTTCTTGGGCGCTTTGAATTTCGGGGTCTCTTTGGCGGGGGCGGCGGTGCCGGTCCCGGGAACGGTACTTTGTTCAGCCATTTGGATTCTCCTTACATATGTCCCTTTTTTGGTTCACTTCAGAAACGAAGTATAGCACGGGAAAGCGAAAGAACTGTAAACGAAAGGTTAATTTTCGCTTAAGATGGCTCCTCTGTGGTCGGGAGCTGGTCCAGCAGCTTGGAAAGGAACTCCCGGCTGCTCAGCAAAGGCTGGACCATAAAGCCCGGGCCTTTTGGGGAGAAGAGGAGCAGACTGTCGCCGGGCCGGATGCCGCTGCGCTCCCGGATCTCCTTCGGAATGACGATTTGGCCCTTGGGTCCCAGCTTGACGGTGGTGATGTAGGCCCCTTCCAGGGGGGCCATCTGTCCCCCGGCGCCCCGGTCTTGCGTACACACGCGGATCACCTCGTTTTATAAGTTTTACTTTTCTTACTTTAGATACTTGGCTATCATACCTCCGCCGGGGGGTAAAGTCAAATGAAGAATTTGTGAACGCCAGAAAGAGGAAGGGAAATACAAGGTTGATTCTAAATCTTAAATATTGAGAAGTCAACATATTTATTCTTTGTTATTGGGAAAAATGGCCAAATAGCGGATTTGACTATTACAATATCCGGTAACGAGAGATATTCGGCCTGAGTGGAGGCGTTTTTGAGAATGGAGAATTTCGGTTTTGCGCTGCGGCTGGCCAGAGAGAGGTGCGGGCTGACGCAGATGCGGGTCATGGAGCTGACGGGGATCAGCAATAAGGCCCTGTCCCGGTATGAAAACGGCCTGTCGGAGCCGGACCTGCGCGCCCTGGGGGCCCTGCTGAAGCTGTACGGCGTCTCGGCCAACCGCTTCTTGGGCCTGGAGGAGACGGAAGGGCAGGAGGCGCTTTGGAAGCTGGATCAGCGGGAGTGGGAGCTGCTGGAGCTGTTCCGCAGGCTGGACCAGCGGGAGCGGGAGGAGTGCGTACTGCTTCTGCGGACGCTGATGGAGGCCAGAGAAAAGGGGAAATAAGCGGCGCGGAGCACCCGGCCGGGGGAAACCATAATTTTTTGAATTGCATGTATAACGCCCTCCAGATATGCCCAAAATAGGCTCTGGAGGTGCAAAACACACATGAAAAGACCAATGAAAGACCGCGTCAGCGACTTTATGGCGGGGAAGGGCTTCTACATAGTCCTGCTCCTGTGCGTCGCGGCGCTGGGAGTCTCGGGCTATTATCTCTTCTCCGGGCTGGACGGAAGTGACCAGCCGGTGGCCGGACCGGCCACTGTGGTGGTGACGCCCACCCCCACGGTGCGCCCCGCGGCGCCGTCCACCGCCACCCCCGCGCCGACGGCGAAGCCGTCGGCCGCGCCGGCCCCTACACCGGCGCCCACGGCCGCGCCGGTCCCCTCGGCCCCGGCTACGGCCACCGCCTCGGTGTTCACCTGGCCCGTGAAGGGCGAGGTGCTGCGGGGCTACACGGTGGAGGCCCTGGCCTATGACCAGACCATGGGGGACTGGCGGGCCCATGACGGCATCGACATCGCCGCCGACCCCGGCGCCCAGGTCATGGCCCCCGCGGGGGGCACGGTGGCCGACGTCGGCCAGGACGACATGATGGGCACCACCGTGACCATCCTCCACGCCGACGGGGTGATGAGCACCTGCGCCAACCTGGCCGCGGTGCCCAACGTGGAGATCGGGGACACGGTGCGCACCGGGGACATCATCGGCTCGGTGGGCGGCACCGCCCTGGGCGAGAGCGCCGAGGCATCCCACCTGCACCTGTCCATGACCAAGGACGGTGTGTCGGTGGACCCTGTGAGCTATCTGCCCCAGCGGTAAAACACTTAGATGAAAATCTAAATGTTATCCTACGCTCAAACGGCGGAAAAGTCAAGAAAAAAGAAAGCCCCGGCCGCGTCTGCGGCCGGGGCTTTCCTGTTGTGTCAAAGCAAAGGGGGAGAAAGGCGGTGAGCGGGAGACTCAGCCGCCCAGGTAGGCCTCGCGGACCTTGTCGCTCTTGAGAAGGTTGGCGGCCGTGTCGGTGAGGGCGATGGTGCCCGTCTCCAGGACGTAGCCCCGGTGGGAGATCTCCAGGGCCATCTTGGCGTTCTGCTCCACCAGCAGGACGGTGGTGCCGGTTTCCTGGTTGACCTGGCGGATGAGGTTGAAGATGTCCCGGATGATGAGGGGGGCCAGACCCAGGCTGGGCTCGTCCAGCATGAGAAGGTCGGGCTTGGACATGAGGGCCCGGGCCACGGCCAGCATTTGCTGCTCGCCGCCGGAGAGGGTGCCCGCGGCCTGGCTCTTCCGCTCCTCCAGCTTGGGGAAGAGGCGGTAGGCGTTGGCCAGGCCCTCCTCCTTGTCCTCCTTGGAGCGGGTATAGGCCCCCAGCTCCAGATTTTCCTTGACGGACATCTGGGGGAAGACCTGCCGGCCCTCGGGAGAGAGGGAGAGGCCCAGGGAGACGATCTCTTTGGGTTTTTTGTTGGCGATCTCCTCCCCCTTGAAGAGGATGGAGCCGGAGGCGGCCTTCACAAGGCCCGCGATGGTGTTCATGGTGGAGGTCTTGCCGGCGCCGTTGGAGCCGATGAGGGTGACGATCTCTCCCTGCTCCACCTCCAGGCTGATGCCCTGGATGGCCTTGATGGCGCCGTAGTTGACGTAGAGGTCTTTCACACTTAAAAACGCCATGGCTTATTCCTCCTTCCCCAGATAGGCCTCGATGACCCGGGGGTTCTGCTTGATTTCCGCCGGGGGCCCCTGGGCGATAAGGGAGCCGTGATCCAGCACGTAGATGTTGTCGCACAGGCTCATGACGAACTTCATGTCGTGCTCGATGAGCAGGATGGTGTAGCCCATGTCCTTCAGGCTGTGGATGAACTCGGCCAGCTCCTCGGTCTCCTGGCCGTTCATGCCGGCGGCGGGCTCGTCCAGCAGGAGGATCTCGGGCTCGGCGGCCATGGCCCGGGCGATCTCCAGCTTGCGCTGCTTGCCGTAGGGCAGGGAGGTGGCGTAGTCGTACTTGTGGTCCAGAAGGCCGGTGAGCTCCAGGTAATGGGCGGCCTTTTCCTCCACCAGCTTCTCCTCCTTGCGGTGCTTGGGGGTGTGGAAGATGCCGTCCAGCACCCCGGCGCTGGTCTTGCACTGCATGCCCACCATGACGTTCTCGATGACGGTCATGTTGGCGAAGAGGCGGATGTTCTGGAAGGTGCGGGCCAGGCCCAGGCTGGTGATCTCGTAGGGCTTGCGGCCGGTGATCTCCTTGTCGTGGAAGAGGACCTTGCCCTCGGTGGGGTTATACATGCCGGTGATGACGTTGAAGTAGGTGGTTTTACCGGCGCCGTTGGGGCCGATGATGCCCACGATCTCGCCGGGGTTCATCTCCAGGGTCACGTCGTCGATGGCCACCACGCCGCCGAAGCGCTGGGTGATGTGTTCAGCTCTCAGCAGGGCCACGGTCCCCACCTCCTTTCTTCGCGTTTTCCCGGGCAAACAGGATACGCTGGCGGATATGCTTGAAGTTGATGTTGCCCAGCAGTCCGGAGGGCTTGAAGACCACCATGATGGCCAGGATGAGGCCGTAAATGACCTGGCGGAACTCCATGAGGCCCCGGAGCATCTCGGGGATGGCGGTGAGGACGAAGGCGCCGATGACGCTGCCGGGGATGCTGCCCAGGCCGCCCAGGATGGTCATGCCCAAGATCTGCACCGACTGGTCGAAGGCGAAGCTGGTGGGGTCCACGTAGCGCATGTAGGTGGCGTAGAAGGCGCCGGCCACGCCAGCCAGGGCGGAGGCGATGGTGAAGCAGATGACCTTGTACTTAAAGACGTTGATGCCCATGGCGGAGGCGGCGATCTCGTCGCCCTTGATGGCGGAGATGCTGCGGCCGGTGCGGGAGTTCATCAGGCTGTGTACGATAAAGATGGTCACCAGGGTGATGGCCACGATGAGGTAATACTTGCTGCGGGTGGACTTCAGGGTGAAGCCCAGGATATGGGGAGCGGGGATGCTGGAGATGCCCATGGGCCCGCCGGTGACCTCCACCCAGTTGAGCTCCACCAGTCGGGTGATCTCACAGAAGGCCAGGGTGACGATGGCCAGGTACCGGCCCTTGAGCCGCAGGATGGGCAGGCTGAGGATCAGACCCACCAGGGCGGCCACCCCGGCGCTGATGACGATGGTGAGGAGGAAGTCGCATCCCAGCCGGGTGGCGCAGATGGCTCCGGCGTAGGCGCCCACGCCGTAGAAGGCGGCGTGGCCCAGGGAGAGCTGGCCCATGTAGCCGGTGACCAGGTTCAGGCTGAGGCTGAGGGTGGTGTAGAGGAAGCACAGCACAGCCACGTTCATGATGTAGGGCTTGTTGAAGACCCAGGGGAAGATCAGCGCCAGCGCCAGCAGCACCAGGTAGATCTTCTTGGAGTTCATGGCCCAAAAATCCAGAAATTTTTTCATTTGAGCGATCCCTCCTTAGACCTTGGTGATCTGATCTTTGCCCATCAGCCCGGAGGGCTTGAAGACGAGCACGATGATCAGAATGGCGAAGGCGATGGCGTCCCGGTAGCCGGAGCTGATGTAGCTGGCCACGATGGTCTCCACAAGGCCGATGAGCAGGCCGCCCACCACGGCGCCGGGGAGGACGCCGATGCCGCCCAGCACGGCGGCGGCAAAGGTCTTCATGCTCACGGACATGGCCAGGGTGGTGTCGATGGCCTGGTAGTACATGCCGATGAGGGAGCCGGCCACCGCCGCCAGGGCGGAGCCGATGAAGAAGGTGAGGGTGATGATGGAGTCCACGTTGATGCCCATGAGCCGGGCGGCCGAGGCGTTCTGGGAAGTGGCCCGCATGGCCTGGCCCACCTTGGTCTTGTTCACCAGGAAGAACAGGATGACCATGATGATGATGGTCACGCAGAAAATGAGGATCTGCAGGCCGCTGATGATGACGCCGCCCACGTTGAAGCTGGGCAGGCCCAGGGCGTCGGGGAAGGGCTTGGTGGCCGAGCCGAAGATGACCTGCACCAGGTTGTCCATGCAGGTGGCGATGCCCACGGTGGAGATAAGGGCGGCGATGGGGGCCGCCTTGCGGGTGCGGATGGGCTTGAGGGCGAACTTGTCCATACAGGCGCCCAAAAGGCCCATGATGACCACCGAGCACAGGGTGGCCAGGATGAAGTTGTTCTCAAAGATGGTGAGGAACGTCAGGGTGATGTAGGCGCCGAACATGTAAAAGGAGCCGTTGGCGAAGTTGGTCAGCTGCAAAACGCCGAACACCATGGTGAAGCCGATGGCCACAAGGGCATAGGTGCTGCCGATGGTCAGGCCGTTGATGATCTGTTGGATGAGCATGGCAGGTCGAAACCTCCTCTTGGAATGGGATAAAGCGCCCTCCCGGACGCCGGGATGCCGTCAGGCGGTCCCAGGTTCGGGAGGGCACTTATTCCGGCATGTTAGGCGTTGGAGACGAAGTGACCGTCCTTCACGATCATGGGGAAGAGGGGCTTGATGGCGTCGCCGTTCTCCGCCATGGAGAAGGTGCCGCCGATGCCCGGGAACTCGGCCTGGGCGTTGATCCAATCCCGGACGGCGGCCCGGTCGGCGCCCACGTTCTGAATGGCCTGGCAGATCATGTCGATGGTGTCGTAGGTGTTGACCACGTGGGCGTCCACGCTGATGTTGGGGTTGCGCTCCTCAAACTCGGCCAGCCACTCCTGGAAGCCGGGGGCGTCGTTGTCGGGGGTGAAGTTATTGAGGAGGAGGAAGCCGTCGGCGGCGTCGCCGCAGATGTCGATGAGCTCCTGCTTCATGAGGGAGGCGGTGCCGATGTAGGGCACGTCCAGCTGAAGCTTCTTGGCCTGGCTGATGATCTGGGCGCCCTCGGCGTAGTGGCCCACGATGTACAGGCAGTCGATGTCCTGGGTCTTGATCTTGGAGATCAGGGGGCTAAAGTCCTTGGTCTGGCCCACGATGTAGTTCTCAGCCACCACCAGCTCACCGCCGTACTTCTGGATCTCGGGGATGAACAGGTCGTGGATGACCACGCCGTAGTCGCTGTTGACGTAGATCATGCCGATCTTCTTGCAGCCCATCACATCGGAGATGTACTTGGCGTACTCCTGCACGTAATACTCCTGGGTGGGGGTGCCGCGGAACATGTACTCGCCCATGTTGGTGAAGTCGGGGTGGGAGGAGGAGGGGGAGTAGAGGGTGATGCCGGCCTCCTCGAACATGGGGGCGATGGCCATGGCGCTGGTGGAGGAGAAGGGACCGATGGCGGCGATGACGCTGTCGTCACCCAGGATCTTGTTGCCTACGGTCACGGTCTCCTTGGGGTCGGACTTGTCGTCGTACCAATCCACCACCACGGGCACGCCGTCCACGCCGCCGTCGGCGTTGAACTTTTCCAGGTACATCTCGATGGAGGCCCGCTGGGACTCGCCGTACTGGGCCTGGTTGCCGGTGAAGGAGCCGATGAAGGCCACCTTGTAGGACTCGGGCTTGTCTCCGTCGCCGCCTGCGGCGCCGCCGTTGCTGCCGCCGCCGTTGCCGCTGTCGCCGCAGCCGGCCAGCAGGCCGGCGCAAAGGGAGAGAGACAGTGCCAGGGACGCGATCTTTTTCATTTCCATGATGAATTTCCTCCTGTTGTCTTTCATTGAACCTTTTCCATCTCAAGGAAAGCCGCTGTGACGTGGTTGACGCGTTGCCGTGGATTCCGTCCCGGACCCCTGCCGTGGGGCCGGGCTGGCAGCCGTTTCTGCTAAATACCCAAAATGCGATTCGTATCGACAACCAGATTATAGCATCCAATTATTGAATTAGAAATACTATTTTTAATATAAAATGCAATTTTGGAGCTATGAATAATATTTCGTGTTCAAATATGTGAAAAGTGCACATGGTATTTTGAACGAATTGGTGGTTTTCGTGTAAACAGAGGAACAGCTTTTGTGTGAAATCACGGGACGGTTTGCGGCAAAAAGAAAAAGCGCGGCCATTCCACCGTCAAAACAGACAATGGAATGGCCGCGCCGCGGCGTTTCAGATGTGAAAAATCTCCACAAGGACCGGTCAGTGGGTCAACTGGGTGGTGGAGGGGGGAATGGGATTGCGGCCGTTGGAGAAATCCGCCAGCATAAGGGAGTAAACGCTGGCGTCGATGTTATAGAAGCGGACGATGTGAGGGACGATGACATGGAGCAGATTGTTGACGTCCCGGGAGTAGAGGGCGTCGATGATGGCCTGGTGGTCCTCCAGGCTGTGGGACATCATGTCGGGCTTTTCCCGCAGGCTGATGGACTGGAAGAGGGAGATGCGGGTCTGGAGCTGGTGGTGGAAGCGCACCAGCAGGGCGTTTCCCGAGATGCGGATATACGCCTGATGGAACTCCGCGTCCTGGCGGAGCAGCTGGTAGTGGTCGTCCCTGGCCAGGGCGTCCGCCATGGATTCGTTGGTCCGCTCCAGGGCGGCGAAGTCGGAGTTAGAGCCGTGGTGGACGGCCAGCTGGGCGGCCAGGAAGTCCAGCTGCAGCTTGACGGTGCCCAGCTGGCGCATGTCGTCCTCCGTGAGGGTGACGATCTGGGCGAAGCGCTTGGGCAGGATCTCCACCAGCCCGTCCGACTCCAGTTTCCGAAGGGCCTCCCGGATGGGGGTGCGGCTGACATTCAGGCTTTGGGCGATTTCCTCTTCGGAGATCTTCTGGCCATAGGAGAGCTTTTGCTGGAAGATCTGGTCCAGAACGTAATTATAAACTTGGATGTGAAGCCCGGATTTATCATCGGAGAGCATAGGAGCTCCTTTCTGCACCATGGGGACAGAAACCCGCAGGGCGGAACAAAATCGTATTTTAATCTTTTGTCATTATAGCAAAGTGTCGGGAAAAATACAACAGGGCGCACAGTGAGAAAAAGGCTCCGCCGGTGTGGACCGGCGGAGCGGGTGGGATCAGTTGTTCTCTTCGCTCTTCCGGCGGGAGAAGCGCAGCTCGCACACGTCGTCGCCGTCCGCGATGGTCTTGCCCAGGACGAAATCGGCGCCGATGGCCTCGGCCACGCCCCGGTCGCCGTCCATGGCGATGTCGCACAGGCACTTGAGCTCCTCGCCGTCCACGCCCTCCATCTGCCAGCCGGAGACCAGGGGGCAGTGGTGGAAGTTCATGTAGTAGTGGTCCTCGTTCTCTTCCAGAACCTCGATCTCAAAGACCTTGCGGGCCCACTTGGCCCCCACGAAGCAGGGCAGGTCGGTGAGGCCGGGGCCCTTCATCTCGGCCTTGAAGCGGGCACCGTTCTCACGGCCGCACTTGCGCACGGCGTCCCGGCCGATGCTCTCCCAGTCGGCCCCCCGGGCCTTGGCCTCGTCCAGCAGCAGCTTGAGCCAGCGGGCCCGGTGGGCAAAGGCGTTGCGCAGGGCAACGACTTCCTCGTCCTGAATGGTAGGCGTATTTTTGATCTCAGCCATAATGATCTCCTTCCCAATCGTTCCTCTATATTTAATATGTAGTCATAAAAGGTTGTCGAAATGATTTGGCACTTGGGCGGGAAACGGCATTCCCTGCACAATAGGATACTTGATGCCGATAAAAAATACAATATGCAGATGTAATATATTTTTTATACAAATATTGTGAAAATAGTATAAATCGTATTTTATTTTGAGAATGGTATTTAAAACTGGGAAAGGGGATGCTATAATAGCAGCGTTGAGAGAAGTGCGGCGAAACAGGTCACATGGGCCCGCCCGCCGCCGCTCCTGAAATAATTCGGAAAGAGTGAGAGGAGGAAGGTCCGTGCAGATACAGTTCGAGGCCCGGATCGGCAAAGTCCTGGCGGAAATGGAGCGCCAGGGCGTGGAGCTGTTCCTGGTGGGTCCCGGCTCTACCTTAAAATATCTGGTCGGGTACGGCGTGAAGGCCGACGAGCGTCTGCTGCTGCTGGTGCTCTCCCCGGGCCGCAAGCCCTTCTTCGTGGCCAACCGGCTCTACCTGCGCCAGCTGCCCATCCAGGAGGGGGCCCTCCTCTGGGGCGACGGCGAGGACGCCGTGGCGCTGCTGGCGGACCATCTGGCCGCCCAGGGGTACCCCACCGGCCGGACGGCGGTAAGCAAGGAGCTGCCCGCCCACTTCGTGCTCCCCCTGCTGGAGGCGCTGAAGGGCGCCCGGCTGGAGCTTGGCGGCGGACTGACAGACCCCCTTCGGATTTATAAGGATGAGGCGGAGCGGGAGTGTATGCGCACCGCCTGCCGTCTGGCCAGTCAGGCGCTTGAGGCAGTGCTGGACCGGGGCCGCTGGTGGCTCGGGAAGACTGAGGGCCAGTTTATGGGCCAGCTGGCCTTCGAGATGACCAGCCTCGGCCTCAAGCTCCCCAGCGGCATCGTGGCCGTGGGAGCGGAGGCGGCGGTGCCCCACCACGCCACGGCGGACACCGTCATCGAAGAGGGCCAATGCCTTCTGGTGGACTTCGGCGGCAACTGGAAAAACTACAACACCGACATGACCCGTACCGTCCACTTCGGGGAGCCCTCCGACGAGTTCAGGAAGGTCTATGACATCGTGCTGGAGGCCCAGTACAAGGGCCGGGAGGCCGCCCGGCTGGGCAATGAGCTCCAGGAGGTGGACCGGGCCGCCCGGGGGTATATCACCTCCAAGGGCTACGGGGAGTTCTTCACCCACCGCACCGGCCACGGCATCGGCATCGACGGCCACGAGGGGCCCTCCGCCCAGGAGGGGGAGCACACCGTCATCGCCCCCGGTATGGCCTTCTCCATCGAGCCCGGCGTCTATCTGCCCGGAAAGTTCGGGGTGCGCATCGAGGACCAGGCCCTTATCACGGAAAACGGCCTTGAGATTCTGCACAGTGTCCCCCGGGAGCTGCGGGTATTCTAGCTTCGGCATCCTCCGGGAAATCCCCGGTTTTTGCACAATACCTTTATATGTATGAGAGAGCATGTAAAGAGACAAGAAAGAGAGGGAATTACATGGAAACCCTGGAAACCAAGAAAAAACGCGCGTTCCCCCACTCGCTGGTCATCATCTTTTTGCTGATCTGCGTGGCCGCCATCATGACCTGGATCGTCCCCGCCGGCGAGTACGTCCGGGTGGCGGACGAGACCGGCCGTATGGTGGTGGATCCCAGCTCCTATCACGTGCTGGAGTCTAAACCCGCCAACCTGTTTGACGTTTTCGTGGCCATCCCCCGTGGCCTGAGCGAGGCCGGCTGGATCGCCTGGATGGTGCTCATCATCGGCGGCTCCTTCCACGTCATCGAGTCCACCCAGTCCACCCGGGCCCTCATCGGCAAGTTCATGAAGACCTTGAAGGGCCGGGGCGGCATTTTCTTCATCCCCGTGCTGATGCTGCCCTTCTTTATGCTGCCCGCCATCACCGGCAACGGCGAGTCCATGCTGGCCTTCCTGCCCCTGGGCATCCTCATCGCCCGGTCCATGGGCTTTGACGCCATGACGGGCCTGTGCATCGTCACCATCGCCTCCTCCACCGGCTACTGCACCGGCCTCTTCTCCGCCTTCTCCACCGGCACCGCCCAGAGCCTTGTGGGCCTGCCCGTCCTGTCCTCCGGTCTGTGGTTCCGGATCCTGGGCGCCGTGCTGCTCTTTGCCGCCGCCGCCTTCTGGACCGTCCGGTACGCCTGGATGGTGAAGAAGGACCCCACCAAGAGCTACTGCTATGACCTGGAGCGCAACGCCAGCGAGCAGGAGGCCGAGATCGTGGAGCTGACCACCCGCCGGAAGCTGTGCCTGGTGGAGTTCCTGCTGGGCATCTGCACCATCGTCTACGCCGCCCTGGCCGGCTGGGACTTCAAGACCCGGTTCCCCGCCATCTTCATCATCATGGCCGTGGTCATCGGCCTCACCGCCGGGTACGACGCCAACAAGATCGCCAACACCTTCGTGGACGGCGCCAAGGTGGTGCTGGTGGGCGCTCTGGTCACCGGCTTCTCCAAGGGCATCAGCGTGATCCTGGCCGACGCCAACATCACCGACACCATCGTCCACGCCCTGTCCTCCCTGGTGGTGGGCCTGCCCACCCAGATCGGCGCCATGGCCATGCTGCTGGTGCAGTCCGTGCTGAACTGCTTTATTATCTCCTCCAGCGGTCAGGCCGCCGCCACCATCCCCATCATGAGCCCCCTGGGCGACGTGCTGGGCCTGACCCAGCAGACCGTGGTCATGGCCTTCCTCTACGGCGACGGCTTCTCCAACCTGCTGCTGCCGATGAACGCCTCCATCATGGGCGCCTGCGCCATCTCCGGCATCACCTATCCCCAGTACATGCGCCGTGCCATCCGGCACTATGCCTCCTACATGGTGATCGGCTTCATCATGCTCTTTATCGCCGCCACCATCAAGCTGGGGCCCTTCTAAGACAGAAATTCTCTCACATCCCTGCAAGGCCCGGAGGCCGGGCAGTCCTCAGGACGCCCGGCCTCCTTTTCTCAATTATCATTAAGGAAAGGAGGCGGCGAATTTGCGCTCTTATCTGGAACGCGCCAAGGAGCTGGAGCCCCAGCTCCAGGCCGACCGCCGCTATCTGCATCAAAACCCGGAGCTGGCCGACGACCTCCCCGTGACCTCCGCCTACGTGGCGGGACGGCTCAAAGAGCTGGACATCCCTTACCGCCGCTGCGGCAAATGCGGCCTGCTGGCCCGCCTGGGCCGGGAGGAGGGCCCCACCATCCTCCTGCGGGCGGATATGGACGCCCTCCCCATGGGGGAGGACAGCGGCCTGGACTTCGCCTCCCCCTATCCCGACAAGGCCCACACCTGCGGCCACGACACCCACGTGGCCATGTTGCTGTGCGCCGCCCGGATGCTCAAGGAAAATGAAAAGGACCTGCCCGGCCGGGTGGTCCTCATGTTCCAGTACGGCGAGGAGGTAGGCATCGGGGCCCGGGAGATGATCGCCGACGGGGCCCTGGAGGGGGTGGACGCCGCCCTGGCCCTTCACATTGACGCCACCATGCCCCTCAATTACCTGACGGCGGGCCGGGGCCCCGCCTTCGCCTCCAACGACAGCTTTGACGTCCAAATCACCGGTAAGGGCGGACACGCCGCCCGGCCCGCCGACGCCATCGACCCTATCCACATCCTGGCCCACCTGGAGCTGGCCTTCCAAAGCCTCATCAGCAGGGAGGCCACCCCCACCCAGACCAACGTCATCTCGGTCACCTCGGTGGATGCCGGCGGGGAGCACAACTACAACATCATCCCCGACACCGCCCGGATGCGGGGCACTCTGCGCACCTATGATGAGGGCCAGCGCTCCCTGCTCAAGGAGCGGATGGCCCAGGTGGTGGAGGGCATCGCCCGGGCCTACCGGGGGGAGGCCAAGCTCACCTTCCGGGACGCGGGGCTGGAGGCCCTGCGGTGCGACCCGGCCCTCTACGAGAAGGTCCGCCGCTACGCCGACGAGCTTTTCGGGGAGGGTTATGTGAAAGAGCCGTTTATCAAGGTGGGCTCCGAGGACTTCGCCTGCGTGGCCCAGCGGGTGCCGGCGGGGTACTTCTTCCTGGGCGCGGGCCCGGACGAGGAGACCGTCTGGCCCTACGGCCAGCATAACCCCAAGGTTAGGCACAACGAGACGGTATTCTATCGGGGGGCGGCTGTGATGGCCCACTGCGCCACCCGCTGGCTGGAAGAGATGGGCCGATAATTTTATAGAGACAAAGGGGAAAACGGATTATGTTGGACAAGAAATGTTATGACGGCTACATCCAGGTTTTGGAGGAGGAGCTGGTCACCGCCCTGGGCTGCACCGAGCCCATCGCCATCGCCTACGCGGGGGCCGTGGCCCGGAAGCACCTGGGCCGGGAGCCGGAGCGGCTGGTGGTCCGGTGCAGCGGCAACATCATCAAGAACGTGAAGGGGGTCACGGTCCCCAACTCCGGCGGCCAGAAGGGCGTGGAGGTGGCGGCCATCCTGGGCGTCCTGGGGGGCGACCCCGAGCGGCAGCTGGAGGTGCTGGTGCCCATCACCGCCGAGCAGATTGAGCGCTCCCGGGCCCTGGTGGCCGGTGGGATGTGTACCGTGGAGCTGGCCGAGGGCGTGGCCAACCTGTACATCTGCCTGGAGGCCCGGGCCGGGGAGGACACCGTCAGTGTGGAGATCGCGGACAAGCACACCAACATCGTCCACATCGTCAAGAACGGCGTGGACGTGCTGGCCCAGGCCTACGGCCTGGACGACGGCGCCGCCGACCACAAGCGGGACTTCATGAGCGTGGGCGGCATCCTGGACTTTGCCGGGGAGGTGAAGCTCGAGGACGTGAAGGAGCTGCTGGACCACCAGATCGCCTGCAATATGGCCATCGCCCAGGAGGGCCTCACCAACCCCTACGGCGCCAACGTGGGCAAGAACCTTCTGGAGCTCTACGGCGACGAGCGGGTGGAGGTGAAGGCCAAGGCCTGGGCCGCCGCGGGCTCCGACGCCCGGATGAGCGGCTGCGATCTGGCCGTGGTGGCCAACTCCGGCAGCGGCAACCAGGGCATCACCGTCTCCGTCCCCGTGGTGCAGTACGCCAGGGCTCTGAACGTCCCCGAGGACAAGCTCTACCGGGCCCTGTGCATCAGCAACCTGATGGCCGCCCATCTGAAAAGCGGCATCGGCCGGCTGTCCGCCTTCTGCGGGGCGGTGAGCGCCGGCACCGGCGCGGGCGCCGCCATCGTCTACCTCCAGGGGGGCACCCGGGCCCAGATCGAGCAGACCATCACCAATACCCTGGGCAACGTGGCGGGCATCGTGTGCGACGGGGCCAAGCCCTCCTGCGGCGCCAAGATCGCCGCGGCGTTGGACGCCGCCATCCTGGGGGGCAAGATGGCCTTCCGGGGCGACGGCTTCCAGGGGGGAGAGGGCATCCTCACCGACAATATCGAGGACACCATCCGCAACGTGGGCCGTCTGGGCCGCAAGGGGATGCACGAGACAGACATCGAAATTCTGAACATGATGATCGGCAGATAAGAAAGGGAGGGAACCGCCATGACGGAGATTATTTTCAAGCCGACGCTCCACAGCTTCGACACCTGCAAGGCCTTCGCGTCAGAATTCCAGCTGGGCGAGGGGGATTTGGTCCTTACCAACGCCTACATTTACGAGCCCTACTTCGGCCAGATGGGCCTGAAGGTCCATACCATCTATCAAGAGCAGTACGGCTCCGGCGAACCCACCGACGTGATGGTGGACGCCATCCTGGCCGACGCCGCCAAGACCGGCTGCAGGCGTATCATCGCCATCGGCGGCGGCACCGTCATCGACATCGCCAAGGTGCTGGCCGTCTCCGACGGCGAGGGGGTGGACGCCCTCTACGACGCGGCCCCCAACCTGACAAAGCACCGGGAGCTGGTCATCATCCCCACCACCTGCGGCACGGGCAGCGAGGTCACCAACATCGCCATCATGGCCCGCACCCGCCTGGGCACCAAGCTGGGCCTGGTGGGCCCCGCCATGTACGCCGACCACGCCGTGCTCATCCCCGAGCTGCTGGAGGGCCTGCCCTTCGGGGTCTTCGCCACCAGCTCCATCGACGCCCTGGTCCACGCCGTGGAGTCCTCTCTGTCTCCCAAGGCCACCCCCTATACCAAGCTCTTCGGCTACAAGGCCATCGAGATGATCCTCCGGGGCTACCAGACCATCGCCAAGGAGGGCAAGGAGGCCCGGCTCCCCCTGCTGAAGGATTTCCTCATCGCCTCCAACTACGCCGGGCTGGCCTTCGGCACCGCCGGGTGCGCCGCGGTCCACGCCACCAGCTACCCCCTGGGTGGCAAGTACCACGTGGCCCACGGGGAGAGCAACTACGCCATGTTCACCGGAGTGCTGAAGAACTACATGGAGCTCAAGAGCGACGGGGAAATCGCGGTGATGAACGCTTATCTGGCCGGTCTGCTGGGCTGCGGCGTGGACGTGGTGTACGACAAGCTGGAGGAGCTTTTGAACCAGATCCTGCCCAAGAAGCCCCTCCGGGACTACGGCGTCACCGAGGCCGACCTGCCGGAGTTCGCCCACAGCGTCATGGTCAGCCAGGGGCGGCTGATGGCCAACAACTTCGTATCGCTGGACGAGACGCGGGTCCTCAAAATCTACAAGGAACTCTACTAAAATGAAAAAAAGGCCCGTGGGACATGCTCCCACGGGCCTTTTTCCACTCTTTACGGCATTTCCTCCCGGAAGGTGAAGACCTCCTCCACCGTCAGGCCGAAGACCTGGGCGATATCCATGGCCAGCTTTAAAGAGGGATTGTAAAGCCCCTTCTCCAGCCGCCCGATGGTCTCACGCCGGACCCCCACCAGGGCGGCCAGCTCCATCTGGTCCATGTTCCGCGCCCCTCGCAGCTCTTTGATCCTCGTCTCCAGCATATCAGCGGCCGAACCTTTCATAGAGGAGGAACAGGATGTCCTTTGTCAGGCAGACGCCGGAGAAGAGGAGGACCACCGCCTCCCGGGTGAGGGTGAGGGCGGCGTCGGGCCGCAGGATAAGCACGAGCGCGCCCATAGCCAGGAAAAAGCAGGTGAAGAGGGCGGCGTTGGCCTTTCTGTCGTTCTCCTCGGCCCGTTCATCCCCCTTCTCCGTCCAAAAGCCTAAAGTAGTGACTACGGTCACCGCCACGATCCCCAGTAGAAGGGCCATAACGGCGATCCGAAGGGGGAGGGGCAGGTTCCGGACGGGGAAGAAGAAGGCGCACAGCTGGGCCAGCAGGACCACGGTCCAGCACAGGGCCCCAATCTGGCGGTTGCGGGTAAGGCTGAGCAGGGGACGGGTCATAGAAAAGCTCCTCTCAAAAGTGATGTATTTGTCTCTTATTATGTGATAAATATATCACGTATTGATTGGCCTGTCAACAGGGAAAACATAAAAAAGCGGCCCGCGGAATCATTCCGTGGGCCGCTTTTTATTTAGTCGAAAATGTCCATGCCCTTGACCGGGACGATGCCCAGCATTTCGTCCATGGCCCGGCGGAGGGCGTCCTCGTCGCAGTTGATGATGCAGTCGTAGATCTTCTTATGGGTGTCGTCATCTCCATAGGGGGGGAGCCCCGCCTCTTTCCGGCGGCGGGTGCGGCCGCTTACCAGCTGGTTGATGTGGCCCCGGATAAGCTGCTGGACCATAAAGTAGATGTCCTTATAGAGCCTGTTATGGCTCATTTTGACGACCTTATAGTGGAAGTTGAAGTCGGCGTCCACCGCCAGCTCCAGGGCCTCCTCGTTGTCCGGACCCAGCTCGAAGTAATTGCGATTGAGCTCGTAATAGTGGTCCAGGGCTTCCTTCAGCTCCGCCTTTTCCTGCTCGGAGGCGGTGTGGGCGGCCAGACGCATGCACTCATACTCCAGGAGGTTGCGTAGCTGCTGGATGTCGTGATATTGGTCGGCGCCCTCATAGAAGATGGAAATTTCGCTGAGGACGGGCTTGAGGGAAAAAGAGCAGACAAAGGAACCCTCCCCCACCCGGGTCTCAATGATGCCCAGGGTGCTGAGCTTTTGGAGGGCCATGCGGACGCTGAGACGGTTGACCCCGAAGGTCTCGGCAAACTCAGCCTCGGAAGGGAGCCTGTCCCCGGCCTTCCAGATGCCGTCGGCAATATCCTGCTTAATGGAATCGCATACCTGATCCACGATGGATACCCTGCTGATTTTCATTTTGCGCCCGGCAGGGCGTTTTTGCTGTTCTTGTTCCATTTTTGTCACCTAATTGCTTCAGAAGTTCTGATATTGATTTTAGTATAGCCGATATCTGGCAAGATGTCACTAGTTTTCCCAATATTTTCTTGTGACAAATAATACCGTCCTGCCCGGACCCTGAGATCCCTTCCGGAACGAGAAACAGGATCGAGGGCCGTGACAGGGAGAAAAATGGCCCGGACAAGGGGATCAGATTTTGCGGAACGTGTCCTGGAAATATGGTGCGGAGGGTGATTTTGCAGGAGGTAACAAGGACGCCGGATTATCGCAGGATGGAATTTATAAAGTGATTGGAAGTTCCAGGATTCAAAAAATATGGGATTTATTAGGATGTACAATGTGCAAAACGCCTAAAAAATTTGTAGAAAAACAGTGAAATTATGCATTGACCGACGATATCAAGATGTTTATTATATAGATAGCGAACAACCTATTAAGCGAAGCAGATGCAAGGCGATAAACGAACAGAACGGCAAGGACTGTTTCGGAACTCGTTTCAAATGGAGGGAGACAAGGCTGTGAAAATTACCAGTGTGGACATCATCAAAACCTTTGCAACCCCTTCCCAGGCCGCCGAGGTGGCCGTGGGAAATGTGCCCTGGCACCCGGTCTGTGTGAGGATCAACACCGACGAGGGGATCAGCGGCTACGGTGAGATCGGCGTGGCTTACGGCAACGCCCAGCAGGCCGGGTTCGGCATGGGCGTGGATTTCGCCAAATGCATCATCGGCATGGACCCGCTGGACAGCGAGGCCATCTGGAACAAGCTCCACCGCATGACCTTCTGGGGCATGGGCAACGGCGGGGTCATCATGGCGGGCATCAGCGGCATCGACATCGCCCTGTGGGACATCAAGGGCAAGGTATTCAACGCCCCGGTCTACAAGCTGATGGGGGGCAAGACCAATTCCAAGCTTCGGGCCTATGCCAGCCAGCTCCAGTTCGACTGGGGCAAGGTCTCCCACTCCCTGGTGGAGCCGGAGGAGTACGCCCAGGCGGCCCGAAAGGCCATGGCCGACGGCTTCACCGCCGTCAAGGTGGACCCCATCGGCTTCGACCCCCACGGCGTGTGGATGGGCTGGAGCAGCCGGGGGATTCTCCAGAAGGAGCAGCTCAAGCTGGCGGTGGCCCGGGTGGCCGCCATGCGGGAGGCCGGGCCGGACCTGGACATCATCATTGAGCTCCACGCCCTCACCGACACCACCACCGCCGTCCAGCTGGGACGGGAGCTGGCCGAGCTGGGGTGCTTCTACTATGAGGAGCCCACCCAGCCCTTGGACGCCGAGCTCTTCAAGGAGATCAACGCCAAGGTGCCCATCCCCCTGGCCACCGGCGAGCGGGTGTATACCCGCTGGGGCTACCGGCCCTTCCTGGAGGACCGCTCCATCGCCATCATCCAGCCCGACCTGTGCAACACCGGCGGCCTGACGGAGGGCAAGAAGATCTGCGACATGGCCCACGTATATGACATCGGGGTCCAGGTCCATATCTGCGGCGGCCCCATCTCCACCGCCGCCGCCCTCCAGCTGGAGGCGGTCATCCCCAACTTCGTCATCCACGAGCTGCACGCCAGCGCGCTCATCCAGGACAATATCGACCTGTGCAAATACGACTATGTGACCAAGGACGGATATTTTGAGGTCCCGGAGCGGCCGGGTATCGGGCAGGAGCTGACAGAGGAAGCCATTGCCAACAGTGAGGTGGTCACCGTTCAGTAATACAATACAGCGCGGACACAGCGCGGAAAAAGGTGAACGAATGGAAACCAGGAGCCTGAAGATCAAGCGGGAGACGCTCAACGACAAGGTGGAACAGAAGCTGCGCCAGCTGTTGATGAACGGCACGTGGGAGCCGGGAGAACGCCTGCCCACGGAGGCGGAGCTGGCGGAGATGTTCGGCGTCAGCCGCCTGACCGTCCGCATGGCCCTTCAAAAGCTCAGCGCCAACGGCCTGGTGACCATCCGGGCGGGGGACGGCACCTTCGCCAAAAAGTTTTCTCTCCACTCCTACCTGGACGCTGTCAGCGACCTCTATGTGACGGACGAGATGCTGGAGGACGTGTGCGAGTTCAGAAAGTTGCTGGAGATCGAGTGCGCCCGGCTGGCCTGCCGGTGCGCGGGAGAGGAAGACTTCCAGGCGATGCAGAAAGCCTGTGACAACTATTTGGAGGTCATCCGTGAGGGAGGCGTTCCGGAGGGAGAGGTCCTGCGGCGGCGGGTGCGGATAGATCTGGATTTCCATTACAGCCTGTGCCGGGCCGCCCACAACAGCATGTATACCCTGGCCTTCAACGCCGCCCAGGGGGCCGTGGCCAAGCACCTGGAGATGATTATTCCCTCCCGTATCCGGGCCAACCCCGAACAGGACTACGTGCCCGACGGAAGGACCTTCCACCAGTACATCCTGGACACCATCAAGCAGGGGGACGCCCAGGCCTGCTGCAACGCCTATCTGATGCACATTGACCACCACGTCAGCGGCGAGGAGTACGGCAGGCAGATGCAGAACCTAAAAAATTTACAGCGTCCATAACAGGCGTGAGCC
The DNA here is from genome assembly GCA_022846075.1 of Oscillospiraceae bacterium. Taxonomy (GTDB): domain Bacteria; phylum Bacillota; class Clostridia; order Oscillospirales; family Oscillospiraceae; genus Vermiculatibacterium. Next base: position 860,818 of record AP025582.1, read on the forward strand.
TGATGATTTGGAAAATTGTTTGAGGAGGAACTATTTATGAAAATCACGAGCGTAGACGTATTTAAACTCAATGGCCGCCCCAGCGTCGCGGGGACTCCCTGGCACCCCATCTGTGTGCGCATCAACACCGACGAGGGCATCTCCGGCTTCGGCGAGGCCGGCCTGTGCTACGGCAATACCAACCGCGCCGCTTATAGCTGCTGCGTGGACTTCGGAGAGCTCATCATCGGCATGGACCCCATGAACATCGAGGCCGTTTGGAACAAGCTCCACCGCATGACCTTCTGGGGCATGGGCGGCGGCGGCGTCATCTTTGCCGCCATCAGCGCCATCGACATCGCCCTGTGGGATATCAAGGGCAAGAAGCTGGGCGTGCCCGTCTACCAACTGCTGGGCGGCAAGACCAACAGCAAGCTGCGCGCCTACGCCAGCCAGATCCAGTTCGACTGGGGCAAGGAGTGCCACAGCCTGTCCAAGCCGGAGGAGTACGCCGAGGCCGCCCGCAAGGCTATGGCCGAGGGCTATACCGCCGTCAAGGTCGACCCCGTGGGCTTTGATCCCAACGGCAGATGGATGCCCGACGGCTGGGACAGCCGCGGTCTGTTCCAGTACGAGCAGCTCAAGCTGGCCGTGGACCGCGTGGCGGCCATCCGGGAGGCCGGCGGGCCGGGGCTGGACATCATCATTGAGCTCCACGCCCTCACCGACCGGAACACCGCCATTCAGCTGGGCCGGGAGCTGGAGAAGTACCGCTGCTTCTACTACGAGGAGGCCACCCAGCCCCTCAACCACACCCTGTTCAAGCAGATCGGCGACAACGTGGACATCCCCATGGCCACCGGCGAGCGGGTGTACAGCCGTTGGGGCTACCGTCCCTTCTTCGAGCAGAACTCCCTGGGCATCATCCAGCCCGACCTGTGCAACTGCGGCGGCCTGAGCGAGGGCAAGAAGATCTGTGACATGGCCCACACCTATGACGTGGGCGTCCAGATCCACATCTGCGGCGGCCCCATCTCCACCGCCGCCGCCCTCCAGCTGGAAGCCGTCATCCCCAACTTCGTTATCCACGAGCATCACGAGGCCGCCGTGCTCCAGGAGAACATCGACCTGTGCAAGTGGGACTATCAGCCCGTCAACGGCTACTTCGAGGTCCCCGAGCGCCCGGGCATCGGCCAGGAGCTCACCGACAAGGCCATGGCCGAGGCCGTGGAGAAGATCACCATCACCGCCAATCCTTACGCGTAAGCGTGAACTGAGAAGTGGGAGAGATACAACTATGAAGAAGAGAACGCTTGCGATGCTCCTGGCGTGTACGATGATGCTGTCCCTGGTACTCACCGGCTGCGGCGGTGGCAAGGATAACGGCGGCGGCGGTTCCGCCAATGGCGGCGGCTCCGGCGGGGCGGTCACCGCGGACGGCAAGGACGCCGACGGCAACGTCGTGGACCGGAGCGCTTACGCCACATCCCTGGGCGCCCAGTGGTTCACCGAGGAGGACGAGGCCATCTGGGCCGACATCCAGGCCAAGTCTGACAACCCCGACAAGATTGTCTGGCGCCACAGCGCCCCCAACCGCTCCCTAGAGGAATCTCCCGACCTGCGGACCCATAAGCGCTTCTTTATCGAACTGAAGAAGGCCCTGGGGGACCGCATTGAGTTCCAGTTCTATCTCAACGGCACCCTGGGCGGCACCGCCGACCAGATTTTGGGCGGTCTGCAGTCCAAGAACTTTGAGAGCGCCGGTTACAACGTGGGCGCCTTCTATGAGTACACCCGTGCCTTCACGCCCCTGGACATCGGCTTCCTGATCCCGGATACCGAGGCTGGTCTGGCGGTCACCGCCTATGACAGCGAAGCCCGGAAGATCATGAATGACCGCTGCATCGAGGACTGCGGTTTGAACGTGCTCATCATGGGCGCCATCGGTATGCGGCATATCACCAATGACAAGCGGCCCATCGAGACGCTGGAGGACATGAAGGGCCTGAAGATCCGGGTGCAGAACAACAACCTCCACATGGCCATGTTCGAGGCGCTGGACTGCTCCCCCACCCCCATCGCCTTCGCCGAGCTGTTCACCGCGCTCCAGCAGAAGACCGTGGACGGACAGGAGAACCCCATCTCTAACATCTTCGAGCAGAATTACGTTGAGGTTCAGAAGTACATGACCCTGACCAACCACCTGTACACCGCCGGCGCTTTTGTCGTCAATGATTCCTGGCTCAAGAGCCTGCCCCAGGACGTCCAGGACGCCGTCAACGAAGCGGCCCGGGTCGCCCAGGAGCAGTCCGGCAAAGACCTGATGTCCTGCGAGGAGGCCATGCTGGATTACATGGTGAGCGCCGGTTTTGAGCTGACCGAGCTGACCCCTGAGGCCCAGGAGGAGTTCAAGAACCGGGCCATGTCCATGTGGGACGAGGCCGGCGGCGTAATGGGCGAGGAGTATTGGAACGAGGTTCGCACCGCGATTGAAAACATTGTCAGCTGACGAAACCCACAAGTTATAATCAAGCGACGGCTGGGAATTCCCCCGCCGCGGAAGAAAGAGGTGCAATATGAAAAAGAGAACGCTTGCAATGCTTCTGGCCTGCACCATGATGCTCTCCATTGCTCTGACCGGCTGCGGCGGGAAGGACAATGGCGGTGGCGGCGGAGGAAATGGCGGGGCCAACACCGCGGTCACCGAGGACGGCCGGGACGCCGACGGCAACATCGTGGACCTGACCGCTTACGCCATCTCCCTGGGCGCCCAGTGGTTCACCGAAGAGGACAACGAGATTTGGGAGCATATCCAGGACAAGTCCGACAATCCCGACAAGATCGTTTGGCGCCACGGCACTACCAACCGCTCCTATGACGAGTCCCCCTCTCTGCGGGGCGAGAAGCGGATGTTCATCGAGATCAAAAAGGCCCTGGGCGACCGGGTGGAGTTCCAGTTCTATTTCAACTCCACCCTGGGCGGCACCGCCGACCAGATTTTGGGCGGCCTGCAGGCCAAGAACTTTGAGGGATACAGCTATAATGTGGGCGCCTTCTATGAGTACACCCGCGCCTTCACTCCTCTGGACGTAGGGTTCCTCATCCCCGACACGGAAGCGGGCATCGCCGTGTGCGCGCCCGGCAGCGAGGCCCGTGATCTGATGATCAACAAGTGTATTGACGACACCGGCCTGCGGGTTTTGGTGATGGGCGCCATCGGCATGCGCCACATCACCAACGACAAGCGCCCCATCACGACCCTGGACGATATGAAGGGCCTGAAGATCCGGGTGCAGAACAACAACCTGCATATGTCCATGTTCGAGGCCCTGGGCTGCTCTCCCACCCCCATCGCCTTCTCGGAGCTGTTCACCGCCCTCCAGCAGAAGACCGTGGACGGCCAGGAAAACCCCATCTCCAACATCTTTGAGCAGAACTACGTGGAAGTCCAGAAGTACATGACCCTGTCCAACCACCTCTACACCGCCGGCGCCAACGTGATCAACGAAGAGTGGTTCAACGCCCTGCCGGCGGATGTGCAGGAGATCATCATGGATGCTGCCGCCAAGGGCCAGGAGCAGAGCGGCAAGGATCTGATCAACTGTGAAGAGCAGATGTTGGACTATATGAAGAGCGCCGGCATGGAAGTCACCGAGCTGACCCCGGAGGCTCAGGAAGAGTTCAAAAACCGCGCCATGTCCATGTGGGACGAAGCCGGCGGCGTGATGGGCCAGGAGTACTGGGATTCCGTCCGCACCGCCATCGAGGACGTCGTCAGCGGCATGTAATTTCCCCGAGAGAGCATTGAAACGGCTGGGCCGGGTCCGGCGTGTCTGACCTGCTGGACCCGGCTGCCGTTGGAGGAGGTAGCGTATGAAGAAAGTGCTGAACAATTTCGAAGTGTACATCGGCACGGTGTGTTCCCTGGCCATGGTGTGCATCCTGTTTGCCAACGTCATCGGGCGCTATGTGCTGAGCAATTCCATCAAGTGGGCGGAAGAGGTCTGCCTGATGCTGTTCATCCTGTCCATCTACTTCGGCGCCGCGGGCGCCGTCCGTACCCGGCAGCACCTTCGGCTGGATATCCTGATCTCCCGTTTTAAGCCGAAGGGCCGCATGATCCTGGAGATCATCGACAACTGCATTTTTATGGCCTTTAACGCCATTATGCTTTTCGGCATCATGCCCCTGGTCATGCAGCTTTATAACAACGGCACCGCCGCGGCGGTCACCGGCATCCCCAAATTCGCCATCTACATCTGGCTGCCCATCTTATTCATTGTCATGGTCATCCGCCTGATCCAGGACTCCATCCAGCGGGTGAAGGATTACCAGGACGACCCCACCGGCGAAAAGAAGGCGGCGGCCGAGCTGGCCGCCATGCAGGCCATGCTGGTGGAAGAGACCGACGGAAAGGACGGTGAGTAAGTATGTCAATCGCGGTATTGGCCCTGGTTGCCGTTGTGCTGCTCGCCATCGGCGTTCCCGTGGGCATCGCCCTGGGCTTCGGCATGATCGCCACCGTCATCGGCGGCTTCAACGTGACGAGCCTGTCCTTCATCGCCCAGCAGATGTACTCGGGCTTTGAGTCCCTCCCCCTGGTGGCCATCCCCTGCTTCATGCTGGCCGGCTCCCTGATGGAGACGGGCGGGTTGTCCAAGCGGCTGGTCAACGTGGCCAATAAGCTCATCGGCCACACCACCGGCGGCCTGGGCACCGCCACCGTGGTGGCCTGTATGTTCTTCGGCGCCATCTCCGGCTCCGGCCCGGCCACCACCGCCGCCATGGGCGGTATCCTGATCCCCTACATGGTAAAGGCCAAGTATGACCGTACCTACGCCACCGGCCTGTCCGCCGTGGCCGGCGGCCTGGGCATCATCGTGCCCCCCAGCATCCCGCTGGTGGTCTACGGCGTCGCCACCAACACCTCCATCGGCGACCTGTTCCTGGCCGGCCTGGGCCCCGCCCTGGTGGTGGGTGCCCTGCTCATCATTGTCAACCTCATCATCTCCCACAAGCAGGGCTATCACGGCCAGGGGTCCTTCAACTGGCGTGAGCTGGGCAAGGCCCTGTGGGACGCCAAGTGGGCGCTGTTCCTGCCCGTCATCATCCTGGGCGGCATCTACGGCGGCGTGTTCACCCCCACCGAGGCGGCCGTGGTCGCCATCTTCTACAGCCTGTTCGTGGGCCTGTTCATCTACAAAGAGCTGAAGTTCGCGGACATCTGGAAGATATTCTACAAGAACACCACCTTCGTGGGCGGCATCATGCTCACCTTCGCCCCCGCGGCCGCCCTGGGCGGCGTGCTGGCCCTGATGGGCGTGCCCGGAGCGCTGAGCAGCTTCCTGTTCTCCCTGACGGACAACAAGATCGTGGTCCTGCTCATCGTCAACGTGTTCCTGGTCTTCGTGGGCATGGTGATGGACACCACCTCCGCAAACATCATCTTCTCGCCCATCCTGCTCCAGGCCTTGAAGCCCTTCGGCGTGGACCCCATCCACTTCGGCCTCATCATGACCATCAACCTGGCCATCGGCTTCGTCACCCCGCCTGTGGCCGGCAACCTGTTCGTGGCCTCCGGTATGACGGGCATTCCCATGGAGAAGATCGCCAAGAAGGCTATGCCGCTTATCATAGCAATGTTCGCTGCACTGTTGATCGTCACGTATATCCCACAGGTATCCCTCGGGATATTGACGCTATTCCGATGAATGTTTCCTTCCCCTGAGCAGTAGTTTTACAGAGGGCGGGCCGAGCGTGTCGGCCCGCCCTCCGCTTGTTTTTGGGAGGTGAAAGGTTGGAAACGGAACTGGCAATTTTACAAGAGCAGATGGTCAGCTTTTTCACGCTGCTGGTCATCGGCTACGCCTTTGCGCGGACCAAGCTGGTGAAGGACGAGGTGATCGACGCTGTCCCGTCCCTCATCATGCGGCTGGTGCTGCCCGCCATGCTGCTGGCCAAGCTGCCCGTGGCGGGGACCCCCGAGCAGCTCCTGCACATGGGCTGGGTCCTGCTGGCCATCGTGCTCATGTTCGGCGTCCACATGCTTTTTGCGTTTCTGTCGGGAAAGGCCATGGGGCTGAAACAGCCCACGCTCAATGTCCACCTGGCGGTGTGCGGCCTGCCCAACAGCGCCTTCGTGGGCTACCCGCTGCTCTTTATTCTCTTCCCGGACGACACCGCCCTCTTCATGGCCACCTATATGATTATGGACACGGTGATGCTCTTCGGCGTGGCCCCCATCCTGCTCAACCCGGCGGGGCGGGGAGAGAAGCGGGACTGGAAGGTGCTGGCCTCCCCCACCAACGTCTGTATGGTGATCGCCATGGCCATGCTCCTGCTGGGGCTCAAGTTCCCGGCCCCCATTCAGGCCACCCTGGCGGGGATCGGGGATATGAGCAAGCCCCTGGGGCTCTTCTACATCGGGGCGGACATCGCCCGGCGGGGGGCGGCGAAGCTCCTGAAGCGCTGGCAGCTCTATGGGATGCTGCCGGTAAAGCTGGTGTTGGCCCCCATCTGTGTCTTTTGGCTCATCCACTGGCTGCTGCCCATCGACGACATGCACATCATGATGGTGGGCATCATGGCCATGCTGCCGTCCATGATCACGGTGTGTATCCAGGCCAAGGAATACGGCACGGACGCGGAGTACGCCTCCGGCGGGCTGCTGGTCACCACCGTGGCCAGCATGTTCACCATGCCGCTGGTGATGGGCTGGATCGTGAACTGGCTGGGATAATCCCCGGCAGAAAAAGACAGAGCGCCCGGGACCGAAGTCCCGGGCACTCTGTCTTTGAAGAGAGATGGGGGGGTGATTTTATTTGACCGTGACCACCTTGGAGCTGCGGATGGTCTCCTCGGTGACCTCATTGCCGATGCCGGGCAGGTCGGGGATCTCGAAATAGCCGTCCTTGGGCTGATAGTCGTGGGTGCACATGTCGATGTTCTCCTGCAGGAGGGCGTTGTGGTGCTGCTCGTGGATGAGGAAATTGGGGATGACCGCCTCCAGCTGGAGGGCGGCGGCGGTGGAGATTGGGCCGCCGCAGACGTGGATCTGGACGCCAACGTCATAGACATGGGCCATGTCGCAGATCTTCTTGCCCTCGCTCAGGCCGCCGCAGTTGCACAGGTCGGGCTGGATGACCGACAGGGAGCGGTTCTCGAAGAAGGGCCGGTAGCCCCAACGGCTGTAAATGCGCTCGCCTGCGGCCAGGGGGATGGAAATATTCTGGGCGATGACGGCGAAGAGGTCCGGGTTCAAGGGCTGGGTGGGCTCCTCGTAATAGAAGCAGTTGAGGGGCTCCAGCCGCTTGCCCAGCTGGATGGCGGAGTTGGTGTCGGTGAGGGCGTGGAGCTCGATGATGATGCCCAGGTCGGGCCCGCCGGCCTCCCGGATGGCGGCCACCCGCTGGTAGGCCACGTCCAGCATCTCGTCGGTGAGGAGGCCACGGGTATTCCAGCCCTTTTCCATCCACACGGCGTTTTTGTTGAAGCCCACGGGGTCCACCTTCACGCAGTCGTAGCCGTCGGCCATGGCGTCCCGGGCGGCCTGGGCGTAGTCGGCGGGGTCGGCCAGGGAGACGGCCTCGGGGCCCCAGCCGGTCTGGATCTGGCTGGCGTAGGCCCGCAGCCTGGTGTTCATTTTGCCGCCCAGCAGCTCGTGGACGGGGGCGTTCAGCTTCTTGCCCTTGATGTCCCAGCAGGCGATGTCGATGGCGCTGATGGCGGACATGACGATGGTGCCGCCGCCCATGCCCCAGAAGGTGTCCCGGTGGAGCCGGTTCCAGATCTCCTCGGTGTGGGTGGGGTCCATGCCGATGATGTACTTGGCGAAGTCTGCGATCATGCCGGCGGCGGCGTCGGGGCCGGAGCTGTAAGCCACGCCGGCCTCGCCGTAGCCGCAGATGCCCGCGTCGGTGTTGATGCGGACAAAGACGGGGGACCAGGCGACCACGATGCCTTCGGCGGGGGGATTGGTGCGGATCACGTCAACGCTGGTGATTTTCATAGTGTTCCTCCTTTTCACTGGGCGGGTATATGGACCTGGGCAAGGCCGGGGAAATGGATCACTCGATGACCTGATAGAGGAGGGCCCTGTCGATGGCCTCCTGAAGGAACTCATTGCCGATGCCGGGGAGGTCGGGGACGGTGAAGAAGCCGCCCTCAGGCTGGAGGTTATATTTGGTCAGCCCCAGGCAGGTATCCATGCGGTTGCAGGTGTGGTGCTCATGGATGATGAAGTTGGGGATGGTGCACTCCACATGGAGGGCCGCGTTGGTGGCCAGGGGGCTGCCCGCCACGTGGACCTGGACGCCCGCGTCGAAGGCGTGGGCCATGTCGCAGATTTTCTTCACCTCGCTGATGCCGCCGCAGTTGCCAATGTCCGGCTGGGCCAGCTGGAGGAGGTTCTTTTTGAAATAGTCGGCGTACTGCCAGCGGGAGTAGAGCCGCTCGCCGTTGGCGATGGGGATGCTGGTGTATTTGGCGATGTACTCCATGGTCTGGGTGGATGGGGTGTTGGGCTCCTCAAAGGCCAGGACATGGTACTTCTCCGCCAGATTGGCCAGTTGGACGGCGCCCAGGGCGTCGGGGTAGGAGTGGTTCTCCATGATGATGTCCACCTCGTCCCCGGCGGCCTCCCGGGCGGCTTTCATGCGCCCTTCCACCATCTTGAGCTGTCTGGGGGTGAGGAAGCCGGTGGTGTCCAGGAAGTCCAGGGGCTTGCCCTCCTCGTCCCGGTCGAAGAAGTCGATCTTCACGGCGTCAAAGCCCTCGGCCACAGCCAGCCGCACATTGTTGGCGTAGTCCTCGTCGGTGACCGCCCACACATGGTTGCTGACCCCCACCTGGCCCCAGCCGAACTGGAGCTGGCTGGCATAGGTGCGCAGCTTGTCGCGGACCTTGCCGCCCAAAAGCTGATAGCAGGGCACACCGAAGTGCTTGCCCTTGATGTCCCAGAGGGCCACGTCGATGGCGGCGATGCCTGAGAAGACCACCGGGCCGCCGTTCTGGCCCCAGAATGTCTTTTTGTACATGGTCTCCCAAATAAGCTCGGTCTGGAGGGGGTCCATGCCGATGATGAGCCCGGCCAGGTCGCAGACCATGCCGAAGGCGGCGGTGCCGCCCACGCCGTAGGCCATCCCGGCCTCGCCGTCCCCCCGAAGGCCGCTGTCGGTGTAGATGCGGCAGCCGATGGGGCTGTTTTGCTTGTTGTTGGCGGTGGGCAGGCGGAATACCTCTACTTTGGTGATCTTCATACGCACCACGCTCCTGACTATTATTAAACGAGTTGATTAGTTGTTCGCTATGTAGATATTGTACGAGTGCGGGAGGGAAAAGTCAACGCATTTCCGCAAGTTTGGAGAAAGCGGAAAAACGGGTGGGCCCATTTTGTGAAAAAAGTCAATGGGACGGGGAAAGGGCCGGGAACAGACGGGAAAACCGGCCTTTTCTTTTTCGGGGACGTATGGTATAATTCCTTCGACTGGTTCCCCACCCAGTCCAACCGGTAGGGAGAATGCCGTCCGGGGGCGCTTGCGCCATGCCCCCGGGGAAAGGGACCCCTGCCGCTGTGCGCGGCGCGCGTACTCTAAACAAAAAATGGAGGTATTTTTTCATGCGCAGATTTTCCGTCAAAGACCTGACCCTGGCGGCCATGGTGGCCGCCCTCTACGCCGTGATGGGCTACTTCGGCAACATCTTCGGCCTCACCTTCAACGTGGTGCAGATCCGCTTCGCGGAGGCTCTCACCGTCCTGCCCTTCCTCTTCCCGGCCACGGCGCCGGGGCTGGCGGTGGGCTGTCTCATCACCAACCTGCTCTCCCCCTATGGCCCGGTGGATATTGTCTTCGGCACCCTGGCCACCGCCGTGGCGGCCTGGCTGACCATGAAGATGCCCAAGTGGTATCTGGCGGCGGTGCCCCCCATCCTGGTGAACATGGTGGTGCTGTGTCCCATGTGGGCCTGGGCCGAGACGGGGACAATCAACGCCGCCTTTTGGGCGGCCTGCGGCTTCAACGCCGTCACCTTTGTCATTGGGGAGGCCCTGGCCTGCTACGTGCTGGGGACCATCCTGCTCAAGCTTCTGCCCCGGGTGAAATTCCTGCGGGGCGCTATCCCGGAACGGCGGCTGCCCGCCGTGTAAGTTTGTTTCGACCGTAAGGAGGCTGACACCCATGAAAGTGCGCAAGGCCGTCATCCCCGCCGCCGGGCTGGGGACCCGGATGCTTCCCGCCACCAAGACCGTGCCCAAGGAGATGCTCCCCCTGGTGGACAAGCCCGTGCTCCAGTACATCGTGGAGGAGGCGGTGGCCGCGGGGATCGAGGACATCCTCATCGTCACCAACCGGGCCAAGTCGGCCATGGACGACTACTTCGACTACTACCCCGAGCTGGAGCGCCGGCTGGAGGAGGGGGGCAAGGAGAAGGAGCTGGAGGAGGTCAAACGGGCCGCCGATCTGGCCAACGTCTTCTACGTCCGCCAGAAGGAGACCAAGGGCCTGGGCCACGCCATCTGGCGGGCCAAGCGCTTCGTGGGGGACGAGCCCTTCGCCGTACTGCTGGGGGACGACATCATGCGGGCCAAGACCCCGGTCATCGGCCAGCTCATCGCCGCCGCCGAGAAGTACGACGCCTCCGCCGTAGGCGTGCAGCAGGTGGCCACCGAGGCCATCTCCAAGTATTCCTCCGTGAAGATTTCCCCTCTTGAGGAGCGGGTCTTCGCCGTCTCCGACATGAACGAGAAGCCCACGGTGGAGGAGATGTTCTCCAACTACGCCATCCTGGGCCGCTACGTGCTGAAATCCGGCATTTTCGACATTCTGGAGCACCAGGCCCCCGGTTACGGCGGGGAGATCCAGCTCACCGACGGCCTCAAGACCCTGTGCGGCCTGGACAAGATGGTGGCGGTGGATTTTGAGGGCCGCCGCTACGACACCGGCAATCTGAAGGGCTTCCTGGAGGCCACCCTGGACTTTGCCCTGGACCACCCGGAGACGGGGGCGTGGCTGAAGCAGTTCATCCTGGACAAGGCCGGGTCACTGTGAGCGGGGGCGTGAAAAGGCGCGTTTTGCCCCTCTTGTGCGCCGGGGCTCTGTGCCTCACCCTGGCCGGGTGCGACCAAGACGACCGCTACGACGACGTATCCGCCCTGGGCGGTTCGGCCAACAGCTATTCCGCCGTCAGCTTTGTCCAGACTACCGTCAACGGCGTCCGCTCCGGCAGCGTGGGCAAGCTCTCCGGGACCTACGAGCTGTGGAACTGCCGTTCCCAGAACCACGACCAGGCCACTCTGACCTACACCTTTGAGGTGACGAACGGAAAGGCCAAGCTGGTCTTCGCCGACCCGGACGGGAACGTGGAGACCCTGGTGGAGTGCTCCGCCGGGGACGACCCGGCCCAGGGCACCCTGACCCTGGACCTGTCCGTAGGGACGAGCCGGATCAAGCTGGCGGGGGCGGAGGACGCCGCCGCCTCCTGGACCCTGGAGATCGACCGGGGCACCTGGAGCGATTCCTGAACATTGAAAAAGCCCCCTGATGTAGGAAATCTACATCAGGGGGCTTTCTTTGTATTGTGAGGTCCGCGGGTCACAGCCCAAAGAGGGAGAGCAGGCCATAGTAACCGAAGGCGACCAGGCAGAAGGAGAGGACCATGGGAAGGGTCTTGCGGATGAGGGCGCCCAGGGAAATGCCGTAGTCCTCGGCGCACACCGCCAGGCATACGTGGACGGGTGAGACCTGCATGGCGGCGTAGGTCATGCACATCAGCAGGACGAAGAGGGGCAGGCCGCCGGGGCCCAGGGGCAGGGTGGCCATGGCCATGGGCATGCACAGCACGATGATGGCCTGGGAGCCGCTGACGATGCTGCCGAAGAAGAAAATGAGGGCGAACACCAGGAAGGTGGGGATGGGCAGGGAGGAGAAGAAGCCGGGCAGGGCGGCGATGACCCCCGTGGCGGCCAGCACCTCCTTGAAAACCATGATGAGGAGGGTGGAGACCATCAGCTTGCCCTCGAAGGCGGAGGCGAAGAAGGGCTTCAGCTCGGCCCACTTGAACCTCCCCACCAGGGCGTTGAGGACGATGCAGATGAGGACGGAGATGTAGACCGGGATGTTGAAGGCCACGATGAGGACCACCGTAAAGGCGATGGTCCACAGGGATTTGCCGAAGAGCTTCCAATAGAAGGATTTGGATTCCCTGGCGATAAAGCCGGCGTCCTTGGGCAGCTTCCGCAGATAGAAGACCCAGCCCATGGCCATCAAGGCGGCCATCATGGGGAGCATGGCCAGGGTGAAGGCGGGCACGGAGACCCGGCCCTCGGACAGGCCGATGGCGATGAGGATGGAGGTGTAGGTGGGGAAGAAGAGCTCGGAGACGTGGCGGTAGTAGGAGGTGACGCAGGCCTGCTCCTCCACCTTGAGATAGCCGTCGGTACTCTCCCGCACGATGTCGCCGCAGATGAGCACGGTGCCCACCGCGGGCAGCATCCCCAGCAGAGTGGGGGCCACCGACGCGTCGACGCGTCGGCTGTTGAAGAGGCCGTCCAGGGCGTCCTTGGCGTCGGAGAGGCAGTGGCGCTTTTCCAGCATCCGCTGGAGGAAGGTGATGAGGTAGAGCACCAGCAGCAGTTGGATGGTGTCCCAGCTGAGGGCGCCCACCACCACCGCCCGGCCCACCGTCTGGGCGGGCATCCAGTAGAGGAGCCACGTGGCCAGAGTGGCGGCGATCACCGCCACGGACAGGGGTTTTTTCAGCCACATCACTGCGATGATGACGAGAAATACCGCGAGCAATTTCAAAAGATCCATATTCATCCACTCCGTATCAAGGTGTGCCAGACCGCCGGACAATTAAGATACTTAATTGTCATTGTACCAAAAATGGCGCATTGTGTAAATATACCAATGAAAAAATGAGCAACTTATTTTTTCCAGAGTAAGCGCCGCGGGAAAGAAAAGACAGCCTCTCCCAGCCCGAGGCGGGGAGAGGCTGTCTTGGGAGAAGATCGGAGAAAGGCGGGAGCGGGGATCGAAGAGGGGGAGGTTACTGGATGACGACCTTGCGGGCGGCGGCCATGGCCTCCTCGCTCATCTCCTGACCGATGCCGGGCAGCTCGGGGACGGTGTAGAAGCCGTCCTTGGGCTCGTAGAAGTACTTCCCGGCCTTCCTGAACTTGGAGGTCAGGTTGGCGTTGTGCTCCTCATGGATGACGAAGTTGGGGATGACGGTCTCCACCTGGAGGGCGGCGGCGGTGGCGATGGGGCCGCCGCAGACGTGGATCTGGACGCCCACGTCGTAGACCTGGGCCATGTCGCAGATCTTCTTGGTCTCGGTGATGCCGCCGGTGTTGCACAGGTCGGGCTGGATCACGTCCAGGGTCCGGTCCTCAAAGAACTGGCGGAAGCCCCAGCGGGTGTAGCTGCGCTCGCCGGTGGCCAGAGGCAGGGTGCAGCGCTGCTTGATATGCTTGAAGACGGAGGGGTTGCAGGGCATGGTGGGCTCCTCGTAGTACATGATGCGGTAGGGCTCCAGAGCCTTGCCCAGGATGGCGGCGGTGTTGGCGTCCAGCAGGGAGTGGATCTCCACGATGATGTCCAGGTCATCCCCGCCCGCCTCCCGGGCGGCGGCGATGCGCTCCACCGAGCGCTTCAGGTCGTGCTCCCGGTAGCAGCCCCGGATCTGATTGCCCTGGGTGCCCATGAGCTGGGGGAAGGGCCTGGGCTCCAGGGGGGCGAAGACGGGATCGATCTTGACGGCGTCATAGCCCTCACCCATGGCTTCTTTCACCACGTCGTAATAATCCTGGGGATCATACAGCAGGTCCAGGGAGTCGTTTTTCTGGATCAGGTCCCGCCAGCCGAACTGGAGCTGGGAGGCGTAGGCCCGCAGCTTGTCGTTGGTCTTGCCGCCCAGCAGCTTGTAGACAGGCAGGCCCAGGGCCTTGCCCTTGATGTCCCAGCAGGCGGTGTCGATGGCGGCCATGGCGGAGGTGACCACCACACCCCCGCCCATGCCCCAGAAGGTGTGGCGGTGGAGATGCTCCCAGATCTCCTCGGTGTTGAAGGGGTCCATGCCAAGGATGAGCTTGGCGAAATCCTGGCACTGGCCGAAGGCGGCCTCCCAGCAGTTGCCGTAGGCGAGGCCCGCCTCGCCGAAGCCGCTGATGCCCTCGTCGGTGTTGACCTTGACGGTGATAAAATCGCCCAGGTAACATTCCACACTGGTAATTTTCATATACGCTCGCTTCCTTTCAAACCATAGCTCCGGCATCCGCCGGAGGACTTTTTACTGGATGACGACCTTCTTGGCGGTGGCCATGGCCTCCTCGCTCATCTCCTGGCCGATGCCGGGCAACTCGGGGACGGTGTAGAAGCCGTCCACCGGGTGGTGATAGTACTTGCCGGCCTTCTTGAACACTTCCAGCAGGTTGGCGTTGTGCTCCTCATGGATGACGAAGTTGGGGATGGCCGCCTCCACCTGGAGGGCGGCGGCGGTGGCGATGGGGCCGCCGCAGACGTGGATCTGGACGCCCACGTCATAGACCTGGGCCATGTCGCAGATCTTCTTGGTCTCGGTGATGCCGCCGGTGTTGGCCAGGTCGGGCTGGATCACGTCCAGGGTCCGGTCCTCGAAGAACTGCCGGAAGCCCCAGCGGGTATAGCTGCGCTCACCGGTGGCGAGAGGCAGGGAACAGCGGCTCTTGATGTGGTTAAAGACGCCGGGGTTGCAGGGCATGGTGGGCTCCTCATAGTACATGATGCGGTAGGGTTCCAGGGCTTTGCCCAGGATGGCGGCGGTGTTGGCGTCCAGGAGGGAGTGAATCTCCACGATGATGTCCATGTCGTCCCCGCCCGCCTCCCGGGCGGCGGCGATGCGCTCCACCGAGCGCTTCAGATCGTGCTCCCGGTAGCAGCCCCGGACCTGGTTGCCCTGGGTGGCAAAGACCTCGGGCATGGGCCGGCGGTCCAGGGGGGCGAAGACGGGGTCGATCTTGACGGCGTCGTAGCCCTCGCTCACGGCGTCCTTCACCACGTCGTAGTACTCCTGGGGGTCGTACAGCAGGTCCAGCGCGTCATTTTTCTCGATGATCTTCCGCCAGCCGAACTGGAGCTGGGAGGCATAGGCCCGCAGCTTCTTGTTGGTCTTGCCGCCGATGAGCTTGTAGACGGGCAGGTTCAGGGCCTTGCCCTTGATGTCCCAGCAGGCGGTGTCGATGGCCGCCATGGCCGAGGTGACCACCACGCCGCCGCCCATGCCCCAGAAGGTGTGGCGGTGGAGGTGCTCCCAGATTTTCTCGGTGTCGAAGGGGTCCATGCCGATGACCAGCTTGGCGAAGTCCTGGCACTGGCCCCAGGCCGCCTCGGAGCACTTGCCGTAGGCCAGGCCGGCCTCACCGAAGCCGCTGATGCCCTCGTCGGTGTTGACCTTGACGGTGACAAAGCCGCCCAGGCCGCCCGCGGCCAGATAACATTCTACACTGGTGATTTTCATGTTTTCGCTCCTTTCGTTTTCAGGGGATGGATCGGGGGTCAGGGCTGAGTCTCGACGGGCTCCTCGTCCCCGGCCCAAATGGAGGTGTGGATGACGATGTTGCCCTTCTTGCCCCGGACGATGCCGATGACGGCCAGGATCACGATGGCGGCCACGTTGGCGGCGGCCAGACCCGGGTTCATGGACAGGCAGGACTTCCACAGGGTGATGACGAAGCCGGCCATGGAGGCGCAGCAGATGAAGTAGTAAAGGCCGTTGGGGATGTGGAAGCGGGACTTCTGCCAGGCCTGGGGATACAGCTTGGGCAGCTTGATGTACGCCATGAAGTTGAGGAAGGCGAAGCAGGCGCCGATGAGCTGTACCATGTTGGTGATGACGGTGATGGACAGCCCAAAGACGATGGGGATCAGGCCCACGAGGTACATGAAGGTGAGGATCCAGGTGCGGGCGCCCTTCTTGTTGCGCTTGCCGAAGGCCACGGGCAGCCAGCCGTCGTCGCAGGACTGGCCGATGGTGATGGCGTTATAGGCGAAGGAGGAGTTCAGGGTGGACAGCAGGGCCATGATGGGGCCGCCGATGATAAAGACGTAGAACAGGGCGGTGGGGAAGATGCGCTGGGCGGCGAAGACCAGGGTGGTGGAGTTGCCGTACTCCTCCACGCTCATGACGCCCACGCCGGCCATGGCCACGCCCACGTAGAGGACGATGAGGGTGGGGACGGCCAGCAGCAGAACGATAGGGATGTCCCGGCGGGCGTTCTTGGAGTCGCCGCCGTAGGCGGTGGTCATGTAGTAGCCCTGGCAGGAGTACACGAACAGCAGCACCGCGCCGGTGAAGCCGCCGGAGATCTGGTTGTTCTGGAAGGTGATGCCCCAGCCGTTGATGAGGAAGTTGGGGTCGGAGAAGTCAAAGATGGGCAGTTTCATCTTGGCGATGCCGAAGACGGCGAAGAGGATCAGGGCGGCGATGAGCAGCCAGGTCATCAGCTTTTGGGCCTTGGCCATGATGTCGATGCCCATGAGGTTGACCACGTAGAAGAAGGTCAGCAGGGCGGCGCCCACGATGACGCGGGGCACGTTGCCGCCCAGGGCGGGGATGACGTCGCCCAGATAGGCGGCGGCGGAGGCGCCGAACAGGGACAGGGACAGGCATTGGGTCAGATAGGAGAAGGCGTAGATGCCGGCGATGTTGGGCCCGGCCAGGCCGCAGAGCATGGAGTAGTTGCCGCCGCCCATGCGCACGGTGGAGGAGACGAAGACGGTGGGCAGAACCATGATAAAGCCCATGATGATGGCGACGAAGTAGGCCAGCCACGCGGAGTAGCCGGTCATCTTGATGGCGGGGACGATCAGGGTGATGACGCCGGCGCCGATGACCTGGCCGATGGCGAGGGCGTAGAGTTCGGGCTTGCCGAGGATGCCGGGCTTCGGCTCAGGTTCACGGATGACCTTGATTGCCATGGGGAGACCTCCTTATGATCTCTTTTTATGGATGCTTTGCTCTCTCTGGTCCGGGTTTTATTCCACGGTGACCTTGATGTCGACGCCTTCGGTCATGGCGTATTCGGAGATCTCGCAGCCCAGGCCGGGCCCTTCGGGGACCTTGAACCTGCCGTTCACCGGCTGCCAGTCAACGGTGCACAGGCGCTTGTTGTACTCCTCCAGGTTGATCTGGTGATGCTCGTGGATGACGAAGTTGGGGATGACGGCCTCCAGTTGGAGGGCGGCGGAGGTGGACAGGGGAGAGGCGCAGACGTGGGCCTGGACGGAGACGTCATAGACATAGGCCATGTCGCAGATCTTCTTGCCCTCGGTCAGGCCGCCGCAGTTGCCCAGGTCGGGCTGGATGACCTGAATGGCCATCTCCTCGAAATAGGGGGCGTACTGCCAGCGGGAGTAGACCCGCTCACCGTGGGAGATGGGCATGTTGAGCTTGTCGGAAATGAACTTGGCCGTCTTGACGTTGGGGGTGTTGGGCTCCTCGAAGTAGAAGATGTTGTATTTCTCCAGGGCCCGGCCCAGCTGGACGGCGGATTGGGCGTCGGGGAAGGAGTGGTTCTCCATGATGATGTCCACGCCCGGGCCGATGGCCTCCCGGCAGGCGGCCACCCGATCCTCCACCACCTTGACGTAGTAGGGGGAGAGCAGGCGGGTCTGAACCTCACCGGCCATGGGCTCGCCCTTTTCGGCGTTGCCGGGGCCGTTCCAGACCGTGCCGTCCACGTCGTAGTTGAAGAAGTCCAGCTTCACGCAGTCGTAGCCCTCGGCCACGGCGATGCGGCAGTTTTCGGCGTACTCCTCGGGCTTGCAGCACTTGTGGTTGGTGCCGGGGCCCCAGCCGTAGGTGAGCTGGCTGGCGTAGGTGCGCAGGTTGTCCCGGCGCTTGCCGCCCAGCAGCTTGTAGATGGGTACGTTGAAGGCCTTGCCCTTGATGTCCCACAGGGCGATGTCCAGGGCGGAGATCCCGGCGAAGACCACCGGGCCGCCGTTCTGACCCCAGAAGGTGCACTTGTAGAGCTTATCCCAGATGACTTCGTTGTCCAGCGGGTCCATGCCGATGATGAGAGCGGCCAGGTCCTTGATCATGCCGAACGCCGCGGGGGCGGCCACGCCGTAGGCCAGAGCGGCCTCGCCGTCTCCGTAGAGCCCCTCGTCGGTGTAGACCCGGCAGAGGATGGGACGCCAGCCGGGCTTTTCCACGGGAGCTTTCTGCAGGAAAACGTCTACCTTCGTGATCTTCATGCCAATTTCCTCCTTAATAATATGATGAATGGGTTTGGCCGCTGTTTTGATCCTCCCGCCGCCGGGACGGGGGGAGATGGGGAAGAGAGCTTGCCCCGCGCACCGGAGCCGGCGTGGTCTGCCTCAGGCGCGTATCAGAGGAGGGATAAGCTAGCGATTCATTTCTATGCGCGGTTTGTCCACAAAAGACCTGACTGGGGCGGCGGTCTTTTTTCTTTGGGGCCGGACCGGCGGCTATGTATCGCTGGAATGACCTGCCGCCGGTTTCCGCGGCGGCTCCGAAGGTGCTGGCGCGCATAGGGCGGTCTGGGCGAAGCTGAGGGAGCGCAGAAGCATGAGGGCGCTGTCCTGCGCGCGTTCATCCAAAATGGAGAAAAAGGCGCATAACGTATCGACTTTTCCCGGGTCACTTCCTTTTTGCGCCATAGCCACAATTTCCTTTCTTATATTGTGTTATATACACAGTATAATCCTTTGAAAATGAGTTGTCAACACTTTAATAGACAAAATAATGTGGTATCGGCGTTTTTGCTGTGCTATAATAATCAAAAGAACCCTGCGCTGCCTTCGCGGCCTCCGGTCCATGCCCGAGATTTCGGGCGGCCGCCGGACGGCCCGCCGCGTTCAGGGGCAGTCCGGGGCAAAGGAGGTGATGGGGTTGGACGACCGAATCAAGGCCGTGCGGGAGGCGCTCAAACTTTCACAGCGGGAGTTTGGGGAACGGCTGGGCGTCAGCCGTGATGTGATCAGCAACATCGAATACGGCCGGGTCCAGCCCAAGGAGCTTCTCCTGCGGCATATCCGCGAGCTGTACAAGGTCAACGAGCACTGGCTGAACACAGGCGAGGGAGAGATGTTTGACGCCGATCCGGAGAAAGACGGAAAGCTGAAGGAGGCCATCGGCATCTTTCAAACCCTGCGGCCTGAGTTTCAGGATTACGCGCTGGAGCAGATCAAACGGCTGGCGGAGCTGCAGGAGAAAAAGTGACCTGCCCTGGTTCCGGACGGCGGGAGAAAATACGGCTTTATCAGAAAAAATAAAAGAGGGCCGGAAGGGAAATTTCCCTTCCGGCCCTCTTTTACGGTATGTAGTTACAGTCCCTTTTCCTTCAGATCCTTGACCAGTTCCGTATAGAATTCCCGCACGTCGAAGCCCTCGATGTCCTCCCGCATCAGGTCGATCACGTCCCCGTGGGAGATGCCCCGGCGGCCGGGGACCGTGAGGGTCCTCAAATAGTTCCCCCAGCGGGCGGAGCTCTCGGCCACCAGGCCGTCGTTGGCCTCCTTGTCGTATTTGTTCACCAGCCGCCAGGTGAAGTCCAGGGGGAAGGCGGCGCTGCGGGGGCTTTTCATGGTTGAGGTGACGCTCTGGTAGAGGACCCCTTCGACGTCGGGCACGCTCTCGTTGAAGCCCAGGCAGGCGTCGTGGGTCAGGTCGTTGACGCCCCCCAGGAAGTCGGGCTGAGCGTCCCCCAGAGCGTGGAAAAGGCCGTTGTAGCGCTTCTCCATCCATCCGATGAGCCACCGGGGCAGGGTCTCCAGCAAATGCTGGGCGAAGATACAGCCCCGGTGGGGGGTGTTGATGGTGGTGAGGGAGGCCACGCGGGGGCCCAGGCCCAGCTTGGAGATGGCATAACGGCTGTCCAGCCCGCCCTTGGAGTGGGCGATGAGGTTTACCTTTTCCGCCCCCGTCTCGGCCAGGACCGACTCCACCCGTTCCTTGAGCTCCTGGGCGCTCCGGGCCACCGGGGCGGAGGACTGCTGGGAGCCGTAATAGACCGTGGCCCCGCACTTCTGGAGGGCCTGGGGGATGCGGCCCCAGTAGTTGATATACTGCCAGTCCCGAAAGAAGATGCCGTGGACCAGCACCAGGGGATAGCGGGTGGCGCAGTCCTGGTTCTCGGCGTGGAGGGTCTCCAAGTGCTGGCGGGCCAGGGCGAAGCGGTATTCCGCCCGGGCCAGGGACAGGGCCTTGCCCAGGACGACCAGGTTCACCAGGGGCACCCACCACAAAAAGAGGAGAGCCAGCCGCCAGACGAGCCGCAGGCGGCCACAGGTGACGAGGACGCGGAAAAAGCCGTTCAAAAGCAGGATGGCGGCCATGGGGAGGAAGAGAAGAAGGCACACGGCGATGCTTGGGAAATCCATCCGCCCGGTGAGCCCCGCCCAAATGAGGCCGGCGGTCTCCAAAAGCAGGACCCAGACGGCGCAGAGGAGGAGCTCATAACCCCCCAGCATGGAGCGCAGACGCAGGGAGAGGGAGGGGTCCCCCTTCCGGGGCCGGATATTGAAGCAGATGAAAAAGACCAGGAGTCCCGCGATGCATAAAAGCCCCCAGGGAAAGGGTAGGGGCCAGACCCGCCCGAAGAGGATAAGGCTGTTGCCCAGCGCCAGCAGGGCTGCCACCCGTAAGACCCGTTTGAAAACTTCCATTATGATCCCTCCCGTTTGGACCATTATAGCAGAAGCGGGGAGAAAAAGGTAGACACGGGACCATATCGGTATTTTTTCCTTGACAAAGGGTCAAAAACATATATAATAATATAGCCTGTCTCAAGACAGAGCTCCTTGCTCCCGGCACGAGGCCGGGGGCCATACGTCCATAAGGAGGTGCAAGAAAAATGGCAAAACTGAGCGCGAATTACGAGGCACTGTATATCATCGATCCCCGCAAGAACGAGGAGGACACCGCCGCCCTGGTGGAGAAGTTCAAGGCCCTGGCCGAGAGCAACGCCACTCAGGTCGAGGTCGACGAGTGGGGCAAGCGTCACCTGGCCTATCCCATCAACGACCAGACCGAGGGCTACTACGTGATGCTGACCTTTACGTCCGCCCCCGCTTTCCCCGCCGAGCTGGACCGTATCTTCCGGATCACGGACGGCGTCATCCGCTCCATCATCGTCTGCAAGGACGAGGACTAAGGGGGAGCTGAGATATGCTCAACCGCATTACCCTCATGGGACGGCTGGTGGCCGACCCTGAGCTGAGAACCACCCCCAGCGGCGTTACGGTGGCCACCCTTCGGCTGGCCTGTGACCGTGACTTCAAGAACAAGCAGACCGGCGAGAAGGAGACCGACTTCATCAGTGTGGTCGCCTGGCGTCAGACCGCGGAGTTCGTGAGCCGCTACTTCACCAAGGGCCGGATGGCCGTGGTGGAGGGCCGCCTCCAGATCCGCCCCTATACGGACCGGGACGGCAATAAGCGCACCGCCGCCGAGGTGGTGGCTGACAACGTCTATTTCGGCGATTCCAAGCCCGGCGGCGAGGGCGGCGGCTACGCCCCCTCCTCTTTCTCCGCCCCGGCTCAGCAGCCCTCCGGCGGCTATGCCGCTCCCTCCGGAGGCGACCAGTTCGCCGAGCTGGCCGACGACGACGGCGACCTGCCGTTCTGAGAACGGCCCCATTTGATTTGAAGGAGGTTACCTGTTATGCCTATGGATAGAGAGCGCCCCCGCGGCCGTAAGCGCCGCAAGGTCTGCACCTTCTGTGTGGACAAGGTGGAGCACATCGATTATAAGGACGCGACCAAGCTGCGCCGCTTCCTCTCCGAGCGGAGCAAGATCCTGCCCCGCCGGACCACCGGCACCTGTGCCATGCACCAGCGCCAGCTGACCGACGCCGTCAAGCGCGCCCGTCAGATCGCCCTGCTGCCTTACGTGACGGACTGATCAGACCCGCCGCAAACCAAAACGCCTTGGACGAAAGTCCAAGGCGTTTTTTTGCTTGCCGGCGGGCTGGTGAGGCCGGGATATGTAGGGGGTCATTTCTCCTCAACCGCCGCGGCCTTCCTCCGGCGGAAGGGGGTGGGCAGGTAGTCGTCCGGGTCCTCGGTGCCGGTCATGGCCCGCATCCGGGCCCGGACCTGGAAGATGCAGTCGGAGGCGTCCGCCCGGCCCAGCACCACGTCCTCGGCGAAGGCGTGGCAGGAGGGGGCGCCGCAGGAGCCGCACAGCAGCCCGGGGAGCTGGCGCTCCAACTCATGGATGGCGGCCATCTTCTCCATGGCGGCCGTCCGGTCCTCGTCCAGGAGAAAGACGGGGGCGAATTCCAGCTCCTTGTCCGCCTGGATGAGAGTGGGGTCCGCCACCTCGGCGTCGAAGTCGCTGCGGATGTCGGGCAGGTCCCGCATGAGATGGCGGATCCGCATGGTGGCCACGAAGGGGTCCTCCACGGTGAGGCAGCCCCCCACGCAGCCCTGGGTGCAGGCGCACAGCTCCACAAAATCCACGTCGGGGATGCGGTTGTCCTCCACAGCCTCCAAAACCCGGATGACGCTGTCCATGCCGTCCACGGCCAGGAAGCGCTCCCCGGAGCCCCGGGCCACGGCCTCCCCGCCGCAGAAGGCCCAGCGGGTCCCCGCCTTGCCGGCGGTGGAGAGGTTCCTGGGGGAGCCGATCTGCTTCATGGGGGTCAACAGACGCAGGTACAGGTCCCGGATGGAGAAGGCCCCGTCCAGCACCGGCTGCTGCAGATCGTCCGGGGTGTGGGCGGCGGTGACCTGGGCGGAACAGGGGGAGATGGCGAAAATGCCGATCTCCTCGGGGAAGAGGCCGGTCTTTTCCACCGCCTCCCGCCGGGCCAGAATGGCGGCCAGCTCCACGGGGGTGATGGTGGAGGTGATATGCTCCAGCAGGCGGGGGAAGCGGATGCGGATGAGCCGCAGCACCGCCGGACAGGCCGAGGAGATCACGGGCCTGGGCGTCCCGGCGTCGTCTGGGTGCTTGCGGGCGTAATCGGAGAGGAGCCCGGCCCCTTTGGCGGTCTCAAAAACGGCGTCGAAGCCCAGCCGTGTCAAGCCCTCCAGCACCAGGTTGAGGTCGTCCAGGTGTTGAAACTGGCCGTAGAGGGCAGGGTCGGGCAGGGCCACGTTATAGCGGAACTGCTCCAGACAGGACAGAGGATCGCTCACCGCCTTGATGGCCTTGTGAGGGCAGGCCCGGATGCAGGAGCCGCAGTCCACACACCGCTCCTGGAGAATGGTGGCCTTGCCCCGCCGGACCCGGATGGCCTCGGTGGGACAGCTTTTCATGCAGGTGGTACAGCCCCGGCAGCGGGCGTATTCGATGGTGACCGAGTGTTCCAAGGGAAGACACCTCCCGGAGAATTGGAATAGGGGGGCGGCTGTGCCGCCCCCCTGCGCGGGGTGAGAAGGGTCAGATCTTGATCTGGATGGTGACGGTGGTGCCCTTGCCCACCTCGGTGTCTATGGTCATCTCGTCGGAGTAGCGCTTCATGTTGGGCAGGCCCATGCCCGCGCCGAATCCCAGGTCCCGGGCCATGTCGCCGGCGGTGGAGTAGCCCTCCTCCATGGCCTTGTTCACGTCTGGGATGCCGGGGCCCTGGTCGATCATGCGGATGACGATCTCGTCCATCCCCACGTCCACCTCGGCCCGGCCGCCGTCGGCGTGGATGACCATGTTGATCTCGCCCTCGTACATGCAGATGGAGGCCCGGCGGATCACGTCGGGGGGAAGCCCCAGTTTTTTAAGGGTCAGCTTCATCTTGCTGGAGGCCTCGCCCGCCTCGATAAGGTCGCCGCCCTCCACGGGGTAGACCAGTTTCACAGGCTCCATGGTTATTCCTCCCCTCCCAGACCCTTGGCGTACAGCTTGCCGCAGGCGTCGTACATGCGCATGGGGGTGGACATGACCACCATGTCCCGCTCCTTGGCCAGTTCCAGCACGTTCTCGTCGGGGTGCTTGCCCCGGACGAAGGCGATGCACTTCATATCCATCATGTCGGCGGTGCGCACCACCTGGGGGTTGACCAGGCCCGTCAGCAAAAGGGCCTGGTTCTTCACGTAGGCCAACACGTCGCTCATAAAATCACTGCCGCAGGCGGAAGTGACCTCCCGGTCCAGCTTATCCTCGCCAAACAGCACCTCGGCCTTCAGGATGTCTCTGACTTCAGAAAGTTTCATACCCAAGCCTCCAAAACTAAACTCTGTGGTTTTGCAACTCTATTGTACCACACCGGCGGGGGGATGTAAAGGAAATTGTTCTATTTTTCACAAAGTTTTTTCCCTGGAGGCGTCGGTTTTTGACGTCTCCCGCATTGACAGACTGGCAGGCGGACGGATATAATAAACTTTAACAAGCTAAAGAGACTTTGGCTTGAATCGATTAGGAGGTCATTACTATGGAAAACCAGCGGGTCTTCAATTTCTCCGCGGGGCCGTCCATGCTTCCTTTGGAAGTATTGCAGCGGGCCGGCGCCGAGATCACCAACTACCAGGGCTCCGGTATGTCAGTGATGGAGATGAGCCATCGATCTAAGGTCTTCCAGAAGATCTTCGACGATACTCAGGCCAAATTCCGCGCGGCCCTCAACATCCCCGAGGGCTACAAGGTCCTCTTCCTCCAGGGCGGCGCCTCCACCCAGTTCTCCGCTGTGCCCCTGAACCTGATCGGGACCACCGGGAAGGCGGACTACGCCGTCACCGGCAACTTCTCCAAACTGGCCTGCAAGGAGGCCCAGAAGTACGGTGCCATCTCGGTGGCCGCCACCAGCGAGGACAAGAACCACACCTACATCCCCGCCCAGGAGCAGCTCAAGCTGGACCCCGAGGCGGCCTACTTCTATTTCTGCGCCAACAATACTATCTACGGCACCGAGTGGCAGTACGTTCCCGAGACGGGAAGCGTGCCCCTGGTGTGCGACATGTCCTCCAACATCCTCTCCCGGCCGGTGGACGTGTCCAAATACGGCGTGATCTTCGCCGGGGCCCAGAAGAACATGGCCCCCGCGGGGCTCACCGTGGTCATCGTCAAGGAGGAGCTGGCGGGGAAGGAGCTGCCCTACACGCCGCAGATGTTGGGGTACAAGCTCATGATCGACAAGGACTCCATGAACAACACCCCCCCCTGCTGGTGCATTTATATCCTGGGCCTGGTGCTGGACTGGCTGGAGAGCCAGGGCGGCGTGGCCGGGATGGAGAAGATCAAGCACGGCAAGGCCAAGCTGCTCTACGACGCCATTGACGCCTCCCGGCTCTTCACCTGCGCCGTGGAGCCCGGCTCCCGCTCCGACATGAACGTGGTGTTCCGCACGGGGGACGAGGCCCTGGACGCCAAATTCGTGGCCGAGGCCACTGCCGCCGGGTTTACCAATCTGAAGGGCCACCGCAACGTGGGCGGCATGCGGGCGTCCATCTACAACGCCATGCCCGTGGAGGGCGTGGAGAAGCTGGTGGACTTCATCCAGGCCTTTGACAAGGCCAACTGAGAGAGGAGAGGACCATGTTTCATATCAAGACCATGAATAAGATCTCCGCCCTGGGCCTTGCCGAACTGCCCCGGGACCGGTTCGCCGTGGCGGACGACTTTGACGACGAGGACGGCATCCTGGTCCGCTCCGCCAAGCTCCACGACTATGAGTTCCCCCCCGAGCTCCGGGCCATCGCCCGGGCGGGGGCGGGCACCAACAATATCCCCATCGGCCGCTGCTCGGAGGCGGGCATCGTGGTGTTCAACACCCCCGGCGCCAACGCCAACGCGGTGAAGGAGCTGGTGCTGTGCGCCATGCTGATCGCCTCCCGGGACATCGCCGGGGGCCTTCAGTGGGTGAAGGACCAGGCGGCCTCTGGCGTGGAGGTGTCCGAGGTGGTGGAGAAGGGGAAGGCCGCCTTCGTGGGCCCCGAGATCTATAAAAAGACCCTGGGCATCATCGGCCTGGGGGCCATCGGGGCCCTGGTGGGCAACGTGGCCCTGTCCATGGGGATGGAGGTCTACGGCTACGATCCCTACCTGTCGGTGGCCAACGCCCTGCGGCTGGACCGGCATATCCACGTGGTGAAGTCCGCCCAGGAGGTCTACCAGCACGCCGATTACCTCACCATCCACGTGCCCTACAACGACGCCACCAAGGACACCATCGACACCGCCGCCCTGGCCCAGATGAAGGACGGGGTGCGGATCATCAACCTGGCCCGGGGAGAGCTGGTGAACGACGACGCCATCCTGGCCGCCATCGCCGGCGGCAAGGTGGCCCGGTATGTCACCGACTTCCCCACCAACCGCCTGGTCCAGGCCGAGGGCGTGGTCTGCCTGCCCCACCTGGGGGCCTCCACCCCCGAGAGCGAGGACAACTGCGCCGTCATGGCGGCCCAGGAGCTTCAGGATTACCTGGAAAACGGCAACATCATGAACTCGGTGAACCTGCCCACCCTGGTCCAGGAGTGGAGCGGCACCGCCCGCATCTGCGTCATCCACCGCAATATCCCCGGTACCATCGCCAGCATCACCAAGGTGCTCTCCGACCAGAAGGTGAACGTGGAGAACATGACCAATAAGTCCAAGGGCGAGTACGCCTATACCGTGGTGGATATCGCCACCCAGGTCTCCGACGCGGAGCTGGACGCCATTCGCGGCATCGAGGGCGTGCTGCGGGTACGCTATCTGACCCACTGATCCAATGGAATCGTAAAAGACCGGGCGGACCTGGAAAGGTCCGCCCGGTTCTTTTTTGTGCCGGGAAAGGTCAGCCGGGGAGCTCCACGTCGGCGCACACCCGGTCCCGCAGCTGATAGGAGATCTCCGCCCGCAGGGAGAGATGCCTGGGGTTGAACTGATAGGCGTCCAGGGCCGCCCGGTCGGAAAAGGTGCACAGCAGGGCGATATCGTGGGTGCTGCCCGGCAGGGTCGGTTCCACCTGGACCTCCAGCAGGCCGGGACAGGCGGCTTTCAATTCCTGGAAGCGAAACCGCAGCGTCTCCACCAGGTTGTTTTTGTCGGAGACGGCGGGGCCGTATTTCCAGAACAGGATGCGTCGGATCATGTCGAGGGGGCCTCCTAAGGGTCAAAGCAATGGGAACGGATTCGTTTGACCGGGTAATAAATGTATTATACATGGAAACGTGTCGAAAGAACAGGGGAAATAAAAATAAAGCGTCCGATTTGGCCGGACTGGGACGGGGGCGGCGGAGAGCGCTCCATTTTTTTGAGAAATTTTTTGAAATCCTCTTGACAGGTGCGTATCATGTGATTATACTGTATATATCTGATAGATACAGACAACACGGAGGTGGGACATGGACATCATCATTCGAAACACCGGCGAGGCTCCCATCTATGACCAGATCACCCAGCAGGTGAAGGGCCTGATCCTCAGCGGGGCCCTGTCGGAGGGAGAGGCACTGCCCTCCATGCGGGCGCTGGCCAAGGACCTGCGCATCTCGGTCATCACCACCAAGCGGGCCTATGAGGAGTTGGAGCGGGAAGGCTTCATCACCAGTGTGCCGGGGAAGGGCTGCTTTGTGGCTCCCCGGAACCTGGAGCTGGTGCGGGAGAACGCCCTGCGGCAGGTGGAGGAGTATCTCATGAAAGCGGTGGAGGCGGCCAAAGCGGGGGGGATTTCCCAGACTGAGGTGGCCCAAACCCTGGACATCATCTATACGGAGGAGTGACAGATATGGAATACGCTGTGAAGATCGACCATCTCACCAAGGATTTCGGTTCCTTTGCCTTGGAGGACGTGTCCTTCGCCATTCCCGGAGGCACCATTTTGGGGCTGATCGGGGAGAACGGGGCGGGCAAGTCCACCGCCATCAAATGTCTGCTGGGGGTGTTGTCCCACGACGCCGGGGAGGTCCAAGTGCTTGAGGGCGAGGGGCTCACCGAGGTGGGTTATGTCCCCGACGAGTGCCCCTTCGCCGACACACTGAAGGTCAAGCAGGTGGGGAGCTTCCTCAGCGGGGTGTTCGCCAAGTGGGACGGGGCGCTCTTTACCCACTATCTGGAGAAATTTGAGCTGCCCGCGGATAAGAAGGTCAAAGAGCTGTCCAGGGGCATGAAGATGAAGCTCTCCATCGCCGCCGCCCTGTCCCACCGGCCCAAGCTGCTGGTGCTGGACGAGGCCACCTCCGGACTGGACCCGGTGGTCCGGGATGAGATTTTGGACGAGTTCATGGCCTTCCTCTCCGACGAGGACCACGCCATCCTCCTGTCCAGCCACATCACCAGTGATCTGGAGAAGATCTGCGACTACGTGGTCTACCTCCACAAGGGGAAGGTGACCATCTCGGGGGCCAAGGACGAGCTGCTGGCCAGCTACGGCAAGCTCTCCTGTGCCCGGGCCGACCTGGAACGGGTGGACGGCAGGTTCCTGGTGGGGAGCCGGACGGGGGAGTTTGGCTGTCAAGCGCTGGTGAAGGACCGGCCCGCCTTCCAGCGGGCGTACCCGGACCTGGCGCTGGACGCACCCAGCCTGGAGGATTTGATGATCTTTACTACGAGGGGGGACCGGACGTGAAGGGATTTATGAAGCGGGACTTTTATCTCATGGTGCCCAACCTGAAGTTTTTCGGCGTCGTTTTGGCCGCCTTTGCCATCCTGGTGGTGTTCACCGATTTCCAGGTCACTTTCCTGGCCCTGTACGCCACGATTTTCTGCATGTCCGCCTTTGTCGGGCTGTTCAACTACGACGAGGTCAACCACTGGCAGGCCTATGCCGCCGCGACCCCCAACGGCCGCCGGGAGCAGGTGGACGGGCGGTACGCCCTGGCCTTGCTGATGTGCGGCGCCATCACGCTGTTTATGCTGGCGGCGTCCCTGCTGTCGGGGGAGAAGGAGAGCATTGAGCTGTGCCTGATTTACGGGGGCGGCGCCCTCCTCTACATCGACGTGCTGATGCCGGTGTCCTACCGGTTCGGAGGGAACAAGAGCCGGACCGTCATCCTGGTGATCGTAGTGGCGTGCAGCGCCGCCATTGGGGCCGGTGGGGCCATCGTCGGGATGTCCTCTTACGGGAGCGGCGGGTTCAGTCTGAGGTGGCTGGTTCTGCCTATGCTGGGGGTGGGGCTCCTGGGGATGTGGGTCTCCCGGATGATTTCCATCAAGGTCATGGAGAACAAGGAACTGTAAGGGGCGGGGGCCTTTCCCGGAGCGGGGAAGGGCCCCTGCTTTTTTGTGGGGGGCGCCTATGGGGGAATAGGAAGGGAGGCCGACGCGGAGTAGTGGTGTATAGAAAGCCTTTGCGCCGGGCGGTGGCCGTTTGGCGATTAGGCTTCCCCTGGGGGAAACTGTCTGCGAAGCAGACTGATGAGGGGAGCCTATTATTTCGTAAAGCCTTTTCCATGTCCGCAGTTCCCCTCATCCGTCAGCCCTTCGGGCTGCCACCTTCCCCCAGGGGGAAGGCCAAGACCAACCCTCTGTCAAGCACACATCAGCGGCCGAGCGGCGCAAGGGGGACCACGTGTCGCACAGACGCTCCTGTGCTTTTCCCCCAAACAACGGGCCGTAAACCTGCTGCTGAAAAGGGAATCTGCGACCAGGTCAGCACCAAAAGACTTTTCTTGGAGAGGCTGAGAGGCCATTCTTTTCTATTTAGAACCCCTTAGCGATTGCGAAGCATGAGCCTAGGGGTCCTTAATGCCGAAACCGCTTACGGTTTCGACGGAAAAGAATAACCTCTCAGAACCACGCACGTCCCGATGTGCAATCAGTGAACGCTAAAACGAAACGCCGCCCCCAAGAACACAGCCCCGCCCGGCACAGCCGCCACACGATCCCCTAACAGACAGACAAAGAACGCCCCGGCGGTGATCCGCCGGGGCGTTCTGCGCACTCATTTACATGGTCATGCCGGTCCCCAGCCCATCCTTGTCCAGCATCCGCTCCAGCACCGCCACGTCGGTGGCAATGTCCATGGCATCGGACTGGAAGAGCTGGTCGAGCTGCTTTTCGAAGCCTTCCACGACTTTATCCATCATGTTTTCGATGCGGGCCTTGGCGGCGGTGATGTTCTCGCCCTCCACCCCCTGGGCGTCCAGCTGGGCGTAAGTCTTAAGGAGCTTGAGGGTGGTGGGAAGATAGTAGTTCAAAAACTGCCGCAGCTGGCCGGCCTTGGCGGGGTTCTGACGCTGATAGTCCAGGATCTTACCGGTGATCTCCCCAACCCGGTCGATCTTCCGGCTCATCTCCTCGCCGGGGATGGCGTCGTTAATCTCCTTGATCTGGCGGAGAATGTCGTCGTCGCTGTCCGCGGGCCTCTCCGGTTCCGGCTCCGGCTGGGGGGCGGCGGGCCGCTCGTAGCCCTGGTCGGTGAGGACCAGCCGGCCGGTGGCCCGGTCGATATAGCCCATGGGGAGGATGCCGTCGGAGAGCATCTTTTGAAGGTCGGAGATACATTTGCGCTCCGAGACCCCGGCGGCACCCGCCAGGTCGGAGATGAAGATGGAGGTGCGCTGGCCGATGGCCCCCAGGTAGAGCCGCTGGCGGCGGGCCCGGCGGGTCATGGAGATGCCGGTGCCCGTCATGAAGAGGCTGGCGCAGAGGAAGCCGAACACGGTGAAAAAGCCCACGATGGCCCCGCCGCTCACGAAGCCGGTGCCGAAGGCCACCCCCATGGCGGCGATAAAAAAGGACAGGGAACAAATGGCGCCGAAAATGGTGAGTAAGGTGCCCCCCATAGGCTTTTTGCCCCGGTGGACGGGACGGGGGGCCTGCTGATAGACCCGGCCCGGATCCCTGGCCTGCCGCTGCTGGCCGGTCCCCTGGCCCTGGCGGGGCTGGGCGGTGCCGGTGCCCGAGCGGACGTCCCCCGGGGGAACGGCCCCCGCCTGAAAGGAGGAGGCGGTGGGCGGGGTCTGCCGCCGCTGCTGCTGGCCCGCGGAGCCACTGGGGGCGTATGGACCGGCGCCGGTGGAGGTCCGGCCGCTCTGGAAATCCTGTTTGATCTTATCCGTGGGGATCTGGACGCCCCCCAGGTTCATGAAAAGAAGGACCATGCCGATGGGCCAAAAGAAGATGAAGCCCAGCACAATGACCCACCAGGGGATGTTGGAATTTTGCTTATTTGACATGCTGCGCCTCCCAAAACATCATACTTTCACATTTACTACATATCATACAACGATTTCAAGCCTTTGTAAAGCGGAAACAGGAGAGGCAGAGGCCGTATGTAACCGTTCTGTTATTGCTTTTTGAGTAAAAAACACATATAATCAAACCATATATTGTGTGTCGCACCTTACAGGTGTGTAGTTATGGAGTGATGTTGGAATGGGAGAGAAAGAGACAGGCAAGCGGGTGGCCCCCGGTTCCGCCGGGGGGAAAAAGCTGGCCCTTGTGATCGCCGCCTTTGCGGTGGGCGTCCTGGCCGTGGCCTATGTCGGCCTGTGCGCCTTCGCCAGCGGGGCCAAGCTGTGGCCCCATACCTCCGTGCTGGGGGTGGACGTGTCCGGGCTGACCTACGCCCAGGCGGAGGAGAAGCTGACCGCGGAGCTTCCGCTGAAGTGGGTGGGCAAGACCGTGGAGCTCTATGAGCCCCAGAGCGGGACGCGGCTGGAGCTGGACGCGGAAGGGCTGATGGAGCCCAGCGACCTGGCCGAGTCGCTGACCCACGTCAACGACAGGGGGAATTTTCTCACCAACGGCGGACGCTATGTGGCGGCGCTGTTTTCCCGGGGGAACGCGGACTTTGGACCCTCCCTGCGGTATACCGAGGCGGGCCAGAAGCGGATGGACGACACCCTGGCGGAGCTGACAAGGGAGCTGGGCATCGACGGGAACGAGACCACCTATGAGGTCACCGATGAGGCCATCCTATTTGAAAAGGGCGTCACCGGGACCGCGGTGGACGCCGACGCCGTCCGCACCGGGGTCACAGCCGCCCTTATCGGCACGGGGCCGGAAACGGTGAACATCTCCCTGGTCCAGGCGCCCCCCGCCGAGCCCGACTTCGAGGCCATCCACCGGGAGGTGTACGCCGAGGCCGCCGACGCTTATCTGGACAAGGACAGCGGGGAGATCGTCCCCTCGGTCACCGGGGCGGACTTTGACGTAGAGGCCGCCCGGGCCGCCCTGGATCAGGCCGCCGAGGGGAGCAAGTGCCGGATCCCGCTCACCCTGACCGAGCCCGGCCTCTCCACCGAGGCGCTGACCGCCAGCCTTTTCCGGGACACCTTGGGGGCCGCCGCCACCAAGTTTACCGGCACCGCGGACCGGAAGAAGAATATCGCCCTGGCCTGTTCTTTCCTCAACGGCCAGGTGGTTTTCCCCGGGGATACCTTCTCCTTCAACGCCGTGTGCAGCCCCTATTCCACCTCCAACGGCTACGGAAAGGCGGGGGCCTATGTCAACGGCAAGACGGTGGATACCACCGCGGGCGGCATCTGCCAGGCCTCCTCTACCCTCTACTGGTCCACCCTGAAGGCCAATCTGGAGACTGTGGAGCGCCACGCCCACCGCTACGAGCCCAATTATATCAAGGGCGGCCTGGACGCCACGGTCTACGGTGACGCCGGCACCTCCGGCAGCCTGGATTTCCAGTTCAAGAACAACACCGACTACCCGGTGAAGATCGAGGCCTACGTGGACAGCGACAACTATGTCCGGGTGGCCGTCTACGGCACCGACGCCACCGGCATCCACGGGGAGCCCTACTCCACCAACCGGGTGGTCACCCAGTACGCCCAGA
This sequence comes from Oscillospiraceae bacterium, assembly GCA_022846075.1. Lineage (GTDB taxonomy): Bacteria > Bacillota > Clostridia > Oscillospirales > Oscillospiraceae > Vermiculatibacterium. Next base: position 893,447 of record AP025582.1, read on the forward strand.
CCACCTACGAGGCCAACCCCGCCGTCGCCCAGGGCACCACGCAGAAGGACCCCGAGCGCACCGCCTACAACGCCGTGTCCATCGAGACCTATCAGCAGTTGGTGGACGCCTCGGGGAACGTGATCTCCACCAACTATCTCTACAAGACCAACTATAAGCTGCGTGACGCCGTCATCTTCTACAACCCCGCCGACGCGGCCCTGTGGGGGATCGACCCGGCCACGGGCCTCAAGACCCTGACGCCGGTGACACCCACTCCGGACGTGGCGGACCCCGCCGAAAATACTGCCCCCACGGAGAGCGGTGCCCCTGTGGTGGGCGGGGACCCGGCGCAGACAAGCTCCCCGGCGGAGACCGGAGCGGTGACGCCCCCGGTGGTGGAGAGCCGTCCCCCCGAGGAGACGGCGCAGCCGCCCGTGGAGAGCCAGGCCCCGGCGGCGGAGCCCTCCGCGGCCCCCACGCCCACCCCGGACCCGGACGCCCCCCTGCCCCCGCCGGGCGTGTGAGCCAGCCGCAAAAGGAGAGAGATCACCATGTTTCAAGGCTTTACAAAAGAGACGGTCGACTTCATGTGGGGCATCCGCTTCAATAACGAGCGCAGCTGGTTCGAGGCCCACAAGGAGGAGTATCTCACCACGTTTTACGAGCCCATGAAGGCGCTGGCCCGGGATCTCTACGAGGGCTTTGCCGAACCCCACGAGGAGCTGGGGCTGATGTGCCGGGTCTCCCGTATCTACCGGGACGCCCGGAGGCTCCATGGACGGGGGCCTTATAAGGATCACCTCTGGCTCTCCCTGGAGCAGCCCGCGGAGGAGTGGTCCCTCCAGCCCGTGTTCTGGTTTGAGCTGGGCCCGGAGGAGTACAGCTTCGGCCTGGGCTACTGGATGGCCCGGGCGGCCACGATGGCCAAATTCCGGGCCCGGATGGACAAGGACCCCAAGACCATGGAGAAGTTCGCCCGCCAGCTCAAAAAACAGGATACATTTACCCTCAACGGGGAGGATTTCAAACGCCGGAAGGAGGCCCCCAGCGCCCTGCTGGACCCCTGGTACAACAAAAAGGGAGGCTTCTCTCTGAGCTGTGACCGGCCCCACGACGAGCTTCTGTTTTCGCCCCAGCTTCCGGCGCATATCATTGGGGAGTGGGAGAAGCTGCTGCCCCTGTTCCGCTATATCTCCACCCTGGACGGAGACCCGGACCCCCGGCAGGCTTGAACAACATTTTTTGACAGAGGAAAAGCCCGTCCCACTGCGCATACTGTTCTTATCAATGGACAGAAAGGCGGTGGGGCGGGCTTGTGTTTTGACTGGAAAAAACAAGCGGTGGCGCTCCTGCTGGCCCTGACGCTCCCCTGGGCGGGGCTGGGGATGGAGCGCTGCTTTTCGCTGGATACGGTGCGGGCGGACGGGCTGGCGGAGGGGGTGGAGGAGCCCAAGCTCATCGCCCTGACCTTTGACGACGGCCCCCGGCGCTCCACCACCACAGACCTGTTGGACGGACTGGCCCGGCGGGGGGTCCACGCTACCTTTTTTCTCATCGGGGAGTTGGTTCCCGGTAATGAGGACGTGGTGCAGCGGATGGATCGAGAGGGGCACCAGATCGGCATCCATACCTACGACCACGTGAAGCTCACCGGCCTCAACGCCGCCGATTTTTCCGCCCAGGTGGACCGGACGAGGAATCTTTTGAAGGAGACCCTGGGCCACAACGACTTTATCCTCCGCCCCCCTTACGGCATGACGGACAACGGAGTGATCAAGCGGGCGGGAAGCCCCATCATCCTGTGGTCCATCGACCCGGAGGACTGGAACGATAAAAACGTGGACCGCATTGTGGAGCACGTGGTCTCCCGGGCCTCCGACGGGGACATCATCCTGCTCCACGATATCTACCCCACCTCGGTGGAGGCCGCCCTGCGCATCGTGGACGCCCTGCACGAGAAGGGGTTTCTCTTTCTCACCATAGACGAGCTGTGTGAGGAGCGGAAGGTGACGCCCTCCTCCGGGGAGATCTGCCGGCACTTTTATCCGTGAGCCGCGGAGTGCCTCTGAAGGCCCCTGGCCCCGCCTTTTTGACAGGATTTTTGTAGAAAGGTGCGGATATCCCGGCTTTTCGGATGTGCCCGCGCGCAATTACAAAATAGTGACAGTTGCCCTGGGGCCGTTGACGATTTTCCTCCCAGCGTGTACAATAATAGGGAAAAACGCGGAAACGGGGGGAAGGACATGGCAAGGCAGGCCGGTTCGAAAAATGAGCTGATCAAATGTGAGTATTGCGGAGAGATGTACTCCGTCACCTATAAACATTGTCCCTTCTGCAACGAGGACGGCACCGGGCGCTGGGACGATCCCGACAGCGACTACGACGAGGATTACGAAGAGGCCCCGCGGGCCAAGGGGGGAAAACGATTGGCTGGAGGAAGCAGGCGCGGCGGCGGGGGCGGCGGATACGGCGGTCCCTCCATCGGGCGGATCATCGGCACCATCATCTCCCTGGCCCTGATCGTGGCGGCGGTATGCATCGTCATCTCCATCGTCAAATCCATGCTGGACAAAAATCCGGCCGGGCCGGAGAACTCACCCAACCCGGGGGTGACCCAGAGCGTCCCGCCCCAGGACAGCCAGCCCCCGGAGGAGAGCCAGACCGTTGAGACCAGTCCGGTGGAGAGCCTTCCCCCGGAGACCCTTCCCGCCGTGACCCCTCAGGTCACTCCGGCGGCGGGCAGCCCCACCGGCTTCACCCTCAACCGGGAGGACTTCACCTTTGACGCGGTGGGACAGGTTTTCCAGATGAAGGCTACATATACTCCGGCGGGGACCAGCGGGGACATTACGTGGAAGTCCAGCGATCCCAACGTGGCCTCGGTCTCCTGGAACGGCGTGGTCACCGCCGTGTCCGAGGGAACCGTCACCCTTACCGCTACGCTGGACGGCGTGGGGGAGCAGAAGTGCATTGTCCGGTGCAACTTCAAGAAGACCGGAGACACCCCGGCCAGCGCCGCGCCCAGCGCCTCCACCGCCCCCTCCGGCGGCGGGACCGCCTCCTTTACCCTGAACCGGGAGGACTTCACCCTGAAGGTCGGGGAGACCTTCCGGCTGATCCCCCAGGGGACCAGCGCGGCGGCCTCCTGGAGCTCCAGCAACCCCAACGTGGCCTCCGTCTCCTCTGACGGCACGGTCACCGGCGTGGGAAAGGGCACCTGCAGCGTCACCGCCACCATCGACGGAGTGAGCGTCAAGTGCATCGTGCGCTGTTCCGGCTGAGCTGAATAGACAAACAAAAGGGCCCCGCGTCATGAGACGCGGGGCCCTTTTTAGACCGGTTTGGGGATAAGGTTTATTTTTCCAGCCCGGAGATCTTATCCACCCGCCGCTGATGGCGGCCGCCCTCAAAGGCGGTGTTCAGAAAGACCTCCACGATGCGCTCGGCCAGGTTGGGGCCGATCATGCCGCCCCCCAGGGCCAGCATATTGGCGTCGTTGTGGCGGCGGGTCATCTCGGCGGAGAGGGGCTCGGAGCACAGGGCGCAGCGGATGCCCTTGACCTTGTTGGCAGCGATGGAGATGCCGATGCCGGTGGTGCAGATGACGATGCCCTTCTCGCACGCGCCGGAGGCCACCGCCTGGGCGGCGGCGGCGCCGAAGTCGGGGTAGTCGCAGGAGTCGGTGTTGTCACAGCCGAAGTCCTTGTAGGGGATGTTGTTGGCCTCCAGATAACCGATGATATGCTGCTTGAGGGCGAAGCCTCCGTGGTCGGAACCCAGTGCGATCATGATGATGTCCTCCTTCTATCGTTTCTTATAGTTTGACCAGTTTGGGCCGGCGGCGTTCGTAGACGGCGATGGAATCAAAACCCATCTCCCCCAGGAGCCGGGCGGCGGCGGGAAGGCCCTTGGCCACGTCCCCGGGGCTGTGGGCGTCGCTGCCCAGGGTGACGAGGGTGCCTCCGCAGGAGCGGTAGAGGGCCAGGATGCTCCGCCAGTCCTCCACGCTCCGGCCCCGGCAGGTGTTGACCTCGATACCCTTGCCCTTTGCGATGACCGTGCGGAAGATGGAGCGGATGCGCTCGGTGTACCGGTCCAGGGTCACGTGGTTGCCGTCCCGGCCGTTCATGTACCGGAGCGGGTAGATAACGTGGCCCAGTACGTCCCAGCAGTCCAGGGCGGCCAGGGCCTCCATACAGGAGAAGTAGTCGTCCAGGGCGGTGTGGCAGGCCTCCTCACCGCGGTAATCGATATAGTAAAAGTCCACGCCTCCGGCGGCCCGCCCCTGATTGTGCACCGAGCCGATGACAAAGTCCAGCTCTGGGTGGCTGACGATCCGGGCGGCCTCCTGGGGGGCCTCCCAGGGCTCACCCAGCTCCAGGCCCATTCGGATGGGAAGCCGTCCGGCAAATTGGGCCCGTGCCTGGGCCAGCTGTTCCTCGACCCCCTCCCAGCGGAAGGAGAGGTCCAGCTTGCCGTCGGCGCTGAGCAGGTCGCAGTGGTCGGTGAGGCACAGCTCGTCCATTCCGGCGTCCAGAGCCGCCTGGGCCATCTGGACCAGGGGGGCGGAGCTGTCGGGGGAGCAGAGGGAGTGGGTGTGGTAGTCGGCTAAAAACATGGTATAGGACCTCCTGAAGTCGTCCAATCTTTCCTCCGCCCCGCAGGGTGGAGGGGGTATCCGGGGGGACTCGTTCGGCGCAGCCGATGCCGGAGGGCATCCCGCGACCAAAGGGAGCCCCCCGGAAGGCGCGGCTGTGGAGCGAAGCGACGCATTTTCCACAGACCGGCTGTCCGTTGGCGGCTGCGCCGCCTACGGACAGCTCATACCCTGCGGGTAAAATGTCCGCGCCTAGAAGGGCCAGCTCTCGATCCACTTGACTAAGGGCTCATACCAGGTGGGGATGGTCAGGCCGATGAGGACAGGGTAGAAGAGGGCGTACAGGCCTGCCGAAAGCCCCGTGAGGCCGTAGACCGGCTTTTTCCAGTCCCCGCCCCGCTCCATCAGCCCGTTGAAGAGGTAGGAGATGGCGAAGGTGAGGAAGAGAATGGAGGGGAAATAGTGGTACTCGAAGGTGGTGCGGCCGATGAGCCACCAGGGGGCCAGCTGGGAGAGGAAGGCCACCAGGATGAAGGCGGCCTTCCCGGAATGGCCCGGGGCGGCGTACAGCAGGAGGCCGGCCAGAGCCAGATAGGCCAGGAGGCAGGCGGCCAGGATGATCCAGTTGCGGATGAGAACCTCGGGGGGCAGCTCGGCGTAGAAGACCCCGTTCTCCCCCTGCTCGGAGCGGTAGGTGAGGAGGGTGGCCGCCCCGCTCAGGGCGGCCAGGAAGGCGGCCTTGGACCACAGGCGGCGGAAGGAGTGGGCGGCGCAGACCAGGATGGCCCCCAGCCCCGCCCAGCAGACCACGGGATTGCCGAAGGCGGCGAAGCGGGTGGTGAAGCCGGGGACAGAGTTGTCCATATAGTAGAGGATGGGCCGGGCGTCCACGATCCACTGGAACCACCGGGAGGAATAGGGATGGGCCTGGGAGACCCCCTCGTGATAGGTGAGCATATACCACTGGTTATTGGCCATGATGCCGGTGAGGCTGTCGGTGGGGATGACGGCGGCCTTGAATTCCTCTCCCCCGGTGAGGTGGCCCCAGACGTTCTGGAAGAGAACCGGCAGGCTCTCCTTCGCCCCGGCTAGGGTGTTGGCCAGGGACAGGTCCACCCCCTTGGCCTGGGCGTAGGGGAGGTAGGAGGCGGTATAGATGGCGAAGGGGATGATGATAAAGCACAAGACGGAGAACAGCAGGGTCTTGACGCACCAGGCGGCCAGCTCGCCCTTTTGTTCCGGGGGCCAGTCCCGGAGCTTCTGGTAAAAGCCCATGAAGTAGACCACGGCCAGCCCCAGGGCGGCGTAGATCACCGTCCACTTGGCCGAGGCCCCCAGGCCCCACATGAGCCCGGAGAGGAAGAGGGGCAGGGCCCCCTTCTTGAAAGAAGTCCCGGCGGGGAGGGTGAGGTAGCGGTACATGAAAAAGTACATGCACAGGATGAAAAAGACCCCATAGGTGTCGATGGTGGCGATGCGGGTCTGGGTCAGGTGCATGAAGTCGAAGGCGAAGAGGGCGGTGCCGCAGGCGGCCACCGGGGTCTTGCCGAAGAGGTTTTTCAGGAACAGGTAGAGGATGGGGAGCATCAACACCCCGAAGAGGGTGCCCATGAACCGCCAGCCGAAGGGGGTCATGCCGAAGAGGCGGATACCCAGGCCCAAAATCAGCTTGCCCAGGGGCGGGTGGGTCACCTCGTAGGGGTAGACCCCGTCGATGTGCTCCTTGGCGGTGCGGGCGTGGTAGATCTCGTCAAAGTAGGTGGAGTTGTGCCACGTGGACTTGGCGGGCACCGTGGCGTCCACCGAGAAGAGGTCCCGGACCTCCGGAGCGGCGGCGGAGCCGTCGGCCAGGGCCCAGTTGAAGGGGACCGGGCGGCCGCTTTGGTCCAAAAGGCAGAATTTGGACAGCTGGAGGTTGGCCTTCTCCGCCTTTCCGGTGATTCGAATAAAGCGGACGTTTTGGGGATTTTCTACGGTGACGTCAATCCACTTGTACAGCTGGTTGTACTTCTGGGTCAGGGCGTAGCTGGGGTCATAGCCCTCGGCGTTGGCCCAGTACCAGCCGGTGACCTTGTCCGGGTCGGCCCCATCCTCCCTGCGCTGCCACAGGGTGGACCAGTGGCCGCCGTCGGCGGAGATCTCCACGTTGTAGGCCCCCGTGCCCAGGCCGGAGTAATAGCGGATGCCGGCGGCGTACACCGGGTCGCCCATGATCTCGATGGTGAGGGGGGCACCCCCAGCGAACTCATAGACGCTCTGGGGGGCGGTGGTGTCCCCCAGTTGGAAGAAGGCGGTGGCGGCGTAGGCCAGGGTGATGAGCAGGAGGGGCAGCCGGTCCTTCCGCTCCATGGGGTGGCACCTTCCGGCAAAGGTGAGCCGGCAGGGCTGGGCGGCCTTCTCCGCCGGGGCCAGGCCGCCCCGGACCCCCCGGACGTAACGCAGGAGGAAGAGAAAGACGCAGCCCAGGACGGCCAGGGCAAACAGGATGGAGGGGGTGATGTATCTCATAGGCGTGAACTCCCGGAAAGATAAAATAAGAGCGACCCCGGAAAGGGCCGCCCTCTATTTTATTTCTTTTTCTTGCGTTTGTCAAAAAATCCTTTGCCCCCGGCGGCCTCGGCCTCCCCCATGGCGGCGGCGTAGGCCTTCAGGGCCTCCTTCTGCTCATGGCTGAGGGAGGTGGGGACCCGGACCCGGACGGTGACGAACTGGTCGCCCCGGCCCCGGCCGTTGACGGAGGGGATGCCCTTGCCCCGCAGCCGGAAGGTGGTGCCGGGCTGAGTGCCCTCGGGCATGGTGTACTCCACGTCCCCGTCGATGGTGGGGATGGTGAGCTTGGCCCCCAGGGCCGCCTGGGCGAAGGTGACGTTCTGCTCCAGGTAGACCGCCGTGCCGTCCCGGCGGAACTTGTCGCTGGGCTTGACGGTGACCGAGATCAGCAGATCCCCCGCCGGGCCGCCGTTCTTTCCGGCCCCGCCCTGGCCCCGCAGGGAGATGGCCTGGCCGTTGTCGATGCCCGCGGGGATGGAGACGGTGATCTTCCGCTGCTTGCGCACTTGGCCGGAGCCGTGGCAGTCGTGGCAGGGCTGGTGGATGATCTTGCCGCTGCCCTGGCAGCGGGAGCAGGGGGCGGAGGTGGCGAAGGTGAAGGCCCCGCCTCCCCGCTGGATGCGGATGGTGCCAGTGCCGTGGCAGTCGGGACAGACCTCCGCCGTGGTGCCCGCGGCGCAGCCGGAGCCCTTGCAGGTGTCGCAGGTCTCCGAGCGGGTGAGGACGATCTCCTTCTCGCAGCCGAAGGCCGCCTCCTCAAAGGTGATGGTGACGGCGGCCCGGAGGGTGTCCCCCTTCTTGGGGGCGTTGGGGTTGGCCCGCTGGGCCCCGCCGCCGAAGCCCCCGCCGAAGAAGGAGCCGAAGATATCGCCCAGGTCGATGTCCCCCATGTCGAAGCCGCCGAAGCCCCCGCCGTAGCCGCCGGGGCCCCCCGCGCCGAAGTTGGGGTCCACCCCCGCGTGGCCGAACTGGTCGTAGCGGGAGCGCTTATCCTTGTCGGACAGGACCTCGTAGGCCTCGTTGATCTCCTTGAACTTGGCCTCGGCCACCTTGTCGTCGGGGTTCAGGTCAGGGTGGTACTGCTTGGCCAGCTTCCGGTAGGCCTTCTTCAGCTCGTCGTCGGAAGCCCCGCGGGAGACGCCCAGGACTTCGTAATAATCTCTTTTCTGTTCAGGCATGTATGCTCACCTCTTTACGGGAGAAACGGGCGGGTCCGGGACCCGCCCGTTTTTTCCTCACGGGATTATTTCTTGTCGTCGTCGTCCACAACGGTGTAGTCAGCGTCCACCACGCCGTCATCGGCGGGGCCAGACTGGGGGCCGCCGGTGAACCCGGCGCCGCCCATGTCGGGGCCGGGCTGGGCGCCAGCCTGGCCGCCGGCCTGGTTATAGAGCTTCTCGGTGATGGGATAGAAGGCCTTGGACAGCTCCTCGGTGGCGGTCTTGATGGCGCCCGTATCAGTGCCCTTCAGGGCGTCCTTGAGCTTGTTCAGCGCGCCGTCCAGGGTGGACTTGTCGGCGGCGTCGATCTTGTCCTTGAGCTCCTCCAGGGTCTTTTCGGTCTGGTAGACCATCTGCTCGCCCTGGTTGCGGACCTCCACCTCTTCCTTTTTCTTGGCGTCCTCGGCGGCGAACTGTTCAGCCTCCTTGACGGCCTTCTCGATGTCGTCCTTGGACATGTTGGTGGAGGAGGTGATGGTGATATGCTGTTCCTTGCCGGTGCCCATGTCCTTGGCGGTGACGTTGACGATGCCGTTGGCGTCGATGTCGAAGGCTACCTCGATCTGAGGCACGCCCCGGCGGGCGGGGGCGATGCCGTCCAGGTTGAACCGGCCCAGGGATTTGTTGTACTGGGCCATCTCACGCTCGCCCTGGAGCACGTTGACCTCCACGCTGGTCTGGTTGTCGGCGGCGGTGGTGAAGATCTGGCTCTTCTTGGCAGGAATGGTGGTGTTGCGCTCGATGAGCTTGGTGAACACGCCGCCCATGGTCTCGATGCCGAGAGACAGGGGGGTGACGTCCAGCAGCAGCAGGCCCTTCACGTCGCCCACCAGCACGCCGCCCTGGAGGGCGGCGCCCATGGCCACGCACTCGTCGGGGTTGATGCCCTTGAAGCCCTCCTTGCCGGTGAGCTTCTTCACCATGTCCTGGACGGCGGGGATGCGGCTGGAGCCGCCCACCAGCAGGACCTTGGACAGGTCGCCGGAGGAGAGGCCCGCGTCGGACATGGCCTGCTTCACGGGGCCGGAGGTGGCGTCCACCAGGTGAGCGGTGAGCTCGTTGAACTTGGCCCGGGTGAGGGTCAGGTCCAGGTGCTTGGGGCCGCTGGCGTCGGCGGTGATATAGGGCAGGTTGATGTTGGAGGAGGTGACGCCGGAGAGCTCGATCTTGGCCTTCTCGGCGGCTTCCTTCAAACGCTGCATGGCCACCTTGTCGCCGGAGAGGTCGATGCCGGAGTCCTTCTTGAACTCGGCCACCATCCAGTTCATCACGGCGGTGTCGAAGTCGTCGCCGCCCAGGCGGTTGTTGCCCGCGGTGGCCAGCACTTGGATGACCCCGTCGCCGATCTCCAGGATGGACACGTCGAAGGTGCCGCCGCCCAGGTCATAGACCATGATCTTCTGGTCGGATTCCTTGTCGATGCCGTAGGCCAGGGCCGCGGCGGTGGGCTCGTTGATGATGCGCTTCACGTCCAGCCCGGCGATGCGGCCGGCGTCCTTGGTGGCCTGGCGCTGGGCGTCGGTGAAGTAGGCGGGGACGGTGATGACGGCCTCGGAGACGCTCTCGCCCAGGTAGGCCTCGGCGTCGCTCTTCAGCTTTTGGAGCACCATGGCGGAGATCTCCTGGGGGGTGTAGCTCTTGCCGTCAACGGTGACCTTGTAGTCGGAGCCCATCTCACGCTTGATGGAGGCCACGGTGCGGTCGGGGTTGGTGACGGCCTGGCGCTTGGCCACCTGGCCCACCATCCGCTCGCCCTCCTTGGAGAAGGCCACGACGGAAGGGGTGGTGCGGTTGCCTTCGGCGTTGGGGATGACGACGGCCTCGCCGCCCTCCATGACCGCCACGCAGGAGTTGGTGGTACCCAGGTCAATACCGATGATCTTAGACATATAAATTCCTCCAATAACAAAGTAAATTGTTTTATACAAAAGTAAATGGAAATCGAAAGGTTCCCCTCATCCGTCACAGCTTCGCTGTGCCACCTTCCCCTGGGGTCCGGCGGGCCTTAGCGATCGCTCAGGGCTGTTTGACGCACACCAAAGTCGTTGAAGCTGTCAGCCGCGGGCTGACTGATGAGGGGAGCCTTCCGGCGGGAGATCAGTTGGCCACCTTCACCATGGCGAAGCGGATCACCTTTTCGCCCAGGGTGAACCCGGCCTGAAAGACGTCCACGATCACGTTTTCGCCGTACTCCTCATCCTCCACGTGCATCACGGCGTTGTGGAAGGTGGGGTCGAAGCTCTGTCCCAGGGCGGGGATCTCCTGGACCCCCAGGGACTCCAGCGCCTTTTTCAGGCCGGTCATGGTCATCTCCACGCCCTTGGCGTAGGCCTCGTCACGGGTGTCCTGCTTCAATGCCCGCTCCAGATTGTCGTAGACGGGGAGGAGGGCCTTCACCGCGTCGGCCTTGGCGTCCGAGTAGATGGCCTCTTTTTCCTTCTGGCTGCGTCGGCGGAAGTTGTCGTACTCGGCGGCCAGCCGGAGAAATTTGTCCTCCTGGTCGGCCAGATTGGCTTTCAGGGTCTCCAGCTCCTCCAGCAGGGGATCGGGCCCTTCGGCGCCGGGGGTATCGGCCTGGATCTCGGCCTCAGGAGTCTGGACGGCCTCGTCCACGGTCTGGTCCCCGGCCTCGGGGGCCTGCTTTTTGTTCTCTTTCTTACTCAAGAGATTCCCTCCTTGGTATTTTCGTAATCAAGCGGCGTCACTGTTCCGGGTCGCCGGGGGGAAGCCCGCCCTGGCCAATGAGCCAGGTCAGCCCTCTGGCGAAATAGGACAGCCGCGCGGAGATTTTGGCGTAATCCATCCGGGTGGGGCCCACCACGCCGATCAGGCCCTTCATCCCGTCGCCCAGGTCATAGCTTGCCATGACCACGCTGGAATCTTTCAGCGCCTCGGCCACGTTCTCCGGGCCGATGACGATATCGGTGGGGCTGCCAGGGTCGACCCGGATGGGGAAGGGGCCGAACTCCTCGTCGGAAAGGAAACTCATCAAGGGCTGGGCCTTTTCCAGGCTTTGGTACTCCGGGTGCTCCAGCAGGTTGGCGATGCCCGCGGTGTGGACCGGCCGCTTGGTCAGCTCGTCCAGGACCTCGGCTCCAAAGCGGACCACCAGCTCGATGAGGTCGTAGGCCTCACGCGTGGCGTGGCGGGCCACCCGGGCCAGCTCGGGGGTGAGCTCGGAGAGGGTCAGGCCGGTGAAACCGGTGTTCAGAAGGGTGCCCAGCATTTGGAGCTGGGATTCGCTCAGGTCCTCCGAGAGCCGGAAGAGCTTGTTGCGCACCACGTTGGAATCGGTCATCACCACCGCGATGAAAGCGTTTTGCTCCACCAGCAGCAGATCGAAGCGCCGGATGGTCATTTTCTCCGGCCCGGTAGCCAGGGCGAAAGCGGGGTACTGGGTGAGCTTGGCCACCACCCGGCCCGCCTCGTCGATGACCCGGTCCAGGGCCTTCATTTTCAGGTGGAGGGCCTCGTTGATCCGCTGGGTCTCCTGGATGGAGAGCTTATAGTCTCCCATCAACTCATTGACGTAGAGCCGGTAGCCCTTGGGGGAGGGCACCCGTCCGGCGGAGGTGTGGGGCTGCTCCAGGTAGCCCTGCTCCTCCAGATCGGCCATCTCATTGCGGATGGTGGCCGAGGACACGTCCAGCCGGGCCCATTCGGCCACCGCCTTGGAGCCCACCGGCTCGGCGTTCTGGACGTAGCTTTCGATGACGGCCCGGAGGATTTTCTTTTTTCGTTCACTTAAGTCCAAGCCGCTCACCCCACAAAAAAGATTTTAGCACTCTATTCTCCTGAGTGCTAAAGATAATGTACCACCATGGGCCGGGAAAGTCAATAGTTGGGGTTGTAAATAAAATGTGAATGATTTCAGGAAAATACGGCAAAAAAACCGCCCCTTTCCGTGACAAGGAAAGGGGCGGGGGTTAGCGGTGGGGCGGTGGGATTGCCAACGGCGATAGTGGACGCCCGTGGCCGGGCGAAGGCCTAGCAATTGGGCTTCCCCTGGGGGAAGCTGTCGAGCGCAGCGAGACTGATGAGGGGAACTTGTCGTTTAGCAGGGCCTTTCCCATGTCCGCAGTTCCCCTCATCCGTCAGCCCTCCGGGCTGCCACCTTCCCCCGAGGGGAAGGCCAAGGACCAACCATCTGTCAAGCACACGTCAGCGGCCGAGCGGCGCGAGAGGGACCGCGTGTCGCACAGACGCTCCCGTGCGTATACCCCTATCAACGGGCAGTAGACCTTCTACGAAAAAGGGAGTCTGCGAGCAGGTTTGCACTAAAAGACTTTTCTTTGGGGGTCTGGGGCCGCAGCGTTAAGAAAATGTGCCTGTGGCACATTTTTAGCGAAGGCTGGCCGGCTATGCCGGCCAGGTCACCCTTTCCTGAGACCGAAAAGAAATGTCCCTCAGATTTCCCCACATCCCGACGTGCAGTCAGCCAAAAATCGACCGGGCTTTTCCCGAAAAAACGGTCCTCACGCCGCGGTTACATCCCGGATCCACGCTCCCGACTTCAGCCGGGCCATCCCGAAGAAAAACTTCACCACGTTCTCCAGAGAGATGCACAGGTACACCACCAGGATGCCCCAGTGGAACACCAGCCCGGCCAGGGCGGCCAAGGGGATGGACACGAACCACAGGGGGCTCAGGTCGATGATGGAGGCGGTGCGCACGTCCCCGCCGCCCCGGAGCACCCCCACCGTGTTGGTGGAGTTAAAGGAGCGCAGAGACAGGAAGGAGAAGGTGACCACCGACATCATGGTGGCGATGGAGGAGGCCTCCGGCGACAGGTGGAACATGGGGTAGAGCACCGGACTGAAGAAGGTGAAGGTCAGGGCAATCAATACCAGTCCCACGATCAGCCCGGCAAGAAAGGCCAGGGTGTCCAAGGTGAGGCCTACCTCATACACCGTGTCCCGCCGCCCCGCGCCGATCTCCCGGCCCACGATGATGGCGGCGGTGCCGGCAATGGCAAAGACCACCACCGTGGCCACCTTCTCAATGTTGCCCGAGATGCCGAAGGCCGCCAGGATGGCTTGTGAGCCCTCCATGTGGCCCATGATGGTGGGGTAGATGGCAGTGCCCAGGCCCCAGAGGGTCTCGTTGAGCACCACGGGGGTGGCGTAGCGGAAGTACCGGGAGAGCATCTCCCCGCCGGGGCGGAAAAGCTGGCTGGGCTTGACCCGGAAGCTCTTGTTGAGGCAGATATGGCCCACGGCGATGGCGCACTCCAGCATCCGGGAAATGAGGGTAGCCAGGGCGGCCCCCTGTACCCCCATGGCGGGGGCCCCCAGCTTGCCGAAGATGAACACCCAGTTGAGGAAGGTGTTGCTCACCATGGACACCACCAGGATGTACAGACCCAGCTTGGGGTTGGCCATGCTGCGGTGGGCGGCGATGTACACCTGGGCCAGGCCGTCGAAGAAGAAGGAGAAGGCCACCATCCGGGCGTACTCGGCGGCCAGGGCGATGACCCCGGCGTCGCTGCCGAAGAGGCCCATGAACTGGACCGGGAAGAAGCACATAATACAGCCGAAAATCAGGTTCACGGCGCCGGAGACGTAAAAGCCGATGCCCATGACCCGGCTGATGGCGTCGTAGTCCCCCTTGCCGTAAAACTGGCTGATGAGCACCGACGCCCCCGACTGCATCCCAAAGACCATCAGCAGCACCACGAAAATGGGGATGTTGGCCAGGGTGACAGCGGCCATGGGGGCCTCCCCCAGCATACCCACCATGAAGGTGTCCAGCAGGCCCAGGGAGTTGGTGATCAGATTTTGCAGGATGATGGGGATGGCCAGGGTCACGACGTCCTTGTAAAAGGCCTTGCCCCTCCTCATGTAAGAAAACAACCAATTACCTCCTTACCTCGTGCGGTGTCCCGCCCGTCAAAAAAGCAGCGTCTTGTTTTTACAGATATGCTCCAGCAGCCCCGCCAGGGTGTCCACCTCTTCCCGGGTGGACTCCGGCCCGAAGGAGACCCGCAGGGCCCCCAGCTTTACCTTGGGGTTCAGCGGCATGGCGGCGAACACGTGGCTGGGCTTGCCCCGGTGGCAGGCCGAGCCGGAGGAGACGTACACCCCCTGGCTCCCCAGGGCCTCCACCAGGGATTGGCCGGAGAAGGCGGGCAGGGAGATGGGCAGGATGTGGGGGGCGTCCCCCTTGTCGATGAGCTCTACGCCGTCGATGGCGGAGAACCTTTCCGCGGCGTAGTCCTTCACACCCCGGATGGCCTCGGAGGTGCCGGGGGTCCATGCCGCCACGGCGGCGGCGAAGGCGGCGATCTGGGCGGTGGGCTCGGTGCCGGGCCGCAGGCCTCGCTCTTGGCCGCCCCCCAGCAGGAGGGGCTTCACCTTGGGAATGAGCTCCTTTTTGATGAAAAGCCCGCCGATGCCCTTGGGGGCCCGGACCTTGTGGCCGCAGATGGTGACGAGGTCCGCCCCCAGCTCCCTGGGGGTGAAGGGCACCTTCAAAAAGCCCTGGACGGCGTCGGTGTGCAGAAGGGCGGGGGAGCCCGCGGCCCGGATGGCGTCCGCGGCGGCCCGGACGGGCAGGAGGGAGCCCACCTCGTTATTGACCAGCATCATGGACACCAGGATGGTGTCGGGCCGGACAGCCTCCGCCACGGCCTGGGGGTCGATGCGGCCGGTCTTGTCCGGCTTTAGAAAGGTGACCTCGAAGCCCTTGGCCTGGAGGGCCTTCATGGGCTCCAGCACGGCGGAGTGCTCGATGGCGGTGGTGACCACGTGGTTCCCCTTCCGCCGGTTCAGCTCCACGGCGGCGGAGATGGCCCAGTTGTCCCCCTCGGTGCCGCAGGAGGTGAAGAAGAGCTCCTCCGGCAGACACCCCAGGGCCCCGGCCACCACGGCCCGGTCGGCCTCCCGCCGCTGGGCGGCGGCCTTCCCCAGGGGATAGACCGAGGAGGGGTTGCCCCAGCCCTCCGTCATGGCCTCCACCGCGGCCTGGGCGGCGGCGGCGCACACGGGGGTGGTGGCGGCGTGATCCAGATAGACGGCCATGGGAGCATCTCCTTTACCTTGAAGCATCTTTAATATTATGAAGCAGCTTAACCATTTTAAGGCGAAGATTGGGGAAAGTCAAGAGGCGGAAGGGCCGTTTGCCAAATGCCCGCCCAGCGGTTATAATGGAACTACTTTGAATCAGAGGTGACCACCCATGAAAACACCCCTCTCCCCGATGGAGGTCCACAAGCAGTATGAGGAGGGCGTCTCTACCTTCGTCCATACCGTGCCCGACGCCGCCCTCCGGGTCCGGCTCACCCATGAGCTGGACGCCTTCTTCCAATCCTGCGCCCTGGGGACCTGGAAGGCCGACGGGGCCGCCCTGACCCCCGGCTACGTGGAGTACTACAACGCCATTTACCTGCGGGGCAACCCGGCGCCCTCCATCCTCTATTGGGAGCTGAATACCAGCGTGGCGGCCTATCCCGGCTTCAAGACCCCGGACTTTTTCGGCCGGATGCGGGCCTGGGACAAGGTGGCGGGCACCGGCCTGGCCCGGCGGTTCGTGGACCTCTTCACCCTGATGGCCCTCCTCTTCGCCGCCGTGGACGGGGTGGTCAGCGAGGGGGAGGCCGGCTTCGTCAACCGCTGTGCCGACGCCCTGTCCGCCCTGTGCGATAAGGACGGCCTGGAGGGGGGCAAGGCCCCCCTGGACGCCAAGGACTTCGTCACCTCTCGCCCCGCCCCCGCGGCCCCCGCCCCGGCGGAGGAGGCCCAGGAGGAAGCGGAGAAAAAGGAGCCGGAGCCCACCCTGGAGGAGCTGATGGCCCAGCTGGACGAGCTGTGCGGGCTGGACAAGGTGAAGGCCGACGTGAAGAGCCTCGTCAACCTGGTGAAGGTACGCCGCCTGCGGGAGGGGGAGGGCCTTCCCGTGCCGCCCCTGTCCCTCCACCTGGTGTTCCTGGGCAACCCCGGCACCGGCAAGACCACTGTGGCCCGTCTGCTGGCCAAGCTCTACCACGCCATCGGCGTTTTGTCCAAGGGCCAGCTGGTGGAGGTGGACCGCTCCGGGCTGGTGGCGGGCTTCGTGGGCCAGACCGCCCTCAAGACCCAGGAGGTGGTCACCAAGGCCATCGGCGGCGTGCTCTTCATCGACGAGGCCTACGCCCTCACCAGCCACACCGGTCAGAACGACTTCGGCCAGGAGGCGGTGGAGGTGCTGCTGAAGAACATGGAGGACCACCGGGACGACCTCATCGTTATCGTGGCGGGCTACACAGACCTGATGGGGGAGTTCATCCACTCCAACCCCGGCCTGGAGAGCCGCTTCAACAAATACTTCTATTTCGACGACTACGACGGCGGCCAGCTGTATCAAATTTTCCAGTCCATGTGCGAAAAGAACGGCTACACCCTGGACGAGGCCGCCGGGGCCTACGCCAAGGACTTTCTGGACGAGATGTACGAAAACCGGGACGAGAACTTCGGCAACGCCCGGGACGTGCGCAACTTCTTCGAGCGGGCGGTCTCCTGCCAGTCCGACCGGGTGGCGGGGCTGGAGACGGTGGACAAGGCCGCCCTCATGGCCCTCACCCAGGCCGACCTGAAGCGGGCCGCGGGGGACGAGGAGGAGCCGGAATCCCCTGCGGCCCAGGAGGGGCAACCCCCGGTTGACAAGGTGTAAGGCCCCAGGCGTTGACAATCCACCCGCCCTGCCGCTATGCTGAAAGCGGAAAAGGAGGCGAAGACCATGACGTTAGGACAGCGCATCCAGGCCCACCGCACGGCGCTGGATCTCTCCCAGGAGGCACTGGGGGAAAAGCTGGGGGTCTCCCGGCAGGCGGTCTCCAAGTGGGAGGCCGACGGGGCGGTGCCCGACACCGACAAATTGATCGCCCTATCCAAGCTCTTCGGCGTCAGCCTCAACGAGCTGCTCCAGGTGGAGGAGCCGCCCCGGACCGGGGAGGCGGACCCGGCGGAGCCGAAGAAA
Source organism: Oscillospiraceae bacterium (assembly GCA_022846075.1). GTDB lineage: Bacteria > Bacillota > Clostridia > Oscillospirales > Oscillospiraceae > Vermiculatibacterium. Next base: position 910,748 of record AP025582.1, read on the forward strand.
AAGCCGGGAAAGTCCCGGCTGCTCCCCGTCCTCGCCCTGCTGGCCCTCGTGCTGGGCTGCGGGGCCTACACCATCTCCATGGGGCGCAGCTACGGGCGGCTCCAGGGCGAGCTGACCCGGCTGGAAGGCCGGGTGGCCGAGCTGGAGCGCGGCGCCTCCGGCCTGGACCCCGCCGCGCCCCTGGTGGCCTCCTACGACTATGAGGTGTCCCGGCTGGGGGAGTATGTCACCTTTACCGTGGTCCTGACGGCCGCCCAGCAGGTGGAGGGAATGACCGTCTCCGTCCAGGGCTCGGGGACGGGCGGCCAGGCCAAGACGGTACAGGCCAAGCGCCAGGGGGAGGGGAGCGCCTACTCCGCCACCCTGTCGGTCCCCTTCGGCTCCTCCGGGGCCACCCTCACCGCCGTTTTTGAGGCGGGCGGCCGGACCTATACCCAAGCCCTGGTTCGGGTGAGCAACGTGTGGGACAACAGCTGGAACTGGGAGGATCTGCTGGGGGCGTGAGGTCACAGCGTGACCTTGACCCCCAGGAGCTTGATGAGGTCGATGGCCTGGTGGGCGCCGATGGTGAGCCCCCGCAGCTCGGAGAGGGATTCGGAGACCGTGAGCCCCTCGATGCCGCAGGTAGAGAAGTCCAGCCCGGACAGGGGCGTGTGGAAGAAGCTGACGCCAGAGAGGTCGACCCCCTCCGCCGTCAGCTTTTTCAGCTTGCAGCCCGTCCAGAAGGACTCCCGCAGCACGCAGTCCTTGAGGGCACAGCCGTCCCACATGGACTGGGCGCAGTTGGCGTAGCGCAGGGAGGTGTCCGCCAGGGCGCAGCCCCGCCAGTGGCTCTCCCGGAGGTCGGCCCCGTCCCCCTTGCAGCCGGTGAGGGCGCAGTCCTTCCAGCGGGTGCCCAGAAAGGAGCAGTTGGAGAAGTCGCAGTCCTCGAAGCGGACCTGATAAAAGGAGGAGCCGGCGAAGAGGCACTTGACGAACCGGCACTTTTGGAAGGTGACGGCGGTCCAGTCCAGGCCGGTCAGGTCGGCGTTTTCCAGGACCTCGTTTTGGAAGATTTGATCGTCGATGCTGTCGTCCTCTTCCCGGGCGGCGGACAGGGCTTGGTGAAGCATGGTATCGTCTCCTTGGGTGGTTGTGGGGTCTAGTATAACACAGGTTTGCCCGCCTTGGAAGACGGTCCCCCTGGCTGTGCTCTACTGAAAGAGAGACCCGACCGGCATAGCCGGGCGGCCTATGCTACAGTTCCGATTCTCTCTCCCCAAAGACCCCCTCTCAACGACCAGCCAAGGGGGCTCCGGCCCCCTTGTTTGGATTCATCCCCCAAGCTGTCCACAGGAATACAGGAAAACCCCGTGGCCGCACTTTGTAGCAGCTACGGGGTTCGGTGGATCTTAGGCTTCCCCTGGGGGAAGCTGTCGAGCGCAGCGAGACTGATGAGGGGAACTTATCGCTTTTGTAGAGCCTTTCCCGTTATCCCCAGTTCCCCTCATCCGTCAGCCCTCCGGGCTGCCACCTTCCCCCATGGGGAAGGCTAAAGACCACCTTCTGTCAAGCACACGCCAGCGGCCGAGCGGCGCAAGAGGGACCATGTGTCGCACAGATGCTCCCGTGCTTTTCCCCCAAACAACGAGCAGTAGACCTTCTACTAAAAAGGGAAACTGCGCCCAGGTTAGCACCAGAGACTTTTCTTTGGGGTTCTAAGGGACGTTTCTTTTCCTCGGGAAAAGAAACGTCCCTTAGAAAGACGCACGTCCCGACATGCAATCAGTCAAAAGAAAAGGAGCACCCGCCGTCACTCGGACGACAGGTGCTCCTTTTGTCGAAGCAAATCTTACTTGTGATCCACAGAAAACATATGACGAATGAGATCCAGCACTTTGTTGGAGTAGCCCCACTCGTTATCGTACCAGGACACGACCTTCACGAAGGTATCGGTCAGGGCAATGCCGGCCTTGGCGTCGAAAATGGAGGTGTGGGGATCGCCCAGGAAATCGCTGGACACCACGTCCTCGTCGGTGTAGTCCAGGATGCCCTTCAGCTCGCCCTCGGCGGCCTTCTTCATGGCGGCGCAGATCTCGTCGTACTTGGCGGGCTTGGCCAGGTTGACGGTCAGGTCCACCACGGACACGTCCAGGGTGGGCACCCGCATGGACATGCCGGTGAGCTTGCCGTTGAGCTCGGGGATGACCTTGCCCACGGCTTTGGCGGCGCCGGTGGAGGAGGGGATGATGTTGCCGGCGGCGGCGCGGCCGCCGCGCCAATCCTTGGCGGAGGGGCCGTCCACGGTCTTCTGGGTGGCGGTGGTGGAGTGGACGGTGGTCATCAGACCGTCGGCGATGCCGAAGTTGTCGTGGAGGACCTTGGCGATGGGGGCCAGGCAGTTGGTGGTGCAGGAGGCGTTGGACACGAACTGCATGTCGGGGGTGTACTTATCCAGGTTGACGCCGCACACAAACATGGGGGTGTCGTCCTTGGAGGGAGCGGACATGACCACTTTCTTGGCGCCGGCGTCGATGTGGGCTTGGGCCTTCTCCTTGGTCAGGAACACGCCGGTGGACTCCACCACGTATTCGGCCCCGACCTTGCCCCAGGGGATGTCCTTGGGATCCTTCTGGGCAAAGAACTGGACCTCTTTGCCGTTGACGATGATGGAGTGGTCGGTGAAGCTGACCTCTCCGTCAAAGCGGCCGTGCATGGTATCGTACTTCAGCATGTAGGCCATATAGTCGGGGGTCATGAAGGGATCGTTGATGCCCACGAACTCGATGTCGGAGGAATTGATGCCGGCCCGGAAGACCAGGCGGCCGATCCGGCCAAAGCCGTTGATGCCAACCTTGATGCTCATGTTCATTACTCCTTTGTGATTGATTTAACGAACCTGCCAACTACAAATTATAGACTACTTTACAGCAATTTGGAAGTGGAAAAATGCTGTTTTGCGGAGAAAATTTCAGAGAATTTGTATCACAAATTTTATATATTCGACAACAAGCGACCCACTGCGACAAAAAGGCCTTGTTGGAGGGCCCAGATTTTGCTATACTGCCAATAGTGAAATCAGTACAACCTAGGACGGACAGGGGGGTGCGCCATGGAAGATCAAGCTGGCGATAAGCTGGTCCAGGAGCTGCGCGAGCAGGTGGGCAACCTGCTGGCCGCGTCTCAGCTGTTGACCCCGCTTGTCCGGGAGCAGGGCGGAAAGAAAGAGATGGACTATCTGGCCATGATGAACCAGAGCCTCTACCGCCTTCTGCGCACCATCGCCCACCTGGAGCTGACCCAGGAGAAGGCGCCCACCTTCCGGCCGGTGACCCTGGACCTGGCGGGACTGTGCCTGGAACTGGGCCGCAGGGTGGAGGCTTTGGCCGGGCAGGCCGGAGTGGAGTTCCGCTGCGAGCTGGGGGAGGAGACCCTCCTGACGGCGGCGGACGGCGGCTTGGTGGAGCTGGCACTGCTGAATCTGATCTCCAACGCCATTGAGGCGGCGGGGCCGGGCGGACACGTGGGGCTGAAGCTGAGCCGGAAGGGCACCCTGGCCATCCTGGCGGTGCGGGACGATGGCCCCGGCCTGAGCAAGCGGGAAGAGGCCGGGGAGGACCCCTATCTCAAAGAGGCGGGGGGCCTGGGCCTGGGGCTGGCCGCGGCCCGGCGGACGGCGGCCCTTCACGGCGGCGCGCTGGTGCTGGAGAATCGGGAAGAGGGGGGCGTCCGGGCCGTGCTCTCCCTGCCCATCCGCAATCAAAAAGAGGACATCGTCAGATCGCCCCGCATGGGCTACGATTTGACCGGCGGCTTTTCCACGGCGCTGGTGGAGCTTTCCAGGGTCCTGCCCTATACGGTATTTATGCCCGAAACGTTGGATTAATTTCGCAAGGCCCGGCGGTTTCGCCGGGCCTTTTCGCGGGCCGGACCATTTGACGGCGGACCCCCGCCGTGCTACAATCTGAAAAACAGCGGTGAGAGAGGGCGATGGTGTGGATCGGATTCAACTGGTGGAAGAGCTGCTGAGCGCCAGCCGAAGGTCGGCGATCGCACAGATGGGCTTCTGGGAGCGGCCCCGGGAGTACGCCCCCGGCGACACCCTGTACATGCGGGAGGCCCATTTTATCGTGGCGGTGGGGCTGGAGGGCTATCCCACCATGAGCGAGATGGCCCGGCGGCTCAACGTGACCCAGGGGGCGGTGACCCAGACGGCCACCCGGCTGGAGAAGAAGGGGTACGTGGTCCGGGCCAAGGACCCGAAGGACCGGCGGCAGACCACGGTGGCCCTCACGGAAAAGGGGAAGAAGCTCTGCGCGGAGCATGTGCGCTACGATCGGAGCCAGTACCGCCAGGTCAGCCAGTGGCTTGGGGACTTCTCCGACGAAGATCTGGCCCTTTTCATCCGCTATGAGCAAAATAAGCGGGCGATGTTCACAACTCACGAATGAGTTTTTTGTCAAAAAGAGAGAAATGCCGGCCCCTGCCTTGACAAGGGCCGGTATTTTTTCTATATTCTCTTTAGTATCTAAAGTAAATTTTTTTCTCAATATACTTTAGAATCTAAAATAAGTAGGAGAGAGCGTGACCTATGATTTTGACCGGCCCATAGACCGGCGGGGCACCAATGACCTGAAGTGGCGGCCGGAGGGGCTGAAGGGCTACCTGCCCATCCAGGTAAGCGGGGACATGATCCCCATGTGGATCGCCGACATGGATTTCCCCTGTCCGGCCGGCCTGGTGGAGGCCATCCGGCGTCGGGCGGAGGGAGAGATCTTCGGCTACTGCGGGGCGAAGGCGGACTATTTTGAGGCCCTGGGCTGGTGGTACCGGACTCGGTTCGGCCTGGAGGTGCGGCCGGAGTGGGTCTCCATCCTGCCCACGGTGGTGGCCGCCATCAACATGGGCATCCGGGCGTTCAGCGCCCCGGGGGACCAGGTCATCATCCAACAGCCGGTGTATGAGCCCTTCGCCGGGCTCATCGCCAAAACCGGCCGGGAGGTGGTGAACAACGCCCTGGTGTGCGAGGGGGGGCGGTACTCCATGGATTATGAACTCCTGGAGCGGCAGGCCGCCGAGCCCAGGGCCAAGGTGATGATCCTCTGCAGTCCCCACAACCCGGTGGGCCGGGTGTGGAAGGGGGAAGAGCTGGCCAGGCTGGGTGAGATCTGCAGGCGGAACGGAGTGGTGGTCATCGCCGACGAGATCCACAGCGACATCGTGTTCTCCGGCCATCAGCACACCCCCTTCCCCCTGGCCAGCGCCGCCCCTTGTATGCTGTGCACCGCCCCCAGCAAGACCTTCAACGTGGCGGGGCTGCGGATCGCCAACATCATCCTTCCGGACCCGGAGATGAAGAAGCGCTATGACGAGACGGCGGACAGCTTTTCCATGTCGGGCAGCAGCACCTTCGGCCTGGAGGCGGTGCGGGCCGCTTACTCCCCCGAGGGGGCTGAGTGGCTGGAGCAGGTGTTGGCCTACCTGGAGGGGAACGCCGGCGTGGTGGAGCGGTGGGCCGGGGCCCACGGCGTCGCCTTCACCCGCCCGGAGGGGACCTTCCTGTGCTGGCTGGACCTGTCCTCCGCCGGGCTGGACGACGGGGCCATCCAGGAGAAGATCCTCATGGGCCAGGAGGTCATCTGCGTCCCCGGCCCCTGGTTCGGCCCCGGCGGAGAGGGGCACCTGCGGCTGAACATCGGCTGTACCCGGGCCACCCTGGAGGAGGCCCTTCGGCGGATCGAGACGGCCCTGTAAATCAGAAAAGAGAGAATGAGAGAAAAAGGAGGAACCCACTATGACAGCGAAAACCAATGCTGATTCCCAGAAGCTCTCCCGCACGGATCTTTTCTCCATGGCCATCGGCCAGATCATCGGCGTGGGTATCATGACCATGACCGGCATCGCCATCGGCTTCACCGGTCGGAGCGTTCCCTTCGCCTATCTGCTGGCAGGTGTGCTCACCATCATCACCGCCTTTCCCCAGATCTTCATTGGCGGCACCGCCAACTTCCTGGGCGGCCAGTACTCCCAGATCGCCGTCCTCTCGGGCCAAAAGCTGGCGGGGGTGTACAACTATGTGAACCTGTGCATGCTTTTCGGCATCTCCATGTATACGCTGTCCTTCGCGGATTACTTCCTCTCCCTGTTCCCGGGGGTCAGCGTCAAGCTCATCGGCCTTGTGGTGCTCACTGTCATCTTCGGGATGCACTTTGTGGGGGTTAAACAGGCCGCTCGGCTCCAGAACGTGATGAGCATTGTGCTGGCCTTGGGCATAGCCGCCTACGTGGCCTTCGGCGTGGGGGCGATCCAGCCCAACTACTTTGATGCTGAACAGTTCATGACCGGCGGGGTCTCTGGCTTCCTGCTGGCCAGCGTCTACCTCATCTTTGCCTCCGGCGGCGCCACCTTTGTGGTCAATTACAGCGCGCAGGCCAAGAACCCCACCAAGGACATTCCCATCGTCATCATCGTCTCTACCTCCGTCATCGTGGTCCTCTACGCCGTTATGTCGGCCATTGCCTCCGGGGTCCTGCCGGTGGACCAGGTGGCCAACCAGCCCCTCTCCGTTTCCGCGGTTGTGTTTATGCCCAGGGCGGTGTATACTTTCTTCGTGGTGGGGGGCGCCATGTTCGCCCTCCTCACCACCTTGAACTTCTCCATTGGCATGATGACCTATCCCGCGCTCAAGGCCTGCGAGGACGGCTGGCTCCCCAAGGGGTTCGCCGCCTGCAACAAGCGGTTTGGCACGCCCCACTGGATCCTGCTGGCCTTCTTCCTGGTGGGGGTGGTGCCTATCCTGGTGGGCCTGGACCTGACCACCGTGGCCAACAGCACCCTGATCATCACCCAGGTCTGCAAGGCCATGGTGATCCTCTCCGCCATGCGGTTGCCCAAAAAGATGGGAGAGCTGTGGGGCCGTTCCCGCTTCCACGTCTCCAACGGGGCGCTGAACGCTGTGTGCGTGGGCAGCCTTGTCATTACGGTGCTGTCCGTTATCCTGCTGCTGGTTTCCTCCTCCCCCGTCCAGATCGCCGGCAACCTGATTATGCTGGGGGCGGCGGTAGTGCTGATGCTCCTGCGCCAGAAGCACGTGACTTTGAACCCCAGCTATACGGAAAACTAAAACGGAGCTTCCGGGCGCCTGCATGCCCAGTGCCCGGCGCGCTTCCGGCCGCTTTCGTGTCCCCGATGCCGGGAAAAAGCGCGGGAGCTGAAAGAAAAATGCCTTTTCCCCTCCCGGGGAATGACCTGACTGATCCATCCATGCGCCGGGCGGTACCGGAAATATAGATAAAGGGAGCGATTCTCATGAAGGTAAACCAGTGGATCAACGCCATATTCAGCCCCACCGGAGGCACCGCCAAGGTGGCCCGGTCCATCGCCAAGGGGAGCGGCCTGGAGGTCCGGGAGGTGGACCTGTCCGCCCCGGTGACGCCCGAGGACCTGCCCGAGGGGGCCGTGCTGGCGGCGGCTGTGCCGGTCTTTGGCGGGCGCGTCCCGGCGGCGGCCCTGGAGCGGCTGGCCGCGCTGAAGGGGAAGGGCAATCCCGCCGTGGCGGTGGCGGTCTACGGCAACCGGGCCTATGAGGACGCTCTGCTGGAGCTGAAAAACGCCCTGGAACAGGGCGGCTTCCAGGTGGTGGCCGCCGGAGCCTTCATCGCGGAACACTCCATCGTCCGCTCCATCGCCGCCGGCCGGCCCGACGGGGAGGATACCCGCGCCGCCGAGGCCTTCGGGGCGTCTGTGGCGGCAAAGCTGGCCGCCGGGGACAGCTTTGCCCCTCTCCAGGTGCCCGGCAGCCCGGAGTACAAGGAGTACAAAGGCCTGCCTTTCCACCCCAAAGCGGGCCGGAGCTGTACCAAGTGCGGCACCTGCGCCGCCTCCTGTCCCGTGGGGGCCATCCCGGCGGAGGACCCCTCCGGGACCGACGAGGCCAGGTGTATCAGCTGTATGCGCTGTGTGGCGGTCTGCCCGGAGGGGGCCAGAGCCCTGCCGGCGGCGGCCCTGCTGGGGTCCAAGACCATGCTCATGGCCTGCGCCGGCAAGCCCAGGAAGCCCGAACAATTCCTGTGAGGGCTCCCGGTCCCTGACATGGAGAGAAAAAGCGGGCGGCCCACGGGCCGCCCGCTTTTTCTCATGCCGCCGGAGGGCGGGCTGTCCGGTCCCCTTGACGGTGGGGGCCGGGTGTGGGATAATATAACATTAATATAGAATAAAATGATCGTCAGGAGGAAGTTTCTTGTTCGAGTTTTTGCTGAGACGGTTTGTGAAGGACTACCAGAACGTAAAGGATCCCGCCGTGCGGGAGCGGTACGGCACCATGTCCGGGATTGTGGGCATCCTGCTGAACCTGCTGCTCTCCCTGGGGAAGTTTATCGCCGGGGTCATCACCGCCTCGGTGTCGGTCACCGCCGACGCCTTCAACAACCTGTCCGACGCCGCCTCCTCTCTGGTTACTCTGGTGGGCTTCCGCCTGGCGGGACAGAAGGCGGACGACGACCACCCCTTCGGCCATGGACGCATCGAGTATCTGGCTGGGCTGGCGGTGTCCGTGGCCATTATGCTGGTGGGGGTGGAGCTGTTCAAGAGCGCCGTGGGAAAGATCCTCCACCCGGAGGAGGTGGCCTTTTCCGTCCTCTCCGCGGTGATCCTGGCCGCCTCCATCGGGGTGAAGCTGTGGATGTACTTTTTCAACAGGAATCTGGGCCGCCGCATCAACTCCTCCGCCATGGCGGCCACCGCCGCCGACGCCCTGTCCGACTGCGTAGCCACCGGCGCCGTGCTGCTGGGCCTGGTGGTGGGCCATTTCTCCGGCGTGTCCATCGACGGCTGGGTGGGGGTGCTGGTGGCCGCCTTCGTCCTGCGGGCGGGGTGGGAGTCGGCCAAGGACACTATCAGCCCCCTGCTTGGACAGCCCCCCGACCCGGAGCTGGTGCGGGGCATCCTGTCCACCGTCCTGGCCCACCGGGAGATCGCGGGGGTCCACGACCTGGTGGTCCACGACTACGGCCCCGGCAATATCATGGCCTCTCTCCACGCCGAGGTATCCATCGACGCCGACATGGGGGAGACCCACGACGTCATCGACAACATTGAGCGGGAGCTGGCCAAGAAATACCGCATCCAGGCCACCATCCACATGGACCCCATCGTCACCAACGACGCCCGGGTCAACGCCCGGAAAGAGGAAATGCTGGCCCTGGCCCAGGAGATCGACGGGGACATTACCCTCCATGATTTCCGCATGACCGAGGGCCCCACCCACACCAACCTTATCTTCGACCTGGTGGTGCCCCGGTCCTGCCCCCTCTCCGACGAGGAGGTCCGCCGGGAGATGGCCCGGCTGGCCCAGGAGCGGGACCCCCGCTATCTCACCGTGATCCAGGTGGACCACCCCTACATCGATTAAAATTCACAGTTCATTCACCGAAACAAGTTCGAATTCGATATAATAAAGCAGAATGACCCATACAAAGGGGGAAAAACCATGCCACAAAAGATCTTGATCGTGGAAGACGAGGAGAACATCGCCGAGCTCCTGCACCTGTACCTGGAAAAAGAGGGCTACGAGACCCAGATCGCCCCGGACGGGGGGAAGGCGGTGGAGCTGTTCCGCTCCTTCGGCCCCGACCTTGTGCTGCTGGATATCATGCTGCCCGTGATGGACGGCTGGTCCGTGCTGAAAAAGATCCGGGCGGAGAGCAAGACCCCCGTCATCATGCTCACCGCCAAAGGGGAGACCGGGGACAAGGTGACGGGTCTGGAGCAGGGGGCGGACGACTATGTGGTCAAGCCCTTTGAGACCAAGGAGGTCCTGGCCCGCATCCACGCCGTCCTCCGCCGCACGGGCGGCGAGGAGGGGGGGAGCGGCGAGAAGAAGCTCACCTTCGACAAGCTGGTCATCAATCTGGACGCCTACGAGCTGCTGGTGGACGGCAAGCGGGTGGATACGCCCCCCAAGGAGCTGGAGCTCCTCTACCACCTGGCCTCCGCCCCCAACCGGGTGTTCACCCGCAACCAACTGCTGGACGAGGTGTGGGGCTTCGACTACTTCGGGGACTCCCGCACGGTGGACGTGCACATCAAGCGCCTGCGGGAGAAGCTGGAGGACGTCAGCGACCAGTGGAGCCTGAAAACGGTCTGGGGTGTGGGCTATAAATTCGAGGTTGGGGCGCAATGAAAAGCGTCTACAGCCGCCAGTTCGCCATGATGGCGGGGGTCATCCTGCTGGCCTTCGCCCTGCTGGGCGGGGCCTTCACCGCCCTGAGCTACCAGTACACCATCGAGGACAAAAAGGACTCCATGGAGCGGAACGCCGACTACATCGCCTCCTTTACCAGCACCTTCCTCTCCTCCGGGATCAGCAGCAGCATCCAGGAGCCTGCCTATCAGATCTATATCTCCTCCCTGGCCAGGATCTCCGGCTCCACCGTGATCCTGGCCCAGAACAGCGGAGAGATCGTCTTTGCCGCCTCCGCGGGCAGCGGGAACGTGGGCAGCCTCCTGAGCGGCCATATCCCCTCCGATATTCTGGAGGAGATCGCCGGGCAGGGGCGGTTCGCCGGGCTGAGCAGCCTGGGCGGGCTGCTCTCCGACCGGTGCTATGTGGCGGCCAGCCCCATCCTGCAAAACTCCTATATCACCGGCCTGACCTTCCAGCAGGGGGTGGTGCTGGTGGCCAGCGACACCTCCAGCCTGACCCGGATGTGGAAGGATTTCTCCTCCATTTTCATCCTGTCGGCGGCGGTGGTTTTCCTGCTGGCCGCCATGGCCAGCTCCGTGACCTCCCTGCGGCAGACCAAGCCCCTCAAGGATATGGCCGACACCGTGCGCAAGTTCGGCCGGGGAGAGTTCGACGCCCGGGTGGAGGGCTGTGAGGACCGGAAGGACGAGGTGGGAGAGCTGGCGGAGGCCTTCAACGTCATGGCCGACTCCCTGGCCAAGAGCGAGGCCCAGCGCAGCGAGTTCATCGCCAACGTCTCCCATGAGCTGAAGACCCCCATGACCACCATCGCCGGCTTCGCCGACGGCATCCTGGACGGCACCATCCCCCGGGAGAAGGAGGCCGAGGCCCTCAAGACCATCTCCTCCGAGACCCGGAGGCTGTCCCGGCTGGTGCGGCGGATGCTGGACCTGTCCAAGCTTCAGTCCAGCGAGAACGTCACCGCCCAGGAGCGGTTCGACGTGGCCGAGGTCCTCATTCGGGTCCTGGTGAGCCTGGAGGGGAAGATCAACGGCCGGGGCCTGGATGTGGAGACCGCCCTGCCCGAGGGGCCGGTCATGGTGTGGGGCGATCCCGACGCCATCACCCAGGTGTGCTACAACCTGCTGGACAACGCCATCAAATTCGCCGCTCCCGGCACCGCCCTGGGCCTGGGCATCCAGGTCAAGGGGGAGAAGGCCTACGTCTCAGTGCGGGACAGGGGGGAGACCATCCCCCCCGACGAGCTGAACCAGGTCTTTGACCGGTTCCACAAGACCGACCGCTCCCGCAGCGAGGACCGGGAGGGTGTGGGTCTGGGGCTCTATATCGTCAAGACCATTATCAATAACCACAAGGAAAACATCACCGTCACCAGTGAAAACGGCGTGACGGAATTCACCTTCACGTTGACCATTGCCTAACCTGCTTGAAACGGGGGTGATGTTTTCCGGGCCCCATCGGAGATGGGGCGGTGCGCAAGCACCGTGAAACGCGAAGCCGCAGGCGGAGCGTTCCCGCAGGGAGGCTTTGCCGACCGAGGATGTAAAAAGAAAAGGGCTCCCGCCCGGCGGGAGCCGGGTGGGAAAAAACGTCACCGTCACCAGTGAAAACGGCGTGACGGAATTCACCTTCACACTGACCATCGCGTAAGCCAGGGGGCCCGGCGAAAGGAGACTGCCCATGCGCCACAATTATTATGAGCCCGCCGGATGGCCCCAGAGCCCGGAGGCGGGACGGGGCCGGTGGGAGCCGGGCGACGCCCCGGGACCCTATGGCGAGGTGCCGGGAGAGGTCCCGCCCGCCCCCCGGCCCGAACCGGGGCAGAGCGGGCCCCGGCAGACACCCTCCGCCTGGCGGAAGCCGCCCAGGCGGCCCCAACCGAAAAGACATATGGGGATCTTCGCCCTTTTCCTGGCCGGGATCCTCCTCCTGACCGGCGCCGCGGTGGCCCTGGAGCGGCTGGACTGGACCCTGCCCGGCTGGGGATACAGTGAGCCGGGGGCCGAGGGGGAGGACTGGGGCGGAGAGCCCGCCCTGACCACCGTGGAGCGGGCCCCGGTGGGGGACGGCACCGTCCTCGCCATTTCCGGCACGGCGGGGGAGATACTGTCCCCCCAGGCCGTCTATGAAAAGGTCAGCCCCAGCGTGGTGGGGGTCCGGGCCACGCTGACCTCGGGCACCGCCCTGGGAACCGGCGTCATCATGTCCCCGGACGGATACATCATTACCAACGCCCACGTGGTGGAGGGCAGCAGCCGGGTGGACGTGGTCTTTTCGGACGACGCGCGGAGAAAGGCCCTTTTGGTGGGGATGGACGAGGACATGGACCTGGCGGTCCTCAAGGTGGAGGCCCGGGATCTCCCCGTGGCCGAGTTCGGGGATTCCGCCGCCCTGCGGGTGGGGGATACCGCCTACGCCATCGGCAACCCATTGGGGGAGGAGCTGCGGGGCACCATGACCGACGGCATCATCTCGGCCATCGACCGCACCGTGACGGTAGACGGGAAGGATATGACCCTGGTCCAGACCACCGCAGCCCTCAACTCGGGCAACTCGGGCGGCGCCCTGGTGAACGCGGGGGGCCAGGTGGTGGGGATCACCAACATGAAGATGATGTCCTACTGGGACACCATCGAGGGGCTGGGCTTCGCCATCCCCACCGCCTCGGCCAAGCCGGTGGTGGACCAGATCATCGACAAGGGCTACTACCCCGGCCGCCCCGCCCTGGGGGTGACGGTGAGGAACCAGACGGCATACGAGGACCAGCCCGCCGGGGCCTATGTGGAAAACGTGGAGCGCAAGTCGGACGCCTATGCCCAGGGGATCCGCTCTGGCAACGTCATCGTCCGGGCCAATGGGGTGCTGGTCAGCACCATCGACGATCTGGAGAAAGCCAAGGAGGGCCTCCAGGTGGGGGACACCATGACTCTGGAAGTCTGGACCGGCCGGGGCACCCGGATGGTGGAGGTCAAGCTCATGGACCGGCACGCGTTTGAACAGTAAAGCGAAAAAAGGGGCGTCCCTCTGTGAGGGACGCCCAACGCGATACGGGGAGAATGGAATGAACACGGATACTGACGGGCCGGAGCAGACGGCTGTCGGCCTACAATACTTTTTATAGCATATTTTCTAAAAATTGTCAAATTCTGTTTTTGTCGAAAATTGGCGTTTGACGGAGGGAGGCCCAGGATGAGAGAGATCCATACCGATGAGATCACGGCGGCGGTGGCCCGGCTGTGCGTGGAGGCCAACACACGGCTCCCCGGTGACCTGCGCTCCGCGCTGGAGCGGGCGGAGGGAACGGAGGCCTCCCCGGTGGGGCGGGGCATCCTGGAGGATATCGTGGAGAACTTCCGCTTCGCCGGGGAGAAGGGGCTTCCCATCTGCCAGGATACGGGCATGGCGGTGATCTTCGCCGAATTGGGACAGGACCTCCACATCGTGGGGGGGAGCCTGGAGGAGGCGGTCAACACGGGGGTGGCCCGGGGATACACCGAGGGGCATCTGCGCTGCTCGGTGGTGGCCGACCCTCTGCGGCGGGAGAACACCGGTAACAATGCCCCCGCCATCCTCCACCTGCGGCTGGTGCCGGGGGAGGCATTGAAGCTCACCGTGGCCCCCAAGGGCTTCGGAAGCGAGAATATGACGGCCCTCAGAATGTTCAAACCCTCCGCCGGCCGGGAGGACATCCTCCGGTTCCTGGTGGACACGGTGGATGCCGCCGGGTCCAATCCCTGTCCCCCCATCATCGTGGGTGTGGGCCTGGGGGGGACCACCGAGAAGGCGGCGGAGCTGGCCAAGCGGGCCCTGCTCCTACCGGTGGACGCCGCCGGGGAGGACCCCTTTTACGCCGGGATGGAGCGGGAGGCGCTGGAGCGGATCAACGCCCTGGGCATCGGCCCCCAGGGGCTTGGGGGGAGCACCACGGCGTTGGCGGTCCACATCCTGTGCTATCCCACCCATATTGCCGGTCTGCCCTGCGCCGTCAGCCTGGGCTGCCACGTGACCCGCCATGCCGAGGCGGTGCTCTAGGCCTTGTTTGAACATTGTCGACATACCCAACCGGCGGGTCTTTTGGCCCCTGGACCGCGTGATTTTTCCTTGCGATCCGTCAGGGTTCCTGCGAAAAAACCGCTTGCCGGTGGCCAAAATCCCTCGCCGCTGGGCACATCGCCAATATTCGAACAAAGACTGGGCTCCGCTTGAAAAATGGAAAACACCACATGTTCATACACGACCTCCAGGATTTGCCCAAGCGCATAAAACCGCCGGAAAAAAGGGTGGATTTTTAGTGAACTTGTGGTATAATCAAAACAAGAGGAGCCGGAGGTTTCCCGGCTCCCCCGGAAGAAGCCAGTGAGGGGCTGCCGCCCGGCGTTCTGCCGGGGGGAAGGTGGTCCCCCAGGCGAAAGGAGCTGACAGTGTATGAAGTTCACGTTCACCGACAAGAAGGTCACTCTGCCCAAGAAGGTCCATGAGTATGCCGAAAAAAAGGTGGGCAAGCTGGATCGCTACTTCCAGACGGAGGCCGATACCTCCGTGGTGTTCAGCGTGGAGAAGGGGCGCAACAACGCCGAGGTGACGGTGCGCTCCGGCGGCACCATCATCCGCGTCTCCGAGAGCACCGCTGATATGTTCGCGTCCATCGACGCCGCTGTGGCCGATATCGAGCGGCAGCTGCGGAAAAATAAAGCCAAGCTGGAAAAGCGCCTGAAGAAAGATGCCTTTGTCCGCACCGCCGACGAGACCTCCTTTGTCCCCGAGGAGCCGGAGGAGGTCTACGACGTGGTCCGCACCAAGCGCTTCCCCATCAAGCCCATGACGGTGGAAGAGGCCGTCCTCCAGATGAACCTGGTGGGGCACACCTTCTTCGCCTTCAAGAACGAGGACGCCGGCGGCGCCTTCTCCGTGGTCTACCGCAGAGAAAGCGGCGGCTACGGCCTCATCGAGGACGATACCTGAACCCAATGATCCCGACAAAAAAGCGGGGGCATATCCAAAGGATATGCCCCCGCTTTTTGATTTCCTCCTCAGAGCGTCCCCGCCACCGCCGCGGCTAGGGTCTGATAGAGAAGCTCCGGGTCGATGGGTTTTGCCAGGTGGGAGTTCATCCCGGCCTCGGAGGCCCGCACCACATCCTCGTGAAAGGCGTCGGCGGTCATGGCCACGATGGGGACCGTCCGGGCTCCGGGGCGGCCGGAGGCCCGGATGGCCCGGGTGGCCTGATAGCCGTCCATCACGGGCATCTGCACGTCCATGAGGATCAGGTCGTAGCGCTCCCCCTGGGCCAGGAACAGGTCTAGGGCCTGCTGCCCGTCCCCGGCGCAGTCCACCGTGATCCCGGCCATCTGGAGCAGCTCCGTGGAGATCTCCCGGTTGAGATCGTTGTCCTCCACCAGCAGGACGTGACGCCCCACCAGATCCGGCCGTGCCGCCGCCGGGCCGGCAGAGGCGGTGTCCGCCCCCGCCACGGAGAGCAGGGCGTTGTAGAGGGAGGAGGCAAAGATGGGCTTGGAGAGGAAGGCGTTGGCCCCGGCGGCCCGGGCCTTGGGCTCGATGGCGGTCCAGTCATAGGCGGTGATAATAATGATGGTGGTGTCCGGCCCCACCAGCTCCCGGACGCGCCGGGTGACCTCCACACCGTCCAGATCCGGCATCCTCCAGTCAATGAGGCACACGTCATAGTCCTCCCCAGCCCGGTGGGCGGAGCGGACCTCCTCGACGCAGGCGGCTCCGGTGAGCACCCACTGGGCCAGGATCCCCATTTTTTGCAGCAGCAGGGAGGTGTGGACACAGCTGTCCTGGTCGTCGTCGGCGATCAGCACCTTCAGGGATTCCAACGCGGGCTGCCGCTTCTGCCGGGAGCCGGCCCCCTCCTCCTGCTGATCGAAATCCAGCTCCACCGTGAAGGTGCTGCCCCGGCCCGGCTCGCTTTTCACCGAGATGGCGCCTCCCATCAGGGTCACCAGGTTTTTGGTGATGGGCATGCCCAGGCCGGTGCCTCCGAAGGTCTGTCCGGCGGCCGTGCGCTCCTGCTCGAAGGGGGTGAACAGGCGGTCCATAAAGCTTTGCTCCATGCCCATCCCGGTATCGCTGACGGTGAAGCGCAGGCGCACCCGGCCGCGCCTCTGCCAGAGCTGGCGGATCTCCATCCGCACCGAGCCCCCCTCCGGGGTGAATTTGAAGGCGTTGGAGAGCAGGTTCAAGAGCACCTGGTTGAGCCGTAGGGCGTCCCCCACCAAAAGGGTGTCCGTGAGCTCCACCAGAGGCACCGTGAAGGTGAGCCCCTTGGCCTGGGCCTGGGGGTAGAGGATGGAGGTGAGGGATTCCACCACGCTCTGCAGGTCAAAGGCCTCGTGGGCGATCTGCATCTTTCCCGCGTCGATTTTGGACATGTCCAGCACGTCGTTGATGAGGGTCATCAGGTGCTTGGAGGCATAGCCGATCTTTTTCAGGCAGTCGGCCACCCTGGCCCGGTCGTCCAGATAGGCCGCGGCGATGGTGGTCATGCCGGTAATGGCGTTCATGGGGGTGCGGATCTCGTGGCTCATGCGGGAGAGGAAGTCGGATTTGGCCCGGTTGGCCTGCTCGGCCACGGCCAGGGCGTCCTTGAGGGCCTCGGCCTGCTGGGTCAGCCGCTTCTGCATCTCCCGCAGCTCGGTGACATCGGTGATGTCGATGAAGATACACAGGTAGATGGGGCAGCCCTCCTGCCAGTCCACGCAGGAGGCGTTGACCTGGAGCCATAGGAGCTGGCCGGACCGGCTCTTGGCCTGCATGACGAAGTGGACGGGCTGGCCGGCGAGGATGGCCTCCCGCCGCTCCAAGAGAAATTCGCGGGTTTCCAGGATGTTTTCCCGGCGCGGATCTCCCTCCCCGCCGCCGTCGCCGAAATACTCCAGGAACCGGGCGTTGCCGTCCAGCAGGGTCATATTGAGGTCCCGGTCGATACGGTACTTGGCCACGAAGCCGGGTAGGCTTTCATATGTCACCGACTGCTCCCGCTGCATCCGCACCATGTCGTCGATGTTGGTAAGCGCCGTGTAGGCCACCTGGTAGCCGTCGATGTACTCGTCGGCGAACTGGGTGGAGAACTGGACCCAGATGAAGTCGCCGTTCTTCCGCCGGAACCGGGAGAAGATCTTGTAGCCGCTTCTGCCCGCGGAGAGGGCCTGGGTGACGGCATCCGAGAGCTCCCGCCACCCCTTGGGGTCGTCCTTATAGTAGAGGTCCGGCCGGTTGTGGAACTTGGCCTCGTACGCCTCCTTGGTCCAGCCGGTAAACTCATAATAGTATTCGTTGGCCCAGACCAGGGTGAAATGCTCGTCCAGCAGATGCTTGCTCACGCTGACGCCCAGCAGGCGCATCAGCGTGGTGTATTCATAGTCGGCTGGAGTCATCCGGGGCGTGTTTTCCTGCTGTGTCATGGTTCTCCCTCTCTTCCCGACGGGGGGCTCCGGGGCATCGGGCATGGCGGTCTCCCACCCCATCCGTCGCCCGCGCCGTATCTCCTCCCGGACCTTGTTCATGTTAGTTTCTTTTGATTATAGACCTGCCGGGCCGAAAACTCAACGCGCATCTGGAATTTTCCAGGGCAAAATGATAAAATAAACAAAAAGGGGGTGGGGCCGCCGTGCGGAACGCGCCACAGTTTTCCAATCTGATCTACGACTTTTTCTCGCTGCGGATCCAATTCGGCTATTACCGCCGGGGCGACACCCTGCCCACCATAGACACCCTCTGCCGCCAATTCAGCGTCTCGGCCCAGACGGTAAAGACCGCCCTGCGCCGCCTGCGGGATGAGGGATACCTCTCCATGCGCAATGGGACGTCCATCAAAGTGACCTTCCAGCAGACGCCCCAGGGAGAGGCGGAGGCCTTGGGGCGGTTTTTTTCTCAGCGGCAGGCGGCCATGCCCGACCTGTGCGGGACCCTGGAGCTCATCCTGGTCCCTCTGCTGACGGAGGGGCTGCGCCGCACCTCCGGAGAGGATCTGGACCACCTGTCCCGCTATGTGGAGCGGGCCGGAGTGGACGACTTCATCTATTTTTTCTGTTATGTCCTGCAAAAGCTGGACAATCCCCTGGCCATGAACCTGTTTTGGGAGATCGCTCTGTTCATGGGCCTGCTGTCCATCGGGGAAAAGGGCATCCGCGACAGGGAGGCCATCCGAAAGCCCGTCGAGCGGGCCGTGGCCTGCCGGAGGGCGGAGGACTGGGCGGGGGTGCGCGATGCCCTGCTGGAGCACCAGCGGGAGTCGCTGGGGCAGGCGATGGCCTATGTGGGGCGGTACGTGGTGCCGTCCGCAGGCCAGGTGCCCTTTGTCTGGCGCATATACCGGGAGCGCCCCCAGATCTGTTACAGCCTTGCCTCCCGCCTATTGTATGATATCTATCTGGGAACGTACAGCGGGGAGGAGTTCCTGCCCTCCCTTGAAAAAATGGCCCGGGCCTACCGGGTGTCGGTGAGTACCATGCGCCGCACCGTGGCCCTGCTGGAGCAGGTGGGCGCCGTCCGGCCCATCAACGGCCGGGGCATCCGGGCCTTCGGCGTCGGTCAGCGCTGCGACGCCCCCAACTTTGAGAGCCCCACCGTCCGGCGCAACCTGGCCTACTTCGTCCAGGCCTATGAGATCGCCGTCTACTCCTGCGAGGGGGTGACCCGGGCCCTGCTGGCGGGGCTCACGCCGGAGGCGCGGGCGGAGCTCATCGGCAGTCTGGAGGAGTGCCGGCGCGAGGGGCGCTGTGAGCTGTCCCCATGGCTCTACCTGATCTGCGCCGCCACCCGCAGCCCGCTCCAGGGCGTACGGGAGATCTACGGCCGGATCTATGGCCTCTTCCTTTGGGGGTATCCCCTGAAGGCGAGCTCCGGCGGGTCGGAGGCACAGGACCGGGTGATGGAGCGCTTCACCCGGGATACCATTGACGCCCTGGGCCGGGGGGACGGGGACGGCTGGGCGGAGATCGTCAAGGCCCTGGCGGCCCGGCAGTTCCAGGCGGCGCACCGCCACCTGCTGCGGTGCGGCTTCCGGCCGGAGGAGCTGCGGCTCACGCCCTCGGTCCGCCTTGTGCTGGCGGAAGAGCTGTGAAAAAAGGGCACACGCTGTGATTCGTGCCCTTTTCCCGCCACGGCCGGGCGTTTCTCGCCGGATTTCCGTTTGCAAACGTCCCGGCATGTGCTATACTAAAGCATCAGAACCAACATCGAAACAAAGGGGACATACCACATGAGTGAAGCGCTGAAAGCGGTTGTTCTGGCCGCGGGAAAAGGCACCCGTCTGCGGGCCGACGGAGTGGACCTGCCCAAGGTCCTGCGCCTGGCCAACGGGAAGCCTCTGCTGTCCTATGTGCTGGACGACATCTCTTTCCTGCCCAGGGAGGATACCATATTGGTGGTGGGATACGAGGGGGAGAAGGTCCTCTCCGCCTTTCCCGGCTATCCCCATGTCCACCAGTGCCCCCAGCTGGGGACCGGGCACGCCGTCCAGTGCGCCCAGTGCGCCCTGGAGGGCTTCGAGGGCCACGTGCTGATCTGTTACGGGGATATGCCGCTTCTGGGCCGGAAGGCCTACGAGAAGCTGCTGGCCGCCCACCTGGCCGAGGGCAACGCCTGCACGCTGATGGCGGGGGTGGCCGACCGGCCCCTGCCCTACGGCCGGATCATCCGGGACGCCCAGGGGGGCTTTTCCCGCATCGTGGAGGACAAGGACTGCAGCGAGGAAGAGCGGCAGGTAAAGGAGCTCAACGCCGGGGTCTACGTCTTTAAATCCCAAGAGCTGTGGCGGGCCCTCACCACCCTGCGGCCCAACAACGCCCAGGGGGAATACTACCTGACGGACGCCCCCGTGTGGCTGCTCAAGGAGGGGGAGAAGGTGGGCGTCTGCGCCGCCTGCACCCCGGAGGAGATGCTGGGGGTCAACACCGTGGAGCAGCTCCAGCAGGTGGAGGAATTTTTGAAAAAGCGGGAGGATAAGGCATGAACGTTTTTATCAGCGCCGATATCGAGGGCACCTGCGGCATCGCCGACTGGGCGGAGACCGAGCGCTCCACCCCCCGGGACTATACCCCCTTTCAAAAGCAGATGACCCGGGAGGTCCGGGCCGCCTGTGACGGGGCCGCAGCCGGGGGCGCGGGCCAGATCTTCGTCAAGGACGCCCACGACTCCGCCCGGAACATCGACCCCGTTGCCCTCCCCGAGTGCGCCCGGATGATGCGGGGGTGGACGGGGGACCCCCTCAGTATGATGAGCGGGCTGGACTGCGGGGACTACGGCGCGGTGCTGTTCACCGGCTACCACGCCTGGGCCTCCAGCGGGGGCAACCCCCTCAGCCATACCATGAACCTCAGAAACGAGTTCGTCACCCTCAACGGCATCCGCATGAGCGAGTTCATGATGAACGCCTACACCGCCGGCTACTACGGCGTGCCCGTTGTGTTCCTCTCCGGGGACAAGGCCCTGTGCGACTTCGCCGAGGAGTTCATCCCCGGCATCGTCACCGTGCCGGTGAACGAGGGGAGAGGGGGGGCGGTGGTCTCCATGCACCCCGACGCCGCCGTGAAGGCCATCAAGGAGGGGGCGAAGAAGGGCGTGAAGAACGCCAAGAACTGCCTGGTGACGCTGCCCGACTTCTTTGAGATGACCGTCCGCTTCAAGGAGCACACCACGGCCTATTCCAAGAGCTTTTATCCCGGCGCCAGCCTGGAGGACGAGAAGAACGTGTGCTTCGCCTCCGACGACTGGTTCGAGATGCTCCGCTTCAGCCATTTTGTCCTCAGCGACTAAGAAAGGAAGGACTATGGAGGCTAACGAACTGCGCCTGGCCGTCCTCATCGACGCCGACAATGCCCCCCGCACCGCCCTCAAAGAGATCCTGGGGGAGTGCGTCAAATATGGCACCCCCACCATCAAGCGCATCTACGGGGACTGGACCATGAACAACATGGACTCCTGGAAGCCCCTGCTGCTGGAGAACGCCATCATCCCCATCCAGCAGTACGGCTACACCACCGGGAAGAACTCCACCGATTCGGCCATGATCATCGACGCCATGGACGTGCTGTACTCCGGGCGGGTGGACGGCTTCGTGCTGGTATCCAGCGACTCCGACTTTACCCGGCTGGCCCTGCGGCTTCGGGAGGCTGGGATGAAGGTCTACGGCATCGGGGAGAAAAAGACCCCCGCCCCCTTCATTGTGGCCTGTGACAAGTTCATCTACGTGGAGGTCATCCGGGGCAAGGGCGAGGAGAAGCCCGAGGAGAAGGAGGCCCCCGCCCCCGCTCCCGCCGCCCGGAAGGCGGTGCCCCAGAAGATCGTGCGGCTCATCGCCGCCAGCATCCAGGATGTATCCGACGAGGACGGCTGGGCCTTCATGGGGGAGCTGGGCAACGTGCTGCCCAAGAAACAGCCGGACTTTGACCCCCGGAACTACGGCTTTGACAAGCTGACGACGATGGTGAAGTCCATCGACCGCTTTGAGATCGACGCCCGCCCCACCAGCGCCCCCCACGTCAAGCACATCTACGTCCGGGACAAGCGGCAGCGGTGACCCTGTTTTCAAAGGCCGTGTGTGTCGGCCTGTGATAAAATAGAGAGCAGGCCTTGCTTGAAAAATATCAACATACCCAAACGGCGGGTCTTTTCCCGCTGTGCCGCCCCGATTTTCCTTGAAATCCACCCGGGATTCCCGCGAAAAATCGGCTTGCCCAACGAAAAAATCCCTCGCCGTTGGGTACGTTGCCATTTATCAAACAAGGCCCAGAGAGAAAGGAAGAATGAGAATGACACAAGCACCTGGAAGAGGCCTTTTGAAGGTCACCGGCATTATTTACATCATCCTGTCCGCCCTGGGCCTGATCGGCACTTTGATGACCCTGGCGGGCGGCGGCCTGCTGGCCGCCACCGGGGCCCCCATGGGCGCCGTCTTGGGCGCGGTCTTTATCGTGGCAGCCATCATCTCCCTGGCTCAGGGGGTATTCGGCCTCATCATGGGCATCCTGGGCGTGCAGAACTGCGACAAGCTGGAGAAGGCCGGCACCTGCTTTGTCCTGGGCATGATCGTGGTGGTCCTGGGGGCTATCGGCCTGGTGGGCAACCTGCTGGGCCGCGCCGACGGGGCCACCATCTTCGGCAACCTGCTGGGCCTGGTCATCCCCGTCCTATACACCGTAGGGGCTTACAAGAACAAGGAGTTTGCCCGGAGCATGTGACCGCAAATAAAAACCGGCGTACCCGTAACGGGTACGCCGATTTTTTGTCCTGCGCGGGGAAGCTGTCCTCTTAAAAAAGCTCTAACACCGTGTCGCAGGGTGTCCCGCGGCTATACCAGAGGGGCAGGGTCAGGAATTGGTCGCCGCAGTTTTCCAGGAGGACGTAGATGTGCTCGATGTTTTCGTCCTCCTGGTCGGTCCAGAAGCCGCAGCCCGAGCTGTCGTATCCCTCTGTGGAGAAGAAGGGGATGGAGCCGCCGGTCTTTTCCAGGGTGAACTCCAGCCGCCACCCGCCGCCCTCCCGGACGGCGGACCAGTCCAGCACATAGCCCGGCAGGTTTTCCGCCCGGTGGGCCGGGATGTCCAGGGTCATCACGTCCCGGCCCTGGTCCAGCCACCTGGCCCCGGTGATGTGGAGCTTGAGGTGTTCTCCGCTGCCGAAATAGGCACTCTCCAGCCGGTAATGGCCGGTAAAGGGCGTGTCCTCTCCCGCCTCGTGGAAGGAAGAGATGCCGTTGAGGATCCCGTCGTACCGGGTCCCCCGCTCGTCCTCCAGGTAGAAGTCCAGCCCCGTGAGCCAGGCGGTGTTCCCCTGGTGGTCGCTGAAGTCCAGCTGGGCGTGGGTCGGATTGAGGATGAGCCGGTCCAGGGTGATGGTCTGGCCGTCCAGGTCAAAGGTTTTCCCCACTTCCACGGTCCGCCCGCTCTCCAGGAAGGGACGCTCCAGGGACAGGGAAACCCGGAACTGGGCGAGGACCTCTCCGTCCGGCTGGTCGTCGGGCGTGACCTGGTAGAGGAAGGTCAGCTCCTGGGGGGTGGTCCCCCCGGCAAAGTCCACCGTAAAGTATTGCAGCTCGCCCGGCCGGGCGTCCAGGTCGTCCAGGGTGGCGGAATAGCCGAGCTGGGAGCCGTCTCCGGGAAAGACCCGGTACAGCCATCCGTGGCCCTCACTGACGGTGAGGAACACGTTCACCCGGTGCTCGTCGGCCACCGCGCAGTAGAGCTTCAGGGTGATGCCGTTTTCCGTGTACTCCTGGTCCAGGATTTGGTAGTAGCTGCTCTCCAGGGCCGCTTTCAGGCTGGGGTCCTGGGCCGCCGCCGCCGTCAGCCCCCGCAGGAGGGGCACCTGTCCGCAGGCCAGGGCAAAGGGGATGGAGGTGTTCACCAACAGTACGAAAGCCGCCGCGATCCCCGCCAAAGACGCCGCGGGGATGCCGAGGATCTTCCCTCTGCGCCCGGCCCGGCGGCGCCTGGCCCGCCGGAGGGTGTCCTCCAGGGCGGGGGGAGGGGTCAGGGCCATGAGCTCTTCCAGTTCATCCGTTCGGTTCATATGTCTCCTCCTCCGTCAGCTCTAATTTCAAAAGGGCCAGCGCCCGCCGCTGGCGGCTGGCCGCCGTCCCCTGGGGGATGCCCAGGGCCCTGGCCGTCTGGGCCAGAGTGAGGCCGGTGAAGTACCGCAGGACCACCACCTGTCTGAGCTCGGCGGGCAGACGTTGGATGGCCTCTTTCAGGGGGAGGGCGTCAAATTCCTCCGCCGCCGTCTCGGGCAGTGCCTCCACCGCCAGCTCCCGCTTTCGCCGCCGCAGCTCGTCGGTGCAGACGTTGATGAGGATGCGGCCCATCCAGGTGGAGAAGAACTCCTCCTGGCGCAGACGCCCGTGGGACAGCAGGCCTTTGTAGACCGCCTCATCCACCGCGTCCACCGCCGCGGATTCCCCGCCCAGATACAGAAGGGCGGTTCGGTAGAGCCTGGGCTTCAGCGCTTCTGCCCGGGCGCAGTATTCCGTTTCCGTCATGGACCTTCCTCCTCTCTTCGCCCGTTAGACGCCCGGGGGAGCTCTTTTTATCACGGGTGCAGAAAAAAGTTTGGGCCGCCGGGAGGGCGGCCCAAACTTGGTCACAGGGTTTGGTGGATGGCGGTTTCTTTCCGGGGGGCGGCCGAGCCGGTGACCCCTTCCCCGGTGTTGGGGTCTACCACGGAGCGGACCCCGTCCGCGGCGAAGAGGGTGAGGAGCACCACGCACACTGCCCCGGCGGTCTTGGGGGGGATCCGGTCATACCACTGGCCCAGCATGGGGGCGATCAGGTAGATGGCGGCGCAGCAGCCCACGCCGAAGACCAGGGCCCCCTCCAGGCACACCCGGCCGTTCAGGTTGAGGAAGTAACCGCTGTAATCCCACCAGCGCAGGCCGGTGGCCGCTTCCAGCACCCAGCTGGTGGCGTACTCGATGGCGGTGCACAGCACGGTGGAGAGAAGGAAGGTGAGCCCCGGCCGGTGGAACCATTTCCGCAGGAGCAGGAGCACCAGCACCCCGCCGGTGCCGTAGATAGGCAGCCAGGGTCCCAGCATGGTGCCCCGGTTCACCAGCTGGCCGGTCTGGACCAGGTGGAAGCCCACCTCCCAGATCCAGCCGATGCCGGAGAAGGTGAAGAAAAAGAGGATATAGTCGGGCAGAGGGTATTTTTCCCGAATGGGGAACTTGGGCGGGGAGGGGAGGACGATCTCCCGGCCCATGGGCTGGAAGGCGGGCACGGCCTCCAGCCGGACGGGGAAGGCGTTTTCCGGCAGGGCGGCGCGGAGGGCCATATAGGCCTGGGCCTCCGCCGAGAGGATATAGGAGTTGGCCCAGAAAATGCCGCTGAGACCCAGGGTGAAGCAGGAGAGGATCCGCCAGGGGATGAGGGTCAGGTCAAAGAGAAACATCCGCCACCGGTTGCCCTTCATCATCTGTTTGGAGAGGAGAAAGACCTCTTTCCGGCTCAGGTCGGACCGCTCGGCCAGCAGATAGGGCACCATGCGGTAGGTGTAGTCGGCGATGATGCCGGGGATGACGAGAAGGTAAAGGGCCCACACGAAGGCGTCCCGGCAGAACATGACCCACACGGTGTGGAGCCACCGCTTCTCCCGGATGGGGGCGAAGAGCTCGCCGAAGTCCGCCTTCTCCGTTTGGTTGCGCAGGAAGAACCGCCGGGCCCCCACCCGCAGGGGGCCGCCCACCAGGAAGCGGAAGGTGAGCATCACCAGGGCCGCCAGCAGGAAGAGCCCCCCCGCCAGCATTCGGAACAGCCAGTCCTGGGAGGTGGTGGCGGCGTCAAAGAGGATGGCCAGCACCAGTCCCGCGGTGTCTCCCGGCGGAGGGGACTCCCCGGCCACGCCGCCCACGGCCATGAGAAGGGCGCCGTTGGTGACCGAGTCGGCGTTGCGGTGGATGAAGTCCATGGACTCGGTGAACTCGCCCGCCACAAAGCAGACGAGAAAGCAGACGATGATGGCGGCCCAGTAATTGCGTTTCAGGCTGGCTCTGGCCTGGCGCTTGAGGGCCTTCCGATCCCACATAGCAACACGTCCTCTGTCTCAAGATGAAAAATCGCCTTTTAGTTTACCTGATTTTTCCCCTTTGCGCAACCACCGTTGAAATTTTGGCCGGGACAAAGTATAATAGAACAGACTTTGTAGAAAGAGGGGGAAGGATATGAACGAGCTGGAGGCACTTCCCATCCCTCTCCTCACATGGTACCGGGAACACGCCCGGGTTCTCCCCTGGCGCAGCGACCCCACGCCCTACCACGTGTGGGTGTCTGAGATCATGCTTCAGCAGACCCGGGTGGCGGCGGTGCTGGACTACTACCGCCGCTTCCTGGAGGCCCTGCCCACGGTGGCCGACCTGGCCGCCTGCCCGGCCGACGCGCTCATGAAGCTGTGGCAGGGCCTTGGCTATTACAGCCGAGCCCGGAACCTCCAAAAGGCGGCACGGCAGATCATGGAGGACTTTGATGGGGTGTTTCCCGGCGAGTACGCCGCCATCCGCTCCCTGGCGGGGGTGGGAGACTACACCGCCGGGGCCATCGCCTCCATCGCCTTCGGCATCCCCGTCCCCGCGGTGGACGGCAACGTCCTGCGGGTGGTCTCCCGGGTCACCGGCGACCTGCGGGACGTGACGAGGCCCGAGACCAAGAACGCAATCCGCCAGGCCCTCATGGATACCATGCCCCAAAACGCGCCGGGGGATTACAACCAGGCGCTGATGGAGCTGGGGGCCACGGTGTGCCTGCCCAACGGCGCGCCCCTGTGTGAGCAGTGCCCGGCGGGGGAGCTCTGCGCCGCCCGCCGCCTGGACCTGACGGGGGAGATCCCGGTGAAGCCCCCCAAGCGGGAACGCCGGGTGGAGGAGCGGACGGTCTGGCTGATTTTCCGGGACAAGCGTGTGGCCCTCCGCCGCCGTCCCTCCAAGGGCCTGCTGGCGGGGCTGTGGGAGTATCCCAACGCCCTCTCCTCCGAACCCTGTCCCATCCCGGGGCGGATTGAGTTTGCCGGGGCGGGGAAGCACATTTTCACCCATATCGAGTGGCGGATGAAGGCCTATACCGTGGAGGCGGAGAGGGAGGACCTCCCCGAGGGCTGGGTCTGGGCGGACAGGGCCGAACTGGCGAAGGTCTACGCCGTGCCCAACGCCTTCCAGAGCTTTTCCCATATCGTGGAGGAGTGGCTGCGTCCCTGACCCGGCCAAGCAAAAAAAGACAACTGATGCAAAGGTGGAGAAAGAGATGGCAAAGCTGTATTTCCGTTACGGAGTCATGGGCTCCAGCAAGACGGCCAACGCCCTGATGGTGCGCTACAACTACGAGGAGCGGGGCCAGGACACCCTTCTGGTGAAGCCCTCGGTGGACCAGCGGGACGGGGCCCGTTTTGTGGCCAGCCGGGCGGGCCTGTCCCACCCCTGCATCTATTTCAGCGACCTCCAGGCCATGCCGGAGCCTGACATCCAGAAATACGCCTGCGTCATTGTGGACGAGGCCCAGTTCTTGAGCCGGGAAGAGGTCCGCTGGCTCACCCACCTGGTGGACGACCTGAACGTGCCGGTGATGTGCTACGGCCTCCGGGCCGACTTCCGGGGTGACCTGTTCCCCGGCTCGGCGGAACTGCTGGCCACGGCGGACATCATTGAGGAGATCAAGACCATCTGCTGGTGCGGCAAGAAGGCCACCTGCAACGCCCGCTTCGACGACACGGGCCGGGTCCTGAAGGAGGGCGCCCAGGTGGTCCTGGGGGCCAACGACCAGTACATCGGCCTGTGCCGCAAGCACTGGAAGGCCGGGGACCTGGGCCCCGACCACAAGCCCCTGGGCTGAGGCCGGGAAGGGCTGTGAATAATCGAGGGTTTAGTACGTCTTAGGCGGATAAGGCGTACTCGATAAATCGGGAGTTGAACAAGATATGTTTTGAAAGGAAAATAACTATGAAAAAGTTTGATGAAAGCTATGTTTTGATTAAGGATATGGTTGACGATGACTACTATCCTAAATTCCTCGTTGAAAAAATAAGGAATTTGATTTTCCCAGTAATTACTCTGTTGGAGAATGGTGAAACAGAGGTAAGTGTAATACAGGCGAAACTTGATGAAATGACACTTGCAATCAACGATTTGCAGGAAGAATTTGACGAAAATGATAGCGAAATCGAAACCGTGGCACGAGATAGTATTGCGGTTACAATAGGACATATCATGGAGTGGTTTGGTATTGATATTGACATGGAAACGGCACTCCGAGAAAGAGATTGGTAATTGCGCCTTATTGGTACAAGACGCATGGTAAAGTAAAATTTGCCCGAAGCGAGGCCCTATGGGGTGAAGTGAGGGAGGTGAGAGAGTGACCTTCGATGAACTGAAAGAGAAAGCCCACGCCCTGCCGCTGAAGCCGGGCGTGTACATCATGCAGGACAAGCACAACACCGTCATCTACGTGGGCAAGGCCAAGGCCCTGAAAAACCGGGTGTCCCAGTACTTCGCCAACCTGGCCTCCCACACGGAAAAGACCCGGGCCATGGTGGCCTCCATCGACCACTTCGACGTCATCGTGGCCGACTCGGAGTTCGAGGCCCTGGTGCTGGAGAACTCCCTCATCAAGCGCCACCAGCCCCACTACAACATCCTCCTGAAGGACGACAAGGGCTACCCCTACATCCGCCTGGACGTGAAATCGGACTATCCCCATTTCTCCCTCTCCAACCGAGTGGCGGAGGACGGGGCCCGGTACTTCGGCCCCTATGGGAGCCGGGGGGCCACCTGGGCCATCGTGGACGCCCTCCGCGCCGCCCTGCGCCTGCCCTCCTGCCACAAGAAGTTCCCCCGGGACGTGGGCAAGGAGCGCCCCTGCCTCAACTACCACATGGGCCTGTGCGACGGCTACTGCCGTCCCGAGATGGACCAGAGCCGCTACCGGGAGGCCATGGACCAGGCCGTCCGTCTGCTGGAGGGCCAGTTCAAGGAGGTCCAGGCCGACCTGGCCGCCGAGATGGAGCAGGCCGCCGAGGACCTGCGGTTCGAGAAGGCGGCGGAGCTGCGGGACCGCATCCGGGCCATCGAGCTGCTGGGCAAGCGGCAGAAGGTGGTGGCGGGCTCCCTGGCGGACACCGACGTGGTGGGCTACCACCGGGGGGAGGCCAAAAGTTGCTTCGTGGTCCTCCACTACGTGGAGGGGGACCTGGCCGCCAAGGACATGGACCTCATCGAGACCCCCATGGAGGGGGAGGAGGGGGAGGCGGTCTCCGCCCTGGTGCGGCAGTACTATGGTGGCCGGGCCCGCCTGCCCCGGCAAATCCTGCTCCCCTGCGAGCTGGAGGACGAGGTGTCCCTTACCCGGATGCTCTCCGAGGCGGCGGGGCGGCGGGTGGAGATGGTCACCCCCCAGCGGGGGGCCAAGGTGGACCTCATCCGCCTGGCCAACAAGAACGCCGTGGAGGAGGTGGAGCGGGCCACCTCCCGGGCCGAGCGGCAGTCCAAGCTGCTGGAGCTGCTGGGGAAGATGCTGGACATGCCCGCGCCCCCCAACCGCATCGAGTCCTACGACATTTCCAACCAGGGGGCCAGCGACATCGTGGCCTCCATGGTGGTCTACGTGGGGGGCAAGCCCCTCAAGCGGGACTACCGGCGCTTCAAGCTCAAGGACATGGACGGTCCCGACGACTACGCCTCCATGGAGCAGGTGTTGACCCGGCGCTTCCAGCGCTACCTGGACGGGGACGAGAAGTTCGCCGACCTGCCCGACGCCCTCTTCATCGACGGCGGCGAGGAGCACGCCCGGGTGGCCGTGGGGGTGGAGGAAAAGCTGGGGCTCCACATCCCGGTGTTTGGCATGGTGAAGGACGACCGCCACCGCACCCGGGCCCTGGTGACCCCCGACGGGCGGGAGATCGGCATCCAGCGGGTGCCCGCCGTCTTTGCCCTGGTGGGGCAGATCCAGGAGGAGACCCACCGCTTCGCCATCGAGTTCCACCGCCAGCAGCAGTCGGCCCACCTGAAGGGCTCGGAGCTGGACAAGGTGCCCGGGATCGGGCCGGCGAGGAAGACGGCGCTGTTAAAACGGTTCAAAAGCGTGAAGAATATCAAGGCCGCCTCCCTGTCCGAGCTGGAGGAGGCGGTGGGGAAGGCCACCGGGAAGGTCGTGTACGACTACTTTTCGGAGAAAAAATAGGGGTTTCCACCTCTGGGAGGTGTACCCTCTGGGGGGGGGCCATCTTTTCCACGTGGAAAAGATGGCCCCCCCCAGACCCCCCAGAAAAGACGCCAGGGGGAGAGTTTCGACTCTCTCCCCCTGGACCCCCTCTCAACGACCAGCCAAGGGGGCCTCGGCCCCCTTGTTTGGATTCATCCCCCGGGGCTGTCCACAAGAGGGGGGATGACCCTGGCCCCTTACTCCGTAACGGGTCCGGGGTTCGGCAGGTCTTAGGCTTCCCTTGGGGGAAGCTGTCTGCGAAGCAGACTGATGAGGGGAACTTATCGGTTTGGTAGAACCTTTTCCATGTCCCCCAGCTCCCCTCATCCGTCAGCCCTTCGGGCTGCCACCTTCCCCCAAGGGGAAGGCTAAAGACCAACCTTCTGTCAAGTTCACGCCAGCGGCCGAGCGGCGCTAGGAGGACCACGTGTCGCACAGACGCTCCCGCGCTTTTCCCCCTAGCTTTGAGCAGTAGACCTTCTACTAAAAAGGGAACCTGTGAGCAGGTTTGCCCCCAAGACTTTTCTTTGGGGGTCTGGGGCCGCAGCGTTAAGAAAATGCGCCGGTGGCGCATTTTTAGCGGAGGCTGGCCGGCTATGCCGGCCAGGCCACCCTTCCCTGAGACCGAAAAGAAATGTCCCCCAGATATACACACGTCCCAACGTGCAATCACGCAAAAGAGAAAGGAACATCGCCATGAGAGTCATCACCGGCACGGCCCGGGGCCGCAAGCTCAAGGAGCTCCCCGGCCTGGATACCCGTCCCACCACCGACAAGGTGAAGGAGTCCATTTTCAATATCGTCCAGTTCGACGTGGAAGGCCGCCGGGTGCTGGACCTCTTCGCCGGCACCGGACAGCTGGGCATCGAGGCCCTCTCCCGCGGGGCGGAGCGATGCGTGTTTGTGGACGCCTCCAAGGAAGCCGCCAGGATCATTAAGGAGAACGTCTCCCTCACCGGTTTTGCCGACCGCGCCCGGGTGACTCAGGGGGACGCCATGTCCTTTCTGACCTCCTGCCGGGAGAAATTTGGTTTGGCCTTTTTGGACCCTCCCTATGCCTCCGACCTGCTGGATCAGGCTTTGGAGCGTATGGCCGCGATTGACATTATGACGGAAAATGGTATAATCGTCTGTGAAAGCGCCTTGGAAAAGGTGCTGCCCGACCTCTCCGGCCCCTATGAGCGGGGCCGTGAGTACCGGTACGGAAAGATCAAATTGACACTTTACCGCCGTCAGGCCGGGCTGTAAGTTTTTTGGGGCCGGGGCGGGAAGGACGTGGTTACGTATGAAGACCGCCATCTATCCCGGCAGCTTCGACCCCATCACCCTGGGCCACCTGAACGTGATCAAACGGGCCGCCATGTGCTTTGATAAGCTAATCGTCTGTGTCATGGTGAATTCCGAAAAGAAGGATTCCGGCTTTTTTACCCCCGACGAGCGGGTGGAACTGATCCGCCGGGTGGTGGCCAAGATCCCCAACGTGGAGGTGGACCAGTCCTCCATGCTGGTGGCGGAGTATGCCCGGCAGAAGAGGGCCTGCACGCTGGTGAAGGGGCTGCGGGCAATGTCCGACTATGAGCAGGAGCTCCAGATGGCCATGATCAACCGCAAGCTGAATCCCCGCCTGGACACCATGTTCCTGCCCTCCAGCGCAAAATACACCTATATCAGCTCCAGCGTAGTGAAGGAAATGGCGGCCTATGGGGCCGAGCTGACCGATTTTGTCCCCCGGGAGATCATTGGGGATGTGAATGAAAAAATGAAGAGCAGGAGGAATCTGTGATGGCGACCGGGGTAAACGAACTGCTGGATATGCTTTTTGAAATGATCGACGAGGCGAAGAACGTCCCGCTCTCTTCCGACAAATGTATGCTGGAGCGGGACAAGGCCCTGGACCTGATCGACGAGATCCGGGGCCAGTTCCCCATGGAGCTGGCAGAGGCCAAGAAACTGCTGGCCGCCCGCAACGACTACCTGGCCTCCGCCAAGCGGGAGGGGGACCTCATCATCCAGCAGGCGGAGGAGAAGGCCAAGCAGATGTTGGCCGAGGACGAGCTGCTGGCCCAAGCCAAGCAGAAGGGCACCGAGATGCTCCGCCAGGCCGAGGATCGGTCCCGGGAGCTGAAAAAGGCCGCCAATGAGTACTGCGAGGACGCCCTGCGCCGCACCGAGGAGGCTGTGGCCGAGGCCTACGACGAGATTAAGAAGTCCCGCACCCGTTTCCGGGCGGCGGCGGCCGGCATGTCCGGCGGCTCCGCCGGTCAGAGCCAGATCTTTGACGCCGCGGCGGAGGAGAACTGAACCAGAGCCTCAGCGCCCCGCAATACCGAGAGGTATTGCGGGGCGCTTTTTTGTCCCAAAGTTTGCCAAAATACTATATCTAGTTTTGTAAAGGCGAAAACCTTACCGTAAAATGTGTTTTTGCCCTGAAAAGGTGGTTACAAATTGAAAACGAACAAATGTTTTCGTAGTAAAAACCCGTATATTCCAAGGAAAAAAACTAAAGTTTCGACGAAAAAAATGACAATTAACTATTGCAATTTTGTTACACAGCCTTTATACTAGAAAACGTAAGTGGAGCAAAGTGGAGTAAAAAACCATGAATGCCCATAAAAGTGGGGGGAGAGGACATGACCGGCACATACGAGCATTCCATTGATGCCAAGGGCCGGCTGTTCATTCCCGCCAAGCTCCGGGAGGAGCTGGGGGTCACCTTTTACCTGGCCATGGGCGTGGACGCGTGCCTCGCCATCTACCCCCAGGAGACCTGGGACCGCTTCACGGAAAAGTTTGCCTCCCTCCCCATGAGCCAGTCCAAGGCCATGCGCCCCCTCTTCGCCAACGCCGCCAAGTGCGAGCTGGACAGCCAGGGCCGCATCGTCATCCCCCAGAAGCTGCGCAAGTACGCCAACCTGGACAAGGAGACCGTCATCATCGGCGTCAACGACCGGGCCGAGATCTGGTCCGCCGAGGCCTGGAATGCCCAGGAGGAGGAAGAGATGACCCCGGAGAAGATGTCGGAGTGCATGGAGGCGCTGGGCTTCTGATGAGTGAGACGTTTTCCCACCGCCCGGTGCTGCTGGACGAGTGCATCGAGGGCCTGAACATCCGCCCGGACGGCGTCTACGTGGACGGCACCCTGGGCCGGGCGGGCCATTCCGCCGAGATCGCCAAACGGCTCACCACCGGCCGGCTCTACTGCATCGACCGGGACCAGGCGGCGCTGGACGCCGCGGTGGACAAGCTGGGACCCTGGATGGACCGGGTGCGGCTGATCCACGGCAACTTCAATGATTTGGACGAGCTTCTCACGGACGCGGGCGCCCCCGCCGTCCACGGAATGCTCTTTGACTTCGGCGTTTCTTCCCCTCAGCTGGACGATCCGAGCCGGGGCTTCTCCTACATGCACGACGCCCCGCTGGACATGCGCATGGACCAGACCCAACCCCTGACGGCCCGGGCGGTGGTGAACGAGTGGCCCCAAGAGGAGCTGCGGCGCATCCTCTACCAATATGGGGAGGAGCGGTATGCCCCCGCCATTGCGGCGGCCATCGTCCGGGCCAGGGGACAAGCCCCCATCGAGACCACCCTCCAGCTGGTGGACGTGATCCGTTCCGCCATGCCGCCGCAAGCCCTGCGGGAGAAGCAGCACCCCGCCAAGCGGACCTTCCAGGCCGTGCGCATCGCCGTCAACGACGAGCTGACGGCGGCCGAGCGGGTCATCGGGCAGGCGGTGCCCCGGCTGGCTCCGGGGGGAAGGCTGTGCATCATCACTTTCCACTCCCTGGAGGACCGGATCGTGAAAACGGGCTACGCCGCCCTGGCCAAGGGCTGTACCTGCCCCCCGGACTTCCCGGTGTGCGTGTGCGGCAAGACTCCGGCCATCCGGCTGGTGAACAAAAAGCCCATCCTCCCCGGCGAGGCGGAGCTGGCGGAAAACCCCCGCGCCCGCAGCGCCAAGCTGAGGATCGCGGAAAAGCTGTAAAAATGTGTGTGTGAAGATCCCCCAAAACCAGCCAAGAGCCCGGCGAAGCGGGTCCGGGCTGGGGCGGAGGGGCAACGGAGCGAACGAGCCCCTTCGCCTTGCGAAGGTGGGGCGATACGAAGTTTGCCACGACGAGAGAACGGAGTGACGCAAAGATGGCCAGTGCCGCGAAGCGCAGACCCTATGACCCCTATCGGAACATCAGCTATGCCTATGACGGCTCTGCCGCCCGGGTACTGGAGCGGGAGGAAGTCCTCCAGCCCCGCCCCCAGGTGCGTCCCCGCCGCCAGACCGTGGCCCGTCCCAAGGTCAAGGTCCGGGAGGCCGGCTATGTCTCCCTCTTCGCGGTCAGCGGCTTTGCCGCCGTGGCGGCCCTTGCGGTGCTCATCCTCATGAGCTTTGTCCAGCTTTCCACCATTTCCAGTTCGGTGGTGAGCCTGGACAGCGAGATGACCCGGCTGCGCAGCGAGGAAGCCACCCTGCGGGCCCGCTATGAGCTGGCCTATGACCTGGGCGCTATCGAGAGCGCCGTGACCGCCGACGGCTCCATGAGCCGCCCCCAGTCCAGCCAGATGGTCTATGTGGACCTGACCGAGCCGGACAGCGTGGTGGTCTATGACCGGGGCGAAGAGGTCACCGGCGGCTTCGTGGACGGAGTCCAGGAGATCATCCAAAACGTGTTGGCATATTTCTAAGGTGGAGCGTCATATATTGCGCTGAGGACCCTGAAAGAGAGAAAAGCGGGCCGCTGACCCTACCGCGGCTCAAAGAGAGGAGGGCGTAAGAAAAGGATTTTTCTTACGCCCTTCAGCGTTGATCCACAGGGGGCGGGAACGCCCGACTTACGGCCAGACACGCGCTGGCGGCGTTATCGCTTTTGCCGGCGCGTGTCTGGCCCTGTGCCGGGTGGGGATGAATGTCCGGGCGCCGGCCGGCGTGATTGTGAAAGGGGAGCGGAAGATGGATCACAGAGACAGAAAAAACCGGGAGCCGGTCAAAAAGACGCCGGACCGGCGGGCCAACCGCACGGTCCTTCTCCGTACCCTGGCCCTTCTGGGGCTGTTCGGGGTGGCGGCCTTCCTTCCCCTGTTCGGGAAGCTCTACGCCATCCAGATCAAGGATCACGACATGTACCAGCAAAAGGCCATCGACCAGCAGACCATGGACAACGCGGTGGCTGCCAACCGGGGGCAGATCACCGACGCCAACGGCAAGGTGCTGGCCACCAGCGCCACGGTATACGATATCATCATCTCCCCCAACGACTTCAAGACCCTCCAGGAGAACT
The DNA here is from genome assembly GCA_022846075.1 of Oscillospiraceae bacterium. Taxonomy (GTDB): domain Bacteria; phylum Bacillota; class Clostridia; order Oscillospirales; family Oscillospiraceae; genus Vermiculatibacterium. The sequence continues at coordinate 945,904 of AP025582.1, forward strand.
GGGATAAAAAGTATGGGGAGCACCCGGAGAAGGCGGACTATCCCCGCCCCGAGGCAGAAAAGGTGGCCGCCGCCCTGGCGGAGATCCTGGGGAAGGACGAGGAGAAGCTCCTCAAGCAGCTGGGCAAGACGGGCAGCTACTACGAGATCGCCGCCGCCCGGGTGGAGACCGAGGTGGCCGACCAGGTCCGGCAGCTCATCAAGGACCAGCATCTCTCCAACTCCATCGTGCCAAACCCCACCACCAAACGCTACTACCCTTACGGCTCCCTAGCCGCCCAGGTCATCGGCTGGGTGAATCCAAACCTGGACAATACCGGCGCCTACGGCATGGAGGCCCTCTACGAGGATGAGCTGGCCGGCGAGACCGGGCGGGTGGTCACCGCCAAGAACGGCAAGGGCACCGAGATGAAATATTCCTTCCAGGACTACTATGACGCCACCGACGGGAATAACCTGAACTTGACCCTGGACACCACCATCCAGTATTACTGCGAGCGGATCCTGGAAAAGGGCATTGAGATGTTCGACGTGCAGAACGGCGGCTTCGCCATCGCCATGAACCCCAAGACCGGGGCCATCCTGGCCTGGGCCAACTCCCCCACCTACGACCTCAACGATCCCTGGACCGTCACCGATCCGGTGCTGAACACCTATCTGGAGACGGTAAAAAACGACCCCAACTCCAGCGAGGAGGCCTATCTCACCGCCCTGGGCAGCGCCCAGAACCAGCAGTGGCGCAACAAGGCCATCAACGATACCTACGAGCCCGGCTCCACCTTCAAGTCCATGGTCCTGGCCGCGGCCCTGGAGGAGGGAGTCGTCAACGAGAATTCCACCTACTACTGCCCCGGCTACGCCATCGTGGCGGACCGGCGGATCAGCTGCTCCAAGAAAGAGCCGGGTCACGGCAGCCAGACCTTGGCTGAGGCGGTGGCCAATTCCTGCAACCCCGCCTTCATCGCCATCGGCCAGGCCCTTGGGGCGGAGAAGTTCTACGACTATCTGGAGGACTTCGGTTTCCTGGGGGCCACCGGCATCGATATGCAGGGGGAGTCCCAGCTCAGCCCCGTCCCCAACCTGGTCTGGCCCCGGGATAAGTTTACCAGCGCCAACGGCATCACCAACCTGGCCACCGCCTCCTTCGGCCAAGGCCTCCAGGTCACCCCCATCCAGCTCATCACCGCCGCCTCCGCCGTCATCAACGGCGGGCACCTGATGGAGCCCTATGTCATGCGCTCCATCACCGACCCGGAGGGCAACGTGGTCCGCCAGACCGAGCCCACCGAGGTGCGGCAGGTCATCAGCCAGGAGACCTCCGACCGCTGCCGGGCCATCCTGGAGAAAGTGGTGGACGGCGGCACCGGCAAGCGGGCCTACGTCCCCGGCTACCGCATCGGCGGCAAGACGGGCTCCTCCGAGACTCTGGACAGCCGGCGGGGCATCGACCACACCATCGTCTCCTTCCTGGGCTTCGCCCCCGCCGACGATCCCCAGGTCATCGTCCTGCTGATGTACGACAACCCCAAGCCCGCCTCCCCCGGCAACAACCTGACCGCCAAGGGCTATTACATCAGCGGCGGCAACATGGCCGCCATGATGGCGGGGGAGCTCCTCTCCAACGTCCTGGACTACATGGGGGTGGAAAAGAGCTATACCGAGGCCGAGAAGGCCAAGATCGACGTCACCGTGCCCAACCTGGTGGGGCAGACCGCCCAGGTGGGCCAGGAGGCCGCCGCGGGGGCGGGCTTCACCGTCCGCACCGTGGGGGAGGGGGACACCGTCACCGCCCAGATCCCGGTGGGCGGGGCCGTCATTCCCAGCGGCAGCGAGGTGGTCCTCTACCTGGGAGCCGACAAGCCCACCGACCTGGTGACCGTCCCCGACGTCCGGGGCAAGACCTCCGCCGGCGCCCAGCAGACCTTGGCCCAGTATGGGCTCTACCTGAAGATCGGCGGCTCCAGCAGCTATATGTCCGACCAGGCCGTGGTGGCCAGCCAGTCCATCAACGTGGGCACCAGCGTGGAGCGGGGCACCGTGGTGGAGTGTCTGTTCGCCGACAATACTCTGGTGGATTAAGCGGGGGGCCCTTTGTGGGGGGACGCAGTGGGCCAAGGGATGGCCAATGAGCGTGCGTTTTTCAGACGGAAGCAGTCTGGATTTGAGAAGTTCCCCTCATCCGGCCCTGCGGGGCCACCTTCCCCCGGGGGAAGGCATGGGGAGAGGGTTTTGCGGGATAGATTCCCAGGTAAGCCTAGGGCAGGTTTCGCGACGACAAAGGGGTGAGTAGGATGCGTTTACACGCGCTGTTAAACGGCACGGGCTATGCTGGCCCCCTGCCGGAGGACGTTGAAATCAAAGGCATCTCTTACGACACCCGCACCATCCGGCCCGGGGAGCTCTTCGTGGCTCTGAAGGGCTACAAGACCGACGGGCACAGGTATATCCGGCAGGCGTTGGAAAAGGGGGCCGCCGCCGTATTGTGCGAGAGCGGGGAGGAGGGGACCCTCCGGGTCCCCGACGGCAGAGCCGCCCTGGCCGCCGTCTCCGCCAACTGGTTCGGCCACCCGGCGGAGGAGCTGACCGTCATCGGTGTCACCGGAACCAATGGCAAGACCACCACCACCAGCCTTCTCAAGGCCATGCTGGAAGAGGTGCTCCACACCAAGGCGGGGCTCATCGGCACCAACGAAAACGAGATCGGGGAAGAGTCCTTCCCCGCGGACCGGACCACCCCCGAGAGCTGGGAGGTCCAGCAATGGCTGCGGCGGATGGCGGACGCCGGATGCACCCACGTGGTGATGGAGGTCTCCTCCCACGCCCTTTGTCTCCACCGGGTGGACGGCATCCGCTTCGCGGTGGGGGCCTTTACCAACCTGACCCAGGACCACCTGGATTTCCACAAGACCATGGAGGCCTACCGCCAGGCTAAGGGACGGCTGTTCCTCCAGAGCGGCAGGGCGGTGTTGAACCTGGACGACGAGGCGGGGCAAAGCTACGCCGCCTCCGCCCCCTGTCAGGTATTTACCTACTCCGAGCGCAAGGACGAGGCGGACCTCACCGCCAAGAACCTGCGGCTCTTTCCCGACCGGGTGGAGTTTGAGGCGGTGACCCGGGAGGAGATCTGCCGGGTCCGGCTGGGCATCCCCGGCGGGTTCACCGTCTACAACGCGCTGTGCGCCCTGTCCTGCGCCCAGGCTTTGGGCATCCCCCTGAGCAAGGCCGCCGCCGCCCTGGCCCATGCCCCCGGCGTGAAGGGACGGATGGAGGTGGTGCCCACCCCCGGCCCCGGCACCGTCCTCATCGACTACGCCCACACCCCGGACGCCCTGGAAAACGCTCTGGCCGCCCTCCGGGACTTCACCCCCGGACGGCTCATCTGCCTCTTTGGCTGCGGGGGGGACCGGGACCGGGGCAAGCGGCCCCTCATGGGGGCCATCGCCGCCAGTATGTCCGACCTGGCCGTGGTGACCTCCGACAACCCCCGCACCGAGGAGCCCCAGGCCATTATCGACGATATCCTGAAGGGGATGGAGGGCATGGATACCCCCCGGCTGGTGGAGCCGGACCGGCGGAAGGCCATCCGGGCCGCCCTGGCCCTGCTCCGGGAGGGGGACACCCTGGTGCTGGCGGGAAAGGGCCACGAGACCTATCAGGAAGTGAACGGGGAAAAACGCCACCTGGACGAGAGGGAAGAGGTGGCTAAATTCTTGCTATCTCAGTGATTGTGTGGTAAAATACCCGCTTGTGCGCGAGCGGGTTTCCCGCTGAGAAAAGAGCTGGAGGTTCAAAAGATGAAGTCGGAACTGTCGATGATCGCAGAGATCCTGATCGCCCTGGCGGTGAGTTTTGTCCTGACCGCCGTCCTGGGCAGGATCCTTATCCCCGCCCTCAGGCGGCTGAAGGCGGGCCAGTCCATCAAAGAGGACGGCCCCACCTGGCATATGGCCAAACAGGGTACCCCCACCATGGGCGGGCTCATGTTTATCATCGCCATGGCCGTCACCGTGGTGGGCCTGGGCTGGGGCTATTTTCTCCGGGGGGACCGGGGGGCGGTGTACGTATTCCTCTTCGCCCTGGTCTTTGGCATCATCGGGTTCATTGACGACTATATGAAGGTGGTCCACCGGCAGAACACCGGCCTCACCGCCGGGTGGAAGTTTCTCCTTCAGCTGGCCGCCGCCATTTTGATGACGGTGCTGCTGCGGTACGAGGGCTACCTGTCTCCCAACCTCTATATCCCCTTCGCCCAGACCACCATCCCCCTGCCCTGGCCGGTCTACATGGTCTTTGCCGCCTTCGTCATGGTGGGTACCGTCAACGCCGTGAACATCACCGACGGGGTGGACGGTCTGTCCTCCTCGGTGACCGTGCCGGTGGCGCTGTTTTTCATTGTGGTGACCGCCCTCTGGGGCAAGGATGAGCTGACCCTGTTCTCCGCCGCCCTGCTGGGGGGCCTGCTGGGCTTCCTCCTCTATAACCACTACCCCGCCAAGGTCTTTATGGGGGACACCGGCTCCCTCTTCCTGGGCGGGGCGGTCTGCGGCCTGGCCTTCTCCACCGACATGCCCCTCATCCTGATCCTGGTGGGCATCGTCTATATCGCCGAGACCCTCTCCGACATTATCCAGGTGGTCTATTTCAAGGCCACCCACGGCAAACGCATCTTCAAGATGGCCCCCCTCCACCACCATTTCGAGATGTGCGGATGGAAGGAGAAGAAGGTGGTGGCGGTATTTTCCGCCGTGTCCGCCCTCTTCTGCGTCCTGGCCTTCTTGGGCGTGGCCGGACGGTACCTTATCTGAGCGCAGACTGCGATTCTATGCTGAAAGGCGGTGAGCCCTGTGGGAAAATCAAAGCGTGATCTGACCATGGAAGAGCAGCTCTCCCGGGGCCCCATGGACCTGCCCTTCCTCATGCTGGTGGTGATGCTCACCGTCATCGGCGTCATCATGGTGTTCTCCGCCTCCTACGCCACCGCTGTCAGCGAGGGGAAGGCCCCCACATACTACTTCGCCCGGCAGGGGATTTTCGCCGTCCTGGGCCTTGTCATCATGTATATCACCTCCAAGATCAACTACCAGGCCTTCCGCTGGATGTCGGTGTTTATCCTCATCGCCGCCCTGGTGCTGCTGGTGGTGGTGCTGATCCCCGGCATCCATACCAACCGCAGCGACAACGTGAAGCGGTGGATTAGAGGGTTTGGCCCGATCCCCGCCTTCCAGCCCTCGGAGGTCGCCAAGCTGGGCGTGATCCTCTATTTTTCCGCCCGAATGTCCAAACGGACTACGGAGAAAAAGAAACAGTTCAATACCCGGACCTATACCGGGGTCGCCCTGAACAAACTGGATGAGCTGGGCTTCATCGAGCTTGTGCCCTACGGGCTGCTGCTGCTGGGCATCATCGCCCTCATGGCTCTGGAGCCCCATATGTCGGGCACCATCCTCATTCTGGTCCCCGCCGCCGCCATCCTCTTTGCCGGCGGGGTGAGGCTGGGCTGGTTCGCCGCCGGGGGCGCCGGGGTGGTGGGATTGCTGCTGCTCATCATGTCGGGCAAGGACTACCAGACCGGCCGTATCGCCATCTGGCGGGACCCCTGGGCCCACCCGAGGGACGGCGGCTACCAGATCATCCAGTCCCTTTACGCCATCGGCTCCGGCGGCCTCTTCGGCGTGGGCTTTGGCCAGAGCCGCCAGAAGCAGCTCTTCCTCCCCGAACCGGAGAACGACTTCATTTTTTCCATCGTCTGCGAGGAGCTGGGCCTCATCGGCGCGGGGCTCATCCTGCTCCTCTTCGCCCTCCTCATCGTCCGGGGCTACTGGATCGCCATCCACGCCAGGGACCGGTTCGGTTCCTTGTTGGTGGTGGGGATCACCACCCTCATGGCGGTGCAGGTATTCCTGAACATCTCCGTGGTCACCAACCTGCTGCCCACCACCGGCATTTCCTTGCCCTTTTTCAGCTACGGGGGCACGGCGCTGATGATCCAGCTCATCGAGATGGGCATCGTCCTGGGGGTCTCCCGGCAGATCCCGGCGCCCAAACAGGGCTAGGGCACGCCGCGCTTGGGCGGATGCTTTTGCGGCCCGAAAGCGCGCCCCCTGCCTCCCGAGAGGAGGAGAGGAAGCGACGTCAAAGGAGGTATATGTGTGAACGTTTTATTCACCTGCGGCGGCACCGCCGGGCATATCAACCCCGCCGTGGCCCTGGCCCGCATGTTTCAGGAGCGGGAGAGCGGCTGCCGGATCCTCTTCGTGGGGGCCGACGGGGGCATGGAGACCCGGCTGGTCCCCAAGGAGGGGTTTGAGCTGAAGACGGTGACCATCACCAACTTCCGCCGCTCCGTCACCCCCACCGCCATCGGCCATAACCTGAAGACCCTCTTCAACATGGGCCGCTCCGACAAGCAGGCCAAGGCCATCCTGGACGAGTTCCAGCCCGACCTGGTGGTGGGCACCGGGGGCTACGCCAGCTTCCCGGTGGTGAAGGCGGCGGCCAAGCGGGGCGTCCCCACCGCCGTCCACGAGTCCAATGCCGTTCCCGGTCTCACCACCAAGGCCCTGTCCAAGGTGGCCGACGTGGTGATGGTGGGTTTTGCCGAGAGCAGGGACCACTATGAGGACCCGGCCAAGGTGGTGGTCACCGGCACCCCCGTCCGGGGGGACTTCTTCCGCTATACCCGGGCCGAGGCCCGCGAGAAGCTGGGCTTCGACGACGACCGGCCCCTCCTCCTGTCCTACTGGGGCAGCCTGGGGGCGGAGGTGATGAACGGCTATATGGCCGAGTTCATCCGCCTGGAATGTCAGCAGGGCCAGCCCTTCCGCCACATCCACGGGGCGGGGCGGGACTTCTCCTCCATCACGAAGATCCTCGCCGATTCCGACGTACCCAAGGACTGCCACCCCGGAGTGGAGGTGCGGGAGTATATCTATGATATGCCTCTCGTGATGGCTGCGGCGGACCTGGTGCTGTGCCGCTCCGGCGCCTCCACCATCTCCGAGCTGGCGGCCATCGCCAAGCCCTCCATCCTGGTGCCCTCCCCCAACGTGACGGCGGACCACCAGACCAAAAACGCCAGGGTCCTCTCCGAAGCGGGCGGGGCGGTGCTGCTGCCGGAGAAAGAGTGCTCCGGCAAACGCCTTTACGAGGAGGCCTCGGCCCTCCTCCGGGACCGAAGCCGCCGCGCCGGGATGGCCCGGGCCCTGTCGGCCATGGCGGTCCCCGACGCCAACGAGAAAATCTTCGACACTCTGATGGGGATTCTGCGGTAACGGGGGAGGACACCCCTCCCGCCCCGCCGCGGCCCCGCCGGTTTTGTACCCGATTTCGCCCTTCCGCATAGGATGGCCTGAATGGAATCCATCCATAGGGAGGACGAATTATGAGCGTTTTCAGCATTGAGGGGGGCCGCCCCCTGGGTGGGACTGTCAAGGTCCACGGGGCCAAGAACAGTGTCCTGCCCATCCTGGCGGCCGCCTTTTTGGTCCCAGGAGAGTGCGTCATCCACAACTGCCCCCGGCTCACCGACGTGGAGGGCACCCTGGCCATCCTCCGCCACCTGGGCTGCCGGGTGCGCCGGGAGGGGGACACGGTGACGGTGGACGCCTCCGCTCCCGCCGCCGCGGACGTGCCCGACGCCCTCATGCGCCAGATGCGCTCCTCGGTGGTCTTTCTGGGGCCCATCCTGGGCCGCATGGGCCGGGCGGAGCTGTCCTATCCCGGCGGCTGTGAGCTGGGGCCCCGGCCCATCGATCTCCACCTGACCGCCCTGCGGGCCCTGGGTGCGGAGATCGAGGAGCGGGGGAGCCGGCTCTCCTGCCGGGGGGAGCTGAAGGGGGCCGACCTGACCCTCTCACTGCCCAGCGTGGGGGCCACCGAGAACGCCATGCTGGCGGCGGTGGCGGCCCAGGGGGTCACCACCATCACCAACGCGGCCCGGGAGCCGGAGATCACCGATCTCCAGAATTTTTTGAACACCATGGGGGCCGACATCCGGGGGGCGGGGAGCTCGGTGGTCACCGTCCGGGGGGGAAGGCCCCTCCACGGCGGGGAGCACACCGTTATCGCCGACCGCATCGTGGCCTGTACTTATCTCTCCGCGGCCGCCTGCGCGGGCGGAGAGGCGGAGGTCACCGGGGTGGACTGGCGGCACCTGTCCACCGTCACCGCCGTCCTGGCGGAGGCGGGGTGCCAGGTGAAGAGCTCTCCCACGGCCATCTCACTCACGGCGCCCAAGCGGCTGAAGGCGGTCCGACCGGTGCGCACGGCCCCCTACCCCGGCTTTCCCACCGACGCCCAGGCCATCGTCATGGCCGCCCTGTGCAAGGCGGAGGGGGCCACGGTCTTTGCCGAGAATATGTTCGACAGCCGCTACCGCCACGTGGATGAGCTGACCCGCATGGGGGCGGATATCCGGGCGGAGGGCCGGGTGGCCGTGGTATACGGCGTGCCCAGGCTCTTCGGCGCGCGGGTCACCGCCGCCGACCTCCGGGGCGGGGCCGCCCTGGTGGTGGCCGGCCTGGGGGCGGAGGGGGAGACGGTGGTCTCCGGCCTGGAGCACATCGACCGGGGCTATGCCGACCTGTCCGGCGGTCTGGCAGCCCTGGGGGCACGGATTGCCCGAAATGAGGAAACTGTAAGCGAATCTTAACGATTTATTCACTTTGAAATGCTATAATGCCCTTTAAATACCCGGCAAAGGAAGTAACGGAGGCCAAAAAATGGCGGCGAGGAACAAACGGAATCGACACCGGCGCAGGAGGGGACGCTTCGGCTTCCTCTATAAGCTGCTGTCCTTTCTTCTGATCTTCGCCGCCATCCTGGCGGGCTGTGTGGCCTTTTTCCGGGTGAACCAGGTGACGGTGACGGGCAACAGCCGCTATACCGCCGAGGAGATCGTGGCCGCCTCCGGGGTGAACACGGGGGACAACCTCTTCCTGGTGAACAAGCCCCAGACGGCCCAGAGCATCATCAGGCGTCTGCCTTACGTGGAGAAGGTGGCCCCGGTCCGGGTCCTCCCCGACACCCTGGAGCTGCGGGTCACCGAGACCTCCGCCGTGGCCGCCGTCCAGGCGGAGGGGAACTGGTGGCTCATGAACGCCGGCGGCAAGCTGCTGGACCAGGGGGACGCCTCGCTGAAGGCGGATTTCCCCCAGGTCCTTGGCCTTCACCCCGTCACCCCCAGCGTGGGGGTACGCCTGACGGTGCCGCTGGAGGAGCAGACCAAGCGGGACAGCCTCAGGAGCCTGCTCACCGCCCTCTCAGAGCGGGGTATGACGGGGAATGTGACCGGGTTCATCGATCTGACCTCCAACAACGCCATCTACTTCGGCTACGGCGGGGATCTGACGGTGGCCATGCCCCTGACGGGGAACTTCAACGAACAGGCCTTCCGCCTCCAGCGGGTGATGGAGTCCTTCCAGCAGCGGGGGGAGGCGGTGGCCGGAACGCTGGATCTGACCTACGAGGGCAAGCAGGCCCGGCTGCTCACCAGCCGGTGGATGCCCGAGGACGGTTGGGACGCACCGGCACAGCAGGATCAGGAAGGAGGGAGCCAGGATGGACAACCCCAGCAGTCAGACGCCCCGGAGCCGGGAGCCGATGCCCCAGAGCCCAGCGTCGTGCCAGAGCCCCCCAGCATCCAAGACTAAGAACCGTGGGAGCATGTCGGTGGCCCTGGTGTGCGCCGTGGTGGGCTTTCTCCTGGCCTCCCAGCTGCAAAGCGTGTGGGTCAACACCCAGACCGACGCCGCCAACGCCAGCCGGCTGGAGACCCTTCAGGAGCTCTATAACCAGGAGATGGACAAGTCCGAGGGCCTTCAGAAGCAGCTGGAACAGACCCAGGAGGAGCTGGCCCTCTACCGGAAACAGGCCAGCGAGGGCAGCGCCCAGGGCGAGGCCCTGAAGGCGGAGCTGGACAAGCTGGAGATGACCGCCGGTCTGGTGGATGTCACCGGTCCGGGCGTCACCGTCATCATGACCGACTCCACCGCCGTCAACGCCACGGGGGACGAGGCCGACTACATCATCCACGATTCGGACCTCCTCTCGGTGGTGAACGAGCTGCGCTCGGCGGGGGCGGAGGCGATCTCCCTCAACGGGGAGCGGCTGCTGGCCGCCAGCGAGATCCGCTGCACCGGCGCCGTGGTGACGGTGAACGGACGGCGGCACGCCGCCCCCTACGTCATCATGGCCATCGGGGACTCGGGCACCCTCTACAACGCCCTCACCATGCGCAACGGCGTGGTGGACATCCTGGGCCAGTGGAAGATCGACGTGCGGGTGACCGCCAGCGAGGAGCTCACCATCCCCAAGTACCAGGGGGCGGTGGAATTCCAGTACGCCAAGCCGGCGGAGAGCTTCCCCGCCGCGGAAGAGGGGGTGGGGTAAATGCTGGAGCTGATCGGCCTCACCGCCGGGCTGCTGCTGGGGTTTTTGATCCCCCTCCACTTTCCCGCCGGTATGACCCTCTACGTGGGGGTGGGCCTGCTGGCCGCGCTGGATTCCGCCCTGGGGGGCTTCCGCTCCCGGCTCAAGGGGGAGTTCCATCTGCCCATCTTTTTGTCGGGCACCATCGGCAACGCCGCCATTGCCGTTTTCCTCACCTGGCTGGGCAATCGGATGGGGATCCCCATCTATTTGGCGGCCGTGGTGGTGTTTGGCACGAGAATGTTCCAAAACTTTGCGGAAATCCGCAGAGAACTATTGACCTCCAAGCCAAAGAAGGATAAAATAAAACAAGATATAGAAAACACTGGGGAATTCGACACAAAATGAAGCCGTTTTGCCCGTTACATAAGAATGTTACAGTAGGAGGAGCAGCTATGCCTTTCGGATTGGATACCGGCCCGGAGTCTGTCGTCAACATCAAGGTCATCGGCGTAGGGGGCGGCGGCAACAATGTAGTCAACCGTATGGTGAAATCGGGCGTGAAGAGCGTGGATTTCATCGCCGTCAATACGGATAAGCAGGCCCTTGGGATTTCCAGCGCCAACCAGAAGATCCAGATCGGGGAGAAACTCACCTGCGGCCAGGGCGCCGGTTCCGATCCCGAGGTGGGCCGCAAGTCCGCCGAGGAGAGCCGGGGCCAGATCGCCAAGGCCCTGGAGGACACCGATATGGTGTTCATCACCGCCGGCATGGGCGGCGGCACCGGTACCGGCGCGGCCCCCATCGTGGCCGATATCGCCAAGGAGGCGGGGCTCCTCACCGTGGGCGTGGTCACCAAGCCCTTCAACTTTGAGGGCCGCCGCCGCATGCAGCAGGCCGAAGCCGGCATCGAGGAGCTGAAGACCAAGGTGGATTCCCTGGTCATCATCCCCAACGAGCGGCTGAAGTTCGCCACCGACCAGAAAATCACCTTCGCCAACGCCTTCGAGATCGCCGACGACGTGCTGCGGCAGGCCGTCCAGTCCATCTCCGACCTGATCAAGAACACCGGCTTCATCAACCTGGACTTCGCCGACGTCACCGCCGTGATGCAGTCCGCCGGCATGGCCCACATGGGCGTGGGCCGGGCCGCGGGCAAGGCCAAGGCCGAGGAGGCTGCCAAGATGGCCATTTCCAGCCCCCTGCTGGAGACCTCCATCAACGGGGCCCGTGGCGTGCTGGTCAACATCACCGGCTCTATGGACATCGGCCTGGAAGAGGTGGAGACCGCCGCCGAGCTGGTGCGCCAGGCCGCCCATCCCGAGGCCCTCATCATCTTCGGCGCCGCCTTCGACGACAGCCTGGAGGATGAGATCCAGGTCACCGTCATCGCCACCGGCTATGACGAGCACGCCCAGAAGGCGGGGACCGACAAGCCCTTTACCAAGGCCGGGGAAAAGGTGGAGGACGATAAGAAAAAGTCCGAGACCGCCTCCGGCGATGAGGAAGAGGACAAGACCTGGGAGGATATTTTCAATATCTTCAACAACCGGGACCGATAAAAAACAGCGCCGCCCTTGCGTGCAAGGGCGGCGTCTTTTTATGTGTTTGAAGGGGCTTACTTCAGGCGTTTCCCCACCCGCTCCAGCAACAGCTGGGCCGCAAGGCCGGTAAAGGCCCCTGCGGCGATGCCGGTGATCAGGAGGACGGGCAGGTAGAGGATGAGCTGGGGGGTCCGCGCGATGAGGATGGCGGCCCCCATCTGGCCGATGTTATGGAAGATGGCCCCGATGGCCCCGCAGACCCAAAGCTGCTTTTCCGTCAGTACCTTCCGCAGGAGGAGCATGGCCAGATAGCACAGCAGGCCCCCCGCTAGGGAGTAAAAGAAGGTGGAGCCCCCGGCGAAGAGGCTGCCCAGGAAGATGCGGCACAGCAGGATCATCAGGGTGTCCCCGGGCCCCAAGGCGAACATGGCGTATACCGTCACCACGTTGGCAAGGCCCAGCTTCATGCCGGGGACGGGGACGATGGGGGGGATCTGGGCCTCGGCCACGAAAATGGTGAGGGCGATGGCCGTGAGGAGGGCGCAGAGGGTCAGCCGTTTCGCTTTCATCCGCTCACCTCACGACCGCGTCCACCCCAGGCTCACTGCCGGGGGCGTCCTCGATTTGAATGACCAGGGCGTTGGGCAGGCACACGATGGGGGCCACCCCCGTCTCGATCCACCCCTGGTGGACACAGACCTGGTCGGGGCAGTCGGCCTCCTTCACCCGGATCTTGCCGGGGGCCACCTCCACCACGTCGGTGATGCCGCCCTTGCCGGTGATGGGGATGGTGTAGGTCTCCGTGACCGCCGACAGGTCGATGCTCTCAATGCACTCTCCGTTGAGATAGAGATTTGCGATGGAGCCCTTGGGGGCCCGCAGAAACAAAAACAGGGCGGCCAGGGCGGAGAGGGCCAGAACGGCCCCCAGCAGGATCAGCCAGACCCGGCTGGACAGGGTTTTCTTTTGATCCATCTCATTCCTCCACGATGCGCAGGGTATAGCCGGCGTCGTTGTTCAGGGTAAACTTGTCCGCCAGACCGGCGGTGATCCAGACGGTATCGCTGTCGTCCACCAGCACGGCCTCAAAGCCGCCGTACTGCCGCCAGTAATTGACGGCCCCGTCCCTGCCCAGCACAAAAAGGGCGGTGGACAGCCCGTCGCAGGCCGTCCCGCTGGTCCCCACGATGGTGACGGACTGGAGCCCGCTGCGGGCAGGGGCGCCGGTGGCGGGGTCGATGATGTGCCAGTAGCACACCCCGTCCTCCTCAAAGTAGCGCTGATACCCCCCGGAGGTCACCGCCGCCTGGTCCACCAGCTCCAGGGTGCCCACGTAGTCTCCGCCGTCCCCCTTGGGGTCCTGCACCAGCACCCGCCAGGGGGAGCCGTCCGGCTTGGCCCCCACGGTCTGAACGTTGCCCCCCAGAGACAGCAGGGCGGAGGTGATGCCCATGTCCTTCATGAGCAGGGCGCACCGCTCCCCGGCGTAGCCCTTGGCCAGGGCGCCGAAGTCGATCTCAGTCCCCTCCGGGAGGGTGACGGTGTCCCCCTCCCGGAGGATGGCCCGGTAATCCACGTGGGTGAGGAGCTCCTGGAGGACGGCGGGGTCGGGCACCTGGTAGCTGCCGGTGGTGAAGCCCCAGGCCCGGGTCACCGGGTAGAGGGTCACGTCCAGGGCCCCGCCGCTGCGCTCCCCCATCTGGGCGGCGGCGTCCAGCAGGGTCCTGGTGTCCTCGCTGACGGACAGGGGGGCCCCGTTGCCGTGGTTCAGCTTCCAGACCTCGCTGTCCTCATCGGTGACGGAAAGAAGCTTTTGGAGCCGGTTGATCTCCCCGATGGCGGCCTCGACTCCGTCCTGGGCTTTGGGGCCGTATGCCGAGAGGGACATGATGGTGTCCATGGCGAAGGTATCCCGGCTGTATTCCTCCGGCTGGGACGTACAGCCGGACAGGAGGAGCAAAAGAGCCAGAGAGAGGGCGAGCGGTCGTTTCAAGGCAGAACCACCTTTTTCTGATCATAATATGTTATTCTACCCTAAAAACCGGAGAAAGGCAATCCCGGCCCGACCCGGTTTGGGTATGTTACCACTTGTGCCTTTTTCCCACCGGTGGTAAAATGCCAGATATCAGACATACTATTGGAAAAAGGAGGCGGTTTCATGCGCATCGGGATCGTGACCGGGGCTTCTTCCGGTCTGGGCCGGGCCTTCGCCCGGCACATCGACAAGACCATGGACCTGGATGAGCTGTGGCTCATCGCCCGGCGGGAGGAGCGGCTGCGGGATCTGGCGGCGGAGCTTCGGTGCAGAGGGCGGGTTTTTCCCCTGGACCTGACGGACCGGGCCAGCGCCGGGAAGCTCCAGGCGGCCCTGGAGGAGGAGCAGCCTCAGGTGGACATCCTGGTATGCGCCGCCGGCTTCGGCAAGTTCGGAAGGGCGGAGGACATGACCCTGGAGGAGAACGACGACATGATCGCCCTCAACTGCCGCGCGGCGGTGGACGTGACGAAGGTGTGCCTCCCCCACATGGACCGGGGGAGCCGCATTCTGGAGATCTGCTCCTCGGCCTCCTTCCAGCCTCTTCCCGGCCTCAATATCTACGCCGCCACCAAGGCCTTCCTCACCCGCTATACCAGGGCCCTGCGCTGGGAGGTGGCCGAACGGGGGATCAAGGTCACCGCCGTGTGCCCCGGCTGGATCAAGACCGAGTTCATGGAGGTGGCCCGCCGGACCAAGAACGCCGACGCCGTGCGCCACTTCACCCTTCTGGCCCAGCGGCCCGAGGCCGTGGCGGCCTGGGCCCTCACCATGAACGGCCTGGGCCTGGCGGTGGCTACCTGCGGCCCCATCGCCCTGGTCCAGCGGCTTGGGGCAAAGGTGCTGCCCTCCTGTGTCACCATGGCGGCCTGGGAGGGCCTGCGCCGGGTGTGACGTCTCACCGATCCCCCGGGCCGGCCTCCGCCGGCCCGCTTACTTAGGAAGAACAGTACACAGAGAAAGGAAGCGACGCCCATGCCCACCGACATCGAGATCGCCCAGAGCGCCCACCTCCGCCCCATTCCAGAGATCGCCGCCAAGCTGTCCCTCACCCCGGAGGACCTGATCCCCTACGGCCGGGACAAGGCCAAGGTGGAGCCCTCCGCCTACCGGGACAAGCCCCGGAAGGGGAAGCTTATCCTGGTCACCGCCATCAATCCCACCCCGGCGGGGGAGGGGAAGACCACCACCTCAGTGGGCCTGGCCGACGCCCTGAGCAGGCTGGGGCAGAAGACCTGCCTGGCCCTGCGGGAGCCCTCCCTGGGCCCCGTGTTCGGCGTCAAGGGGGGTGCCGCCGGGGGCGGGTACGCCCAGGTCATCCCCATGGAGGACATCAACCTCCACTTCACCGGGGATTTTCACGCCATCGGGGCGGCCAACAACCTGCTGGCGGCGATGCTGGACAACCACATCCAGCAGGGGAACGCCCTGGACATCGACGTAAAGAATATCACCTGGAAGCGCTGCGTGGACATGAACGACCGGCAGCTTCGGAACGTCATCGACGGCCTGGGGGGCCGGATGCAGGGCGTGCCCCGGGAGGACGGCTTCGACATCACCGTGGCCAGCGAGGTTATGGCGGTCTTCTGCCTGGCCACCAGCCTGACGGATTTGAAGGAACGGCTGGGCCGCATGGTGGTGGCCTATACCCGCTCTGGGGCCCCCGTCACCGCCCACGATCTGAAGGCGGAGGGGGCCATGGCGGCCCTGTTGAAGGACGCCGTCAAGCCCAATCTGGTCCAGACCTTGGAGGGCACCCCCGCCCTCATCCACGGCGGGCCCTTCGCCAACATCGCCCACGGCTGCAACTCGGTCTCCGCCACCGACGCCGCCCTGCGGCTGGCCGACTGCGTGGTCACCGAGGCGGGCTTCGGCGCCGACCTGGGGGCGGAGAAGTTTTTGGACATCAAGTGCCGGGCGGCGGGGCTGAGGCCCGACGCCGTGGTCATTGTGGCCACTGTCCGGGCCTTGAAGCACCACGGGGGCTGTCCTAAGGCCGAGCTGACCCGTGAAAATTTGGAAGCCCTGGAAAAGGGGCTTCCCAACCTTCTGAAGCACGTGGAGAATATCACCCAGGTGTACGGCCTGCCCGCCGTGGTGGCCATCAACCAGTTTGACTGCGACACCGAGGCCGAGATCGCCCTCATCCGCAAGGCCTGTGACACCTATGGCGTCAAGGTGGCCCTGTCCCAGGTGTGGGCCAGGGGCGGCGCGGGCGGTGAGGAGCTGGGCAGGGAGGTCCTCCGGGTCATGGAGGAGGGGGAGAACCGCTTCACCTTCGCCTATCCCGATGAGCTGTCCCTCAAGGAGAAAATCGAGGCGGTGGCGAAGAAGGTCTATGGCGCGGACGGCGTCTTTTTCGCCCCGGCGGCGGCAAAGGAGCTGGAGAAGCTGGAGAGCCTGGGCTTCGGCGGCTTCCCGGTGTGCATGGCCAAGACACAGTATTCCCTCTCGGATGACCCGGCCCTCTTGGGCGCGCCCCGGGACTTTACCGTCACCGTCCGCAAGGTGAAGGTATCCGCGGGGGCCGGATTCGTGGTGGCCCTCACCGGGGACATCATGACCATGCCGGGCCTGCCCAAGGTGCCGGCGGCGGAGAATATCGACGTGGACGAGAACGGGAGGATTACCGGGCTGTTCTGATCGGCGGTGGATACACAGAAGAGGGAACACAAAATGAAATTGGTGAAAGCAAAGGAAAAGGACATCCACCGGAGCATGGAGCTCATTGAGCAGGCCCGGACCTTTCTGCGGGAAAACGGCGTGGACCAGTGGCAGGACGGCTACCCGGACGAGGCGGTCGTCCGGGCGGACGCGGCGGCGGGGCTACCTGTGTATGGAGGACGGCCGGAGCGTGGGCTATCTCTGCGCCGACTTCGACGGGGAGCCCGCCTACGGCGGCATCGAGGGCCGGTGGCTCAGCGAACAGCCCTACGTGGTGGTCCACCGGCTGGCCCTGGACAACGCCGTGAAGGGCAGGGGGCTGGCCTCCCAGGTGTTCCGGCTGGTGGAAGAGCTGGCCCTGGCCCGGGGCGTACACAGCTTCAAAATCGACACACAGACCGACAACAAGCGGATGCGGCACCTGCTGGAGAAGAACGGCTTCCAGTACTGCGGCACCATCCTGTTCGACGGGGATAAAAAACTGGCCTACGAAAAGCTGATTTAAAAAACGGGACGCTGCCAGACGGCAGCGTCCCGTTTTTTTTATTTGGCGTAATAATTGATGAGGCACCCGGCCAGCACGATGTCCCGCTCCTCCCGGGTCATCCCCGGCAGACGCAGGGTGACGGGCTTCTCGGTCCCGTTCTGGATGAGCGTGGCAGAAATCTCCTCCCCGTCCCCCTCCAGCAGGGCCTTGACGCCGGGGATATACAGCCGGTCCCCCGGCTGGAGGTTCCAGCTCTTCACGTCCTCGGCGATGAAGGGAAGCATGCCCCAGTTCATCACGTTGGAGCGGTATCGCTTGGTGGCGTACTCGGCGGCCAGGTTGGCGCAGCCCCCCAGCACCCGCTGGCAGGAGGCGGCCTGTTCCCGGGCGGAGCCGTCTCCGGGCTTGAGGGCCATGATGAAGGAGCCAAGGCCGGTGCTCACCGCCTCCCGGCCCATCAGCGCTTCGGTGGGCTCGCCCCGGCGGCGCGTTTCCTCCTCCGCCTGGATGGCCAGGGCCCGGGGGACGTACTGGGGGTCCTTCCGGGACAGGGCGAACTGGGAGAGCTTGATGGGGTTGGAGCGGTAGGAGGAGGTCTCCCCGGAGGGGATGAGCTCGTCGGTGGTGGTCACCGGGTCGTAGATGGCGGCGCAGCAGGTGAGGAGCAGGTTTTCCGGCAGGGGGATCTGCTGGGGCCAGTCGGCGATGTTGGGGCCGAACTTCAGCTCCTCGTCGGGGAGGGGCCGGCCCACGCCGTAGTAGACCCGGTGTTTGTAGGCGCTGTCGTCGTAGCGGTAGGGCTCGTCGGCTTTGTCGGGGACCAGCAGCTCGTCGGGCAGCTCGTCGGCCCCGGTGAGGACGCCGCCACTGAGGGCGGTGGCGGCGATGGACCGGGCGTCCATCAGCGCCACGTAGGACACCTGGCCGTCCCCGGGCTTGCTGCCCTCCCGGTTGGGGAAGTTCCGGGTGGAGTGGCGGATGGAGAAGGCCCCGTTGGCGGGCACGTCCCCCGCCCCGAAGCAGGGGCCGCAGAAGCAGGAGCGCACACTGGCCCCGGCGGCCATCAGGTCGGAGATGCAGCCCTTCCGGGTCAGCTCCTGCATGATGGGCATGGAGCCGGGGTAGCAGGACAGCCAGAAGGCCCCGGAGCCGGTGCTCCGGCCCTTCAAGAGCTCAGCGGCCCGGAGGAGATTTTGATAGGTGCCGCCGGAGCAGCCGGCGATGACCCCCTGGTCGGCCACGAAGTCCCCGTCCACAATTTTCTCCCGGAGGGAGGGCACGGGCTTCGTCAACTCCAGCTGGCGGCGGGTGTCCTCGTCCACCTGGTGGAGCAGGTCGTCCAGGTTGGCCTTGAACTCCTTGATGGTGAAGGCGTTGGAGGGGTGGAAGGGCAGGGCTATCATGGGCTCCACCTCGTCCAGGCGAATTTCCACCAGGGCGTCGTAGTAGGCGCCCTCGGCGGGGGCCTGGGCCTGGAACTCCTTCCCCCGGCCCAGGGTCTTCAGGTGGGCGCGAGTCACCTCGTCGGTGCTCCACACGGAGGAGAGGCAGGCGGTCTCGGTGGTCATCACGTCGATGCCGGAGCGGTAGTCCATGGAGAGGGAGGCCACGCCGGGGCCGAAGAACTCCAGCACGGCGTTTTTCACCGCCCCGTCCTTGAAGGTGGCCCCCACCAGGGCCAGGGCCACATCCTGGGGCCCCACGCCGGGCCGTGGGGCGCCGGTGAGGTGGACGGCGATGACGGGGGGATAGGCGATGTCGTAGGTCTTCTGGAGGAGCTGGCGGGCCAGCTCCGGGCCGCCCTCGCCGATGGCCATAGTGCCGTAGGCGCCGTAGCGGGTGTGGGAGTCGGAGCCCAGAATCATCTTTCCGGGGGCGGCGTACCGCTCGCGCATGTAGGAGTGGATGACCGCCTGGTGGGCGGGGACGAACTCGCCGCCGTACTTCTTGGCGGCGGAGAGGCCGAAGAGGTGGTCGTCCTCGTTGATGGTGCCGCCCACGGCGCACAGGGAGTTGTGGCAGTTGGTGAGCACGTAGGGGATGGGGAAGGCCCGCAGCCCGGAGGCCCGGGCGGTCTGGATGATGCCCACGTAGGTGATGTCATGGGAGGCCATGGCGTCAAATTTCAGTTTGAGCCGGTCCATGTCGCCGCTGGTGTTGTGGGTGGAGAGGATGGAGTAGGCCATCGTCCCCTTCCGCCCTTCGGCCGCCCCCGCCGGATCGCTCCGCCCGGGGACAAATTGTCCGTTTTTATAGTAGACGCCCTCCCGGGCCACCGTTACCATCATGGCGCTCTCTCCTCTGTCAAATTTCGATTGCAAATCATAATATCAAATTTCACGGGAAAAGGCAAGAGCGGGAGCGGGGGCTTTGGGAGGGAAGGGACTTTTTTTTCCGCCGGTATGGGGGTGGAAAATTTATCTTTTCACGGATTGTTTGCCTTCCATTGACGGCCCCGCCGGGATAGGCTAGAATAGAGTTGATTTTGTCGAATGGAGCGAGGAGCTTTTAACATATGAGAAAATGGATTGCTTTTGTGTGCGCGCTGGCCCTGACGGCCGCCCTGATGCCCGCCGCCTTTGCCGCCGGTCCGGCCGGAACGGTGCCGGTCCAGTTTTATGACGAGGGCAAGGGCCGCTACAACGCCGAGACCACGGTGGACCAGGTGCGGGTCACCCTCAATGGGAGGACGCTGGACATGGGCGTGCCCGGCGTGGTGCAGACGGTGGACGGCGTGGACGGCCGGACCCTGGTGCCGGTGCGGGCCATCGCCGAAGCGCTGGGGGCCACCGTCCTCTGGATGGCTGACAACCGGCAGGTGTTGGTGTTCAACGAGGCCGACACCATCGTTCTCACCCTGGGCTCGGCCACGGCGGTGGTCAACGGCCAGAGCGTCCAGCTCCCCGGCGGGGTCCCCGCGGGCGTGGTGAAGCAGGGGGGGACGGAGTCCACCATGGTGCCCCTCCGCTTCGTCTCCGAGCAGCTCCACGCCACCGTGGACTGGGACAACGACACTTTTACCGCCATGGTCACCGCCGAGATCCCAGAGCCGGAGCCCGGCGTCACGCCCACGCCGGAGCCCACCCCCTCCGTGACCCCCGGAAAGCCCGACCTGGGCATGCTCCTGCGGGTCACGCCGGACGACAAGGCCGAGACCGTCACCCTCTACCTGAACCATGCCCCCCAGTACCGGGTCACCGACTTGGGGGACCGGGTGGCCATCGACCTGCTGGGGGTCACCATCGGCAGCGGAAAGGACGGCTCCCAGAAGATCGAAAACCCGGTGATCCCTACGGTCCGCTATGCCCAGCACACCAATGACCTCTATCCCGACTACGCCCACACCACCCGGGTGGTGCTGGACCTGGCCAAGGGCTGTACCTACAAGGACAACGTCACCGTCACCGGGGACGCCAACCTGATGGCGGTGGTGATCTCGGTCAAACCTCCGGAGGGTGGCTCCGCCCCCCACGATCCGCCCGCCGAGCCTTTGGACCCCACGGCCTTCACCGTGGTGCTGGACGCGGGCCACGGCGGCTCCGCCTCCGGGGCCTTCTATGAGGAGATCAAGGAGAAGGACATCACCTTCCCAATCACCCTGCGGGTGGAGGAACTCTTGAAGGAAAAGGGCTATAACGTGGTCATGACCCGCACCGAGGACGTGTACATGGACCTCTATGACCGGGCCGGCGTGGCCAACGACATAGGCGCCGACATTTTCGTCTCCATCCACGCCAACGCCAGCGCCTCCAACTACTCCTTCCAGGGGACGTTCACCTATTACTACCCGGACAGCGTGGAGGGGGAAAAACTGGCCCGGGCGGTCCAAAAGGGCCTGGTGGCCGCCGCCGGGTCCATCGACCGGGGCCTACTGACCAACGACTACGTGGTCCTGCGGGAAACAACCATGCCCGCCTGCCTTGTGGAGACCGGGTTCATGACCTGCCACGAGGAGCTGATGAAGCTGATCGACCCGGACTATCAGGAGAAGCTGGCCCAGGGCATCGCGAAGGGCATCGCAGACTATCTCTCCACCCTCCCGGCCAAGACGGACAACCCCTCGCCCAGCCCCAAGGCCTCCGCATCTTCCCAACCCCAGGCCGCACCCACGCCCGGGAGTGACGACGTGGTCCTCCCTCCGGCGGCGTGATGACTTGGTAAATTATTTAGATAATTATCGAAATGTCTATTGACATTTATTTCGGATGGGGTTATTTTAAAGGGGAAAGGGGGGCCGGTATGAAAAAGGGAAAACTGGTGGCTCCCGTCGTCGTCACAGTCCTGGTATGCCTGTGGCTGCTGTTCTACCTGTCCATGATCCTGCTGGTGCCCGGCGTGCCCTTCGCCTTCAAGGCCATCGGCGGCGTCATTACCCTGGGCTTGGGGGCTGTGGCCGTCTACAATCTGCTGGAGCGGATCAAAGAGATAAGGAGCGGTGAAGAAGATGATCTTGACAACTACTGAGCATATCCCCGGCAAGGAATACGAGGTCCTGGGCCTGGTGCGGGGGAGCACCATCCAGTCCAAAAACCTGGGCAAGGACATCACCCAGAGCTTCAAGACCCTGGTGGGCGGCGAGCTGAAAGCCTACACCGAGATGATGAACGAGGCCCGGGCTCTGGCCACCAAACGCATGGTGGAGGACGCCGAGAGCCAGGGAGCCGACGCGGTGGTGTGCATGCGCTACGCCTCCGCCTCCGTGATGCAGGGGGCCGCCGAGGTCATGGCCTACGGCACCGCCGTAAAATTTAAATAAGAAAACGAAGGCCCGGGGCGGTGTATCACTGCCCCGGGCCTTTTCATCAGGGTTGAGAAAGAGCCGGGGGACAGGGCGTCCCCCGGCTCTTTTATACAACCTTAATGCCCCGGCGCTGTTCCCAAATGGCACCCTTACCTGATCCGCGCTACCATAGGGACTGCAAAGGAGGTTTGCGATATGCAGTTTGTTTTGGCTGGAATCGGAATTTTAGTAGTAGCCGTCCTGGGGTATCTGGGATGGATGCTGTTGAAGGAGGAGTGAGGGCAGTGGAATCCATGCTGCAATACGGCCTTTATCTGGTCATCCTGGTGGCCCTGGCCATTCCCCTTGGCAAATATATGAGCAAGGTCATGAACGGGGAGCGGGTCTTCCTGTCCCGGATCCTCTCCCCCTGTGAAAAAGGGCTTTACAAGCTCCTGCGGGTGGACCGGGAGGAGGACATGGGGTGGAAAAAATACGCCCTGTGCGCCGTGGCGTTCAACGTTTTCGGCCTCGTCGTCCTGTTCCTGGTCCTGATGCTCCAGGGGGTCCTGCCTTGGAATCCCCAGGGCTTTGACGGGCTGAGCTGGCATTTGGCCTTCAATACCGCCGTCAGCTTCGTCACCAACACCAACTGGCAGACCTATTCCGGGGAGGTTGCCCTCTCCAACTTCTCCCAGGCCATGGGATTGACGGTGCAGAACTTCGTCTCCGCCGCCTGCGGCATCGCGGTGCTCTTCGCCATCATCCGGGGGCTTGTCCGCAAGGAGGTCAAGGGCATCGGAAACTTCTGGACGGACCTGATTCGGACCACGCTGTACATTCTGCTCCCCATCTGCCTGGTGGCCTCGGTGGCCTTGGTGGGGCTGGGGGTCCCCCAGTCCTTGGGCGGCAATCAAACTGTGGATCTGATGGAGCCTATCGCCGCCGATGCCGAGGGCAACGTCCTCACCGGCGCGCAGATCGACCTGGACGCCAACACCGTCACCCTGGACGGCGCGGTGGTGGAGGGGGCCCAAATCATCACCAAACAGGTGATGCCCCTCTACCCCCAGGCCAGCCAGGTGGCCATGAAGCAGCTGGGCACCAACGGCGGCGGCGTGCTGGGCACCAACTCCGCCCACCCCTTTGAAAACCCCAATCTCATCACCAACCTCATTGAGATGGTATTCCTGCTGGTGATCCCCGTGGGGCTCTGCTTCACCTTCGGGCGGAGCGTCAAGGACAAGCGCCAGGGCATCGCCATTTTCCTGGCCATGTTCCTCCTGCTGGTGGGGGCTATGGCGGTGGTCCACTTCAGCGAGGCCGCGGCCACCCCCGTCCTGGAGCAGAACGGCCTGGTGGATACCACCCTTGGCAACATGGAGGGCAAGGAGACCCGGTTCGGCGTGGTCACCTCCAGCACGTGGGCCAGCTGGACCACGGCGGCCTCCAACGGCTCGGTGAACTCCATGCATGACAGCTACACCCCCATTGGCGGCATGATCCCTATGCTCCTGATGATGCTGGGCGAGGTAGTGTTCGGCGGCGTGGGCTGCGGCCTCTACGGTATGATCGGCTTTGTCATTTTGACCGTGTTTATCGCGGGGCTGATGGTAGGCCGGACCCCGGAGTATCTTGGGAAGAAGATCGGTCCCCGGGAGATGCGCATGGCCGTGCTGGTATGTCTGGCTACCCCCATCGCCATCCTGGTGGGCAGCGGCGTGGCCGCGCTGCTCCCCTCCACGGCGGAGGCGGTCAACAACCCCGGCGCCCATGGCCTGAGCGAGGTGCTCTATAACTATGCCTCCGCCGGCGGCAACAACGGCTCCGCCTTTGCGGGCATGGGCTGCGACACACCCTTCCTCAACACCAGCCTGGGCTTTGTGATGCTGTTCGTCCGGTTCGTGCCCATGCTGGCCACCCTGGCCATCGCGGGCAGCATGGCCGCCAAAAAGAAGGTGGCGGAGAGCTCCGGCACCCTGTCCACCTGCAACGCCATGTTCGTGTTCCTGCTCATCCTTATCGTCCTCATCGTGGGCGCGCTGAGCTTTTTCCCCGCTTTGTCCCTGGGCCCCATCGCGGAGTTTACCCAAATGCTGGGCTTAGGCTGACGAAAGGTAGGTGTCTATCATGGTTCAAAATAAAAACGCCTTTATGAAAAAGGACTTGGTGGGAAGAGCAGTCGGGGATTCCTTCCGGAAGCTCGCCCCCGCCGACCAGGTCAAAAACCCGGTCATGTTCCTGGTCTATCTCTCGGCCATCCTGACCGCCGGGCTCTTCGCCCTTTCCCTGGCGGGAGTCTTTGACGACGGCCTCGTTTCCAGCGGCTTTATCCTGGCCATCTCGATCATCCTGTGGCTGACCTGCCTCTTCTCCAACTTCGCCGAAGCTATCGCCGAGGGACGGGGCAAGGCCCAGGCCGACGCCCTGCGCTCGGCCAAGCGGGACGTGACGGCCCATCTTCTTGCCGACCCGGACGACCGGACCCGGACGGAGGACGTCCCCGGGGCCGCGCTGAAGAAGGGGGATTATTTCCTGGTCTCCGCCGGGGAGCAGATCGCCGCCGACGGCGAGGTGGTGGAGGGCGCCGCCAGCGTGGACGAGAGCGCCATCACCGGCGAGTCCGCCCCCGTCATCCGGGAGGCGGGGGGCGACCGGAGCGCCGTCACCGGCGGCACTACGGTCCTGTCCGACTCTCTGGTCATCCTGGTGACCCAGGAGAGCGGCCACAGCTTCCTGGATCAGATGATCGCCATGGTGGAGGGGGCCAACCGAAAAAAGACCCCCAACGAGATCGCCCTCCAGATATTGCTGGTGGCCCTGTCCATCATCTTCGTGCTGGTCACGGCCTCCCTGTACGCCTACTCCCAGTTTTCCGCGGACCAGCTGGCCGTCGCCAATCCCACGTCGGTGGTCTCCCTGACGGCCCTGCTCATCTGCCTGGCCCCCACCACCATCGGCGCCCTCCTCTCCGCCATCGGCATCGCCGGCATGAGCCGCCTCAACCAGGCCAACGTCCTGGCCATGAGCGGCCGGGCCATCGAGGCCGCCGGCGACGTGGATATCCTGCTGCTGGACAAGACGGGCACCATCACCCTGGGCAACCGGCAGGCCGTGGCCTTCCTGCCCGTGGGCGGCTGCGCCGAGGAGGAGCTGGCCGATGCGGCCCAGCTCTCCTCCCTGCCCGATGAAACCCCCGAGGGGCGCTCCATCGTGGTGCTGGCCAAGGAGAAGTTCGGCCTTCGGGGCCGGGAGGTGTCCGGCCAGCATATGACCTTCATCCCCTTTACCGCCCAGACCCGGATGTCCGGGGTGGACTATGACGGGGGAGAGATCCGCAAGGGGGCCGCCGACGCGGTGCGCGCCTACGTGGAGGAGAGCGGGAACCCCTATCCGCCCCAGTGCGCCAAACTGGTGGATGAGGTGGCCCGCCAGGGCGGCACCCCTCTGGTGGTTGCGAAAAACCACCAGGTCCTGGGGGTCATCCACCTGAAGGATATTATCAAAGACGGCGTGAAGGAGAAGTTCGCCGACCTCAGGACCATGGGGATCAAGACCATCATGATCACCGGGGACAACCCGGTGACCGCCGCCGCCATCGCCGCGGAGGCCGGGGTGGACGACTTCCTGGCCGAGGCCACCCCCGAGGCCAAGCTGGACATGATCCGCAAGTTCCAGTCCGAGGGCCACCTGGTGGCCATGACCGGCGACGGCACCAACGACGCCCCTGCCCTGGCCCAGGCCGACGTGGCCGTGGCCATGAACTCGGGCACCCAGGCCGCCAAGGAGGCGGGCAACATGGTGGACCTGGACTCCAGCCCCACCAAGCTCATCGAGATCGTCCGCATCGGCAAGCAGCTCCTCATGACCCGGGGCAGCCTCACCACCTTCTCCATCGCCAACGACATCGCCAAGTACTTCGCCATCATCCCGGCCCTGTTCATGGGCCTGTACCCCGGCCTGGCCAGGCTGAACATCATGGGCCTGGCCAGCCCCCAGAGCGCCATCCTCTCCGCCCTCATCTACAACGCCCTCATCATCGTGGCCCTTATCCCCCTGGCCCTGAAGGGCGTGAAGTACCGGGAAGTCCCGGCGGGCAGGCTGCTGAGCCACAACCTGCTGGTCTACGGTCTGGGCGGCATCGTGGTGCCCTTTGCGGCCATCAAGCTCATCGACCTGATCGTGGCCCCGCTGCTGGGGCTGCTCTGATTGGAAAGAAGGTATTTCCATGACATGCGCGCAAGCGCCCGCCCTCGTCTGGCGGACGGAACGGACCCGCCCCCGGCTCCGCGCCGGGGACCTGCTGGCCGCCGGGCTGGCCGGTCATCCGGTGCTGACCCTGGCCGCCGCCCTCCTCCTGACGGGGGCGGGCATGCTGGCAGCGGTCTGCCTGCTCACCCTGAGCTGTGTCCTTCCCCTGGGCCTCCTGCTGGGCTGGTACTGAAAGGAGGACACGATGAAAAAGAAGCTCCCGATTACAAAAAGCGATATTTTGACCCTTCTGCTTCTGGGCGCGGTGACGCTGGGGCTCGTGGCCCTGCGGTGCGCCAGGTTCCTTCCCTGATATAGCTGTGAGGAGATGCGACGATGAAAAAAGCAATACTGCAGGCCGGTGGGACACTGCTGGTCATGATGTTCCTGTGCGGGTTTTTGTATACCGTCCTGGTCACCGGTGTGGGGCAGACCTTGTTCCCCCGGCAGGCCAACGGAAGCGTCATCGAGGTGGACGGTAAGACCTACGGCTCCGAGCTGCTGGCCCAGCAGTTTACCGATCCCGCCCACCTGTGGGGCCGCCCCATGAATCTGGACGTGAGCTCCTTCACCGATGAGGACGGCCAGCCGGTAATGTACGCCTGGGCCTCCAACAAGACCCCCGCGGGAAAGGAGCTGGACGCCCTCATCCAGGAGCGGGTCTCCGCCCTTCAGGAGGCCGATCCGGTCATGGCCGGCGTGCCCGTCCCGGTGGATCTGGTGACGGTGTCGGGCAGCGGGCTGGACCCGGAGATCTCCCCCGAGGCGGCGGAGTATCAGGTCCACCGCGTCGCCCAGGCCCGGTCGATCCCGGAGGAGGAGGTGCGTTCGGCCATTGAGGCCTGCACCACCGGCCGCCTGCTGGGCATTTTCGGAGAGCCCCGGGTCAACGTGCTGAAGGTGAACCTGATGCTGGACGGCATCCTGGAGGCGTGAAATGCTCTATCCCTTCCGGCTGATCTCTGAGGAGGCTCTGTCCGTGGGACAGGACCAGAGCGGCGCCCCGCCCCTGGCCCGGCTTTTGACCCTGCTGCGGGATTTGAGCGGGCTGTTCGACACGGCCCCCGCCGTGCTGGCCCTGCCGGGGAGCGCCGTCCTCACCTTCCTCTACCGGGATGTGGCCTATCCCTGGCGGGACGTCATGGCGGCGGCGGGCCCCGCCGCCGCCGGGCTGGCGGACAGCCTGCCCCTTCGGTTTTTCGGGACCACCCAGGCCCGGGAGACCGCCGAGCTGACCGCCCGGCGGGAGGGGGAGGCCGTTCTGGTCCGGCTTCGCTCGGTGTCGGGCCGTCCTATTCAGACGCTTGAGGGGCTGGGCCTTCAGGCGCGCCTCCCGGATGCCGAAACGGCCGCCCAGATCGCGGAGATCGCCGCCTCTGGGCCCTTTTTGGCCCCCTGCGGCGTGGTGAAGCGGCGCTGTGAGGCGCTTTTGGCCGCCTGCGGCCTGCTGGCCCCCACCGGGGGGAGCCTGTTTTCCTACCTGGCCTGGGAAACCGTGGAAGCCTCTGCCTGCCTCTCCGCCCTCACCGTCAGCCACAAGGCCGCCCTGTGGAAGACCTTTCTGGAGGACGACCAGCAGCCCATGGAATTCGACTGGCTCTGGGAGAGCTACTACTCGGGGGAGGCGGTGTTTCTTCTGGAGTGGGAGCTGGCCCTGCGCATGGTGCTGGAGGATCTGGGGTTCCAGGTGGAGCGTGGGGATGCCTGCTTCCATGTAACGGACCCGCTGGGCCGGGAGCGCCGTTTTGATTTTGCCCGGGGTGGCCCGGCGGAAAAGCTGTTTTTGAAGCTCCTGTTTCCCCTGGACACCAAAGAAGGCGCCGGCTGACCGCCGGCGCCTTTATACGATCTTAATGCTATGGAAAAAAAGTCAATGTCAAGCTGACGGCCCGTGTGGTATACTAGACCCAAACGAGCGGGGGAGGCGGTACGGCGTGGAAGATCAAAGGCCAGATTCCGAGGCGCTGCTGCGGAGCATCCGGCGCGCGGAGGCGAAGCCCGCGGGAAAGCTGAAGATCTTTTTCGGCTACGCCGCCGGGGTGGGCAAGACCTACGCCATGCTGGAGGCGGCCCATCAGGCCCAAAAGGCGGGGGCGGACGTGGTGGCGGGATACATCGAGCCCCATACCCGCCCCGAGACGATGGCCCTTCTGGAGGGGCTGGAGCAGCTGCCCCGGAAGGTCGTCCCCTATAAGGGGATCGAGCTCAAGGAGTTCGACCTGGACGCCGCCCTTCTCCGCCGCCCCCAGCTTCTCCTGGTGGACGAGCTGGCCCACACCAACGCCCCGGGCTGCCGCCATGTGAAGCGGTTCCAGGATGTGCAGGAGCTGCTGCGGGCGGGCGTCAACGTCTATACCACCGTCAATGTCCAACATCTGGAGAGCTTGAACGACGTGGTTGCCTCCATCACCGGCGTCACGGTGACCGAGCGCATCCCGGACCAGGTCTTTGATTCCGCCGACCAGGTGGAGGTGGTGGACCTGGAGCCCGCCGATTTGCTGGAGCGGCTGCGGGACGGAAAGATTTACCAGGGGGCCCAGGCGGCCCGGGCCATGGGGCATTTCTTTACGGAAAAGAACCTGGCCGCCCTGCGGGAGATCGCCCTGCGCCGGACGGCGGACCGTTTGGAGCGGGTCCCCGGGCCGGACAGCGCCCCCCGGCCCAAGGCGGGGGAGCACATCCTCATCTGCCTGTCCGGGGCCCCCAGCAACGCCAAGGTCATCCGGACCGCCGCCCGGATGGCGGAGGCCTTCCACGGGGCCTTTACCGCACTCTTTGTGGAGCCTCCCGACTTCCCGGACCAGAGCGAGGAGGAGCGGGCCAAGCTCCGGGCCAACCTGCGGCTGGCGGAGGAGCTGGGGGCCCGGATCACCACCGTGTACGGGGACGACCCCGCCTTCCAGATCGCCGAGTACGCCCGGGTGGGCGGCATCTCCAAGATCGTTCTGGGCCGCAGCCCGCAGAAAAAGGGCCTTCTGGCGGGCGGCAAGAACCTGGTGGACCGGCTGGGGGAGCTGGCCCCCGACCTGGATATCTATATCATCCCCGACCAGGCCGCCGGGCGGAGGCGCCCGCCCCGGAGCCATTTGCCCCGGGAGCGTTTTTCGTGGGCCGACCTGCTCAAGACCCTGGTCATCCTGGCCCTCTGCACGGCGGTGGGCTACGGGTTTGTGGGACTGGGCTTTACCACAGCCAACGTTATCATGGTCTATATCCTGGGTGTGCTGGGCATCTCCATGGTCACCGGGGGCCGGGCGTACAGCCTGCTGGCCTCTCTGCTGTCGGTGCTCATTTTCAACTTCTTCTTTACTCACCCCTACTTCACCCTCATGAGCGACCCCAGCTACGTGGCCACCTTCGGCGTCATGTTCATCGTGGCACTGTTAAGCAGCTCTCTTACCACCCGGATCAAGCGCCAGGCCGCCCAAAGCGCCCACAAGGCCTACCGCACCGAAGTCCTGCTGGAGACCAGCCAAAAACTCCAAAAGGCGGAGGGGGCCCGGGCCATCCTCACCGTCACAGCCACCCAGCTTGGGAAGCTGATGGAGCGGGATCTGCTGCTCTACCCGGTGGAGGAGGGGGAAGCCCTGGGGGAGCCCCTGGTCTTTCCCATCTCCGGGGAGAGCGATATGGCGGACTGCCTGGCCCCGGAGGAGCGGGCGGTGGCGGAGTGGGTTCTGAAAAACAACAAGCACGCGGGGGCCACCACCAACACCCTCCCCAGCGCCCAGTGCCTCTATCTGGCTGTCCGGGGGGCGGACCAGGTTTTGGCGGTGGCGGGCGTCTCCATCCAGCCGGACCGGAAGCCCGACGCCTTTGAGAAAAACCTGATGGTGGCCATCCTGGACGAGTGCGGCCTGGCCCTGGAGAAGGAGAACATGGTCCGGGCCAAGCAGGCGGTGGAGGAGCAGGCCCGGCAGGAGGCCCTGCGGGCCAATCTGCTGCGGGCCATCTCCCATGACCTGCGCACCCCCCTCACCAGCATTTCCGGCAACGCGGGCATTTTGATGGAGAGCGGGGACAGCCTGAAGGAGGATACCAAGCGGTGTCTCTACACCTCCATCTACGACGACTCCATGTGGCTCATCAATCTGGTGGAGAACCTTCTCTCCATCACCCGGATGGAAAACGGCTCCATGAAGCTGAACATTCAGCCCGAGCTGCTGGAGGAGGTGTTCGGGGAGGCGCTGGCCCATCTGGACCGGGCCGCCGCCCGCCACACCATCGCCGCCCGGCTGGACGACGACTTGCTGATGGCGGACATGGACGCCCGTCTGGTGGTCCAGGTGGTCATCAACATTGTCGACAACGCCGTTCAGTACACCCCGGATGGCTCCCGAATCACCCTTTCGGCCCACCGGCGGGGGGAACTGGTGCAGGTGGAGATCGGCGACGACGGACCCGGCATCGCCGACGAGGCCAAAGACAAGCTCTTCGACATGTTCTACACGGTGGACAACGTCCGGGGGGACGGCCGCCGGAGTCTTGGACTGGGGCTGGCCCTGTGCAAATCCATCATTACGGCCCACGGCGGCTCCATCTGGGTGGAGGACCAGCCGCCACACGGGGCGAAATTCTGCTTTACGCTGCGGGCATCTGAGGTGAATGCGTATGAATAAGCCACAAATATTGGTGGTGGAGGACGACACGGCGGTGGGCAATCTGATTGCCACCACCCTGGAGACCCAGAATTACCAGTACCACCGGGCCAAGACCGGGGCGGGGGCCGTGCTGGACGCTCTGTCCTACCGGCCCGACGTGATGCTGCTGGACCTGGGCCTGCCTGATATGGACGGGGTGGACATTATCAAAAAGGTCCGCTCCTGGAGCAACCTGCCCATTATCGTGGTCTCGGCCCGCAGCGAGGACGGGGACAAGGTGGCGGCCCTGGACGCCGGTGCGGACGACTACCTCACCAAACCCTTCTCCGTGGACGAGCTGCTGGCCCGGCTCCGGGTGGCCCTCCGCCGGGTGCGCTTCGATTCGGAAAAGACCAGCCAGGCGTCCAGCGTCTACGAAAACGGCGGACTGCGGATCGACTACGCCGCAGGCTGCGCCTACCGGGACGGGGAGGAGATCCACCTGACCCCCATCGAGTACAAGCTGCTGTGCCTTCTGGCAAAAAACACCGGAAAGGTGCTGACCCACAACTATATCCTGAACGAGGTGTGGGGCAGTCCCAGCGCCTCCGACACCCCGTCCCTGCGGGTTTTCATGGCCACCCTCCGCAAGAAGCTGGAGGCCGACCCCAGCCACCCCCAGTATATCCAGACCCACATCGGGGTGGGCTACCGGATGCTCCGCCAGAGCCAGGAGCATTTGGAGGAATGAAAAGAGCGGACAGCAAAAGCTGTCCGCTCTTTTTATGGTTAGAGCCGTTTTTTCTGGAACAGGAGGGAGAGGACGAAGAACCCCGCCAGATAGAGGGTGATGGACGCCCCGGCGGAGGAGCCGATGTAGTAGGAGGTCATCAGCCCGGCGATTCCGCACACCACCGCCCCCAGGACGGAGAAGAGGTGGTACTGCCGGGTATTCCGGGCCAGGTTCCGGGCGGCGGCGGCGGGGAGGACCAGCAGGGAGTTGATGACCAGCAGGCCCACCCAGGTCATGGACACCGTCACCACCACGGCAATGGCGGCGTTCAAAATGGCCTCCTGCCAAAAGACCCGGATACCCCGGCTGTCGGCCAGGGCGGGGTGGAGGGCGGAGAGCAGGAGGGTGTTGTAGGCGCACACCCACAGCACCGCGATCACGGCCAGGATGCCCGCCAGCAGGGCGATCTTGATGGGTTCCACGCTCAAAATGTCGCCGATGAGCAGGGCGTTGAACTTGGTGAAGGACCCGCCCCCCAGGGTGGCGATGAAGATGCCCAGGGCCACCGCCGTGGAGGAAAAGACCCCGATCACCGTGTCACTGGCCATGCTGGAGCGGCGGCGGACATAGGTGAAGAGGAGGGAGAACACCAGGGCGAAGGCGACGGCCGCCCACATGGGCTCGGCCAGGCCGCAGAGGGTGCCGATGGCGATGCCCGTGAAAGCGGAGTGCCCCAGGGCGTCGGAGAAGAAGGACATGCGGCTCTGCACCACCATGGTGGACAGCAGGCCGAAGAGGGGGGAGATGACCAGCACCGCCAGCAGGGCGTTCTTCATGAAGAACATGCCACCGGGCTGGGCCCACTCGAAGGGGAGCAGGCCCACCAGGGAATACCACCACTCCATTTACTGCCCCCCCTTTCCCATCCGCAGATGGAACACGTCCTGGAACTCGGGGCTGGAGAGGACCTCGGCGGGAGGGCCCACCTTCAAAACAGTGTTTTTCAGGAGGATGACCTTGTCGGCGAACTGTTCCAGAGTGGCGAAATCGTGAGTGGAGAGGAGGATGGAGAGGTCGTAGGTCTGCCGGATCTCGTCCAGCATGTCCAAAAGCTGCTTCTCCCCGTCGATGTCCACCCCGGACAGGGGCTCGTCCAGGATGAGGATGTGGGGCAGGGGCTCCAGGGCCAGAGCCATCAGCACCCGCTGGACCTCGCCCCCCGAGAGGGCCCCCACTCGCTTGTCCATCAGCCCCTCGGCGTGGGTCCGGGCCAGGCAATCCCGCACCCGGGCCCGGAGCTTGGCGGGGATGGGGAGGAACACAGGCCAGTCCGCCACGGCGGCGGCGAAGAAGTCCAGCACGCTCACCGGGTCCCCCCGGTCGAAGGCGGGGGACTGGGGCACGTAGCCGATGATGGGACGGGATTTTTTCCCGTCGGAGCGCTGAAAATTGATGGCGCCGGTATGGGGAAACTGGCCCAGGATGGCCTTGAAGAGGGAGGACTTGCCCGCCCCGTTGGGGCCGATGAGGGCCACGATCTCCCCGCAGTGGAGGTGGAAGGACACGTCGTGGAGAAGCTGGGTGTCCCCCAGGGACACCCCCATGCCGTCCACCCGCAGGCAGCACAGCCCGGCGCAGCCGGAGGCGCAGTTTTCATGCTTGCGTACGCTCAATCCATCCTCACCTGCCCCTCGCCCAGCGCGTTGACGATGGTTTTCACATTATCACGGATGGCGTCGGTATAGGCGGCCAGGGAGCTGTCTGTCCCGCTCATGACCATGGAGAGCTGACACACCTCCACCCCGGTCTCCCGGGCGATGGCCTGGGCGGTGGCCTCAGAGCCGTTGACCTCGGTGAAGATAGCGGGGAGGCCGTATTCCCCGATGAGGGAGACGATCTCCTTGATCTCCTGGGCGCTGGCCTCGCTGCCCTCCTCCTCTTCGATGGCCTTGAGGATGGTGAAGTCGAAGGCGTCGGCGAAATACTGGAAGCCGTCGTGGAAGGTGATGAGCTCCCGGTGGGAAAACTGGGGGGTGATGCCCTCCAGGAGGGTGGACGTTAGGCCGCGGAGCAGCGCCGCCTGGTCGGTGGCGTTGCCCTGATAGGTCTGGGCCTGGGCCCCGTCGAGCGCGGAGAGGCCTTTGCCGATGCTCTCCACCATCTGGGCGGCCCGGTCCGGGTCCATCCAGATGTGGGGGTCGTACTCTTCCTCGTGGTCGTGGCCGTCGTGTCCCTCGTGCTCCAGGGTGGGCAGAAGGGCGACGCCCTCGGAGGCATCGATGACGGCGGCCTTGGACTGGGCCAGGGCGTCGGACATGAAGTCCTCCAGCCCCACCCCATTCATCACGATCACGTCGGCCCCCTCGATGGCCTTCATGTCGGTGGTGGTGAGGGTATAGTCATGGAGGCAGGAGGTCTGGGAGTTGACCAGCAGGGAGACCTCCACCCCCTCCGCCCCCTGGGTGACGGCGGTGGTAAAGAGGTACACCGGGTAGGTGGTGGCCAAAATGTGGAGGGTGTCGTCCTGCTCCCTCTGAGGGGCGGAACAGGAGGTGAGCAGAAGGAACAGGGCCGCCAGCAGGGCGGACAGGGAACGTTTTTTCATGGGATACCTCGCTTTTTCCGAATTGCAAAGCACATTATACCCGATTCCACCTGGTTTGTAAAATGAAGGAACGCTCATATGTCCCACTGGAGCCTTTTCCCCAGGGGGGAAGTCCGCCGGTTGACGACTCCCCCGGCGTCTGCTATAATGGGGCCAATCGAATGGGAAGGGAGCTGGAAGGCTTGCGCAATATTTCTCGCTGAACGACGGAAGGAAAAGAGGGGACGCCGTCCCCATCTCTTTTCATGCCGTCCCGCGGGAAATCACGCGCTCCTTCCAGCTGCGCCCTTTCAGGGCGGGGCTGTGAGAAGGCATGCTTTCTCGCGGCCCCTTTTGTTTTGGATCCTCTGTGGCACGGGCGGACATGCCCCTGTCATGGGGACTTGCGCCTGAAAGGAGAACCGCCTATGTCTATGATCGAGATCAACCATCTGACCTTTGCCTATGAGGGCAGTTACGACAACGTGTTTGAGGACCTGACCCTCCGCCTGGACACCTCCTGGCGGTTGGGACTGGTGGGCCGCAACGGCCGGGGAAAGACCACCCTCCTGCGCCTCCTCGCCGGGGAGCTCTCCGGAGGGCGGGCCGTCCGCAGCGGAGTGTCCGCCCGCTATTTTCCCGCCCCGGTCCGCCGCCCGGACCGGATGACACTGGAGGTGCTGGGGGAGCTGTGCCC
This sequence comes from Oscillospiraceae bacterium, assembly GCA_022846075.1. Taxonomy (GTDB): domain Bacteria; phylum Bacillota; class Clostridia; order Oscillospirales; family Oscillospiraceae; genus Vermiculatibacterium. Next base: position 980,566 of record AP025582.1, read on the forward strand.
CGCGGCGGAGGACTGGGAGATCATCCGGGAGCTCTCCCTTCTGGATGTGGAGATCGAGGCCCTCTACCGCCCTTTCTCCAGCCTGTCCGGCGGGGAGCAGACCCGGGCCCTCCTCTCCGTCCTCTTTCTGGACGAGGGGGCCTTTCCCCTCATCGACGAGCCCACCAACCACCTGGACGAGGCGGGCCGCCAAACGGTGGCGGCCTACCTCAAGCGCCAGCGGGGCTTCCTCCTGGTCTCCCACGACCGGGCCTTCCTGGACGGCTGTGTGGACCACATCCTGGCCCTGGAAAAGACCGGCGTCCGGCTCCAGGCGGGCAATTATTCCGCCTGGCGGGCCGACACCCAGCGTCGCACAGCCTGGGAGGCCCAGCGGGACGCCCAGCTCAAGCGGGAGATCGGCCAGCTCAGGGACGCCGCCCGCCGGACGGGGGACTGGTCGGAGAAGGTGGAAAAGACCAAGAACGCTGGGGCCGCGGCCTCCGGGCTGAAGGCGGACAAGGGCCGCGTGGGCCATATGGCGGCCAAGATGATGCGCCGCTCCAAGGCCATCGAAGCCCGCCGCCTCTCCGCCGCCGAGGAGAAGGAGACCCTTCTCCGAAACGTGGAGGAGGCCGAGCCCCTGAAGCTCCGCCCCCTGGCCTTCCAGGGCCCCCGCCTCCTGGAGCTGCGGGAGGCCGCCCCCATCTACGGCGGCAGACCAGTGTGCCCGCCCGTCTCTCTCACCCTGGCCCCCGGCGAGCGGGTGGCCCTCACCGGCCCAAACGGCTGCGGAAAGACCAGCCTTTTAAAGCTCCTGCTGGGCGGGGAGCTGGACCACACGGGGGAGGTGCTGCGTCCCGCCCGCCTCACCGTCTCCTATCTGCCCCAGGACACTTCCTTCCTCCGGGGGAGCCTGGAAGAAGCCATGGAGACGTGGGAGGTGGACCCGGTCCTCTGCCGGGCCATCCTCCGCAAGCTGGGGCTGGAGCGCCGCCAGTTTGAAAAGGACCTGTCTGGGTACAGCGCGGGGCAGAAAAAGAAGGTCCTTTTGGCCCGGAGCCTCTGCCAAAGCGCCCACCTCTACGTGTGGGACGAACCCCTCAATTATATCGATCTCTGGTCCCGCCAGCAGGTGGAGGAACTGATCCTGGAGTACCGGCCTACTCTGATCTTCGTGGAGCACGACCGGGCCTTTCGGGAGACGGTGGCCACCCGGACGGTGGAACTGGGCTGAGCCCGGCGGCATGTTGCCGCCGGGGGCTGGAAAGGTCTCAATCAAAAAGCGCCGTGCCCCGAAAAGGGGCACGGCGCTTTTGCGCGGTTTTATTTCTCCGATGTTTCCGCCCTGTCGGGCAGACGGCCCTTACCGGTATACTCCCGGAAGAGCTTGACGAACTTGCCGCTGAGGAGCAGGAGGGCGATCATATTGGGAATGACGATGAAGCCCACCGCCATATCCGCCAGGGACCAGATAGCCTCGATGGGCATGGTCACGGCCAGGATAGGGGGCACGAAGAAGAACCACTGGAGATACTTTACGCTCTTCTCCCCGAACAGGTATTCCACGCTGGTGCGGTATTCCACGAAGAAGCCCAGGTAGCTGGAGTAGGTGAACAGGATGACGGCGATACAGAGGATCCAGGTGCCCCACTCGCCCCACACGCTGCGGAAGGCGGCGAAGGTGAGGATAACGCCCGTCTCGCCGCTGCTCCACACGCCGCTGGTGATGATGGCCAAGGCAGTGAGGGTGCAGATCAGGACGGTGTCGATGAACACCTCCACGATGCCGTACATGCCCTGGTGGACGGGATGGTCGGTCTGGGCGGTGGCGTGGACGGTGGCAGCGGTGCCCTCGCCGGCCTCATTGGAGAAGATGCCCCGGGAGGCGCCGCGGGCCACGGCCAGGGAGATGGTGGAACCCAGGAAGCCGCCCACGGCGGGGGCGGGGGCAAAGGCATAACGGAAGATCATGCCGAAGGCCTCAGGGATGCTGCGGAAGTTGGCCACGATGACCACCAGGGTGCCCAAGATGTAGAGGACGCACATGGGGGGTACCACCTTGCCGCAGAAGGCGCCGATCTTCTTCACGCCGCCCCGGAGGATGATGAACAGGCTCAGGGCCACCAGCACCACGCCGCTGACCAGCAGGGGAATATGGAACACGTCCTGTGCGGAGGTGGCCAGGGTGTTGGTCTGCACGAAGCAGGCGTCGGTGACCACCAGGATGAACAGGGCCACGGCGTAGAAGCCGCCCAGGAACTTGCCCAGGCCGCCACCCAGGCCCTCCTTGATGTAGTGCATGGGTCCGCCGTAGAACTCGCCGTTCTCACCCTTCTTGCGGTAAGCCACGGAGAGGGTGACCTCGGCCATCTTGGTCATCATGCCCACCAGGGCGATGATCCACATCCAGAACACGGCGCCGGGGCCGCCCACGGCGATGGCGGCGGCCACGCCCGCGATGTTGCCGCTGCCCACGGTGCCGGCCAGCACGGTGGAGAGGGCCTGGAAGGGGCGGAGCATCCCCTCACCGGCGTCCGCCGGCTTGTCCTTGCGGAACAGCTCCCCAAAGGTCTTTTTCCAGATGGTCTTGATCCCGGTGAACTGGAAGAATCCGGTGCGGATGGTGAGGTAGAGGCCCACGCCGATCATCAGGATCATCAACGGGGTCCCCCAAAGGAACTCGGTCACGTTTACCAGCCAGTCAAACATCTTTTTTCCTCCTTACATATTCTCTTTTCTCTTCTCTCAATGGGTCAAAAGCTGGGGTAGGCGCCGTCCCACACGATCCGGCGGTACCCGGCACGGTCGGTGTCTCCCTCGGTGGAGATGCACAGGACTCTGGAATTTCCGTCCAGCTGAAGCTCCTCCCGCAGCCAGTCCAAGCTCCTGTTCTGCATGACCTCGGCCACCAGGCCCAGCGTGGCGGCGCCGCTCTCCCCGGAGACTACCCGGGGATCTCCCGCCAGGGGGTTGCCCAGCACCCGCATGCCCTTGGCGGCGGTGTAGTCGGGGCAGGAGACGAAATGGTCGGCGTGGTCGGCCAGGACCTTCCAGCCGATGGTGCAGGGCTCTCCGCAGGCCAGGCCGGCCATAATGGTATCCATGCCGTCGGAGACAAAGCGGAGCCGGCCGTCGTTGGCCCGGGCGGTGCGGTAGAGGCAGTCGGCCTTGTTGGGCTCCACGATGGTGATGATGGGCCGGTCCTTCTCCCCGTAATAGTCACTGAGGAAGCCGGTGACGCCGCCGGACATGGCGCCCACGCCCGCCTGCAGGAACACGTGAGTGGGCCGCTCTACCTGATGCTCCCGCAGCTGTTCCACCGCCTCCAGGGCCATGGTGGTGTAACCCTGCATGATCCAGGCGGGGATGTCCTCATAGCCCTCCCAGGCGGTGTCCTGGACCATGACCCAGCCGTACTGTTCCGCGCCTTGATTGGCCAGGCGCACCGCGTCGTCGTAGTTCAAATCGGTGATGGAGGCCTCGGCGCCCAGGGCCCGGATGTTCTCCAGCCGCTCCAGGGCGGAGCCCTTGGGCATGTAGACCACCGCTTTCTGCCGCAGCCGGTTGGCCGTCCAGGCCACGCCCCGGCCGTGGTTGCCGTCGGTGGCGGTGACAAAGGTGATCTCCCCCAGCTTTTGCCGCACGGCGTCGCTCACCATTTTCTCATAGGGCAGGTCCTTCAGCGCTACCCCCAGCCGCCCGGCGATGTAGCTGCCGATGGCAAAGCTCCCGCCCAGCACCTTGAAGGCGTTCAGGCCGAAACGGTAGCTTTCGTCCTTGACGTATACGCCCCCCAGGCCCAGCGCCCCGGCCAGGCCGGACAGGTCCGCCAGGGGAGTGACGCCGTACTCCGGGAAGCTGGCGTGAAAGGCGCGCGCCTGCTTCGCCGCCTCAAGACCGAAGGCGGAAACGTCGCTGAGCCCCTGGGTCCGCCTGGGGCGGTGGACCGCTTTGAAACACTCGTCCATCAAATCCCTCCTCAAACTGATATGCAATATATCGCATATCGCAATCAAAATATAGCATGGTTTTTGGATGCCGTCAACAAAAACAAAAAGGCTTTGCACAACTAAAATTTTTTGTGCATTTTTGTGTCCGCCTTTTTCCCCCCTCGATGGTTGCACGATGGCGCTTGGGTGTGCTATGATTGAAAAAACAATATTTCCAGAGATTAAGGAGCAGACCAATATGCCGATACCACAAGAGAGTGCCCCCATTGAGCGCCTCAACGCCAAGGAGCGGGTGCTCCAGACCTTGTCCGCCTGGATGGTGGACGGGACCCTGGAGCCGGGGGAGCGGATCTATGACGAGGAGCTCTCCAAATATTTTCATGTGAGCCGCACCCCGGTGCGGGAGGCCCTGCAGGTCCTCTCGGAAAAAAAGCTGGTGGAGATCCTCCCCGGCCGGGGCACCCGGGTGGCCCCCATCAACCTGGAGGAGATGCGGCAGATCTATCCTCTGCTGTCCAACCTTCACGGCTTTGCGGTGGAGCTGGCCTTCGACCGGGTGACCCCGGAGGTCATCCGAAGGCTGGAGGAGCGCAACGAGGCCCTGGGGCGGGCCATCGCCGAGGGGAGCCTTGCCCAGGTCCAGGAGGCCGACCGGCTCTTCCACCAGGAGCTGATCTCACTGGCGGAGAACCACTATCTGGCGGCCTATATCGACGACCTGGGCCTTCATGTGGACCGGACCGAGACCCAGTTCTTTAAACGGGAGGACTTCCGGGGCCAGTCGGTGGAGGGCCACCGGTGCATCATCGCCGCCCTGGCCGCCGGAGACCGGGCGGGGGCCGTCCGGGCCACGGAGGAGAACTGGATGCTCAACTTCCGCCTGGTGATCGAGGGCCTGCTCCGCCGGGAGCGGGAAGAACAAATCTAGCATCGTTATACGGCAGCGCGTAAAAAAGCACCGTGTCCAATTTGGACACGGTGCTTTTTCTTGTTTTAAAATGTCTCTCAGCCCATGAAGGAGGTCAGGTTGAAATTGATGACCAGGGTGGAGAAGACGATGGAGACGGTGGAGCACAGCTTGATGAGGATGTTCAGGGAGGGGCCGGAGGTGTCCTTGAAGGGATCGCCCACGGTGTCGCCGATGACGGCGGCCTTGTGGCAGTCGGAGCCCTTGCCGCCGTGCTTGCCGCTTTCGATATACTTCTTGGCGTTGTCCCAGGCGCCGCCGGCGTTGGACATGAACACGGCCACGGCGAAGCCGGTGACGGTGACACCGCCCAGCAGGCCCACCACGGCCTCAGGCCCGAGGATCAGGCCAGTGATGACGGGGACGATGATGGCCAGCAGGGAGGGGGCGATCATCTCGTGGAGGGCGCCCCGGGTGCACAGGTCCACGCAGGAGGCGTAGTCGGGGTCGGTGGTGCCCTCCATGATGCCGGCGATCTCCCGGAACTGGCGGCGGACCTCCACCACGATGGACTGGGCGGCCCGCTGCACGCCGGACATGGTCAGAGAGGCAAAGACGAAGGTGAGCATGGCGCCCACGAAGATGCCTACCAGGACGGCGGGGTTGGTAAGCTTCAGGTCGATGGCGGCGCCGGCCATGCCGGCGGTCTTGGCGTTCACCACGTCCACGTAGCTGACCAGCAGGGCCAGGGCGGTGAGGGCGGCGGAGCCGATGGCGAAGCCCTTGCCGGTGGCGGCGGTGGTGTTGCCCAGGGAGTCCAGAGCGTCGGTGCGGGTGCGGACCTCCTCGCCCAGGCCGCTCATCTCAGCGATGCCGCCGGCGTTGTCGGCCACGGGGCCGTAAGCGTCGGTGGCCAGGGTGATGCCCAGGGTGGAGAGCATGCCCACGGCGGCGATGCCGATGCCGTAGAGGCCCTTGGAGAAGCTGGCCTCATAGGCGGCGCTGGCGGTGTGCAGGGAGCCGCCGGCGGCCAGGAAGGCCACGATGATGGCGATGCCGATGATGACGATGGGGGCGGCGGTGGACTGCATGCCCAGGGACAGGCCGCCGATGATGGTGGTGGCGGCGCCGGTCTCGGTGGAGTCGGCCAAGGTCTGGGTGGGCTTATAGGTGTCGGAAGTGAAATATTCGGTGAAATAGCCGATGGCACAGCCGGCGATCAGGCCGGCCAGGATGGCCACGTAAGCGCCCCAGGAGCCCATGAGCACATAGGTGATGGGGGCGGCAACCACGGCGGCCAGGACGGCGGCGGTGTAGGTGCCCTTGCGGAGGGTCTTCAGCAGGGAGCGCTGGTCGGCGTTCTCCTGGGTGCGCACCAGGAAGGTGCCCAGCAGGGAACACAGCACGCCCACCACGGCCACGGCCAGGGGGAGCAGCATGGCGTTCCAGCCCATGCCCTCGTCAAAGAAGGCGGTGGCGCCCAGAGCGAAGGTAGCCAGGATGGAGCCCACGTAGGACTCGTAGAGGTCGGCGCCCATGCCGGCCACGTCGCCCACGTTGTCGCCCACGTTGTCGGCGATGGTGGCGGGGTTGCGGGGGTCGTCCTCGGGGATGCCGGCCTCCACCTTGCCCACCAGGTCGGCGCCCACGTCGGCGGCCTTGGTGAAGATGCCGCCGCCCACACGGGCGAAGAGGGCCATAAAGGAGGCGCCCATGCCGAACATGACCATGGTCTGGGCGATCTGGGCGGCGTCATAGCCGGCGGCGTACTTGAGGATGTGGAACCACACGGTCACGTCCAGCAGGCCCAGGCCCACCACGGTGAAGCCCATGACGGAGCCGGAGGAGAAGGCCACGTTCAGGCCCCGGTTCAGGCTCTCATGGGCGGCGTTGGCCGTCCGGGCGTTGGAGGCGGTGGCGATCTTCATCCCGATGAAGCCGGCCAGGGCGGAGTAGATGCCGCCGGTGAGGAAGGCGAAGGGGATGAAGAAGTTATCCAGCATGTGGGTGGCGGACAGGATCAGCAGGATCACAAAGACCACGGCAAAGATCTTGATTACGGTGGAATACTGGCGCTTGAGGTAAGCGTTGGCACCCTCGCGGATGGAGGACGCGATCTTCTGCATCAGCTCGGTGCCCTCGGAAAACTTCATGACTTTGTTGCGCTGAACAAAGGCGAAGACCAGGGCCACGACAGAGCCGATGAAGCCGATCCAGAACAGATTTTCAACTTGCAATTTCTTTCCAACTCCTTTTGCGTTTCGGGGCATCGCCCCGTCCAATAGACAACGACGCAATTTTATCAACTCAGTGCACATTTTGCAAGGTCTTACCCGATTTTAACCCTTTTCCCTTACGCTTTTTGACGAAATACCCAAAACGCGGCGGGGGAAATGTCTGGGAATGTGCAATTTGACCGCCGGTATGGCGGGCCCTGCCGAACCCTGGCGGAGCGGATAAAACAGGGGCCGGAAAAACTGTGTTGTAAGAAATAATTACATATAGTAACGTCAATTCACACAAAAAGGAACGGCTATTTTTAGAATATTTACATATTGAAAAAATATATGACCTAATGTTATTATAAGTTACACAAGGTAATAAAAAATAAACCTTGCAAAAATGAAACAAGTGAAAGGGAGTATTTACTATGCCGGAGATCAGAGATTTTCAAACCGCTGAGAATTTCCGCATCAAAGTCGTGGAACCCATCAAGAAAACCACCCGCGCCCAGCGGGAAGAGGCCCTGAAGCTGGCCCAGTACAACGCCTTCCGCCTGAAGGCTGAGGACGTGTATGTGGACTGCATCACCGACTCCGGCACCACCGCCATGAGCACCGAGCAGTGGTCGGCCATGATGCTGGGTGACGAGAGCTACGCCGGGGCCAAGAGCTTCTACAAGCTTGAGGCCTCCGCCCAGGAAGTCTTTGGGATGCCCTACGTCCAGCCCACCCACCAGGGCCGCGGCGCCGACTTCATCATGGCCCAGTACTACGCCAAGCCCGGCAAGTACGCCGTGGGCAACATGCACTTCGACACCTTCCACGGCAACGCCGAGATCCTGGGCGCCATCCCCGTGGACTGCGTCATCGACGCCGGCCTGGACGCCTCCAGCCCCGCCGAGGACTTCAAGGGGGACATCGACCTTAAGAAGGTTCAGAAGATCCTGGACGACCACGGCGAGGACGCCATCTCGGTCATCATCATCACCGTGACCTGCAACAACAACGGCGGCCAGCCCGTGTCCATGGCCAACATCCGCGCCGTCAGCGAGTTCGCCAAGGCCCACAAGATCCCCCTGGTCATCGACAGCGCCCGCCTGGCGGAGAACGCCTGGTTCATCAAGCACCGGGAGCCCGGCTACGCCGACAAGGATATCCGGGAGATCACCCGGGAGATGTTCTCCTACTGCGAGACCGCCACCATGAGCTCCAAGAAGGACGGCCTTGTGAACATCGGCGGCCTGATCGTCACCCGGAACCACGACTTCTACCTCTATTCTAACGTCCAGGCCATCGTCCACGAGGGCTTCATTACTTACGGCGGCCAGTCCGGTCGTGACATGGAGGCCCTGGCCGTGGGCCTGCGGGAGGCCACCACCGACGCCTACCTGGATACCCGCATCGCCCAGGTCAAGTATCTCGGCGACCAGTTGCGGGAGAAGGGCATCCCCATCGTGGAGCCCGCCGGCGGCCATGGCATCTATGTGGACGCCCGCCGGTTCTTCCCCCAGATCCCCCAGTACGAGTTCCCGGCCCAGCGGTTGGTGGTGGCCCTCTATGAGGAGGCCGGCATCCGGGCCGTGGAGATGGGCGCCTGCGCCTTTGGCGGCAAGGACGCCGAGGGCAACCCCATCTGGCCCGAGCTGGAGCTCATGCGGATCTCGGTCTCCCGCCGGGTGTACACCAACAACCACCTGGACTGCATCGTCAACGCCATGGAGTACATCTATGCCCACCGGGATGAGTACAAGGGCATGAAGATGATCTACGAAGGCCCCATCACCGCCCTGCGCCACTTCACCGCCGGTTTCGAGCTGCTCTGATCGAAGCCGTCCCCAGGTAAGAACGGACCTGTGTGTAATGGTGTCCCTCCTGACGGAAGGGTGCCCCCTCCGTCAGGGGCGGACGTCGGGAAAGGGAGGGAACCCATGTCAAAAGAAGTATCCACAGCCAAAGTGACGCCTCCTGGTCAACGGGAGCAATTCGGCAGCCGCATCGCCTTCGTCCTGGCCTCTATGGGCGGAGCCATCGGCTTGGGAAATGTCTGGAAGTTCCCCTACATGGTCGGCCGCTACGGCGGCGCAGCGTTCATTGTCGTGTACATCATCGCCCTGCTCGTGATCGGCGCTCCGGTGCTGATGACGGAGTTCGCCATCGGCCGGAAGACCGGCACCAGCTATACCAGCGCCCTCAAACAGCTCCTTCCGGGTACCAAGTGGTACCTGCTGGGCATCATCGGCGTCATCGCCCTGACCCTGACCCTGGGCTTCTACGGCGGGATCGCTGGCTGGACCGCGGCCTACCTGATCAAGTCCGTGACCGGTACCTTTGTCGGGATGGACGCCGCCCAGGTGGGCGGGGTCTTCGGTGAATTCATCGCCGACCCTGTCCAGGTCATCTTCTGGCTGGCGTTTATGCTGATCATCACCACCTTCGTCGTTGTGCGGGGGGTGAAGGGCGGCATTGAAAAGGTATGCAACGTCCTGCTTCCCGTCCTGTTCGTCATGATTATTTTCCTGGCCATCCGCTCCGTCCTGCTCCCCGGCGCCGGGGCGGGGCTGGAATTCTACCTCATGCCCAAGATTGAGAACCTCAACGGCGAAACCATTGTGGCCGGCGTGGGACAAGCGCTGTTCACCCTGGGGGTGGGCGCCGGCAACCTGGTGATCTACGGCAGCTATCTGGATCGGAAAAAGAGCCTGGGCAGCAGCACCATCATGGTGGGCCTGGGCGATACCATGGCCGCCATCCTCTTCGGCTTCATCATTTTCCCCGCCTGCGTCTCCTTCGGCATCGAGGCCGGCATGGGCCCCCCGCTGGTCTTCATCACCCTGCCCACCATCTTCGCCCAGATGAAGTTCGGCATGCTGTTTTCCACCATCTTCTTCCTGCTGCTCTTCTTCGCCTGCCTCACCTCCACCATCTGCATCATGGAGGCCATCGTGGGCTTCTTCACGGACGAGCTGAAGATCGAGCGGAAGAAAGCCACCATCATCGTGGCCCTCATCGTCTTTGCCGTGGGCGTGCTGATGATGCTCTCCTTCGGCCTGCTGTCCGGCGTGTCGATTTTCGGCCGCAGCATCTTCGACTTCACCAACGACGTGCTGGTCTCGGCCATCCTGCTGCCCCTGGGCGCCCTGATGATGATCATCCTGGTGGGCTGGGTCATCAAGCCCAAAGTCCTCGTGGATGAGATCAACCTGGGCGAGGGCATCAAGTTCAACCGCCTGTATGTCGTCCTGGTCAAGTACATCGTGCCCGTGGTCATCGCCGCGGTCTTTGTACAGCTGGTCGTCAACCTGATTTCTGCCTGAGCCATCGCTCTTCCTCTCTCCGGCCGGCGGCCCGCGCGTTACGCGCGGGCCGCCGGCCTCTTTTTGATCCCCTAGACTTTTCCATCCATTTATAGTATAATTAGTAAAAATTCCGCGTGGAATGGAACGCCCGTTGGGAGGAGACAGAGCCTATGTCGGAGAATATGGACCGCTTTTTGCCGCTGACCCAATTTATCGCCGAAATGATGGGGCCGGACACGGAGGTTATCCTCTATGAGGTGGAGACCCGTTCGGTTTACCATGTGGTCAACCCCTTTGACGAGGAGATGGTGGTGGGCAGTGAAATGCGTTCCCTGGAGCGCGGCTTTTTGGAGGAGCGGCGCTACGAGCGGAACGACTTTATCGTCAACTACCGGGCTCTGTCCAAACGAAAGAACAAACTCAAGTCCGCCACCCTGTTCCTCCGCAACGACGCCCATGAGCTGATGGCGGTCCTCACGGTAAACCAAAACGTGGACCGGCTGGTGGAGCTGCGGGATCTGCTGAACGTCATGGTTTCCGGCCAGCACCCCTACGACGCCGAGCCCGGCACTTCCTTTTATAACAGCTTCGACATCTCGGTGGAGGGGATGGTCTCCCACACGATCCGGGACGAGCTGGACAAGTACCAGCTGGACCCCATCCGCCTCTCCCAGCAGGAAAAGCTGGAGATCGTCCGCAGTCTGGACCAAAAGGGCATCTTCCTGGTCAAGGGGGCCATCGCCGAGCTGGCCGAGTGCCTGCACACCACCGAGACCACCATCTACCGCTATCTGAACAAGCTGAACTTCGCCGAGAAGGAGTAAAGGAAAAGCCGCCCGGCAGACATTGGTCTGCCGGGCGGCTTTGGTTCAGATGGTCCACTGGCTGTGGATGGCGCCCACCAGGCGCCAGGTCCCCTGGTATTCCCGGAATACCAGCTTCAGAGAGCACCAGTCGAAGCCCTCGTTCACCGGGTCCAGGCCGGGGAAATAGTAGTCCACGAACCGGTCGCCGGGATAGGCGTCCGGGGCGTTTTCCAGGGCGTTGCCCGTCTCAAGCACCTGGTCGACCCCAATCATGGGGGCCTGGGTGTAGTCGGCGTTAAAGACATAACTGGCAAAGTATTCCGCGATGGTGGCCACCAGGGGGCTGCCCCTGCCGTCCACCACGCCCCAGGTGTAGGAGCGGCTGTCCCCTCCGGCGGCGGCCAGCCGTTCCGGGGAGAGCACCAGGTCGCTCTCGGTGTCCACGGTGGAATAGGGGGTGAAGCGGACCCCCAGCTCCGGATGGGCCAGCTGGGCCAGAGCGGCGTAATCGGATTGCTTCAGGGCGTCCAGGACGGCCTGGCCCTGTTCCAGCAGAGGGCCGTTATCCCTGGTGTCCAGGGGGGCGGCTCCGGCGGGCAGCGGGGTGGGGGCGATGTTGAGCACGGCGGCCGCCGTCTGGAGGGGCAGGGCGGCGGGGAGAGCCTGGCCCACGCCCAGGCCCAGGGCAGCGCCCAGGACCAGGGAGAGCAGACAAAGGGGCACAGTCTTTTTCATAGGATCTTCCTTCCTTTGGGCAGTATACATTTTAGCCGATGGGAGAGGAAAAAACAACAACAAAAGGTTACAGACCGCACCCGTCCTTTGTAGGAAACTTGCAAAGGGGAGGAAAAAGGAGTATAATCATTTTACAGTTCTCCAAAAAATAAATGAGGTGACACAAATGCAGGAACACGAGCTGCAGTTCCATATTCAGTGTAAAAAGGGCGACGTGGGCCGCTATTGCTTCCTCCCCGGCGACCCCGGCCGGTGCGAGAAGATCGCCGCCTATTTTGACGATCCCCATCTGGTCCACTCCAACCGGGAATACACCATCTACACCGGCACCCTCCTGGGGTCGAAGGTTTCGGTCTGCTCCACCGGCATCGGCGGGCCCTCCGCCGTCATCGCCATGGAGGAGCTCCACAATATCGGGGCGGACACCTTTATCCGGGTGGGCACCTGCGGGGGCATCAACCTGAAGGTCCAGGCCGACGACGTGGTCATCGCCACCGGCGCCGTCCGGCATGAGGGGGCCTCCCGGGAGTACGCCCCCATCGAGTTCCCGGCGGTGTCCGACTACCAGGTGCAGTCCGCCCTGGTCCAGGCGGCCAAGAACCTGGGCAAGCCTTGGCACGCCGGGGTGGTCCAGTGCAAGGACTCCTTCTACGGCCAGCACGACCCCAAGCGGATGCCGGTCAGCTACGAACTGCTGGCCAAGTGGGAGGCGTGGAAGCGCCTGGGGGTCCTGGCCTCCGAGATGGAGTCCGCCGCCCTCTTCTGCTGCGCCGCCGCCCTGGACGTGCGCTGCGGCTCCTGCTTCCACGTGATCTGGAACCAGGAGCGGGAGGCCGCCGGCCTGGACCAGAAGGAGAGCCACGACCTTGCCGCCGCCATCGAGGTGGGCATCGAGGCCGTCAAGCTCCTCATCCAGCAGGACAAAGCCTAAACAGCCGGAAAGGCCCCCCGCCCGTAACGTCTATGTCCCCGTTGGCACCCCTTAAAAGCCTTCCCCTGGGGGAAGGTGCCCCAGCGCGCACGCTGGGGCGGATGAGGGGAACCTACCGCCAAGGACAGCCTCCCTTTATCACCATCCCACCAGTGAACGCCCCAAAAGAGAACCCCCGTCGGCCCTTTCGGACCGCCGGGGGTTTTGCATTGATGCAGATGTACAGGGCAGGCTCAATACGCCGTCCAGCCGGCGTCGGTGGCGAAGGGCACACCGGTGACATACCCCGCGTCCTCGGAGGCCAGGAAGAGGATGGCCGCGGCCTGCTCTTCCGGGGTGGAGTTGCGCTTGAGGAGGGCCTGGGTCTTGCCGCCGATCATGGTGTCGGCCTTGGCCTCCTCCAGGGTCTTGCCCGCGGCCATGGCCGCCTGGATCTTCTCCTTTACCGCCACGGCGGAGGCGTCGGTCATGGGGGTGGTGGTGTTGGCGGGGTTGACGGAGTTGACCCGGATGCCGAAGGGGGCCAGGTCGTTGGCCATGGCCTTGGTCAGGCCGTTGACGGCGTGCTTGGAGGCCACATAGGCGGTGGCCCGGTAGAAACCGGTGAGGCCGGTGACCGAACCCACGTTGACGATGGAGCCGCCCTGCCCCCGGGCAATCATCCGCTTGGCCTCCTCCCGGCAGCAGAAGAAGATGCCGTCCAGATTGGTGGAGATGACCCGGTGCCACTCCTCGGTGGGCATCTCGTCGATGCGCTCGCCGTTGCCTACCACGCCGGCGTTGTTGATGGCGATGTCCAGGTCGCCCACCTTGGCGTCGATGGCGGCGAAGAGGGCCTTGATGTCCTCCTCTTTCGTCACGTCGGCGGCCAGGAAGATGGCCCTGCCGCCCCCCTTGACGATCTCTTCCACTACGGCGCCGCCCCGCTCGGCGTTCCGGCCGGCCACGATGACATAGGCCCCCTCGGCCCCCGCCCGCAGGCAGACGGCCTTGCCGATCCCGGAGGTGCCGCCGGTCACCAGCATGGTCTTGCCCTCAAATCTTCCGGCAAATGTCTTCATATGTACGCTTCCTTTCCCTGTTTTGATTTTGTGCCCTTCTATCCCGGCACAGCGCAAACTATGATGGAAAGTCTACGCTGTACCGGAGGCTTTGTCAATAAAAGTGTGAAATTTTTAACACAATTTACAGCTGGAGGGTCCGGGCCACCTCTTGCAGGGTGGCGGCGGAGCGGCGGAACTCCGCGCGCTCCTCGTCGTTCATTTCGATCTCCAGCACCTTCTCCGCGCCCCGGCGGCCCACCACCGTGGGCACGCTCATGCACAGGTCGCCCACCCCATAGAGCCCGTGGAGATTGGTGGATACGGGCAGCACCGAGTGTTCGTCCCGGACGATGCACTGGGCGATGCGGGCCACCGCGGCGGCGATGCCGTAGTAGGTGGCGCCCTTTTTCTCGATGATCTCGTAGGCGGAATCCCGCACGTCGGTGTAGATGCGCTCCATGTTCTCCCGGTGCCGGGTGTGGCCGCACAGCTCACAGAAGTGGTCCAGATCCACCCCCGACACGTTGGCCCCGCTCCACACGGCCAGCTCGCTGTCCCCGTGCTCGCCGATGATGAAGGCGTGGACGCTCCGGCTGTCCACCCCCAGGTGTTCCCCCACCAGATACTTCAGCCGGGCGGTGTCCAGCACGGTGCCGGAGCCCAATACCTGCCGGGAAGGCAGGCCGGAGAGCTTTTGGGCGGCGTAGGTGAGGATGTCCACCGGGTTGGAGACCACCAGCAAAACGGCCTCCTTGTTATACTTGACGATCTCCGGGATGATGGAGCGGAAAATGCCCACGTTTTTGTGGACCAGGTCCAGCCGGGTCTCGTCGGGCTTCTGGGCGGCCCCGGCGGTGATCACGATGAGGGCGCACTCCCTGAGGTCGGAGTAGTCTCCCGCGTAAATCTTCATGGGCCGGGCGAAGGGGAGGCCGTGGGACAGGTCCATGGCCTCCCCCTGGGCCTTGTCCTGGTTGACGTCGATGAGGACCAATTCGGAAAAAACGCCGGTGTGCATCATGGCGAAGGCGGTGGAGGAGCCCACGAACCCGCAGCCGATGACGGCGGCCTTTTGAATGTTGACCATAGGATGAAACTCCTTTCAAAGACAGTGTTTTCAGTATGTCCGGCGGAAGATGCCGCCATTCATCCCTTAAATCATAGCACAATACTATGAATCTGAAAAGGAAAATTTTTCACAGAACAAAAAGCGGCTAAAAATAGTTTGGTCCCCTCTTGACAACAGGGAGGAGGAAGTGTATGATACAACATATGAACAATAGCTCATATGTTCAGAAAAGGAGGAGATACCATGACGGAAGACGAGCTGATGGAGCCGGAGCGCTGTGAGTACATCCACGTCCATGAGGAGATCGTGGCCCAGGTGAACGAGAACATGCCCGACGAGGAGACCCTGTACGACCTGGCCGACCTGTTCCGCATCTTTGCCGACTCCACCCGCATCAAGATCCTGTATGTCCTGTTTGAATCGGAGATGTGCGTGTGTGATATCGCCCAGCTTTTGGGCATGACCCAGTCCGCCATTTCCCACCAGCTCCGCTCCCTGAAGCAGTCCAAGCTGGTGAAGGGCCGCCGGGATGGAAAGACCGTTTTCTATTCCCTGGCGGACAGCCATGTGCGTACGATCCTGGACCAGGGCATGGAGCATGTGAGCGAGTAAACGGGGACACCCTATATTGAATCGTTGGAGGGAACTACTATGAAAAAACGTTACAAACTGACCGATCTGGACTGTGCCAACTGTGCCGCCAAGATGGAGGACGCCATCAACAAGATCGACGGCGTGACCGCCGCCACCGTCAGCTTCATCCAGCAGAAGCTTACCATTGAGGCCGACGACGCCCGGTTCGACGCCATCATGGCGGAGGTGGTGAAGGCCTGTAAGCGGGTGGAGCCGGACTGCGTCATCGAAATGTGATGGCCATGTTCT
Source organism: Oscillospiraceae bacterium (assembly GCA_022846075.1). Taxonomy (GTDB): domain Bacteria; phylum Bacillota; class Clostridia; order Oscillospirales; family Oscillospiraceae; genus Vermiculatibacterium. The sequence goes on from AP025582.1 coordinate 996,389, forward strand.
GGGACCGGATCGCGGGACTCTATGATCTGGCGGGGCGATGCAACCGGAGGGCCAACGCGGAGGCGGTCCGGCGGGTGGCGGCGGAGATATCCCCCGGCGCCCGGGTGCTGGACTGCGCCGCCGGCACGGGGAAATTTTCCCTGGCGGCGGCGGAGCGGGCGGGGAAGGTGCTGTGCACCGACCTGTCCGAGGCTATGCTGGACCGGGCCTTCCTCAAAGCCAAACGCCTTGGCCGGACCAACCTGGCTTTTGAGGTCCGGGACCTGCTGTGCCTGCCGGACCGGGACGGCGCCTTCGATGCCGTGATTGCCGCCAACGTCCTCCACTTGCTGTCCCGGCCGGAGCAGGCGGTGGCGGAGCTGTGGCGGGTGGTGCGCCCCGGGGGGAAGCTGATCCTGCCCACCTACCTGCAGGGGGAGGCGGGGCCGGGGGTTCGGTTCCTGATCCGGCTCTACCGGCTGGCGGGGTTTTCTCCCAAGGTCCAATTTACGCTGGGCGGTTATGAGACATTTCTCCGCCGCTGCGGGCTGCCGGAAGCCGCCCCCACCCGAATCGAGGGGTGGCTTCCGGTGGGACTGGCGGTCCTGACCAAGCCCGCTACTATATAGAGGAGGGATACCCATGACCCCAAAACAAAAAAAGATGCTGGCCAGGATCGTCTCCGCCGCCGTGCTCTTCGTGGCGGCGGAGCTGGTGACCCGGGCGGCGGCGCTCCCCGGCTGGGGAAGGCTTCTGATCTTTCTGATCCCCTATTTCGTCATCGGCTGGGATATCCTCTGGCGGGCGGCGCGCAACATCGCCCACGGCCAGGTTTTTGACGAGAATTTCCTCATGGCCCTGGCCACCGTGGGCGCCCTGGCCATCGGGGAGTACCCGGAGAGCGTGTTCGTCATGCTCTTTTACCAGGTGGGCGAGTTCTTCCAGGGCTGGGCGGTGGGCCGCTCCCGCCAGTCCATCGCCGCCCTCATGGACATCCGCCCGGACTACGCCAACGTGGAGCGGGAGGGCAGGGAGGAGAAGGTGGACCCCGAGGACGTGGCGGTGGGGGAGACCATCCTCATCAAGCCCGGCGAGCGGGTGCCCCTGGACGGCGTGATCCTGGAGGGGACCTCCGCCCTCAACACCGCCGCCCTCACCGGCGAATCCCTGCCCCGTGACGTCCAGCCGGGGGACGATGTGATCTCCGGCTGCGTCAATCTCACCGGCCTGCTGCGGGTGCGCACCACCAAGGAGTTCGGGGACTCCACCGTCTCCAAGATCCTGGATCTGGTGGAGAACTCCAGCAGCAAGAAGGCCAAGGCGGAGCAGTTTATCACCCGCTTTGCCCGGTGGTATACCCCCGTGGTGGTCATTGGGGCCGTCCTGCTGGCGGTGATCCCGCCTCTGGTTACCGGCGGGGACTGGAGCAAGTGGATCGAGCAGGCCCTCATCTTCCTCGTCATCTCCTGCCCCTGCGCCCTGGTGATCTCGGTGCCCCTCACCTTCTTCGGCGGCATCGGCGGCGCCTCCAAGCAGGGGGTGCTGGTGAAGGGGAGCAACTACCTGGAGGCCCTGGCCCGGACCGATATCGTGGTCTTTGACAAGACCGGCACCCTCACCCGGGGGGTCTTCAACGTCACCGCCATCCACCCCGACCGGTGCTCCGAGCCCCAACTGCTGGAGCTGGCCGCCCTGGCCGAGAGCTATTCCAGCCACCCCATCGCCCGCTCCCTCCGGGACGCCTACGGCATGGACATGGACGAAAGCCGGGTCACCCACGTGGCGGAGATCGCCGGCCGGGGCGTCAAAGCTGAGATCGGCCCCGCCGCCGGGGAGGGCGGAGACGTCAGGACCGTCTATGTGGGCAACGATAAGCTGATGGAGGAGATGGGGGTCTCCTGGCACCCCTGCCACCATGTGGGCACCACCGTCCACGTGGCCGCGGAGGGGGAATACCTGGGCCATATCGTTATCTCCGACGAGGTGAAACCCGACGCTAAGGCCGCCGTCGCCGCCCTGAAGGCCGCCGGTGTCCGCAGGACGGTCATGCTCACCGGCGACGCCCAGGCCGTGGGGGAGGCGGTGGGAAAGGAACTGGGGCTGGATGAGGTCCACGCCCAGCTTCTCCCCGCCGGAAAGGTGGAGCAGGTGGAGGCCCTTCTGAGCCAGAAGGCGCCCAAGGGCACCCTGGCTTTCGTGGGGGACGGCATCAACGACGCCCCCGTCCTCTCCCGCTCCGACGTGGGTATCGCCATGGGCGCCCTGGGGAGCGACGCCGCCATCGAGGCCGCCGACGTGGTGCTGATGGACGACAAGCCCTCCAAGATTGCCGCCGCCATCTCCATCGCCCGGCGGACCCTGGTCATCGCCCGGCAGAACATCGTCTTTGCCCTGGCGGTGAAGGCCGTGTTCCTGATCATGGGGCTGTTCGGTGTGGCCAATATGTGGGAGGCCGTCTTTGCCGACGTGGGGGTGAGCGTCATCGCCATCCTCAACGCCACCCGGGCGCTGAAAACCAAAGAATAAAGGAAAGGCCCCCGTCCTTCGTGGACGGGGGCCTTTTTGCCGTTCCAACAAGGAAACGTCTTACGATCACACCTTAAAGCCTTCCCCTCGGGGTTGGCTGTCCGTTAGCGGCTGTGCCGCTTACGGACAGCTCATGCCCTGTGGGTAGAAGGTGTCAGCGGCTTCGCCGCTGACGGATGAGGGGAACCTTCCAAATCCCCCCCAGCCTTCCCCTAAAGCCCCTCACGCCGCCACGGCGTAGGGGCTCTCCAGCAGTCGGGCCTTCTCCAGCAGCAGCACCAGCGGGGGCAGGGCCACCAGCTGGATGATGATGCCGGGCAGGGCGGTGACAAAGGCGGCGGAGACAAAGACGGCCATGGAATAGCTCCCGGCGGAGAACACCAGGGCGTTCATCACGCCGTAGACCACCCGGCCGATGAGCATGGCCCCGATGAGCTGGATGTAGAGGTCGGCGGGCCGCTTCCCAGTGTGGATCACCTGGGAAAGGACGCCCGAGATGAGGCCGTAGGCTGCCAGCTCGCAGACCATGGCGGGGAGCATGGCCGCCGGGGGCATCCCGGTGACGAGGCTGGAGAGCAGGGGGGTCAAAATCCCGCAGGCCAGCCCGAAGGGCCAGCCGCAGGCCAGGCCGCACAGCAGGACGGGGAGGTGCATGGGCAGAAGGATCTGTCCCGCCCGGGGGATGGAGTGGACGGTGATGGGGAGGATGACCCCCAGGGCCACGCAGAGGGCCGCCATGGCCAGACGGCGGGTGGAAAATTGCTTCATTGAAAAACTCCTTCCGGCAAAAAACGCCGCAAAAACAGGGCCCCCTTCTGGGAGCCGCTGCCTTCGTGGCGTTTGTCGTAAAATATAGAATGCCCGCCGCCTTCATGGCGGCTTTTTATTCTTGAGAATTTTACCAAATGGCCGGAAAAAAGTCAAGTCGGGCGGCTGTAATTGCCACAGGGTTCTAAAGCTGATATAATGCCCCTATCAAAGGGGGGATCTGGCATGACAAAACGGGGTGTTTGCAAATGTCTCGTGCCGCTGCTGCTCGGCCTGCTCCTGCTGCTGGCCGGCTGTTCCGGTGAGCAGGCCGGCACCTATGAAGTCACCGTCGGCGAAAATACCTTTACGGTGGACCGGGAGGCCGGTACCATCTCCGGCGGCGGCCAGGTCTGCCGGTATACGGTGGAGGGGGATGAGATCAGGATCACCTATCCCGATGGGGCCTCTTACTTTGAAGAGCGGCATACCAACGGCTCCACGGCCGGTTGGAACGACCTCTATGAGAGCGGCTCCCGGGTGCCGGGAGAGGTCTTGACGAAGGCGCTGGCCCAGGAGGTTCCCAAGGCCTCCGGCGGGGGCGGGATGGCCCTGTTCGGCCTGCTCTTGATCGCTTTGGGGATCTGGAACGTGGCCTCGCCCCGTTCCGTCTGGTATTTGAGCTACGGCTGGCGCTACAAAGCCGTGGAGCCTTCTGACACGGCCCTGGTCCTGGGGCGGGTCGGTGGCGGCGTCGGTATTGTGGCGGGGGCGGCGCTTTTGTTCCTGTGAAGTCCGGCCTTCCGGCGAGGCGGAGGTCCTCCGTGGGCCGCCGGACAAGCCTGACATGGCGCATAAAATAAAAGGGAAGCAGGAGGGGGCGGGCCATTTGGCCCGCCCCCTCCTGCTGTTATGAACCAAGGGCTCTATTGGAGCGTGCTGATCCCCAATGCCGCCCGCTTAGATTTCCGCCTGTTCCGCACGGTATTCCGCCGCCTGGGCTTCCCAGTACCGCCGGTCCGCTTCCGTGATGTCCCGAAGAATCCGGCAGGGATTCCCGGCGGCCACCACTCCGGAGGGGATGTCGTGGGTCACCACGCTGCCCGAGCCGATGACAACGTTGCTGCCGATGGTGACGCCGGGGTTGATGACGGTGTTTCCGCCGATCCAGACCGAGGAGCCGATGGTCACCGGCCTGCCGTATTCCAGGTCGGTGTTGCGCACTCCGGCGTCGATGGGGTGTGCGGCGGTGTAGACGCACACCCGGGGGGCGAAGTAGCAGTCGTCCCCGATGGTGATGGGGCACACGTCCAGCAGGATACAGCCGCAGTTGAAGTAGCAGTGCTTTCCGATGCGGATGTGGCTTCCATAGTCGCAGAAAAAGGGGGGCTCGATCCACGTGCCCGCCCCCAGTTCTCCGATGAGCTCCCGGAAGAGGGGCGGCAGGGCCTCCCGCTCCATGGCAGTGTTGATGGCCCGGGTGAGCCGCCATTTTCGGGCGTGGTCGGCCGTCAGCTCCGGGTCATCCGCCCGGTAGAGCTTCCCCGCCAGCATCCGCTCCTTTTCCGTCATAGGGCCTCCTGCCCGGCGGGGAGGCGTGAGGTGTCCACCGCCGCGTCGCACTGGTCGGGGATGTGGAGGCCCTCAAAGTAGGCCTCCTCCAGGGGGATCCATTTTTCCCGGAACCGGGCCAGGCTCTCCGGCCCCTCCCGGCGCTCCAGCCGGGAGAGCTGGACCTGGGGCGAGCAGGTGAAGAAGAGGTGGACCTGGGAATAGCCCGCCAGGGCGGGGTGGAGGGAATAGCCGCCCTCCACGATGTTGAGCCGGCGGAAGGGGACGGTGACCGGGGGCCGCAGCTCCCCACTGGCGCAGTCGAAGGAGCGCAGCTCCACAGCCTCCCCGCAGCTCAGGGGGGCGAAGAGCTCTTCCGCCGCCCGCTCGTAGTCCACGTTGCCGCCGGGGGCGGACAGCCGCTCCGGGGTGCGCTTTTCCGGGGGCAGGAAGTAGTCGTCCATATGGAATACGCTGCAGTCGGGGAAGAGCTGGCCCAGCCGCCGGGCAAAAGTGGTCTTGCCGCTGGCGCAGCGGCCGTCCACCGCAACGATGACCGGGCCCCCGGCGGTCCGGAGGGCCTGGTCCACCGCCTGAAGGGCGGGGGCGTAGCAGGCCAGGTCCCGGTCCACCACCCGGTAGTGGGGATGGTAGGCGTCGTGATAGGCCCCGCTGTGGTGGAGGGGCGGGCATCCCGCGGCGTCATAGCAGGTGAGAAAGACCTCCAGCTGGGCCCGGTCCAGGGGCAGTTCCCCGGCCCAGGCCATGCCCGCCAGGATGCCCAGCTTTTCCCACAGCCCCGCGCAGGTGCCCCGGGGGCGGGCGGAGTGGGCGAAGCACTTGGACAGCAGGGGGAGGTCGGCCTGGGCCAGCCGCCGGGGGTCCAGGTGGAAGCGGCATAGGCCGCTCCCGATGGCCTCGACGGTGTAGGCGGGGGCGTAACCCTCGTTCTCCGCCTGGGAGAGCTCGCCGGACAGCCGCTCCAGGACCTCCTCCTCCGGCCCGGCCAGGTGGCCGGGTCCGAACTCGCTTTGGTAGAGGAGCTTCACGTAGTCCCGGGCCTCCATCTTGGGGTAGCGCTGGGCGTGGAGGGCCAGGACCCGCTTCACGGCGGCGCTCATGCCCCCACCTCCGCGGCGGCCAGCTCCACAGCGTTTTGGAGGGCGTCCTCCAGCCTGCACCCGGCGGCTCCCGCCACCAGGATACCGCAGCTGGACACGGGGATGAGGATGCGGCGGGCGGTGGCGGCGGAAACGGCGGCGGCGATGGCGGGGCTAACCTCCCCCAGCAGGGAGTTGGCGGCCAGCAGGCCGATGGGCCCCAGGATCAGGTCGGCGTGGGCGGCGTTCCAGCAGACGGCGTTCTCCCCGGTGGCCCCCCGGTCCGCCCCCGCCTTGAGCATGGCGGAGGTGGCCAGGGCGTTGGTGCCCACCCCCCAGAGCTGGACGGCGCCCCCCAGCCGGGCTTTCAGACGGGCCACCAGGGTGGCCCCCAGGCCGCCCCCCTGGCCGTCGATGACGACGATGCGCATGTGTGTGTCCTCCTTTGTTCAGTGACGCTATTATATCCCAAGCCCGGCCGATGGGCAAGACTGGATCATGGAACACGCGTTTTTGGTGAAAGATCACAAGTTCCGTCAAAAAAGCAGTTACAAAACATGTGTTGCGTATCTTGACGGATGGCGGCGGACGTGGTAACCTGTATCCAGAAAGGATGTGATGGAGCGTGTCAAAGGTGACGGAAACGCCCCGGGAGGACCTGCGGCAGCGCAGAAGCAAACAGCATATGTCGGAGGCCCTGCTGGGACTGATGGCCGAGCGGCCCTACCGGGAGATCTCCGTGGTGGACATCTGTGAGCGGGCCATGGTCCACCGCACCACATTTTACGCCCACTTTGAGGATAAGAACGCCCTGTTCCGCTATGTGCTCCAGGAGCTCCAGCGGGGCTTTGAGGAAGAGCAGGCCGCCCTGGCGGGGCAGGTGGATCTGCGGGCCTTTCTGCTGGCGGAATTCCACAGCGCCCTGCGCTTTTTGAAGGAGCACCGGCAGATCTACCTCTCCGGCCTGGCGGGGGGCGGCCACGAGCTGAGGATGGTGGAGGACACCGCCGCCGAGTGGCTGACCCGCCGGTTCCGGGAGGAGGGGGTCACCGCCGGGGAGACCCTGGCCCCTGAGCTGGCCGGGCAGTTCTACGCGGGCGCCCTGCTTACGGTGGTGCGCTGGTGGCTGGAAAACGGGATGACCATGGACGAGGCCGAGCTGGTGAAACAGGTGGAGCGGCTCCTGCCCAGACAGGAGGAGGAACGCGGGTGACGGATCTGGAGGAAGAGAAGAAGTCGGAGAGCGTGATGGTCAAGCTCTCCCGGTTCATCGTGGACAAACGCAAGGCTTTTTTTCTGGTGTTCATCATCGCTGCGGTGTTCTGCGCCAGCTCCATCAGCAAGGTGAAGGTCAACGACGATATCACCACCTACCTGCCTGACACCACCGAGACCCGGCGGGGGCTGACCATCATGGACGAGGAGTTCGTCACCTACGGCACCGCCCGGGTGATGCTCTCCAACATCACTTACGACCAGGCCCGCAATGTGGCCGACACTCTGGAGCTCATCGACGGGGTCACCGAGGTGGCCTTTGACGAGACGGAGGACCACTATCAAAACGCCTCCGCCCTCTTTGACGTGACCTTTGACGGCGAGGCCGGCGACCCGGCGGCCATCGCCGCCATGGACGAGGTGCGGGAGCAGGTCTCGGGCTACGACGCCTCCATCTCCACCGAGGTGGGGCTGGACACCTCCGCCCAGCTCCAGAAGGAGATGGGGGTCATCCTGGTCATCGCCGCCGCCGTCATCGTGGCGGTGCTGCTGTTCACCTCCAAGAGCTATATGGAGGTGCCGGTGTACATCATCGTCTTCGGCGTGGCCGCCGTGATGAACATGGGCACCAACTACTGGTTCGGCACCATCTCCTTTATCACCAACGCCATCGCCGTGGTCTTACAGCTGGCGCTGGCCATCGACTACGCCATCATCTTCTGCCACCGGTACATGGAGGAGCGGGACAACGGCCTGGACGCCCGGGAGGCGGACATCGCCGCCCTCTCCAAGGCCATCGTGGAGATCTCCTCCTCCTCGCTGACCACCATCTCCGGGCTGGTGGCCCTGATGCTGATGCAGCTGCGCATCGGCTTCGATATGGGCATCGTGCTGGCCAAGGGCATCATCTGCTCCATGATCGCGGTGTTCTGCCTGATGCCGGGGCTTCTGATGCTCTTCAACAAGCCCATTGAGCGCACCCGCCACAGCGACCTGATGCCCCACATCACCCTCTGGGGCAGGGGCATGGTGAAGGTCCGCTTCATCCTGCCACCCATCTTCATCGCCGTCACCGTGGCCTGCGTGTTTTTCTCCAACAACTGCGCCTATGTCTTTTCCACCAACTCCATCAACGGGGCCAACCTGCCCGACTACCGGATCGCCGCGGACAAGATCGCGGCCACCTTCGGCCAGAGCAACACCATCGCCATGCTGGTGCCCAAGGGGGACTATGAGAAAGAGGGGGCCATCCTCCGGCAGGCCGAGGCCCTGCCCGATATCCGCACGGCCACGGGCCTTGCCAACGTGGAGGCCGACGACGGGCGGATGATCACCGACCGGATGAACCCCCGGCAGTTCGCCGAACTGGCCGGGGTGGACGTGGAGCTGGCCCGGCTCCTCTATCAGGCCTACGGCCTGTCCCAGGAGGAGTATGGGGCCATCTTCCAAAACCCCGACGACTACTCCGTCCCCGTCATCAAGGTATTCAACTTCCTCCTGGAGCAGAAGGACAAGGGGGTGGTGAACCTCTCCGGCGAGCAGGAGGAGAAGGTGGAGGACCTGCGGGAACAGCTGGACGCGGGCCTGGCCCAGCTGGAGGGGGAGAACTGGTCCCGGCTGGTGTTCACCGCCGACACCCCCGAGGAGGGGGAGGAGCCCTTCGCCCTCCTGGATGAGCTGCGGGCCATCGCCAGCCGGTATTACGGGGAGGACGTGATCCTGGTGGGCAACTCCACCAATGCCCGGGACCTGTCCGAGTCCTTCTCCGGGGACAATCTGAAGATCTCGGTGCTCACCGCCCTCTTCGTCATGGTGATCCTGCTGTTCACCTTCAAGTCGGCGGGGCTGCCCGTGCTGCTGGTGCTGACCATCCAGGGCTCCATCTGGATCAACTTTTCCTTCCCCTACCTCCAGGGGACCAATATGTTCTTCCTGGCCTACCTGGTGGTCAGCTCCATCCAGATGGGAGCCACCATCGACTACGCCATCGTCATCACAAACCGCTATCTGGAGCTCAAGGGCCTCATGGGGGACCGGCGGGAGGCCATCGTCACCGCCCTGGACCAGTCTTTCCCCACAGTGTTTACCTCCGGCTCCATCATGACGGTGGCGGGCTTCCTCATCGGCAAACTGTCCACCGACTCCACCATCTCCTCGGTGGGGCTGGCCCTGGGCCGGGGCACCCTCATCTCCATTATCCTGGTGATGACCGTGCTGCCCCAATTCCTGCTGCTGGGGGACAGCCTGATCGAGCGCACCGCCCTCACCCTGAACCGCAGCCGCAACAAGCGGTTCGACCAGGGGACCATGCGGCTGGACGGCCACGTGCGGGGCCATATCGAGGGCTTTGTGGACGGCGAGTTCAAAGGGGTGATCCACGGCAGCGTGGATGCCCTGATCGAGAGCAAATATCAGGGAAAGGAGCGGGACCATGAAGACGAGTAAACGGATATGCGCCGCCGTTCTGGCCCTGCTGCTGTGCCTGGGGCTGCTGCCGAGCCCCGCCCTGGGGGCGGGGGACACGGTGGAGATCGCCACCCCCCACGACCTGGTGGAGCTGGCGGGAAAATGCGCCTTGGACACCTGGTCCGAGGGGAAGACGGTGGTGCTCACCGCCGACATCGATCTCACCGCCGTGCCCTTTTCCCCCATCCCCGTCTTTCAGGGGACCTTTGAGGGGAACGGCCACGCCATTACCGGCCTGCGGCTCACCGGGAAGGGCTCCCGGATGGGGCTGTTCCGGGAGATTGGGGCGGCGGGGACGGTCAAAAACCTCACCGTGGAGGGCGTCGCCGCCCCCGGCGGGAGCAAATCCTCCGTGGGGCTGCTGTGCGGGGAGAACGCCGGAGTCATCTGGGGCTGCTCCGTCTCCGGCTCCGTCACCGGGGAGCGGGACGTGGGGGGAGTCGTGGGCGTCAACACCGGCACCGTGGAGCGGTGCGGGGCCGACGTCACCGTCACCGGCGTGGAAAATACCGGCGGGGTGTGCGGGCGGAACACCGGGCTGCTTTTTGCCTGCTCCAATCGGGGAGAGGTGAACACCGCTCCCGCCAGCGAGAGTTTGACCGACCCTGTCATGAACACCGGCGGCGTGGTGGGGAAGAGCACGGGGGCTGTCGCCGGGTGCGAGAACCGCGCCCAGGTGGGGTACCCCCACACCGGCTACAACGTGGGGGGCGTGGCGGGGCTCCACTCTGGGAACCTGTCGGGCTGCTCCAACTACGGAGAGGTTTTGGGCCGCAAGGGCGTGGGCGGCGTGGCTGGCCGGTTTTTGCCGGACACCGACATCGTCTACGGCCAGGATCCGGTAAAGGCCCTGAACTCCGCCCTCTCCGGCCTCTCCGGGCTCCTCACCACCCTGTCGGGGCAGATGTCCGACACGGCGGGGGCCGGGGTGGACGACCTGGAGGCCATTTCCGGCGAGCTGGACGCCCTGCGGGGCGCCGCCTCCGCCGGGCGGGAGCAGGGGAGTGGCGACGCCCGGGCTGCGTTGGACAGCGTCTATGACCGGGTGCAGTCCATCAACGCCGGCGCCGGCGCCGTCAACGACAGCTTCCGGCGGTTTTCCGACGACGCCAACGGCCAGCTGGACGACCTGACGGAGCACATGGACCAGCTCCGCGCCGGGCTGGACGCCCTGGCCGACGCTCTGGACGGCGGGCTGGGGGAGGCCGCAGACCAGCTGGAGTGGTACACCGGCGCCATCCAGAGCAGTGTCAGCGCCATCCGCGGCGCCATGGACGGGCTGTCCTCCGACCTGGGGAAGGTCGACAGCTTTCTCAATACCGCCGCCGCGATCCTCCAGGGGGACGGCGGCCTGCTGGAAAAGCTCTCCCAGCTGGAGACGGCTGCCCAGAAGCTCAAGGGCATGGACCTGGGGAGCCATCTGAAGCGGATGGGCTCCGCCATCGACGCTATCGGGAGGGATCTGGCGGACCTGGCTGAAGCGCTGAACGACGCCTACGGCGACGCCAGCTCGGACGCCCAGGCCGCCCGGAAAAAGATCGACGGGGCCGCCGACGGCGTGTCAGAGGATCTGCGGGGGCTGAATACCACCTTCAAGACCCTAAGTGACCAGGTTTCCGGGCAGCTGAAAAGCATCAACGGCGACATGGACGCCATCGAGGACACCTTGAAAATCTGGGCCGACCAGATCGACACGGTGGGCACCGCCACCCTGGACGACATCGACGCCCATCTGGACGCCATCAGCGGACAGATCGACAAGCTCACCAGCGGGGCCCGGTCCTCCAATGAGTCCATCCACACCACCACCGACGCCGTCATCCGCCAGCTGGAGGCGGTGCGGCTGGCGGCCAACGGCCTTACCGAGTCTCCCGAGTATACGGTGGACGACCGCTCCGACCAGGAGAGCGGGGAGGACGGGCTGGTCCTCTCGGCCCAAAACCTGGGGGAGGTCACCGGCGACGCCAACGTGGGCGGCATCGTGGGCATCATCTCCATCCAGCTCTCCGACGACCCGGAGGACGAGCTGGACTGGGACAGCGACGAGGCCGGCGTGCTGGCCGACGTCACCGCGGTGGTGCGGGCGGCGGTGCGCGCCTGTGAGAACACCGGGGCGGTCACCGCCAAGAACGAGTGCGCCGGGGGCATCGTGGGCCGCTCCGACATGGGGGCGGTGCTGGACAGTCTCAACACCGGCGATGTGACGGTGGAATCCGGCTCCAGCTGCGGCGGCGTGGCGGGCCTCTCCAGGGGCATCATCCGCCGCAGCGGCGCGCTGTGCCTCCTCACCGGGGAGGACGGCGTGGGGGGCATCGCCGGGGAGGGCAGGGACCTCTCCGACTGCCGGGCCATGGTGACGCTGGACGCCGTGGGCGAGAAGCTGGGCGCCATCGCCGGGTGGGCCGACGGGGAGCTGTCGGGAAACTACTCGGTACGGGAGGGCCTGGGGGCGGTGGACGGCACCGACCTGGCCGGCCGGGCCCAGGGCCTTCCTTATGAGGAATTTTCCGCCCTGGAGGGGCTTCCTGAGGTGTTCCGCCGCTTTGTCCTGACCTTCCGCGCGGAGGGTCAGGTGGTGAAGGAGGTGCCCTTTTCCTATGGGGGCAGCATCTCCGCCGGGGACGTGCCCGAGGTGCCCAAGCGGGACGGCTGCTACGCCGCTTGGGAGGAGTTTTCCACCGCCGGGCTGCGGCGCAGCCGGATCATAGAGGCGGTCTACACCCCTTGGGAGAGCACCATCTCCTCGGGGGGAAACAAGCCTGCCATGCTGGCGGAGGGGAGCTTTTCCCCGGCGGCGGCCATCGCCCTGGGGGACTGGGCGCCGGAGACGGCGGGCCGGGGGAAGACCCTGGCCGCCAGCTGGAGCTATGCGGTCACCGACTCTGAGCGGGCGGTGGAGGGCACGCTCCGGGTCCGGGTGCTGGCCGAGACCGGCGGAGACAAGGCCGTGGCCGCCCTATGGCGGGACGGGGCCCTGGTCCCGGTGGAGAACGCCGTCCGGGACGGGAGCTATCTGGTGTTCGACGCCCCCTCCAGCGGGCAGGTGGCCATCCTGGCCCCCGCGGGTGCTCCAGCGGGACTGCTGGCGGCGGCCGGCGGGATCGCGGCGCTGGCGGCGGCGCTCCTCATCCGAAAGGGGAGGAAAGGGCGCAAGAGGCGGAAGACGGCGGAAGAGGAGACGGCCGCCGTGTAATACCGCCTTGGAACGGGCCTCTTTTCTTGACACTCCGGCCGTGAAGATGATAAAATCACTGCGTATCAAAACAGGGAAAATTTAGTTTACATAATTTTAAAATGAAGGAGTGTCGGTCATGTCTATCGGGATCAAAGCCCCCTGTAAGTACAGCCAGGGGAAGGGGGAGCTCGGGAAGCTGGGGCTCAACGTGAAGAAGATGGGGAACAAGTTTTTCCTCCTCTGCACCGCCAACACCCGTAAGCGGGTGGGGGAGATCATGGAGGAGTCTTTGAAGAGCGTGGAAAAGGAGTATGTTTTCTGCGACTTCAACGGCGAGTGCTCCAAGGCGGAGATCAGCCGGGTGATGGAGGAGTTCGAGAAGGCGGGCTGCGACGTGATGGTGGGGGCCGGCGGCGGCAAGGTCATCGACACCGCCAAAGCCGCCGCCGAAAACCTGGGGGGCAAGCCGGTGGTTATTATCCCCACCGTGGCCTCCAACGACGCCCCCTGCTCCGGCGTGGCCGTCATCTACAATGAGGAGGGTGTGGTGGTCAAGGCTCTGCTGACCAAGAAGAACCCCGACCTGGTGCTGGTGGACACCGATATCATCGCCCACGCCCCCGCCCGGCTGCTGGTGGCCGGCATGGGCGACGCCCTGGCCACCTGGTTCGAGACCCGGGCCTGCAAGCGCTCGGGCGCCAAGAACATGGCCCGGGGCCTGTGCTCCAACACCGCCTACATGATGAGCAAGCTGTGCTACGACCTGCTGATCCAGGACGGCGTGGCCGCCCTGGAGGCGGTGAAGCGCCAAGAGGCCGATGAGCATCTGGAGAACGTGGTGGAGGCCAGCATCTACCTCTCCGGCGTGGGCTTTGAGAGCGGCGGCCTGGCCGCCGCCCATGCCGTCAACGACGGCTTCGCCTACGTCCCCGCCGCCCACGGCATGTATCACGGGGAAAAGGTGGCCTACGGCCTGCTGGTCCAGCTCTTGCTGGAGAAGGCCCCCCAGAGCGAGTGGGACGAGGTGTTCGGCTTCTGCAAGGCCGTGGGCCTGCCCACCAAGCTGGCCGACCTGGGGGTCACCGAGGTGAAGGAGGAGGAGATCCGCAAGGTGGCCGAGGCCGCCTGCGTCCCCACCCAGTCCACCAAGAACGTCCGGGCGGACATCACCCCGGAGGAGGTCTACGAGGCCATCATGAAGGTGGACGAGATCGGCCGTAAGCGCTGAGCGCGCGTCAATCATATTAAAAGGACCGGGCGGATCATTTCGATCCGCCCGGTCCTTTTTATGTGTGGAGGGGCGTCCGGCGGGTGGTCTCCTTCAGAAAGCGGTCGGCCGCCTCCTGGATGGACCTGACCAGCTCCCGGAGGGCGGGGTACTGGTCGCAGGCCTTCTTGGAGTAGAACAAGAGGAAGTCGCCGTGGGTGATGGGGCTTTGAAGGGGGATGTAGATCAGCTCCCGATTGGCGACCCCCTCGTACCGGTTCAGGGCAGGGTAGTAGGAGAGGGCGTAGGCCTCCGGGTGATTGTGGACCAGGTTGATCACGCTGTCCACGGACTCGACCTGGAGGACCTGGTGGGGGGAGACGGTGGAGATGATGTCGTTCAATATGGGGGTGAGGAAAGCCGGGGAGCAGTCGGGGGGCATCCTGAGCTCCGGCAGGACGAGATAAAAGGATTTCAGATCCTCCGGCGTCACCGAGCTCCGCTGGGCCAGACGGCTGTTTTTATTGACGAGACAGCCGTACTCGCCGTGGAACAGGACGATGGGCGGGTTCCCCTGGGCGGCGGTGTACTTCTGGAGCTGCTCGCTCTTTCCGCAGATAAACATGGCGAGGGCCGGTTTCTCCAGGTCCGGGGTGATATAGCGCTCCGGGATCGCCGTGACGACACAGTTGATGTTGACGTCCGGGTACAGCTTCTTGAACCGCAGGACGATGTCGGGCAGAAGAAAATTGGGGAAGGAGGCGTGGATGTAGATGTCCACCGTCTGGAGGTCGCGCTCCTTGGAGAGCCCCAGCCAGCCGTTATAATAGGCCAAGATCTGCTTGGCCTCCGGCAGGATCTTTTTTCCGGCCTCGGTCAGGGCGATCCCAGACCTGTTTCGGGCAAAGAGGGGGACGCCGATCTCATTTTCAAACAGTTTCAGGGCCTTGGTCAGGCTGGGCTGGGCCACGTACAGCTTTTGGGCGGCTTCGTTGATGGAATGGGATTCCGCCAGGACGACAAAGTATTCCAGCGTTTGCAGTTTCAAGGCTTTTCCCCCATTCGACCGTTATAGCTTTTTTTCATATGCGGAATATTTTTATATATTATACAAAACTTTTTCTCTATGATACCCTGAATGTGGCAGTAATGTCAAATAGAAAATCTCAAAATGAGAAAGGGGTTATCTTAAAAATGACGAAGCGTGAAAGATTCATGAACTTCCTGGAGAGCAAGCCCGTGGATCGTGTCCCCGTCGCCTTTTTCCACCACTTCTGCCCTCCCAATGAGTGGGGCCGGGGCATGGAGAACAGCGAGGCCTTCGAGCGCAACATCATCGGCCACAAGCTGGCCCGGGAGAAATTTGATCCCGACGTCATCAAGATCATGAACGACACCCTGATGATTATGCCTGTGGACGTCTCCGGCGTCAAGTGCGCCGCCGACCTGCGCAACGTCCACGCCCCTTCCCTGGATTCCGACTTCGCCAAGAAGACCCTGGAGCTGACCACCCGGGTGCGGGCCTTCTATGCCGATTCCGACGCCCCCGTCTACGCCACCGGCTTCTCCCCCTCCATGGTGCTGCGCAACAGCCTGGGCGGCGGCGGCGTCCCCGGTGAGACTGACGAGTCCCGCCTGCTGGGCTATATGGCCGAGGACCCCGAGGCCGTGGCCGCCGCCATCCGGAACATCGGTGACGATATCGCCGCCATCAACGAGATGCTCATCAAGCAGGGCGGCGTGGACGGCATCTACTTCAGCGTCAGCAACCAGAATGGCTTCTTCACCGACGACTTCTACCGCACCTACGTGGCCCCCGCCGAGCGGGAGGTCATGGCCAAAGCCAACAAGCTCAGCAAGATCAACCTCCTGCACATCTGCGGCTACCACGGCCGGGCCAACAACCTGGCCCTCTTCCTGGACTTTGACGCCGCCGCCTACAACATCGCCGTTTTCGCCGAGGGCGTGTCCCTCAGCGCCGGCAAGCGCCTTCTGGGCGGCAAGCCCGTCTTCGGCGGCTTCGCCCAGGACACCGTCATCTACAAGGGCACGAAGGAAGAGGTCAAGGCGGCCACCTGGAAGATCCTGGACGAGTGCGGCCAGATCGGCGTCATGATCGGCGCCGACTGCACCGTCCCCAACGACATCGACGACTCACGCCTCAACTGGGTCCGGGAGGCCGCAGAGGAATACGCCGCCAAGGCCAAATGATGAAGGAGTGTCCAAAGCTATGCTGAAACCCGACGTCCAGGCGGCCTTTCTCGCCATTCTCCAGGAGGAGCTGGTGCCCGCCACGGGGTGCACCGAGCCCATCGCCATCGCCTACGCCGCCGCCAAGCTCCACCAGGTGCTCGGCGCGGCGCCGGAGAAGGTGCTGGCCGAGGTCTCCGGCAACATCCTCAAGAACGTGAAGAGCGTGGTGGTCCCCAACACCGGCGGGCTCAAGGGCATCAAGGCCGCCATCGCCGTGGGCATCGTGGCCGGCGACGCCGACAAGGAGCTCCAGGTCATCTCCTCGGTGCCCCAGAGCCTCCACGCCGACATCGCCGCCTATGCCGGCACCACCCCCATTGACATCACCTGTCCCGACACCCCCCACCTGCTGGACATCAAGCTCACCGGCTGGGCCGGGGACCACAGCGCCGCGGTCCGCATCGCCGACCACCACAGCAACGTGGTGTATCTGGAGAAGGACGGCCAGGTCCTGCTGGAAAAGCCCCTGGCGGGTCCCGCCGCCGGCGGCGGAGCGGACAAGAGCCTGCTGACCCTCCAGAACATCCTGGACTTCGCCAACGAGGTGGACCTCTCCCTGGTCCGGGAGCTGCTGGACCGGCAAATCCAGTACAACAGCGCCATCGCCGAGGAGGGCCTGAAGAACAGCTGGGGGGCCAACATCGGCTCCACCCTGCTGGGCAATTACGGCGACGATATCAAGATCGAGGCCCGGGCCTGGGCCGCCGCGGGCTCCGACGCCCGGATGAGCGGCTGCGAGATGCCGGTGGTCATCCTCTCCGGCTCCGGGAACCAGGGCATCACCGCCTCCCTGCCCGTCATCCGCTACGCCAAGCACCTGGGCGCCAGCCAGGAGCAGCTCTACCGGGCCCTGCTGGTGAGCGATTTGGTGACCTGCTACCAGAAGGCGGGCATCGGCGTGCTGTCCGCCTACTGCGGCGCTATCAGCGCCGGCGTGGGCGCCGGGGCGGCCATCGCCTACCTCCAGGGCGCCGGCCAGGACGCCATCGCCCACACCATCGTCAACGCCGTGGCCATCCTCTCGGGCACCATCTGCGACGGGGCCAAGCCCTCCTGCGCGGCCAAAATCGCCGAGAGCGTGGACGCGGGCATCCTGGGCTACCAGATGTACCTCAGCGGCCACAACTTCCAGGGCGGCGACGGCATCCTGGGCCCCGATTTGAACAGCACCGTCACCAACGTGGGCGTGCTGGCCCGGGAGGGCATGCAGGGCACCGACCGCACTATCCTTAAGATCATGACCCAGTAAATCTCCCCGTGTCTGTCCTGTGTCCGAGTGGATAAGCTCTGTCCCAGCGGAGAAAGGAGAAATTATGGAAACGAAAGAGAAATCCGGCTTCGCGAAAACATTTTCCATCTGGTTCGGCCTGGGCGCGCTGATGTTCGGTACTTACTGCGGGGCCAACATGGCCTCCGGCGTTTACGCCTCCCAGTACATCGTCACCCTGGGCGGCGGCTGGGCCCTGGTTTGGCTGGTCATGTTCTGCGCCATCATGTCCTTCTTCTGCGCCACGGGCCTGAATTTCATCCGGGCCTACAAGGTCAATAACTACAACGCCTACTATCTGGCCCTCTACGGAGTCCACAAGCCCGACTCCAACCCGGTGCTGAAGAAGGCGGTCACCATCTTCTTCGACATCTACACCATGCTCATGGGCCTGGTCACCACGGCGGCCACCATCGCCCTCTTCGCCCAGCTCATGAACTCCCTGTTCGGCATTCCCAACTTCATCGCCAGCATCGGGGGCGTGCTTCTCTTCGCAATCCTGACCGTCAACGGCGCTGGCTTCCTGCGGAAGTTCAACACCATCATGACCATCTCCCTCATCGCCTGCCTGGTGGCCATCATGATCGCCGTCTTTGCCATCCGGGGCGACGTGCTGGCTTCCCAGATCGGCAACTTCCAGGAGGGGCCCAACTGGGGCATTACCACCACCACGGCCCATTTCTCCATGTTCCTGTCCTACTGCTTCACCACCTCCAGCTGGGGTTCTTCCCTGAGCAATTACGCGGACCGGATCCGGAACAAGAAGGACGCCATCGGCTCCGGCATTATGATCGGCCTTCTGGTCACCTCTCTCTTTGTCATGACCGGCTCCATCGTGCTGCCCTTCATGCCCGACGTGGTGAAGGACTCCGCCCCCATCCTCACCATCTGCCAGCAGTACCTCTCTCCCATTCTCACCGGCGTGTACTGGGTGGTCGTGGTTTTCTCCGTGATCTCCACCGCCCCCAGCTTCACCTTCAACTTCTCCAACCGGTGGGCCACCGTTTGGAAGACGGAAAAGCTGAGCCACCGGGCCAAGTTCTTCATCCTGTCCATGACCTTCCTCCTGGTGTGCTGGTTTATCTCCGGCGTGGGCCTCATCGCCATCGTGCAGAAGGGCTACGTCATGCTGGGCAATATCGCCCTCTTTGCCATCGTCATTCCCATGTTTATCTCCATCTACCGGGTCCACAAAAAGGACAAGGCTGAAAAAGAGGCCTCCGGCCAGGAGTGATCCCAGGCAAAGTCCACTGATTAACAAACCGCTGGGCGGCAGGCTTACAAGCCTGCCGCCCAGCGGTTTTCCGTCCAATCGGAGCAAAGCGGCCGAAAACCCGGGGGCCTTGGTATCTATATCCCGTACATTATCCCGTACATTCCCCGGGGAAAGGGCGGCGGGCCGGAAAAACGGGGGTTTACGGGGGCGGGCGCGGGGCGGTATAATGGGGGTACCTGAGAAAAGGAGAGTTGAGCCATGATCTACGACACGCTGGAGCATATCAAGCAGTATGAGGACCTTCATCCCAACCTGGCCAGGGGCCTTCGGTTCCTGGCGGAGACCGATTTCTCCCAGCTGGCCCCGGGCCGGATCGACATCGACGGAGACGACCTCTACGCCATGGTGCAGGAGTACACCACCAAGCGTCCCGAGGAGGTCCACCCCGAGGCTCACCGGGCCTATGCCGACATCCAGTATCTCCTGTCCGGTGAGGAACTGATGGGCATCGCCCCTCTGGAGGCCATGATCCGGGAGATCGAGGCCCGGCCCGAGGGGGACGTGTGGTTCTACGAGGGGGAGACGGTGAAGGTACCCATGGGGGAAGGCCGCTTCGTGGTAGCCTTTCCCGGGGACGCCCACGCCCCCAGCGTGGCCCCCGGCGACCCCGCCCCGGCCCGGAAGTGCGTGGTGAAGGTAAAGCTGTAAACGCCGGGGCAGAAGGAAAAAAGCGGCCCGCGTATATACGCAGGCCGCTTTTCATTCTTTTTCAGCGGTCTCCCTGAAGGGGAGGGGGGACTCGGCCAGCGCGCTGTCAATGAGACGCACCAGTTCCAGCATACTGCGGAAGGGAGCCTTCTCGCCGGAGTTGATCCAGGTCAGCTCGCCCTGCCAGGTGTCGTTCTGGCGGTCAAGGATCTGGATGAGAAAGGCGGGACGTTCCGTAGGGGCTTTTCGCATGAGAGCCTCCTTCCCGAAGATCGGGTTTTGAAAAATTCAGAAGAAAGCATACCATTTTCCTCACATCTATGATAAAATATTTCATGCGGTTTTGCAAGGCCGCATCTGGGAAATTCAATGAATTTATGAAATATTTAGAAAGGGGTGGGTTTGGATGAAAAAGAGAGGCGGGATCCGGGCGGCCGCGCTGGCCCTGGCGCTCTCTTTGTCCCTGTCGGGCTGCTTCTTCCGGGGCGCCGACGAGCTCTATGCCGTACCCCAGCCCCCCAAGGATTACGAGGCCCTCAAGGTCCGGCTCAGCGAGGTCATCGCCGCCGGAGGCGAGTATGCCGCCCCCCTGTCCGGCGAGCTGATCCAGACCGTCCAGCTCCAGGACCTTGACGGGGACGGCCAGAAGGAGGCCATCGCCTTTTTCCGCTTTTCCAGCGATGAAAAGCCCCTGAAGATCTACATTTTCCGCCAGGTGGGGGAAGAATACGAGGTGCTGACCGTCATCGAGGGGGCGGGCACGGCCATCAACTGCGTGGACTACGTGCAGATGGACGATGAGCCCTACAAGGAGATCGTGGTCAGCTGGCAGATGAGCGAGCAGGTCCACTCCCTGGCCGCCTACTCCATCGGCCCGGGCGAGGTGGAGGAGTTGCTGCGCACCGACTACAACAGCTATAAGCTCTACGACCTGGACCAGGACAACCAGCAGGAGCTGGTGGTCTTCCGCACCCCCACGGACGGCCCGCCCCAGGCGGAGCTCTACGACTTCCACGGGGTGCTGGGGAAGACCGACACCGCCCCCCTCTCCGGGGGCATCACCGCCGTGGCCGACGGCGGGGTGCAGGCGGGCTATCTGATGGACTGGGTGCCCGCCCTCTTCGCCGTCTCCACCTACGGCGGGAACGGCACCATCACCGACATCTTCACCTGCCGGGACGGAAAGCTGGAAAACATCACCCTGGACCCGGACACGGGGGAGAGCCGGGAGACAGTCCAGTTCTACACCCAGGTCACCGGCACCGACATCAACAACGACGGCATCATGGAGCTGCCCCAGCCCACCCCCCTGGTGGACTATAAGATCACCACGGCCACCCCCAACTTCTGGCTCATCCACTGGCGGCAGTTCGACGCCCAAGGGGAGGCCCACCCGGTGTTCACCACCTACCATAACGACCGGGACGGCTGGTATTTCATCCTGCCCGAGACCCTGGGGAACAACCTGACCCTGGCCCGTTCCGACCTGCCCGGCGGCGGCGAGCGGGCGGTGACCTTCTCCTACTGGGAGGGGGACGAGGCCGTGGAGCCCAAGCCCTTCCTCACCATCTACAAGCTCACCGGGACCAACCGGGTGAGCCGGGCCAGCCTGCCCGGGCGGTTCGTCCTCTTTCCCGCCGAGGGACTGGCGGGGGCCAACGACGCCAACACCATCTACGCGGCCGAGTTCCGGGAGGGCTGGGACTGCGGCCTGACGGAGGACGAGGTGCGGGAACGCTTTGCCATCATCAAGACCGATTGGCTTGGAAATAGCTGACGGGAAAGGAGAATCCGCGTGAAAAAAGTTCTGGTTTTGGAGGATGAGACCAACATCCGTTCCTTTGTGGTCATCAATCTCAAGCGGGCCGGATACGAGGCCATCGAGGCGGGCACCGGCGAGGAGGCCCTGGAGCAGCTCAAAAAGAACCCGGACGTGAGCGTGGCCCTCCTGGATATCATGCTGCCCGGCATGGACGGCTTCGAGGTCTGCCGCCGGATCCGGGCCAGCAACAACCGCATCGGCATCATCATGCTCACCGCCCGGACCCAGGAGATGGACAAGGTGACGGGGCTGATGACGGGGGCCGACGATTATGTGACCAAGCCTTTCTCCCCGGCGGAGCTCACCGCCCGCATCGACGCGCTGTGCCGCCGGGCGGGCAGCGGGGATGCCCCCGCGGACAACGGGGAGATCAGCCAGCCGCCCTTCCTGCTGAACACCCGGAACCGGACCCTGGAAAAGAACGGGCAGCGGGTGAAGCTGACCCAGGTGGAGTACTCCATCGTCAAGCTCTTCATGGACAACGCCGGGAAGGCCCTGAGCCGGGAGGAGATCCTGGACGCGGTCTGGGGGAAGGACTACTTCGGCGAGCTGAAGATCGTGGACGTGAACATCCGCAGGCTGCGGATCAAGATTGAGGACGACCCTACCAACCCCACCTACATCACCACGGTGTGGGGGTACGGGTATAAGTGGGGCTTCTGAGGCGTGACGCCGGGGGCCGGCGAGACAGGAAGCGGCGGGAAGAGAAGGTGAGAGCGTGGCAAAAATGAAAGGCATCCGCAAGCGCTGGATGACCAACTCCATCGGCGTGGTGCTGTTCGTGATCCTGCTGGCCATCACCGCCTTTTCCGTGGCCATGGGAGGGTATTATTACGCCACCATGTCCAGCGGCCTGCAGGTAAAGGCGGAGTACGCGGTGGAGTTTTTCAGCGACTACCGCACCAAGAGCGAGTATTACCAGCACGTGCTCACCTATGTCAACAACAACTTCGAGGGCAAGGACGAGATGGAGATGCAGTTTTTGGACGCCATGGGCTCCATCCGCTTTTCCACCTTCGGCCTGGCCGCCTTCAGCTCCCCCGGCACCCCGGATATCGCCGGGGCCCTGGACTGGGAGAACCCCCAGGTCACCCCCTGGACGGGGGAGGACCCCTCCACCGGGGAGCATATTATGGCCGTTTCCGCCCCCCTGACCATCGACGGCCGTCCCGTGGCCGCCATCCGGTACGTCACCTCCCTGCGGCTGGTGGACCGGCAGCTGGCGGTCATCGTGGTCATCTCCCTGGCGGTGGGGCTGGCTATTTTGGCCCTGGTCTATTTCTCCAACCTCTACTTTGTCAAATCCATCGTGGAGCCGGTGGCGGGCATCACCGAGATCACCAAGCGCATCGCCGCCGGGAGCTACGGCATCCAGATCGACAAGCAGCACGATGACGAGATCGGCGACCTCACCGACGCCATCAACGATATGTCGGCCAAGATCAACGAGTCGGAGAAGATGAAGTCGGAGTTCATCTCCTCGGTCTCCCATGAGCTGCGCACCCCCCTCACCGCCATCAACGGCTGGGCCGAGACCATCATGAACGGCGAGGTGCGGGACGCCTCCGACGTGAAGAAGGGCATGGGGATCATCGTCTCGGAGGCGCGGCGGCTCACCAACATGGTGGAGGAGCTGCTGGAGTTCTCCCGGATCGAGGACGGCCGGTTCACCCTGTCCATCGAGCCGGTGGATCTGAAGGCGGAATTCGAGGACGCGGTGTACACCTACCGGGAGTTTTTCCGCAAGGACGGGCTGGAGCTGACCTATGAGGACTCCGACGAGGAGTTCCCCCCGGTGAACGCCGACCCCGAGCGGCTTAGGCAGGTATTTTGCAACGTCATGGACAACGCCGCCAAGCACGGCGGCAGCGGCGGGCGCATCGACGCCGCCATCCGCCGGGAGGAGGACTGGGCGGTCATCACCCTGCGGGACTACGGCCCCGGCATCCCCGAGGGGGAACTGCCCCATGTGAAGTCCAAGTTTTACAAGGGTTCCTCCAAGGCCCGGGGCTCCGGCATCGGGCTGGCGGTGTGCGACGAGATCGTCACCCGCCACGGGGGACAGCTCATCATCGGCAACGCCGAGGGGGGCGGGTGTATCGTCACCATCCGCCTGCCGGTGGGCACTCAGCCGGCGATTGGAACATAAGTTCTAATTTTTGACCCGCGCCCCTTGCAAACGGGACGCGGGTCTGTTACAATGTTTGCGGCGGCAGGGCCGCCTTAGAAGGAGAAATTCCATGTTACATAGACTGCTGCTCGCCGCCGCCGGCGGATTCAAGACCATGATCGGGGGA
Organism: Oscillospiraceae bacterium; assembly: GCA_022846075.1. Classification (GTDB taxonomy): domain Bacteria; phylum Bacillota; class Clostridia; order Oscillospirales; family Oscillospiraceae; genus Vermiculatibacterium. Next base: position 1,019,918 of record AP025582.1, read on the forward strand.
CAGGCCCTCATCGAGGGCATCATGATGATGGGCCCCGACAAAAAATCCGTGGTGGTGCGCAAGCCCGACGGGGAGCTGGAGGTCAAGACCGAGCCCCGGAAGGTCCTCAAGACCCGCCATCCCTTTGTGGCCTGGCCCTTCATCCGGGGCGTGGTGAACTTCTGTTCCTCCATGTACAACGGGGTCACCGCCCTGATGTACTCCGCCGAGTTCTTTCCCGAGGACGACGAGGAGACCTCCGAGCCCTCCAAATTCGAACAATGGCTGGACCGGAAGCTGGGGAACGAGAAATTCGCCAGCCTGCTCATCACCTTTTCCATGGTTTTGGGCATGGCCTTTTCCGTGTTTCTCTTTTTCCTGCTGCCCACCGCCCTGGGGGGCGCCGTCCTCCACTTCATTCCCGGCTTCCCCCTGTGGGGGCGGAACCTGGTGGAGGGGCTTTTGCGGGTGGTCATCTTCCTGGGCTACCTGATTTTGTGTTCCCACATGAAGGATATCCGCCGCACCTTCCAATACCATGGGGCGGAGCACAAGACCATCTTCTGCTATGAGGCGGGCCTCCCCCTGACGGTGGAGAACGTGCGGGCCCAGCCCAAGCACCACCCCCGCTGCGGCACCAGCTTTTTGTTTGTCATCATTTTTGTGTCCATCATCCTGTCCAGCCTGGTGTTCTCCTTCATCCGTGTGGAGAACACCTTCGCCCGGATGGGGCTCCACCTGTTGATGCTGCCGCTGGTGGTGGCCATCACCTACGAGATCAACCGCTACGTGGGCGGCCACGAGGGGGCGGTGTGCCGGGCCGTCCGGGCCCCCGGCATGGGCATCCAGCGCTGGACCACCTTCGAGCCGGACGACACCATGATCGAGGTGGGGATTCGGGCCCTGGAGGAAGTGCTGCCCGAGCAGGAGGGCGCGGACCGCTGGTGAGCGGCCGCCCGGAGAGGAGAATGTGTGTGGGCCTCTTTCAAAAGTGGTTTCAAAGGCCGAAATCTACGCTGATGGAGGACATTCCGAAGGCGGCGGAATGGCTGGTGAGGGCTATGGCCTCCTCGGGATATACGCTGGACGGCAGCCTGGACAGCTTTCGGGAGTTGGACCGCTTTTTCCGGGAACAGCGCCGCCCGGGCGGGCTGCTGGACGGGAAGGCGGGCAGCAAGCTCTTTGCCGTGGGCAGCTATATGGGCCAGGTGTTCTGCGCCGCCCTGGGTGGGACCTGGGAGACCGACGACGCCGACCCTATGGGGGAGGTCAACGTGGCCGTCCGGCTTCCGGACGGCGCCCTGGTCTGGCCGGTCCAGAAAGCCATGAAGAGATACGAGAACGGGGAAGAGGACAGCCTGAGCGCCTACGGAGCGGTGTTGGCGGGGACGGCCCGGCCTTATCCCGACAGCGGAGAGTGATGTGTGTGGCGACCACCTACAACAATTTGTACTTAGATACCCGGCGCAGGCTGAAGGCGGCGGGCATCCCGGGGGCCCAGCTGGAGGCCCGGGAGATCGTCTGTTACGCGGCGGACAAGAGCCGGGAGCAGTTTTTCCGGGACATGCCCCTCTATGCCTCCGACCAGGTGGAGGAGAAAGTGGCCCAGCTCACCGCCCGCCGCCTGGCGGGAGAGCCGGTGGCCTACATCATCGGGGAGTGGGAGTTCTACGGCCTGCCCCTGGACATCTCCCGGGAGGTGCTGATCCCCCGGATGGACACCGAGGTGCTGGCCGAACAGGCCATCCTGCGCGCCCGGGCCGCGGGGGAGGGCTGCCGGGTGCTGGACCTGTGCGCCGGGAGCGGCTGCGTGGGCCTGGCGGTGGCCGCCAACGTGCCCGAGTGCCGGGCGGTGCTGGCCGACAACTCGGAAGGGGCCCTGCGGGTGTGCAAGCAGAACATCCGCCGGTGCGACTTGAACGCCCGGGTCACCTGTGTCCACGCCGATGCCAAGCTGCCGCCCCTGCCCGCCCTGTGGGACTTTGACGTGATTGCCTGCAATCCCCCCTACATCCCCTCCGCCGACATCCCGGAGCTGGAGGGCTCCGTGCGGGACTACGAGCCCCACGCCGCCCTGGACGGGGGCGAGGACGGCCTGGACTTCTACCGGGCCGTGGCCTCCAAGTGGAAGGGGGCCCTCCGGCTGGGGGGGACCCTCCTGTTTGAAGTGGGCATGGGCCAGGCCCCCGACGTAGAGATCATCATGGGCCAGAACGGCTTTGAGGATATCCGGAGCTACCAGGACACCCAGGGCATCTGGCGGGTGGTGGCCGGCACCATCAACGAATAATACAGACCGGGGCACGCCCCGCCGACGCGAGAGGAGAACAGAACTATGGCAGATAAGAAAAAGATGACGGTGGCTACCGCCGCCCCGGCCTCGGACAAGAAGAAGGCGCTGGACACCGCGCTGGCCCAGATCGAGAAGGACTTCGGCAAGGGCGCGGTCATGCGCCTGGGGGAGAACGCCCACGTGGTGGTGGAGGCCATCCCCACCGGCTCCCTGGCCCTGGATGCCGCACTGGGCATCGGCGGCGTGCCCAAGGGGCGCATCGTGGAGATCTACGGCCCCGAGTCCTCCGGCAAGACCACCCTGGCCCTCCACATCGCCGCCGAGGCCCAGAAACGGGGGGGCGAGGTGGCCTTCATCGACGCGGAGCACGCCCTGGACCCCGTGTACGCCAAGGCCCTGGGGGTGGACATCGACTCCATGCTCATCTCCCAGCCCGACACCGGCGAGCAGGGGCTTGAAATCTGCGAGGCCCTGGTCCGTTCCGGCGCCATCGACGTGGTGGTGGTGGACTCCGTGGCCGCCCTGACCCCCCGGGCCGAGATTGAGGGGGATATGGGCGACAGCCACGTGGGCCTGCTGGCCCGGCTCATGAGCCAGGCCCTCCGCAAGCTGGCCGGCTCCATCTCCAAGACCAACTGCATCGTTATCTTCATCAACCAGCTGCGGGAAAAGGTGGGGGTCATGTACGGCAACCCCGAGGTTACCACCGGCGGCCGGGCGCTGAAGTTTTACGCCTCCGTCCGCATCGACATCCGGCGGGTGGAGTCCTTGAAGAACGGCACCGAGGTGGTGGGCAACCACGTGCGGGCCAAGGTGGTCAAGAACAAGGTGGCCCCCCCCTTCCGCCAGGCGGAATTCGACATCATGTTCGGCGAGGGCATCGCCAGAGAAGGGGAGCTGGTGGATCTGGGCGTCCAGCTGGGACTGGTACAGAAGTCCGGCTCCTGGTTCTCCATGGGGGAGCTGCGCATCGGCCAGGGCCGGGACGCCGCCCGCCAGTATTTGAAGGACAACCCGGAGGTGGCCGAGCAGCTGGAAGAGGACATCCGGGCCAACGCCTACAAGCTCCAGCCCAGCCAGGGCAAGGCGGCCGCCAAGGCCGCCGCGCAGGCCGCGGCTCCTGCTGCTGTCCCGGCAGCCGCCCCGGCGGCCCGGGCCGCCGCCAGCCGGGCGGTAGACGTGTCCGCCGAGGATTTTGAGGATGCGGATCAGTAAATTAGAGCCCTCCAAGCGGGTCCGGGACCGGTGGCTGGTGTGGCTGGACGACGGGGCTCTGCTGCGGGTCAGCGAGCAGGAAGTGGTCTCCTTTTCCCTTTATACCGGGATGGAGCTGTCGGACGAGTGCTATGACCGGCTGATGGAGTCCGCCGGCGCCAGCGCCGCGCGCTCCAGGGCCCTGGACCTGATCGCCGCCAAGCCCATGTCCCGGCGGGAGCTGATACAAAAGCTCACCGCCCGGCCCAGAGACCGGGAGAAGCCCCCTCTGGCCACCCAGGAACAGGCGGAAGAGACCGCCGACTGGCTGGAGGGGTTGGGTTATCTCAACGACGCCGAGTACGCCAAAATGGTGGCCCGGCACTATTCCGCCAGGGGCTATGGGGACCGAAAGGTGAAGGACGAGCTCTTTCGCCGGGGGATTCCCCGGGCCCTGTGGGATGCCGCTCTGGAAGAGGCCGAGCCCCCCGAGGAGGGGGTGGACGCCTTCCTGCGGGGCCGCTTTAAGGGGCGTAGCCCGGATGAAAAAGAGCTGAAACGGGCCTCCGACGCCCTGGCGCGGAGGGGCTACCGGTGGGACGAGATCAAAGAGGGCCTGCGCCGGTACGGGGCGGAGATCGAAGAGGATTAAGGCCTTCCCCTGGGGGAAGGTGCCCCCGAAGGGGGCGGATGAGGGGAGCGTCCCCCCAAGAAGACCTGCCCCCCGGCCCAATCAACATATTGAAGGAGAATCCGCCTTGAAAATCGCATTTATCTCCCTTGGTTGTTCCAAGAACCTCATCAACACCGAACAGATGATGGCCCTTTGCCGGGCCGCCGGGCACACGGTCACCGGGGAGCCTCGGGGGGCCGATGTGGCCGTGCTCAACACCTGCGGCTTCATCGACGCCGCCAAGAGTGAGGCCATCGAGAATATCCTGGAGCTGGCCGAGCTGAAACAGGCGGGGGAGCTGGGGAAGCTGCTGGTGTGCGGATGCCTGTCCCAGCGCTACCGGGAGGAGATGCTCGACCAGCTTCCCGAGGTGGACGGGCTCATGGGTACCGGCAGCTACGACCACATCGTCGCCGCGGTGGAGGCCGTGGCCCGGGGGGAGCGGCCCCAGGATTTCGGGGATATCTCCGCCACCACGGAGGAGGGGGAGCGGCTCATCACCACCCCTGGCTACACCGCCTTTTTAAAGATCGCCGAGGGCTGCGATAATTTCTGTGCCTTCTGCATCATCCCCTATCTTCGGGGCCGCTACCGCAGCCGCCCCATGGAGGCCATCCTGAAAGAGGCCAAGGCCCTGTCCGACGCCGGGACGAAGGAGCTGATTCTCATCGCCCAGGACATCGGACCCTATGGGAAGGACCTCTACGGGGAGCGGCGGCTCCCCCAACTGCTGCGGGAGCTGTGCAAGCTGGATTTCCACTGGATCCGGCTCCACTATCTCTATCCCGACCACCTGGACGACGCCCTCATCGACGTCATCGCCCAGGAGCCCAAGATCGTCAAATATCTGGACATCCCCCTCCAGCACTGCGACGACAAGATCCTGAAGGCCATGGGCCGCTGGGGGACCCGGGAGACCCTCACCCAGCTGTTGGACCGGCTGCGCCAACGCATCCCCGGCCTCGTGGTCCGTACCTCCCTGATCTGCGGCCTGCCCGGCGAGACCGAGGAGGCCTTCGAGGCGCTGTGCCGGTTCGTCACCGAGACCGGCATCGAGCGGGCCGGGGTGTTCCAATACTCCCGGGAGGAGGGCACCCGGGCGGCGGCCATGCCGGACCAGGTGCCCGAGGAGGTGGCCGCCCAGCGGGTGGAACGGCTGGTGGACCTCCAGTCCCGGGTGCTGGACGCCTATAACGAAAGCCGCCTGGGGACGGTGATGGAGGTCCTCTCGGAGGGCTTCGACCCCGAGATGGGCTGCTATGCCGGCCGGACCTATGCCGACTCGGTGGAGGTGGACGGCAGGGTGTGGTTCACCGCCGCCGGGGAGGTACCCGCCGGGCAGTTCGTCAATGTCCGCATGACCGGGACCATAGACGGGGACCTGTCGGGCGAGATCGAGGAGTGAAAAGAGGATGAATACCGCCAACAAGCTCACCCTGCTGCGGGTGTTCATGATCCCCCTGTTCCTGGTGGTCCTCTATTGGGGCTTTTCCGGGAGCCAGTACGCGGCCCTGGCCATCTTTGTTGTGGCCAGCCTCACTGATCTGGCCGACGGCTACATCGCCCGGCACTATAACCAGGTCACCGACTTCGGCAAGTTCATGGACCCCTTGGCCGACAAGGTTTTGGTGGTGACGGCCATGCTGTGGTTCGTCCAGAGTGGGCAGATGCCCGCCTGGGCGGTGGCCGTGGTCATTTTCCGGGAGTTCGCCGTCTCCGGCATGCGGCTCATCGCTGTGGAGCACGGACGGGTCATCGCCGCCGGCTGGTCGGGGAAGGTAAAGACCGCTTCCACCATGGTGGGCCTGTGCCTCATGTTCCTCCCTCTGCCCGGGTGGGTGAACACTGTCTGTGTGGCGGTGATCGTGGTCACCACGGTGTACTCCGGCATCGAGTATTTTGTCAAAAACAAAGATGTGATCCCCATGGATCAGATCTGAGTGTGAAAAAGCGGACGGCTTTTGCCGTCCGCTTTTTTTGTCCCACGGGACCTTACAGGTCTTCCAGGTCTGCCGCGGGGAGGTCGTTTTCCAGATTGTCACGGGCCAGATCGGTGTCCAGGACGGGATAGATATCCGCCGGAATGGGTTTTTCCGCGTCGATCAGTCCTTGGGCAGGCCGGTCCCGGCCGGGGCCCTTGTGTTTGGGATCCATGGCGTTCCCTCCTTTGAGGCCAGTTTGCCCCAAGGAGGGGGAACCATTCTGAACATATTTTGCCTCAGCCCGGGAGAGCAGGCTGCAGAAAACGCCTCCGGCCAGATAGGCCGGAATGTCCCATGGGTCGGCGACGCCGGTGGGTTTCCAGAGCAGGGGGAGCAGCTCCCAGGCCGTCCCGGCCAGCAGGACCAGCAGGAGGGAGGGGGCGAGGGCGAGCCGGGGCAGAGTGCCCAGGGAGAGCAAAAGCTGGGTCAGGGCCAGGATGAGGAAGCCCGCCAGCACGTCGTTGGCGTACCAGGCCAAAAAGGGGAAGGCCCCGCCCAGGAGGGGCTTGAGAAAAAACTGATTGAGGGCGCCCAAAGCCGAGGCGGCCAGGATCAAAAGAAAATAGAAGCGGCTGCGGCGGGCCATCACAGGAAGGACAGGATGAGGATGGCCGCGATGACGCCCAGAATGACCGCCCCAACCGTGGCGCCGAAGGACATGCCGCTCCCGGCCTCGGGGACGGGAGCCTGACGGAGAGCCTCCTTGTCGTCGGCCTTGCTGTCCAGGACCACCCGCGCCAGATTAGGATCATGCATCTGGCGGACCAGGACATCGGCTTCGGGCAGGGACAGGCCGGAGACCAGCACCGCCGGACGGTTCCGTGTGGGCAGTTCCTCCACCGCGGCCTTTGCCTCCTCCTGGGAGAGGTGGAAGATGTCGATCATATCCTGAACTGTGGCGATAGAGTTGAGGCCCGGGGCCACCAAGACTACGGAGTACCCCTCCTCCGTTTTGGCGGTTATGGGATAGCCGCAGTGGGGACACGCGGCGGCCTGATCGGAGATCTCGCGGCCGCATTCGGGACAGGTGATGAGCGCCATGGTTCCGGCCTCCTTTTTATTCAGTGAATTCATTATATCACACGCCGAAATAACTGACAATGGTCCCAGAGCGGCGGGGGAGACAGGCCGGGCCTTGACACCTAAGCGGCAACGTGATAATATACTATGACAAGGAAATGAGCGCGAAGAACGGAAAGAGTAGCGTGCTTGGCAACCCCGGATAGAGAGGGACCGTCACCGGCTGAAAGCGGTCCTGCGGAAAGCCTGCCGTGAAGTGCGTCCGGGAGCGCGGGGGGTAATGCCCCACGGTTCGGCCCCGTTACCGGCCTTTGAGTGAAACAAGAGAGTGGAACCGCGATGTGAGTCGCCTCTCATGCCCCGTGGGGCATGAGAGGCGTTTTTTCGTCGGACGGAAAAAGGAGGAAACCAGGATGAAGTGTCCCTGTCACTGTTGCCGCCCCATTTTAAACCGAAATCCGGCCTGACCTCCGCTGTAAGGGGCCCGGCCATTGACTGAAGGAGGCCCCCCTATGTCCAACCGCTTGACTGAACTGCTGTCCGCCTACCAGGCCCGGGATCCCGCCGCCCGGAGCCGTCTGGAGATCTTTCTGCTCTACCCCGGCGTCCACGCCGTGCTTTTCCACCGGGTGAGCCACTGGATGTGGAAGCACCATCTGCGCTTTCTGGCTCGGCTCAACTCCCAGCTGGCCCGGCACATCACCGGGATCGAGATCCACCCCGGCGCCGTCATCGGCCGCCGTCTGGTCATCGACCACGGCATGGGCATCGTCATCGGGGAGACCGCGGAGATTGGCGACGACGTGCTCCTCTACCACGGGGTCACCCTGGGAGGGACGGGGAAGGACCAGGGCAAGCGCCACCCCACCATCGGCAACCACGTGATGATCGCCTGCGGAGCCAAGGTCCTGGGCCCCTTCCGGGTGGGAGACAACTCCCGCATCGCCGCCAACGCGGTGGTCCTGTCCGAGATCCCGGCCAACGCCACGGCGGTGGGCGTCCCCGCCCGGGTGGTGCGCATCGCCGGGGAAAAGACCGACTTTGTGGAGCGGGTGGACCAGATCAGCGTCACAGACCCCGTTCAGAAGGAGCTGCAGGCCTTGCAGTCCCGGCTGGACTTTTTGGAACAAGAGATGGAAAAACATCTTGCGAAGGAGAGAGTATCATGAATACCATGAAACTGTACAATTCCCTGTCCCATGAAAAAGAGGACTTCAAGACCCACGAGCCGGGCAAGGTGAGCATGTACACCTGCGGCCCCACCGTCTACCACTTCGCCCACATCGGCAACCTGCGCTCCTATATCATGGAGGACGTGCTGGAGAAGGCCCTGCGCTGGGAGGGGTACGACGTCCTGCGGGTGATGAACATCACCGACGTGGGCCACCTCTCCTCCGACGCCGACACCGGCGAGGACAAGATGGTGAAGGGGGCCAAGCGGGAGCACAAGACGGTGCTGGAGATCGCCCAGTACTACACCGACGCCTTTTTCGACGACTGTGCCAAGCTGAACATCAAGACCCCCGACGTGGTCCAGCCCGCCACCGGGATGATCCCCGAATATATCCAGGTCATTACCAAGCTTATCGACACCGGCTATGCCTACCTGGCCGGGGGCAACGTCTATTTTGACACCTCCAAGCTGGGGCAGTACTATGTCTTTAACGACCACGACGTGGAGGCCCTGGAAGTGGGCGTCCGGGAGGGCGTGGAGGAGGACGAGAACAAGCGCAACAAAAACGACTTTGTCCTGTGGTTCACCAAGTCCAAGTTCGAGGACCAGGCCTTGAAGTGGGATTCCCCCTGGGGGGTGGGCTACCCCGGCTGGCACATCGAGTGCTCCTGCATCTCCATGAAGTTCTGCGGGGAGTACCTGGACCTCCACTGCGGCGGCATCGACAACGCCTTCCCCCACCACACCAACGAGATCGCCCAGTCCGAGTCCTATCTGGAGCACCCCTGGTGCTCCCACTGGTTCCACGTCCATCACCTGAACACCGCCGGGGGTAAGATGTCCAAGTCCAAGGGGGAGTTCCTCACCGTCTCCCTTCTGGAGGAGAAGGGCTATGACCCCCTGGTCTACCGCCTCTTCTGCCTCCAGTCCCACTACCGCAAGGCGCTGACCTTCTCCTGGGAGAACCTGGACAACGCCGCCGCCGCCTACGACAAGCTGGTGCGCCGCATCGCCGCCCTGGGTGAGGACGGCCCGGCGGACGCCGCCGCCCAGGAGCCTCTGCGCCAGCAGTTCCAGGATGCCCTGGACAACGACCTGAACACCTCCCTGGCCGTCACCGCCCTCTACGACGTGCTGAAGGCCGACGTCTCCGACGCCGACAAGCGGGAGCTCATCGCCAGCTTTGACGAGGTGCTGGGGCTGAAGCTGCTGGAGCACGCCGCCGCCCTGGCGGAGAAGGACGCCGCCCCCGCCGGGGAGGACGCCGCCGCCGTCGAGGCCCTCATCGCCCAGCGGGCTGAGGCCAAGGCCGCCAAGAACTGGGCCGAGGCCGACCGTATCCGGGATGAGCTGAAGGCCCAGGGCATCGAGCTCATCGACACCAAGGAGGGGACCACCTGGAAACGGGTGTGAGCCCGGTTTCAGGCAGACGAAGCAAAAAGCAAAAAGCCCGGCCCTTTCTCAGAAAGGGCCGGGCTTTTTGTTTTTATTACGGAGAAAAAAACGTGGATAAGGGCCTGAACTTTAAAAAGATTCCCAGCGCGAAGATAAGGATGGGGGCAAGATAGAGGGCCATGTGCCATATCTTTAAAAAGAGCATGTGTAGAAACTGCGCCTTGGGGTTGTTTTCGGAGATATAGCCTTGGATTTCGCCGATGATGGTCTCGATCTCCTCTTCCTCATCCTTGGTGAGGTCCACGCCGCCGTCTGCTTCTTTCCGGGGTGTGGTCGGTGCCCCGGTGTATGGGTTTAAGTGGTACTTTTTACAGAGCTGAACGATGGTGTAATAGAAATCCAGGTCGTCCCGGATCTCCGTGTTTTTTGACAGCTCGTCATATTCCTTTTTAAGCGCCTTCAGGGAGTTACAGGCTTCGCTCAGGGTACAGGGTGCCGCGGAGTCTAATTGATAGCTCTCGCAGGAGCAGGGGGGCGCCATACCGCTGGTGGTGGCGTTTTTGCAGTCTGCGTTTACGCCGCATATTTGCGTGGCTTTTGGGAGGGAGCCCACGTCCCGTTTTAGGCGCTTGATCTCATTGAGGGAGGTCTGAATTTTACTGATGCGTTCCGGATAGCCCGCTTTGCTGTTGATGATGGAGTAGATCAATACGATCACTGACAAGATAAGACTGCTGTATGTAGTCCATGTGGAGTCGAAAAGACCGGGGTAGAATTTCACGGACAGTGAGTAGATGATGATTGCGAGGCTGTAATAAATCAGAATGAAATCAGAACGCTTTTCCGCCCGGGAAAGGCGTTTGAGCTGGTTGGCGTAATTGGATTGCGTCCGGTCCATGATGCGGTAGTATTTGTTGCGGTCATACTGCGGAACATCCATAACGAATCCTCCCTAACCATCTTCATTTTATTATAGTGAAAAATATAATGGGAATCAATGGGAAATTAATCAAAAGATGTCTAATAAAAGGGAACCGTGCGCTTTGGATGGGTAACGGATGTAAAGTTTGTGTAAAAACACAATGTGCAAGGTAAACCCTTCGTGCTACAATAAATCCTTACGAAGTGAGAATGAAATGAAAGGCGAGAGGTGTTTGCATGGAGGCCACGACCCAGATCAAAAATCCCATGTTTACCAATCAGGACCTACGGCGGCTGATGATCCCCCTCATCATCGAGCAGCTGCTCTTGATGACCGTGGGCATGGCCGACACCATGATGGTGACCACGGCCGGCGAGGCGGTGGTCTCGGGCGTGTCCCTGGTGGACAACATCAACATCCTTCTCATCAACATCTTCTCCGCCCTCTCCACCGGCGGAGCGGTAGTGGTGTCCCAATATCTGGGGCGCCGGGACGTGGAGAAGGCCCGCTCCGCCGCCAAGCAGCTTTTGTACGTGGTCTTCTTCGTTGGGGTGCTCCTGATGGCCATGGCTCTGATTTTCCGGGAGCACATCCTCCGGCTGGTCTTCGGCAATATTTCTCAGGATATCATGGACGCGGCCCTGGTCTACTTCCTGCTGACGGCGTCGGCCTTCCCCTTCATGGCCATCTACAACGCCGGGGCGGCCCTGTTCCGTTCCATGGGCAACTCCAAGGTGTCCATGTTCAACTCCCTCATCGTCAACATCGTGAATATCACGATAAACGCTATTTTGATTTACGGCTTCAACATGGGGGCCGCCGGAGCCGGGATCGGGACCCTGGTTTCCCGCATCGTGGCGGCGGCCATCATCGGCTTCATGATCACCCGGCCCACCCATCTGGTGTACATCGAGCGGCTCTTCCACCCGGAGTTGCGCTGGCCCATGGTGAAGGCCATCCTGGGCATCGGCATCCCCAACGGCATTGAGAACGGCATGTTCCAGATTGGAAAGCTGCTGGTGCTGGGGCTCATCACCTCCTTTGACGCGGGGGTGGACCTGGCCCTCCGGGGCTCCGCCGTGGCCGCCAACGCCATCGCCAACTCCATTGCCGGCGTGGTGAACGTGCCGGGCCAGGGCACGGGCCTTGCCATGGTGACGGTGGTGGGCCAGTGCATGGGGGCGGGAGACCACGGGCAGGCGGTGGGATACACCAAGAAGCTGATGGCGGTGGTGTATATCTCCATGGGCGTGCTGAGCCTGGGACTCTTCCTCCTCTCCCCGGTGCTGGTCCCCTGCTTCAACCTGACCCCCGCCACCGCCGCCCTGGCCATCGAGGTGCTGCGCTACTGCGCGGTCTTTACCTGTATTTTCTGGCCCATGTCCTTTGCCCTGCCCAACGCCCTGCGGGCGTCGGGGGACGCTAAGTTCACCATGCTGGTTTCCATGATCTCCATGTGGGTGTGCCGCATCGGCATGAGCTATCTGCTGGGGGCCTCCTGGGGTCTGAATCTGGGGCTGCTGGGCGTGTGGCTGGCCATGTTCGCCGACTGGATCGTCCGGGCCGGGGTCTTTCTCACCCGCTTCCTGCGGGGCAAGTGGAAAAACCACCAGGTCATCTAAAAAAGAGAAATAGAAAGAGGGCTTTTATGAAAGCGCTGAAGAGGAATGTGCCCGGCGTCCTGATCTGCCTGCTCATCGCCCTGCCCGCCTGGCTCCTGGGCCAGCGGTTCCAGGTGGTGGGCGGTCCGGTCTTTGCCATTTTGACCGGCATGGTGATCGCTCTTTTCTGGAAGGACCAGAAGGGGGCCAAGGCAGGGATCACCCTCACCTCTAAGAAGATCCTCCAGCTGGCCGTGGTGCTGCTGGGCTTCGGGATGGACCTGAGCAGTGTGCTGAAGGTGGGGGGACAGTCCCTTCCCATCATCCTTTCCACCATCACCACCTCTCTGGTGGTGGCCTTCCTCCTCTACCGGCTGATGCGGATGGATAAGAACATCTCCACCCTCATCGGGGTGGGCTCCTCCATCTGCGGCGGCTCCGCCATCGCCGCCACCGCCCCGGTCATCGGGGCGGACGACGAGGAGATCGCCCAGGCCATCTCGGTCATTTTCCTCTTTAACGTCATTGCCGCCCTGATCTTCCCCACCCTGGGCGGGGTGCTGGGGCTGTCCAATGAGGGCTTCGGCCTCTTCGCCGGTACGGCCATCAACGACACCTCCTCCGTCACCGCCGCCGCCGCGGCCTGGGACGGCATCCACGGCAGCAATACCCTGGATACCGCCGCCATCGTCAAGATGACCCGGACCCTGGCCATCATCCCCATCACGCTGGTCCTGGCCCTGGTCCGGACCCGGCGGGAGGAGAAGGAAGGGGCCGGGGTGGATCTGAAAAAGATATTCCCCTGGTTCGTGCTCTTCTTCCTGGCGGCCTCCGTCATCACCACCCTGCTGCCCATCCCGGCGGGGGCGGTGGCCTTTTTGAAGCAGGCCAGCAAATTTTTCATCGTCATGGCTATGGGGGCCATCGGACTGAACACCGACCTTGTCAAGCTGGTGAGAAGCGGCGGAAAGCCCATCTTCATGGGCCTCTGCTGCTGGGTGGCCATCGCCGCCGTCAGCCTGGGGGTCCAGAGGGTCATGGGCGTTTGGTAAACGAAAAGAGAGCCGCTCTTAATCAAGAGCGGCTCTCTTTTTTCAGGTCCGGTCCTCCACAGGGTCTCTCTCCCGGAACAGCAGGGAGATGCACCAGATGGCGGCCAGGCCCACCAGGGTGTAGATGACCCGGCTCATGGCGCTGTTGGCTCCGCCAAACAGGAAGGCCACGGCGTCGAAGCCGAAAATACCGATACTGCCCCAGTTCAGCCCGCCGATGATGGCGAGGATCAGGGCGATCTTGTCCATGATCATGTCCCAAGAACCTCCTCAAAAATGGATTCCCGGGGTTAGCATGGCCAAGGAGGGCGGGATTTATACACAGAGGCAGAGAAATTTACAGCATTCCGGTCATTTTTTGTTTTGATACATCCGCTGGTCGGCCAAATCGAAGGCCGCCTGGGCCGTCTCCGCGCCGGGCTCTCCCAGGACGGTGTGGCCCACGGAGACCGACAGGTCGTCGCAGTCCTCCCGCAGGAGGGCCTGAAAGGCGGCGATGCGGGATTCCGTCTCCGCCGGGGTGAGACGGAGGGCCATGGCGAACTCGTCGCCGCCGATGCGGAAGAGGGTGTGCTCCTCCTCCGGAAAGGCTTTCCGAAGGGTGTCCGCCACCTGCCGGAGGGCCAGATCCCCCGCCCGGTGACCGCTCTGGTCGTTGATGCGCTTCAGATGGTCCACGTCCAGGATGACACAGCACATCGGCCCGTCCTCCGGGGACAGATGGCACAGGGCCTCTCCATAGGCGGCCCGGTTGGCAAGGCCGGTCAAAAAGTCGGTGTAGGCCATGCGGTGCAGGTGGTGGTATCGGGCGCTCTGCTTCTCCAGCCGGCGGATCCGCTTCCTCTGCCGGAACATCAGGACGCAGGCGGCGCAGAGGCAGAGGGAGAGCCCAAGGACCGCGATAGACAGGGGCTCCATGGCCGCCGCCTCCTTTCTTGCTCTTTTGCTAATTTTAAGGGAATTTCCCTTAAAAGTCAATAAGGGTATATGCCTTATCGCATACTATTTATAGGTGATAAGGATGTATGAGCGAATTCGGATCCTGCGGGAAGACAGGGATCTGACGCAGCGGGCCCTGGCCCAAATGCTGCGGATCCACCAGACCACGTACTCCGACTATGAGCTGGGCAGGCTGAACGTCCCCACCGCCGTCTGGGAACAGCTGGCGGATTTTTACGGCACCAGCGTGGATTACCTGCTGGGCCGGACCGAGGAAGAGAAGCCCTATCCCAGAAAGCGGTAGCTCCCGTGGATCGAAAAAAGCGGGACGCGCTTCAGCGCGTCCCGCTTTTTTATTTCGATCACTCGAAAACCACGATGGCGTTGGGGTCCTTGATGCGCAGAGCGGCGGTCTCCAGGATGCGGAAGGCGTGGTTGAAGTCCTTGAGCTCCAAATAGCCCACGCCCAGGTCGGCGCCCACGGCCAGGTCCATATACTGGCTCTCGGCGCAGACCAGCACGGCCTTGTTGGCGCCGAAGGCGCCGGTGGCGTAGACCCGGCCGTCCACCAGTTTGGAGATGCGGTCCAGTTCCAGAAGGCCCACGTTGGGCACCAAGCGCTGGAGGTCCAGATAGACGTCGGGGCTGAGGATCAGGGCATAGCGGCCCAAAAGGCTGCTGGAGGACAGGTGGGCGATCCCGTGGGCCACGTCCCGGTAGGCGTCCTCCCCCTCTTTCCAGTTGCCCCGCTTGACCTTAAAGGACCCCTTGGCGTTCAGCAGGCCTTCCATCCCCAATTCCTTATTACCGAAAAGGATCAGGTCGTCCTCCCGCTTGGCCATCCGCTGGGCGGCCGCGGCGGCGGCGGACAGATCCAGGGGCCGGCCCTCTTTTTCGGCCGCCTCCATGTCCCGCCACAGAAGGGTGAAGTCCTCGTAGAGCTGGGGCAGCTCCACCAGCTTGCGGCCGGTGATGCGGGCCACGCCGTTGGAAAATTCCTCGCTCTTGTCGTTGGTGTCCACACTGACCACGGCGGCGCCGGCGCCCAGAGGGCCGTAGAGGCTCAGGAAGCGACGGCAGACCAGGTGGCGCTTCAGGTTTTCGATGACGGCATTGTCGATCCGCTCCCAGATCTCGGAGGAGAAGGGAGCGCTTTCTCTCGCCAAATAATCCATATGCTTCATTGCTCCTTTCTTACTCTTCCACCAGGCTGCCCACGGTAGGGCCGGCGGCGGGAAGGATGGGGGACTCGGAGATCCCCAGGGTCTCCAGCATCTCGGTGACCTCGTTCTGGCCGTCCAGGAAGAGCTCGGCCTCCTTGGGGTCCAGGTGGCGCATCAGGGTGATAAGCTCGCCCATATGCACCTTCTCCTCGTCCCGGATGTCGGCCAGGACGGCTTTGGCCACGGGGTCGTCGGTGGCCAGATAGTGGGCGTCGTACAGGAAGATGGCCTCCAGTTCTCCGGCGATGTCAAGGCGCAGGGCCTGCATCAGCTCGGCGTTGGACATCTTACGGTCTACGTTTCCCTGGAAGGGGTTGGCAAAAGCTGGCATAAATAGGACCTCCTCAAATAAATAATAATAGGAATGATTTCTTTTATGACTCCATATTACTAGTGTTTTAAGGAAAAGTCAAGTATATTCATCATAAATTTTTTTCTTGGGAAATTGATACAGTGGGAAATTCAGGCCGGAAGCTGCTGCCGGTCGGCGCGGAGCAGGCGGCTGGCCAGCAGCACCAGGGGCAGGCAGGCGGCAAAGGCGAAGCAGAAGACCACCCAGGGGGCGGCGGAAAACCATTCCAGCATGATCCCGTAGAGGCCCTGGCCCAGGGGCATGGCGCAGGTGGAGACGGCGGTGACGAAGGCGCTCATTTTTCCCAGGAGGGGCGTGGGGGTGACCCGCTGGAGGAAGGTCTGGGCCAGGACGGAGAACAGCCCGGCGCAGGCCATGCCGAAGAGGGCGGAGAGGAGGATGACGCCCCAGGAGAGCAGGGGGGCGGCGGGAGAGAGGACGGACAGGGCAATGAAGCAAAGGGAGAGGGCGGAGAGGAACAGCCAGCGGGCCGAGCGGGCGAAGGAGAGCCGCTGTCCCAGGATGCCGGTGAGGAGGGCCCCCAGGATGGTGCCCAGGCCCATGGCGGCCTCCACGTAGCTGTAAAGCTGGCTGGAGAGGCCCAGGTAGATCTTGACCAGGTAGGGCAGGCCCACTACGTAGCAGGAGGAGAGAAAAAGGTTGACCCCGGCTACCACGGCCAGGAGGGGGAGGAGGCCGGAGCGGGAGAGGAACTGCCCCGCCTGCCGCAGATCGTCCAGAGCCACCTTTATGCCGCCCTGGTCCGTGGGGGCGGTGAAGGGGATATGGAGGAAGCACTCCATCACCGCCGAGGCGAAAAAGCACCCCGCGCTGACGGCGCAGATGGGCCCCATGCCCCAGACGCCGTAGAGCCAGCCTCCGGCGATGGGGCCCAGGAGGCTGGAGAGGGCATAGACCTGGGTGACCACCCCGTTGGCCCGGGTCAGTTCCTCCAGAGGGGCCAGAAGGGGGACGGCCGACTGGGTGGCGGGCTGATAGCAGGCCTGGATGGCCGACAGGCACAGCATGAGGAGGGCGGGGGGGAGGGTGGAGCCGGTCCGCCCCACCAGGCCGAACCCGGCCACCAGAGCGGCGGTGAGGAAGTCCAGGGCGTACATGATGCGGTGGCGGGGGAGCCGGTCCGCCAGCACGCCCCCCACCGGGGAGAGGAGGATGGTGGGGATCATGGACACCGCCAGCACCCCGCCGAAGAGGGCGGCGGAACCGGTCAAATCCAGCACATAGAGGGACAGGGCGAAGCGGAGGATGGCGTTGCCGAAGAGGGAAATGATCTGACCGGCGACCATCAGAGTGAAATCCCGGTGGAAGAGGGGCTGGACGGACATAGAAACACCTCACAATTTTATTGATACCGACGGTTGGTATGTAAAAGCGGGAAGAAAAGCCGCTCCGCTGGGAGCGGCGGGAGGGGGCTCTACTGGGGCATGACAAAATCGAAATACCGCTCAGCGATGGAGAACAGCTCGTCGTCGATGACAGGCAGGCCCATCTGGTCGGAGAAGCGCCGCATGAAACGGAGTTTGGCCAGAAAATCCTCCTTATCGGTGGTGCAGTTGCCAACCCACAGATTCATCAGCACCATGAAGGACTCGGAGACCTGCCGGGGCTGGTCGATGTGGAGGGAGCCGTCGGCGTTGCCCGCCTCGATCAGCGTGGTCAGCAGGGGGGCGGCGTCGGCAATGGTGGAGCGCAGGGTCATCTCCAGCAGCCGGGGGTCCAGACGCTCCGTATTGGGGATCAGGCGGTCCAACTGGAGCTTTTCCGGGTCGGAGAGCATGAAGCGGAACAGGTAGCGGGCCTTTTCCAGGGCGTTTTCCCCCGGCAGGGTGTTGGGTTGGCGCATCCAGGGCTGCTTGCCGTAGTAGCTGTCGCAGATGCGGTCGTAGATGTCTTCCTTGCTCTTGAAGTGGTGGTAGATGGCGCCCTTGCTCATGCCCAAGGCGTCCACGATGTCCTGGATGGTGGTGTGCTCATAGCCCTTTTCGGTGAAGAGCCTGCGGGAGACCTCCAGGATCCTGCGCTCAGTCTCCTCCGGAAATTTGTTCCTGGCCATGGGATCAACTCGCTTTCATACATACCGTCGGTATGTATGAAAGATACCAGAGACCGGGGGCGTTGTCAAGGGGAAAATGGAAAGGTTCCCAGCCCGCCGCCTGGGCCGCGGAGCAAAAAAACAGCCGCGCCCCTCGGCGCGGCTGTTTTTTTCGACCCTTTATCCCAGGCTCTTGGGCCCGAATCCGTGGGGGAGCAGGTCGGAGAGTTTCAGCTTCGTGAAGCTCCGGTCTCCTTTTCCCACCAGGAGCTCCAGCTCCGGGGCAAATTCATAGAGCATCTGCCGGCAGGCCCCGCAGGGCCAGCAGTAATCGGCGGAGTCGCCCACCACCGCCAGGCGGACGAAGTCGTCCCGGTGGCCCTCGCTCACCGCCTTCACGAGGGCGGTGCGCTCGGCGCAGATGGTGGAGCCATAGGCGGCGTTCTCCACGTTGCAGCCGGTGAACACCGTCCCGTCGGCGCACAGGAGGGCGGCCCCCACGGGGAACTTGGAGTAAGGGACATAGGATTTTTCCAGCATGGCGTAGGCCAGGTCGGCCAATTCACGGTCGGTCATAGGACAGGCTCCTTTCCTATTTACCAGGTGACGCCCAGGTTGGGGCGCACGTCCAAATCGATGATCTCCTTCGCGTCGTAAAACTGGCTGTATCGGGACAGGGACTTGCCGCTGCGCAGGGTGGTGCCGTCGGGGTGGAGCCGGTCGCAGATGACGGCGGAGATCTGGGTCTTGCATTTTTCAAAGGAGTTGATGCCCACGGAGGCGAAGATGCGGAAGCCGGTGCCCTGGAGGTACTGGAACATGGGGCCGGGATCTCCCTGGTCGTGGTCCCCGTCGGGCCGGGCGCCGTGGGGATAGAACAGGATTTGGGTGGGGCCCACTAGGCTGCCCACCTCGTCATACCACCGCTGGGTGTCCTTTTTCACCGACTCCATGGACCAGGTGGACAGGTTGATGTGGCCCCAGGTGTGGGAGCCGAAGTACCAGCCGGTCTCCTTGAGCCGCTGGACGATGGGCTTGACGGCGGCAATCTCCTTTTGCCGGTTGGCCTCGAAGGCGGCGGAGGTATCGTCGGTGTTGGTCTGGGTGCGGTAGCCCAGGATGCCCTGATAGCCGGTAAGGGAGAGGCAGCCCTTTACCCCATTCATGGAAAAGTCGGGATGCTCGGCCACAAATTTGTCCAGAATAGTGATGGCGTCCAGGTCTTGGGTGAGGAAGGTCTCGCCGGTATAGGGGTCGGTGCACTCGGCCCAGATGTTGCCGTCGTCTCCCAAAACCAGCTTGGAGGTGAAGCCCTCCTCCAGCATGTATTCGTAGTAGTTGGTGTCGTCAAAGGAGATGACGAGGGGCTTTTTTCCCTCGGGGACCATGAGTGTGTTCCGGCGCATCCGGGTCTGGCCGCTGTCGGTGGTGTACTCCGACCAGACGTCGTTCATGTTCACAAGGACATAGCCGTTGTCATAGACACTCTGAAGGATTTTATTGTACTCGTCCACCGTCACCATCCAGTCGTCCAGACCTTCCTTCTGGGACTGGGAGGAGGGGCAGTCGTGGAAGGCCCACTTGGGATAGGCGATGACGGGGTGGAAAAAGAGGTGCTCCACCACCGCCGTGGTGGGCCAGGCCACCAGGGGGACGGGGGGCGTGGTGGGCTCCGGCTCCGGGGTGGGTTCCGCCGTGGGGGTGGGCATGGGGGTCTCCACCGGGTCGATCCCAGCGGAAGGGCCGCCCTTCTTGCCGCAGGCGGACAGCGGGAAGGCAAACAAAAGGGCGAGGGCCAGCGCAGCCGCCCTCGTGGTAAAATGCTTCATGGGGACATTCCTTTCTCCTTTGTATTTCTGCCCTTATTATACATGCTCAGTCATGGAAAACAACAACAAAACGCTTACATTTTCGTGACGATGGGCCGCCTGCTTTTTCTAGTTGCAAAAAGAGAGGTTTTCTGCTAAAATAAACGAGAATGATTTCATCCACAGGAGATGTGTAAATGGACAAGAACGCGAAGCAATTCAGGGAGGCCAAGGCCAAGCAGGAAGAGACCGCCCTCAACCGGGTCCTCTGCTGGATCGCCGGAGGCTCGGTGCTGGAGTTCCTTTTACTCCTGCTCAACCGGTATTATAGCCACTATACGGTGGAACAGATCGATCTGCGGGTCGCCCTGGGGACCGCGGTCAAGATCCTGGCCGTCGCCGCCCTGGTCTGTGCCGCGGCGGCGGGGCTTTGGTGGAACGCCGCCAGGAAAAACAGCAGAGGCAGCGCCCTGCCCGGTCTGCTGACCATTTTCATGGCCGGCGTCTCGGTCAGCTGTTTCTGCACCTGGTTCATGGGCGGCACCGGCCTGCGGCTGATGTACATCGGCGTGCCGGTGGTCATCGTGCTGGCGCTCATCTACTATCTTTACCAGCGGGAATTTTTCCTGGTGGCCTGCCTGTGTGTGGTGGGACTGCTGGGGATCTGGGTGTGCTCCCGGGCGCTGGGAGGAAGTTATGCCTATGCGGCGTACCTCTATCTGGCTCTGGCCGCGGTGGTCACCGTGGGCGGCGCTCTTGTGTGCCGCAGGCTTCAGGCCGGCAGCGGGGCTATGGAGCTCAAGGGGAAGCGGATGCGCGTCCTGCCCAAGGACGCCAACTACGCGCTGCTCTATGTCACGGCCATTGTGACCCTGCTGGTCCTCATCGCCGCCGTGCTGGCGGTGCCCACCATGATCCTCTTCGGCGTGGTGGCCGCCTGGGTCCTTATCATGGCGGTGTATTACACTGTAAAGCTGATGTGATTGTCAATGAAGAGCGCCCCGGCGGGAAGTCCCGCCGGGGCGCTTTTTCGCGGCTTATTCCTCCGCCAGCTCAAAGCGGTATTTCTGCTTCACCTCGGGGTATTTCTCATGGTCCACCTCGGACAGGAACATATCGTAGGGGCGGACATAGTAGCCGAAGTCGCCGTAGAGGGCCTGATAGACCACGAACTTCTCCCCTGTTTCCGAGTGGGTGGCCGTCAGGATGGCTTTGTAGCGGTTCCCCTTGAAGTGGACGTAAATGGCGCCGGGTTTCAGCTCCCGCATCCTTTTTCCTCCGTTCCTCCCCAGGACCGCGGGCGCGGGATGTTGGCGTATTGCGGCTGGGGAAATTCAAATGTATGGTCTGCTTTTTATCATTATACCACAGGCGTGAGGGGTTGTTGTGGTATATTTGTGAAACTCAGTACATGAAGCGTATTGCGGTTCATATACCGCAGAAGAAGGACCGGATGTGAGAAAAGATGAGAAAGAGAAAACAAATATTTTTTCTAAATTTCTCAAATTTGTCTTGACACAGGGGTTGTCCCGCGCCTATAATAAGCCCAACTTCAAAGCGGAAAACCGATGACAAAGTGGAGTACCCGGACAGACGTTTTCTCTCAGAGAGCCGTGGGTGGTGGGATCACGGCAGAAGGCAGTGCGGGGAATGGGCTTTTGAGGGCGAGGGCGAAAGGGGAGACCTGAGTAGCCAGACGGGGACTCTACCCGTTATCAGGAGAGCGCGCGTTCATAGGACGCGGGAGGAAAGAGTGGGCGCCTTTGGCGTCAATTTGGGTGGTACCGCAGAGGCCTGGCCTTTGTCCCAAAACAGAAATTGTTTGGGATGAGGGCTTTTTTCATGCCCTTTTCCCAACGTACATCCGTTGTTGAGAAAGGAAGTCATCGTATGAAAACCATCCCCCACCGCCTGTATTTGACCGAAGCGCAGCTCCCCCGGCAGTATTACAACCTCCGCGCCGCCATGAAGGAGCAGCCCGACCCCATGCTCAACCCCGGCACCCTCCGGCCCCTGAAGGAGGAGGAGCTCTACCCCATCTTCTGCGAGGCGCTGGCCCACCAGGAGATGGACGGAAAGACCGAGTTCGTGGACATCCCCGAGGCCGTCCGGGAGGTCTACAAGATGTACCGTCCCTCCCCCCTGGTGCGGGCCTACAATCTGGAGAAGGCCCTGGGCACCCCGGCGAAAATCTACTACAAGTTTGAGGGCAACAACACCTCCGGCTCCCACAAGCTGAACTCCGCCGTGGCCCAGGCCTACTACGCCAAGGCCCAGGGCATCACCCGGCTCACCACCGAGACCGGCGCCGGCCAGTGGGGCACGGCGCTGAGCGAGGCCGCCTCCTACTTCGGTCTGGACCTGGATGTGTTCATGGTCAAGTGCTCCTATGAGCAAAAGCCCTTCCGTAAGGATGTGATGCGGGTGTTCGGGGGGAAGGTGACCCCGTCCCCCTCCATGACCACCCAGGTGGGCCAAAAGATCCTGGCGGAGGACCCGGACACCACCGGCAGCCTGGGCTGCGCCATCTCCGAGGCGGTGGAGTCCGCCGTCTCCAATCCCGGCAGCCGCTATGTGCTGGGCTCCGTCCTCAACCAGGTGCTTCTCCACCAGTCCATCATCGGCCTGGAGTGCGAGACAGCCATGAACGAGCTGGGGGAGTATCCCGACATCGTGGTGGGCTGCGCCGGGGGTGGGTCCAACCTGGGCGGCCTCATCGCCCCCTTCATGCGGGATAAGCTGACGGGGAAGCGGCCGGGCACCCGGTTCGTGGCGGTGGAACCCGCCTCCTGCCCCTCCCTCACCCGGGGGAGATACGCCTACGATTTCTGCGACACGGGCAAGGTCACCCCCCTGGCCCGGATGTACACCCTGGGGGCCGGGTTCATCCCCTCCGCCAACCACGCCGGGGGCCTTCGCTACCACGGCATGAGCCCCATCCTCTCCAAACTCTACCACGACGGTCAGATGGAGGCGGTGAGCTACAAGCAGACCGAGGTCTTTGAGGCGGCGGTGCGCTTCGCCAAGCTGGAGACCATTCTCCCCGCCCCCGAGTCCGCCCACGCCATCAAGGGGGCCATGGACGAGGCCTTGCGGTGCAGGGAGACAGGGGAGGAAAAAACCATCCTCTTCGGCCTCACGGGCACCGGCTATTTCGACATGACGGCCTACGCCGCCTATCTGGACGGCAGGATGACCGACCATGTTCCTACGGACGAGGAGCTTCAAAAGGGCTTCGACTCCCTGCCCGACATCCCTCAAAACCGGTAAAATGCCGCCCGGGGCCTTCTGTCAGAAGGCCCCGGGCTTTTTTGCGGGCCGACGCCGCCCAAGTTGCTTTCTGCGGCACGACCTGTTAAACTGGTGTTAATAAGGGGGGGGACCAACGTGAAAAAATATGTCAGCCGAAAGGGAAACAGGGCGGCATGCGTTTTGCTGGCGTCATGTGCGCCTGTCTTTTTGCTCGGAAAACTTTCAAACAACAGAGTGCTGCTCCTGCTCTCTCTCGCCCTGCTTTTGGCCCTCTCTGTCATCATGTTCCGTACAAATCGGTGTCCATACTGCGGGGAATACTTTGGAGGGCTATATTGGGAGAAGCGAACCGCCGGCCACTGCCGAAAATGCGGGAAGGTCATAGAATTTGATGATTTCCCGCAGGATGGCGGCGGCTGAGGGAGGAATCCCTCCAGGCAACCCAGACGCAACTGAAATTTGCGGGATAGTTGATAGACGCGCCCTGATCCGTTTGGTAAGCTGATGTCATTCTAAATCGGAAAGGCGGAACATAAATGGATATGTCATTGGCAACGATTATAATCGGGCTGTTTTTCCTGGCCCTGCTGGGCGGCTTCGTGGTGCTGCTGGTCCAGCTGATCCGGGCGCTGACCAAGTACCTGCGATCAAAAACGGTGCGGGAGGAGAAGTCCGAAGTGCGAAAATCGTTGGGGGAGACACTGAGGGAGCACCGCACCCGGTGCAAGATGACCCAGGAGTTCGTGGCGGAGGCCATCGGGGTCAGCCGGCAGGCGGTGAGCAAGTGGGAGAGCGGCGACTCTGACCCCAGCACGTCCAACCTGCTGGCGCTGGCGAAATTGTTCGGCGTCTCCGCCGAGGAACTGCTGAAAACGGTGGGATGAATGATTTTTCCTCCCGGGGGCAAACTACCCCGGAAAAGGAGGCGCGAACCATGGACATGACCAATCAGGAATACGGCAAATACGTCAACGGCAAGTCCAAGCCCTCACCCCTCTGGAAAAACTGCGTGTGGGCCTTCTGTGTGGGCGGGCTCATCTGCGCGGGGGGACAGGGGCTTTTGAACCTCTACACCTATTTTGGCCTGGGCAAGGACGACGCCGCGGGGGCGGTATCGGTGACACTCATCTTCATCGCGGCCCTGCTCACCGGACTGGGGGTCTTCGATAACATCGCCAAGCACGCCGGGGCGGGCACCCTGGTGCCCATCACCGGCTTCGCCAACGCGGTGGTGTCCCCGGCGCTGGAGTTCAAGAGCGAGGGCCTCGTGATGGGCGTGGCGGCGAAAATGTTCGTCATCGCCGGGCCGGTGCTGGTTTTCGGCATCTCGGCCAGCGTAGTGTACGGCATTATCCTCATTCTGCTGGGCGTAGGGTGAACGCCTGTGCTTGACTTGCGGCGGGAAAGTTGTAAAATGGAGAAAACGCAAGTCAGGCAGGTGAGGAAGATGGCCCGTCCGGTCAAATGCAGGCGCGTATGCGCCCTGCCTCAGTTCCAGGAGTTCGGCCCCGGCGAGAAGGCCTGCACCGGCCAGGTGGAGATGGGGGTGGACGAGTACGAGGCCGTCCGCCTCATCGATCACCTGGGTCTGTCCCAGGAGGAGGCCGCCTCCGGAATGGGCGTCAGCCGGGCCACGGTCCAGGGCATCTACGATTCTGCCCGGAAGAAGCTGGCCGCCGCCCTGGTGGAGGGCAAGCGCCTGCGGGTGGACGGCGGGGCCTACCAGGTCTGCCCCCGGGGCAGGCAGTGCCGGGGGACGGGCTGCTGCCGCCGGGAGGAAGCGGACTGACGGCGGCAGGCGGAAAATAAATGAAAAAGGCCGGTCCATTCTTCGGAATGGGCCGGTCTTTTTAAATGAGCATTTGGAGCCGGAACACCCCGTCCCGCCACTCATAGCGCAGAGAACCGCCGTTTTGGCGGGCAAAGGCGGCGATGCTGCGGGTGCCGTAGCCGTGCCCGTCCCGCATGGCCTTGGGAAAGCCGGTGGCGGGATCGAAGACCACGGGGCCGTCGCAGGTGTTTTCGATCTGCAGAAAAAACTGCTCGGCCGTGTTCCGGGTGAAAAGGCGGATGGAGCGGGGGCGCCCCTCCGCCTGATCCAGGCAGGCACGCACGGCGTTTTCCAGCGCGTTGGAGAGAACCACCGCCAGGGCGGCGGGGTCCAATGGGGGCCGCTGGGGCAGGTCAAAGCGGATGGTGAGGGCCACGCCGTGCTCCGCGGTCCAGGCGGCGTACTCCCCCAGCACCGCGTCCAGGATGGGATTCTCGGCATACCGCTGGCGGGAGAAGGACGTCAGCACGGTATCCGCCCGGGCCTCCAGCTCCTCAGCGAGGGACAGCGCCGCCGGGAGGTCGGCTTGGCGGATCTGAGCCTCCACCTCATCCAGGCGGGCGCGCAGGAGGGAGAGGAGCCGCTCGTCCAGCCTGCGCTGCTGCTGGGCCTTGTCCTGGTGGGCCTTCAGGGCGGACAGCTGGGCGGAGCGCACAGTCCGCTCCCGGAAACCGGCGTAGTGCCGCAGAAGGCTGTTGAAAAACTGGTAAAAAACCATGTAGGCGCATGGGGGGAGCACCAGCAGGACGCAGTAGACGGCGGCTTCCGGGATGCTGGGGAAGAGCTGGCCGAGCTGCAGGGAATCCTGAGGGGGGAGCAGAGGCGAGCGGAACACGCCGGAGGTCTGGGTGAAAAAGAGGAAGGCGAACAGCAGGGGGATCAGGGACAGCCCATACCATCCGCCGATCTCGATTTGAAAGGCGCGGCGCAGGCTGGGGCCGAACCGCCGGGCCAGGAAAAGGGCCATCACAGCCAGGGAAATGAGACGGACCGCCAGATTTTCCGGGCCGAAGCTGGGAAAAAGCAGATGGGAAAAGAATACCGTGCTGAAAGTAAAGGAATAGGCAACCGCCATGGAGAAGAGGAGCCGCCCCTTCCGCCAGTGGACCAGCGCCGGGGCCAGAAGGAGGACGGCCACGTCGAGATAGGTAACGGCCAGGTTGGCGCGGTTCAGGTCCAGGAAGCGGAAGCATAGGACCTGGGCCAGGGCGGTCAGGAGAAGGATGGCGGGGATCATGATCCGGAGCCTTTCCTTGGAAAAACGCCAGTCATCCACCAGGAGGGCGGCGAAAAGACACCCGGTCAGCATGGTGGATATGGCGCACAGACAGCTCCAGAAAGAATCACTGGCCATGGCGGACCTCCTCCTCCAGCCCGGCGGAGCGCAGGCCGACGCGGATCGCCTCCATGGTCTGCAGGGCGGCGGGGCCGTCTCCCGCCCGGAGGCAGGAGGACAGGATGTGCAGATAGTGGCGCAGGTCATGGCGCAGGATGCGCCGCTGTTCCTCGGCGGCCAGGTCGGCCTCCCGGGGCCGGGCCAGAGCGGTCACCTGGGCGGTGAGGACCGCACTGTCCACCTCGCTCTCCTGCCAATGCCCCAGCTTTTGAAAAAAGTAAAAGGAGGCCCAGTAAAAGATCAGGGACAGAAGGGCCAGCAGATAGGTAAAGACCTGTACATAAGGAAGGCCGCGGCGGGCGTCGTAGTTCGGGGTCAGCAGGAGGAACAGGAACAGGCTGCACAGGCATATGGGCATGAGGGAAAAAACCAGCCAGCCCCGCTTCAGGGTGTGGTAAACCTCCTGAAAGACGGGGCGAAAGACCCCGATATGAAACGCCAGAAAGGCCCCGTCGAGGAGAAGGCGCAGCAGGGTGCGGTGGATGGGCAGATAGAAGCAGGCCATGCTGCACACGGTGGTGCTCAGGTAGGTGAAGAGCAGGCTGGTGGCGGCCACAAAGAGGAACCGGGCGTCCCGCACCGCGCTGAAGGACCAGCAGACGGGCAGAAGGACGAGCCAGTACAAAGCGACCCGGACGACAACGGGCAGGGCCCGCATGAAGGGAGACAGGCCAAACCAGAGCGCGGCCGGGCCCGCCAGGAGAAAGAGCACCACCCGGGCCTGGAGGGAGACACGCCAGCGGTCGTTGAGGGCGTACATATAGGCCACCGCCATGGCGCCGATGAGCGCGGAGGCCATAAGATCCAGCGCCGCCGTCAAGGGCGGTCACCGGACAGGTAGTCCATGTACTGCTGGCGGAATTCCCTCCTCCGAAGCTGGGAGACGGCGATCTCCGTCCCATCGGACAAAATCACGGACTGGCCCGTCAGCCGGAGGATATGTTCGGCGTTGATGAGATAGGAGCGGTGGGGCTGGAGGAAGAGGCCGCTCTCCAGAAGAGGCGCGGCGGCGGAGAGAAAGGGGACCCGGATGGTCCGGCCGCGGATACAGGCCCCGTCGGTGAGATGGTAAAAGACCCGGTGGTCGGTGCACTCCAGGTAGAGGACCCGGTCGACGGACACCACCACCGATGCGCCGCCCTCGGCGGCCAGTTCCACGGGAAACGGACGGGGAGCGGCCAGCAGCTCGTCCAGCGCGGCATAGAGGGGATCGGCCTGGACCGGCTTAAGCAGGTAGTTTTTTGCCCGGACCTGAAAAGCGTCCAGGGCGAAATCCGGGGTGCTGGTGAGAAAGACCACCGCCGCCGCGGGGCGGATGGACTTCAGCATCCGGGCGGTCTCGATCCCCGAGAGGCCGGGCATGAGGATATCCAGCAGGCACAGGTCGAAGGGGATCCGCTCCGCCGCCCGCAGAAGGTCCTCGCCATGCTCAAAGGGGAAAAGGGTGAGGGAGGGGAAGGGACGCCGACACCGGTATTCCTCCAGATATCCCCGGATCTCGTTGAGTTCAATGGGGCTGTCGTCGCAGAGTGCGATATTCATGTGGCTGCGCTCCTTTTTTACGCGGGATATGTCGATAGTGTATCATGGGGGCCAGGGCTTGTAAATTTAGAGATGTGAGTTTCCAAATATTTGTGTGCGGCGGGGAAAAATTATTTGTGACCTTCCAGAAAATTCAAAATTACACGAAAAATAACCGGTATCTGCACGGATGATATCGGCCGCTCGGCCCCGCTTTCCTGTAAAATAAAAGTAGATCGACTGGAAAGCAGGTGATAGGTCATGGGTGTGACTGTGATCGTATGTCCGGCGACAGTGGACATCCAGACGGTGCTTTCCCGCTGCCGGAAAAAGGCGCCCGGGCTGGAAGTCAGGGTGGAGAAGGCGCGGGACGAGGCGGAGCTGGAAAGCCGCCTCCGGGCTTTGGCCGGATCGGAGAGAAACACCTTTACCGTCAACACCAAGGGAGGGGTGCGGATCGTCCAGGCGGACAGCATCATGTTGTGCCGGGCCGAGGGGCATCGCTTCCGCCTGTGGCTGAACGACGGGAGTCAGCTGCTCAGCTGTACCACCCGGGTCCCCTTCTCTAAGAATGTGGCTCCGCTGCTGAAAATGGACCGGTTCCTGCGGACCGGGGCCACCGTTCTGGTGAGCCTGGACGCCGTCGAGGTGATCCGGGACGGCCACATCTGGATGACCAACGGCATGAAGCTGAGCTTTTCGGCCAGGTGGCAGGCTTTGGCGGAGCGGACCCTGCGCTACGGCCGCCTGGGCAAGAGCGGAAAAATGGGCGCGGAGCCTTCCGAGGTGTGAACAGCGGCCGAAAAAGGGACGGACTGTATGGACAGTCCGTCCCTTTTTAGCGGCTCAATGGTTTCCGGAACAGCCGGCCTTGTCCTCGTGACAGCCGTGATCGCCGCAGGTGTGGCCGCCCCCGTGGTGATGAGCGCATACGGTATCCGGGTCGAAGGAGAGAGAGCCGGCGAGCAAAGCCTCCACGGCGGCGTCGGCCGGGGCGGAGACACCGGGGTAGAGCTGAATGCCGGCCTGGGCCAGGGCGGCCCGGGCGCCGCCGCCGATGCCGCCGCAGATGAGAGTATCCACGCCGCGCTCCGCCAGGAACCCGGCCAGGGCCCCGTGGCCGCTGCCCTGGGTGTCATGGACCTGGGCGGAGACCACCTTGTTGTCCGCCACGTCGTAGATCTTGAACTGTCCGCAGTGGCCGAAATGCTGGAACACCTGGCCGTCCTCGTAAGTGACCGCGATCTTCATGAAAGCGCCTCCTTTGATTTGGCTCTATGGTAGCACCATTATTGACATATGTCAATAATAAAAACAGATTCCGGCCCCTCCCGGTGATATTGCCGGGAGGGGCCGGAGCGGTTTACCGGTAAGCGGCCCGGAGGATGGCCACGGCCTCCTCATCAGTGAGTGGGGCGGGGTCGTTGAAGAAGAGATAGGGGGCGGTTTCCTTGGCCTCGGCGGCCAGGGCGGGCAGCTCCTCCGGCGTGACGCCGTACTCGCTGAGCCTGACTTCCCCCATCCCGCACTGATCCATGAGCCGGGAGAGGGCCTTGGGGAAGTGGCCCCGGTTGAGGGCGGTGTCCAGCTTGGCGAAGGCCCCGTCGCAGGCGTGGCGGTCGGCGAAGTGCTGGTAGTAGGGGAGGGCCAGGGCCAGGAGCCCCGCCCCGTGGGGAAGGGAGGGGTGGCGGCCCGAAAGAGCGTGCTCCAGGGCGTGGGCGGAGCAGGAGCGCATCCCCATCCCCGCCAGCACCGCCCCCAGGGAGACCTGTGCCCGGGCCTCCAGGTCGGAGCCCTCCTCCAGAACGGCGGGGAGGCCCTGGGCCAGCAGCTCCACAGCCTTGAGGGCGTACATCTCGCTCATGGGGTCGCTGTTTTTGTTGATGACGGTCTCAATGGCGTGAAAGAGGGCGTCAAAGCCCTGGTAGGCGGTCTGCCGCAGGGGCATGGAGAGGGTGAGGGCGGGATCCACCACCGCCAGGACGGGGGCGCCGTCCAGGCGGCCCAGCCCGGCCTTGAGACCGCTTTCCTCGTCCGTGATGACGGCCCAGGGGCTCACCTCGGCGCCGGAACCGGCGGCGGTGGGGACGGCCACCACGGGCAGGCCGGGCAGGGAGAAGGGCTTGCGGTCGCCGTAATCCCGCCACTGCCCGCCGTTGGCGCGCAGCAGCCCGGCGGCCTTGGCGGCGTCGATGGAGCTGCCGCCCCCCAGGCCCACCAGAAAGTCGCACCCCTCCGCCCTGCACTGTTCGGCGGCCTGGGCGGCCTGGGCGGCGGTGGGGTTGGGGGAGACACCGTCAAAGACCGAGGCGGCCACCCCCGCTTTTTCCAGCTGGGCCAGGGTCTCCGCCAGGGCCTCCCCCCGCTTGACCTGGCCGGGGGAGGTCACCACCAGGGCCCGTTTGCCGGGGAGGGCCTGGCGGCCCAGCCGCCGGAGCTGCCCCTCGCCAAAGAGAAGCTTAGTGGGGAGATAATGGGTAAAGCCGATCATGGGGATACCTCCTCAGGGATTGGTTGGCAGGGCGGTGTAGAGGGTCTTGCCCGCCTCGTTTTTGGGGATGGCGTCCACCGCCGTCACCGAGAAGCCCGAGCGGGCCAGGTGGGTCACGCCGGAGAGGTAGTCGATGGCCGCCTGGGGCAGCTCCGGGTCGGCGCTGTCGGTGAAGATGGTCATGAGGTCGTCCCGCCCGGTGCAGGCGAACTCCGCCTCCGGGAAGCGGGCGGAGAGAAGCCGCTCCGACTCGTCCAGGCCCACCCGGTTGCCGAAGAGCTTGATGAACCGTTTTTTCCGGCCCACGATGTAATAGTAGCCGTCGGGGTCCCGCCGGGCCATGTCGCCGGTGTGGAGGACCCCCTGCCAGTCGTCGCCCCGGGCCAGGTCGGCGGCACAGGCCGCGTAGCCCATGGTGACGTTGGGGCCGTGGTAGATGAGCTCTCCCACCTCCCCCTCAGGGACCGGGGCGCCGCTGTCGTCGGTGAGGCGGAAGGAGCCGCCGGGGATGGGGATGCCCATGCTGCCCACCTTGCTCAAGGCGTTCTGATAGGGCAGATAGCCCATCCGGGCGGTGGCCTCGCACTGGCCGTACATGACGTAGAACCGGCGGCCGGTGTCGGCGCACCACTGGGCGAAGACCTGATGGAGCTCCTCGGGGAGCTTGCCCCCGGCCTGGGTCATGTACCGCAGGGAGGGCAGGTCCATGCCGGTGAGCCGCAGCCGGTGGAACATCTTATAGGTGTAGGGCACCCCGGCCAGGGAGGTGGCCTTCTCCTTCAGGAAGAACCGCCAGAAGTCCCCCTCCAGCACGCCGTGGGTGGTGAGGAGGATGGCGGCCCCCACCAGGGCGTGGCTCTGGACGATGGACAGGCCGTAGGTGTAGTTCATGGGCAGGGTGGTGATGGGCCGCTCGGTGTCGGTGAGCTCCAGGTATTCGGCGATGGAGCGGGCGTTGGCCTCGATATTGGCCCGGCTCTGCCGCACCAGTTTGGGACTCCCGGTGGAGCCGGAGGTGGTGAGGAGGACGGCCAGGTCAGGGTGGAGAGCGGGGGAGACCGCCCCGGTCCGCCGCAGGAGGGCGCAGCCGTACTCGGCCAGCATGCAATCCATGGGGCCCAGGCTGTCCCGGCTCTCCTGGGGAACGTCGCCGGGCAGAAAGACCCAGGCGGGGGAGTAAGCCGCCGCCAGCTCGGCCAGCAGGGCGGGGTCGATGTGGGCGTCCAGCAGGACGGGCACCGCCCCCAGCCGGAGGCAGGAGAGGTAGGCCAGCAGGACGCCGGGGGTGTTCTCGCACAGGAGGAAGCCCAGGCTCCGGCCCTCCGCCCCGGCGGCAAAGCGGGCGGCGAAGGCGTCCAGGTCGCCGTAGGTGAGGGTGAGGCCGGTGTCGGAAACGCACAGGGTACGCCCGGCCCAGCCGGGTTCGGCGGTAAAGAGCGCCATAAGGATCCCTCCTGTTAACAGTTGATGACCCGGGACAGGGCTGTGATCAGGTCCTTCCCGTCCCAGGTGAGGTCGAATTCCATGGCCTGGCCTACGTTTACCACCCGGTCCACGCCGGGGAGGGCCAGGCGGGCGATGACCCCGGCGGCCTCCCGGGGCGGGATGCCGGCCACCGTGAGGGTCTGGGTCCGCTGGGTGACGAAGGGGGCCATGTCCTCCAGGGCGTCGATCTCACGCTCCAGGAAGGCGCCGAAGGCCAGATGGCACCGGTCCAGGTCCACCCCGTCCGACTGCAGGGGCAGGCGGTAGAGGAGGTTCCCCGCCCGGCGGACCGGGCCCAGGCCGGGCTGGGTCATGGCCAGCTCACAGAGGGCCTCGTACTTCCGGGCCGCCTTGTAGGGGGTGAGGTCATAGGCCTGGGCCGCCTTCCGCTCCAGGGCCGCCCAAAAGCGCTCCCTGGCGGCGGCCCCGTCGGGCAGGTCCTTGCGCCACAGCACCAGCTTGGGGCTGGAGCAGGCGTTCTGGTCCATGAGATAGGTGTCGTTATAGAATCGGTGGGCCAGCAGGTCCAGGTCGGCCTGAGACAGGTTGGCCACATGGGCCTCGCTCATGAGGCACAGGGACCACCGGTCGGGAAAGACCAGCTCCACCGCCCCCGGCTTCATGGGAAACCTCCGCATGGCCTCCACCGTGGCGTCCCCGCCCCAGACCACCTTGCCGTCCGCCTCCATGAGGTAGGCGGCGGTGCGGTCCTCCTCCTCCCGGGGGTAGGAGACAAGGCCGGTGCGGGCCCTCAGCCCGGCGTGTTCCGGGCGGGAGAGGACCTGGTCCAGAAGGGCGCAGAACAGCCGTCCCCGCTCCTCCAGCCGGGAGGACATGCGCAGGAGGTTGGCGCAGCCGGAGAGCATGCCCACGGCCAGGGAGTAGGCAAAGAGAAGGGGCACGTTGGCGGGGGGCACGTGGAAGAGAAGCCCCCGGCCCACCCGGAGAGCTCCCTCATACCGCTTTTTCAGCTCCTCCATTCGGGAGCGGCGGCACCAGAAGGCGAAGGAGGCCGCCTCCGTGTCCCCTGCCAGGGGGGAGGAGCGGAGGGCGAAAGAGAAGTGGTCGAAAAAGTCCAGGACCCGGGGATCAAAGACCTCCCAGGCCTCGGCTTTGGGGCAGGCCGTTCCGGCCAGCACCGTGAGCATATCAGCCGCCATAGGTATCGCTGCACCCCCTTACTTCCGCTTTCGGGATTCGGCCCGTGATGGTGAAATACTTGCCCTTCCAGCCGCAGGGGCAGTCGTCCTCCCCCAGCAGGACGCCCACGTCCTCGGTGAGGAGGGCGTGGCCGGGGTAGGACTTGGGCAGGAGGGACAAAACCTCGATGACCCCCGGCTCCCCCACGGCGCAGACGCCGTGGTCGGCGGGGCGGCGGATGAGGATGTCGGAGTAAGAGCTGGCGTGGAGGTGGCCCTCGGGGCACTCCAGATAGACGCAGCCGGTCTGCTCTGCCATACCGTAGTAGTCCACCACCCGCCGGATGCCCGCCACGTCCCGGAGGACCTGCTTGAACTCGGCGGGGGAGACCGCCTCATTGCTGAGCTTTTTCCAGCCGCCGCCGTGGACCAGGACGCTGTCCCCAAAGTCCAAACGCAGGCCCTTTTCCCGCAGGGCTTGGCAGAAGTGCTTCCAGATCATGAAGGTAAAGCCGAAGAGGAGGATCTTCCGGCCCTTGTACTCCTCCAGGAAGGACTCCACCGCCTCCACGTCCAGCTCCATATCGTCGTTCAGGGCGTAGCGCATGGGGGAGCCGAAGATGGAGAAGCCCAGGATGCCCGCCCCCCGGGCGGAAAACATGGCCCGGTCCCGGAGGACCTTTTTGGAGTCGATGATGAGCAGGGGGAGCCGCTCCGGTCCCACCAGCTGGGAGACGATGCGGAACAGGGTTTTCTGCTGGTTGGCCGAGGTGCCGGCGTCCAGGTGGATTTTGGACACCCGCTGCCCCGTGGTTCCGGAGGAGGTGACGGTTTTGAAGATCTGTTCCTCGGGGATGCTCCGCAGCTCCAGGTCCTTGAAAGCGGACACGGGGAGGAAGGGCACCTCCTCAGGGGAGAGGGGGCCCTCCGGCGTCCCCAGCACGTCCAGCAGGGCGGCGTAGGGGGGGCAGTGGGAGCGGTGGTGGGCGGTGAGTTCGGTGAGCCCCTCGGAGAAAAGGGCCCGTTTTTCCGGGCGGGCCAGGCCAAAGGGGTCCTTGGCCAGCAGGGCGTCATAGTCCATAAAAATCTTTCACCTCCTGGGTCAGAATGTAGGGGTCCTTGTGGCCGGGATAGATCCAAAGGCCGGGCTCCAGCGCGGCCAGCCAGGGCTTGGCCACACGCTCGTAGGTCTCGGTGTCCCCGCCGGGGAGCCGGGTGATGACCGCCTCCCCGGGGATGAGGTAGTCGCCGGAGAAGAGGATGTCCCCGTCCCAGCGGATACAAATACTGCCCGGCGTATGGCCGGGCAGGGGGGTGAGCCGGAGGGTGTGCCCCTGCCAGGTCATGGTGTATTCGTCCTCAAAGGTCTGGTCCGCCGGGGCGCAGACGAAGGGGGGATAGTGGGCCCCGGGCTTGCCCTTAAAGGTGAGGTAGACCTCCATCATGGCGGACATGTTGAGGTGCTTGTTCCGCAGTCCGGCGTCGCAGGCCCCGGAACAGAGCACGGGGGCGTCGGGATACTTGCGGCGCAGGGTCTCTAGGCCCAGCATGTGGTCACAGTGCTCGTGGGTGAGCAGGATCCACTCTGGGACAAGACCCCGCTCCTCCAGAAGAGAAGCGGGGCCTTGGGGATGACAGGGGTCGATGACCACCGCTCTGTCCCCCTCGGCGCAGACGTAGCAGTTGCCCTCGGCCAGGGGATCGGTCCAGCGCAGGATGTCCATGGGGATCAGAGCTCCACGCCGTACTTGGCCAGGATGGTCTTGCCCTTCTCATAGGAAGAAAAGTCCAGCACGTCCAGGGTGGACAGGCTGATCTTGAACATCTCCTCCAGGGCGCTCATGAATTCCATATGGCCCACGCTGTCCCAGGCGGGGATGCCCCGGTAGGTGATGGTGGGCAGGTCCTCGGCCTTCACCCGGAAGCTTTCCATAAAGAGCTTGTCGTATTTCTCCAGATTGGTCATTGGGGTGTTCCTCCTCAGTTCTGTTCTAAATATACCAAAGGGAGGGAAAACCTCCCGGATGGGTCGGGATCAGCGCATGGCCAGGGTGACCTCGGCCTCGGCGCACAGATTGCCCTCCACAAAGGCCCGGCCCTTGCAGATGGCCATGCCGAATTCGGCGCGTTCACTCAAAAGACTGGCGTGGAGCTCCACGGTGTCCCCAGGGGAGATGGGGCGGCGGAAAAAGACCTTCTCCGCCCCGGCGAAGAGGGGGGCCTTCCCGGCGTAGCGGTCCAGGGAGAGAACGATCAGGTCGGCGCACTGGGCCATGGCCTCCAGGGAATAGACACCGGGCAGCACGGGCCGGCCGGGGAAGTGGCCCTGAAAGATATCCCATTTGGGATCTATGTAGAGGGAAGCCACCGCCTCGCTGCCGGGGACCAGGCGGCTGACCGTGTCGATGAGGAGCATGGGGGAGCGGTGGGGGAGGACGGTCAGCACCTCCTCGTGGGTCAGGCTCTTGGCCTCCCCGCCGAAAACCAGTTCCTTGAGTTTTTCCTGGGCGGGGATGAAGTCCAGGTCCCCCGCCAGGGGTACCTGCCGGGCCTCGGGGACCGCCAGGCCGGAGACGTTGGTGCACCGGTTGGTGCAGCCGTTGGCGATGAGGGCGGCGGCGTAGGGCACTCCGTCCTCGGCGGGGACAAATTCCATCTCCGGCAGGGCCGCCTCCAGCCGTTTTACCAGCTTGACCCGGTCATACCGGGGATTGCAGCCGCCGCAGTAGCGCACACCGACCTGGGGCTTGTCGCTCATTCTCTGAACACCTGCCATACTTAAAAGAGTTTATACCTGTTCCAAATAACCATGCGAAGCGCCGCTTGGATGGAGATCTGAAATCAGGCAAAATAGCCGCTATGCGGCTATTTTATCATGCCCTCCGCCAGATGTCCAGCCCTTTCCGGGGGTGTTTTTCCGAGGCCTGTTCCGAGGTGCGAAAGAAAAAAGGCGAAAAAATATCTTGACAGCTTTGGCAGGATGTGGTACCTTCATATTGAAGTTAGCGCTAGCTAACTATTGAGCTGGGGGAAAAGCAGACTATGAACTGTCAAAGCCCCGTTCTTTTTTGCAAAAAGGTTAGCTGGAGCTAACTACTTGGAGGTGGCCAATGGATTCCCGGAGATTTGAGCAGACGGTGGTGTGGCACTGTGCCCCCGCGCTGGCGGGGCTGAAACCCGCCTGTTTGATGTCCCTTTCGGCGGAGGAGTTCCCGGAGCTGCCCCGCCTGGCCGGGCAGTATAACGCCATGATGGGCGAGGGAGGGCCCAGGTTCCTGGTGTTGTGCCGCTGCCGCCGCGGGGCGCTGCTGCTGGTCTACCGGGAGGCGCTTTTGCGCCGGGCATTGGACCATCCCGGGGCCCGGGCGATCCTGAGAGCCGCGGGCTATCCGGCGGGGGCGTCTCTGCCCGTGATGCTGCGGTGCCTGATCCGCCGTCTGGAGGAGTCTGAGGGCTTTCCCCACGAGATCGGTCTGTTTCTGGGCTATCCTCCGGAGGATGTGGAGGGGTTCCTCACCGACGTGGACGGCACCGGCTGCAAGCTGCGGGGCGACTGGAAGGTATACCACGACGTGGAGGGGGCCAAACGGCGGTTCACCCAGTTCCGACAGTGCCGGGACCAGCTCTGGGCCAGGCTGGAGCGGGGCTTTACCCTGAGCCAGCTCTTCGGCGGGGCACGGACCAGAACGGCCTGAATTTGAGAACGGCATATTCCGACCTGTTATTACATTCTGAAAGGAGAAACAACACATGAGCAAGATCGCTGTGATCTACTGGTCCGGCACCGGCAATACGGAGGCGATGGCCGCCGCGGTGGCGGAGGGAGCCAGAGGAGCGGGGGCCGAGGTGGACCTGTTCCAGGTCTCCGAGATCACCCCCGATGCCGCCGCCGAATACGGCGCGCTGGCCCTGGGCTGTCCCGCCATGGGCGCCGAACAGCTGGAGGAGGGGGAGTTCGAGCCCTTTTTTGCCGCACTGGAGAGCAGGCTCTCCGGGAAGAAGGTGGCTCTGTTCGGCTCCTACTCCTGGGCCGGCGGCCAGTGGATGCGGGACTGGTATGAGCGCGCCCAAAGCGACGGCGCCAACCTGGTCGGAGACGAGGGTCTGGCCTGCTATGAGGCCCCCGACGCCGACTGCTTGGCCGCCTGCAAAGCCTTGGGGGCCGAACTGGCCAAGTAAGGTCCATTCACCCAGTTACTCACCGTTCATCATCCTACATCACGACGCGCTTCAAAAACAGGAAGGGACGGACACTGAAAAGTGTCCGTCCCTTCCTGTCTTTTAGAGCTGATTGTCCGTACGGTAACGGGTCTGGGGCACGTAAGTGCAGTGGAGCAGGTCGTGGGCCCGGGGGCCTCCCGGCTCACCCAGGAAGCAGGTGTAGATCTCCTTGACCACCGGGTTTTCGTGGCTCTTGCGCAGGGACATGGCCTTGTCCTGGTCATAGAGGGCCTTGGCCCGGAGGGAGGCCAGGTCGGTGAAGGAGCGCACGTCGGAGGAGTGGAGGGGCTGTCCGCCGCCGTTGATGCACCCGCCGGGGCAGGCCATGAACTCCACGAAGTCGTAGCGCAGGGAGCCGTCCCGGATGCCGTCCAGCACCTTTTTGATGTTGGAGAGCCCGGAGGCGGCGCACACCCGGACCACACGGCCGGGCAGGTGGTAGCTGGCCTCCTTGACCCCCTCCATGCCCCGGACCTCGGTAAACTCCAGGGGGGCCATCTCGCCGCCGGTGAATTTCTCCACCACGGTCCGGAGGGCGGCCTCCATCACGCCGCCGGTGGCGCCGAAGATGACGCTGGCGCCGGTGGACACCCCCAGCAGGGGATCGAACTCCCCGTCGGGCAGGTGGTCGAACATCATGCCCGCCTGGGTGATGAGCCGGGCCAGCTCCCGGGTGGTGAGGGACACGTCCACCGGCATACAGCCGTTGGGCAGGCGCTGCTCGGGGCGGTTGACCTCGTATTTCTTGGCGGTGCAGGGCATGACGGACACCACGAAGATGTCCTTGGGGTCGATGCCCGCCTCCTGGGCGTAATAGCTCTTCACCAGGGAACCGAACATCTGCTGGGGGGACTTGCAGGAGGAGAGGTTGCCCAGCATATCGGGGGCGTGCTGCTCGCAGTAGCGGATCCAGCCGGGGGAGCAGGAGGTGATGAGGGGGAGATGGCCGCCCGTCTCCAGCCGGTGGAGGAACTCTGTGCCCTCCTCCATGATGGTGAAGTCGGCGGCGGCGTCCACGTCAAAGACCTTGTCGAAGCCCAGCCGCTTGAGTGCGGTGACCATCTTGCCCTCCACGTTGGTGCCCACGGGCAGGCCGAAGCACTCGCCCAGGGTGACCCGGACGGAGGGGGCGGGGCCCACCACCACGTGCTTGTTGGGGTCGTGGAGGGCCGCCATTACCTGGGCGGTGCTGTCCTGCTCGGCCAGGGCCCCGGTGGGACAGGCCACGATGCACTGGCCGCAGGAGACGCAGTCCACCTCGGCCAGGTCCCGGTCGAAGGCGCAGCCCACGTGGGTGGCGAAGCCCCGGTCGTTGCAGCCGATGACCCCCACCTCCTGGACCTTCCGGCACATGGCGGTGCAGCGGCGGCAGAGGATGCACTTGGAGTTGTCCCGGACTAGGTGCAGGGCGGTGGCCTCCACCTGGGGGGGGAGCTGGTCGTTGGCGTAGCGCACGGCGTCGATGCCCAAGTCGGCGGCCAGCTGCCGCAGCTCACAATGGGCGTTCCGGGCGCAGGTGAGGCAGTCCATGCGGTGGTTGGACAAGATGAGCTCCAGGGTGAGCTGACGGGAGTGGCGCACCTTGGCGGTGTTGGTCAGCACCTCCATCCCCTCGCTGACGGGGTAGACGCAGGAGGCCATCAGGCTCCGGGCCCCCTTCACCTCCACCACGCACACCCGGCAGGCGCCGATCTCGTTGACGTCCTTCAAGAAGCACAGGGTGGGGATCTTGATGCCGGCGGACCGGGCCGCCTCCAGGACGGTGGTCCCCTCGGGGACGGTGACGGGGATGCGGTCGATGGTCAAGCTTACCATTTTCTGTTCCATTTCTTCCATCCCCCTTACATTTTCACGATGGCGTCAAAGCGGCAGTTGGACATACACACGCCGCACTTGATGCACTTGGTCATATCGATGGTATAGGTAGCCTTGAGGGCGCCGGTGATGGCGCTGGCCGGACAGTTGCGGGCGCACAGGGAGCAGCCCCGGCACTTGTCGGGCTGGATGTAGTAGCGGATGAGGTTCTTGCACACCCCGGCGGGGCACTTCTTGTCCACCACGTGGGAGATGTACTCCTCACGGAAGTACTGGAGAGTGGACAGCACCGGATTGGGGGCCGACTGGCCCAGGGCGCACAGGGCGGACTCCTTCAGGTGGTAGCACAGCTCCTCGATGGTGTCCAGATCCTCCATGGTGCCGTTGCCGTCGGTGATCTTGCAGAGGAGGTCGTACAGCCGCTTGGTGCCGATGCGGCAGGGGGCGCACTTGCCGCAGGACTCATCCACGATAAAGGAGAGGAAGAACTTGGCGATGTCCACCATGCAGTTGTCCTCGTCCATGACGATGAGGCCGCCGGAGCCCATCATGGAGCCGATGGCGGTGAGGGAGTCGTAGTCGATGGGGGTGTCGATGAGCTGGGCGGGGATGCAGCCGCCGGAGGGGCCACCGGTCTGGGCGGCCTTGAACTTCTTGCCGCCGGGCACGCCGCCGCCGATGTCCTCCACGATGGTCCGGAGGGTGGTGCCCATGGGGACCTCGACGAGGCCGGTGTTGGTGATCTTGCCGCCCAGGGCAAAGACCTTGGTGCCCTTGGACTTCTCAGTGCCGATGGCGGCGAACTCCGCCGCACCGTGGTTCAGGATCCAGGTGATGTTGGCGTAGGTCTCCACGTTATTGAGGAGGGTGGGCCGCTGGAAGAGGCCCTTCACCGCCGGGAAGGGGGGGCGGGGCCGGGGCTCGCCCCGGTGGCCCTCGATGGAGGTCATGAGGGCGGTCTCTTCACCGCAGACGAAGGCGCCGGCCCCCAGCCGCAGCTCGATGTCGAAGGAGAAGTCGGAGCCCAGGATGTTCTTGCCCAGCAGGCCGTAGTCCCGGGCCTCCTCGATGGCCTTTTGGAGCCGCTTGACGGCGATGGGGTACTCGGCCCGGACGTAGATGTAGCCGTCGGTGCCGCCCACGGCGTAGGCGGCGATGGTCATAGCCTCCAGCACGGAGAAGGGGTCGCCCTCCAGCACGGAGCGGTCCATGAAGGCGCCGGGGTCACCCTCGTCGGCGTTGCAGCAGACGTACTTGATGCCGTCTGGGCTGACGGCGTCCTTGGTGAACTGCCACTTGGTGCCCGTGGGGAAGCCTGCGCCGCCCCGGCCCCGCAGGCCGCTGGCCTTGATGGCGTCCACCACAGCCTGGGGGTCCACCTTGTTCTCCAGGATATTGCCCAGGGCCAGATAGCCGTCGGCGCCGATGTACTCGTCGATGGACTCGGGGTCGATGACGCCGCAGTTCCGGAGCGCGATGCGCTGCTGGTGCTGGTAGAACTGGGTGTCGGCCAGGGAGGTGACCGCGTCGCCGCCGTCCCCCTCCATGTGGAGGAGGCGCTTGACGATGCGGCCCTTCACCAAATGCTCGTGGACGATCTCGGGCACGTCCTCGGGGGTGACCCGGCTGTAACAGGCACCCTCGGGGAAGATCATGACGATGGGGCCGATGGCGCACAGGCCGAAGCAGCCGGTGCGGACCACCTTGACCTCCTTATCCAGCTTGGCCTTCTGGAGCTGCTCCTCAAAGGCGTCGATGATCTTGGGGCTGTCGGAGGAGGTGCAGCCGGTGCCGCAGCACACCATGACGTGGGAACGAATCCTGCTCATACGCCTGCCCCCCTTATTCCGCGGCCCCGATGGTGTACTCGGTGACCACCCGGTGATTGACCAGGTGCTCGCCCACCACGATGGGGACCATATCGGGCTTCATCTTCACGTAAGTGACCTTTTCCTCGCCGGGGACGTAGACCTCCACGATGGGCTCCAGCCGGCACACGCCGATGCAGCCGGTCTGGGCCACGGTCACGTTGTGGAGGCCCCGGTGGTCGATCTCCTCGAGAAAAGCGGCCAGCACGGGCTTGGCGCCGGCGGCGATGCCGC
Source organism: Oscillospiraceae bacterium (assembly GCA_022846075.1). Lineage (GTDB taxonomy): Bacteria > Bacillota > Clostridia > Oscillospirales > Oscillospiraceae > Vermiculatibacterium. Next base: position 1,060,831 of record AP025582.1, read on the forward strand.
AGGTTGCCATGCCGACCACCACCCGGATGTTGTCGCCGGACTGGTCCCGGATGTCCATCTGCTGTTTCATCTTTTCCCGGATGGCTTTCAGTTCTTCCAGGCTCTTCAAATTGGTTCACTCCTTACTAGATGTGAGGTGGAAAGGCCTTCCCCTGGGGGAAGGTGCCCCGAAGGGGCGGATGAGGGGAGCGGCGGGGCGGGCGGAAACCCGGAGACAGAAGGGGCTCTCCCTCATCGGTCAGCTTTGCTGACAGCTTCCCCCGGGGGAAGCCTTTGGAGAAGGCAAAAGGCTCTTTTCCTGCTCGGCCAGATATTCCCCGATCCAGAGAAAGACCTCGGGGGAATCCAGAGGGACCTCCGGCCCCAGCAGCTCCCGGACCTCTGCGGTATCAAAGGTATAGCTCCCTGCGGGGGTGGTGTGGGTCAGGGTGAAGTCCACGCCGGGACTCCCCTGGACCATGAGCGCAACCGCCCCGGGCAGATCCCCCATGGGGGGGCAGTCCAGGTGCTCCAGATGGAACACCGCTGTCACCGTGGTGCCCCGGCCCAGGGCGCTGGCCAGGGAGAGGGACCCGCCGGTGAGTTCCGCCGCCATGCGGTAGAGGGGGATACCCATCCCTACGCTCCGGGTGGTCCGGGTGGTGGTGAAGGGGTCAGCCACCGCGGCGAGAAATTCCGGGGACATCCCCCGGCCGTCGTCGGCGATGACCGCGGTGAGGACGCGCCCCTCATCCTCGGTGAGGGTGATGCCCACCCGGGCGGCGCCGGCGGCGGTGGAATTTTTCACGATGTCCAGGAAATAGAGGGCCAGCTCCTTCATTACTTGTACATGTCCAGGATGGGGCCCACCTGGGCGGGGGTGAGGCGGCCGTAGACATCCTCGTTGATCATCATGACGGGGGCCAGGCCGCAGGCGCCGATACAGCGGCAGGCGTCCAGGGAGAATTTTCCGTCCTTCGTAATGCCTCCGGGGCCGATGCCCAGCTTTTGCTGCACCGCCTCCAGGATATCCCCCGCGCCCTTGACGTAGCAGGCGGTGCCCAGGCATACGGAGATCTGATAGCGGCCCTTGGGATTCAGGTTGAACTGGGTGTAAAAGGACACCACGCCGTAGACTTCGCTCAGCGGGATATCCAGCCCTTCGGCGATCATGATCTGGACCTCCTCGGGGAGATAGCCGAAAATCTCCTGGGCGGCCTGGAGCACGGGCATGGTGGCGCCGGGCTGGCCCTTATGGGAGTCGATGGCCTGCCGGAGCTTTTCTTCCTGCTCTGGTGTTCCCCGGTAGGGGACTGCGGTTTTCACATTGGGCATATGTAGGGTCTCCCTCCTTATTGGTGGTGGGCACCGCCGGGTACCCGGAAAAGGGTTGCAAAGATATGTACATAGTAACCTATCATGCGTAGGTTAGCCAAGGCAAACATCGTAAAAAATGACGTCACCTCCCAAGATACGGGAAGTGGCGTCAAATTCCGCCCCGGCGGAGCCAGTCCAGCACGGCCTGGGGGGTTCGCGCGGAGAGGTCCATATATTGGTGGGCGTCGGGGATCTGGTGTAAGTAGTGGGCGTCGCAGTCCACGATGAGCTTCACCCCGGCCAGGTCGGGCCGGTGGGCCAGCTCCGGGGGACAGCGGGGGGTGACCTCCGCCAGTGGGAACCTCATGGCGGGATCCCAGAGGCCCAGGCTCCCCAGCAGGGAGAAGGCGGGGCGGTCGATGTGGGCGGGATAGGCCACCCCGCCGTAAGAGGCGGTAAGGGCGGCGGCGTCATAAATTCCGATGTCGGCGGCCCCGGCCAGGAAGGCGGTCTCCTCCCCCAGGACGGTGTCGCCGTCGTCCATGAGAAGCTGGGGGCCGAACTGGGCCTCGTCATTGGGGATGGGCGGCAGCTTCCTCCTCACGTATTCCCCGAAGGCCCCGGCCCGGTCCAGGTTGGGGAAGAGGCAGATCACATGCACCTCCTCCCGGCAGGTCAGCTCCATGCCGGGGAGAGCCAGCAGGCCGTGGCGGGCGGCGGCGGAGCAGAAGGCGGCGCAGTTGCCCACGGTGTTGTGGTCGGTGAGGGCAACCACGTCCAGCCCCGCCAGGGCGCACATGGCCGCCAGGTCGGCGGGGGTGTTCTCCGCCCCGCCGCAGGGGGAGAGGCAGGAGTGCATGTGGAGATCGAAGGCCAGCCTCATACCCCGGCCTCCAGGGCCTTGGCGGCCAGAACGGCGGCCTCATAGGTCCCCATGCCGCAGCCCAGCAGATTGACCCCCCGGGCCCGGGCCTTCTTCAAAAGATCCTCGTCCGGCGCCACCCCCTCGGTCAGCAGGACGCAGGCCACGCCGGCCAGGGAGGCCACCGCCGCCACGTTGGCGTTGGACATGATGGTGAACCACACGCAGCCTTCCCCCGCCCGGCCCATGACCCAGCTCAGCAGGTCCCCGCAGTAGCCCCCGGTGACGGGGGCCTCCCCGTCGGCCAGGTGAAAGACGGTGAGGGAGAGGGTGTCGATCAGCGCCTGTACGGTCATAAGGGACCTCCTTTTTTCCTTTGGAAAGGGTAAAAACAAAGAATTGATTCATTATACCACGGGGTTCGGCGAAAGGGAAGAGGGGCACTAAGCAGAAAATTTTTAGAAGAAAGTTATAAAAAGGTGTTGACAAAACCGGGAGCCTATTGTACAATACAGACAGAAAGAAAGAGGTGAATCCAATGGGCTAGGAAGCCTGAGCAAAAGAACCCTTTCTGGAAAGGGAAACCGAAGTGATATCCCAGCGAAGGTCCAAAACCCATCCCTAGGAATCAAGAGGTATCCCGGCAAAGCGAAATCAGAACCGGCAAATTCCAGGCAAGAGCAGAGTCCGAACTTTCTCACAAGTGTGAGGCCAAGCACCGGCAAACCCATCTGAAGCGAAGGATCGTCGACGAAGGAAACCCGAAGTGCTCAAGTAAGTTCCAAGGTAACTGCAAAGCGAGGATTTTGACCCAGTTCTCCGATTTCAGCGATGCAAACATCCCGTAGAAAGTGAAGGTAAAACAATTTGGTAGAACCCACTCAGCAGTAACCCCCCGGTCACGTTGGATGGCCGGGGGGTTGGTGTTTGTGTGGGCTTTTCCGGTTCTGGCGGGGCGGATCTTTCCTCTATATATGAATACCCGGCGATTTCCCCGGCTTCAAACAAGACCTGGCGGTTGCGCGGGGGCCGGAAAACCTTTATAATGATATCCATTGAATGAACCGAAAAACGCCTGGAGGTATGATCCATGCCGATCCGTATTCCCGATTCTCTGCCCGCCCGCTCCGTTTTGGAGGGGGAGAACATCTTCGTCATGACCGAATACCGGGCCATGCACCAGGACATCCGCCCGCTGAATGTGCTGATCCTCAACCTGATGCCCACCAAGATCGTCACCGAGACCCAACTGCTGCGCAAGCTGTCCAACACCCCCCTCCAGATCCAGGTGGAGCTGCTGCGGACGGCCAGCTATCAGTCCCAGCACACCGACGAGGACCATTTGGAGTCCTTCTACACCACCTTCGACCAGGTCAAGGACCGCAACTTTGACGGCCTCATCATCACCGGGGCCCCGGTGGAGGACCTGGACTTTGACCAGGTGGACTACTGGGACGAGCTGCAGGAGATCATGGCCTGGTCCACTCACCATGTCCATTCCACCCTCCACATCTGCTGGGGAGCCCAGGCGGGGCTCTATTTCCACCACGGCATCCAAAAGCGGAAGCTGGAGAAAAAGCTCTTCGGCGTCTTTGAGCACCGGGTGCTCAAGCCCTCCTCGCCCCTGTTCCGGGGTTTTGACGACAAATTCTACGCCCCCCATTCCCGGTATACCGAGGTCAGCCGGGAGGATATCCTGGCGGCGCCGGGGCTGGAGCTGGTTGCCGACTCGGAGGAGGCGGGGGTATTCGCCGTCAAGACGGAGGACTCCCGGCAGTTCTTTATCATGGGACATCCGGAATATGACGCGGATACCCTGGCCCGGGAATACCGCCGGGACGTGGACAAGGGGCTGGAGATCGCGGTCCCCGCCCACTATTTCCCCGGAGACGACCCCTCCCGGACCCCTGTGGTCCGCTGGCGGAGCGCCGGGCAGCTGCTCTACACCAATTTCCTCAATTACTACGTGTACCAGACGACCCCCTATGATTTGAAGCAGATATAAAGCAGGTGCCGGAAACACGCGGCCCTATACCCTATACATTATAAATAAGAAAAGAACGGTTTTCTTGGCCAGGCGCCGGATGGAATGGGAAAAGGCAGATAATTTGAAAAAAGGTGTTGACTTTTCTGACTGGGTTTGGTATATTAATCGAGCGCTTGTTGAGCAAGTCAGAATTTGCTCGAAGAACCCTGAAAAAGAATTCAGAAACTTGAAAAAAGTTCTTGACAAGGCCGACCGGCTATGGTAACCTATCAAAGTTGTGTCTGGCAAGTCAAAGAATAAAACTTCGAGATTCTGAAAGAAATTTCAGAAAGACGAAAAAAGTTCTTGACAAGAGCTGCGAGATATGGTAACATACAAAAGTTCGCAGCAAGCAAACGAGCAGCGGCGTGTACCTTGTAAATTAAACAACGAAAAGAAGCTTTTAAAAGCACCAGAAGAGGATGAGAAGTCCTCTTGAAGCAAGCAAGAAATTGTTTGTGAAGAGAGGCTCTTGACAAATTTCTTTGAAGCTATGGAAATGGTTTCAGTAGAATGATTTAGACAGGCCGGAAACGGCTTGTATAGATACCATTTTATTGAGAGTTTGATCCTGGCTCAGGATGAACGCTGGCGGCGTGCTTAACACATGCAAGTCGAACGGGGTACCCTTGACGGAGTTTTCGGACAACTGATAGGAATACCTAGTGGCGGACGGGTGAGTAACGCGTGAGCAACCTGCCTTGGAGTGGGGAATAACAGCTGGAAACAGTTGCTAATACCGCATGACGCAGTCGGATCGCATGGTCTGACTGCCAAAGATTTATCGCTCTGAGATGGACTCGCGTCTGATTAGATAGTTGGCGGGGTAACGGCCCACCAAGTCGACGATCAGTAGCCGGACTGAGAGGTTGACCGGCCACATTGGGACTGAGACACGGCCCAGACTCCTACGGGAGGCAGCAGTGGGGAATATTGGGCAATGGGCGCAAGCCTGACCCAGCAACGCCGCGTGAAGGAAGAAGGCTTTCGGGTTGTAAACTTCTTTTATCAGGGACGAAAAAAATGACGGTACCTGATGAATAAGCCACGGCTAACTACGTGCCAGCAGCCGCGGTAATACGTAGGTGGCAAGCGTTATCCGGATTTACTGGGTGTAAAGGGCGTGTAGGCGGGAAAGCAAGTCAGGCGTGAAAACTCGGGGCTCAACCCCGAGCCTGCGTTTGAAACTGTTTTTCTTGAGTGATGGAGAGGCAGGCGGAATTCCGTGTGTAGCGGTGAAATGCGTAGATATACGGAGGAACACCAGTGGCGAAGGCGGCCTGCTGGACATTAACTGACGCTGAGGCGCGAAAGCGTGGGGAGCAAACAGGATTAGATACCCTGGTAGTCCACGCTGTAAACGATGGATACTAGGTGTGGGGGGTCTGACCCCCTCCGTGCCGCAGCTAACGCAATAAGTATCCCACCTGGGGAGTACGATCGCAAGGTTGAAACTCAAAGGAATTGACGGGGGCCCGCACAAGCGGTGGAGTATGTGGTTTAATTCGAAGCAACGCGAAGAACCTTACCAGGGCTTGACATCCTACTAACGAAGCAGAGATGCATTAGGTGCCCTTCGGGGAAAGTAGAGACAGGTGGTGCATGGTTGTCGTCAGCTCGTGTCGTGAGATGTTGGGTTAAGTCCCGCAACGAGCGCAACCCTTATTGCTAGTTGCTACGCAAGAGCACTCTAGCGAGACTGCCGTTGACAAAACGGAGGAAGGTGGGGACGACGTCAAATCATCATGCCCCTTATGTCCTGGGCCACACACGTACTACAATGGCGGCCAACAGAGGGAAGCAATACCGCGAGGTGGAGCGAATCCCTAAAAGCCGTCCCAGTTCGGATCGCAGGCTGCAACCCGCCTGCGTGAAGTTGGAATCGCTAGTAATCGCGGATCAGAATGCCGCGGTGAATACGTTCCCGGGCCTTGTACACACCGCCCGTCACACCATGAGAGTCGGGAACACCCGAAGTCCGTAGCCTAACCAGCAATGGGGGGCGCGGCCGAAGGTGGGTTCGATAATTGGGGTGAAGTCGTAACAAGGTAGCCGTATCGGAAGGTGCGGCTGGATCACCTCCTTTCTAAGGAGACTTCAAGAAGTGAGACATCTTCTTGTAACGTCCTAAGGTCAGAACTCATCTGGAGCTTAGAGAGTGACTTTTCGTTGTTTAATTTAGAGGGCACACGTTGTCTGGGGGTTTAGCTCAGCTGGTAGAGCACCTGCTTTGCAAGCAGGGGGTCACCGGTTCGAGTCCGGTAACCTCCACCAAGACGGGCCAATAGCTCAGCTGGCTAGAGCACACGACTGATAATCGTGAGGTCGGTGGTTCGAGTCCACTTTGGCCCACCACCTTCTTTCTCTTGAAAGAGAAAGAAGGCAAAGAGAACTTCCATAGCGGATCATCCTTCCAAGAGAATATTCATTGAGAACGGATTCAAGCGTTCAAAGGGTTGAATGTTTGAATCTGGTTTCAACGAAAGGCGAGACCGGAAGGGACGCACCTTGAAAACTGAACAATGTAGATTGAAAGTATGATAAGCAAGCAACAGAGGGCAATGAAAGCAAAAATGTTGTGGAATAAATATTGAATGGCGAAAGCTGTTTAGTAGGGTAACGACAATAATAAGCCAAATTGACAAACTTCTGTGACGCCTGCATAATTCATGATTATTGAGAACAGCTTTAATTCAAGGTTGTTCTACAAGGTCAAGCTAATAAGAGCGCAAGGGGAATGCCTTGGCATCAGGAGCCGATGAAGGACGCGACAAGCTGCGATAAGCTACGGGGAGCGGCACATACGCATTGATCCGTAGATTTCCGAATGGGGAAACCCGGTGGAGCAATACTCCATCAACGTGCATTGAATCAAATAGGTGTACGTGGGGAACCGCCTGAACTGAAACATCTAAGTAGGGCGAGGAAGAGAAATCAACAGAGATTCCGCTAGTAGTGGCGAGCGAACGCGGAAGAGGCCAAACCAGAGGATTTATTCTCTGGGGTTGTGGACTCACACAACGGCACAATAGTCTAGCCGAATGGTATGGGAAGGCCAGCCACAGCGGGTGAGAGCCCCGTAGGCGAAAGGCGATTTGTGTTAGTGAGGATCCAGAGTACCGCCGGACACGTGAAACCCGGTGGGAAACTGGGGGGACCACCCTCCAAGCCTAAATACTACCTGATGACCGATAGAGGAGCAGTACCGTGAGGGAAAGGTGAAAAGGACCCCGGGAGGGGAGTGAAATAGAACCTGAAACCTTGTGCTTACAAGCACTCAAAGCCCGTTAATGGGTGATGAGGTACCTTTTGTAGAATGGTCCGGCGAGTTATAGTTACTGGCAAGCTTAAGGCATTCAGTGCCGGAGGCGTAGGGAGACCGAGTGTGAATAGCGCGTATGAAGTCAGTAGCCATAGACCCGAAACCGGGTGACCTATCCATGGGCAGGCTGAAGGTGAGGTAAAACTCACTGGAGGGCCGAACACACGTTCGTTGCAATGACCGGTGATGACCTGTGGATAGCGGTGAAATTCCAATCGAACCCGGAGATAGCTGGTTCTCCCCGAAATAGCTTTAGGGCTAGCGTTGATTTAGATTCCTGGGGGTAAAGCACTGACTGGGCTAGGGGGCGATAAGCTTACTGAACCCTATCAAACTAAGAATACCAGAGAATTGATGATCGGCAGTCAGACTGTGTGAGATAAGTCTCATAGTCAAAAGGGAAACAGCCCAGACCCACAGCTAAGGTCCCAAATAGATACTAAGTGGAAAACGATGTGAAACTGCAAAAACAACCAGGATGTTGGCTCAGAAGCAGCCACTCATTCAAAGAGTGCGTAATAGCTCACTGGTCGAGTGGTTTTGCGCGGAAAATATAACGGGGCTAAGTATCTAACCGAAGCTTGGGCTTGCCGCAAGGCAGGGGTAGGGGAGCGTCGAATACGGGGTGAAGTCGTAGCGGAAGCAGCGGTGGACTGTATTCGAGTGAGAATGCCGGAATGAGTAGCGAGAATTATGTGGGAATCATAATGGCCGAAAATCTAAGGTTTCTTGGGGAAGGTTCGTCCGCCCAAGGTAAGCCGGGAGCTAAGGCGAGGCCGAAAGGCGTAGTCGATGCACATACGGTTGAAATTCCGTAGCCGCCGAAACTTAAGCACACTGACACTTTGAAATAGGAGAACCCGGGCGTTGGTTGACCCGGGCGTAAGGGACCGAAATTAGTAGGGAAGTCTCCGATGTTCAGAGGCGAGAAAAGGTGTGAGGTATGCTAAGGCGCCCGTACCGCAAACCGACACAGGTAGATGAGGAGAGAATCCTAAGGCCAACGGGAGAAGGGTTGTTAAGGAACTCGGCAAAATGACCCCGTAACTTCGGGAGAAGGGGAGCCCCCTAAGGGGGGCCGCAGTGAATAGGCCCAAGCGACTGTTTACCAAAAACACAGGTCTATGCTAAATCGAAAGATGACGTATATGGGCTGACGCCTGCCCGGTGCTGGAAGGTTAAGAGGAGATGTTAGTCTTCGGGCGAAGCATTGAATTGAAGCCCCAGTAAACGGCGGCCGTAACTATAACGGTCCTAAGGTAGCGAAATTCCTTGTCAGGTAAGTTCTGACCCGCACGAATGGCGTAACGATTTGGGCACTGTCTCAACAGCCCGCCCGGCGAAATTGTTGTACTGGTGAAGAAGCCAGTTACCCGCAACTAGACGGAAAGACCCCATGGAGCTTTACTGTAGCTTAATACTGGAAATCGGTAAGTCATGTACAGGATAGGTGGGAGACTTGGAAGCGCGGGCGTCAGCTTGCGTGGAGTCACCCTTGGGATACCACCCTTGATTTGCTGGTTTTCTAACCTGCGGCCGTGAATCCGGTCGGGGGACACTGTTAGGTGGGCAGTTTGACTGGGGCGGTCGCCTCCTAAAAGGTAACGGAGGCGCTCAAAGGTTGGCTCAGCACGGACGGAAATCGTGCAGTGAGTGTAAACGTATAAGCCAGCCTAACTGCGAGACTGACAAGTCGAGCAGTAACGAAAGTTGGAGTTAGTGATCCGGCGGTACGCGCGTGGAAGTGCCGTCGCTCAACGGATAAAAGCTACCCTGGGGATAACAGGCTGATCTCCCCCAAGCGTCCACAGCGACGGGGAGGTTTGGCACCTCGATGTCGGCTCGTCGCATCCTGGGGCTGTATTCGGTCCCAAGGGTTTGGCTGTTCGCCAATTAAAGCGGCACGCGAGCTGGGTTCAGAACGTCGTGAGACAGTTCGGTCCCTATCTGTTGCGGGCGTAAGAGATTTGAAGGGAGCTGTCCTTAGTACGAGAGGACCGGGATGGACGCACCGCTGGTGCACCAGTTGGCCTGCCAAGGTCATAGCTGGGTAGCTATGTGCGGACGAGATAAACGCTGAAGGCATCTAAGCGTGAAACTCCCCCTAAGATGAGATCTCTCACTCTTTATGAGGTAAGGCTCGATGTAGACTACATCGTTGATAGGCCGGAGGTGGAAGTGCAGTAATGCATGCAGCTGACCGGTACTAATCAGCCGAGGGCTTGACCTTAACATGAAACATGCAAGGCGTGCTTGCTGAAGTATCCAAATCTACATTGTTCGGTTTTGAGGGTGCGTTCCAAAGCACCATTCTTCGGAAGAAGAGGGAGCCTTAAGAAAGCTCCGCATGGAAGAGAGGTTTATGAAAGCTTCTTTTGCATACTTTCCTTCTCGAAGAAAAGTATGCGCCTTTAGCTCAGTTGGTAGAGCAACTGACTCTTAATCAGTGGGTCCCCGGTTCGAGTCCGTGAAGGCGCACCATGGCCCGTTGGTCAAGTGGTCAAGACGGCGGCCTCTCACGCCGCAAACGGGAGTTCGACTCTCCCACGGGTCACCATTTACTTTCTCTTGAAAGAGAAAGTAAGCAAAGAGAACTTTGATAAAAGGCTCTTGACACAGCGAGGACAACTGAATATAATATCTTACTGTTGATAAGAACGGTAAGGAGAAGAAAGTTCCGTAGGGCAGAGACGGAGATATGGAAGTTTCTTTTGCTTACTTTTCTTTTCAAAGAAAAGTAAGTTGGTGCCGATTGCGGTGAGGGTCCACCCGTTCCCATCCCGAACACGGAAGTTAAGCTCACCCGCGCCGAAGATACTTGTCTGGCGACGGACCGGTAAAATAGGTGGTGCCAACACAAACAAAAAGGACTGGTCATTGACCAGTCTTTTTTGCGTTTTGATTGACTTTCTCTAGCTGGAGTGTTATTCTGATACTACGAACACGGAATAAATGAGAGGATGTAACTCCGATGCCCCAATTTTTGGCGGTAGTAGCTTGTACTGCAGTTCTGGTGCAGGGCGGCTATTTTCCGGCGTTTTTTTTATGGGCAGGTGTGTCCCTGGGAATTGCCATATTGATAAGCCGGCGGGAATTGCGCTGCCCCAGACCGCTGTGGTTTTTGCTGGTGCTGGCCGGATGGTATCTTCTCTCCAGCCTGGTGAATGGACCGGCCGCTCCGGGGCTTTCACAGGCGGCTCTGCCGCTGGTGTGCTGTCTCTTTGCGCTCCTCTGTTTGTCCCTGGAGGAGGGGGAGCGGCGGGAGCTGCTGGTTTGGGTGTGCCGGTTCGGCGGCGGGGCCGCCATCGCCGCCCTTTTGGCCTTTTTAGGGATCCTTCCTATCCCGGGAAGTGTGACCGCCCAGCGGCTTCAATTTACGTTTCAGTACGTCAACGCCGCCGCCGTCTGGTTTGCCGCGGTGCTTCTCCTGCGGGGGGAACTTCGCGACCCGTGGGTGAACCGTCTGAGCCCCTTTGTGGCGGCCGCCCTGCTGCTGACCCGGTCCGCAGGGGGGATCGGCGCTTATCTTGTCATTCAGGCTTTGGTTTTGCTGGCCCAATATGGGAGGAAGAACTGGAAAGCCTGGGCCGTATCCGGAGCGGCGGTCCTGGTGGGCGCCGCCGCCGTGGCGACCCGCTTTCACCAGGCACTCGGCACCTTTCAGGAACGGCTTGTGCAGAGCATGGATGGATTGCGAGGGATGCTGGCCGCTCCGCTGTTTGGCTACGGTGCCGGGAACTGGCCACAGGTGAAGGAATTGTTCCAATCCTATGATTACCGGGCCCAGGTGGTCCACAACAGCTATGTACAAGCAGGGGTGGAGGCGGGGTTCCCCGCCCTGCTGTTTTTGGCGGCGGCCGTGGTGTTGGCGCTTTCCCTCCTGAAGGGGAGCTCCCCGGCTTTGAAAGGGGCGGCTATCCTGATCCCGCTCCACGCCGTGATGGACTTTACCCTGTGCTTCTTTGCGGTGGACGCGCTGGCCATCGCCGCCGTTGCCCTGGCCGCGGGAAAGACCGGTAAGCCTCTGCCCAGGTGGCTGGCCCGGGCGGCGGGCGCTGTGTGTTTGGTATTTTTTATCCTGCTGATCGTCTTGCGGCGGTGAGCGGGACAAAAATAAAAAGAGGAAACGAAAGAGGGAAACAGTATGAACAAGTGGAAAAAGTTCTTGACGGCCGCTTTGACGGCGGGCATGATTCTGGGTCTGATGCCCACGACAGCCTGGGCCGCCGCGGCCCAAGTAATCGTGGAACCCACCTACGTTTACGGCCAGGTCTATAACTTCGACGCCAACAACAAGGCCCTTGTGAACGACGCCGAATGGAAGCCCATGACGGTTACCGCAAGCGACGCCGGCCTGACCGCCGCGCCCGCCAGCAGCCTGAGCGCCTATCAGGATGAGGCCACCGGAAAGTACGGCTATCGGGACGAGAACGACAAGATCGTCATCTCCGCCGCCTATGACGACATCTTCACCTGGAGCGCCGACGACTCCGTAAAGCTCCTGATCGTCGATAAGGACGGCAAGGACGGCGCCATCGACCGGAAGGGCAAGACGGTCATTCCCTTCCAGTACAGCTACCTGTGCCCCGCCTATGGCACCGACGGCAAATATTATGAGGCCATGACGGAGGAAGGCTGGGGCGTGCTGGACGCCAGCGGCAAGACGGTCATTCCCATGGTCTACGATTATATCACCAATTATGACGAGCTGCCCGGCGGCGTGCCCGTCTTCTGGGCAAGCCAGGGGGAAAGCGACGTCCTGGTGAGCGCCGTCAACGGCCAGCCGGTCTTTACGGTCCCGGCGGAGGTCTATGTCAGAGGAGACTTTAACGGCGGGAACCTTGTGGACGTGTGGAACAGCACCATCCAAAAGGGCGGCTATCTGGACGTTACCGGCAATCTGGCCGTGCCCTGCATCTTCGACGAAGTCCGTTCCTTCGTGGGCGATCTGACCTACGTGGGGATGAACGTGGAAGACAGCTATGACAGCAAATTTGCCGTGATGAACAGCCAGGGCGTGCTGCTGACCGACTATATCTACGACTATCCCTACGAGCTCTCCGGCGGGGACGGCCTTATTTCCGTGCGGGATCCCGAGACAAAGCTGTTTGGCTATATGAACGCCGCCGGCATGGTGGTCATCCCCTGCCAGTATGACACGGTGAGCAATTTTACCAACGGTCTGGCCGTGGTCAGCACGTATGATGCGGAGACCTACAACAACTCCTTCGGCATCATCGATACCACCGGCGGCATCGTGCTGCCCATCCAGTACGCCGATATCGGCGGCTCCTGGGAGAGCTACGACGGCGTGTCCGACTACGTGTGGATCGCCCAGCGGGTGGGCTATGAAAAGTATTACGGCCTGGCCAAAATCGACCGCACAGCGGCTTCCACCCCCGCCCCGGTGGAAAATCCCACCGCCCCCACCGCCGTGCCCACCAGCTACCCCGTTATCCTGGACGGCCAGCAGGTGGCCTTCGACGTCTACGCCATGAAGGACGCCAACGGCAACGACACCAACTATTTCAAGCTGCGGGACGTGGCCTTTAAGCTCAACGGTACCCCCGCCCAGTTCAACGTGGGCTGGGACGGCTCCGTCACCATCACCACCGGCGCGGCCTACGAGGCCAACGGCTCCGAGATGTCCGCCCCCTTCTCCGGTCCTCAGAGCGTCAGCGATGTGAAAACCACCACGCTGGTCAACGGCATTGAGACCGCGCTGGAGACCATCACCCTCACCGACGCCGGAGGCAGCGGCTATACCTATTATAAGCTGCGCGACCTGGGCGCCGCCTGCGGATTCGTGGTGGACTGGGATGCCGCCGCGGGTGCCATCGTCATCAATACCAAGGTCTGAACCTGAAACGAAGAAAAAGACAGCCGCTTAGCGGCTGTCTTTTTTTCGCGCTTTACCGGCGGGAGGGTAGGGCTCCGCCATGTCGGTCCGGCCCAAGAGATAATCCACGCTGGTGCCGTAGAGCTCGGCGATCTCCGCCAGCAGCTCGGGCACGATGGAGTTGACCCCATTTTCATAAGCGGAGTAGGTTCTCCGGTTAATGCGCAGCAGGTCTGCCACCTGCTGCTGGGTCCAGTCGTGATCCTCCCGCAGAGAACGTATTCTCGGATAAATCATGTGAGCCTCCGAAATCAAGCTTTTCTTTAGTATATACGGCGGAAATTCCGGCATTTGATTTTGGCATGATTTCTGCCGTTGACTTATGGCAGAATTTCTGCCATAATATGTTAAGGACGGACGCAAAACGGGAATTGGCAGAGAACAACGGGGATAAAAAATAACTTTTTCCGGCAATATTGGGAAAAAAGTTCCGCCTTTCTCACGGGGTGCGCCGCTGTTACAACAAAGGAGGGTATATTTATGAAACGCGCAAAGATTCTGTCCCTGCTTTTATCCTTTGCCCTGCTTCTCTCTCTGGTGACCCTTCCGGCCGCCGCCGGAGACAAGGGGGCCTTTCCCGATGTGGAGGGCCATTGGAGCGAGGAATCTGTGGGGCGCTGGGCCGGGTATGGGGTCCTAAACGGAGATGAGAACGGGACCTTCAGCCCGGATAAATCCATGACCAGAGCAGAGTTTGCCACGATGCTTGTGAATCTGATGGGCTATACCGAGAAGGCCCAAAACACCTTTCTGGATGTGGCGGCCGACGCCTGGTACGCGGATGCCATCCTTAAACTGGCGGCCGCTGGCGTGATGAAGGGCGACGGCGTCAACGCCAACCCCGACGCGCCCATCAGCCGGGAGGAGGCCGCCGTGCTCCTGTGCAGGGCCATGGGGATCGAGCCCGGCGGAGACGCGGGGCTGGAGTTCGTGGACCGGGGCGCCGTGTCCCCCTGGGCCCAGGGGGCGGTGGCCGCCCTGTCTGAGCGGGGCATGATTTCCGGCGTGGGGGAGAATACCTTCGCTCCCGGCCTGGATATCACCCGCGCCGCCGTGGCCAAGATGGTGGACAACATGGTGGCCGCCTATGTGGTGGACGACGCCGCGGAGCTCACCGGCGAGATCAATGGCGTGGTCATTGTGGCCGCCAACGCCGACGTGGTCCTCAAGGACGCCGCTTTGAGCGAGAACCTGATCGTCGCCCCTAAGGCTGGGGAGGCCGCCGTGACCCTCGCGGGCAAGACAGTGGCCGAAGGCAAGATCCTGGTGGACTCCGCCTCCTCCAGCCTGACCGTGGAAAAAACCGCCGCTGCGGGCGACATCATGGTATCCGCCCCCAAGGCCCAGGTGGCGGTGGAGGGCAAGGCGGGCTCCGTCGCGGTCTCCGGGCGTGCCGGCGGCGCCAGCCTTACCGTGGCGGAGACCGCTTCCGTGGACAGCGTGTCTACTGAGGCCGCCGGGACAAAAATGAAAGTGGCCGGGGAGGTAAATGCCGTGGCCGTGGCGGAGAGCGCCGCCGGCGCGGACATCACCGTGTCCAAAGGCGCCAAGGTGGACAGCGTGGCCCTGGAGGCCGAGGGGGCCAAGCTGGCTGTGGCCGACGCCGTCAAGAATGTGGAGGTGGCCCCCACCGCTTCCGGCACCGCCCTGACCGTAGAGAAGGGAGCCACCGTCTCCAAGCTGGAGACCTCCGCCGACGGCGTGAAGGTGGACGGCAAGGGCAAGGTGGAGGACATGACCGTCACCGCCGGCGAGGGCGTAAGCGTCTCCAAGGATACCTCCGTCAAGGTGGAGAATAAGGGAGACAGCACCGTCAGCGTGGGTGGCAAGGACGTGAAGCCCGGCGGCAGCGGCACCGGTTCCGGCACCACCGGCTCCGGCGGCGGCTCCAGCTCCGGCGGCTCCTCCCATTCCCACAGCTACGTGGACGGGATCTGCTCCTGCGGAGGGATCGACCCAGCGGCGGCCCAGGCCGACAGCGAGGAAACGCTGGCCGCCGCCCTGGCGGGGGAGGCGGGCACCATCGTGCTCACTGCCAACATCACCACCGCGGCCCAGGTCAACGTGACCCGCGCCGTCACCATCAATGGAAACGGAAAGACCCTGACGGCCAGCAGCCGGGCAGGGGAGGCGGCCCAAAAGGCCGGTATCCTGGTCAGTTCCGGCGCCAACGCCGTCAAAATCACGAATCTGACCGTATCCGGCCCCAATACCACGCCGGCCGGCAATGGTGAGAAAAAGTGGGATGACGGCGAGTACGGCATCAAGGTCTATGATTCCACCCAAGTCCTGCTGGACAAGGTCACCGTGACGGCTGCAAACGCCGGGATCCAGGTGAACTCCGCCACGGTGGCCCTGTCCGGCACCGTCACCGTCTCTGGAAATGAGTGGGGCGGGATCGAGGTCTGTAAGAGCGAGAGCGGCGCCGCCCTTCCCGCCGGTACGCTGAACATCAACGGGGCCACTGTGGTCTGCACCGACCAGGATATCCCCGCCGTCTGGATCGACGGCACGACTGCGGACGCCGGTATTGTGAACGGCGCGGAGAAGCTCTATACCTATACTACTCCCGCCCCCAAGCCGCAGATCTACTACTTTACCGACACGGCCTGCGCCGGAGCCGCGGCGGCCGTCACCGGACGGGTGCTGTACACCGACCTGGCCGCCGCGGTGGCCGCCGCGCGGAGCGGCGACACGGTAAGACTGCTGAAAGACACAGCGGTAGATGCCGGTGCGCTGACCGCCGCCTGGAACAGGACCGCCGAAATGGAACTGACCCTGGATCTGGGCGGAAAGACGTTGACGGTCAACGGCCAGTCCAGTGTGGCCCTGGGATATGGGGACAGCCGAGTGCCGCAAAACACGGTCTCGGACCAGAAGGGCTTCCAGGCGGACTATACCATCAAGAACGGTTCCATCATAGCGGAGAATACTGCGGGCGGTACCATTGCCAACTTTGTCGTGGAGACAGGACAAAAGCTGACCCTGAACGGGGTGGACGGAGACATGCGGTTCCGCGGCAACGGCAGTGCCTTCTTTGTCCGCGGCAGGGACGCCGCTTTGACTGTCATAGACAGCAAGATCACCTCTACCGGGGTTTATGCCGTTTCCACGAACGCCAACAATGAGGTCAACTACGGCGTCAAAATTGATATCAGAAACTCTGAACTTGTCACCGACTCGAGTGACGGGGACAACTGCGCGCTGTGCGTCAACGTTCCGGCCGCCGTCACCATTGCGGATTCGAGCATTACCGGGGAGAGACAGGCCGTGCTCATTCGCGCCGGTACCGTCACGATGACCAACTGCACGCTGACGGCGCAGGGGCTCCAATACGATCCCGGACAGGCGAGCCTGACCAAATTTTATGAGGAGGACAAATGGGGCGGCGGCGATGAAGTCCCCTACGGCGCGCTGGTGGTCGGCCGCGGCGTCGGCACCGGCACCTCCTACCCGGGACCCATTGAGCTGACCCTGGATAAATGTACTTTTTCCTGCTCCGGGGCGGCGGAAGGGCTGAAAGATTATGAAAGCGCTGTCTATATTGCCAAATGCGGCGGCAGCAACACGCTCACCGTGACCGCAAATGACTGCGCCATCCTCGCCGGTAATGTGATTGTCAAAGATGTCTCGTTTGGCTCCAATCCCTTTCAAGATGCGGGCGGCAGTGAGGTCACGATCTATGATAGTATCGCGGCGATGAAAGAGGCCAACGTCCAGGGGGCTGCCGAGAGCGGAAATGACCCCGGGAAGGACGACTCCGCCGGGGTCGGAACGCCCGATGCGGCCGGGGAGTCTGCGCAGGCGGAAGACTCCGCCGCGTAAGCCTCACCGTTTGGGGCATTTTGTCTATCCGCCGCTTTGCCTTCCTTTTCATTTTTCCATAATTGTGGTACGATATCCGGCAGGAAGGTGAAGAAATGCGCTATCCCAATATACACAAGGCCCGGTTCCTCGCCCGGCCCAACCGTTTCATCGCCCGGGTCCTCCTGGAGGGGGAGGAGCTCACCGTCCACGTGAAGAACACCGGCCGCTGCCGGGAGCTCTTGGTGCCGGGGGCCCCGGTGTGGCTCGTCCGCTCCGACAACCCGGCCCGTAAGACCGCCTACGACCTGGTGGTCGTGGAGAAGGCCGGGCGGCTTATCAATATGGATTCCCAGGCCCCCAACGCCCTCTTTGCCGAGTGGGCCCGAGCCGGTCATTTCGTTCCCGGACTCACCCTTCTGCGCCCAGAGACCACCTGGGGGAATTCCCGCTTTGACTTCTACTGGGAGGCGGGGGCGCAGAGGGGATTTACGGAGGTAAAGGGCTGCACCTTGGAGGAGGACGGCTGGACCTACTTCCCGGACGCCCCAACGGAGCGGGGGGTCAAGCACCTGGAGGAGTTGGTCCGGGCCAGGGCCGAGGGCTTCGAGGCCGCGGTCTGCTTCGTCATCCAGATGGCGGATGTGGACGGCTTTTCCCCCAACGACCGCACCCATCCCGCCTTTGGCGAGGCCCTCCGCCGGGCCGCGGATCAGGGCGTGGAGGTGCTGGCCCGCCAGTGCGCCGTGTCCCCGGGAGAGGTCTGGATGACCGGCCCGGTGGAAATAAGATTGTGATTTGCAGGATTGTGAATGGCCGGCAAAAACACGATTTCGGGATTGACATAGGGCGTAAAGAGGGCTGCGCGACGCGCAACAAGGCAAAGGCGCCGGGACTTCTGTCCCGGCGCCTTATTTCTTGCGGTCCGGTGAGAGAGCGCATGCTTCCGGGAGAGAGGGAGCGTGATTTTTATGGGGAGAGTCGGCTCGGAGGGAGCCGCCTCTCCTTTATGCGGAGGGCGCGGATGAAAATTTTTTGTCGATTGGAATTTCCTTGACTTCACAGGGGGTATATGGTATAATTCCAACTTGCGCAGGTGTTTCCCCAAGGGGGCATTCTGCCCATTTCCAGACAGGAGGCCGGCTGAATGCTCACGGAACTTTCCACAAATGAGATCGTCGTGGGTGCCAAGCAGGTCAAGCGGGCCGTGGAAGCAGGCACCGCCCGGCGGGTCTTTTTGGCCTCCGACGCGGATCCCCGGGTCGTGGACCCCATCGCCGCCGCGTGCGGGGAGAAGGGACTGCCCACCGAGACCGGCTTTTCCATGAAAGAGCTGGGCAAGGCCTGCCAGATCGCCGTTGGCGCGGCTGTGGCCGCCATCCTGGCGTAAGCGCTCTATTTTGGTTTTAGCGGGATATTTTAACTCTTATCCTGTTAAAATATAGAATCAACAAGAAAGAAAGGAGGAAAATCATGCCTACGTTTAACCAACTCGTCCGTAAGGGCCGTCAGCAGGCGTCTTTCAAGTCCAACTCCCCCGCCATGCAGTTCGGCCTGAACACCCTGAAGAACAAGGCCACCGACCTGCCCTCTCCTCAGAAGAGAGGTGTCTGCACCGCTGTGCGTACCTCCACGCCGAAGAAGCCGAACTCCGCCCTTCGTAAGATCGCCCGTGTGAAGCTCACCAACGGCTACGAGGTCACCGCCTATATCCCCGGTGTGGGCCACAACTTGCAGGAGCACTCTGTGGTTATGATCCGCGGCGGCCGTGTCAAGGACCTGCCCGGTGTGCGTTACCACATCATCCGCGGTTCTCTGGACACTCAGGGTGTCAGCGGTCGTATGCAGGCCCGTTCCAAGTACGGCGCCAAGAAGCCCAAGGCGGGCAAGAAGTAATTTTTCTTCGGAAAAATTACGAACCATTGAAGTGAACTGTTGCGCGGCACGCGCAAGGCAGCAGCCTTGCTAAAGAGCGCTTATTTATATAGGCGTTTCTTCGGCGGGCACTGGACAAGCAGGCACTTGTCTTACACGGGACGCCCGGGTGCGACCCGGCGTTTCGAGTACCTATGAAATCATATTATGAAGGAGGGAAGCAAAGTGCCCAGAAGAGGAAACGTACCCAAGCGGGAGATTCTCCCCGATCCTATTTATAATTCCGTTCTGGTGACCAAGCTCACCAACAGCATCATGCTCGACGGCAAGAAGGGTATTGCCCAGAAGGTCGTCTACGGTGCTTTTGACATCATCCAGGAGAAGTCCGGCAAGGACCCCCTGGAGACTTTCACCACTGCTCTCGAGAATATCATGCCTTCTCTGGAAGTCAAGGCCCGCCGTGTCGGCGGCGCCACTTACCAGGTGCCCATCGAGGTCCGTCCCGAGCGTCGGCAGACCCTGGGGCTGCGGTGGCTGACCAGCTACTCCCGCAACCGCAGTGAGAAAACCATGAAGGAGCGGCTCGCCGCTGAGATCATGGACGCCGCCAACGGTGTGGGCGGCGCGGTCAAGAAGCGTGAGGACGTCCACAAGATGGCCCAGTCCAACCAGGCCTTCGCCCACTACCGCTGGTAATAAGGAGTTAAAGTATGCCTAGGAAAGTTACCTTAGAGAATACCCGGAACATCGGTATCATGGCGCACATCGACGCCGGCAAGACCACGACCACCGAGCGTATCCTCTATTATACCGGCGTCAACTACAAGATCGGCGAGACCCATGACGGTACCGCCACCATGGACTGGATGGCCCAGGAGCAGGAGCGCGGCATCACCATCACCTCCGCCGCCACCACCTGCTACTGGAAGGGCACCAAGGACCAGTTCCCCCAGACCCGGATCAACATCATCGACACCCCGGGCCACGTGGACTTCACCGTGGAGGTGGAGCGTTCCCTGCGCGTGCTGGACGGCTCTGTGACCGTCATGTGCGCCAAGGGCGGCGTGGAGCCCCAGTCCGAGACCGTCTGGCGCCAGGCCGACCACTACAAGGTCCCCCGCATGATCTACGTCAACAAGATGGACATCATGGGCGCCAACTTCTACCACGTCCTGGAGATGATCCACGACCGTCTGAAGTGCAACGCCGTGCCCATCCAGCTCCCCATCGGGAAAGAGGAGACCTTCAAGGGGATCATCGACCTGGTGGAGATGGACGCCGACGTCTACTACGACGAGATGGGCAAGGACATGCGGGTGGAGGAGATCCCCGCCGACATGATGGAGCTGGCCAAGGAGTACCGGGTCAAGCTTATCGACGCCTGCGCCGATCTCAGCGATGAGATCATGGAGCTGGCCCTGGAGGAGAAGGAGATCCCCGCCGACCTGATCCGCAAGGTCATCCGTCAGGGCACCATCGACAACAAGTTTGTCCCTGTGTGCTGCGGCACCTCCTACAAGAATAAGGGCGTGCAGAAGCTGCTGGACGCTATCGTGGACTATATGCCCTCTCCGCTGGACATCCCCGCCATTGACGGCGTGAACCCCGACACCGGCGAGGAGGATACCCGTCCCGCGGACGACGACGCCCCCTTCTCCGCTCTGGCCTTCAAGATCGCCACCGACCCCTTCGTGGGCCGTCTGTCCTTCGTGCGTGTTTACTCCGGCATGCTGAATACCGGCACGTCCGTCCTGAACTCCACGAAGAACCAGAAGGAGCGCATCGGCCGCATCCTCCAGATGCACGCCAACCACCGCGAGGACATCGAGACTGTTTACTCCGGCGACATCGCCGCCGTCATCGGCCTGAAGAACTCCACCACCGGCGACACCCTGTGTGATGAGAAGCATCCCATCATCCTGGAGTCCATGGAGTTCCCCGAGCCCGTCATCCGCGTGGCCATCGAGCCCAAGACCAAGGCTGGTCAGGAGAAGATGGGCCTGGCGCTGATGAAGCTGGCCGAGGAGGACCCCACCTTCAAGACCTGGACCGACGAAGAGACCGGCCAGACCATCATCGCCGGCATGGGCGAGCTCCATCTGGAGATCATCGTCGACCGTCTGCTCCGGGAGTACAAGGTCGAGGCCAACGTGGGCGCGCCCCAGGTCGCCTACAAGGAGACCATCAAGAAGAAGGTCGAGCAAGAGACCAAGTACGCCCGCCAGTCCGGCGGTAAGGGCCAGTACGGCCACGTCCGCATCACTGTCGAGCCCAACGAGCCCGGCAAGGGTTACGAGTTCGTCAACGCCATCACCGGCGGCGTCATCCCCAAGGAGTATATCCCCGCCGTCGATCAGGGCATCCAGGGCGCTATGCTGGCCGGTGTGCTGGCCGGCTATCCCGTGGTGGACGTGAAGGTCACCCTGACTTACGGCTCCTACCACGAGGTGGACTCCTCCGAGATGGCCTTTAAGATCGCCGGCTCCATGGCCTTCAAGGAGGCCTGCCGGAAGGCCAACCCCATCCTGCTGGAGCCCATCATGAAGGTCTCCGCCATCGCCCCCGACGAGTATATGGGCGACGTGATGGGCGACCTGAGCTCCCGCCGCGGCATGATCCAGGGCACCGAGGCCCGCACCGGCGCCACTCAGATCGACGCCCTGGTGCCCCTCAGCGAGATGTTCGGCTATGCCACTGACCTGCGCTCCTCCACCCAGGGCCGCGGCCAGTACACCATGGAGCCCCACAGCTATGTGGAAATCCCCAAGGGCATCGCCGATAAGATCATTACTGAGCGGGGCCGCAAGGACGGCGAGTAAAAGCGATTTTTATATTGCTTTTTCCGGCCCGATACGGTAAAATATTCTCGCATTTCTCTCAGCATTGAACATCATAAACACATATCGTGTATTATAAGGAGGATTATCAAAATGGGTAAGCAAAAGTTTGAGCGCAACAAGCCCCACGTCAACATCGGCACCATTGGCCACGTCGACCACGGCAAGACCACTCTGACCGCCGCCATCACCAAGTGGCTGGCCATGCAGGGCAAGGCCGACTTCGAGGATTACGCCAGCATCGACAAGGCTCCCGAGGAGCGCGAGCGCGGCATCACCATCAACACCGCCCACGTGGAGTACGAGACTGAGGCCCGCCACTATGCCCACGTCGACTGCCCGGGCCACGCCGACTATATCAAGAACATGATCACCGGCGCTGCTCAGATGGACGGCGCCATCCTGGTCATCGCCGCCACCGACGGCCCCATGGCCCAGACCAAGGAGCACATCCTGCTGGCCCGTCAGGTGGGCGTGCCCGCCATGGTCGTGTTCCTGAACAAGGCCGACCTGGTGGACGACCCCGAGCTGATCGAGCTGGTCGAGATGGAGGTCCGTGAGACCCTGTCCTTCTACGAGTTCCCTGGCGACGATATTCCCATCATCAAGGGCTCCGCTCTGAACGCCCTGACCAGCGAGTCCACCGATCCCAACGCTCCCGAGTTCGCCTGCATCAAGGAGCTGATGGACGCTGTCGACAGCTATATCCCCACTCCCGAGCGTAAGACCGACATGCCCTTCCTGATGCCCGTCGAGGACGTCTTCACCATCTCCGGCCGCGGCACCGTGGCCACCGGCCGTGTGGAGCGCGGCGTGGTGAAGATGAACGACACCGTCGAGATCGTGGGCCTGATGGACGAGAAGAAGTCCACCGTCGTCACCGGCATCGAGATGTTCCACAAGATGATGGACGAGGCTCAGGCCGGCGACAACATCGGCTCCCTGCTGCGCGGCATCGCCAAGACCGACATCGAGCGCGGCCAGGTCATCTCCAAGCCCGGCTCCATCCACCCCCACACCAAGTTCCGCGGCCAGGTGTACGTCCTGAGCAAGGACGAGGGCGGCCGTCACACCCCCTTCTTCAACAACTACCGTCCTCAGTTCTACTTCCGTACCACCGACGTGACCGGCGTCATCTCTCTGCCCGAGGGCGTTGAGATGTGCATGCCCGGCGATAACGTGGAGATGGACGTGGAGCTGATCACCCCCATCGCCATCGAGGAAGGCCTGCGCTTCGCTATCCGCGAGGGCGGCCACACCGTTGGTTCCGGCGTCGTCATCGCCATCAACGAGTAATTATTGCTCACGTTTATGAAAAGAGGACCGGCTTTTGCCGGTCCTCTTTTTTGTTTAAAGGATTATCGCGGGACAAAAGAACAGCGCGGCGGGGCTTATCCCGCCGCGCTGTTCTTTCCTATTACAGGCACCCGGCGCCGAGCTCAAAATGATACCGGACGATCCCCAGGTCGATGTGGCCGTACCTGCCGGACCCGGCCTCAAACTTGGCCTGTTCTCCCTCCAGGGCGATCAGGAAGTCCTGCCTGTTCATGGCGGTGGGGGCCAGCATGGCGGCCTCCATCCCTTTTCGGAACCACTCGGGCATATCCCCTTCGGCCCGGCACAGCGCTTCCAGAGGCTTGGAGCGGTGGGGCACGCCCTGGGACGCGCCGTACCCCAGGGCCAGCACGCATACCAAGGCCTGGCCCGCTCCCACGACGGCCCGGCAGCGGTTCTTTTTATAGGTGGCCGCCACCCAGCAGGTATTCAGTCCCAGCTGTTGAGCCCGCAGGGCGATCCGCTCCCCGTAATAGCCCAGCGTTTCCTCCGCCTGACCGCCGGAGGGGCCCACCAGCGCGATATAGTTGGATACGTTGCGGAAGCCGCCGTAATGGGCCATAAGGCCCTTGAATACGTCCTTGTCTCCCGTGATGAGCTGGATGGACAGCCCGCCCTCCTGGTTGCAAAGGTCGATCTCCTCCCGCAGGGCCGCGATAAGGGAGCCCTCGATGGGCCTGTCCTCATAGCTCCTGACCGAGTGCCGGGCCGTCATTGCCTCGTAAATCGTCATGTTGATTTCCTTTCTGCCGCAGAGCGGCCGGGTCTAAAACAAGGTGATTTTCTCAGAGAGCAGTTTCTCCGTCAGGGCCCCCCAGTCCCCATCATAGTGGAACCCTTTCATATTGGCCATGGCCGCCAACCCGTGGACCGCGGCCCACATGACCAGCAGATCGTCCCGCCGCTCCTCCGGCGGGACACGGCACCGCTCCATCTCCTGGAAGGCTTGGGCCCTGAAGATCCGGAAGGGCTCGAATTCGCCCTCGAAGGAGTCCTCGGTGAGGCGGATGCCGAGATCACCGTCCTCGTAGAGGAAGGAAAAATAGTGGGGGTTCCGGGCAAAAAAATCCACGTAGGCCCGGCCCATGCGGAGCGTGGCGCAGCCGGCCTGCCCATCTGCGGCCTGCTGTGACAAAATGCCGCAGAACCGTTCAGTCACGTACCGCCGCATCTCCTCCAGAAGGGCCTCGGCGGTGGGAAAGTGGTTGTAGCAGGCGGCGGGGGAGACGTTCAGCCGCCTGGCCAGCTTGCGCAGGGAAAAGTTTCCGCGCCCCTCCTCGTGGATCAGGGCCAGCCCCTCCTCGATCAGCCCGGTCCGCAGGTTTCCGTGGTGGTATGGTCTTTCTCCCATATGAGGACCTCTCTTCCAATGTAAACAGTTGTTAATATGATGGCATAATATCACAAATGTGAACGGGTGTCAATATTGGGGGCTGGATTTCGGGGAGACGGAGCGGGGCGGCGGCATTTCTCCCGCCGGCGGCTTGCAAGGCGGCGGAGGTTGTGATAAAATAAGGCAAAATATGTGAAAGCGATTGAGGTCGTAACATGGACGAACTGGAGATCGGGAAAAAAGTACGCAATTACCGTACGGCACAAAAAATGACCATCCGTGAACTGGCGGAGGCGACGGGGCTCACCGCCTCGATGCTCAGCCAGATTGAGCGGGATTTGGTCAACCCCTCGATCAACACCCTGAAACTGATCTCCAAGGTGCTGGGCGTGCCCATTTTCCGCTTTTTCAAAGAGGACATGGCGGCCCGGGACATGATCGTGCGCCGTGACATGCGCAAGACCATCGGACGGCCGGAACACAAGGACGTCATGTATGACCTTCTGACGCCGGACACCTCCGGAAACATTGAGTTCTGCCTCATGCGGATCCCGCCGGACAGCGACAGCGCCGATGTCTCCCAGACCCACAGCGGGGAAGAGGTGGCCTATGTGGACGAGGGAGATGTGGAGATCGCCGTGGCGGGGGAGTGCTATGAGCTCCACGCCGGTGACAGCATCCGGATTCCACAGTTTACGGAGCACTCCTGGAAAAACAGGACCAGCCAAATGGTGAAGGTTATTTTTGCCATCTCGCCGCCCAGCTTTTAAAGACCGGAAAGCCGCCCCCGATGGGGGCGGCTTTTTTTGTGCCCGGATTTGGCCTGTGGATTCGATTTTTCCTTGGGCAAATCGACAAACTCTCACTTGAAAAGTTATATATAATTAACGAAAATAATCTATACTAATTTTATTTGCGGCAGAACCGTTGACAGGACAAGGGAGTTAAACTATACTGAACGCAAGAAAGCAATAATTAACTTATATATCTCAAAGCGCCGCACCAAATTGGGCGCAGATATCAAAGGGAGGATATACGGTGGAAAGATTTGTGACGTGTGAAAGCAATGGCCTGACGCTGCGGGGCATGCTCCATGTTCCGGAGGGCCGGGAGGGGAAGCTGCCTATGGTCGTCCTGTTCCATGGGCTGTTCGACGACCGGTCAGAGATCAACTTTGTCCATACGGAGCTGTCCCGGCGGCTGTGCGAGGCGGGGATCGCCAGCGTGCGCTTCGACTTTGCGGGCAGCGGTGACAGCGACGGACGGTTTGAGGATATGACCGTCTCCCGGGAGGTGGCCGACGGCAAGGCCATCCTGGACTATGTCAAAACCCTGGAGTTCGTGGATCTGGACCGTGTGGCCATCCACGGCCTGAGCATGGGCGGCTGCGTGGCCTCCATGGTGGCGGGGGAACGGGACGCCGACGTCTGCGCCCTGAGCCTGTGGTGCCCGGCGCCGGACGTGGTGTACAACATGCGGGGCAAGGTGCTGTGCGGCCAGGATGTCTCCGATATCGAGGAGAAGGGCTGCGCGGACGTGGAGGGCGTGAAGCTGGGTGTTGGGTTCTACTACGACGCGCTGAAGATCGATCCCTTTGCCGTGGCGGCCAAGTTCACCAAGCGGGTCAACCTGGTGCACGGGGACGAGGACATCACCGCCTCCGCGGACTGTTCCAGGCGTTACAAGGAGATCTACGGAGACCGGGCCCAGCTGCTCATCGTCCAGGGGGCGGAGCACCGGTTTAAATCCTTCGCGTTCCGCCAGGCGCGGATGGATTCGGCCATGCGGTTTTTGACCAGAGAGCTGTTGGGCGAGGAAAAGGGGGTCGGTTCATATCTTGAAACGCCCGTAAAATAGCCAGATGTTGTGTTGAAAGGAAGAGAAGTATGGAAACAGAGAAAAAAGTCAAAGAGCGCAAAGCACCCTCTCCGGCCTTCGCGGTTGGGTCCTTTGTGGTCATCATCGCCGTGCTGGTGATCCTGATCAACCTGAACGTGGACACGACCATGTCCGTGTTCGTGGCGGCCATCATTGCCGCGGCCGTCGCTTTTATCCTGCGCATCTCCTGGGCGGAGACGGAAAAGACCCTGCTTCGTGTGGTGGCGGATTGTATCCCCACCTTCCTCATCGTCATCATGGTGGGCATGCTGGTGGGCATCTGGATGGCCGGCGGCACCGTGCCCTCCCTGATGTACTACGGCATGAAGCTGATCTCCCCCAAGATCCTGGTGCCCCTGGCCTTCGTGCTGTGCGCTCTGAGCGCTGAGTTTACGGGAACCTCCTTCGGCAGCGTGGCCACTATGGGCCTGGCCATGGTGGGCGTAGCCTCCACCACCTCCATCCCCGTGCCCCTGGTCATCGGCGCGGTGGTCTGCGGCGCCTGGTTCGGCGACAAGATGTCCCCCCTGTCGGACACCACCAACCTGGCTTCCGGAGTCAGCCGTGTGCCTCTGTATGAGCACATCAACTCCATGATGTACACCACCATCCCCGCCGCCGTGGTGGCCCTGGTGCTGTTTACCATCGCGGGCCTTGTGTACAGCGGCAGTGAGATGGACTCCAGCAAGGCCGACCTCATCTGCGCCACCCTGACCCAGCACTTCAAGATCAATCCCATCCTCATCCTGCCCGCCGTTCTGGTGCTGCTGGTCTCCGTGTTCAAGCTACCCGCCCTGCTGGGCATGGGCATCACCGTGGTGGTCAGCGCCGTCTTTGCCATGGTGTTCCAGGGCGTGGGCCTTGTGGAGCTGATGAACTGCGCCGCCAACGGCTTCTCTATCGAGACCGGCGTGGCCCTGGTGGACCCCATGCTCAACCGGGGCGGCATCTCCAGCATGACCGGGCTGCTGGTCACCTTCATGATCGCCAGCGTCATGGGCGGCATCATCACCGCCACCGGCATCCTGGACGTGCTGGCCAAGGATGTGCTGCTGAAGTTCATCAAGAACAGGACCGTTCTCGTGACCGTCACCCTGATCTACTGCTACATCGTCAACTTCCTCACCGCCGGCGGGCAGACCGTGTCCATCATCGTCACCCAGCAGACCTTTGAGGACGCCTTTGACCGGATGGGCATCCACCGCAGGGTGCTCTCCAGGACCCTGGAGGATTCGGGCACCCTGAGCGCGCCCATCGTCCCCTGGGGCGTGGCCACCCTGTTCGTGATGAGCACTCTGGGCTGCGGCACCGAGTACATCAAATTCGCCTGGTTCATCTTCATCGTCCCCATCTTCTCCATCCTCTGCGCCGCCACCGGCATCGGCATCTGGGACAAAGAGGGCAACCCCATGTGGAAGCGGGGCAAGAAAGTGGCGAAGGTCTGATTCGGGGGCATAGAAACTTGTATTTCGCGTAAGGAGAAACAGAACCTATGAAGGTAATTGAAGGTAAGACATTGGAGGAGTGGGAGCGTGCCGTCCCGGCCATCCGGGACCTGACTGCCCTGCGGGAGACCATGTGGCTGGACGGGCACAAGCTCCCGGCGTCCCAGGCCGCCGGGGCGTGCCCCCTGGGGATGCCGGACATCCGGGAGGCTGAGGCCAGGCTGGCCCGCTTTGCCCCCTATCTGGCGAAGGTGTTCCCCGAGACGGAGCAGGCGGGGGGCATCCTGGAATCCCCCCTCCGGGAGATCGGCGGGATGGCCGAGGAACTGGGGGTTGAGGGGACCCTCCTGCTGAAGTGTGACAGCCACCTGCCCGTTTCCGGCTCCATCAAGGCCCGGGGCGGCATCTACGAGGTGCTGTGCGTGGCCGAGCGGATCGCCCTGGAGAGCGGGATGCTCACCCTGGAGGAGGATTACAGGGTCCTGGCCGAGCCCCGGTTCGTGGAGCTCTTTTCCAAGTACGGCATCGCGGTGGGCTCCACCGGCAACCTGGGCCTGTCCATCGGCATCATGAGCGCCAAGCTGGGCTTCCGGGTCACGGTCCACATGTCGGCCGACGCCCGGCAGTGGAAGAAGGACATGCTGCGCAGCAAGGGCGTCACGGTGGTGGAGTATTCGGACGATTACAGCAAGGCCATCACCGAGGGGCGGGCCCAGGCGGAGAAGGACCCCTGCTGCCACTTCGTGGACGACGAAAACTCCAAAAACCTCTTCCTGGGCTACGCGGTGGCGGCGCTCCGGCTGAAAAAGCAGCTGGAGGAGCGGGGGACTCCCGTGGATGAGGCCCATCCGCTGTTTGTCTACCTGCCCTGCGGGGTAGGCGGCGGCCCCGGGGGTGTGGCCTTTGGCCTGAAACAGGTCTTTGGCGACCACGTCCACTGCTTCTTTGCCGAGCCCACCCACGCCCCCTGTATGACGCTGGGCATGGCCACCGGCCTCCACGCCCAGGTGTGCGTCAACGATTTCGGCATCGACAACCGCACCGCCGCCGACGGCCTGGCGGTGGGGCGCCCCTCTCAGTTCGTGGGCAAGCTGATAGAGCCTTTCCTGTCCGGGTGCTATACCATTTCCGACGAGCACCTGTACCGTCTGCTGACCACCCTGGCCGACCGGGAGGGGATCCATCTGGAGCCCAGCGCCCTGGCCGGAATGACCGGCCCCGGATGGATCCAGGACAGCAAGCCGGGTAAGGAGTACCAGCGCCGGGAGGGCCTGACCGGCAGACTGCCGGAGGCGACCCACATCGTCTGGGCCACCGGCGGCAGCATGGTCCCGGCGGCTGACTGGCAGGCGTATTATCAAAGAGGCAGGCAGCTGCTTGCGGACAACGCGTAAAAACCGCTTCGGCGCGGGGCCGCCCTCAGAAAGAAGCGCGCGGCTTCCCTGTGCCCTTTCGCAATGAGTGCTGTAAGGAACCCCGGCATCCGTCAGGATTGCCGGGGTTCCTTTTGCTTTCTCTGGAAATGCCATAGGAAAGATTTTGCGTGCCCTCTGTGGCGGTTTTTCCTTTCTGGGTTCAGTCCTTGCGGGCCGGTGGCCTCTGCCTGTGACTAGAAATTCATTGCTTTTTTACCGGTTCTGACGTAAAATAATCGGTATTGAACACCATCGACGGGAAAGGGGGGAGGCGCGGGACATGCCGAACGGAACAGATTCCACTGAGACCACGCAGACGGTTTGGAATATCCTGACCCTTCTGAAAAAACAGCTCATCAGCTGGGAGAGCCTTCTGGAGCTGGCGCTTCTGTTGGCGGTGTGCCTGATTGCGGTGAAGGTTCTGATGGCTCTGGCCAGGCGGGCCATCTCCCGGACATCCCTGGATAAGAGCGCCCATCGGTTCCTCCTCTCGGCCCTGCGGGGGGTGCTGCTGCTGGTGGTCCTGTGCGTCCTGCTGGGCTATCTGGGGATCCCCACAGCCTCCCTGGTGGCGGTGCTGGGCGTGGCCGGACTGGCGCTGTCCCTGGCCCTCCAGGGTATCCTGGCCAACCTGGCGGGGGGCTTGATGCTCCTGGGGTCCAAACCCTTTACGGCGGGGGACTACGTGGAGGCCGGCGGGGTCAGCGGCACCGTTGTGGAGATCGGGCTTGTCTACACCAAGCTGAGCACGGTGGACAACAAGATCATCTTTGTGCCCAACGGGGAGATCTCCGCCAAGACCATCGTCAACTATACCTCTGCCGACAAGCGTCAGATCGAGCTGAAGTTCAGCGCCTCCTATGACGCGCCTCAAAAGACGGTAAAGGAGTGTATCGCCCGGGTGGTGGGGGAGCACCCCAAGACCCTGCCCACGCCGGAGCCCCTCATTCGGGTCTGCCGGTACGGCGACAGCTCCATCGAGTATATCCTGCGGGTCTGGTGCGCCACCGAGGATTACTGGCCGGTCTACTACGACCTGCTGGAACAGGTGAAGGAGGCCTTTGACGGAGCCGGGGTGGAGATGACCTATAACCATCTGAACGTCCATTTGCGAAAGGAAAAAGGAGAATAGACCATGGGAAGTAACACGAGCGCCGCCGGGAAGGGCCTGCGGCTGGTATTCTGGGGAAATCTTCTGCTGGTGGCCTCGGCGGTTCTGGCCTGTGTGGCGGCGCTGGGGCCGGTGATCACCGTCCTGTACGTGGCCGTCGGCCTGATCGGCCTGGTCCTGTCGGCCCTGGGGCTGGCCAAGGCTATGTCGGTCCACGGGGGCTACCGCACGGCCCTGTTCTTTATCCTGATCGTGCTGGTCTGCGATGTGCTGGCCGCCATCACGGGGAGCTGGGTCTACCTGCTGCTGCGGGCCGTTTCCGCCATCGTGTCCTACATGGGCATGGCCTACGTCTGCGACTCCACCGTCCAGCTGTGCATGGGCGAGCGGGGTATGGCCGATCTGGAGGACAAGGCCCGGAAGATGTACCTGGGCTGCGCCGCCGTGGTGGTATTCTGCCAGCTTTTGAGCGTGGTGAACGCCCTGGGGGACATGGGAGGCTTTATGAACCTGCTGTCCCGTGTGGTGCAGGCCATCGGGTGCATCTATTACATGTACTTCCTCCATCTGGGGAGCAAGGCCCTGGCGAGATAAGAAAAAGGGTGCCCTGAAAAGAAAATGCCATGTAAAAAGGAGCCAGTTTACAAACTGGCTCCTTTTTTGTATTTATAAGGGCGAGAGGCTATTAGGCTGGGGCAAATGTTGATACACCCCATTATATTCCAACAAAAAAGAGGGGCGTGCCCAGGATGGTCTATCAATATGATTGGATGACGAATCAGCCCTGAAAGACTTATTGAGGGAACAGGCGTGAAGCAGGTCATTCTTAAAAATACCGCTTTGGATTTCAAATAAACAAACTTAACTATGACATAATTTGTAAGGGATTGACAAATCAAGACGAATTTGGTATTATGCAGGTGTCGGCTGGATAGCGGGCAGGTAAAACATGCACCTGGATAGGTTCTGGAAATATTGTGATTATGTATTTCAAGAGCCGACTTGTATAGTTGGCTCTTTTTGTTTCCAGAACCGCAATAATGAAAGGAGACAAAACATGTTGAACAGAAACACAAGCGTCATTATCAAGTTCGATTTTTCCACTGAGCAGACAGTCGGAGAAATCACCAAGATCGTCGGGCTTACCAAGGCCAAGTATCTTATTCCTGTCATTGATTCCCTGGACCTGGAAGCAAATCCTCGTTCTTCCAAAACCGGCCCTGTAACCGATGCGATTCAGGAATCGATCGAAACAGATCCCGATGTTTTCCCCTTTAAGACAAAAGGCATTCTGCTCGCAGCGTCTCAGTATGAACGGCTGGATAGGGGCCGCGTCAAAGTAACTCCTGATAATCCTAATATTGAGGGGATTCTGGACGGTGGTCACAATGCGCTTGCCATCGGCCTGCATATCCTGAAAAAGGCGATGGAGCATGGGGAGGTGTCTTTCCCCAAGGGGGCAAAGACGTGGGACGAGTTCAAGCAGTTGTGGCAGGCGAACCGGGATGTGATTGATGAATATCTGGATGCCGTGAGAAAAGAGCCTGATATCGGTAGTCTGAACTTTTATGTGCCGGTTGAGCTTCTGGTTCCCCGCAGTGCGGATGAACTGGCCTCTGTTGAAGCTTTCAAAAACGACCTGCTGGAAATCTGTGCGGCAAGAAACAATAATGTGCAGCTGCAAGTATCCGCCAAGGCAAACCAGCTGGGGTATTTCGACGCATTGAAGTCCCTCATGGATAAGCGCAATCCTGCCCTCAGCAATCGAATCGAGTGGAAAACCAATGATGGCGGCGACATTAAGGCGCAGGATATTATTGCGCTGGCATGGATTCCCTTGAACCTTATTACGCCGGTCAAGGACGCAAACGGGAGAACGCTTGAACCCGTCCTCGCACAGAATATTTATCGGGGAAAAGGCGGCTGTCTGAAGCAATTCGAGAAGCTGATGAGCTCCCCGGAAGTTACTGCTGAAACTTCTGGGGATTACAAGCGGGAGCTTGAAAATCTCGAAGTGGGTTCTGCATTTAAAATTGCGGTTGAGCTGCCTGAACTTTACGATTATATCTATGCGGTGTTCCCTGAGCTGTACAATGCCGCTGGCGGCAGTTACGGACGGATTACCGCCGTTAAAAAGCTGAATGAAAAGCGGAAGGACAAGAGGACCCCGTACACCGATGTCGAGATTGAGACCATTAGTCCCGAGGGGTTTATTGTCCCGCTGGTGTATGGGCTTCAGGCGTTGATGGAAAAATATGAGGACAACGGGCGAAGCGAGATCCGTTGGACGCATACGCCAAAGATTTTTCTTCAGAATAATCTGAAGAAAATCGTTGCTCATTATGCGGGCATTTTTAGTATGTGTGACTACGATCCTCAGAAGATCGGCAAAAATCCTCAAAGCTACGCGCAGGCGCTGGCCGGTTTCAAAATGGCCATTGCAGGTATCCTTTAATCATTAATTGCCAAGAAAAAAGACCCCCGCCCACTTTCAAAAAGTCGGGCGGGGGTCAACTGCTTTGCTGAGCAAAACAGCTTCCTGCTTATCTCGATTACATTGTTTGGAAAGGGCGCCCTTTCTGCGTCATCCCGGCATGGCCAGGCCGTGGAGGAAATCCTCGCCCACGATCTCACCGGCCACCACCGTGTTCTTGCAGATCAGCAGGTGGGCCCGGACCCCGGTCTCCCCGGTGGGATAGTTCAGGATATCGTAAGTGTAGCGCTTGATCCGCTTGCCCGCGTACTTTGTCAGGTCGAAGCCCTGGTCCGCCTGGAGGGACATGTACTGGTCGTACTCCGGGCCAAATTCCTTGGGGAGCTCCAGCTCCTCCACCTCCGCCGCGTCGTCCGGCACCTGCCAGCCCCAGGCCGCCAGGTAGGCCGCCCGGTCCTCCGCCGTCTTGACCCCTTTGGGGCTCACCGCGGCGGAGGCCGCCGTTCCCCTCGTGCCCAGGAACACGGCCGCCAGCACCGCTCCGCAGAGCACCACCGCGCCCACCAGGACCAGCGCCGTCTTGCGCCGGTCGATCTTTGCTGTCCAAATAAACACCGCCATCGCCCCTTTATTCAGCCTTGCTCAATTTCTATGGGAAATGGGGCGGAAATATGATAAGATAGAGCCAAAGAAAAAACAGGGGGGCGGCATCGTGGAACGCCTGGATAAGATATTGACCAATACCGGTCGGTGGTCCCGGAAAGAGGCCGCCGAGCTGATCCGCACCGGACGGGTGACGGTGGACGGGGCCGCCGCCCTCCGGCGGGAGGAGAAATTTTCCGAGGGGGCCCGGTTTCAGGTGGACGGGGAGGAGCTCTCCGGGGAAAAGCGGGTGTACCTGATGCTCCACAAGCCGGCGGGCCTGGTCTCGGCCACCGACGACCCCAGGCAGCCTACCGTCCTCTCCCTTCTGCCCGAGCACCTGCGGCGGGTGGGGCTCTTCCCGGCGGGACGGCTGGACAAGGACACGGTGGGCCTGCTGCTCCTCACCAACGACGGCGCCCTGGCCCACGGCCTTCTCTCCCCCCGCCGCCATGTGGACAAGACCTATCTGGTGCGGGTGGACGGGGCGCTGGACGAGGGGGACGAGCGGGCCTTCCGGGAGGGGATGACCCTCCAAAGCGGCCTGCGCTGCCTGCCCGCCGGGCTGGAGCGGCTGGGCCCGGGGGAGGCGCTGGTGACCCTGCGGGAAGGGAAATACCATCAGATCAAGCGGATGATGGCCGCCCGGGGAAAGCCGGTGGTGTTCCTCAAGCGGCTCACCTTCGGCCCTCTGGTTCTGGACGAGGCCCTGGCCCCCGGCCGGTGGCGGGAGCTGACCGGGGCGGAATTGAAGGCCCTCCGGGCCGCCGGTGGGACAGAATAAAATGAGATTCGGCATTTTCCACAAAAATCTTTCAATTTGCTATTGAAAAGGGAGAAAAAAGCCGTTATAATAAAAGGCGTTGAGTGTTGTAAACCAAAGATTGACCGCCCGGGTGGGAATTAAAGCAAGGAGGCATTCCAGATGTCCAACAGGATCTTTCAGAGTGTCGTTTTACAGATGAAGGAAGGGACGGACCGGGCGGTAGGCGTCATCGACGCCGAAGGCACTGTCGTAGCCTGCGACGAGCTCTCTCTGATCGGAGAGCGCTGGGGCGGCGTGGTGGACCAGCTCAATGCCGCCGACGGCGGCATGGTCCACTATGAGGGACGGACCTTCAAGACCCTGGCCAGCTGGGGCGCCCAGTTCGACTATGCCGGTTTTGTCCAGGGGGAGGACGACTTCGCCCGCTCCCTGTGCCACCTGGCCGCCGTGGCCTTCAACGGGGCCAAGCAGAGCTATGAGGAGAAGCACGACAAGGGGACCTTTGTCAAAAACATCATCTCCGACAACATCCTCCTGGGGGATATCTATGTTCGGGCCAAGGAGCTGCACTTCGTGTGCGACGTGCCCCGGGGGGTCTTCCTGGTGCGGCAGGCCGAGCCCGCCGACCCGGCCATGATCGACGCCATCCAGGCCATGTTCCCCGATAAACAGATGGACTTCGTGCTCTCCATCAGCGAGACCGACGTGGCCGTCATCAAGCAGCTTCCCGAGGGGACCGAGGGCAAGCGGCTGGATAAGATCGCCCAGCAGATCGAGGAGGGCCTGGTGTCCGAGCTGGATCTGAAGGCGGTGGTGGGCATCGGCACGGTGGTCACCAACATCCGGGACCTGGCCCGCTCCTACAAGGAGGCCCAGATGGCCATCGAGGTGGGCAAGGTCTTTGACACCGAGCGCAGCGTCATCAACTACGACAACCTGGGCATCGGGCGGCTCATCTACCAGCTGCCCACCACCCTGTGCGAGATGTTCCTCCAGGAGGTCTTTAAGAAGAACCCCATCGACGCTTTGGACCAGGAGACCCTCTTCACCATCAACAAATTCTTCGAGAACAACCTGAACGTGTCCGAGACCGCCCGGAAGCTCTTCGTCCACCGCAATACCCTGGTGTACCGGCTGGAGAAGATCAAGAAGCTGACGGGGCTGGACCTGCGGGAATTTGACGACGCCATCACCTTCAAGGTGGCCCTGATGGTCAAGAAGTACCTGGTCTCCCGGGGCATCGACAACTAAAGCGGGTACATATTTTAGATACGAATGACGATTGACAATCGAACCTGGACGGACCGACCGTCCGCGTCTGATTGTCAATCGTTGTTATGAGGAGCTTGCGAATGATACGCCTCTTAGACATTCAAAAGACCTATGATAACGGCACCAAGGCCCTGAAAGGGGTCTCCATGCGCATCGACGACGGGGAGTTCGCCTTCCTGGTGGGCCCCTCCGGCTCGGGCAAGTCCACCATCATCAAGCTCATCACCGGGGAGGTCCACCCCTCCGGCGGGCGCATCATGGTGAACGGGTACAACCTGAACAGCATCCGGCCCAACCAGATCCCCTATATGCGCCGCACCCTGGGGGTCATTTTCCAGGACTTCCGGCTCATCGACAAGAAAACGGTGTGGGAGAACCTGACCTTCGCCATGCGGGCTGTGGGGGCCTCCCCCCGGGAGATCCGCAAGCGCATCCCCTACGTGCTGGACCTGGTGGGCCTGAGCCGGAAAGAGGACCGCTATCCCACCCAGCTCTCCGGCGGGGAGCAGCAGCGTGTGGCCATCGCCCGGGCCCTGGTGAACAACCCCCAGATGATCATCGCCGACGAGCCCACGGGCAATCTGGACCCCCAGCGGTCTTTGGAGATCATGATGCTGCTGGAGAAGATCAACGAGCTGGGCACCACCATGCTGGTGGTCACCCATGAGAAGGAACTGGTCAACCGCTTTTCCAAGCGGGTCATCGCCATTGAGGGCGGACGGATCATCAGCGACGAGACGGGCGGGTATTATAACAATGAAGAGACATTATAATCTGAGCTATTATTTTTCCGAGGGCTTCCACTCCATCTTCACCCACGGTCTGATGTCCTTCGCCGCCGTGTTCATGATCGTGGCCTGCCTCATCATCATGGGGTCCTTTTCCCTGGTGGCGCTGAACCTGGAGAACAAGCTGGGGGATCTGGAGCGGGACAACGAGTTTTTGGCCTTCGTGGATGAGAGTTACAGCCGGGAGGACGCCCTGGCCCTCCAGACCAAGCTGGAGGCCCTGCCCAATGTGGCCTCCGTGAGCTTCACCACCAAGGAGGAGGCCAAGGCCAACTACGCCGACCAGTTTGCCCAGGATAAGAACGCCGGGCTCTATGCCGACCTCCCGGACGAAGTGTTCCGGGACCGCTACTCCGTTCACATGGAGGACATCGCGAAAATGCAGGAGACCATGGACCAGGTCCGGGGGGTGGCAGGCATCGTTAACCTCCAGGCCGCCCCCGAGGTGGCCCAGGGCTTTGTGCTGGTGCGCAACGTGGCCACCGGCGTGGCCCTCATCCTCATCGTGCTCCTGCTGCTCATCTCCCTGTTCATCATCTATAACACCATCAAGCTGGGCACCTTCACGAGGCGGGACGAAATCGCCATCATGAAAATGTGCGGCGCCACCAACGGCTTTGTCCGGGGGCCCTTCATCTTTGAGGGCATGCTCCTGGGCCTGGCCGGCGCCGTTATCGCCTTCCTTCTCCAGTGGGGGGTCTACGGCTTGATCGCCCAGGCCATCAACACGGGGGAGACCATCCAGCTCTTGGACGTTGTCCCCTTCCAGGTCATCGCCGCCAGGGTGCTGGGCGTCTTTGCCGCCACCGGGCTGGTGGTGGGCACCGGAGGGTCGGTCATGGCCATCCGGAAGTTCCTTCAGGTTTAAGCGCCGCGGTCGGAGGGAAGTACATTGAAACAGCAGCCTCAGACAAAAAAGAAGAGCTCCAGGCCGGACTGGCGGCGGATCGTCACGGTCCTCCTGGCCCTGGTGATGGTGCTGGCCCTGGTGCTGCCCCTGCTGGGCAGCGCCTTTACCCTCATGGCCCGGGCGGCCAGCCAGAGCGAGCTGCAAAGCCAGATCTCCGGGCTCAAGGGGGACGCCGCCGACACCAAGGCCCGGAAGAAAGAGCTCCAGGACCAGCTGAAGGCCATCGAGAACGACAAGGCCAAAGCTTTGGAGCGCAAGCAGATCTTGGACCAACAGCTGGCCGCCATCGACGCCCAGGTGGCCAATACCCAGAGCCAGATCGACACATACGTCAGCCTCATCGCCGAGCAGGAGGTGGCCCTGGCCGACGCCCAGGCCAAGGAGGCGGCGGCCTACGAGAGGTTCTGCCAGCGGGCCAGGGCCATGGAGGAGGCGGGCACCGTCTCTTACTGGTCGGTGCTCTTTGAGGCCAAGGACTATACCGACCTTCTGGACCGGCTGGCCCTGGTGGACGAGATCATGGAGTACGACAACACCGTGGTGGACACCCTGGCGGCGGCCCGGCAGGAG
Organism: Oscillospiraceae bacterium; assembly: GCA_022846075.1. GTDB lineage: Bacteria > Bacillota > Clostridia > Oscillospirales > Oscillospiraceae > Vermiculatibacterium. The sequence continues at coordinate 1,098,651 of AP025582.1, forward strand.
GTGGAGGAGACCCTGGCGGGACTCAACGAGTCCAAAGCCGCCCTGGACGAGCAGAAGGCCGAGCTGGACGCCCAGCGGGCCGAGCAGGCATCCAAGGTCAAAGAGGCCCAGGCCCTCTTTGACGAGCTCAAGGGTCAGGCCGCCGCGGCCGAAGCCCTGGTGGCGGCCGAGGAGGCCGAGGAGAAGAAGATCAACAACCAGATCGCCCAGAAGCAGAAAGAACTGGACCGGCTCATCGCCTCCCAGCAGATCACCTTCACCACCGGCTCCGGGTACCATTATCCCCTGCCCTCCAGCAATACGCACATCACCTCCTACTTTGGACCCCGGACCCACCCCATCACGGGCAAGTACAACAACCATACCGGCATCGACATCGCCGCCCCCGGCGGCACCACCATCACCGCTGTCCAGGGCGGGGTGGTCACCATCTCGGCCTATGCCCCCAGCTCCTACGGCAACTACGTGGTGGTGAGCCACGGCAACGGCATGACCACCCTCTATGCCCACATGTCCTCCCGGGCGGTGAGCGAGGGCCAGGTGGTGAGCCAGGGCCAGACCTTGGGCTACGTTGGCATGACCGGCTCCGCCACCGGCAACCACCTTCACCTGGAGCTGCGGATCAACGGGGTGCGCCAGGACCCCCGGAGCCTGTTCCCCGGTGTGAATTTCTACTGAGCGGACTTCAAGCGGGCGGAGAATGACTCTCCGCCCGCTTTGCGCTGAAAGGATGACCCAAATGAGGCAAAGACGTTTTTCCACCCTTCAACTGCTGCTCTCCGCCCTGGGCGGGGCGGTGGCCGCCCTGGCCCTGGCCCTGCTGGCGGCCTGGGTGGTCCTGGGCCCCCAGGCGGTGCCCCTGCTGGAGGGGCTGGCGGTGATCCGCACCCAGTTCGTGGGGGACTATGACCCCCAGGCCATGACGGACGGCGCCCTGGCGGGGATGGTGGACGGCCTGGGCGACCGGTGGAGCCACTATCTGACGGCGGAGGCCTACGAGGCCCAGAACCAGCGCCGTACCAACACCTATATCGGCGTGGGTATCACCGTGGGATTCGAAGACGAGCGGGGCATGACCATCCTATCTGTAAAAAAAGGCTCCCCGGCGGGAGAGGCCGGCGTGGAGGCGGGAGAGATCATCACCGCGGTGGACGGCACCTCCGTGGCTGGAGAGGCCCGCTACGACGGCTCTGAGGCCGTCATGGGGGAGGCGGGCACCCCGGTGGCTCTTACGCTCCTAGCTCCCGGCGGGACGGTGCGGGAGGTCACGCTCCTGCGTGGGGCGGTGGAGACGGACCCAGTCTCCAGCGAGCTGCTGGACGGCGGCGTAGGCTATATTAAGGTAGAGAACTTTTACTCCAACAGCGCCAAACGCCTCCGGGAGGAGGTGGACGCCCTTCTGGACCAGGGGGCCCGGGCCCTGGTCTTCGACATGCGGGACAACGGGGGCGGCTACGTGGGAGAGCTCACCGATATGCTGGACCGCCTGCTGCCCGAGGGGCCCATTTTCCGCACCCGGAGCAAGGGGGGGCCGGAAGAGGTGGTGGAGTCCGACGAGGAGCACGTGGACGTGCCCATGGCGGTGCTGGTGAACGCCAACACCTACTCCGCCGCGGAGCTCTTTGCCGCCGAGCTTCGGGAGGCGGCTGGGGCCCCGGTGGTGGGGGAGGAGACCTCGGGCAAGGGCTATTCCCAGCAGGCCATCGCCCTGGCCGGCGGCGGAGCGCTGAACCTGTCCACCGCCAAGTATTTCACGGGGGAGGGGGTCTCCCTCATCGGCACGGGAGTGACCCTGGACGCCCGGGTGGCCCTCTCCGACCAGGACGCCGCCGCCCTGGCGGCGGGAAAGCTGGACCACGGCGCCGACGCCCAGCTCCAAAAGGCGCTGGAGCTTTTGGGATACTGAATGAACGGGCCTTCCGAAAGGGGGCCCGTTTTTTCGGGAATACCCACCTTCCCGGCCGCATACCATCCCCTGAAAGGGGGCTGGCCCATGGTGGGATGGATCTACTGGACGGGGGAACGGCGGTGGCGGCCCAGGGTGGAGCCCCAGCGGGTCCTGGGGCTGCCCCTGCTGGCGGTGGGCCTTCCGGCGGGAGGGCGGGGCCGCAGGCTCCGGCAGGGGGCCAGGGCGCTGCTGCGCCAGGGGGCCCGCCGGGCCCTGGCTGCCCCGGGGTTCGACGGCTGGGAAGAGCTGCGGGAGGCGGGAGTCTCCCCGGTGGATCCCCTGCCCCTGTGCCGCGCCAAGGGGGCTGGGCTGGCCCTGGCCCTTTTGGAACATATGCCCGAGCGGCGGCGGGCCGTGGCCCTCCGGGGCGGGCGGGCGGACGAGACGGCCTGGGCCCTGGCGGAGGAACTCTGCCCCCGGGTGGGCGCCCTCCTGCTGGACCTGGACAGGGGAGAGGAGGAGCTGGCGGCCCATCTGAGGGGGCGGTACGGGGCGGCTCCTCTCCATTTGGGCCAGGGGCCGGCGCCCGCCGTATCCCTGGAGCTGTCCCCCCGGAACAGCCCGGCGGGGACCCCGCTGCGGCTGTGGGGGGAGCCGGAATTGGCGGGTCTGACCCTGGGCCTGGGGCAGGAGGAACTGCCCCGGGAGCTGGAACCCCTGCCGCTGCTGGAGCTGCTCTGGGAGACCGGACGGAGGACATTGGAAGAAATCACCATCCTTCCGGGGCGGAAGGCCCTTGACAGGACGGGAGAAAATACATATAATACAGGATAATGTAAAAGGGACATGTATTTAACTGAGATGAGCCGGCAACGGCTCTTTTCTCATGGAATAGGCAATTAAAGAAAGGTGACTAGAGCCATGGCGAAGCAGTATAAACTGACCCCGAAGCGCCTGCAAGAGCTGCAGGAAGAGCTGACGTACCTGAAGACCGTCCGGGAGCGGGAAGTTGCCGAGCAGATCAAAGAGGCCCGGTCCTTCGGGGACCTGAGCGAAAACAGCGAGTACGACGAGGCCAAGAACGAGCAGGGCAAGCTTTACTCCCGCATCGCGGAGGTGGAGGAGGTCCTGGCCAACTACGTCATCATCGAAGAGCATGCCGCCGACGCCAACGCCGTCGGCCTGGGCAGCCTGGTGAAGGTGCTGGACAAGGAGTTCAACGAGGAGGAGAGCTACCACATCGTGGGCTCCCAGGAGGCCGACCCCATGCAGGGCCGCATCTCGGAGGACTCCCCCTTCGGCAAGGCCCTGCTTGGCAAGGTTGTGGGGGACGACGTGGACGTGGAAGCCCCCGCCGGCATCCTCCACTATCAGGTGCTTGCCATCCAGAAGGCCTGACCTTACCAAAGAAATCGAGAGCCGCCCGCGGCTTTGAATAGGAGAGTACAAGATGGCAGAGGAACAGAAGAACAGCGCCCCCCAGACCGAGCAGGAGCTCTCCGAGCTGCTGCGCCTGCGCCGGGAGAAGCTGGCCGCCCTCCAGGAGGCGGGGGAGGACCCCTTCCAGCAGACCCGGTTCGCCTGGGACGCCACCTCCCGGCAGATCAAGGAGAACTTTGACGCCATGGAGGGCCAGAGCGTGAAGGTGGCCGGGCGGCTTATGTCCAAGCGGGGGATGGGGAAGGTCAGCTTCTGCGACCTCCAGGACCGGGACGGCCGCATCCAGCTCTACGCCCGCCAAGACGAGATGGACGAGGCGGTCTACAAGAAATTCAAGAAATTCGACATCGGCGACATCGTTGGGGTGGACGGCGAGGTGTTCCGCACCCAGCGGGGGGAGATGAGCGTCCGGGCCAAGGACATCACCCTTCTGTCCAAGTCCCTGCTGCCCCTGCCCGAGAAGTTCCACGGCCTTCAGGACAAGGAGCTGCGCTACCGCCAGCGGTACGTGGACCTCATCATGAACCCCGAGGTGAAGCGGAACTTCATCATCCGCTCCCAGTTTATCAAGCACGTGCGCAACTTCATGGACGCCAGAGGCTACATGGAGGTGGAGACCCCCGTCCTCAACACCATCTCCGGCGGCGCCACCGCCAAGCCCTTCATTACCCACCACAACACCCTGGACCTGGATATGTACATGCGCATCGCCACCGAGCTGCCCCTGAAGCGGCTCATCGTGGGCGGGCTGGACCGGGTGTATGAGATTGGCCGCATCTTCCGCAACGAGGGCATGGACCCCAAGCACAACCCCGAGTTCACCACCATCGAGCTCTACCAGGCCTACGCCGACTTCAACGATATGATGGACCTCTTCGAGGACCTGCTGTCCTCCGCCGCCAAGGAGATTCTGGGCACTTATGAGCTGGAGTGGCAGGGGGAGAAGCTGGACCTGACCCCCGGCTGGCCCCGGCTGACCATGGCCGAGGCCGTGAAGCAGTACGTGGGCATCGACTTCATGGCCATCGGCTCCGACGCCGAGGCGGTGGCCGCCGCTAAGGCCCACGGCGTGGAGCTGCCCGAGACCGCCGACAAGACCTGGGGCAACGCCCTCTATGAGTGTTTCGACCAGAAGGTGGAGGAGAAGCTCATCCAGCCCACCTTCATCACCATGCATCCGGTGGATGTCTCCCCCCTGGCCAAGCGCTCCCCCAAGGACCCCCGGCTCACCGAGCGGTTCGAGCTGTTCGTCTGCCGCTCCGAGATGGGCAACGCCTTCTCTGAGCTCAATGACCCCATCGACCAGAAGGGGCGTTTCCAAAAGCAGGTGGAGTTGCGGGACAAGGGAGACGACGAGGCCGGCATGATGGACGAGGACTATATCACCGCCCTGGAATACGGCCTGCCCCCCACGGGCGGCCTGGGCATCGGCATCGACCGGTGCGTCATGATGCTGACAAATTCCGACTCCATCCGGGACGTTATCCTGTTCCCCACCATGAAACCCCTTTGAGATTTGACTGGCATACCGGCGGCATTGCTTCGCCGGTATGCCTTTCTGCGTTCCCACCCTGAGGAGAGGAGGGTGCCGTTTGTACGAACGGATCGCCCGGTTTATCCAAGATCATTTTATCCGCGGGCGGCGGCTCAATCCCACCCGGCTGGTGGCCATGTCCTTCGGCTTGATCATCCTGATCGGGGCCCTGCTCCTCACGCTGCCCATCGCCGCCCGGTCCGGGGAGAGCGCGGGTTTTTTTACGGGACTGTTCACCGCCACCTCGGCCACCTGTGTCACGGGGCTCGTGGTGGCCGACACCTGGCTGACCTGGTCCCCCTTCGGGCAGGCGGTCATCCTGCTGCTCATTCAGCTGGGCGGGCTGGGCTTCATGACGGTCATCACCCTCATCTCCTTCCTGTTCCACCGGCGCATCGGATTGTCCGAGCGGCTCATCATGGTCTCCACCTTGAACCTCAACGACCTGGACGGGGTGGTGCGGGTGGTCCGCCGGGCCCTGGCTGGGACGGCGGTCCTGGAGACGGCGGGGGCTGTGCTGATGGCCACCCGGCTGGTGCCCCGGTTCGGGCTGCTGCGGGGGATCTGGCACGCCGTGTTTCACTCCGTGTCCTCCTTCTGCAACGCCGGCTTCGACCTGATGGGCGGGGAGACCGGGCCCTATTCCAGCCTGTCCGCCTTCCAGGACGACCCGGTGATCCTGCTGACCACGGCGGGGCTCATCATTGTGGGCGGCCTGGGCTTTTTCGTCTGGGAGGACGTGGCCCGGAAGCGCAGCTGGAGGAAGCTGACATTGTACACCAAGCTGGTGCTGTGTCTCACCGGCCTGCTGCTGGCGGGGGGGACGGTGTTTTTCCTCCTGGCGGAGGGAGGCAACCCGGACACCCTGGGGGGGATGCCCCTGGGGGAGAAGTGGCTCAACGCCTTCTTCCAGTCCACGACCCTCAGAACGGCGGGCTTCAACGTCATCGACCAGGGGGCCATGCGGGACAACTCCATGGTCATGAGCTGTATCCTCATGCTCATCGGCGGCTCCTCCGGCTCCACCGCCGGCGGCATCAAGACGGTGACGGTGTGGGTGCTTTTCATGGTGCTTCTCACCGGTCTGAGAGGGCGGGAGAGCATCACCTTCCGGGGCCGGACCCTGCCCGCCCGCCGGGCCATGAACGCGGTCAACCTCTTTTTGATGGTGCTGCTCCTCTTTGTGGGGGGCGCCATGCTCATCTCCCTGGCGGACGGGGTGCCCTTCCTCCACGCGGCCTTCGAGACGGCCTCCGCCTTGGGGACCGTGGGGCTGACGGCGGGGATCACCGCCTCGCTGTCCAGGGTGTCCCAGGCCCTCCTGATCCTGCTCATGTACACCGGGCGGGTGGGAGTGCTGTCCTTCTCCATTGCCTTCCTCATGCGCAGGAAGGACGCTTTGCACATCAAATACCCCGAGTTCAACATCATGGTCGGGTGACCACCCCCAAAAGCCTTCCCCCGGGGGAAGGTGCCCCCGCAGGGGGCGGATGAGGGGAGCCTATCGAGATTTCCCTCACCTACCGTAAAGGAAGTGCTCACATGAAAACATTTGTTGTCATCGGCCTGGGCCGCTTCGGCACCGCCGTGGCCGCCCCAAAAGCGCGTCCCGCGCTTCCGGGGATCCCCCGGATTTGATTGCTCGGGCCAAATGAATTGGCCCTGCGCGGGTGTTCCGCCCACAGGCGAAACACCCCAACGCGCCAAAAGGCGCGAACCGCGGCCACGGCTGCGTCCGTGGGAAGCGGAAGGAGGATGCATCTATGAAAACATTCGTCGTCATCGGCCTGGGGCGTTTCGGCACCGCCGTGGCCACGGAGCTGTCCGCCCTGGGGCACGAGGTGCTGGCCATCGACGGCCTGGAGGAGAACGTGCAGAAGGTGGCCGACCAGGTGACCCACGCCGTGGCGGGGGACGCCCGGGACCCTGCCGTGCTGCGGGCCATGGGGGTGCGAAACTACGACTGCGCCATCGTGGCCGTGGGGGATGACGTGGGCAATTCCGCCCTCATCACCCTGAACCTCAAGGACATCGGCATGAAAGAGGTCATCTGCAAGGCCCAGAGCCACGTCCACCGGAAGGTGCTGGAGAAGATCGGGGCCGACCGGGTGGTGTTCCCTGAACATGAGATGGGGGTCAAGCTGGCCCAGGGCTTGTCCTCTTCCAACGTGCTGAACTTCATCGAGGTCTCAGACGATTACGGCATCGTGGAGCTGGCGGTGCCCAACTCCTGGCGGTATCACAGCATCCGGGAGCTGGACGTGCGCAACACCTACCACGTGAACATCATCGCCGTCCGCAAGGCCAAGGACGCCGACCATGCCCTGGACGTGGCGCCGGGGGCGGAGTACGTGCTGGAGAACGGGGACCACGTGGTGGTCCTGGGCCGCAGCGAGGCCATCAACCTTTTGCACGAGGTAAAGTGATGGAGTGCGTTACCAGCCGCCAAAACCCACTGTTCCAGCAGATCCGGAAGCTGAACGCCTCCGCCTCGTTCCGCCGGAGCCAGGGGTTGTTCGTCTGTGAGGGGCCCAAGCTCCTGGCGGAGGCCCTTAAGTGGGGCTGGCGGGTGCCCGCCGTGGTCTCGGCCCAGGGGACGGCCCTGCCCGAGATTCCGGGGGCCCGCCGGGTGGAGACCCCGGGGGACGTGCTGAAATCCCTGGCGGACACCCAGAGCCCCCAGGGGGTGGTCTTTCTCTGCGCCCTGCCCGGCACCGATCTGCCGGACAAGCTGGAGCCGGGCCGCTATCTGGTGCTGGACGGGGTCCAGGACCCGGGCAATCTGGGGACCGTGTGGCGAACCGCCGACGCCATGGGGGCCAAGGGTCTCCTCCTCACCGGCGGCTGTGCCGATCCCTTCGGCCCCAAAGCGGTGCGGGCCACCATGGGGGCCTGCTTCCGCCTGCCCGTGTGGCGGGGGGAACCCCGGGCGGTGAAGGCCCTGCTGGACGCCTCCGACATCCCGCTCTACGCCACGGCGCTGCGGGAGGATACGGTGGACGTCCGCCGGGCGGACCTGTCCCGGGCCGCCGTGGTCATCGGCAGCGAGGGCCGGGGCATCTCGGAGGAGATGCTGGCCCTGTGCGAAAAGGCTCTGAAGATCCCCATGGAGGAGAAATGCGAATCTCTGAACGCCGCCGTGGCGGCGGCGGTGGTCCTCTGGGAGGGCTGGCGGTAGTCGAAAGGAGGCCCCAGGCATGGCTAACCTGAAATACTTTCTCTGGCTCACCACCCGCCGGGGCTTCCAGCCCGCGGAGGCGGGGAAGCTGCTGGAGCGCTTCGGCACCCCCGAGGCGGTCTACTTTGCCGATCCGGAGGAATACGGGCTGCTGGGCCTCCCGGCGGCCAAGCGGAAGGCCCTGGAGGACAAGGACCTGTCCGGGGCGGAGCGGATCCTGGCCGACTGCGACCGGCTGGGCATCCGCATCCTCACCATCCAGGACGCCAACTACCCGGAGCGGCTGGCCCAGATCTACGATCCGCCCTGTGTCCTCTATCTCAAGGGGCGGGAGCTGGCGGTGGATGAAGAGCTGGCCATCGGCGTGGTGGGGACAAGAAGCTCCACCCCCTATGGCGAGGGCCTGGCGGGAAAGCTGGGCCTGGAGCTAGCCCGCTCCGGGGCAATGCTGGTCTCCGGCATGGCCGAGGGCATTGACGCCGCCGGCATCCGGGGCGCCCTCAAGGGCGGGGGCGGCGTGGTCAGCGTGCTGGGGGGCGGCATCGACGTGGTCTACCCCAAGCAGCACCGCTGGCTCTACGCCGACGTGGCCGCCGCGGGCACCCTGGTCAGTGAATACCCGCCGGGCACCGAGCACGCGGGCTTCCATTTTCCCGTCCGCAACCGCATCCTCAGCGGCCTGTCCCTGGGCGTGGTGGTCGTGGAGGCGGGGGAGCCCAGCGGCGCCCTCATCACCGCCCACGCGGCCCTGGAGCAGAACCGGGAGGTCTTCGCCTTCCCCGGCCCCGCCGACGGACCGGCCAGCCTGGGGGCCAACCGGCTGATCCAGCGGGGAGAGGCCAAGCTGGTCCTCTCCGCCCGGGACGTTTTGGAGGAGTTCGCCGCCCAGTTCCCAGGCCGGGTCCATCCCCTGCCGCCCATGGAGGCGGAGGAGATTCGGGAGCGGCTGGAAGCCCCCGTTCCCGAGGGGAAAGAAGAGAAACCGGCGGAAAAAGAGGTTGACAAGGAGCGGCCGCGGGCATATATTTCTTTATCAGACGACTCCGAGGCCTTTACCGACGACGAGCGGGACCTCCTTCTGGCCCTCCAGCGCCGGGCCCTGACGGCGGACGACCTGGTGGAAGCCGTCCAGATCCCCGCCCGCCGGGTCCTCTCCGCCCTCACCATGCTTCAGGTGCGGGGGCTGGTGGAGGAGCGGCCCGGAAAACGATTTACAGCAGCGGTGCTTCTGACGCCGTAATGATAGAACCCCGGAGGTATAATGTGGCTACAAAAACAAATATGAACCTTGTGATCGTGGAGTCCCCGGCAAAGGCGAAGACCATCACCAAATATCTGGGCCCCGGCTTTGAGGTCAAGGCCTCCATGGGCCACGTCCGGGACCTGCCCAAGAGCAAGATCGGCGTGGACCCCGACCGGGATTTCGCCGTGGATTACCAGCCCATCAAGGGCAAGGAAGACATTATCGCAGATTTGAAGAAGGCCGCCAAGAAGAGCGACAAAGTCTTTCTGGCCACCGACCCTGACCGTGAGGGCGAGGCCATCTCCTGGCATTTGAAGGAACTGTTGAAGCTCCCCGACGAGAGCACCTACCGGGTGACCTTCAACGAGATTACCAAGAAGGTGGTCAACGAGTCCATCGCCGCCCCCCGGCAGATCGACATGGACCTGGTGGACGCCCAGCAGGCCCGGCGGGTGCTGGACCGGGTGGTGGGCTACCAGATCTCCCCCCTGCTGTGGAAGAAGATCCGCCGTGGCCTCTCCGCCGGGCGGGTCCAGTCCGTGGCCACCCGCCTTGTGTGCGAGCGGGAGGAGGAGATCCGGGCCTTCGTCCCCCAGGAGTACTGGTCCCTGGACGCCGACCTGGAGCGGGTGAAACCCAACGTAGGCCGGTTCACCGCCGGGTTCTACGGCAAGGAGAAGAAGCAGGAGCTCACCAGCGAGGGGGAGGTCAACACCGTCATGGAGGCGGTGAAGAACGAGCCCTTCACCGTCACCGGCGTCAAGCGCCAGGACAAGACCCGCAACCCCTCGCCCCCCTTCACCACCTCCACCCTCCAGCAGGAGGCGTCCCGGAAGCTGGGCATGGCCCCCCGGCGCACCATGGCCATCGCCCAGCAGCTCTACGAGGGCGTGGATATCACCGGCGAGGGCACCGTGGGCCTTATTACCTATATGAGAACCGACTCCCTGCGGCTGTCCGACGAGGCCATCGACGCCGCCAAGAACTTTATCCTGGGGCGCTACGGCAAGGACTACTATCCTCCGGAGACCCGGCACTATAAGGCCAAATCCGGCGCCCAGGACGCCCACGAGGCCATCCGGCCCTCCAACGTGAACCTGGTGCCCGAGGACATCAAAAAGGACCTCACCAGCGAGCAGTTCCGGCTTTACAAGCTCATCTGGAGCCGCTTCCTCTCCTGCCAGATGTCCTCCGCCGTCTACGACTCCGTCACCATCGAGGCCGCCTCCGCCGGCTACCGCTTCCGGGCCAACCACACCGCCCTCAAGTTCGCCGGCTACACCGCCGTCTACGTGGAGGGCAAGGACGAGGAGGACGAGGTCCACCAGTCCCCCCTGCCCGATTTGAAGGAGGGGGAGGCCTTGGACCTGAAGGCCCTCAAGCCCGAGCAGCACTTCACCACGCCCCCCGCCCGGTACACCGAGGCCAGCCTCATCAAGGCCCTGGAGGAAAAGGGCATCGGCCGCCCCTCCACCTACGCCCCCACCATCTCCACCATCGAGAGCCGGGAGTACGTGGTGAAGGAGGGCAAGTACCTGCGCACCACCCCCCTGGGGGAGGTGGTCACGGGTCTCATGAAGGATAAGTTCCCCGACATCCTGGACTATGACTTCACCGCCCAGATGGAGAGCCGTCTGGACCAGGTGGAGCAGGGCAAGGAGAACTGGAAGGCCCTCCTGAAGCACTTTTACGGGGACTTCTCCAAAGAACTGGAGAAAGCGGAGAACGACCTGGACGGGGAGCGCATCAAGGTCCCCGACGAGGTCTCCGACGAGATCTGCCCCTTGTGCGGGCGGAACCTGGTGTTCAAGTCCGGCCGGTTCGGCCGGTTCCTGGCCTGTCCCGGCTGGCCCGAGTGCGGCCACACCCAGCCCATCGTGGTGGAGATGCCGGGCAAGTGCCCCAAGTGCGGGGGCCGCATCCTGAAAAAGACCTCCAAGCGGGGCTACACCTACTACGGCTGCGAGTTCAACGTGGTCAAGGAGGGCAACCCCCATGAAAAGTGCGACTTCATGACCTGGGACGTGCCGGTGGCGGACAACTGCCCCACCTGCGGCAAGACCATGTTCAAGCGCTCGGGCCGTGGGGCCAAGAAGCCCTTCTGCGCCAACCCCGACTGCCCGGATTTCCTGCCCGAGGATCAGCGGGGCTACTATAAAAAGAAAACCGACGGCCAGGGGGAGCAGGCGTCCGCCGAGGGGGCGGAGGCCTCCGGGGAGGGAAAGAAAGCCCCGGCGAAGAAGGCCGCCGCCAAAAAGGCCCCGGCGAAAAAGCCGGCGGCCAAGAAACCCGCCGTCAAGAAACCGGCGGCGAAAAAGACCGCCGCCAAGAAGACCACAGCCAAAAAGACGAAGGAATAAGCGGGCGTGACCGCCCGCCGGAGAGGAGGCCCCACCCATGGAACCCGTCATCATCATCGGCGCCGGGCTGGCAGGCTGTGAGGCCGCCTGGCAGCTGGCGAAGCGCGGCATCCCCGTGGAGCTGCGCGAGATGAAGCCCCCGCGGATGACCCCCGCCCACCACAGCCCGGACTTCGCCGAGCTGGTCTGCTCCAACTCCCTGCGCTCCGACCAACTGGAGAACGCCGTGGGCCTTTTGAAGGAGGAGCTGCGCCGCCTGGACAGCCTCATCCTCTCCTGCGCCGACGCCCACCGGGTGGAGGCGGGGGGCGCCCTGGCGGTGGACCGCCACGCCTTCTCCGCTGCCGTGACGGAGAAGATCAGAAGCCACCCCCTCGTCACCGTAACGGAGGGAGAGGTCTCGGCTATCCCGGCGGAGGGGAACGTTATCATCGCCGCCGGGCCCCTGGCCTCGGAGGGCCTCACCGCCGCCATCCACGCCGCTTTCCCACAGAGCGCCACCCTCAATTTCTTTGACGCTGCCGCCCCCCTGGTGTCCTTTGAGAGCGTGGACATGGACCACGCCTGGTTCGCCTCCCGCTACGACAAGGGCACGGCGGACTACATCAACTGCGCCCTCTCCCGGGAGGAGTATTTTGCGTTCTGGAAGGAGCTCACCGCCGCCCAGGAGGCGGAGGTCCACGGCTTCGAGGACAAGAGCGTCTTTGAGGGCTGTATGCCCGTGGAGGTCATGGCGAGAAGGGGAGAGGACACCCTGCGCTACGGCCCCCTCAAGCCCAAGGGCCTCAAGGACCCCAGGACCGGCCGGGAACCCTACGCCGTGGTCCAGCTCAGAAAGGACAACGCCCAGGGCAGCGTCTACAATCTGGTGGGCTTCCAGACCCATCTGAAATGGCCGGAGCAGAAGCGGGTGTTCTCCATGATTCCCGCCCTGAAAAACGCCGAGTTTTTGCGCTATGGGGTGATGCACCGCAACACCTATCTGCGCTCCCCCGGCTTTTTGAACCGCTATTACCAGGTGAAGGAGGCCCCCCGGGTCATGTTCGCCGGCCAGATCACCGGCGTGGAGGGCTACGTGGAGTCCACTGCCTCCGGCGCCCTGTGCGCCATCGAGCTGGCCAGACGGCTGGAGGGCAAGCCCCCGGCGGATTTCCCCCAGGAGACCGCCATCGGGGCCCTGGCCCTCTATATCTCCAACGAGAGTGTCACCGACTTCCAGCCCATGAACGTGAATTTCGGCATCCTGCCCCCTCTGGGTTATAAAATCAAGGGCAAGCGGGAGAAGAACGCCGCCATCTCTCAGCGCGCCCTGGAGGCGCTGACGGCCCACATGTAGGGGCGGATATCATCCGCCTGCCCGCACAGCCTCCATCCCCAGCCGAAGGCCCAGCAGAAAACAGTACATGCGCTCGAAGGCCATACAGTCTGCCTGGATGCCGATGAGCCGGTCGGTATACTCCTCGCCAATCAGGTCAGAAATGGCTGTGATGGCCTCTCCTTCCAAGTGGCACAACTCAGTATAACGTTTGTTTGTACCAAACAGGCTTTCGACCATTTCTGAGAGAAACTTGGGGAATTCGTTGGTAATGTCCATACAATCCACCTCGACACTTTTAGTGTAATATCAGTATAACACTAAAAGTGCGAAAGTCAAGAGGAGAATCCAGATGGAGATTTTCGGAGCGCGCCTACGCCAACTCCGCACACAAAAAGGGGAGAGCCGGGAGGCACTGGGACAGGCAATCGGTGTTTCCGTAAGCCAAATCAGCGAGATGGAGAATGGCCGCAAAGGAACCACCTTGGAAAAGCTGGTGCTCATTTGCCGGCATTATCAAGTTTCCGCCGATTATCTCTTAGGTCTTTCTGACGAGTGTTGACAGGGCACGGCCCTGCCGGGGGCCTTCCTTTCCCCTGTGGGAAAGGAAGCGAAAGGACACCAGGGGGAGAGAGTTTCGACTCAACAGCTACGCTGCATTAGCTGGCCCTAAGCTCGTGCCTCGCTAAGAACCAACAAATCTCTCCCCCTGGACCCCCACTCTCAACGGCCAAAGGGAGGGGGACTGCGGTTCCCCTCCTTTGGAAACCTCCCCACGTCCCCGCCCGGCATAGCCGGGCGGCCACCGCTAAAAACTTGCCATTGGCAAGTTTTCTTAACGCTATGGCTCCGTAACGGGTCCGGGGGTTCGGCAGCTCTTGGGCTTCCCCTGGGGGAAGCTGTCTGCGAAGCAGACTGATGAGGGGAACTTATCTTGCTGGCAGAGCCTTTCGTGTTTTCCGCAGTTCCCCTCATCCGTCAGCCCTCCGGGCTGCCACCTTCCCCCAAGGGGAAGGCTAAGAGCAGGACCAGCTTGTATCAAGAACACGTCAGCGGCGAGCGGCGCAAGAGGGGCCACGGGTCGCACAGACGCACCCGTGCTTATCCCCCTATCTTCGGGAAGTAGACCTTCTACTGAGAAGGGAAACTGCGAGCAGGTTAGCACCTAAGACTTTTCTTTGGGGGTCTGGGGCGGTGTTTCTTTTCCTCGGGAAAAGAAACATCCCTCAGTTTTACGCACGTCCCAACGTGCGAGCAGGTAACAGCCAAACGGTAAAATCTCCCCAATCACCAAGGAGGTAATTCAAATGAAGATCATCGTAGACGCCATGGGCGGCGACAACGCCCCCCAGTCCAACGTCAAGGGCGCGGTGGAGGCCGTCCGGGACCTGGGCGTGGAGGTCACCCTGGTGGGCCGTGGGGATGAGATCCTCTCCGCCCTCAAGGACCTGGGCTGCGACGCCCCCCCGCCGAGCATCGAGATCGTCCACGCCTCCGAGGTGGTGGATATGGAGGACAACCCCGCCACCGCCTTCAAGGAGAAAAAGGATTCCTCCCTCACCGTGGGGCTGAACCTGGTGAAGGACGGCAAGGGGGACGCCTTCGTCTCCGCCGGCTCCACCGGGGCCCTGCTGTCCGCAGCCACCCTGGTCACCAAGCGCGTCCGGGGCATCCGCCGGGCGGCCCTGGCCCCCCAGATCCCCACCCCCAACGGCGGAGCCATCCTCATCGACTGCGGCGCAACCGCCGAGTGCACCCCCGAGTACCTCCTCCAGTTCGCCTTCATGGGCTCCTACTACGCCGAGCACATCATGGGCCGCCCGGAGCCCCGGGTGGGCCTGCTGAATATCGGCGCCGAGGAGGGCAAGGGCACCGACCTCCAGCGGGAGGCCTACACCCTGCTGAAAAAGGCGGGGGAGGAGGGCCGCATCCACTTCACCGGCAACGTGGAGGCCCGGGACGCCATGCTGGGGGCAGTGGACGTCATCGTCTGCGACGGCTACTCCGGCAACATCTTCCTCAAGACCATGGAGGGCACCGCCCTCTTCCTCAACGGCAAGCTGAAGGCCATGTTCAAAAAGAATATCCTCACCAAGCTGGCGGCGGTATTCGTCTCCGGCGGGCTGAAGGACCTGAAAAAGACCCTGGACTCCCGGGAGGTGGGGGGCACCGCCCTGGTAGGCATCTCCAGGCCGGTCATCAAGGCCCACGGCTCCTCCGACGACTACGCCATCAAGAACGCCATCGCCCAGGCGGCCAAATTCGCCGGGGCGGGCATTATCGAGAGCATCACCGAGAACATCGAGTATATGAAGCTGCCGGTGATCAGGGCCGGGGCCGAGGCGGAGAAAATTTGATTTCCCCCTTGACAGGCAGGAAGAGATTGCCTATTATCATAATGCCTGGAAACAGTACAAAGGGATAGGAGTTCGATCAGTTATGATTTTTGAGACAGTGGCGAAGCTGCTCTCCGAGCAGTTTGGCATGGAACCGGCCGACATCACCGAGGAGACCAGCTTCGAGGACCTGGGCGCCGACTCCGTGGATATCGTGGAGCTCTCCATGGCCCTGGAGGAGGAGTTCGACATCGAGGAGATGGGCGAGGAGGACCTCACCAACGTCTCCACCGTGGGCGATCTGGTGAATTATCTCAAGGCCAAGCTGGGCGAGTGAGCATGGAGACGTTGGAGGCCAAGCTGGGCTACCACTTCAAGGACCGGGCCCTGCTGGAAAACGCCCTGACCCACAGCTCGTACGCCAACGAGAACCGGGGGGCTCTGGGCAGTAACGAGCGGCTGGAGTTCCTGGGTGACTCGGTGCTGGGCATGGTGACGGCGGACTTCCTCTTCAAGGAGCACCCCGACCTGCCGGAGGGGGACCTGACCCGGACCCGGGCGGCCCTGGTGTGCGAGGAGAGCCTGGTGGAGGTGGCCGACCTGCTGGACCTGGGGGCCTACCTGAAGCTGGGCCGGGGCGAGGAGGCCGGCGGGGGCCGGGAGCGGCCCTCCATCCGGGCCGACGCCGTGGAGGCGGTGCTGGCCGCCGTCTACCTGGACGGCGGGCTGGTGGAGGCCCGGAAGATCATCCAGCGATTCATCCTGGACAAGGAGACCGAGAAGAGCGCCAGCCGGGACTACAAGACCACCCTCCAGGAGTTGGTCCAGCGAGAGAGCGGCCAAGTGCTGACCTACCGCCTCACCGGTGAGAGCGGCCCCGACCACGCCAAGGTCTTTTCCGTGGAGGTGGACCTCAACGGCCAAAAGGTGGGCGAGGGCACCGGCCACAGC
Organism: Oscillospiraceae bacterium; assembly: GCA_022846075.1. Taxonomy (GTDB): domain Bacteria; phylum Bacillota; class Clostridia; order Oscillospirales; family Oscillospiraceae; genus Vermiculatibacterium. The sequence continues at coordinate 1,114,896 of AP025582.1, forward strand.
AAGAAAGAGGCCGAGCAGATGGCGGCCCGTGCCGCCATCGCCAGGCTGGATCAATAGCGGAACACAGGAAAGCGGGCATCCCGGCCGGGATGCCCGCTTTTTTTGCGCCTCAGAGGGCTCTGGCTTCCTCATACACGTTCTTGGGCGTCCGGCGCCAGTGGACCAGCTCGGTGATCAGGGTCACCAGCGCCGCGCCGCCCAGGGCCAGGCCCAGGACCAGGGCTCCCGCCCGGGCCCAGAAGGCCTCAGGGAGGATGAGGATAATTTCATCCGTGCGGTAGTCGAAGATCCAGTTGGTCTTGCCGGGGAAAAAGACGGTGTGAAAGGCGGTGAAGAGCCCCTCAAAGTCCAGAAGGGCCCAGGCCGCCAGGACGAGGAAGAAAACCAGCATCCCCGCCATGGCCCAGAAGGCGGGGCCCCGGCCCCAAAAGCGGTAGGCGGAGCGCCGTCTCAGCTTCAAGGCCAAGGCCAGCACGGCCAGCGCCGCGGCGCTGGCCCCCAGGAGAATGAAGTCCAGCCGGAAGAGACCCCTGCAGTCGGCAAAATGGGCCCTGCCGCTCTCCGACCACTTCAGCGTCCCGGTGCCGAAGGGGGCGTCCTTCACCAGGTAGTCCATCACCTCGTCGAAGGCGTTCCGGATGGTATCCTCGCTCCAGCCGGTCTGCTGGGGGAGGGTCAGGCTGTCGATCTGGGCGTAGTAGAAGGGGCGGCAGAGGATGGGGGCCGCGATGGCGGCCGTCAGCAGGAACAGGGCCAGAAAGAGGGAACAGAGGATAGAGAGGGGTTTAGAAGGTTTCATAGGGGTCTCCTTTCATTTGCTGGGAGAGGACGATCAAGACCTGGGAGGGCAGGTAGAACAGCCACATGCCCACCCGGGTGAAGCCGGGCAGGATCTCCAGGTTCCACCCGCCCACGCACAGGTCGCAGGCGACGAAGAGGCACAGCCCAAGTGAAAAGCGGTTTCGCAGAGGGTGGTTCAGGACGTCTGAGGGCCTGCTGGTGACGAAGGGGAGGGCGGACTCGCAGGCGTTGGCCGCCAGGTTGGAAAAATAGAAGAGGGACAGGGCGGGGAAGATATCCCGGCCCGACAGGGCGGAGATGATCAGGGCGGCGAGGCCCGCCAAACGGAAGAGGGCGTACCGGCTGATCCACCCGCCCCGGTGGCGGTAGAGGCGGTATGCGTAGAGGAGCTGGACCACCAGGAAGAGGGTGATCCCCGCCTCATAGCGGCTGTCCAGCACCAGCAGGAACCAGTCGGCCCCCACGGTGAAGCACAATGCCAGGGCCACCAACCGCCCGTCGGCGGTCCCCAGGCCGGTGAGGGAGGCCAGAAGGCACAGGCAGATGGCGGCGAACTTCACCCAGGTGGAATCCCCCCACCGGGTCAGGTCCAGGATCAGGAACCAGAGGTAGAGTCCGCCCGCCAGGATGGGAAAGACCCGTTCCCGGAACCGCTTCATCCCCTCACCCCCTTTTTTCCATCATACCACGCCGGGGCGGGAAGGACAAGACCGCGGCGCCCCCGTCCGCGAATGGCGGGCGGGGGCGCCGTGATTTTATTTCCGCTCCACCGCGACCCAGATCTCGCACTCGTAGTCGGGGGAGGACATGTCTCCGTCGGAGTAGGCCTCAATGTCGATGCCGCCCGTGGGCGCGTAGTCGGCGGTGGGGAAGAATTCGGCGTAGATCCGCCGCCAGGTCTCCTGGATGGCTTGGGGCATGGCCCCCCGGCAGGGGAAGACCGCCCAGGTGGCGGCGGGGATGGTGTTCACCCGGAACCCCTCGGGGGCAGGCTCCAGCCCGCTGTACCCGACGGCGATGGAGTAGGGGAACTGCCGGGGCTCCCCCTCGCCCCGGGAAGTGCCGTAGCAGATGCCCAGGATCTTTTTCGCGGGCTCCGCCGAAGCGGCGCGGCAGAGGGTTGGGATCACGCCCTCCTTGCGGGCATGGTTCCAGAACGCTGGGATCTCCGCCTGGCGCAGCTCCTCGTCCTCCGGGAACCACTTGACTTTCTCCAGCACACGGAATGCTTCTTTTTTCACGATTTTGTAGTCCATGGTATGACCGCCTTCCAATATCAATTTGACATGAAGGCGGGAGAAAGATTTGAGCTTGACGCCGGGCAGCTTGGCCTGGGACGGCGTGAGGCCGTGGAACCGGGTGAAGGCCCGGGCGAAGCTCTCAGGGCTGTCATAGCCGTATTTGAGAGCCGTGTCCACCACCCTGGCCTCCCCGGCGGTCAGCTCGGTCCCCGCCTGGGTGAGCCGCCGGGCGCGGATGTATTCCCCCAGGGTGACGCCGCACAGGATGGAAAACACTCGCTGAAAGTAGAAGCTGGAGGAGCAGGCCCGTTTGGCGATCTCCTCATAGTCCAGCTCCCCGGTGAGGTTGTCCTCCACATAGTCGATGGCCCGCTGTATCCCGGTGATCCAGTTCAAATCTCTCTCCCCCTTCCGCCTGATCTCAGAATAACGGATTCGTCCGCTTGTGTCGTGACTTTCTCTGCCCGCCGCTGTCAGACGGGACAAGGCTATCTTAACACGGGGAAGGTCCCACTTCAAGACAGTGAAAAGAGTTTGCATTGGGGGGCGAAAATTGATATAATATCTTATTCATAACCATTTATACTGCGAGGTGTACGCCTTGTACTTAAAAGCCTTGGAAGTCCAGGGGTTCAAATCCTTTCCCGACAAGACCGTCCTCTCCTTCGGGGAGGACATCACCGCCATCGTGGGGCCAAACGGGTCGGGCAAATCGAATATTTCCGACGCCATCCGCTGGGTCATGGGGGAGCAGTCCACCCGGGCCCTCCGGGGGGGCAAGATGGAGGACGTCATCTTCGGCGGCACCGCCAAGCGCAAGCAGCTTGGCTTCGCCGAGGTTTCCCTCGTGCTGGACAATACCGAGCACATCTTCCCCAACATGGACGAGAGCGAGGTCATGGTCACCCGGCGGTACTACCGCTCCGGGGAGAGTGAGTACTACATCAACCGCCGCTCGGTGCGGCTCAAGGACGTCAACGAGCTGTTCATGGACACGGGCCTGGGCCGGGAGGGGTACTCCATCATCGGACAGGGCAAGATCGATGAGATCTTGTCCGTCAAGTCCGCCGACCGCCGGGAGGTCTTTGAGGAGGCCGCCGGCATCTCCCGCTACCGCCACCGGAAAGAGGAGGCGGAGCGCAAGCTGGAGCGGACCGAGGAAAACCTGACCCGCATCAACGACAAGATCGACGAGCTGGAGCTCCAGGTGGAGCCTCTGCGGGTGTCGGCGGAGAAGGCCAAGAAGTACCTCATCCTCCGGGACGAGCTGCGGGGGCTGGAGATCTCCCTGTGGCTGGAACAGCTGGAGCACATCCGCACCGGCGCCATCAAACTCCAGTCGGACTATGAGAACGCCGTCCGCCAGAAGGAGGAGACCCAGGCCCAGGTGGAGAAGTTCTACGCCGCCGCCGAGGAGATTTCCGCCCAGATGCGCCAGAAGGACATGGATGTGGAGGGCATCCGCTTCGAGATGATGGGGCGGCAGGCCGACGCCAACGAGTGTGAGAACGCCATCGCCGTTTTGAAGGCCAACATCCAGAACAACCTGGAGAACACCGACCGGCTCCAGCGGGATCTGGAGGCCCAGGAAGGCCGGGCGGGCTCCATCGGGGAGCAGATCGGTCAGCGCCGGGCGCGGCTGGAGCGCATCGTCCAGGAGACCGCGGCGCTGGAGGAGCAGCTGCGCGCCCGCCAGGACGAGGCCGACGAGCTGGGCCGGAACGCCGGGACCCTGGCCGCCCAGATGGAGGCCCTGCGGCAGAAGGAGGCGGTGGAGACCGCCTCCGCCGCCGAGGCCAAGGCCCTCCTCTCCGCCCTGGCCGCCGCCGCCCAGGAGGTCATGGACCGGGACGAGGCGGTGCGGCAGGAGTTGGCCGCCGGGGAAGATCGGCTGGAGGGCGCCCAGCTGGAGCGGAAGGCGGCCAAAAAGGAGCTGGACCAGGCCCGGGAGGACCGGGACTCCATCAAAAACATCATCAGCGGCTACGCCCTCCGGCTGGACGGGCGGAACCGGAAGGCCAAGGAGGCCGAGGAGCGGCACGTGAAGCTCCAGATGGAGGACAACGCCCTCCAGTCCCGCATCCATATGCTCACCGAGATGGAGAAGCTCTACGAGGGATACTCCAAGGCGGTGAAGCTGGTGATGGGGGAGTCCGAGCGGGGGCAGATGAAGGGCATCCTGGGCCCTGTGGCAGGGCTCCTCCGGGTGTCCGGGGAGTACACCGTGGCCATCGAGACCGCCCTGGGCGCCGCCATGCAGAACATCGTGGTGGAGCGGGAGGAGGACGGCAAGGCCGCCATCCAGTACCTCAAGCGCCGGGACGGGGGCCGCTGTACCTTCCTGCCCCTGAACGCCATCCGGCCCAGCGAGTTCCGGGACACCGGCGTGGTGGATGAGCCGGGCTTCGTGGGCATGGGCGACGAGCTCATCGAGTGCGACAAAAAATACGAGGTGGTGTTCTCCTCCCTCCTGGGCCGCACCGTGGTGGCTGAGGACATGGACGCCGCCATCGCCATGGCCCGGAAATACCATCACAGATTGAAAATCGTCACCCTGGACGGCCAGGTGTTGAACCCCGGCGGCTCCATGACCGGCGGCTCCGCCTCCCGGACGGCGGGCATCCTGTCCCGCCAGGGGGAGCTGGAGCGCCTGCGGGAGCAGGAGGGGGGCATCCGGGAGAAGCTCTCCGCCGCCGCTAAGGAGCTGGAGGAGGCCCGGCGGGAGGTCACCGGCGCTCAGTATGAGATGGACGCCGCCCAGGCCCAGCAGCGCCAGCACGAGGACGATATCCTGAAGCTGGAGGAGCGGGAGCGCCATCTGTCCGCCCAGGCGGCGGACCTGGAGCGCCAGCGGGACGAGCTGAAGGGCGAGCTGGAACAGCTGGCCCAGCGGGCCGAGCGCACCGAGGCGGACACCGCCAACGCCCGGGCCCGCATCGAGGCGCTGGAGGGCTCGGCCGCCGCCCTCCGGGCGGAGGCCGACGGCAAGGCCCAGGGGCAGAACGAGCTGCGGGAGAAAAACGAGGCCATCAACGGCCAGATCGCCCTCCTCAACGCCCAGAAAGCCGCCCTGGAGGCCGAGGGCCAGGCGTCGGAAAAGGCCCTCCAGGAATTGGAGGAGCTGCGCCGGGACATGGTGGGGGACCGGGAGGACCGCTCCCGGCGCATCGAGGAATTGAAGGCCCAGAACGAGGAATTGAGCGGGCAGATCCGGGAAAAAGAGGAACGGCTCCAGTCCATCAAGACTGAGAATGCCGCCCGGCAGGCTGACATCGCCCGGCTCAACCAGGAGAAACTGGATCTGGAGGGCAGCCGTACCCAGGCGGACAAGGCCAGCCGGGATAAAAACAGTGAACTGCTGGCCATGGAGCGGGAGGTCTCCGTTCTGGAACAGAAAAAGACCACCGCCGAGATGGAGGAAAAGCAAATCCTGGATAAACTCTGGGAGACCTATGAGCTCTCCCACGAGGCGGCCAAGGCCCAGCGGGTGGAGCTGGAGAGCGTGCCCAAGGCCCAGCGCCGGGTGGGGGAGCTGAAAAGAGCCATCTCAGGCCTGGGCAATATCAATCTGGACGCCATTGACGAGTTTACCAGGATCAATGAGAGGTATACTTACTTTACCGACCAGCGGGACGACGTGCGCAAAGCAAAGGCCGATCTGGAGAAGGTCATCGCCGACGTCACCGGGGAGATGGAGCGCATCTTCGGCGAGCAGTTCGTGAAGATCAACGAGGCCTTCCAGCAGACCTTCCTGGAGCTCTTCGGCGGCGGCAAGGCCACCCTGGAGCTGGATGACCCCGACGACATCCTGAACTGCGGCATCGAGATCAAGGTCCAGCCCCCGGGGAAGAGCCTGAAGATCATCACCCTGCTCTCCGGCGGGGAGAAGGCCTTCGTGGCCATCGCCCTCTATTTCGCTATTTTGAAGGTCCGGCCCACCCCCTTCGTGGTGATGGACGAGATCGAGGCCGCCCTGGACGACTCCAACGTCCGGCGGTTCGCCCACTATATGCGCCTGATGTGCGCCAACACACAGTTCATCGTCATCACCCACCGCCGGGGCACCATGGAGGAGGCCGACACCCTGTACGGCGTCACCATGCAGGAGCAGGGCGTCAGCCGGATGCTGTCCATCAACCTGAACGACGTGGAAAAAGAGTTGAACATCAAGTGACGTTATGGGGCCCCATCGCAGATGGGGCGGCGCGATAAGCGCCGTAAATCCGAAGCGAAGCGGAGGATTTGCGCAGGGAGGCTTTGCCGACCGAGCATTTGAAATGTATTGGGGTCCCCGGCGGGCCGCAGGCCCGTTGGGGAAGTCAGCCGGATGCTGTCCATCAACCTGAACGACGTGGAAAAAGAGCTGAACATCAAATAACGACGGGAGAAACGCATTTGGACTTCAAAACATTGAAAAAGGCCACCAGCGCGCTGACGGTGGCCGCCATCCTGCTGCTGGCGCTGGGGCTGTTTCTGGATCTTCCCCTGCTTACCGGCCTGGCGCTGGCGGCCCTGGTGGCGGCCTTCGCGCTGGAGCGGAAATTCCACCGCTGCCCCCACTGCGGCCAATATCTGCGGGAGCTGCCAACCGAGGCGGAAAAGTGCCCCAAGTGCGGGGAAGGCCTGCACAAGTGAGACGGGAGGACTGACATTTGGGCTTTTTTGAAAAGATCAAGGCGGGGCTGACCCGCACCAAGGAAAATATCGGACACTCCTTCGACCAGCTCTTCGCCGGGGAGCTGGACGACGATTTTTACGATCAGCTGGAGGAGACCCTCATCCTCTCCGACATGGGGGTGGACACCGCTCTGGCGGCCAGCGAGGCCCTTCGGCAGAGAGCCAAGGAGGAGAAGATCAAAACCGCTCCCGAGGCTCGGGATGCCCTGAAGGCCATCTTGACAGACATGCTCACCGTGGGCCGGGGGGAGCTGGATCTGACCAGCCGCCCCGCCGTGTGCCTCTTCATCGGGGTCAACGGGGTGGGAAAGACCACCACCATCGGCAAGCTTGCCGCCGCTCTGAAGGCGGATGGCAGGCGGGTGCTCATGGCCGCCGGGGACACCTTCCGGGCGGCGGCCGCCGACCAGCTGGAGATCTGGTCCCAGCGGGCGGGGGTGGATATCGTCCGCCAGAGCGAGGGGGCCGACCCCGCCGCAGTGGTCTTTGACGCCCTCACCGCCGCCAAGGCCCGGAACGCCGACGTGGTGCTGGTGGATACCGCCGGGCGGCTCCACAACAAGCAGAATTTGATGAATGAGCTGGGCAAGATTTCCCGGGTCATCGACCGGGAGCTGCCCGGGGCCAGCCGGGAGACCCTGCTGGTGCTGGACGCCACCACCGGCCAGAACGGCCTCATCCAGGCCCGGCAGTTCAAGGAGACCGCGGGCCTTACCGGCGTGGTGCTCACCAAGCTGGACGGCACCGCCAAGGGGGGCATCGTGGTGGCCATTGCCCAGGAGTTGGGTGTGCCTGTGAAATTCATCGGCGTGGGGGAGGGCGTGGACGATTTGATGCCCTTCGACGCCGCGGAATTCGTGGAAGCGCTGATTTGAGAGAAAGGTTGGGAGGAATGGATATGCCCCGCATCGACGGAAGAAAAGCAGATGAGCTGCGGCCCATCGAAATCATCCCCGGCATCAACAAATTCGCGGAGGGCTCCTGCCTCATCCGCTGCGGCAACACCCACGTGCTCTGCTGCGCCAGCGTGGAGGACCGCACTCCGCCCCACGTCCCCGAGGGGGAGGGCTGGGTCACCGCGGAGTACTCCATGCTCCCCCGGGCCAACCGGGAGCGCTCCAAGCGGGACATCGCCAAGCTGAAGCTCTCCCCCCGCTCCGCCGAGATCCAAAGACTGGTGGGCCGCTCCCTCCGGGCCTGTGTGGACATGAAGAAGCTGGGGGAGCGTTCCATTACCGTGGACTGCGACGTGCTCCAGGGGGACGGGGGGACCCGCACCGCCAGCGTCACCGGCGGATTCGTGGCCCTGTCCCTGGCCCTCCATAAACTGGTTCAGGACGGGACCATCCCCGAGATGCCCCTCATCGACTGCGTGTCCGCCGTGTCGGCGGGCATCGTCAACGACCAGCTCCTGCTGGATTTGTGCTATGAGGAGGACTCCGCCGCCCAGGTGGACCTGAACTGCGTCATGACCGGCTCGGGGAAGCTGGTGGAGCTCCAGGGCACCGGCGAGGGCCGGGCCTTCACCATTGAGGAACAGCGGGCCCTGGTGGATCTGTGCGCCAAGGGGATCCGCGAGATCCAGGCCATCCAGAAGGCCGCTCTGGGAGGTTGAGACCATGAAGATGGTATTGGCCAGCAAGAACCCCCATAAGCTGGTGGAAATGAAGGATATCCTGGGCCACATGGGCGTGGAGGTGGTGCTGGAGTCCGACGTGGGGGTGGACGTGGACGTGGAGGAGACCGGCGAGACCTTCGAGGCCAACGCCGCCCTCAAGGCCCAGGCCGTCGCCGCGGCCGCGGGCCTGCCCGCCATCGCCGACGACTCCGGGCTCTGCGTCACCGCCCTGGGGGGCGGCCCCGGCGTCTACTCCGCCCGGTACGGCGGGCCTGGACTGACGGACCAGGAGCGCTACCGCCTGGTGCTGACGGGGCTCAGCGGCCAGCTGGACCGCGGCGCCAAGTTCGTCTCCTGTATCTGCTGCGCCTTCCCCGACGGGACGGTGCTCACCGCCCGGGGGGAGTGCCCCGGCATCATCACCTACGCGCCCCGGGGGGAGGACGGCTTCGGATACGACCCCATCTTCCTCGTCCCCGAATACAAAAAGACCTTCGCCGAAATGACGGCGGAGGAGAAGAACGCCATTTCCCACCGGGGGCGGGCCCTCGCCAAATTTAAAACGGAATTGGAGAATTATCTGCATGGAACTGACCAGTAAACAGCGCGCCCAGCTCAGGGGCATGGCCAACAGCTTGGACCCCGTGGTCCACATCGGGAAAGGCGATCTGGGGGAGAACCTCATCCGGCAGGCCGAAGAGGCCCTGGAGGCCCGGGAACTCATCAAGTGCCGGGTGCTGGAGACCTCGGAGCTCACCGCCCGGGAGGCCGCCGAGGCCCTGGCCAGAGCCACCCGCAGCGAGGTGGTCCAGGTCATTGGAACAAAATTCATTCTCTATCGTCAAAGCCACAAAAAGGAGAAAAAGGACAAGATCCTGCTGGTGAAATGAGACAGGGAAGGGGGCGTCCAGCGTGAAAATCGGTATCTACGGCGGGACCTTCAACCCGCCCCATCTGGGGCATCTGACCTCGGCCCGGTTCGCCATGGAGGCGTTGGGGCTGGAGAAGCTCTTGTTCGTTCCCGCGGGGGAGCCGCCCCACAAGGTGCTGCCGGAGGGCTCGCCCACGGCCGAGGACCGGCTGGCCATGACCGCCATCGCCGCCGACGGGATGCTCCTGAAGGACGCGGTGGAGGTGGACGGCACCGAGCTGCGCCGGGGGGGGAAGAGCTACACCTCGGACACCCTGCGGGAATTTCACGCGAGGTTCCCGGACGACGAGCTGTGGCTGCTGATGGGGACCGACATGTTCCTCACCCTGCAGAACTGGCACGAGCCGGAGGCCATCTGCTCCCTGGCCCATTTGTGCGCCTTCGCCCGGACCCAGTCGGACTCGGGGGAGCTGCTGGCCGTCCAGGCCAAGTACCTCCGCGACACCTTCGGCGCCGACGTGCGGACCATCCAGCTGCCCCAGATCACCCCTGTGTCCTCCACCCAGCTGCGGGAGCTGCTGGAGCGGGGAGAGGGGAGCGGGTACCTGTCCCCCGCCGTCTACGGGTACATCCTGCGCCGGGGGCTCTACGGCACCCACGCCGATTTGAAGTGCCTCACCGACGGACAGCTTCGGGCCTGTTCCTACTCCATGATGAAGGCCAAGCGCATCGCCCACGTGGGCGGGGTGGAGGAAGCGGCGGTCCGCCTGGCCCGCCGCTGGGGGGCCGACGAGGAATTGGCCCGCCGGGCGGGGATCTTACATGATTGTACAAAATATTACAGTTTGGAACAACAGTTGCAAATTTGTGAGGAATATGGTATCGTTTTGGATGATTTGGAGCGGGTGAGTGTGAAGCTCCTCCACTCCAAAACGGGGGCCGCTCTGGCCCGCCATGTGTTCGGCCAGCCGGACGAGGTCTACTGGGCCATCTACTACCACACCACCGGCAAGGCGGACATGACGCTGCTGGAAAAGCTCGTCTATCTGGCCGACTACATGGAACCCAACCGGGATTTCCCCGGCGTGGAAGAGCTGCGGAAGCTCTGTTACGAGGATTTGGACGCGGCCCTGCTGATGGGGCTGGAGATGAGCATCGACGACCTCAATGAGCGGGGCGTGCCCATCCATCGGAATACCCAGGGCGCCCGGGACTGGCTGCTGGAACACCGGAAAGGATAAATCAAACGCCTATGAGCCAAGAAAGAGACAACAAGGGCGGCAAGCGCCTGCCCAAAGAGACTGGGGGCGCCCCCCGCCGCCGGACCGCCGGACAGAAGAGCGGGAGCCCCAGGCCCAAGCGCACGGGGAAGGATCTGATCCGTCACCGGATTTTTGTGGTCGCCACCGTCGTGGCGGCCATCATAGTGGCGGCGTTCGTGCTCTGGAACATCTTCTCCGCCCCGCCGGACGTGGATACCCCCAATATCACCCGTCCGCCCCAGACCACCACCACAGTGGACCCGGAGACGGGGGAGGAGATCGAGGTGGAGGTCCCAGGACTGTCCGCCGACCGGAAAAAAGAGTTTTATACCTTTCTGCTGGTGGGGCAAGATACCTTTGGCGGCGGCAACACCGACACCATGATGCTGGCGGCCTACGACGTGCCCAACCAGACCTTGAACGTCATGAGCCTGCCCCGGGACACCTTTGTCAATTATAACGGCCGCAAGGTGCTCTTGAACTCGGTCTACAACCGGGCCGGGGGAAGCAGGGACGGCAAGGGCATCGCGGCCCTGAAGAAAGAGGTGGAGGAGTTCACCGGCATCCCGGTGGACTACCATATCATCGTCCAGTGGGAGGCCGTGGGGGAGCTGGTGAACGCAATCGACGGGGTGGAGTTCGATGTGCCCCGGCGGATGTACTACAACGACCTGTCCCAGGGCTTCAAGATCGATCTTCAGCCCGGGATGCAGCATCTAAACGGCGAGCAGGCCATGCAGCTCATCCGCTGGCGCCACAACTCCGACGACAGCGGGCATATCCTCAACTCCGGCTACGCCAACGGGGACCTGGGCCGCATCCAGACCCAGCAGGATTTCATGAAGGCCATCATCAAAAAATGCCTCCGGCCCGAGGTGATCCTCACCAACCTTGGGGAGTATATCACCATCTTCCAGAAGAACGTGGTGACCAACCTGAGCGTGTCCAACATGACCTATTTTGCCAAGTCCGCCGTGGGCGGGCTGGACATGGACAACGTGGAATTCATCACCATGCCCTGGAAGAACGCCGGGGACGGCTCCCACGTCCTGCCCGTGGCCAGTGAGCTTTTGAAGGCGGTCAACGCGGGCTTCAATCCCTATAAAGAGGATATCCGTTCCCACGAGCTGGACATCGTCACCAGCATCGACCTGCCCGCTAAATCCACCCCCAGCGCCGAGCCCTCTGAGACGCCGGACACGGAGCCTTCCGAGAGCCCGGACGCCTCCCAGACGCCCACGCCCACCAACACCCCCAACGGGGACGAGCCGGTGGCCCCGCCGGGGGTGACCACCACGCCCAGGCCCAGTGAGAGCCCCAAAGCCAGCGCCGCGCCCAACCCCAGCGCCAGCGCGGAGCCCTCCCCGGCCCCGGCGGAGAGCCAGCCCCCCGCCACTGCCCCGCCGGAGCCCACGCCGCCCCCCGCCACCCAGCCGGTGGAGGAGGAGCCCCTGCTCCCGCCCGGAGTGTAACGCTGAGAGATAAAAGGAGAAAATTGCCTATGAATACCCCCAAAGAGGTGGCCCTTCTGCTGGCCAAAGCGCTGGACAGCAAGAAAGGGCTTGACATCAAGGTGCTGGAGACCGGGCACCTGACCACCCTGGCCGATTATTTCGTCCTATGCTCCGCCACCTCCACCACCCAGATCAAGGCCCTGGCCGACGCCTGTGAGAAGGCCATGAAGGAGGAGGCCGGGGAGGTCCCCCATCACGTGGAGGGCCACCGGGGCGGCACCTGGGTGCTGCTGGACTTCTCCGCCGTGGTGGTCCACATCTTCAACGAGGAGGCCCGGGAGTTCTACGACCTGGAGCGGCTGTGGAGCGACGCCACGCCGGTGGATCTGACCGGCATCGTGACCGAGAACTAAAACAGTTAAAAGACGGGCGGGGCAAATTGCCCCGCCCGTCTTTTTATGTGTCCGGCGTGAAATAGGGGAGGAGACGAAGGCACTCAGCCCGGATTTTCCTGTCGTTTTCCTCCAATTCCCGAAGGTCCCGCTCCAACTCCGGGCGATTCTCCTCGGGAATAGCGGTTCGCCATTCCTTCCGCCGCTGGGTGCGCGCGTTGGCCTGAGGAGCGGCCATACGGCGGTCCGCGTGGGGCTTTTGGAGGCGCCTTCTTTGCGCCAGGAGCCGCCCAGTCTGTTTGTGCCGCTTCTGCCGCTCCGCTATTGCGAAGAGCCTGTTTATAAATCTGGCGTCGGAGACACGCTTTATCAAAAAAACCAAAAAGTCTTTGGCGGTGGGAAGGGCCTGCTGGTCTTTTCGCAGGCTCAGCAGGATACGGGCGTTGTTGATGTCCGAATCGGCAAGGATCGAGAATATATATAAGCGCAGTAATCGCCGCCGCTCCTCTAGGGAGGAGGGAGCATTCGGGAAGGGGATCAACTCCAAATAGTATTCTTCCGATTTTTCACGCATTGTTTCACCATCTACAACTATATACTTATATAAATATATATGTAATTACGAGAATTGTCAACTAAAGATATATTTATAATAATGTATATAAAGAAAGGAGATGGTGGGGTGAAAAAGCGGGTGCGCCTGTGTTTAGACCGTTACCTGGATGAGAAGAAAATCAGCCGCTACGCTTTGGCAAAGGCCGCCGGGATTGGTTATCCCACCATCGACAATTACTATAAAAACAAAGTAGTGCGCTATGACAGCGACATACTTAGCCGTATCGTAGATACTTTAGATTGCCATGTCGAAGATATATTGGAGATTGTCATAGAAGGAAGCCCGGAGCGGTAAGCTCCGGGCTTCCTTCATTTTTGGCGGGAGTGCCGACGGCAGGTTTTTTTCACGAGAGTGGAGACTGGGGACTCCTTGTCTGGATTCTTTTCCAGGGGCAGGACAAAGGCTTCCCCTGGGGGAAGCTGTCGAGCGCAGCGAGACTGATGAGGGGAACTTATCCCCACACGTCCCCGGCCAGCATAGCTGGCCGGCCACCGCTAAAAACTTGCCACTGGCAAGTTTTCTTCACGCTATGGCCCCTCATCCGTCAGCCCTTCGGGCTGCCACCTTCTACCCGCAGGGCATGAGCTGTCCGTAAGCGGCGCAGCCGCCAACGGACAGCCAACCCCGTGGGGAAGGCTAAGGGCGTGCGTAATAGAAGATGGACTCCCTTCATTGATTTCGCTTTGCCCTTCAACTTCCACGGCTGCGTATCTATCTAGTGCCCCGTAGCTGACGTTAAGGGCCGCTGGCACCCAGGGGAAGGTCAAAAAGTTACTCCCTTGTGTATTTCGCGATTTTCCGCGCGGCGGTGGCCTGGGAGATCCCCAGCTCCCTCGCCACGGCCACGGTGGTCTTATTCCGGGCGTAGGAATCCAAAATGATCTGCCGCTCGTAGTCGTCCATCCGCCGGGAAAGGGGCCCGACGGCCCGGACAGCCTGGGGCCCGGCAGGGCCGGAGAGTTCAGGGGGCAGGTCGGTCAGGTCGACGATAGGGCCTTGGGCGGTGATAACCACCCGCTCCACCAGGTTTTCCAGCTCCCGGACGTTCCCCGGCCAGGGACAGCTCTCCAGGAAGCCCGGAAACCGGGGGGAAAAGCTCAGAGTCTTGCCGTACTCCTGGGAAAACCGGCTGAGGAATTGGTGGGCCAGGGGCAGGATGTCCTCGGTCCGCTCCCGGAGGGGCGGGATGTGCATACGGATGACGTTGAGCCGGTAGAAGAGGTCGGAGCGGAACAGGCCCTTGCGCACTTCCTCCTCCAAATCCCGGTTGGTGGCCACGATGAGGCGGAAGTCCAGCTCAATCTTCTTGGTGCTCGAGAGCCGCTCGATGGTCTTTTCCTGGATGAGCTGGAGGAGCTTGGACTGGATGTGGGTGGGCAGCTCGCCGATTTCGTCCAGGAAGAGGGTGCCGTGGTTGGCCAGCTCGATTTTGCCGATTTTCCCCGCCGAGGAGGCCCCGGTGAAGGCCCCCTTCTCGTAGCCGAAGAGCTCGGACTCGATGAGGTTTTCGTGGAGGACGGCGCAGTTGACCTCAATGAAGGGGCCGTCGGCCCGGCCGCTCATCTTGTGGATGGTCTTGGCCACGGCGGACTTGCCCACGCCGGTTTCCCCGGTGATGAGGATGTTGGCCTTGGTGTTGGCTGTATTCTGCATGAGGGTCCACAACCGCTGCATAGCCGGGCTGCGGAAAACCAGCTTGCCCGTGGCGGTGGCCCGGGTGCGCAGCTCGGCCAGCTCGGCGGTGTACTGCTCCACCGATTCCTGGAGGTCGTGGTAGTTGCGCAGGATGGTGTTGATTTGCTCCATGGACACCGTGTTGAAGCACACGGCGTATTTCAGCGTCCCCCGGCTGTCGAAGAGTGGGATGCCCACCGTCATCACGTTCTTGTGGATGCGGTTGATGGTCTGGGTGGTGATGACCTTATTCCGCTCCCGGATGACCCTGGCGGTGATGCAGGGGGAGAAAGTGCCGTCGGCCTCCAGGTCGAAGGCGGACTTTCCCACAATGGAGCCGTGGGCGAAGCCAAAGTTCTGCTCGTAAGTCTCGGAGACCCGCAGGATGGTGCCGTCGGCGGCGGAGAGCATCATGTCGTCGGCCAGCACCAGGTTGTTCTCCGGGTTGATGATGTCGAACAGGCATTTCAGGTCGATATCGTCGGAAAAAATATCTGCTTTATTTTCTCTGCCCAAGGGGATGACCTCCCTCTTTCTATTCACTTTTGAGTATAGCATATTCAAAAGTGAATAGAAAGAGGGCTTTTTTGGTGGGATACAACAATTTTTGCGGAGGGGCTTTAGATGGCTTCCACAAAAACGGTAGGGAGAAAGCGGGTGAAAGGGCTATTCAAAGATGAATAGCCCATTGCTCTGGAGAAAGAAAACCGCCCTCAAACGACAAAAAACGCCCCCAAAACGGGGGGGAGAGGGGCCAAAAAATTGGCACGTCGATTGCAATAGATATGGGCAGTGAAAAAATAAGGAGGTTTTCGTCATGTATCAAACCATCCATTATGAAAAGAAAGAGCACATCGGCATCCTCACCATCGACCGGCCCGAGGCGCTGAACGCCCTCAACTCCACCGTCATCACCGAGCTGGAGCAGGTGATTGGCGAGGTGGAGGGGGACGGGACCCTGCTGGGGCTCATCCTCACCGGCGCGGGCCGGTCCTTCGTGGCCGGGGCGGATATCGGGGAGCAGCAGCCCTTGGACCTGGCCGGGGGCCGGAGGTGGGGCCAGCGAGGCAGCGCCCTCATGCGCCGCATCGAAAAGCTGGAGATGCCCACCATCGCCGCGGTGAACGGCTTCGCCCTGGGGGGCGGCTGCGAGCTGGCCCTGTCCTGTGACATCATCTTGGCCAGCGAGAAGGCCAAGTTCGGCCAGCCCGAGGTGGGCCTGGGCATCACCCCCGGCTTCTCCGGCACCCAGCGGCTGCCCCGCCGGGTGGGGACGGCCAAGGCCAAGGAGCTGATTTTCTCCGGCCGGATGGTGAAGGCCGACGAGGCCGAGCGGATGGGGCTCGTCAACGCCATCTGCGCCCCGGAGGAGCTGATGGACAAGGCCATGGAGATGGCCCAGTCCTTCGCCAGGAACGCCCCCATCGCCGTGAAGTACGCCAAGGCCTGCATCGACCGGGGGATGCAGATGGATATCGACGACGGCATCGCCCTGGAAAACGAGCTCTTCGCCATGTGCTTCGCCACCGCCGACCAGAAGGAGGGCATGTTGGCCTTCCTGGAGAAGCGGGACGTGGCTTTTGAAAACAAATAAGGGGGCGGGGGCGTGAGAAAAGCGAACGTCATCACCGCCCGGGAGGCGGCCCTTCTCGTGAAGGACGGGGACACCATCTCCACCGGCGGCTTCGTCAGCTGCGCCTGCCCCGAGGGGCTGTCCAAGGCGCTGGAGGAGCGGTTTCTGGAGACCGGGCACCCCCGGGACCTGACCCTCTTCTTCGCCGCCGGGCAGGGCCACCGGGACGGCACCGGCGGCGACCACTACGGCCACGAGGGCATGGTGAAGCGGGTCATCGGCGGCCACTGGGACCGGGCGCCCCGGCTGGGGGACCTGGCCCTGGCGGGGAAAATCGAGGCCTATAACCTACCCCAGGGGGTCATCTCCCACATGTACCGGGACATCGCCGCCCACAACCTGGGCACCTTCACCACTGTGGGACTCTACACCTTTGCCGACCCCCGCAACGGCGGCGGAAAGCTCAACGACGTGACCACCGAGGATTTGGTGAAGGTGGTCAGCGTGGAGGGGGAGGAGCTGCTCCTCTACAAGGCCTTCCCCATCGACGTGGTGTTCCTCCGGGCCAGCTACGCCGACGAGTACGGCAACTGCACCGTCCACCGGGAGATCGGCCCCCTGGACGTCACCGCCATGGCCCAGGCCTGCAAGAACTCCGGGGGCAGGGTCATCGTCCAGGTGGAGAAGATCGTCCAGGGGGGCACCCTGGACCCCAAGCTGGTGGCCATCCCCGGCATCTACGTGGACTCCATTGTGGTGGGCAGCGCCGAGGAGAGCGATCAATGCCTGGGGATGCCCTACGACGGCGCCCTCACCGGCGAGTACCGCATCCCGGTGGACGCCATCCCGCCCATCCCTCTGGACGCCAAGAAGGTCATCGCCCGCCGGGCGGCCATGGAGCTGCCCCGGGACGCGGTGGTGAACCTGGGCACCGGGGTGCCCGAGAAAATCGCCAACGTCTGCGCCGAGGAGGGCATCTCGGACTACATGACCCTCACCGTGGAGGCCGGCTCGGTGGCCGGGGTGCCCATGGGAGGCACCCAGTTTGGGGCCGCCGCTAACGCCATGTGCATTATGCCCCACAACGTGCAGTTCGACTTCTACCAGGGCGGCGGGCTGGACATCGCCTTCCTGGGCCTGGCCGAGACCGCCCCCAACGGGGACCTGAACGTCTCCAAGTTCGGCACCCGGCTGGCCGGGGCCGGGGGCTTCATCGACATCACCCAGAACGCCAAGAAGGTCTGCTACTGCGGCACCTTCACCGCCAAGGGCCTGGAGGCCCTGTGCGAAAACGGCAGGCTGGTCATCGCCCGGGAGGGGAGCAAGAAGAAGTTCGTCCAGTCGGTGGAGCACATCACCTTCTCCGGCAAATACGCCGTGAAGGTGGGCCAGCCGGTCCTCTACATCACCGAGCGGGCGGTCTTCGAGCTGCGGCCGGAGGGGGTCACCCTTACGGAAATCGCCCCCGGCGTGGACCTCCAGACCCAGGTCCTGGACCAGATGGACTTCATGCCCAAGATCGCCATGGACCTGAAGCTGATGGACAGCCGTATTTTCCAAGACGAGCCCATGGGGCTCGCCCAGCGCTGATGAATAAATAGGAGGGAACCAAATGGAATTCGAATTGACCCGTGAGCAGGAGCTGGTCCGCAAGATGATGCGGGAATTCACCGAGACCCAGGTGAAGCCCATCGCCGCCGAGACCGACAAGACCTCTACCTATCCCCGGGAGACCATCGAGAAGCTCTTCGACCTGGGCGTCATGGGGATGATCGTCCCCGAGGCGTACGGCGGGGCCGGGGCCGACGACCTGGCCGGGGCCATCGCCATCGAGGAGCTGTCCAAGCAGTGCGCCTCCACCGGCGACATCGTGGCCACCCACAACGGCCTGTGCTGCGGGCCTATCCTCCAGCACGGCACCGAGGAGCAGAAAAAAAAGTACCTGCCCATGCTCACCACCGGCCACCACGTGGGGGCCTTCGCCCTCACCGAGCCCAACGCCGGCTCCGACGCCTCCAAGGGCCAGACTGAGGCCCGGCTGGAGGGGGACCACTGGGTGCTGAACGGCTCCAAGATCTTCATCACCAACGGCTACGTGGCCGACGTGTTCGTGGTCTTCGCCATGACCGACAAGTCCAAGGGCACCAAGGGAATCTCCGCCTTCATCGTGGAGAGCTCCTACCCCGGCTTCTCCGTGGGCAAGCACGAGGAGAAGATGGGCCTCCACGGCTCCCCCACGGCGGAGATCGTCTTCACCGACTGCGTCGTGCCCAAGGAAAACCTGCTGGGCCGGGAGGGCAAGGGCTTCTCCATCGCCATGCAGACCCTGGACGGGGGCCGCATCGGCATCGCCGCCCAGGCCCTGGGCATCGCCCAGGGGGCCATGGCGGAGGCCATGGACTTCACCAAGACCCGGGTCCAGTTCGGCAAGCCCATCGACAAGTTCCAGAACACCCAGTTCGTCTTTGCCGATATGTACATGGGCATCCAGGCGGGACAGCTTTTGACCTACAAGGCCGCCGCCTCCAAGATGGCGGGGAAGCGCTTCACCGTGGACGCCGCCTGCGCCAAGCTCTTCTGCTCGGAGCTGGCCATGAAGACCACCGTCAAGGCCCTCCAGATGTTCGGCGGCTACGGCTACACCAGGGATTACCCCATCGAACGGATGATGCGGGACGCCAAGATTACCGAAATCTACGAGGGGACCTCCGAAATCCAGCGGGTGGTCATCTCCGGCAACATTCTGTAAGGGAGGAAGGAACTCATGAAAATCATCGTCTGTGTCAAACAGGTCCCCGATACCTCCGGGAAGGTGGCCGTCAACCCCGACGGCACCCTGAACCGGGCGTCCATGCAGACCATCACCAACCCCGACGACCTGAACGCGGTGGAGGCCGCCCTGAAGCTCAAGGAGGAGACGGGGGCCACGGTCACCGTGATTACCATGGGCCCGCCCCCCGCCGAGGGGATGCTCCGGGAGCTGCTGGCCATGGGTGCGGACGACGCGGTGCTGGTGTCCGCCCGGGAGTTCGGCGGGTCGGACACCTACGCCACCTCCCAAATCCTGGCCGCCGCCATCAAGCGTATCGGCCTGGGGGAGGACGGCGTGGTCCTGTGCGGCCGCCAGGCCATCGACGGCGACACCGCCCAGGTGGGGCCCCAAATCGCCGAGAAGCTGGGCCTGCCCCAGGTGACCTACGTGGCCGACATCCATAAAACCGGCAATACCTTCTCCTGCAAGCGGATGCTGGAGGACGGCTACATGACCGTGGAGGTGGACGCCCCCTGCCTCCTCACCTGCATCAAGGAGCTGAACGAGCCCCGGTACATGTCCGTGAACGGCATCTATAAGGCCTATTCCAAGCCCCTGGCCGTCTTTGATTACGAGGCCCTCAAGGACGACGAACTGGTGGACCCGGCCACCATCGGCCTCAAGGGCTCTCCCACCAACATCTTCAAGAGCTTCACCCCGCCCAAGAAGGGGGCGGGCACCATGCTGGCCGGCTCCGGGAAGGACGCCTGCGCCCTCTTGGCGGGCGCCCTGGCCGAGAAGCACTACATCTGAGGGAGGAGAGAGGAACATGACGAATTTCGATAGCACGGCCATTGCCGAATTCAAGAATGTCTGGGTCTTCTGCGAGCAGCGGGAGGGCAAGCTGTCCTCCACCGCCCTGGAGCTGATTTCCGAGGGCCGCAAGCTGGCCGACGACCTGGGCGGGAAGCTCTGCGGCGTCCTGCTGGGCGAAAAGGTGGAGGCCTTGGCCGCCGAGCTGGGGGGCCACGGGGCCGACGAGGTGCTGGTGTGCGAGCACCCCCTCCTGAAGGACTACACCACCGACGCCTACGCCAAGGTGCTCTGCGACGTGGTGGCCGAGGGCAGGCCCGAGGTGCTCCTTCTGGGCGCCACCAACATCGGCCGGGACCTGGGCCCCCGCTGCGCCGCCCGGCTCCACACCGGCCTGTGCGCCGACTGCACCCACCTGGACGTGGACGTGGCCAAGTACGTCTCCTACCTGCGGGAGAACTCCACCCTGGACGTGGACGGCACCGAGTGGGACATGGCCGACCGCAACCTCAAGATGACCCGGCCCGCCTTCGGCGGCCACCTGATGGCCTCCATCATCTGCCCCCGGTTCCGCCCCTGCATGGCCACCGTCCGCCCCGGCGTGATGAAGAAGGCCCCCTATGACCCGGCCAAGGCCCAGGCGGTGAAGGTCGTGAAGCCCGCCTTCTCCCTCTGCGAGGCCGACCTCCACACCCGGGTCACCGAGACCGTGAAGGCCGCCAAAAAGCTGGTGGACCTGATCGGGGCCGACTACGTGGTCTCCGTGGGCCGGGGCATCGCCAAGGACGTGGAGGGCGGCGTGAAGCTGGCCCAGGCCCTGGCCGAAGAGCTGGGCGGCGTGGTGGGCGGCTCCCGGGCCGCCATCGACTCCGGCTGGCTCTCCGCCGACCACCAGGTGGGACAGACGGGCAAGACCGTCCACCCCAAGGTGTACGTGGCCCTGGGCATCTCCGGGGCCATCCAGCACAAGGCGGGGATGCAGGACTCGGAGTGCATCGTGGCGGTGAACACCAACGCCGGCGCCCCCATCTTCGAGGTGGCGGACTACGGCATCACCGGCGATTTGTTCCAGGTGGTGCCCGAGCTCATCGAGGCCATCCGGGCCGCGAAGGCCGCGAAGTAAGCAAACATCAGAAGAGCGGTGGAACGCAATGCGTTCCACCGCTCTTTTTCCTTTTAAAAGGTCTCGGCCAGGGCATCGGCCTCTTCTCCCGCCCGGGCCAGGAGGGCCCCGGCGTCGTTGCGCACGTCGTCCAGCCCCTCGGCCCGGAGGAGCAGGGGCTCCCCGATGCCGTACATGCCGCACAGCCCCACGATTTGCCGCCAGCCGCACTCGAACTCGGAGCCATCGTAGTTCCCACCCCGGGTGGTGACAAAGAGGAGCTTGTCGGCTCTGCACATGCCGATGGTCTCCCCGTCCGCCCCGTAGCGGAAGGCGATGCCCACCACGGAGACGTGCTCCAGATAGACCTTCACCGCCGCCGGGAAGGACAGCTCCCAAAAGGGGGCGGCCAGCAGGATCTTGTCGGCGGCGGCGAACTGCCGTGCCAGGGCGAAGTCCGGGCCGTCAAAGGACTTTTCCCGCTCCAGCGTCCCCAGCCGCTCGATCTCCGCCCCGGTGCGGGGCCGCAGGCCCATGGCGTCCAGGGTCAGCCGTTCCACCGCCCAATCCGGGTTCTTCGCCCGCCAGCGGTCCAAAAACCGCTCCGTCAAAGCCAGCGTCCGGGACGCTCCGCCCCGGACGCAGCCGTCGATAAACAACAGTGTCTTCATGCTTTCCCTCACACAAAATGATGGGCCCGCAGCCCTTCCAGCACAGCCTGGGCCATCCGCTCCTGCCCCGCGGCGTTCAGGTGGTGGGCGGGGCAGTCGCCGTAATACTGGAGCTGCCGCTCAAACCAGGGGCCGGTGTCCCAGAAGGGGGCGCCGTAGGCCTCGCACAGCTCCCTGGCGATACCGTTCCACACCGCCAGCCGGTCCTGGGAGCCAAGGAAGCCGTAGCCCCGGTCGAACCAGAGAATGGACAGCACCAGCATGGGCCGGTGGCCGTTACGCTTTAGGATGCCCTCCAAATCGGCCCGGTATGCCTTGGCGGTGGCCTCGGGCCGCTTGATGTCGTTGGTGCCAAAGGCCAGGATGACCCCGCCCGCCCCCAGCGTCCGCCGCTCGAACTGGGCCTTGGCGAAGGCGGCCTCCCCGCCGGGCCAGCCCTCGTTCACCACCCGGACCCTCCGGCCCTCGGCCCGGAGGGCCTTCTCCACCAGAGCGGGCCAGGCCTGCTCCGGTGGCCCCGGCTCCTGGGTGGCAGAGAGCCAGTAGCGGGTGTTGGAGTCCCCGAAGGCGGTGATGAGGGCGGGCTTGGCCGCCTCCGCCACCACCCGCAGACAGAAGGGGCAGTACCATCCCACGCTGCCCGCCCGGCCCTGCCGCTCCCAGAACAGGGGAACGCAGTCGTCCTGGCGGCCCGTCTCGGGCCGCCAATAGGAGGCCTCCTCGCCCAGCCGGCCCTTCCGCATCTCTCTGCCGCACCAGGGACACTTCATCTACGCCACCTCATCCGTCACACTCCGGGCAGTAGCCGTAGAAGGGCGCCTTGCCCGTCCGCGCGGCCCACTGCCGCTCGCCGTAGGCATAATGCCACCACTCGCAGGGGTAGTTCACCAGCCCCACCTCTGCCATCAGGTGGTAGAGGAGCCGCCGGTTGTCTCGGGCCTCCTCCAATCCGGGGGGGCAGGCCCGCTCCAGCCAGTCGGTGTGGGCCAGGTCGGTAAAGTCGTCGAAGCCGGTGCCCATCTCCAGGGGCGCCCTGTCTCTGCACAGGGTCAGGTCCACCGCCCCGCCGGTGGTGTGGGGCGCGGGGCGGCCGGGCCGCTTCACGGGCCGGGCCACGAAGTCGTCCAAAATCAGCTCCACCTCGGCGGGGCTGGCCTGGGGGCGCTCCCGGGCAACCACCTCCCGGAACTGGTCGTAGAGGGCCTTCTGGACCCGCAGGGGCCGCAGGCCGTCGAAAATGAGGAGGGACCAGCCCTCCGGCAATAGCTCCGCCGCCCGGACCAGCCGCAGGGCCAGCCCCCGGCGCAGGAGGCACCGGTCCATGGCCCCGGGCAGGCCCTGGGAGAGGTAGGCCCCGTTGTAGGCGATCCGGGGGGACAGCTCGGTGGGGTCCACCAGAGGCTCCCCCCGCTCCGCCGGGGCGGGCACCTTCTCCCAGTCGTCCTTGGGGGCGGCGGGGATGGGGGCTAAAAAGTCACGGGGGAACATGGTCAAACCACCTCGAACCAACTGGACACCACGCCGGTCTGGGCGAAGCCCGTCTGCTCGTAGAGCCCCATGGCGGCGGCGTTGGCGGTGGAGACCAGCAGGGAGCAGGCCCCGGCCTTGGGCCCCAAAGACTCCAGAGCGGTGAGCAGCAGCGCCCGCCCCAGGCCCAGCCGGCGCAGCTCCGGGTCCACCGCCAGGGTGGTGAGCTGGGGGGCCTTCTCGCTCAAATCCAGGCAGAACGCCCCGATGAGCTGCTCCCCCTGGTAGGCCAGGGTATACCGGCAGTTGGGCAGCCGCAGGTCGCCCTGGCCCTGGGTCTTGGCGTTGGGCACGTCCCGGTAGGCCTTGTTCACCAGCTCCAGGTAGGTCTTCTCCTCCAGGGCCTTCTTCACCGGCTTCAGGATAAATTTCTGGGTGGGCTTGGGCAGGTCGGGGCCCAGGGCCCGCTCCATGGTCACCATGTCGTGGACGTGGGTCAGCCGCCACACCCCCACGGGGCCGGGGTGGAGGGGCTCCCCCTCGGGCAGGGAGGTGGCCCAGACCTGCTTGGCCCCGGTCTTTTTCAGCTTTTCCATGCCCTTGCCCAGGGCCTCGCCCAGCCGGTCCTCCGGGCAGTCCCGGAGGATGAGGTAGCCGATGCCCCGGGTGGGCACCTCTCTTTGGATGACTTCGAGAACCATAGAAGGCTCCTCCTTACAGAATGATAAGCTCCTTGGGGGAGTGGGTGATGTCGGTGTGTCCGCCTTCCTCCATGCGCACCACGTCCTCGATGCGCACGCCGAACTGGCCGGGGATGTAGATGCCCGGCTCGGCGGAGACCATGGCCCCCACGGGCATGGGGGTGGTGTCCCGGGTGTTGGCGTTAGGGTTTTCGTGGATCTCGATGCCCACGCTGTGGCCGTAGCCGTGGCCGAAGAACCGGCCGTAGCCCGCCTCCTCGATGACCTTGGCGGCGGCGGCGTGAATCTCGGTGCCCGGTACCCCGGCCTTAGAGGCGGCGATGCCCGCAAGCTGGGCCTTCAGCACGGTGTCATAGACCTTTTTCTTGTCGTCGTCGATCTCCCCCAGGGCCACGGTGCGGGTCATGTCGGAGCAGTAGCCCTCATAGATGCAGCCGAAGTCCATGGTGATGAACTCGCCCTTCTGGACCTTCCGGGGGCCGGGGACGGCGTGGGGGCGGCTGCCGTTGGGGCCGGAGGCCACGATGGGGTCGAAGGAGGTCTTGTGGGCGCCGAAGCGCATCATGTCGTATACCAGCTTGGCGGCGATCTCCTGCTCGGTGACCCCGGGCTGGATGAATTTGCAAATTTCCGCGAAGGCCTTGTCGGTGATCTCCTGGGCCTTCACCATCCGGGCGAACTCCTCCTCGTCCTTGGCCGCCCGCAGGCCGGTGACCAGCCCCCCGGCGTACACCAGCTCGGCGTGGAGCTCCTTTTTCAGGAAATTGTACTGGGACAGGGACATGTAGTTGTCCTCGATGCCCAGCTTTTTGACGCCGTGGGCGTCCAAAAACTCGTTGATGAGCACGGTGTAGTTGCGGCCCTTGTCCACGGTGAGCACCTCGGCGCTGGTGACGGTCTCCTCGGCAACCTCGGTGTAGCGGGAGTCGGTGATATACCGGCAGGCGGAGGGGGCGACGACGGCGAAGCCCTCCCCCCGCAGGCCCACGGCGTAGAACTCGCCGGGCTCGGAGTTGACGAGCATGGCGTCGATGTGGTACTCGGACAGCTTGGCGGCGATCTGGGTGAGATGATTCATGGTGATGACTTCCTTTCTGATTGTCAGGGCTGGTCGGTACGGCCCAGGAGGTAGTCGGCGGAGACGCCGAAGTAATCGCAGAGCAGGCAGAGGCGGGGGAGGGAAGTGATTTTTGTCCCCTTTTCCATTTCGCTGATTTGATTGACGCTGACGCCGATGGCGTCGGCCAGGACTTGCTGGGATTCCCGGCGGGCTTTTCGCAGTTCCCGGATCCGGGCGGAGAATTTTTCTTGGTCAAACATAGGTATCCCCCTTGACGATTCACCTAACAGGTGATATAATAAAGTTCAACTGGGAGGTGAATTACGTGGACTGCTTAGAAGAATTGTTCCTTTCGCTGTGGGAGGAAAGAGACCCCGTGGCACCGGAATTTGAGGAAATCCGACAGGTGCAAATGAAGCTGGGAAATAAGCTGGATGCCGTTGCCGGGGATGAGTTGGTGGAAAAATGGTTGGATATTCAAGGGGAATACCTGGAATTGAAATGCCGGCAGTTTTTCCACAGCGGGGTGCGGCTGGGAGTGGAATTGCTCAAACTTTGAGTGATTGCACGTCAAACGTGCGTGTAACTGGGGGACGTTTCTTTTCCCGAGGAAAAGAAACGCCGCCCCAGACCCCCAAAGAAAAGTCTTAGGTGCAAACCTGCTCGCAGATTCCCTTTTTGGTAGAAGGTTTAGTGCCCGAAGCTAGGGGGAAAAGCACGGGTGCGTCTGTGCGACCCGTGGTCCCCCTTGCGCCGCTCGGCCGCTGACGTGTGCTTGATTGATAAGTGCCGTTTTACGTGCCCTTAGCCTTCCCCTTGGGGGAAGGTGGCAGCCCGAAGGGCTGACGGATGAGGGGAACTGGGGAAAACACGAAAGGCTCTGCTAGAGGGATAAGTTCCCCTCATCAGTCTCGCTACGCTCACCAGCTTCCCCCAGGGGAAGCCTAAGACCTGCCGAACCCCGGACCCGTTACGAAGTAAGGGGCCGGGGTCATCCAACGTCCGTAAGAACAGCCTGGGGAGGTTTCCAAAGGGAGGGGGGCCGCAGTCCCCCTCCTTTGGCCGTTGAGAGAGGGGGTCCAGGGGGAGAGAGAGTCGGAACTCTCTCTCCCTGGCGTCTTTTCTGGGGGGTCTGGGGGTGCCATCTTTTCCACGTGGAAAAGATGGTCCCCCAGGTTTCCCCCGTGCGTTCACGCACGGCACTCCAGTGAAGAAAGGTACATTCCTTTCATCTCCAAAGCGTCATCAGTCTGCGTCCCCGCGCTCTCACAGATAAAGGTGGGCGCCCACCCCCGCCGGGCCACCTCGGCCATCAGCGGTGCCGGGTCGGGCCCGAAGCCGCCGTTGTCGGCGAAGGTCCGGTGGCACTTCTCGCCCCCGTTGGGGGTGAATTCGATTTGGGAAAAGTGGCTGTGGAACCCCCCGGCCCGCTCCCGGCCCAGGGCCCGCTCCATCTTGTCCAGCATGACGCCGTAGGGCTCCGGGTCCCCCAGGGCCCGGGCGTAGAGGTGCCCGAAGTCCACGGTGGGGATGAGCCGCTCGTCCAGCTGGCACAGCTCCAGCACCTCGTCCAGGTCCCCCAGCTGGTTGATTTTCCCCATGGTCTCGGGGCACAGGGCGATATGGGCGTACCCCTCGCCTTCCCAGGCCTTGAGGACTTCCGTCATGGAGGCCTTGGCGATGTCCAGCGCCTCCCGCCGGGCGCGCTTCATCAGCGCTCCGGTGTGGACCACCACCCGGCCGGCCCCCATCCAATCGGCGGCCTGACAGGCGGCCAGGATATAACCGGTGGTCTTTTTGAGGCTCTCGGGGTCGGGGTTGGCCAGGTTGATGAAATAGGGGGCATGGAGGGAGAGGGAAATGCCCGCCTCCCGGGCGGCTGCGCCCAGCTTCCGGGCGGTCTCCTCGCCCACGTTGACCCCCTTGCCGCACTGGTACTCGTAGCAGTCCAGGCCGAGCCCGGCCAGCCAGCGGGGGGCGTCCACGGAGGATTTATAGGGAAAGGCGTCGGCGTTGCCCGCCGGGCCGAATTTCGCTCGCGTCATAGTGTGTCCTTTCTTTTCCCCGCCAGACGGAAGGGGGTCTCGGCGGCGTAGCGGGCCGCCCGCAGGGGATTTTTCCCGATGGCGATGGGTTTTACCAAAATGGAGGCTACCCCCGCCCGGTTGGCCCCCAGCACGTCGGTGAAGATCTGGTCCCCCACCATGACGGCCTCCCGGGGCGCGGCCCCCGCCTCTTGGAGTGCCTGTCGGAACCCAGCCGTCCCCGGCTTGCCCGCGTGGCGGACGCAAGGGACGCCCAGAGCGGCGCAGAAATCGGGGCACCGGCGGCTCTTGCGGCTGTTGGACACCACATAGAGGGAAATGCCCGCCCCCTCCAGGGCCTCCTTCCACAGCCGGACGGCAGGGGAGGGGAGGGCGTCCTCATAGGACACCAGGGTGTTGTCCAGGTCGGCCAGCACCAGCCGGATGCCTTTGGCCCGGAGGGCGCCGGGGGTCAGGTCGAAAATGCTGTCCGCCACGTAGGACGGCACCAGGGGAAAAGCCAAGGGATCACCTCTTTTTGCCGGGGGCTTCTGTTTTCCCCCTGTCCTGCATACTTTAAATCAGATTATAACACTTTCCAGGCCGCCAGGACAAGGGGGAAATGGAACGATGGAATGGATGGAACGATTGATTATTGCGGCCCAGCCGGGGCAGCTCACCGCCGCCGGAGGCTGGGGGCTGCCCCTGGCCCATCTGGCCTACCGGGTGGGGGGAGGCCCCCACCTCTTCCGGGCCAACGCCCCGGTGGCGCCCCGGGGCGGGCTGATGGTGATGGACGCCGCCCGCTTCGATGGGGCGGGGGAGAGCCTGCCCTTCTGCAACGAGGTGCTGCGGGAGTGCGCCGCCCGGCGGTTCACGGGGGTGGTGTGCCGCTTTGAGGGGCGGCCCCTGCCGCTGCTGGGGGAGATCGCCGGGAAGCTGGGGGAGCTGTGCGGGGAGCGGGGCATGGAGTGCTTCGTCTCCGAGCCCTACGGGGCCGCCGCCCCCGCCGCCAAGGTGCTCATCCCGACGGCCCTCTCCGGCGGCTCCCTGCAAAGCAGGCTGGAGGAGGCCCAGGGCCGGTTCGGCCCCGGCCGGGTGGCCCTCTGGGTGGACCGGTCGGCGGAGGATTTCCTCCTGCCCTCCCCCGGCGGGGCCGGCGCGCCGCTGACGGTGGAGGAATTGGCCCGCCGCCGGGAGGAACAGGCGGCCACCATTTTCTTTTCCGATGAGTTGTGCGCCCATTATTTCACCTACATGGCGGGTGAGAAGGCTCACTTCGTCCTCTTCGACGACGCGGGCAGCGTGGGCAAGAAACTCCACATCGCCCACCGCCTGGGCATTACCACCGCCTTCCTGCCCCACGAGACCATGTCCGACCTTCTGCCGGAACTGCTGGGGGAGAAGAAGTCGCAGGGGATGGGCTGACGGTCTGCCCCCCGGCCTGCAAAAAACCCCGTGTCCAACCGGACACGGGGTTTTTGACGCTTTTAATAGAACTTTTTCTTGTTCTTGCGGGCGGCCTCAGACTTCTTACGGCGCTTGACGCTCGGGCTCTCATAGCACTCACGCTTACGCACTTCGGCCAGGACTCCGGACTTGGCGCAGCTACGCTTAAAGCGCTTCAGCGCGTTGTCCAGGGACTCGCCCTCTTTCACATGGATCTCCGACATTGACTTCCCCTCCCTCCGAAGCGACGGAAAATCTCCCGCCGCGAAAGGGCCACATAGCTATGGCTTTAACAGTAGTATTATATGAAAAATATGTGCTTGTGTCAAGTGAGAATTTCAGAATGGCCTACCGTTCCTGGAAAAACTCGATATCCTCTCCGGCGGGGCCGGTACAGAAGGCGATGCGGATGGGGTAGTCCCCGCCCAGGTTCTTGTCGGAAGGGGGGAGAAAGACGGGGCACCCGGCCTCCTCAACGGCCCGGACGGCGGCGTCCACGTCGTCGGTGCGGAAGGCGATGTGGGCGAAGGGGCCTTTGGAGTCCCCGGCGCTCCCGTTGGCCATGACCTCCAGCAGGGTATTGCCCAGCTCCAGCATGGCGCCCCGGTCGTCCCCCAGGCCCCACTGGCGGACCAGCCCGGCCCCCAGGACGCCGGTATAGAAGTCCAGCGCCCGCTGGAACTGCTCCTCTCCGGCGGCTTTGAGGGAGATGTGGTGGATCCCTTGCAGCATGATTTGCCTCCTTACGCCTGGGGCTTGACGATCAGGTTCACCAGCTTGCCGGGGACGTGGATGACCTTGACGATCTCCATGCCGTCGAGGAACTTGGCCACCTTGGCGTCCGCCTTGGCGGCGGCCACCGCCGTGTCCTGCTCACAGCCGGCGGGGACGGTGACGGTGCCCCGGAGCTTGCCGCCCACCTGGACGGCCATGGTGACGGTGCTGGCCATGGTCTTGCTCTCGTCGTAGGCGGGCCAGCTCTGCTGGCAGGCCATCCTGCCGCCGTGGGCCTGGGCGAAGCCCATACTCTCCCACAGCTCCTCGGTCATGTGGGGGGCGAAGGGGTTCAAAAGCAGGAGGAGCACACTGTAGTCAGCCTTGGAACAGCCGTTGGCGTAGAAGTCGTTCACCAGGGCCATGAGGGTGGCGATGGCGGTGTTGAACTTCATGGCGTCGATATCGCCGGCCACCTTCTTGATGGCCTTGTGGAGGGCGGACTCGTTGGCGGCGGTGTGCTCCAGACTGTCGGTGACCTGCTCGGAGAGATTCCACACCCGGTCCAGGAACCGCTTGCAGCCCTTGACGGCGTTGTCGCTCCAGGCGGCGGCCTTCTCAAAGTCACCGATGAACATGATATACATGCGCATGGTGTCTGCCCCGTACTGGGCCACCACGTCGTTGGGGTTCACCACGTTGCCCCGGGACTTGGACATCTTTTCCCCGCCCTCGCCCAGGATCATGCCGTGGCTGGTCCGCTTGGCGTAGGGCTCTTTAGTGGGCACCACGCCGATGTCGTAGAGGAACTTATGCCAGAACCGGGAGTAGAGCAGATGCAGGGTGGTATGCTCCATGCCGCCGTTGTACCAGTCCACGGGGGACCAGTAGTCCATGGCCTCCTTGGAGGCGAGGGCGTCGGGGTTGTGGGGGTCCATATAGCGCAGGAAGTACCAGGAGGAGCCCGCCCACTGGGGCATGGTGTCGGTCTCCCGCTTGGCGGGGCCGTGGCAGTGGGGGCAGGTGGTATTCACCCAGTCGGTCATCTTGGACAGGGGGCTCTCGCCGTCGTCGGTGGGCTCATAGCTCTCCACGTCGGGCAGCAGCAGGGGGAGCTGGTCCTCGGGGAGGGGCTGCCAGCCGCACTTGTCGCACCACACCATGGGGATGGGCTCCCCCCAATAGCGCTGGCGGGAGAACACCCAGTCCCGGAGCTTATAGTTGACCTTCTCGTGGCCGATGCCCTGCTCGGTGAGCCACTTGGTGACGGCGGGGATGGCCTCTTTCACGGTGAGGCCGTCCAGGAAGCCGGAGTTGACCATGATGCCGGTGTCGTCCTTGGCGGTGAAGGCCTCCTTCTGCACGTCCTCGCCGCCGGAGACCACCTCGATGATCTCACAGCCGAACTTCTTGGCGAAGGCCCAGTCACGGGTGTCGTGGGCGGGGACGGCCATGATGGCGCCGGTGCCGTAGCTGGCCAGCACGTAGTCGGAGATGAAGATGGGGATCTCCTTGCCGTTGACGGGGTTCACGGCCCGGACGCCCTGGAGCATCACGCCGGTCTTTTCCTTGTCGGCGGCCAGTTCGGTGCGCTCAAAGTCGGACTTGCGGGCGGCCTCCTGGACGTAGGCGTCCACCTCATCCCAGTTGGAGAGCTTGTCCTTCCAGGCCTGGACGTACTTATGCTCGGGGGAGATGACCATATAGGTGGCACCGAAGAGGGTGTCGGGCCGGGTGGTGAAAACCACGATGTCCTCCCCGGTGGTGGCCTTAAAGGTGACCTCCGCGCCGGTGGAGCGGCCGATCCAGTTCTTCTGCTGGGTCTTGACCCGCTCAATGAAGTCCAGGCCGTCCAGGTCGTCGATGAGCCGCTGGGCGTACTCGGTGATCTTCAGCATCCACTGGCTCTTCTCCTTGCGGATGACGGGGGAGCCGCAGCGCTCGCAGACCCCCTCCACCACCTCCTCGTTGGCCAGCACGCACTTGCAGGAGGTGCACCAGTTCACGGGCATGGTGGTCTTGTAGGCCAGGCCCTTCTTGAACAGCTGGAGGAAGATCCACTGGGTCCATTTATAGTAGGCGGGATCGGTGGTGTTGATGACCCGGTCCCAGTCGAAGGAGTAGCCCAACATCTGAAGCTGCCTGGTAAAATTGGCGATATTGTCGTGGGTCACCTTGGCGGGGTGGATGTGGTTTTTGATGGCGTAGTTCTCCGTGGGCAGGCCGAAGGCGTCGTAGCCCATGGGGAAGAGGACGTTATAGCCATCCATGCGCTTCTTCCGGGCCACCACGTCCATGGCGGTGTAGGGCCGGGCGTGACCCACGTGGAGCCCCTGCCCCGAGGGGTAGGGGAACTCGACAAGGCCGTAGAACTTGGGCTTGTCCGAGCCGTTTTCCGCGGCAAAGACCTTCCCGTCCTGCCACTTTTTCTGCCATTTCGGTTCAATACCGGCAAAATCGTATTTCAAATCCAATCACGCTTTCCTGTATTTCTGCCTGGACGGGACAAGGGCCCGCCGGCTTGGTGCAGATTCCAAAATATTATACAGGAAAAGACTAATGATTGCAAGGCCCGCAGCCCTGTTTTTCCCACAGGACCAAGCTGGGGCGGGGGGAGATGCTCGCGCGTTTTTCTGGATCCCCGCCTCCTGCCGTCTTTTTGCGTTTCTACTCTGGGAGTTCGGAGAGCCAGGAGCCCGGGCCGCCATCCAGGGGAAGGTACCGCAGGCCAATGGCGACGCCCGCCACCTGGTCCGGGTCGATGGACTGGGCGCAGTCCCAGCCGGTGATGAAGTGGCCGGAGTCGCCGCCGGTGTATTCCCACATGCTTCCGCCCAGGCTCTCCCCCAGCGGGACGGCGGCGCCGTCGGCCAGGAAGAGGGTCATCCGCTGTCCGCTCAGCGTGGCGCGGCCCTCGTAGGTGGTGTCCCCCTCCACCCATACGCTGATGGCGGAGAGGGTGACGCTTTTCAGCTCCATCCCCGGCCGGTCCAGGGTGTCGGAGAGCGCCACGGCCCGGGAGGGAACCTTTTCCACCGTGAAGGGGATCTCCCAGCTCCCCTGGATCCTGTCGGCCAGGACCAGGATACCGCCCACCGGGTCCAGGGACAGGTCGGCCAGATCGGCGGGGGTGGCACCCTGGATACCGAAGTCGTAATAGGGTACGCCGTCCGCCCAAAAGCCGGTGCCGCCGGTGAAGGCGGTATTATAGACCGCGTCGCCGTTGACCTCCCCGGCGGCGTGGGCGGCCTTGGAGCGAACGGTGGTCAGCAGATGGGTCTCCTCCGGCCGGGCTCCCTCGGGAAGCCGGAAGAGGAAGTGGAGATACCCGTCGGAGGCGAAGCCCATAGAGGAGAGGGATATGCCCATGGCTCCCGGCAGCTCGGCCACGGTCTGCCCTGGTTCCAGCACCAGAGTACCGTCTTCCAGGGACCTGCTCTTCAGCGTCTCGCCGGTGACCCGCTCCGCAGGGAGAGGCGTGCCGCCGTCGCCCGCATTGGGGAGCCGATAGAGCTCCGGCCGCAGGCCGCGGGCCAGGAAGACCATCTCCTCTCCTGCGGGCACCGTGCTCTCGTATGTGACCTCAAAGAGCGCTGTGTCGGCGTCGTCGTCATAGCTGACAAGCCGGCACCCGCCGGAGGCGACGCTGCTCTCGCCCAGGGCCTTGCGGCGGATACTGGCCTCCAGCTCCACATTGCCGCTGGTGAGGCGTCCATCTGTCAGGTCCCGAACCTCCACATAGACCTTGGCCTGGTAGTCGTCCACCAAGGCCCGGACCACCTTCATTTCAATGCCCTGGTCCCGGGTGGCACTCTCAATCTCCTGGGCGTAGGGGAGGGAACTCCCCAGGAACTGGTCCAGCGCCTCCCGCAGGCCGGGAGAGGCGGCAAAGACGGTCACGGCCAGGGCGGCGCATAGGGCCGCCGCGATCAAAAAGCTGCGGCCCAGGGGCCGTCGGACCTTTCCCTGTTCCGGCAGATCCTCCAGCGGGGCCTCCAGCCGGGCGTCGAACCCCTCCGGCACCGGACAGCCTTGGCGCTTCGCCCGCAGGCGGAGCCGTTCATCAAAAGTCATATTTCTTCCTCCTCGTCCAACAAGACCCGAAGCCGGGCCCTGGCCCGGCTCAGCCGGGATTTCACCGTCCCCTGGGCCACCCCCAGGATGGGGGCAATCTGGGCCAGGGTCAGGTCTTCATAATAAAAGAGCACTACCGCCGCCCGCTGATCCCTGGGCAGTCGGTTCACCGCCTGCCAGAGGTCTTGGACGGCGTCGGCGTCCCGCTCAGGAGCGGCGGTCTCCAGGGTGTCGACGGGGATGAGCCGGCCGGTTTTCCGATATTGCTCCCTGGCGCAGTTGGCCGTAATCTTTAAAAGCCAGGCCCGCACGGACAGAGGATCCCGAAGGGCGCCGTAGCTCTGCCAGGCCCGCAGCACAGCCTCGCCCACAGCGTCCTCGGCGTCAGCGTCGGAGCCGGTAAGGGCCCGGGCTGTACGGAACATGGCGCCGCTGTGGAGCCGCACCACCTCGCAAAACCGTTCTTTGGTCTCTTTCCGGGGGACGGTCAAGTCCAAATCCATGGTCGTCACCTCTTTTTTGTCTAGACACCCCTTAGATGCGGGGGAGAGGGAAAAGGTTCCCATCAGTCTGTGAAAAAAGGACCCTAAGGTCCTTTTTTCACAGACTGCCCAATGCCGGCATATTTACGCCGCTACACGGCGTAAATACCCTTGCCTTGCTCGACGAACGCCTGTCGTGAGGAACCGAAATAAAAGGGAACGGCTGAAAGCCGTTCCCTTTTCAATCTTATGACCGGATCGATTCCTCCAGCGCGGCCCGGACCTCTTCCTCGGTCTCCAGCTCCATGGCCCCGGCGGCCACCCGGTCGGCGTCCGCTTTGCCCCAGCGGGCGATCTCCCGGCGGGCGGCGAGGATGGAGGACCCGCCCACCGAGAACTCGTCCAGGCCGAAGGAGAGGAGGACGGGGATGAGCCGGGGGTCGGCCGCGGCCTCGCCGCACATGCCCACGGGGATGCCGCCGGCGTGGGCGGCGGCGATGACCTGCCGCACCGCCCGGAGCACCGCCGGGTCGAAGGGGGAGCCGATGGCGGCCACCTGGGGGTTGCCCCGGTCGGCCACCATGGTGTACTGGGTCAGGTCGTTGGTGCCGATGGAGAAGAAGTCGGCCTCCCGAGCCAGCGCATCCGCCATCAGCACGGCGGCGGGGGTCTCCACCATGACGCCCAGGGGGATGTCCTTGTTGTACGCGATGCCCTCCCGGTCCAGGTCCCCCTTGGCCACCTCAAGAAGGGCCCGGGCCTGCCGCAGCTCGGTGAGGCGGGTCACCAGGGGCAGCATGATCTTGACGGGGCCGAAGGCGGAGGCCCGCAGCAGGGCCCGCAGCTGGGTGAGGAAGAGCTCCCGCCGGTCCAGGCAGTACCGGACGGCCCGGAAGCCCAGGAAGGGGTTCTCCTCTTTCGTGAGGCCCAGGTAGGGGATGTCCTTGTCGCCCCCCACGTCCAGGGTGCGAATGATGACCTCCCCGGCCGGGAAAAGCTGGGCGGCGGCTTTGTAGGCCTCGAACTGCTCCTCCTCCGTGGGGAGGGCGGAGCGGTCCATGAAGAGGAACTCCGTGCGGAAGAGCCCCACCCCCTCGCCGGTGGCCTCGGCCACCGCCTGGGCGTCGGAGACCGAGCCGATGTTGCCGAAGAGCTGGACAGCCTTCCCGTCGGCGGTGCGGGTGGGCCTGCCCCGGAACTGGCCCAGGGCGGCCCTGTCCGCCAGCTGCCGCGTCCGCTTGGCCTCATACTCCTTCAAAAGCGCCGCCTCGGGCTTGACCAGGACCAGGCCCTTGTTCCCGTCCACCGCCAGGGCGTCCCCATCAGAGACGGCATCCAGCGCGCCGGGCACGCTGAGGACGGCGGGCAGCTCCATGGCCCGGGCCAGAATGGCGGAGTGGGAGGTGACGCCCCCGGTCTCGGCCACGATGCCCGCCACGTGGGCGGTGTCCAGGGCGGTGGCCATGGAGGGGGTCAGGTCGTGGACCACCAGCACTGTGCCCGCCGGGAGGCGGGCCAGGTCGGCCTCTTCCCGGCCCAGCAGGAGGGAGAGGAGCCGGGCGCGCAGGTCCCCCACGTCGGTGGCCCGCTGCATCATCAGCTCGTCGCCGGTGGCGGTGAACATTTCGATGAAGGACTGGCACACCTTATCCACGGCCCGCTCGGCGCAGGCGCCCCCGGAGAGCTTTTCCGCCAGCTGGCCCCGGAGGAAGGGGTCGGAGAGCATGATAAGCTGGCCCTCCAAAATTTCCGCCTGATGTTCCCCGGCCTTTTCCCGGGCGGCGTCCGCCAGGGCCCGGGTCTTTTCGGTGAAGGCGGCCACGGCGGCGGTCAGCCGGGCCTGCTCGGCCTCCGCCCCGGCGGAGGCAACATGAGAATAGTCCAGGTCGGCGGGGACCACCCGCAGGGCGGCCCCGATGCCTACGCCAACCGAAGCGGCGATGCCCCGCAGCTCCATCATTCCTCTCCCAGCCCGGAGTTGATGAGGTCCGCGGCGGCCTTGAGCATCTCGGCCTCGTCGGGGCCGGAGCACTGCAGCTCCAGCTCGGAGCCCTGCTTCATGCAGGCGGCCATCACGTTCATGATGCTCTTGCCGTCGATATTTTTGCCGTTAAAGACGATGTTGATGTCGCTTTTAAATTGGGCCATGGCCTGGACAAAGGCGCTGGCCGGGCGCATGTGGAAGCCCATTTTGTTGATGACGGTGACTTTCTCGGATACCATAAAAGACCCTTCTTTCTATGTGATGGTTCAGACCTTTTTCTTCTTCAGCAGGGCCAGCATGGCCATGCCCACCACCGACCCGGCGGCCAGGGCCACCACGTACATGAGCACGTTGCCCATCACGGGGAAGACGAACAGGCCGCCGTGGGGGGCGGGGAGGGTGCAGCCGAAGGCCATGGACAGCGCCCCGGCCACGGCGGAGCCAACCACGCAGGAGGGGATGACCCGGATGGGGTCGGCGGCGGCGAAGGGGATGGCCCCCTCGGTGATGAAGCACAGGCCCATGATATAGTTGACGTAGCCGTTCTTCCGCTCGTCGGCGGTGAAGCGGTTTTTAAAGAAGGTACAGGCCAGGGCGATGGCGATGGGGGGCACCATGCCGCCTACCATGACGGCGGCCATGGTGGGGGAGTTGACGGCCTGCCCGGCGGCGTTCACCAGGGAGGCGGTGCCGAAGAGGTAGGCGGCCTTGTTGAAGGGCCCGCCCATGTCGATGGCCATCATCCCGGCCACCACGGCCCCCAGCAGGATGGCGGAGGCGCCGTTCAGAGACTCCAGGCCGCCGTAGACGGCGGTATTTATCATGCCCACGAAGGGGTTGATGGCGCACATGACGGCGCCGATGGCGAACACGCCCACCAGGGGGTAGATGAGAATGGGCTTGATGCCCTCCAGGGCCCGGGGGAGCTTATCGCAGAGCTTTTCCAGCCCCAGGGTCAGGTAGCCGCCGGCGAAGCCGGCGATGAGGGCGCCCAGGAACCCGGCGGACACGTCGGTGCCGGTGGGGGAGGCGAAGGTGGCGCCCGAGACGGCCAGCGCGCCGCCCACGAAGCCCACGGCCAGGCCCGGCCGGTCGGCGATGGATTCGGCGATAAAGCCCGCCAGGATGGGGAGCATGAAGCCGAAGGCCGCGCCGCCCACGCTCTTCAAAAACGCGGCGATGGGGGTGATGGTGCCGAAGTCGCCGAAGTTGGTGTCGTTGACGGCCCCGGCGTCAAAGAGGAAGGCCAGAGCGATGAGGATGCCGCCGCCGATGACGAAGGGCAGCATGTGGGAGACGCCGTTCATCAGGTGCTTGTAAATCTTGTGGCCCACGCTCTCGTCGCCGTCCACGGCGTTGGCCGGGGCGGAGCCCTGGGCGGCGTGGTAGACGGGGGCCTCCTGGACCCGGCGGATGAGCTCCTCGGGCTTGTTGATGCCGTCGGACACGGGCACCCGCACCAGCCGCTTGCCGTGGAAGCGGGAGAGGTCCACGTTCTTGTCGGCGGCGATGATGATGCCGTCGGCGGCGGCGATCTCGGCGGCGGTGAGGATGTTTTTGGCCCCGCCGGAGCCCTGGGTCTCGGCCTTCAGGGGCAGGCCCAGCTCGGCGCCCTTCTTCTCCAGGGCCTCGGCGGCCATATAGGTGTGGGCGATGCCGGTGGGGCAGGCGGTGACGGCCAGGAGGCGGTAGCCCTCGGCTTTGGGGGCGGGGGCGGCTTCCTCCGTTGCCTCGTCGGGGTACTTCTCCCGCTCCGCGGCGTCGATGGCGGTCAGGAAGGCGGCGGGGTCCTTGGCGGAGAGGAGCTGGGCGCGGAAACCGGCGTCCATGAGGAGGACCATCAGCCGGGACAAAATCTCCAGGTGGGTGTCTCCCCCCTGGGCGGGGGCGGCGATGGCGAAGAAGAGGTTGGAGGGCTTGCCGTCGGGTGCGCCGTAGTCCACGCCCCCGGGGACGGTGATGGCGGCCAGCCCGGGGCGCTTGACGGCGGCGGACTTGGCGTGGGGCACGGCGATGCCGTCCCCGATGGCGGTGGAGCCCTGGGCCTCCCGGGCCAGCAGGTCGGCCTTGTAGGCCTTGGGGTCGCTCAGGTTGCCGCAGGCGCGCTGGAGCTTAACGAGGGCGTCCAGCGCCCCGTCCTTGTTCTTGGGCGCGGCCCCCAGGGAGATGCCCTCGGGGCGGAGCAGGTCGGTGATCCTCATGTCATATCATCCTTTCGTCTCGGTGATCTGTCGATAGACGGTTTCAATCTCCTCTTTGGTGGCCAGACGGGGGGAGAAGGCGGTGGCCCCTCCGGCGGCGGTGCCCAGCCGAAGGGCCTCGGCGTAGCCGCCCCGGGCATAGCCCGCCAGGAAGCCGGCTACCATGGAGTCCCCGGCCCCCACGGAATTGCGCAGGGTCCCCCGGGCGGCGGCCTGGGCGAACACCTGCCCGTCCTCGGCCACCAGCAGGGCCCCGTCCCCGGCCAGGGAGACCAGTACGTTCCGGGCCCCCTTTTTCTGAAGGGCCTGGGCGGCGGAGACCAGGGCGGCGGTGTCGCCGGGGTCCAGTTCCTTCCCCGCCAGCTCCCCCAGCTCGTGGTGGTTGGGCTTGATGAGGAAGGGGCGGAAGGGCAGGACATTTTCCAACAGAGGCCCCGTGGCGTCCACCACGTACCGCACCCCTTTGCCCTCCAGCCGGGCCAGGGCCCGCTCATAGACGTCGGGGGGGAGGGTGGCGGGGATGGACCCGGCCAGGACCAGGGTGTCCCCCTCTGTGAGGCCGTCCAGCTTGGCGAAGAGGGCCTCCAGGGCGGCGGGGGGGATGTCCGGGCCGCGGCCGTTGATTTCGGTCTCCACCCCGTTTTTCAGCTTGACGTTGACGCGGGTCATCCCGGCGGGGAGGGTGACGAAGCCGGTTTGGACCCCCAGCGACTCCACCCACTGCCGCAGCAGCTCGCCGGTGTACCCGGCCAGGAAGCCCAGGGCCACGCTCTCCACCCCCAGCTGCCGCAGGACCAGGGAGACGTTGATGCCCTTGCCCCCCACCTGGAGCTCCTCATGCTCGGCCCGGTTGGTTTTGCCGGGGACGAAGGACTGGATGCGCATGAGGTAGTCCAGGGCGGGGTTAAAGGTGACGGTATAGATCACGGTGCCATGACCTCCTTGACGACGGTGAGTTCCCGGTACTGGGGATCGGGGAGGGTGTCGGTGACGACGCAGGCCTTTCCCAGCGCGCCGAAGGTGAGGGAGGAGACCCGGCCGAACTTGCTGGCGTCGGCCAGCACGTAGGTGAGGTAGGAGCGGGCCATCACCTCGCCCTTGAGCATGGCCTCCTCCGGGTCGGGGGTGGTGAGGCCGGCGGCGGGGTGGATGCCGTTGGTGCCCAGGAAGGCCTTGGTGAAGTTGTACTGCCGCAGGCTTTGCAGGGCGGTGGCCCCCACGATGGCCTCGGTGGTGGACTTGAACTGCCCGCCCAGGATGAAGGTTTTCAGCCCCCGGCGGGTGAGGCGGATGGCGTGGTCCACGCCGTTGGTGACAAAGGTGGCCTTGCACCCGGGGGCGACGTGGTCGATGACCTTCCCCGTGGTGGTGCCCGCGTCCAGGTAGATGAAGTCGTCGTCGGTGATGAGCCCGGCGGCGTACCGGCCCACCGCCTCCTTCTCCGCCACGTGGAGGGCGGCCTTGGTGGCCACGTCCTCCTCGGCGGAGGAGAAGGCCGTCCCGGCCCGGGCAGTGGCCCCGCCGTGGACCTTCTGGAGCCTGCCCAGCTCGTCCAGGGCGTTCAGGTCCCGGCGGACGGTGGCTGGGGAGGCGTTCAGGGCGTGGGCCAGCTCGGCGACGGTAACAGCCCGCCGCTGTTCCACCAGATCGAGGATCATCTGATAGCGTTCCTGGGTCAGCATGTCTCTTCCCCTCTCTTTCTGCGCCCATCATAGCACCGTAAAAAATCAATGTCAAGCATAAACAATCAAAAACAATCAAAAGTGAGCAAGAAAATGGTGGAAAAGGAACGGGCCTATTTTACCCCAAACGGGCTGCGCATACACACCGAGGCGTTTGGCCAATGGAAACCCAAACATTTTCCACAAATTGGGCCATAGCTTTTTGTGGAAATCGTAAATTCGCACGAAAAGACCCTTGTTATACTTGACAATACTTGTCCATATTGATAGGATAAAGTCATCCAATAGAAAGGGGGAGTTCTCCTGCTGATCACCAGAGAGACCGACTACGCCCTGCGCATCCTGCGGGCCCTGTCGAATGGGGAACAGCTCACCGCCCGGGACATCTGCCGGGCCGAGGGGGTCCCCCAGCAGTTTTCCTATAAGATCCTGAAGAAGCTGGAGAAGGCGGGCTTCGTCCAGATCAGCCGGGGGGTCGAGGGGGGCTGCCGCCTCCGAAAGGAGCTGGCCCAGGCTACTCTCTACGACCTCATGGAGGCCATGGGGGAAGATACTCTGGTCATCTCCTGCATGGAGCCGGACTTTCAATGCACCCGTCCCCAGGACAGCCCCCGCTGCGCTGCCCATCACCGGCTGAAAGCCATTCAGGAGGCGCTGGATGGGGAGTTGAGATCCCATACCCTCCAGGAGTTGATTTTTGGCCCATCCTGACAGGGATTGTTTTTTTACATATAAATTGGATAAAAATTGTCAAGTAACGATGAAAGGGAGGCACCGGTATGTTGTTCCAAACCACACAAGCCCACGAGGAATTGAGACAGAAGGTCCGCGCGTTCGCGGAGTCGGAGGTGAAGCCCATCGCCTTCACCCTGGATCAGAACAACGATTTCCCCGATGAGGCGGTAAAAAAGATGGGGGAGATGGGCCTGATGGGCCTGCCCTACCCCAAGGAGTACGGCGGCGCGGGGCTGGACGTGCTGAGCTACGCCATCGCCGTGGAGGAGTTGTCCCGGGTAGACGGCGGCACTGGCGTCATCCTCTCGGCCCACACCAGCCTGGGCACCTGGCCCATCTTCGCCTTCGGCAATGAGGCCCAGAAGAAAAAGTATCTGGTCCCCCTGTGCAGGGGCGAAAAGCTGGGGGCCTTCGGCCTCACCGAGCCCAACGCCGGCTCCGACGCCGGCGGCACCGAGACTACCGCCGTGCTGAAGGGCGACCACTACGTCCTGAACGGCGGGAAAATCTTCATCACCAACGCCCCCAAGGCGGACACCTACGTGGTCTTCGCCGTCACCACCCCCGACATCGGCACCCGGGGCATCTCCGCCTTTATCGTGGAGAAGGGCTGGAAGGGTTTCGAGTTCGGCGACCACTACGACAAAATGGGCATCCGCTCCTCCTCCACCGCCGAGCTGATCTTCAACGACGTTATCGTCCCCAAGGAAAACCTCCTGGGCAAGGAGGGCGAGGGCTTCAAGATTGCCATGGCCACCCTGGACGGCGGCCGCATCGGCATCGCCTCCCAGGCCCTTGGCATCGCCCAGGGGGCCTACGAGGCCGCCGTGGACTACGCCAAGGAGCGGGTCCAGTTCGGCAAGCCCATCGGCTTCCAGCAGGCCATCGGCTTCAAGCTGGCCGACATGGCCACCAAGCTGCGCTGCGCCCGCCTCCTCGTGTATTCCGCCGCAGACTTGAAGGAAGCCCACGCGCCCTACGGCATGGAGTCCGCCATGGCCAAGCAGTACGCCTCCGACATTGCCCTGGAGGTCACCAACGACGCCCTCCAGATTTTCGGCGGCACCGGCTATCTCAAGGGCATGGACGTGGAGCGGATGTACCGGGACGCCAAAATCACCACCATCTACGAGGGCACCAACGAGATCCAGCGGGTGGTCATCGCCTCCCACATCATGGGCAAGCCCCCCAAGAGTGAGGGCGGTTCCTCCAGCCGGCCCAAGAAGCCCGCCCCCATCACCGGCGTGCGGAAAAAGCACATCCTCAAGGAGGGAGATGCCGCCGAGAAGGTGGCGGAGCTGGTGGCCCACCTGGAAAAGGACGGCCACGACTTCACCGTGGGCATCCCCGCCGACACGCCCATCATCCAGGCCGAGCGGGTGGTCTCCGCAGGCAAGGGCATCGGCGACAAGAAAAACATGAAGCTCATCGAGGACCTGGCCAAGGCCGCCGGCGCCGCCATCGGCTCCTCCCGCCCCGTGGCCGAGACCCTGAAATATGTGCCCCTGAACCGCTACGTGGGCATGTCCGGCCAGAAGTTCAACGGCAACCTGTACATCGCCTGCGGCATCTCCGGCGCCATCCAGCATTTGAAGGGTATCAAGGACGCTTCCACCATTGTGGCCATCAACAAGAATGCAAATGCCCCGATCTTCAAAAACTGTGACTACGGCATCGTGGGAGATGTCAACGAGATCCTGCCCCTCCTTACCAAGGCCCTGGACCGGGGGGAGAAGCAGCCCGCGCCCCCCATGGTGAAGATGAAGCGGCCCCAGCCTCCCAAGCCCGAGCCCCTGGGCAAGCGCTACGTCTGCGGCGGCTGCGGCTACGAGTACATCCCCGAGCTGGGGGACGAGGATGCCGAGATTGCCCCGGGTACCCTTTTCGAGAAGCTTCCCGAGGACTGGGTCTGCCCCGAGTGCGCCGAGGGCAAAGACATGTTCATCGAGGCGTAAAGAAATAAGCCTTCCCCTCGGGGGAAGGTGGCAGCCCGAAGGGCTGACGGATGAGGGACCATAGCGTTAAGAAAACTTGCCGGCGGCAAGTTTTTAGCGGTGGCCGGCCAGCTGTGCTGGCCGGAGACGTGTGAAGAGAAGGTTCCCCTCATCAGTCCGCTGTGCTCGACAGCTGAAGGTGAATTGTCCCAAAGGGACAAGAGAGGCCACCCTGGGGCGTCCCCCAGGGGAAGCCAAATAAGGAGGTATGAATTTATGTATTGCGTGCGTAACGTCACAGAGGACCTCTACTGGGTAGGTGCCAACGACCATAGGCTGCACCTGTTCGAGAATATCCATCCCATTCCCCGGGGGGTCAGCTACAACGCCTATCTTCTCCTGGACGAAAAGACCGTCCTCTTTGATACCGTGGACTGGTCGGCCTGCCGCCAGCTCTTGGAAAACATCGAGTACCTGCTGGCCGGGCGGCCCCTGGACTACTTGGTCATCAACCACATGGAGCCCGACCACGGCGCGTCCATCGAGGAGATCCTGATCCGCTACCCCGGCGTGAAGATCATCTCCACCGAAAAGGCCTTCATGCTCATGCACCAGTTTGGCTTCGACGTGGACGGCCACGAGTGCGTCGAGGTGAAGGAGGGGGACACCCAGACCTTCGGCAAGCACACCGTCACCTTTGTGGCCGCCCCCATGGTCCACTGGCCCGAGGCCATGGTCACCTTCGACGTCACCAACGGCGTCCTGTTCTCCGCCGACGCCTTCGGCTCTTTCGGCGCCCTGGACGGCAAGCTCTTTGCCGACGAGGTGAACTTCGACCGGGACTGGATCGACGACGCCCGGCGCTACTATACCAACATCGTGGGCAAGTACGGCCCCCACGTCATGCATCTGCTGAAAAAGGCGGGCACCATCGACATCAAGATGCTCTGCCCCCTCCACGGCCCCGTGTGGAGGGAGAACATCCCCTACCTGCTGGACAAATATATCCACTGGGCCACCTACGAGCCCGAGGAGAAGGGCGTCCTCATCACTTACGCCTCCATGTACGGAAATACGGAGGCCGCCGCCCAGGCCCTTGCCTCCAAGCTCTGTGAGCGGGGGGTCACCAACGTCTGGGTCTACGACGTGTCCAACACCCACGTTTCCTACCTGATTTCCGAGACCTTCCGCCTGAGCCATGTGGTGCTGGCCAGTGTGACCTACAACCTGGGCATCTACCCCGTGATGCACGACTACCTGATGCACATGAAGGCCCTGAACCTGCAGAACCGGACCTGCGCCATTGTGGAGAACGGCTCCTGGGCCTGCAAATCCGGGGATCTGATGCAGAAGTTCCTGGACGAGGAGATGAAGGGCATGACCGTTCTCAACGAGCGGCTTTCCCTGGCCTCCGCCCTCAACGACGGCAAGGCCGCCGAGCTGGACGCCCTGGCCGACGCCATCGTGGAGTCCATGGAGCCCCAGGACTGATCGGAAAACAAAAAACCCGGGCGGCCGCCATTATGGCGGCCGCCCGGGTTTTTTGGCCGGTGGGGGTCAGGTGGCCAGCGGCGCCCGGTGCCGGTGGGCGCGGCGCACCCGCTCCCGGCCCTGGGCCAGGATGGCGCCGATCTCGGGCCAGCAGCCCTGGGCGGCGTTCTGGGCCAGCTTTTCCTCCTGGAGGTGGGCCTGGATGACCAGGTCGTAATAGAGCTGGGGATCGGGGGAGTCCTCCTGGCTGACCCTGGTGAGGAGGTCGGTGGTGGCGGCGTACTTTTTTAGCAGCTGCCGGGTGGCGGTGTCCCGCTTGTAGGGGAAGAAGAGGCAGTTAGCCGCCAGGGCGATGAGGGCGCCCACGCAGATATAGCCCAGCCGGATGGCGAACATCTGCCCCACGGGCCCCCAGCCGAAGGCTCCAGTGACCACGGCTCCTCCCAGTGCCCCGATGGTGGAACAGGCGTAGGTTCCGGTATAGTCGGAGAAGTAGAAGGTGAGGTAGCCCGAGAGCATCATCACCGCCGTCCGCCCGGCCATGGAGGGGATGAGAGCGTAGGCCGCCACGGACACCAGCCCGCCCAGAATGGTGGCAGCCACCCGCTTCCTGGTTTTGGTCCCCACGTCGTCTGCGTAGGGGAGGGAGAGGGAGGCCAGGGTGAACAGCAGCCACTTGCCGTGGGGCAGGGCCAAAGCCTGCACCAGCAGGGTGAAGGCGGCCAGGAGGAGGGATACCCGCAGAGCGTAGAGGACCCGCACGGGTCTCACGTCCAGGGCGGCCTTGAGCCGCACGGAGAAGGAGAGGGCCGTGGGCCGGTAGTGCCGCCGGGTGTCCGGGTCGGTCATGTGCCGCAGATGGCCGCAGGTATACTCCAGGGTGTCGTACAGCTCCTTCCCGGCCTTCCCCTCCGGGAGAAACCAGGCGGGATCGGGGGCGGGGAGCGCGTCGGCCTCCCGCTGGAGGAAGGCCCGGATTTGGCAGAGCTGGTCATCCATGGCCTGGAGCAGGGCGGGGGAGAGGGTGTGCTCGGCCAGCAGGAGGACCAGGTTTTCCAGCCCCCGGCCGGCGTCGATCATGGAGAAGGAGGCGTCCGAGACCTGGAGGACCCGCCTGCGCCGTTCGTAGACCGTCCGGCTGAGCCGGCACAGGGTGCCCCGGACCTCTTCGGGGGAGGCGGGAGCGCCCTCCCCGGAGCGGGCGAAGCGGACGGAGGCCCGGGCCTGGTCCACCATGGCCGTCAGCACCCCCTGGGCGGTCTCCGCCACCCGGTTCCGGCC
Source organism: Oscillospiraceae bacterium (assembly GCA_022846075.1). GTDB lineage: Bacteria > Bacillota > Clostridia > Oscillospirales > Oscillospiraceae > Vermiculatibacterium. The sequence goes on from AP025582.1 coordinate 1,159,692, forward strand.
CATAAAAAGCTGATAGAGGATGACGCACACCGCCCCAGCCAGCAGTCCAATCAGCCGCTTGGGCAGCTGGACAAGGCCCACGGGAGAGATGAACACCAGGAAAAGATAGGAGAGGATATAGGGGAAATACATGTGGGTGGCGTACTCATAGGTGAAAGCGTAGAGGATGCCGAAGATGGTGACAAAGTTGATGGGCAGGGCCGCCAGAGGGGGCAGGGTGACCACCAGGCAGGCGGAAACGCCCATCCAAACCAGCACCGCAGCCTGGATGAGCAGGTGCTTCCAGGGGGTGGCCGTCATGTCCCGCACCATAGAAGCCGACATCATGATGGTGAAGATGACCCCCACGATGGAGTTTTCCGGCCCAAAGACGGCCTGGAACACGTTGACGAAGAGAATGATGAAGATGAAGTTCAGCGTGGCGCGGGCAAAGGTCCCCCGGACCCGCTCCGCCGCTGGTTGAATGAGGTTATGCAAAAAATCAGTCCCCTTTTTGGAAGCGTTTCAAGAATGGAATCTATTTTATCAGAGGAAAAAGCCAGATTCAATAACGTAACTTTTGCACAAAGTTTCTTCGTGAAGCGAAAGGAACGCCCCCTCCGCGTTTTGCGGAGGGGGCGTTCCTGAATTTTTGGTTCTCAGCCGCCCAGCTGGGCGATGCCCTTGCGGATGCGGGCGAGGCTCTCCTCCCGGCCAAGAAGCTGGCACAGCTCCACAGCTCCGCCGGGGGTCACCGGCTTGCCGGAGAGGGCGGTGCGCACGGGCCACATGATACGGCCGTTTTTCAGCTCCAGCCGCTCCGCCAGGCCCACCAGGGCGTCGTGGATGGCGTCGTAGGTCCACTCCGGCAGGGCCTCCAGCGCCGGGAGGACGGCGTTCAGCGCCTCCAGGGAGTTGGCCTCGTCGGTTTTCATCTTCTTGTGGCAGTAGAGCTCGTTTCCGTACTCGGGCAGGGCGTCGAAGAAGTCCACCTGGGGGGCGATGTCCAGCAGGGTGTCGCACCGGCCCTGGACCAGGGGGGCCACCAGCTTCAAATCCACCTGGGGGGCGCGGACGGCGGCCTTGAGATAGGGCTCCGCCGCGGCGTAGAAGGCCTCCGGGGACAGGGCCCGGAGGTAGTGGGCGTTGAAGTAGTTGAGCTTCTCCCGGTCGAAGATGGCGGGGGACTTGGAGATGCCGGCGATGTCGAAGACCTGGGAGAGCTCGTCCAGGGTGAAGAACTCCCGCTCCGCGTTCTCCCCCTTGGGGGCCCAGCCCAGCAGGGAGACGTAGTTCACCACCGCCTCGCACAGGTACCCCTGCTCCAGCAGGTCCTCGTAGGAGGGGTCCCCGTGGCGCTTGGACATCTTGTTGTGGGCGTCCCGCATGACGGGGGAGCAGTGGATATACTCGGGGACCGCCCAGCCGAAGGCCTCGTAGAGGAGATTGTATTTGGGGGCGGAGGAGAGGTACTCGGAGCCCCGGACCACGTGGGTGATGCCCATGAGGTGGTCGTCCACCACGTTGGCGAAGTTGTAGGTGGGCAGGCCGTCGGACTTGATGAGCACGTTGTCGTCCAGGGTGTCGTTGTCCACGGTGATGGAGCCGAACACCGCGTCGTGGAAGGTGGTCTGGCCCCCGTGGGGGATCTTCTGGCGGATGACATAGGGAACTCCAGAGGCCAGTTTTTCGTCTATCTCCTGTTGGGACAGATTCCGGCAGGGGTCCTCGGCCTTCTCGAAGGGCGTGCCCTCCTCGGCCTCGGCCTTTTCGCAGAAGCAGTAGTAGGCCCCGCCCTTCTCCACCAGGAGCTGGGCGTATTTGCCGTAGAGGTCTTTGCGCTCGGTCTGGATATAGGGGCCCACGGGGCCGCCCACGTCGGGGCCCTCGTCCCAGGTGAGGCCGCACTCCCTGAGAGTCTTGTAGATGACCTCCACGGCCCCCTCCACCAGACGGCCCTGGTCGGTGTCCTCGATGCGCAGGATGAACTTCCCGCCGCTGTGGCGGGCGATGAGCCAGGTGTACAGGGCGGTGCGCAGGTTGCCCACGTGCATGTAGCCCGTGGGGGAGGGGGCGAAGCGGGTGCGGACCTCCCCGGTGGGGATGCGCCGCTCCATTTCCTCGAACCAAGCCATATCCATGTTGATTCCTCCAAATCCAATTCACATTCTTCCCTATTTTATCGGTAGGAGTAAAACTTGTCAAGCGGGGCGGATTATGGTATGATATCTCGGTATTACCAGGGTGGAAAAGAGCCCTGAGAAAAGGAGTGTTTTCACATGAACAAAGACCGTAAAGTCAGTTTCAGCGGCATTCAGCCCAGCGGCAACATCACTCTGGGCAACTATATGGGGGCACTCCGGTACTGGCCTACCTACCAGGACGACTGCGACTGCGTCTACTGCGTGGTGGATGAGCACGCCATCACCGTCCGCCAGGACCCGGCGGCCCTCCGCCACCACGCCCTGGAGCTGTTTGCCCAGCTCATCGCCTGCGGCATCGACCCCCAGCGCAGCATCCTGTTCGTCCAGTCCCAGGTGCCCGCCCACGCGGAGCTGGCCTGGGTCCTCAACTGCTTCACCATGTTCGGCGAGCTCTCCCGTATGACCCAGTTCAAGGAGAAGTCCGCCTCCCACGCCGACAATATCAACGCCGGCCTCTTCACTTACCCCAGTCTTATGGCCGCCGACATCCTCCTCTACCAGACCGATATCGTCCCCGTGGGGGAGGACCAGAAGCAGCACGTGGAGCTGGCCCGGGACATCGCCCAGCGGTTCAACGGGGTGTTCGGTGACGTGTTCACCATCCCCGAGGCGGTCATCCCCAAGGTGGGCGCCCGGGTCATGAGCCTCAGCGAGCCGGAGAAAAAGATGTCCAAGTCCTCGGACAACGAGAACTCCTATATCCTGGTCATGGATACCCCCGACGCCATCATGCGCAAGTTCAAACGGGCGGTCACCGACTCCGATGCCTGTATCCGCAAGTCCCCCGACAAGCCGGGGGTGTCCAACCTGATCGACATCTACTGCGCCGCCACCGGGGCCACCGCCGAGGAGGTGGAGCGCCAGTTCGAGGGCAAAGGTTACGGCGACTTCAAGCCCGCCGTGGGCGAGGCCGTGGTGGAGTTCCTCCGCCCCGTCCGGGAGGAGACTGAGCGCCTCATGGCCGATAAGGGGGAGCTGGAGCGGCTCTACCGCCTGGGGGCCGAGAAGGCCGCCCACGTGGCCAACCGCACCCTGATGAAGGTCCACAAGAAGCTGGGCTTCCTGCCCCGCTGACCCGGGCGCGGCGCCCTGAGGCCCGCGCTTTCCCATACGATATCATCCCCAGAAAGAAACCCGGCCCGCGCCGGGGAAGGAGCCGTTTTTCATGCCTATCTCGTTGGAATTGATCGGCAAGGTGGCCGCCGCCCTGGGCGTGGCCTTTCTCATCGCCCTGATCACCACCCCCGTGGTGAAGAACCTGGCGGTCAAGATGGGGGCGGTGGACGTCCCCAAGGATGCCAGAAGGATGCACGACCACCCCATCCCCCGGATGGGCGGACTGGCCATTTTTCTGGGCTTTCTCCTCAGCGCCCTGGTCTTTGTCCCCATGACGGGCCCCCTCCGGGGGATGCTTTTGGGGGCGGTCATCATCGTGATCCTGGGCATCTTCGACGATATCTACGCCCTGGGGGCCAAGTTCAAGCTGGCGGTGCAGATCATCTGCGCCCTGGTGGCGGCCCTGTCGGGGAACGTCATCACCGACCTGTCCAATCCCAACGTGTTTTCCGCCGACCTGTACTGGCACCTGGGCTGGCTCTCCATCCCGGTCACCGTGCTGTGGATCGTGGCCATGACCAACGCCGTTAACCTCATCGACGGCCTGGACGGCCTGGCCTGCGGCGTGTCCTCCATCAGCTCCCTGACCCTGCTGGTCATTTCCCTGCTGGTGGGGGAGCCCACCGTGGCCCTGCTGGTGGCCGCCCTGGCCGGCGGCTGCCTGGGCTTCCTGCCCTATAACATGAACCCGGCCAAGATCTTCATGGGGGACACCGGCTCTACCTTCCTGGGCTTTGTGTTGGCCTGCATCTCGGTCCAGGGTTTGTTCAAGATGTATACCCTCATCTCCTTTGTGGTGCCCTTCCTTATCTTCGGCCTGCCTATCTTCGACACCTGCTTTGCCTTCATCCGCCGCATCGCCCACGGCCAGAGCCCCATGCACGCCGACCGCAGCCACGTCCATCACCGGCTCATCGACATGGGCTTTTCCCAGAAGCAGGCCGTGGCTGTGCTGTACGTCATCACCGCCATCCTGGGCCTCTCCGCCGTGGTGCTCACCACCAGCGGGCCGGTGAAGGCCATGCTCCTGCTGCTGGCGTTCTGCGCCGCCGGTGCGGTGGCCCTGAGCGTCTTTAATCTCAACAACAACCGCCGCAGGAGCCACGACGAGGAGGACGAGGAGAAATGAAGCCCATCCGTGTCATGTCGATTTTCGGCACCCGGCCCGAGGCCATCAAGATGGCCCCCCTGGTGAAGGCCCTGGCCCGCCGGGAGGGGGTGGAGAGCCTGTGCTGCGTCACCGCCCAGCACCGCCAGATGTTGGACAGTGTCCTGGACATCTTCCAGATATCCCCCGACTACGACCTGAACATCATGGAGCCCCGGCAGACCCTTTCCACCATCACCACCAAATGCCTGCTGGGCCTGGAAAAGGTGTTTCAGGAGGCCCGGCCCGACCTGGTGCTGGTCCACGGGGACACCTCCACCACCTTCTCCGCCGCCCTGGCCGCCTTTTACGGCCAGATCGCGGTGGGCCACGTGGAGGCGGGCCTGCGGACCTACGACAAGTACTCCCCCTTCCCCGAGGAGATGAACCGCACGCTGGTGGGGGACCTGGCAGATCTCCACTTCTGTCCCACCCAGGCCAACCGGGACAATCTGGCCCGGGAGGGGATCACCAAGGGGGTTTTCCTCACGGGCAATACGGTCATCGACGCCATGTCCACCACCGTGCGGCCCGACTTCCGCTTCTCCACCGAACTGCTCAACCATCTGGACTACGCCGGAAGGACCGTGATCCTGGTCACCTGCCACCGGCGGGAGAACTACGGACAGCCCATGGCTAACATCATGACCGCCCTGCGCCGTCTGGTGGAGGATTACCCCCAGGTGGATCTGGTCTATCCTGTTCACCTGTCCCCTGTGGTGCGGGAGGCGGCGGAAAAATACCTCTCCGGCCACGGCCGCATCCATCTCATCGAGCCTCTGGACGTGGCCGAGATGCACAATCTCATGGCCCGGTGCGCCTTCGTCATGACCGACTCCGGCGGGCTCCAGGAGGAGGCCCCCGCTCTGGGCAAGCCGGTGCTGGTCCTCCGCCGGGAGACCGAGCGGCCCGAGGCCGTGGCCGCCGGCACCGCCGAGCTGGCGGGCACGGAGGAGGAAGAGGTCTACGCCCTGGCCGCCCGGCTGATGGACGACCCGTCGGCCTACCAGCGGATGGCCCACGCCGTGAACCCCTATGGGGACGGCCATGCCTGCGACCGGATCGCCGATGCCATCGCGTATCATTTCGGCCTGCGGGAGGCGGCGCCCCCGGCCTTTTGTCCCTGACAGGGCAGCTTGTCCCATCCGCCGATTCGACCGGGAGGAGGTGCCGCCCCGTGGAGCGACGCAACCGCAATATCCTCATCGTTCTCATCGCGGCGGTCATCGCCGTCGCCGTTTTTTCCAGCTTCAGTCTGCCCCTCTTCGCCAACAACACCCCCAAGATCGTGCTCCCCACCCCCGTTCCCACCGGCCAGGAGGACCCGGGGACGGTGGATCAGACCGGGGGCACCCGGGTGGAGGTGACCCCCCGCACCGTCCAGAGCGTCATCGCCGCCCTCAGCCGCCTGGAGAGCTACTCCCGCACCGTCACCACCGCCCTGGAGGGGAGCACCCTCTCGGCCAGGGTCTGGGTGGACGGCGGGTGGACCCGTACGTCCCTGACCCTGCCCACCGGCCTGACGGCCCACACCATCGTGGGGGACGGCACGGTATGGCGCTGGTATGGGAATGACCGGACCGCCGTCTCCTGGCCCGCCGACAGCGGCTCCGCCGATGTAGAAGGCCAGCACATCCCCACCTATGAGGACGTGCTGGCCCTGGAGGTGGATACCATCACCGCCGCCGGTTACGAGGAGAAAAATGGGTCGGCCTGCGTCTATGTGGAGGTCTATGTGCCCGAGCTGGACCAGAGCGAGCGCTACTGGGTCTCCGCCGACAACGGCCTGCTGGTGGCCGCGGAGACCTATACCGGGGGAGCGGTGGTCTACTCCATGTCCGCCTCCGCCCCGGAGATCCCCGTCTCCACCGCCGCCTCCTTTGCCCTCCCCGACGGCACGATGCTCCACAAGACGGGGGAGGAGAGCGGGGCGGGGGCCGGCTGAGCCGGCGCAATCCCGTCCGTCTGCTTTCCGGTTGATAGAAAAGAGTTTTCTTTTATAGGATGAGCATCAGGCCCAGGGTGATGAGCAGCTCCAGATTATTCTCCCGGTCGTCCAGAAAGAGGAAGAGGAGGATGAGGAGGAGAAGCACGTCTCCCGTGTCCAGATCGTCCAGCTTGAGGCCCTTCAGAAGGGCAGACAGCCCCTTCTTTTCGCTCTTCTCCCCGCTTCGGATGGGGGGCGGAGCGACGGGCTCCTCGGCTGGGCCGGATTGGGGCAGATAGGGATTATACATGGCCGTCCCCCTCTTCCCTGAGCAGCTGGAGGGCCACCCGCGCCACCCGGGACAGCCGGGCGATCTTTTCGGCCTTCTCCATCTTCTCCCGGCGCTCCTGGCGGAGGAAGGGCTTCAGGGCCCCCAGGAGGGCGGCCTTGTCGTCATCCCGGGAGGAGTATTCTGAATACACCCGCAGGGCGATCTGGATGAGCCTGGGGTCGATGTCCGGCGGGTTCCCGCTTCCCGGGAGGGAGAAGAGGGCGGACAGGTCCGGCCCCTGTCCCCCGCCGGGGGAGGGGGAGCCGGTGGGTCCCTCCTCCGGGGTAGGGGCTTCCTCCCCGGTGTGGCCCACCGGTATGTAATCCACGTCCTGGGCCTCCGGCTCCGGGGCGGGGGGCGGCGGGACGTCCGAGCCCGTAAGGGCCCGGGCGATGGCGGTGATCTGGCCCATGGCCTCCGGGTCTCCCAGAATGGCCTGGAGCTGTTCTTGCAGGTCCGCCATGATGATCCCTCCCCTCCGGCGGCGTTATTTTGTGGTCTTTTTCTGAAGGCCCTCCACCGCACGGGCCCCCTCCTTGCTCTGCATGACCTGGCTCAGCAGGCCCATGAGGGCGTCCGGCTTTCCCTTGGCGGCGGCGTGGGCGGCATCCTGAAGGGAGCCGCCGGCGCTCTGGTTCAGGAGATCCATCAGCTTTTGGGTCTCGGGCGCCGAGAGCAGGGATTTCAAAGCGCCGGGGTCTTTGAGGAGCCGGGCGGCCTGGGGGTCTTTTTTCAGGGCGTCCAGATCCGGATCGTGTTTGCTCATAGCAGGTCCCTCCCTGTATTTATAGTGGGTTTCTCTTTAGTATATGTGTCAAAGGGAAGAAGGTGACAGCGTGAAGCTGTTGGTCTGCTCCGATTCCCATGGGAATCTGGACTATATGCGCCGGGCGGTGGAATCAGAACGGCCCGACCGGGTCCTCCACCTGGGGGACGTGACCCGGGACGGACAGCGGCTGCTGGAGGCCTTTCCCGGCCTGGCGCTGGAACAGGTGCGGGGCAACTGCGACGGCTGGGGAGACGGCTTTCCCGAGGAGAAGGAGCTTTTTCTGGGGGGAAAGCGGATCTGGATGCTCCACGGCCACACCTACCGGGTGAAGCTGGGCATCGGCCTGCTGACCCAGGAGGCCCGGAGCCGGGGGGAGGATGTGGTGGTCTTCGGCCACACCCACGAGCCGCTGTGCTTTCTGGACGGGAGCCTCTGGGTCATGAACCCCGGCACCATCCGGGGCTTTCCCAAGGCCACCTATGGCCTCATTGAATTGGAGGCGGGAAAAATCAACTGCCGTGTGGCGGAGATCAAGTGAGGGGAAACGATATGTTATTGGCGATCGACGTGGGCAACACCAACCTGTGCTTTGGCATCTATGACGGCGGGGAGATGAAGGGGAGCTTCCGGCTGAAAACCGACCCGGACCGGACCAGCGACGAGATCGGCTTGTTCGCCTGTGATTACTTCCGCCGCTTCGGGCTGGACCCGGAGGAGGTGGAGGACGTCATCATCGCCTCGGTGGTGCCTACCATCATGCACACCCTGGCCAACGCCATGATGAAGTATTTCGGCAGGGAGCCCATCATCATCGTGGACGAGGCCGAGGCGGGGCTGAAGCTGGGGGTGGAGAGCGACGAGCACCTGGGGCCCGACCGGTCGGTGGCCTGCGTGGCCGCCATGGCCCGGTACGGCGCCCCCTGCGTGGTGCTGGACTTCGGCACCGCCACCACCCTGGACGCCTTGAACGCCAAGGGGGAGTACATGGGCGGGTGCATCACCGCCGGAGTGAAGGTGTCCGCCGACGCCCTCTCCTCCAAGACCTCCCTCCTGCCCCGGGTGGAGCTGGCCCGGCCGGAGAAGGTGCTGAACACCACCGCCGTGGGCCACATCCAGGCCGGCGTGGTGCTGGGGTACATCGGCTCCATCGAGTACCTGGTGCGCCTGGCCAAGGAAGAGCTGGGGGCGGAGGACTGCAAGGTCATCGCCACCGGGGGGCTGGCCCGGATGGTGGCCGACAACACCCGGGTCATCGACGTGGTGGACCGGGACCTGGTGCTGGACGGCCTGCGACTCATCTACGAGAGGAAGCAGGCCGAACAATAACCGCTCAGGCCCAATGGATCGAACAGAAAAAGGCCCCGGAAAGGAAATTCCTTTCCGGGGCCTTTTCGCGGCCTTTTTACCGGGGCTGTTCCAGCTCGAAGGGGGCGCGGCACTGGCCGGTTTCGCAGTCGTACCAGAAGTACGCCGAGCGGGGGACTCCGGCGGCGTCGGAGAAGGAGCAGTACAGCAGCATGGCGGAGCTGTCGGCGCTCCACTGGAGAAACTGATATTGGATCTCCGGCGCGAAGGGGTCGCCGCCGCCGGGCAGGCCGTACCGGGCCAGCTCGCTGGCGCCCAGCCCCATGGAGAGGCAGGCGGACAGGTTGCTTTCAGAGTTTTGCTCCAGCCACGCCAAGGCGAGGCGGGTCTGCTCCCCGTACCGGAGGGAGAGGACGTATTTCTTGCCGTCGGGGGCCCACCAAAGCCCCTGGTAGGTACACTCCCCATAGGAGATCCGGATCTCGGCCCCATCCGGCCGCTTCACCCGGAGGGAGACGGCGGGCTGGGGAAGCATGGCGGAGCCGTAAATATCCCGGCCATAGACGGTGACGGCGGCGGTGCCGTCGGGGGAGGGGCGGGTGTCCACGACGGAGAAATATCCCCCCCGCCAGAGAAGGAGGCCGCCCAGCAGGACCAGGGCGGCCAGGCAGGCGGCGGCCGCGGCGTATTTGGCGCGGAAGACCCTGAGCTTGCGCCTGAGCTCCTGTCTGGAATAACCCAGAAGGCGCTTGGCCCGGGCCTCGGCCTCCTCCGCCTGTTCACCGGGGGCGAGACGCTCCCCTTGAAGCAGTTCCACGATGGAGACGCCCAGCGCCTCCGACAGCGGCTCCAGAAGAGCGATGTCGGGGGCGCACTGGCCCCGCTCCCATTTGGAGACGGCCCGGTCCGTGACGTGGAGCAGACCGGCCAGCTCCTTCTGGGTCAAGCCCTTTTGGGCGCGGACCTCTTTGATGAAACAACCCGTTTTTGTATTATCCATGGGGGGCCTCCTGTTTGATGGGATAGAGCCATTATAGCAGGAAAGGGCCGGAAAGGCGCCAAACCATAGGTTGAGTTGAGGCTGATGAAAGAAATGGCCGGAAAAACTGTGGAAAAAGGATGCCTGGGCGGGGTAGGATATATGGACTGCGGCATTTGTATTGGCATGGGGCCCGGCGGGACCTCTCCGCCTCCTGCCCCTGTTTTCCGCGACAGGTTACGATTGACAAGTGACAACTTTAAATATAAAATAGAGTTGTCAGTGCAAAGAAGAGGAGCGATCCACGTGAGAAGAGCGGAACATATCCCCATCTACGCCCAAGTGGCCCACGATATGGCGGCCAAAATCGCCGCCGGGGAGCTGGGGGAGGGGGTCCGGTTCACCGGACGGTCCCTGATGGGCTCCCAATACGGGGTGTCCCAGGAGACCATCCGCAGGGCCCTGGGCCTGCTGGCCGACGTGGGCGTGGTGACCATCCGCCAGAACGTGGGGGCGGAGGTGGCCTCCCGCTCCCGGGCAGCGGAGTACGTGGAGCAGTCCAAGGCGGACAGCGACCTGCTGGCTCTGCGGACCAGGCTGCGGGAGCTCATTGCCCAGCGGGACCGGCTCAACGGTGAGATCACCGACACCTTTCAGCGGGTGATGGACCTGGAGGAGCGCTTCCGCAGCAGCGACCGGCTGCGGACTTATGAATTTGCCCTGGATCCCCAAAGCCCCGCGGTGGGGCGGAATCTGCAGGACCTCCAGTTCCGCCAGCGGACGGGGGCCACGGTGGTGGCCCTGCGGCGGGGAGAGGAGGCAAGGCTCTCCCCCGGCCCGGACGCGGCGCTGGAGGCGGGGGACGTATTGGTAGTGGCCTGCAACGCCGGGGACATCGAGCGGGTGTCCCGGCTGCTGCGGGAGGAGTGCCGAGAGGAGGCGACGTCATGAGGAAACGAGAGCGGCTGTGGGCCGGAGCCCTGGCGCTGGTGATGGGGACGGCGGTCCTGGCGGGGGGTGTCCCGGCCAGGGCGACCCAGCCCGGCGGGGAGATCGTCTTTGCCGATGTGGGCTGGGATTCCATCAAGCTCAACAACGCCATCGCCGGGTACATCGCACAGGAGGTCTTCGGCTACACCTGGACCGAGATCCCCGGTTCCACCCCCATCATCCACGAGGCCCTGATCAAGGGCGAGGTGGACGTGGTGATGGAGGAGTGGAGCGACAACATCACCGGCTACGCCGAGGACCGGGACGCGGGGAAATTCCAGGAGCTTGGCATCAACTTCAACGACAACTATCAAGGGCTGTACATCCCCCGGTACGTGGCCGACGCCAACCCGGGGCTCAAGACGGTGAAGGACCTGGCCAATTATCCGGAGCTCTTCCCCGACCCGGAGGACGGCTCCAAGGGCATCATCTACGGCGGCATCCCCGGCTGGGACGCCACCGAGATCATGGGGAAAAAGGTGGCCGCCTACGGCCTGGACCAGTATTATAACTACCTGGTCCCCGGCAGCCAGGCTGCCCTGGACTCGGTCATTACCTCCGCCTGGGACAAACAGCAGCCCATCGTGGCCTACTACTGGGAGCCCACCTGGCTGCTGGGACAGTACGACATGGTGCTGCTGGAGGACACCCCCTATGACCCGGCCACCTATCAGGACGGCCTGGGGGCTTACCCGGCGGTGACCGTGGCCGTGGGCGTCAGCAACCAGTTCGCCCAAGACAACCCGGAATTTTGTGAATTCCTCTCCAAATACCACACCTCCTCCGCCCTCATCAGCGAGGCACTGGCCTATATCCAGGAGACGGGGGCGGATTACAGCCAGGCGGGGCTGTGGCTGCTGGAGCAGCACCCGGAGCTGCTGGAGGACTGGCTCACCCCGGAGCAGGCGGCCCTCCTCACCGGGGAGATTTCCGGCGGGGCGGGGATGGACCTCTTCACCTTCCCGGCCATCTTCCAGCCCAATACCGACGCCATCGACTCCGGCGTGCGCTCCTTTGCCGTGAGCGCCGAGCCGGTGCTGGGAGCCATCCGTGGGGCGTTGGACGGACTGGTCACCGCTTTCAACTGGCTGCTGAACCACATCCCCTGGGCCCTCTTCCTGGCCGGGGTCTTTGCCCTGGGCTGGTACGCACGCAAGCGTCTCACCAGCGGGATCCTCTACGCCGTGCTGGTGGCCCTCATCGGCGTGGTGGGGCTGTGGGAGGAGATGAAGCTGACGTTGTCCATCGTGCTGGCCAGCGTGGTCATCGCCCTGCTGCTGGGCCTGCCCATCGGCGTGCTCATTTCCGGCTCCGCCCGGGCCAACAAGATCGCCCGGCCCATCATGGACACCATGCAGACCATGCCGGTGTTCGTCTATTTGATCCCCGCCCTGCTGCTGTTCGGCCTGGGCAACGCCTCGGCGGTCATCGCCACAGTGGTCTACGCCATCGTGCCCGTGATCCGGCTGACCAGCCTCGGCATCCGGCAGGTGGATAAAGAGGTGGTGGAGGCGGCGGTCTCCTTCGGCTCCACCCGGTGGCAGGCCCTCTTCAAGGTACAGATACCCCAAGCCCTGCCCACCATCATGACCGGCGTCAACCAGACGTTGATGATGGCTATGGCCATGGTGGTGACCTGCTCCATGATCGGCGCCCGGGGTCTGGGCATGGAAGTCCTGAACGCCGTGCAGCGGGTGCAGATCGGCCGGGGGCTGGTGGCCGGCGTGTGCGTGGTGGTCATGGCCGTGGTGCTGGACCGGCTGACCCAGGCGCTGGCCGAGAAGGACAAGAAACTGGAAGACGCGGCCCGTCAGTGAGGAGGGGACAACTATGAGCGAGAAAAATCAGAATACCATCATCGAGGTGGAACACGTCTCCAAGCTTTACGGGCTCAACCGCCAGGAGGCGGTGCGGATGATGGAGTCGGGCGGGGAGAAAACCGAGGTCCACAAAAAGACCGGCGTCACCGTGGCCCTGTGGGACATCAACCTGAGGATTCCAAAGGGGAAGATCTTCGTCATCATCGGCCTGTCCGGCTCGGGCAAATCCACCCTGGTGCGGTGCTTCAACCGGCTCAACCGGCCCTCGGCGGGGCACGTGCGCTTCGAGGGCCGGGACCTGGCCGAGTTCAACAAGCAGGAGCTGCTGGAGTTCCGACGCACGAAAATCTCCATGGTGTTCCAGTCCTTCGGCCTCATGAGCCACCGGGACGTGCTGGGGAACGTGTCCTACGGCCTGGAGGTCCGGGGCATGTCCCGGGAGGAGCGGGAGCGGCGGGCCATGGAGGTCATCCACATGGTGGGCCTGGACGGCTGGGAGAAGCAGAACTGCGGCAGCCTCTCCGGCGGTATGCGCCAGCGGGTGGGCATCGCCCGGGCCCTGGCCAACGACCCGGAGGTCCTGTTGATGGATGAGCCCTTCTCCGCCCTGGACCCCCTGGTGCGGCGGGACATGCAGTTCGAGCTGCTCCAAATCCAGCGCAAGCTGGGCAAGACCGTCATCTTCATCACCCACGACATCGACGAGGCCTTCAAGCTGGGGGACATGGTGGCCATCATGCGGGACGGCAAAATCGTCCAGGTGGACACCCCCGAGGAGATGAGCGCCCACCCGGCGGACGAGTACGTCCAGGCTTTCATCAACAGCGCCGACAAGGCCAAGGTCCTCACCGCCCGGAACATCATGATCACCCCCGACGCCCTGGTGCGGGAGAGCGACGGCGCCGAGCGGGCCATCCGGGTCATGAGCCGCAACGCCCTGTCCACCGCCTACGTGGTGGACGACGAGCTGCGGCTTAGAGGCATTCTCACCATCCGGGACGCTCTGAAAGCCCGGCAGGAGGGCCTCACCATCGCAGGAATGATCCAGACTGACGTGCCCACCACCGGGCCGGACACCCTGGTGGCCGACATCATGCCCATCGCCGCTGAGGCCCCCTATCCCATCGGCGTGGTGGACGACGACGGCCAGCTTATGGGCATCGTCACCAAGGCGAACGTGCTCTCGTCCCTGATTTAAAACAATAGAATGGAAAGCGCGCCCAAAAGAGAAAGGCGGCGGCGGTATGGGGACCTTTTTCCAGCGGCATGAGGCGGTGCGGGAGTGGGGCTGCGTGTTCGGCGGCATCCTCCTGTACGCCCTGTCCCTCAATCTGTTCCTGGCGGGGAACGACATCGCCGCCGGGGGGCTGGCCGGCGTGGCCACGGTCCTGAGCCGGCTGATCCCCCTGCGCATCTCGGTCCTCATCCTCCTGATGAACCTGCCCCTGCTGGCCATCAGCCTCGTGGTGCGGGGGTGGAAGTTCACCCGCAACACCCTGGTGGGGAGCCTCCTTTACAGCCTCCTGGTGGAGGCCACCTCCTTCCTGCCCACCATGACCAGCGACCCCCTGGTGGCCACCGTCTTTGGCGGGGCCATGTACGGCGGGGGGATGGCCCTTCTGGTGCTGGGCAACGGCTCCACCGGGGGCACCGACCTTGTCAACCGCCTGCTGGTGAGCCGGTTCCCCGGCACCAGCGTGGGGAAGATGAGCCTGCTGGTGGATGGGGCAGTGGTCATCTTCGCCATGGCGGTGTTCGGGAACATCGAGGTGGGCCTCTACGCCATTTTGACCATCTTCGTCTGCTCCACCTTCGCCGACAAGGCCCTACTGGGCTTCGAGCAGGGGAACGTCTGCCTCATCATCACCAGCAAGGACCCCAAGGAGGTGTCGGCGCCCCTGCTGGCCATGCTCCACCGGGCGGTGACCAAGCTGGACGGCGTGGGCATGTACACCGGGGCGGGGCGCAGCGTGCTGCTGGCCGCCGTCAAGCCCTCGGAGACCCCCAAGGTAAAAAAGGCCCTCTCCCAGGTGGATCCGGAGGCCTTTGTGGTGGTCATCCCCGCCAGCGAGATGCTGGGGGGCAACTTCAAGTCGCTAAAAATCGCCACCATGCGGCCGTGAGACGGCCTGTGGCACAAAAAAGGAAGCCGTCCATTGGACGGCTTCCTTTTCTCGTTCAGCGGCCGGGTTCCGCCAGGGGGGAGGGGACAGCGCCGGGGTACAGGCAGTATTGGGCCCTACCCAACGCCTTGGCGGAGCGGAGGGCCAGATCGGCATGGCGGAAGAGCGTGTCGTAGTCCATCCCATGGTCGGGGGAGAGGGCCGCCCCCAGGCTGACGGTGATGGGAAAATCGCCGTAGGTATGGGTGAGGGATTCCATCAGGGCGCGGATCAGATCCTCTGGGTCGCCGGGACAGGGGAGGAAGAGGAGAAAGTCGTCTCCGCCCACCCGGGCGGCCACCCCGCTCTCCCCCAGCCAGGCCGGGATCTGCTGGGCCACGTGGCGGAGGACCTGGTCGCCGAAGAGGCGGCCGAAGCGGTCGTTGGCGTGGTGAAAGCCGTTCAGGTCGAAGAAGAGCAGGATGTACCGCCCGCTGCCGCCGGCCAGGGCGCCCTCGATAAGCTGCCGGGCGGCGCGCTGGTTGTTGAGTCCGGTGAGGCTGTCCTGGTCGGCCAGCTGGCGCAGCTGTTCCAGGCGGAGACGCTCGTCGTGGACGTCGGTGAATTTTCCGATGGCCCCGGTGGGAGGCTTCTGCTCCCCGTCCAGCCACATGGGCCGGGCCACCACCTTGAACCAGCGGCGGCCGCCGTTCACCGTGAGCTGATAGGCGCCGCTGACCAGGGGGCTGGCCGGAGAGGCCCGGTGGAGCTTACCGCACAGGTCCATGTAGTCGGCCGGATCCATGATCCGGCACAGCGCCGGGTTCTGGGCGGGCTGGAGGATCATGGGGTTGAGCCCCAGCTGCTTGGCCCCGGCGTCGGAAAAGGTCAGCAGGTCGTTTTTGAAATCCAGGTCAAACTGGATCTCCTGGGAAATGGCGGCGAAGAACTGGTATTTTACCCGCTCCTGCTCCAGCAGGGCCAGGGTGCGGCTGGAGGCCTTGCCGTTGGCGATGAGCTGGGCGGCCAGCTGCCGGTTCTGGGGATCTGAGCCGTGGACGGAGCGGAGCTTCAGCTCCTCCTCCAGGTGGGGCCCAACGGTCCGCAGGCAGTCCGTCAGAATGGGATTGAAGGCGCCGCACTCCCCGCCCAGGATCATCTCCATGGCCTTGTCGTGGGAGTAGGCGGATTTATAGACCCGCTGGCTGGTGAGGGCGTCGTAGACATCGGCCAGGGCCACCACCTGGGCGCTGATGGGGATGTCGTCGCCGGACAGCCCGTCGGGGTAGCCCCCGCCGTCCCAACGCTCGTGGTGCCAGCGGCAGATCTGCCGGGCAGTCTCCACCAGGGTGCTGTCCGTGCGGTATGGGGCCTGCTCCAGGATATGGGCGCCGATGGCGCTGTGGGTCTTCATGATCTCGAATTCCTCGGCCGTGAGCTTGCCGGGCTTATTGAGGATCTCCTCCGGGATGGAGATCTTGCCGATGTCGTGGAGGGCGGAGGCGTTGACGATGACGGCCATCTGGGCCGGGGTGAGGGGGTAGCGGTCGGTGAGGTCCATGAGGGCCTGGAGGAAAATCTCGGTGAGCATGCGGATGCGGGTGACGTGGAGGCCGCTCTCCCCGTTCCGGAATTCCACGATGTTGGAGAGGATCTCCACCATGGTCAGGCTGTACTGCTCCTTTTCCATGACCTGCTCGGCCACGGCCTGCTCCAGAGCCCGCTGCTTGCTGTACAGCATGATGGTGTTGCGCACCCGGCGGCGGACGGTCTGCTCGTCAAAGGGGCGGTTGATATAGTCGCTGGCCCCCAGGTCATAGGCGTGGTCGATGACGCCGGAGGAGGTCTCGGCGGAGATGGTGATGACGGGGGTGTCCTCGATCCATCCGGTTTTGTTCATCATGGCGAGGACCTCGAACCCGTCCATGACGGGCATCACCAGATCCAGCAGGACGATGGAGATGTCGCCGTGGCGCTGGCGCAGGAGGGAGACCGCCTGGGCGCCGTCGCCGGCCTCCAGGATGGCGTAATCCTCACAGAGGATATCGGAGAGGATGGAGCGGTTGATCTCCACGTCGTCCACGATGAGGACGGTATGCCGCTCAGCCATGGCAGCTGCCCCCCTCCCATTCCAGAATGGCGGCGATGATGATGTCGTAGCTGTCACGGACCTCCTGGAACAGGTCGTCCGCCCCCTGGTCCTGCCCGGAGCGCAGAAGCTCGGTGAGGCTGCCGGCGGAGACGGCCAGGGGGGTGAGGCCCAGGTTGAGGGCCAAGCCCTTCAGGGAGTGGGCGGCGCGGAAGGCGGTATTGACGTCCCCGCGGGCCAGCGCGTCGGAGAGGGTCTGGAAAGAGGCGTCGCCCGGCACCATACGCAGGAAACGGCTGACCCGCGCCTCAGAGCCCAGCCGGCTGAGCACGCCGTCCCAATCGCCCCCGATGCGGGCGTAACAATTTTCCGTGGTCATGGCGGAGACCTCCCCAGGTTTCAGAAGTTGATGGTATACGATAAGGAAAAATCACATTTAGAATTATTCTAATCCTTTTCCTGAAAGTTGGCAAGGGAAAACCCTTCCACTTTTTGGCGAACGGGAATGAGAAAGAAATCTGGTTTTCTCCTGGCGTTTTTTTTCTACATGCGATATCATAAATAAAAGGAACAAAGTGGGGGAAAACCCAGTCAAAGAGAAAAAAAGGAAAAGGTGGGACGCACGATGGAAAAGACGCTGGCCGCACAAGTTCTGTGCGAGGTGCGGAAGGCCGTGGTTGGAAAGGACGAGGTTCTGGCCAAGGCGCTGCTGGCCATTCTGGCGGGAGGGCATATCCTGCTGGAGGACATCCCCGGCGTGGGCAAGACCACTATGGCCCTGGCCTTCTCCAAGGCGCTGGGGCTTCAATACCGCCGGGTGCAGTTCACCCCGGACGTGATGCCCTCCGACCTGACGGGATTCTCCATCTGGAACAAGGAGACCGGGGGCATGGAATACCAGCCCGGCGCGCTGCTGTGCAACCTGTTTTTGGCCGACGAGCTCAACCGGGCCACCTCCCGCACCCAGTCCGCCCTTTTGGAGGCCATGGAGGAGGGCCAGGTGACGGTGGACGGGGTGAGCCGCCGGGTGCCCTCCCCCTTCCTGGTGGTGGCCACCCAGAACCCGGCGGGGGCCTCGGGCACCCAACTGCTGCCCGACTCCCAGCTGGACCGGTTCATGGTGCGGCTGTCGCTGGGCTATCCCGGGGCGGCCGAGGAAGTGGTGATGCTGCGCCGCAAGCAGGAGGGCAACCCCCTGGATACGGTGGTCCAGGTTACCGACGCCGCCGGGCTGGAGGCGGAGCGCCGGGCGGTGGAGCGGGTCTATCTCAGCGACGAGGTGGCCCAGTACGTGGTGGAGCTGGTGGTGGCCACCCGAAACCACCCCCTGGTGGCCCAGGGGGGCAGTCCCCGGGCCACCCTGGCGGTGGCGGCCATGTCCAGGGCCGCCGCCCACGTCCAGGGACGGGACTATGTGGTGCCCGGGGACGTGAAAGCGGTATTCCGCGACACGGTGGACCACCGCATCCTGCTGACGGGTCGGGGCGCCTCCGGAGGGGCCGACCCGGTGGGGGAGATCCTCTCGGCGGTGAAGCCGCCCCGCCTGGGGTGACGCCATGGTGAGGCGCTGGGTATGCTATGCCCTGGCGTTGGCCGGGGCGCTGGCCTTTCGGGTGGTCTATACCGGGTGGCTGGCCGGCTTTTTGCTGGCCTTTCTCCTGTGCCTGCCCCCGGTGGGGGTGCTGGTGAGCCTGCCCGCCGTGCTGTCCTGCCGCCTGGGCCTGGGCCCATTCCCGGCGGCGGTCCGGCGGGAGGAGGCGGGGCACTGGCAGGTCTCCGGCCGGAGCGCGCTGGGGCTGCCTCTGGGCCGGGTGCGGGTGACGGTGGAGACCGTCAATCAAATGACGGGGCAGAGGATGGCCGCCAAGGCGGTCTTTGCTCTGCCCGGCGGTGGGGGAGGGGCAAAGGTCCCCGTCCCCGCGGATCACTGCGGCTGTCTGGAGGGACATATTTTATCGGCCTGGGCGGCGGACTGTCTGGGGCTGTTTTACCTGCCGGTGCGGAGGGGGGCCGGGGCCCTCCTCACGGTGCTGCCCCGGGAGGAGGGGGAGGAGCTTCCGCCCCTTCCCGAGGAGGAGGCCCCCGGGATGCGCCCCCGCCCCGGGGGAGGGCCGGGGGAGGACTATGACCCGCGCCCCTACCGGCCGGGGGACCCGCTGAACACGATCCATTGGAAGCTCTCGGCCAAGCGGGACGAGCTGGTGACCCGGGAGACCCTGGAGGACGTGAAGGCCCTGCCTCTGATCACCCTGGACCACTTCGGCCCGCCGGAGGCGATGGACCGGGCGCTGGACCGGCTGGCGGGTCTGGGCCGCGGCCTGCTGGGGGAGGGCAGAGCCTTCACCGTGGCCTGGGCGGACCCGGCCACCGGGGCGGTCAGGAGCTTTCCCGTCTCCGGGGCGGGGGAGTGGTCGGCCTGCCTGGGCGCGGCCCTGTCCCAGCCCGCGCCTTTGACGGGGCGGTCCATCCTGGACGCCCCCGGAATGAAACGGGCCCTCCACCTGTCCGGGGCAGAGGAGGGGCGGCCATGAGGCGGCGGGAGAAGAGAAAGCCCTACCCCAGAGGACCGCTGCTGCTTTTGGGGGACGGGGCGCTGCTGTTCCTGGCTCTGGCCGGGACCGGATTTTCAGCCGCCACCGCCTACGGAGTGGAGGTGGACGGCGTTCTGCTCCTGGCCGGCTGTGGGGCGCTGGCTCTGCTGTCCCTGGTCCTGTGGTCCCTGCCCCGGTACAAGCTGCCCCTGTTCCTGGCCCTGGCCGGGGGCTGGGCTGTGGCTGTCTGGCGGCTGTGGGAGCCGCTGATATGGGGGGAGGCGTGGATTCGGTGCGCGGTGGTGAACACCATCGCCGCCAAGGTGCCCGGGGTGGGGACTATCGTCCCGCTGGCGAAGTATACCCAGAGTCAGTGGAGCAGGATGTCCGCGCTGTGGATGCTGGCGGCGGGGGCGGTGCTGGCGGTCTGGCTGGGCTGGCTCATCTGCCGGGACCGGCGGGCCTGGCCGGTGGCTGCCACCACGCTGCTGCCCCTGGCCCCCGCCCTTTGCGTCACCGAGGCCCCGGCGGCGCTGCCCATGGCCTGCCTGATCGTGGTGTGGGGGACCCTGGCCCTCACCTCCCTGTCCATGAGGAGCGATCCGCCGGGGGCCGCCAGGATGACCCCCTACGCATTGGGGGCCAGCGCCCTGGTCCTGGCCGTGCTGATGCAGGTCATGCCCACCGAGGGATATACCCAGACCGGCTGGGCGGCCCAGGTCCGTTCCGACCTGATCTCCGGGGTGAACCGGCTGGACCTGTCGGCCCTGACTGGGCCCTGGCGGGGATGGCGGGGCTCCGGCTCCACCGAATACGTCAACCTCACCGGCGGCGGGGCCTCCCGCACCGGACGCACTGCCCTCAGGGTCCACACCGACGTGCCGGGGAAACACTATCTGCGGGGCTATTCCGCCGACGTGTATACCGGCACCCGGTGGGAGCCGCTGGACCGGGCGGCCCAGCGGGAGCTGGAGGGGGCGGGGGTGGAACCCCTGCTGATGCTGGGACAGGTGTCGAGGCGGCCGATAGGGGCCAATATGGAGGGCGAGACCCTCTATGAGTCCACGGGCACCATGACGGTGGAGAACGTGTCCGCCCCCGGCGGGTGCGTCTACTACCCCTATGCCCTGTGGGAACTGCCCAAAGGGGCCTCCTTCGGTGGGGATTCCCATTTGGAGCGGGGCTGGCGGTCCTGGGAGCATGAGGTCACCTTCGCGCCCGACTGGGAGCACATCTACGGCGCCGTGCTGTCCGGGCAGGAGGAAGCGGAGGAGCTGGCCTACCGGGAATTCGTCTACGCCCATGAGCTGGAGGTGCCGGAAGGGCTGCGGGAGACGCTGGAGGAGTGGCTGGAGAAGTACGGAACCCAATTCGGAGTGGATGGGCTTCTGCGCCCGTGGGATCGACTGTTGTTGAGCAGTACCTACCAGGCCGTCAAGGAGAGAACCTATTCCCAAGAGGAGGGATTACAGCCCTTACAGGCGATTCTGACGAGCCAGGTCATTTCCTTCCTCTTGTCCGCAACCGCCGTCTACGACCAGGACACCCCCGCCCCGCCGGTGGGGGAGGACTACGTGGAGTGGTTTTTGAACGAGGGGCGGGGCTACTGCATGCATTTTGCCACGGCGGGGGCCTTGCTGCTGCGGACAATGGGCATCCCCGCCCGGTACGTCAGCGGCTACGTGGTAGACGTGCCCCGGACGGGCTACGCCGTGGTGCCCGATTCCGCCGCCCACGCCTGGGTGGAGGTCTATCTGGACGGCTATGGCTGGTACCCACTGGACTTTACCCCCGGCTTCGAGGGGGAAGGCGTGGGGGAGAACGAGCCGGACGACTTCGACCCGGCGGCGTCGGCCGCGCCCGAAGCGACGCTCACGCCCAGACCCACGGAGAGCGTCCGGGAGACGCCGGGGCCGGAGGCCCCGGTGCCAACGCCCAGCCAGGATCCCCAAAAGGGGCCGGGCGTTGGCCCGGGGGGCGGAAAGAGCCTTTCCGTGTGGTTTTTGCCGCCGGTTGTGGTTCTGTTGGCCGCCCTGGGCAGGGCATGGACCCTGGACCGGCGGAAGCGGCGGCTGCGGGCCGCCGACACCAACCGGGCGGTCCTGGCGGCCTACGTGCTGTCCCGCAGGCTGATACCCTGGGGCGGAAGAGAGGACCCCGCCCTGGAGGAGCTGGCGGGGAAGGCCAGGTTCAGCCAGCACATCCTGACTGGGGAAGAGCGGGACCGGGCCCTGGAGCGGCTGGCGGCGGAACGCCGCCGGGTCCGCGAGGCCCTGCCCGGATGGAAAAAACCGCTGTTCTGGCTCTTTTGGGGCAGCGAATAGAAAAGAAGGCCCCGGCATCCAAGAGGATGCCGGGGCCTTCTTTTGCGGAAAGGTCATGCCTGATAGATGGTAAAGCCGTTTTTGCCCCGGGCCTTGGTCTGGTAGAGGGCGGCGTCGGCGTTTTCATAGAGGGACAGCCGGCCGGGCTGTCCCTGGCCGGAGAGGGCGACGCCGATGCTGGCAGTCGCGTGCCAGACCTTATCCCCCGCGCCATGGACCTGATCCAGGGCGTCGGCCAGTTCCCGGGCTTTTTCCTCCGCCCAGCGCCGGTCGGGGACGGGGACCATGGCCACGAACTCGTCCCCGCCCACCCGGCCCAAGACGGCGGACGGGGGGAAGTGGGCGCGGATGGCATCGGTGAAGGCCAGGATGACGGAGTCGCCGAAGGCGTGGCCGTGGAGGTCGTTGGCCTGCTTAAAGTTGTCGATGTCGAAGAGGAAAAAGGCGTAGCGCTGGTGGGCGGGGGCCTCCTCCAAGCACAGATCAATGGCCCGCCGGGTGGCCATCTTGGTGAGGAAGCCGGTCATCTCGTCGGTCTGGGCCAGCTGGCGCATCCGCTCCTCCCGCCGCTTCTCGGCGTCGATGTTCTGCCGGTAGGTCAGCATATGCAGGGAGTGGTCCCCCTCCAGGAGCACCATGCGGGCGGTGATGCGCATCCAGTAATAGTTCTCCCCGTCGTCGGTCATCATGAACTCGTAGCGCAGGGAGTCGATGCCGGCGTCAAAGGCCTGCTGGACGTTTTTGGGGGAAAAGGTGTCGATGTACCCCTGGCGGAACCCCTCCTTGATCTGCTTTTCCGCCACGATGCGCAGGGATTTTTCGTATGAAGTCCCCGGCGGTGCGCCCAGGCTTTCAAAATACCGCTCGGTGGCCCGGTTGGCCGGGCAGTCGTGGGTGATGTCCAGCTCATAGATATTGTCGAAAAGCTGCTCCGTGGCCTGCTCGAACATGGAGTGCCGCTCCTGCTCGCTGGCCTGGGTGAGGGCGATGATCTGCCGGTTGAAGCTGCGGATGACCCGGGTGATGACCAGGAGGATGGTGACGATGATGGCGGCGATGATGGCCAGAGTCAGGATGAACTGCCCGGCCAGCTGGCGGAGCAGGGCGCTGGTGTCCTGTTCCACCACCAGATACCAGTCCAGCTCGGGGAGGTACCGGGCCACCACATAGTCCGCCCTTTTCACCCAGAAACTCCGCGAGACGTCCGCCTCCCGCCAGCCGGAGAGCTGTTCCTGGATCTCCTTCCCATAGTGGTCCAGAAGGAAGAGGCTGACCGGCTGGTAGCCGGTGTGGTCGGTGGAGATCTGGATGGTGCCGCCGCCGTCGATCAGATAGGCGTTCACGCCGAACTGGTCCTGGTAGGTCTGGAGCATCCGCTGAAGGGAGGTGACCCGCAGGCCCACTCCCACGGCCCCCAGCATGGCGCCGCCGGGGCCCTTGATCTTGGCGTTCACAAAGACCGTAATGTCGTTGTCGGCGGCCGCCTCGTCATTATCCACCACCACCCGGTAGTCCTCGGGGAAGGAACCCAGCGTGTAATACCAGGTGTTTTCCGGCTCGTCCGGCGTCAGGACCCGGTCCAGCCCGTCGAAGTTATAGTAGCGCTTGCTGGCCTCGGAGACCAGAAAGACAGAGTCGTAGCCGTATTTGTCCCGGTAGGCGCCCAGATATTCCCGGATGCGGGCCAGATAGGCGGGATCCTCCAGAGAGGCGTCCTCCTCCTGGAGAAGAGATTTGAGAAGGCTGTCGTTGGCCATGGTCAAAGAGACGTTCACCGGCCGGGAAAAGGTGATGGTGAGCTGGTGGTAGACCCCCTCGGAGGAAAGGGTGGACACCTGCTCGATGCCGCGCAGGGAGGCGGCGTAGTTGGCCCTGTAACTGAGCAGGGCGGTCAGGACAAAACCGACGACGAGGATCAGGCTCACCAGGGCGTTGGTCCGGGACAGAATATTCCGCTTCATGTGAGCGCCTCCCCGTTGCCGTGCCGCATCGCTGAAATTTTGACTCATTATAGCATAGGGCGGGGGGAGAAGCAAGCAAGGGCAGGGAGGAAAAAGCGGCCTGGATTTATTTGAAATGACGAAAACAGGTGGGGATAATTTGGAAGATGTCATGCAGATTGCTTAAAAACACAAAGAATTGCAGATTTGTCCAGTGGATTTTTAAACTTTGCGTTTGTAAAATGTAAATAGAAATGGCGGAGTGCTCTGCCCTGCCATTGGTCAAAACAACGACATAGGAATCAGAAGGAGGAAACGTACATCATGAAGAAACGCGTATTGTCTCTTGCACTGGCCATGTCCATGACCGTCGGCCTGCTGGCCGGCTGCTCCAGCAAGCCCACTGAGGAGAGCAAGGCCCCCGAGAACTCTCCGGAGGTCCTGCTTCCCGAATCCGAGGCCCCCGCCGCCAACCTGACCGCTACCCAGAAGATCATCGCCGAGGCCGAGGGGATGACCATGGAGGAGCTGGCGAAAAAGGCCATCGAGGAGTCCAACGGCAAGATGTTCTACGGCGTGGGCAACTCCAGCCGCGGCAAGAGCGCCCTGCCCCTGTTCATCGAGTACCTCCAGACCATCGACCCCGGCTACAACATGGAATTCGAGTGGCAGCAGCCCAAGAACAATAAGATCTTCGACCAGCTCACCGCCGACTCTTTGAAGGACACCGGCACCTTCGCCATGACCCTCATCCAGGACGGCAACCAGATCGAGTCCAAGATGGTCCAGCCCGGCATCCTGGATACCTTCATCCCCAAGGAGTGGGCCGAGGCCAACGGCACCACCGCCGACAGCTATACCGGCTTCCTGGCCCTCCAAACCCTGAACAAAGTGTTCATGTACAACAACACCGGCTCCAAGACCTATGATAACTGCTGGGACTTCGTGGCCGAGGGGGAGCACGGGCTGTACATGGATATCGACTCCGAGATCGTGGGCAAAAACTTCCTCTACATGCTCACCGAGGATACCTATGCCGGCTGGCTGAAGGAAGCCTACGACAAGCTCTCCGACAGTGAGAAGGCCTATTTTGAGCCCACCATCAAGGAGATGGAGTCCGAGGCAGCCGACCTGGGGCTGGGCGCCGACGGCGCTTACGCCCTGGCCTGGATCAAGCTGTGGGTGGAGTCCTACAACGCCCAGACCGACGACGGCCCCATCTGCAACACCCTGGTGGATAAATCCGCCACCGACCAGTTCGGCCTGCTGGTGTACTCCAAGCTGCGCAGCGTGGAGGAGTCCAACTCCGTGTCCGTCAACAACATCAACGTGGCCGCTTACCAGGACGGCTTTGAGGGCATCGGCGGCTACGGCTACTGCCACTACCTCTTCGTCACCGACAACAGCCCCCTGCCCTGGACCGCCTGCGCCTTCATCGCCTATATGACCTGCACCGCCGACGGCTTCTCCGCCTGGGGCAAGGACATGGGCGGTTATTCCTCCAACCCCGTGGTGGCCGCGGATACCGAGGCGGAGTATCACCACTCCGAGGGCGGCTATGTTGACGGCGTGAACCAGTTCGACGCCAAGAACGACCGGGGCTACGACTGGTGGACCACCAACGGCAAGCTGGTCCTGGAGGATCCCGAGTACTGCGCCGACGTGGCCTTCACCGTGGGCAGCTGGGTGGAGATGCTGACCAAGTACAGCGCCGGCTGATAAAAAAGGACGGTCCCCCGGGGCGGATGGCTCCGGGGGACCGCTTGGAAGGAAATAGCGCGTATGATCAAAAACGTGATTTTCGATGTGGGCGGCGTTCTGATGGACTTCGACACCCATGCCCTGACCTGGGATCTGACCGGAAATGAGCCCGACGCCGACATCCTCCACCAGGAGATCTTTGACCACCCGGACTGGATCGCCACCGACCGGGGCATCCCGGAGACGGCGGTGCTGGAGTCCATCAGGGGACACCTGCCCCCCCATCTCCACGCCGCGGCGGGGGAGGCTCTGGCCCGATGGGACGAGTGGCTGACCCCCATCGCGGAGATCAACGACCTGGCCCGGGAGGTAGATGGGCTGGGCTGCCGGGTGTACATCCTGTCCAACACCTCGGAGGGGTTCTACCGCTTCTGTGAGCGGATCCCCGCCTGGCCGCTGGTGAAGGGGTGCATCCTCTCCTTTGAGGAGAAGCTCCTCAAGCCGGACCCGGAGATCTTCCGCAGGCTCCTGACCCGGTTCGGCCTGGCGCCCGGGGAGTGCTTCTTTGTGGACGACTCCCACCTGAATATCGAGGCGGCCCGGTGGTGCGGGCTCAAGGGCGAGCTCTATCTGCACGACGCGGCCCGTGTCCGGGCAGGCCTTCGGGCCGAGGGAGTGCCCGTCGCCCCCTGAAACAGGGAACGGAACATGGGCTGGGAACCGGGAAAATATGGTTTCCAGCCCTTTTTTAAGACATGACGACAGAGAAAAAGGAGAGACATCATGAAAAAAAGAATCCTGTCCGGCGCGTTGGCGCTTAGCCTGTGTCTGTCTATGACGGCCTGCTCCAGCGGCCCCGCCGCCGAGAGCAAGGCCCCCGAGAGCGAGGCTCCTGTGGACAGTCTGGCCCCCGCATCCACAGAGACTCCCGTCAATCTGACCGCCACCCAGAAGATCATCGCCGAGGCCGAGACCATGACCCTGGAAGAGCTGGCGAAAAAGGCCATCGAGGAGTCCAACGGCAAGACCTTCCACGCCGTGGGCAACTCCAGCCGGGGCCCCACGGCCATGACCAAGTTCACCGAGTATCTCCAGACCATCGATCCCAGCTATACCATGGAGCAGGATTGGCAGACCCCCAAGAACAACAAGATCTTCGATCAGCTCACCGCCGATTCCCTGAAGGAGACCGGCACCTTCGCCATGACCCTCATCCAGGACGGCAACCAGATCGAGTCCAAGATGGTCCAGACCGGGATCCTGGACACCTTCGTTCCCCTGGAGTGGGCCCAAGCCAATCACACCACCGCGGCCGAGCACACCGGCTATCTGCCCATGCAGAGCGGCAGCAAGGTGTTCATGTACAACAACACCGGCTCCAAGACCTACGACAACTGCTGGGATTACGTGGCCGAGGGGGAGCACGGGCTCTTCATGGACATCGACTCCGAGGTGGTGGGCAAGAATTTCCTCTACATGCTCACCCGGGACGACTACGCCGCCTGGCTGAAAGAGGCCTATGAGGCCCTGCCCGCCGACGAGCAGGCCTACTTCGAGCCCACCATCAAAGAGATGGAGACCGATGCCGCCGACTTGGGGCTGGGCGCCGACGGCCCCTACGCCCTGGCCTGGATCAAGCTGTGGGTGGAGTCCTATAATGCCCAGACCGACGACGGCCCCATCTGCGCCACCCTGGTGGACAAATCCGCCACCGACCAGTTCGGCCTGCTGGTGTACTCCAAGCTGCGCAGCGTGGAGGAGTCCAGCTCCGTGTCCGTCAACAACATCGACGTGGCCGCCTATCAGGAGGGCTACGAGGGGATCGGCGGCTACGCCTACTCCCACTATCTCTTTGTCACCGACAACAGCCCCCTGCCCTGGACCGCCTGCGCCCTCATCGCCTTCATCACCGAGACCGTGGACGGCTACTCCGCCTGGGGCAAGGACATGGGCGGCTACTCCTCCAACCCCAAACTGGCCGCTGAGATCGAGGAAGTCTACCACCACTCCGAGGGCGGCTACGTGGACGGCGTGGACACCTACCCGGCCAAGAACGACCGGGGCTTCGACTGGTGGAGCACCAACGGCAAGCTGGTGCTGGAGGACCCCCAGTACTGCAACAGCGTGGCCTTTACCGTGGGCAGCTGGATCGAGATGCTGACCAAATACAGCGCCGGCTGATGACCGACCGCCGCAAGCTATCATGAGCAGAGGGGGGCCCGGAGGGTGTTCCGGCGCCTCCGAAGCCCCCCTCTCCACTCAGGAAGGAGCAAGTCATGAACGATACCGCAACGCTCAGGGCCAGCCGGTCCGCCATCTTCCTCAACAAGCTGAAGACCTTCCTCTCCAAACCCCAAAACGTGATCCTGCTTCTGATGGGCATCGTCCTCACCGTCACCACCGTGGCCCCCATCGTGGCCATCGTGGACGACACCTTCAAGATCCACGCCGGCACCATCGACGCCCACCTCACCGGGCAGGCCAGCGGATACAGCGTCATCAACTACATCGATCTCTTCACCAGCAAGCTGGCCAAGGCCAACCTGTGGACCCCGCTTTGGAATACGGTGCTGCTGGCGGTGGGGACCTGCGTCGTGGCCATTCTCTTCGGCGGCATCGTGGCCTTCCTGGTCACCCGCACCAACCTGGCCTGGAGACAGTACATCAGCTCCATTTTCATCTTCCCCTACATTATGCCCCAGTGGACCCTGGCGGTGGTGTGGCAGAACCTGTTCAACTCCAACGCCGTCACCGGCACCCAGAACGGCCTGGTGGCCGCGCTGACGGGAATCAACATGCCCATGTGGTGGTGCAAGGGGCTCTTCCCAAGCCTGGTGGTGCTGGGCCTTCACTACGCCCCCTTCGCCTATATCCTCATCGGGGGCATCTTCCGCAACATGGACGCCAACCTGGAGGAGGCGGCCACCATCCTGGACACCCCCAAGTGGAAGACCATGTGCAAGATCACCCTGCCCATGGTCAAGCCCGCCATCCTCTCCACCGTGCTGCTGGTGTTCGGCTCGGCCATGGGCTCCTACCCGGTGCCCCACTACCTGGGGTTGACCACCATGGCCACCAAGTATGTGTCCATGAACTCCAAGTACACCGGAGAGGCCAGCATCCTGGCCATCATCATGATGATCTTCGGCGTGGCCATCATGTTCCTGAACCAGATGTCCCTGAAGAGCCGGAAGAGCTACACCACCGTCACCGGCAAGTCGGGGCAGACCTCCAAGATCAACCTGGGCAAGGTGGGCAAGTATGTCATTGCCGCGGTGCTGGTGGTCACCACCTTCTTCACCAGTATTTTCCCCATCGCCTCCTTCGCCCTGGAGACCTTCCTGCCCAACCCCGGCGACTACTCCTTCCTCTATACGGGGGACACCAGCAACCTGACCACCAAGTGGTGGACCACCAGTGAGAACATCACGGAGAACGGCATGTACGGCCAGAAGGGCATTCTCCACAACGAGACCATCTGGCACGCCTTCAAGGGTACCATTCTGGTGGCCGTGGCCTGCGCCCTGCTGGCGGGCACCATCGGGACCCTGATCGGCTACGCCGTGGCCAAAAACCGGCGAAGTAAGTGGGCAAACTACGTCAACTCCGTGGCCTTCTTACCCTATCTGATGCCCTCCATCGCCGTGGGCGCGGCCTTCTTCATCCTGTTTTCCAACCAGCACATCAATCTTTTCAATACGTATACCCTGCTGATCATCGCGGGCACCATCAAGTACATCCCCTTTGCCAGCCGCTCCAGCCTCAACTCCATGCTCCAGCTCTCCGGTGAGATCGAGGAGGCGGCCATCATCCAGGATATCCCCTGGTTCAAACGGATGACCCGCATCATCATCCCCATCCAGAAGTCTTCCATCCTGTCGGGCTATCTGCTGCCCTTCATGACCTGCCTGCGTGAACTCTCCCTGTTCATGCTGCTGTGCGTGCAGGGCTTCATCCTCGCCACCACGCTGGACTACTTCGACGAGATGGGGCTCTACGCCTTCTCCAGCGGCATCAATCTGATTTTGATCGTCACCATTCTGGTCTGCAACACCATCGTCAACAAGGTGACCGGCGCCAGTCTGGACAAAGGGATCGGAGGTTAAACCATGCCTGAAATCAAATTGGAACATGTGACCAAGCGCTGGGACAAATTCTACGCGGTGGACGACCTGGATCTGGTCATCGAGGACAACGCCTTTATCACCCTGCTGGGCCCCTCGGGCTGCGGCAAGACCACCACCCTGCGGATGATTGCCGGGCTGGAGACCCCCACCTCGGGCCGCATCACCATCGGGGACACCGTGGTATTCGACTCCCAGGCCGGCATCAACATCCCGCCCAACAAGCGCAAGGTGGGCTTCCTCTTTCAAAACTACGCCCTGTGGCCCAACATGACGGTCTATCAGAACATCTCCTTCGGCCTGTCCAATATCAAGGAGGAGCTGCCCAAGGTGGATCTGGAGGCCCGGAAGGCCGCCGCCCTCATCCGCATCCTCCAAAAGCCGGAGGACGTGGTAAAGACCATCCAGGAGTGCGTGGACAAAAAGGGCAAGCTGGACGTGAACAAGGCCCACATCAAGCTCATCGACCGGTACGAGATCTCCATCCACACCGCCAAGACCCTGATGGGCTACAAGCTCCACGAGTCCATGGACGCCGGCACCATCGCCAAGAGCAAGACGGGGGAGCTGGAGAAGGAGCTGGAGAACGCCAGAAGCAAATGCGCCGCCGAGGGCTGCACTTTTAATGAAAACTTTGAGTACTGCAGGGACGGCAGGCCCGTCACCAGCGTGCGCAAGCTTTTCCCCGAGGAGATCGACCTCTCCGTGCGCCGGGTGGCCCGCATCGTGAAGATCGGCATGTTCATGGACCGCTATCCCTCCGAGCTCTCCGGCGGCCAGCAGCAGCGGGTGGCCATCGCCCGCACCCTGGCCCCCGAGCCCACGGTGCTCTTCATGGACGAGCCCCTCAGCAACCTGGACGCCAAGCTCCGGCTGGAGATGCGCTCCGAGCTCCAGCGGCTTCACATCGACACCGGCTCCACCTTCGTCTATGTCACCCACGACCAGATGGAGGCCATGACCCTGGCCACCAAGATCTGCCTCATTGAAAACGGCGTCCTCCAGCAGTATGACGCCCCTCTGGACGTGTACAGCAAGCCCGCCAATCTCTTTGTGGCCGACTTCGTGGGCAACCCCGCCATCAACTTCATCGAGGCCAAGGGCGCCCAGCAGCCAGACGGCTCCCTGGCCCTGACCATCTTTGACGGCACCCGGGCGGTCTTCCGGCCCCGGAGCCCTGTGGCGCTGGCGGATTGGTTCGCCCAGGCCGACGCCGACGACGCGGCCCGGAAGGCCGCGGAGGCCGAGGCCGCCAAGGACAAGAAACACGTGGAGAAGGGGAACAAGGATACCCTCTTCCGCTATCACGTGGCCAAGGTCCACGAACTGGAGGACTTTGGGGACGAGGCTGTCCTGGGAGACGAGGACTTCGTGGTGGGCATCCGCCCGGAGTTCCTCTCCATCAGTGACAATGGCCCCCTGGAGGGGGAGATCTACTCCGCCATGCCCACCGGAATGGAGACCACCGTGAAGGTACGCATCGGGAAGTTCCTGCTCACCGGCGTGGTCTTTGGCGGGGTGCTCTACCAGATCGGCCAAAAAGTGCGGCTGGACTTTGAGGGCAGCCATATGGTATTATTTAGCCGGAAGAATGGCCGCCTGATCGCCCAGGGCTCCCTGGACGTTTCATAAAGACCGCCGTCAGCGGCGGGGGGCGGCTTCGTCCCCCGCCGCTTGATTCTATCATGATACTGTGAGGTCTCCGCTATGGTCAAACTCATCGCCAGCGACATCGACGGCACGCTGATCCCCTACGGCAGGGAGACGCTGGAGCCGGAGCTGTTTCCCCTGATCCACCGCCTCCGGGCGGCGGGCGTCCTGTTCTCTCCCGCCTCCGGCAGGCAGTACCACTCCCTGCGGCGGCTCTTCGCCCCGGTGGCGGACGAGATCTGCTTCCTGTGTGAGAATGGGGCCATCCTGTACGGCCCGGGCGGGGAGGATACCGCCCCCATCCTCTCCCGGACCGTCATGGACCGGGCCGAGGCGGGGGACCTGGCCCGGGCCATCTGGGGCCTGCCCGGCTGTGAGCTGATGGTGTCAGGCGTGGGGACCATCTACGTCTGTACGGAAAACGAGGGCTTTATCCACCTGATCCGGGACGAGAAGGGAAACCGGGTGGAGCGGGTGGAACGCCTGGAGGAGCTGCCGGGGGAGATCTTGAAGGTCTCCGCCTACTGCCCCGGCGGCACTGCCGCCCCCGCCGCCGCCCTGGGGCCCAGGTGGGGCGGCCCCTTCCGCATGGCGGCCGCCGGGCCGGACTGGCTGGACTTCACCCTGGCGGACAAGGGGACGGGCCTGCGGGGCCTCTGCGCCGGGCTGGGAATATCCCTGGCCGACGTGATGGCCTTCGGGGACAACTGGAACGACGAGGCCATGCTGGAAGAGGTGGGGACGGGCTATCTGATGGATACCGCCGACCCGGTCCTGCGGGCCAAATTTCCCCGGCAATGCCGCAGCGTGCTGGCGGTGCTGGAGGACCTCCTGAAGGAGCTGGAAGCGTGAAAAAAGCAGTCATCTTTGATTTGGACGGGGTGCTGGTCCACACCGACAGGCTCCACTACACGGCCTGGAAGGAGCTGACCGGGCGGCTTGGCATTCCCTTCGGCCAGACGGTCTACCGCCGCCTGCGGGGCATCTCCCGGATGGACAGCCTGGACATCGTGCTGGAGGCCGCCCCGCGGGATTTCAGCCCGGAGGAAAAGGCGGCCCTGGCGGCGGAGAAAAACGAGGCCTATCTGGCTCTGGCCGCCGGCCTTGGCCCCCGCGATGTGGCGGAGGACGTGCGGAGGGCCCTGAGGGGCCTCCGGGAGAGGGGGCTCCTTCTGGCGGTGGGGAGCAGCAGCAGGAACGCGAAATACATTCTGGAGCGGACGGGGCTTGCCCCCTCCTTCGACGCCGTAGCCGACGGCACGATGGTAACCCGGGCCAAGCCCGACCCGGAGGTGTTTTTAAAAGCCGCCGCCCTGCTGGGGGTAAGCCCCGGCCAAGCGCTGGTGGTGGAGGACGCCGCCGCCGGCATCAAGGCCGCCCGCGACGGGGGCTTTACGGCCGTGGCCTTCGGCGGGGACGCGGTGGAGAGCCCTCTGGCGGAGCACCGGGTGGGGGCCCTCACGGAGCTTTTGGACCTGGTATGAGAAGGCGGGCCGGTGGTGTCACCGGCCTTAAAATGTGCTAAAATAAACAAAAAATGTGGGGAAGAAGGGTGGCTGAGTGAAAAAATTGACGGCGCTTGCGGCGGTTCTGGCCCTTTTCCTTACCGGCTGCGCCCCGGCGGCCACGGAGGAGTATCCCTTTGCCCCGGGGGAGGAAGAGCGGCTTACCGTCTACACCTCTCACAAGGAGGAGGTATACGGCCCCATCCTGAAGGAGTTCCAGGAGCGCACCGGAATCTGGACCGAGGTGGTCACCGGGGGCACCAACGAGCTTTTGGAGCGGATCGAGGCGGAGCGGGAGGAGCCCAGGGCCGACGTGATGTTCGGCGGGGGCGTGGAGAGCCTGGCGGCCTACGAGGACTGTTTTGAGCCCTACACCTGCGCCCAGGCGGGGGTCCTGAAGGCCGGGGCCCGGTGCGAGGGGGACGTGTGGACCCCCTTTTCCTCCCTGCCCATCGTGCTGATCTGCAACACCAAGCTCCTCTCCCGGGGAGAGGTCACCGGCTGGGCCGACCTGCTGGACAGCCGGTACCGGGGCAGGATCGCCCTGGCCGACCCCACGGTGTCCGGCTCCAGCTACACCGGGATCCTGACCCTGCTCTCCGTCCTGCCGGGGGACGACTGGGAGCTGCTGGCCCGGCTGGTGGAAAATCTGGACGGGCAGGTCCTGGCGGGCTCGGGGGACGTGGTGGAGGCGGTGGCCTCCGGCAGCGACTTTATCGGGGTCACCCTGGAGGAGACCGCCCTCAAGCGCCTGGCCCAGGGGGATCAGATCGAGATCATCTACCCCGTGGAGGGGACCAGCGCCGTGCCCGACGGCAGCGCCCTCATTGCCGGGGCGCCCCACGGGGAGAACGCAAAGGCCTTTCTGGAGTTCGTACAGAGCTATGACGTGCAGGAACTGGTGGTGAGCCAGTTTTCCCGCCGGTCGGTCCGTACGGATGTCCCCGACCCGGCCGAATTGGCGGGGGAGGGCATAAAGCTGGTGGACTACGACGTCCACTGGGCCGCCGGGCAGAAAGAGGAGTTCACCCGGCGGTGGTCCGCCCTGCGCGGGGAGGACGCGTCATGATGCGGGAGCGGTGGAACCGCTCCTTTCGGAGGAAGCTGCTCTTCGGTTTCCTGGTGACGGGGATCGTGCCGCTGCTGATCTGTGTTCTTATGATGGTGGGGGTATTCCGGGGCAGCCTGGAGCGGAACGCCGCCGAGACGGCGCAGACCCAGCTGGCCGCCGCCGGGGCGGATATGGACGAGCTCTTCCACGTCTGTGCCGGGGTGATGGACACGCTGGCCCAGGACCCCCAGGTCCGCGCCGCCCTCTCCGGCTCCCGGGAGGTGGAGGAGCAGGACATCTATTATCAGCTCTACGCTGGCGCCGCCCCGGCCCTCAGCCGGGCGGACGTCTCCCTCTTCGACGCCCATGGGCGGCGGCTCTATTCCACGGCCAACGACCGGGGCGGCACCGCCCTGTCCGCCGACTGGGGCGTGCTGAGAGCCGCCCGGGAGACGGGGGAGCTGGTTTTCCGGGACGTGGAGGACTTTTCCGGCGGCGGCCCGGACTGCCTGCGGGCGGCCCGGCCGGTGACGGAGGGGGGGCGTGTGCTGGGCTATGTGGTGCTGGAGATGACCGACCGCCAGTTCCAAAGCCTTCTGGAGGGCAAGTACGGCGCCACATCGTCCCTGCTGGTGCTGGACCCCTACTGGAGCCTTGTGTACGCCACACCCTCCGCCCGAAAGACGGGCCTGGTGCCCCGGCTGCGGGAGCAGATGCTCTCCGGACAGGTGCTCAGCGACAAGGGCGGGGAATATTCTTATTATATCCGCCAGAGTGAGGGGACCGGCCTCTATCTCCTCATGCAGCAGCCCAAACCCCTGGCGGCGTGGATCATGCGCCTGCTGTATCTGGTGGCGCTTATGGCCATCGCCCTGTGTGTGGGGCTGTGCGTGCTGGTTTCCATGGGGTTTTCCAAGCAGCTCTTCGAGCCGATCCGGGCCCTCAACAGCGCCATGAGCGAGGTGGAGCGGGGGAACCTGGAGGTCCAGGTGGCCAGTGAGCGCATCGACGAGATGGGCCAGCTGGCGGGGCGGTTCGACCGGATGGTGTCCACCCTCCGGGACAACCTGGCCGAATCGGTGCGGCAGCAGCGGGATCTGGGCGACGCCCAGATCCGCATGCTCCAGGCCCAGCTGAACCCCCACTTCCTCTACAATACCCTGGACACCATCAAATGGATGGGGAAGATCAATCAGGTGCCCGAGGTGGCCACGATCTCGGCCGATCTGGCCGACATCCTCCGGTGCAGCATCACCGATCAGGAATTCGTCACGCTGGAGCAGGAGCTGCGGCTGCTGGACCGGTATGTGGAGATCCAGAAGATCCGTTTTTCCGGCAAGTTCCAGTTCCGCACCCAGGTGGATGGGGCCATGCTGGACGTCCTGGTGCCCAAACTGATGCTCCAGCCCTTGGTGGAAAACGCCATCGTCCACGGTTTCGAGGACCGGGAGGGGGGCGAGATCCTCATCACCGCCCGGCGGCAGGGAGAGGAGCTGGAGGTGACGGTGCGGGATGACGGCCGCGGCATGTCGGAGGAGAGCATCCGGCGCTTCCAGGCCCAGACTACGGCCTCCGGCGGGGGGCATCTGGGTCTTTATAACGTGGACGCCATTTTGAGGCTCCACTACGGTGCGGACCACGGCCTTGAGTTCCCGTTCACGGGGGGCCGGGGGACCTGCGTCCGGATCCGGCTGCCCATCAGCCGGGCGGGAAAGGAGAGGGAAGAGGAGCCATGCTGAAAGTGGTGGTGGTCGAGGACGAGGAGCTTGTGCGCAAGGGCATCGTCCTGGCGGTGGACTGGGCCAGCGTGGGCTGCGCCGTGGTGGCGGAGGCGTCCAACGGGGCGGAGGGGCTGGAGGTCATCCGCCGCTGCAAGCCGGATCTGGTGGTCTCAGACATCAAGATGCCCCGGATGGACGGGCTGGAGATGGCCCGCACCCTCCGCTCCGAGGGGAACGGCGTCTTTCTCATCTTTCTGACGGCATACAGCGACTTTGCCTACGCCCAGTCGGCGGTGAAGCTGGGGGCGGCGGACTATCTTCTCAAGCCCTTCCATGACGGGGAGCTGGAGGAGGTGGTCGCCCGCATCCAGAAAAACCGCCGGCCCGCCCCCACCGTGGGGGCGCAGGTCCTCTCCGAGGACCTGCGGGACAAGAGCAAGTATGTCATGGAGGCGCTGGCCTATATCGCCGGACACTATAACGACCCGGATATCAGCGTCAGCTCCGTGGCCCGGAACCTGGATATCAGCGAGAGCCATCTGAGC
The DNA here is from genome assembly GCA_022846075.1 of Oscillospiraceae bacterium. Lineage (GTDB taxonomy): Bacteria > Bacillota > Clostridia > Oscillospirales > Oscillospiraceae > Vermiculatibacterium. The sequence continues at coordinate 1,195,542 of AP025582.1, forward strand.
CACGTGTTCAAGAAGGAGACCTCCCACACCCTGACGGGTTATTTGACCAATTACCGCATGCACCGGGCCATGGAACTGCTGAAGGACTGCCGAAACAAGGTCTATGAGGTGGCCGCGCAGGTAGGGTACCGGGATATCACCTACTTCAGCAGCACCTTCAAGCGGGCGGTGGGAATGTCGCCGTCGGAGTACCAGAAACAGTGCCAGTAGCATAAAAAGCCTTCGGCCCGAAAGGGCCGAAGGCTTTTTTGTATGGCTCAGTCCAGCCAGCGGTGGAGGGCGGCGAGGAGCTTGTCCATCTCCAGCGGCTTGGCCAGGTGCTCGTTCATACCGGCCTGCCGGGCGCGGTAGGCGTCGTCGGCGAAGGCGTTGGCGGTGAGCGCGATGATGGGGATCTCGGAGGCGTCGGGGCGGCCGCCCGTCCGGCCCAGCTCCCGGATGGCCCGGGTGGCCTCGTAGCCGTCCATCACCGGCATCTGGATATCCATGAGGATGAGGGAATAGGTACCCGGCGGATGGGCTGAGAACAGCTCTACCGCCTGCTTTCCGTCCACGGCGCAGTCGCTCTTCAGTCCCGACATCCCCAACAGCTCCCGGGCGATCTCCCGGTTGATGTCGTTGTCCTCCACCAGCAGGACCGTGGTTCCCGGGCCAAAGCCGGAGGCGGGCCGGGGGGCGGTTTGGCCGGAGGGGACGGCGGAGAGGGCCTGCCGGTCCAGCTTGAGGAAGAGGATGACGGTGAAGCGGGTCCCCTCCTCGGGGCGGCTCTCCACCCGGATGGAGCCGTTCATCATCTGCACCAGGTTGTGGGTGATGGCAAGACCCAGCCCCGTCCCCTGGACGGAGCCCACCCGGGGGTCCTCCGCCCGCTCGAAGGGGGTGAAGAGCCGGTCCAGGAAATCGGGGGACATGCCGATGCCGTCGTCCTCCACGATGAACTCGAAACAGCCCACCCCCCGGAGGCTGGAGAGCTTCTCCTCCGCCCGGAGGGAGACGCGGCCCCCGGCGGGGGTGTATTTGACGGCGTTGGAGAGCAGGTTGAGCAGGATCTGCTGTACCCGCATGGAGTCGCCTAGGACGGCGTCGTTCTGGATGGAGGAGCGGAAGGCGAGCCGCTGGTCCTTGCGGTCGGTGTCCGGGCGGATGATCTGGAGGACGGTGTTCAAGGTCTCGCTGAGGGAAAAGGAACTCTCGCTCAGGCCGATATTGCCCGACTCGATTTTGGACATATCCAGCACTTCGTTGATAAGGCCCAGCAGGTGGCTGCCCGAGAGGTGAATCTTGGCCAGGCAGTCGGCCACCTTTTCCGGCTCGTCCAGCCGTTTTTCCGCAATGGTGGCCATACCCAGGATGGCGTTCATGGGGGTGCGGATGTCGTGGCTCATGCGGGAGAGGAATTCGCTCTTGGCCTGGTTGGCCCGCCGGGCGCCCTCATAAGCCTCCTCCAACGCCTGCTTGGCGGCGCTCTCCTCCGCCTGGTGCTCCAGCTCCCGGCGTTTTTCCGCGCTGACGTTCCGCAGGGCGATGATGGCGATCTTGGGCTCCGCGCCCAGAAGGGACACCGGGTGGATCTCCAGCCGGAACCATGCGGGGTCGGAGCCCGCGGGGCCGCCCTGGCGGAACTCCACCTCGGCGTAGTCGTTGGAGCGCAGCAGGGCGTCCCGGTCGCACACCTGGGCCACCCGGGGCCGGCTGGCGTCCTCCACCTGGGGCAGCAGGCGCCTGCACAAATCGCCGGAGAAGCTGCCGGTGCGGGTGAATTCCAGCGGGTCCCTGCTCTGCGGCAGACGGACGGCGTAATACTGGTCGTCGGTAAGATTCACATAGAAGATGCAGACGTAGACGCCGCTGATGGCCTGGAGGGCGGACTGGTTCATGTGCAGGCGCTCGCTGTTTTCCAGCAGGGTTTCCTTCAGGCTGTGGATGTTGCGGATGGTGCCCACCACCCGGTCGGGGCGGCCGTCCCGGATGATGAGGCGGCTGCTGACCCGGTGCCAGCGGTAGTCGCCCGGCGCGCTGTCCGGCGTGACGACCCGGGCCTCGAACATCTCGGCCCGGCCGTTGCAGATGTTGTCGATGGCCATGGGGGCGTCCTCCGGGTGGAGGAAGGACTTGTCCAGCAGGCATTGGGAGTAGTGGTCCAGCTCCCGGCGGATGACACCGCCGCCGGCGCGGGGCTCGTAGCTGATAAAGGTGTCGGTATCCATGATATACTCAAACATGGTGTCCGAGCTGGACTCCATAGCCACCCGGTACATCTCCTGCTCCTGCTCCAGCTGTTCCTGGAGCAGCTTGCGCTGGGTGATGTCCACCAGGGTGCGCTGGACGACCAGCTCGCCCTCCGGGGTGCGGTCCACCACGGTGTTGGTGCCGTTCAGCCAGTGGAGGGAGCCGTCCCGCCACCGGGCCCGGTACTCCCGGTCCTGCCGGTCCCCCACGTTGTGGAGGAGCCGGTAGGCCTGGCGCAGCATGGCCTGATCCTCCTCCAGCACGGAGCCCAGCACGCCGCCGTGCCAGTCCGCCATTCCCTCCTCCATACTGTCGTAGCCCAGCAGGGACAGGGCCGCGCGGTTGAGGGAGGTGAGGTGGAAGGTGCCGTCCCGGCGGCAGACGAAGCGGATGATGCCGCAGGGGACGGTGTCGTAGATGCTGGTCAGGAGCTGGGTCTGCTCCCGCAGGCGCTGGGCGTCCTCCTCCGACCTGGTCACGTCCAGGTAGAGGCTGTTGACCATCCAGTTGCCCTCGGGGTCCTGGGCCTTCTTGCCGCTGTCGATGATCCACTTGAGACTGCCGTCCTTGCACCGGACACGGTAGCGGATGGAGTAGGTGAGCCCTCCGTCCCGGAAGGCCTCCACACATTCGCCCAGGACCCGCTCCAGGTCGGGGGGATAGACGGCCCCAACGGCGGTGCCGCCGGTGACGGCCATAAACTCCTCCACCGTATAGCCGAAGAGGGCGGCGGCCTCCTTGCTGACGAAGGCGTAGGAATAGGTGTCGTCGTCGTTGCTGATCTTGAGCCCGCCGGCGATGGAGGACATGATGACCTCCAGCTGGCGGTTTTGCTGGGTGGTCTGGACCTCCAGCGCCGCCAGCCGGTCCTGGACATACTCGTAGGACTGCCGGCCGATCTTCTCCGGAAAGAGCTCCCCGCTGACAAGCTCCTGGTAGGGGTTGGAGCAGTGGATGTGGGCGCACAAAAGAGCCCCGCCGGCCTCCTGGAACACAAAGGTGACCCGCTGGTGGACCTTGAGGTACATCTCCACGCCGGGGGCGGTGGAAATCCACATCCGGCCCGACACCACGTAGACGCCCGGCACGGGCTCGATGACGTCGTACTCCTCGTCCTGGATGCCGCACTCCGGAATGGCGTCCTTGAATTGGCGGAAGGCCGCCGCAGCCTGGTCCCGGCCCACGATATACTGCTCCTCGCCCGCACCGAACCAGGTGAACTGAGGGGCGAAATAGGCGGTCACCTTCTCGGGCTCGCCCTCGCAGTAGTGCAGGCGCATCAGACGGCTGGCGAGGGCCTTGGCCTCCTCCAGACGTTGGATGTGGTCCCGTTCGGTCGGATGTTCCACTGTGCCCACGACCTTTCTTATCGGAGCCGGGATCGCTTATGGCTCCAGGTGTTTTTGAATCTCTCTGAGCATGGCGGGCATGTCCAGCGGCTTTGCCAGATGGCTGTCCATCCCGGCCTCACTGGCTGCCTCCACGTCCTCGGAGAAGGCGTCCGCCGTCATGGCGAAAATGGGGATGGAGGCGGCGTCGGGCCGGTCCAGCCGCCGGATCCGCCGGGCGGCCTCATAGCCGTTCAGGACGGGCATCTGGATGTCCATCAGGATCAGGTCGAAATATCCTGCCCCGGCGTCGGTGAAGCGGTCCAAGCAGGCCTGGCCGTTCTCCACGCACTCCACCTGGGCGCCCGCCCCTTCCAGGAGTTCCCGGGCGATCTCCCGGTTGAGCTCGTTGTCCTCCGCCACCAGGATGCGGCGGCCCGTGAGGTCGACGGGGCCGTCCCGCCGCTCCTGGGTGAGGCGGCGGGGGGCGGGAGAGGCTAACGGCAGGTCCAGGGTGACGGTGAATACCGTGCCCTTTCCCGGCTCGCTCTCCACGGTGATGCGGCCGTCCATCCGGTCCACGATCATTTTGGCGATGGCCATGCCCAGGCCGCTTCCCTCGGTCTTGTCCACCCGGCTGTCCTGCTCCCGGGTAAAGGAGTCAAAGATGTGCTCCAGAAATTCCGGCTGCATCCCGATGCCGTTGTCCGCCACCCGGAAGACCAGTCGGGCCTGTCCCGCTTTGGGAGAGGGGCGCTCGGCCACCTCCATCCGCACCTGGCCCCCCTCCTGGGTGAACTTGACGGCGTTGGACAGGAGGTTGAGGAGGACCTGGTTGAGGCGGAGGGAGTCAAAGCACAGCGTGTCATGCTGAAGGTCAGGGCAGGACAGGGTGAAGTCCAGCCCCTTCTTTTCCGCCATGGGAGAGACGATGTTGGAGAGATTGTCCAGGAGGTCCCGCAGGGAGGCGGGGTCCTGGCGGAGCACCAGCTTGCCGCTCTCGATCTTGGACATGTCCAGGATATCGTTGATGAGCCCCAGCAAAAGCTGGCCCGACAGCTCCACGTTTTTGAGGTAGCCCGCCATCCGCTCCGGCTCCCCGATATGGCCCTCCGCCAGCTTGGTCATGTTGAGGATGGCGTTCATGGGGGTGCGGATGTCGTGGGACATGTTGGAGAGGAAGCGGCTCTTGGCCGCGTTGGCGCTCTCCGCCGCCCGGCGGGCCTGCTCCTCCGCCAGGAGGATCCGGCGGGTGGAGTCCCGGTAGATGATGAAGAAGGCGGCCAGTATAAAGACGCTGACCAGGATCAGGAGGAACAAAATCTGGGAGTGCTCGACGATGCTGCCGGCCTGCTCCATGATGACCGCGTTGGGGATGATGGACACCACGTACCAGCCCGCCGCGGACTCCATGGGCACGTAGCAGAATACGTACTCCTCCTCCTGGTAGCGGAAGCGGGCAGCCCCCCGGTTCCCCTGCTCCAGCGCCCGCCGGAAGGCGTCGATATCTTTGCCGCTGTTGCCCTGGAGGTCGATGATGTCGAAGAGGTTTTGGAAGGTGCGGTTGCTGTTGGGGTGCAGGGAGCGGATCAGGATGTCCCCCGCCGGGTTCACCACGTAGGAAAAGCCCTGGTCGTCGTAAAAGGAGAGGGAAAACCGCTCGGCGATCTCGGAGAGGGGCTGGGACTTTTGGACCAGCCCCGGGACGCCGTCGGCAAAGGAGAAGTTTTCGTAGATGCCCAGAGTCCAGACCCCCGTGTAATCGTCAAGAAAGGGCTCCCGGACGCCGCGGCCCTCCAGGGAGCGGAAGACCTGGAGGCGGTCCTCGCCCAGCGGGCCCCCCGGCGGGTTCTGGTCCGTATAGGCGGCGCCGGAGGCCAGGTCCACGCAGAGGTAGGCGGTGTTGTCCTCGCCCCCGCCGAACAGCCCGACCTTTTCCCATAGGGCCTGTTCGTCCCCGGAACGTTTTCCCTCCAGCGTGGAGGCCAGCAGGTGGAGGGCTGCCTCATCCTTTTCCAGGTAGACGTCCAGGGTATGACGGCCCTGGGCGGTGACCTCCAGAATATCCGTCACCGCCTTGTTCCAAAGGTTTGCCTGGACGTTGTAGATGTAGCAGATGCCGCCAACCAAAATGGCGGCGGTGGAGAAGAGGACCAGAAGAATGATGACCCATTTACGCCGTTCTTTCAACAAAAGCTCACGCTCCCGTCCGCGCTTCATGCCACGCGCCGATTAGTTCCCGCATACAGGACACGGCGGCCTGAGCGTCTCCGCCCTCCAGCATTTTTACCACGCACTGCCGGGACAGGTCCCAGATGGGCAGGTCGAAATTGTCGTCCGAGCCCAGCACGCTGCGGCCGTTGGTCAGGTAGGGGGCGATGGACTGGATGGCCTTGTCCTCGGCCAGCAGGTTCTCCTTCAGCGGGCTGAAGGAGCTCTGGCTGTTCACAAACTCCCACAGTACGTCCCTGCGGGTCAGATATTCCACAAACTGCTTGGCCTCCTCCAGATGGGGGCTGTCGGCGTTGACGCTGACCCGGGTGTCCATGTTGATGACCAGCACGCTGCCGTCATCTAAAATGGGGTAGGGGCGCACCTCGAAACGGAGGCTGGGCGCCAGCTCCCGCAGGCGGGAGACCGCCCAGGCGCCGGTGAGCATGAAGGGCCGCTCGCCTTGGGCAAAGAGGACCAGATCGTCCTGGGTCTTGGCGGTGGTCAGGGCCTCCCCGGCGTCCACCCAGCCCTGGGAGAGCATCTGCTCCACCAGCTGGAAGCCGGGGAGGAGGGCCTGGGCCAGATCGTCCTCTCCGGTATTGAACCGCGCGATGGCCTGGGCGGTGTCCGTCCCCTGGTAGAGGGGGAGGAGGGCCCTGCCCAGGACCACGGTCTTGAGAGAGATGTCATTGTTGGCCACGATGGGGGTGATGCCCTGGGAGACAAAGTAGCGGCAGGCCTCCTCCAGCTGGTCCCGGTTTTCAGGAATTTCCCAGCCGTGGGCCTTGAGAAGGTCCGTGTTGCAGTAGAGGCCGAAGGCGGAGATGGAGGTGGGCAGGTAGTAGATGGCCCCGCTGGCGGACATCTGGCTCATGGCCAGGTCGCTGAAATCCGCCACGGTGGAGAGGTCCGAGAGGTCGGCCAGCCGGCCCTGGCCGCTCAGCTCCAGCACCCGCTCATGGTCCACCATGAAGATGTCGTCGCCGTTGCCGGTGTCCAGCCGTTTTTGCAGGACGTCGTAATAGTCGAGGCCCTTGATCCCGTCATAGGAGATGCAGAGCTCTGGGTGCTCGTCCATGTAGCCGTGCAGGGCGTCCTCGATGGCCAGGACGTTGAGGGCCTCGTATTTAAAGCCGAAGAAGGTCAGCTTGGTTTGGGGAGGAGGAGCCGTAGGGGTGTCGTCGATGATGATGTTCCGTCCCGCCGAACAGCCCCCCAGCAGGGAGGCGGAGAGGAAAAGGGAACACAGGGCCCGGAACGCGCGCCGAGGCTGATTCATTCTGTTTCCCCTCCCTAAAACTCACATTTATCGCTATTTTGATATATTTTCTAGTATACCATGGTCGGGACGATGGGACAAGGAAAGAAAAAGAAATGGCGGGCATTTTGTGCCCGCCATTTCCGAAATTCGATTTTTTCGGGGCCGCGCTCACAGAAACAGCGCCGTGAACGTAAAGCTCCGGCAGTCCACCAGCCCCCGGTCGGTGAGGCGCAGCTCGGGGATGCAGGCCAGGGAGGCCAGAGCCATGGTCATGAAGGGGGCGGGCAGGGTGCAGCCCAGCTCCTTCCAGGCTCCGGCCAGCCGGTCCACCAGACCGGCCATCTTCTCCACGCCGCCCTCGCCCATGAGCCCCGCCACGGGCAGGGGGACCAGGCCCAGGACCCGGCCGTCCAGCACGGCGCACATCCCGCCGCCGCAGCCGGCCAGAGTGTTGGCGGCCAGGACCATGTCGGCGTCCGACGCCCCCATGACCAGCAGGTTGTGGGCGTCGTGGGCCACCGTGGAGGCCATGGCCCCCCGGGTGATCCCGAAGCCCTTCAAGAAGCCCAGGGCGCGGCGCCCCGTGGCCTTGTGCCGCTCAAAGACGGCGGCCTTCAGCACATCCTGCTCCGGGGCGGCGTCCACCTGACCGTGGTGGACGGTCAGGGTGACCATGGCCTCCCGGTTGGCGGCGCTGCCGCCGATGACCTCGATGGCCCGGACCTTTACCACCCCCTCCTGGACCGGGGCGGCGATCCGGAGCTGTTCGGCGGTCACCGGCTGGGCCAGGTGCATGGTGTCCCTGGCCCAGCCGGGGCAGGGAGGCGGAGTCAGGGGGGAGGCGAGGGCGCCGTTCTCCGCGGCCAGGGTCCCGTCGATAAAGACCGCCGCGGCCTTGAAGTCCTTCAAATCCTCAAAGAGGACCAGGTCGGCGCACTTGCCGGGAGTGACGGAGCCAAGATCCTGGTCCATCTGGAAGCACTGGGCGCAGTTGATGGTAACCATCTGCAGGGCGGTCACGGGGGGGATGCCCTCCTCCACCGCCCGGCGGAGGAGCCGGTCCACGTGGCCCTCGGCCGCCAGGGTGTGGGGGTGGGCGTCGTCGGTGACCAGCAGGGCGAAGCGGGGGTCCACCTGGTGGGCGGTCACCGCCCGGGCCACCTGGTGGAGGTCCTTCCAGCCGGAGCCCTCCCGCAGCATGGCGTACATGCCCAGGCGCATTTTGGCCAGGGCCTCCTCCTCCCGCACCGACTCGTGGCAGCTGCGCACGCCGGAGGCGATGTAGGCGTTGAGGCCCCGGTCCAGGTCGGGCATGGTGTAGTGGCCGGTAATGGTGCGGTCCGCCTTCAGAGTCTCCGCCAGGATGGCGTGGGGCCCCTCCGCCCCGCCCAGGACGCCGGGGTCGTTCATCATCTCCCCCAGAGCCACACAGCGGGGGTCGGTCATGGCCTTCGCCACGTCACCGGCGTCTACCGAGGCGCCGGTGTCCTCGAAGCCGGGGACGGCCGGGACGCAGGAGGGCATGGTGAGCATGGCCTTCAGAGGCGTCCGTCCCGCCTCCTCCAGCATCAGTTCCACCCCCTTGGGGCCCAGCACGTTGCAGATCTCGTGGGGGTCGAAGTAGACCCCCACGGTGCCGTGGGGGATGACGGCGGCGGCGAAGCCGGCGGGGGTCATCATGGAGGATTCGATGTGGACGTGGCCGTCCAGCAGCCCCGGGGCCAGGTACCGGCCCCCGGCGTCCACCACCCGGGTGTCCTTGCCGACGCAGTGGGCGGCGTCGGGGCCCACATAGGCGATGCGGCCCATGGCCGCGGCCACGTCCATGGGGTACTGGATCTCCCCGGTGCAGACGTTCACCAGCCGGGCGTTCCGGATGACCAGCTCGGCCGGGGCCTGGCCCTGGGCCACGGCGGCCAGGGTCTTGGCCGCCTCCCAGAGCGGGACGCGGCAGAATACGTTTTTCATACGCGGACCTCCTTGTGTCGAAGCGTGGGCGGCGGCCCGGCCCCCAAAGGGCCGGGCCGCCGCACGGTCAGATGAGGATGTACTTGAAGACAAAGAGGATGGCCAGGATATACATGACCACGCTGATGGTGTTCCGGCGCTCTTTGCCGCCGAAGAGGTTGATGACCACGTAGGAGATGGTGCCCATGGCGATGCCCTCGGAGATGGAGTACATGAAGGGCATGGCGATGAGGGTGATGTAAGCGGGGATGGCGTCAAAGGCGTTGTCGAAGTCCACCTTCAGGATGGCGCCCACCATCAGGAAGCCCACCACGATGAGGGCGGGGGCGGTGGCGAAGGAGGGGATGGCCAGGAAGATGGGGGAGAGGAAGAGAGCCGCGCCGAACAGGGCGGCGGAGACCAGGCCGGTGAGGCCGGTGCGCCCGCCCTCGGAGACGCCGGAGGCACTCTCCACGAAGGTGGTGATGGTGGAGGTGCCCAGCACGGCGCCGGCGGTGGTGCCCACGGCGTCGGCCATCAGGGCCCCCCGGATCTTGGGCAGCTTGCCGTCCTGGTCCAGCATGTCCGCCTTGGAGGCCACGCCGATCAGGGTGCCCAAGGTGTCAAACATGTCCACGAAGAGGAAGGCGAAGACCACCACCAGGAAGTCCAGAGAGAGGACCTTGGAGAAGTCCAGCTGGCCCAGGGTGGGCAGGACGCTGGGGATGGCGATGCCGTTGGAGAAGTCGGGCAGGACGCTGCCCAGGACGGAGGGGTCATAAAGGCCGGTGACCTGGCACAAAATGCCCAGGACCCAGGTGGCCAGGATGCCCCAGAGGATGTTGCCCTTGACCTTTTTCACCACGAGGACGGAAGTGATCAGCACGCCGATGATGGCCAGCAGGACCGTGATGCCCACGGTGCGGAAATCGGCGGCGTTGTCGGCAAAGTTATAGACCCCCACCAGGGTGGCGGACTCCACCACCAGCTTGCAGTTCTGCAGGCCGATGAAGGCGATGAAGAGGCCGATGCCCGCGGAGACCGCGTGCTTGAGGGGCAGGGGGATGGCGTTGAAGATGGCCTCCCGCACGTTGGTGAGGGAGAGCAGGATGAAGATGACGCCCTCCACAAAGACGGCGGCCAGGGCCATCTGCCAGGAATAGCCCATTTTGATGACCACGGTATAGGCGAAGTAGGCGTTCAGGCCCATGCCGGCGGAGAGGACGAAGGGGTAATTGGAAAAGACCGCCATCAGGACGGTGGCCAGGATTGAGGCGAGGCAGGTGGCGGTAAATACGGCGCCGGCGTCCATGCCGGCCGCGCTGAGGATGCTGGGGTTGACCGCCAGGATATACGCCATGGTCATGAAGGTGGTCACCCCCGCCATGACCTCGGTCTTGACGTCGGTGTGGTTGGCGCTGAGATGGAACACTCTGTCCAGAGTGCCGCCGGGGGCTTTTGTCGGTGTACTCATGCTGGACCCTCCCTTTCAATTCGCAAGGTTTTGAGCATCGGGGCCTCTCTCGTGCCCCTTACCATAGCCGAGTGCCGGAGATAACGCGCTTACCAGAGTGCCGTGCCGCTGACGTACTTCTTTATCACATCCCTGTCTTCCAATAGATAGACGCCCCGCTCCAGGCGTTCTTGAATGGTGAGTTCCAAGGGGGTTTTCAGCCGGCTGTCGTCCAGGACCACGGCGTCCACCTCATAGCCCGGGGCGAAGGAGCCCACCGGGCCGAAGAAAGAGCCGCCGCCCGCGGTGGCCAGCCAGAAGGCCTCGGGCACGGTGAGGGGGGCGAGGCTCTGGTCGGAGAGCCGCCAGCGCAGCTTGGAGCACTGCACGGCGTCCGCCATGGCCCGGAGGATGGACAGGCTGCTGCCCCCCGCCACGTCGCTGCCCAGGCCCAGGTTGAGGTCGGCATCCAGGTACCGCCGGACGGGGGCCACACCGGAGGACAGGTTGGCGTTGGACTGGGGACAGTGAGCGATATAGACGCCCCGGTCCCGTATAAGGGAAATCTCCTCGTCGCTGGAAAGGACGCAGTGGGCCATGATGGTCCTGACGTCCCCGCCGAACAGGCCGAAGGAGGCATAGGCGTCGCCGTAGAACCGGGAGGCGGGGCAAAGCTCCTGGACCCAGGCCCGCTCTCCCTCGTTTTCCGACAAGTGGGACTGGAGGGGAAGGCCGTACCGCCGCTGGATGTCCGCCAGCCGCTCCATGAGCTCGTCGGAGCAGGAGGGGATGAAGCGGGGGGTGAGGATGGGCTTGGTGCGCCGGTATTTCCCGGCCGTGTCCTCCAGCCAGCGGACGGTCTCCTCCGCCGAGGCTTTGGCGCTGGGCTCCCGGATGGTGTCGGGGCAGTTGCGGTCCATGTTCACCCGGCCCACCATGGTCACAAGCCCCGTGTCCTCCAAAAGGTCCATCAGCAGCTCGGTGGCCCCGGTGTGGGCGGTGGCGAAGACGCAGGCCCGGGTGGTGGCGCCCCGCTTCAGGTCCCCGGCAAAGATGCCGTAGGCCTTCCGGGCGTAATCCAGGTCCCGGTACTTGGCCTCCTCGGGAAAGACCCGGGCCTCCAGCCAGTCCAGCAGCTCCAGATCCATGCCCAGGCCCCGGAAGGCGTACTGGGGGGCGTGGACGTGGAGATCGGTCAGGCCGGGAATGACCAGCCGGTCCGTCCAGTCCTCCAGGGGCAGGGCCCGGTATTCTTCGGGCAGGTCCCGGAACACACCGGCGGACTTGCCCTCCAGGACCACCAGATAACCGTTTTCCACGGTCTCCAGGGTGCGCGGGTCCTTGCTGTAACACAGATCGCCCTTGAGCACAAAGGTTTTGTCACGCATCGGTTTTATTCTCTCCTTTTCTGGGTGAGCGCCGAAAAAAGGGCGCAAAAAAACTGCCGCAGGAACGCCATAAGTATTCCCGGTTTTCCTCCGGGAACTTATAGCGCAGCTGTTACGGCAGCTGGTAGAGACGCCCGACCAATTACGGGCCTATATAAGTCCTCTGCTATTCGATTTGGTCCGGCCGTCTCTGGAGCGGGCAACAAAAAAGCTGCCGTCCAACTGTACTTTTATCTCCAAAGGCATCACCGCCCTTCGAGACTTATAGCACAGCTATTTCGGTAGCTGGTAGAGACGCCCAACCAATTATGGGCTTATATAAGTCTGAGTCACACTTTGTTTGATTGTGCTTTCAGTATAATTACAATAGATGGCTTTGTCAATAGGGGGGTTGTTGTATAATTTGACGGCTGATAGGAAAAGCATCCCCAAATGCCTGGGGCGCAGCCGATAGAAGATTTTTCTGCAAAATAAAAATATTTTAGGAAAGAAATCTTTCTGTTTGAAGCGGGGCCGTACTGGACGTTCAAAGGAGATGTCCAATACGGCCCCGCTTCTTGCTATCCTTTTATAAAACGGTCAAATTCCGCCTCGGGCATGGGTCGGGCGTAGTAATAGCCCTGAATATACTGTGCCCCGGAACCGGCGATGGCCTCCTGCTCCGCCTGGGTCTCCACGCCCTCCGCCACGACCAGCAGCCCGTTGATGGCCGCCATCTCCACAATGGAGCGGAGCAGCGCGTACTGCTTGGGGCTTGTCAAGATCTGCTGGGTCAGGGAGCGGTCGATTTTGAGGATGTCCACCGGAAGGTTGGACAGGTAATTGAGGCTGCTGTACCCCACGCCGAAATCATCCAGCGCGATATGGACGCCTGCCTGCCTCAGCTTTTCCAGGACCTCGGCCGCCCGGTCTATGGACTGGATCAGGATGCTCTCCGTGATCTCCAGAGTGACCCGGCGGGGGTCAAGGCCGCTGGAGCGGATCAGCTCCAGCAGGTGGTCGGCGCTGGCGCCGACCAGAAGCTGCTGTACGGAGAGGTTGATCCCGATCCGCTTGAGCCCCAGCCGGGCGCCATGGGCCTTCATGAATGCGCAGGCCTGGGAGAGCACATAGTCGCCCAGCTCTTCCACGATGCCGTTGCGCTCGGCCAGCGAAATGACCTGGCCTGCGGAGAAGTGGCCGCCTTTGCCGTTGGGCAGACGCACAAGGGCCTCCGCCGCGGTGTACCGGCCGTCTTCTAGCAGCATGATGGGCTGGTACCAGACCTCCAGGGACTTCTGCCGGATGGAGTCCTTCAACCGGCGCAGGATGTCTCCCTCGGTCCGGATCATCTCGTCCAGCTGTCCGTTGTAGATGGCCACCGTCCGGTCCGACTCCTTGGCGAAGCGCAGGGCGGACTGGATGTGGTCCAGGAGAGCGCCGGGGGTCTCGCCGTGTTCGGGGTACAGGCAGGCCGCGATGCGGATCTGCAGGGGGAAGGAGAGGCTACCCACCGTGATGGGCGCGAGAAACATGGCCTGAAGCCGGCTGGCAAAGGACTGGGCGCTTTCGTCGGAGAGGGATACGCCCAGGAACACGTCGCCGTTGATGCGGTAGAGGTAAGTACCGAATGGGCGTGACAGCCGACGCAGCACCTCGTGCAGGATCTCGTCTCCGATGGCGGCGCTAAACAGCTCGTTATACTGGCTGAAAGAGCAGATATCCACGCAGTAGAGGCTGAACCGCCTCTTTTTGTCGTAGGAGATCAACATATTGGTATCCCGGAGAAATTTCGGCCGGTTCCCCACGGCGAACACCGGGTCGGAATAGGCCAGCTGCTCCACCTGCTTGCGGTACCGGTTGAAGGTCTTGGAAAGCTCCATCATTTCCAGGTCCGTGTACTCGTCAAAGACCACGTCGCCCCTTCCCTCGATGAGCTGCCTGCATTTTTCCGTCAGCTTGCGCACGGGGGATTCCTGGGCGACACGGAGGTAATAGGCGCGGATCAGCCCGGCGAGGGCGTCCGCCGCCCGGTCGGTGCCGGGCCGGTATTCGGCATACTGGTAGCGGGCCATCAAAAAGCTCTTCTCTCCGTCGATCCGCACCTGTAATAAGAGCTCCAGCGACAGCCCCTTGGCGAAGTCCTCCCGCTGCTGCTCGTCCATCTCCTCCCGCACCGCGACGATAAAACTCCCGGCGTCCAGCCGCCCGGCCAGGAAGGGGCTGTGGATATACTCGTCCAGCCGGGCCGGGACGCTCCGCAGGAAAACCGCCTCCGCATCCGGGCCGATCAGGCGGGCGGCCTGCGTATATCCCTCGATGGAGTAGTAAAACAGCATGACGGGGCGGCCGCCGGCGGAGGGCCAGCCGTCCAGAGCGGCCGTAAATCCCCTGCGGTTGTATAGGCCCGTGTCCGCGTCCTTCTGGTCTGTCAGACGCAGCGCCCGTTTTTGAGCGGCGTTTTTGTACAGCAGGTACGCCATCGCCAGCAGGAGGACAGCCAGCAGCATGCTCACCAGGATCAGGCCCATCCTCTGACCCGGATCGAGCCATCCCGCCGACGGCTGGATGCTGAGGGTCCACTGGGTCGGAAGATAGAACACCGTTTTTTTCGCCTGGGAGAAATCGGCGTCTGACCGGGAGCTTGCGATGACCTCCTTGTTTCCATTCTGCGGCTCCACGCGCCACAGCTCGTAGTCATACCCCTGGGCGTACAGCTCCGCCAGCCCGAGCTCCTCCAGAACATAGTCCCGGTCTACCGCCACGGCCACCTGGCCCAGATAGGCGTTTTCCTCCACAATGGGCTGCAGAAACAGGAACGATTCCCGCTGCCCGGGGTCGCTCTCCAATACGACGGGCCCTTCGACCACCAGCTCCTTGACGACCTTGGCCAAGGTGAATATGTAGGAGAAATCCTGCATGTCCCGCCCGACCAGCTGTCCAAAGCTGTCCCGGGGCAGGGCGCTTACCATGGTGTCCCCGGCGAACAGGTAGGCGAAGCGGACCTCCTCCCGCTCCAGCAGCGGCTTGGCCGCGTGCTCGAACCAGTCGAGGGAGCCCGGCTGTTCCTTTTCCATCACATATGCCGTCTGCGCCAGGGCGCCTGCCTCGTTCATGGTCCCCCCCATCTGAAGAAGGATCTTTTCCCGATAGTAAAACAAGACGTTTTCAGCTTCTCTTTGGCGGATCTCCAGAATGGAGCCCCGCAGACCAAGCCCCGCCGCCGCGGCCGCGGCGAGGATCAGCAGTATGACGGCGAAACAGGCTGCCCGCCGTGGAGTGTGTCTGTTCATAGGCCCCTCACTTCTTGTGGATATGGTAATACCCTTTCCCGTTTTGCTTCACGTAGTAAAGGGCCTCGTCCGCGTCGGCGATCATCTGCTCCAGCTCCGCTCCCGGCTGGTAGATGGATACGCCGATGCTGCACTGGACCGGGATGCTCTGTCCTCCCGACTGGACGCTGGTCTGGAGGCGGAGGACAAGCTCGTCCAGCACACCCCGAAGCTCCGCCTCATTGTCCAGGCTGGTCAGCAGCAGGACGAACTCGTCTCCGCCGTACCGGCCCACCACACCGTCGTATTTTTTCTCATATTCCCGGAGGATGTATCCCAGGCTTTTCAGCGCGATGTCGCCGCCGGCGTGGCCGCAGCTGTCGTTGATATACTTCAGATTGTCCATGTCAATAAAGCACAGGGCTTGGACCAGCTGTGGGTCCGCCTTTTTCAGAAGGGAGGAGGCCTGGTTCAAAAAGACCGAGCGGGTGACCACGCCGGTCAGGCTGTCGGACAGGCCGGTGCTGGTCAGGCGCAGGACCTCCTGAAAGTCCACATTCTCGGGCCGCTCATCCTGGTAGACCCGCCGCTCCAGCTCTTCCACCGAATGGACCAGGGTGTCCACGACCTGCATCTGGTCGGCGATGTAACGGCGCACGAACCACAGCAGGCAGAGGCAGGACAGGATCGTCAGACCGGACACCAGCAGCAGCGCCGGAAGGATCTCCGAAAAAGTGCTCCCAAAGTTGACCGAGCATATGATATCCCAGCCCGTGTATTCCACCCGCTGGTAGACGGTATAGTACAAGCTGCCGTCCCGGAAGCTCCAAAAGGCGCCGGGCTGGGCGGCCAGCAGGTGTTCCTCCAGCTGGTCCGCCGTGGTGCCGAACAGCACGCCGTTTCGAAAGACGTCCATGATGGAATCTCCGTAGGGAAACCCCACCGTGGAAGACATGACCTGCCCCTGGGAGCCGATCAATGTCGCCTCCGCGCCGTTGGCGCCCGCCGACTCTTTCAGGATTTGCACGGCCTCGTCAAAGTAAATGGCACAGAACAGACACCCGGTGATGGTTCCATCCTCGTCAAACAGCGGCACCGCCACCGTGTAGTTCAGCGTCGCCCCGTCCGCCCCCGCGGCAAAGCTGTCCGTCACCTGCCGCCGCCCGGTGGAAAACAACTGCTGCATGTAGTCCCGGCTGGCGAGGCTTGCCGGTTCGGAGCCGTCGGAGTAGACAATGATGTTGGAATCCACGTAGCAGAGCATCATGTACCCGAAGTGGGGGCTCATCTGGTCCAGCTTTTTTACCTTGTCAATGGGCGGGAGTTCTGGGTCGTAAAACTCCGGGAGGCCCGCCAGGGATTCCAACAGGTCCACCGCCCCCGCGACCCGCTGGGAGATTTGCGCGTGGCTTGCGGCGAGAGAGGCCCTGGCGTCCGCCCGCATCCGGCTGATGGAGAGGATGCCGCCGCCCAGGAGGACGATGAGGAAGATCAGCGCGCAGAATACCGCGCTGTATCGGGAGATGGGGGCAAAGGAGATTTCCCATTTGCCGCTTTTCTTCTTTTCTCGGTTCCTTTTCATAACGATCCTCGGCCTTCCTTTCGGCAAAGAGGGTGCCCCGGAGTTGACCGGCGGCTGTATGTCAGTTTCCTGTCCCGCCCCGGCAGGGGGCGTCATTTCCAAAGAGCCGCCCCGTCGTACACCCGCATCGCGGCGTCCCAGTAGCCCAGCTGCCGGCAGGCCGTGACGATCAGGCCCCGGACCTGCGCGAACATATCCGCCGCCGCTTTGGCGAACCGGGGGGCGTCGCCGCCGGAGAGGATCTCGGCGGCCTCGATGCACTGCCGGTAGATCTCGCTGTTTTGTGGATTTTTGTCCGGGCTGACCAGCTTTGGAATACCGCGGCCGATGCTGAAATTTCGGGCCAGGATCCCATAGATCGCCCGCAGGGCGTCATATTGGATATGCTCAGCGATGAAATCCAGCAGTGTGCGCGGGATCAGCTGGTGCTCACAGGGCTGCTCCAGCTGCCTGAGGAGGATGCCCCGGAGCTGCCGGGCCTCTTTTGCCTCCGCCCGGGCCCCGGCGTGGGCGGCGACCCGTTCCACCGTCAGGGACAGCAGCTCCAGACTGTCCAGATACCGCCGCACGTGGCAGGCGATGGACTCCGGCGTGATCTGGATCTTTTTCAGCCCGTCCAGATCCATTACCACCGAGATGCCCCGCCGGGGCGCGGCGGTCACCACGCCCCAGCGGCGCAGCATGCGGATGGCTTTGACAGTGGTGTCCCGGCTGACGCCGTAGATTTCCTGGAGCTGGTCGTGGGTGGGCAGGCGGTCGCCGGGCTGATAGCGGCCGATGGCGATGAGCCCCAGCAGGTCCAGGCAGACCGTGGAGTACCGCTCCTGGGCCAGGCTGAGCTGCTGGCCCGGGCCGTCCGCCTCCGCAAGCAAGGGGCAGGGGGAGAGGGCCTGGAGGAACTGGAACTCACCCGCCTGCTCCGCAATCGCCCGGTATTGGGCGAGGATGGGCGCAAACTGTGCCTGTTCCGGCTCGCCCCCGGCCTTGACCGTCTGGAGCAGCCGTTCAATATTCTCGCGGTACCGGACCCTGTCCTCCAGCGGGCCGGGAGGGGGCTCTTTTCCCCGGAAGCCCAGGCTGTCCACGGCCCGCAGGAGCAGTTCGTTCTCATTCCTCGCGATGAAAAAGCGCCCCAGCCGGCTGGAGAGCTGCCAGAATTCCTCCGGCCGGTTTGGATCCATTTGGGCGAGCAGGGCCTCCGGAGTGTGCCAGTCCCCGCCGGCGCACCGGCGCAGGCCGCTCATGTAGATCGGATAGCACAAGAGGACGCTTGTCTGTAGCAGGTCGTTGACCCGGGCGGCGTCCGCCTTTTTTGTGTGCAGCAGCGCCCGGCCCTCCGGCGCGGCGAAGGCGGAGACCACGACGGGCCGCTTTCTGGGGGAGATGTCCAGATATCCGTCCTGCGCCAGCAGCTCCAGCGCGTGCCGGAGGGTCCGCTCCGACGTTCCCAGCTCCCTGCACAGGATGGACCGCCCGGGCAGCGCGGCGCCCACTGGGAGGATGCCGTACTCGATCCTGCTTTTCAGCAGGTGGTAGATCCGCTCATATTGGATCACATCGCTTTTCATGCCTGCACCCACCGTTTCCGATCCTGTTTTTTTGGACCTGTTTCGCCAAGACCCTCAGCCGTCGGCGGCGCGGCCCTGCTCCAAAGCGGCGTTGCAGTTCACGTCGATGCCCACCGCCGCCTGTTCCGGGGATTTTGTGCCCGCCAGCAGATCACCGATCAGGGGATAAAAGACGTTCCGAACGCCCTGCCAGTTCAGATTGTTCTGGATGTTATCCACCGTATTGGAGGTGTTTTCTCCATAGGCTTTCAGCATCCAGATCTCGTCCTGATACTGTTCGGTGATGGAGTCGTTGACCGGCAGGGTGCCCAGGGTATACCGCATCAGCGTCTCATCCGTGTAGATAAAGCGCAGAAAGTCCTTGGCCGCCTGGATTTTTCGCTCGTCGCCGTTGTCAAACACGCAGAAGCCGTTGGCGGACGTGGTGCAGTACCCCTCGCCGGTCAGGCTGGGAAAATTCACGGCAAAGACGTCCAGCCCCTTGGCGCGGGCGTCCCAAAGGTTGGTCAGGTTCCCGATGCAGATCGCCAGCTGTCTGTTGTAAAACAGGTTGATACAGTCCAGCAGCTCCAAATTTTCCGCGCCCCTGGGCGTGATCCCCTGTTTGTCCAAGTCCTTGATCCAGGCAAGGGCCTGGATCCCCTCCGGTGTGTTCACCTTGAAATTCCCGTGCTCATCATACAGCGGGCAGCCATAGGCCCGCAGCAGGGTCATGATGTGGTTGTCCCCTTGGCTATTGGCGGCATACATCATAAACGCGAAGGTATTCTCATCGGTGAGGTCCTCCGCCAGCGTCCAGCAGATGTGGCTGAACTCCTCCGTGGTCCAATGGGCTATGGCGTCGTCTGGGGGAACATATTCCTCCAGACCGGCCGCCTCCATCATCGCCCGGTTCACCATCAGGGTGTTTTGAAGCTGATGGAAGGGCATGGTGTAGACCTGACCGCCGATGGAATTCTGCCTCCAGATCGACGGGTCGATATCCGCGCGCAGCTCGTCGTCAATGATGTCGTCCAACGGGACCAGCCAGCCCCGCTTGGCGTACAGCGGCGTGTTCCAGGAGCCGGAGAAGAACAGGTCGGCGGCCTCCGCCGTCCCGTATTTGTCCGCCAGCTGCGCCTGCTCATCCAGATAGTCATAGCGGCTGACGACAAACTCCACGTCATATGTATCATATTGCGCCTGAAAACGTTCCGCCGCCGCCGTAAGCAGGTCGGCGGCCTCCGCCTCTCCCACGCCTGGCACGTTTCCAAGGCTGATGGGCGGCGTCTTTATAATGAGGGTCAATTTTTCCGGCCCTATGGGCGCGTCTGTCCGGCAGCCGGTGAGGCAGAGGCACAGCGAGGCGGCGAACAGGGCGCGAAACAGGCGGCTTTTCTTCATGATTCGTCCTCCCGGTCTCTGACCCGCTCGATTTTCTGGAGCAGCAGCTTCATGTCCAGCGGCTTTGTCACTACGTCGTTCATGCCCGCGGCCAGCGCCCGCTCGATGTCCTCCCGGAAGGCGTTGGCCGTCATGGCGATGATCGGCACCGCCGCGGCGTCGGGCCGGGGCAGGGCCCGGATGCGCCGGGTGGCCTCATACCCGTCCATCACCGGCATCTGGATATCCATCAGGATCAGGTCGAAATGTCCCGGCGGGCTGTTTTCAAAGGTGGCAAGGGCCTCCTGCCCGTCGCGGGCCTCCGTCAGCTCACAGCCCCGGCCCTCCAGGATGGACACGACGATCATCCGGTTGATCTCATTGTCCTCCACCGCCAGGGCGCGTTTTCCCGCCAGGGTCTCCGCCGTTTCCTCCGGCTCGCTTGACGCGCCCGCTTCCCCGGGCGGAGCTGCCGTGGGAAAGGGGATGGAAAAGGTGAACACCGTTCCCTTTCCCGGCTGGCTTTCCACCGATATGGAGCCGCCCATCTTTTCCACCAGGGTCTTGCTGAGGGTCGTTCCCAGCCCCGTCCCGTTTTGGGAGGCGATCCGCCGCTCCTGCTCAAAGGGCAGCCAGATCCGCTCCAAAAAATCCTGGCTCATGCCGCAGCCGGTATCGGCCACCTGAAACGTGGTTTGGGCCACGCCGTCGGACGGTGTCTGCCGGACGGTCAGGGTGACCGAGCCCCCCTCGGGGGTGAACTTCACCGCGTTGCCCAGCAGATTTGTCAAGATCTGCTTGAGGCGCAGCGGATCCCCCCATACGAAGGGCTCCGTCAGCTCCCGGCAGTCTATGCTGAAGCACAGCCCTTTCTGCTCCGTCTGATTCTCCAGCAGGATCCTTACCTCCTCGATGAGTTTGGCCAGATCCATCTCGCTGCGGTAGAGCTCGAGCTGTCCGCTTTCGATCTTGGACATATCCAGAACGTCGGTAATCACGCTTTGCAGGTAGGACGCGGACACCTCCGCCTTGGTCAGGTATTCCTCCAGCTTTTCCCTGTCGTCCAGGTGGTGGCGCATGAGGTATTGCAGACCCACGATGCCGTTGAGCGGCGTGCGGATCTCGTGGCTCATATTGGCCAGGAATATGGCTTGGGCCTGCCTGGAGGCCTGGGCCACCTTGACCGAGTTCACGCTGTGGTAGATGAAATACGCGATGGCGAGAACCAGTCCTCCCAACACCAGGAAAAAGGGGATGGAGCGGGAGACAAGGGCCTTCACCTGGTCCGCCGTCACCTGTGTGGAGACGCGCACCACCAGATACCAGTCGTTTCCGTCGTGGTGGTCCAGGGATTGGAACAGCGCGTAGTAGGAGCCGCCGTTCAGGGTGTACTCGACGAACAGGCTCTCCCCCTGTTCCACCGCCCGCCGGCAGGCCTCCAGGGAGCCGCCGTTTTTAAACTGGGCCTTCGACAGAGGAGCCAGGAAGTTGTTGGCCGTCATGCTGTACTGCCGGCTGGCCGTGATAATGTCGCCGGACCGCTGCATGACGATGGCGGCGCCCTGCCCGTCAAAGCTTTCCAGCCTCATCTGATCGGCGATCTCGGCGATGGGGACCAGGCCGACCGCGCCGCTGACCTCTTTCCCGCCGCAGGAGATGGGGGCCGCCGCGTGTACGCCGTAGACGAGAAACTCGCCCCACCGCTCCCGGCCGGCTTCGTCATATCTGGTCACAAAGCTGCTGTCGGACTCCAGGAACGCCCCAGCCCAGGGCATGCTCTGAAGCGAGGTTTTCAGGAAGGAACTGTCGTACACCTCGCCGTCGGCGGTGACCAGATAGAGCGTGTCAAAAGAAGTGGCCTGTGCTTCCACGCCCAGGCTGTAAACCACATCCTCGATCTGGCTGTTCCGCGTGGCTTCGATGCGGCTGAGCAGGGCTTGAAGATACTCTTTCTTGCTGTCTATCTGATTGACGATATTCAAATGATCGTGATCCGCGATCTGCTGCATGAAAGAGAGTGTCGTGGAGTAGACTGCCTGCTCAAGGCTTTGATGGTACAGCCAAAAGCCGCCCCCCAGGACCGCGGAGGCGGCCAGAAGGATCAGGAGCGAGCCCCACCACGGCCGCGTGCTTTTCTCCTTCGCTTTGCGCATCGTTCCATCTCCATTCCTGCCGTATCCCTCTGCCGGGCTGTGGAAGAACGGCGGTTCCGCAAGATCTCTGAGGATTTTTTAATCCGGCGGCATTCTGGTTCAAAACTGGGATCATATACAGACTAATAAGGCGAAAAGAAATCGCTGTACCAGTACCCGGAGATTCGTCTGCCAAATACCATTCCAGTCCATTCAAATATAGCATCTTCTCACCGATATTGCAAGGACAGAACGAGAAAGTCCTTTTTGGGCGGATCGGCTGTGAGAACGCGCAAAAAAAGGAAGACATTCCTGATGGAATGTCTTCCTTTTTGGTGGACCCGAACGGGATCGAACCGTCGACCTCTCGGATGCGAACCGAACGCTCTCCCAGCTGAGCTACGGGCCCATGCGCAAATGAACACCATGACATTATAACAATCTTTTTTTGCGATGTAAAGAGCTTTTTCAAAAAATTGAGTTTCAACAGTTGATAATCCGGCTGAAATGTTGTATGATAACTCCATCTTAGCCTGTCTATGGCCCGTCTTGGTACGCCGGCCTGAGGCAAGGCCGCGCTAGTCGGGGAGTCAGCGGTGCCCTATGCCTGCAATCCGCTACAGCAGGGATGAATCCCGGCCCCCGGAATCGCGCTGTGTCGTCTGACCCCGGTAAGCAGTGATGAAGGATCGGTCCCACGCAACGCTCTCCCGTGAACCGTGTCAGGCGGGGAACCGAGCAGCACTAAGCGGGCCCGAGCGTGTGCCGTGGGGGTACCGTTCCTGAGCCGGCTGCCGGGGTAACGGACATAGCGCGGTCTTCAAAGGCCGGTGCGCGGTCTTGCCATGGGCCGGAAACTGGGGGAGAAGGGTCGTTGCCTTTCTTCCCCTTCTATTTCCTATGAGGTGAAAATGATGTATCAGGCCCTTTACCGCAAATGGCGGCCCCGCACGTTCGACGACGTGGTGGGCCAGAGCCACATTACCGATACCCTCAAGCGCCAGGTCCAGGAGGGGCGGCTGTCCCACGCCTACCTGTTCACGGGCACCCGGGGGACGGGAAAGACCACCTGCGCCAAGATCCTGGCCCGGGCGGTGAACTGCCTCCACCCGGTGGACGGCAACCCCTGTAACCAGTGTGACGCCTGCAGGGGCATCGAGAGCGGCGCCATCCTGGACGTGCTGGAGCTGGACGCTGCCTCCAACAACGGCGTGGACCAGGTCCGGGCCCTCCGGGACGAGGCGGTCTACTCCCCGGCGGCGGTCCGCAAGCGGGTGTACATCGTGGACGAGGTCCATATGCTCTCCACCGCCGCCTTCAACGCCCTGCTGAAGATCCTGGAGGAGCCGCCGGAGCATTTGATGTTTATTATGGCCACCACTGAGCTCCACAAGGTGCCCGCCACCATCAAGTCCCGGTGCCAGCAGTTCGCCTTCAAGCGCATCTTCCCCCTGGACCTGGCCGGGCGGCTGAAGTACGTGGCGGGGGAGGAGAAGATCCCCCTCACCTCTGACGGGGCCAACCTTCTGGCCCGGCTGGCCGACGGCGGGATGCGGGACGCCCTGTCCCTACTGGACCAGTGCGCCACCGGCACCGGCGCGGGAGAGCTGGGGGAGCAGGAGATTCTGGACGCCCTGGGGCTGGCGGGGAACGTGGAGACCGCCGCCCTCATGGGGGAGATCGCCGGGAACGACGCCGGGGCCGCCCTGGAGCGGCTGGACCGGCTCTATTCCGCGGGCAAGGACGTGGGGAGCCTCTTGAACGAGCTGGCCTCCCTGGCCCGGGATCTGCTCATCCGCAAGACCGCCCCCAAGGGCGGGGCGGCCCTGCTGACGGGCGGCTACGACGAGACTACCCTTCGGGGCCTGGACCAGGTCCTCACCGCCCCCCGGCTGGCCCAGGTGTTGGGGCGGCTTCAGGCCGCCTCCGCCGATTTGGGCCGCAGCGCCAACCGGCGGGTGGACGCGGAGCTGTGCCTCATCCGGCTGTGTGACGCGACCCTGGACGAATCGGCGGCGGGGCTCAATGCCCGGCTGGCCCGGCTGGAGGAGCTGGTGGCGGGCGGTGTCCCGGCGGCTGCCGCCCGGCCCGCGTCGGCCGCTCCCCGGGCCCCCCAGACGGCCCCGGCCCGGCCCGCTCCGGCAGAGGTGCGGGAGCCGGAGCCCCCGGCGGGGGGAGACCTGCCCCCCTGGGACATGGAGCCCCCTCCCGCGGCGGCGGAGCGGACGCCCAAGCCCTCCGCGCCGGCCCCCGCGCCGGAGGAACCAGTGGTACCTACGGCCCCGCCGGCCTCAACGGCCCCGGCGCCCCAGCCTGCCCCCCCGTCCGGAGCGGCGCTGGGGGACTTCTGGCCCGGCCTGGTGGCGGGGCTGAAGGGCAGGGTGCCCATGGGGGAGTACAGCTTCCTCTCCAACCCGGCCATGGTGAAGGGGACGGCGGACGGCCCTATCCTGACCCTGTGGGCCCAGAGTGATTTTGTAAAGAATATGATCTCCAAGCCGGGGATCCTGGCGGCGGTGGAAAACGCGGCCAAGCTGCTGCCCGGCGGACCCTACCGGGTGGTGGTGACCATCGGCGCCCCGCCCGCCCCGGTGACGGCGGCGCCCGCCGGCGGGGGTGACAAGCTGGACGAGCTGCTGGCCTTGGGGGAGCAGTTTGACAATATCATCATTGAGGAATAAGGAGCGGATTTGATATGGCAAAGGGATTCAACAGCCGCGGCGGCTTCGGCGGCATGGGCGGCGGCATGAACATGAACATGATGAAGCAGGTCCAGAAGATGCAGCAGGACATGGCCAAGATGCAGGAAGAGCTGGCCAATAAGACCTATACCGCCGCCGCGGGCGGCGGCGTGGTCTCCGCCGAGGTCAACGGCCAGCACGAGGTGGTCTCCATCACCATCGACCCCGAGGCCGTGGACCCCGACGACGTGGAGATGCTCCAGGACATGGTGGCGGCCGCCGTCAACGAGGCCATGCGCGCCGCCGAGGCCGACGCGGCCAACTCCATGAAGGGCATCACCGGCGGTCTGGGTCTGGGCATCTGACAGCGGTGAAAAAGCTCAGTCACGAGGAAGCGGCGGAAACCTTCCTCCTGGCCGCCGCCCTGGCGGTGGCGGGGGGCTTTTTGGACGCCTATTCCTACCTGGTCCGGGGAGGCGTATTCGCCAATGCCGAGACGGGGAACATGGTGCTGCTGGGGATCCGGCTGATCCAGGGGGAGTATGCCAGGGCGCTGACCTACCTGGTGCCTATCCTCGCCTTCGCCCTGGGAGTGTGGACCTCTGAGGCGGCCCGGGACAGGTTCCGGGACCACCCCAACGTCCACTGGCGGCAGCTCACCCTGGGGGCCGAGACGGTGATCGTGGCCGCCGTGGCCTTCCTGCCCGAGACGCTGGATATGCTGGCCAACGTGCTGGTGGCCTTCACCTGCGCCATGCAGGTGGAGAGCTTCCGGCGGGTCCGGGGCAACGCCTTCGCCTCCACCATGTGCACCGGGAATCTGAGAAGCGGCACCGAGTCGCTGTTCCACTTCCGCCGGGGGAAGGACAAGGAGGCGGGGGAGAGCGCGCTGTGCTATTACGGCATTATCGTGATCTTCATCGCGGGAGCCGCCCTGGGCGCCCTGACCTGCGGCGTTCTGGGGCGGAAGGCCGCCCTGGTGTGCGCCGGGATCCTGCTATTTTGCTTTAGCCTTCTCTCCCTGCGGGGAGAGCGGAAGATGGCGGGAGGGGCATGATGGAAGAACTTTTACCCGGCCTTTGGCGCATCCCGGTTCCTCTGCCGGGGAACCCGCTGAAGGAACTGAACAGCTACTTCATCCGGGGAAACGGAGAAAATCTGCTGATCGACACCGGCTTCCGCATGCCCGAGTGCAGGCAGGCCCTCCGGGGGGCTCTGGCGGAACTGGGGGCCCGGCAAGAGGAGACCGACATCCTCCTGACCCACCTCCACTCCGACCACTCCGGTCTGGCCCCCGATTTGATCGGGGCGGGGCGGAGGATCTATGTGGGGCGGGTGGATCTGCCCTACCTGGCCCACAGCGAGACCTGGAAAGAGGACGACGGCAGCCGGTTCTTGAAGATGGGCTTTCCGCCCGGGGAAGTGGCCCGGCTCCACACCGACAACCCCGCCCAGTCCATGGCTCCCGCCCCCTGCGGACAGTACGCGGCTTTGGATGAGGGGGACACCCTTACTTACGGCGGCCGCACCCTGGAGGCTGTCCTTACCCCCGGCCATACGCCAGGGCATCTGTGCTTTGCCCTGCGGGAGGAGAAGGTCCTCTTCACCGGGGACCATGTCCTCTTTGACATCACACCCAACATCACCGACTGGCCCGAGCTCCCCGACGCCCTGGGGAGCTACCTGGAGAGCCTGGACAAAATGGCCCCCTTTGCCGGCTGGCGGGCCCTGCCCGGGCACCGGGCCGGAGGCGATCTGGCCGGGCGGACGGCCCAGCTGAAGGCCCACCACGCCCAACGGCTGGCCGAGACCCTGGACGCGGTCCGGGGAGCGCCGGGGAGCACGGCCTACGGCCTGGCGGGCCGGATCCGCTGGAAAATCAAGGCAAGAGACTGGGCGGAGTTTCCCCTGGCCCAGAAGTGGTTTGCCGTGGGGGAGTGCCGGGCCCATCTGGACCGGCTGGAGGCGCTGGGAGCGGTGTCCCGGACCTGGGACGGCGCGGCCTGGCGGTATGAAGCGATCAAAAAGGAGGCAGAATGAGATGAACCCTTCCCAAGTTTATTTTACTGATTTTCACGTGCCCGTGGGCACCAGCCAGCTCCAGAAGCTGCGCCGCCTCATTGAGAAGGCCGGGTTGGGGGAGCTGGATCTGGACCGGAAGCTGGTGTGCATCAAGATGCACTTCGGCGAGCCCGGGAACCTGTCCTTCCTGCGGCCCAACTACGCCAAGGTGGTGGCCGACTTCGTGAAGGACAAGGGGGGCGTGCCCTTCCTCTCCGACTGCAACACCCTCTACGCCGGACGGCGGAAGAACGCCCTGGAGCACCTGGACGCCGCCTATGAAAATGGCTTTTCCCCCCTGTCCACCGGCTGCCAGATCTTGATCGGCGACGGTCTGCGGGGCACCGACGACGTGGAGGTGCCCGTCCGGGGCGGCGAGTATGTCAAGGCGGCCAAGATCGGCCGGGCCATCATGGACGCCGACGTGTTCATCTCCCTGACCCACTTCAAGGGCCATGAGCAGACCGGTTTCGGCGGCGCCATCAAAAATATCGGCATGGGCTGCGGCAGCCGGGCCGGGAAGATGGAGCAGCACAACGCGGGCAAGCCCGTGGTGAAAGCCAAGCGGTGCGTGGGCTGCCGGGCCTGCGCCAAGCACTGCGGCCAGGACGCCATCACTTACGGGGCAGACGGGAAGGCCCTCATCGACCAGGACAAGTGCGTGGGCTGCGGGCGGTGCATCGGGGTGTGCAACTTCGACGCCATCCACAATCCCAGCGGCGACAGCGTCCAGATGCTCAACCGCAAAATGGCGGAGTACACCAAGGCGGTGGTGGATGGGCGGCCCTCCTTCCACATCAGCCTGGTACGGGACATCTCCCCCAACTGTGACTGCCACGGGGAGAACGACGTGCCCATCCTCCCCGACGTGGGGATGTTCGCCTCCTTCGACCCGGTGGCGCTGGACCAGGCCTGCGCCGACGCCTGTCTGGGGCAGGAGCCCCTGCCCGGCGGCCAGCTGGCCCGCCGGATGGCGGAGGAGGGCTTCGTGGACCAGCACGACCACTTCGTCAACACCACCGAGGGCACCGAGTGGGAGAGCTGCCTGGCCCACGCCGAAAAGATCGGCCTGGGCAGCCGCCGGTACGAGCTGGTGGCCATATAATAAGCGTGAGCCTATTTTTGATGGGTATGAAAGGAAGGAATGGAATATGGAGCTGAGTGAGATCCTGAGCCGGTGCGACCACACTCTTTTGAAGCAGGAGAGCACCTGGGAGCAGATCAGAGAGGTCTGTGACGACGGACTGAAATTTAACTGTGCCAGCGTTTGCATCCCCGCCGGGTTTGTCAAGCAGGCCGGGGACTACCTGGGGGACCGTTTGAAAATCTGCACCGTCATCGGCTTCCCCAACGGCTACTCCACCACCGCCGTCAAGGTCTTTGAGACCGAGGACGCCATCCGCAACGGGGCCGACGAGATCGATATGGTCATCAACATCGGCTGGGTGAAGGACCGGCGGTGGGACGACCTTTTGGCCGAGATCAAGGCCATCAAGGCCAGCTGTCAGGGCCGTATCCTCAAGGTCATCGTGGAGGCCTGCCTCCTGACCGAGGAGGAGAAGGTCAAGATGTGCGAGATCGTCACCGCCTCGGGGGCCGACTATATCAAGACCTCCACCGGTTTCTCCACCGGCGGCGCCACCCGGGAGGACGTGAAGCTCTTCAAGGAGCATATCGGCCCGGGCGTCAAGGTGAAGGCCGCCGGCGGCATCCGCACCCTCCAGGACGCCGAGGACTTCATCAACCTGGGCGCCGACCGGCTGGGGACTTCCGCCGTGGTGAAACTGGCGAAGAACGAGCACCCCGAGGGATACTGAGAGGCCGACCGGTCGGCGTTCAGGGGGCCCCGCCTGGGGCGGCGCGGCGCGCCGTAAATTCGGAGCGGAGCGAAGAATTGCGCAGGGAGGATTCATTCCGACCGAGCATGTGAAATCTGAAAGGGTTCCCAAAGAGCGCGCCGCGCTTTTTGGGAAATGCCGACCGGCTGGGGACTTCCGCCGTGGTGAAACTGGTGAAGAACGAACACCCCGAGGGGTACTGATTTTAAAGAGGAGGCGGGCGCTGCCCGCCTCCTCTTTAAATATTACTAATGTGTGAACTGAGTTAACAATTTTGTAAAAAATATATGTCATATCGCAAAAACTTATTGCGCTTTTTGGCCGGACACGCTATAATAAAAACGAACCGTCCGGGTAGATATAGGCTCATCAAGGTCTCTGTCAGCCCGGACATTGATATGAAAGGAAGGTATGTACTGAAATGAAGAAGACGAACAAGCTCCTTGCGCTGCTCCTGTCCGGCTCCATGATGCTGGCCCTCGCCGCCTGCGGCGGCGAGACGAAGGAGAGCGAGAGCGTGGCTCCCTCTGAGCCTCCCGTGGAGAGCGCCGCTGTGGAGAGCGAGACTCCCGCCGCCGCTCTGGTGAGCGATCCCGAGGCCACCATCGCCATGATCACCGATAAGGGCGACATCAACGACAAGTCCTTCAACCAGGGCACCTGGGAGGGCATCAAGGCTTGGTGCGCCGCCAACGGCCGCGGCACCGAGGGCGAGGATTATCAGTACTATAAGCCTGTGGAGGCCACTACCGACGCTTACACCGCCATGATCGAGCAGGCCATCAACGACGGCCACAAGATCATCGTCACCCCCGGCTTCCTGTTTGAGGAGCCCATCTACAACGTTCAGGACAAGTATCCCGACGTGGCCTTCATCCTCATCGACGGCAACCCCCACAACGCCGATTACTCTACCTATAAGACCGCGGCCAACACCGTGGGCATCCTCTTCTCCGAGGAGCAGGTGGGTTACCTGGCCGGTTACGCCGCCGTCAAGGACGGCAACACCAAGCTGGGCTTCCTGGGCGGCCAGGCCGTCCCCGCCGTGGTCCGCTACGGCTACGGCTTCGTCCAGGGCGCTGAGGCCGCTGCCGCCGAGCTGGGCGTGAAGGTGGACATGATGTACAACTACACCGGCGGCTTCGACGCCACCCCCGAGGCTCAGGCCATGGCCGCCGGCTGGTACAAGGCTGGCACCGAGGTCATCTTCGCCTGCGGCGGTTCCGTGGGCAACTCCGCCATGGCCGCCGCCGAGCAGAACAACGGCAAGGTCATCGGCGTGGACGTGGACCAGTCCGCTGAGTCCAGCACCGTCATCTCCTCCGCCATGAAGGGTCTGGCCGAGTCCGTGGCCCAGATGTTGGACGCTTACTACGCCGGCGAGTTCCCCGGCGGCCAGAACTTGACCCTGGGTGCCGCCGACAACGCCGTGGGCCTCCCCATGGACACCTCCAAGTGGGCCAGCTTCAGCCAGGCTGATTACGACGCCCTGTACGAGAGCCTGGCCAACGGCTCCATCACCCTGAAGAAGGACACCGACGCCGAGACTCCCGCCGGCCTGGGCTGCGAGAACGTCAACGTCCAGTTCATCGAGCAGTAAGTCCATACACATTCCTAAAATGTGCTGATTTGAGGCCCGTATCTTTTGAAAGAGACGCGGCTCTGCCTCAGGTCGGTCTAATAAGCTGCGAGAAGCCCCCGGTATCCATTAGGATACCGGGGGCTTTTTTGCGCCTGCGGCGGGGCGAACGGTGGCGAAACACGGGCGGGGTATGGTATAATAACAAACACCGGTGTGGAAACGCACCTGTCAATGAAGGCTGGGTGGGCATTTGATTGGGAAGGCCCGCCGATATTGACACCACAAAAGCAATGATTGCCCTATGGAAGGGAACGGGAGGCCGGAATAGTGCTGAAACTCATCTTGGGCCGGGCGGGGACGGGGAAATCCACCGCCCTGTTAAAGGCCATCGCCGCCTCGGGCGGGGCCCGCCCCCAGCTCCTCATCGTACCGGAGCAGCACTCCCACGACGCGGAGCGCCGGCTGTGCGCCGCGGCGGGGAATGCCGTGAGCCTATACGCCGAGGTCCTCTCCTTTACCCGGCTGGCCAGCCGGGTGTTCTCGGTGGCTGGCGGGCTGGCGGAGCCCACCCTGGACGCCGGGGGACGGCTGCTGCTCATGGACGTAGCACTCAAATCGGTGGCCGGGCAGCTGAAGGTCTACGCCAAGCCCTCCCGGAAGCCCCAGTTCCTCTCCCAGCTGGCCGCCACGGTGGACGAGTGCAAATCCAGCGGGATTTCCCCGGAAAAGCTCTTTCAGGTGGCCCAGGAGGTGGAGGGGGAGGCCGGGGAGAAATTTGCCGATCTGGCCCTTATCTGCGGGGCTTACGACGCCCTCACCGAGCGGCGGGGAGCCGACCCCCGGGACAGGCTCACCAAGCTGGCCCAAGCCCTGGAGGAGTGCGGCTGGGCCCGTGGGCGGGACATCTATCTGGACAGCTTCACCGATTTCACACCCCAGGAGCGGGCCGTGCTGGCCCGGCTGCTGGCCCAGGCCCGGTCGGTCACCGTGGCCCTCACCTGCGACGGCCTGGAGGGCGGGGAGGAGGACATCTTCGCCCCCGCCCGGCGCACCGCCCGCAAGCTCCTGGATCTGGCCCGGCGGCAGGGAACGGTCGCCGAGGTGGAGATTAGGACGGAGCGGGTCTTTCCAGCGGCGGAGGGGTTGGCCCTGGTGGAGAGCCGCCTCTTCGCGCCGGTCCAGACCCCCGTCCCCGGTGCCGTGAAGGGGGTTGCCCTTTACCGGGCCTCCGCCCCCTACGCCGAGGTGGAACGGGCCGCCGCCGAGGCCGCCCGGCTGGTCCGGGAGGAGGGTTACCGCTGGCGGGACCTGGCCGTCACGGCCCGGAGCATGGAGGGCTACGGCCCTCTAATCGCCCTCATTTTTCCCCGGTACGGGGTGCCGGTCTTTCTCTCCCGGATGGACGACGTACTCCAAAAGCCGGTGCTGGCCCTGGTCACCGCCGCCCTGGACACGGTGGCGGGGGACTACCGGTATGAGGACGTATTCCGCTACCTGAAAACCGGCCTGACCGGCCTTAGCCTGGATGAGGCGGACCAGTTGGAGAACTACGTCCTCAAATGGGACCTGCGGGGGAGCCGGTGGACCCAGAAGGCCCCCTGGAACCTCCACCCGGAGGGCTACGGCCTGGCCTGGAGCGACCGGGACAGGACTCGGGTGGAGCATCTGGACGGCCTGCGCCGCAGGGTCTCCGCCCCCCTGGAGGGCCTGCGTCTGGCCAAGGAAAAGACAGGGGCCGGGCTGGCCCTGGCCCTGTACTCCTTTTTGGAGGAGATCGGCCTGGCCGGGCGGCTGGTGAGCCGGGCGGAGGAGCTCCGGGAGACCGGGGAGGCCGCCCTGGCGGCGGAGTACGAGCAGCTCTGGAAGATCCTCTGCTCCGCCCTGGAACAGTGCGCCGGCCTTTTGGGGGAGCCCCCCATGGAGTGGGAGGAGTTCGCTCGACTCTTCAAGCTGGTGCTCTCCCAGTACAGCGTGGGGGCCATCCCCGTCTCTCTGGACCAGGTAACGGCGGGGGAGATGCCCCGCCTGGCCCACAAGCACTGTAAAGTGCTTTTCCTGTTGGGGGCCGACGACGGCGAGCTTCCGGCGGCGGCGCCCTCCCCCGGCCTGCTGGCCGACGACGACCGCACCCTCCTGGCCTCCTTCGGCCTGGAGAGCGCCCCACGGCTCACCGACAAGCTGTGGCGGGAGATGACCATTGCCTACGAGACCTGCACGCTGCCCTCGGACCGGCTGGTGGTGAGCTGGCCCGCCGCCGGGAGCGGGAGGGAGGAGCGCCGCCCCTCCTTCCTGGTGAAGCGGCTGCGGAGCCTCTTTCCCGACCTGAACGTCCTGGACGAGCGGACCCTGGGGGACTCCTTCCGCCTGACCGCCCCCCGGCCCGCCCTGGAGCTGGCGGGCCGCTATCCCCAGGCGGGGCGGGCGCTGAAGGGGCTGGAGGAGTACGCCCCTCTGGTGGAGCGGATGGAGCGGGCCGCCGGGCTGGAGCGGGGGAGCCTCACCCGCCCGGCGGTGGAGGCCCTCTATGGCCGCCGGGTGCCCATGTCCGCCTCCCGGATGGACAAGTATAAGTCCTGCCACTTTTCCTATTTCATGGAGTACGGCTTGAAAGCCAAGCCCCGGAAGTCCGCCGGCTTCCAGGCCCCCGAGTACGGCACCTTCGTCCACTACGTGCTGGAACACGTCCTCCGGGAGCGGCGGGACAAGGAGATACCCACCCGCCAGACGGTCTCGGCGGTGGTGGAGCGGTACGTCCGGGAGGAGCTGGGGGGCCTGGAGGGAGAGACACCCCGGTTCCGCTATCTCTTCCGGCGGCTGGAAAAGTCGGTGTACGCCGTGGTGGAGAACGTCTGTCAGGAGTTGGCCCGATCCGACTTCCAGCCCATCGCCTTCGAGCTGGGCTTCGGCCGGGACCAGGACCTTCCCCCCGTGGAGCTGACGGCGGACGGGGTCACCGTGTCCATCTCCGGCTTTGTGGACCGGGTGGACGGCTGGGAAAAGGACGGGAAGCTCTACCTGCGGGTGGTGGACTACAAGACGGGGCGCAAGTCCTTTGACCTGACCGACGTCTGGAACGGCCTGGGCCTGCAAATGCTGCTCTACCTCTTCACCCTGAAGGAGGAGGGCAGAGAACTTTTTGGAAAAGAGATCGTCCCCGCCGGGGTCCTCTACCTTCCGGCCCGGGACGCCATCGTGGCCGGGAGCCGTTCCATGACCGAGGCCGAGCGGCAAAAGGAGATGGACGGCCTTCTGCGCCGGAAGGGGCTGGTGCTGGAGGACGGGGAGGTCCTGTCCGCCATGGAGCGGACCGGGGGGGAGCCCCCCCGATTCCTGCCCCTGCGGGTGAGCCGGACCACGGGAGCCGTCACGGGGGACGCGCTGGTGTCCGCCGAGCGGCTGGGCCGGCTGGAGCGCCATACCGGCCATATCCTGAACGCCATCGCCGCTGAGCTGGCGGCGGGGAACATCAGCGCCGACCCCTTCTGGCGGGGGCCCCAGCACAACGCCTGCCAGTGGTGCGACTACGCCGCCGCCTGCCAGTTCCGGGAGGGGGTGGGGGGCGACCGTCGCCGGTGGCTGCCCAGCGTGAGGGCCGCCGAGTTCTGGGCGGGCCTGGAGGAGAAGGAGGCGGACCGGTGAGGCCGCCGGTGAGAACGATGGAGGAGAGAAAGAGGTGATCCCATGCCCTTCCAACTGACAAGAGAACAGCAGGCCGCCGTGACCGACCGGGGGGGCGGCCTCCTGGTCTCCGCCGCCGCCGGTTCGGGCAAGACCCGGGTGCTGGTGGAGCGGCTTCTGGCCCGGGTGGAGGCCGGGGCGGACATCGACCGCTTCCTGGTCATCACCTACACCAAGGCCGCCGCCGCCGAGCTGCGGGGGCGGGTGGTGTCCGAGCTGGCCGACCGGCTCTCCGCCCGGCCCGGCGACGCCTTCCTGCGCCGCCAGTCCACCCTGGTGTACAAGGCCCAGATCTCCACCATCCACGCCTTCTGCGGCCAGCTCCTCCGGGAGGAGGGCCACCGGCTGGACCTGGCCCCGGACTTTCGCCTCTGCGACGAAAACGAGGGCCTCATGCTCATGGAGGACGCCCTGGCCGGCGTGCTGGAGGAGCGCTACGAGGACCTGGCCCCGGACAGCGACTTTGCCCAGCTGGTGGACACCATGTCCGCCGGGCGGGACGACAGCCGCCTGGTGGAGATCGTCCTGGACATCCGCAGCCGGGTCCAGAGCCACCCCGACCCGGCCCGCTGGCTGGCCGAGCAGGAGGCAGTCTTTGCCCTGGAGGGGGTCACCGACGCCGGGGCCACCCCATGGGGGAAGCTGCTGCTGGACGACGTCCGCCGCCAGGCCGACTACTGGGCGGGGCGGATGGAGGAGGCCCTGGATCTGGCCCAGGGGGACGAAAAGCTGGCCAGGGCCTACGCCCCCAGCCTGGAGATCACCCTGGAACAGCTTCAGGCCCTAGCCTCCGCCGCCGGGCGGGGCTGGGACGCCGCGGCGGAGTGCTCCGGGGTGGAGTTCCCCCGGGTGGGCAGCTCCAAAAACTGCGAGGACCCTCTGGCCCTGGAGCGGATCAAGCTCCTGCGGGACCAGTGCAAGAAGCGGATGAAGAAGCTCTCCGACCTCTTTCAGGACAACAGCCAGGGCCTTTTGGAGGATATGCGGGCGGTCTACCCCGCCATCCGGGGGCTCTTTGCCCTGGTGCGGAACTTTGAGACGGCCTATACCGCCGAGAAGGCCCGTCGAGGCCTGCTGGATTTCTCCGATTTGGAGCATCTGGCCGCCCGGCTCCTCACGGGGGAGGAGGGGGAGCCCACCGAGCTGGCCCGCCGCTGGGGGGAGCGGTTCGACGAGGTGATGGTGGACGAGTACCAGGACACCAACGCCGTCCAGAACGCCATCTTCACCGCCCTCACGGACGGGGGGAAGAACCTCTTTATGGTGGGGGACGTGAAGCAGTCCATCTACCGCTTCCGGCTGGCCGACCCCACTATTTTTCTCTCCAAATACCGCTCCTACAAGCTCTGGACCGAGGCGGAGGAGGGGGAGCCCCGGCGGGTGGCGCTGTCCCAGAACTTCCGCTCCCGGCCCCAGGTGTTGGAGGGGTGCAACTACATTTTCCGAAACGTGATGAGCGAGACCTTCGGCGAGATGGACTACACCGACGCCGAGGCCCTGGTCCCGGGGGGCACTTTCCCCGGGGAGGACGACAGCCCCTACGCTGTGGAGCTGGATGCCCTGGACTGCTCCATGGGGGATGGGGAGGATGAGGGGGGGGAGAAGCCCCCC
This sequence comes from Oscillospiraceae bacterium, assembly GCA_022846075.1. Classification (GTDB taxonomy): domain Bacteria; phylum Bacillota; class Clostridia; order Oscillospirales; family Oscillospiraceae; genus Vermiculatibacterium. The sequence continues at coordinate 1,230,708 of AP025582.1, forward strand.
AGAGACCTGCTGGAGGCCCGGTTCGTGGCCCGGCGGGCCCGGGAACTGCTGGACAGCCCCTTCCCCGTCTCCGACGGAGGGGGGGGACGGCGGGGCGTCCAGCCGGGGGATATGGTCATCCTCCTGCGCTCCCCCGGCACCGTGCTTCACCACTACGCCGCCGCCCTGGGGGAACTGGACATCCCCTGGGAGGCGGAGGGCGGCGGTGACTTCTTCGCCGCCACAGAGGTACAGGTGGCCCTCTCCCTGCTGCGGGTGGTGGACAATCCCCGGCAGGACGTGCCCCTCATCGCCGCCCTGCGCTCGGCGGTGTACGCCTTTTCCGCCGACCGGCTGGCCCAGATCCGGGCCGCCGCCCCCGGGGAGGACTTTTACACCGCCCTGAGCCGGGACAGCGGGGCGGACGCCGCCGCCTTTCTCGGCGAGCTTCGGAATTTAAGGAGTAGGGCGGGGGACGAGAGCTGCGACCGGCTCCTGTGGCGGATCTACGACCGCACAAACCTGCTGGGAGTTTACGGCGGGATGGACGAGGGGGAGACCCGCCGGGCCAACCTCCTGCTTCTGGCCCAGCTGGCCCGGGAGTTCGAGCAGGCCGGGCACAAGGGCCTCTTCGGCTTTCTCTCCTACCTCCAACGGCTGGAGGAGAACGGGGGCAAGCTGGCCCTGCCCTCCGCCGGGGGAAACGGCGGCGTGAAGATCATGAGCATCCACAAATCCAAGGGGCTGGAATTCCCGGTGGTCTTTCTGGCAGGGCTGGCCCGCCAACTCAACCGGCAGGATATGGCCCGGCCCATCCTCTTCCACCCCCGGCTGGGGGTGGGGCCCAAGCGGCTGGATCTGGAGCGGAGGGTGGAATACCCCACCCTGGCCCGGCTGGCGGTGGCCCGGCAGATGGACTACGAGCTGTCGGCGGAGGAGCTGCGGCTCCTCTACGTGGCCATGACCCGGGCCAAGGAAAAGCTGATCCTGTCCTGCGCCCTCACCGGGGGACGGGGAGACATCGACAAGCTGCTCCCCTCCGCCGGGGCGCCGGTGGAGCCCCAGGCCCTGCTGAACTGCATCAGCCCCGCCCAGTGGGTGCTGCTGCCGGTGCTGGCCCGGCCGGAGGCGGGGCTGCTGCGGCCGGAGGCCCTTCCGCCCCCCGCGGCCGCCGGCACCGACTTCGGCCCGGCCTGGGACCTGCGGTGGGTGGACGCAGCCCCCTTCGCCCGCCCGCCGGAGCGGCGGAAGGCGGGGGAGAAGGCGGCGGCCCGGGAGGAGGCCGGAGACGGCCTGACCGCCTGCTTTGCCTGGCGCTATCCTCACGCCGGAGACGTGGAGCTGCCCTCCAAGCTCACCGCCACCCAGCTCAAGGGCAGGGTGCTGGACGAGGAGGCGGCGGAAGAGGCGCCCAAGCCCCCCAGGCCGCCCCGGTTCGACCGGCCCCGGTTCGCCTCGGAGCGGATGGGCCTCACCCCCGCCCAGAAGGGCACCGCCCTCCACCTGGTGATGCAGTATATCGATTTCGCCCGCTGTGACAGTGTGGAGCAGGTGGCGGAGGAGATCGGGCGGCTGGTGGAACAGGCCTTCCTCAGCCCGGAGCAGGGGGCGGCGGTGGAGGCGGTCAAGGTCTATTCCTTTTTTGCCTCCCCTCTGGGCCGGGCGGCGCTGGCCGCGCCCTCCCTCCGGCGGGAATTCAAATTCTCCATCCTGGCTCCCGCCCGGCGGTATTATCCCCAGGCGGGGGAGGGGGAGCAGGTGCTCCTTCAGGGCGTGGTGGACTGTTACTTCGAGACGGAGGACGGCCTGACGGTGGTGGACTTCAAGACCGACCGCGTGCGGGGGGAGGCTCTCCTCCGGCGGGCGGAGGAGTACCGGCCCCAGCTGGAGGCCTACGCCCAGGCCCTTGGGGAGATCACGGGAAAGCCCGTGGGACGGAAGGTGCTGTGGTTCTTCGAGGAAGGGCGGGCCGTGGAAGTGTGACGGCCCCCTCGGAATAATTTGGGAAAAGTGGATTGACATACCTTGTTGCTCTAGGTATAATATACCTAGAGCAACAAGGTATTGTTTTTTGGAGGTGTCCATATGCGGACGGAGGCCTTTTGCGAAGCGGTGGCCAATGGGGTTCCCCGGGCCACCGCGGCGGAGCGGCGGGACATCCTGCAAGAGTTGGCGGGGCATCTGGCCGACCACATGGAGACCTTGATGGACGCCGGGTATGACGCCGAACTGGCCGAGGAGCGGGCGGTGGCGGCCATGGGAGACCCAGAGGAAGTCGGGAGGGCGCTGAACGCCCAGCTCTCGCCCTTTTGGCTGTGGGTACGGCGGCTGGGGTGGGCGCTGACAGTGTGTCTGGCCCTTGTTTTGCTGGGGCACTCCGGCGTACGCGGCACGGTGGAAAATCTGGAAATCAGGCGGGGGCAGTACCGGGACTGGCTGGACAGCTATTCTGCGGACGATGGCTGGCACTGGAGGCCGGACCTGGAGATGACGGTGGGGGAGGACGTGGTGCGGGTGACCGGGGTGGAGCTACAGCCCAGGGAGGACGGGACCTATCGGTGCGGCGTTTTCCTGAGTACATACGCCCAAAACCCGCTGCGGCCCGCGTCCGAAGGGGTGATACACGACCTGAGGCTGCTGGACGCAAGCGGGAAGCTGCTGGCGGAGGGCGTTGACATGGCGCGGAGCACCGAAGCGCGACTTCCCTACTGGTGGCGGGGCGGCGTTTACGATGAGTGGTTCGACTGCACGGTCACGGAGGCGGACGACGCCCTGACGGTGGCCTATGACCGGTTTGGCCGGTCCGTCAGCATGCGCGTGCCGCTGGACTGGGAGGGACGGCCATGAGGGCATGGAAAAAGTCCAGCAGGAAGCGGGGGGCGCTGCTGGCGCTGGCCGGTGCGGCGGTGCTGCTGGCGCTGGTGCTGTGCTTCTCCGACTACGGGCTCCTGCCCGCCCAGGGCGTGGGGCAGGCGGAGCGGCGGCTGGGCACCGGGCCCACCCGGATCGTGGCGCGGCTGGGCTGCCCGCCGGTGGCGGTGTTCCCCGTGGCGCGGCTCTATCTGTCGGCGGGGGAGGACGTGGTGCTGTTCACCCGGTCCCAGTGGAACCTGGACTCCGGCTGGAACGGCCGGGGGCAGGCGGTGGACTGCTCCGGGGAGGGGGCGCTCCACGCGGGCTGTGTGCTGGTGTGGGACAACCGCACCGGGGAATATATCATCTATCTCTTCGGGCGCGTGGACGACGGCCGGGCGGTTTCCCTGGAGGCGGAGCCGGGGGCGGTCGACGCCCAGGGGACTAGGATAACAGGGGAGAAGCGCGTCTTCGGGCAGGAGGCCTGGGCCGGGGACGGCGTATTCTGCTTGGAGCTGGGCCGGGGGAGCGAGCCGGGCTATATCGACCAGGTGTGGGCGCGGGTCCGCCTTCTGGATGACGATGGGGGCGTTCTGGCGCAGGCCCGAGTGAACGGAGAAACAGAGTACATTGCAGAGCCATTTGCCTGAGGGGGGAACGGCATGGAGGACTTTTACGATAAAGTGCTGGCCCACGTACCCAGGGCTACCCGCCGGGAGCGGGAGGCGCTCCGACGAGAGCTAGAGGGCCACGTGGAGGACCACGTGCTGGACCTGGAGGCGGCGGGCTGTGACACCGAACTGGCTGAGGCGCGGGCGGTGGCGGCCATGGGGAACCCGGAGGAGATCGGGCGGGCGCTGAACGCCCAGTTATCCCCCTTCTGGCTGTGGGTGTCCCGTGGGTGCAAGGCCGCCGTGGTCCTGCTGTGCCTGGTCCAGCTGGCGGGCGGCAGCTTTTTCGGGCTGAGCCGGGGGAACGTCCGGCGGTGGGAGGTCTGGAAGGCGGCCCAGGAGGAGCCGTGGACGCTGTGGACGGACTGGGAGCCCTATCCCGTGTCCAACAGGCTGGACATACGCACGCCCATCGGAAACGACGTGCTGTACATCTACCAGGTGGACGTGTCCCCGGTGGAACATATGGCCGCCGTCAAAATGGTGGCCTATGATACGGCGGGACCGGGCAATGTGGCCAATCTCCACCGATACCTCACCGTAGAGACCCAGGGCGGGACGCCCCAGGAGCCGGTATGGGGCGGCTGGTCCGGGAATATGCCGTGGTATATCCGGCGCATCCACTACGAGCCGGGGGACACCTATTTCACCCTACACTACGACCGCTTTGGGGAGCGGGTTTCCATCGACGTGCCGCTGTTCGGGGAGGTGGGGGAATGAAAAGGCGAACAACCACCCGGCGGGGAAAGGCCCTGCGCTGGGCGGCGGTCCTGGCGCTTCTGGCGGCGCTGACGGTGTACCGGTACGATTTCAGCCCCGAGGGGGCCTGGCGGAGCCAGGCGGAGGGGCTGGGGACGGGGGCCGTCCAGGTGTTGTGGGAGCTGGAAAGCCCGGAGCTGGAGGGGACGGAAAACTGCCGGGTGACACTTCTGGGCAGTGACAAGGCCCTGCTGTTGAGCGCCACCCGGTTCACCTGGCACTCGGGCTGGGCGGAGGCAGCCGCCGTGGCGGTGGATTGCTCTGGCCCGGCCCCCCTCCACGGGGGATGGTGGCTGGTAGGGACCCCCGGGGCCGCCTGGCCGGAACAGCTTTGCTATGGCTACGGCCGGGTGGAGGACCCGGCGGTGGTCCGGGCGGAGTTCCAAATCTTCGACCAGGGGGCCGGGAAGGTGCTGCAAACCATTTCGGTTCCAAAAGAACAGTGGAAGCCAATCGATGGGAAGCCCTACTTTGTGGTGACCGCCCGGCCGGAGGGCTGGGAGGGGGCCGTGGGACCCCTGTGGGTGGAGCTGACGGGCTATGACGCCGCAGGGGCCGTCCTGGACCGGCGGACCGTTGGGGATATCAGCGCCGTGACGGCGTTTTAGAAAGGAGATCAGCCATGAAAAAGAGGACCATTGACCACACGGAGCTGTTGGTGCTGTCCCTGCTGGCGGGGGAGGACATGTACGGCTATCAAATCATTACCGAGCTGGCCCGGAGGAGCGACCACACCTTCGACATGAAGGAGGGGACCCTTTATCCCGTCCTCCATGGGCTGTGGAAGGACGGGCAGGTGGAGTGCTACGAGGCCGAGGCCCCCACGGGGCGGAAGCGGAAGTACTACCACCTGACCAAGAAGGGCCGGGATGCCCTGAAGGTGGAGACGGAGGAGTGGAAGGGCTACGCCCACGGGGTGGACGCGGTGCTCTCCTATGTCCCGGCCCAGGGGTGACGGCCATGACGCGGGGAGAATTCTGCGCCAGGGTGCGAAAACACCTCAAACGGGCCACCGACGCCGAGTGGCAGTCCATCCGAAGGGAGATCCTGGGCCACGTTGAGGACCGAATGGAGGACTTTCAGCGGTCGGGCTTAGACCAGGGGGCGGCGGAGGTACGGGCGGTGGCGGCCATGGGGGAGCCGGAGGAGATCGGGGACGCGCTGAACCGGCAGCTCTCACCCTTCTGGCTGGTTTTGAGCCGGGTGAGCACGGCGTGTATCGCACTGCTGTGCTGTGGACTAGTGCTGTCATTGCCGGTAAGCTTTGCACGCGTGTTTGACAACCTCCAGGCCCGGCTGGCTCCCGGCAGTGGGTTCCGGGGTCCGGAGGAGGGCTATGTCCGGCAGGAGGTGGATGTCCGGCTGTCCATCCGGTCGGATGTGCTGCGGGTCTATTGGGTGGATCTGTCGCCGGAAAAGGGGCTGGCGGAGGTGCACTACTGCCTCTATGACGAAAACCCCTTGGGCTATACGGCGAACAGCGTCGACAATTATATCCGGGTACGGGAGCCGGACGGGACCTGGGGCCGGTACCCCGGCGGAGGACAGGGAAGCGGGGCCGTATGGTATTTGAATTTGTCCCGCGTGCCGGTGGAGCGGGGGCAGGAGACCATCACCCTGCGGTATGACCGATTCGGGGACCACCTGACCCTGGAGATCCCGCTGGACTGGGGGGACGAGACATGAAAAAAGAGAAGAAAACGCCCACCCGGCGGCGGACCGCTTTGCGGCGGACGGCGGCGGCCCTTGTGATGCTGCCGGCAATGTGGCTTCTAAACGGCGGGAGCATCCTGCCCACGGGGGTCTTGCGCGTCCAGGCCGATGTCAAGGGAACGGGGCCTGTGGAGCTGGTAAAGGCTTTGGGACGGCTGCCGCTGAAGGGGCGCTATCGGAGGGTCTACCTCTCCGCTAACCAGGACGCGGTCCTGTTGAGCGCCGCGGCGCTTCATCTGACCATGGGCTGGCAGGAGTCCATGGGGGCGGGGCTGGACTGCTCCGAGGAGGGGCCGGTGCACATCGCCCGGTGGGCGGTCACTACCCGGGCGCCTGAAGGAGAGAGGGAGGGTTACGTCTACTTTTTCGGCCGGGTGGACGACCCCGGCATCCGGGAAGTGGGGGTCACCTACGGCCGCCGGGATGAGGCGGGCGAACTGACCATCCACGGATTTGAGGGCAGCCAGCTGACCTCTTCCCGAGAGGAGTGGGTTCGCTGGGGCGGCTACGACTATTTTGTGATGTCTTCCCCTTTGGACGTGGAGCGGCAGCAGGAAACGGCGGGAGACTATTACCTGTGCGTGGACGGATACATGGTCCAGCCGGACGTGAAGGTCAGCCAGTGGACCAGCACCTCTCTGGGGGATTGAAAAACCGTCCAAAAAGTTGAAAAAGGGCTTGCAATTTTGGAAAAACCGTGGTATCATATCAAATGCGTTTATAAGGCGTGGAGGTTTGCTGCGCCGCCTTACCCGGAACGAGAAAGAGGTGAACCAAGCATGAGAGAAGGTATCCATCCCGACTACAAGCAGACTACCATCACTTGCGCCTGCGGCAATGTGATCGAGACCGGCTCCACCAAGGAGAACATCCGTGTCGAAGTCTGTTCCAAGTGTCACCCCTTCTTCACCGGCAAGCAGAAGATGGTGGACTCCGGTGGCCGTGTCAGCCGCTTCAACAAGAAGTTTGGCCTGGACAAGAAGTAAGTCAGGGAAATTTTTGGGCTCGTGCCGGTTACGGTACGGGCCCTTTTGCATATCATAGAAGTGCGCCAAATATGAAAATGGAGGGGAACGCCATGTTTCAGAAAATCGAGCCCAAGGAGCTGGACGCCAATTTCTTTTCCCTGCTCTCCCAGCGGTGGGGGCTGGTCACCGTGGCCGACGGGGCCGGGTGCAACCCCATGACCGTCAGTTGGGGCGGGACCGGGATCTTGTGGAACAAGCCCGTGGCTACCGTCTATATCCGGCCCCAGCGGTACACCTATGGACTGATGGAAAAGAGTAAGTATTTTTCCTTGTCATTCCTGCCGGAGGAGCGCCACGACGCCATGACGCTGTGCGGCAGCAAAAGCGGCCGGGATACGGATAAGGTAAAGGACTGCGGCTTGACAGTGCGCCGGGACCAGGCGGCCCCCTATTTTGAAGAGGCGGAGCTGGTGTTGGTTTGCCGGAAGCTCTATGCCCAGGACTTCGACCCCGGCTGCTTTGTTGACACCGAGCTGGATGGGAAGAACTATCCGGGGAAGGATTACCACCGGATGTATATCGGGGAGATCGAGGCAGTCCTCAAAAAGTAATGGAGGAACTATGTTCGAAAAAACATTTGACGACACAAAAATAAACCGGGCGGTGCTGTGCGGGCTGAACGCCGGGTGCCTTTCCCAGGAGGAAAACGCCAGCGAGGAGTCCCTGGAGGAGCTGGAAGCCCTGCTGGAGACGGCGGGGGGCGAGTGCGTGGGCACGGTCCTCCAGAACAAGGCCACCCCCGACCCCAGGACCTTTCTGGGGGAGGGGAAGGTGGAGGAGGTCAAAGCCCTGGTGGAGGCCTCCGGGGCCGACCTGGTGATCTTCGACAACGAGCTCTCCCCCTCCCAGCAGCGGGCCCTGACCGAGGCGCTGGGGGTGCAGGTATTGGACCGGTCCGCCCTCATCCTGGACATTTTCGCCCAGCGGGCGAGGACCAGCGAGGGGCGGCTCCAGGTGGAGCTGGCCCAGTATAAATACCTGCTGCCCCGGCTCACCGGCATGTGGGGCCATCTGGTGCGGCAGAACGCCGCCGGGGGCAAGTCCCCCATCGGCACCCGCGGCCCCGGCGAGACCCAGCTGGAGAGCGACCGGCGGCTCATCCGGGAGAAGATCACCCGATTGGAGCGGGAGCTGAAGGAGGTCCGCCGGGTGCGGGCCACCCAGCGCCAGCGCCGGGAGAAGAACGAGGTGCCGGTGGTGGCCATCGTGGGGTACACCAACGCCGGCAAGTCCACCCTCCTGAACGCCCTCACCGGCGCGGGCATCCCGGCCAACAACCGGCTGTTCGACACCCTGGACACCACCACCCGGACCCTGGAGCTGTCCGACACCTGCACGGTGCTCATCTCCGACACGGTGGGCTTTATCTCCAAGCTCCCCCACCATCTGGTGGAGGCTTTCAAGGCCACCCTGGAGGAGCTGGAGTACGCCGACCTGCTGCTCCACGTCATCGACGCCTCCCACCCCGACTGGCGGGAGCAGGCCGAGGTGGTGGAGCGGCTCATCACCGAGCTGGGCGCCTGGGAGACCCCCCGTGTGGACGTGTTCAACAAGGCCGACCTGCTGGACGGGGACATCCTGCCCCACGGGGAGGATATCGTCACCATCTCCGCCAAGACGGGGGCGGGGCTGGACAGTCTGGCGGACAAGCTGCGGGCCCGGCTGGACCAGGGGGCCCACAAGGTGACCCTCCACCTGCCCTACGACCAGGGGGGGCTGATGGACATGCTCTACCGGGAGGCCAAGGTGGAGACGGTGGAGTACGGCGAGACCATCGAGGCCGTGGTGACCTGCACCCCCAAGGTGCTGGGCCGGGTCAAGGACTATATCACCGACGGCTGGACGCCGCCGAAGGAATTCTGGGAAGATTGACGATGGAACAGTTGGAGACAAAGCGGCTCATCCTGCGGCGGTTTGCCGAGGCGGATGCCGCCGACCTATATGAATACGCCAGCGACCCCCGGGTGGGTCCGGCGGCGGGGTGGCCCCCCCACAAGAGCCTGGAGGAGAGTCTGGAGATCATCCGGACGGTCTTTCAGGCGCCCCATACTTACGCCCTGGTGGACAAGGCCTCGGGGAAGGTCATCGGCTCGGCGGGCTTCGTGGACCGGCACAAGACCCTCCTGCCGGGGCCCGACGACGAGATCGGCTACGCCCTCAGCCCGGACTATTGGGGCCGGGGGCTCATGCCTGAGGCGGTGGAGGAGCTGCTGCGCTGCGGCTTTGAGGAGCTGGGCCTTCAGACCCAGTGGTGCGGCCATTACGACTTCAACGACAAATCCCGGCGGGTGGTGGAGAAGTGCGGCTTCCGCTACCGGTTCACCGACCGGGCCTGGGTGGAGCTGATGGGGGAGGAGCGCACCGAGCTCCACTACGCCCTTACCAAAGAGGAGTGGCAGGCCAGATGAGCGAGTATTACATCCCCACCGCTCCCAGCGAGACGGAATTCACCGAGAAGCGGTCCCGGTTCATCGGCCACGTGTGGCCGGTGGAGACCGAGGAGGAGGCCCGGGCCCGCATCGAGGAGATGAAGAAGCGCTACCACGACGCCCGGCACAACTGCTGGTGCTACCTCATCCGCCAGGGCGGCGTGGTCCGCTACTCCGACGACGGGGAGCCCCAGGGCACGGCGGGCCAGCCCATGCTGAACGTGTTCCAGCGGGAGAGGGTCACCAACGCGGTGTGCGTCTCCACCCGCTACTTCGGCGGCATCCTGCTGGGGGCGGGGGGCCTCACCCGGGCCTATACCCGCTCCGCCAAGGACGCCCTGGACGCCGCCGGGATCTCGGTGGTCCGGCCCTGGACGGTGGTGGAGGCGGACTGCCCCTATCCCTTTTTTGAGCGGGTGCGGCTGGAGATCCCCGCCCTGGGCGGCGTGGAGGGGGACCACGGCTTCGGCGCCCAGGTCACGGTCCGGGCCCTGCTCCCGGAGGGGGCCGCGGAGGAATTTGGCCAGCGGCTCCGGGAGCTCTCCGCCGGCGGATGCTCCCCCCGTGTGGTGGGGGAGGAATGGAAAGCGGTCCCCAGGGGGTAGGAGAAAAGGCCCCTGGGCCGCTTTTCTCTATTTTTTGAAAAGAAAAAGAGGATTTTTGCTCCCGCCGTCGTATATAAATAATACGAGAAGCGGAGAGGGGGCGCCCAGATGACCATTCGACAGCAGTTGGAAGAGCGGGAACGCAAGGACCTGTCTCCCTTTGCCTGCCTGTCGGCCAACTCCAGGGGACGCCGGCGGCCGGTGGAGCCCTGCCCGGTGCGGACCTGCTTTCAACGGGACACCGACCGGATCGTCCACTGCAAGGCCTTCCGCCGGCTCAAGCACAAGACCCAGGTGTTCCTCCAGCCCGAGGGGGACCACTACCGCACCCGGATGACCCACACCCTGGAGGTGGCCCGGGTGGCCCGGACCATTGCCCGGGGCCTGGGGCTCAATGAGGATTTGACCGAGGCCGCCGCCTTCGGCCACGACCTGGGGCACACCCCCTTCGGCCACGCCGGGGAGCGGCTCCTCAACGAGATCATGCCGGGGGGCTTCCGCCACAACGAGCAGTCCCTCCGGGTGGTGGACCGGCTGGAAAACGACGGGGAAGGGCTGAACCTGACCTACGAGGTCCGCCGGGCCATCCTCTGCCACTCGGGCCCCGAGCTGGCCGAGACGCTGGAGGGCCGGGTGGTGCGGCTGTCGGACAAGATCGCCTATCTGAGCGCCGACATCGACGACGCCCTCCGGGGGGGCATCATCTACCCGCTGGACATCCCCGCCCACGTGGCCCAGGAGCTGGGGGACACCCACTCCGAGCGGATCAACACCCTGGTGATGGACATCATCACCGCCAGCCAGGGGAAGGACGACATCTGCCAGTCTCCCGAAAAGGGCTGGGCCATGGCCGACCTGCGGGCGTTCATGTTTGAGTCGGTGTACCGCAACCCGGTGGCTAAGGGGGAGGAGGGGAAGGCCCAGGAGATGATCCGCCGCCTCTTCGACTACTACATGGCCGACCTGGACAAGCTGCCCCCGGAATTCCAGGAGATCCGGGAGGGGGAGAGCCCGGAGCGGGCGGTCTGCGACTACATCGGCGGCATGACCGACGCCTACGCCGTGGAGCGGTACCTGGACCTCTTTATCCCCAAGTCCTGGACGGTGAAGTAGGGGCGGTTGGCGCCGCCCCCGGCCGGAGGGCTTGAGAAGCGACAATGGTATAACCTTGTCATAACTTGGAAATCATAGCCGAGAGGAGGCCATCCATGCCCATACCCGAACAATTTATCGATGAGCTGGTGGCCCGCAGCGAGATTTCCGAGGTGGTGGGCGAGTATGTCCACTTGACCCCCAAGGGGAGCAACCTGTGGGGCCTGTGCCCCTTCCACAATGAAAAGACCCCCTCCTTTTCCGTCTCACGGGACAAGCAGATCTACCACTGCTTCGGCTGCGGCAAGGGGGGCGGCGTCATCTCCTTCGTCATGGAGCTGGAGCACCTCTCCTTCCCCGACGCCGTGCGCCATCTGGCCAAGCGGGTGGGGATGGAGGTCCCGGACACGGGGGGGGACGACGCCGGGCGGAAGAAGCTGCGCCGGGCGCTGGAGGCCAACAGGGAGGCCGCCCGGTTCTATCACGAACAGCTGAAGAGTCCAGGCGGTGCCGCCGTCCGGGATTATATCGCCCAGCGGCAGATCAGCCCCAGATTTGCCACCCGGTTTGGCCTGGGGGCCGCCCCCGGCGAGTGGGACACCCTCACCAGGGCCCTCACCGCCAAGGGCTTTACCAAGATGGAGCTCATCGACGCGGGCCTGGCCGTAGCGGGGAAGAACGGCGGCATCTACGACAAGTTCCGCGCCCGCCTCATGCTTCCCGTCATCGACGTGCGGGGGGACGTGTGCGGGTTTACCAGCCGCATCCTGCCGGGGCTGGAGGGGGCCAAATACCTCAACAGCCCGGACACGGTGTGCTTCAAGAAAAGCCGGCTGGTCTATGCCCTCAACTTTGCCAAGAACACCAAGCGGCCCAACCTCATTCTGGTGGAGGGCAACATCGACGTCATCACCCTCCATCAGGCGGGCTTCGACAACGTGGTGGCCACCATGGGCACCGCCCTCACCGAGGAGCACGCCCGCATCCTCTCCCGGTACACCAAGGAGCTGGTGCTCTGCTACGACAACGACTCCGCCGGGAAGAAATCCACCGACCGGGTGCTGGGCATTTTGAAGGACGCGGACATGAACGTGCGGGTTCTCCAGCTCCCCAATGCCGTGGACGCCGAGGGCAAGCCCCTCAAACAGGATCCGGATGATTTCATCAAGAAGTTTGGCCCCGCCGCCTTTGAAAAGTGCCTCAACGGCAGTGCCGGACAGAACGATTATCAGCTGGATACCCTCCTGCAGGGGGCCGACCTGGCCACCGACGAGGGCCGCATGGCCTTTTTGAAGGCGGCGGTGGAGACGGTGGGCAAGCTGGCCAGCCCCATCGAGCGGGAGATCTACGGCAACAAGGCCGCGGCCGCGGCGGGCATCTCGGGGGCGTCCTTCGCCCAGGAGGTGGAGCGGTGGCGGAAGGGACGAGCCCGGCAGGAGCGGAAAAAAGAGGTCCGCCGGGACCTGACCCCCACCATGACCCTCCAGCCCAAGAGCCGGGAGCTGCGCTACGACAACATCCGCTCCGCCCGGGCGGAGGAGGGGATCCTCCGGCTGGTGATGCTGGACCCGGCCCTCTTTGCCGAGGCCAGGGTGGACCCGGGGCGGTTTTCCTCCCCGGTGCTGGGGAAGGCCTTCACCCTTTTGAAAAGCCGCCACGACCAGGGCCTCAGCGTTCAGCTTGGGGCGCTGGCGGGGGAGCTGACGGGGGACGAGATGAGCCATTTGACGGCGGTTCTGGACCAGCCGGAGTCCCTGGCCAATGGAAAATGGGCCATGAGCGACTACATAAAGACGATCGAGACCGAGGCGGTGGCGCGGGAGAACCCCAAGAGCGGCGACGCCCTGCTGGAGCTTCGGGCCAAACAAAGAGAAAAGACAATGGAGGATGGACAATGAGCGAAAAGAAGACCACCGGCAAGGCCGCCGATAAACGGACCAAGGGCAAGGAGCAGGAGCCCGTCACCCTGTCCGCCGAGCAGATGGAGGCGGGCAAGGTCGAGCTGATGCGGCTTTTGGACGGCGTGCCCGGCGCGGAAAAAGTGGCCGATCTGCTGGACAAGGGCAAAAAGAAGGGCAAGCTGTCCGCCTCCGAGATGATGGAAGTCCTGGATGAGCTCAACCTGGAAGGCGAGCAGATGGACAAGATCTACGATGTCATGGAGAACCTGGGCATCGACGCCGCCGGGGACGAGGAGGACCTCCCCGCCCTGGCGGACCTAGCGGATCTGGCCGACGTGGACCTGGTGCCGCCCCCCGAGGAGATCGAGGAGCTGGAGGAGGTCACCGAGGAAGAGGTGGTGGACCCCGCCGCCCTGGCCGACTCCTTCGGCATCGACGACCCGGTGCGGATGTACCTCAAAGAGATCGGCAAGGTGGATCTGCTGACCGGCGAGGAAGAGGTGCAGCTGGCCCAGGACATGGGCCTGGGGGCCGAGGCCTCCGCCGCCCTGGCCGAGGCCGGGGACGACCTGGATCCTGAGGCCCGCAAAGAACTGGAAAAGGCCGTGAAGAAGGGGGAGCGGGCCAAGCAGCGGCTGGCCGAGGCCAACCTGCGGCTGGTGGTCTCCATCGCCAAGCGGTATGTGGGCCGGGGGATGCTCTTCCTGGACCTCATCCAGGAGGGCAACCTGGGCCTCATCAAGGCCGTGGAGAAGTTCGACTATACCAAGGGCTATAAATTCTCCACCTACGCTACCTGGTGGATCCGGCAGGCCATCACCCGGGCCATCGCCGACCAGGCCCGGACCATCCGCATCCCCGTTCACATGGTGGAGACCATCAACAAGGTCATCCGGGTCTCCCGCCAGCTCCTCCAGGAGCTTGGCCACGATCCCAGCCCCGAGGAGATCTCCGCCGAGATGGGGATGCCCGTGGACAAGGTGCGGGAGATTTTGAAGATCGCCCAGGAGCCCGTCAGCCTGGAGACCCCCATCGGCGAGGAGGAGGACTCCCATCTGGGGGACTTCATCCCCGACGAGGACGCCTCCGAGCCCGCCGAGGCCGCCAGCTACACCCTTTTGAAGGAACAGCTCATCGACGTGCTGGACACCCTCACCCCCCGGGAGGAGAAGGTGCTGAAGCTCCGCTTCGGCCTGGAGGACGGCCGCACCCGCACCCTGGAAGAGGTGGGCAAGGAGTTCAACGTCACCCGGGAGCGCATCCGCCAGATCGAGGCCAAGGCCCTACGCAAGCTGCGGCACCCCAGCCGGAGCAAGAAACTGAAAGACTTTTTGAACTGAGCGAGCGGGCGCGTATGCCGGTCTTTGCCGGCCGCAGCTTGCCCATTGGGGTCCCCACCGGGGCCCAGCCCGGTGGGGAGAGGAGGGGCAACGGAGCGGAGGTGAGGGATGCCCTCTCCCGCGGGGCGTCCCGAATGGAGCGCAGTTTGCCCCGACGACGCGGCATCCCAGTCGGAGCAAGAAACTGAAAGACTTTTTGAACTGAGATATCAATTACAAGGGAGGGACCGCCCAACGGCGGTCCCTCCCTTTGTCTTACGACGGAGGCAGAAGGATATCAGAGACGCGGAACACGGACAAGGTGCCTGTGAGGGAGAGGGGGCGGTTGGACTGGAAGTGGAGACGGAGATAGAAGGAGCCGGGGGAATTGTCCAGATAAATGCCGCAGACGCCCAACGGGGCGCCGTCCACGGAGGCGTGGGCGGACGACGCGGCCATGCGGATGGGCAGGCGGCCCACCACGGGGGTGAGCTGGAACCAGTCTCCCGCCACGGCGTCCGAGGCCTGGACGGTGTAGCTGATGCAGAAGATGCCGTGCTGGTTGAGCAGGATGGTATTCTCGTCGTACTGCGGTACGATGCCCCCGCCGCTGAACAGGGGTTGGAAAACCAGATAGTCTCCATTGCTGTAAGCCTGGGCGCGGATCTGGGCGCTGACATAAGCTGTGGACAGCGTGCCGTCGGCCCCGCTGGGGCCGGTGGGCCCGGTGGCGCCGGTATTTCCAATGGGCCCAGTCGGTCCCGCGGGGCCCCGAGGCCCCTGCGGGCCTCGGGCGCCTTCCAACCCCTGGAGCCCAGGGGCGCCCTGCAAACCCTCCGGTCCCCGGGGGCCTGCGGGCCCCTCCGGTCCTTGGGGGCCCTGGGCCCCTCTGGGGCCGTCCGCTCCCCGGGGACCCTGGGGTCCTGTCGGCCCTGTGGGGCCCTGGAGCCCAGCCGGGCCCTGAAGACCGGGGTTCCCCTGGGGGCCGGTGCCGCCCTGCGCTCCTTGGGGACCTTGGGGGCCCGTAGGGCCCTGGGGGCCTTCCGGGCCTTGTGGTCCCTGTGGCCCCTGGAGGCCGTTGGCGCCTCTGGGGCCTTGCGGACCTGTGGGACCCGTAGGTCCGGAGGGGCCCTGAGGCCCTGCCAGCCCCCGGACGCCCTGACGGCCCTGAGTGCCGTCGATTCCCCGGGGCCCTTGGGGACCGGTGGGTCCGGCGGCGCCCTGAGGGCCTCTTGGCCCTTCCGGCCCCTGGGCCCCTTCCGCTCCCCGGGGCCCCTGCGGTCCGGCCGGTCCCGCGGGGCCTGTATTCCCCCGTGGCCCGGTTGGACCGGCGGGCCCGGTGGGGCAGGGACAGCCCGGCACCGGCCCTGGACAGGGGGGCGGGCAGAGATATGGATTGCTCATAGGTGTTCCTCCTAACGGTGGATTTGGGCATGGTTTCCCCGCCAGCCTATGCCGGTGGAACGGGGGGCGTGTTCCCGCCGAATCGTCGAAAAGAGACGGCCTTTTCGACACCGGCCTTGTGGGATTTTCTAAAAATGTCGAAGGTGGAGAAATTGGCGTTGCAATCCTTTGGGAAGTTCGATATAGTTAATGTGAAACAACGCTTGAAGAGGAGGCGAGGGGGATGACCGGCTGTCAGTTTTGGCAGGGCAGTGTAGCCGCCACCGGTGTGCCCTCCTGCTTCCGGCGGGGGGAGTCTGCCCTTTTTGCCGGGGCCTTCGAGCAAGCATAAGAGGACATGGCGCGTATGCGCCATGTCCTCTTTTATATTTTGATTGGGATCAGGAGGAACAATATGAAAAAGGTCGCTATCATCATGGGAAGTGACAGTGATTGGCCGGTGGTAAAGGCCGCCGCCCAGCATCTAAAGGCTTGGGACATCCCCTTTGAGGCCCATATTTTAAGCGCCCACCGCACCCCGGAACAGGCGGCCCGGTTTGCCCAGGCCGCCCGGTCCGAGGGCTTCGGGGTCATCATCGCCGCCGCCGGCATGGCCGCTCATCTGGCGGGCGTGTTGGCGGGAAACACCACCCTGCCCGTCATCGGCATCCCCATGAAGGGGGGCGCCGCCGACGGCCTGGATGCCCTGCTGGCCACGGTACAGATGCCCTCCGGCGTGCCGGTGGCCACGGTGGCGCTGAACGGCGCCAAGAACGCCGCGGTACTGGCGGCCCAGATGTTGGCCCTTACCGATGAGGCCCTGGCCGCCAAGCTGGCGGCGGCCAAGGAGGACATGAGAGCCCAGATCGCCCAAAAGGACGCCGCCCTCCAGGCTGAGCTGGCCGGGCTGTAAGCGTCGTGGACATGGAGCGGGACGGCCTGCGCCTGATCCCTGCCCGTCCCGATCTGGCGGAGGCCCTGGCGGACTTCTACCGCCGGAACCGGGAGGCGTTTCAGTACATTGACCCGGCGCGGGCCGGGGATTTCTTTACGCCGGAACACCAGCGGGCGGCCCTGGAGCGGGAGCTCCGGGACTGGCAGGAGGGGCAGAGCCGGCGGTTCTATCTGGAGCGGACGGAGGCGCCGGGGCGGATCGTGGGCCTCATCGGCCTGAACAATATCATCTGGGGCGCCTTTCGTTCGGCCTTCCTGGGCTATAAACTGGACGCCCAGTGCTGGGGCAGAGGTTGGATGACCTGGGCCGTGGGCCTGGTGACCCGGTTCGCCTTTCAGGAGTTGGGCCTCCACCGGATCGAAGGAAACGTGATGCCCCGGAACAAGGCCTCGATCCGGGTGCTGGAGAAAAACGGATACCGGCCCGAGGGGATGGCGCGGAGCTATTTGGAGATCAACGGAGTGTGGGAGGACCACATTCACATGGTAAAGCTGGCGGAAGATCAGGACGAGAATGAAGAAGGAGATTGATTAAAATGGAGAAGAGAGAGCAGCTGTACGAGGGCAAGGCCAAGAAGGTTTACGCCACCGACGACCCCAACCTGGTCATCGTGGACTATAAGGACGACGCCACCGCCGGCAACGGCGCCAAGAAGGGCACCATCCGGGGCAAGGGCGTGGTGAACAACAAGGTCACCAATTCCCTGATGCGGATGCTGGAAAAAGAGGGCGTGCCCACCCACTTCGTGGAGGAGCTCTCCGACCGGGAGACCTTGGTGAAGAAGGTCTCCATCGTGCCCCTGGAGGTCATCGTGCGCAACGTGGCCGCCGGGTCCTTCACCGCCCGGCTGGGGGTGAAGGAGGGCACCCGGTTCGACCAGCCCACCCTGGAGTACAGCTTCAAGGACGACGACCTGGGCGACCCCCTCATCAACCACTACCACGCCCTGGCCCTCAAGGCGGCCACCGTGGAGGAGATGAAGACCATCGACACATACGCCTTCCAGGTCAACGAGGTGCTGAAAAACTACCTCAGGCAGTACAACATCGACCTCATCGACTTCAAGCTGGAGTTCGGCCGCCTTTCCGACGGCACCATCGTCCTGGCCGACGAGATCAGCCCCGACACCTGCCGCTTCTGGGACGCCACCACCGGCGCCCACTTGGACAAGGACCTGTTCCGTCGGGACCTGGGCGGCGAGGTGGAGGCCTACCAGGAAGTCATGAAGCGCCTGCTGGGGGAGTAAGATGAGCGCCATTTGGGACAAGCTCCACGAGGAGTGCGGGGTCTTCGGCCTCTACGACGTGGGGGACGTCGAGGACATCATCGCGGACACCTACTACGGCCTCTACGCCCTCCAGCACCGGGGGCAGGAGAGCTGCGGCATGGCGGTGAACGACGACGGGGTGATCCAGCTCCACAAGGACGTGGGGCTGGTCAGCGAGGTCTTTTCCCGGGAGGTGCTGGAGCGGCTGTCCCGGGGGAAAATGACGGTGGGGCACTGCCGCTACGCCACCACCGGCACCCGCAGCGCCTCCAACGCCCAGCCGCTGGTGGTGCGGCACGTGAAGGGCTCCATGGCCCTGGCCCACAACGGCAACCTCACCAACGCCGCCGAGCTGCGGCGGGAGTACGAGATGCAGGGGGCCATCTTCCACTCCACCAGCGACACCGAGGTCATTGCCTACACCATTACCCGCCACCGGCTCAAGGCCGCCTCCATCCAGGAGGCGGTGGTGGGGGCCATGGCGGAGCTGAAAGGGGCGTACTCCCTGGTCATCATGTCCCCCCGGAAGCTCATCGCCGCCCGGGACCCTATGGGGTTCCGGCCCCTGTGTATGGGGCGGCTGGGGGAGAGCGTGGTCTTCGCCAGCGAGAGCTGCGCCCTGGACGCCATCGGCGCCGTGTTCGTCCGGGACATCGACCCGGGGGAGGTGGTGGTGGTCTCCGACGGGGGGAGCGTGGAGTCCATCCGCACCCACTGCACGGGGGAGCGGCGGGCCTTTTGCTCCTTTGAGTACATTTATTTTGCCCGCCCGGATTCCGTCATCGACGGCTCCGCCGTCCATACCGCCCGCCAGCGGGCGGGGGCCCTGCTGGCCCTCTCCCACCCCGTCCAGGCCGACGTGGTGGTGGGGGTGCCCGACTCCGGGCTGGATGCCGCCCTGGGCTACGCCCAGCAGAGCGGCATCCCCTACGGCATGGGCTTTTTGAAGAACAAGTACATCGGCCGTACCTTCATCGCCCCCAACCAAAAGCAGCGGGAGAACGACGTGCGCATCAAGCTGAACCCCATCGCCGCCACGGTGAAGGACAAGCGGGTGGTGCTGGTGGACGACTCCATCGTCCGGGGCACCACCAGTTTGAAGATCGTCAAGCTCCTGCGGGAGGCCGGGGCCAGGGAGGTCCACATGCGCCTGTCGGCGCCCCCCTTCCTCTACCCCTGCTACTTCGGCACCGACATCGACTCCAGCGAGAACCTCATCGCCTACAAGCACTCGGTGGAGGAGATTGCCCAGATCATCGGGGTGGACTCCCTGGGCTTCCTGCCCGTGGAGGACCTGCCCAAGCTCCCCGAGGGGGGCTGCGGCGGGCTGTGCGACGCCTGCTTCACCGGGAAATACCCGGTGGAGCCCCCCAAGGCCGGGGCCAAGAGCAAGTTTGAGAACAAATTCTCCGAGAGCACCGGGGATTGAGGAGGGCACCATGGAGAAGAGTTTTTCCGAGAGCTACAAGGCCGCCGGGGTAGACATCACCGCCGGCTACCAGGCCGTGGAGCTGATGAAGGCCCACGTGGGCCGCACCATGATACCCGGCGTGCTGGGGGGGCTGGGCGGCTTCGGCGGCCTCTTTGAGCTGGACGTTCAGGACATGCCCCACCCGGTGCTGGTCTCGGGCACCGACGGGGTGGGCACCAAGCTGAAGCTGGCCTTTTTGCTGGACAAGCACGACACCGTGGGCATCGACTGCGTGGCCATGTGCGTCAACGACGTGCTGGCCTGCGGGGCCAAGCCCCTGGTGTTCCTGGACTACATCGCCTGCGGGAAGAATGTTCCTGAGCGCGTCGCCGCCATCGTCTCCGGCGTGGCCGAGGGCTGTGTCCAGGCGGGCTGTGCCCTGGTGGGGGGCGAGACCGCCGAGATGCCCGGGTTCTACCCCGAGGAGGAGTACGATCTGGCGGGCTTCACCGTGGGGGCCGTGGACAAGGCGAAGATTCTGGACATCAACGAGATGCGGGCGGGGGACGTGATTTTGGCCCTGCCCTCCTCCGGCGTCCACTCCAACGGCTTCTCCCTGGTGCGGAAGGTCTTTGATTTGGAGGGGAAGGACCTCCACCGGCAGGTGCCCGAGCTCTCCGGCGAGCTGGGGCCGGCGCTGCTGGCCCCCACCAAAATCTACGTGAAGCCCGTCCTCAAGCTGATGGAGTCGGTGGCGGTCCACGGCGTCAGCCACATCACCGGCGGCGGGTTCTACGAGAACATCCCCCGCTGTCTCCCCGACGGCCTGGGGGCGAAAATCCAGCGGAAGGCCGTCCGGGTCCCGCCCCTCTTCGACCTCATCGCCAGGGAGGGGAATATCCCGGAGCGGGACATGTTCAACACCTTCAACATGGGAGTGGGTATGGCCCTGGTGGTGCCTGCCGCCGACGCGGACAAGGCCATTGCCGCCTTGAAAGCCGAGGGCCAGGATGCCTACCCCATGGGGGAGATCGTCCACGGTGAGAAGGGCGTGGCGCTGGTATGACCAACATCGCCGTGCTGGTCTCCGGGGGCGGCACCAACCTCCAGGCCCTCCTGGACGCCCAGAGCAGGGGGGAGCTTCCCGGCGGGCGTATCTCCCTGGTGGTGTCCAGCAAGCCCGGGGCCTATGCCCTGGAGCGGGCCGGGCGGGCCGGGGTAGAGGCCGTCACGGTGGCCCGGGGGGACTACCCGGACACCGACGCCTTCTGCGCCGCCCTGCTGGACGTGTTGGCCGCCCACGACACCGGCCTTGTGGTTCTGGCGGGCTTTTTGTCCATCCTGAACGGGGCCTTTATTGCCGCCTATGAAAACCGTATCATCAACGTCCACCCCAGCCTCATCCCCGCCTTCTGCGGAAAGGGTTATTACGGCCTGAAGGTCCATGAGGCGGCCCTGGAGCGGGGGGTAAAGGTCACCGGCGCCACCGTCCACTTCGTCAACGAGGGGGCGGACGAGGGGCCCATCATCCTGCAAAAGGCGGTGGACGTCCTGCCGGGAGACACCCCGGAAACACTGCAAAAGCGGGTCATGGAGGAGGCGGAGTGGAAGCTACTGCCCCGGGCCGCGGCCCTCTTCTGCGCCGGACGGCTGGCCGTGGAGGGCAGGACGGTACGAATCAAGGAGGATGGCGTATGAAGCCGATGGAACGCCTGGTGGGCGTGGTCGCCGCCGGGTTTTTGCTCCTGTTTGGGGTTTATTTGACTTACGGTTACCATTTTGGCCCATTTGGGCAGATCTCTCTGGTAGTTGGCGGGGCCGCCGTGATTGCCGGGCTTGTGGTTTTGGTGCGTGAGGTGGGCCTTTACATTTTTCATCTGCTTCCCCCGGAGGATTTCACCGGGAGCGAGCCCACAAAGAAAGAAGAGGGTGAAGAACATGGAACAACTGACTGAGCTTTTGGCCGCCAACCCCTATCCCGGCCGGGGCATCGCCCTGGGGCGGTCCGCCGATGGGAAACGGGCGGTTGTCATCTATTTCATCATGGGCCGCAGCGAGAACAGCCGCAACCGGGTCTTTGAGGAGACCGCCGACGGCATACGCACCAGAGCTTTTGACGAGAGCAAAATGACCGATCCCTCCCTCATTATTTACCACCCGGTGCGGACGTTTGGCCGTGGACTGGTGGTGACCAACGGGGACCAGACCGACACCGTAGTGGAATTTTTGAGGGAAGGAAGGCCCTTTGAGCAGGCCCTCCGCACCAGGGAATTCGAGCCGGACGGCCCCAACTGGACCCCCCGCATTTCCGGCCTGCTGGCTCCGGATGGGAGCTATAAGCTCTCCATCCTGAAGGCGGCCGACGCCGTGGGCTCCGCCTGTGTGCGGGAGACCTTCGAATATCCCGCGCTCCCCGGCACCGGGCACTTCATCAGCACCTATGAGACCGACGGCGACCCGCTGCCCTCCTTCCGGGGGGAGCCGAAGGCCGTTTCCCTGGGAAATGAGGACGTCCAAGCCCTGGCGGACCAGGTGTGGGCCGCCCTCAACGCGGACAACAAGGTTTCCCTTTTCGTCCGCACAGTGGAGTTGGAGACCGGGAAGGTCGAAACCGCCATCATCAACAAACACCAGGCATAAGAGGAGATTAAAGCCGTGCCTAAGGGAGATAAATACGCGGTTTTGACCGATTATCTGATAAGAAACGGCGGAGAAAGACGGTCCATGACCTTTGATATGCTGGAGGGGCTCTGCGGTCTGCCCGCTTCCGCGTATCAATATCCCGCCTGCTGGGTCAATTCTGCCCAAAACTCTCTGTGCCATGGTTGGCTTTTGGCCGGTTATGTGGTAGAGCGGTGCTCCATTCCCGCCCGGCAGGTCACGTTCCGCCGGAACCCGGAACTGGCAAGGGAATATTTGGAACGGGAGGGCCGCCGTGCGCCCGGCTGTGGACCTTCCCGAAGGCGGACGGCCTCCGCGGATAAGGGAGTGGAGCCGGAAGCTCTGCTGAGGGCGGGAGAGGGCTTCCTGGAGCGGATGGAGGATGACCCTCACGCCCGTTATCGGTCCTGGGAACACTGTTATTTGGCTTTCTCCGCCGCCCGGAAGGGATCGGCGGACCTGGACTTTCTGTCCCTCCATCTGGCCTGGTATTTGGCTAGCTGGGGGATGCTGCGGGGTGGGGCCTTTCTACTGCAAAAGGACTACAAGATACATCTTCCGGCGGTGGCGCTTCTTTTGGAGGGCCGCTGGTCCTCTCTGACGGAGCTGGACCGGGGATCGCTGGCGCGGGGCGACTTTGCCGGGCAAGTGATGGAGCTGTCAGGAGAACTGAGCCAAACCTACCGCAGGGAGGCGGGGGAGACGCCCTCAGACACGCTGCTGACCAAGATCCTTTTGGGTACGCTGGGCTGCGCCCCGGCCTATGACCGCTATTTCAAATGGGCGGCCCGGGAGACCGGGGTGGCGCACGGAGCCTTTTCCGAAGGCTCTCTTCAAGCGCTGGGACGGCTCTATGCCGGGCATTGGGAGGCCTGGGAGGCCCTGCGGGAGAAGTGCTCCCGGCGGATCGTATATCCGCCGATGAAGATCATAGATATGTGTCTCTTTCAGTATGGCCTGGAGCGCCAGCCCAAGCTTGGGGCGGGAAAGGAAGAGGCAGATCAAGTATTTGTCTGATCAGGAAAGGAATGTGACAAATGACCGAACTGGAACTGAAATACGGCTGCAACCCCAACCAGAAGCCCGCCCGCATTTTCATGGAGGAGGGGGAGCTGCCCGTTACCGTGCTCAACGGCAAGCCGGGCTACATCAACTTCATGGACGCCCTCAACTCCTGGCAGTTGGTGCGGGAGGCAAAGCAGGCCACCGGTCTGCCCGCCGCCGCCTCCTTCAAGCATGTCTCCCCGGCGGGGGCGGCCCTGGGCCTGCCTTTGGACGACGTATTGAAGCGGATGTACTTCGTGGACGACGCCATTGAATTGACCCCCATCGCCTGCGCCTACGCCCGGGCCCGGGGGGCGGACCGCATGAGCTCTTACGGCGACTGGGCCGCCCTGTCCGACGTGTGCGACGAGGCCACTGCCAAACTCCTCCAGCACGAGGTGTCCGACGGCGTCATCGCCCCCGGCTACACCGAAGCCGCCCTGGAAATCTTGAAGGGGAAGAAAAAGGGCAATTACAACGTGGTTCAGATCGACCCCGCCTATGAGCCCCCCGCGCTGGAGCGCAAGCAGGTTTTCGGGGTGGTCTTCGAGCAGGGGCACAACACCGTGACCTTCGGGGAAGAGGCCTTCGCCAACATGCCCACCCGCAACAAGACCCTGACGGCGGAGCAGAAGCGGGACCTCATCCTCTGCCTTATTACCCTCAAGTACACCCAATCCAACTCCGTGTGCTACGCCAGCGGCGGGCAGGTCATCGGCGTGGGGGCCGGCCAGCAGAGCCGCATCCACTGCACCCGCCTGGCGGGGAACAAGGCGGATCTATGGCAGCTGCGCCACCACCCCAAGGTGCTGGGCCTGCCCTTCCTGCCCACCCTGGGCCGGGCGGACCGGGACAACACGGTGGACTTGTACCTCTCCGACGAGGAGAGCGGCGACGTGCTGGACGAGGGCAAGTGGCAGAGCCGCTTCACCGTCCGCCCGGAGCCCTTCACCAGCGCCGAAAAGCGGGCCTATCTGGACACCGTCACCGGCGTGTGCCTGGGCTCCGACGCCTTCTTCCCCTTCGGGGACAACGTGGAGCGGGCCCACCGCAGCGGCGTCACCGCCATTGTCCAGCCCGGCGGGTCCATCCGGGACGACAACGTGATCGAGACCTGTGACAAGTACGGTATCGCCATGGCCTTCAACGGGCTGCGGCTGTTCCATCATTAAGGCGCAAACGGGCGGATGCTATCCGCCCCTACAGGGGTATTCGTGCCGGCGTGGGTTCGGATGCGAGCCGCCCCGACAAGGGTATCCGCGCTGGCGTGGGTTTGGATGTGAGCCGGCCCGACAGGGGTATCCGCGCTGGCGTAGGTTCGGATGCGAGTAGTTCCGAAAAGGGCAAATGCGTTGGCGTAGGGGCGGATAGCATCCGCCCGTTGAGCTTCACATGACACAAAAGGGTGTGTTGAAATGAAAATTTTAGTGGTCGGCGGCGGCGGGCGGGAGCACGCCATTCTCCGCAAGCTGAAAGAAAACCCGGAGGTGACCGAGCTTTACGCCGCCCCCGGCAATGGCGGCATCGGCTATGACGCCGTGCGGGTGCCCATCCCCGCCACCGACGTGGAGGCCATCGCCAAATGGTGTTCCCTGGAGGGGATGGACTACGTGGTGGTGGCCCCGGACGACCCCCTGGCCCTAGGGTTGGTGGATCTCCTAGAGGAGCGGGGCATCCCCGCCTTCGGCCCCAACAGGGCCGCCGCCCGCATCGAGGCCAGCAAGGCCTTCGCCAAGGACCTGATGAAAAAGTACCACATCCCCACCGCCGCCTACGAGACCTTCACGGACGTGGAGCGGGCCAAGGCCTATCTGGAGCACAACGACGCCTGGCCCATCGTGGTGAAGGCCGACGGCCTGGCCTTGGGCAAGGGCGTGCTCATCTGCCAGGACAGGGCCGAGGCCCTCGCCGCCGTGGAGGAGATGATGGTGGGGGGGAAGTTCGGCGCCTCGGGGGCCACGGTGGTCATTGAGGAGTTTTTGACCGGCCCGGAGGTCTCCGTCCTCTCCTTTACCGACGGCAAGACCCTGGTGCCCATGGTATCCTCCATGGACCACAAGCGGGCCCTGGACGGGGACCGGGGGCTCAACACCGGGGGCATGGGCACCGTCGCCCCCAACCCCTACTACACCCCGGAGATTGCCGCCGAGTGCATGGAGAAGATTTTCCTTCCCACCATGGAGGCCATGAACGCCGAGGGGCGGACCTTCAAGGGCTGTCTCTACTTTGGGCTGATGCTCACCCCCAAGGGCCCCAAGGTCATCGAGTACAACTGCCGCTTCGGCGACCCGGAGACCCAGGTGGTGCTCCCTCTGTTGGAGACCGACCTCTACACCGTTATGCGGGCGGTGACCGACGGCACTCTGGGGGAGCTGGACGTGAGGTTTTCCCAGAGGCACGCCGCCTGCGTGGTGCTGGCCTCCGGAGGCTACCCCGGCGCATATGACAAGGGCATCCCCATTACGGGCCTCACGAAGGGTCAGCTCTCCGACTCTGAGGCCGCCGTCTACCACGCCGGCACAGCACTGGAGGGGGAGGCCCTTGTGACGGCAGGGGGCAGGGTCCTGGGGGTCACCGCCCTGGGGGACACCCTGGAGGAGGCCATTTCCAAAGCCTATGACGCCGTAAAGGGGATCTCCTTTGCGGGGATGCACAAGCGAAACGACATCGGGGCCAGGGCGCTGGCCGCGAAAAACTAGGAGGGACGTCCATGGTCTACCGTGTTTACGCCGAAAAGAAGGCCCCCTACGCCGTGGAGGCCAAGGCCCTGCTGGAGGAGCTGCGGAGCCTGCTGGGCATCGGGAGCCTGGACGGTCTGCGCATCCTGAACCGCTACGACGTGGAGGGGGTGGACGAGGCCCTCTTCCGCCGGTGCGTCCCCGTGGTGTTTTCCGAGCCCGCCGTGGACGAGGTTTACGACCACCTGCCCCAGGGGGACTTCACTGTGTTCGCCGTGGAATACCTGCCCGGCCAGTTCGACCAGCGGGCGGCCTCGGCCAGCGAGTGCGTCCAGCTCATCTCCGCCGGGGAGCGTCCGGCGGTGCGCTCGGCCAAGGTGTACCTCCTCGCCGGGGCGCTGTCGGCGGAGGATGTGGAGCGGGTCAAGGGGTATGTCATCAACCCCGTGGAGGCCCGGGAGGCGTCCCTGGACAGGCCGGACACCCTTGCGGCGCAATATGACGCCCCGGAGACCGTGGCCGTCCTGGAGGGCTTCAACGCCCTGGACGCCGACGGCCTTGCCAAGCTGGGGGAGGAGATGGGCCTCGCCATGGACGGGGCCGACCTGGCCTTCTGCCAGGGCTATTTTCAAAAAGAGGGCCGGGACCCCACCGTCACCGAGGTACGGGTGCTGGACACCTACTGGTCCGACCACTGCCGCCACACCACCTTCGGCACCATCCTGGACGAGGTGACGGTGGAGGAACCGGCGGTAAAGGAGGCCTGGGACCTCTACTTGAAGCTCCGGGCCGAGACGGGCCGGGAGAAGAAGCCCGTCTGCCTCATGGACCTGGCCACCATCGGGGCCAAGTATCTCAAGCAGAAGGGCATCTTAAAAAACCTGGACGAGAGCGACGAGATCAACGCCTGCTCCGTCCGCATCCAGGTGGACAACGGCGGGAAAATGGAGGACTGGCTCCTCCTCTTCAAGAACGAGACCCACAACCACCCCACCGAAATCGAGCCCTTCGGCGGCGCGGCCACCTGCATCGGTGGGGCCATCCGGGACCCCCTGGCCAACCGGGGCTATGTCTTTTCCGCCATGCGGGTCACCGGTGCGGGAGACCCCCTGGTCCCGGTGGAGGAGACCCTGGCGGGCAAGCTGCCCCAGCGCAAGCTGGTGACCACCGCCGCCCAGGGCTATTCCAGCTACGGCAACCAGATCGGCCTGGCCACCGGCCAGGTCACCGAGCTGTATCACCCTGGCTACGTGGCCAAGCGCATGGAGATCGGGGCGGTGATGGGGGCGGTGCCCGAGGCCAACGTCCGGCGGGAGGAGCCCGCCCCCGGCGACGTGGTGATCCTCCTGGGGGGCCGCACGGGCCGGGACGGCTGCGGCGGGGCCACCGGCTCCTCCAAGGCCCACAAGCTGGAGAGCCTGGAGAGCTGTGGGGCGGAGGTCCAGAAGGGCAACGCCCCCGAGGAGCGCAAGCTCCAGCGGATGTTCCGTGATCCGGAGGCCACCCGACTCATCAAGCGCTGCAACGACTTCGGCGCGGGCGGTGTGTCCGTAGCCGTTGGGGAGCTGGCCGACGGCCTTATTATCGACCTGGACGCCGTGCCCAAGAAATATGAGGGCTTGGACGGCACCGAGCTGGCCATCTCCGAGAGCCAGGAGCGCATGGCGGTGGTGGTGGAGGCCAGGGAGGCCGACGCCTTCATCGCCCTGGCCCATGGGGAAAACCTGGAGGCCACGGTGGTAGCTGTGGTCACCGAGGCGCCCCGGATGGTGATGAAATGGAAGGGCAACACCGTCTGCGACATCGCCCGGAGCTTCCTGGCCTCCAACGGAGCTGAGAAGCACGCGAAGGCGGTCATTTCCGCTCCCCGGGAGGTGGTGGAGGACCATTCCGCCACTCCCCTCCCGGAGCGGCTTCACGCTCTGGTCACCGACCTGAACGTCTGCTCCCAGCAGGGGCTTGCCCAGCGGTTCGACTCCACCATCGGGGCGGCCACCGTGCTGATGCCCTTTGGCGGCAGGTACCAGAAGACCCCCGCCCAGGTCATGGCTCACAAGCTGCCCGTGGCGGGGGAGACCGGTACCTGCGCCGGCATGGCCTTCGGCTTCGACCCCTTCGTCAGCGAGCGCGACGAGTTCCGGGGGGCCTGGCTGGCGGTGTGCGAGAGCGTGGCCAAGCTGACGGCGGCGGGCTTCCAGAGGGAAAAGATGTACCTCACCTTCCAGGAGTATTTCAAGCGCCTGGGAACGGACCCGGAGCGGTGGGGCAGCCCCCTGGCCGCCCTCCTGGGGGCCCTCAAGGCCCAGCTGGACCTGGGGGTGGCCGCCATCGGCGGCAAGGACTCCATGTCCGGCACCTTCGAGCACATCGACGTGCCTCCCACCCTGGTATCCTTCGCCGTGGCCTCCGGGGCGGCGGGAAACGTGATCTCCCCCGAGTTCAAGGCCCCCGGACACCGGGTGGTCCTGCTGGCGCCGGAGTACGACGGCTTCCTGCCCACGGCGGAGAGCTTTAACGCCCTCTGCGCCAAGCTGGAAGGGCTGATTTCGGAGAAACAGGTCCTCTCCGCCTGGGCGGTGGTCCACGGCGGCGTGGCCGAGGGCATCTTCAAGATGTGTCTGGGCAACCGCGTCGGCTTTGCCGGGAGCGTGGACGTTTATACCCTCTTCGCCGTCCGCCGGGGGGCCTTCCTTCTGGAGCTGGCGGAGGGCGCCGAGGACGTGGGCCTTCTCCTGGGCCGCACCATGGAGGAGTATACCTTTACTGCAGATGGCGGAAGCGCCGACCTGGCGGAGTTGGAGCTGGCCTACGAGGCCAGGCTGGCCCCGGTTTTCCCCCTCACGGCGGCGGGGGAGGGGGAGGCCCCCACCCTCTCCAGCGGGGTGAAGCCTCTGGCCGCCCCCGGCCTCCACATTGCCAAGCCCCGGGTGCTCATCCCGGTCTTCCCCGGCACCAACTGCGAGTATGACAGCGCCAGGGCCATGGAGCGGGCCGGGGCGGTCCCCCAGGTGCTGGTGGTGAACAACCTAACCCCCGCCCACGTGGAGGAGAGTGTGGCCGCCTTGGCGAAGGCTGTTCGGGAGAGCCAGATGGTATTCCTGCCGGGCGGCTTCTCCGGCGGCGATGAGCCGGAGGGGAGCGCCAAGCTCATCGCCGCTCTCTTCCGTGCCCCCGTCCTGGCCGAGGCCGTCACCGACCTGCTGGAGGGCCGTGACGGGCTGATGCTGGGCGTGTGCAACGGCTTCCAGGCCCTCGTGAAGCTGGGGCTGGTGCCCTTTGGCAGGATCCAGGACATGACAGGCGACAGCCCCACCCTTACCTTCAACACCATCGGCCGCCACCAAAGTATGCTGGTGCGCACCCGGGTATCCAGCGTCAAGTCCCCCTGGCTGGCGGGCACCAAGGTGGGAGAGGTGTACACCGTCCCCATCAGCCATGGCGAGGGCCGTTTCGTGGCCCCGGAGGCCACGCTGAAAGCCCTGGCGGAGAACAGCCAGATTGCCGCCCAGTATGTGGACCTGGCGGGGGAGGCCACCATGGACGGCCTCTATAACCCCAACGGCAGCTATTGGGCCATCGAGGCGGTGACCAGCCCCGACGGCCGGGTGCTGGGGAAGATGG
Source organism: Oscillospiraceae bacterium (assembly GCA_022846075.1). Taxonomy (GTDB): domain Bacteria; phylum Bacillota; class Clostridia; order Oscillospirales; family Oscillospiraceae; genus Vermiculatibacterium. The sequence goes on from AP025582.1 coordinate 1,260,077, forward strand.
GTCACTCTGAGCGGACGGGAGAGGAACTCTACAAAAATGTTCCGGGCCGTTTTGATATGGGTATTTTCCGCTCCGGGGCGGCCTATTTCCAGTAATATAGAGATTGGCTATGGAATAATGGCGCAGAGGTCCCGGCGGAGCGTTTCAATCATTCTGCCGCCTGGGGGATACACCCCTTTGGATAGCCTTAAAAAAGTCGTCCCCGCCGCCTTCTTAGGCGGCGGGGACGACTTTTTTAAGGTGGAATAGTTGTCGATGCGATAAATATATCAATACAGCCCGTTATCGTTGATGGGCGGGAACTTCAACACCTCGATGTCTTGAATGGTGTCCCAATGCTCCACGATCTTCCCGTTCTCCACCCGGAAGATGTCCACCAGGTTGCGTCCGGGCTCGCCGGGGGTGAGTACGGAGTGGACGTGGAATCCCACCAGGTTTCCCTGGGCCACGGCCAATTTGATCTCGTTCCGGCCCTGGGGAAAATGCTCTTTGCGGAAGCGGACGAATTTGAGGAAATGCTCCGGGCCGTCCTGGACATGGGGGTTATGCTGAATGTAGGTATCCCCCAAAAATTTTGCGCATTTGTCGGCGTCCTTTTCGATGCCGTAGGCGGTATAGAAAGCGGTGACCAGCGCCCGGTTCTCCTCCGTCTTGTCCAGGTCGGTGAGGATCTCATCTCCGGCCTGGTTGAAAAGGCCGTTGTCGTTGATGGGCGGGAATTTGAGCACCTCCACGTCCTGGATCACGTCCCAGTGCTCCACCACCTTGCCATCCTCTACCCGGAAGGTGTCCACCAGATTGCGTCCGGGCTCACCGGGGGTGAGTACGGAGTGGACGTGGAGCATGACCTTGTCGCCGTCAGCGATGGTCAGCATTACGTTGTTGCGGCCCTCGGGGAAGTGATCGTGGCGGTACTGAACGAAGCGCAGGAAATGGTCAACGCCGTCCTGTACGTGAGGGTTGTGCTGGATGTATTTGTCTCCGAAAAATTGCTTGCACTTCTCCGCGTCTTTTTCGATGCCATAGGTGCGGTAAAATTCTGTGACAATTTTTTTGCTCTCTTCGGTCTTGTTCATAATAAAACCTCCTGTTCAGTGTTAATCCAGCACGGCGCCCTTGTTAGCAGAGGAAACCAGCCTTGCGTAGCGGGCCAAATAGCCGGTGAGATCTTGCGGGGGAGTGTAGGACCATTCCCGCCTGCGCTGGCTCAGTTCTTCCTCAGATACATGGAGCTCCAGGCGCTTATGGATCACGTCAATGGTGATGGAGTCTCCGTCCCGCACGAGGGCAATGGGGCCACCCTCCGCCGCTTCAGGTGAGATGTGTCCCACAAAGCAGCCGTTGTTGGTGCCGGAGAAACGTCCGTCGGTGATAAGGGCTGTGCTTTTGGCCAAACCCTGGCCGTTGAGCATTTTGAGGGTCAGGTACATTTCCCGCATACCGGGGCCTCCCTTGGGCCCCTCATAGCGTACCACTACCACGTGGCCGGGTTTGATCTTTCCCGCCTTGATGGCCTCAATACACGCGTGCTCTCCATCAAAGCAGATAGCGGTGCCGGTAAACTGGCGCACCTCCTCCGCAATGGCGGCGGGCTTGGCCACGCCGGTATCCGGAGCCAGATTTCCCCGCATGATCGCCAGCCCGCCCAGTGTGCTGTATGGGTTGTCCAGGGGACGGATGAGATCAGAAGTGTCCGGAAAGGGATTGGAGAAGCGATCCAGCGTTTCTCCCAACGTACAGCCGTCCACCGTCATCACATTGGTATGAATGTGTTCGCGGAGGGCGCGCATGACCGCCGGAATACCGCCGGCTTTGTAAAGATCCTCACAGTCCTGCGTGGTGGAGGCAGGGGAGACCTTGGCGATGTGGGGGATGGCGCTCAGGCGGTCAAAGGCGTCCAGGACCCGATCTGAGGAGAACCCAAGTTCATGGGCCAGGGCGCAGGTGTGGATGACGGCGTTGGTAGAGCCCCCCACGGCCATAAGCAGCATGATCGCGTTTTCGATGGCTTCCCAGCTCATGATCTGCCGGGCGGAGATACCTGCCCGCACCAGGGCCACGATTTGTTCGCCGCTGCGGAAGGCGCTGCGCCTGCGCTCATGATACACCGCCGGAATAAGGCCTCCGCCGGAGAGGGTCATGCCGATGGCCTCGGAAAAGCTGCACATGGTATTGGCCGTGCCCATGAACTGGCAGGAGCCGCAGGTGAGGGAGCAGGTGTTGGTGAGCTGCTGAAGCTCCGCTTCCGTGGCGCGGCCCTGAGTGTAGAGGCCGAAAGCCTCTGATATGGTAGTCGTGTTGCTACGGGCCTTTTCCCGGAAGGGCGGGGAAGAAAGCATGGCGCCGCCGGGCACCAGAATGGCGGGCAGGTCCAGCCGCGCGGCGGCCATAAGCATCCCCGGAACGATTTTATCACAGCTTCCCAGCAGAATGACGCCATCGAAGCGGTGGGCGCGGCATTGGACCTCAATGGAATCCGCGATCACGTCCCGGGACGGCAGGCAGTAGTGGGAGCCATAGTGGTTATCGGACACACCGTCACAGCAGGCAATAACGCCGAATTCCACCGGGGTGCCTCCCGCACGGTAAATCCCAAATTTCACCTGCTCCGCCAGCATTCGCAAATTGTTGTGTCCGGGCACGGACTCGTTAAAAGAACAGGCGATCCCGATGATGGGACGGGAGAGATCGTCGTCGGTATAGCCGTTGGCCTTGTAACAGGTTTTGTTGGAGATGAACTCCAAATCATTGAAGCTGCCTACATGTTGTTCACGCATGGCAGACCCTCAGGACACACCGGCCGCATCGGCCGCATCCATTTTCTTGATCCGTCTGCGTCCCACGAAAATCGTGGGGATCAGCAGGGTGACGATGCAGAAGTAGCCAAGATACTGGAAGCCGGTGCCCACAAGCTTGTTCAGGCCAAAGCCGGAGAAAGCGCTCACGTAGACCAGCATGATGATAGCGATAATGAGCTTGGTGACTTTGGGATTCTTAAACTTGAAAAATCTGCCGTAACGTCCGGAAAGAGCGTTGGAGAAAGAAATCGTGTTCGTGCAGCAGGCGAAAAAGACTACCATGACATAGCAGGCGACCAGCACAGGGGCACCCACGCGGGTGATAACCCAATAGTTGGGCAGGGTATCCTGAATGGCCTCAGGGTAGCCCAGCAGCATGAGGGCTACGACGATGAGAAACAGAGAGTTGAGAGCGATACCAAAAATAATAGACTTCTTTACCTCACTGCGGTTTTTCAGTCCGTGAACTACGGCGATACAGCCGCCAAACACACCGGTGGACTGGAAAGCGGCGTATAGGATGCTGCGCCAGAGAGCGGCACCGCCGTTGGCGTCGGACAGAGAGCGCCCTGTGAAGCTGGGGGCAATTCCGCCGTTATTTGTGATGCCTGCAATGACCACGGCGAAGATGGCCACGAAAATGATAACGGACATACCAGTGGAGGCCGCCCGCACAAGGCTTTCACCGTAAATAGAGAAGAAGATGGTGCAAAAGACGATGGCGACGATGCCCAACCATACGGGCGCGCCAAAATAATCATGGAACAGGGTGGAGGCCGTAGCGACGCAGGCGCCGCCCGAGAGCCCTACAGTGCCGACAAAGGAAAACTCAAACAAGTTTGCGAAAATCTTGTGGTAAGGGTCAAACAGCTTGTTGGCAAAGTCCTTAAAATCCACGGCCTTGGTCCTGCGGGAGAATTCCATAGCATAATAAAGACCGAGACCCAGCAAGGCCATCGCCACCAGGGGCATGATCAGAGACCAAAGGCCGTATCTGACAAAATAGGATACGGTCTGATTACCGGAGGCCGCGCCTGGTCCGCAGTGGATGCCGAACCACACGCATGCTACGCCAATCCAGGCGGGAATAAGTGCTTTCTTTGTTTTTTCTTCCATGAAAAACCCTCCTCTTAATGTGCTGAATACATGCTTTTTGGAATTGGGGTGTGTTACGCACCTCCTGAAATGCCTTTACAACTCCCTCCCTCCTCGTGATCAAAGGTAAGCCGCATGACCAGACAGGACTCCACTTGCGCGGCGAAATTCCTGTGCAAGGGGTGATCCAAATAGGTGTCCAGGGCATCCTTGTTGATGAGATCCATACATACCATCAGGTCCGCGTTGGAATCCCGTGCCACACAGTTGCGCTCCACCCGCACCTTATGTACGCCGGGTACCTGACGGGCCAGCTCCTCGTATGTCTCCCGGGCCAGGTCAAAGAGTGTGTCGCCCATATAGCCGGGCGTAAACTTCAACAGAAGGTAATGTGTCATACCTCACGCTCCTTTCCTCTTTGTCCGTCGCCCTTTTAGAATGCAAACGCCGTGCCAATTTAGCCAGCATGGACATAAAATAGTTAAATACGCTCGTGCTCCTTGGAATAAACAACAAAAAGTCCGGTTGGCCCGGGTCAATAAGAGAAACATTCTTTTCGTTTTTGAAAAAACGATTTCAAAATTGAAAAGAATGTGGTATATTTCCTTTGGAGGGATGTGCATGGAACCGATCAAAGAAAAGCAATTCTTGGTGGTCGCGCCCGAAGAGGCGCAGAAAGTCCAGGATTTCCAGGGGATCGAGCCCTATATCTACCGGGTGATTTTGTCCAAGCCATGTCCGGAACTCCTGGAGCAGGTAGCCCAGGCCATGAGGGAGACGAAGATATACGGTATCCTCACCCGTGGAAGCCTTGCGCAATACCTTTATGCCAATCATGTGCCGGCGCCCATCTTCCATCTGAAATATGAGCTGTATACCATCCTGGACCTGCTCAGCGAATGTGTGGCGTTGGGATACCACAACATTTGCATTTTTGAAATCGGATATAATACGCCGGGGAGCGAACCCAGCCCCAAGCGGACACGGGTCTCTCTGGAGGGCTGTGAACTCTTTTATTACAAGCTGTACGACCGGGGCGAGGCGGAGCAGGAGATTCGGGAGCTCCACGCCAAAAACCAGGTGGACGTGGTGGTGGGCGACGTGGAGCCCATCCTCATCGCCCGGCGGCTGGGCATCCCATATCGGAACTTTATCATCGATGAGTATTGCTATATGGGCGCGGTGGATGAGGCGCGCTACTCCACCGACATTGCCCTCAAGGAAAAAGCCCAAAACGACTTTATCGAGGTCATGACGAACATCATCTCCGAAGCCGTGGTCATCGTGGACAAGCTGGGGATCATCCGTACCTGCAACCTCCAGGCCGAACGCCTCCTTCTGCGGGGAGAGGGTTACGCCGATGTGAAGGGGTTGCTGGACTGCGATATGGAAACGCTGCTGACCCTCCCGGCCAACTACCTGCTCACCGTCCGGGAACGCAACTACGTCCTCAATATCGTCCCCCGCACCGTGGGGCGGGAAGAGCTCTACGCCCTGGTGCTGAACAGCGTCAACTACGTGGAAAACCTGGAAATTTCCATCCGCCGCCAGAACAAGGAGCGGGGCTTGACGGCCAAGATGACCTTCGAGGATATCGTCTGCCAGGACCCCGCATCCCGGCGATTGGTGTCCATAGCGAAAAAGTACGCCCGAAGCAACGGCACTATTATTATAAGGGGAGAGACGGGCACCGGGAAAGAGGTGATTGCTTCCAGCATCCACAACGAGAGCGCCCGGGCCGACGGCCCATTCGTTGCCATCAACTGCGCGGTCTTTAACGAAAACCTCATCGAGAGCGAGCTGTTCGGCTATGAGAAGGGGGCCTTTACCGGGGCCCTCAGCAGCGGCAAGCGGGGGCTTTTCGAGCTGGCCCACCGGGGCAGCCTTTTCCTGGACGAGGTGGGGGAGCTTCCCCTCTCCCTCCAGGCCAAGCTTCTGCGGGTGCTCCAGGAGAAAGAGATCATGCGGGTGGGGGGCGATAAGATCATCCCCGTGGATGTGCGGGTCATCGCCGCCACCAACAAAGACCTCAAGAAAATGGTGCGGCAGGGGGAGTTCCGGGAGGACCTCTATTATCGCCTGGCTCTGCTGGAGGTGGAGATCCCACCCCTTCGGGAGCGGCGGGAGGACATCGTCCCGCTGTTTACCAGCTTCCTGGCCGACGCGGCTGAGCGGGAAAACCGGGCGATCTACTGGGAAGACGTGGATGTCTTCACCCCAATTTTGGACTATGATTGGCCGGGAAACGTCCGGGAGCTTCGCAATTTTTCCGAGCGGGTGGTGCTGTTGTGCGAGGACTACCGTCTGAGCCGGCCTTTTATTGAGGAACTGGTGCGGCAAAAGCGCTCGCCGGAGACAGGCCCCCAATACGTCTGCCCAGTCACCAACGACTTGAAGGCGTTGGAGCGGGATTACATCGCCTTCCTCCTGCGCTTTTTCGGCGGGGATAAGGATAAGCTCTGCGCCTATCTCCATATGAGTAAGACCACTCTCTGGCGGAAGCTCAACGAGGCTTAGTTCGGAGTCCGCGAAAGTCGCACGGCCACAGGTTTATCTTCTGACCGCTCGGCCGCGCCGCTGAAAATACGGCGGGGTGAAACAAGTCTCTGACAACAGCGGACCAGGGCATCGGTAATGCACTGTGACCGTGCTTTGCCGGTGCCCTTTGCGCCGCATAGCGATCTCCTGTCCATCCTCTTTATTTGGTAAAGAGAAAATTGAAAGATTGTGTTGACAAGCCGGATAAGTTCTGCTAAAATAACATTCGTTCCGCACGGCAGAGAACTGCGTGAGGGGCGCCTATTTGGGGGTATAGCTCAGCTGGGAGAGCGCTTGAATGGCATTCAAGAGGTCAGCGGTTCGATCCCGCTTATCTCCACCAAATACAACTGAATATCGTACGTGGGGGTATAGCTCAGCTGGGAGCGCAAGCAACCGGGTGTGCTCCCCCGCAACGGAGAGTAAAGTCAAAAAATTGAATAGCTCAGAAATCCAGCAAAATCAAGGGTTTCTGGCAACATGGGGGTATAGCTCAGCTGGGAGAGCGCTTGAATGGCATTCAAGAGGTCAGCGGTTCGATCCCGCTTATCTCCACCAAAAACAATGACTCACACAGACCAAATGTGTGAGTCATTGTTCTATCCATACGAAAACACAAAGAGGACGGACACCTGATTCCCTTCCCCCGGAGAAAAACCAATATAGTTATTGAAGCGGAGATTCGATGATAGAATCTCCGCTTTTTTGTTGTCGTCCCAACAGATAAAAAAGAAATGAGGTTTAACCATTGAAAAAATTTTTTGAAGAACTTTCCCGGCGCCTGAGAGAAGGCGGAGTTGAATCATCCAATGTAGAGGATAGGCGGCTGGAGATTTTCCTCCATGGTCAGCCTGTCCTCTTTGTTTCTCCAGGAAACGATGTGTTCCTTTTTCCTGCCGGAAGCAATAATCCGGAGGCCAGTGAATTGTACCACAGAGTCGCACAGACCGCAGATGAAGTGTACACTTATGTTGAGGCGGTTCAAACTGCGCCCACCCTTCATATCAGCGGTCTGAGCGAAAAATTCCATCTGCTGGCGGATTTTGGCGGCGCAGTGCTGGCTGGCCGGGAGTTGGAAAATGGCAGGGGCTATCAGTTTGTCACTTGGATCTGGGACTATAACAGAACCGGCGTGAGCTACGGACATTATTATGATGAAGATTTTTGCGGGGCCAAGCAGGATTTTGCCGTCCGCTCCGGGCTGATCTCCAAGACCCAGCTTTTCTCACCGGAGGAGCTAACTGAACTCTACCGGGCCACAGACTACCTGCTGGATGAAGGCCCAGAGCTGGAAGATGGACACCTCAAAGCCATGCAGACCGCAAGGACAAAGATCGAATACACTGTCCCAGATCTGGCGGACAGACTGGAGCAGGGACAAGCACAGGAGCCACAAATTGATATGTGACATCAGAAAAAGCGGGAGCCGCATCTGCACACACTGTGCAGCATAAGCGGCTCCCGCTTTTTTGTTTTGAAAGAAGGAGTGTGCCATGACAAGATATTTCGCTCAGAATACCCCTCGAGCTGGTCTGGAGCATATGATGATGAGCGTCCCTGGCTTCCAGAAGCGCGGCGGCGGGATGATGATCCTCAGCCGCTTCTGCTACAAGCCGGAGGATGTGGATTGCCGGTACTGCCTGCATTACCGCCGCCGATCCTGTCAAGTCCGCACCTGTCCGTATATCGCGGAGCGGTTGAAGTCCGGCGCGATTGAGTACCTGGATTTGATTCTGGAATATTTCGGACACATCCCTCATGCCGGCCTGCACAAGAGGATTCAGGCTGTGGAACACTGGAGCGGGCCGGATCAGGCAGTCCTGCACACAGTGTCCGTCCACCTCAGAAGCCGCTTTGCGGACAGGGTATGGGATGATGCGCCTCCTGGCTATCTGGCGGCGCTCTATCTTCTCGCCTCAAAGGAGCGACTCTGGCAACCGGCGCTCTCCGCTCTTTCACACGATTCCATTGATTTCAGCTGCATCGTATCCAAACCCCATGGATTTGCGATACAGGATTACCCCATCTTTTATTCCGCCAGACGGCTGTATGACCTGAAGTCACCCATGGAGGCAGAAGATTTGGCACACCCAAAACTGGTGAGTGATCTGGACTTCCACAATATTATTTACGCAACCATGATTGCCAGATATGGAAAGGCGGTCATGGATGCGAGTAAGGAGGCACCAGAATGGGCTATGTGCTGAAAGCGGTACTGAGCAGCGCTCAGCACCCGGAATATGGGCAGATTACGGTTCCATTCCCTATCCCCGATGAGAAATATGACCGCATGATCGAACTGCTGGAGCCATTGGAAATCGGTGACGCGCTCCGGCAGGATTGCCGGGTGGATGAACTGGACAGCTTCTATACCGTACTGAACAGGCTGGTTGGCTCATTGGTCAATTTTGATGAGCTGGACTATCTGGCCAAACGGCTGGACAGTTTTGATGACGGTGAGGCTGCCCAGTTCCAGGGAATGGCCTGCAAATTGGGCGTCTCAAATATAAAGGATTTCATCAATCTGACCTTTTGCTGCCAGCAGGCCACGGTCATCACAGACTTCTCCGACCTGGACGCCATTGGGCGGCAGCACTACATGACGATGCAGGGTGGGGGCTGCAGAATCGAGGAGCTCGAGCGGCTGGATGGCCGCAAGTTCGCTCTGGACCTGATCCTCAATCATCTTGAAGGAAGGATTACCCCTTATGGCGTGGTCTATGATAACGGGATGAAACTGGAGCAGCTCTATGACGGCCGCCACTTCCCCTGTTACCACTACCAGCCGAATCTGCTGGCGGTAGGGCTTTCCTCCCGGCAGGAGCCGGAAAATACAGATCAAATCACTTGGCTGCTCCTGCCCTGCTCCGAGCAACAGCTCCAGCGTGGAATTGCACGCTCAGGCGTTAACATCCACGATGCCCGCATCTGGTATGAGGACAGTCTGCTTCCATCCGAGGTGGAGGAGGTCCTGGAGGGACAACGGGAGGATCTATTCGCGCTGAATGATATGGCGACGGCCATCGCTGCACTGTCTGATTTGGAACAGAAAAAGTTGACGGCGGTCATGGAGATGGCCAAGCCGGAGTGTGCCGGCGAGATACGCGAACTGGCCAAAAATCTGGAGCTGTTTGAGTTTGCACCCAAAGTCCGCACTCCCGCCGAATATGGCAGATACATGATCCAGGACTCCGGCCATTATGAATATGACCCCAATCTGGAGGAGTTCTATGATTATGAGCGTTACGGCAAACTCCGTATGGAGAAGGAAACAGGAGCCTTCACGGAGAAAGGATATGTGGCCTACTGTGGCACATTGACATTGGGGGAGCTGATGGCCGGCGGTCCGGCAGAGCAGCACCAGCGGGAACAGGAATTTCAGATGGGAGGAATGTAACGATGATTCTGTTGACTCTGAGCCGGGGAAAAGGAGAAGAAACTGTCCGTCTGCAACTGCCCGCCAGTCCCGCTGAGATTGGGGAGGCATTTGCCTCCCTGGACAGAATCAGCCTCGATACCACAGCCACCGCCATCCTGGATGTGAGCAGCAATGTACCGGTCCTTTACCGATGCCTGTACGATGTGGATGTAGAAGATTCGGAGCAGTTTCAAAAACTACAAAAACTGGCGGAACGCACAGAGGCACTTTCTCCGGCGAAAGCCGCCATCTTTTCCGGGGCATTGGATGCGGAGTGTGTCTGGAACTTGGAGGGGGCCCTTACTGTGGCGGACAGGCTGGATGAGTATATGCTCGTCAACAATGTGTCGTCTGATTCAGAATTGGGCATCTACCTTGTGAACAAAGGGATCACACCATTTCCGGATCGCTTCAAGCCCTATATCAATTATGCCCGTGTGGGGGCTGAATACCGGGAAAAGCATGGAGGAGAATATTCCAGCGGCAATTATGTGCAGAAAAAGACACCTGAACTTTTGGAGAACGAGAGATTGGACGGCGTTTTCCGGATATGGATGGAAAACCCCTGCCCTGTTCGTGTACAGAGCGAAACAGCGCAGATCACTCTGCCTGCGACCTTTGAGCAATTGGAGAGCGCCAGACAACTTCTGGGAGTGGACAGCCTCAATATGGCGAAACTCACTCGGGTGGAGGCCCTGCGGCCTTATCTGGGGGAATATCTTCCTCTCCAGGGGATGGATCTGAGACTGGAGCAATTGGACGAGTTGGCGGAAAATATCCGGATAATGGATCAGGAGGATGGCGCATTGCTGAAATACCTCTCTGTCCTTGAGGTGGAACAGCCGGCAACGCTCCAGGAGGCTTTGAGGTTTTCCATCGAACTGGATGACTACGAGCGTGTACCGGACGATCCGGAGGAATATGGCAAGCAGGTGTTGGAGCGGATCGGGGCGGACGAGGAGCTGATCTCTACCCTCGATGGCTTTACGGATTTCGAAGCAATGGGCAACTTTTATATGCGGGAGGATGGTGTGAGAAGGACCGAATTTGGCCTGCTCCGAAAGCTCAGTGATCCGTTCCCTGAAGTACAAGATGGGTTGCAGATGCATTAATCCCTGTACGCAGATACAAGATACGCTGTGGAACCAGCACGAGTGGGAAAACACTGTGAATATGGGAGGGATTAAATGAGCATTAACATCTGGACAGACTCCATGCAACACGCAGCGTTGCTTGGAAAACCTGTGCTGTTCACCAACTGGCTGATTCAGCGGGATATCATTCCTGATGGGTGGTACTGCTATGACCTGCGGGGGACACATAAATCTCCCAGCACCCGAACCACTCTGGTGGATCATGCCGCTGTCTATCATGCAGGAACCGTACTTTCTCCAATCCCTTTAAAGCATGAAGGTACTGCTTCGCGCCGGGTCAACGGCACATTTTATCTGCTGGGAGAAGAAATGACGCTGGAGCAGTTTTGCGAGGAGCATGATCTGGCCTACCCCCAGGATAATCGTGAGTTTGTACTGCGCCCCGCCTCCCTGGATGAGGTGGGGCTGTTCTATTCCGAAGAAAAGCTGGACGAGGCACTGGGTACTGTAGGCCACCTCCGCATGGATTTCGGCCATGGTGAGAAGGAGTTCTGGCACACCTGGTGGCCCCATAACGAGGATAGGTTCAACACCCCGGAGTTCAAAGAGGTGCTGCAGCGATTTGTGGACGACCTGCGTCAGACTGGACTCCTGAAGAATCTGGGGGCCATGGACGCCTACTGCTGGCAGCATGGCGGCTCCATCACAGAGGACCGCAGGAGTTATGGCTATATTGCGGAAACAGAAAATTACCGTTTCTGTCTACGCTGTACTCCCTTTCCCGGCGAGTATCAGGGGTACCTCTATTGCTATGATCTTTGCCAGCAGGAGATGTACCGACAGGAACACCCTGTGGTGGGTCGGGTAACCTTCGCCAGCGGCGAACAGCAGGAGTTCACGGATTCCAAGGCGTTGCTCCAGGCCATCCGGGAGGAACTGCCCTTCCGCAGCACAACCGGCTTCCGCTTTGAAACGCTGACAGACGATCCGGAGGTCAAAAAAGCGGTAGACGATATCCTGTTGGATTTTGCCGGTGAGGACAATTCACGCCGTCCCTGCAACTATGGACTGACCGAAACTGGGAAGCAGGCTCTTAGGAAAGCCGCAGATCCCAGCATTCCCCACACCTATGCCTGGTTTGTCATGACGGACACCAATACCCCGCAGGAGATAATCAGGCAAGATCTGACTCTGGAGGAAGCAATCCAAATCTACCAGGACAGCAATACCAGTGAGAAACGGCTGGGCGTTATTAAGGACGGTATCGCCACAGTGGACTTTGTTCATTTCCAGAGCGGTGAACAGCAATTCTTTACGGATCACGAAAAACTGGAAAGCTTCCGGTCGGACCTCGTGGTGGCGGAGGCGATGGAACGGCTCTATCAACAATTAAATCAGCCGGATATTGGGATTAGAATGGGAGAGATGTAAATGCAAAGCGTACCGAGAGAGTGGCTGGACTTCTTGCGGCAGCAGTTCCCCAAGGATTCCCGCATCCAACTCACAGAGATAGGCGGTAATCCCCGGCCCATTTCCCCCGGCAGTACCGGGAAACTGGATTATATCGACGATGCCGGGCAATTCCATGTAAAGTGGGACAATGGATGTACCTTGGCTCTGGTGCTGGGAGAAGACCGATTCTCGGTCTATCTGCCAGAGCCTCAGACATTCAAATTGTATATGCCGCTCACAGCGGACTTCTATGGACGGGACGAGTGGGGGGATATGTCAGAGGACGGTGAGGAGTGGGATGGCCGCACCCTCATGGATTATGAGGGACAAATTCTGTCCGCTCTGGTAAAAAACCGGGTACCAGAGGAAAACGAGAGCGGCCTCATGCACTGGTACGGTGAGGACGACAGTGTAGATCACAAGGTCCGCTCGGCGGTGTTTACTGTTGAGGTCAGGAATCGCCAGCTCTGGGGCGTAGCGGAGTGCCGGGTGGCCGGAGAGCTGACTCCGGAAGAGCTTACCATCTTAAAAGAGTACCTGGGTGGACAAGCCTCTGACGGATGGGGCGAAGGCTTCGAGCAGCGCCCCATCGAGGTGGACGGCGGCGAGCTGTATGTCCATCTGTGGCAGCCTGATGATTGGAGCATCCAAACCGAACAGGAACGGTTTGCCCCCAAGGTGGCCGAGGGGTTGCCGGAACTGTGCTTCTCCACCCTGCGGACCACCGGACAGCTTATCTGCATCAAACGGGGTGAAACTGGCTACTACCCCTCCGACTGGGATACCGGCGACAAGGAAGGGAATGTGGAACTGGCGGATGAGTTGAACGAAGACCTGGGCGTCACCCCCATCCAGCGGCAAGCTATGGAGATAGGAAGCATGGCTGGGTGGGATGTGCCTGGTGCTGACCCCAAACACTATGAAGAGTCATACTCGGGACAGACAAGTTGTGCAAACTTTGAGCAGAAACAGTAAAATGGGAGGATTTTGTAATGTCGCAGCAAAAGCAGGCCCCACTTCCCCGGCAGGAGTTTCAAGAGTGGCTGGAAAATGCCGCTGTGCCAGTTTTAGTTCTGCAAAAGGGCAAGCATTTGGGCTCAGTAGTGAAAGTTCCCGCAACGCCAGAGATTGATTACCTCTTTGGATGCGAAACATTTTATGGAGAGAGGATCAGCTGGAGCGACCGTTTGGAGTTCTGCGGCCTGTACGACCGGCAACACCAGGCGCTCCATCTTCTGGATGACCCCCTTCCCAACTTTGTCTCCGGACTGACGGAAGAAGAATGCCAGGATTCTACGGCGTTTGGGAAGCGCATCGCTCAGGAGGTCGACCGCTATGTTGAGGCGGCCATTTCCAATGAGCGAAGTCGCCTCTCTGTCAGGGAACTCACCAGTGAGAGGAACATCAATTCATACCGGTATTACAAGGGAACCGAGGCAGGGCGGGAGGCAGCTTCCCTCGTTTTTTCTGGGGAGAAACCCGATGTACAGTTTCACAGTGAGTATTATACATCCTTGACAGAAGACACCCTGCTCTCCTACCTCAAATCCCCGGAGGATTATATAAAAACAACTGCGGAACAGTACATGCGGGACAACCAGGAGGAATTTCTGGCGCAGTTTCTAAAGAAGGATGCGTTGCTGGCAGAGTATCAGATGCTCAGCCAGGACAGCGATGCACCGGTCTATCGGATGCGGGCGATTACAGATGCCCTCCAAAAAAGTGGCGCAAAGACGGTCAATGTCACGGTACAGAAGAACGGAGTGGAACTGACCTTCAAAACATCGGCTGAATCCCTGAAAGGGCTGAAGTCTCAGTATTCCACATGGTACATTGCTCCGTCAGACCGCCTGCAGTTCAGGCATCTTTTTGGCGCTGGCTCCGACTACTCCGCAGAGGATATCATCCGCATCGCTTATGGCCGAAGCACACTCTATGAGGCCCCTTCCGCTCCTGCAGAAGATATTGAGATGCAGGGAATGAGTTTATAGAAAGAGGCGTATAAAATGGATCTTGATGGGAGAACGCGGCAGTTTTTTTCGGTATTGTCGGAGCGGTTAAAGGAAAAGGGCTTCTCCTCACGAATTGCCGATGACGGATGCCTGGCAGTGAAATCGAAAAAGATGCGAGGCAAAGAGCAGACACAGTGCTCTGTGGGAAAGGATGGCGAAGTATACTGCCGCTCCGTGGATTTTGCGAATATTTCTCGGAAAAGAGACTTGGAATCCATATTGGAAACCGTGAACGAAGTTCACTCAGACATGGAACCGCCCGAGGCTCCTGAGCAAGAGTCTACACAGGGAGGGATTACTCTTGGATAAGACAATTTTCGAGGTGGAGATCAGCAACAGTGGACCTAAATCTTATGAGACGGCCACGGTAATGAAAATGCCAGCATCCTTTGCGGAGTTCAGCGACGCACTCCAAAAGGCGAGAATCAAAGACGGTAGCTTCTGCAAAAATGAGCTAACCTGCATCCATTACAATGGCCTCACGCATGCCATGATTGGGTGGAATGCTAATCTATACGACCTAAACCTGTTTGCCCAGCGATTGGCCTCACTGACAGAGGAGCAGAAAAAAGGGATGGATGCTCTTTTGAAAATCAAGCAGAATCACCGCGTCGCTCCCATTCCGCTGAACCAATTGATTAACCTGACCTACAATACCGATATCTGCTGTTTTGCGCCCCGAGTTTCCAATCATGAAGAACTGGGGGCGTTTTTATACGCAAATGAAATGCTCTCAAATGAGGCTATGGCTCTGCTTGACACCACAGAGGAGGGCAGCGGCTTTCGGGAAAGACTGCTGGAACTGCTGGGAGAACAGCATCAGGAGGATCATGGCGGCGTGTTCACCGACTTCGGCTATGCGGAACTGGGTGGAGAAATCAAGGACATCTATGTGTGCCAGTCCAATGAAACGGCTTGCTTCCATCGCTCCGATGCTCCGGTGGTGCTGGAGGTGCGTAAGGGATTTTTCAATGACCCAAGCTATGATAACGACAAAACCGCAGTGCTGAATCTTCCCGCAGCGGATGCCGGTATATGGAGAGCGGTGGAAAAAGTAGATGCCGCCTCAGTGGATGAATGTGCATTCCGCTGTGTGGATTGCCTGATCCCCTTCCTGCGAGATGCTATCAACAACGCTATCGACGATGAGGATGGCATTGAACAGGCCGACGAATTTGCCAAGCGGTTGGCTCAAATAGAACGGGAGTGGCCCGAATCGGATATGGTCAAGTATAAGGCGCTTTTATCCGTGGTTGACCACCCCAGTCTGCAGGACGCCACACGGTTGATGGGCGAGATTGACCAGTACGAACTCCGTCCCGAGGTAGCGCAGACCTGGGGCTATGCGGAGATGATGTTCCGTGAGAAGTATTCTGCTTTACCAGAGGAGCTGTTCCAGACCCCGCAGGCGGCCCAGATCGGCCAGAAGATGCTGGATGACCGGCTGGGGGTTATCACAGAGTATGGTCTGATCCGCAGAAAGGACGGCCAGCCTCTCCCGGTATTTCAGCCGGAACAGGAAATAGGACAAGGACTGGAGATGATGTGAGCGATGTCAGATCAAAACGCCGCCCTCTTTGACAAGCTGGACGGCTTCTATGTTACAAAATCGGAGCATGACTGGCTGGAGCGGCGCTTTTCCAATATGACAGAGAAAGAAAAGATCCTGTTCCAAGGGGCGATGGAGTTGGAGAAGCCCCAAGAGATCGGCCATGTGATGCGGATTGCGTCCCAACTGGACTGTTACGACCTCTTCTATGGCGCGGGAGACGAGGCCGCGCTTGGAAAATTTGTCATGGAGAGCATAGAGTGTTCCTCGGATGCCGCCCGTCCATTCCTGAATGCGGAGCATTTGGGGGCCGCCTACCACCAGTCGCAGAATGGAGCCTTTTGTAACGGTCACTATGTGCGGAACATCAAACTGGCAGATCCCTTCGTAGAGGAAGATCCCACCCTCCAGCCGGTCGCCGGTGACTATGCCATACGAGTTAAACTGGCCAGCCGGAGCAATATGGAGGGGATTTGGGTTGGCTTCCCGGATTCCGGCGAGTATATCGACTCAAACCATCCGGACGAACTCCTGCTGGGGCTGGACTCGCTACAGGCAGAGAGCCTCAGCGAGTGCATCGCACTGGAGGTGGACTGCTGCCTGCCCCATCTGACGGGTATTCTCGACCAGTACGACTCAGCCAGCGAACTGGTTCGCCATGCCATTGACTTCGGTTATGTTTGGGCGGAACAGGGTCAGGGGGCACCCCACTGGTTGGACAAATGGCAGGCGGTGCTGGAGCTGGAGGACTGCCACCGGCTGGATTTGGCTCTGGATCTCGCCCAGAATCTCCAGCACTATGAGTTCTTCCCCCGCGGCATGGACTTGGCCGCATACGGGCGGGAACTTGCGGTCCGAAACGGCGTGATCCCGCCCAGCAGACTGATAACAGACGCCTTTGACGGGGCTGCCTACGCAGAGGCCAATATGGGTCAATATGGCCTCTCGACCACCGACCACGGCTATGTAGCCTGGAACGGTGGAGAGCGCCGGTATGAGTATAGCCAGCCTGAGCACCACAGTCCCGCTCTGTCAATATAGCCGATCTATTGCCAAGTCACAAAAACCGCATCTGTCCGCTGCGGGAGCTGGGGGTGATTCGATGAAGTAAAAACAGGATATAGAATATGACACAGGGGCCGTTTTCCGAAAGGGGAAAACGGCCCCTTCTTTTTTATGCCCTTTTTCGGAAAACAGGCCCGGAAAGGAGGCATTCATGGAGAAAGAACGGCTGGCGGAATATCTGGAGCAGTACCACATGGGAGCTCTCAACGCCGCCACCAGCCGGGAGTTGGAACTGACCTTCGGCATCAAAGGGATTCAGGTTCGACACATGGTCAATGCCCTGCGGCGGGATGGCGTCCCCATCGCCAGCAACGGGAGTGGATACTTCTATGCCGCCACGGACCAGGAGGTGCGGGCCACCATCGCCCATCTGACCAGGCGGATCAGCGGAATCGCGGCCGCCATCCGGGGACTGGATCGGACTCTGGAGCGAGAGGATACCGCACAGACCCGCCTGCCGCTGGATGGGGGTGATACGCCCTGAACAGTTTCATGTCCTGGATTGGAGGCAAGAAGGCCCTGCGGGAGTTGATCGTCCGGCTGTTCCCCCTCTACTATGAGCGGTACATTGAGGTGTTCGGCGGCGGGGGCTGGGTACTGTTCCACAAGCCTCCCGGCAACGACTTTGAGGTCTACAATGACTTCAACGGCCTGTTGGTCAACCTGTACCGCTGTGTGCGGGACAAACCGGAGGAACTGATGGAGGCTCTGCGGTATGTACTAAACGCACGGGAGGACTTTGACCGCATCCGCTCCGCCTTGGCGCGGGACAGCCCCGCCAGCGATGTCCAACGGGCGGCATGGTTCTATCAGCTCATCCGCTACAGCTACGCCTCCGGGCTGACCAGTTTTGGCAGCCAGCCCCACGATATGCGTAGCAATTTTTCGCTCATCGAGCAGGCCCACCGGAGGCTTGCCAAGGTGGTTATTGAGAACAAGGACTTTGAAAAACTGCTCCATCAATATGACCGGCCAGTGAGCTTTTTCTATCTCGACCCGCCCTACCATGCCACCGAGGGGTATTACCAGAACATTGGTGAAGACGGTTTCACCGAAGCCGACCACATCCGCCTGCGGGACGCCCTGATGCGGATCGAGGGCAAATTCCTGCTCTCCTACAACGACGACGCCTTTGTCCGCGGGCTGTACGACAGGCCAGGCATCTACCTCATGGAAACCACCCGTATCAACAACATCAAGCAGAGGTACGACAATGGGGCTCAGTTCCCGGAACTGCTTATCGCCAACTATGACCTGCGGGAGCGGAGCCGGGCGGTTCCCTCTCAAATGACGCTGTTTGACTGGAACGGGGGTGAGGCAATTGGATGAACAGCTCTCTGAACTGGAAAAGCTCCAGCAGGCGGCTCAGCTGATTGAGGAAATGAGTCAGGGCCGCCTTCAGGTCTGCCCCAGCGTAGTGGGTCAGGTCTATATCCGCCCGCAACACGATTCCAACTTGGGAATGGATATGCGGATCGACAGCATCCCCGGCCAGCCGCATTACCGAATCACCTTTACCGCGCAGCTCCGCCGGATGGGGACGGATATGGTTGCGGACGATCTTCGGGCACTGCTGTCCGAGGTTGGCCAGACCTATGCGCTGATGGCCGCCCTTGAAGCAAGGCGCTATACGCCGACAGGAGAAGATCTGACAGCCTTCCGGGACGGGCTGGCTGCCCAACAAGGACAGGAATGGCCGGGAGCATCCAATCCAGCCCGTTCTACAATTTCAATGTAATAAGGAGAAGAAGATGAAATTCAACAAACAGATAAACAATGGTACTCTTTTGATTCCCGGCGGAGCGTTCAAGATCAGTGGCTTTGAGGGCGGAGAAAAGGTCGAGATCCACACGCTGGACAGCGCGGTGGTCGTTCTGAAAAAGCAAATGACCACCATGGAACTGATCCAGGCGATGGATGCCCTGCACCGGCTGGCCACGGAGCTCACCGTCCATCTGGCCAGAGTCTGTGGCACCTGTGATGACTGCGAGGATGGCTGCCCATTCGATGATCTGGAGGACGGCATGCTGGAACTGCCAGACTACCTGCGGGAAGAAGCCGGCATCCCTGCCGGGGCCAAGCTCTGTGTCTATGTGGATGACGAAGAAAAGACCGTCACCATTGCCGAGGCCGGATATGACCATGACCTGCGGGATGTGCCTCCCTACCTGCTGGAGATGCTGGGTGAAGCCGGAATCTGCCTGGGCGAGCTGGAGGAACAGCTGATGGTGGGGAATCTCATCTACGGAGAACGCACCGCATGCAATGGGCAGGAGGAACACGGCGATGAGTAAGATCCATACAACGGTTCGGGTCGGTGTAGACGGGTCTCTGACCCTGCCTGCATTTTTCATGCGCGGAATGGGCTATGAGCCGGGGGAAGAAGTTCCCATCACCACCCCAGCGAACCAGTACATCTGCGACTGTGACGCAAACAGCCTCCTGGTGACCAGAACCTGTGACGACGCTGAGTGTACCGGATACACCAGCAGCGGTATGGAACTCAATCTGCCCGCCGCACTGTTATCCGAGGCATCTATCCCCGTGGGAGAAGAAGTCGCGGTTCTGGCCGCGGATGGAGCGCTCATCATCGTCCCCTCAACGGAGGAACTGCGGGAGCTTTCGGTGGAGCTTTGCTGCCTGCTCAATGAGCTGGGCATCAGCCCGCTGACGATCCCCCCAGCGGGCAAATGGCGCCTGCCGTAAAGGAGGCAAGATGGAACAGGATATCTACCTCTATCCCGGCTCACAGTCAGAGGCCCACAGACTTGGGGAAGCTGCGCCCTGGGATGCAAGTTTCCACGCCAATGTATCCTGTGCGCGGGACATCGAAGCCGTCATCCGCGTCTATGGCGACGGCCGCAGCGCATTAAAGCCGGAAGCATCCCAAATGGTGCTGAAACGGTGGGGCTTCAAGCGGACCAATTTCGTCCTGGCCAACACGATAGAAAGGCTGGGGCCTTACAAGGAGCAGCTCAGCGCGGAAAACCAAGAATGGCAAAAGAAAGCCTATGTCCCACCCGATGATGCCCATAACCGTTATTTTGAAGTGGACACCGCCCTGGCGTATCTGGACGCATTTATCAGTCAAGTGAGGGAGGCATACGGCAAGCTGGAACTATTTGGGCCGGAGCACTGCGAACCCAACTCCTATGAATCTCTGGACTATGAGGGCCGGGTGTTGGTGCTCAGTCCAGACACCCTCAAGGAGTCCTGCTGGACGCCCCAGAACCAGCTCTGGCTGGCCCATGACGGTTTTGGATGCAGCCCCCACGCTGTCGGTCGGTCTATCCGCTGTACCTGCCTGGGCGATGGAGAGCAGACCAGATGGAACCGCACAGACTTCACCGGCGTTCTGAAAGAGGAATTCCTCCCCGGCTGGGCCAGAGAAAAGCTGGAGGAGCTTCAAGGGCAGAACGCAGGCATGGGAGGGATGGAAATGACTTAACCGCAGAAAGGAGATATGCCGCCATGCGAAGTGTGGAAATGAAAAATCGATGTCTGCTCTACTATGGGAATCCAGTGGGCTACAGGACAGAACAAGGAGTGGTGGCGGACTCCATGTTCCGCCGTGAGGAGTTGGAGGACTGGCTGGCAAGGAAGGGGCTGGCTGTCCGGTGGGAGGACGGCATCTATGACCGTCTCTCCAGCGGTGGATACCAGAAGGCAGCAGACAACGGGCCAGCCCTGAAATCCTGCCGTATCTGGCAGCTCGGCCCCTCAGCTCCCGCCGCCATGCGCTTCATTGGGCTGGACCGCATGAGTGGTGAATATGGCGGACCTGACCTTACCCGTTACCAGGCAGTGTTTGACGGCACTGTCAGCACCAACAGTCTGGATGGGATCTGGGAGGCATTCTGTCGCAGGTCCCTGGGCAGCGACGGACAGCCGCTGGCCATCTCAGACCTTGTCGAACTCTACGACGATTCCGGCAGCGAGTTCTACTATGTGGACCGCACAGCTATCGTCCCCGTCCAACTGAAAGCCCCGGAGCAGGAATCAGGCATGACCATGACCCTGTGACCCAAGAGCGGAAAAGCCACTTATTTTTTATATTCAGAAAAGGAGGAACACACCATGGCAAAAGCGCAGACCACAAGTGAAACCCCCCAGGGAGAGGTTTCCCAGCAGGATACTCCTGTCCTTCCCATGCAGTATGATGTCCGTATCCACTCTATCCAGTTTGACGGTCCCTGCCGGGCCACCGCATCGCTGAACATCAACGGCTGTTTTGCCGTCCGGGGCGTCAAGCTCATGGAGGGCAGCAATGGGCTGTTTGTATCCATGCCCGGCCAGATCAACAGCAAGGGTGAAATCAAGGACATCTGTTTTCCGTACACACGGGAGGCACGCGCCGAACTGGAATCGGCTGTCGTGACCGCCTACCAGCAGGCACTGACGCAGGGGATGAACCGCTCTCCCCAGTCCGCGCCGGACCCCACGGCACAGCAGGCTCAGAAGATGGGTATGTGACCCACTGACCACACAACAATCAACAATCTAAAATTTTGAGGAGGAACTCTCTATGAAGAAGATGTTCAACAAGATGTCCAACACCGTGAAGACGATGACCTGCAAGGCCCACTGCGCCATGACCTGCGCCCGTGCCCACCTGTCCGCCCCTCTCTGCAACACTCGCGGCGAGGGCTACATCGACACCGCCATCAAGATCCTGATTGCCGTGGTGCTGGGCGCCCTGCTCCTGGCTGGCCTCTACACTCTGTTCGGGGACACCGTCCTGCCCACCGTGACCGAGCGCGTAGAGGAAATGTTTGACTACAAGGGCTGATACCCGGTGCAGGCGTTCCTGTTTCTCACGGCACTGGCCGCTGCCTCTGCGGTGGACTGCCGCAAGCGTACTATCCCGGATTTCCTCTGTCTTTTGACCGCCGCGGCGGGGCTGATCTCCTTCAGCCCCGCCCAGTTTTTTGGAGTGCTGGCGGCTCTGCCCCTGCTGATTGCCGCCCTGATCCGGCCGGAGTGCATGGGCGGCGGCGACATCAAACTCACTGCTGCGGCCGGCTTTGTGCTGGGCTTTTGGCGGGGGATCTGGGGGATGGCGCTGGGTCTGCTGCTGGCGGTGCTGTATTTCTGCACCGCTATGTTATTTCAAAAATTCATTCATCATCCGCTACCCGCAATGACACGGGCGGCGCTGCCGCTGGGACCATTTTTATCCATCGGCTTTGCCGCACTATACTGTTTTGGAGGTTGACTGCTATGAAGAAGTTCCATGTAACGAGAAAGACTGTGCTCACCATCGTTGGCGTGACCCTGCCCCTGACGGCGGCCGCCATTCTTCTGCCCCGGTTGAAGCGGAGCAGAAGGGCCAGATCGGTCCGGGCGTAATGCCCGGACTTTCCGCCCCAACATGAAATCAAGGAGGAAATGCCAGTATGAGTTTTTTGAAAAATCGCACCGTGGTCGGTGTAATCTGCATCCTGCTCTCCCTGCTGATCTGCTTCGGTCTGACCCCGCTGTTCAACCAGAGCGTCAGCCAGAAAGCTGAGATCGTGCGGGTAGTCCAGCCCATCCGGGCCGGCGATGAGATCACCGAGAGCATGGTTCAGATCGTGGAGGTGGGCGGCTATAATCTCCCAGAGGATGTCCTTCGGCAGAAAGAGAGCGCCGTGGGTAAATACGCTACTGCGGATCTGGCTGTGGGCGACTATATCATCCCTTCCAAACTCTCAGACGCCCCAGCAGCGGAAAACGCCTACCTGTACAGCCTGGACGGGAGCCAGCAGGCCATCTCCGTGTCCATCAAAAGTTTTGCGGAGGGGCTCTCCGGCAAGCTGCAGAGCGGCGACATTGTGTCGGTGATCGCCCCGGACTACAAGCAGCAGGGCCAGACCGTTGTCCCCGCTGAGCTGCAGTATGTGGAGATCATCAGTGTTACCGCCTCCTCCGGCTATGACGCCAACACCGGTGAGCCTGTGGACGAGGAGGATGACAAGGAACTGCCCGATACTGTCACCCTGCTGGTGTCCCCCGAGCAGGCCAAAGTGTTGGCCGAGCTGGAGGCCGAGGGGACCATCCATCTGGCGCTGGTCTACCGGGGCGACCGGGAGAATGCCGACAAGTTCCTGACCTCTCAAGACGAGATCATTCTGGAATTGTATCCCCCGGAGCCGGACCCCGAGGAGAAACCACAGGAGAATCCCGCAGAGTCCGAACCCGCCGCCGACTCCAGCGAAACCGCAGAAACGGAGGCGCCCGCGAAAACCGAGGAGGTGGCCTGATGCTGAGCTTCAAGAAAGCGGGTATTTTTTCCCGAGGAAGTGGCCAGGAGGACGCCTGTGAGCAGGAGGATCAGAGCGGCGGGGTGCTGGCGGTGTGGGGCAGCCCCGGCAGCGGCAAGACCACCGTGGCCGTGCGGCTGGCCAAGTATCTGGCCGACAAGCGCCGGAATGTGATCCTCCTTCTCTGCGACATGACAGCCCCAATGCTTCCCTGTATCTGCCCGGCGGCAGATCTGGAGTGCGAGCGTTCCCTCGGGAGCGTGTTGGCCGCCGCCCATGTGTCGGAGAATCTGGTCAAGAACAACCTGGTCACCCACAAACGCCTGGGTTACCTCACCATGCTGGGGATGCTCAAGGGAGAGAATGAGTACACCTACCCGCCTTACAACGAGGTGCAGGCGCGGGAGCTCATCGACTGCCTGCGGGAGATCGCTCCCTATGTGGTCATTGACTGCGGCAGTTACATCGCCAACGACATCCTCTCCGCTGTGGCGCTCATGGAGGCGGATTCCGTCCTGCGGCTGGCCAACGCCGACCTCAAGAGCATCAGCTACCTGTCCAGCCAACTTCCCCTCCTGCGGGATGCCAAATGGGATACGGACAAGCAGTACAAGACCGCCAGCAATGTAAAGCCCCAGCAGGCCGGGGATCACATGAGTCAGGCGCTGGGGACAGTGGCCTTCACGCTGCCCCATTCGGCGGAGCTGGAGGGACAGTATCTGGCCGGCAACCTGCTGGCGGACCTATCCATGAAGGACAGCCGGGTATTCCGCAAGGAGATCGAGAAGATTGCCAGGGAGGTGTTTGGGTGTTAGGCGAGAAGCGAAGTCAGTCCCTGTTCGCTCCCAAAGCGTCCGCTGAGAAAGCCGCCGCAACACATATCACGACAGGTCCGGACGGGCGGAAGAAAGAACTCCCCCTCTATTTCGGCCCGGACTGCCCGGTAAGCGGCAATATGGGTCAGAATCAGCATGAAGCCGGCGTTGGAGAACCCCAGCCCGCGGATGAGCCGCTGCGTCACGCCCCAGCTGATGATGGGACAGGGGTTGAAGCTGATCCCACAGATAGCGTGAACATGGCGGAGGATCTCCCCAGGCGGTCCCTGAATACAGAGTCTGCAGGCGGCTATCGGGCGCATTCTCTCTTCTTCACCCCGGAGAATGAAGGGCAGGATTTCAACACCGTCCTGCAGGATGTGCAGGAATATATCTCCGGCAAGTATTCCGCCCTCATCACCGAGGGCGGCGATGAAGACGCCAAGGCCCAGATCAAACGGTACATCACCAAATATGTGCAGGACCGGCGCATCGCGGTCAAAGGCTATTCCGGCGACCAGCTGGTGGACGCCCTCTACACGGAGATGGCCGAGTTCGGCCTGCTCACCAAGTACATCTTCGGAACCGGCATTGAGGAGATTAATGTGAACTCTTGGCGGGATATCGAGGTGTTGTACGCCAATGGCGAAACGGTCAAGCTGGAGGAACATTTCGACAGCCCTGAACACGCCGTCAATGTGATCCGCCGTATGCTCCATGTCAGCGGTATGGTGCTGGACAATGCCAGTCCCGCCGTCCTGGGCCATCTCAGCAAGAACATCCGCATCGCGGTCCTCAAGACCCCTTTGGTGGACGAGGATGTGGGCGTCACGGCATCCATCCGTATCGTCAACCCGCAGAATATGCAGAAAGAGGACTTCGTAAAAGGTGGAACAGCCACAGGCCCCATGCTGGACTTTCTGGCCGCCTGCCTGCGTTACGGCGTTTCCGTCTGCGTTGCCGGGGCCACCGGTTCCGGCAAGACTACGGTGGCAGGCTGGCTCCTGACCACCATCCCGGACAACAAGCGTATTTTCACCATCGAGAACGGCTCCCGTGAGCTGGACCTGGTGCGGGAGAAAGATGGCCGGGTGTGCAACAGCGTCATCCACACCATCACCCGTGAGAGCGAGAACGCCAAGCAGAATATCGATCAGGATATGCTGCTGGACATGGCCCTGCGGTACCACCCCGACATCATCTGTGTGGGCGAGATGCGGTCTGCGGAGGCGTATGCCGCACAGGAGGCCGCCCGTACTGGCCACGGCGTGTTGACCACCATTCATTCCAACTCATCCCAGGCTACATGGCGGCGTATGGTCACCCTCTGCAAGCGTAAGCACGAGATGGCCGACGATACCCTCATGGATCTGGTCACCGAGGCATTCCCCATCGTGGTGTTCGCCAAGCAGCTGGAGGATAAGAGCCGTAAAATCATGGAGATCATGGAGTGTGAGATCCTGCCCACTGGGGAGCGCCGGTACAACACCCTTTATCACTTCAAAATCGAAGAAAACCGGTTGGAGGACGGCAAATACCGTATTAAGGGCCGCCACGAGGCGGTCAACCCCATCTCGGAAAGCCTGCAGAAGCGGTTCATCGACAATGGTATGCCGCAGGAGGTGCTGACTCAGCTCGTGGGCAAAAAGTCCGCTCCCTCTAAGGGTAAGTCAGGCTCCAGTCCGGCAAAGGCAGGACAGGCAACGCCCGCTCCGAAGACCAGGAGCGCACAGTCCAAGCCGCCTGCCAAACCTGAAACCGGCAAGGAAGGAGGCGAATCTGTATGAATCTGATCCAGTTGATTGCCTGTATAGGGCTGATCACAGGTTGTTTTGTCCTTTTACACATCTCCCCTATGGACTTCACTGAAGGGGTGTTCCGCAGAATCACCAGTAAGCCCAAAAGCATCCGGTCGGAGGTTAATGAGAGTACACGGCGCAAAAAGAAATCCTTTCTGCGCCGGGAAATCGAGGAGACACAGACCATTCTGCGGATGACTGGCCGGGCCGCCAAGTTTCCCATGGTGTGCGCCCTGTCCCTGCTTCTTTTTCTGGTAGGGGCCGCCTTCGCCCTGACGCTGGGCAACCTCTTCCTGGTGCCGGTGCTGGCGGTGGGCATGATGTTCGTGCCGTTCTGGTTTATCCGTCTGACCGCAAATCACTACAAAAAGAACATCGCCGCTGAACTGGAAACCGCCCTCTCTATCATCACCACAGCTTATCTCCGCAATGAGGACATCCAGACGGCAGTGGAGGAAAACATTGACTATCTCAACCCGCCCGTCCGGAGTGTGTTTGTGGAGTTTCTCACCCGGATCAAGCTGGTGGACCCCGATGTGGACGCCGCCCTCCAGGACATGGGGACGAAGATCGACAACGCCGTGTTTCGGGAGTGGGTGGCCGCTCTGCTGACCTGCCGACACGACCGGGGGCTCAAGACCATCCTGACTCCCATCGTGGCTAAACTCTCCGATATGCGGATCGTCAACGGTGAGCTGGAGAATCTGGTGTTTGAGCCCCGCAAGGAGTTTATCACCATGCAGGTGCTGGTCATCGGCAATATCCCGCTGTTGTACTGGCTCAATCAGGACTGGTACGATGTTCTGATGCACACCCCGCTGGGGCAGGCGCTGTTGGCAGCCATTGCCGCTGTGATGTTCATCAGCACCGCAGCGGTCATCAAGCTGACCCAGCCCATTGAGTATCGGAGGTGATCCTCATCAGTAACCAGGAAAAGGGCTATTTTATTACCGCAACGATCAACCATGGTTCCTATATTCCGGAGGCCCTCCATGTAGAACGCATCGATGACATGGCGCTCTATGATGGAGATTTTGAAGCAGCAAAGGCAGCGGAGCAGGATGGGGTCCGGCTCATCTATGGGATGGACGGCATCCCGGACGGTATCTATATTGACACCCCGGAAAACCGGGAGCTCATCCGAAAGGGTTTGGGACTGTATCCTGACTATCGAAACTGGCGGGATGACTTTGATCCGTCATTTGTTGCGGAGTTAGATGTGATGCAATAATGCTATAGAAAGAGTGCCTTGTAATACAGCATAAGAAGAAAAACAGGGCCGGTACACATCTGTCGTGTACTGGCTCTGTTTTTATGTGGAGGTGAACAAAACAACCATGACTTTCCTTCTGTTTTTATTTGGCATATTCCTTGCGCTGGGTATGTTTCTTTTGACGGCTGATCTGCTCAGGCTCCCCCGTCTGGCCACCCAGCGTGCCATGCTCTCGGTGGGCCGCCAGGAGAAGAAGCAGGCCCGCAGTGTGGAGGCCCTGCTCATGGGCTGGGCGATCAAGCTGGCCCCACACATCCATATGGATGAGTATAAGCGGGGCCGTCTGAAAAATACGCTGGCCGCTGCTGGGCTGAACATGACACCGGAGGAGTACACCGCCTTTGCCATGGTCAAGACCGGTGCAGTGCTGCTGACGGTGATTCCGTGCCTGTTGATTTTCCCAATGTTGGCGTTGATAGTTGTTCTTCTGGCGGTGGCGGTTTATTTCAAAGAGATTCGCAGGGCGGAGGAAAAACTCTCTGCCAAGAGGGACGAGATTGAGGCGGAACTGCCCCGGTTCGTGGCCACCATCACCCAAGAACTGGCCGCCAGCCGGGATGTGCTGAGCATGATTGAGCATTATAAGCAGAATTCCGGTCCTGTTTTCTCCGCTGAACTGGATGTCCTCACCGCGGATATGCGTTCCGGCTCCTATGAGGCGGCGCTGACCCGCTTTGAGGCCCGGTTCAACTCTCCGCTGCTTTCGGACATTGTCCGCGGACTCATCGGCGTGCTGCGAGGCGACAACGGGGTCCACTACTTTCAGATGCTCAGCCACGATATGAAGCAGCTGGAACTCCAGCGCCTCAAGGCAAAGGCCATGAAAATCCCGCCTAAGATCCGTGTATTCTCCTTTGTCCTGCTCATGTGCTTCCTGGTGACTTATCTGTCCATCATCATCTACGAGATCATCCATTCCCTGGGCGGGATGTTTTAAGAGAGGAGGTGCCCAATGGACTATACAGGCAGCATCTATCGATTGATTGATCGTGCGGAAGATGAAATGAAGGAATATGCTCAAAGGGTGAAGCAGCTATCTGCCGATGAAATTTATCGCCATTCAGCTGAAACTGCGGCAAAGGAAAGCCTGCTTTCTGCTCTTATCCATGACAGTTATGAACTCGACGATGATGACTTGGATTTAATCCTTAAGCCAAAAAATCCTGTGGAAGCACTATACCAATTCCTGACAAGTGATAAAACTGATCTTTCATCGGAAAGCTCTATCTCCAGTATTTTGAGCGAATATAATGCTCAGTGTCAGGAAAGGGATCTGACTTTAGGCGAGGAGGTAACCATGTGCTGAAACGGATTTTGAGATCCCGACGCGGAGAGGGATACATCGATGTGTGCGTCCTGGTGCTCTGCGCCATGCTGGTGATCGCGCTGGCAGTGCAGGTCCTCCCAGCCTTTATTGCCAAACAGCAGCTCGATACCTTTGCCACTGAACTGGTGCGTGAGGCGGAAATCGCCGGCAGGATCGGGCCGGAAACTGACCGCCGGGAACAGGCCCTGCGGGAGCAGACCGGCCTGGACCCGGAGATTGAATGGAGCGATACCGGCCGCATCCAGCTCAACGAGGAGGTCACGGTCACGCTCACTCATGAGATCGACCTCGGTCTCTTTGCCGGCTTTGGCAGTTTCCCCATCACCCTGCGGGCAGATGCCACAGGAAAGTCGGAGGTGTACTGGAAATGAACAGACTCAGGCAGATTTTGAAAGACCGGCGCGGCGTGGCTTTCCCCCTGATTATTGCCATTGTGCTGGTGCTGGTAATGCTGATGTGCTGCATCAGCGAATATTTCCGTCTGCTCATCGTGGCCCAGGGGGTTCGGGATGCGGTGCAGGAGGCTGTGATCTCCACCGTCAACGACAACTATGACGATGTGTACCATGGCGTCCGGGAGGGCTACTCCGGCGCCTACCAGCCGTTGGCGGGAGATTTTGAGGAATCACTGGACTATGGCGATATCTATGGACGCTTGGACGATATCCTTGGGCTGACCTATCGGGGCGGCTACCATACTCAGTACACAGAGGATGGTGGGATGGGGTTCCGTGTGTGGGGCCTTGATGTGGAGATCCGCAACGCACCGTTCGCTTCCGGCGACAGCGCCGGCGACCGTTTTGTGGCGGACTGTGAAATCGAATTGGAGGTTCCAGTGTCTTTTGGAGGAGAGCTTCTGCCGCCCATGCGGATGACAGTCAAGGTCAGCGCGGGCTATGCCCCTCGGTTTTAACGCAGTTTTCAAAAAGTTTTCTATTGTCCCAATAGACTTCTCTGCCTGTTTGTGGTAGGGTTCGTGTTGACAAAGGACGGGCGGTATAGGAAAATGTAGGCAGCAGATCTTAAAGCCGAACTATCCTTGGCCGCCTGAAGTCACACAGACAGTTTGACAAGAAGCATAATCAACAGAAAAAGGAGGAATCCAAACGATGACGGAGAATACCAAGAAGTGGCTGACCGTGGCCGGATGTCTTGTGGTCTGCGCAATCCTGGTTGCTGTGATCGCAAGCAGCTTCAGCAAAGACAAGGTCACTGATGACCTGCTCCCGCCCAGCAGCTCCCAGCAGGGCGATGTAGTGGTGGACCCGGACAGCAGTACCCCGCCTCCCGCAGAATCCGGGGATGACCAGAAGCCGGGAGATAATGTGACCGTTAACCCGGAAACCCCGGATGCCAGTACCAACACCGATGATGGAAACGGCGCTGATTTTACCGGCACAGAGCAGACCATTCAGCCGGACCCGGTCAAACCGGAATATACAGAGGATGAACTGAAGGACCCCACCAAGACGCCGGATGGGACTCCGGTCGAGGGTACTCCTGAGCCGCAAGATCACAACAATGTGACGCCTCCCCCTGAACAGCCCTCCACCAACACCAGTGGCGGCCTGCCTGGTTTCGATAATGTTCCCAACGCAGGCGCAAATCAAGGTGGAAGTATCGATAGTGATGGAGATATCAATACTCAGGTTGGCATAATGGGATAAAGTAATATCGCATCTTCAAAAAGCACAGCTTTGGCTGTGCTTTTTATTTTGTGGGAAAGGAGATCAAGTGAAACGACTCTTTAACCTGTTTCTGGCCGTTGTGATGATATTTTCCTTTACTTGCATACAAGTTTATGCCGCGAATGGAACTGGCGGGTCTGGTAACATTGATGGTGGCGGCGGGAGTATGGGGGATGCGACGAGTCATGGCAGTTGGAACCCCGGAAACGAAGGGGTGCGTGTAACCGTAGTGCGGGCAAGTGACCATGCCGTTGTTACTACACCATTTGATTTGACCAACAAAACACCATCTGCAGGAATATATCATTTCGGAAAGGTCAGTAAAATTCAGTACAATAATGGTACTGGGCTCTCTCCCGTACAAGGCGGGTATAGCTATAAAAACCCTGTACAACCAATGCCTCGCATCATAAGTACAAACGGGCGTAATAACATCGAGGCCATCAAAAAGTATTTTTGTTCAGAATATGTTGTCAAGTTCATTGCGGAAGAAACTGGTATGGATTATGACACGCTCATCAGCGGCGAATACAAAATTCTGCTGGAACCCATCGCCTATTATAAGTTCCAAGGTGTCATGATTGCCACAACAGCGACAGAGGCCGCCCTCTATGACGAGGTGGTTGGAGGACAACTCCGCTATTGGATGGGATCGCTGACGGCCAAAAACCTTCCCCTGTCCATGTTTCTGGAAACCCCAGATTTAGGCTATCCCGCATGGTCCGGCCCCACCAATAAGAATGTGTCCAACTCGGACATCAAGTCCTCCCTTGGGCTTGGTATCGTCCGCTTTGAGGAGCAGCCGGAGGAGCCGGAGATCAGCACCTATGACTATGAATACCGAACCAATACCGAGGTCATCACGGCGGTAGAGGTCAGCGGTGGCCAAAGTGACCCGGATGATCCGGTCACTGTACGGTTCCATATTGATGGGACGACCTATACGGTCAGCAATGTCTACTACCCGGACGGAGATTCCCAATTGGCCTGGGTACGCTGGACTACACCGGACGAGCCGCAGGACATGACCATCGATGTGGATGTATCCGGCCCAGGATCAGCACAGGCCACCATCCACTGTAAGATCGTAGATCTGGACGAGAATCCGCCGCCCAATCCAGTAGCAGATGACCGGAACGACTCCTTCACACCCTCCCCGGTCCCAGACCGGCCGGAGAAAACCTCGGCCCAGTGGACCATTTGGGACCCATGGTGGCAGGAGTATTGGGTATGGCATGGCGATGATGAGGACGGATACTGGTGCGACCACGGCTGGTGGGAATTTGATCTGGACCACTACAGTGCCAGCCTTTCCGCCGACATGGAAATTACCCCAGATGAGAAGAACCCCACCGCCAGCGGCAACAGCATGAAGTCCGGCTATGGCGTCAATCAGGTCGTCACCGCCAGGGTGAGCAGTTCCCAGAGATCGGCCACGACTGCCCTGCAGAACGCAGTCAGCTACTTCCCGGAATTTAACTATGAGTCGTTCTGGAGGCTGCTGGACCGCATCTCTATCAGTTCCTCGTCCTCCCGGTTGGAGTTCCAGAAGAACGAGTATAGCACCTATAACCGGCGTACCCATTTCACTCCTATCTGGTACCCGGATGGCTCCTATACGGTCAACACCTGGGTCATTGACTGCTGGACCCCGGCAGGGATGCTCTCGGTCAACCTCACCGATTCACTGAATATCCGGGGCAATCTATGGGACGATTGGCATATCGCTCCGCTTGATCTATAGGCGGGAGGTGAAGCCATGGGATACATCCGACTGGATGAGCAGCCTGGCGAGGTCTACCACTACACGCACCGAAAGAATCTGGACAGCATCCTGCGGGATGGCCGAATCAGGCGTATGGGCGATAGGGAGTGCTGGTTTTGCGCCTCTTTGGAGGATACCCTGACGCTCATGCGGGCCACGGTCATGATGGAGGGAAAGCCCTACTATAAGGTGGGCGGCAGCATCGGCCGCTATCCCAAGTTTGTGCCGGAGGACTATGTGATCCTTCGGCTAAATCCCCGCTTTCAGAAAGGTGAATGGGTACAGTGGATGCAGGAGATGCCTCCAGGATCGCCGCCCGAACTGCTGAAGGCCGCCGAAACATTCAGTAACCTGAAACTGGGCTTCCGGGGAGATTTGAAGTTCCAACAGAATCCAGAGGTCATTGAAGTAGCCCCACTGGTCGAGGCTGCTCAAACGCAGTTTTTAGATATTTCTTTCTTGATGTAAAGAGGCGGTTGACAATGTGCAAAAAAGGGCCTCCGGCAGTATGGACCAAGGAGAAAATCGAAGAAGCCTTTGCGGGATTTGTAGAAAAGAACAGAAGGCTGCCAGTGGCAAGGGAAATGAAGCCTCAATATGGGCTGCCGACACGCAGAACATTTGAACGCTATATGGACATGACCGCCCAAGAGTATGCTGAACTTCGTTACCCCACGCTTCTCTCCGCAAGAGATGAGCGCCATGTTCAAACCGTCTTGGAATATCGGAACGAAGTACGTGAGTGGTCTATTGAGCGGCTTATGGAGGCGGAAAAGAACTTTTTTACAAAATGCGGGCGGTTACCTGAACCGTATGAATACACGGCTGAGAACGGTCTGCCTATGTACTCTGTCTTCTGTAGGTTAGCAAAGGAAGCGTTTGAAGAAATAATCCGGGCTCAGTTCCTGGAAACACAGGAACTGAGTGGACCTGTGCTCACGATGTAAGCATTCACAGTAACAAAATCAGAAAAGAAACGGGCCGTGGGAAAGTGCCTCGCGGCCTGTTCGGGATAGATCATCCATTCGCGGGAACACCCCTGCGGCCTTTCTTTTTTCAGCAAAGAAAGGTGGTATTTGATGATGAAAACGAAAAAGATGCTCTGTGCGGTCGTAATGGTAATGATGCTGGCCATCATGTTTACGGTACCCGCATTTGCGGCAGGAACCGGGGATGTGGCTGGTGCCATTGAAGGCACTTGGACGGACGCATCCGCCCAGATCAAAACGGTTGTCAATAATGTGGTCTTTCCCGTGATTGACCTTGTTCTGGCTGTGTTCTTCTTCGCCAAATTGGGCATGGCGTATTTTGACTATAGAAAGCACGGCCAGTTCGAATGGACTGCGCCGGCCATCCTGTTTGCCTGCCTTATCTTCACCCTGACGGCTCCCACCTATGTCTGGACGATCCTGGGAATGTAAAGAATTATTCTGAGAATACAGGAGGAAGGAAGCAATGGAATATCCAATTCCAAATCCATCCGGAAATAAAATGCTTTCATTGGTTAACGAGCTGTACCAGCGGTCTATCGGGATGTGCAGAGCAGGTGCAGGTCCATACGGCATCGGGGTAAGCGTGGTAGAAGATACTCCCATTGATGTGTTTTTCACCTTTGATCCAGATCCGGTTCTGAATTGTAAAATACTGCCGGAGGAAATCCCTGAGTACACTGTCGGCGTGATTGGCTCCTGGAGCGGAGAGCGCAAATATCTTTCGCGGGAGGAGGTGGAGCAGCTTCTCTCTGCCTCGGACCCGAAGACCAGAATATTGGCGGAAATGCTCCGGTACTTTGAAGGAAAGACCTGGATCGTGAGCTGCGCAGATTGTCAGGAAGCGTTCGGGATTCTGGTGGATGCGGAAATGCGCGAGGCATTTGGGCTGGATGAGCAGGAGCAGATTGGACCGAAACTGGAAATGTAGGACAAGAATGATGAGGCGTAAGCCGGAAATGGGAGACGGTTTCTATGGGCTGTTGGGGAATCACCGCACTGGAGTCCGACGATGGACTGGATGCGGTTGGATGTGTCCGGTACAATTTACCGGCAGATGGACAACTGGACCTGGGAGAAATGCTTGAACGATTAAAGAAAGACCGATGGAATGCCCCCTGTGATGTAAAGCTGGGGTGTGCGCATACCAGCCCTATGGCACTGGCTGAGATCATTGTAAAGTATCTTGACGGTGATCCTGGCAGTTTGGACTATGATGAGGAGTGGGCGGCCGAGGACAACAAGTTCCGGTCCATCACCTCGTTTACAGCATCAAGGGCTTCTCTCCGGGAACTCCGGGATTACCTTGCGGACACTTTGAAATACGCCAGGATCAGAGCGGAGCGGCAGATCAAAGCCGGCGAGCTGCCCGGCGGCTGGTTTGATCCGAAGGATTGGGACGGATGGCAGAAACACATGGAGGGCCTTATTCACCGGCTGGATGGCGTTCTGGCCTTGGAAGGCAGTACGCTGGAGTTAGCTCATCCACTGGCGCCGACTGTCCCGGAATTAACCATGTAGGGAGGGAAAGAAGAAAATTGAATCCATTTGGACAGGAGTTGAGGAAAATCCTCACTCAGTGCAAAACCAGCAGCGTTGTGTCTTATGCGGGCAGATCCGCCTATATCCAGCTTGACCCGGATTTGCGGGCCAGGCTGGAGTTTGTTTCTCTGAACATTGCCAGCCAGTACAATGCCCTCAAGCTGACGATCCTGAACCGGACCGAGGGCGCGGTGGATGTGAATATCCTACGCTTTGGCGATTTACTGGGAAAGAAAAAAGTGAGCAATCCCAACTTCTCGGATGGTATCTTACCACACCTCTGGGACGATTATGGGAAGGTAGACTGGTATGTTTACCAGCCTACTCAGGCGGATTACAGGCTGCTGGCGGGTACGGTGGACGAATATCTGCAGGTGTTCCAGCGTCAGGAGGAGGCGCAGGAACACAGCCCGCAAATGTGCTAAGAAAATAGGAAGCGAATACAAGCAGGGGCCGTGCCCAGTCACGGCCCCTGTGCCTTTGAGCAGGAGTATGCGTCCAATGCTGGCACGGTCCCCCTTACGCAAAGGGGTGAACCCACCAGATGTTTATATTGGACTTTTTCCTTGGCGGGCTGATGGATCAGTTTATCGACTGGGTCTACAGCCAGCTTGTTGGTTTCTTTGGCAACTTTTTTGCCGAGATGGGGAACATGGGCGTCGAGCTCTTCGAGATGAGCTGGGTACAGTCCATTGTTCTCTTTTTTTCTTATCTGGCCTGGACGCTGTATGTCGTCGGGCTGGTGGTGGCCGTGTTCGAGGTCGGAATCGAATACCAGACCGGACGGGCCAGCATCAAGGACGCGGCTATCAGCGCCGTCAAGGGCTTTATGGCCGTGGGGTGCTTTACCCTGGTGCCGGTGGAACTTTATAAACTCTCCGTCACGCTGCAGGCCAGCCTGACCTCTGGAATTACCGGGTATGGCGAGAGTTTTGATGCCCTTTCCACTGATATCATCAACTCCCTGCAGGGCGTGGATATCGGGGCCGCGGCCTCCTCCGGCGTATTCGGCGGGATCGGCAGCATCACCAGCCCCATCATGGTCATTTTTATTATCATCATGATGGGGTACGCCGTCATCAAGTGCTTTTTCTCCAACCTCAAGCGCGGAGGAGTCTTACTCATCCAGATTGCTGTGGGTTCCCTGTATATGTTCTCGGTGCCCCGCGGCTATATGGACGGTTTTGTGCAGTGGTGCAAGCAGATCATCGGTCTGTGTCTGACCACCTTCCTGCAGGCCACCATCCTTACAGCGGGACTGCTGGTGCTGAAGGATCATGCGCTGCTGGGCCTTGGCCTGATGCTGTCGGCCGGTGAAGTGCCCCGCATCTGCGGCGCCTTTGGGCTGGACACCTCGACACGCGCCAACATCATGTCCGCCGTCTATGCAGCACAGTCAGCGGTCAACACCACCCGCACCGTGGTACAGGCAGTGGGGGCGGCGAAATGAGCAGAGAAAAACTGATTTACATCGCCTCTCCCTATGCAGGAGATATTGAGGCAAACACCGCGTTTGCGAAAAAGGCGTGCCGGTATGCCATCCATCAGGGGCATACGCCCATCGCCGTCCACCTGCTCTACCCACAGATGTTGGATGACGCTGAGCCAACAGAACGGGAAATTGGACTGCGGCTGGGACACCGGGTGCTGGAAGTCTGCGATGAACTGTGGCTCTGCGGCGGCAGGGTCAGTTCCGGCATGGCCCGTGAGATTGAGGAGGCCCAACGGCTCGGCATCCCCATCCGACAGATTGGGGAGCTGGAAATCAAGCAGGAGGCTCTGCCCGCTGAGATGGAGCAAAGCGAAGCTCCAGGGCAGAGCATGGGTATGGCATAATGCCCACGCTGGGCAGCCTGTTCGATGGAATCGGAGGGTTCCCACTCGCGGCGGTCCGCAACGGCATCGAGCCGGTGTGGGCCAGCGAGATCGAAGCCTTCCCCATCGAAGTGACAAGAAAGAGGTTCCCCTCCATGCTCCATGTCGGGGACATCACGAAACTGAATGGTGCCGAACTTCCCCCGGTAGACATTATCACAGGAGGCAGCCCTTGTCAGGATCTCAGCGTGGCGGGGGCCAGAGCCGGTCTTGCCGGAGAGCGTTCCGGCCTGTTTATGGAGCAGATCCGCGTTGTAAAAGAAATGAGGGATGCAGATGAGCGGCGCGGCAGAACAGCTCACACTGTTCGACCTCGATATATGTGCTGGGAGAATGTACCAGGATCATTCAGTTCAGCGGGCGGCGAAGATTTCCGCATCGTCCTCGAGGAGATTGTCCGAATTAAAGACGGCTCCTGTTCAGTGCCTCGACCTGACTCCGGGCGCTGGGAATCTGCTGGGGCAATCATTCTGGGAAATCAATTCAGCCTGGCTTGGAGAGTCATGGATGCTCAATTCTGGGGTGTCGCCCAGCGTCGCAAGAGAATCTTCCTTGTCGCAGATTTTGCAGGACGATCCGCCCCGCAAATACTATTTGAGCAAAACCGCCTGCCTGGGTATTCTGCGTCGAGCGGAGGCCAGAGGCAAGGAACTGCCGCCTCAGCTCCGGGATGCTCTGATCCTCCAGGCGGGACTGGCCCCATCGGATTCGACGGATACAACGGAGACCTGACAGGAGAAAAGGCAGCCACTCTCGGTGTTAATTGTGGTATGTCCACTGGACGAAACGGTGTGCTCACCGCCTTTGCCGCCAATCAGCGGGACGAGGTGCGGGATCTTCATGATGTAGCCGCGGCGCTGACCGCCCAGCCAGGGATGAAACAGCAGACCTTTGTGGCCGGAATCACGGCCAAAGGCAACGGTGATTGCTTCCTTTCCGAGGAGCGGCACACAGCACTAAGCGGAGGCGGCGGTATGCCCGGACAAGGGTATCCCGCCATTTTTACAGCTGCTTTTTCTGCTGGAGCTGGTGCTTCTGCGGGCAGTATTGGCTATGGAGAGGAAGTCTCGCCTACCTTGAAAGGAACCGCCAGCGGGAACTGTATGCCATCCATCCTGTGCCTTAATGACCAGGGCGGAAGCGCCATTGCCTGCAGCGAAAATGTTGCCGGAACACTTCGGGCACAGGAGCATGGCCACCAGCCACTTGTATTCGAGAACCACGGGATCGATGCCCGCTACACCGGCCCACATTCTGTGGCGCCCACAATGTCAGCCCGTTACGGTACGGGTGGGAACAATGTCCCGCTGGTCGCAGAACCGGACACGATATTCTGTATCACCGGAAATGCCATTGACCGGCAGCCTATGAACGGCGGGAACGGGATTGGGTATCAACAGGGCATCGCCTATACTCTCACCGCCACCGATCACCATGCCGTGTTCAGCCGCCAGCGTGTGGATGTGTTCAAAAGCAACGAGGTGGTCAGCACTCAGAGCGCCCGTCAGCACAAAGACGCAACAGATTTGGTCGTGGATATGGACGAGCCAGATAACAGCGCCTCCGCTCCAAGAGGTGCCTCGGTTCTTCTGATCCGCCGTCTGACCCCGCTGGAATGCGAGCGCCTGCAGGGATTTCCGGATGGTTGGACTGATATCGAGGGTGCTTCCGACTCCGCCCGCTATAAAGCACTGGGCAACAGTGTAGCGATTCCTTGCGTCGACTATGTTTTGCAAGGAATCGCATGGGCGACCACAGCACAGATAGCTTGAATGATTATGAATAGGAGATGCGATAATGGAACCGATGAAAAACCTCTGCGGCTTGATTCCCGAGTCGCTTCACAAGCGGCTGATGGAGGGCAAAAGTCCTGAAATGACAAACGGTGAGTACCTCACTAAGATACTCACTACCTATCTGGACCAGCCTGCCACAGCAAAGCAGGAACAGCGCACCCTGGCCGTTCAGATCTCAGATGACATGTTTCAGCGGCTGAAGTCCTACCTGGATGCTCATGCGCCCCTCACCCAAAAGGCACTGGTTCAGAGCCTTTTGAATCAGGCACTGGATCAGTGGGAACATGGCGAGGAACCGCTCCAGAGTGCGGCCCTTCAGGACAACAAGAAAGAACGGACGCTGGCCATTGCTATGCCCGAATCTCTTTTCCACCGCGTTGAGCAGTATGTGGAGGCGCATAATGGCGTATCCAAACGAGCCTTCGTTGTGGGGTTGGTGGCACAGGAACTCCAATCTTGGTTGATGGAACAAAGCCCAGACGAAGTACAAGATCAGGAATTCGGCCCCGATCAGGATGAACAGGGGTTTGGAATGAGCATGACGATGTGAGGTGAAACATGTACATTTATCCCGATAATCTGAAATCCAAAGCCGTACTGTGGCTGTGGGAACTGCGGGACATCGCTATCATTGGCGTGGGCGCCCTGATCTCTGTGTTTGCCATGGCCCAACTTGGCTTCCTGCCCCCAGTGGTAATCACTGCGGCCTATGCCTTCCTCTCGATTCGGCTGGAGGATACCAGTATCTTGGACTTCCTGCGCTATGCAATCCGATATTTCCTCCTGGGCCAGCAGACCTATGCCTGGGGGCTGTGTAATCCATCAACGGATAGGAGTGATAGAAAATGAGCAGAAAAAAAGAAGCAACGGCCAAACAGACTACCCGGCAGCTCATCGGGATCGACGAGATCACCGACAGCGGCCTAAAGACCAGTCATGGGAGGCTGATTTTCTTTGCCATCAAGCCCACCAACCTCTCGGTCCAGCCCCCGGAGGCTGTGAGCAATCGCATCTATGCCCTCATGACCGTCCTCAAGGGGCAGGCTGAGATCGAGATGTTGGCCCTCAACTCCAAGGAGAGCTTTGAGGACAACAAGAGGCACTATCGCCAGCGGGCTGCCGAGGAGGACCTGCCGGTCATCAGCCGGCTGCTGGAGGCGGACGCTAAATCACTGGACCGTCTGCAGATCCAGATGGCGACCGCCCGTGAGTTCTTCGTACTGGTCCGGTTGCGTGAGGAAACAGGGATGGAGCTGCACACCCACCTCTCCCGCATCCAGAAAAGCCTCGAGGATCAGGGCTTCAAGGCAAGCCTCGCCAGCGGCGAGGATCTCAAGCGCATGCTGGGCGTGTATTTTGAGCAGAATGCCACCACGGAAAAATATGAGGATTACGACGGGGAACGCTGGATCATTCTGAATGACTGACCCGTGCCCCACAATTTAATTGATATGGCCGTCAGGAGAACTTCCGGGCCATATCAGGAAGAAACAGTGCGATAAAAGATCTCCTGCCGGCCTGGACAGGAGGTTTTTTCATTGCCGAAAAACAGAACAAAGAACTCTCCCCGGCCTGTGGTGGAGGAGCCATATATCAAGGATTTCCTCGACATGGTCGCCCCCTCGGTCATCGACTTCAAGGTGGACCACTACCTGTGCGGCAACACCTGCCGCTGTGTATGGGCGCTGCGGGAGTACCCCACTTCTACCGATGAGCAGGCCATCCTGCGGCATCTGGGCGAGATGGACGGGGTCACCATCCGCATCTACACCCGGCAGGTCACCCCCAGTGAGGAGCGCCGGATCATCCACAACGCCGCCAACAAGCACCGAATGTCCCGCTCCAGCACCGAGGATCTCCAGCAGACTGTCACCGCCGAGGCCAACCTGCAGGATGTGGTTACCCTGGTCTCCTCCATGCACCGCAACCGGGAGCCGCTCCTCCACTGTGCGGTGTTCCTGGAGCTGACCGCCCCGGACTACGACGCCCTCAAGCTGCTCCAGACCGATGTGCTCACCGAACTGGTTCGCTCCAAGCTCAATGTGGACCGGCTTATGCTCCGTCAGCAGGAGGGCTTTGTTTCTGTTATGCCGGCCGGCCGCAACGCCTTCGGCGCCCAATTTGAACGGGTCCTTCCGGCCAGCTCGGTGGCCAACCTGTATCCCTTCAATTATTCTGGCAAGACCGATCCTCACGGATTCTACATCGGCAAGGACAAGTACGGGGCCAATATCCTCGTAGATTTTGATAAGCGGGATGACGATAAGACCTCCGCCAACATCCTGATCCTCGGCAACTCCGGCCAGGGTAAGAGCTATCTGCTCAAACTGCTCCTGCTCAACTTCCTCGAGGCGGGCAAATCCGTGATTTCCCTGGATGTGGAACACGAACAAAAGGATATGTGTGAGACGGTGGGCGGCTGCTTCATGGATCTGATGGGCGGCGTGTACCGCATCAATCCGCTGGAGCCCAAGTGCTGGGATGACGGCAGTGGCCCGGAGGCCAGGGACGCGCCGGAGGCATTCCGCAAATCCACCCGGCTCTCCCAGCACATCTCCTTTCTCAAGGACTTTTTCCGGGCCTACAAGGATTTCTCAGACCGCCACATCGACGCCATTGAGATCATGGTGGGCAAGCTGTACGCCAAATGGGGCATCAGCGACAGCACCAACTTCGCCGGCCTCAAGCCCCAGGACTATCCCATCCTTTCCGACCTCTATAAACTCATTGAGCAGGAGTACAGAGAGTACGATGGGAACTGCCACCAGCTCTACACAGCGGAACTGCTGCAGGAGATCCTGCTGGGCCTCCACTCCATGTGCCAGGGCGCCGAGGCTCAGTTCTTCAACGGGCACACCAATGTGACCTCCTCCCGCTTTATCGTCTTCGGGGTCAAGGGGCTGCTGCAGGCCAGCAAGAATGTGCGCGGCGCCATGCTGTTCAACATCCTGTCCTATATGTCCGACCGCCTGCTGACCATCGGCAACACCACAGCGGCGCTGGACGAGCTGTATGTGTGGCTGTCGGATAATGTGTCGGTGGGTACCACCATCATCGAGTATATCCGCAACACTCTCAAGCGGGTCCGCAAGAAGGAATCCAACCTCATCATGGCCTCGCAGAATCTGGAGGACTTTGACCGGGAGGGCATCCGGGAGTTGACCAAGCCCCTGTTCGCTATCCCGCCCCACCAGTTCATCTTCAACTGCGGCTCCATTGACAAGCGGTTTTATATGGATCTGCTCCAGCTGGAGGAGGCGGAGTACAACCTCATCCGATTCCCCCAGCGGGGTGTGTGCCTGTTCAAATGCGGCAACGAGCGGTACCTGCTGGAGGTTCACGCTCCTGCCTATAAGGAGGCGCTGTTCGGCACAGCGGGCGGGCGATGAATGTGGTCGGGTATGGAGGCGGAACGGACAGCACGGCAATGCTGATAGGATTGTGGCGGCACCATGTCCCAGTCGACCTGATCCTTTTTGCCGATCCCGGAGCCGAGCAGCCGCATACCTACGCCTACCTGGACACCATGAGCCGCTGGCTGGAGAACCATGGGATGCCGGCGATCACGCGGGTGTGGTACACCGAGAAGAACGGCCAGAGGCTGACGCTGGAGCAGGAGTGCCTCCGCTCAGGAACGCTGCCCTCCATTGCTTATGGGTACAAAAAATGCTCCCTCAAGCACAAGGTTGCCCCGCAGGAAAAGTTCTGCAGGCACTACCAGCCCTGCATTGATGCCTGGGAGAAAGGAGAAAAGGTCGTCAAGTTCATTGGATACGATGCCGGAGAGGAGCGCCGTCTGCTCAACGCCCTTCCTCATGACCTTCAGGATAAAAAATACCAGAAGGAATATCCCCTGATGGAGTGGGGCTGGAGCCGAAAGGACTGCATCCAGGCGATCCGGGATGCCGGCCTTCCCCTGCCGGGCAAGTCTTCCTGCTTCTTCTGCCCCAGCATGAAGCGGTGGGAAATTCGGACATTGTACCACCGCTACCCGGATTTGCTGCGGCGGGCTTTGGCGATTGAAGACGCAGCCATGCCAAACCTCACATCAGTGCGGGGGTTGGGCCGGAACTGGGCCTGACGGGATTTTATCTGCGCGGATGAAAATCAGCTGGCGATTCCGGGCGCTTTCTCAGATGAGGATCTGCCCTGTTCCTGCTGTATGAAGGGTGAACTGCCAGCAGCAGATCTATAAAAGAGAAAGGAAATTCGAATGAAAAAAATTGAATTGGAGCAGTGGGAGCCGTTCCCGGGAGATCCCCGGAGGATGCAGTATGCCGGTCAGCGCGTCGCACAGGAAGTCTTCGAGGAACTGAAGCACCGTCTGGAAGGTATGGGATATCTTCCGGACGAGTATTTTCTCATGGACCGGGAATGGGAAAATGGCCGGGAGATCCCCAAAGACGCCGACATCTTCTGTACCACCGACTACGGCGGCAACGAGGGCGTCTATTTAGATGTGTACCTGAAGTGGTATGAAGACAGCCGCCCCGTCACCAAAAGTTTCATCACCGGCAAGACGCTGGGCGAAACCGGCGCAGATCTGGACCGGATGTTCCTCATCTCCTCCGCCATCACCAAGGCGTTCCACGGGGACGGCGAAACCTATGCCCGACATCTCCGTCAGGGTGAGCGGGCGGAGCCGGAGGGCATGATCGTCCACCTGAATCCTACGGAGCAGCGCACCATCATCGAGGCGCTGGTGGAACAGCAGGAACGCCAGGAACAGGCCATGTCCCAGACGGAACAGCTCCTGCGGCGGATGACCGGGAGCATCACCGCCTATATGGATGAGGTGGGACGGTACCCCCTGCACATCAGCGACTACGATAAAACCGTGTTGGCCATTCGGGACGGAGAATTTGACGCCTTCAAAAACCTTTATCCCAGGGTATCAGACCAGACGGATGACCTGCTGATCGAGGTGGCGGGACGCCCCGGTGTCGTGGGAGGAAATATGACCCTGATACTTCTTGCGGCGGTGGAGAGGTTTTCCCCGGAGGCATATCTCACTGCCTGTAAGCGGGCGGTGGAAACGGGAGACAGTTGGCGGGTACAAACATTGGTGAAGGAATCAGAAGGCCGCCTCTCGGAGCCGCTCCCCTCCCTCCACGGTGAGGTGATCCTCTATGCCTATACAAATAACTGCCGGAACATCGCCAA
This sequence comes from Oscillospiraceae bacterium, assembly GCA_022846075.1. Taxonomy (GTDB): domain Bacteria; phylum Bacillota; class Clostridia; order Oscillospirales; family Oscillospiraceae; genus Vermiculatibacterium. The sequence continues at coordinate 1,303,372 of AP025582.1, forward strand.
AGACCTGATCGCCCAATGCACGCCGGAGCAGATTGCTTCTGTGCCCCCGAAGCTTCTCCGCTGGGTTGCGGAAAAGCTGGACTTCCAGACCGCGGTGGATCTGGTGGACAAGGGCGTCCGACCGGGCGATGAGGTGGCCGGCATCCTGCGCACCCTCACGGGCCAGCATCAGGAGTGGATGGCAGAGAGACTGCTGGAACACGGGATGCCGGTGGAGCCGGACAACTACGACGCGCTCTATGCCTGTGTCAGCAATCAGGCGGTCGGAGCCGCCAAGCTCCTGCTGGACCGGGGGATTGATCTGGAGCAGTACCAGCTGTGGGCGGAGCATCGGCCCAAAGGCGATGGGTACACGGAAACCATGGAGGAGCTGGCCGCGTACTGGTCTGAACTGCAGACCAGTACGCAGCCAGAGGATTCGCCCATGAAAGGTATGAACCTATGAGTGCCACCGTTGCAGCGGCCGTCAAAGCGGCGATAGTAATTCTTTCCAATGAGGAAGCCCGCAAAAAGGTGGGCTGGGGCATTGTGGCTATCCTTTCCCCGCTGATCGTTCTGGTGGTTCTGCTTTGCGCCATCCTCTCAGGAACCTCACAGCACAATGTGTCCGCCGTGGAGCTGTGCTTCCACGGCGGCTCCATTTCCGCCAGCGCCACGCCGGAGTACCAAAGATACATCGAGGATATGCGGAACAGCTTTGACCAACTGGACGAAGTGATCGCGGAGATCAATAGTCAATGCGAAGATGGAAAAAGCCTTGACGATACCCGCGTCAAGGCCATTTTTTATGCTCTGTATTTCGCCGCAGAACAGCCAGATACAGATGGCATCCATGAGTTTGCGGACTGTTTCGTGGATTATGAGGAGCGAACCCGAACGGTTACCACCACCGACGAAGAAGGCAATGAGGTGGAGACCACAGAAACCTACATGGTGGCCGTTCCTATTGAAGACCTGGCTGAAATTTATGAGCGGATCAGCCATGCCATTGGAGTCGAGGTCACCGCGGACCATCAGGCCAACGCTGACAGTATCTATCATCTCATCCTTTATGGCAGCCCCAGCGGGGAAAGCGGCGGCTGGTTCCCTGGGGCTGATGTCCCGTTCATTGGGGTGGATGGCTTCTGCTCTCCCATCGGAGCAGGCTGGGAGTCCGTGGTCACCTCGGAGTTCGGGTATCGCAGCGACCCCTTCACTGGCGAGACACGGGGACACACCGGGATAGATCTGGCAGTACCCACAGGCACCCCTATCCGGGCCGCACTGCCTGGGACGGTCACAGTTTCCCAATATAGCAGCAGCTATGGTTACTATGTGATAATCGACCACGGCAATGGACTATCCACCTTGTATGGCCACAATTCCCGTCTACTGGCCCAGGTTGGCCAGACAGTGGAGGCTGGGGATATCATTTCCCTCTCCGGTTCCACTGGGCGGTCTACAGGTCCGCATCTGCATTTTGAAGTGCGGGTCAATGGGGAGCGTACCAATCCCCGCTATTATTTACCGAAGACTGGAGGATGATATTTTGCGGCTGAAACTTCAATTGCCGGCCAAGGCCGGACGCTTCCACATCTTTGAGTGTGAGGCAGTTCGGCTGGTTACGCTGCCGGACGAGGAATTCCAAGACTTTTTGAATGGCCCTCACCAGGATGGCCGCTGGGCTGCAGAGCCGTTCTATGCTGATGAACACGGCAGACGGATCTACCAGGGCGTCCTCGTTTTGGGAGAGGGGCATAAAGACGGAGTTTTTGCCTATGATGGGGGGAAACACTTTGCCTACTTGCCCGGAGCAAGAGCGGTGGTTGATTCCATTCTGGAGCAGGCAGTGGAAAAGATCATCAGGGAGGGAGCGGAAAACACCAACGAGGGTAGCTGGTGCTATTATTTCAGTGAGCTTTATGAGCAAATGGGACTGGTGATAGAGGACGGGAACGGCTTCGATACCATGCTCCTTGAGAAGCTGGAGCAGCGGCCGGAGGCGGCGGATGTCACCCTGACAGACGAGTGCTTTGATGTCTGCTATTATCTGGACTGCTGCAAAAACCTGGCGCCGGAGCAGCCCGCCCCCTCTCTTTCCGCAGAGCGGAAGGAGGAGATCATATAAGGCATTCTGAACTATATGGCAGAGTATTTCGATGACAGCAGCCTCTACGATATCCTTCATAACACATTGGAAATCTGCAACGATGAAATTGGATGCCTCGGCTTCGCTCTGTATGATGAATATGTGGACGAGCAGATTGAAGCATCTGAGGTGCAGTCTGACCTTCTCCCAAAATCAGGGAAGCTGGTGAATCTGCTTTCCGCCTATGAAGAATTACAACAGATCCCAGATGAGGAACGAATCACCCGCCTGGCTCCAGGGGCTTTCGGTTACTGCCTTGACTCAGATGTGCCGGATGAACGGCTTCATACCGTGTACCAGCAGGCTCTGTCCGCTCTCGAACTGGAGAGCGATGAAATCCAGGAGGCCGAGAGCTTCACCTCCCGTGATGAAATCATTTCCCGTATGCGGGACTGCCTGTTAGCTAAGGAGCTGACGGCTGGAGACAAGGTGCTGTTTGTCGCTACCGAGCCATATGGAGGCCCCGGCGATTTCGATCTACGCGGTGGAGTAATAGAGAGCGTGGATGAAAAGGACAAGACTTGCTCTGTGCGGGGAACTTTTTTCACAATGGAAAAAGTCCCCCTTCACTATGTGCTTGGGCGGTACAACCCAGCGGTTGGTGAGGAGCACTATGGGGTCCGCGGCATCGTCCCCTTCTTTTGCGAGGACAAAGAACTGGCTGGGTATTACCTGAATGAGGTCCGGATCATGTGGGATGTGGAGATGGGTGAGGAACAGGATCTCTCTATGTAAAACAGACAGAACACGGTAATAAAACGATGGGAGGGATACTATGGCAGTGCTGTATCAAGTAGAGCAACAGGGACGGCAAACCGCTTTTGTAGGCGAGGATGGAACTGGGCTTGTGGGGCTGTATCCACTGTTAGCGCGGGCCGCTGCCATCACGGAAAATGAGAACAACAGCTTCGCGGAGGCTCTTTCTCTCGCTGCCGCTGAACGCGGCACTCCACTCAGGCGGGTATTTGCAGATGAAGCGGAGGCCCTGAGCCATGACCTTGGTCATGGCGGGGCTGCGGAACAGCGGGCGGTCATTGATCTGGACAATGGGCGAATACGGGTGGAATATGACCACCGGGCCGGCAGCCTGCGGGAGAGCTTGGATGCCCTGGCAAACCATTTTCCAACGGCAGGCGCCAACAGAATCCAGAACAGGCTCATAGCTTTCCTTGCGGAGCATGACGGAAGTGAGGAACTCTACAAGACGCTTCACAATGAGTTGGGACTGACTAATCAGGAGATTGAGGCCATGGGCTTCGATCTCGCCCACCGCTATGAGCCTGACTGCGATGACGCATACCAGGACATCGTGGACTACATTCGCTTTGAGCAGGAAACCTCGAAGATGTGGCCCTGGCTTATCTCCGGCGATGAGATGCTTGCCCAGGAAACGACCCTGCGGGAGATCGCTGGCCGGCTGACTGCCGCTGGCGAATGGGATACGGAGAGCATCTACGAGAGCTTGACGGAAGCCTTTGGAAACAATCTATCGCTGGATAAACAGTCAAAGGATGACACGAAAGAGGAGGAAAGAAACATCAATATTAAACAGGATCAGTTGGATCTGCTTTGGCAGTTGGAGGAGTTCAGAAAGAAACATGAACATCAGGCAGAGCCGTCCGACTGGGCGATCCGGATGTGTGAGGCGTTTGTTGCCCGAAGTATGGGCTTCACAGACCGGGTACAGTGGACGGAACTGCTCCGGCAGAAGGGTGAAACTCTCTTCACCTTCGACTGGAAGTCCGGCAGCATCAGCGACCATGTAGTCCAGTGGTGCAAGGAAAATAATCGGAACTGGAGATACAGCCATCTTGGGGAGTTGCAGGTTGCCCATGGCGGCGAGTGGAGAAAGGTCGATTATTTCTGCAGGGATGGCAGTGAAACCAGAGTGTATTTTCCACCAAAACCTGTGCAGGAACATCAGCTCCAGGCATTGGCGGAAGACCCTGCCATCCATCTGCGGGACCTGCTCATGCTCGGCCTGCCGGATCATGATGTCTATTTAGTTCATGCCGCCGAAGATGTTGGCTGGGTGCCCGCAGCGGACCTTCCCCGTCTGACCGCCCAGGGCAAAGAAGAATTCTCGGCTCTTCTGGATGCCAAGATTGCCGCCATCCGCCCCGGCCCCTATGGAGTGGAGCTGGTTCTGGACGGCGTCAATTCACAGCTTCTGGCACAATACGATGAAACACTTGCCAACAGTTCCAGGGCAGAACATGCCATGGAACTGTTTCTGTAATGGAGGGATCACGATGAAAAAAGCCACAGTCACGGTTTCATTTGAGCAGGAAAAACTCAAAGCCGTCCAGTTCTATGCGGGAAAGAACGGTACCTCTTTAGAGTTGGAACTGGATACGTTCATGGAGAAGCTCTACAAAAAATATGTGCCTTCTCAGACCAGGGAGTATATTGAAAGCATGGCGGAGCCGGAGGAACAGCCCCGCCCGCGGCCTGCCCGGTCCCCTCGAAGCGCCGCGCCGGATACTTTTGACGAGAAGAAGGGGGTTGAATAATGGCCGATTCTGTATCTACCGAGGCGTGGCTGGATCAGCGGCGCTGGGCGGCGCTGGAGGAGGCGCTGAAGGCGCAAGGCAGTAATGTTAAACGGCATCTACAGGATTATTTGATAACGCTGTACAACGAAACTGTTCCATTAGAACGATGGGTACAGATTGAAACAGCTATCACAAAGGAAGAACTGGAGTCAGCACAGGCAGCGGAAGACCAGAAAGTCTATGCGGCTTTTCATATTCGGGAGAATGGCCATGACAGTATCTTCTCAACGGGTAATGGCGAGGAATTTCTGGATGTGGCCATACGGCTACGCCGTTATCTGCAAGGAGGCGCCGAGTCGGTGAAGGGCGATTTCTCCCACCACTTTTATAAGGCACAGCCCATTACGCGGGAGCGGTTTGATGAACTGGCCACCCTGCGTATGGAAAACATCGGCAAGGTTTCAGGTGCATTTGAAATCGATATGGACGCCGCCTGGATCTCCAGCCTGCTCATTATGGATGGCTGGCATACTTTTAAGATCAAGGATGTCTCAGCTGCCGTTTATCACGCCACGCGCAGTTTACATGTGCCACTGGAATACCAGTGGCACAAGTTTATCAAACACTTGGATGGAAAACAAATCGAGCCGGAGAGCTTTGCCTCTGCTGAGATTGGGGGCCTACGTCCCTTGGAGAAGGGAGATATACTCTGTATTGACGGACCTTTTCCCACAGACCGGGAGTTGAAGTTCCGGCTGGATCTCAGCAGCTATGGGGTCCAGAAAGAGGTGCTGAACCTGATGACGGACTGCTCAAAGCCGGAGAATTCTTTGGAGATCACCTGCAGTTATGACGCCGCTCGCCAAGGCATCAGCAATAAACTTGACCTAACCCTCCGCCAGAAGAATGGGATGGTACGGCACGACTTTTTCTATCCATTGATGGAGGAGGAACGAGCGCACCTCCTTAAAATAGTTGAACAGTTCTGCCAGCAGCAGGCCGGGAAAACGCTGAACGATTACTATGCGCAGTTGGATATGGAGCGCGAAAACCCGCCTGAACTCACAGCAGGCGTTAAAAGGCTGCCAATAGATACAGTGTCCTTCAGCGGTGAGATTACAGAGTGCGATGGGAAACTGAACTTTTATATCCCCATAAACTTTGATCCGGACGAGGTATTTGGTACCAATGTTGCCTCCGCCTTCAACGATGACTGGCTGAATGTGTACGCCAATTTTGACTGGAAGACCGGGCGGATAGACAGCGCATTGACCGTATGTCTCGTCTGCTCTGACGGTCATGAGTTTGAGTTTTCCTACCCGCTGACTCCCGCGGAACAGGTCCAGTTGTGGGACCAGATGGACGCCTACTGCCGCCAACAGAGTGGACAGACCTTGGGGGAAACAAGGACCTCCCTGTTGCGGGAGCAGGCGGAAGAAGGGCTGGAGATTCGGCTGTAGGAAACGCCGCTCGGTAAATTTTATCGACTTTCCACAGCTTTCCAGGCCGCTTTTTATTGGCAGTGATGAATGGATTTCTCTTCGGAAGTGTGGCATTGTGTTGTTGCATGGGCAGCAAATCGGCGCCTGAAACAAACCAAAAATCCGAAGAAAGGGGTTCAACGAATGAAAGCCGAACAAGTATGTAAACTGCAGGAAAATCTCGCAAAGGAGGCCATTGCATACCTTATGCTCTATGGAACAGCCGTGGATGTAACTCCATATCGAAAGGCTGTGACACAGGTTGGAATGGCATGGGGACTTCCAATACCAGACACACAGCGGTGGCTGGACTTGATCCGTCAGGAAGAAATCGCAGTTGCCCAAGCAGCCAATCCCGAAAAGGTGAATCATGTGATGGAGGAAAAAGACCTGCCGATAAACGCCAGCGGCCTCCAAACCCTGGATAATATCTGGGGCTTGTTCGAGACAGCGGTGGAGCTGAACAGCGCCGCTGGCCGCCGTGAGATGTACGCACTGGCCAGGGAATTGAGCGAATGCCAGAACCTGACGGACTGGATCATCAAAAGCCAGACGGAGAACGAGGGGGCCCAGGCGCCCATGGCCTGCACACAGAACTGAGCAAACCAATAGCCGATGCTCCATGAAAAGCCGTGCGGCAGCACGGCTCTTTTTGTGGTGTGGAGCGCATTCCCCCGCCGTTGCCCCCTGTGCGGCCCTGTGTCCCCTTTTCCAAGAGGGGGTGGCATCCGTACACCTGCCACCCTTCTGGGGGCTTGTGGCGGCTTTGTGCGGGCCGTTCCTAAAATGAGCGGTGACCGTCCTGCGTTGATGGCCTCTCACTTTCGCCTTTAGCGAGGGTGAACCGAGGGGTCGAAAACAGTGCGGGATAAAGAGCGGGGGTCGCAAAGCGTCCCCCGCTCGGCTCACACCGCCCCGCAATGCGGGCCGGGGAACGGTTTTGCGGGGGTCACTTTTCAGGGGATGGGATCACACCGGGGGTCACCACGGCTGGAATGGCCCATCACTCCAGCGTTTATCCGGCATTAAAACAGGGATATGGACAGAAAAAAGGCACAAAATCAAAGTATGGACGGCATCCAGTTTTGAAGTAAAGAAGTCACTCAAAAAGACGAATCCCTGACCATGCAAAGGTCAGGGATTTTTGATTGGAGGAAAGTATGGCGAGAGAAAAAATCAAGTTCGCTCTGCGTATTGCTCCCGAAACACAGCAACTGGTCAAAGAACTCTGTGAAAGGGATAACTGCCAGAGCCAGAACGAGTTTATTGAAAAGGCAATCCGCTTCTATGCCGGCTATGTTTCCGGCAAGGAAGCCACAGCATATCTGCCGCCCGCACTGGTGGCAGCCATGCGCGGGACCGTCCAGGACAGTGAGAACCGCATCGCCCGCCTGCTCTTCAAACTGGCGGTGGAGGTCAACATGATGATGAATGTACTGGCGGCGGGCATGGAAATCAGTGACGAGGATCTCAAGACACTCCGCGCCCGGTCCGTCCGTGAAGTGAAGCAGACCAATGGGCGCATCAGCTTCAAGGACGCCATCGACTACCAGCGGGGCGTGGAGTGATGCACAAAGGTGGTGACAGTCTGTGCCGCGCCTGATTTTCAAGTGCCCCTACATCAAGGGCGGTACCTCCTCCGCCACCGCTCATCTTGAAAACTATGTGAAATATATGGCCACACGGAATGGTGTGGAGCGCATCGATCCGGGACGAAGCGGGTGGCCGGCCACCTCAAAGCAGAAAAAGATGGTGGAACAGATCCTGCGGGACTTCCCGCTCAGCCGTGGGATGTTTGAATACGAGGACTATGCGGCCGAGCCGACACGCGCCAACGCATCGGAGTTCATCACTCGCGCTCTGGAGGACAACTATGACCAGATCGCCAAGAAGGATAACTATCTGAAATACATCGCCACCCGCCCCCGCGCCCAGCGCGTCGGTTCCCATGGATTGTTTACCGGCGAGGAAGATCAGCTCGTACTGGCGCAGGTAGCGGAAGCGGTCGCGGCCCACCCCGGTAATGTGTGGCTGCCCATCATCTCTCTGCGGCGGGAAGACGCCGCCCGTCTCGGCTATGACAAGGCGGAAGAATGGAAAGCACTGCTCTCCAAGTATGCCATGGAAATGGCGGAGGCGATGAAGATCCCTTGGGAGGATTTCCGGTGGTACGCTGCATTCCATGATGAAGCACACCATCCCCATATCCACATGGTCTGCTACAGCGCCGATCCGTCGAAAGGCTTCCTCACCACGCAGGGCATCGCCCAAATCAAGTCGGGACTGGCAAAAGAGATCTTCCGGCAGGAGCTGACGGAGCTTTACCAGAAGCAGACCCAGAGTAGGAACACGCTGAATGAGGACGCCCGCTCTGTGCTGGAGCAGTTGATTGAACAGATGTGGAGCGGCGCCGTGGTCAACCACCGCATGGAGAAGCTCATGGAGCATCTGGCGGAACGCCTGCGGCACACCGGAGGCCGGAAGCAGTACGGCTACCTCAAGGCTCCGCTGAAGGCTGTGGTGGATGAGATTGTGGACGAGCTGACCAAAGAGCCATGTATCGCCGCAGCCTATGCCCTGTGGTATGAACTGCGGGAAGATGTGCTGCGCACCTACAAGGACGACCTGCCTCCACGCCTTCCCCTTTCCCAGCAGAAGGAATTCAAGCGGATCAAAAACATCGTCATTGAGGAAGCGGTAACACTGGGGGCGCGCCAGCAGGTTTTCCATCCAGATGACCAGCAAGACCGTGTCCCTGTGAAGGACCAGGAAGAAGCGCCGCTGCCGGAGGCGCCCCAGCCTGATAACGACTGGAATGATTTCTCGGAGTCCCCACCGGACGATGTCCCAGACAAAACGGTGTCTGCGCCAGCCAAAGCGCAGATGAACTGGAGCGATGAGTACCGCCTGGCCCGCCGCTGTTTGTTTGGCGGCAAGGATCAGCCCCAGGATCTTGAGCAGGCGTTTACCCTGTTCCAACAGGAGGCGCAAAAAGGCAATGCGCTGGCCATGCACGATCTGGGCCGGATGCTTGCGGACGGGCTGGGCCGGAAGATTGATATGCAGGCCGCCCATGTGTGGTACAGCAAGGCGCTGGCCGCTTTCTACGCTGTTGAGAGGCAGAAGAAAAAACGCTATACGGAGTACCGGATCGGCAAACTGTATGCCGCGGGCCTCGGCTGTGAGCAGGACTATGGTGATGCCGCCCGGTGGCTCCAACTTTCCGCAGACAAAGGGTACAAGTATGCGCAATATTCCCTTGCCGGCCTGTTTCGCCGTGGACAGGGTGTGGAACAGGACGATGCACGGGCGCTGGAGTTATACACAGCCTCTGCACAGCAGGACTTCCCCTATGCCACCTACGAGTTAGGAAAGATGTATCGGGACGGCATTGGCTGTGAGAAGGACGCCGAAGCGTCGGAACGGTGGTACCGGCAAGCCTTCGCCGGATTTCTCGAATTGGAGCAGCAGAGCCATGACGATAAATTGCAGTACCGCATCGGATGGATGCTCCTCCATGGTGTAGGGACTGGTAAAGATGAGGCGGCAGCCAGGGAGTGGTTTGAACAGGCGTCCAAACTGGACAATCCCCACGCGCAGTACCAACTGACCCGGATGATTTTCAATGATCCATCCTCTACACCGGAGCAGACAGCCCAGGCATTGGAGCGGCTGACAAAGGCGGCGGAAGCCGGCCAGGACTGTGCTCAATACGCGCTCGGCAAAATCTATCGGGATGGTCAGGGCGTGGAAAAAGACATTCAAAAGGCGGTGGCTCTGTTCACACTTGCGGCAACGAAGGAAAACAGCTTCGCCGCCTTTGCTCTTGGCAAGCTGTATCTTGCCGGTGACGCAGCCCTGCCCAGAGACCCGGCGGCCGCACTGAAATGGCTCACATACGCTGCGGAACTTGGGAACCAGTTTGCCCAGTACCGCCTGGGAAAACTACTGCTGAAGGGAGACGACGGTATCCCAAAGGATGTAATAGCCGCCATCCGCTGGCTTACTGCCGCAGCCAAACAGGAGAACGGGTATGCGGAATACGCCCTGGCTCTGGTCTATCTCACAGGAGAAGATGCACCCAAAGACAGCGTAAAAGCACTAAGTCTGCTGAAGCGGTCAGCAGGCCGGGGTAATCAGTTTGCGCAGTACCGGCTGGGCAAGCTGCTGCTCCAGGGGGAAGATGCGCCAAAGGATGTGAAAGCCGCCATCCGCTGGCTCACCGCCGCAGCGGAACAGGGCAATCAATACGCCCAGTATGCCCTCGGCAAGCTCTATCTGCTTGGGAAGGAGGTCCCAAAAGATAGATCCAGTGCGATCAAGTGGTTCCAGCTGGCAACGGATCAGGGCAATGAATATGCTCAATATTTCCTGGAACACATGGATGATCGCTTGGGCCAGCCTCCTGTGGCGGCCGTCATTTCGCTGTTCCACCATCTGGCCAACATTTTCCAGGAGCAAAACCAACCACCGCCCTCCGGTGGCGTCCGGGTCGCGGTGGATCGGAAGCTCCTACGAAAAATCAAGGCGAAGAAGATCGCTCAGGGCCACAAGGCGGATGACCATGAGCCGGAAATGCAGCTATAAGGGAGGTAATCTTTTGAAACAGAAAGTGCAGTTTAAACAGCAGATTTTATTGGCGCAGCCCAAAGGCATTCAAGGGCTGAAAAGGCAAAAGCCAATCCCGTGCAGACCTGTTCTGTTCCACCGGAAACTCAAGGGAAGGAATCAGTGAGAGGCATATGAGGTATGAACCTGCGGACTCCCTTTAATAGCCTCTGGAGCTTCAACAAGAAGTTCTGAAATCTTTTTCTCTTTTTCAGTTACCCTTTCAGGCACCTTTCCAGTCACACTACCGCTGTGGTCTATGGGCGTCGGGATCAAGTCCAAGAGCTCCGAAAGATGCCAACCAACCGAATGAATTAACACAGATTTGAGAGGCCGCATACTGCGGTCTCTTTTTTGATAAGGAGGGATGTAGCGTGCCATATATCCACTTCACAGAGGACCAAAAACTCCGTGCCAACTCCGTTGACCTGGTGGAGTTCCTGCGCCGGCAGGGAGAGAAACTCATCTCCTCCGGCCAGGACAAACGCCTCACCTCAGATCACAGTATTACTGTGCATGGGAATGAGTGGTATGATCATGCTGCAGAGAGGGGTGGCCATGCAATCTCCTTTGTCCAAAATTTCTATGGCCTGACTTACCCTGAAGCAGTGACCCGTCTGCTCAACGGTGAACAGGGGGAGGTGTATGTACCGGCGGAGAAAAAAGAAAAAGAGCCGCCAAAGGAATTTGCCCTGCCTCCCTCAAACCAGGCCATGCGGCGGGTATATGCTTATCTGCTCCAGCAGAGGCACATCAGCCGGGAGGTACTAAGCGCTTTCGCACAGAAGGGACTGATCTATGAGAGCCGGGAATTGTCCATAGATCAGACAAAGGTGTATCACAACGCCGTGTTCGTAGGATTCGATGAACGCGGCGTTGCCCGTCATGCCCACAAGCGGGGGCTCTATACCCAAGGCAAAAGCTACCGGGGCAACATAGAGGGCAGTGATCCCCGGTGCAGTTTCCACTGGGTCGGTACCAGCGACCGCCTCTATGTATTCGAGGCCCCCATCGATCTGCTTGCCTTTCTCACCCTGTACCCGGACGGCTGGCAGCAGCACAGCTATGTGGCTCTCTGTGGTACGGCGGAACATGCTATGCTGTGGATGCTGGAGAAAAATCCAAATCTGCGGAAAGCCATCCTTTGCCTGGATCACGATGCCGCCGGAATCGAGGCCGCCGGCCGGCTCTCGGATATTCTGCGGGAGCATGGCTATTCTCAAATTGCCTCGCTGCAATCCGAACACAAAGACTGGGACGAGGATCTGAAAGCGTGGAATGGACTGGAGGCCCAGCCCGCCGAGGAGCATCCGCAGTTTGCGGTGGCGGGGCTCGTCTGTCGGCGAATCGGAGCCAGGTGCAAGGAAGTTCAGCCAGACCGGGCGGTTTACCAGTTTCCCGGATTGCTCCTGCGGTACCGGAACGACCTCCATTGGGGACGCTTTGACCAGGCGATGGAGCGCATGGAAACCATGGCGGCGCTGGCCCTCTCGGTGGTGCTGCGGGAGTGCAAACAGATGGGTACCGCACTGACCACTGAGCAGGGCGTCCGGTTTTTAGAAAGCCACATCCTGCCTCATCAGAACCGGGGTATCCTCAAGAACCGGGCGGATGAGATCGCCATGCAATTCCAAAGCGTATTGGCCAAGAACAATTGCCAGGGTATCCGTACCCAGGCAGAGAAAAAAGAGGTGGCCAGCGCATGGCTGGAGCTGGCCATCTCCTGTGCCAAGGTGCCGGTCAAGTACGAGGCCGACGAGATCAAACGGCGGCAGAAAGAGGAAAAGACCCAGAGGGAAGCTGAGCCAGTGATGGCCTAAGCCTGAAGCAGCAAAGCGGAGGAATGGCTCAGTCCCACTCCTCCGCTTCTTCCTGGCTGCTTGTTTGTCTGCTGAGATATTCTGCCCGCTCCTGCTTATTGGCTGGCCGGGTTGCCTGCTTTCCACAGTCCGGGCATTGCTCCGGCAGTTCCGGCGCCTCAAACAGATAGTAGCAATGGTCACATGCGCAAATCAAAGCAATCACCTCATACCAATTTATTATAGCAGACAAAGCGAAAACTGAACATCCCCTTCTGATATTAAGGCGTAGATATCAAAAGGAGGATCATGTGCCAACGCAAGTTATAACACTTATCGTGGTAGGCGCCATCATGTTTCTCGTGATCGGCGGTCTCGCGTTTCTCTCCCATTACTATACCCTTGACGGAATCAAATCCAAGACTGTGGGCGACGGCCAGCACGGAACCGCACGCTGGGCTACCAAACAGGAGATTCGGCAGACCTATGCCCATGTCCCTTTTGAACCAGAGCTGTGGCGCAAGGGAGAGCATCTGCCGGAAAAGCAGGGCCTTGTCCTTGGCTGCGAAGGGCCCAAAGACCATGTTACAGCTCTGGTGGACACCGATGACATCCACGCCATGGTCACCGCCGCCAGCGGCGCCGGAAAGACCGCGTTTTTTTTGTACCCCAACATCGAATATGCCCTCGCCAGCGGGATGTCCTTCCTCTGCACGGATACCAAGGGCGACCTGTTCCGCAATTATGCCGGTATTGCCAAGGACTGCTACGGATACCAAATCGCCGTGTTGGATCTGCGTAATCCCACCCGCTCGGACGGCAACAACCTGCTTCATCTGATCAACAAGTACATGGATATCTATAAGGCCGACCCCAAAAACCTGGCAGCAAAGGCTAAGGCGGAGAAATACTCCAAGATCCTCGCCAAGACGCTCATCAACACCAGCGGCGGCGACAGCGCCCAGTATGGGCAAAACGCCTTTTTCTACGATTCCGCCGAGGGCCTGCTGACCGCCATGTTCCTGCTGGTGGCCGAGTATCTGCCCACCGAGGACGCGAACGGCAATCCCATTGAAAAGCGCCACATCGTGTCGGTGTTCAAGCTGGTGCAGGAACTGCTGGCTCCCAGCCGGGTGAAGGGAAAGAATCAGTTCCAGCTTCTGCTGGAAAAGCTCCCGCCTAATCATAAGGCCCGCTGGTTTGCCGGGTCCGCCCTCAACACGGCGGAGCAGGCCATGGCCTCCGTGATCTCAACGGTACTGTCCCGCCTAAACGCCTTCCTCGACTCGGAGATGGAGCAGATCCTCTGCTTTGACACCGCCATTGACGCGGAGAAGTTTTGCAATGAGAAATCCGCCATCTTTATCGTACTGCCCGAGGAGGACCAGACCAAGTATTTTATGGTCAGCCTGATCCTCCAAAACCTGTATCGGGAGATCCTCACTGTGGCTGACGAGAACGGCGGCCGGCTCAAGAACCGGGTGGTCTTCTTCGCGGACGAGTTGGGCACCTGCCCGCCCATTCAGTCGCTGGAACTGATGTTTTCCGCCTCCCGGTCCAGAGGACTCATGCTGGTGCCTATCGTCCAGAGCATTACGGGACAGCTGCAGAAAAACTATGGAAAAGAGGGCTCTGAGATCATCGTGGACAACTGCCAGGTCAACCTTTACGGCGGCTTCGCCCCGGCCAGTCAGACCGCGGTGGAACTGTCCAAATCTTTGGGCAGCCGGACGGTAATGAGCGGCAGTATCTCCCGCGGAAAAAACGATCCCAGCCAGTCCCTCCAGATGATGGAGCGTCCCCTCATGACCCCGGATGAACTCAAGTCCATGCCCAAGGGCAGCTTTATTGTGGCCAAGACCGGCGTCCACCCAATGAAGGTCAAACTGCGGCTGTTCCTTGACTGGGGCATCCGGTTCGGCATGCCCTATGAAGTACCGGAGAAGGCCCAGCGGTTCGTTGCCTATGCTGACAAACAGGAGTTGGAGGAGTCCATCATCCGCCGCCACTATGGGACGATTGTAATGGATAGTGAGCAGCCGCAGGGAGGCGGCACATCCGCTGGCGGTATGGCTCAGGGAATTCAGGCCGCACCGGATTCCCGCAAAACGGTATTTCGGCCTTGACGGAGGGAAACAGAATGAACAGCTTTAGAAATATCTACAATTCCAATCTAAGCCACAGAGCCAAGAGCGTCTATATGTACCTCAAGGATCGGGCAGACAGCGAGGGACGCTGTTGGCCGGCTATCAGAACCATTGCTCTGGAGTTGGGGCTTTCCCGCTCTACGGTCAAGCGGGCACTGGATGATCTCTGCAGGGCTGGTCTGCTGCAAAAGGACCCACGCTGGCGGGAGAATGGGAGTCTTACTTCCAATCTGTATCATGTGGTATGACGGAGGTGTCCAATGCTGGTTGAGATCGATCTACTGGATTATTTGGCTTATCAAATGGGATGCGGAATTCTTTCTGATCTTCGGCTGTTCCAGCAAAGTGAACGGCTGCACAGGCTCACTGCCGCGATCCCTTTAGGTGCATGCAGCGAACAGGAATGGCTGGATGCGGCACAGTATTTGACAGGCCATGACTGCGCATCAGCACTGGAAGCAAGAAACCGTCTGGTGAGATAGCCTGTAAAAAGCAGACCCTCCCGCCAAGGGGAGGGTCTACATATCATGTGAACCGAGTCCCGGTTCATAATGAACCAACCAGAAGCGCCCACTCTAAGGATTTTATTTAAGACAGAAAATAACAAACAATATCTGGCCTTAAAGGTTATACCGCCTTGCGTTGTGTCCGGCTTTTGAAATTTAATCGTCTTTCTGTGCAGCTGTAATGCTGACAGCAAAACCGTTGACCTCCACGCCATCTTCAGTAGGGATTAGGAGGTACTTGCGCCCGTTGATAATTTGAGTTTCCACCAGGTAACTATACTCTGGATCAGCAGAAATGGTGATCTCAGGTGTCTTGATCTCAAAGCGGCTGCTGTCGATCAGGTTTGCCGGATTCAGGACAACCCCCGAACCAAACTGCTCGCCGCAGTTTTCCTGGAATGCTGCCACCTGTTCATCCGCAATCCCGCAGCTTTGAAGGATTTGCCCTATTTCTGAGGCACTCATCTCCAGAGGTTCCGAACTCCTGCTCTCCCTGTGCTCCTTGATTTTCTCACGCAGCTGTTCATGAACAGTCTGCATCACTTCCAGACTGCAGTCAAACGCATCGCTCAGAGCTGACTGGAATGCTTCCTTCTGCTCAACGGCAGACATCGGCGCTTCCACATGGAAGATCGCGTCAATGAACTCCTGGTGAATTTCATTGGCCTTCCTGCTGTAAAAGAGAGCGTTATAGATATTTGCTGCCCGGTCATCAAATGCCGGGAACAGAAAGCCAAGTTCCGGAGAAGCGACGGTTTGCCCAGCAGCGCAGTGGAATTCATTATCACCGGGGAAGTATCCCAGTTCCACCTTGCCCTCCTTGATGGGGCACACCACACAGACGATGTAGGTGAACACCTCATCCGAGGCATCCGCTTGCAGGGAATCATCCTTGCCCCGATGGGGGACATCGTAGCTGTCACAGGCCAGGAGCAGCAGGTAACTGCTGTCCCCCATGTCCAGACTATTGATCACCTTGCGGTAAAAGGTCTGGCGGGCCTCGTTGTCCTTAAGCTGGGAATCCCGAAGTGTGGTGAGCAGGCGGTGTCCCTCACTATCCGCCACCTGCTGGGTGGAGAAGACGATGTCGATGAGGTTTTTCCCCAGGGAACCGGACAGTCCCTTCTTCAAAAGGCTCAAATACTTCTCGGACTCCTCCTGCGGCATCATGCCCAGGGATTCGTCCAGATCGGAAACGATCTCTTTACTGCTGTTGACATAGCATCCATAAACACGGCTGATGGTGCTTTTTTCCGGGCGAAAACGGCGCCGCAGCTCATTGATTTCTTTTTGGTTCATTTTTTCCTACCTCGCTTTGTAATCGGAACGGTTGATAACAGACGATGAAATCCATTTTAGTGGAAAGAGCTTGAAATTTCAATAGCCGGAAGCTCTTTCCCCCAAGAGCGCAAAAAAAGAAACCGCCCATGTCAGAAACTATCAGAAACTGACTGAGCGGCATATTTTTCATGTCAAACGCCAGTAGGAGTGGTTATTTTCTGATCCAGTCCAGAAAAACAGCTACTTTCTCCAAGTCTTCATCCGGCAGGGCAAGCAGCTTCTTGCCTATGATCCCACGCAGGGAATCCGGATCGTCCATAGGAGCAAAGAAAAGAGTTGGCGTCAAATCAAAGTATTCCATGATGTTGAACAGCTCCCGGAGAGAGGGCATAGAAATTCCATTGGTGATGCTTCTGATGTAGGAGCCGCTCTTTCCAAGCTCCAGGCTCATCCGATGCTCAGAAACGCCTTTCTGTTCCCGCAGCTCTGTGATGCGGTTCCGCACAAACGCTTCATAGCGGCGGTTATCGTCCATGATCCTCTCCCTCCAATCTCTACTTATTATTTTAATATAAGGGAGCGTCGCGGGTTCGCACTTAAATCATCAACTTTTGCTTCACACAACGAATAATTAGTGATATAATTATTAAAATAGGCGTTGGCTTTATAGTTCTATTATGAATCACAATCAATAAAATATGACTGCGACTGTGTATGAGGGCTGTCAGATGGGAAGCTGCTTCTTTATAGGGCATAGGGAGACACCAGATCGGGTGTACCCAACCCTGCTTGAAACCATAGAGCGCCATATCACGGAATATGGCGTATCTGAATTTGTGGTGGGGCGGTATGGCAACTTCGACCGTCTGGTGATCCGGGCACTGTCGCAGGCCAAGCGAGCGCACCCGGATATTACGCTGATGCTGATGACCCCATATTACCCAGTCAACAGAAAGGTGGATCTGCCAGAGGCGTTCGACGCTCTGTTCTATCCGCCGGATCTGGAAACGGTCCCCAAACGGCTTGCCATCGTCCGCGCAAACCGATATATGGTGGAGCGCAGCGATTTTCTCATCGCCTATGTGCGGCATCCGGCCAGCAATGCCAGAGAACTGCTGGAGTATGCCGGGACAGGAAAGAGAAAGGGAAAAATCCACATCACAAATTTGGCTGAGGAGCAAATCTCTCTTCCAAAGAAAACAGATGATGTGATATAATAAAATAGTAAAGTATACCCATTTAGAAATTTGTAACCCGAGGTCTTGCTATGGAAGAAAAACTGGGACAGTCCACGGCTGTTCTGTTCAAATATGAAAAATTGATTTTGGCTGAAGAAGAAACCACATCCGCTGGTGGATGTGGCGTCTCCCTTGCGGCCTTTTCATGCCCTGCGTCAGCCTGTCCAAGTGACAGGGTGTCGCGGGGATTTTTTATTGTCTAAACAGAGGTGATCAAGCATGAGCTTACCAAAGCGCGATGGTGTAAATGACCGTTATTATCTGATACATAAACCGGACACTTCACCAGAAGTACTGGCGGAGGCGGATCTCTGCATTCAGGATGTGCTGAACGGCACCGCCCGTGAAAATCACTCCGCCTACCCGACCGTGGTGCGAAACCACAACGGGACGCCATTTCTCCCTGATCAGCTGCTGGAGCGGTATCTGACCGAGCTGCCGTTGAAAGGATTTCCCTGTGAGGATGCTGTCTCTCTCTGCGACGCCATGCGGCGGCTGGTGGGCTGGCAGGAGATCCGCTATACATTGGAGAAGTATATAGAAAAGCAGGTGCAGGAGCGGTATTTTGAGGTCGGAGAGAAAGAGGATTACTTTTCGCCTTTTCCCCCCTGCACGGTGTGGCCGGAATTGCGCCCGGAGAATGTGGACGAAAACCTGCTGCGCTTTGCCTGCTATGTGGCTATCTGCCATACCGTGTACGGGCAGAGTTTTGAATCCCTTACCACCGAACACATCCTCGGCCTGGTTTC
The DNA here is from genome assembly GCA_022846075.1 of Oscillospiraceae bacterium. GTDB lineage: Bacteria > Bacillota > Clostridia > Oscillospirales > Oscillospiraceae > Vermiculatibacterium. The sequence goes on from AP025582.1 coordinate 1,321,804, forward strand.
CCAGATTCGTCCTGACATGGTAAAGGAACTGAAAGCCAATGGCAGCGGCAAATTGCCGCCTAATATCCAGAAGCGGAAAACAAAGCACCTGACCGCCTCGGCCAACGACGCTTTCGCCACCATCCGCATTACCGCCAGGGACTGCGGCGAGGGGGCCTGTGAGGAGGCTCTCAGCTATCTGATTGAGATTTTGGAGCAGCCGGAGTTCCCCCGCAGCTACTCCATCGAGTTTCGCGGACCGGAGAAGATCTACCTGCCCATCCCCGGCCTGCCCAAGAAGGGTGTCCATCAGCTTTTTGCCTGTGCGGTGCGGTATCCCCGTCTCCATGTCCGGATGGAGAATTATGCTCGGCTGGCCATGCAGGAGGACGAGTGGTACAACAACCTCTCTGATGAGTCCTGCGCCATGCCTGGCACCTTTGCCGTGTTTGCCCTGGGACTGGAAGGGCCGAAGTGGTGGCGGCTGGTGTGCGATTACCTGGATCGCTGTGATGACGAGCACTCCTCTTTGCAAGAAAAGTTTATTCACACCTTTTTTAAGAAGTACGGGTTTACTGCTCAGTCCCTGCCGGTGTTGGTCCACGGTGTCCAGTCCATGCAGAATCTGAAGCCCGCAAAGGAGTTCCGCACCCTGATCGCCAATGAGGAGAGCCTGGATGCTCTGATGGAGATCAAAGGGCATTTGGAATATTACCTGCCGGAAGAATCCGGCAATGACAAAAGGGCGCTGGCCTACCTGTGGCGTGATGTGCTCTGGGCCATCTGGGGCACAGCCTCTGAAAACGGCGGCAGCAAGGTCATCAAGACGGCGCCCAAGGAACTGAAAGAGAAATACCAGCAGGTATTTGCGTAAGGAGAACGCCATGAAAAAGAGAACGGTCAAGGACTTTATTGCCCTGTACGCCCCGGAAGATGAGGAAAAACTGGTACTGATCCAGGACGGTGTCAGCGCAGACAAAACCTTTCTGGATACCTACTGGGCGGCGCATACCCATGCCCTCGCCATGGCGGATGCCCAGACCGGACAGGTGATCTCCGGTCGATGCTACCTGAGCTGGCCGCTGACGGACAAGGAACGGGATGCCGGCGACTATTCCAAGCGGTTTACCAAGGGCCAGATCTACCGGATCAAAGCCCGCGGCTGGAAAGGTGATGCCCTCTACGAACCTCAGTGGTATGTCACTGAGGTACTGGAGGAAGGCGTACCCTGTCCGGCACTGGAGGAGATTTGGGCGGAATACACAAAGCCCATTCTTCTGGAGGACGAAGTGCTGGGAACCCTCACGCTGGATCGTGAGATGAGCATATTCGAGGGGACCTGTAAGTGGATGGGAAAAGAAGTCCGGATCTCGTTGGATGTGGAGATTGAAAAGAAAGCGTCCTGGACCCGTGTCACCAATGTGATGAAGAAACTGGTGGCAGATCAGGAGGTGTGGGACAAGTCCCTGCGGGCGATGGCTGCCCAGAAGCTCACCGCTCAGGCCAACGAGTGGCTGGCGGACAATGACCAGACCGACCGGGAAGCGGAGAAAGACCCCATCACCGAAGATGAGTTCGCCCGGCGCATCCTGCTCACCGAGTTTACAGTATCTCCCGGCGGCCGTTTTACCGCCTGGTACGAGGACGACGATATGTTCTGGGGCCATGTGATCACTGTGGATGGAACGCTGAAAAAAGGCCCCGTTGACGCTGATATACAGGGCTGACAACAACCGTTTACAGGAGGAGGCATCCATTATGTGCGAGCACTGCCGAAACATTCAAATATGGAGAAAATTTGATGCCCCAAAGGACTACCTGGCCTGTATTGCCTATATCCAGCAGTTGGTGAAACAAGGTGAATTTGAACTGATAGCAGAGGAATCCACCTGTCCGCTGGAGAAGGTAAAGACTGAGGATGGATGGGCAGACGAAATTATGGCTCACATGATTAGGTGCAAGCACTGCGGTCAGATATTCACCTGCGTAGTCAACACCTGGCGAGGCAGCGGACACTTCAAAAAAGGCAAAGGATGACTGGAAGGAGGAAACCTAAATGAACAGCGAGCAGATTACAGCATTTTTGCAAGAGCATTGGTACATTGCCTCGGTGCTCATCGGGGCCGTGATTTTGATTGGAGCGATCCGCAACTGGAACTGGCTCTGCGACCCCACTGGTACGCGGGATGCCCACCGCCACAGCAGAGGATACCGGCGGGTGGTGTTCTTCCTGCTGGGTGTCCTCCTGATCGTAGTGAGCATCTGGGGATTTGTGCTGAAGTTGAAATAGGAGGAGCAATCCCATGACCCAAGAAGAACAGATCCGACTCTATCGGCTGATGGAAAAACTCAACTGGTTTTTCCACCAAGAGATGCACTACCTGAATAGAGATATTGCGGAAAAGACCGCACGGGAGTGTTACCCGGAGATCCGGGATTTTACATACGATATTTTGTGGAATGACCTGCCCAAAGAGGTGCAGGAGCAGCTCATGGACGAGGAGGAATCCATATGAGTACGCTGATTGGCTCTTTTGATGGTCTGCACGACAACAGAGTCCTGTGCTACTGCGCTGACTTTGAAGCCCATACCCTGCACATGGATACCCAGACCGAGTCCGGAGAGAAAGTATCCGTTCACTTCACCGGCCTGCTGGCCCACTGGTTTGAGAATGTGATCCAGGACAACATCCTCTTTGGCATGGACGAGATCACCGTGGACGCTTTTTTTGAACAGTACAAAGACCTGCTGGGCGGGACCATCTCTTACGGATTTCCCGCCTGCTGCAGCATTGAGGAACTGCGGGAGCGCATGGAACGGGAGCACATCCGGGTATTTGTCATCGACTCTTCCCTTGGACTGTGCGGGTTTGTACTGGCTCAGGAGGTGAAACTGCAATGTCCATAACTGCCTATAAAGTGGAAGCCGTCGGTCATGACCGAACCGGAGAAGATTATGGCTATGTAAATATCATGTACCGCTATGGCAACAAGCAGTCCTGTCCTCAGCCAGATCAATGTGAAAAGATGGAGGTCATGTGGGCGGACGAGAGCGTCTATGGGCCGCCTGCTCCTGGCAGCAAGGTGGGCGACTTTATACAGACATGGCTGATGGGCTCCTGGGACTGCGGAGTATTTACCCACCGGGAGATTGCCCAACGGCTGATGGATACCTTCACCGGTCTGAAGCTCAAGGAGCTGGCGTGGTTTGAGAACCCCAGGGAAAAGACTCTGAAAAACGGAAAGCCCCGTGTACGCCGGGTCAAGTGGCTGCCGGAGCGGGAGGTGGATCTGGTGTATCTCTACTCCGACCACTATCGTGACGCAAGAAATCCGGTTCCCGCTGAAACCAACTTTTTCACGGTCACAAGGTCGGACGCCTGGGGCGTAAGCACCTGGTTCATGTGTACCCCGGAGGCCGCCGAGAAGCTGATTGCCATGGATTACGACAATCTGGCCGTCGTGGAGACCACTATTGTGGGATAGGAGTGATACAGCATGATTGGAACAGATGAAAACCGGGCGGTGCTCCATGTGGAGGTCATCTTCTGGGGCGGCAAGAGAAAGGCTCCCCCCAGCCTGGTCAGTGGAAAGTATCGTCCCCATTTTGTTGTCACAGGAACCAATGAATATCTGGGTGTGTGCTTCCTGGATGGAACGGAGCGTTGTGCATTTGATGAAACGGCTTTGGGGAATGCTCAGCCCCTCTACCCGGACACTGTGGACTACGGCCCGCTGGAAAACAATGCAGAATTTTTGATCTATGAGGGAGCCAATGCCGTTGGCAAGGGCCGGGTACTGGGCCGGACCATACCCTATCAAGTAAAGCAGCAGAAAAAGTAGATGCCATCTCTTAAGGGGAGAAGGAGGACAACAACATGACAGAAGAAAACAGAACCTATATTACTCAACTCAAGATCACAGATGTCCCGTGGCACCGGCTCACCACCGCCTATGGCCGGGGGACGGATTTTCCCGCACACCTGACAGTGCTGGAGCAGATGCGTGATTTGGCGTCCGTCAAAGAGTCCCTCTATGAGCTCACCACCAACATGGAGCACCAGAGTACCCTGTGGCACGCCACCCCCTTCGGCATGGTGTTTTTGAGCCGGATTCTGGAGAAGGCCCTCCAGGAGAGCGGGCAGAACCCTGTGGCCCATTTCCTGGTCGGGGAGCTGCTGGACTTCTTTGCCTGCATCCTCCAGTGCTTCCACGATGGGAATGAGATGGAACACGCCGAGGCGCTGCCACTGTTCTCCGATTTGTTGAAGGAAGAATATCTGTGGTCGGAGGAATACGACGAGGAAGAAGATGAGATGCGCTATGAGGAGGACGAGGTGTTCCCAGACGACCTGTTTTACAGCTTCTATTACGACTCCTGGCAGGCGGTGAAAGCCTACCAGGATGTATTGGAGCAAGTCCCGGCAGAGTTTGCCAAGCCCGCTACCGAGGTGCTGAAACTGCTGTAAAGGAGGCTACACCGATGTTTGAAGAATTCTATGAGATGTACGAGCCCGAGGAGCAGGAAGTGGTCGCGCTGATCAATCGCTGCATTGGGGGCGGATATAACTGGAAAGGCAAGTTTTGGGAAATGACCGTTGTGACGCTGGGCATGGTGTTCTGTGACACCGGCAAGGTCAGTACCAAGGAGGAGCGGTTGGATTGGCCGGTCACCGACGAGGAGCGCAACAGTGAAAAGGGCTGGGGACGCTTTCATAACGAGCAGATCTGCCGCCTGAAGATCCGCCGAATGAAGGAAGAATGGGCAAAGGATCTGGTGGCGTGGCCCTGGTGTATCTCCGAGATAGTTAATGCCCATGAGGACTGCCCGGAACTTCAGACCGTTCTGGACGAGTACCACAAGCCGGTGGTGATCCAGGACGAGGTGCTGGGTGAGCTGAAGCTGGACAAGGACTATAACACCTTTGAGGGTGAGATCCAGTGGTGCGGAACGGATGTGTACCTGTCTCTGGAGGTCAATGCGGAGAGCAAGCCCTCCTGGACCCGTGCCCGCAGTGCCGCCAAGAAGCTGCTGGCCGACTGCGAGACCTGGGACAAGGCCATGCGGGAGCTTGCGGCAAAGAACCTGACCGGGCTGGCCAACGACTGGCTCTCCCAGGATGAGGAAAACCCCCGTGACCCGGAAACAGACCCCATCACAGAGGAAGAACTTGCCCGGCGGATCAGCATGACGAGCCTGTCCGTCACCTCCGGCGGCAGCTTCACCGCCTGGTTTGACTGCGACGAGATGTTCACCGACCATGCGGTGACGGTCTACGGCTCCTTGAAAAAGGGCCTCAAAGCTGCCAACATTGAGGGGTAAGGAGGCGCCTATGAAACTGTATGAGTATTGGCTTGGGTTGTATCCCCTTGATTGGGAATTTTGCTTTATGCCAGTCCAAACCTATAAAAACTTCATCACAGAGCAGTATCATAAAAACCCCGCTTTTTACAACATATCAGCGGGTTCTATTGAGAAGGTATTGGCACACATTGACGCCATTTTATCTGCGGCCATGGAGGACTGGAATAAAACCACGAACCATGCTGCCCTGCGTTGCCCCCCAATGATCTTTCCTCTCCCAAAGGGACAGGAGAGCAATGTGGCGGAATTTGCTGTCATTCTCAAGATGGATCATGATGGAGATACAGTAGTCTATTCGCCAATTCCATTACCCCATCTGGAAAACCAATGAGGAGGCATCCCTGTGAAGCTGAACTGTAAACGCATTGATTTTACATATACACCCGGCGAGGAGATATTCAACTTTCCCGAGGAATCGGGGCTGCCCTTTCTCTTCGATGTAGAGGAAGAACTGACATCTGATCCTGTTGCCATGGATGCGGTGGGTGAAATGCTGGATGGGGCGGAGAAATTGGCGGAGAAGGCCAAAGCCGCCATCAAAACGGCGCTGGCGGATGAGGACAGCCGCTACCATAGCGTTGTGACATTTTTCATGGAGTTCCACCGGGACGATGTAGGCCCGGATATTGCGGCGGAACTTTTTCCGGGAACCGACCCATCCAAGCTGTCCTTTCCCGAGATGGTGGACTTTTTGCGGCTCAAGCGGTTTGGCAGCCTGATAGATAGCGAGATGAACCAGCAAGTCTTTATTCTGGATCTGTCCTTTAACCCGGAGATTACCGACGAGCTGATGGTAATCTACTTTGACTTGAACAAGGAGATTTTCTGTATCACCCATGAAAGCTGAGGAAAGAAAAAGAGAAAAATATCTGCCCACACTTCTGGTTCAGCAGATCCGCCTGCAATGGTATAAAGACTGCCGGGGCGGAAACGCCGCCGCACAACGGAACCAGTATCCCAGAGCGATGCGGCTGCCGAAAGACTTCTTCTCTTATTATTCCTTTGGCCTGCCTACTCACTTTGCATCTATCATACAGAGGCCCGATGAATTTCAGATCGATAGGGACTGTCGTAGGCTGATGGAATGGAAGCCCAATGGCACAATGCGGCTTCCCCCTTTTGAACTGATTCAGCAGGAGCCCGGAATCCATGTGCGCTACCGCAATGATTGGCACATCGGTGCGATGCCGGAGCGATATACCTACGATAAGGCCGGGCAAAAACAGCCCCTCAATGAGCTGGCACTGGATTTGATTCCTGGTGATTATGGTCGGGCTGTCTGCAATGGGCGGTTCCGGGACTGGGATACCGGGATCTGGTATTATGTGCTGGATATTTTGAATGTGATGCCGCTTACGGAGCCCACCGACTCATTGACCAGTTTTACGGACAGAGAACCGAATAAGATATATACCCAGATGGACCGGCTGTGGTGAGGAAAGACAGGAGGAAAGCCACATGATTTCAACAAAAGATTTATCTGGCCTGCCCAATGCGGAGCGCCTGAAAAAATTCTGCAAAGGGCTGGCGGCTCTGGACATCATCATGCTGGAGGAGGAATGGAACTTCATCCGCCACTATACCTACAACCCCGTATGGCGAAAAGGCAAGGAGGCATTCTTTGCCACCGATGGCAGTGACCAGAGCATGATCGTCCTATTCGCGCCGGAAGGCTGTGTGATCAACGGTGTGGATTCCGAACTCTACGACTGGGAGGAAAAGCTTCCCCACATCGAAGACCTGATAGCGGGGATGCCGCCCGCTCTGCAAAAGCTTATGACCAGCCGTGAGGTCAAAAAGATGAAAAGCACCTTCTGCGTCTGGACGGAAGATGGCACCACATGGCACTGCAATCCCATGGACGGCGAGGATGCATCCAAGGATCTGCTCCCCACGATTGATGGCAATCCACAGACCTATGTGGAGTATGGAAAGTGGTTTTACCCAGCAGACCTGCCTTTGGAGGCTGTGCGCCAGCTTGCTGACGGGGTACCAGTGACAAAAGAACTGGTCGCTGCGTTGAACCCTAAGCGCAATGAATGGGAAGAAATCAAGGCGGGCCTGGACAAGATAGGGTATCCAAACGAACTTTGATTCGCAGCAGACAGGAGATGATTTGAATGATCAAAGAACGCATTCCAATCTCCGGCGATCTCAAAAGCAAGGTCAAGCAGCTGATGGAGTACGCCGGGTGGCAGGAAAGCCGCAGTGTGGATATTTCCATTGCGGAGCAGTATTACGCCGATCATGGCGCCCCGATAATGAAGTCCACCCAGCGGTTTTACCGCAAGTATTTCGGCCTGTGCTGTCAGTGGTACTTGGCACAGAAAAAGTTGAACTGGGCAGCGGACTTTGAATTCGCTCTGTTCCCTTACCTGGTCAACGGGATCAAAAACCATTTGGAGGACGCCTATTTCCGGGATATGTCCGGCTGTAAGCTGGCGGAGATCGAGCAGGCAGCTGGTCAGAAGTGCCAACCCATCGGTCATATCGGCTACTACTACCCGGCGGAGGTTTGGATCTCCGAGTACGGGAAACTGTATGCGAAATATGAGTACCAGGATGAAATTGAGTGCTTTCCCGATGTGTTTGCCCTGATCGAGCGGGAACTGCGGGCATGTAAATTTGATTCCGCCGCCATGAAAACTGTGGAGGCGCTGGACGGAAAGCTGTGAGGACGCATCAAGGAGGAACTGACATGAGCATAAAAGAAAAACTGGAGTCGTTGGGCAGAAACAGCATTCAGCTGAAAATTGCCAGAAAAGAAACATACAAGCTGGGCGCCACCCGCTTCGGCGGAAAGCCGGATGTGCCCCCGGACTTCGTTTGGCCTACTTATGAGGGCGAGAGCTATGACCATGTGGTAAAAGATCGTCCTCTCACTTTCCTGGCCCAGTTCAACTGTGAGGAGCTGGCCCAGTTTGACAAAGAGCATCTTCTGCCCGATCACGGTCTGCTCTCCTTCTTCTATGAGACGGATACCCAGTGCTGGGGCTATGACCCCAAGAATCAGGGCTGTGCCCGTGTCTACTGGTTTGAGGACATGTCCGCGCTGTCTGCCGCTGACTTCCCGGCAGATATGGGAGAGGATTTCAAGTTTCCCATGGTCAAGATCAAGCTGGATGCCAAGACCTCCTATCCTTCCTGGCAGGACTTCAGCGAGATGTTCCCGGATGAAAAGGATGACGACGCTTTCAACGATGCTTTGGATGAACTGACTGGCGAGGACCCCGAGAACCCGGATGATCGCTCCCAGCTGCTGGGCTGGCCCGATGTGATCCAGAACAGCATGTTTGACGAGTGCGACCTGGTGACTCAGGGCTACTATCTGGGCAACGGCTGGCTCAATATCCCCAAGGAGGTCCGTCAGCGGGCGGAAGAAACGGCCCGTGACCGCTGGATGCTGCTGTTCCAGCTGGATATCGTGGAGCTTGGCGACTTTGAGCTGATGTTCGGAGACTGCGGGCACATCTATTTCTACATTACCAAAGAGCACCTGGCCGCCCGCCGCTTTGACCGGATCTGGCTGATCCTCCAGTGCTATTAAAACTATGAAACAGGACTTTACGATTTGGCGCAATCAAATATTGCAGAATCCACGGGACATTTCACCGCTGAAATTCGGGATGTCACAGGATGAGGTCATAGAAATCTTCGGGAATCCCGATGCCGTTTCCACCATGAGAAGCGACGGGAAACCTTTGATCCTCAAATACCATGACATTGAACTGCATTTCGATAGAAAGGCCCCTCATGGGCTCTACTTAATTTACAGCGACGATGAGATCGAGTTGAGCATGACTGCCGAGCACGAAGAAACGCTGCAACCAATCACCAACACAGAGCCAGTGGACAACGAATTTTTCCTTCGGGATGGAGCGGTCTATTTCTCCGGCCTATATGAAAACGGTCTGCTTAAAGGTGTTGTGCCCAAAGACTTCTGCTGCTGGCATTACTGGGGCAAGTCCTCTGCGGCCTGCTTTCTCGGCGGGATTCGCCTTCGTGGAGCAGACCCGGTATCGTTTAGGGTGTTAAACTATGCCTACGCGATGGACAAAACAGCCGTCTACACCACCAGCGGGAGAATCCCAGATGTAGAGCTGGCAGCCTTCCAGGTGTTGGACAATGGCCAGAACGATTCGGGCGCGCCACAGGGATATGCAAAGGACAGCCGGCAAGTCTACTTCCACAACGGAGACGGCAAGGTGAAGATCATCAAAGACGCGGAAGTTTCCTCTTTCCGCTCGTTGGGCGATACCTATTTTGCCAGGGATGAGAAACGGATCTATGCCTACGGCAAACAGCTTCCCAAAGCAGAGCTGACTTCCTGGGAACTGCTTAGGCACTGGTATTCCCGCGATGCCAGGCGGGTGTATTACCTCAACCGGGAGATCAAGGGGGCGGATCGGGACAGTTTTGCGGTATGTACCCCGTTGGACGCACCTCCGCTTGCCGACCATCTGGCCCGCGACAAAGACCATTTTTACCAAAATGATGAGATAATGGAAGAAACACAGTGGCTGGAACAGCTGCGTAAAATGACCCAAGAACCGTAAACGGAGGAAAACGGCTATGGACTATTTGAAGATATTGCATGAAAACCCTGATTTAGCGGATGAATTTGATTTGCTGTTTGACTTCTTCCTGCTGGATGAGTTATCCCCGCGGGATGACGCAGAAGGCCGATGCACCTTCTCCCTGCCCGGTATGGCCTTTGCCAGAGATGGCTCCGGCGGAGAATACCACCTGTTGGAAGATGGCTCCATCGGCTATTACAGCAGTGAAGGTGAGGCGGGCCGTCTGGCTGAGAGCATGGCCGACCTCTTTTCCCTGCTTGTGAATTGTATCTGCTGGCACGACTGCTGTGACACAAAGCAGTATGTGGATTCCAAAACATTGGAGGAGTATGGGCAGAGACAGCGCAACTGTAACTTAGAAGATATGGATATGGACAGCTTGCGGCGGGTGTCTGATGCCCTCGGCATCCCTACTGATGAGCCGCTGGCTCCTGTTCTGGAGCGGTTCCGCAAAGCAACCCAGCGTGAGCCTCTGTATCAGTGTATATTTCACGAGGACGACGGTAGCCTGACCGAATCATACGGTTTGATGTTTGAATGAGAAAGGAGCAATCCCTATGAAAGCATTTGACCCCAATTACAAGCTGCTGGACGAGATGTATCAGGACGATTACTATCCTGCTTTTCTGGTGGACAAGGTAAAAGACGAGCTTCAGAAGGTCATCGACCTGCTGGAGAGCGGCGAAACCGACACCGAAGTGGTGCAGGAGACACTGGACGAGGCGGTCTGCGGCATCAATGATCTCCAGGAGGAGTTTGACGAGAACGACAGTGAGATCGAAACGGTGGCGCGGGAATGTATCGCAGCAACCGTGGCCTACATTCTGGCATGGTTTGACATCCCCATTGATACCGAGGAGGCCATCCGGGAACGGGACTGGTGATCCCTATGGCAGAAAAAGAACTGGCCCTTTGTGATGAGTGCGGCAGCCTGTTTTTCAAAGGCTCATCGAAGATGATGGGGCTGTGCCCGGAATGTGCCCATATTCTCTATGGCTACCCAAATTGTGACCATCATTTTCAGAATGGCCGGTGTGTGAACTGCTACTGGGACGGCTCGGAGAGCGCGTACATCAAGTCACTGAAAAGGAATTGAAAACATGGATTGGAAATATGAAACCTTTGGCCCAGACGGTCAATGCAAATTGTTCGGTGTGAACATCTTTGACTATGACTGGAAAACCACCGGCAAGCGGGTAAAAGTCCAAGACCCGATCTATCACCAGGACCATACTTTCGAGGTCTGGCAGGTAGAGATTGACGGGCAGCTCCACCGCTTTGCCGCCGGAGAGTTTTCCAACTGCGTGTGGGGATTTTATTTAGAGAAAGACGGATGAGAGGAGCGTGGTGCCATGAAAGCCAATGCCGGAGAGGTCTATACGGTCTACAACCAATATCTGAAACGCTACACCGCCTGTCAGGTGGCCTATATTGCGCCGCCGGACATGGTGAGCAAAGAGTCTTGGGCGGTGATCCTCTCTCTGGACTGGGTGGGGGACGCCCCTCTGACTGCGGAGGAACTGCCTCATCTCCGCCCGCTCTACATGGATTTCATGTACTGGTCCCGTGACCTTCATCTGCTGCGGGTGCCGTTGGAGATCCCGCCCCAGTACACGCTGGTGGGCACACTTCCGCCCTTCACCGACCAGCCCTGCTACTCCTACGGCGGCTGGAGTGACGGCCATGATGTGTACCTCCAGATCCGGTGGCAAGCCATCCCGGAGGAACGGCGGCGGGCCTTCAAGAAGGCCATGGAGAGCGACGAGCAAACGGAGATCGGCGGCATCCCGCTGAAGGTCAGCAGCCATCGGGTGATGGACCAATACGCACCATTTGATTCGGCGCTGGAACTGGCGGTGCTGCCCTGCCTCTCCGAACTCATCTGCGAGCAATGGCACCCGGATCTGCTGGAGTTTTTGCGGGGCAATCCCTTCATCCGTGAACTCACCCTGCTGAACCACAGCCAGAGGACACTTGATCTGCGGGGCACCAGCATCAGAAAGCTGATGCTGGACATGACCGGCCTTCAGGAACTGTGGCTGGGTGAGGGAACGGAGCAGCTCCTGTTCCAGAACAAGGGGCCGGACGCCTGTACCATCCATGCCCCCGAAGATGGCAGCGGTCTGACCCTCCAATTTATCGGGGAATACCGCCCGCACACGGAACTGCCGAACCTATGGGGGCTGCATGGCATCCAGCTGAAGGACTTTGATCTGACCGGGCTGGCTGCGGTTCATCCCCATCTGAAGGAACTGCGGCTCTGGGGCGCGCCGGGAAACCTGGGGAACTTCTCCGCCGTGGGAGGGTTCCGGGAACTGACGAACCTCTCCACTTTCGACCTGTTCGGCTTCGGGGCGGACGACATCCCCACCCCGGAACAGATGTCGGAGCTTCGCTGGTTCTGGATGACCAGCCTGCCGGAGACGGCGGCAAAAGCGGCAAAGCAACTCTGGAAAAGAAAGCCGGGAATGGACCTGCGGATCACCAAACCCCGGAAACCGGAGTGGCTGGCGCAAAACCTGGACAATTCCTTCCGAGGCTGGGACGGTGCGGAGCATATCCCTGCCGCTGCTGCGAAAAAGGCAGCCAATCAATACCGCAAGACCCGTTCCCAGCTGATGAAGCTGGCCGCCGAGCCGGGCGGGGACGCCCAGGCCCAGGCGCTGGAGGCGGTGGCAGCCTATACCCAGACCTTCAACAAGATGGGCTTCATCGAAACCGAGGAGCGGGATGAGATCTATATGGCCCTGCGGGGTATTCTGGATGCCCTGCCGGGAGATATGCTCCAGAAAGATGCCCTGATTGAGAAGTTTGAAGAACTAAGAGATTTTTGAGGATATGAGTTTATGAGCCGAATCGTCGATGAACCCTGCTTTACATATAGCGCCTTCACCACCGGCATCCAGGTAAAATGCCCCAAGTGTCACGGCGCAGGTATTGTAACAGCGGATGAGGATAACGCCTATTTCCGCTGCCTGAGCTGCGGCCACCGGATGACGCAGGATCGGACGATCTACCGTTATGATGTCCATAACCAATGCAAAAACTGCGGCAGGTACTACCGAGTGGATATTGAAGATACGGCAAAGCAGCGCTTTCCCGTCCTCCATGTGGCCTGTCCCTACTGTGGGACAACCATGCCGGGCGAGGTACACAAGACGGCGGAGGCTTTCTCCTATGGTGCGGAGATTCAGGGCGGCAAGGACCCCTGGTTCGGCCTGGAACTGTGGTTTTTGACCTCATTCCAGGGTAAGCCGGTCTGGGTCCTCAACCGGGAGTACCTCGCCTATCTGATCGGCTATCTCAGCGCCGACCTGCGGGAAAAGCCATCGGGAAGCCAGAAAAAGACCCAGGCCGACCATCTCCCCACCTTCATGAAAACCGCCAAGAACCGGGGGCGGATCGTGAAGCTGCTGAAGAAGCTACAGGAGGGATGAGGATGGATCAGAATGTCCTTTATCGTGGTCAGCGTCTTACCCTGACGCGGTTTTGGGCGACGGGAGAGCCTTGCCTGTGGATCACCGACCCGGAGCAGATCGGGATGCCTAAAATGGAATTTGTGGGAGGCCACCCGGACGAATACTGCATTTTCCTGAAAAATCTGACTGAAACAGAGCTGGCACAGATCACATCCCTGGACGGCGCTCCGCTGGATGTAAAAAAAGAACTTCGACAGTTTCTAACAGGAAAGGACAACCCTATGGCACTACAAGATAAGAAAATCATGCCTCCCCCTTGGCTGGCCCACCGGGAGATCGAGCGATACTCCATTGGCTGGCGCATGGGCTATGGGGAGGATTACATAGACCGATTTGGCGATTGGCTGGACACCCTTTCCCCGGAGGAGCGGACGGAATACCGCACTCTCTTTCCCGAGCCGGTGACCTGGAAGGGCTGGTGGGATGACGAGGACAGGGTTGAGGTGCTGACGCACGGCGACTTCCTGGTGGAGGCGTGGCAGCCGGAGGGCAGGCCCAAGTACACCCGCCAGTGGTTCCAGCAGGAGTTTACCGCGGGACGGAAGCGGGAGCTGTGCCTGTTCTGGGGGCATCAGCCTGCCCAGGACGGCCAGCTGACAAAAAGCTGCCTCAGCCAGTGGTGGATGGAGGACTTCTATACGACGGCTGACTCCTACCTCTGCATGGAGCAGTACATGATGGCTGCCAAGGCCGAGCTGTTCGGCGACAAAGAGATCCGGGACCAGATTTTGAAATGCAGCGACCAAAAGCAGATCAAGGCCCTGGGCCGCAAGGTGCGGGGCTTTGATCAGAAGGTATGGGACAAGTTCAAGTACGCCATTGTGCTACTTGGCAACTGGCACAAATTCAGCCAGAACCGCGAACTGCGGGAGTTTTTGCTTTCCACCGGGGACAGCGTGCTGGTGGAGGCCAGCCCCTACGATGCCATCTGGGGCATCCGCCTCGCGGCCTGTTCACCGGAAGCCCAGGACCCGATAAAGTGGCGCGGACAAAACCTGCTGGGCTTTGCGCTGATGGAGGTGCGGGACGAGCTGCGCCGAGTGACACAGAATGAAATGCTTTGCGATTGGAGTACAGTATGGCAACAATGAAACTCTATGAACTGGTCAACCACTACCACATCGGCACGGAACTGACCTGCGCCGAGGCGATGTTCATGGCCTGCAATGAATATTACCATCTGAATTTGTCCGAGGAGACCCGGAAGATGTTCTCCGTCATGGGTCTTGGGATGCAGACGGAGCAGTCCTGCTGCGGTGCTTTCACTGTGGCAGTGGGGATCATTGGGCTGATGACCGCCAAAGAGGGTCAGACCGATGTGAACAACATGGAGGGCTACCGGATGATTGCTGAATTGACGGACTTCATGCTGGGCTTCTATGGAACGCTCCACTGTGTCGAGCTGCAAAAGCTGGAAATCATGGGTTATGAAAACCCTTGCCACGCCATTGTGGAGGCTCTGGCCAAGAAGTTGGAGGAGCTGCTGGCGGGTCGCAAGATCTTCCGCCCGGCAAATGCAGGACAGATCGGTTCCTGATATGCTGGAAAGCGAGGAAATACATGAGAGACTTTAGCCAATACGGAAATAGACGGGATGACCAATGGGAGATTCTGCCCTGGATACCCGATCCGCGCCCGCCTTTCAAAATCTGGGTGAAGCCAGAGCAGATCGCGCCGTTCTTTTTCATCCCCCACCACCCCTATGCGCTCTCCCTGCTGCTGAAGATCAGTGACGGATTCCGGGCAGAAGAATTCTGCCGGCTGGGACTGACCGGCAGCAGCGGAGACTGGGAACGGCTGGTCCGGGGCGTGATCCGGGAGTTCGAAGAAAACAATAGTGGTGAGGATCTGTTTCACTTCGACTCCGACGAGGATGTGTTCTGCGTGTACTCCCAATACATCGATGATTTGATGATGCTGGCCAAAATGATTCGGGCTGCCTGTGCCGATGAAAAAACGATGGGGGCTTATCTGGGCAGGTCCGAGTACATCAAGCTCTTTTGGGAGGGCGCACCGGAGGGTGAACCATCGGTCATCCTCTATGAAGTGAATACCGTAAATGATCGGCTGGCCCTGCGCTCCATTGACATCTCTGCGGATGGCCGCACCCGCAACATCCCTGACCTTTACGACGGCGCCATCGAGATCACGCCGATCCCCACCGTGGAGGAATTGAACGCCCATGTCTGGGGCGAGGAGTTCCACGCCTGCTTGATGGAGAAAGCGGAATTTGAGGCCATCTGGGAAAGCCACACCTATGATGGAGCGTTAAAGTAGCCAGGAGGAGACACTATGAACAAACCTATAAAAGCCCAAAATCTGCCGTTGTTCTCCATCGTTGACCTGGACCAGCTACGCCGGAAAAACCATCTGGAGGGCACAGAAGTGACAGACTTTTTCACGGCAAGGGATGGAAAAGTCTATCTTCTCATAGAACAGCCGTCCGAAACACAGGGTAAGGACTGGCTCAGTACTCCTTCCACCTATACCGCAGTAGAAATCCAGCTGGATTGGGCGGAACAGCGGGTGCTGGAAACGACGCTGTTTCCTCTTGGCCTCTTGAAGTTCCAGTTCCATTATTTGCGGCCTGCAGGTGAACACTTCCTCCTGCTGGGAGCAAGATGCGCCTATCGGGAAAACGGCCCCGACCAGAACGCCTGGATCGTCAGCCGGGACGGAGCTGTGCTGTCCCGTTTCTGCCTGGGGGATGGCATTCAAGACTGCGTGGTAAAAAAAGATGGCACCATCATTACCAGCTACTTTGACGAAGGTGTATTTGGTAATTACGGTTGGGACGAACCTCTGGGCGCTTGCGGCCTAATTGCATGGACATCGGAAGGAACTCCTCTCTGGAAGAATGAGAAGTATTCCATCTATGACTGCTATGCCATCAGCCTGGACGAAGAAGAAAACCTGTGGTTTTATTATTATGATGAATTCCGGCTGGTGCGGACGAACTTCAAAGAGGATCTTGTGTTTGAACTGCCAATCGAAGGAAGCGGAGCTTTTTCTGTTGCCCCGTCCGGCAATACCTTCCTGTTTCAAGGCGGATACCAGCAACGGGATAAATTCTACTTCCTTACCGCTCATGGTGATCACCTTGGGAAAAAACAGGAGGCTATTCCCACCTGTGACGGAAACAAGGTCGCTGTGGAGCAGTGCAGCCTGCTTCGCAGCCGGATGTTGTTCCTTGGAAAAGATGGTGTGCTCTATGGAGGTATTTGGGGGAGCGATGGCCAATGAAACAGTCTGATATTTATACCGAGGCTCTGACCTGTCTGCGCTCCATCCTTCTGGCAGACCATCCAGAGTTCCAAAACTGGATCGACTGGTTGGAGCGGGACATTCAGGACTGGAACCAGCGGCGGGAGGTTGCCCACCATCTTCGGGCATACGGAGGTATGGGCTCGTTCAACGACCTGCCCAGTATGCGTGGAAATCACGACTATATTTTCGACTTTCTCAAGTCCGTGTGCTATGCCTTCGGCCATCTTTATGGCAAACGGGAAGGCATTTCTCCGGAGGCATTGATGGAGGAGTGCCTGCACGATGTAGAGCAGGCAGCCTATCACCCCCATAAGGTACTGAACCAAGCCATTGCCCAGCACTTGATGCAGGGCGATTTGCAGGAAAACCTGGATAGGCTGTAGGAGGACTTGTTATGAACGAAAGACTATTCCGCACCCAATTCAATCAAATGGACACCACCGAGAAGCAGGCGCTGATGGAAAGCCTGGCTGCTCGTTATGATATGACCTTTCTCGGTCTACATACCTTTGACCGCTGGGGCCAGAACTGCACCACCGGCATCTTCAAGAAAGATGGCCGGGAGTTCGTCTTTGTCCCCGGCGATACCGTCACCCTGGGCTGGGAGCAGTTTGCCGTGGGACTGAATCAGGAGAGCCGGGAGGAATTAGAGTATCTGTTCCGGGAATGGGAAATGGAACCGCAGAACCCGGAGGAGATGATCCGGGAAAGTATGGCTCCCGTTCGGCAGGCGGCCATTGGCCCCATGCTGGTGGGCCGGGAGCTGGAGGAACTCTGCTGGGAGCCAGTCAAGATGGACGATCCCAGGCTGACCGCCCACCCTGACTGGCTGAAGGAATTTCGTGATTTTGCCTGGAGTGACAGCAGCAGTCTTACCTTGCATCAGTCGGCCCGCATTGAGCGGACGGAAAAGGGCTTTCAGATCTGCATCTATAACCGCACAGACTACGATGCGCTTCTTGCCGGGCTGGAAAAGCAGGGGCTTTCGCTGCCTACGGCGGACGAGTGGTCCTACCTGTGTGGCGGCGGGTGTCGGACCCTGTTCCCGTGGGGAGATGGGTTAGACTACTCCATGCGTCTGCGCTGGTTTGAGGACATGGGTGAGGATGAGAACCGGCCCTATGACATGGAGGAACCCAACTTCTTCGGCCTGTCCATCGCCTACGATCCCTATATGCGGGAAGTGGTGCAGGCTGATAGACTTACCACCTGCGGCGGTGATGGCGGGCGCAGCATCTGCGGCGGACTTGGAATCTTCCTCGGTTTCCTTCCCTGTTCGCCCCACTGTAAGCCGGAAGTGCAGGAGGACAATGAACTAAACGGAGATTATGACTTTTATCGGCCTATCATTCGGCTGGAGAACCATGATTGACAATAGAAGCTTGATACAAAATAAAGAAAGAGAGGTGCCGACATGGGAGCATGGGGCATAAAAGCATTAGAGCGTGACGAAGGGCTGGATGTACTGGACATCCTCAAAAATGAATATGTACCGGAGCATCCGGTAATGGATCTGGGCGAGATGATCGAACTGATGAAAGAGGAAGTCATGCTGGGAGCTGACTCCTCACAAATCGACTTCCTCTTTGACAATACTGCGATGGCTCTGGCGGAGCTGTATTTCCAATGGAAGGATAATGGCAAGCTGGACTACGATTATGAAGAAGCTATATGGGATAAAGTCACCGGTTTCACAGCATCCAAAGAAGCCCTTGCTTTCCTGCTGCGGCAGCTCACCGACATCAAAAACGAGGTGCCGGACGAGGACGGCATCCGTGAGATTGTGGATCTTTGGAAGAACGAGGACAGCGGTGAGATCGCTCCTGTGTGGTCAGAGCATTTGGACTGGCTCATCAAGCGGCTGATCTCGGAACAGGAGGCATGACGCATGTATATCAAAAAATACTGGGGCAACTTTATCGGAGGCTCGGACGACAGCCTGAACCTTGTGGCATTTTTGGAGGATCAGAAACAAGAGGAGATCCCCCTCAGCGAGATTTTCGCCAAGATTGGTCTGGACAAGCAGAACTGGGACTTCCGCCAGACCGTGGAGTATCTGGAGTTCACCCATTCGGACGGCGTGGAGATGGACTTCCACTTCGCCATTGATGTGGTCACCGACCTGGCCGCCATCCTGCTGGAGTGCAGCGTCAGTGGCAGTGTAAACCTTCAGGATCTGGACGAGTACAACACCCCCGCCCGCCGTATCCGCATCACTGCTACGCCGGAGGAGCACGAGGCCATGGACAAGGCCCTGGCGGACTTTGTCCATGCCCCGCTGGAATACGACATCAGCGAGATGATGGGCGAGGATGAAATCACGGATATGGCTTCTCAGGTGGAGATGCTGCGGAAGGAGCTGTACGAAGCCTCTGGCCGCAACCGGAACTACCATGTAAAGGCGGAAGATGTAAAAGATCTGCTCCCCGACTGGGAGGGTGCCGATGGCTGTATCGCCACCAACCGCATCACAGTGGAGGGCTGCAAGGTTGGCTACTGCTGCAGGGAGAAGCCGGACGGCGGCTGGGACAGCGGCTGGCGCTTCACCGCTGGTGACGAGAGCGAGGCGTACATGGACGACCCCAACAACGCCGGGATTTACAAGCTGAACACAATTTGCAACGACGATCCCGACATCATTCCTCTGCTGAACACCCCCGCCCCCTGCGCCTTTGAGCGGGATGAGAACGGTGTGTTCCAGCAGATCAAAGACTGGAAACCGGATGAGGACGAGGAGGACCCTGATATGGACATTTTGAAGCAGTGCCAGAAGTGGCATGAGGAGAGCAAACAACATAAAATTATTGATGCGCTGGAGGCCATCCCCGCCGAGGAGCGTACCCCTGAGATGGACAGCGAGTTGGCCCGTGCCTATAACAATCTGGCAGACCCACATAAGCCAACTTGCAAAGAAATGCTCAAAAAGGCCCTCGCTCTGCTAAAGCCCCATGAGGAATACTTCGAGGACGATTATTACTGGAACTTCCGCATGGGTTACTCCTACTTTTATCTGGATCAGGAGGGCCGGGCTCTGCGATATTTTGAAAAGGCATTGGAAGCTCGACCTGGTGACGAGGACACCAAAGAGTTTATCGACCGGTGCAAAAAGGGTATTTCTCTGCCGCAGTTCTGGGAGTGCTTCCGGGAGCGGACAGAGAACTGGTGGGAAACCTTTGCCGAGATGGAAGCAGAATTGCGCCAGATGATGGATGAGGACAAAGATCACACCCGCGGCGCAGAACTCGTGGCCCAAATGGAAGGGGCTTTGAACCAGGCGTTTGACGAAATCTCCTTCGAGATGGGCTTCAATGGCGAAAAGCATGAGTTGATCCTCACCCCGGAGGGCGACAAGGTCAAGCTGTTTGAGCTGATTTACTTCCAGAAGCACGCCCCCAAGGAGGTGCTGGAGCACTGGAACATCCTTGTGGGCCGTCAGCCCCTCCAGAACATCGGTCTGCGTACTGAGAATGGCTGGGACATCTCCGGGGATGATGTGCAGATCTGGCTGGAGGAGGAGGGTGAAAACAGCTTCGCCATCTCCGCCTACTGTGAAAAGCTGCTGCCTATGCTCCGGGATGAGGAAGGCCGGGCCTGGTGGATGCTCACCACCCTCACCGACCAAGTGCTGGGCGAGATCCCCCACATGAGGTACATAGACAGCTTTGATGTGCTGGAGGAACCCAAGGCAGAGCCGTCCATTCTTATGTCCCAGCTTCCCGACGCTCTGAAGGAGCGGGGGCTGGAGCTCTCCACCGATCCGGAAGCCTATCTGGAGAGCTACCTTGGATACAAAATGGAACCCAACCAGGACCCGGATGCCGACTGGCGGCTGGACACCATGGTGGGCTCCACCTGCTGTGTGCCGCTCATCAACGGCTACCTGAACGCCGACAATGACTTCATGGACGATCTCCATGCTGACGGCGCAGTAGCGGGCTTCTTCTGCTATCCTCTGGATACCCTGCGGGAGGAGGAAGGCAGTCAGAAGATCTTTGACTTCCGGGACAAGCTGGAAGAAGTGTTTACCACTGATGAAGGATCGGAAGTGCTCACTCTCACCGGCGGGGCTACCGGCCTCTACTGTGGCTATGTGGACTTCATCGCCTGGGACATCCAAGAGGCGCTGAACATGGCGAAAGAGTTCTTTGAAGGCACGGACATCCCATGGGCCATCTTCCACACCTTCCGCCGTGAAGCCGGTTCTGTATCCCTAAAGCAACAAGATGATGGGACAGAAACTGAGAATCAGGATGACGAGTTGGACGAAACGCTGACGGGCATGGACTATATTCCTTACACCCAACAGAACGCCGAAGCATTCTTCGCTCAGCTGGAGCAGTGGAACGACGAAGACGAGTACACCCGCTGTATCCAGGCACTGAATGCCATCCCGGAGAACTGGAGGAACTACCGCACCGCCTACGCCCTGGCCCGTGCACTGGAGAACTACGCCATCATCGGGGACCATGACGAAGGTACTTTGAAATCCAAGGGAGACAAAGCCCTTCTGAGGGCCATTGAGGTTCTGGTGTCCGTCCGGGAGGAAGGCCAGAACAAGGCCCAGTGGAATATGCGGATGGCCTATGGCTATCAGTATCTCTACGGCCAGGAGGAAAAGGCCATTCCCTACGCCGAGCGGTGGGCGGAGCTGGACCCGGAGGATGAAAATGCTCCGGCGGTAATTCGGGAGTGTAAGGCGGAGATCCGGAAACGCCAGCGCAGCCGGAAGAAGAAGGCCAAATTCGTGCCCGGTGATACCCCATTTGAGGGCTTCGACCTCACCAACTTCTGGGATGATAATTGGTATGCACTGAAAGAATATGTCAGTGATCCGCCTTCCGATGAGCTGATTGCCAGCGTGGAGGAGGAACTGGGCTACAAGCTGCCCGCCGCCTACATTTGGCTGATGAAGCAGCACAACGGCGGCATTCCGGTGAACACCTGCTATCCCTGCGATGAGCCTACCTGTTGGTCAGATGATCATGTGGCCATCACCGGCATTTTCGGAATCGGACGGGAAAAGAGCTGCTCCCTCTGTGGAGAGCTGGGCAGCCAGTTTATGATCGATGAGTGGGAGTATCCTGCCATCGGTGTGGCCATCTGCGACTGTCCAAGCGCCGGACACGATATGATTTTCCTGGACTACCGGGCTTGCGGTCCCCAGGGAGAGCCTGCGGTAGTCCATGTGGATCAGGAAAATGACTATAAAATTACCCATCTGGCAGATAGCTTTGAGGAATTTATCCGCGGACTGGAGCATGAATCCCTCTATGATCCGGATGAAGATGCAGAGGGTCTTGAGGATGACGCCGACGAGGAGGAAACCGACCATAAGGGTTCCTTTGCCGGATCTGTGCTCCTCTCCAAAGCAGAGTGGGACAAGGAGCAGTTGATTCGAGATCTGCGGGAAGAATGGGGTATCGTAGATGAGGAGCCGGATGAGGGCGACGAAGATGTTGAGAACAGCGATGACGCTGTGGTAATGCGGGTCGGCAATATGATGCTGATCGTGACACTATTCCACGGTCACATCCCTGACAATGAAGCAGAGATCAACGCCGAAAACAACTATATGTGGCCAGAGGCCGTAGAAGTGGCCAAAACGCACAAGGCCCATATCATGGTGGCTGTGTTGGGCGAGGAGGAAAAACTGCTGGAACGGGGTAAGCTGTTCACTAAGGCGATGGCAGTGTGCTGCAAGCAGAAATATGCCACCGGTGTCTACACCAGCGGCGTGGTATTTGAGCCTCGTTTCTATGAGGGCCTTGCCGATATGCTCAAAGAGGACGAACTGCCCATCTTCAACTGGGTTTGGTTCGGCCTGTACCGGAGCGAGGGGGGCCTAAACGGCTACACCTACGGCATGGATGTGTTTGGCAAGGAGGAAATGGAGGTGTTGAACACCGACGCTGAGCCGGAGGAACTGCGGGACTTTTTGGCCAGCCTTGCCTCCTATGTGCTGGCGTGTGATGTCACACTGAAAGATGGCGAGACCATCGGTTTTGATGCAGATGATAAGCACACCATCACCCGCAGCTCTGGCGTCGGACTGCCGGAGGAGCAGATGACTCTGAAAATCTCCTGGGCGTCATCAGACGATGACCCTGACGATGACGGTGATGACCCGGACGGCGAAATGCCCGAGGATGAAGAAGCCGGTGTTCCCGAGGTCTACACCGGGGAGGAGATGGAGGCCGTCGAGGGGCACATTGAGCAGTATTTCGGCGAGGTCGAGAATGTGTTCCACGAGATCGTTTCCCCCGACATCCATGTGGACATCTGCATCGTGCCGCCCACTGAGGAGCGGGACTATTACACCCTGGTCACCATGGGCATGGGCGCCCACCGGATGAATGTGCCGGAGGAACTGGCGGAATACAAGCTGGAGCGGGCGGAGCTGGCCATTGCACTGCCTGCGGACTGGAAGCTGGATCGGCAATCCATGCAGGACGAGCGGTGGTACTGGCCCATCCGCCTGCTGAAGGTTCTGGCCCGCCTGCCCATTGCCAGCGATACCTGGCTGGGCTTCGGTCATACCATGGACAATGAGGAGGACTTTGCGGAAAATACGAAGCTGTGTGCCGCCATTCTCACCGGCCCCCAGAGTACAGAGGAGGGCGGCGAGGTCGGCACACTCCCAGGCGGCGAGGAGGTCAACTTCTATCAGGTGATCCCCCTCTACCGGGATGAATTGGAATATAAAATGGAGCATGATGCAGATGCCCTGTTGGACAAAATGAACGGCATCAGCTTTGTGGTCAATCCCACCCGCCAGAATGCTATCACCCGTAGCACCCTTTCCAATGATGATTTTGACGGCGAGATGGACGACGCTTCCTATCACCTTGAGAGCATTGAGGAGAAGGAACTGCCTATTGACCCCATCAATGCTTATAACCACATGGCCATCTACTTGCGCTGGTGCATGGAGCACGACCTGATGGGTGAAGAATTCCTTGCAGAGTACGGAGAGGTGGCAGAAAAGGTCAAGGCTGATCCTGCCAGTGTGGATCTGCGGGCGTTTATCCGGGATGAGCTGGACGGCTGTCTGTTCTCTGTGCTGTTCAATCAGCAAGGCCGTGCCTTTGCAGGCTATTACTACGGAGAGGGCGACAGCCCCTACTATCCTGCCGATGTTGACGACAACGCACTCCGCTTCTTCGGCCCGGAGCGGTATCACTCCGATGAGTTCCAGGATGAAGCCTACCTGTTCATCCCCTTTGAAGAGGACTACTATCAGGCTATGGCAGAGGTGATCGAAGAACGCTTTGAAAACTGGCAGGGACAGGACTTCGACGAGGACACGCTGGAGCCCTCCGAGGTGGCTCAGGCCATCATGGAGTATCTGGACTGCGAGTGTACCTATTTCCCATCCATGGCAGACGATGACCCCATCATGTCGGCATACAGCTATGCCAAACGGGAAAGCATCCAAGAGGGCTTTGTTCCCGTGCTCATCAAGGCGGATGACGAGACGCTGTTGGAGTGTCTGGTAATGAACGCCGACCCGGAGCACGATGCGGACTTCTATGAATTTGACCTCAAAACGGTAACGGAGTATCGAAAGAAGATGCTCTCCGCTCCCGTCAAGGACGGAAAGGCGGTTTTGGAGGAATTGACCGGCCAGCGTAAGGAAGAAGCCGAGGACGATGATCTGAACTGGGAGGAGGAAGTCCTGGGCGAGATGGAGGGCGGCTATGACAACGACCGCTTCTCCTGCTACTGGGACTCGGACAGTCACATGACATATCCGCTCATTTTGGCTAAAATTCCGGTAAAGAACCCCTGGGAGATCTTCGCCTATCTGCCCTTTGGAAATTGGAATGAGTGTCCCGACACCCCGGAGCTGATGGCGGTGGCAAAATACTGGTTCCAGCGGTATGGCGCCATCCCTGCCGCCATGAGCCACGATGAGTTGGAGTTCCTGCTCCCGGCCCCTGTTTCTAAAGAGATGGCCATGGAGGTTGCCACAGAGCAGTACGGCTTCTGCCCGGACATCGTGGATCAGGAGCAGGATGACCCCACTGTGGGCAATCTGGCAGATGTTCTGTGGCAGTCCACCGTCTGGTATTTCTGGTGGGATTGATGGGAGGTTGTGACCATGAACGAATACCTAAAGCAATATATTGAACTCCAAAAGCAGTTTCGGGAGACAGAAGGAGATCCGGACAGTGTCCGTGCTCTCTATGCCTTCAAGGAGAAACTGGAGCAGAGTGAGGATCAGCAGGCCAAGGCGGTGCTGGTGGATGTGTATGATCTGCTGGACTTCAAGAAGGATGCCTACGAACTGCTCTGCCAAATCGGAAATCGTTCCGATAAAAAGACCCTCAAGCGGCTGGGCGTCTTGAAGGACTATGCGGAAAACTGGGGCAATCATTACGCCCTCCCCAAGCCCAAAACGCCGGAGGAAAAGCAGAACGAGAAGGAGCGGCAGGCCCAGCTGGGTCTGCCCACCTTCCAGTATCACCCCAATCCGCTGGAAACTGGCACTTTTGAGGAGTCCGCGGATGGCGTTGCCTGCGACTGCTGCGGCAGGATGACCCACATTTTCTATACAGGTCCCTTTTACTCAGTGGAGGATGTTGAACATCTGTGCCCGGAGTGTATCTCCAGCGGTGAGGCGGCCCGGAAATATGACGGCAGTTTTCAGGATGATTACGCTGTGGATGATGGTGTGGACGATCCGGAGAAGCTGGACGAGCTGATCCACCGCACCCCCGGCTACTCCGGCTGGCAGCAGGAATACTGGCGCGCCCACTGCGGCGACTTCTGCGCCTTTTTGGGCTATGTGGGCGCCAGAGAACTGCGGGCACTGGGTGTGCTGGAGGATGTGCTGGACGATCCCATGTGGGACGAGGAGCAAAAAGAAATGATCCAGGAATCTGTCAATGGCGGGCATCTGCAATGCTATCTGTTCCAGTGCCTCCACTGCGGAAAGCACCTGGTCTGGATGGATTTTGATTGAGGAGTTTTCAAAAGGTGGATACAAACGATGAAAACCAAAACACTGACCATTCAACTGAATGATGCACGACTGCCCATCCTACCGTTAGAACCGGAAGCCCACCTCTCCTTTACTACTCATGATGATGGAAATGAATTGGAGTTAACGGGAAACCGGGCTGGGCTGCTCCTATTGGCGAAAGCCGCGCTGGGTATGGCGGAAACCATTCGTGAGGATGGATTTCATATCCATTTGGATGACCTGTATGACATCAACGCCGAGGGGAAAAGCATCCTGATCCGAAAGGAGGAACGGTCAAAACCATGATTGAAAAAACCTTCCTCAACTCCGCCACAAACAAGCAGTGGCGGATTGAAATTGACGGACATACCATCCGAACTTGCTTGAATGGTGGGAAGGTCAAGGAGATCCTGTGCGACTCCGCCTTCCAGGTCAAGAGCAAGGCGGCCAGCGCCATGATGGGCCAGATGCGGAAAGGATTTGTCTATCAGAATCCGGATGCCGCCGTTGGCGAAGCGCGGTGCCATCGGTTTATTGGAAAGGACAGCAACGGCTTTATGCCCTTAGCCACCACCCTCACACGGGATGACTTCTTCCTGACGCGGGTGGTAGGCGATTTTGAGGACGAGATCCTCTATCACTTCAATGGCAGCGGGGAGAGCCTTGAAACGGTCTCTCTGGGTGCCAAGCGGATGACCTATGAGCAGGTCCTCTGCTCCAATGACACCCTTCTTCTGAACAACAGCTATCTTCTCCAGCAGTTCTCGCTCCGCACCCATGAGGTCACGCCCTTTGCCAACAAGAAAAACAGCATGAAGACCATGCTGGATGCCAGTGGCGACCTGGCCCTGTGGTACACGGGCGAGGAGATCGTCGTCTTTGCCTTTGGCAGCAACACGAAAGTGTGGCGGGAAACGGTAAAATGCAAGAAGTCAAAAGATCCGAATTTTGCCTATTACTGCTTTGGAATGCTCTCTCCCCGGCAGAGCAAAGCGGCCTACCGCGTCACCGAGGGTGAGTATGTGCTGGTCGATTTGAAGTCCGCAAAAAAAGTAGTGATTCCCAATGAGGGCTGGCATCCCTTCTTCTCTCCGGATGACCAATGCTTCTCGGTGGGCGGCAAGTTCTATTTGACCCAGACCGGAGAGGAGATAGCCAATCCGTTCCCGTTTT
Organism: Oscillospiraceae bacterium; assembly: GCA_022846075.1. Classification (GTDB taxonomy): domain Bacteria; phylum Bacillota; class Clostridia; order Oscillospirales; family Oscillospiraceae; genus Vermiculatibacterium. Next base: position 1,348,609 of record AP025582.1, read on the forward strand.
CCGTCCGGCAGGGGCTAAGTTTTTCGGATACCTGCGTGGTGCGGACAAGGGGCAGCCTGATGGCTGTTCAGCAGGATCGTGGCAGCTCCCCCATAGAGCTGTGGGATACCGGCAGCGGCCAACTGCTGGCCACCATCGACGACCACTTTGTGGTGCGGCAGGTGAATTTTGCGTTCACCAAGAGCGCACTTGTCCTGCACACCGATTACGGGGCCATGAGCATCTATTCCTGCGCCCTCTGAAACGGAGAAGTGAACGATTATATTCATTTTTGCGATGGAAAAATAGTGGGGGTACCATGAACTTTAACGAAGCAATGCAAATGCTTGGAAGCAAGCTGCAAGGAAAGTACGGACATTTAGGCTTTAAGTATAAAAAATCCGACAAAACACTTACGAGGCACAGTAAAAATTTCACCTATATGATTGCTTTTTCCTCATTCGGCGGGAACACAAAGGATAACATAGGTATAGAGGTTTGCTATATCATCAACACCCGTCCATACGACCCTTATGGTTATGCCAAACCAGACATCAACACACAACCACTGTTTTACAGTTTAAGAGACAATGAAATATATCTTGATATAGGAAATGAAGAAAAAATTGACAATGCCTTTGAGATTGTTTGTCAGTGGATGGATCAATTACTGATTCCAAAAATGAATGAGCTTTGTGCTATTGAGTAATGTGGAAGTAATGGCAGAGAAAGAGCGTGGGCACCTATGAACAAAGAATCATTGACTGCGAAACTCCTGGACTTGGCTGAGGGACGGGAAACACCTGAAACCTGGCAGAACTGGTGGGACGAACATGAGACGGAGCTGGAAGCCCTGCTGAGTCGTGGTGAATTTTTGAAACTGAAGCCCCGCCGACATGGTTTTCAGTGGGTCCCGGTATTGGGCAGCCAAAAGGGAGCCATCGCCATTCTGGAAAAGAGCGGCACAGCATTTGAGGCCAGCAATCTCTACCAGGAGCAGTATCTGGCCGAGCTGGACGCTTTCTGCAAGGAGCAGGAGCGAGTGCAGCGGGAAAAGCAAAAGGAATTCAAGACCAACAACCCGGAGTTGTTTGGCCGATACCCCAAGTTCTCCAAGGCGTTGGCAAAGGGGCTTGACCCCTCTGACGAGATCCAGCCTGCCGCCACGGAGGAGCAGATCAGGAATCAAGAAAGCGTGCTGGACTTCACGCTCCCGTCCCAGGTGCGGGAGTTCTTCCTACTGACCGCAGGCATCAATGTATCCACAGGCGTAATCGTTGAACTCTCTGGAACATTTCATCTGACCATCCATGGAGAGCGGTATTGTGTGCTGGGCGAGTTCTGGAAAGAAGCGGACGGCGACCAACTTCTGCTCCGCCCCGGCGAGGAAACCATCTGGTACTACGCCCATGAGCAGGACAAGGTAAAGCGCCTCTGCAATGATATGACAGAACTGCTGGAGAAGAAATTGGCGAGGTATCTCAATGAGCACTGAAAACATCGCCCATGAAAAGCGCTATCGAGACTGGCTGGCGCAGTATGATGCTATGTTTGCACCGGAGAACCGATCTCCTCAGCAAGACGAGCAGTTTCCGCTGACGGATGGATACTCCATCCGCTCCAAAGCCTACATCTATGACGGCGATCTGCATCTCTGCGGCAGCGAGAGCGAACTGCTGGACAATGAGGGCAAGGTGCGGTATGCTTGGCGTAATCTGGACACGGATGGTGAATTCTGCTCCCTGTTTCGTCACCGCAACGGAAAGCACTATCTGATTTTCCGTACAGAACTGTATGGATACAGCGTCCTGGAGGTGGAGAGCGGACAGGAGATGCACTATGTCCCTGCCTGTGTCCACCCAGAGGAGGGTCAGAAGACCGAGGAAGTGTTCATCTGGACCGGCGCGGACTATGACCCTGGCACGGATCTGCTGGCTGTCACCGGCTGCATCTGGGCCTGTCCCTACTCCACTATCGTGCTGGACTTTTCCTGCCCACTCCAGCCACAGCTCCCGGAGCGTTGGCTGGATCTGCGGCACATCGTTGACCCGGATGATACCCGGTTTGACGATATTGAGTTTGTCCGCTGGGACAGCGACAGCTTGCTTCTTCGTGGCTGCGACACAGAGGATGACCGGTGGAAAGAAATAGCCATTCAAATAGGACAGATTCAACAATCCCTGATGGAAAGGCAAAAGTGTCTGCCATGCGAAAAGGATTTATGGCATAAGGAAGAATGAAAATGACATTAGAAGAAATGTTCTGTGATCTCTATGATAAATATGGTAACGATTTTAACTGGTATATGATCCCCTTCGCACAGGCAGACGGGGCATTTGTTGCTGAACTAAACAAAGAAATGGGACAAGACCACTTCTTATACGGCAAAAAAATCTGGGCGGCTGCGAAGTGTGAATCCAATGATGATGTGTTATATGTTCTCAGAAACGGAATGGGACGGGACATTTACTATCTGGTCCATTTGACTTACTCAGCACATAATGCGGACGGATTTCCCCAGTATGAGGAGTTTGCAGATCTATTTGCAGTAAAAGAATTTATAGAACGATCCTATATTGAGGGTTATATGTGATCTTCAAATTTTAATTTGTGAGGAATCTACCCTTGCCCACAATGGCATCAGAAAGGAGGCGGCCACTATGTCAACCTGGAGCGGAATCCGGAACAAATTAGAGAATGACTACCTGTGTCCGGCACTCCGGGGCCACATCCAGTATTTTGCCACCAGTTACAGCAAAAGTGCTGACCATGAGGGCCGGGCGGCCATTCGCATGGACGGCGTGGAGGTGCTGCGGAGCAACTACTACACCTATTTTGAGAATGTGTGGACGAAATTTCATCACTTGCGGTCCACAACGCTAAAAGATTGCGACTCTGCAAAAGAGGCCATTAACCAGGCTCATGCCTTTGCGCTGGAGCAGGGCACCTTTGACCAAAAGGTGTTCTATGAGGCGTTTGGTATCTTTGACAACCAGATCATCGAGAAAAGCCTTGTCAGCGAGAATCCTCTTGTCCGCATCTTTGCCCTTCTGGACCGCAGGCTGGGAAAGCGCCGCCTGCTGGCTTTGGAGGAATCCATGGAGCAGGAGCTGGACTGGGTGCGGGCCTTCTATGTGATCCGGATGCAGGCAGAAGGGCTGATGGAAAAAGAATAACATTCAGGAGGAATTGCCATGTCACAGATCGCATCCTTTTACCTTCTCAAAGACGGCCGGCGGCAGGAACTGTCCAACGGCGACTGCTCTGGCGCGGTCTATATGGCCATCTGGGACTGGTGTGAGAGCGAACTGGATCTGGATGTCCGTTTTCCTGCTCCCCAGACGGAGGACACCCTGGACTGCGCTCTGCTGGAGGGAGAGCTGGCGTCTCAACTGCTGTCAGCTCTGCGGGAGCAGGACCTCCCGGAGCTGGCCGCTGAAATTGCCCCGGACTGGGATCTGCCCACCGAGGCGGTGCAAAGCGGGCTTGAAACGCTGCGCTCCCATCTGGAACTGGTGCAGGGCGACGCTGCCCTGCTGTATGAGATGACTTGACGGGGCCATGCCCCATAGAATATTGCGAGGAAATTATGATCGAAATCAAAGGAAAATACAATGAGGCCAAGATCTTCACCGATGTGGTGGACAGCGCCTCCATCGCACAGGTTCAGGAACTGTGCAATCAGGAATTTACGGCGGGTAGCCGCATCCGGCTCATGCCCGACATTCACGCCGGGGCGGGCTGTACTATCGGCACCACCATGACCATCACCGACAAGGTGGTGCCCAATCTGGTGGGTGTGGACATCGGGTGCGGCATGGAGACCACCCGCATCCGGGAGGGGCGGCTGGAGCTTCAAAAGCTGGACAAGCTGATTTATGAAAAGATCCCCTCCGGCTTCTCCATCCGGGATAAGGCCCACCGCTACCTCAATGAGATCGACCTGAGTGAGTTGTGCTGTGCCCGCCATGTGGATCTCCTCCGGGCGGAAAAAAGCATCGGTACGCTGGGTGGTGGGAACCACTTCATTGAGGTGGACAAGGACGACGAGGGAAATCTCTACATCGTGGTCCACTCCGGCAGCCGTCACTTGGGTGTGGAGGTGGCCAGCTATTACCAGGAGGCGGGCTATAAGGTGCTCAACCGCACTGACGATGCCTCCATCGAGGCGCTGATTGCCCGAATGAAAGCGGAGGGCCGGGAGAAGGAGATCCAGAAAGAACTGAAGAAACTGAAAAACCTCAAGCAAACCAACATCCCCAAGGCCCTGGCCTATGTGTCCGGAGAGTTGTTTGAGCAGTATATCCACGACATGAAGATCGTCCAGCACTTCGCCATGCTCAACCGGCAGGCCATGATGGACGAGATCGTCAAAGGCATGAAGCTCCATGTGGAGGAGCAGTTCACCACCATCCACAACTATATCGATACCGACGCCATGATCCTGCGGAAAGGAGCTGTGTCCGCCAAAGAGGGCGAGCGACTGCTCATCCCCATCAATATGCGGGACGGGAGCCTGCTCTGCGTGGGCAAGGGTAACGAGGATTGGAACTGCTCTGCTCCCCACGGCGCCGGCCGCCTGATGAGCCGGGCGGACGCCAAACAGTCCTTCACGGTGTCTGAATTCAAAAAGCAGATGGCAGAGGTCTACACCACCTCGGTGAGCAAGGCCACCCTGGATGAGTGCCCCATGGCCTACAAGGGGATGCAGGACATTCTGGATAATATCGGCCCTACGGCGGATGTGGTAAAGATCATCCGCCCTATCTACAACTTCAAGGCCGGGGACGAGGATTGACGAAGCAGTATGCTGGCAGGAAAATTTCAAAAAGCAATTACCGGCCTTGGCATGGAGCGGCTGGAGCATCCATTGTTCTACCATGCGCCGGTGGGCATTCGTTTTGAGATCGGCGGGGAGGAACCAATCTATCTGGACAGGCGTGCGGCGAAGCTGAAAACCAACCCCGCTTATGTTCAGGGGGCGCTGGACCGAGCCGCCGCGATCTATCGGGCACTTCCGGCGGTGCCGGACCTTCTGCGGATCGACGGGTATCCCGATGAAGAACCCGCCGAGTCCCTGCTGACCGTTATCCGGCAGCGAGTGGGACTCCCAGTTCCCGATGAGCAACTTCCAGCCACAGAGCTGGACGAAGATGGGGATACCCATGCACAAGTGCAGTTTTACTGGGATCTCAGCAAGATCAGATTTCAACCAGAGCTGCTTCTGCGGGAAATCATTCTGGGGGGCATCGGCGGCTGGAACGGCTTTGTGTCCAGCGTCTATCTGACAGGGCCGGGACCGTTCCTCTACCACTTGTACGATGACCGTGGGCTGGATGTGCTGGGCGGCTCACAGAAGCTGCTATTGCCGCTCTATCATCAATTTCATGACTGGATCTTGGAATACGACCTGGAGAAGATTGACCAGATGTTCGCTCCAGCAAAAGAATGACCGCATAACAGAAAAGGAGGCATTGCTATGGGACTTGACATCTACGCCGGGACGCTGACCCGGTACTATTCTCACAACTGGAAAACTGTTGTTCAGCAGTGGGCGGAGGAAAACGGATATGCCTTCAACCGGATCACGCCGGATGGAGAACCCGCCGACAACGAGGAGGAGCTGTCCCCGGCTGAGGTTCAGGCGGCGGTGGAGAACTGGCGGGATCAGATCCTGGCCGCCATTTCCCAGCCGGACCAGCCACCCTACACTCCCTGGCCGGAGGACAACGAGCGGCCCTATTACACCGACAAGCCGGATTGGGATACCTTCGGCGCTATGCTGCTGGTGGCTGCCTGCCATACATACGGGGAATCAGTGCCTCCCACCGTGGAGAAGGACTGGAACTTCGGGGAGCATCCCCTGATTGCCCGCCTTGCATCGGACGAGGAGCGGGTGTGGTCCCTGCTTCGGGGCGCGACTTGGTGGCTTCCCCTCACCGACAGCTTTCTATTCCAAGGCCCTCTGCCTACCGATGATCAGACGATGATCGCCACTTTGGTCGGTCTGCGGAAGGAGTTGGAAAAGCTGAACCATCTGGCATGGCAGGCCGATGAGGACACCATCCTTGGCTGGGCCGACACGGAGGGCTACCCGGTAGACGGAACCGTAGACTCAGATGGACAGTACAGCAAGGCGGACATCCCGGAGCACACCCAGTATGACACCCAGTCCCTTGCCAAGTTCGCCTTCTCCATGTTCTGGCGGGCCATGCGGTTTGCCGAGGAACAGCAGGTGCCTATCTTGCTTGATTACTAAGGAGGACTTTTATGGGATACGATGTAAGTTTTCACCCGATCTCGCCAGACGAAATACAGGAATGGCATTTTACTCCCCTAACCTGGATACAGCAGGGACAGGAAGAAAAGGTTCTGGCCCTTGCCATGCAGCATGGAATCGAGGATTTCTATGCAGAAAAGTATCTGGACACCCTGCGGGTTGGGGCAGAGACAGAACCGGACGAGCTGTTTGATAAAAGCCATGGCTTTTACATTGCGGTGATCCAGGGCTTTTTCCGGGACTACTATTACACCCGGGGGAGTGCCTTTTCCTTTCTGGCGGAGGAGAAGCCGGAATATGCCCGGTACTTCACCCCCTGGGCGCAGGTGGTGCCCACTGCCTTACCCAACCCGGCAAAGAACCAGATCATTGAAAACTACTGCTCCGGCGTGTACCTGTCTCCAAATCAGGTTTTGCAGATTCTCCGGGATCTGGAGCAGGAACCAAAGGTACTGGAAGATCTGGAGAAACATTGGAGCGATGGGCAGTTTGCTGTTCTGAAAAAGGCTCTTACTGCTGCGGCTGAACTGGGCACTGGTCTTCTGGAAGCCACCGAAGTAGTGGAACCGAATCCCCTTCACCCGAACGAAAGCACATGTTACTCCAACCTGTTCCACTGTGATCGTGATGGGGTGTATCTCTATATCGACATGGCTATGAAACAGATCGCCCAAGCAATGGAGCAAAATAAGTCCGACCCGTGACGGCAGAAAATGAATCGGGAATGAGATGGTTTGTGCCTCTGTTTCCCTGCTCCATATTTGATTTGCAAATGACCGCTGAATCCCAGAAAAAGTTTTTGCAAGGAGGTGGAGACTATGGAACAAAAACGCCCAGCAGATATATTTCAAGAGCTTCTGGACTATCTATGGAACGGCCTGGGGCTGGAGGAAAAGGGCTGGAAGCGTCTGAAAAAGGGCGACTTCAAAAAGAAAATGAAAAACGGGCTGACCTATCAGATCTGGTTTGACCGGAGCCGCTACAACTACATAGACTACGAAATCGGTCATGGAAATGTGGAGGTAGGCTTCAGCTGTATCATAAAGCAGGGAGATGACTACCTCTACTCTTTCAGAATTGAACCGACAACAGGCGGTTCATTCTTTCGGATGCTGACAGATGACCTGCGGCTGAACACCGGGCTGCTGGACACCTTTCTGCCCCTAATCAAAGCCCACTACCTCGACTTCATCGACCGCTTCGAGGCAGACCCCGTGGAGGCATTACAGCCGGTCTGCGCTCCCTTCACCGAGGCGGAGGACTACAGCTGGTTCATCTATGTGCGGGAGCAGATGGTGGAACAGTACGGAACGGCGGAGCAGATGGAGGAGTACCGCCGTCAGGCAGAATTGCGCGGAACGCCGGAGTGCAAGGCGAAGACCCATACCGGAAAGTTGCTGTTCTACCAGTCCCATGCCAAGGATGTGGATCATGCCTGGGCTTCAAGCCGCACCAAAGAGGAACTGGACCAGGTGGTGGAACCCTTTGTGCAGGCCAAGCGGCAGGCAGGACAGTGGACACAGGAGGATGAGGCGGGCTATCAGCTCTACCGGCAGGAAACAGACCCGGAGAAGCGCACCTTTCGGGTATGGTATCTCATCGCCAACCCCCGCAGCCTGCCGAAAGAGTTTGTCCAGAAAGAGTTGGAGTTCCGGTGGAAGCTGTTCCCGGAGAAGAAGGAGGAAACCAAATGAGCAATCAACTTTTCCAGCAAAACCTGGATGATAAAAAGGGTCCCCAGCCCGGAGGCCCCTATCTCATTCAGATGTTGTTTAAAGAACCGGTGGACATGCCGGACAAAGAAACCATGACCGCTGTGATAGAGAAACACATCGGATCAACAGAGTGCTTCTGTTATGATAAGCAAATGACCGGCTTTGCCGCACAGGAGCATATCGCGGAATTCAAGGACGGCAAATGCCCGGTACAGCTGATGGTGATGAAATGCGACAGGTTCAAGGGCAAAGGCTTCGACGCCTTCCTCATGAGCCAGATGTGGGACTGCCAGGAGGACCGGGACCGGATCTTCCGGGAGTGCAAATATCAGGTGGTGGCCACCGATATGCTGGCTGCGGCGCTTCCGGCGTTGGAGCGTGCCAACCTGGATGCCGACTTTCTGGAGGCTCTGGCGGAGCTGTACCCCACCTGTGAGGCGTTCTATTTCCAGAATTGCGGCAAGCTGTTTCTGGCGGAGGATGTGCGCTCCCATCAGATCAAAGGCTCGGATCGGTTCATCCGCTTCGGGGTCAATGTCCGCTTCTTCAACATCGAGGGCACCGAGGATATGCTCATCGACACGGTGGGCATGAGCACCCTGTTCCTGCCCGACCTCCAGTACCACTTCCACGGCATGGACCCCAACTGGGTGGTAAACCACGCCTACAATGTGGCATCGTACATATTGGAGCATGATAACCCCATTCAGGATGGGGAAACCATAGACGGCGTGGCGGATGGCCAGATGTGCCGGGAGATCCAGTGGAAGTGCCAGTATGAGGACGCCCTGATCCAGCCGCCCAGAGAGGTGCTGGACATCCACATGGGGAACTATGCCTCGGGAGGCCGCTGAATGAACGGCGTTGTGCTCCTGGTGGGCGGGCTGCTGCTTGTGGCGGTAATCAAGCTGATTATGGATCGAAATTGGATTGGACTGCTTCTCTGTGCTGTTGCCCTGTTTCTGGTCTTTGGGACTGGTCACCAGACAAAATAGGCCATTTCGAAAATCGAGGAGGTGAAGTATGCAGAATTCAACAAATATGCGGATACTGGAATTGCTCCGGTTTCTCTATGAGCGGACCGATGAAAACCATCCCGCCACAGTATCTGACATCATTGCCCATCTGAATGGAAAAGGAATTCAGGCAGTGCGGCAGACTGTTTACGCGGATACCAATGCTCTGATCGATGCAGGAATTGATATTGTGGTGGTCAAGAGTACCCAAAACCAATATTTTATGGGAAGCCGCCTGTTTGAGTATCCAGAACTGAAAATGCTGACAGACGCAGTAGCATCCTCGAAGATCATTTCTGCCAAGAAATCTGAGGAACTGGTACAGAAATTATGCCGTCTGACCAGCACACATCAGGCAGAGCAGCTTCGGCAGCTCGCCGGCCTGTCCAGCCGGGTGAAACCGGACAATGAGCAAGTCTATTACATCATTGATGCCATCCAAACGGCGATCTTGGAAAAGCGACAGATCCAGTTCCAGTATTATGAATATACGCCCGAGAAAAAACGAGTTCTCAAACATGGCGGTTATCTCTATAAACTGGACCCTTACGCTTTGGAATGGAAGAATGACCACTATTACCTGATCGGCTTTTCTCACAAACACCAGCGGATGGCTCATTTCCGAGTAGACCGCCTGTCAGGGATCAAGATACTTCCCTCCGGCTTTACCCCCGATGAAGACTTTGATGTGGCGGGCTACACCAACAAGATCGTTGATATGTTTGCTGCTGACCGCACAGTTTCTGTTGAACTGCTCTGTGAGAACAAGCTGATGAAAACCATCATAGACCACTATGGAGAAGCTGTGCCAACCCGTACATATGACGAGGAACACTTTACGGCAAACATTGAAGTCGACCCAAGCGGCACCTTTTACGGCTGGGTATTCAAATTTATGGGTGGGATTCAGATCATAGCACCCCAAGAGTGTATAGAAGAAATGAAGCGGATCGCCCACAGGTTTCTCTAAAACAGGGACCAGGTGTTATGGAATTTTAACACCTGGCCCCTGCTTTCTTTTTTGCCCTTGTATCGAACGGATGTGCCAGTTATAATATAAACAAGATGTTCGCAAACCAGCGAAACTCTATGAAGGAGGGAGACCAGTGACCTTTGGAGCTTTCATCAGCACACGGCGCAAAGAGGCCAAATTAAATCTCCGGGATACCGCGAAACACCTCGGTATCTCCAATGGGTACCTGTGTGATATTGAGCAGGGTCGCCGGCCAGCGCCAGAGGGAGCGTTTGTAGAGCGGATCTCTTCTTTTCTGGAATTGGATAAGCAGGAGCATGAAATGCTGCTGGATCTGGCCGCAGATTCCAGGCAGACAGTTCCGGCCGATCTGCCTGACTATATCCGCCAGCATGACATCGTCCGCGCAGCATTGAGAGTGGCAAAGGAAGTAGATGCTACCGATGAGGAATGGAAAGCATTTATGGAAATGCTGCAGAACCGCCAGAACTAAGGAGGGATTTTCTTGTCTGTACCAAAGTATCGATTGGACGCAATTGAAACCATTGGACGGAAGATCCTGCAAGAGTATGATCCCGTTTTGTTGGACGGGCCTCCCCAGGCAGTTCCCATTGAAACTATCATAGAGACCAAGTTTGATCTAACTCTGGAATATCATTGCCTACGCAAAAACGGGAGCATCCTTGGGGAAACGATTTTTGATGAAGGAGCGGCCATTTTATATGACCAAGATGAAAAACGCTACCGCCTGATTGCAGTCAAGGCCGGAACGATCTTGGTGGAGGAGCGGCTTTGTGTGGACAGGCTCCTCGGCAGGCTGCGGTTCACCTGTGCTCACGAATTGGGGCACTGGGTCCTGCACCAGAAGCTGTACTCCGGCACAGGCGATGTGGCTGCCTATGAAGGAAAAACATCTTTGGATGAAAGCCATGGTCTGGTCGAATGGCAGGCGGATGCTTTGGCTACTGCTCTCCTCATGCCCCTGCCGCAAATCAAAAGAAGTTTTTACCGGTTGCGTGCAGGCAGAAGCAATGAGCAGCTGGTTGCGGAAATGGCTCAGATCTTCCAAGTCTCCAAGCAGGCCATGCGTATTCGGTTGGAAACACGCAATCTCATATAAGTTTGGTACGGCAAGCCCCCCTCCTGAGAGAGGGGCGCAGCCGCACCAATGTTCACAGGCTTTGTTATATGCATTTTGTTCGCAGTTTAGCGAACATGGGAGGAGGAGAATGGCATGAGAAAAGAAAGCTCCACTGTGCAGAAATGTAAAAGGCAGATGGCGACCCTTGGATTTGACAGCCAGCTGGCCTATCACCGCGTAAAGCTGATTTTGAAAATCTACCGGGATGTGGTGTGGGTCCTCAGTGAGCGGGTGGAGGAACTGCATGAGTATGCCTGGGAGCTGGGCGCTCAGGACGCTGATACCGGGCTTATCTATCTGCAAAGCTTCGCCCCGGATATGGATCTGCAGGAGTTTGAGGAACGGGTCTGCTGTGTGATGGAAAACCGGATGCTGGTGGATGTGATCGACCGTGCCCTTCTCCGCTTGAAACGATACCCTGACCGGGGTGAACTTTACTATGAGATCCTGACCAAACAATTTATCCACCGTTTCAACAGCACAGAAAAGGAACTGCTGGATGAGCTGAATATGGAGCGAAGCGTATTCTATGACCGAAAGCGCGAGGCGATCTTCTTATTGTCCCTCTGCCTTTTTGGTTATGCTGTGCCGGAACTTCAGGAAGAATTGGAGATGCCCCGACTTTATCCCGACTGATTCCCGATGAAAAACCGACGAAATCCCTACTCTCTTCCGACTTTGCCTCTGCTATACTCAGTACAGTGGCAGGTATGCGCAAAAATGAATAGGACCAGCTGACAAGGGCCGGGACGCTGTAAAGTGTCCCGGCCCGCTGTATTCCTGCCGCAATATGGCGGCAGGGATCAGCCGGGGATGCAGAAATGCGTCCCCGGCTATTTTTCTGCCCGGCACTGGGAGGGCCGGCATGGGCTGGGAGGCTTATATCGCCAAGTACCCCTGATTTCAAGATTTTGATTCGCCATCAAAATCTTGAAATTTGGAGGAAAGGCACATGGAATCCAACGGGAAGTTTACCCTTATTGTTTTTAACACCTGCACTCAGGAATATGAGGAAGTCATAGTGACAGAGGAGGTCTATCGTACTTACTGCAGAACACGGTGGAATATCAAGGACAACGATCAGAGCTTTTTTGACCATGAGATCCAGACGAGTGGGATGATCGGAAGTCAGGATGGCGCCTATGAAAATTTCCGGGAGTTTATTGACGCTATCAACACCCCGGAACACATCATCCTTGAACAAATGAAGAAAGAGGCCCTGTACCAAGCGATCTCAGCGTTGCCTGCTGCGGATCAGGCATTGGTACAGGGGTTGTTTTTTAAGGGACAAAGTGAACTTGACTATGCAAGAGAGATTGGCGTTTCACAGCCTGCAGTGCATAAACGGAAAGTCCGTATTCTCAAGTCTTTGAAAAAACTTTTAGAAAATTGAAATTGGAGGGTTATTAAAATGCCGACATCTTCCCCTATACAAGCGAGAAGGAAATGCTTCTCACTTGTTCCTTGAAAACCGAATATCCGATTGTCTGAATACTTTCCTGACGGGGCCCCTGCTGGACAGGGGCAAGCGACGCTGGAGGATGCGCGAAAACCACCTGTAGAGGTTCTGGTACAGGCTGCAAACGAAGTCACCTATACATTTTTGTTCGGTTATGACAGCCTGCCGGATTTCCCCTCTATCAACGACGGCCAAATAAGGTGCCAAGCGGGTCCATCCGTCCAAAAAACAGCCTGTGGCAAGCTGTATCGCAATGACTCCGCCAGGGATAATGATACTTCCGTCCAGTCACAGCCCCCACCGAAATGGGGATCAAGCAATGAGGGCGGCCGACAGAGATCCTGCCGGGGGTGAGAGTCCCATGACGCGGTGAAGCCAGCCGCGGTTCAGATGGTCGCCCTACGGAGCCAGCGCCAGTGGCGCAGGCTTTTGCGCTTGGGGAAGTAGTGTCGAATACGAGCGCAGCAGAAGACAACACAAATGTGGAGTCTTAATATCAGAAGCTATGGGGATCGCTTCTGTCCAAAACCCGTTTACTGACCGGAACATGCCGTATGAGCAGCCATTCCAACCAGATGCGGGAGATGCGGAGGCGGTCCCTATTTTTGTGATATTAAGCCCAATATGCTGAGGAGGTGTATTCTGTGAAAACATATTGCAGACAGGAAATCAGCCGTGGTGACATTTACTATGCTGACCTGCGGCCAGTCATCGGGTCTGAGCAAGGTGGTATCCGTCCGGTACTCATTCTGCAGAACAATGTGGGCAACCGCCACAGCCCCACAGTGATCGCAGCCCCCATCACCAGCAAGATGGGAAAACCGCGGCTGCCTACACATGTTTGTTTGAATAGGCAAGCGAATGGATTGAGCTGTGGTTCCGTTATCCTTTTGGAGCAACTTCGCACTATTGATAAGTCCAGGCTCAGAGAGCGCGTTGGAGCATTGGACACCTCCGAGATGAAACAGATTGACTGGGCGCTTGGGGTCAGCGTCGGTCTGGCGGAAGGATATCGGTAGAATAGGTCAATTTATGAACATTTATTCTGTTGGTATTGGTGAATAGATGTTGCCGCCTTACTTGTGGTATTGTTTGAAAAAGCACTTGGGAATAGGAAAACGAGGTGAAGCAAGAGTGGAGTACCGAAAAGTTTACTTCCGGATTCGCAGCCGCTATCAGTTCGATTCCGGCTGGCCGGCTGAGACTGACGCCGCCAAATTTCATGAAGAAAGCCGCAGCCTGTTCCAGAGTGCGGGCTGGGATCTACAGCCCGGTGGGGACAGCACATCTGATACCGTTACGAAAGGCTGGCAGGAGTTATACCTGCATCCGATGAACTTTAGTGGTATTATAGAGATGGACGAGATCCCAGCCATCCAAGAACTGCTGAAGGATGCGAAATCGTTCTGCTGCTATGGCTTCGACTGCTACGAGAGGTATTGGGATATTACTGATGAGGAATATCTGGCACAGTTGGAGACCAAGCGCGAGGAGATCACACATGAAATCCTGGAACGGTGCCGGACAAAACGGAAAAACCTGTATATCACAGGCCCGGTTGCTTTAAATGTCGCTCAAAAGTTCTCTGTACACAGGCTCTGTGATAAAGAAGGCAAGCATAATCTTGCCAACCGCTTCGTGGGCGAACTGATGGAGCAGCTTGTTCAAGATGGCCTGCTGGTGACAAGGAAAACCAGAAACGGTCCTGGTGTCCGCACGGCAACCGATGCAGAAATTAGCTCCCCACTACCAGGGCAGCAGCAAATGACCCTGTAAATCGAGGTGCGATGGAATGGCAATTTATATTACGGGTGATAGTCACGGCGACTTCCAACGCTTTGGGAGCAAATACTTCCCACAGCAGAAGGGGATGAGCCGGGAGGACTATGTGGTCATCGCGGGTGATTTTGGAGGACTGTGGGATGGAAGCCAGAAAGATCAATATTGGTTGGACTGGCTGAACAAGAAGCCCTTCACCACCCTGTTCGTGGATGGGAACCATGAGAATTTTGACTTGCTGAACACTCTACCAGAAAAAGAATGGAATGGCGGACGGGTCCATGTGGTGCGGGAGCATATCCTGCACCTTATGCGGGGACAGGTCTTCGACTTCGGCGGCCTCACCTGGTTCACAATGGGCGGTGCGGCCTCCCATGATATTCAGGATGGAGTTCTCGATCCAGCCGCTCCGGACTTCGAACACCGGTATTGGCTGATGCGCCGGATGCGGTCCATGTTTCGGGTAAAGGGGGTAAGCTGGTGGGCCGAGGAAATGCCCAGCCAAGCGGAATACCAAGAAGCCCTGGCAAACTTGGAACGAGTCAACTGGACGGTAGACTGTGTTCTCACCCACTGCGCTCCCAGCGGTGTGGTGCAGAAGATCAATCCATCCTATGGAACGGATGAACTGACGGACTTTCTTGAAATGGTCAGCCAGCGGTGTAAATTCGCCTACTGGTTTTTCGGCCATTACCATGAGAATCGAATCATAGATCAGAAATACATCCTCCAGTGGGAGAAGATATCTGAACTGGGTTTTTAATCGCAATGGATCAGGGAGTGGGTAACCAGCATTCCCTGGTCTTTTATTCTGAACGGATTGGAAGACGCCAAAAGAGCAAAGAGATAGGCTACACAAAGGGGAAAAAGCGATTTTACATATATGGTAGAGCATAGGTGATATTTTGTTATCAGGAGGAAAAAATGACATTTGAAATTAAAGATTATTTTGAGACACCCATTATATTGGAGCCGAGGGTGGAATTGTACACGGTTTATGATTTTATGGGCAAAGAACTGCCTGGCCTTGCGATTGTTCTTGATATGCCTATCCAAGGAGCAGATGAGAAAGAACAGTTCGCTATTCTTACAAAATCTTTTGGAGAATTTATTGGCTTGAAAAACAGTGCATATGTCGATATAAACAACTGTCCCTTTGCGCCGCAGCTGCTCAATCGTGGATTTGCTAAAGATACTGGGCTCTACAAAGAAAGTGGGTTCTGCTCCTACCCTTTATGGACATTTGATGAAACCGTTCTGAAAGAAACCGGCGGTGAGAAGTACGAGAGATACGCACGGGCTTATGACGAGTATATGGAGTCCTCTTTTATAGGAATGATGGGTGCGGAAGATGAAACAGGCGAAGAAATATGTACAGGAATGATGATGTAATAAGTCCATAATACAGTCCGTGGCTGGACTGAGGAATACCAAAAGGCTCTGGTGAACTCGGAATGGGTCAACTGGACAGCGGACTGCGTTCTCGCCCACTGCGCTCCCAGCAGCGGAGTAATGACGCATACGGAGTGGCCCGATGTATATCCCGGAATGATTGTGGAATAGACGAACAGCCCGTCCTGTGATATGATGGTAGTAAGTCAAAAAGATTGGAGGACAGGCTAATGCCGGAAAAACAGAAGAAAACCATTCGGGAATTGACCCTCATGCTGATGTACCTGACCTCCTGGGAGGAACGGGATACACCGGAAATGCGGGCGGTCAAGAAGAAGGAACTGGAAAAGTATCCCCTTGTCCGCCGATGCTGGAAGGGCTATGACCACGACCTGCTGGACAAACTTTCAGAGGAAGGGCTGATCAACGCTGCCGGGCGAACCTATCCCGCCCTCATCACACCGGAGGGAGAAGCCGAAGCTCGGAAACTGCTGGCCCAATATGGAATTGATACAGAAGAAAGAAGGCGTCGCAGTGCGGAACGATAAACAAGAACAGGCGATCCGATCCAGCGCAGCGGAATACCTGACCTTTGTGGCCGCTACCGGTGACAGTACAGAGAGCATGGAAATGCGCTATGAGGATGAGAATATCTGGCTGACCCAGAAGATGATGTCGGCCCTCTATGATGTGGATGTTCGGACAATCAATGAGCACATCCAGAAGATCTATGAGGATGGTGAGCTGACAGATGAGGCAACTATCCGGAATTTCCGGATAGTTCAAACTGAGGGCTCCCGTCAGGTTAGCCGCCAGGTGAAGCACTACAATCTGCAGATGATCATTGCGGTTGGATTCAAGGTCAACAATGACCGGGCGGTCCAGTTCCGCAAGTGGGCCAATACCATCGTTAAGGACTACACTATTCAGGGCTGGGCCATGGACAGTGACCGGTTGAAAAACGGGGGTAGTGTACTTACCAAGGAATACTTCGACCACCTTCTGGAGCAGATCCGGGAGATTCGGATGTCTGAACGCAAGTTCTACCAAAAGATCACCGACATCTACGCCACGGCTCTGGATTATGATAAATCAGCCAAAACCACACGCCTGTTTTTTTCCGAGGTACAGAACAAACTCCACTGGGCGATCCACCGTCATACTGCGGCGGAGTTGATCGTGGAGCGAGCCAACGCTGAAAAACCTCACATGGGCTTAACTTCCTGGGAGCAGTATCCAAACGGAAAAATACAGAAGTATGATGTGTCCATTGCTAAAAACTATCTTTCCAGAGAGGAACTGCAGGCGCTGGAACGCATTGTGACCATGTACCTGGACTATGCGGAATACCAGGCAGGCCGCCATATCCCTATGACCATGCAGGACTGGTCACAGCGGCTGAATCGCTTCCTGGAATTCAATGAGCATGAGATCCTCCACGACACCGGCCGGGTGACGCATGAGATCGCCAAAGCCTTCGCAGAGAGCGAGTTTGAAAAATACCGGATTGTGCAGGATCGCATGTTTGAAAGCGACTTCGACCATTTCCTTGCCTTGGAGGAACAAGCAGAGAGAAAGAATGACTGACAAAAGAGAGCCGCCGGTTTCCAGACTGGCGGCTCTCTTTTACAGTTGCGGCAGAAAGATGGAGGCATATCGCTTTAGGAATCACAGCATTCTGTGCTGGTTTTCCAATGGGTACAAGATGGTGTTTTTTCACAATAGAACGACCAGAACAAATGTGCTATAATGACTTTGAAAATGTGTTGGAAGATAAAGAGGAAGGGGTGACCGAAGCATGAAGGAGCGAACCTACATTTGCTGTGATCTAAAATCGTTTTACGCAAGTGTGGAGTGCATCGAGCGTGGGCTGAATCCACTGGACACCAACCTCGTGGTGGCGGACCTGAGCCGCACTGAAAAGACCATCTGTCTGGCGGTCACACCTTCCCTGAAGGCTTATGGCATTTCCGGCCGGGCCAGGTTGTTTGAGGTGATCCAACGGGTCAAGGAGGTCAATAACCAACGGCAGCGGAATACCCCTGGCCGGCAGTTCACCGGCGCTTCCTCTCACGACCCGGAGGTACGGCGAAATCCTTCCCTGGCCCTCGACTATATCGTGGCTCCACCCCGGATGGCCCACTATATTGACTGGAGCACCCGCGTCTACAGCGTTTACCTCAAGCATGTGGCGCCGGAGGACATCTACCCATACAGCATCGATGAGGTGTTCATCGACGCCACCAGCTACCTGCAGACCTACCATCTGTCGGCCCGTGAATTTGCCCGGAAAATCATCCTCGACATTCTGCAGACGACCGGTATCACTGCTGCTGCGGGCATTGGGACGAATCTGTATCTGGCCAAGGTCGCCATGGACATTGGCGCGAAGCATGTCCCCGCCGATGAATACGGCGTCCGCATCGCAGAACTGGATGAGATGGGCTATCGCCGCTCCTTCTGGACCCACCGTCCGCTCACCGACTTCTGGAGGGTTGGAAAAGGCTATGCCGCCAAGCTGGAGGCACACGGCCTGTACACCATGGGAGATATTGCCCGGTGCTCCATCGGCAAATCCACGGACTACCACAACGAGGAACTGCTCTATAAACTGTTTGGTGTCAATGCGGAACTGCTCATCGACCATGCCTGGGGCTGGGAACCCTGCACCATTGCGGACATTAAGGCATACAAACCAGAAAACAAGAGCATCGTCTCCGGGCAGATCCTGCAGTACCCATACCCATTTGAAAAGGCAAGGCTGGTCATCCAGGAGATGGCCGATGCACTGGCGCTGGAATTGGTAGATAAACGGCTTGCGACCAACCAATTGGTTCTCACGGTCGGCTATGACATCGAAAACCTCAAGGGTACAGCCTACACCGGAGAGGTCACCACAGACCGTTATGGGCGCAAAATTCCCAAGCATGCTCATGGTACAGTCAATCTGGACGGATATACCTCCTCCGGCGAGGAGCTGCTCAAGGCAGCCACCAGCCTGTATGACCGGATTGTAGATAAAACCCTGCTGGCCCGCCGGCTGACCCTCTGTGCCAATCACCTGCTGGACGAGTCTTCTGTGCCGGAGGATCTGCCGGAGCAGATCGACCTGTTTACCGACTACTCTGCAAAGGAAAAGCAGAAAAAAGAGGCTGACGCCGCCCACGCACGGGAGAGAAAACTCCAGGAAACCATGCTGGGCATCAAAAAGCGTTTTGGCAAGAACGCCATCCTCAAAGGGCTGAATCTGGAGGACGGCGCCACAGCCAAGGAGAGAAACACCCAAATCGGAGGCCACAAAGCATGACCGGACCATATGATGATATCATCAACCTGCCGCACCCTACCTCAGCCAAGCACCCGAGGATGCCGCTCTCAGATCGTGCGGCTCAGTTTGCGCCCTTCGCGGCCCTGTCCGGCCACAGCGCCGCCCTTGCGGAAACGGCCCGGCTGACTGACCAGCGCATGGAGTTGGATGAGGACGCAAGGGCAGCCTTGGACTTAAAACAGCAACTGCTATTGGAGCGGATCAAAGAGCGGCCGGAAATCACGGCGACCTGGTTCCAGCCTGACGAGAAGAAAGACGGCGGCCGGTATATCGTATCAACCGGGAGGCTGAAAAGAATCCATGAGGCGGATCAGGTATTGATTCTGGCTGATGGCTTAAGGATACCGATAGGCGACATCGTTGAACTGGAAAGTGAGTGCATTCGGGGGCTTCTTTGAGAGAAATTGAAAAGCTGTGTACAGTGTTTGCGCCAACATACGACTAATTTTATAAGTTATAACTGATAAAATTAGATTATATCAGTTGATTTTCAGTTGTAAATGGGATATACTGAGGTCAACGATAGAAAGGAGGCGCTCCAATCATGATCAAACGAGAACTGTATATGAACCGCATCCGTCCCTTCATTGGGGGCGAACTGATTAAGGTAATGACCGGCATTCGCCGCTCCGGTAAGTCGGTGATGCTGGAACTGATCAAAGAGGAACTGGCGGAGGCTGGTGTTGCCCCGTCTCAGATGATCTCAATCAATTTTGAAGATATGCGGTACTCCCATCTGCAGACCGCAACGGCTCTGCATGATGAGATCATAAAACGGGCAGAGGGCATCGAGGGAAAAGCGTATCTGTTTTTTGACGAGATCCAGGAAGTAGAGGGCTGGGAAAAGTGCGTCAATTCTTTGCGAGTGGCGCTGGACTGCGATATCTACATTACGGGCTCCAACGCAAAACTGCTGTCCGGTGAACTGGCCACTTATATTGGCGGACGGTATGTGGAGTTTGTGATTTACCCATTCTCCTTCGCTGAATTCCTGGAACTGTACCACACAATCGCACCAAGCGATTCGATCCAGCAATGCTTTCAAAAATATCTGCTGGCCGGAGGAATGCCCTATCTGGCCAACCTCCGGTATGAGGAAGAACCCTCCCGGCAGTATCTCACAGATCTATTCAATTCTGTGCAGCTCAAAGATATCGTAAAACGGAACAAGATTCGGGATATTGATTTGCTGGAGCGCATCATTGCGTATATGACCGCAAATGTCGGAACAGTTTTCTCAGCGTCCTCTCTGGCTAAGTTTTTCAAAAATGAGCAGCGGACTGTCGCGGCAGAAACCATCCTGAACTATGTGCGGTACTGCTGTGACGCATATCTCTTCTATCAGGTAAAGCGCCAGGACCTGCAGGGCAAGCAGATACTGGCCTCCAACGAAAAGTATTATATTGCGGATCACGGTATTCGGGAGGCTGTGTTCGGCGGGAACATGAAGGACATCAACCTGATCCTCGAAAACATTGTCTACATGGAACTGCTGCGACGGGGTTATGTTGTCACAGTAGGCAGAGCAGGAGAAAAAGAAATTGACTTTGTATGTGAAAAAAGAGGAGAAAAACTCTATGTACAGGTAACATACCTGCTGGCCTCTGAAGATACGGTGAAACGGGAGTTCGGTGCATACGATGGCATCCAGGACAATTTCCCCAAGTATGTCGTATCCCTCGACGAGTTTGACATGAGCAGAAACGGGATCAAGCACCGGAATATCCGTGACTTCCTTCTGGCGGAAGAATGGAATTGAGAAAGCGGTAACATATCAGGGCGTGATTGGCGAGGAGGTGACGCATAAGTGAGCGGAAGCAGCCCGAAAAGCATATCAATATCAGGTGTCGAAACCGATATAACCATCGGCAAAGAACTGGCTGCCGTTGCGCAGAAATCAAAGGCACTGGCCTCACGCGACTGCTTTGAGCAACTGGAGATGTACCTCCACGGCAGAAGTCATGACCGCGTGTGTCTGCTCTTTGGCCTGCTCCAGACTGGAAAAAACACCATGCTTCGTCAGGCCATTGGCAGAATGACAAAGGAGGACTTGAGCCGTACCGCATACATCAAAGCCCGAAGGACTGACAACATGGCGATGATGAACCGGGATCTCAAAAAGTTGTTTAACGCAGGATTCCGATATGTGTTCATCGATGAGGTCACACTAATGGAGGACTTTATCGACTCGGCTGCCTTGTTCTCCGATGTGTTCGCCACCATGGGAATGAAGATCGTCCTGTCCGGTACCGACTCCCTGGGCTTCTGGCTGGCGATGGATGAAGAATTGTACGACCGGGCCAAGCCCATCCACACGACCTTCATCCCATATCGGGAGTATAGCCGTCTGCTCGGGATCGACAGTATTGATGAGTACATCCGATATGGCGGCACACTACGCGCCGGAGAGTTGGCCTTTGACGATGAAGATGTGAATGCTCAGGATGCATCCTTCCGGGATGACGAGTCCACCCGAAGATACATCGACACGGCAATCTGCAAGAACATCCAGCACTCCCTGGCCTGCTACGGGTCGGGCGGGCATTTCCGCCACCTGTACTCTCTGTATGAAGCTGGAGAGCTGACCAGCGCCATCAACCGGATCATAGAGGATATGAACCACCGATTCCTGATCTCAGTGCTGACCGATGATTTTCTTTCCCATGACCTGCGGCTCACTGCCGCAAATCTGCGGAAAGAGCGTGACCCCGAAAAGCGCACAGAGGCACTGGATGCCATTGATACAGAGGCGGTCACCCGGCGTTTGATGGAACTGCTGGATATCCGGAACAAGGAGGAGCAGTCCATCGGTATCACAACTGCTCACATCATAGAGATTAAGCAATATCTTGCCGCGTTGGAGTTGATTGTGGATTGTCCCATTGAATCGGCGGACCCCGGAATTGAACCAGTGGAACATATTCTCTTCACACAGCCTGGAATGCGATATTGTCAGGCTCAGGCACTTGTCCATTCCTTGTTGAAGGATGAGCAGTTCTCGGCGCTCAGCGAATATGATAAAACGCAGATCACGGGCCGCATCCTTGAAGAAGTCCGCGGCCGGATGATGGAAGATATTGTACTGCTGGAAACCATGAAGGCGGCCGACAAGGATCACCGTGTTTTCAAACTGCAGTTTGAGGCTGGCGAGTTTGACATGGTCATCTATGACCAGAAAGAAAACTCCTGTGAGATCTTTGAAATCAAACACAGCAGCAAACAGGTTCCCCTTCAATACCGGCACCTCGTCGATGAGGATAAATGCCAGAGGACGGAACGGCGGTTTGGCCCCATCCAGGGACGCTATATCCTGTACCGTG
Source organism: Oscillospiraceae bacterium (assembly GCA_022846075.1). Classification (GTDB taxonomy): domain Bacteria; phylum Bacillota; class Clostridia; order Oscillospirales; family Oscillospiraceae; genus Vermiculatibacterium. The sequence goes on from AP025582.1 coordinate 1,370,991, forward strand.
GCGAAGATGTGCAGATGGAAAATGGGGTTCAATACTGGAATGTAGAGAATTATCTGAAAGCTCTGCCAACATTGGACATCGTCCAAGCACAGGAAACTGGTACTCAGTCAATCGAACCTACTCTGTAAAAGGACTATCGCCACTAAGCAGCTACAATTAGAAATTGAGAAGCATCGGCTATCTTTTTAGAATAGCCGATGCTTTATTTTTAGGAGGATTACTATGAACCGGATACTCAGAATCGACGAAGAAAAGCCTGAAATGCACATCACAGTTCAAGACTATAAGGTCACTCTCTGCTTTGCAGAAAAGGAAAATCCTGAAGTTGCCGTATTGGTAAAGCAGGCGCTCCTGAGCGCCTATGCAATGCCCCAGAAATAGAACGACTTGCTGAAGGTCTTGCATTCAGAAGATTTGATGAAGGGATGGTCAGTAAAATGGCTGAAAGAGTCTATTGCTTATACAGAGGTAAGGATCAGGAAAGCATTCTCATGCAGAAGAACGCCTGCCACGATTTTGCAGAGAAAAAAGGCTGGAACATTGTTGGCGAGGAGCAGGAGATCGGCGTGTCCGGCTATAAAGTCAGCACTGATGACCTTGTTAAGTTAAAGCGCATTAGAAAGGCTGCTGAGCAGGGTGAGTTTGATATCCTGCTGGTCTTTATGTATGACCGGCTGGGACGCAATCTCAACGAAACCCCATTCATCGCAGAGTGGTTTACCAAGAAGGGCATCCATGTTTGGAGCGTCTATGAGGGAGAGATCATAGACGGCGTTGATGCAGAACGCATGCTTGACTACATTCGCTTTTGGCAGACTGATGAGGCCCAAAAACTTTGAGCAAAGTACAGGATAACCTAACACACCAGCCTATTTACTGCAGATTTACCTCCAAAAAGATTATCAATTCCCCTGGCTATTCTGGCCGTAGTGTGAGATAATGGGTATGGCAAAAGCCGGGAACCTTGATAATCGAATAGAACGATTGGGTGTCCGCCCTCTCACACAAAAACATGAGAGGACGGATATCAATGGCTGAAAGAGTTTATTGTTTATACAGAGTTTCCACCAACAAGCAGGTCGATCACGATGAAAACAACCAGGCAGACATCCCTATGCAGAGAAAAGCCTGCCACGATTTTGCGGCGAAAATGGGCTGGGTCATCGTGGGCGAGGAGCAGGAAACTGGCGTATCCGGTTATAAAGTCAGCGCCGATGACCGTGATAAACTGCAGCTCATCAAGAAGTATGCAGAGCAGGGCAAGTTCGATATTCTGCTTGTTTTCATGTTCGACCGACTGGGCCGCAAGTCAGATGAAACACCCTTCGTTGTGGAGTGGTTTACTAAAAAGGGCGTCCGCGTCTGGAGCGTACAGGAAGGAGAGCAGCGGTTTGAGTCCCACACGGACCGCCTGACCAACTACATCCGTTTCTGGCAGGCCGATGGAGAGAGCCAGAAAACTTCGATGCGCACCAAAACGGCCCTTGGCCAGATGGTAGAGGAAGGCCGGTTCCGCGGTGGAAACGCACCATACGGGTACCGGCTGGAAAAGAGCGGCATCCTCAACAAGCGCAAACATGAGGTGTACATGCTGGTCATTGATGAGGACGAGGCCAGAGTCGTCCGGATGATGTTTGACCTCTGCATTTCGTCCGGTTACGGCAGATGGCGCCTTGCCAACTTCCTCAACGACCACGGGATCAAAAACCGGAAGGGACAAAACTGGCACGACGCCAGTGTGGGGGGCATCCTGCACAACCCGCTCTACAAGGGAATCCTTCGGAGCGGAGAAACCTATGCCGGTCCCTTTGAGGCCCTCCAGATCATCGCCCCAGACCAATTCGATCTGGCGCAGAAACTGATGCTGGAGCGGACCAATGAGCGGAAAGAGCGGCGTACAGTACCGCTGAATACCACAGGCCAATCCCTGCTTTCCGGGAACATCTTCTGCGGCCACTGTGGAGGCCGGCTGGTGCTCACTACCAACGGGACAACCACCCGCCTCGCGGATGGGACGCCGGTCCATAAAAAACGTATTCGCTATGTATGCTACAACAAGACCCGGCGCCGTCAGGAATGTACAGGACAGACTGGATACACAATGCACATTCTGGACGGGATCGTCACTGAGGTGCTGCATCAGGTCTTCGACAAGATGCAGGGAGCTTCCAACGACATGATTGTGGGAAGCGCGGTTCAAAAGCAGATGGCAATGATACGCTCGGAATTGCAGCGGGCCAGAGCCGAAAACACCAAGGCCAATAAGGAATATGAATCCCTCAAGGCCGAGGTGCTGAAGGCGATCCAAGGGAAAAGCGCCCTGCCGCAAGATGTGCTGACTGAAATGCTGGAGGATACCCGACAGAAGGTACTGTCCACCAGTGAACGAATCACGACCCTTACCGCGGAACTGAATGATGGAAACTCAAAGATCGAGGAGATGAAGGCCGAGTTCAACCGGATCGTGTCCTGGTCCAAGATTTTCGATGAAAGCCCAATGGAGGTCAAGAAAATGATCTGCGGCTACATCATCAAGAAGGTTTCGGTGTTCCGGGACTATAGAATCAAGATTGAATTCAACATCAATGTGGAGCAATTCCTGAACGGTATCGACAGCATCGACGAATGCGCTACCTATGAACTGCCCATGGCGCAATAAGCTCTCACCCTTGCCACAATCATGGCGAGGGGTACATATCAAAGTTTGATATGGCCAGTTGACAACATATACCTTCCATGCTATACTGCAATTTGTCTCTCATCAATTGCCGGGGCGGGATATTCAAGCCCTTTCCCAAGCCATCAGAGGGTGCATACCCGGTGGTTCGGGAGAGCGCTTGAATGGCATTCAAGAGGTCAGCGGTTCGATCCCGCTTATCTCCACCATAACAAAAAGGACATCCAAACGGATGTCCTTTTTGTTATTCCTATCTGCAAATGAAAGACTGCCTTTGGGAGGGGGTCACCACTTAAACCAGCCGCCGGTCTCCCGACTGTCCAGCAGGTCGATGGTGCCGGAGAGAAGAACGGCCGCCTGAGCCCGGGTGAGGGGCTCCTCCAAAGCGGCGGAGGTGGGGATACCGCAGCTGGCCAGGTTGGAGACGGACTGGTTGGCCCAGGCAGGGGCGGCGGCGAAGGTCTCGGCCACGTCGGTGATGTTCAGGGCCCGGTCCAGCACCACGGCGGCCTCGGCGGCGGTGATGGGGGCGTCAGCCTGAAAGACTACCTGGCCGCTCTCGTCCAGGGTGCCCTGGATCAGGCCGGACTTGAGCGCGGAGGAGACGTAGGGCTTGGCCCAGGTGGCCATGACCTCATCGTCGGCAAAGCCGGTGAGGGTCACGCCCTCCATGGCCTCCACCCCGGCTGCGGACATGGCCAGGGCGGTGAACTGGGCCCGGCTGACGGTCTCCTGGGGGTGGAAAAAGTACTGGTCCCCCATCTGCTCGCCCACCAGCAGGCCGGTCTCCGCCAGGCGGACGGCCTCCCGGTGGCCCTCCACGCCGGTCATATCAGAATAGGTGACCTTGGTCTTTTGCTTCTCGATCTTGATGGACACGGTGGCGGGGGCGGAGGTGTTGCCCACCGCGTCGATGGCCACGTAGGTGAAGGCATCCTTGCCGGTCTTGTTCTCATAGGGAGTGTAGGTGAAGCTGGCAGAGCCCTCCTCGGCCTGGGTCACGGCGCCCCGGGCGGGCTTGCTCACCAGCTGAAAGGTCAGCAGGTCCCCCTCCGGGTCCACGGCGGCAAAGGTGCCGGTGGCCTCCACATTTTTGTAGGTGGTCAGCTCCAGGGCCTCGGCCACGGGGGCGGAGTTGGCGCTGGCCAGGAGATAGAGGCCCACAGTCACGTCCTCGCCCACCTGGCCGCCGGCAAAGACGGGGGCAAAGGTGAAGCTGGTGGAGGAGAGCATAGGGGCGGACAGGGGGGTGAAGCGAAGGCCGGAGACGGCGCTCATGGCCACCTCGCTCCCCTCAGGGATGGCCTGGCCGGCGATGGTGAGCATCCCGGCGCTGGGATCGGGCAGGGAAGTGAGGACGATGGAGGAAAGATTGCCGTCCCCGGAGACCCGGAAATCATCGGGGGAGAAGGAAATGGCGCCGGTGGCGGGGCCGTTTTTGGAGAAGGCGGCCACCGACGGGACCTCCTGGGCGCCGCCGAACAGGGCGGCGGAGGCGGGCAGGGCCAGGGTGAGGGTGCAGATGACGGCCAGCGCCGTCAGGCGGCGGGAGAGACGTTTCAAAGAAAAAACCTCCTTCGGATGGGCAAAAATAGGGATGTGACACTGCCCCTATTTTTTGCCGTCCGAAGGAGATTATACAAAGGATGGGAATATCATTTGTCTTGATTTCCCCAAAAGGTGACGTTGACGGTCTCCGGGTCCTCCCCGGCTTGGCGGAGCAAAGCGGCGTAATCGGCCGGGTCCCTGCCGATCACGTATCCCTCCAGAAGGATGCGTATCCCTCGCAGCGTGTCCAAAAGGGCGGGGTCCGCCGGCGTTTCCGACATGTCGTCAAAGTAGGTTTCCAAGGCGAGAAAGAAACCCTGCAGTTCCCCAAGCTGGTCCCGGTCGAGTCCGAGGGCGGTGCTTTCGTGGAACGGGAAGGAGTACTGTGCCACGGTGTCCAGCCGGGTGCTGAGAACGGCGGCGCTCCGCTGGACCTGGGAGAGAGAGAGCACCTCCCGCTGTTCACCCGCGGCGTTGAGATAGCTTTTCACAGCATAGTGGAGATCGATGATGTCATCCTGTACCTCCCAAGCGAGCCCATCCCGGAGTTCCCGGTACAGCCGAAGGGAAGCCTGCCCCAGGAGAAGCGCGGCCACGGCCAAAAGAGCGGTGAGGCATTGGAAGACGCGAAGTGTGGATTTTTTCGGTTTCATCACCAGCCCCCCTTTTCCGCGTTATAACTGGCTCCTGTCCCGCAGCCAGCTGGGCAGGGAGCGGGTCTTGATGGAGGAGACCGCCCCCATGGCGGCGAACATGGTGATGATGGAGGTGCCGCCGTAGCTGAAGAAGGGGAGGGTGAGCCCCACGATGGGGAGGACGTAGAGGCACATGCCGATGTTGAGGACGCACTGGAAGAAGAGCATCCCGGCATAGCCCATGGCGGCCAGGGCGGTCATGGGGCTGGGGGCCCGGCGGGCCACCCAGACGCAGCGGGCGATGATGGCCGCCAGAATGAGGATGACCAGGATACAGCCCACCAGGCCGAACTCCTCGCCGCAGACAGCGAAGATCTCGTCGGCGCTGCGGGAGGGAAGGGAGCTCTCATAGGGGCTCTGGGTTTGGATGCCCTGGAGGTAGCCCTGGCCGGTGAGCCCCCCGGAGCCGATGGCCAGGACGCTCCGGCTCTGCTGCCAGCCCGCCCCCTGGGTCTGTTCATAAAGGGTGGCCTGGTTGCCGGTGATGTGGTCGATGACCACGGTGACCCGCCGGGCGAAGTACTGGTCGCTGATGTGGGGCCAGACGAGGATGATGCCCACGACGCACACCACCGCTCCCAGGGCAAACCACCGCAGCTTCACCCCAGAGGTCCAGGTGAGGACCAGAAAGAGGAACAGGTACACCAGCGCCATGCCCAGATCGTGGGACACCACGGCGATCAGCCCCGCCGTCAGCCCCGTGTGGGCCGCCATCTGAAAGACGGAGGAGGGGCGGCTGATGCCCTTTTTCTGAAGCCTGGCGCACTGCCAGGCAAAGAGGAGGATGAAGGTGAGCTTGGTGACCTCGGCGGGCTGTATTTCCAGGGGAAAGCCGGGAATGGCGATCCAGCTGCGGTTGCCGCCGTGGGTGACCCCGATGGGGGTGCGCACCAGCAGGTTGAAGCCCAGATTGAAGGCCAGCAGCCACTTCCAGCTCTTCTCGACCAAAAGCTCCAGGTCCACGGAAGAGAGAATGATGTAGACCACCACCCCCAGGAAAATGCCGAGGCACTGCACCGGGACGCTGCGGCTGTTGTCGTTCCAGCGGGTGGCGGTGTAGATGAGCACCAGCCCGTAGCCGCTGGCCAGGAGGCACAGGGCCAGCAACAGCTTGTCCCCCCGGGCCCAGAACTCCCGCAGGGAATCAGAAAACCAGGACAGGATACCCGCCCCCTTCCACGCAAAATCAATGAAAACAGTATACCATTCTTTCCCGTCTTATGCTATACTATATGGGCGTAATTTAGAAAAACATCACAAATTCCGGGCCGGGAGGTGGAACAATGGAATACCGTACCGCCAGCGAGGCCGAGACCGAAGCCCTGGGGGAAGCCCTGGGCAGGACCCTGTCCCCCGGCGCGGTGGTGGCCTTCACCGGGGACCTGGGGGCGGGAAAGACCGCCTTCACCCGCGGCCTGGCCCGGGGTCTGGACATCGGGGAGCGGGTCACCAGTCCCACCTTTACCATCGTCAACGAGTACGAAGGGGGCCGCCTGCCCCTGTTCCACTTCGATATGTACCGTCTGGGCTCCTCCGACGAGCTCTTTGACATCGGCTGGGAGGACTACCTGCGCCGGGGCGGCGTGTGCGCCGTGGAGTGGAGCGAGAAGGTGGCCGACGCCCTCTCCGGCTGTATCCAGGTGGACATCCGCCGGGGAGAGAGGGACTCGGACCGGATCGTCAGCATCAAGGGGGGACACTGAGCATGAAGATACTGGCACTGGAATCCTCCGCCCTGGCCTGCTCGGCGTGCCTGTGCGAGGACGATTTTCTGATCGCACAATCCTATGAGAACAGCGGCATGACCCACTCCAAGACCCTTCTGCCCATGGCGGAGGAACTGCTGAAGCACTGCGGGGTGTCTCTGGGGGACGTGGACGTGGTGGCCGTGGCGGCGGGGCCGGGGTCCTTCACCGGCCTGCGCATCGGCGTGTCGGCGGCCAAGGGCCTGGCCTGGGCGCTGGACAAGCCCTGTGCCAAGGTCTCCACGCTGGAGGCCATGGCCTGGAACCTGGCGGCCCTGCCCGGCCAGATCTGCCCCGTGATGGACGCCAGGAGGAGCCAGGTCTACAACGCCCGCTTTTCCTCCGACGGCGAGGCCATCCGCCGCCTGGCCCCCGACCGGGCCATCGGGCTGGAGGAGCTGGCCGCCGAGCTGGAAACAGAGGGCCAGCCGCAGATTTTAGTTGGAGACGGCGCCCAGCTATGCTATAATGATTTCATCAAACGGGGCCAGAAGGTCCGGATGGTCCCACCCAACCTGCGGTTCCAGAACGCCTGGGGGGTGGCGAGGGCCGCCCTGGACCAGGCGCGGGAGGGCAGGCTCATCCCGGCGTCCGAACTGACGCCCGATTACCACCGGCTCTCCCAGGCGGAGCGGGAGCGGCTGGCGCGAGATAAAGAAAAAGGGGAATGACTGAAATGGATCACATGGAAAAAGTACACGTATTGGACCACCCGCTTCTTCAGCACAAGCTGTGCATCCTCCGGGACGAAAACACCGGCGTCAAGGACTTCCGGGAGGTGGTCAGCGAGATTGCCACCCTGATGTGCTATGAGGCCACCCGGGACCTGCCTCTGGCGGATGTGACCATCAAGACCCCCGTGGCCACCGGCACCTTCAAGCAGCTGGCGGGCAAGAAGCTGGCCATCGTCCCCGTCCTCCGGGCGGGCCTTGGCATGGTGGACGGCATCCTGACCCTGATCCCCTCGGCCAAGGTGGGCCACATCGGCCTCTACCGGGACCCGGACACCCTGGAGCCGGTGGAGTACTACTGCAAGATGCCCACCGACATCTCCGAGCGGGAGGTCATCATCCTGGACCCCATGCTGGCCACCGGCGGCTCCGCCTCCGCGGCCATCCAGTTCATCAAGAACTATGACGTTAAGCACATCAAGCTCATGAACATCATTGCCGCCCCCGCCGGCATCGAGCGGGTCCACAAGGATCATCCCGACGTGGACATCTACGTGGCCGCCGTGGACGAGAAGCTCAACGACCACGGCTACATCGTCCCCGGCCTGGGGGACGCGGGCGACCGTATTTTCGGCACGAAGTAAAAACTTGTGCCGGGGCGTGTCCCCGGCCTGCGGGGACAATTTTCAGACCCGGACTTTGCCTGAAACGAAAAAACCATCAAAAAGACGGCTGAACACACCGGTTTCAGCCGTCTTTTTGTACTGTTTACGCCAAAGCATTTGCGGGGAATCCCTTGCAACCGGCAGAGCATTTGTCGTATACTGAACATACTTGGACAAAATGAGGAAAAGGGGCTGACAGGATGGGGAATGATCTTCGGCAGTTACAAAACGGCAGCGACGTGCGGGGCGTGGCGCTGGCCGTCCCCGGCGGCAGGGAGGTGGATCTGACGGGCGGGGCCTGCCAGCGCATCGCCGGGGCCTTTACGCTGTGGCTCTCCCAACGGACGGGCACGCCCGCCCGGCAGCTGCGCATCGGCGTGGGGCACGACTCCCGCCTGACCGCCTCCCCCCTGAAAGAGGCCGCCGTGCGGGGCATCCGGGCCCAGGGGGCCGAGGCGCTGGACTGCGGCCTGGCCTCCACCCCCGCCATGTTCATGGGGACCGTTTTCCCCGGCACGGCCTTTGACGGCTCCATCATGCTCACCGCCAGCCACCTGCCCGCCGAGCGCAACGGCATGAAGTTTTTTACCCCGGAGGGGGGCCTGGACAAGCCGGACATCACGGCCCTTCTGACGCTGGCCGGCGGCGTGGAGGAGGCGGAGGGGCCCTCGGAGGCGGAGCCCTCCGAACTGATGGGCCAATATGCCGCCTATCTGCGTGGCAAAATCGTGGAGGGGGCGGACAAGGGCGGGCGGCCCTTGTCCGGCCTTCACATCGTGGTGGACGCGGGGAACGGCGCCGGGGGCTTCTTTGTCACCCAAGTGCTGGAACCTCTTGGGGCGGACTGCTCCGGCAGCCGGTTCCTGGAGCCTGACGGTAATTTTCCCAACCATATCCCCAACCCGGAGGACCGGCAGGCCATGGAGGCCATCCGCTCCGCCGTGCTGGACAGCGAGGCCGACCTGGGCCTCATCTTCGACACCGACGTGGACCGGATGTCCGCCGTCCTCCCGGACGGCACCGAGGTGAACCGGGACGCCATCATCGCTCTGACCGCCGCCATTCTGGCCCCCGGCCATCCGGGCGGCACCATCGTCACCGACTCGGTGACCTCCGACCGGCTCACCGTTTTCCTGGAGCGGGACCTGGGGCTGAAGCACCGCCGGTTCAAGCGGGGCTACAAAAACGTCATCAACGAGGCCATCCGCCTGAACGCCGAAGGGGTGCCCACCCCCATGGCCATGGAGACTTCGGGCCACGGCGCCCTCCAGGAGAACTATTTTCTGGACGACGGGGCCTATCTGGCGGTGAAGCTGGTGGTGGCCCTGGCCAGGCACGGGCGGCTGGGGGACCTGATCGCCAAGCTGCCCCCCGCCGTGGAGGAAGCGGAAAAGCGCATCCCCCTTTCGGGGGCTGATTTCAAGGAGAAGGGCGCCGCCGCGCTGGAGGCCTTCGCCCACCGGGCGGAGGAGCGGGGCATCCCCCTGGCCCCCACCTGCGAGGGGGTCCGGCTCTCCCTGCCCGAGGGCTGGATGCTCCTGCGGCAGTCCCTCCACGACCCTCTGCTTCCCCTGAACGCCGAGGGGAACCACCCCGGGGACTGCGCCAAGCTCCTGTCCCTGGCGAAAGAATTGCTCACCGGACTGGACGGGCTGGACCTGTCCGTTCTGGACCGATAAAAAGGAAGGATGATATGATGGAAACGCACGCGCTCCGAGGCCTGGCCCTGTCGGCGGCCAAGATCCGCTCCCTGGCCATGGATCAGGTGTACACCGCCGCTTCCGGCCACGTCGGCGGCTCCCTGTCCGTGGCGGATATCCTGGCCGTCCTCTATTTCCACACCATGAAGGTGGACCCCACCGCACCCAAGGACCCCGACCGGGACCGGCTGGTCCTCTCCAAGGGCCACACCACACCCGCCCTCTACGCCGCCCTGGCGCTGAAGGGCTACTTCCCCAAGGAACAGCTCAAGCTGTTCCGCTCCATCGTGGGACATATGTCCGGCCACCCCGACATGGTGCACGTCCCCGGCGTGGATATGTCCACCGGTTCTTTGGGCCAGGGGATCTCCGCCGCCGTAGGCATGGCCCTGGCGGGGCAGATCGACCGGAAGGATTACCGGGTCTACGCCATCCTGGGAGACGGTGAGGTGGAGGAGGGCCAGGTGTGGGAGGCCGCCATGGCCGCCGCCAAGTATTACCTGGACAACCTCTGCGCCATCGTGGACGTCAACGGCCTCCAAATCGACGGCTCCACCACCGACGTGATGCCCACCGAGCCCCTGGACGAGAAGTTTGCGGCCTTCAACTGGAACGTTTTGAAGGTGGACGGCCACGACCTGGCCGCCATCGCCGAGGCCCTGGAGCTGGCCGCGGAGTGCAAGGGGATGCCCACCGTCATCCTGGCGAAAACGGTGAAGGGCAAGGGGGTCTCCTTCATGGAGAACGACGCCGGCTGGCACGGCAAGGCCCCCAACGACGAGCAGTACAAGCAGGCTCACGAGGAGCTTTCCGACGGTGTGCGGATCGCCGCCGAGGAGATGGCCGCCGAGGCCATGGATGACGCCGTGGCCACCCTGGAAAAACTGGACCAGGCCTATGAGAACCTGTACGGAAAAGACGAGACGGAGGAGTGGATATAATATGGGAGAGAAGATCGCCACCCGCCAGGCCTACGGCAAGGCCCTCATTGATCTGGCGGAGCAGTACCCCGAACTGGTGGTGCTGGACGCCGACCTGGCCAGCGCCACCAAGACCGACGGCTTTGCCAAGGCCTATCCCGACCGCTTCTTCGACATGGGGATCGCCGAGTGCGACATGGTGGGCGTGGCCGCCGGCCTGGCCACCTGCGGCAAGAAGCCCTTTGCCAACACCTTTGCCATGTTCGCCGCCGGCCGGGCCTTTGAGCAGGTGCGCAACTCGGTGGCCTATCCCCGCCTGAACGTGAAAGTGGTGGGCTCCCACGGCGGACTGTCCGTGGGGGAGGACGGGGCCACCCATCAGTGCTGCGAGGACTTCGCCACCATGCGGAGCATCCCTGGCATGGTGGTCTGCTGCCCCTGCGACGGCAACGAGATGACCCAGGCCGTGAAAGCCCTCATGGACTACGACGGCCCCGCCTACCTCCGCCTGGGCCGCCTGGCGGTGGAGACCGTCACCGACGCCGTCCCCGACTACAAGTTCGAGCTGGGCAAGGGCGTCACCCTCCGCCCCGGCGGGGATGTGACCATCATCGCCGTGGGCCTCATGGTTCAGAAGGCCCTGGCCGCCGCCGAACTGCTGGCCCAGGAGGGGATCGACGCCCGGGTCATCGATATGCATACCATCAAGCCCCTGGACGAGAAGCTGGTGGTCAAGGCGGCCTGGGAGACCGGCTGCATCGTCACCACCGAGGAGCACAACGTCATCGGCGGCCTGGGTGAGGCGGTGTGCGCCTGCGTCAGCGCCCAGCACCCGGTGCCCGTGATCCGCCACGGGGTGGAGGACGTCTTTGGCCGCTCGGGCAAGGCCGAGCAGGTGTTGGAGCACTACGGCCTCACCGCCCAGGGCATCGTGGAGAAGGTCAGGAAGGCCCTGGAATTGAAAGGGTAACGGAGAGAATTCACTTGAATATCAAACTCATCGCCATGGATATGGACGGCACGCTTTTGGACGCCAACCACGTCACGGTTCCCCAGCGGAATATCACGGCCCTCCGGGCGGCCTCCCGGCTGGGGGTGGCCCTGGCCATCGCCAGCGGCCGGACCTGGAGCCTTATTTCGGACGCCGTGGAGCAGCTGGGATTGATGGATTACGCCCTGGTGGGCAACGGGGCCGCGGTCCGGGATGTGCGGGGCAGAAAGCGGATCTACGAAAAATGTATGCCCAACGCCCAAGCCCTGGACATCATCCGCATCCTTCAGCGCCACCGGCTGCCATTTGAGGTGTACTGCGCCGGGCAGAACTATGTGGAGCGGGGGGACGTGGACCTGGTGCGCCCCCACTGCCTCTCGCCGGAGTTTACCGCCCTCTTTACCGAAAAGACCCTCTTTCCCGAAAAGCTGGCCGACGCCCTGGCGGGACGGGACGTGGAGAAGTTCAACATTTTCCACGTGCCCCTGTCGGAGCGGAAGCAGGTGGAACGGGAGGTTCTGGCCACCGGGGCGCTGGAGATCGCCAACGCCTTTGCCCAAAACATGGAGCTGGCCGCCGGAGGCGTGAACAAGGGGACCGCCCTCCAGGCCCTTGCGGCCCACCTGGGCCTGGGGCCGGAGCAGGTCATGGCCTTCGGGGATGCGGGCAACGATCTGGAGATGCTCTCCTGGGCGGGCTGGTCCTTCGCTATGGACAACGCCTCACCCCAGGCAAAAGCCGCCGCCAAATACCGCACCGCCGCCAACACGGAGGCGGGGGTGGGCCAGGCGGTGGAAAAATATGTGCTGGAACAGGCATAAAGATAAAAAAGAGCCCGGCGTGTCATCACGCCGGGCTCTTTTTGTTATGTCTCGTCTTTTTTCCCGCTCTTGTTGTACAGGTCGCACCAGGGCCGCAGGGTGCAGCTTTCGCACACCGGCCCCCGGGCCATGCACACCGCCCGGCCGTGGAGCACCAGCCGGTGGCAGAAGTCGTTGGACTCCTCGGGAGGCAGAATTTTCCGCAGCTGCTCCTCCACCTTGGCCGGGTCCTTGGTGCCGTCGGTGAGGCCCAGGCGGCCCGAGATGCGGATGCAGTGGGTGTCAGCGATGACCACGCCGGGGGTGTGGTACACGTCCCCCAGGATGAGGTTGGCGGTCTTGCGGCCCACACCGGGGAGTTTCAGCAGGTCCTCCATGGTGTTGGGCACCACCCCGCCGTAGTCGGAGAGCAGCATTTGGGACGCGGCCACGATGTCCCTAGCCTTGGCCCGGAAGAAGCCGGTGGAGTGTATGTACTCCTCCACCTCGCTCACATCGGCGGCGGCCAGAGCCTCCAGGGTGGGGAAGCGGGCGAAGAGGGCGGGGGTGACCTGGTTGACCCGTTCGTCGGTGCACTGGGCGGCCAGCCGGACGGAAAACAACAGCTCGTAGGGCTTGGGATATTGAAGGGAACAGATGCCCTCGGGGTAGACTTTTTTCAATTCCTCCACAATCAGGGCCGCACGTTCCTTTTTTCTCATACAATTCACCTCTTGACGGAATCTTTCATCCATAATATCATACTTTTATCGCGATTGCGACACCAATTTAAAGGGGGAGCAGGTAAATGCTGAAGGAGAACATGGAGCTTATCCAGGCCCAGGACCCGGAGCTGGGCGCCGCCATCCGCGCCGAGTATGACCGCCAGCAGCGCAACATCGAGCTCATCGCGTCGGAGAACTTTACCAGCCAGGCCGTGATGGCCGCCCAGGGGAGCGTCCTCACCAACAAGTACGCCGAGGGGTATCCCGGCCACCGCTACTACGGCGGCTGCCAGTGCGTGGACGTGGTGGAGGAGCTGGCCCGGACCCGCGCCTGCGCCCTCTTCGGCGCCGACCACGTGAACGTCCAGCCCCACTCCGGCGCCCAGGCCAACTACGCCGTCTACGCCGCCCTCTGCGAGCCCGGCGACACGGTGCTGGGCATGGACCTCTCCAATGGCGGCCACCTGACCCACGGCTCCCCCGTGAACTTTTCCGGCCGGAACTACAAGATCGTCTCCTACGGCGTAGGCGCCGACGGGCGCATCAACTACGACGAGGTGCGGGAGCTGGCCCGGAAGCACCACCCCAAGATGATCATCGCCGGCGCCTCCGCCTACCCCCGCATCATCGACTTCAAGACATTCGGCGACATCGCCAAGGAGGTGGGGGCCTACCTCTTCGTGGATATGGCCCACATCGCCGGGCTGGTGGCCGCCGGGCTCCACCCGTCCCCTATCCCCTACGCCGACGTGGTGACCACCACCACCCATAAGACCCTCCGGGGCCCCCGGGGCGGCATGATCTTCTGCAAGGCCGAGTACGCCAAGAAGATTGACTCCGCCATCTTCCCCGGCAGCCAGGGCGGCCCCCTGGAGCACGTCATCGCCGCCAAGGCCGTCATGCTGGGGGAGGCCATGAAGCCCGAGTTCAAGGCCTACGAGGAGCAGATCGTGAAGAACGCCTCCACTTTGGCCAACGCCCTGCTGGCCGAGGGCTTCGACCTGGTGTCCGGCGGCACGGACAACCACATGATGCTGGTGGACCTGCGCAGTATGCATCTCACCGGCAAGGAGCTGGAGCGGCGGCTGGACGAGGTGAACATCACCGCTAACAAGAACGCCGTCCCCAATGACCCGGAGAAGCCCTTCGTCACCAGCGGCGTGCGCATTGGCACCCCCGCCGTCACCACCCGGGGCTTCAAGGAGCCGGAGATGCTCCTCATCGCCAAGTTCATCGGCGCGGCGGCCAAGGACTTCGACGGTCAGGCCGACGCAATCCGGGCCCAGGTGGCCGAGCTCACCGGCCGGTTCCCCCTGTACGAGTAAACAAGCGAAAAGAAGGCAGGCGCGACGGGAGACCGCCGCGTCTGCTTTTTTGCATCTTGCCGGGGGAAAAGGGCCCCTTGCCGGTACGGCCCTTGCAAATCCGGCCCGGAGCGGGTATGCTCAACGTGTCAGCTGGCAAGGAGGAAGGTCCATGAAAATCACAGTGGAACACAGCCAAGTGGAGGAGAACGAGGTCATCCTGCGCTGTCCGGCCCTGGACGAGGAGATGCTGGGCGTGCTGTCCCTGCTCAAGTCCAGCCTGCAAAAGCTCTGCGCCTGGGACCAGGACCGGGAAATGGTGCTGCTCTCCCCCGGGGAGGTCCTCTACGGCGAGTCGGTGGAGGAGCGGACCTATCTGTACACCGCCGGCCAGGTCTACCGCACCGCCCTCACCCTGGGAGAGCTGGAGACCCGGTACGAGGCCCTGGGCTTCTGCCGGGTGAGCAAGTCCATGGCGGTCAACCTCCACGGCATCCGCAGCCTGAAAAGCCGCGGGGCGGGCCGGATCGAGGCGGCCATGAAGAACGGGGAGAAGCTCATGATCTCCCGCCATTACGCGCCCCTGCTGCGGGAGCGGCTTGGGATGTAGGAGGTATTGAAATGAAAGAGTTTTTCAGTTTCTATCGCTGGGGCATGAACATGAAATTCCATATGTCCATCTATACCATCGCCCTGCTTTCCATCAAAAGCGTGGTCAATCTGCTTCAGGGCAGCGACGTGGTCTCCATTTGGACCATGATAGAGATGGTGGTCGTCTCCATGGTGCTGGCCATCTGCGAGACCTTCCTGTTCCCGGAGGAAAAGGAATTGCTCTCCGCCGCTCTGCGGAACAGGACGGTGGTTTGGGCGGTGCTGCTGAACGTCCTGTTCTTGGGCGGCAGCCTGTTCTTCCACTGGTTCTCCGGTGTGCCGGCGTGGGGGGCAGCGGCGCTGATCGCGTTCCTGGAGGGGGGAGCCTTTGCCATGTGGATCGGGATGCACGTGGCCCTGAAAAAGGACACCGCCCGGCTCAACCGAAAGCTGAAGGTATTTCAGGAGGAGTGAGGGCCAAATCCCACTGTACGGGGGAGGGACGACGTGATAAAATGGACGAAACGGGACACCGTTTCGTCCATTTTTTGCGCTTGCGGGAAAGGAGGGGTTCCATGAGACGATTTTTGACAGCCCTGCTCTGTACGGCCCTGCTGGCGGGGGCCGCGCCCGCCGCGCTGGGCGCGGCCGAGCACGTGGGCGGCTATTTTGACGGCAGGGCCGCTTTTTCGGAAAACGGCAAGACCGGCTTCCTGGACGAGGAGGGGCGGGTGGTGGTCCCCGCCGTCTACGACGACGTGCGGGTCTACGACGGCGGCTACGCCCGTGTGGCCCAGTGGGTGGGCGATACCCAGCGCTGGGGCGTTTTGGATGTGGAGGGGAACCAGGTCCTGCCCCTGGAATACGACTGGATCGGGGAGCTGTCCGAGGGATTGCGGGCGGCGTCCCTGAACGGGAAGTGGGGCTATCTGGACGAGGCGTTCCAGGCGGCCATTCCCCATCAGTTTACCGGCGAGGCGGAGGACTTTGACGGCGGCTACGCCCAGGTGGCCATGCGGGACGAGGACGGGACGCCGCTGCGGGGGCTCATCGACCAGGCGGGGAACCAGGTGGTCCCCTGCCGGTACCTGTGGGCGGCCCGGCCGGAGGGCGGCCTTGCCCGTGTGCAGTCCTGGGAGGGATTTTACGGGGCCGTGGACGTGTCCACGGGGGAGGAGGCCTACCCCTGCCGGTTCCGCTCGGGAGAGGCCCTATCCCGGGCCATAGAGGCGGGCGTCAGCGACCCGGACCTGCTGTGGAAGGCGGCGGCCCAGGCGGGGGAAAACCAGGGCCTCTCCGTGACCTGGTACCCCGAATGCGAGGGCCTCATGCGCCGCTACGGCACCGGCCGGATGCTGCTGGTGAAGGACGGCAAAAGCGGGCTGTTCAGCCTGGACGGCACGCAGTATATCGGCTTTGTGTTCGACGCGGTGGGGGAGTTTGACGACCAGGGCCGGGCCACGGCGGCGAGAGATGGAGCATGGGGCAAGATCGACTTAAACGGCGGCACGGTGGTGGATTTTGTCTACGCCACACAGGAGGAGGCCGCCGACGAGGTGGGCGTCCGCTTCGTGGGACAGTGGGAGGGCCAGCCGCCCTACGCGCTGACGTCCCTGGATGGCAAGCTGCTGACAGGCTATCGGTATTGGGCTTACCGCCCCTTCTCCCACGGCTACGCCATGGTGACGGACGGCGGGGAGGGCTGGGGCTACGTGGACACCGCCGGAAGGGAGATCACCCCCCTCCAGTACGGCGGCTACGGGGACCTGGGCAGCGACGATTTCGGCGCCGACGGCTGTGCCGTGGTTCAATACGCCGGGAGGGGCTACAACGTGATCAACGGCCAGGGCCGGGAGCTTTTCGCTCAGTGTCAGGGGCGGAAGCCCTGGCGGGCGGGTCTCGGCCTGTGGGGCTATGAGACGGAGGAGGGCGTGGGCTTCGTCGACGGCGCGGGCCGGGTGGTGATCCAGCCCCAATATTTCTACCTGACCGACCCCAAGGGCTTTATGCGGGGAAATGTCTTTGACGAGGCCACCGGCCTGGCCCAGGTCTGGGACAGCCAAGGCCCGGAGCCGTACTATATCGACGCCACCGGAGCCCGGGCGGCGGCCCCGGAGGCGGTGGATGAGAGCGCCCTTTTCCACGAGGGCCTTGCATGGACCCATTCCGAGATGGGCTCCTCCGGCTTCGGCCTGGACTGGGGCACGGGCGCCTGGGGCTTTCAGGACCAGGCCGGCGGTCTGGCGGTGCCCTGTCTCTACGACGCCGTGGGCTATTTTGACCAGGGCTATGCCTCCATACAGGTGGACGGGGTCTTTGGCATGCTGAAAAATCCCCTCCGCCGGGAGGACGCCTCCCCCTGGGCCGCCCAAGAGCTGGTCCAGGCCCGGGAAGGGGGCTATGTCACGCCCCGGTGCGGGGCCTACCAGACCTACACCGTCACCCGCCTCCAATTTGCCGAGCTGGCGGTGAACTACCTGGAGAAGGCCACGGGGGAGGCCGTGGCTCCCGCCCCGGCGGATACCTTCTCCGACACCACAGACGAGGCGGTCTTGAAGGCCTATGCCGCCGGAATCGTCCAGGGCACCGGAGAGGGCGGGTTTTCCCCGGACGGCCCCCTGACCCGGGAACAGCTTTCCGCCATGCTCTGGCGGGCCATGGAGCGGGCGGGCATTGCGGCGGAGCCCGCCGACCTGACGGCCTACGCCGACGGCGAAGAGGTCGCCGACTGGGCCGCCGGGGGCATGGCCGCCCTGGTGGGCCGGAAGGTGCTGGAGGGTACGGGGGAGAACGCCCTGTCCCCCAAGTCTCCGTGCACGGTGGAGCAGGCGATTTTGCTGGTCTGGCGGGCGGCCAAGTGACGCTTTACAAAGAAGTAGAACATATGTTAGAATGGGGAGGACAAGATCCTCCCCATTTCTTTCCTGGAGGTGCGCCGTGAAAACAGACCTAAAAACCATCCCCGGCGTGGGACCCAATATGGAGCGGCACTTTCTGGACCTGGGTATTTCCTCGGTGGAGGAGTTGAAGGGCCGGGACCCGGAAGAGCTGTATTTTCTGGACTGCGCCCGTTATCCGGGCGGGGTGGATCGGTGCTGTCTCTATGTGTACCGTTTTGCGGTGGCCTTTGCCGAGGGGCGGATCACGGATCCGGAACAGCGCAAGTGGTGGAACTGGAAAGATGATAAGGGAGGGGAGCGCCCATGACATACCGGCCCTTGGCGGATGAGATCCGCCCCGAGACCCTGGATGAGGTGGTGGGGCAGAAGCACATTTTAGGCGAGGGGGGCCTTCTCCGGCGCATCATTGAGGGGGGGAACATCCCCAACCTCATCTTTTACGGCCCCTCCGGCACCGGCAAGACCACCGTGGCCAACATCATCGCCAAGCGCACCAACCGCACCCTCCGGCGGCTCAACGCCACCACGGCCTCCCTGTCCGACGTGAAGGATGTCATCGGGGAGGTGGGGACCCTCCTGGCCCCGGAAGGGGTTTTACTTTACCTCGATGAGATCCAGTATTTCAACAAGAAGCAGCAGCAATCCCTGCTGGAGGTCATCGAGCGGGGGGACGTGACCCTCATCGCCTCCACCACGGAGAACCCCTACTTCTACGTCTACAACGCCGTCCTTTCACGCTCCAGCGTGTTTGAGTTCAAGCCCTTGAGCGCCAACGACCTGATCCCCGCCGTGGAGCGGGGGTTTCGGCTGATGGGGGAGCGGCTGGGGGCCAAGGCCAAGTGCGAGAAGGGGGTGGTGGAGCACATCGCCACCGCCTGCGGCGGGGACTGCCGGAAGGCCATGAACGCCGTGGAGCTGCTGATGAACTCCGCCGCCCGGAAAGGGAAAACACTTGCCATTACTTTGGAGGACGCCCAGACGGTGGCCCAGAAATCAGCCATGCGCTACGACCGGGAGGGGGACGACCACTACGACATCGCTTCCGCCCTCATGAAGTCCCTTCGGGGCTCCGACCCGGACGCCGCCCTCCACTACCTGGCCCGGCTGCTGGAGGCGGGGGATATGATCACCGCCATCCGCCGCATTTTGTGCTCGGCCAGCGAGGACGTGGGCATGGCCTACCCCCAGGCGGCCCTTATCGTGAAGGCCTGCGTGGACAACGCCCTCCAACTGGGTCTGCCGGAGGCCCAGCTCCCCCTGGCCCAGGCGGTGGTACTGCTGGCCACCGCGCCCAAGTCCAACTCCGTCGTGGCGGCCATCGGCGCCGCCCGGGCGGACGTGCGTGCGGGAAAGACGGGGGAGTACCCCCGGCACCTTCAGAACGTCCACGCCGACTCCGCGGGCATGGAGCGGGACCAGGGGTATCTCTACCCCCACAATTTCCCCCACCATTGGGTGAAGCAGCAATATCTGCCCGACATTCTGCTGGGAAGCCAATACTACATCTACGGGGACAACAAGACCGAGCAGGCCGCGCGGCAGTATTGGGAAAAAATCAAGGGGGAGGAGGGCTGAAAGAAGCTCCCTCTTTCAATATCTGGCGAAGAAAGCGGGGCGGTAGGGATACCGCCCCGCTTTTTGGCTGCTCTGCGGCTCAGGCCCGCATGGTCATTCTGCCCCTCCGGCGGCCATTTCTCCGGCCCATGTCCGCAGGGGACCGCCAGTCTTTCGACTGCGCTTGGGGCCGGGTGTCACGAGGAGCCCGGCGCCTGGGCCTCTTTCCAGCTCCGCTTGTCCTCATACATCAGCTGGTCCGCCCGGGAGAGGAGCCTTTCCAGGGTGTCACCGTCCGAAAAACGGAAACGGTCACAGCCGAAGGCGATACTAAGACCGGGGGAATGGGCGGCGCTGTACCGTTCAGCCCCGGCGTCCAGCCGGGCCCGCAGGGCCCGCACGTCCGCCTCGGAGTGGTCGAAGAGGAGGAGGACGAACTCGTCCCCACCCACGCGGTAGACCCGGCCCTCTCCCTCCGCCCCGTCCCGGAGCAGCTCCGCCGCGGCCCGGATGAGGGCGTCCCCGGCGGCGTGGCCCAGGGCGTCGTTGGTCTTTTTCAGATTATTGATGTCGGCGGAGAGGCACCAGATGGAGGAGTGGCGTTCCAGCTTTCCCTCCACACGGGCCAGCTCCGCCTCGAAGGCCGCGCGGTTGGCAAGGCCGGTGAGGGCGTCGGTGTATGCCATCTGCCGGTAAGTGCTGGAGCGGAGGGAGGTCTCGTAATAGCGCAGGTTCTGCCGCAGCAGATAGCCGGTCTGGAGCAGCAGAAAGGCCAGCACGCCGAGCTGAAAGCCCAGGGCCTTTTGATAGAATACCGGCAGGTAGAAGCGGAAAATATCCGCCAGGGCCCCCACCAGCACGGGGGAGAAGGACAGCACCGGCCACCACCGGCGGTTTTTCCCCCAAGCCGCCGACAGGAGCGCCGACAAGAGCAGCAGCGCCGACAGCGCCATCAAAAGGTGGGTGAGCGTCAGCCCCCTGCGCAGCTCCCAGCCAAAGAAAAGATGCCCTAACGTCTGGGCGGCAAAGTTGAGGAAGAGGACGCAGCAGTCCGCCGTCAGCAGGGCCCGGAACCGCGCCCCGCACACCTCCGCCGCCAGGGCCAGCAGGGGAAGGGGGATCAGCATAAACAACAGGAATTCCAACAGGTAGATGGGGTAGGGCTCCGGTATGAACAGGTGGACGGTGTCGGTGATGACGAAGGAGTACAGGGAGAACACCAGGGCGAACAGGCCGATGTGCAGAAAGCTGGCCTGGAAAGCAAGGGCGTCCTCCCGCTGGGCAGCCACCGTGTACAGCGCTTGCAAGCCGCAGATGAGCAGGAACAGGCCGAAGCAGAAGATGGCGGCGGCGATTGCCAGGATGGGCAGTTCATCTGCCATCATGCCATAGACCAGAGCCCCCTCGGAGCCGACCAGGGGCACGGAGATCTCATAGGGAACGCCCCCGCCCAGGAGGGGCGCGGCCGCGATCCGCAGTGTGCCGGACTCCTCCGGCAGCGGGAGCAGGGTGAACACCTTGCCTATGGTCCTGCCCTGTCCCGGAGGCCTGCATAGACAGCATCCCAGCTCCGTTCCATTCCAGAGCAGCCGGGTGTTCTGGTATTTGGCGTAAAAGAGCAGGTAACGGGGACTGCCGTCCCCGGCGGGCAGGGAGGTCTCGATACCGTACCCTTCCGGCGGATAAGCCTGTTTGACGGGCAGTGTGACGCTGGCGCCGCCGTCGTCAGTCCAGCCGCCCTCCAGCCGCGTCACGTCCATCCGGGGGCGTGGGCAGCCGCCCACGCCCCGTGTCAGTGCCAGCGTAATCAGCACAAGGGCTGCCGACACGCCGATCAGAAGCAGGATCAAGCGCCGGGACATCCGTGGGGTTTGATTTGGGCCGTGGTCGATTTGATTCATGGCCGTGTCCTCCCCCCCTCGGTCTGTTTCCCGCCTGTGGGCCGATATGGCCCCTCTGTGTCGCTCGGCTTATATCTTAATTATAACGTACGAAGGAGAAATTCGAAGGCTGCCGGGCCAAAATTGATAAAAAATTGATATTGGGCAGAGGATGGCCGCTTGGAAGATCAAAAAGCACAGCCCATTGGGCTGTGCTTTTTGAAAAGTCCGGCCCTGCCGGCGGGGGTATATTCTCACGAAGAAAAGACCGTCTCCCCGCCCGGCTTCTGGCAGCCGGGGGGCGCGTAGCGCCAGCGGTCCAGGACGCCTTCGGTGACGAAATAGCGGGGGGGCTCCGGGACGTCGGCGGGGGGGAGGGTGTCGATGACCAGGAGCTTGAGCTTCATCCGCTCCGGGAGGATGGATTTGATGTAGACTGAGACCCGGTCCCCCTCCCGGATGCCGTCCTTGCACTCGGCCAGCCCTGAGAGATTGGGAGTCAGCTCCACAAAGGTGCCGTAGTCCTTCACACCCCGGGCGTAGCCGGGAACGGTCATGCCTGGGCGAAAGAGGGCGGCGTTTTCCGCCCAGGTGCCCAGCAGCTCCCGGTGGGTCAGAACCACTCGCCCCGCGGCCCGGTCCACCGCCAGCACCGCGGTATAGATCTCCTGGCCCACCCGCAGCCGGTCCCTGGGATGGGCGATGCGGGAGATGGACAGCCGTTCCACCCCAATCATGGAGGGGACGCCGCAGCCGATGTCGACGAAAGCCCCGAAGGGCTCCAGGTGGGTGACTGTGGCGGGGATCACCTGTCCGGAGGTCCAGGAGAGAATGTCCTCCAGGGCAAGGGCCTGGGCCCGCCGCCGGGAGAGAATGGGGGTGAGGGCCCCCTCCCGCTCCTCCAGGGCCTCCACGGTAAAGCACACCGGCTTGCCCACCCGGGAGAGAATGGCGATGTCCCGTGTGCTGCCGTCGGCGATGCCCAGGGCGGTCTCCTCCCGGGGGATGCGGCCGGTAAGGGACCCCAATTTCACCAGAAGGTCGTGGTTCTCATCACACAGAAGGGCGACGCCCTCCAACACGGTCCCTGTCTCCATGGCCTGGGCCAGCGCCGCGGGCGTGGCGCAGGCGGCCTGATTGGGCGCCGTGGTGAGCAGGCGGCCCTCCGGGAGAAAACGACTCGTCAATTTTACCAAATCCTTTCCGCTTGAACCCGTTGTTTTTCTGGATAGGCCACTATATGCAAAGGGACAACTTGAATTGACAGGGGGAAAAAGGGCTTTTATAATAATAGAAATGGGACAAAGAGGGGGGCGGCCTGACGTGGACATCCATGTGGGAGACATGCTGGAGCTGAAAAAAGCCCACCCCTGCGGCAGCCATGAATGGCTGGTTCTGCGGGTGGGCATGGACTTCAAACTGCGCTGCGCCGGCTGCGGCCATGAGCTGATGATCCCCCGGGCCAAGGCGGAGAAGAGCGTCAAAAAAATCATACGGGCTGAGGAGAAAAACGGATGAAAGAACTGTGGAGCCAGCGCTGCCGGGGTCTGATCCCCTATACCCCGGGCGAGCAGCCCAAAGGGCGGAAGCTCATCAAGCTCAACACCAACGAGAATCCCTATCCCCCCTCGCCCCAAGCGCTGCGGGCCATCAAGGAGGCGGCGGGGGAGGGCCTGCGGCTCTACCCGGACCCCGAATGCACCGAGCTGCGGGAGGGCATCGCCCTGGCCCTGGACGTGAAGCCGGAGCAGATCTTCGTGGGCAACGGCTCCGACGAGGTGCTGTCCCTGGCCTTTCAGGCCTTTTTCGACCCGGATAAGCCCATCCGCTTTGCCGATATTACATATTCTTTTTATCCCGTTTTTGCCGATTTTTACGGCCTGAGCTACCGAGAGATCCCCCTGGATGAACATTTCAGCCTGCCCTTGGCGCCCTTCCTGGAGCCCGGGGGCGGGGTGGTCCTGGCCAATCCCAACGCCCCCACGGGCCGGGAGCTGGACCTGTGCGACATCCGCTCCATCGTGGCCGCCAATGAAAACAGCGTGGTCGTGGTGGACGAGGCCTACGTGGATTTCGGAAGCCGTTCCGCCGTGGAGCTGGTGAGCCTGTTCCCCAACCTTTTGGTGGTGCGCACCTTCTCCAAGGGCCGGTCCCTGGCGGGGCTCCGGGTGGGCTACGCCGTGGGGGACAAGGACCTCATCGCCGGATTGAACGCGGTGAAAAATTCCTTTAACTCCTACCCTGTGGACCGGCTGGCTCAGGCGGGCGCCCTGGGGGCCATCCGGGACCAGGACTATTTCCGGGCCACCACCACCAAGATCATCAGCACCCGGGCCTGTGCCAGCGGGCACCTGCGCTCCATGGGATTTACCGTGTGTGACTCGGCGGCCAATTTCCTCTTTGTCACCCATGAGACCGTCCCCGCGAAGGTCCTTCTGGAGGGGCTGCGCCAGCGGGGGATCCTGGTCCGCTGGTGGGATAAGCCCCGCATCAGCAATTATCTGCGCATCACCGTGGGCACCGACGAGGATATGCAGGCCCTCTGCCAGGCGTTGCGAGAGATTATCGCCGAGCAGGCGTGAAAAGACCCCCGGCCTTTTTCGAAAAAGGCCGGGGGTCTTGTTTGAAACGCTTATTTTCGGGCGAACATGACACCGACGGTGGCGGGTCCGCAATGGCTGGAGACGGTACAGCCGCATCGGATCTCAACCACCTCCTGGAAGGGGGCCAGGGTGGGGATGAGCTCCAGCACCGCGTCCACCGCCTCCCTGGGGGCGTCGGGGTGGACCACGAAGCAGTGGCGCAGGTCCAGGTCGTCCCGGCCTATAATGCGGTCCCTGGCGTAGTCGCACAGAGCCTTGGTGAAGGAGCCCCGGTATTTTTTGCCCACGGTGAGTTCCCCGTCCTTGGCCTCGATGCAGGGCTTGAGCCGCAGGAGGTTGGCCCCAAGGGCCGCGGCGGCGGAGCACCGCCCGCCCTTGCACAGATAGTCCAGCCGGTCCAGGGTGAAGGTGGTCTCCACCTTGGCGGCGTATGCGGTCATGTAGTCCACCAGGGCCTTGGGATCCATCCCGCTCTCGGCGGCTTCCGCCCCGGCCACGGCCACAAGGCCCTGCCCGGCGGAGAGGGAGCCGGAGTCGATGACGTACACGTTGGAGAAGTCCTGGGCGGCGATGCAGGCGTTTTGATAGCTGGCGGACATTTTGGAGCCGATGTCCACGTTGACGACGGCCTCGTGCAGGGGGGAGAGGCGCTGGAAGAACTCCTGGAACTCCAGGACGCTGACCGCCGAGGTTTTGGGCAGCTCGCCGCCGGCGTCCACGTTGCGGAAGATATCGGCGGGAGAGATCTCCAAGCCATCCTTGTAGCCCTTATCGTTGAGATGGATGGTCAGAGGCAGGACCTCGATCTGGTAGCGCTCCAACTGCTGGGGCGTCAGGTCGGCGGTACTGTCGGTGGTGATCTTGATAGACATTGGCGGCCGCATCCTTTCTATTATCGGGTGGTTTCGAACTGATTCTACATTTGCTGAGGGGAAAAGTCAAATCCCTTTCCCTGCCAGAAGAGAACAATTTGTAAAAACTTTGGCCGAACCTCTATGCAAAAATGGAAAACTATATTAAAATATAAGGGCGTAAAACATATTACACACAAAGGGGTGTCATGATGTCGAACCCAAAATATAAGCGTGTCCTGCTGAAGATCAGCGGAGAGGCCCTGGCGGGCGACGCCGGACGGGGCCTGGACTTCGATGTGATCGGCCGGGTATGCGAGGTCATCAAAAAATGCAGCGCTGAGGGCGTCCAGGTGGGCGTCGTGGTGGGCGGCGGCAACTTCTGGCGGGGGGTCAAGGACGGCGGCGACAAGATGGAGCGTACCCGGGCCGACCATATGGGCATGCTGGCCACCACCCTCAACTGCCTGGCGGTGGCCGATGTGCTGGAGCAGCACGGCGTCCCCGTGCGGGTCCAGACCGCCATTGAGATGCGCTCCATCGCCGAGCCTTACATCCGCTCCCGGGCCATCCGGCACCTGGAGAAGGGGCGGGTGGTCATCTTCGGCTGCGGCACCGGCAATCCCTTCTTCTCCACTGATACGGCCGCGGTGCTGCGGGCGGCCGAAATCGACGCGGACGTGATCCTTCTGGCCAAGAACATCGACGGGGTGTACTCCGCCGATCCCCGGAAGGACGCCAGCGCCGTGAAATATGACGCCATCACCTACGACGAGATCCTGGCCCAGCATTTGGAGGTCATGGACTCCACGGCCACGTCCCTGTCCATGGACAATAAGATCCCCGTGGTCCTCTTCGCCCTTAAGGACCCGGAGAACATCTACCGGGTGGTCATGGGAGAAAAAATCGGAACGGTCATCAAGGAGGTAAAGTAAAATGCAGGAGTTCAATCAGGAATTTGATCATAAAATGAAAAAGACCCTGGAAGTGGTGGCGGGCGATTTTGCCTCCGTCCGGGCCGGCCGGGCCAACGCCGCGGTGCTGGACAAGATCGCGGTGGACTACTACGGTACCCCCACGCCCATTAACCAGGTGGCGTCCATCTCTTCCCCCGATCCCCGGAGCCTGATGATCCAGCCCTGGGACGCATCTTTGCTGAAGGCCATTGAGAAGGCCATCCAGACCTCCGAACTGGGCATCAATCCCCAGAACGACGGCAAGGTCATCCGCCTTCTCTTCCCCCAGCTCACCGAGGAGCGTCGCAAGGAGCTGACCAAGCAGGTGAAGAAGTACGCCGAGGGCGGCAAGGTGGCCGTGCGCAACATCCGCCGGGACGCCATGGAGAAGCTCAAGGCCGCCGAGAAGAAGGGCGACATGACCGAGGACGACCGCAAGGACTGCGAGAAAGAGCTTCAGGATATGACCGACAAGTACTGCAAGGAGCTGGACGAGATGTCCGCCAAAAAGGAAAAGGAGCTCATGGCGGTGTAATGCCGGCGGCTTGTCCCATCATATAGATCAAAACGGACACGGATTTCCCGCCGGCCTGGCCGGCGGGAAATCCGTTGCTGTAACGACGGGAGGCTGCGCGGATGCCCCTTTTTGGGAAAAAAGAAGAGATCAGGGTGGATTACAGCCGCCTGCCAAGCCATGTGGCCATCATCATGGACGGCAACGGCCGCTGGGCCAAGAGCCGGGGCCTGCCCCGGACGGCGGGCCACGCGGCGGGAGCGGAGACCTTCCGCACCATCGCCACCTACTGCCGGGAGATCGGCATCTCCTACCTGACGGTGTACGCCTTCTCCACGGAGAACTGGAAGCGGCCCATGGAGGAGGTCTCCGCCATCATGGGCCTTCTGAGGAAGTACCTGCTGGAGGCCATTACCGACATGGAGAAGGAGAAGGTGCGCTTCCGCTTCTTCGGGGATCTGGCTCCGCTGCCCTTTGAACTGCGGGAGCTGTGCCGGCGGGTGGAGAACACCTCGTCCAAGTTTGAGGGCTGCCAGGTGAACATCTGCCTCAACTACGGTGGCCGGGACGAGATCCTGCGCTCCGCCCGGGCCTTTGCCGCCGACTGCGCGGCGGGGAAGCGGAAGCCGGAGGAGTTGACGGAGGAGCTGTTCGCCGGCGGCCTCTGGTCCGCCGGGGTGCCCGATCCCGACCTTGTGATCCGGCCCAGCGGAGAGGTGCGGCTTTCCAACTTCCTGCTGTGGCAGTCAGCTTACGCTGAGTTTTACGTCACCGAGGTCAACTGGCCCGACTTCAGCAAAGAGGAACTGCGTAAGGCGCTGGCGGCCTATCAGAGCCGCTCCCGCCGGTTTGGAGGGATTTGACTTGGGTAAACGGATCATGGTGGCGGTGATTTTCATCCCGGTGATCTTTGTGATCTTCTTTTGGCTGCCGCCCGTCGCCCTGCCGGTGGCGGTCTCCATCCTGTCCATGATCGCCGTCCACGAGGTGCTCTGGTCCACCGGCTTTGTGAAAAATATTTGGATCTCGGGGCTGTCCATTGTCCTGGCCGGGGTCATCCCCTTCTGGGTTTTCATCGGTGAGGGGATGCGCTCGGCCCTGTGCGGCATTTTCGGCTTTTTCGTCCTCACCTTTGTGGTGGCCATCGGCAGTCACTATACCGTCACGGTGGAGAAAATGGGCGGCGCCTTCTTTTTTGCCGCCTTCATCCCCTATTTCCTCTCCTCCTTCATCCGCATCGACGCCATGGAGCTGGGGAAATACCTGATCCTGCTGCCCCTGGTGGCCTCCTTCACCAGTGACGCCTTTGCCCTTTTCGCCGGGATGGCCTTCGGCAAGCACAAGCTGGCCCCCGATCTCTCCCCCAAAAAGACGGTGGAGGGTGCCGTGGGAGGCTTTGCCGGCGCCATCGTATGCTGTCTGGTCTACGGCGCTGTGATGCAGTTCGGCTTCGGGCTGTCGGTGAGTTATCTTCGGCTGGCCGTCTACGGGGCGCTGGGGAGTATTCTGTCCCAGCTGGGAGACCTCTCCTTTTCCTATATCAAGCGGCAGTATGAGCTCAAGGACTTCGGCAATATCTTTCCCGGCCACGGCGGGGTGCTGGACCGGTTCGACAGCGTCCTCTTCTGCGCCCCCCTGATCGAGATCCTGATCCACTGGCTGCCCGCCATCGGGAGGTGAGGGCATGACGAGGAATATCGCCTTGTTGGGCTCCACCGGCTCCATCGGCCGGCAGTCCCTAGAAGTCATAGAGGCCCTGGGCCACACTGTCACGGCCCTCACCGCCAACCAAAACGTGAAGCTCCTGGAGGCGCAGTGCCGGAGGTTCCGGCCCCGGCTGGCAGTCTGCATGGACCCGGCCGCCGCCGCCGAGCTGAAGATCAAGCTGGCCGATACCGCCGTGCGGGTGGCGTCTGGGATGGAGGGGCTCTTGGAGACCGCTGCCCTGGAGGACACCGATACCGTCCTCACCGCCGTCATGGGCATGGTGGGGCTCCGGCCCACGCTGGCCGCCCTGGAGCTGGGCCGCCGGGTGGCGCTGGCCAACAAGGAGACCCTGGTGTGCGCCGGGGAGCTGGTGATGGAGACCGCCCGCCGCCGCGGGGGCGAGGTGGTCCCCGTGGATTCCGAGCACTCCGCTATTTTTCAATGCCTTCAGGGCTGCCGGGACCGGGGGGAGGTACGCCGATTGATCCTCACCGCTTCCGGCGGGCCTTTTTTTGGCAAAAAGCGGGCCGAGCTGGAAGAGGTGACGGTGGCCCAGGCCCTCAACCACCCCAACTGGTCCATGGGGGCCAAAATCACCGTGGACTCGGCCACCATGATGAATAAGGGCCTGGAGGTCATCGAGGCCATGCGGCTCTACCGGATGCCGCTGGATCAAATTTCCGTGGTCATCCACCGGGAGAGTATCATTCACTCCCTTGTGGAATACTGTGATAATGCCATCCTGGCGCAGCTGGGTACGGCCGACATGCGCCTGCCCATCCAGTACGCCCTCACCTGGCCGGACCGGGTGCCCGGCCCAGCCAAGCCGCTGGACCTGCTGGCCTGCCCGCCGCTGACCTTCCAGGCCCCCGATCCGGAGAACTTTCCCTGCCTGGCTTTGGCCATGGAGGCGGCCCGCGCCGGCGGCACCGCCACCGCCGTTCTCAACGGCGCCAACGAGGCGGCGGTGGGGCGGTTCCTGGCGGGGGAGATCGGCTTCGGGGAGATTCCCCGGCTGGTGGAGCGGG
The DNA here is from genome assembly GCA_022846075.1 of Oscillospiraceae bacterium. Taxonomy (GTDB): domain Bacteria; phylum Bacillota; class Clostridia; order Oscillospirales; family Oscillospiraceae; genus Vermiculatibacterium. The sequence continues at coordinate 1,400,016 of AP025582.1, forward strand.
CCCTGGAGACCGTACCCGTGGTCCCAACCCCCACTCTGGACGACATCTTGTCCGCCGACGCCAACGCCCGCCGGTCGGCGGGAACCGGAAGCCGCGCTTCGCGCTGGAACTGATTTGATGGGAGACTGATCCATGCTTTATATCCTCATTGCCATCCTCATGTTCGGCATCCTCATCGCCCTGCACGAGTTCGGACATTTTGCCGCCGCCAAGCTGTGCGGGGTGAAGGTCAACGAGTTCTCCATCGGCATGGGGCCCCAGGTGATCCACAAGAAGGGGAAGGAGACCGACTATTCCTTCCGGCTCCTGCCCATCGGCGGCTTCTGCGCCATGGAGGGGGAGGAGGAAGGGGAGTCCAGGGACCCCCGGGCCTTCCCCAACCGGCCCTGGTGGCAGCGGTTGATTATCCTGCTGGCGGGGGTTTTCATGAACTTCCTGACGGGCCTTCTCATCATCCTCTGCCTCTTTTCAGGAGCCCAGGGCTTCTATACCCCCGTGATCTCCGGCTTTATGGACGGCTTTCCCCTGGAGGGGGAGCAGGGCCTCAAGGTGGGGGACCGGGTGCTGTCGGTGGACGGCCACGCCGTCTATCTCCAGCAGGACGTGTCCTTTTTCCTGAACCGCACCGACGGGGTGAGCGTGGACCTCACCGTGGAGCGGGACGGGCGGAAGGTGGAGCTGAAGGATCTGCCCCTGGCGCCCCGGGCCTATGAGGTGAACGGGGAGAGCCGGCTCATGTTCGGCCTTTACCTCTCCAATGTGGAGAAGGCCACCCTGGGGGCCAAGCTGAAAAACGCCTGGTTTCAGTCGGTGGACTACGTGCGCATGGTCTGGGTGAGCCTGGGAGACCTGGTGACCGGGGCCGTGGGCCTCAGAGATATGTCCGGCCCCCTGGGCATCGTGGATATGGTGGGCCAGGTGGGCGAAGAGGGGGCCCAGGCCGCCCAGGAGGCTGGCACCTCGGCCTTTTTGGGGGCGCTGACCAGTATTTTGAGCCTGGTGGCCTTCATTTCCATCAACCTTTCGGTGATGAACCTGCTGCCCATCCCCGCCCTGGACGGGGGTCAGATCTTGTTCATGGCGGTGAACGGCGTGCTGCTGTCCATCCGGGGCAGGAAGCTGGACCCCAAATACCAGGGCTGGGTCAGCGCCGCTGGGTTCATCTGCCTGATGCTGCTGATGCTGGCGGTGACCGTCAGCGATATCTTGAAAAAATTCGGGGTGTGACAGCATGACGAGACAGATCCGCGTGAGCGGCGTGCCGGTGGGCGGCGGCGCCGCCGTCACCATCCAGTCCATGACCAATACCCCCACCCAGGACGCAGCGGCCACCGTGGCCCAAATCAGGCGTCTGGAGCAGGCCGGGTGCGAGATCGTCCGGGTGGCGGTGCCCGATCTGGACGCCGCCCGGGCGGTGGGGGCCATCAAGGCTGCCATTGCCATTCCCCTGGTGGTGGATATCCATTTTGACTACAAGCTGGCCCTGGAGTGCGTCCGCCAGGGCTGTGACGCCGTACGCATCAACCCCGGCAACATCGGCTCCGCCGAAAAGGTCCGGGCGGTGGCCCAGGCCTGCCGGGAACGGGGGCTTCCCATCCGGGTGGGGGTCAACGGCGGCTCCCTGGAAAAGCCCCTGCTGGCCAGGTATGGGGGTGTCACGCCGGAGGCGCTGGTGGAGAGCGCCTTTGGGCACATCAGGCTGCTGGAGGACTGTGGGTTTGAGGATATCTGCGTCTCCCTTAAGTCCTCCTCCGTGCCCGTCACCATGCGGGCCTATCAGCTCATGAGCGGGAAAAGCGATTATCCCCTACATATCGGGGTCACGGAGACGGGAACGCTCCGGATGGGCACCCTGAAATCCGCCGTGGGCATCGGCGGCCTGCTGGCCCTGGGCATCGGGGACACCGTGCGGGTGTCCCTCTCCGCCGACCCGGTGGAGGAGGTATACGCCGCCCGGGACATCCTGAAGGCCGCCGGCGTGCGGCGGGAGGGGCCGGAGCTGGTCTCCTGCCCCACCTGCGGCCGGACGAAGGTGGACCTGATCTCCCTGGCCCAGGAGGTGGAGGAGCGGCTCAAGGCGGTGGACAAGCCCATCACGGTGGCTGTCATGGGCTGCGCCGTCAACGGCCCCGGGGAGGCCGCCGCCGCCGATGTGGGCATCGCCGGGGGCGTGGGAGAGGGCCTTCTCTTCCGAAAAGGGGAGATCGTGAAAAAGGTCCCCCAGGATGCGTTGGTGGACGAGCTGTTTGACTTGATCGCTGAACTTTGATTTTGGATGTGTGAGGGTCCTATGCCGCAGAAGATACCATTTTTAAAATTATTTTCCGCCTTCCCCTCCCAGGGGACCCTGGCCTGCCAGGTGTCCTCCTGGGAGGTGGCCGGGGCGGTCATCGACAAGAAGAACCGGGCCATCAAAGCCAAGGTCCTCTGCCCCGTGCTGCCCCTGGAGGAGATCAGACGCTCCGCCGAGGCCGCCCTGGCGGAGGCCTACCAGGTGGAGCGGGTGGAGCTGGCCCTGGCCGTGGTGGAGCGGGGGAGCCCGCCGCCCCCTGTGGAGGAGGTGCCCCTGCCCGAGCCTCCGCCGGAGGAGATCCCCCTGCCTGAACCGCCCCCCGAGGAGGTCGTCCCGCCCCAGCCCGCCCCTCCGGAGGAGGACCCGGCCATGGAGGCCTTCCGCCGCACGGAGGAGATCCGCCGGAAGGCGCTGGAGTCCCTGAAGCGGTCCGGTCCCAAGGAGCGGAAAAAGGACGGCAAGCGGAAGGCCCGGCTCATTTTCGGCCAGCATGAGATCAAGAAGGACCCTATCCCCATGTCGGAGCTCAACCTGGACATGGGCACGGTGGTGGTGAAGGGCGACGTGTTCTCGGTGGAGAACAAAGAGCTGACCAAGCGGAAGGCCTGGGTGGTCAGCTTCGACGTCACCGACTACACCGGCTCGGTGCGGATCAACAAGTTCTTCCCCGGAGACGAGGGCAAGGCCCTGGTGGACAACATCCGGGAGGGGATGCACGTGGTGATCCAGGGCCGGCTGAACCTGGACCGGTTCACCAACGACATGGTCATGGAGCCCTACGCCGTCATGGAGGGGGAGAAGGAGGAGCGGAAGGACACCGCCCCGGAAAAGCGGGTGGAGCTCCACCTTCACACCACCATGTCGGCCATGGACGCCCTCACCCCCACCGGCGCCGCCGTGAAGCGGGCGGAGAAGTGGGGCCACCGGGCCATCGCCATCACCGACCACGGGGTGGCCCAGTCCTTCCCGGACGCCTGGCACGTCGCCAAGAACATCAAGATCCTCTACGGCGTGGAGGCCTACTTCATCAACGACGTGGACGACCGGGTGGTGGTCCACGGCACCGACGAGCAGGATTTCCACGGGGAGATCGTCTGCTTCGACATCGAGACCACCGGCCTGAGCAAGCAGCACGACCTCATCACCGAGATCGGCGCCGTGGTGCTGCGGGACGGGCAGGTCTGCGAGACCTTCAACACCTTCGCCGACCCGGGCCGGAAGCTGCCCCGGGAGATCGTGGAGCTCACCGGCATTACCGACAAGATGCTGGAGGGGGCCCCCAGCCAGGCCGAGGCCATCTCCGCCTTTCTGGACTTCGCCGCCGGCCGGCCCCTGGCCGCCCACAACGCCGAGTTCGACATGGGCTTTATCTCGGAGGGCTGCCGCCGGATGGGGCGGCGGTTTGAGAACACCGCCATCGACTCCCTCATCCTGGCCCAAAACCTGCTGCCCGATCTGAACAAACATAAGCTGGACATCGTGGCCGAGCGGCTCAACCTGCCCGCTTTCAACCACCACCGGGCCAGCGACGACGCCGCCACGGTGGCCTACATGCTGGTGCCCTTCTTTCAAATGCTGGAGCACATGGGGGTTCACTCCCTCCAGGCCATCAACCCTGCCATGACCGCCCTCCGGGGCAAGGGCAAGGCCAGGCGGCAGCCCAAGCACCTCATTGTGCTGGCCAAGAACCAGATGGGCCTGCGCAACCTCTACCGGCTCATTTCTGACGGGCATTTGAAGCACTATAAGCGCTATCCCATCATGCCCAAGAGCGAGATCGACAAGTACCGGGAGGGGCTTATCATCGGCTCGGCCTGTCAGGCGGGGGAGCTCTATGAGGCCGTCTCCAAGCGCAAGGACTGGGCGGAGCTGAAGCGTATCGCCTCCTGGTACGACTTCCTGGAGATCCAGCCCCTTTGCAACAATTTCTTCATGCTGCGCAAGGGGATGGTCCGCTCGGAGGAGGAACTGCGGGACTTCAACCGGGATATCCTGGCCTTGGGCCGGGAGCTGGACAAGCCCGTGTGCGCCACGGGGGACGTCCACTTCCTGGACCCGGAGGACGAGGTCTACCGCCACGTCCTGCTGGACTCCAAGGGCTTCGAGGATTGTGACGAGCCCCTGCCCATCTACTTCAAGACCACCGACGAGATGCTGAAGGAGTTCGCCTACCTGGGGAAGGACGACTGCTACGACGTGGTCGTCCGCTACCCCAACATGGTAGCCGACTGGTGCGAAAAGATGGACCCCCTGCCCCAGGGGCTTTTCGCCCCCAAGCTGGAGAACTCCGCCGGAGAGCTGGAGAGCCTGGTGTACGACAAGGCCCATGAGCTGTACGGCGGCGAGCTGCCCCAGATCGTCCAGGACCGGATCGACCTGGAGCTGCCCGGCATCATCAAGCGCAAATACGACGTCATCTACATGTCGGCCCAAAAGCTGGTGCAGAACTCCCTGGAGCACGGCTACCTGGTGGGCTCCCGGGGCTCGGTGGGCTCCTCCATCGTGGCCTTCCTCTCCGGCATCACCGAGGTCAACTCCCTGCCCGCCCACTACCGCTGTCCCAAGTGCAAGCACAGCGATTTCGACGCCGGGAAGGACTACGGCTGCGGGGCGGATATGCCCGACGCGGTGTGCCCGGTGTGCGGCAGCCAATATGTCAAGGACGGCTTCAACATCCCCTTCGAGACCTTCCTGGGCTTCGGCGGCGACAAGGTCCCCGATATCGACCTGAACTTCTCCGGCGAGTACCAGTCCAAGGCACACCGCTATACCTTCGAGCTCTTCGGGGAGAGCCACGTGTTCCGGGCGGGCACCATCGGCACCGTGGCGGAAAAGACCGCCTTCGGCTACGTGAAAAAGTATTTGGAAAAACGGGGGATGCACGTCACCCGGGCCGAGGAGAACCGGCTGGCCAAGGGCTGCACCGGGGTCAAGCGCACCACCGGCCAGCACCCCGGCGGCATGGTGGTCATTCCCCAGGACCGGGAGATCTACGATTTCTGCCCCGTCCAGCACCCCGCCGACGACACCTCCACCGACATCGTCACCACCCACTTTGAATATCACTCCATGGAAAGTAACCTCCTCAAGCTGGACATGCTGGGCCACGATGACCCCACCATGATCCGCATGCTGGAGGATTTGACGGGGGTCAACGCCCGGACGGACATCTCCCTGGACGACCCGGACACCATGAGCCTGTTCACCTCCTCGGAAAAGCTGGGCTACGTGGACGACCCCGTGCTGGGCCCCACCGGCGCCGTGGCCATCCCGGAGTTCAACACCCGCTTCACCCGGGGGATGCTGATGGACACCGAGCCCCAGGATTTCAACACCCTGGTGCGGCTGTCCGGCTTCTCCCACGGCACCGATGTGTGGGCGGGCAACGCCCGGGACCTGATCCTGGCGGGCACCGCCAGCGTTCTGGAGACGGTGGGCTGCCGTGACGATATCATGCTCTACCTCATCCAGCAGGGGATGGAGCCCAAGGTGGCCTTCAAGATCATGGAGGCGGTCCGAAAGGGCAAGGTGAAGAAGGGCGGCTTCCAGGACGGCTGGGTGGAGGACATGAAGAAGCACGGCGTGCCGGACTGGTACATCGACTCCCTGGCCAAGATCGGCTATCTGTTCCCCAAGGCCCACGCCGTGGCCTACGTGATGATGGCCTTCCGCATCGCCTGGTTCAAGGTCCACCGGCCCCTGGCTTTCTATGCCGCCTTTTTCTCCATCCGGGCCAAGGCCTTTGACGCCACCATCATGTGCCAGGGTATGGACCTGGTGAAGAGCAAAATGAAGGAGATCAAGGCCAAGATGGACGACAAGTCCGCCTCCGCCGTGGAGGAGGACACCTATACCACCCTGGAGGTGGTCTACGAGTTCTATCTCCGGGGGCTCACCTTCCGGAACGTGGACCTCTACCGCTCCCAGGCCGTCCACTTCGTCCTGGACGGGGAGAACGCCCTCATCCCGCCCTTCACCTCCATCCCCGGCCTGGGGGAGACGGCGGCCCAGTCCATCGTGGAGCAGCGGGTGGGCCGGCAGTTTATCTCCATCGAGGAGTTTTCCTACGCCTGTCCCAAGGTGTCCAAGACCCATATCGAGCAGCTCAAGGCCGCCGGGGCCCTGGACGACATGCCGGAGACCAGCCAGATCACCCTGTTTTAACAAGAAGAAAAAAGCCCACCGCCGAAAGGCGGTGGGCTTTTTTTATTCCTGCTCTGGCTTCTGATATTCCAGCAAGTCTTCGATTTTACAGTCCAGGGCGTAACACACCTTGGCGAAGAAATCCAGGTCGGCCATCTCTATGTTTTCACCCTTGTAATAGCGATTGATGACATCATATTTTGCGCCGGTAAGCGTCCGCAAACGATTTCGGGTGATCCCACGCTTTTCTAACATGTCGGCCAACTTTACCCTAACATTGCCATATGCATGGGTTTTGTAGCTGACCACACTTTTGAAATCATCCACGAAATCACCTCTTCTGATAGCAGGTTTATTGTATCAGCGGATTTCCTGTTTGACATTATCCTTATTAAAGGATATCCTTATATAAGGTAAATATGTAAAAAGGGGGGGGAGAAGGATATGCCAGAAAGAGATGACCAAACTGACCGGGACCCAGGGCAGGCAATAAAGCTGGACCGCTTGGAGCTGGCGGCACAAGCCATTCAGGTGGTGGCCTTGGAAAATCATATGTCGGAGGAGATGGTGCGTGAACAGCTTATGTCTATGATTCTGGAGGGAATGAGCAGTGAGGACCCGGAGGACCAGAAACGGTGGGAGAGAATTCCCAGAGCCGGCGAAATGCCAACACCGGAAGAGTTTATTGCTTTCTGTTCGGAAATGCTTGGTCAATAAAAGAGCGCCTTACCGATTTTCGGTAAGGCGCTCTTTTGTCCTGCCTGGATAAAGCAGGAAAGCATTGGTTATCCTACTTCGGTACAGGACTGTCAGACCTTTTTCTTGCGGTCGAAGACCTGGTCGCAGTACTTGCAGCGATAAAGCCCCCGTTGGTTGTCCACCAGCTGAAAGACGTGGGGCAGCTCTTGTTCCACGGAGGTGATGCAGCGGGGATTGGTGCAGTGGATGATGTCGGTGACCGCGGCGGGCAGCTTGAGACGCTTCTTCTCCACGATCTTGCCGCCGTCGATGATGTTCACGGTGATGTTGGGGTCGATAAAGCCCAGGGCGTCCAAGTCAAGGTCGATGCGGTCCTCGATTTTCATGATGTCCTTGCGGCCGGTCTTGCCGCTGCGGGCGTTCTTGATGATGGCCACGCAGCAGTCCAGCTTGTCCAGGCCCAGCACCTTGTAGATCTCCATGCTGCGGCCAGCCTCGATGTGGTCGATGACCAGCCCGCGCTCTACGCTGTCAACGTTCATCTCATTCCACCTCCAAAAGCGTCATGATAAGGGCCATGCGGACGTATTTGCCGAAGAGGACCTGGTCAAAATACTTGGCCCTGGGGTCGTCGTCCACCTCCACGGCGATTTCGTTGACCCGGGGGAGGGGATGGAGGACGGTCATGTCCTCCCGGGCCAGCTTCATCTTGGCGGCGTCCAGGATATAGCTGTCCCGCAGGCGGATGTAGTCCTCCTCGTTGAAGAACCGCTCCCGCTGGACCCGGGTCATGTACAGCACGTCCATCTCCCCGATGGCGTCCTCCAGGCTCTCCACCTCCTGGAAGTCGAAGCCGCCGGCGCGCAGGTCGTCCCGGATGTAGTCGGGCACCCGCAGCTCCGGGGGGCTGACCAGGAGGAAGCGTACCCCCTCGTAGCGGCACATGGCCTTGATGAGGGAGTGGACGGTGCGGCCGAACTTCAAGTCCCCGCACAGCCCCAGGGTCAGGTGGTCCATCCGGCCCTTGAGGCGGTGGATGGTCAGCAGGTCGGTGAGGGTCTGGGTGGGGTGGTGGTGTCCGCCGTCCCCGGCGTTGATGACCGGCACCGTGGCCTTGGCCGCCGCCACGGTGGCCGCGCCCTCCTTGGGGTGGCGCATGGCGATGATGTCGGCGTAGCAGGAGACGGTGCGGGCTGTGTCCGCCACGCTCTCCCCCTTGGACGCGGAGGAGGAATCGGCCGAAGAAAAACCCAATACGCCGCCCCCGAGCTCGAGCATCGCTGCCTCGAAACTTAAACGGGTGCGGGTACTGGGTTCAAAAAACAATGTGGCCAATTTCTTTCCGTCGCACTTGTGGACGAAGGCCTTGGGGTCGTCGACGATGCGGTCGGCCAACGCCAAAAGCGCGTCGGTCTCGTCCACCGTGAGGTCCATGGGACTGATCAAATGTCGCACGCTCATTCCTCCTATCGTATGTATCCGTAATAGGATACACAACCGCGGTAAAAATTGCAAGAGGAAAATTTTACTGATTTCCAAAATTCATTGTGAAGGAGTTTTTACGATATGGCAAAGCGCATCGAATCCACCCCCAAGAAGGACGGCTTCCGCATGCCCGGCGAGTTCGAGCCCCAGAAGCAGATTTGGATGATTTGGCCCGAGCGGCCCGACAACTGGCGCAACGGGGGCAAGCCCGTCCAGAAGGCCTACGTGGAGGTGGCCAAAGCCATCCGCCAGTTCGAGCCGGTGACCATGGTGGTCTCCTACGGCCAGTACGCCCACGCCCGCAACGCCCTGCCCGCCGACATCCGGGTGGTGGAGATGTCTAGCAACGACTCCTGGATGCGGGACTGCGGCCCCACCTTCCTCAAGAACGACCAGACCGGCGAGGTCCGGGCCGTGGACTGGGACTTCAACGCCTGGGGCGGCCTGGTGGACGGGCTCTATTTCCCCTGGGACGCCGACCAGGCCATCGCCCAGAAGGTCTGCGAGATCGAGAACGTGGACACCTACCGCACCCCCGATTTCGTCCTGGAGGGCGGCTCCATCCACGTGGACGGGGAGGGGACCCTCCTCACCACCGAGATGTGCCTCCTCTCCGAGGGCCGCAACCCCCACATGTCGAAGGAGGAGATCGAGGAAAAGCTGAAGGAATACCTGAACCTGGAAAAAATCATCTGGATTAAGGACGGCATCGACCCCGACGAGACCAACGGCCACATCGACGACGTGGCCTGCTTCGTCCGCCCCGGCGAGGTGGCCTGCATCTGGACCGATGACGAGAGCCACCCCTTCTACCACGAGGCCCAGGCCGCCTACAAGACCCTTACCGAGGCCACCGACGCCAAGGGCCGCAAGCTGAAGGTCCACAAGCTGTGCCTCACCAAGGAGCCCATCCTTCTCCAGGGGGCGGACGCCATCGACTCGGTGGAGGGCACCATGCCCCGGGAGGATGGCGAGGTGTGCATCGCCTCCTATATGAACTTCCTCATCGTCAACGGCGGCGTCATCGTGCCCCAGTACGGCGACCCTAACGACGCCCTGGCCCTGGAGCAGGTCCAGGCCATGTTCCCCGAACGGAAGGTGGTGGGCGTCCAAACGAGAGAGGTGGTCTACGGCGGCGGCAACGTCCACTGCATCACCCAGCAGCAGGTCCAATAAAGAAGGAGGGAATACCACCTCCTGGGAGGGGATCATATGGAAAACGAGAGGAAAAAAGTAAGTCTTTGGCAGACCATTTTGTTCACCATCTGCGGCATCCTGGTGCTGGACACCTTCGTGGCCCCCGCCATCATCGGCGTCAGCTCCATCACCATCTGGATCGTCACCGCCATTATCTTCTTCATCCCCTACGGCCTCCTGAGCGCCGAGCTGGGCTCCGCCTACCCCGACGACGGCGGTATCTACACCTGGGTCCACAAGGCATTCGGGGAGGCCCCCGCCGTCCTCACCGGCTGGTACTACTGGGTCAACGTGGCCTTCTGGATGCCCTCGGTGTTCGTGGCCTTCGCCTACTGGTTCTCCTACGCCTTCGCCCCCGACGCCAACCCCTGGATTCTGGCCGCCATCGCCATATTGATGTGCTGGCTCATCGTCTGGATCGGCGTCCGTGGAGTGGAGCTGAGCGTGGCGGTGTCCAACGTGGCCGCCATCTGCAAGGTGGCCGTGCTGCTGATTTTCGGCTTCCTGGGCGTGGCCTACGCCATCGAGTTCGGCCTGGCCAACGACTTCAGCCCCCGCAGCTTCATCCCCAGCTTTGACAACACCACCCAGTATATCGCCGCCATCGTCTACAACCTCCTGGGCTTCGAGCTCATCGGCTCCATCGGCTCCAAGATCCACGACCCGGGCAAGACTATCCCCAAGATGACCATTTTCGCCGGCGTCATCATCACCGGGCTCTACGTCTTCGGCACCTTCGGCATCCTGGCCGCCGTGCCCGCCGCCCAGGTGGACACCGTGGACGGCTTCTATTTCGCCCTCCAGGAGCTGTGCACCGTCCTGGGCCCCCTGTCCCGGCCCGCCTTCTACGTCATCATCGTGGTGGCTATGCTGACCCTGGTGTCCAACATGGTCACCTGGACCCTGGGCGCCAACGAGGCGCTGGCCGCCGCGGAGCTGGACAAGCGCAGCAAGCTGCTGGGCCACCGCAGCGCACGGTATGGCACCCCCGACGGGCTCTATATCATCATGGGCGTGCTGTCCACCATCCTGATCGTCCTCAACTTCTCCCTCTCCGGGGACGCCAACGAGATTTTCTGGACCATCTTCTCCTTCAGCTCGGTCATCTTCCTGCTGCCCTACCTCTTCATGTTCCCGGCGGCGGTGAAGCTGAGAAAATCCGACCCCAAGACCCCCCGTATCTACAAGGCCCCCGCCCTCACGTTCTGCGCCGTCATCTGCGAGATTTGCGTGGCTGCCTCCATCTTCTTCCTTTTCAAGGACGCGGGCAGCGGCTTCGCCCTGGGCCTGCTCATCGTGGGGACGCTCCTGACCACCCTGGCGGGCTTCTGGCTCTACAAGGCTGGGGACCGGAAGTAACGCCCCCTTGAAACGCAATTTCTCCCGGCTGGCCGCCGGCGCACTGATGGCCCTGGCGGTCCTGTGCGTCTGGGCCTTGGCCTCCCCAAATCAGACGGCGGCGGCGGTGGCCCTTTCCCCGGAGGCCTTGGGCCCCAGCCTGGGCGTGGTCTCCCTGCTGCCCCCGCTGGTGACGGTGGTCCTGGCCTTCCTCACCAAGGAGGTGGTGACCTCCCTCCTGGCGGGGAGCGCGGTGGGACTGGCCATCCTCATCCGGGCCGAGGGCGGGGCGGGGGGCCTGGGCCAGGGGGCGCTCTCGGTCCTCCGTCGCCTGTGCGCCACCCTTCTGGAGGTGCTCACCGTCCCGGAAAACTGCGCCATCCTGGCCCTGTGCCTCATCATCGGGGGCCTCACCGCCCTCATCCGGGCGGCGGGTGGCTTCGAGGCGCTGGCAGGGCGCCTCTCCCGCCACGTGAAGACGCCCCGGCAGGCCCAGCTTTTGTCCGAGCTTTTAGGGGTGGCGGTCTTTTTCGACGACTACGCCAACTCCCTCATCGTGGGCCCCGTCATGCGCCCCATCACCGACCGGGTGGGGGTGTCCCGGGAAAAGCTGGCCTTCCTGGTGGACTCCACCGCCGCCCCTGTGGCGGGCATCGCCCTCATCTCCAGCTGGATCGCCGCCGAGGTGGGGGCCATTGACGCGGGCCTGGCCGCAGCCGGGGTGGAGGCCTCGGCCTACGGCGTCTTTCTCTCCAGCATCCCCTACTGCTTCTATAACCTCTTCTGCCTCGTCTTCATCGCCTGCTCCATCGCCCTGGGCCGGGACTACGGCCCCATGTACCGGGCGGAGCTCCGAGCGAGAGATGGCAGGCCGGTGCCGGAGGGCTCCCCGGAGCCGGAGGCGGCGGGGGAGGGGAAGGGAAGCGCCGGGCTCTTCATCGCCGTGGGGGCGGTGGCCTTTCTCTGCCTCTACGCCGTGGTGGGCTTTTACCACTCGGGCTACCGGGCGGCGGTGGCCGCCGGCCTGCTGGCCCCCGGCTCCCGCTTTTCCCTGTCCACCCTGGCCCTGGCCTTCAGCCACGCCGACACGGTGGGGGTGCTGGTGGAGGCGGCGGTGCTCACCTCCCTGCTGGCCCTGGCGGTGGGGGTGGCCTCGGGGGCCTTCCCCTTTCTGGAGGGGGTCAACGCCTGGCTCCAGGGGGCGGGGGAGCTGCTGTTCACCGCCGTTATCCTGGGCCTTGCCTGGACCCTCTCCAGCCTCATCGGGTCGCTGGGCACCGCCTGGTTCCTCTCCGAGCTCATCGCCGTCAGCCTGCCCTTCTGGCTGCTGCCCACCCTCGTCTTCCTGGCCTGCTGCGTCATCAGCTTCGCCGCGGGCAGCTACGGCTGTATGCTGATGATGATGCCCATGACCGTCCCGGTGGTGATTGCGGTGCTGGGCCGGGCGGGGGAGGCGGTCCGGGACCCGGCGGCCTTCCTGGCCTGCTGCGTGGCCTCGGTGCTGGCCGGGTCCATCTTCGGGGACCACTGCTCCCCGGTGACCGATACCACCATCCTCTCGGCCCAGGGGGCCGGGTGCGCCCTTCTGGCCCACGTCCGCACCCAGCTGCCCTACGCCCTCACCGTGGCCGCCGTCTCCGCCCTCTGTGGCACCCTGCTCACCGGCCTGGGGGCAAGCCCGCTGCTCACCCTGCCCCTGGGGGCGGCGCTTCTTTGGCTCATCCTGCGCTTCGCGGGAAAGAAAATCGAACAAACCCATTGAATATTCAGGAGGTATCATTTATGGTTCGCAATTTTATCGACACCAACGACTTCACCAAGCAGGAGCTGCTGGACATCATCCACCTGTCCCTGAAAATCAAGAAGTGCGTCAAGGCGGGCTACTATCCCCCCCTCATGCGCCGCAAGACCCTGGGCATGATTTTCCAGCAGTCCTCCACCCGCACCCGCGTGTCTTTCGAGACCGCCATGGAGCAGCTGGGCGGCCACGCCCAGTACCTCGGCCCCGGCATGATCCAGCTGGGCGGGCACGAAACCATTGAGGACACCGGCAAGGTCCTCTCCCGGCTGTGCGACGTGGTGATGGCCCGTGTCATCGAGCACAAGAGCATCGTGGCCCTGGCCAACGCCTGCTCCGTGCCCGTCATCAACGGCATGTCCGACTATAACCACCCCACCCAGGAGATCGGCGACATGTGCACCATCATCGAGCACCTGCCCTCCAACAAGAAGCTGGAGGAGTGCAAGGTGGTCTTCGTGGGCGATGGCACACAGGTGTGCGCCTCCCTGGGCTTCATCACCACCAAGCTGGGCATGAACTTCGTCCACTACGGCCCCAAGAGCAACCAGCTCAATGAGGAGCACAAGGCCATCCTGGAGGCCAACTGCAAGCTCTCCGGCGGCACCTGGGCCGTTACCGACGACCGGGAGAGTGTCCGGGGGGCCGACTTCATCTATACCGACGTCTGGTACGGCCTCTACGAGAGCGAGACCCCCAAGGAGGAGCGGGTGAAGACCTTCCACGACTACCAGGTCAACCGGGAGCTGATGCAGCTGGGGGCCCTGGACTGCAAGTTCATGCACTGCCTGCCCGCCACCCGGGGGGAGGACGTCACCGACGAGGTGATCGACTCCGCCGCCTCCATCTGCTGGGACGAGGCGGAGAACCGCCTCACCGCCATGCGGGGCCTGCTGGTGTATTTCACCCGCTACCAGTACGCCGGCTCCGAGCTCCAGCAGGAGGCCGTCCGGGAGGAGCTGGAGGAGTTCATGGACGAGATTTTCGACGGCGATTACAACTGCGGCTGCGGCTGCTGAGAGGGGAGAGGGCCCATGTCACGCATCGTCATCGCCCTGGGCGGCAACGCCCTGGGGAATACGCCACGGGAGCAGATGGCCCGCCTCAACGAGGCGGCCCCCTCCCTCATCGGCCTCATCAAGCAGGGCCATGAGATCATCGTCAGCCACGGCAACGGCCCCCAGGTGGGTATGATCAAGCTGGCCTTCGACACCGCCGCCGAGGCGGGGGCCAAGGTGGCCTCCATGGCCCTGCCCGAGTGCACCGCCATGAGCCAGGGCTATATCGGCGCCCACCTGCAAAACGCCATCCTCCGGGAGGTGCGGAAGGAGGGCATGCCCTGGTACGCCGCCACCGTGGTCACCCAGGTGGTGGTGGACAAGGACGACCCCGCCTTCCAAACGCCCACCAAGCCCATCGGCGCCTTTTACGACGAAAAGACCGCCCGTGAGCTGATGGCGGCCAACCCCAGCCTGACCTTCGCCGAGGACTCCGGCCGGGGCTGGCGGCAGATGGTGGCCTCCCCCAAGCCGGTGGACATCGTGGAGAAGGAATCCATCCTGAACCTGCTGGACCACGAGTTTATCGTCATCGCCTGCGGCGGCGGCGGGGTCCCCGTGGTGAAGAAGGGGGACGGGGACTACGAGCCGGTGCCCGCCGTCATCGACAAGGATTTCGCCTCGGCCAAGCTGGCCGAGCTGGTGGGGGCGGATTATCTCTTCATCCTCACCGCCGTGGACCGGGTGGCCATCCGCTTCGGCACCCCGGAGCAGGAGGACTTGAAGGAGCTGACCGTAGCCCAGGCCCAACAGTATTGCGCCGAGGGCCACTTCGCCCCCGGCTCCATGCTCCCCAAGGTCCAGGCCGCCATCTCCTTTGCCCAGTCCGGCCCCGGCCGCCACGCGGTCATCGCCTCCCTGGAGAAGGCCCCCCTGGCCATGAAGGGCGAAAGCGGCACCGTCATCCACGCCTGAATGGAAATGTGAAGGCCGGGCCCCCACGCGGATAAGCGCGGGGGCCCGGCCTTTGTATTCCCTTTATCGGAAATTAGAGACCGCTGGACCCTATATGGAGAGAAAATAAAAGCCTTCCCCTGGGGGAAGGTGGCCCCGCAGGGGCCGGATGAGGGGAAGGCAAGAGGGAAGAAGGGGTTCCCTCATCAGTCTGGCCTGCCTCCCCCGCGGGGAAGATGGAAAGCGGCATGATTTTAGATGCCGCCGCCCCCTGAGAGACAAACCCGCCGTTGACCTGGGGCCGGTTCTGTAATAAAATAAGACCACTGTGAAAAAAGAGGGATAGGAGAACATTATGCTGCAAGGAAGCGAAGAACTGCGATTTTGTAAGGCGAGACGGGCGGCCATCGAGGGGGAGTTCTCCCACCTGAACCCGGAGCAGCGCAGGGCGGTGCTGGCCACCGAGGGTCCCCTCCTGCTGCTGGCGGGGGCGGGGAGCGGAAAGACCACCGTCCTCATCAACCGGGTGGCCAACCTGATGAAATACGGCCGTGGCTCCGACTGCGACGAGGTGCCCGGCTGGGTCACGGCGGAGGATCTGGCCTTTTTGGAGGACTACGCCGCCCACCCCACGGAAGAGGGGAGGGCGCGGGCCGAGCAGCTTTGCAAGGTAGACCCCGCCGTGCCCTGGTCCATCCTGGCCATTACCTTCACCAACAAGGCCGCTGGGGAGCTCAAGGATCGGCTGGAGCGGATGCTGGGTCCCTCGGCCAACGATATCTGGGCCTCCACCTTCCACTCGGCCTGCTCCCGCATCCTGCGCCGGGACATCGACAAGCTGGGATACGACACCTCCTTCACCATTTACGATTCCGCCGACGCCGAACGGGTGGTAAAGGACGCCATGAAGGATCTGCGAATGGACGAGAAGGCCTTTCCGCCCAAATCCATCCTGGGCTACATATCCAGGGCCAAGGACGCCATGAAGCTGGCCCGGGACTACGCCGAGGAGTGCGCCAAGTCGGGGGATTACCGGCTTCAGCGCATTGCCCAGGTGTATACCGAGTACGAAAAGCGGCTCAAGGCCGCCAACGCCCTGGACTTCGACGACCTCATCCTCCGCACCGTCCTGCTCCTTCGGCAAGACGAGGAGGTGCGGACCTACTACCAGCGAAAGTTCCGCTACGTGCTGGTGGACGAGTACCAGGACACCAACAACCTCCAGTACCAGCTGGCCTCCACCCTGGCCGGGGGCTACGAGAACTTCTGCGTGGTGGGCGACGACGACCAGTCCATCTACCGCTTCCGGGGGGCCACCATCGAGAACATCCTCTCCTTTGAAAACCAGTATCACGGCTGCCGCACCATCCGGCTGGAGCAGAACTACCGCTCCACCCAGAACATCCTGGAGGCGTCCAACGCCGTCATCCGCAACAACCAGGGCCGGAAGGGGAAGGAGCTGTGGACCGACCAGGGGGCGGGGGACAAGGTACAGGTCTATACCGCCATGAACCAGGACGACGAGGCCCAGTACGTGGCCGCCCAGATCTTGGCCGGGTTCTCCGAGGGCCGACGCTGGAAGGATTTCGCCATCCTCTACCGGATGAACGCCCAATCCCGGGAGCTGGAAATGGCCATGAAGCGCAACGGCGTGCCCTACCGCATCATCGGCGGCACCCGGTTCTTCGACCGGGCGGAGGTCAAGGATATGCTGGCTTACCTGTGCGTGGTCAATAACCCTGGCGACGACCTGCGGCTCCAGCGGATCATCAATAACCCGCCCCGGGGCATCGGGGCTAAGACCGTGGAGACCGCCCAGATTTTGGCGGCCCGAAACGGCCTGTCCCTCTGGGAGGTGGTGAGCGACGCACGCCGCTATCCCGACCTCCAAAAGGCGGCCGCCAAGCTGGGGGCCTTCGCCGAGCTGATTCGGGGCCTTCGGAAGGCGGCGGGAGAGATGCCCCTTACCCAGTTCTACGAGGTCCTCTGCGCCGACAGCGGCTACGCCGTGGCCCTGGAGGCCAAGGACACAGTGGAGGACCGCACCCGGCTGGAGAACGTGCGGGAGCTGGGCTCCTCCATTCAGAGCTATCTGGAAAACGCCGAGGAGCCGAGCCTCTCCGGCTTTTTGGATGAGATCGCCCTCTATACCGACCTGGACAACCACGACCCCAGCGAGGACTGCTGTGTCATGATGACCATGCACTCGGCCAAGGGTCTGGAATTTCCCGTGGTCTTTGCCGTGGGCATGGAGGAGGGCATTTTCCCCGGGATGCGGGCCATCGGGGACGAGGAGGAGATGGAGGAGGAGCGGCGGCTGTGCTACGTGGCCATGACCCGGGCCAAGCAGCGGCTTCACATGACCTGCGCCGCCCAGCGGATGCTCTACGGCCGCACCTCCGCCAACCGGCCCTCCCGGTTTTTGGGGGAGATCCCTCCCGAGCGGGTGGAGCGCTCCGGGCGCGGCCCCCTGTCCATGGGCTGCGAAGGGCGGCTCACCGAGAGCGACTGGCGGCCCGAGCGGGAGACGTACGGCGGGGGCGAAAAAAGGCCCCCGGTGGGCAGATACGCCTCCGGCAGGCCTTCTGCGCGCTATGATAAGGGGTACACCGCCCCGGCGGCGCCCAAGGTCCCCCCGGTCAAGCTCCCCGGGATCAACGCCCGTCCTCCCGCCGCGCCCCTCCCCGATTTTCAGAAGGGGGAGATGGTCCGGCACAAGGCCTTCGGCAAGGGCATGATCCTCTCCATCATGAAGATGGGGGGGGACGCACTGGTGGAGGTGGCCTTCGACAACGTGGGCACCAAGAAGCTGATGCTCAAGTCCGCCGCTCAGTATATGGAAAAGTTGTGAGGGCCTCTATGTAGGGGGTAAAGCCCTCCAAAGTCTGTACCGCGATCCGGCTGTTCCGTACCACGTCGTCCCAGCGTCCGGCGTAAAAGTCGTCGTAGACGCCCACCACGGTGAAGCCGGACTTGGTGGCGGCGGCGCAGTTGTCGGGGGCGTCCTCGAAGAGGACGCAGCGGCCGGAGGGGACGCCGAACCGCTCCGCCGCCATGGGATAGACCGCCGGGTCACGCTTCTCCAGGCCCGCCTCCTGGGCAAAGAAGAGGCCCTGGAAGTAGCCCTCCAGACCGTGGTGGGCCAGGGCGGCCCGGCACAGCTCGGGGAGGGAGGCGGTGAGGAGGGCCATGGGCTCGCCCTTGGCCCGGAGGGCATCCAGCAGCTCCAGCGCCCCCGGTTTCAGGGGGATGGTGTTGGCATAGGCGTCATAGGCCCTGTCCCGCCACTCCTCCATGATGTCCTCCGGATCCTCCCCCAGACCGTAGTGTTCCTTCGTGAACCGGGCGGCCGCCGGGAAGATGGAGTGGCTCACCATCTGGATGTACTCCGGTGTGGAGACCAGGCCCCGCTTGGAGAGGAACTCCTCGTCCACTTGGAGCCAGACGCCGTTGGAGTCGATGAGGGTGCCGTCCAGGTCGAAAAAGATCATAGATAAAACCTCCCCACAGGCAGGCCCCGTGGGGGCCCAAAAAGTTTGAAGTATCGTGGGGCGGAATTAAATTCCGCCCCCGCTCCGCCGCATAAGCGGCATTGGCGGTTCTATAAATAGAACCGCCAGGGGAAATCTGCCGCCTCCTCGGCGTAGTCGATGCCGATCCGCCGGCCCGTATGGATCGTTTCGGGCCGCTCCCCGCTGTCCAGCAGATACAGCTCGTCTCCCGAGAGGGAAAGGCCGTTCTGCTCAGTGGTAAAAGAAAGCCCTTTACAGAGTTTTCCCGGCCCGTTGAGGAAATTTTTCCTCTGGTAGGCCGACATTTCATGGGCTGTACAGCCAAACCGCTTGACGGAAATGGCGTCTGCGTCAGCCTGGGAGACCGGCTCACCGGCCCGGATGAGGACGGCGGCGGGCTCCCCCTCGGCCTCGGTGACGAAATTGAGGCAGTGGTACATACCGTAGATGAAATAGATATAGGCCGTCCCCGGCGGGGCGAAGAGGGTCTCGGTCCGCTTGGTCCGCTTATAGCCGTAGGCGTGGCAGGCCTTGTCCGACCGGCCCACGTAGGCCTCGGTTTCGGTGATCCGCACCGTGAGGGGCACGCCGCCCCAGACCCGGACCAGATGTTTTCCCAGAAGCTCCCGGGCCACGGCCACCGTGTCCCGGTCGAAAAAATCGGAAGTCAGTTTTTCCATCATGCCACCTCATTTGTATTATTCTATCATACCGAAAGGGCTGTGACAATCTTGAACGAGACCACCATGCGCCGCCTGGCGAAGCCCATGCTCTTCGCCGCGGCCCTCATCTGGGGCTCCTCCTTCTTCATTATGAAGGGGGCCGTGGACGTGATCCCCACCTTCTTTCTCCTGGCCATCCGTTTCACCGGCGGGGCGGTGCTGCTGGCCCTGATCTGCTGGAAAAAGTGGAAGGAATTTACCCCGGACTATCTGTGGCGGGGGGCCGTCATCGGCGGGTTCCTCTTTACGGCCTACTCGGTGCAGACCTTCGGCATCATGTGGACCACGCCCTCCAACAACGCCTTTCTGACGGCGGTCTACTGCGTGCTGGTGCCCTTCCTCTACTGGCTGGTGGCCAAGCGGCGGCCGGACCGGTGGAACATCCTGGCGGCGGTCCTCTGTGTGACCGGGGTGGGGCTGGTGTCCCTGAACGGGGGCTTCCGCATCACCGCCGGGGACGCGCTGACCCTGGTGGGGGCGCTGTTCTACGCCTCCCATATCGTGGCGGTGGCCAAGGTCTCCCCCGGAAAGGACATCTATCTGCTGACGGTGTTTCAATTTGCCTTCGCCGCCCTCTTCGCCTGGATCGGCGGGTTTTTGTTCCAGGAGCTTCCCACCGCCGCCATCCTCAGCCCCGACCTGGTGCTCCAGATGGTCTATCTGACGGCGGTCTGCACCACCGTGGCCCTGCTGTTTCAAAACGTGGGTCAGGTCTGGTCCGACCCCTCCTCGGCGGCCATCATCCTGTCTTTGGAGTCGGTGTTCGG
Source organism: Oscillospiraceae bacterium (assembly GCA_022846075.1). Taxonomy (GTDB): domain Bacteria; phylum Bacillota; class Clostridia; order Oscillospirales; family Oscillospiraceae; genus Vermiculatibacterium. Next base: position 1,419,922 of record AP025582.1, read on the forward strand.
CGTATTGTTCTCGGTGATCTGCTACGGCGACCCGGTGACCCCCCGGCTGTTGGCCGGATTTGCCCTGATCTTCGTGGCGGTAGTTTGCTCCGAAACTAAGCTTTCCTTTCTGCGAAAAAGGGAGAGGGCGGGGGAGGAAGAACCCATCCCTTGACTTTTTGGCATCTTTCACATATACTAGAAAAGTTCAAAGGCAGAGAAGGGGAGCAGTACGCCCCAGGGGAAGCGGAGAGAGGGACCGGTTGGTGCAAGGTCCCGTGACCCTGTCGCGGAAGTCGCCCCGGAGCCGCCGGCCTGAATTGGAGTAAGGCCGGACGTATCCCACGTTACGGGCAGAGCGCGGGCGTTTTGCGCCCGAATTCAGGTGGTACCGCGGATTTGATTCGCCCTGAGGCCGAGAGGCCTCAGGGCGTTTTTTGCGGGGAGGGACAAGATGCGCTTTCAATTCAAACTGACCTATGCCTTTGAGGACCTGCTGGTGCTCAACCGGGTGGTGCGAAAGACCTACCGGCGGCGGCCCGCCAGACTCATCAGGGGCTTTTGCTTCCTGTTGGGCGCGCTGTGCGTGCCGGCGGGCGGGGTTCTGCTGTACCTCGGGGAGACGGCCATGGGTCTTTTGGGCCTGCTTGTGAGCCTGGTGCTCCTGGCGCAGTCCGTCTGGTACGACCGGATCAACGCCTGGACCACCCGGCGGCTGCTGCTGAAGGACACGGGGGAGATCACCGTGACGCTGGAGGAGGACGGGATACGGGAGCGGAGCTTGAAGGGGGAGGGATTCTACCCCTATGAGGCTGTCATTGGCGGGTTTGCCTGTCGGGGGCGGTATCTGCTTTTTCTGGATAAGAAACACGGCGCGATTTTGCCGGAGCGGGCCATCACCGAGGGAGACCCGGCGGCGCTGGGCGTCTGGCTTGCGGAGAAATTGGGAAAAGAAATCACGGAAGTTTGCTGAGGAGGTTGAACATGGAGTTTCTGGTAAAAACTAACCTGGGCACCACAGAGATCATGGCCTATCAGAAGATTACGGGCAAGACGGTGCAGAAGGTGAAAATGACGGCCCTCCACTGGGGGCTGATCGGATTCGGCCTGCTGGGGCTCACGGCCAGCGGCGCGGCCTTGAGCGTCGCCCGGGGAGGGGCCGGAGCGGTCCTGGGCATTGCCCTCAGCATGCTGGCCTTTGTCTGGGGCGTCAACTGGTACCGCTACCTGACCTTCAAGACCGCCCGGCGGCTTCCCGCCGAGTTCGAGCAGAAGTTTTACTTTGACGACACCAGCATGGTGGCCCAGGGCGGCACGGAGAAGGTGGTCCACCAATACGGCGAGTTCCGGGACCTGGCGGAGACGGAGGACTACTTCGTCCTCTTCCTGCACAAGGGGGCCGGATATATCCTGGACAAAAAGGGTTTTCTCACCGGCACCCCGGCCCAGTTCGGGGAATTTATCAAAGAAAAGACGGGGAAGGACATTCCCTTCGTGAAGATTTAAGACAGGAGTGAACCGATATGGCAAAGGAATTGCCGAAGGCATATGAACCCCAGGAGGTGGAGCGGCGCATTTATGAGATGTGGGAAAAGGGCGGCTGCTTCGAGGGGCACCGGGACCCCGATAAAAAGCCCTTTACCATCGTCATGCCGCCCCCCAACGTCACCGGGCAGCTCCACATGGGCCACGCCATGGACTGCACCCTTCAGGACATCCTGACCCGCTTCAAGCGTATGGAGGGCTACGCCGCGCTGTGGGTCCCCGGCACCGACCACGCCGGCATCGCCACCCAGATCAAGGTGGAGGAGGCCCTCCGGGAGAACGAGGGGCTGACCCGCTACGACCTGGGCCGGGAGAAGTTCCTGGAGCGGGTGTGGGACTGGAAGGCCAAGTACGGCGCCCGCATCGTGGAGCAGCAGAAGAAGCTGGGCGTGTCCTGCGATTGGTCCCGGTCCCGGTTCACCATGGACGAGGGCCTCAGCAAGGCCGTGCGGCACGTGTTCGTGAGCCTTTACAACAAGGGGCTTATCTACAAGGGCTCCCGCATCATCAACTGGTGCCCCCACTGCGTCACCGCCCTCTCCGACGCCGAGGTGGAGTACAAGGACAAGCCCGGGCACCTGTGGCACATCCGCTACCCCATCCAGGGGGAGAAGGACCGCTGGGTCATCGTGGCCACCACCCGGCCCGAGACCATGCTGGGGGACACCGGCGTGGCCGTGAACCCCGCCGACGAGCGGTACAGGGACATCGTGGGCAAGACCTGCGTCCTGCCCCTGGTGGGCCGGGAGATGCCCATCGTGGCCGACGAGTACGTGGACATGTCCTTCGGCACCGGCTGCGTGAAGATGACCCCCGCCCACGACCCCAACGATTTCGAGGTGGGCCTGCGGCAGCATTTGGAGACCATCCGGGTGCTGGACGACAACGGGAAGGTGGTGGAGGGCTACGGCCGGTATTCCGGCATGGACCGCTACGAGGCCCGGAAGGCCATCGTGGCCGACCTGGAGGAGCAGGGCTACCTTGTGAAGGTGGAGGCCCACCAGCACAACGTGGGCACCTGCTACCGCTGCCACAACGACGTGGAGCCCCTCATCTCCGCCCAGTGGTTCGTGAAGATGGAGCCTTTGGCGAAAGAGGCCCTGCGGGTGGTGAAGGACGGGGAGACCAAGTTCGTCCCCGACCGGTTCTCCAAGACCTATATCAACTGGATGGAGAACGTGCGGGACTGGTGCATCTCCCGGCAGCTTTGGTGGGGCCACCGCATCCCCGCCTGGCAGTGCGACGACTGCGGGGAGATGACGGTCTCCGAGACCGACCCCACCGAGTGCGCCCACTGTCACGGCAAGCACATCCACCAGGAGGAGGACGTGCTGGACACCTGGTTCTCCTCCGCCCTGTGGCCCTTCTCCACCCTGGGCTGGCCCGAGGAGACCGAGGACTTCAAGTACTTTTACCCCACCGACGTGCTGGTCACCGGCTACGACATCATCTTCTTCTGGGTGGCCCGGATGATTTTCTCCGGGTGCGAGCACACGGGGAAGCCGCCCTTCCACACGGTGCTCATCCACGGTTTGGTGCGGGACGACAAGGGGCGGAAGATGTCCAAGTCCCTGGGCAACGGGGTGGACCCCCTGGTGGTGGCCGAGGAGTACGGCGCCGACGCCCTGCGCTTCAACCTGGTCACCGGCAATTCCCCGGGAAATGATATGCGCTTCCTCCCCGAGCGGTGCGAGGCCATGCGGAATTTTGCCAACAAGATCTGGAACGCCAGCCGGTTTGTCCAGATGAACCTGACCATCGACCATGTGGAGCTGCCGAAGGAGCTGACCAACGAGGACAAGTGGATCTTGTCCAAGCTCAACGACCTCATCCCCGACATGACCACCAATATGGACAGCTACGAGCTGGGGGTGGCCGCCCAGAAGGTCTACGACTTCATCTGGGACGACTACTGCGACTGGTATATCGAGTTCACCAAGGCCCGGCTCCAGGGGGAGGACCAGGGGGCCAAGGAGCAGGCCCAGCAGGTGCTTTGCTACGTGCTCACCGAGACCTTGAAACTTCTTCACCCCTTCATGCCCTTCCTCACCGAGGAGATCTGGCAGGCCCTTCCTCACGAGGGGGATTACCTGATGCTCCAGAAGTGGCCCGAGCGCCGCGCCGACCTGGAGTTCCCCGCGGAGGAGAAGGCCGTGGACCTGCTCATCGACGCCATCCGGGCCGTCCGGGGCAAGCGGGCCGAGCTCAATGTGCCCCCCTCCAAGAAGGCCCACCTCACCGTCTCCACCGGGGAGATAGACGTGTTTACCCAGGGCATCCCCCTGCTGAAGCGGCTGGCCTACGCCAGCGAGGTGACCGTGGTGGGTGTGACCGAAGCCCCCGAGGGGGAGAAGGGGATGACCAGTGTCATCACCCCCGTGGCCCGGGTGTTCATGCCCATGGCCGAGCTGGTGGACCTGGAGAAGGAGAAGGCCCGCATCCAGAAGGAGCTGGAGCAGAAGAAAAAGGCTCTGGCCGGTCTGGAGAGCAAGCTGTCCAACCCCGCCTTCCTCAGCAAGGCCCCCGAGAGCGTGGTGGCCGCCGAACGGGAGCGGGCCGACACCCTGCGGGCATTGATGACGAAATTGGAGGAATCTGCCGCTTCTTTGTCCTAAGCGGAGAAAAAGAACAAATTTGAACAATTTTGTCACACATTTGTTGTTGTGCTTTGGCCCGGAGACGGATACAATAGCGTACAAGGCGCGGTGTATCCGCCTGAAGGAGGGGCGCTGCTCATGAAGAAAAAATGGATCCTGCTCTCCGCCGCTTTGGCAGTGGCCCTGTCCGGGTGCGGCCCCCGGGCGGCGGAAGAGACGCCGCCTGCCGCGGTCTCGTCCGCTCCGCCGGCGGTCCCCACCGTGATGGTCACGGTCCGGCCCACGCAGACGCCGCTGGCCGAGAGCCCGGAGGAGACGGAAAAACCGGTGCGCCCCACCGCCGGCGCTCCCGTCGTCACCACGCCGGAACCGACCCTTCAGCCGGAGCCCACCCCTTCGCCGGAGCCGCCGGACGTGCCCACGGACGAGGCGGTGCTGCTGGCCTACCGCCAGGCGGCGGAAGCCTACAACTGGTTCGTGATGGCCACCCTGCCCGGGGATCAGACTGACCAGCGGGAGGTGGACGGGATCGTCTACACCCGTGTGGACGATCCCCGTTTCGCTACGTTGGACAACCTGCGGGGCTATTTGAAGAGCCTCTTTTCAGACGAGCTGGTGGATGCCCTTTTACCCACCGGAGGGACCCAGTATGTGGATCTGGACGGGGCCCTCTATGTCCAGGAGGGGGCCCGGGGAGCCGACATCACCAAGGGAGGGGTCACTCTGATCGTGCTCTGGCCCGAGGAGGCCGCCCCCGTCGGCTGTACCGTACAGGCCACCGTGGAAGTGGTGGAGTGGAGCGAGGACATGCTGACCAGCACAGTGGTGGGCCAGGAGACCTATTCCTTCCCCTACCAGAAAGTGGGCGAGAAATGGGTCTTTACCCAATTTGAATCCATATTCTGACAGAATCTACAATTCAGACGCGCTATAATCGCTGTATCCGAACAAGGATACAGCGATTTTTTTGTTTTTACGAAGAGGAGGAGACCCAAATGCCGGTTACCTGCGCGGAAGAAGGACGGGCCCTGACTGTCCGGGTAGAGGGCGAGGTAGACCATCACGCCGCCCGTCAGCTCATGGAGGAATTGGGCCGGCGGGTGGATACCGCCCTGCCCCGGAGCCTGACGCTGGACCTGGGGGGCGTGAGCTTTATGGACAGTTCCGGCATCGCGGTGGTGCTGCGGACCTGGCGGCGGATGAGCCAGCTGGGGGGCGTCATGACGGTGCGGAACGTGCCGCCCCAGGCGGCCAAGGTGCTGAAAGCCGCCGGGATCGACAAGCTGATCCCCTTTCAGGAATAAGGAGGACGTACATATGAAACCCATCAACGAGGCCAAATTGACCTTCCTCAGCCGTTCGGCCAACGAGGGCTTTGCCCGGACGGCGGCGGCCTGCTTCGCCGCCCAGCTGGACCCCACCCTGGATGAGGTCAACGATATCAAGACCGCCGTCAGCGAGGCGGTGACCAACTGCATCGTCCATGCCTACCCGGACACTTTGGGCACCGTGACCCTGCGGCTGCGGCTCTTCCCCGACAACAGCCTGGAGATCGTGGTGAAGGATACGGGGGTGGGCATCGCCGACGTGGAGCAGGCCCGGACACCCCTCTACACCACCGGTGGAGCCGACCGCTCCGGCATGGGCTTTACCATCATGGAGAGCTTCATGGACCAGATGAAGGTGCGTTCCGCCCCTGGAAAGGGCACCACCGTGACGATGCGCCGCCGCATCTCCCGGCGGCTGGGAGCGTGAGCGCGGAGACCCTGTCTCTGCTGGAAGCGGCCCGGGAGGGGGACAACGACGCCTGCGCCCGGCTCCTGGAGGAGAACGCCGGCCTGATCTGGAGCGTGGCGCGGCGGTACTTCGGCAGGGGGGTGGACCCGGAGGACCTCTACCAGCTGGGGTGCCTGGGCTTTGTGAAGGCGGTGCGGGGCTTTGACCCGGCCTTCGGCTGTCAGTTCTCCACCTATGCCGTGCCCAAGATCGCCGGTGAGATTCGCCGCTTCCTCCGGGACGACGGCACCGTAAAGGTGAGCCGGGGCCTGCGGGAGCGGGGGGGCAGCATCCGGCAGGCCAGGGACAGGCTGCAAAACGATTTGGGGCGGGAGCCCACCCTCTCCGAGCTGGCGGAGGAGACGGGGCTGGAGGCGGAGGAGATCGCCGCCGCCGAGACCGCCAACGCCCCCGTGGCCTCCCTTCAGATGGACCTGGGGGAGGGCCTTACCCTGGAACAGCTGGTAGGGGACGAGGGGATGGAAGAGGGCGTCCTGGAAAAGCTGGCCCTCCGGGAGGCGGTGAAGAGCCTGCCCGACCGTGAGGGCCAGGTGGTGGCCCTGCGGTATTTCCGGGGCCTTACCCAGGACAAGACCGCCCGCATCCTGGGTGTGAGCCAGGTCCAGGTCTCCCGGATCGAACGCAAAGCCATGGCGAGACTGCGGGAGCTGCTGGAATGAAACTGGGCTGTCAGCTTAAGCTGACAGCCCAGTTTTTCCCTTAGGGGCCTTCGTTAAAATTGTTCCAGCGTCCACCGCTCCAAAAAGGCCAGCTGTTCCGGGGTGTGGAACCAGTGTTCGCCCTGTTCCATGACGGTGAGACGGCAGGAGAAGCGGCGGGCGAAATCCTCCACCGCTGCCCGGTCCGTCAGGTGGTCCTGTCCGGCGTAGAGGATGCTGGTGGGGAAGGGCCAGTGGACGACGGGGTGTTCCCAGGCGTAGGTCAGGTAGTCCCAGGACAAGGTCTGACCGAAATCGGTGGGGATGGTCCCCTCGGCCTTGAGGCGCTCCTCCGTGACGCCCGCCCAGCCCATCATGGTTTGAATGAGCTTGGTCATGTCCAGAATAGGGGAGACAAAGAGGCAGCGTTCCAGGTTCCTGTCCTGCATGGCCAGCATGCTGAACCAGGCGCCGATGCTGTTGGCGTAGAGAGAGGCCGCGGCCCAATTCGCGCCGACGTGATCCATCACCCGCCGCAGCTCGGGGACCGCGTGCCAGGGGTCAAAAGAATCCGTCTCCTCTGCCCGCTCCCCGTGGCCGGGCAGGTCGACGCTCAACACCTGCCAGCCCCGGGGGCAGGCGGCGCCGCTGAAGGAGGCGGCCTCCTCCTTGCTGCCGCCCTGGCCGTGTACATAGAGAAAGACCCGCTCTGCGGGCGGCCCCCACAGAAGAGCCGGGACGCCGCCCAGGGTGATATGTTCCCGCCGCATAATGTTTCCTCCTGAGAAAGAATTGTTTTCATTTTACCATGGTTTTGAAAAAAAGACCAGGGGAGAGGGCGGCGTTTCTCAAGTGAAAGGCGGTGAAAAGGGAACCGGCAGGTTCCCTTTTTCGTCCAAGAAGTGTATAATAAAACCAATACACCAAAGAGGGAGTTGTACCCTGTGAAGGATATCTTATACATCGTGGTCCCCTGCTACAATGAGGAGGAGGTTTTGCCCGAGACCTCCCGCAGGCTCAAGGAGAAGCTAGACAGCCTCATGGCCGCTGGGACGATCTCGGAGAAGAGCCGTATCCTCTTCGTCAACGACGGCTCCAAGGATAAGACCTGGCCGCTTATCGAGGGCCTTCACGCCCAGGACCCGGTGTTTTCCGGGGTGGACCTGTCCCGGAACCGGGGGCACCAAAACGCCCTGCTGGCGGGGCTGATGACGGCCAAGGACAAGTGCGACATGGCCATCTCCATGGACGCCGACCTCCAGGACGACGTGGACGCGGTGGATGCCATGGTAGACAAGTACTATGCCGGCTGCGACATCGTCTACGGCGTGCGCTCGTCCCGGAAGAAGGACACCTTTTTCAAGCGGTTCACCGCCGAGGGGTTTTACCGGGTGATGAACTTTTTGGGGGCGGAGACCGTATTCAACCACGCCGACTACCGGCTGATGTCCAAGCGGGCGCTGGAAGGGCTGGCGGAGTTCAAGGAGGTGAACCTCTTCCTCCGGGGCATCGTGCCCATGATCGGTTACACCGCCGGGACGGTGGAGTATGAGCGGGGGGAGCGGTTCGCCGGGGAGAGTAAGTATCCGCTGAAGAAGATGCTCTCCTTCGCCATGGAGGGCATCACCAGCCTGTCCACCAAGCCCATCCGGTTCATCACAGGGCTGGGCTTCCTTATTTTCCTGATCTCCATCATCATGCTCATCACCTTCGTTGTCAAGTGGGCTCTGGGCATGACGGTGGCGGGCTGGGCCAGCGTCATCTGCTCGGTGTGGGCCATCGGGGGGCTCATTCTGCTGTCCCTGGGGGTCATCGGGGAGTACATCGGGAAAATCTACCTGGAGACCAAGGCCCGGCCCCGGTTCCTCATCCGGGAGGTGCTGGACGATGAGTAAGCTCATCGACGCCTCCGTCCCAAAGTTCCTATTGGTGGGGGTGGGGAACACCCTTCTCTCCATGGTGCTCATGTTTGCCCTGGAGGACTTGGGCTACTGGCCCTCCACCGCCATCGCCTACGTGGCCGGGGCGGTGATGAGCTTTTTCCTCAACCGGCGGTTCACCTTCAAGAGCGAGGAGGCCTTCGGCCGGTCGGCGGTGAAGTTTGCCCTCAATGTGGCGGTGTGCTACGTCCTGGCCTACGGCATCGCCCAGCCTTTGGGCGGGCTGATTCTGGGCTTTACGCCCCTGGACGCGGTTTGGCGGGAACGGCTCACCAAGCTGGGGGGCATGGGCCTGTACACCATTTTGAACTATTTCGGCCAGCGGTTTTTTGCCTTCAAGAAAGGGAAGTAGGGGCGGGCTGCGTCCGTCCATCCACCTGCGGAAAAGGAGGGCTCCATGAAAAAACGGGTTTTGGCGTATGTCCTGGTTCTGGCCCTGTGCGCGGGGCTGTGTCCCGCGCTGGCGGCGGAGGGGGAAGAGGTGTTTCAGCCTGGCGAACTTTGGTGGTACGCGGGATTGGACACGCTGAAGATCTCCGACGACCAGGGGGCCAGTTATGCCGAGCTTCCCGGGGTGCAGGATTACTGCTGGCGCACCGGGCTGGCCCTCAACGATCTGGTCATGGTGACGCCGCTCTCCGGCGGCGGGGTCCGGGTGGAGGCACAGGGCCAGTGGTACGACGCCGGGGAGGACCGGCTGAAGGCCGGGGACGCGTTTCGGCGGGATTACTCCGCGGACGAGGTGGCTCGGGCCCTGGCCGGGGCCGTCCCCACCCCCATGCGGGTCCTGGCCGCCGACTCCGGCGGTGTGGCCCTGGGCGTCAGGGAGGTCAGAGACACCCCGGACTTCGATTTGGCGGCGGAGGCCTCCAGCGGGCAGTATTTTCCCCCACCCGCTCAGAGCAGGGACCAGCTGCTTCGGACTGCCGACGGCGTCACTTGGGACATCGTGGATCTGCCGGAGCTGACCGGCATTGTTGACGGCTGGTATGACGGCTCCGCGTTCCATGTGATGGGCTATGAGACCGGATTTCGTTCCGCCGACGGCCTGAGCTGGACGGAAGAGCCCCTGGTCTACCGCCCCAGCACCCCGCTGGCCGCCGACCTGGGGCCTTATCACTTTGAGCTGGTGCGGAGCGAGAGCCCGGACGCGTTCGGCTATGAGGTATACATCATGGACAAGGTCTCCGGGGACACCGGCGCCCTGCTGCCCCATATGGGGCAGGGCATCCAGGACAAAGGCATGGAGGCAGGAGCCATCCAGGCCTGGTACGGCCCGGACGACACGGTGTTTCTGGCGGTCTATGACCGTTACCGGATGGGACAGCTCGTGGTATGCATCAACTATCCCGTCTCTTCTCTGGACTGGGTGCTGGCAAATCAGAGCGTCCGGTTTCGGACGGTGGAGGTGCAGGCAGACAATGGTACGATCCGCCTGGGGACGGGCGGCAGCTGGTATTTGCCGCATGGACTGCTGAGGGACGACGGCTCCGGCTGGAAACGGGTGGCGGACGTGCCCTGGAGGGTCAATATCGAGGTGCTGCCATACAATGGCAAGACCTTTATGGTCTACGACAAAACGGAAGGGGAGCAGCACCTCTACGTCTCCGTTGACGGCTTGTCCTGGACGGTGGTGGACACGCTGCGGCCCCGGGATATCAGAGCCATACAATACGATTACGTCGACTATGCCTTCGCCTGGACGGGAACAGAGTACATTGCCTGCCGGGAGGCGGCGGAGAGCCCGCACGGCATGATGGGCTCCAGCGGCGGCTGGTGGTACGAGGGGAACACCTCGGTCTATTTTTTGAACGAACAATTTCAGCTTACCGGATCCCATGATTTTGGCTGTTTGGTACAGGCGGTTGGTTTCTATGACGGGGCCTACTATGCCCAGGTGGCCAACTCGGACGGGGGCCGGTACGGCTGGACCAGCTACAATGAGGACGGCAGCGAGTTTGAGCCAAAGGCTTTTAATCAATCCCTGGGCTCCACACTCTACCGCTCCGCCGACGGGGAGAGCTGGGAGGCCCTGCCGGATATCTATATGGATCTTGAACAGATCATGGTGGCTACCAACGTGCCCCTTCCTCCCTCCGCCGTTCCCACTGGGGACCCGGCAAAGCCCCTGCGCGGAGTGGCCCAGCTGGACGGCTGGCGCTTTGTGCTGGCGGAGGGCACGAGGTGGGATTACGACGAGGCGACAGAGGAGAGCACCTCTTATTTCGGTACTTGGGTCTATCTTTTGAAGGACAGGGCTATGGACTGGGTGGAGCTGCCCGACCTGCGCCATGCCATTCTGGCCAGCTATATCATGCCGGGGGAATTGACCGCCCGGTATGACCCAGACGGCGCGGTGCGGGTGACGGTCACCGACCTCTACACGCCCTCGATGGAGTGTTCCGTCGCCTATGACCCGGCCTCCCTGGACTGGGTGAAGGAGCATATGGGGCAGCTGGGTTATCGGGCCGGTGAACGGGAGGAGCAAAACAAGCCCGGGGTGGCCGACATTATGCTTCTGGAGCTGCCCAACGGGGAGCGGGAGCTGCTCTACCGGACTCCGGCCAACGATGGACAGTATATGTGGTACGACAGCGTGCCCTGGAGCAATTCCATCACCCTGCTGCCCTTCAGTGGTAAGGATTTTATGGTGCTGGACCAGGTGGACGGGAAGGTATACACCTCCGCCGATGGTGTGGCCTGGACGGCGGTGGAACAGGACTGGACCGGCGGAACAGAGTACGCCTTCGCCTGGACAGGGACGAGGTATCTGGCGTGTACCGGCGGCGATGAAGTGCTGTTCCTGGACGAGGGCTTTCACGAGACCGGCGCCTACCGCTTCGCCGCGCCAGTGACCGCCGTGGGCGCGCTGGATGGGACCTTATACGCGCAGGCGGGGGAGACGCTTTACCGCTCCGCCGACGGGGAGACCTGGGAGCCTATCGACGTGCTCCAGGTCCGGGACGCTTTGGTGAGGACGAGATGATGGAATATATCCCCGCCAAGCACATCCTCATCCGCAACAAATCCACCGAATGGTTCGGCACCGACCACACGGTGAACCTGTACCGGGGCTGCTGTCACGGCTGTATCTACTGTGACTCCAGAAGCGAGTGCTACCAAAACGACGATTTCGACATCGTGAAGGCCAAGGAAAACGCCCTGGAGCTTCTGCGGGACGAGCTGCGGCGAAAGGTGCGGCCCGCCTTCATCGGTATGGGCTCCATGTCCGATCCCTACAATCCCTTCGAGGGGGAGCTGGAGCTGACGAGAAAGGCCCTCATGCTCATTTACGCCTACGGCTGCGGGGTAGCCGTGTGCACCAAGTCCGACCTCATTCTCCGGGACGCAGACCTATATGCGGATATCCAGACCCAGGCGCCGGTGGTGTGCAAGCTCACCATCACCACCACCGACGCCGCCCTGGCGGGCAAGGTGGAGCCCCATGTCTCCACTCCAGCCCGGCGGCTGCGGGCGGTGGAGGGCCTGTCCCAAAAGGGGGTCTTTACAGGGGTGGTGCTGATGCCGGTGCTGCCCTTCCTGGAAGACAGCGTGGAAAATGTGCTGGCCGTGGTGGACGCCGCCGCCGATGCCGGGGCCAGGTTTGTCTATCCCGCCTTCGGCATGACCATGCGGGACCGGCAGAGGACCCATTACTACGAACAGCTTGACCAAAAATTTCCTGGCGTGCGGCAGAAATATGAAAAGCAGTACGGGGAGCGGTACTCCTGCCCCAGCCCCAGGGCCAAGGCGTTGTGGGCGGCGTTTTCCCAGCGCTGCCGGGAGCGGGGGCTCCTCTATGAGATGCGGCATATTGTCTCAGCGGCCAAACGGCCCTATGAGGACAGCCAGCTGACCTTTTTTGATATGTAAGCGGGGATGGCGGATGCCATCTCCGCTTTTTTCAGCCCAGGACCTCGATCTCCCCGGCGCATACCAGGTAGAACCGGCGCTGGAGCTCGTTCCAGAGGATGAGGACGGTGCCGATGGAACCCACCACCGTCACGTTCTGAAGGATGAGGCCGCCCACCGTGAAAGTGGTCAGGCGGCTCAGGTTCCGGGCGGAAAGCTCGCTGAGGAGCCCGGAGGCGCAGCCAGCGGGATCGCCGCCGTGAGCGGTGCTGGAACAGGTGCCGCTCTCGGGTGTCAGGGCCCGCAGGATGGCTCTCTGGGCCCGGCGGCCGTTGACCTCGTTATCCTCCTCGCTCCCTTGGTCCAGGAGTTGGAAGGCCGCGGCCTTCAGGGCGCAGACGTTGATCTGGTCCGCCGACTGCAGGATAACGCTCCGGGAACCGGCGGCGGAGAAGGCCGGGCCCTCCACCTCCAGCAAGTCGTTGCTGCAAGGGGAGAAGCGCAGGAAGGTGCCCGAGGCGGAGACGATGTTGTCGGAGGGGCCGTCGGGCTGGACCGGCGCCGCCGCAGTGTCACTGAGGCTGCCGCCCACGGAGGCGGAACCGGTGAGGAAGAGGAAGCTGTCAAAGTCCACCAGCTCGTTGAGGGCCGGGTCACACAGGAGTTGGAGGGCGCTGACCATGGAGCTCTTACAGCAGCGGTCCCCGGGACACGGGGCGGGGACGGGAGGGCGGCAGGGGAAGGGGGGCGGCGTGGGAATGGGGCAGGAGGGGGCCAGGGAGGCGCAGAACTCCTCCGCGGAGATGGGGCTCTGCCCATCAAAACAATTCATGCGGGACATATGATCCACTCCAATGTTGGATTTGGCGCGGGGGTGTGAGGCCCGCGCAGTCCATTGTATGGCCCATCTGGCCGGCTGGTGAAAGCTGTCCTGTCAAGGCGAATTATGAATTGTTCTTTAATTTCCGCCTATTTACCTTGCGCCGGAGGGCAAAAGAGGTTAGAATGAATACAGAAATCCAAATCGAAAACAGGAGGGAATACCCTATGGCTTTTTTTGACACCTTTAAGGACAAGGCGATGGACCTGGCCCAGACGGGCGTGGCGAAATCCAAGCAGCTGGCAGAGATCGCCAAGCTGAACCTGGCCAACGCCGGAGAAGAGGACAATATCAAAAAGGCATATATCGAGCTGGGCAAGCTTTATTACGCCGAGCGCGGCATGGCCCCCGAGGCTGCCTACGCCGCACTGTGCGAGAAGGTCACCGCCGCCAAGGTGAATATCGAGGAGAACAAGGCGCGGATCGATGAGCTCAAGACCGAGGACGGCATCCTGGAGGATGATCCGGTCATCATGGAGGTCCACCCCGAGGAGCCTGTGACGCCTCCTGCGCCCCCCGCCGGGGATGACAACGTGCCCCCCGAGGAGCCGCCCCAGTTCTAAGAGAACACAAAAAGCCCCCACACAGCCGTGTGGGGGCTTTTTTGATGTCTGATTCACCGCCCTGACTGGAGCCATGCCTCCCGGAGCTGGGCGAGGACTTCCTCACTGGGCGGCGTAGGCTGGAGCTTGGGGCGGCTGAGGTAGTAACCCTGGAGATAGTCGGCGCCCAGGGCCACCACGGTACGCATCTCGTCGGCGGTCTCCACCCCCTCGGCGATGACCTTGATGCCCATGCTCCGGCAAAGGCCCACCAGGTTGCGGAAAATGGCCTGGCGGTTTTCATCTTGGTCGATGTTTCGGACGATGCTCATGTCCATCTTGACATATTGGGGCTGAATGCTGAGCAGGAGGGCATCGTTGCTGTATCCGGTGCCGAAATCGTCCAGGGCCACCTTTTGATGGTACTGGCGGCAGCGCTGGAACTTGGCGGCGTTGGCGGTGTCGTTCATCTCGTCGTTTTCCGTCAGCTCGATAACGGTGCGCTCCAAATAGGGGCCGAAACGGGCGTCATAGATGGCGGTCTCCTCGGGGGTCATGGACTGGCTGGGGATGGAGTTGAGGAAGATGAGGGCTCCCTCGGCCTTGTCACTCAGGGCGTCAAAGGCCTCGATCCCGCGGCACCAGGTCAGCCACTCCACCTGGTGGAGCTTGGACTGGGTGCGGGCGATGCGCAGCAAGTCCTGGGGCGAGGACAAAATCGTGGAGCGAGGACGCATAAGGCCCTCATACCCCATGATTGTGCCGTTGGAGCAGTCCACCAGGGGTTGAAAGACAAAGTCCACCGCCTGGGTCTCCAAAATACGGTCCAGCTCGGCGTTGTTGTACAAAAGGAAGGAGTTTTCATGGTAGGCTTGGAGGTCGAAGTCCCGGATGGTGCCCTTGAGGGAGTGCTTGGCCTCGTACATGGCAAAGTCCGCGAAACGGACCAGCTCCTCCAATACGGTGCTGTCGTCGGGGTACCAGGCCACGCCGGCGGAGGCGCGGAGACGGCAGGACTCCCCGCTGGGGAGGAGGATGGAGGTGCTGGTGAAGGCCTCCTGAAGCCGGTCGATGACCTGCTGGAGCTCGGCGCGGCTGGTGTATCCGCTGAAAAAGAGATAGAACTCGTCGCCTGAGATGCGGGCCACGACGCAGCGGTCGGCGGAAAAGCGCCGAAGCACGTTGGCGGCGCCTCGGATGTACTCGTCACCGTAATCGTGGCCATAGGTGTCGTTGATGGACTTGAGATTGTCCAGATCCAGCATCATCATGGCCCCCACGCCCAGAGCCCCCGGCTTCTGGGTGAGCTTCTCCAGGTGGGCGTAGAAGGCGCGGCGGTTGAGCAGGCTGGTCAGCAGGTCGTGGTCCCGCTCATACTCGATGCGGCGGCGCTCCAGCCGGGACTCGGTGACGTCCACCAAAGCGCCCAGAACGAGATCGCCGCCCTCCTGGGTCACCTGGATCTGCACCCAGCGGGGTGCGCCGGTGACCAGGTCGGTGAGGTGGAGGATGGCCGCCTCGCCGTCCCCGCTCTTCTCCTCCACACACATGGAGAGGCTCTGGAGCAGCTCCAGAAAGGCGGGGACATCCAGGGGGATCTCCGGGCTGGGAAGGCCCAGGAGGGAGTAAAAGTCCTCGGTGTAATAGAGAAAGTTGTGGCTCAGGCTCAGCTGGAAGGCGGCCAGGGGGACATGGGCCATCCTGACGATGCGGGACAGCCGGGAGGAGGATTCCGCCACGTCGTGGCTCAGCCCTTCGATGGCGCTGGAGAGGTCGTCGATCTCCAGGATCTTGGTGGGCTCCAGATGGACCGGCTTGCTGGGGTCCAGGGTGCGGACCTTCCGGGCCAGGGTCCGCAGGGGGCGGGTGAAGCTGACGCCGGCGATCAGGGAGATGGTAATGCCCAGAATCAGGGTGGAGAGGGTCAGAAGAATCATCTGGCTGCGGACGTGGGCGGTAAAGTCCAGCAGGTCGCCGCTCTTGATTGCCGCGACCAGGGCCCAGTGCTGGGTCTCAAAGGGGGCGTTGACGTTGTAGAGCTTCAAATAGCGAACACTGCAATAGACATCCCCGGCGTTGTGTCCTTGGGCGGGAATGGCCATGTGGAGGTCTCCGTATACGTTCTTGCCGTCCAGCTGGAAGGTGCCGGACTCACCGAAGATCCACCGGGCCGTGGGACCTGAGGTGGATACCGTGCGGAAGGTGATAGGCTGGTCCCCCGCCGCGGGGGCCTCGTCCGCGATGGCCAGCAGGTAGGCTCCGTTGGAACCGCCGGAGAGCTCGGTGTAGGGAAGCTGCTGGCGCAGGTAGTCCACCGACAGCTCGATGCCCAGGACCCCGTACGGAAGTCCCTGCGCGTCCAACAGCGGTTGGCTGTATGTAATGACCGTGGTCTGGTCATTTTTCAGGGTGTGGGGCGGGCTCCAGTAGCCCAAGTCCTGGAGGGAGGCGCCGGGGTTTTCGGCGGCGGCCGTGATGGGGGCGTAAAAGGTGTCGGCGTCCCTGTCCACGGAGAGGGTGGGGGCCCAGTTGATGTCCATGGTGAGCCCCAGGCGGTCCACCAGGTCCGCCGAGCAGCGCTTGAGGAGCAGATCGGCGTTGGTGGAGGAGATGGAAGAGGGGTCCATATCCCGCAGGTACAGGCAGGCCTTGTTTAGGACGCTCCCGTCCGCCGGGGCGGCGAGGGCGTCCGGGCCGTTGAAAACGACGAAGGCGCCGTTGACCGAGTTGCGGCGCATGGTGGAGATCAGGGGGTCCGCCAGCCGGGCCAGCAGGTCCACCGTCTGGTCACTGTTGGGGATCAGATCGGCGGAGGTGAGGCCCTGGGTGGCCAAGAAATCGGAGACGATGGCCTCCACCATATTCTGGGTCCACTCCAGCTCCGACCAGCGCTGGAGCATGTCGTTTTCCAGATAGTTTGTGCGGTTGGAAATCTGCTCGTCGAAGATATCCACGGCGTTCTGGTCCAGCTGGTTGAGGACGCCGCCCTGGAAGAGGAAGGCGGCGAACAGGGCGCACTGGAACACCAGCGTGGCGATCAGAAAGGTGGATACGCGAAACAGAAAGGATTTTCCGCGCTGGGGATTGCGCATGGGCCGTCACCAGCCTTTCCAATGATAGGATCAGGAAAAGTAAAAAGCTCAGCCGGCGGCCTGGGCGGCGGAGAGATCGGCCTTGAGCTGGTCAAACCAGCCCTGGAAGTTGGCGTCGGTGTCATACCGGGCCACGGCGTCGGCCAGGGAGGTCCCCTGGGCGGTCAGGGCCAGGATGGCCTGCCGGTCGGCGTCCGCCTTTTCACTCATGGACTTCTCCAGCACGCTGCGGCAGGCGTTTCCGCCGTCGAAGGCGGGGGTGGTGTAGCAAGTGCAGGCGTTGAGCTGATCCAGACCGGCGCTCAGCGTGTCCCGCATCCGGCCGGCGGCGGTGTCATCCGCCTTGCCGCTGAGGGCGCTCTCCAGCACGGGCAGGGTGAGGGCCTCGTTGGTGACGGGGAGGTAGCCGGAGCCGGCGGAGAAGGCGGCGTTGCGCTCAGGGTCCGTGAACCACTTGAGGAAGACGGTGGAGGCATACTCCACGGCGGGGTCGGAGGCGATGACGCACATGCCCGCACCCTGCTGGACGGCGTAGGGCTCGCCCCCGTCAAAGATGGGGGCGGGGTAGACCGCGTAGTCGATGGGATAGCTCTCCAGGTCATTGATGGTGACCTCGGTGGGGAAGTAGGTGGAGCCGGAGGAGGAGCCTACCAGGGCGATGATGGCGCCGGTATGGGCGGCGTCGGTGCGGAAGTTGCCCTGGGCGGAGAACCAGCCGTTGATGTAGGGGACATAGTAGTTGTCCCACAGCTTGCGGAAGACGGCCTCGTCGGCGTTGATGGTCACGCCGTCCTTCCCGCGGGCGAAGAGCTCCACCCCCAGCTGGCGGCTGCCGATAATGAAGTAGTTGGCCATGGCGTCCCGGCCGAAGAAGGCCTTGCCGTCATCCGGCTCGGGGGTGAGGGAGTCGGTCCACTCATAATAGGTCCGGGCGGTGCGGGTGACCCCTTCGATGGTCTCCAGATCGCTGAGGCTGGCGCCGGTGGCGGTGGAGAAGGCGGCCCAGTCGGTGGCGTTGAGCATCAAAAGCTCCACCGATTTGGCGATGGGGAAGACCTTGAGGGTGCCGTCGTCAGTGAGGTGCCCCTCGGCAATGAACTCGGGGCGGTAGGCGGCCAGCTCCTCCTCGGAGAGGTAAGGGGTCAGGTCGGCCAGCAGACCCAGCTTATCCACCTGGTAGGCGGTGTCCGCGTAGGCGGCAAAGATATCAGGGGTCTCGCTGGCACCCACCTTGTGGGCGGCGGCGTCCAGCACCTTGGCGGTCAGCTCGTTGACGTTGCCCTGGCTGAAGGCCTCCACCACGATGCCCGTGTCCTGGCCCACAGTCTCGTTGAACTCGGTAACCAGGCTGTCGAAGGCGTCCTTCTGAGGGCCGTTGTAGTAGTGCCAGATCTCCAGCGAGACAGGGGACTCCGGGTCCAGCTTGGGCAGGGCGGGCGCCTTGGGGGAACAGCCGGAGAGGGCCGTCAGGGACAGGGCGGCGGCGAGGGTGAGGCAGGCGAGCTTTTTCATGATACAAGACCCCTTCACATGATTCGGTTTTCGGTTACTGTCCACCGATCAATCGGTGCAAGGGCGGACAATGAAAAAAACTATTATATCATTATACATGGGAATAATTCCTTATACATGGGAATAATTCCTTTGTCAAAAAAAGACGCCACCCAAAGGGTGGCGTCTTTCAACACAAGAAAGAGATCAGAAAATACGGCGGGCGTACACATAGGTATTGTTGTAGTAATTGGAATTAAGGCTGTCGAACTGCACGGCGTATGTGTTGGTGGAGGCATGGATGAACTGGCCGTCGCCCACATAGATGCCCACGTGAGAGACGGGGGTGGAGACCCGGCCGTTGTTGAAAAAGACCAGGTCGCCGGCCTGAAGCTCACTGCGGGAGACCGCGGTGCCGTTGTTGAGCTGGGCGCTGGCGGTGCGGTTCAGGGTATAGCCGAAATGGGCGTATACGTACTTGGTAAAGCCGGAGCAGTCAAAGCTGTTGGGGCCGTTGCCGCCCCAGACATAGGGCTTGCCCAGGAACTGCTTGGCGTACTCCACGATCTGCTGGCCCAGGCTGGAGGAGGAAGCGGTCACGGTATCGTCTCCCCGGGAGCCCGCGGAGTCCTTGCAGGTGACCATATAATCGCTGGACACATAACCGTTCATGCCGTTGTAGGAGATTTTGTACCAGCCGGCGTCGATGCCGGTGATGGTGACCACATCCCCGTTGTTCAGGGAGAAGATGTGGGTATACTCGGTACCGGGGCCGGTGCGCACGTTGAGGGTGCCGCCGGTGGTCTGGACAAGGCCGTAGCCGATGGTCACGTCCGCCTGATTGGCCACGGTCAGATACTCGCCGGACATGTAGCCCTCCACAGACTTGTAGTCCACCTTGTACCAGCCGTTGCCGGCGTCCTCCAGAACCACCACGGTGTCCCCGCTGGGGGCGGTGGCCAGGATGGCGGCGTCGGTGCTGGCCTCGGCGCGCATGCGCAGGGCGTCGGCGGTCACGGTGCCCACCCCGAGACTGGCGGCGGAGGCGCCTACCACACACAGAGCGGAGAGAGCGGCGGTCATCACAGCGCCACGCAGGAACTTACCGGAAAAGGACATGGGACTCATCCTACCTTTCTATATCTCTTCTCTTTTGTGTGAGGAACTTACTTGCCGGAGAGAGCCCGCTCCAGCCAGATGGAGCCCACGTCCATGGCGGCATAGAGGCTGTCCTTCTCGCTCTTCTTCACCACCCGGTCCCGGCTTTTCAGATCGGGGTCGGTGAGCTGGAGCTGGACGGAGACCTTGGTGGCCACGTCCAGATCGCCTTCCTTTTTCGTGGAAAGGATCTGAAGGGCGATGATATATTTGTCGGCCATGCTGCCGTAGTAGATCAGGTTATCCTTCCTGCGAAGGGGGTGGCCCTTATAGACCAGAGGGATATCTTTCATGTCAGGCATCGAATGCCTCCTTTATGTTACTGTTATGTTTCAACGCTTGTAACCGAATTGTAACACATTGATACCAAAGTGTCAACGCCTGTTTGGAAAGAAAAGGTCGAGAAATATTTGCCAAACCGATACGGGGCCAGTATACTAACATCATATGGGAGAGATGCGCATGATGACACTTTGGACCCTGGCCGCCACACTTCTCTTTTTGGCGGCTTTTGGAGGGCTGGTCCTGCGCTGGCTGGCCTTCAGCGGGGCGGAGATCCCCGCCCCGTTTTCCGATCCGCTCCCCTCCAGGATGGGGAAAAAACCGGAGCGGACAGACCTGTGGAAGGTATTTCTGGCGGCCCTTTTGTTCCGCCTGGCCCTGGCCCTGGGGAGCCTGCTGCTCTACAACACCCTCTCCGGCGGGGCGGTGGGGCTGAGGGGACTGCCGGAGCTGTGGAGCCGGTGGGACGCCCCCCACTATATCAAGTTGGTGGAATTGGGCTACGGGGGTTATCTGGAGGATGGACAACCCCTGTTCCTGGTGTTTTATCCCCTCTATGTGTGGATCACCAGGGCGCTTACCCTGGTGATCCCGGATACCGCCCTGGCCGGGATGGCGGTGAGCTTTCTCTGCTTTGCCTGGGGATGTGTCTACCTCTACCGGCTGGCGGCGGAGGAATACGGGGCGAAGGCCGCCCGCCGGACACTGGTCCTGCTGTGGGCCTATCCCTTCTCCTTCTTCTTCGGCGGCATCATGACCGAGAGCCTTTTCCTTCTCACCACCGCGGCGGGGCTCTACCACATCCGCCGCCACCAGTGGGGCAAGGCTGCGGTCTGGGGGTTTCTGGCCGCTTTGACCCGGATGCAGGGGGTCCTGCTGGTGGGGGCGGCGGCGGCGGAGCTGGTCAATGGGGTCAAACCCTTCCGGTCTCGGGGAGCGGAAAGGGGACGGGCTTTCCTGGAGATCGGGAAGAAGCTGCCTCTGCTCTGCGTCCCCCTCCTGGGCAGTCTGGCCTATTTCGCCCTCAACGCCCACGTCACGGGGGATCCCTTCGCCTTCACGAAAATGCAGGCCCACTGGAGCCAGGGCTTCCAGTGGTTCCCCGGGGTGCTGGGGTATCTGGCGAAAAACGCCCTGACCTGGCCCAGCGTGACCACCCGGTGGGAGATGTGGATCCCGGAGCTGCTGCTCTTTCCTGTTTTCGCCCTGCTGCTGTGGCGGAGCTGGAAAAAGCACCGGAGCATGTTTACCCTGTACGGCTTCGTCTATTTTATCCTGAACTACTGCCTCTCCTGGCTTTTGAGCGCCGGGCGCTACCTCTCCTGTGCGGTACCCTGTTTCCTTTTCGCCGCCGATGAGCTGGAGGGGAAGCCCAAGAGGACGGCGGCTCTGGTGGCCGTGATGTCGGTTCTCCAGGCGGTGTTTTTGTACCGCTACCTATGCTGGGGGCAGGTAATGTAAGCGAGGATAAAAGGATGCGGGAACTGAGAGGCTTTGGGCGGAACAGTAGGAAAGGGGAGAAAAAGGAATATGCCGACGTACATGGTGTTTTCGGCGCCGGGGGCGCTGACGGCGGAGCAGGAACAGCGGGTGGCCGAGGCCATCACTGCCGCCCACGCCAAGTCCACCGGGGCGCCCCGGTACTACGTCCAGGTGATCCTGGGAGCGGGGGAGGGCTGCCGCCGCTTTGTGGGGGGACAGCCCAGCCAAAAACAGTTGTGGATCCGGGGGGACATCCGGGCGGGCCGGAGCGACGAACAGCTCAAGGACCTGCTTCTGGAACTGATGCGGGGGGTAGCCCGGGCGGCGGAGATAGACGAGGAGGACGTGTGGATCGACCTCAATGAGGTGAGGCCCACCGCCATCCTGAAATTTCGGACCGTCTTTCCGCCCGCCGGGCGGGAGAAGGAGTGGGAGGAAAGTCTTTCCGCCCCTCTGCGGGAAAAGCTGGGCATCACACCCTGATCGAATAAAAACCGGGCGGCCCCTTGTAAAAAGGGGCCGCCCGGTTTTTAGTTTCGGGTGAGGGTCCGCCAGAGCGTGTACACCGCGGCGGCTAACGCCGCCAGCATCAGCAGCCCCTCGCCCAGCTGGGTCCAGGTGAAGCCGAACAGGGAGAGGACCATGACGTAGCGGGTCATGAGGTAGGCGTGATAGCCACCCAAAGAGGCCAGCTCCGCCGCGGCCGCGGCGGGCGCGTGGGCGGGAGTGACGCAGGCCCACACCACCAGCAGGACCCCGCCCAGGAAGAAATAGCGCTCGTGCATATAGGGCAGGAAGAAGGGGATGCCCAGGCTCAGGGCGGCCCCGGCCAGCAAAAGGGCGGCGTTGTCCGCATCCTTGCGTTTCCAAAAAAGGAGGGCCAAAACGGCCAGCATGAAGAAGAAGGCCAGCAGGATGCCGGTTTTGGCGGCTCCGGCCCCCAGCTCGGCGCGGTAGGGGATCAGGGTGAACACGGAGGGGGAGTTGTAATTGATGGTCTGCCAGCCCACGCTGGAGCTGGCCTGATCCAGATAGACGCTGAGAATGTCCCGCACCGGCTTGCCCGCCAGAAGGGCAGGGGCCATGGTCAAAACGAAGGTGCCGGGAAAGACGAAGAGGTGGCGGAACTTGACCCGGCCGGTGAACCACAGGGCGCACCACAGGGGGATGATAAAAATGGCCTGGAGCTTGAAGGAGAAGGCCAGGGCCAGAAGGGCCAGGGAGGACTTGGGCTTCTCCTCCAAAGCGCAGGCCAGGGCGTGGAGACACAGCGCCCCCCACACGGCGTCGCACTGTCCCCAGCAGGCGCCGTTGAGGACGA
The DNA here is from genome assembly GCA_022846075.1 of Oscillospiraceae bacterium. GTDB lineage: Bacteria > Bacillota > Clostridia > Oscillospirales > Oscillospiraceae > Vermiculatibacterium. The sequence goes on from AP025582.1 coordinate 1,442,518, forward strand.
CGGTGGGGAGGAGGAGCAGGGCGGAAAAGCAGATTAGGGGCGCCTTGGGGCGCTTCGTCAGGCCCCGTACCAGCCGCAGCCCGCCCCAAGCCAGCAAAACGTCGAAGAGAACGGAAAAGAGCTTGATAAGGTAGAGGTCAGGGAGGGGGAGGTAAGAGATCAGGGCCAAAAGATAGAGGTATGGGACGTTGTAGTTGCCCACCGGGTCCTTCAAGGCGGCAAAGCCGCCGTTCTGCCGGAAGTGCTCCACCCAGTGGGAGAGGAAGTCCTGATAGTCCAAAGAGGCGTAGGAGAAGAGGAAAGCGCGCAAAAATAGGGCCAGGCCGATGGGCAGCAGCATCGTGAGGAGGGCGTCACGCCCATACCCCGCCCGGTGGAGAAGAAAAAGGGCCAATGCCCCCAGCGCCAGGAGGCAGACCGGGAGGAACATCTGGCTGAGAAGGCCGCCGGGCAGGGTATAGCCCCGGAGGGCGGCCAGGGCGGCGAAGAGGAGTCCCAGGGCGGCGCAGGGACGGGTCAATTCCTTTTTCAAAACAAAAAGCACCCCCGAAAATGAAAAAAATCTGGATTTCTCCAGATCAAAGGATAAAAATCATTGACTTATGCGGTGTTGCATGGTATACTGAAATGCTTCTATCTGCCAGTTTGCCCTATTTCTCCATCATCCTATCGTGTGGTCAGTGTATCACAGACGGGCCGGACTTGCAAGACTGGCGGAACGCTTTTTAACAACCGCTCCGGGCGTTCTAAGAAAGAAAACAGGCGCCCCCTTGTGCGGTTTGACGGAAAAAGTATGACGGACGGCGGAGGATCAAGGCCTGACAAGGGCTTTTCCCTGCCGGAAATACGAAAAACGAGGTGTGATTTCTACATGGTCAAGGACGTCTATTACGGCAAGACCCTGCGTAAGAGCTTCGCCCGCCACGAGGTCCCCTTGGAGATGCCCAATCTCCTGGAGATCCAGAAGAACTCCTACCAGTGGTTCCTGGACAAGGGACTGCGGGAGGTGTTCAAGGACGTGGCCTCCATCACCGACTACGCCGGAAACCTGGAGCTGTCCTTCATCGACTACACGATGGATGAGGCCCCCAAGTACGACGTGGACGAGTGCAAGGCCCGGGACTGCACCTACGCCGCCCCCATCAAGGTGCGGGTGCGCCTGCGCAACAAGGAGACCGAGGAGATCAAGGAGCAGGAGATCTTCATGGGCGACTTCCCCCTGATGACCAAGGCGGGCACCTTTGTCATCAACGGCGCCGAACGTGTCATCGTCTCCCAGATCGTCCGCTCCCCCGGCATCTACTATTCCAGAAACGCCGACAAGGCGGACAACCTGACCTACGCCACCACGGTCATCCCCTACCGGGGCGCCTGGCTGGAGTATGAGACCGACCTCTCCGACATCTTTTATGTCCGTATCGACAAGAACCGGAAGATCCCCGTCACCTGCCTGATCCGCGCCGTGGGCCCCCGGACCGACGGCGAGATCCTCGACATGTTCGGCGAGGACCCCCGTATCCTGGCCACCCTGGAGAAGGATACCTGCAAGACCTATGAAGAGGCCATGCTGGAGATCTACCGCAAACTGCGTCCCGGCGAGCCCCCCACGGTGGACTCCGCCGAGAGCCTGATGAACGCCCTCTTCTTCGATGCCCGCCGGTACGACCTGTCCGCCGTGGGCCGCTATAAGTTCAATAAGAAGCTGGCCATCGCCACCCGTCTGGCCGGCCAGACTTTGGTCATGCCCATCGTGGACCCCGCCACCGGCGAGATCCTGGCCGACGCGGGGGAGACCATCACCCGGGACAAGGCCTGGGAGCTCCAGGCCAAGGGCGTCAACGAGGCCGTGGTGGATGTGGACGGCACCCCTGTCAAGGTGTTCTCCAACCACATGGTGAACATGGGGCCCTTCGTCCCCTTCGACCCCGAGGAGTGCGGCATCACCGAGGACGTGCGCTACGCCGTGCTCATGGATCTGATCGCCCAGGCCGGCGGCGATGAGGAGGTTCTCAAGGAGCTGGTGGCCGACCACGCCGATGATCTGGTGCCCAAGCACATCATTGTGGACGATATCATGGCCTCCATCAACTACCTCAACTGCCTGGCCTTCGGCGTGGGCGTGCCCGACGACATCGACCACCTGGGCAACCGCCGCCTGCGCTGCGTGGGCGAGCTGCTGCAAAACCAGTTCCGCATCGGCTTCAGCCGCATGGAGCGGGTCATCCGGGAGCGGATGACCATCCAGGATTTGGACATCGTCACCCCCCAGTCCCTCATCAACATCCGGCCCGTCACCGCCGCCATCAAGGAGTTCTTCGGCTCCAGCCCCCTGAGCCAGTTCATGGACCAGACCAACCCCCTGGCCGAGCTGACCCACAAGCGCCGTGTCTCTGCCCTGGGCCCCGGCGGCCTGAGCCGTGACCGGGCCTCCTTCGACGTGCGGGATATCCACTACTCCCACTACGGCCGCCTGTGTCCCATCGAGACCCCCGAAGGCCCCAACATCGGTCTGATCTCCTACCTTGCCTCCTACGCCAAGGTGAACCGCTACGGCTTCATCGAGACCCCCTACCGCAAGATGGACAAGGAGACCGGCACCATCACCGACGTCATCGAGTATATGACCGCCGACGTGGAGGACCCCTACAACGTGGCCCAGGCCACCGAGCCGGTGGACGAGAACGGCCGCCTCATCAACGACCGTGTCACCTGCCGTCACCGCAACGAGATCATCGATGTGGACCGCAACCAGGTGGACTATATCGACGTCTCTCCCCAGATGATGGTGTCCATCGCTACCGCCATGATCCCCTTCCTGGAGAACGACGACGCCAACCGGGCCCTGATGGGCGCCAACATGCAGCGGCAGGCCGTGCCCCTGCTCACCACCGAGGCCCCCATCGTGGCCACCGGCCAGGAGTACAAGAACTGCATCGACTCCGAGGTGGTCATCCTGGCTGAGGACCCCGGCGAGGTCACCCGGGTCAGCGCCGACTATATCACCATCCGCTACGACGACGGCCGGGTGGTGGACTATAAGCTCACCAAGTTCCAGCGCTCCAACCACACCACCTGCATCAACCAGCGGCCCATCGTCAACGTGGGCCAGCGGGTGGAGAAGGGGGATGTCCTGGTGGACGGCCCCTCCACCTCCAACGGCGAGGTGGCCCTGGGCAAGAACATCCTCATGGGCTTCATGACCTGGGAGGGCTACAACTACGAGGACGCCATCCTGCTCAACGAGCGCATGGTCAAGGACGACGTGTTCACCTCCATCCACATCGAGGAGTACGAGACCGAGGCCCGGGACACCAAGCTGGGTCCCGAGGAGATCACCCGTGACATCCCCAACGTGGGCGAGGACGCCCTGAAGGACCTGGACGAGCGGGGCATCATCCGGGTGGGCGCCGAGGTCACCGCCGGGGATATCCTGGTGGGCAAGGTCACCCCCAAGGGCGAGACCGACCTCACTGCCGAGGAGCGGCTCCTGCGGGCCATCTTCGGTGAGAAGGCCCGGGAGGTCCGTGACACCTCCCTGAAGGTGCCCCACGGCGAGCGGGGCATCGTGGTCAACGTCAATGTATTCACCCGGGAGAACGGCGACGAGCTGTCCCCCGGCGTCAACATGGTGGTCCGGGTCTACATCGCCCAGAAGCGGAAGATCTCCGTGGGCGATAAGATGGCCGGTCGCCACGGCAACAAGGGCGTTGTCTCCCGCATCCTGCCCCAGGAGGATATGCCCTTTCTGCCCGACGGCACCCCCCTGGATATCGTGCTGAACCCCCTGGGCGTGCCTTCCCGTATGAACATCGGCCAGGTGTTGGAGGTCCACTTGGGCTACGCCGCCAAGGCTCTGGGCTGGAAGGTGGCCACCCCCATCTTCAACGGCGCCAACGAGCAGGACATCGAGGACACCCTGAAAATGGCCGGCCTGGCCCTGGACGGCAAGAGCGATATGTACGACGGCCGCACCGGTGAGAAGTTCGACAACCGGGTCACCACCGGCTACGTCTACTTCCTCAAGCTCCACCATCTGGTGGACGATAAGATCCACGCCCGCTCCACCGGCCCTTACTCCCTGGTCACCCAGCAGCCCTTGGGCGGCAAGGCCCAGTTCGGCGGCCAGCGCTTCGGCGAGATGGAGATGTGGGCCCTGGAGGCCTACGGCGCGGCCTATACCCTCCGGGAGATGCTCACTGTGAAGTCTGACGACGTCACCGGCCGTGTCAAGACCTACGAGGCCATCGTGAAGGGCCACAACGTGCCCTCTCCCGGTGTGCCCGAGGCCTTCAAGGTGCTGGTGAAGGAGCTGCAGTCCCTTTGCCTGGACATCCAGGTGCTTGACCGGGACGGCTCCGTTATCGAGCTCAAGGAAGAGGACGAGGACACTTATCCCCCCGACCGTGTCCGGGAGGACGACGATTTCTACCAGTACCGGGACGAGAACGAGTTCGCCGCTGCGGGTTACACCCTCAAGGAGAGCAGCGACGAGGACGACCTGGTCATCGAGGCTGACGATGAGGACGTCGACGAGGACGACCTGGTGGAAGTGGACGACGGGTCCGAGGACGACGAATAAGAGAGGGAGGACGACAATATGAGTTACGCTGAATTTGACGCCATCCGCATCGGCATTGCCTCCCCGGAGCAGATTTTGGAGTGGTCCCACGGTGAAGTGAAAAAGCCGGAGACCATCAACTACCGCACCCTCAAGCCGGAGCGGGACGGTCTGTTCTGCGAGAAGATCTTTGGGCCCACCAAGGATTGGGAGTGCCACTGCGGCAAATATAAGAAGATCCGTTACAAGGGCAAGGTCTGTGACCGCTGCGGCGTGGAGGTCACCCGGGCCAAGGTCCGCCGGGAGCGCATGGGCCACATCGCCCTGGCCGCCCCCGTGTCCCACATCTGGTATTTCAAGGGTATCCCCTCCCGGATGGGTCTGCTGCTGGATATCAGCCCCCGCATCCTGGAAAAGGTGCTTTACTTTGCCTCCTATATCGTCACCGATCCCGGCTTCACCCCCCTGGCCAAGAACCAGATCCTCTCCGAGAAGGAATACCGGGACATGCGGGAGAAGTACGAGGACGATTTTGAGGCCGGCATGGGTGCCGAGGCCGTGAAGAAGCTGCTCCAGCAGCTTGACCTGGAGGAGATGTCCGTCTCCCTCCGCGCCGAGCTGAAGGACGCCTCCGGCCAGAAGAAGGCCCGCATCGTCAAGCGTCTGGAAGTGGTGGATGCCTTCCGTGTCTCCGGCAACAAGCCCGAGTGGATGGTCATCGACGTGCTGCCCGTCATTCCCCCCGAGCTGCGGCCCATGGTCCAGCTGGACGGCGGCCGGTTCGCCACCTCCGATTTGAACGACCTCTACCGCCGGGTCATCAACCGGAATAACCGCCTGAAGCGGCTGATCCAGCTCAACGCCCCCGACATCATTGTCCGCAACGAGAAGCGGATGCTCCAGGAGGCGGTGGATGCCCTTATCGACAACGGTCGCCGGGGCCGGGCCGTCACCGGTGCCAACAACCGGGCGCTGAAGTCCCTGTCCGACATGCTCAAGGGCAAGCAGGGCCGGTTCCGTCAGAACCTCCTGGGCAAGCGCGTGGACTACTCCGGCCGTTCCGTTATTGTGGTGGGCCCCGAGATGAAGATCTACCAGTGCGGCCTGCCCAAGGAGATGGCCATCGAGCTCTTCCGGCCCTTCGTCATGAAGAAGCTGGTGGAGGACGGCACCGCCAACAACATCAAGTCCGCCAAGAAGATGGTGGATAAGGGCAACCCCAAGGTGTGGGACGCCCTGGAGTTCGTCATCAAGGACCACCCTGTCATGCTCAACCGGGCCCCCACCCTCCACCGCCTGGGCATCCAGGCCTTCGAGCCGGTGCTGGTAGAGGGCCGTGCCATCAAGCTCCACCCCCTGGTGTGTACCGCCTTCAACGCCGACTTCGACGGCGACCAGATGGCCGTCCACGTGCCCCTGTCCGCCGAGGCCCAGACCGAGGCCCGGGTGCTCATGCTCTCGGCCAACAACCTGCTGCGGCCCCAGGACGGCGGCCCTGTCACCGTGCCCACCCAGGACATGGTGCTGGGCTCCTACTACCTGACCTATGAGCGGTACCCCGAGCACACGGAAGGGGAGACCTACGCCGACTGCGGCGCGGTCCGGGCCGCCCTCAAGAGCGGCGAGCTCACCGAGGACAGCTATATCTGGGTGAAGAACCCCGGCCAGCCCGACGACATCCCCACCTGCGCCGGCGTGGCCGCCCAGACCCTCGAGGGAGAGCTGCCCCGGGAGATCCTCCACGCCTTCTCCAGCGACGAGGAGGCCCGCCTGGCCTATGACGAGGGCGAGCTGGACCTCCACGAGCCCATCATGGTCCGCCGCTACGTCACCGTTGACGGGGTGGAGCGTCACAAGCTGGTGCGCACCACCGTGGGCCGCCTGATCTTCAACGAGGGCATTCCCCAGGACCTGGGCTTTGTGGACCGCAACGATCCTGAGGCCGCCTTTGAGCCGGAGATCAACTTCATCGTGGGCAAGAAGCAGCTGGGGAAGATCATTGACAAGTGCATCAACAAGCACGGCTTCACCATTTCCGCCGGGGTGCTGGACACCATCAAGGCCAAGGGCTATCACTACTCCACCCAGGGCTCCCTCACCGTCTCCATCTACGACATGACGGTGCCCCCCTCCAAACCGGAGAAGATTGCCGAGACCGAGCAGGAGATCGTCAAGATCGAGCGCCAGTACAAGCGGGGCTTCATCACCAACGACGAGCGCTACCGCCTGGTGGTGCAGGCCTGGGAAAAGACCACCAAAGAGGTGGCCGACTCCCTGATGGAGGGCCTGGACCGCTACAACCCCATCTGGATGATGGCGGATTCCGGCGCCCGTGGCTCCATCGCCCAGATCCGCCAGCTGGCCGGTATGCGCGGCCTGATGGCCGATACCGCCGGCCGTACCATCGAGATCCCCATCAAGGCCAACTTCCGTGAGGGCCTGTCCGTCCTGGAGTACTTCATCTCCGCCAGAGGCGCCCGGAAGGGCCTGGCCGATACCGCCCTTCGTACCGCCGACTCCGGCTACCTGACCCGCCGCCTCGTCGACGTGGCCCAGGAGGTCATCATCCGGGAGCACGACTGCGGTACCCACGACGGCATCCTGGTCAGCGAGATCAGCGAGAACGGCCAGGTCATCGAGACCTTCGGCGAGCGGCTCAAGGGCCGCTACCCCGTGGAGGACGTGGTGGATCCCAAGACCGGCGAGCTGCTGGTGAGCCACGACACCATGATGACGGTGGACACCGCCAAGCTGCTGGAGGACCATGGCATCCATGAGGTGATGATCCGCTCCGTGCTGACCTGTGAGTCCCGCAGCGGCGTGTGCACCAAGTGCTACGGCGTCAACCTGGCCATCGGCGAGCCGGTGGGGGCGGGCGAGACCGTGGGTATCATCGCGGCCCAGTCCATCGGCGAGCCGGGCACCCAGCTGACCATGCGTACCTTCCACACCGGCGGCGTGGCCGGCGGAGATATCACCCAGGGTCTTCCCCGTGTCGAGGAGCTCTTCGAGTCCCGCCGTCCCAAGAAGATGGCCCAGCTGGCTGAGATCAGCGGCAAGGTCACCGTGGAGGAGGCCAAGAAGGGTGGCAGCATGTACAACGTCACCATCGTGGCCGACGACGGGGAGACCGTCACCTACGCCCTGCCCCACTCCGCGGGCATCCGGGTCAAGACCGGCGACGTAGTGGAGAAGGGCCTGGCCCTCACCGACGGCGCACTCTATCCCCAGGACGTGCTGCGGGTCCGGGGCATCCACGAGGTGTACAACTACCTGATCCAGGAAGTCCAGAAGCCTTACCGCCAGCAGGGCGTCGATATCAACGACAAGCACATCGAGGTCATCGCCCGCCAGATGATGCGCAAGGTCCGGGTGGAGGAGTCCGGCGACTCCGACCTCCTCAGCGGCTCCACCGTGGAGCTGGTGGAGTTCCTGGACGCCAAGAAGGCGGTCCAGGCCCGCATCGACGCGGGGGAGAAGCGGGAGGACGGCACCGACCTGGTCCTGCCCGCCGCCACCCGTCTGCTGCTGGGTATCACCAAGGCCTCTCTGGCCACCGATTCCTTCCTGTCCGCCGCCTCCTTCCAGGAGACCACCAAGGTCCTCACGGAAGCGGCCATCAAGGGCAAGGTGGACCACCTGCTGGGCCTGAAGGAGAACGTCATCATCGGTAAGCTCATTCCCGCCGGTTCCGGCCTTGACCAGTACCGCAAGTACGACAAGGTGGTGGATTCCGTGGTGGGCACCGACGAGGAAGGGCCCGCCCTTTCCAACGTGAGCGTTTCTATGGCGGAATCTCTGGCCGGCGCCGAAGATTTCGTGACGGAATAAGAGAAGAATAGGAGACGGCAGCATCAAAAGATGCCGCCGTCTCTCTTTTTCTTTAAAAAATTTCGGACAGCCCCTTTACAAATCGAACCTGCTTTGCTATAATAATCAAGCACGTTTGAGATGCGTCCGTAGTTCAATTGGATAGAGCGTCAGATTCCGGTTCTGAATGTTGGGGGTTCGAGTCCCTCCGGGCGTACCATGGGAAAAGTCCTTGAAATTACTGCATTTACAGTGATTTCAAGGATTTTTTATATCCAGTATGCATTTTGCTAAGGGTTTTATGGGGCATATTTGTAGGTTTGTTGCTGGGAAAGGTGCTGGAAAAGGTATTTTACTTTACATAGCAGGAAAAATGAATCATATTCACCGACGGTTGATGCTCCCATGGCCGTTTGGGTTTGGAGGGAGGATGTTATGATGTGGAAGAGAATTGGGAAAATCCTGTTGGCGTTTTTGTTGCTGCTGGCTGCCCTGGTAGGAGGGTATGCCGCCTATTTGCTGCTGACCTACGACCGGATCGAGGACCGCCAGGTGGTGGAGGTGGAGAACACCGCCCGGACCGAGGGGGTCACGGCAAGGGTGGGGGAGACCTATACCGCCGTCACCTATAATGTGGGGTTCGGCGCCTACTCCGATGATTACAGCTTCTTCATGGATGGCGGAAAATACGCCCGGGCCATGAGCGAGGCGGCGGTTCGGGAAAACATTGGAGGAGATATCGCCCTTCTGGAGGGAGAAGACCCGGACCTGGTCCTGCTCCAGGAGGTGGACCGGGGCTCCACCCGGAGCTATCAGGTGGACGAGCATGAGCTGTTCCGGGAGGCGATGGGGGTGTATGCTGTCAACCATGGGGTGAATTACCACTCAGCCTACCTCTTTTATCCCCTGACACAGCCCCATGGAGCGTCTCTGTCAGGCCTGTCCACCTTTTCCCGGCTGGAAATGACCGGCGCGCTGCGGCGGAGCCTTCCCGTCAGTACCTCTCTCTATAAGTTCATCGACCTGGACCGCTGCTATGTGGTCACCCGGATCCCGGTGGACGACGGGAAGGAGCTGGCGGTCTACAACGTCCACCTCTCCGCCTATACGGAGGACGAGAGCATCGTAAAGGCCCAGATCGCCATGCTGAGCGGGGATCTGGAACAGGATGTGGCGGCGGGCAACTACGTGGTGTGCGGGGGAGACTTCAATCAGAACCTGCTGGGGGATTCTCCGGCGGTCTTTGGGACGGACGCCAGCGCCGAAAACTGGGCCAAGCCCTTTCCCAAGGAGCTTCTGCCCAAAGGGATCAGCGTGGCCTGGGACCGGCTGGACCGGGCGGAGGTCGAAAGCCTGGCCCCCTCCTGCCGCAACGCCGACGCCCCCTACGAGGCGGGGGTCAGCTTTGTGACCATGGTGGATGGGTTCCTTCTGTCGGACAACGTGGCGATTTTGGAGCTGGAGACCGTGGACAACGGGTTCCTATATTCCGATCATAACCCGGTCCGGCTGCGCTTCACGCTGAGGGAGACGGAGGGGGGAAGAGGATGAAGTTTTATTTTGCCCCTATGGAGGGTGTTACGGATCACACATTCCGAAACATCCACCACAAGTATTTTCCGGGCCTGGACCGGTACTTTACCCCCTTTTTGTCTCCGACCCAGGACGGCCGCTTCACCGGGAAAAAGGTAAAAGATGTGCGGCCCGAGGAAAACAGGGGCTTGAATGTGGTTCCCCAGCTCCTGACCAAGCGGCCCGAGGACTTCCTGTGGGCGGCCCGGGCGCTGGCCGACCTGGGATACCGGGAGGTCAACCTGAACCTGGGCTGTCCCTCCGGAACGGTGGTGGCGAAGGGGAAGGGGAGCGGGATGCTGGCCGACCCGGAGGGCCTGGAGCGTTTTTTCGATGAAATATTTGCCAAGACTCCGGTGGCGGTCTCCGTCAAGACCCGCCTTGGGATGAGGGAGGAGGGAGAATTTCCCCGCCTGCTGGAAATCTTCAACCGCTATCCCATCGCGGAGCTCACGGTCCACGTCCGGGTGCGGGAGGACTTTTACCGCCTTCCCGCAAGGTTGGATGCCTTTACACTTCCTCTGGCCCAGAGCAAGGCCCCGGTGTGCTACAACGGCGATCTGACCACGGCGGCCAATTTTTCCACCTTTCAGTCCCGGTTCCCGGATACCCCGGCGGCGATGCTGGGCCGGGGGCTGGTGGCCGATCCGGCACTGGTGCGCCGGATCCAGGGAGGTCCCTCCGCGGACCGGGAGACACTGAAACAGTATCATGACGAGCTGTATGAGAGCTATTGCGTTGCCTTTCAAAGCGAGCGCAACGCCCTGTGCCGGATGAAAGAAATCTGGTTTTACCACATCTGCCTCTTTGAAGGGGCGGAAAAAATCGAAAAAAAGCTGAGAAAAACCACCGACCCCGGAGAATACCGGGCGTTGGCGGCCAGGATCTTTGGGGAGCTGCCCCTCCGGGCGGAGGGAGCCCTCCCCAAATGGTGAGAAGGCGGGGCATTGCCCCGCCTTCTTTTTTCATGTTATAGACCACCCAGCACTTTCCCTAAGGTGGAGCGCAGCATATCCATGTCGATGGGCTTGGCCAGATGAGCGGTCATTCCGGCGGCCTGGGAGGCCTGTACGTCCTCCGCGAAGGCATTGGCGGTCATGGCGACGATGGGGATGACGGCTGCGTCGGGACGGGGGAGGGCCCGGACGGCCCGGGTCGTCTCGTAACCGTTCATCACCGGCATCTGGATATCCATCAGGATGGCGTCGTAGGTCCCCGGAGGAGCCTCTTGGAAGGCACGGAGGGCCTGGGCTCCATCCGTTTTGACCACGGAGTCGGCCCCTTCCATCAAAAGCAGCTCTTTGAGGATCTCGGCGTTGATGCTGTTGTCCTCGGCAACCAGGAACATCCGGCCCTTCAGGCCGTAGCAGCCTCCGGGGGCAGCCGGGTTTCCGGCGCTGGATCGGGGCTCAGCCTCCTCGGCCGCGGCCTCGAATTCCAGCTCCACGTGAAAGGTGGAGCCGCGGCCCGGGCTGCTCTCCACAGTGATCCGTCCGCCCATCAGGTCCACCAATCCCTTGGTAATGCTCAAGCCCAGCCCTGTCCCCTCGATATGGGCCACGGCGGCGCTGCGTGTGAAGGGGTCAAAGAGGTGGGCGAGAAAGTCCTCCGACATGCCTACGCCGGTATCCCGGACGGTAAAGCGGTATCGGGCGCGGCCCGGGCCGCTGTCCGGCGGGATCTCCTCCACCAGGAATTCCACCCGCCCGCCCTCGGGGGTAAACTTGACGGCGTTGGAGAGCAGATTGAGCAGGATCTGGTTCAGGCGCAGGGCGTCTCCCCGGAAGCGGGGGTGCTCCACCTGCCCGGTGCGGATGGTGAAGTCCAGCCCGGCCACCCGGGCCTGGGGGGTCATAATGGCGGAGAGCTGGTCCATCAGCTCAGGCAGAAAGATGGACATATGGTTCAATGTGATCTTGGCCCGTTCGATCTTGCTCATGTCCAGCACGTCGTTGATCAGGCTGAGCAGGTGCTTGGAGGCGAGGGAGATCTTTTGCAGGTAGTCCGCCACCCGCGTCTGGTCGTCCAGGTGGGCCACCGCCAGAGCCGTCATCCCCATGATGGCGTTCATGGGGGTGCGGATGTCGTGGCTCATGGCGGAGAGGAAGTCGCTCTTGGCCTGGTTGGCCTCCTCCGCTTGTGCCAGCGCATTTTTCAACGCCTCCTTGGTCTCCCGTTCCGCCGCCAGGATGTCGGTCACGTCGGCCCGCACCAGGCAGACGGTCCGGTGGCTGTCATCGCCCCACAGGACGTTGACCTGCTTATACCGAAGGCCGCTTTTCGACGATCGGTAGGGAAAGACAAAGTCGTAGCCCGCGGGCCGCTCAGCCAGCCTGGTCAGGATGGTTTTCAGCCGGAACTGCTCCAGGGCCTCCTCTTTGTTTTCCTCCAGGCCGTATTGGCTGGCAAACTCTCCAACGGAGGAGTCGTAATCCTCCACGGTATGGGGAGGCAGGTTCTCCAGCACGGACTGCCTGGTATAGAGGGTGAAGCGGCCGCTGTTGAGGTCGATGAAGCCCGCCAGTTCGAAGGTGTAGGCGATCATATTCAGCAGGCCCCGCTGCTCCCGCACCGAGTCGGTGATGTCGGCGCACACCAGACAGACCCGGCCCAGGCGCAGGTCGATGGCCGAGACGGTCATGTTCTTATTGTGAATGCTGCCGCCCTCGTCGGTCAGGGAGTAAGAGAAGGTATAGGGGCCGTCCTCCGTCAGCCGTCGGCGGATCTCCTCCGGCCGGAGATTGGCCTCATACTGCGCCTTGTCCCTGGGCACGATCCTTGTGCGGGCCATCTCGGCCGCGCGCTTGGAGTGGGAGCCCTGGGCCGGAGGCGGGCAGCAGGCGTTTTTGTTGCAGACCAATACCATATAGTGGTCCTTGCTGAGGTCCAGATCGATGACATAGTCATAGCTGGTCACGGTGAGCTGGTGCAGGATGCGGTCGGAGATGGTCTGCTCCGTCACGTCCGTCACCGTCAGGATGCCGGTGACGTCGCCGGTGTCGGGGGCCTCTATCATATTCACCTTGAACTGGACGTAGCGGCCGTGCTCGTCCTTCGGCAGCCGGATGAAACAGGTCAAGGACTTTTCCGTCTCGTTGCGGCGGTAGGCCTCCAGAGAGGGGCCGTCCAGGAAGGTGTCCAGGAAGGCCTGCCGGTCCGCCTCCTCCACCACCAGGCCGGCGAGGCCGGTGAAAAAGTCCATCCGGTTGGAGCCGAAGGTTTCCAGTAGGCCGGAGTCTGTCTGATCGCTAATCTCCAGGATCCGGCTCTGGGAGATGTTGCAGTGGCCCAGCACCAGGGTGTCCGGGCCGGGCTTGCGGTAGTGCTGGAAAATCAGCTCTTCATACTGGCGGCGCAGGGCCTCCTTTTCCTCCACCGCTTTGCTGATGTCGGTATAGATGGAGTAGATCCTGCGGGTCCCGTCCGGGGCCTGCCGGACCGAGAGGGTGTCCTTGACCCAGACATAACCCCCGTCGCCCCGCCTGAACCGGGCGGTAAGCTCACAGTGGCCTGAGCCGCGTTCCATATACGCCAGGAGCTTTTCGCGGTTTTCGGCGACGTCCTCGGGGTGGATCCCCCCAAAGACGTTGTTTTCGTACAGCTCTTTCGCCTCTTCCAAGGTCATGTGGGTCATGGCGGCGAATCCGTTGGAGATGAACTCCGGCGTCATGGTGCCGTCCGGGTCACAGCGGATCACGGAGATGCCGCCGGGCAGGTTTTCCATCACCGTCCGGAAATCCATGTCCAGCCGTTCCTTCTCCTGGCGGAGGTGGACCTCCTCGGTGATGTCGCGGATGGACTGGATGTAGGCGGGGATTCCGTTCCAGTCGGTCCTGCGGAAATGGGAGGTATAGAACCGGTCCGTTCCCTCCACCGCGATCTCATATTCCTGGTCCTCGTCCCGGCCCTTCCCCAGCGTGCAGAAGGGGCAGGGGGTGCTTCTGCCGTGCAGGGCCGCGTAGCATTTATCCCCCACCCGGTGAGGGCGGCTGGAGAAGAGCTCTCTGGACTCGTTGACGTAGAGCAGCTCGTAGCTCTCCTGGTCGATCACATAGATGCCGTCCGCCGCCTCGTTGGCGATGGACTGGAACAGCCGGGCCTCCGGGGACATGCCGGTGATCACGGTGTAAAACACGATGGGCCCCGACAAAGGCCCCATCCGGCGGCCGCTGAGGTGGAGCCAGATGAGGCTGCCGTCCTTGTGGCGCACCCGGTAGGAGAGATCCAGGGGCTCGCCGCTGGCGATGGCGCCCCTCGACGCCGCCAGCACCCGGGGCCGGTCCGGCTCATATACCATATCCAAAGCGCTGTGCCGGGTCAGCTGGGCGTACTCCTCCCGGGTGTGTCCCGAGAGGGCGGGGACGCCGTCGGAATAGAAGAGGGGGATGGAGCGCTGTCCTTCAATACGGTAGCTGGCGATGCCGCCGGGGATGGCGTTGACCAGGTGGCTCAGCTGCAGCTGGGTGTCCTTGAGGGTGGAGATGTTGTGAAAGACGCACTGGATCAGGGGAAAGCCGTCCTCCTTGCCGATCTGTTTGGCCTGGATGTGGACCCAGACCACGCTGCCGTCCCGGTGCAGCTTGCGGAACTCGAAGTCCGCCACCGTGTGGTCCCGGATGGCCTCCCGGAGCTTTCCGGTCACCATGGCGGTGTCCTCGGGATAGGTCAGCTGTGCTGCGTCACCCTGGATCAGCGTGCGGTATTCCTCTACGGTATACCCTGACAGCTCCGGGACGCCGTCGGAGAAGTAGACAGTCTCAAAGATGTCCGAGACCTTGTAGATGGCGACGCCGCCCGGGATGGCGTTGATGATGTTCTGCATCTTTTCGCTGGTGTCGGTCAATTCCTGTTCCAGCGAGGAGATGAACTGGTCCCTGGAGAGCCCGTCCGTTTCCCTCACATCGTCTCGCCCTCCTTTAAAAGCGTCCAGAGTTCTCTCGCCCTCTGGAATTCGGCCGTGACGGTTTGGTACATCAGGGGATAGTCGGTCCGGGGTTCTCCTGTGCGCAGCGGCTCCACCATGGCGCCCACCGCCTTGTAAAGGGGCGTCAGCCCCAGGTTCGCGGCGACTCCCTTCAGGGTGTGGGCCGCCGAGAAGGCGCCGGAAAGGTCCCCGGAATCCAGGGCCCGGCCCAGGAGGTCCAGGTTTTCATCCTGGAACAGCATCCCCAGCAGTCTGATATACAGCGCCTCATTTCCCATAAAGCGCTCCATGGTGATCTTGTAGTCTCCTCCATAGGCCCCGAAGGCCTCTTCAAACCGTCCCATCCGTCAATCTTCCTTTCCGAAAATGAAGTCAAACAGGGTTTGATAAAGCCGGTCCGGCTCGATGGGCTTGGCCAGGTGGGCGTTCATGCCTGCGGCCTTGCTCTTTTCAATGTCGTCGTCAAAGGCGTTGGCGGTCATGGCGATGATGGGGACGGTCCTGGCGTCGCCGTTGGTGAGATGGCGGATGTTGTTGGCCGCCGTCAGTCCATCCATCTGGGGCATCCGGATGTCCATCAGGATCGCGTCATAATACCCTTGTGTGCTTTTGCTGAACAGCTCCAGCGCGCGCAGGCCGTTCTGCGCCGTGTCCACCTGGAAGCCCCTGCTTTTCAGAAGCATGGTGGCCACCTCCGTGTTGATGGCGTTGTCCTCCACCAAAAGCACCCGCTTGCCCGTAAAATCGTACTCGGCTGCGGGCGCCGCGGCTTCCTCTTCCTTTTCTCCAAGCGCTTTGGAGAAGGCGGAAACCAGGGTGGACTTGAACATGGGCTTGCTCATCAGCAGGTTGACGCCCGCCAGCTTGGCCTCGTGCTCGATGGTGACCCAGTCGTAGGCCGTCATGATGATGATGGTGACCTCCGGCCCAACGATCTTTCGGATGTGCCGGGCGGTCTCGATGCCGTCCATCCCCGGCATCTTCCAGTCGATGAGGATCAGGTCGTAATATTTGTTTTGGTCCCACAGGCTCTTGACCCGGTCGATGGCCTTGGGGCCGCTGTCCACCCATTCGGCCGCCATCCCCATCTCGTGGAGGGTGACCACCGCGCTTTCGCAGACGGCCACGTCGTCGTCCACCACCAGGGTCTTTAAGTGGGAGAAGTTGTAATCGTGCTTTTTGGGGTGGCGGCGCTGCTTTTCCTCCTCGGAGATGCCCAGCTTCACATCCACGGTGAACTCGGTGCCCAGGCCCCGGATGGAGCGCACCGTGATCTTTCCGCCCATCATATCCACGATGTTTTTGGAGATGGCAAGGCCCAGCCCCGTACCGCCAAAAAGGGCGGTGGTCCCGGTGGACTCCTGGGAGAAGGGCTCGAAGATGTGGGGCAAAAATTCCTCGCTCATGCCCACCCCCGTGTCGTTGACGATGAAGCGCAGGGTGGTGCTGTCTTTCCCCCGCTTGTGCTGGGCGGCGGAGAAGGTGACCTTGCCCCCCTCCGGGGTGAACTTGATGGCGTTGGAGAGGATGTTGAGCAGGACCTGCTGGAGCTTCATGGCGTCGCCGATATAGTAATCGTCCAGCACCGGGTCCACGATGCACTCGTATTCCACGTCCTTGGCCACGGCCTGGGCGTAGCAGATGGAGTTGAGCCCGGTCAGAAACTCCTCGGTGGGGATCCGCTCGCTCTTGAGCAGCATCTTACCGCTCTCGATCCGGCTCATGTCCAGAATGTCGTTGATGAGGGAGAGGAGGAACCGGGAGGAGATGCCGATCTTGGAGAGGCAGTCCGCCACCTGGTCGTCGTCGCCGATGGACTGGGCCGCGATGGTGCTCATGCCGATGATGGCGTTCATGGGGGTGCGGATCTCATGGCTCATGCGGGAGAGGAAGTCCGACTTGGCGGCGCTGGCCTGCTCGGCCGCCGCCAGGGCGGAGGCCAGCTCCGCCTTCTGCTTCTGCTCCTGGCGGACCACGTCGGTGACGTCGGTGCGGGTCATGCAGGCCCGGCCCATCTCCTTGTCGATGTAAAAGACCTGGAACCGTTTGACCCGGAGCTCTCCCGCCTGCCGCATCTCCAGAATGAAGTTGTAGGAGTCCTGCCGGGCCAGCCGGTCCTTCATATACGAAAAGTCCAGATAGCGCAGGAAGGTGTCCTGGTCCCGTTCGTTCATGACCCGGGCGGCCACATTGCGGATCTCCGTCTGAAAATCTCCCCGGGGCGGGATGGTCTCTTCCTGTGCCTGGTCCCGGGCCACCGTGTGATAGTCGCCCTGGACCAGGTCGATCTCGGCGATGACGTCGTAGTCCAGCCGGGCGATCCGCTTCAGCAGGAATTCCTGGAGCTTTTGCTCCGTGACGTCCTCCGTGTAAAAAAACGCGATGATGTCGTCGGCCTCCGGGTTCAGGCGGGTGCGGAAGCTGGTGCGGCTCCAGAAAGAGCCGCCGCCGTTCCGCCTGCGCAGAAATTCAAAGTGGTAGTCCGTCTTTCCGGCTGCGTAGTCGCGCAGAACCTTGGCCCGGTCCAGGGTCCTGCGGATGGTTTCCCCATAGGCGGGGTCGATCGCGGAGGCGGCCAGCCATTCAATGGTATCCGTATAGGTGTCTCCCACTTCGGCGATGGCCACGTCCGAGGTGGACAGATAGCTCTCCATCCGGTCCTTGGTGACGTTGATGGCCCCCTGGATGCTCCCTTCGGTGGTGGACAATTCCGCAAAGTAGGTCAGCTCCTGCTCATAGCGCTCCCTGACCCGCTCCTGAAGCTGCTTGACATCCGTGATGTCGATGCAGACCGAGAGGATGGCTTTTCGGCCGTCCTCGGCGGTCACGGTCCGCCCGGTGTCGTGGACCCAGATGTATGACCCGTCTTTTTTCTTCATCCGGTACTCTACGACGTACTCGTTCCGCTGGGAGAGCTGCTCGTCCACGGCTGTGTCCACCTGGTCCCGGTCGTCGGGGTGCATGCAGTTGGTGATCAGGCCGCCGATGTCGGAAACAAAATCCGCCTCGTCCCGGTAGCCCAGGTAGTCCAGCATCCTTCGGTTGACGAAGTAATAGGGGAAGCCCTCCTCCAGATAGCCGCCCATCATTCCGCCGGCCAGGGAATCGTTGAGCAGTTCCTGCCGGGTCTGGGCGATGTGTTCCAAAACCAAAGCCTGGGGGTAATGCTCCCCGCCCTTCTGGTTATGGCTGGGCTCGGCGACGTGGAGGCTTTTGATCCGCCAGTCCCCGCCGGTCTCCTCCAGGATGAAGAAGCCCCGCAGGCGCCAGGTGTAGTAGCTGTTCTTCAGCTTCAGCTCCACGGTGTAATTGCACATGCGCTCACCCAGCCGTTGTGCCTGGAGAGGGAGGAGCTCCATCTGAAAGGGCTCCGGGATCTCCCGGATATCCTGCCGGATGTAGGCGGCCATCTCATCCCTGCCCTGGGCGGATTCCCGCTCGCCGGTGCCTACGAAGCCCACGTCCTCCGTCAGGAGGGCCGCTGCCCCGTCCGCGTCGCGCCGCTGGAACCAGGCGCCTAAAAAGGCCTGGATGACCTCCATGGCCGCCGTTTGCTCCCGCATATGACTCATCCTTTCCATAGGCAGCATCCGCCCTTGTGGTTGGCCTTGGCGCAGTACAGCGCTTGGTCGGCCTGATCCACAGCCTCGGCCATTGTGCCCGCCCCGTCCCAAAGGACGAGCCCGGCGGAGCAGGTGGCCTGGATCCTGCCGCTGCGGCAGTCCCGCTGGACCGCCCTGCAGATCTCCTCGCCCTTTTTCAGGGCGGTTGCCTCCGAACTCATCCGTTTGATGACCGCGACAAACTCGTCCCCGCCCAGACGGCAGAGAAAGTCCCCCTCTCTGGTGTGGGAGCGCAATAGGTCGCTAAAGGTCTTGATGATCTGGTCCCCCTCCTGGTGTCCGAAGGTATCGTTGATCTCCTTGAGGTGGTCCAGATCGAAGAGGTAGACCGCGATAGGGGTGTCCTCCATCCGCAGGGAGGAGGCGGCGGCGTCCAGCCCCCGGCGGTTCAGGAGCCCGGTCAGGTAGTCTCGAAAAGCCTCGTCCCGGAGCGCGCGCTCCCGCCGCCAGGCTGCGGCGTTCTGGATCACTCGCAGGGTCCGCCGCCGGAGGCTCTCCTGTTGGTGGGGCTTACTTTCAAAATCGTTGGCGCCCAGCTGAAGGGCCGTCAGCTCGCAGGAGGAGCCGGCGGGGCCGGTGGCAATGATGGGGACCTCCCAAACCGACCGCTCCCGCAGGAGGGTCTGGAGCAGCGTGGGATCCCCCATCCCCGGCAGGGTCATGCTCAGGATGACTGCCGCCAGTTTGCCCTTGTGCCGATTCAGGCAGTCCATGGCCGCGGTCTCATTCTCTGCCTCGGCGATTTGGAACTGGTCCTCAAAGGTGCCGCGGACCGTGGCGCGGTACTGGGGATCCTCGTCCACCACCAGGAGCACCCGCTCAGGCAGCTCGTCCTTGGATTTCCACGCCTCTTCCAGTTCGAGGGCGGCGATCTCCTCCTGCTTTTTCAAAAGCTCCTGGAACTCTCCGCAGGGCATGGGCTTGGCAAAGTAGTAACCCTGCACGTAGTCGCAGCCGATCTCCCGCAGGCGCTCCAGCTGGCTGCGGGTCTCCACACCCTCGGCCACCACGTCCAGATGCATCCAGCGGGCCAGGTCCATGATGAAGCGCAGGGCCCCCTGGCTTTTCGGCTTGGCCGTCTCATTCTGGATGAATTTCATGTCCAGCTTCAAAACGTCGATGGGCATCTCGTTGAGCATATTCAGGGAGGAGTAGCCGCTGCCGAAGTCGTCCATTTCGATGATGAAGCCCAGCTCCCGCAACCTGCTCACCGTGAGGATGATCTGGCTGGGATTTTCCGTATAGGCGCTCTCTGTGATCTCCAGATGGAGGCGGGAGGGGGGCAGGCCGTATTTCTCCACCGTATGGGTCAGGATATCGGCCAGGTCGGCGTTGTAGATGTCGGCCCGGGACACATTCACCGAAATGGAGATGGGGGGCAGGCCACGGTCGTCCCAATCCCGGAGGATGGCGCAGGCCCGGTCCCAGATGTACTGATCCAGCTTTGTGATGAAGCCGTTCTTTTCAAAGAGCGGGATGAACTCGCCGGGAAGCTGCAGGCCCCACTCGGGGTGGTTCCAGCGCACCAGGGCCTCCGCCCCGGCCAGGCGCTCGTCGGCGATGCGGTATTTGGGCTGCAGATAGACCTCGAACTGACCCCCGGCCAGAGCCGATTCCATATTGTCCGTGATGGCCTGCTGGCGCAGCAGCTTGCCGCGGAGGGCGTCGTCATAGGTGGCGAAGTATTTGCCGTACTGGCCCTTGATGCTGTGGGCCGCCAAAATGGCCCGGTCACACATCTGCTCGACGGAGAGGCTCTTGTCCTCAATGGGATAGATCCCCCATTTGATGACCACGGTCATGGGCTTGGACAGGGCATTGATCTCCTCGGCGGATTCGATAAACATATCGTCGGTATAATCCCAGTCCCGCTCCAGCAGGCAGACAAACTGGTCGGCCTGGATCCGGCCGCAGATCCCGTGACGCCCCGCGTGCCGCAAAAGCAGGTCCGCCAGGTCGCACAGGAGCTTGTCGCCCGCGGGGAGGCCAAAGACGTCATTGACCAATTTGAAATTTTCGATGTCAGAGCACAGAAGGTCATAGCGCTGCTCCGGGTGCTGGGCGAAGGCCTCCCGCACCTTTTGATAGAAAAACTCCTTGCTGTACAGCTGGGTCAGCCGGTCGTACTGGACCAGGTTGATCATGGCGGCCGTCTCCCGCAGGCTGATGATGCTGGCGATCCGGTGCAGGATGATCTGGGGCTTATAGGGCTTGATGACGAAATCCGTGGCGCCGTGGGACAGGGCGGTGACCTCGTCCTCCTCGCTGTCGCTGTTGGTGGTCACGATGACGGGGATGGAGGAGAGGACGGGGTCGGCCTTGACGATGGACAGGAAGGTGTAGCCGTCCATGACGGGCATGATGATGTCCAGCAGGATGAGGGAGACCGTGTCCTGCTCCCGCTCCAGGACGGAGAGGGCCTCCTGGCCGTTTTCCGCCTCCAGCATGGTATATTCGGGAGACAGGATCTCCTCCAGCATCATCCGATTGATCGCGTTGTCTTCCACCACGAGGATCTTCTTTTTTGTGATCATCCTACTCATCCCTCTGTCCCGCCTGCGGCGCCCATCATTTTAACTTGCCCTGTATCCAAATCCTGTTTGAAGTATATTTAAATAAGTATAGCAAAGTGTGGTAAAAATAGCAATGAACTTAGCCGAACGCAGGGGGAAAAGGGAAAAATTTTATATGAAAATCCTGGCACGTCCATAAAATAAAACGGGCGGGGCAGCAGCCCCACCCTCTCAATGCGGTGTCAGCGTTTTCAGCAGTTGACTGCACCCCTCCCAGACATCGGAAAAGGTTGCCTCAAAATCCCCGGTGTACCAGGGGTCGGCGATGTCCCTGGGGCTGTCGCTCCAGTCCAGGAGACGGTGGATCTTTTCCCCGCTTCCCGCGATGCGGGCCATGCCCCGCAGGTTGGCGGCATCCATGCCGATGAGCAGGTCGTAAAGGCCGGCGTCCCGCCGGGTCATCTGCCGGGCCCGGTGGGGGACCAGGGGGATGCCGTGGGCGGCCAGGACCCGCCGGGTGCCTGGGTGGACCCCATTCCCAATCTCCTCCGTACTGGTGGCGGCAGAAGACACCTCGATTTCTGCAAGGCCATTTTCCTTTACAAGGTGGATCATCACGCTCTCGGCCATGGGGGAGCGGCAGATATTGCCGTGGCAGACGAAAAGGACCCTGGTCATCCGCGCTCCTCCAGCGCCCTCAGGGCATGGTCATAAACGGCCCAATCGGGCTCTGAGTGGCAGACGATAGTGACTTCCTGCACGTGCCGGCACTCGTCAAGGGCCTCCCGCAGGGCGGTCAGGGCGATGGGGGCCGCCCGGCGGATGGGGAAGTGGTAGGCCCCGGTGCTGATGGAGGGGAAGGCCACCGTCTCACAGCCGTGGGCGTCGGCCAGCAGAAGGCTGCTGCGGTAGCAGCTGGCCAGAAGGGCGTCCTCGTTCTGATCCCCGCCGTGCCACACGGGGCCGGGGGTGTGGATGACAAAGCGGGCGGGAAGGCGGTAGCCTTTGGTGAGCTTGGCCTCGCCGGTGGCACAGCCGCCCAGGGTGCGGCACTCGGCCAGCAGTTCGGGGCCCGCCTCCCGGTGGATGGCCCCGTCTACCCCGCCGCCGCCCAGAAGGGAGGTGTTGGCGGCGTTGACGATGGCGTCGGCGTGGAACTGGGTGATGTCACCCTGATCGATATAGATGGGCATGAGAGCCGTCTCCTTTCCTGACAAGCAAAAGTGCCTTACGAAAATGTCACGTCACTGTTGAGGGGGACGACGCACACATAGCTGCGGCCCTGCCCCAGGACCAAGGGGGCGCCGTCGGCGGTGTAGTAGCGCAGTTGGCCGTTGGGGAAACCCTTTTCCCAACGGATGGGGACATACTGCCCGCCGCAGGCGAACCAGCCCTCGCCCCCGGTAAGGTCCACCGTGATGCGTCCGTACTCATCCCCGGGGATGTTGGCGCACCGGGTCTTCAGGATGAGCAGGTTGGTCACCCCCACCTGCTCACCGCTGTTGCCGTCCACATAGGGCTGGCCGTATTCGGAGACTAGGTAAAGCCCGGTGTCGGCGTCATAGGTGAAAAGGCCCGTTTTATAGTCGGAGAAGGGGACGGTGACACTCTGGGCCGCCTCCCCGCCCGGGGCGCCGTCTTCGGCGAAGGCCATGTCGTAAGTATAGCCCTCCTGGTGCTGCTGGCGGAAGGAGTAGGAGGGGAAGAGAGTGGTGATGGCCTCCCCGGAGGTGACCACGCTGTGCTCATACCCCAGATTTTTCCGCCGCCACTGGTCCCGCCAGAAGAGGGTGCCCTCGTAGGGGCCGTTGACGCAGTCCAGGGCGGTGACGCCCCAGGATTTGATCTTGCTGTACGCGTCGGGACTGCCTCCGGCGTGGAGATAGACGGCGTCGTGCCCCAGGGCCAGCTCCAGGTAATAGGGCCGGGAGGAGCGCACCGAGCCGATGGTGCCCACGCCCTCCACGCTCTGGTAGACCCCCAGCATCCGGGTGATGCCGCCCTCGGCCAGCACCTCATAGATGATATCGGCCTGAGAGACCCCAAGCTGGGGCAGGGCCTTCTTCAGGTTGTTGAGCATGATGGCCACGGGCCGGTCGTCGGGGGAGCCGTGCTCCAGCGGAAGGCCGGTGAGGGGGTTTACCGGGCCGTCGTATGGGGTGGGCTCCGGCTCCGGCGTGGGCGAGGCCGCCGGGGAAGGGGGGGCGGGGGATGGGGAGGCCCCGGCCTCGGGGCCTTTCCCGCAGGCGGAGAGCAGGAGGATCAGGGCGAGGGCCAGGGACAGTGTTTTTCGGGACATGGGAATTCCCTCCTTATCAGAGCCATCATACCCCCCGGGGCGCTGGGCTGTCAAGCGGCGGGAGAGCCCCTTTCGATTTGCTTGCCTTTCCGGGGAATTGCCGTTATAATGTCATAATGTACTAAAATTTCGAATGAACGAGGTGTTCCCTATGCCCCCAATTTTGATGATACTGCTTCTTCTGGCGGTGGTCTACTTCCTTACCATGCGCAAAAAGAAAAAGCAGGAGGACAAGAAGCCGGAGCGGCCCAAGTTCTCCCCCATCCCAGTGACGGTGGAGGAGGGCTGCTGGTCCTGCACGCCGGAGGAGCTGCTGGACAACGTGTCCCTGGCCACCTATCAGACCGGCACCATGGCCCTGCCCGCCTATATTTACGGGGCGGGATACGTCCCCCAGGACAAGCGCCACTGGGTCACCCTCACCGCCAGTGAGGAGGGGAAGCTCACGGAGGTGGTCATCACCTGGTGCCTGGACGACGAGCAGGACATCCGAAAGGGGGCCTCCAACTACGCCGGCACCTTCCTGGCGGTGCTGGCCAACGAGGAGTGCGACCAGATCATCTGGGAGATAAACCGCCTGACCAGCCAGCATGAGCAGGGGATCCACGACGAGCTGACCCGGTACAGCCCCAACAGCCGGGTCTATGTCTCGGTGGGGGACGACGAAAAGCGGATCATCACCATCGTTATCAGCCCCATCACCCCGGGGGAGCTGGCCAACTACCGGGCGGAAAAAGAGGCCCAGGCCGCCATCAAGGCCGCCCAGGAGGCGGAGGCCAAGGCGAAGACAAAGGAGTAACCTTCTATGGCCCAATACGGTTTCATCCACGACAAACTGGATATCAAGATGCTGGAGCTCTATCTGGTGTCCCGGCTGGCTGGCCCGGTGGACTTCGACGTCCTCACCGACCTGGTGATGCGCCACGAGGGGGTGGACTACTTCGCCTTCGCCGAGGCCACGGCCGAGCTGGTGGAGAGCGGGCACCTGGAGCTGGAGGAGGACCGGTACGCCATTACGGAGAAGGGGCGGGCCAACTCCGCCGCCTGTGAGAGCAGCCTGCCCTATTCCGTGCGCCGCCGGTGCAACCGGGACCTGGCCCCGGTGAACGCCGCCCTGCGCCGCAACGCCCAGGTCCGGGGGGAGACCCGGGTCAACGGAGACGGCTCCGTGGTGGCCCGGATGACCCTGGACGACGACGGGGGCAATCTTCTCACCGTCGAGCTGCTCTGCCCGTCCAAGGCCCAGGCGGAGCGGCTGATCGAGAGTTTCCGAGCCCGCCCGGAGCGGGTCTACAATGATGTGCTGGAGGCTTTGGCCGTCCCCAGTGAACCTGAGGAGTGAATCCATGTCGGAACCGATCGTTTTTGGCCTCCCCATCAGTCTGGCCTTCCTCTATTTTATCGTCTATTCCTGCCTGGGCTGGTGTATGGAGACAGTGTACTGCTCCGTCCTGGAGCGGCGGTTCGTCCCCCGGGGCTTTCTGTACGGCCCCATGTGCCCCATCTACGGGGTGGGGGTGCTGATGATGATCTGCTGGTTCCAGCCTCTCATGGACAGCCCCGTGCTCTTCTATCTGGTGGCCACCGTGTGCATGTCGGCCTGGGAGTACTTCGTGGGCTGGTTCCTGGAAACCACCACCCATGTCAAGTACTGGGATTACAGCATGTATAAGTTCAACATCAAAGGGCGCATCTGCCTTTGGGTGTGTCTGATGTGGGGCGTTTTGTCCTTCCTGGTCCTCTATTTTGTCCACCCCCTGGTGGCGGGACAGCTGGACCGCATCCCCCTCATCCCCCGGTACATCCTGGATGGGGTGCTGCTGGGCATCCTTATTGCCGATACCACCGCCACCATCTATCAGCTGGCCCGCACCAGCCAGCTCCTGGCCAAGCTCCAGCAGGCCGGGGACGAGCTGCGGGTCCAGGCCCACCTGGGCCGGGCGGAGCTTTCCGACTATCTGGAGGAGGCCCGCTCCAACTTCTCCGACCGGCTGGACGATCTGCTTCCCGATGACCTGGATGAGGCCAGCCGGGCTCTCAAGGTCCGTTACGATGAGCTGATGGCCCACACCGAACGCCTCAGCCGCCGGTTCCGGGCCCATTACAGCCACATGACCGCCGCCGGCCGTTCGGACGCGCTGGAGAGCGTAAAGCGTATGGGAGAACAGCTCAAGGAGAAGCTGGACGAGAACAAACGCGCCAGAAAAAACAGTGGAAAATCCTAAATATGGAGATATTGGCCCGGGCCGTGGACACAGTTCCGCGGTCCGGGCTCTGTTATTTATTGAAGATAATTAAATTGCAAGTTATGTATACTAAACCGGCCGTATAAGAATAGTGGAATATAGGCTTTCCTGGTGTGGAAAAGAATGTGGAAAAGTGGAAAAACCACTGGGAGAGCGTGGGGGAGAGTCGGTGGAAAAGTCGGTGGGAAATGTGAATAACTTTTTGTAGAATGAATTATCCGCCTTCGTTATGTCAAATTTCGAGCAGAAAATTAAGTTCTGAAAAAGGAGAAAAACAGGAGTTTTCGAACCCTTTTACGGATATGTCCCAAAGGCATGGCGTCCTGGCCCGAAATCAGGAATACAGGTTGTATTTTTGTTGAGTAAAGGGCCGCCCGGCGGCACATACTGGCAGAAAGGGAGGGATACCATGGAAGAACAGGAACAGCGCCAGGAAGAGCGGCGGGATATCGAGGAGTTCGGCTCTTCGCTGATCAAGACCCGGCGGGGAACCATCCATACGCTGACCATCGTGGGGCAGGTGGAGGGCCACCAACTGCTGCCGCCCACGGCCAAGACCACCAAGTACGAGCACGTGCTGCCCCTGCTGGCCCTGATCGAGGAGAGCGACGAGGTGGACGGCCTGCTGGTGCTCCTCAACACGGTGGGAGGAGACATCGAGGCGGGGCTCGGCATCGCGGAGATGATCGCCGGGATGAAGAAGCCCACGGTGTCTCTGGTGCTGGGGGGCGGCCACTCCATTGGGGTGCCGCTTGCGGTGGCGGCCAAGACCTCCTTTATCGCCCCATCGGCGGCCATGACCATCCACCCGGTGCGGCTGAGCGGGACGGTTATCGGAGTGAGCCAGATGTTTCACTATTTCGAGCGGACCCAGGAGCGGATCCTGCAGTTTGTCACCCGCAACAGCGGGGTCAATCGGGAGGATTTTATCAAGCTGATGCTCAATACCGGGGAACTGACGGGGGACATCGGCAGCGTGCTCTACGGGGAAGAGGCGGTGTCCCTGGGCCTGATCGACCGTTTGGGAGGGCTGTCCGACGCTCTGGAGTGTCTGCACGGGCAGATCGAGGCGCGGAAAAAGGAAACGGGGCCGGAAGAGCCCCGGGAAGAGGAGAGCGGGGGATGACCCCCGCTTTTTCTCTGCCGTAAAAAGATTCTGGAAATACCGGAGGGATTGTGTTAATATAAATA
This sequence comes from Oscillospiraceae bacterium, assembly GCA_022846075.1. GTDB lineage: Bacteria > Bacillota > Clostridia > Oscillospirales > Oscillospiraceae > Vermiculatibacterium. The sequence goes on from AP025582.1 coordinate 1,469,254, forward strand.
CGTATGTCCTATCCGGAGCAGCGCGCGAAATGACCAGCGGTCCTTCGGCGGCGGAAATGGCATGGGCCCATGTCTCCCCGCTTTTTGAAACCGCCGCCTATTCCGCGGATTGCGCCGGGGATGATACTGATTTTGGAGGGAAACAAATTGACATATTTATCGTCCGTCCTGATGGGCGTTTTGCAGGGCATCGCGGAGTTCCTGCCCATCTCCAGCTCCGGCCATCTGGCCCTGTTCCAGCATTTCTTCGGCATGGAGGACTTCGAGTCCACCCAGCTTTTCTTCACTGTCATGCTCCACTTCGGCACGCTGGTCTCGGTATTCATCTACTACTGGCATGATATCGTCGACATGATCCGGGAGTTTTTTTTGGCGATCGGCGACCTCTTTTCCCGCCGGGGAACCCGGCAGAAAGCCCAGACCCCGCCCGCCCGGCGGATGGTCCTCCTCATCATTGTGGCCACCCTGCCCCTGTTCGTGGTGCTCCCGGTGAAGGACCTCATTGAGGCGGCCACCGGGAACGTGGTCTTTGTCTCTCTGGCGCTGATCGCCACCGGCTTCCTGCTCTTTTTCTCCGACCGGTTTGCCCGGGGCCGCAAGACCGCCCGCACCGCCACCCTGGCGGACGCGGTGCTGGTGGGCTGCGCCCAGGCGGTGGGGACCCTCCCCGGCATCTCCCGCTCCGGTATGACCATTTCCGCCGGGATGCTCCGGGGCTACGACCGCACCTTCGCCGTCCGGTTCTCCTTTCTTATGTCCCTGCCCGCCGTTTTCGGCGCCACCCTCCTGGAGCTGAAGGACGCTTTGGAGGTGGGGCTGGATCCGGCCATCCTGCCCTATTGCGCCGTCGGCATGGTGGTGGCCGGGGTGGTGGGTTATTTCGCCATCCGCCTGGTCAACCTGCTGGCCGACAAAGGCAAGTTCGGCGCCTTCGCCTACTACTGCTGGGCGGTGGGCCTGGTGTCCCTTGTGGCGGGATTTTTGGTGAAATAAGCCCGCCAGCCTGGGCCGCAGGGGGAGCCTGTGCTTGGGTTTCCCCGGGCGGCGGACAAGCCCTGTACAAAAGATCGACTTTACCACCCCTGAAAGGATTTGATGACCATGGCCACCACACAAAAGAAGACCAGTGCCAATACCCGGAAACCCTCCGGCTCCTCCAGCCGTTCGGGGGGCTCCAGGAGCGGTTCCAGCCGGAAAAAGGCCCCGGAGGTGAAGCCCATCCGCCGGGAGATCGGGGCGCTGGTATGCCTGCTGCTGGCTGTTTTTTCCGCTTTGGGTTATTTTCAGGTGGAGGCCATTTTCATTGACTTTTTCTGCGGTACGATGAAGGGGCTCATCGGATATGGCTATTGGCTCCTGCCCCCGGCCCTTCTCGTCTCCAGCGCCATTCTGGCCTTCCACCGGGGCCGCCCCGTGCGGCTGCGGGTATGGTGCGCCATGCTGATGCCTGTCCTGGCCGGCGGTTTCCTCCATATGCTGCTGGCCAAAGGGAATTATGTCTGGGACATCAAGCTCTTCGGCACCCTCTGGACGGAGGGGAAGGCCCTGGCCTCCGGCGGTGTGATCTCCGGTCTGCTGTCCCAGGCCCTCATCGCCGTGTTCAGCAAGATCGGCGCCGGGATCATCTTTGTCCTGGCCGTGGCGGGCCTGCTGATGGGTGCCTGCCGGATCACCCCCATGGATATCCTGGACTGGTTCAAGGACCGGCCCCATCCGGAGTATGAGGAGGAAGAGCTCCCCGAGCCGGAGCCCGCCCCCAAGCAGAGCCGCCCCGCCCCCATCCAGCGGGAGAAGCGCCGCCCTGCCATCGACATCCCCGTGGACGACGGCCCAAGGCCCCAGGAGGAGCCTCAGAGCGAGCCGGAGCCGGTGAAGAAGGGCCTGTTTGACCGCAGGCCCAAGGTGCCCACCCCGGACCAGCTTCTCACCGGTGCCGCCGCCCAGCCCGAGGAGCCCGCCGCCGCCCAGGAGCCCCCCGTGCCCCCGGTGACGCCCCCCGAGCCCTTCCCGCTGCCCAAGGAGGAGATCCTGGAGCAGGTGTCCAAACCCGCTGAACCGGCCCCCGCCATGCCCGAGATCGTCCGGGAGCCGGCGGTGCCTAAGCTGAAGAAGGGGGACGCCGCCGAGGCGGCCGCCCAGGTCACCCAGGAGGTGGCCGAGGCATTGAGCCAGGCTGCCCCCGCCTATCAATACCCCCCCGTGTCCCTTCTGCGGGAGGGGGAGGAGACCGATTCCGCCGGGGTGTCCGGGGAACTGCGGGCCAACCAGACCCGGCTCACCGACACCATCCACTCCTTCGGCATCGACGCCAGCATCGTCAACGTCACCCGGGGCCCCTCGGTCACCCGGTATGAATTGGAGCTGGACCAGGGTGTGCGCCTCAATAAGCTCACCAACCTGGCCGACGACATCGCACTGGCCCTGGGGGCCTCCGGCGTGCGCATCGCCCCTATTCCGGACAAGATCTCCATGGTGGGCATCGAGGTGCCCAACAAGCTGGTCTCCCCGGTGCAGATCCATGATGTCATCGACTCCAAGCAGTTCCGGGACCACAGCTCCAAGGTGGCCTTCGCCCTGGGCAAGGACATCGGCGGCAACTGCATCGTGGGCAACATCGCCAAGCTGCCCCACCTGCTCATCGCCGGTACCACCGGCTCCGGTAAGTCGGTGTGCACCAACTCCCTCATTATCTCCCTCCTCTATAAGGCCACCCCCGAGGAGGTCCGCCTCATCATGGTGGACCCCAAGATGGTGGAGCTGGGCATCTACAACGGCATCCCCCATCTGCTCATCCCCGTGGTCACCGACCCCAAGAAGGCCGCCGGGGCCCTCCAGTGGGCGGTCACCGAGATGATGAAGCGCTACCGGGCCTTCTCCGAGGTGGGGGTCCGGGATTTGGCGTCTTACAATTCCATGGCCGTCAAAACAGAGGGAATGACCAAAATGCCCCAGGTGGTGGTGGTCATCGACGAGCTGGCCGACCTGATGCTGGTGGCCGCCAAGGAGGTGGAGGAGTCCATCTGCCGGGTGGCCCAGATGGGCCGCGCCGCCGGGATGCATCTCATCATCGCCACCCAGCGGCCCTCCGCCGACGTGATCACCGGCCTGATGAAGGCCAACATCCCCTCCCGCATCGCCTTCGCCGTGGCCTCCTCCCTGGAGTCCCGCATCATTCTGGATCAGACCGGCGCGGAAAAGCTGGTGGGCCGGGGGGATATGCTCTACTTCCCCCTGGGCTCCGGCAAGCCCACCCGGGTCCAGGGCTGCCTTATCTCCGACGAAGAGGTGGCCAGCGTAGTGGAGTTTGTGAAGGAGAGCGGCTCGGCCCAGTACGACGAGGCCGTCCTTCACGAGATCGAGCAGAACGTGGCAGACAAGGAGAAGGGGAGCAAGGGTGTGGGCGGCTCCGCCCCCGAGGACGTGGATGACGCCTACGACGAGCTGCTCCCCTCCGCCATCGAGGTGGTGGTGGAGACGGGCATGGCCTCCGTCTCCATGCTCCAGCGACGGCTGAAGCTGGGCTATTCCAGGGCCGCCCGGCTGGTGGACCAGATGGAGGAGAAAGGGATCGTCGGTCCCTTCGAGGGTTCCAAGCCCCGGCAGGTGTTGATCACCAAGGACCAGTGGCAGGAGATGCAGTACAAGCAGGGCATGGTGGATCTGGCCCCCGACGCTCCGCCCATTTCCGAGCCGGTGCCCGAGGAGCTGGAATTTGAGGGGGACGCCATCCCTCAAAGCCGTGATCTGCCGCCCTTCGATATGGACGGCGAGGATTTTTGATGGCGGTGCCTCGGCTGGCGGAGCGCGCCGTTCTGCTCCTGGGCGGGGGCAGATCGGTGGACTTTGCCCAAGGTCAGGAGCCTAAAAAATTTTGATTCTTTTGGAAAAAAGAACTTGCATTTTGCCGCTCACTATGCTAATATTAATAAGCTGTCGGTGAGACGGTATGCGGCTGTAGCTCAGCTGGATAGAGTGACTGGCTACGAACCAGTAGGTCGGGGGTTCGAGTCCCTCCAGCCGTACCAAATGAATGAGGCCTTGGGTATTGAACAGTTTTCTTAGACTGTCTAATACTCAAGGCCTTGTTTTTTGCCAGAAAGCCTGATGAAATCAGGCTTTCTGGTATTTTGCGTTTTTCTTAGTTTACTATTGTACGTTTATAAAAACATGAAATTGGGAGTCGAAAAAGGAAAATGAATCGGTTTTGAACCCTGCTTATATCTTTATCCTATCTTGCTTTTCTTGGCGTCATACAGTGCTTCAAACTTGTCAGGCGTCTTATACGCTAATGTGCTGTGGGGCCTCTGAGTGTTGTAGAAAATAATGTAGCTATCAATGCTCTCCCGGAATTGCCGCTCTGACTTGTACTGAGTACGGTAAATCTCTTCCCGCTTCATCGAGGCAAAAAATGATTCCGCAACAGCATTGTCATGGGGCCGACCTGATTTGGAAAATGATTGGACAACCTTGTTCATTCGCAGTAGTTTTCGAAACGCCTTGGAAGTATACTGGGCCCCTTGGTCACTGTGAAAAGTCAGCTCTTGCGGTGTACCTCTGCGCTGAAGCGCTCGCTTAAAGGTTGAGGTAATTAGGTAAGTGCTGTTTTTAGGTGACACCCCATGTGCAATCACTTTTCGAGAAAAGAGGTCCAAGATGACGCAGACGTATATGTACTTTTCATTGACCTTAAAACAGGTGACGTCACTGATCCAAACGAGATTTGGCTCCGATACTTGAAATTGTCGTTGCAGGATATTTTGCTTTTTCTTCATTCTAATACTCTTTTGATAGTCCCGCTTAGAATAAATACTGACACTCTGCAGCCCCATTTCCCGCATCAGCTCCGCCACATATTTAGGAGAAGTTCGAATACCTCGGTCTGCCAACACAACAGCTATTTTATTGGCACCGAACCGTTGCTGACTCTCATCAAAGACCTTCTGGATATGCACCTTCACCTCTGCCCGACGTTTGTCATAGGCAGTGACATCCTTTCGGCGGAAGATGTGGTTATAGAAAGTACCGCGAGAAACACACAAAGCTTCGCATAAGGTATGGACGCTGTATTGGCCGTATAACTTGGCAAGTTCTTGTAGTTTTTCTTGTAACGGAGCGGATGCAGTACAATTGACTTTTTGCAGGATTTCAAGTTTCTGCTCCAGCTTTTGGAGTTTTTGCTTCATCTTAATGAACTCTTGCTGACTGACCTCATAGCCTGATGCCGTGGTAGTCATGGTGTATGGTTTGATCCAAGTATAAAAAGTACTCCGTGGAATGCCTGACGATGCGCAGATTTCCGCGGCACACTCCCCAGCTTGATATCGAGCTACCAATGCTTGCTTTTCTTCTGTACTTATGCTCATGATTGTATGTCTCCTTAAATAATTTAATACGACAATTAAACCAGCAAGGATAAAATGGAATTCTCACAAACACTTTAAGTTATTTTTGAATTAAGCCTACGGTGTTCAGCGATGAAAAAACTCAAAGCGGCTGTGGAGAATTTTAACGGAACATTTATTGAAAGCAACTTTGAAGATAGCCTAAACATCCTTTCCAGCGACGAAAGCAAGAGAGAGAAACTATTGTTATCCGGTCTATGATGTATACTTTGAGAAATGATTCCACATTTTGATTAATATCATGCACGAAAAGCGAGACTTAGAAGACAATAAACATTGTTGATAATTGGATATAACTTCAAATAAAAAGCCGAGAATAGTCGAAACTATTGCTATATTATACATTCAAAATGATGACGTTGAGTACAAAAAGCAAGAATTCTCTCGAATTATGGGTAACTAAAGCTATCTTTGTTAAAATACGTCTGGTATAATATCTTTATAGACAATTCCTCCAACTTCATTGGATTATATAACTATGAAATTATTTCAACTATTGAAAAAATAGCCGTGTCTTTCTAGCTAAATAAATATGTTTTGTTTAGCATGAGGGCCACAATTTCCGTTTTCTACGTTACTTTCCACGCGGTTATCTTCGAAATATAGACATACACCAGAAAATAATTTTCTGACATACCTCAAAAGGAAGATGGGGGAGTAAAAATGGATCAAGACGCCATTTTCAAGGCAATTCAAAGCTCTGTCTCCAATACTCCTTTGATTTTGGTTGGCAGCGGCGCGTCCGCCCCCCATGGACTGCCCAGCATGGATGTATTGGGGCGGCATCTTGTTCATCAACTTGGTGGTAAGTATCAGGGCACTCCTTGTTGGGATATTTTTGAGGAAAATATTGCAGATGGACAGGATTTAGAAACGGCGCTTACAGGCATTGAGCTTACAACCGAGGTGCTGGAGGATATCAGATGTGAGACTTGGAATCTGATTTCTGCCAGGGACTTGGAATTGTTTGGTCAGCTTTTGTTTAGTCATAAAACCTTGCCTTTAACCCAACTCTTAAAGAAATTCTATCAGGCACATCCTAGACGGATCGACGTTATTACCACAAATTATGACCGCCTGATTGAATACGCCTGTGACTTGGCTGAGATTCCGGTTACAGTTGGGTTTAACGGGCAGTATTTGAAGCGATTCTCTGGCAACTTTTCTAATAAAGACGCCGTGAATCTGCTTAAAGTACATGGCTCATTGGATGTTTTCCGGGATACACATGGAGGAGTGGTGTCTGCTTCGATGTTATCAGAACTTCCGCCTGGGTTGGTTCCAGAAATCATTACGCCGGGATCCTCTAAATATGCTGCTATTTTGCACGGTACACCCCGGGAACTGCTACTGGCTGCGGACGAGCGCATCAAGCAGGCTAGAGCATTCCTTTGTATTGGGTATGGGTTCAATGATTCGCAGATACAGGAGGGAATCCTCACACGCATTCGGGCGGGAGTTCCCATTATATCTATTACAAAAAAGGTATCAGATTTGGCCGCACATTTACTGGCAAACAATGCACAAAATTATCTTACTATTCAGCAGGCATCCGATCCTGACAAAACAGAGGTCTGTATGAACCGCTTCATAGAGGTTCTGGATGGAGTATTTTGGACCATTGACGGCTTTATGAACATCATCGACTAAAGGAGTGGAAAAAACTTATGGGGATATTTTCTTTCGATGAAATGTGCCCATTAGGGCGGATACAGAGTGTAGATACTGCCAATGTCGTCGTATGTGTAGAGGATCCCGCTCAACTCTCCCAGCTTCAGGTCAATCATTTGGTGGCAATTCGGTCCTCAAAAACCGGCCAAGCGTTGATTGGCATGGTCAACAAAATCATGCGCAAGTTCATCGAAGGGCTTGATGAGGAGGGGGGCGAGGATTTTTCTGCGGATATCGTGAAGATTACTTTAATTGGAACGCTATTAGATCGGGACGGGAGCCGTAAGAATGTATTTAAGCGTACCCTGGAATCTGTCCCGGAAATTGACTCTCAGTGTTTTCTGATGACAGGCGATGTACTTACCGCATTCATGAGTGTGATTTCAGGTGCGGATTCTGGGATGGAACACCCCCTTTGTATCGGCCGCTATACCATGAATGAAGGAGCTCTAGCCTGGCTGGACGGAAATAAGCTGTTCCAGCGCCATGCTGTCATTGTAGGAAGCACAGGCTCTGGAAAATCTTATACTGTAGCGGCGCTAATCGAGAAAATTGCAGAATTATCCTCCTGCAATGCGATTCTCTTTGATATTCATGGTGAATACACTCCAATTGTCGGGGAAAATATTCATCATTATAAAATTGCCGGGCCAGCAGATCGGCCGACAGATGGCATTATGTTTCTCCCATACTGGCTATTGACCTATGAGGAAATGTTGGCCTTAATGTTGGATCGCTCTGATACCAATGCTCCTAATCAGGCGATGGTATTTAGCCAAGCGGTGATGGAAGGAAAACGATTTTTGCTTGATGAATCAGGACGTTCAGTTCTGTCCCAGACTATTACGTTGGATAGTCCGGTCCCTTACAAAATGGAACAGCTCCTAAAATTGCTACATCACAAAAATAAAGAGATGGTGCCTGGGACAGGTGGAAAAGAGAAACAGGGAGATTTCTACGGGAAACTCTCCCGCTTTATCCAACGATTAGAGGCAAAAACAACCGATAAGCGGCTAAATTTTATGTTTGCAGATGACGATGAATTGCTGGCTTTTGACTACATGGACAGTCTATGCCTTCGTCTGATGTCTTCGGCAAGTCGAGGCGGTGGAGTGAAAATCATAGATTTCTCGGAAGTGCCATCCGACATCCTGCCGCTGATTGTGTCTCTTTTGGCACGAATCGTATTTTCTGTCCAGCAATGGATGGATCGAGATAAGCTCAGCCCTTTGGCAATTTTTTGTGATGAAGCGCATCTGTATATTCCGGCTACAGCTCAGCCTGGAGTGGAACTTTCCAGTCTGCAAAGCTTTGAACGGATTGCGAAAGAAGGTAGAAAATACGGGATTGGCCTTGTCATAGTAAGCCAACGGCCCTCCGAGGTAAACCGGACAGTATTAAGTCAAAGCAGCAACTTTATTGCAATGCGGCTGACAAATGCGGATGATCAGTCTGTGATTAAAAAACTGTTGCCTGACAGTATCGGTAATTTTGCGGATTTACTGCCTGTCTTGGATATAGGTGAGGCAATCGCGGTGGGGGATGCCTCACTGTTGCCAAGTCGAATTCTTGTTGATGAACCAGAACAGAAGCCCAACAGCGCTACTGTAAGGTTTTGGGATGAATGGAGTCGGGATACTTCTCCAGATGCGATTGGTGTTGCAGTACAGGCCATGAGGCAACAAGGCAGGTAAAGATCGACATATCTTTTTTAGAAATTAAAGTCAGCTAAGCCCTTTGGGGGAACGTATTTTAGTCTGAAAACGTGGCTTCTTAGCCAGACGGGGGGTTTCTTTGCTTTCGAGGCGGATCCGCTGTTCTGGGTTCTGCCCCGAGAAGGATGGGGGATATGGATATCATTTTTGCGCAGTAGGGACAAAAAAGAAGGAATTTTGTCATTCGACAAAATTCCTTCTTTTTTGGGTTCCGTGCCGCAATGCGGCACTCCACCCGATTTGATTTCATCCGCGGACGGGCGAAATGAATTCGCCCTGCGGAAATTCTCCGCCGCTTTTAGCGGCTACGAATTTACGGTACACTTGCGCCGCCCCGCTGTGCGGGGCCCCATTTCCCCAATATCAATTTTGCGCAGTAGTGGCAAGGGTTAGGACAAAGTAGATGCGGTACCGCATTTATTTTGTCCTAACTTTTTTGTTTATGGCGTTCGGCTGGCTGGAGGACGAATCATGCTGTGATAGGAAGAAAACTCGCTGCCTGAAAATCTATATTAAAAAACGGACAACATCTTTTGATGTTGTCCGTTTTCTCTTTCGCGGTCATGCTGCCATGCCCTCATGTTCAAAAAGACCCAAAGGAATAAAAAACCAGCCCTTACCGGACCTTTATGTTTACTCGACCTCTCTTTTGAAGAAAAAGAAACCGTCTTTGCGCTGAATAAGCTCCCAGCCGTCGGCCCCCAGCTCATTGAGCTGCACCTCAAATTCCTGTGCGGTCTTTTCATATTGCTTCGTATTCATGGCCAAAGCTGTCGCAAACGTGACAACTTTATATTCATATTTTTTCATCAAAAATCCCTCATTCAAATGTGAATTTATCAAACCGAACATTTTGACAAAAGACGGGATGGACTTTTATTCCCTCCCATTTGGAACCAGGCGGTATACCATACAGGGCCGCCCGCCGGTGTCGTAATTCATGCGGTCTAAGACCTGGCCCTTCTGGACCATGTAATTGAGATACCGCCGGGCCGTCACCGCGGAGACTCCGACCTTGGCGCCCAGCTCTTCGCAGGTCAGCTCCCCGCCGGCCTGGCCCAAGGCCTGCCGCAGAAGCGCCAGGGTCTTTTCCTGAAGCCCTTTGGGGGCGGCCTCAGAGGCGGGGGAGGAGAAGAGGAGCTTGTCGATGTCCGACTGGCTGACCCGCTCCAGGTGATCCATGGCCTCCCGGCGCTGGACAAAGCCCTCCAGAGCTTGCTGAAAGCGCTCGGCGGTAAAAGGCTTGACCAGATAATCGGTGACGCCCAGTTTCATAAGAGCGTCCAAAGTCTCCCGCTCATGGGCGGCGGTCACCATGACGGCGTCCACTGCGGAGCCCTGGGCCCGCAGCTCCCGCAGCAGGTCCAGACCGGAGAGGACCGGCATGTACACATCCAGGATCAGCAGATCCGCCGGATGGGTGGTCAGCCAGGCCAGGGCGTCCCGGCCGTTGCTGAACTCCCGCTCCACCCGGAACCGGCTGTCCCGCTGCGTGTAGGTCCGGTTCAGCATGGAGACCATGGGGTTATCCTCGACGATGACGACGCGGTACAAAAACTCACTCCTTTCGGAAGCTGACAAAGAAGGAGGTGCCTACCCCGGGCTCCGACTCGGCACGGATGTCCCCCTGGTAGGCCTCCACCACTTCATGGACGAGGGAGAGGCCGGTGCCCCGGCCGCGCCCCTTCGTGGAGACCCCGGGCTGGAACAGGGAGGAGGCCACCTCGGGATTCAGCCCCGGCCCCGTGTCCTCCACGCAGATGAGCAGGCCGCCCGGCTCCTCCCGGAGGCTGACGGTAATCTCCTTAACGCCCCGGACGGTCTGGTTCAGGGCGTCCACGGCGTTTTCGATGAGGTTGCCCAGAATGGTGACGTAGGCGTCCGGGGGCAGATAGTCCTGGTCGGCGGACAGGGCGCTGCCCGGGCCCAGGGTCAGGCGGATGCCCAGCTCGGCGCATCGGCTGGTCTTGCCCACCAGCAGGGCGGCCACCGACGGGTCCTGGATGCGCTCCAGGATAGAGCCCACGGCCTGGCGCTGGATGCTGGTCACGTCCAGGATGTATTCCTCCGCCTTGTCGGTCTGGCCGATCTGGATGAGGCCCAGGATGACGTGAAGTTTGTTCATGAATTCATGGGTATAGGCCCGCATGGCCTCCACCATATGGCGCACGCCGGTCAGGTCCTCGGCCAAGCGGGTCACCTCGGTGCGGTTGCGGAAGATGGCCACCGCTCCCACCACCTGCCCGGCCTCCCAGATGGGCATCCGGTCGGCCAGCACACGCACCCGCTTGAGAGAGCGCAGAGGGATGTTGTATTCCGACTGCCGGCTGGTGAGGACCCGGTCCAGGGTGGAGCGGGGATAGACGGTGTGAAGAGGCTTTCCCACGGCGCTGTCCGGGGGGAGGCCCAGCATATCCGTGGCGGCCTGGTTGATGAAGATGATTTTCTGGTCCCGGTCAATGGCCAGAACTCCCTCCTCCAGTGCCTCCAGAATGTCCTCCCGCTGGTGGAAGAGGAGGGAGAAGGTCTCCGGCTCGTAGCCCATGAGGGAGTCACGGATGCGTTTGGAGAGCTTGGCGGACAGAAGGGTTCCTAGTGCCACCGTGACGGCGGCGATGAGGAGGAAGGACAGGGCCGTGTGGAGGACCGACTGGGACCGGCTGCGGAGATTGACCCCCACCATGACAAAGCCCAGCAGGTCTCCCTCGGGGCCCAGCACCGGGGCGTAGGCACACCGCTCGGCCCCGGAGACCCCGGTGTCGTCGGAGGTGAAAGCCCCCTCTCCGGCGAGGATCCGGGCCTGGTCCGAACCGGCGTAGGGCCGGCCGATGTATGAGCGGTCCGGGTAGTAGTACTGGACAGAGTGTGTATCCGCCACCACGATCACGTCGATGTCGCTGATCTGGGCGGTGGCGGAGTCCAGGAAGTCCCAGAGCTCGGCGGTGGGGGAGCCTCCGACCAGGTCCCGGGCCACCGCGGGCACCCGGGAGACCACCTGGGCGGAGTTCATCAGGTTGCGGTCAAGCACCTGTTTTTCCTGCCGCAGGGTGAGAAAGAGAGTGGCCCCCAGGGCCAGCAGGACGGTGAGGGAGATGGCCAGCAGGTTGACGCCGAAAATCTGGGCGCGGATGGAGGCTCTGCGCTGTCTCATATCGTTCCCCCCGATTCTTTTGGCACGATCCACCGCTATTATAATGCGAATGGCGGGCGGGGGCAAGCATTACCCACGGGACGGGCCTGAGAAGGTTTTATTTTTTTAACTTTCAAAAGGCTACCCAAGCCGGAGAGAAGTGCTTAGAATGGAGCACTGCAAGGGAGATGATGCCGATTGGATGCCCTCAAGCAAGCCCTGACCGAGGATCTGGGGGGAACTCCGTCCGTCTCGGTCTTTGGGCTGTTCCAAGTGCCGGAGTCGGTGGTGGTGACCTGGATCATCATGGCGGCGCTGGTGCTGGCCTCGGTGCTGTTGACCCGCCGCCTGCGGCGGGTCCCCGGGAAGGCGCAGACGGTGCTGGAGATGGGTGTGAGCTTTCTCAATGACTTCTGTAAGGAGAATCTGGGGGAGCATTGGCGGCCCTTCGCCCCCTGGATCGGCACCGTGGCGCTGTACATCACGGCGGCCAACCTCAGCGGGCTGTTCGGCCTGGCGCCCCCCACCCGGGATCTGACCATCACGGCGGCCCTGGCCCTGATGAGCATGGTCCTCATCTACGGCGGCCAGTTCCGCTACCGGGGTCTGAAGGGCGGGCTGAAAAAGTTCGCCCAGCCCAGCCCCGTGCTGCTGCCCATCAACCTGATGGAGGTGGCCATCCGCCCCCTGTCGCTGTGTATGCGGCTCTTCGGCAACGTGCTGGCCTCCTTCGTCATCATGGAGATGATCAAGGTCATGGCCCCGGCCATCGTCCCCATCCCCTTCAGCCTGTACTTCGACGTGTTCGACGGGCTGATCCAAACCCTGGTGTTCGTGTTCCTGACCACCCTCTTTTTGGGGGAAGCCATTCAAGATGAATAGAATTTAGGAGGAATTTACTATGCTTACAGTGATCGGAGCAGCCATCGCAGTCTTTACCGGCATCGGCGCCGGCGTGGGGATCGGCCTTGCCACCGGCAAGACCTCAGAGGCCATCGCCCGCCAGCCCGAGGCGGCGGGACAGATCAGAAGCACCTTTATTCTGGGCGCCGCCCTGGCCGAAGCCACCGCCATTTACGGCTTCATCACGGCCCTGGCCCTGATCTTCCTGAAATAATCCAAGGGAAAGAGGGCGGGCAGTATGCTCAATATCAGTCTGACCGGGATGCTCTGGACGGTGGTCAACCTCCTCGTCCTCTACGTCCTGTTGAAAAAATTTCTCTGGGCCCCGGTGACGGCCATGATCGAGGCCCGCCAGAAGGAGATCGAGGACGGTCTGGCGGGGGCGGCGGCCAAGGAGCAGGCGTCCCAGGCCAAGCTGGAGGAATATGACCTCCGCCTGGCCCAGGCCGGGCAGGAGGCCGCCCAGCTGGTGGCCCAGGCCAGGGACCGGGGCCAGCGGGAGTATGAGGCCATCCTGGCCAAGGCCCGGGACGACGCGGGCAGAGTGACCGACGAGGCCCGGCAGAGGGTCCGCCAGGAGCGGGAGGAGATGCTCCAGGGGGCCCGGGGGGAGGTGGCCTCGCTGGCGCTCCTGTGCGCCGCCAAGGTGGCGGGGAAGGAGCTGGACGGGGACGCGGACCGGGCCCTGGTGGAGGACTTCCTGGCCGGGACGGGTGACGGGACATGAAGGAGCTCGCCGCCCGCTACGCCCAGGCCCTCTATCCGCTCTGCCCGGAGGAGGAGACCCTCCGGGCCGCCGCCGGTCTCCTCACCGGCTCGGCGGAGCTGTGGGGGGGCTGCACCGACCCCACCATCCGCCCGGAGGCAAAAAAGCGGGTCCTTGCCCGGGTGCTGGCCGATGTCCCGGAACCTCTGCTCCACTTTTTTGACCTCCTGTGTGACAAGGGCCGCATGGCCCTGCTGCCCGAGATCCTGGAGGAGTTCCACACCCTGGCCCTGGCCGAGCGGGGAATAGGCCGCTGCCTCATGACCTGCGCCCGGGTCCCGGACCCGGACCAGCAGCGGCGGCTGCGGGCAAAGATGGCCCGGCTCCACCACAAGTCCGACGTGGAGCTGGACATCCGGCTGGACCCGGCCTTGATCGGCGGGTTCATTCTGGAGATGGACGGCGTGAGATATGACCAAAGCGTCCGGGGGCGGCTCACGGCCCTGGAGTGGCGGCTGGAAGGCAGGCGAGAGGTATGAAGGCACGCGCAGAAGAGATCGTCTCCGTCCTTCGGGAGGAGATCGCGCATTACGACGCCCGGGGCGGCCGGGCCGAGACCGGTACCGTGCTGGAGGTGGGCGACGGCATCGCCACCGTCCACGGCCTGGACCGGGCGGTGTACGGCGAGCTGGTGGAATTTGAGACCGGGGTCCGGGGCATGGTGCTGGATTTAAAGCGGGACACCGTGGGCTGCGCCCTGCTGGGCGGGGAGGTCGGACTGAAGGAGGGCTCCCTGGTCAAGCGGACCGGGAAACCCGCCGGGATCCCCGTGGGAGACGGCATGGTGGGCCGGGTGGTGGACGCCCTGGGGGCCCCCATCGACGGCGGCGGCCCCATCGGGGCCGTTGAGACCCGCCCCATCGAGCGGGAGGCCAGCGGGGTGGTGACGAGGGAGCCTGTCACCGTCCCCATGCAGACGGGCATCCTGGCCATCGACGCCATGGTGCCCATCGGCCGGGGCCAGCGGGAGCTGATCATCGGCGACCGGCAGACGGGCAAGACGGCCATCGCCGTAGACGCAATCCTGAACCAGCAGGGACAGGACATGGTCTGCATCTACGTAGCCATCGGCCAGAAGGCCAGCTCCGTGGCCCGGGTGCGGGACACCCTGGAGGCCCACGGGGCCATGGACTACTCCATCATCGTCTCGGCCACCGCCAGCGACCCGGCCCCCCTCCAATATGTGGCCCCCTACGCCGGGGCCGCCATCGGCGAGTATTTCATGAGCAAGGGCAGGGACGTGCTCATCGTCTACGACGACCTGTCCAAGCACGCGGTGGCCTACCGGACCCTGTCCCTGCTCCTGAAGCGCTCGCCCGGGCGGGAGGCCTATCCCGGCGACGTGTTCTACCTTCACTCCCGGCTGCTGGAGCGATCCTGCCGCCTGACCAAGGAATACGGCGGCGGCTCCATGACCGCCCTGCCCATCATCGAGACCCTGGCGGGGGACGTGTCGGCCTACATCCCCACCAACGTCATTTCCATCACCGACGGGCAGATCTATCTGGAGACCGATCTCTTTTTCTCCGGCCAGCGACCCGCCGTCAACGTGGGCCTGTCCGTCTCCCGGGTGGGGGGCGCGGCCCAGACCAGGGCCATCAAGAAAAGCGCGGGCACCCTGCGCATCGACCTGGCCCGGTTTCGGGAGCTGGAGGTCTTTACCCAGTTTTCCTCCGACCTGGACAGGAGCACCCAGCAGTCCTTGGACCACGGCCGCAGGCTGCTGGAGGTGCTGAAGCAGCCCTTGTACCATCCCATGAGCGTGGCCCGGCAGGCGGTTATCCTTTACATTTCCACCAACGGGCTGCTGTCCGACGTGCCCATGGACCGGGTGGCGGAGTTCACCCGGGATTTCGCCGACCAGCTGGAAACCGCCCATGGGGACGTGATGGAGGCCATCGGCCAAAGCGGGGACCTCTCCGGGCCATCCATCGAGGCCGTCCGCGCCGCCCTGGAGGAATATAAAAAGCAGGTGAGCCCCACATGGCAGGGATGAAAGAGGTCCGGGACCACATCAAAAGCGTGGAAGAGACCCTGAAGATCACAAACGCCATGTACCTCATCGCCTCCTCCAGCCTGCGCAAGGCCCGGAAACAGCTGGAGGACACGCTGCCCTACTTTGAAAAGATCTCCTCCACTATCTCCGACATCCTCCACCACTCCCCGGACATCCACCACGCCTATTTCGACCAGCGGGCGGACAAGGTGGGGCGGCAGGTGGGCTATATCGTGATCACCGGTGACAAGGGACTGGCGGGGGCTTACAACCACAACGTCCTCAAATTGGCGGAGGAGTCCATGTGCGTCCAGTGCGCGCCCACGCTGTTCGTCATCGGGCAGATGGGCCGGGCCTATTTTTCGGGGAAGGGGATTCCCATCGACGGGGAGTTCCTCTACACGGCCCAGGACCCCACCATGGCCCGGGCCAGGGAGATCGGCAACACCTTTGTGGACCTCTTTTTGAACGGCCAGCTGGACGAGGTGTGGATCGTCTATACCAAAATGGTGAATCCCCTGTTGCTGGAGCCGGTGTGCACCAAGCTCCTGCCCCTGGAGCGGGACCTCTTTCCCTGGCAGCGGAGGCCCTCGGAGCACTACACCAAGACGGTGGCCTACCTCCCGTCGGAGAGCGTGGTGCTGGACCAGATCGTCCCCGGCTACTTGAAGGGGATGATCTTCGGCGCCCTGGTGGAGTCCTATTGCAGTGAGCAGAACGCCCGGATGACAGCTATGGACTCGGCCACGGAAAACGCCAGGAAACTGCTCAAGGATTTGAACCTGACCTATAACCGGGCGCGCCAGAGCGCCATCACCCAGGAAATCTCCGAGATCGTGGGAGGCGCGGCGGCGGAGGACCAGTAACCGCGGCGGTCCCCGCAGGGGACAGCTTCGCCTGGTGGCCTTCCCCTGGGGGAAGGCCACCAGGCGAAGCCGTGACGGATGAGGGGAACCCTTCCCCGCGCAGAAAGGCGTGATTTTATGTCAAAAGGAAAAATCGTCCAGGTCCTGGGCCCCGTGGTGGACGTGGAATTTCCCGAGGGGGGCCTGCCGGAGCTGAAAAACGCCCTCACCGTGGACACCCCCGCCGGGACCTCCGTCATGGAGGCCCACCAGTTCGTGGGGGACGGCACCGTCCGCTGCTTCACCCTCTCCCCCAGCGAGGGGCTGGGCCGGGGCATGGAGGTCACCGATACCGGCGCCCCCATCTCCGTCCCCGTGGGGGAAAAGACCCTGGGCCGGATGTTCAACGTCCTGGGGGAGCCCATCGACGAGAAGGGGGAGGTGGACGCGGAGGAGACCTGGTCCATCCACCGCCAGCCCCCCCGGTTCCAGGACCAGCGTCCCGTGGTGGATGTGCTGGAGACCGGCATCAAGGTCATCGACCTGCTGGCTCCCTATGCCCGGGGCGGCAAGATCGGCCTCTTCGGCGGCGCCGGGGTGGGCAAGACCGTCCTCATCCAGGAGTTGATCCACAACATCGCCACCGAGCACGGCGGCTACTCCATCTTCACCGGCGTGGGGGAGCGCACCCGGGAGGGCAGCGACCTGTGGCACGAGATGACCGAGTCCGGGGTGCTGGAAAAGACCGCCCTGGTATTCGGCCAGATGAACGAGCCCCCCGGCGCCCGGATGCGGGTGGCCCTCACCGGCCTGACCATGGCCGAGTACTTCCGGGATCAGGAAAAGCGGAACGTCCTCCTCTTCATCGATAATATTTTCCGCTATGTCCAGGCGGGGAGCGAGGTCTCCGCCCTCATGGGCCGGATGCCCTCCGCCGTGGGCTACCAGCCCACCCTGGCCCAGGAGATGGGGGCCCTCCAGGAGCGCATCACCTCCACCAAGGATGGGGCCATCACCTCGGTCCAGGCCGTCTATGTCCCCGCCGACGACCTCACCGACCCGGCCCCCGCCACCACCTTCGCCCACCTGGACGCCACCACCGTCCTCTCCCGGAAGATCGTGGAGATGGGCATCTATCCCGCCGTGGACCCCCTGGAGTCCACCTCCCGCATTCTGGAGCCGGACGTGGTGGGCCAGCGGCACTACAAGGTGGCCCGCGGCGTCCAGGAGCTTTTGCAGCGCTACCGGGAGCTCCAGGACATCATCGCCATCCTGGGGATGGAGGAGCTCTCCGAGGGCGACAAACGGGTGGTGGAGCGGGCCCGGCGCATCCAGCAGTTTTTCTCCCAGCCCTTCGCCGTGGCCGAGCCCTTCACCGGGCTCCAGGGCCGCTATGTCAAGCTGGAGGACACCCTGTCCAGCTTCGAGGCCATTTTGGGCGGGGAGCTGGACCAGTATCCCGAGGCCGCCTTCAGCATGGTGGGCACCGCCGCCGAAGTCAAGGAGAAAGCGGCCAAACTGGGGGCGGTATGATGGCGGATACCTTTACACTGGAGATCCTCACCCCCGACCGCCAGTTTTACGTGGGCCCGGCCGAAGCCATGATCCTGCCCATCCTGGACGGCCAGTACGGGGTCCAGCCGGGCCACGAGCCGGTGGTGACGGCCATTGAGCCGGGGGAGCTGAAATATAAGACGCGGGGGCAGTGGAACCTGGCCTCCGTCAGCAGCGGGTTTGCCGAGATCATGCCCGACTACGCCATCCTGCTGGTGGCCGCCGCCGAGCGGCCTGAGGAGATCGACCTCAAGCGGGCCGAGGCCGCCCGCCAGCGGGCGGAAGAGCGCCTGCGTCAAAAAGAGAGCCTTCAGGAGTACCACGGCTCCCAGGCGGCCCTGGCCCGGGCTTTGGCCCGGTTGAAAACCGCCCGGAAATAGGGCGGGGGATTGCGCGATACGGA
The DNA here is from genome assembly GCA_022846075.1 of Oscillospiraceae bacterium. Lineage (GTDB taxonomy): Bacteria > Bacillota > Clostridia > Oscillospirales > Oscillospiraceae > Vermiculatibacterium. Next base: position 1,487,639 of record AP025582.1, read on the forward strand.
AAAAGTCCTGGAATGTATCATTCCAGGGCTTTTTTATGATCTCAAAGCCGGCAGAGGCTATCCAGCACGGCATCTCTGAAATGCAGATGAGACAGGCCATTGCTGTTGAACAGCCCGGCCAGCTCCGTGACGAAACTTAAGCGGCCGGAGATATCCGGAACGGTGTCCAGGACGGCCGTGATGCCCGGCTGTCTCCATAGACACTGGAGCCCGTAGGTCTGGCGCCGGCCGGCCGGCTCAGCCTCCACCTGCGTGCAGATCACTTGGTAGAACACTCTGCCGGCAGCCAGATCCATACAGCCTGCTCCACTCGAACGGTCCCTCCATGTCGGAAAGATTTCCTGGAGATCAGATCTCTGCTCTTTCAACATAAAATTTCCTCCTGTGGTAACATTGTGCCAAATTTGACTTCCTAATTCCTAAAAAATGTGATATAGTATTTTGTCAGTGGGACTAACACATTTTTTGGAACTTCTTCATTTTATCCATAAGTTGACATTTGTTCAATACCCAAATATGGCGGTATTGAAGCATGAATGATAACATATGTTGTGTTTTGGAGGCATAGAGGATGATTGCATTGAGGCTGAAACAAGTGAAACAAGAGCGGAGTCTGACCAACGCGGATATTTCCGATTTGACTCAAATCCCTATGTCGACCATCATTCGCTTAGTCTGCGGACAGACAAAGAACCCGACCTGGGATGTGATGCTGGCCATCTCCAGGGGATTGGATATCCCGCTGGATGAATTTTCCGGCCAGCAGAACCTTCGGATTATCCGGGAGCCGGAGATGAGTCATATGCAGAAATACCGCACGCTGAACAGTGTCGGAAAAGAGGCTGTGGACGAATATTTGGAAGCAGAGTATCAGGGGTGGCTGGAGACGCTGGCCCGGAAAGAGTTATTTTCCCATAAAAAGACCGTCGACCAGATCTATTCCATGAGCATGGAGGACATTGAAAAGATGGAGGCCTACATGAAAACGCTGGAAAAGGGGAGAGACAGACCGGGGGTTTGACCTTTTGTTCGGAATGGGCTACAATAAGGCCAATCGGCGCAAAGCCCATGTTGCAAAGGAGCCAGACATATGGCGGGAAGAATCTTCGATCCGGACAATATCGTGTTCCATCCCCTGGGGAAGCTGGCGGACGTATTGATGCTCAGCCTTCTGTGGCTGGCCACCAGCCTGCCCCTTTTCACCCTGGGACCCGCCACCGCGGCCCTTTATGACGTCTCGGTGAAATGCCTGCGCCAGGAGGAAACCAGCCCGTACAGCCGGTATCTGGCCTCCTTTCGGCTGAACTTCAAGGTGGGAGCGCTGGCCACTCTGACCGTGTTGGCGGAGGGGGCGTTGCTGTGGTTCCTCCGGGGCAGGCTCCTGGCCTTTGCCTTGGCGGAGCCGGCCGGGGTCGCGGTGTACGGAGCCTTCTGTGTGGCGGCGGTTTTCCTGGTGGGCTCCATGAGCTATTATTTTCCCGTCCTGTCCCGGTTCACTTTTGGGGTGGGCGGGCTGATCTCCGTCTCCCTGCGGCTGGCCGCGGCCCATCTGCCCACCACCATGCTGCTGGGGGTCCTGAGCCTGGGCGCCATCCTGCTGTGCGTGAACTTCGTGTTCCCGGTGATGGTGGTGCCCGCCGTCGGGGCGCTGTTGTCCTCTTTTCTTTTGGAACGGATCTTCAGGCCCCTCATGGAGGGGCAGGGGGAGTGAGTTGGCAGAGGGGGCTCCCAGCGCTGTTTTCCGCCTTGTTATGGAGAGGCTCTTTTACCGGTGTTGCCATATGCGCCCAGATGATAAAAACCGTGCCCGCGGAATACCCGCAGGCACGGTTTCTTTTCGATCAGGTGAGCGTCGGGACAAGCCCGGCAAGGCCCTTGGCCAGCGTGGCGTGGCCCCGGCGGGTCAGGTGCATAAAGTCGATCTGGTTGAACTCGCAGCCCAGCTCGTTGGCGTCCAGGAAGTGACAGCCGGTCTCGTCGGCCACCCGGCGGAACTCCCCGGGCACCCGGCGGGATTTTTCCACGCAGGTGGTGCCCATGGTCCCCATCTCGTCGGCCACCGGGGAGGTGAGGACCCCCTCGCCGATGATGGGCGGGGCCACGATCAGGATGTTGGGGGTCCCAGCCGGGCCCCAGCAGTCCACCCCCTGGGCCTTCTGGATCAAGCGGCGCATCCCCAGCCCGATGGCGAAGGGGTTGACGTGGAAGCGTTCCTTGGTGTCGTTGGTGCCCAGCATGATGACCAGGAGGGACACCGGCTCATGGCTTTTCAGACAGGGGTAAATATAGTCCAGGGCGGAAAGGTGCTCATAGAGGGGATCGTCAAAGACGGTGGTGCGGCCGGAGAGCCCCTCCTCCACCACCAGGTAATCCTCCCCCAGGGCCTTTTGCAGCAGGCAGGTCCAGCGCTCCTCCTCGTTGAAGCGGAGCAGGGCCCCGTCGGCGCAGTCATTGGGGTCGGCGCAATAGCCGTGGGTGTTGGAGTCTCCCAGGCAGACGATGTGCTTCCTCATGACGGATGCCTCACTTTTTCAACTCGGGCAGGGAGGCGGCGGCTACGGACTGGCCCACCCGGCGGGACTTTTCGTCGGGGAGGGTGGGGGAGATGAGCCCGGCCACCTCAGGGTACTCGTCGGCCAGCACCGCCTTGGCGGTGTCCAGAATGATGTCACCGCCCCGGCCGGACATGACCCGGCCCAGCAGCAGCACGTGCTTGAAGCCGTAGTAGTGGTGGTAGAGAGCCAGGGAATGGCCCAGGTAGACGCCGATGGAGCGGTAAATGGTCTCGGCGGGGGAGCCGGGGATGTCCATCAGCTTTTGGACCTCCTTCAGCTTCTCGGCGGGGGAGAGGTCGGGGGAGAGGTTGATGCCGGCGGCGGGGGCCAGCTTGATGACGGAATCCTGGGAGAAGTACTTCACCCCGCAGCCGATGTCCCCCGACCACTCGTCCCGCATGGCGGCGGGGGAGGCGTCCACGGGGACGAAGGCCAGCTCGTTGAGCCAGCCGGTGATGCAGCCGTTGGGGTCCACGAAGCCCACGGCCTCGCTGGTGCCCATGGCGATGCCCAGCACGTTGTTCTCCCCCAGGTTCATGGCCCCCGCCAGGGCGGAGACGTCGCCGTCGTTGCACACGGCGTAAGGCACGTCGCCGAAGGTGTCCCGGATGGCCCGGATGTAGATGTCCTTTACCTTGGCGTCGAACTGGTCCTTGGGCACCTTGAGGAAGAGGGAGGCGTTCATGGTGCGGTTGTCGATGTATACCCCGGCGGAGGAGACGCCCACCGCGTCCACCCGGGGCATGTGCTCGGCGGCGGACTTGAGGGCGGCCACGATGCCCTCATAGTGGTAGTCGGGATCGGAGTTGGTCTTGGGGAACCAGACCACCTCCTCGGAGAACACCGGCTCGCCGTCGATGACGGCGGACACCTTTCGGTCCGACCCGCCGGCGTCGAAGCCGATACGGCAGCCCTCCAGGTGGCGGCCGATGGCCTTGGGGTCCCCCTTCTCCTGGGGGACCTGGTCGCAGAACACCACCTGGAAAGGCTGCTCGTAGACGTTGGCCATATAGTCGAAGTCAAAGGCCTGCTGGCCTTCGGCGGAATAGATCTCCTGCATCTTCCGGCAGACGGCCTCGTCACCGCTGATGTAGACCTTGAAGCCGCCGTAGAGCCACAGCATGGTCTTGATGACCCGCTCCACGTAATAGGCGTCGGCCTGGGCCATCTCTGGGGTGCCGTGGATCCTCGTGTGATAGACGGCCACCTGCCCGCCGGAACGCTCCACGGCCAGGTTCAGGGGCTTGGCCGCGTCCTTCAGAAAGGCCTGGTTGAACTTGCCCAGGGGGATAAATCCCTTGTCCAGCTCGGGGACGTTCTTTACAGGGACTTCGATGCCAAGATGCTTCATGATAAGCCCTCCCAATCCAAAATGATGACAAGGCTGGAGGCGGACCGCCCCGGCCTTTTTGTGGGTACTTCACAAAGAAAAGGTTTCTTCGCTTATAGGCTATCAGTTTTTTGAAATCTGTCAAGCAGTTTTTCATAATTTTGAAAATAATTTTCTTTCTTCGCTTGACGTGGAACTCCCGTGTGATTATGATGGAGACAGTAGGGGCATATTTCCCCGGAATATGGAAAGGTGGAATCAATATGGATACAGCCCGGCTGCAAAGCCATCAGACGTGGATCCGGGAAGAGCTGGACCGCTGTGTGAACTTCTGGCTGAAAAACGGGATGGACCCGGTGAACGGCGGGGTGTATACCTGCCTGGACCGGGAGGGGAAGATCTTCTCCACGGACAAGAGCGTGTGGATGCAGGGCCGGTGCGCCTGGACCTTCGCCTATCTGTGCCATCTCTACGGCGTGCGGGAGGAGTGGCTCACCGCCAGCAAAAGCTGCCTGGACTTCATGGAGGCCCACTGCATCAACCGGGAGGCCGGCAACCGGATGTACTTTACGGTTACCGGGGAGGGCAAACCCCTTCGCCAGCGCCGCTACTGTTTCTCTGAGGGCTTTTACGCCATCGCCAACGCCGAGTATTACGGTGTCACCGGGGAAACCGTCTGCCTGGAGCGGGCTCGGGCCGCTTATGATCTCATCTGGAATCTGAACAACGGCCTCATCAAGGACCCCACCGGCCTGGGGCCCAAGACCATTCCGGAGACCCGCTCCGGCCGGGCGCTGGCCAACCCCATGATCTATCTGAACATCACCTCCGTCCTGCGCCGGGTGGACCCGGAACAGGAAGCCCTTTACACCCAGCGGGCCGCCCAGTGCGTGGACGAGATCTTCCGCTACCACTTCAAGCCCGAGATGAAGTGCACTCTGGAGAGTGTGGGCCCCGACGGCGAGTTCCGGGGCGATGTCACCGAGGGCCGGGTTGTGAACCCGGGCCACGACATCGAGTGCAGCTGGTTCCTCATGGAGGACGCCAACCGCCGGGGGGACCGGGAGCTCCACAAAAAGGCCCAGCAGGTCTTTGATCAGGCCATCGAGGCGGGCTGGGACCACGAATACGGCGGGCTTTTGTACTTCATCGACTGCCTGGGCCGCCCCCCCGAGGCCTACGAGCACGACATGAAGCTCTGGTGGCCCCACGACGAGATCCTCATCGCCAGCCTGATGCTCTACCGGGACACGGGGGAGGAAAAGTATCTGGACTGGTTTGAAAAGACCCTGGACTACTGCAAGAGCCATTTCTCCGACCCGGAGTTTGGGGAGTGGTATGGCTACCTGCGCCGGGACGGCAAGCCCACGGAGCCTCCCTGCAAGGGCAGCACATTCAAGGGCCCCTTCCATCTGCCCCGCATGCTGAGCATGTGCGACCAGATGTTGGGGGAGCTCCTGGAGAAAGGGAAAGGGTAAGCTTATGCCGATGGGCAACGTATTCACCAAGATCGACTCGGAATACTACCAGTTGACCAGCGCGGAAAAAAAGGTGGCGGACTATGCCTCCCGCCACCAGCAGAAGACCCAGTATATGTCCATCTCGGAGCTTGCCGAGGAGGCGGGGGTGGCGGAAGCCACCATCTCCCGCTTCTGCAAGCGGCTGGGCTTCAAGGGCTATAACGCCTTCAAGCTGGCGGTGGCCAACTCCACCGCGGGACGGGCCACATCCAACCCCCTGGCGGGGGAGGTGCTGCCCGAGGACAGCATCGGGGACGTGTGCCGGAAGGTGTACAGCGCCGACCTGGACGCCATGACCCAGACCTTGGAGCTGATCCGGCCGGAGGCCATCACAGCCGCCGCCGACCTGCTGGCCGCGGCGGGGCGGGTGCTGTGCTTCGGCCAGGGGGGGTCCATGATTTTGGCCCAGTCCTGCGCCCATCTCTTCTCCACCGCCCGGCCCAATTTTACCGCGGTGTGGGATTCCCACCTCCAGGCCATCGCCGCTTCCCAGCTGGTGGAGGGAGACGTGGTGATTTATTTCTCCTACTCCGGCTCCACCCAGGAGCTGGTGGACAACCTGAAAATCGTCCGGGACCGGGGGGCCAGCAGCATCCTGATCACCCGGTTCCCCAAATCACCCGGCGCCGCCGCCGCCGACGTGGTGCTTCAGTGCGGCTCCCGGGAGGGCCCCCTTCAGCTGGGGTCCATCGCGGCCCGCATCGCTCAGCTCTTCCTGGTGGACGTGCTCTTCAGCGAGGTCTGCCGCCGGGATATCGAGGGCTGTACGGCCCGCAGGGAGATGGTGGCGGAGGTCCTCTCCGAGCGGCACATCTGATTCTGGATGCGGCTGCGGATGAAGGAAATTTGCAGAATTCTAAAAAGAATAAAATTTATTTCAAAATCATATTGACAAATGAAACGCCCGACTGTACAATTTATACAACAGGGCCGGGGAGCCCGGTTCCCGAATTGTCGAATTTGAGGAGGATATTACAATGAACATGCGGAAGACATCTGCGCTCTTGCTCGCCCTCAGCATGACCTTTGGCCTGGCCGCCTGCGGCGGCGGGACCACCACCAGCGAGCCCCCTGCCGAGAGCAAGGCCGCGGAGACCGACAACGGCGGCGCGGCCGCCGGCGCTACCGAGATCACCCTGTGGACCTATCCCATCGGCAACTGGGGCAAGGAGGAGGCCGTCAAGACCCTCACCGACGCCTTCAAAGAGGACACCGGCATCACCGTCAAGGTGGAGTACCTGGCCTACGCCGACGGCGACGACAAGGTGAACTCCGCCATCACCGCCAAGAGCGCCCCCGACCTCGTGATGGAGGGCCCCGAGCGCCTGGTGGCCAACTGGGGCGCCAGCGGCTACATGGTGGACCTCAGCGACATGCTGACCGACACCGACCGCAGCGAGATCCAGGCCTCCGTTCTGGACGCCTGCACCGCCGCCGACGGCTCCGTCTATGAGTATCCTCTGGTTATGACGGCCCACTGCATGGCCGTCAACCTGAACGCCTTCAAGGAGGCCGGTGCCGACCAGTACTTGGATCTGGAGACCCACACCTGGACCACCGAGAACTTCATCAAGGCCGTCCAGGCCTTGTATGACCACTACGGTGAGACCGTCGGCGCCGTATACTGCGCCGGGCAGGGCGGTGACCAGGGCACCCGCGCCCTGGTCAATAACCTCTACGGCGGCACCTTCACCGACGCCGAGCACACCAAGTACACCTGGGACGATCCTCTGAACGTCAAGGCCCTGGAGCAGCTCAAGAGCATGGACGGCATCGCCTTTGACGCCTCCCTGGCCGGCGGCGACGAGATCACCAAGTTCTATCAGGGCGTGCTGAAGATGGCCTTCTGCTGGAACATTGCCCAGCAGCTCAACCCCAACTCCGCCGACACCGGCGCCGAGAAGACCGTCACCGGCGACGACATCGTCTTTATGTCCTTCCCCTCCGAGACCGGCGAGTCCAAGCTGCAGGGCGGCATCTGGGGCTTCGGCATCTTTGATAACGGCGATCCCGCCAAGATCGACGCCGCCAAGACCTTCATCGAGTACATGGCCAACTCCGAGCACACCGTGGACGCGGTCAAGACCGCCAACTACTTCCCCGTCCGCTCCACCGCCGGCGGCGTCGACCTGACCACCATGTGGGCCGACGAGCCCATCATGGACCAGTATCAGGTCCTGATGCCCCAGCTGGGCGACTACTATCAGGTCACCAAGGGCTGGGCCCAGGCCCGTACCTCCTGGTGGAACATGCTCCAGAAGGTGGGCGAGGGCGCCGACATCGCCACTACCGTGGCCAGCTATGCCGAAGAGGCCAACGCTGCCGCGAAATAATTACCCCACAAACATCTGACGTTTCGAGGGGGATCGCGCGCCCCTTCCCCGCGCATGCGCGGGGAAGGGGCTTCCCTTTATCCTAAGAAAAGAGAGGGGTGTTCATTTTGGCAAAACAATCCCAGCCCGCCATGAGCCGGGCACTGCAGCGCCGGGAAAATATCAACGGCTATCTGTTTATGCTGCCCAGTCTCATTTTCTTTGTGGGTTTTGTCATTATCCCCATGTTCATCTGTATCTTCAACAGCCTTACCGACGCCAACATGCGCGAGAGCGCGGTTCACTTTACGGGCCTGACCAATTACATCCGGCTGTGGGGCGACGAGACCTTCCGGGAGGCACTGGTCAATACCTTCCTCATTGTGGTGGTCAGCGTGCCCACCGTATGCGCCTTTTCCCTGTGGGTCTCCTCGGCCATTTATAAGCTCAAGGGCCCGGTGCTCTCGGCCTTCCGCTGTATCTTCTATCTCCCCGTGGTCACCGGCTCGGTGGCGGTCACGGTGGTCTGGAAATGGATGTACGATAACTATACCGGCATCTTTAACGCCGTCCTCAAGGGGGCGGGAATCATCGACAAGAACATCAACTTCCTGGGCGATTCCCGCTGGGCCATCTGGTGCATCATCCTCATCCTGTTCACCACCTCCGTGGGACAGCCCATCGTCCTCTACGTCTCCGCTCTGGGCAACGTGGACCAATCCCTGGTGGAGGCGGCCAAGGTGGACGGCGCCACCGACTTCCAGGTATTCTGGAAGATCAAGTGGCCCCAGATGATGCCCACCACCCTGTACATCCTGGTCATCACCACCATCAACTCCTTCCAGTGCTTCGCCCTGATCCAGCTGTTGACCCAGGGCGGCTCGGGCACCAATACGGTGATGTACTACATCTACTACACCGCGTTCAAGCTCACCGAGACCAACGGCCACTTTGGCTACGCCAACGCCATGGGCGTGGTATTGGCCATCTTTATCGCCATCCTGTCTGCCGTGCAGTTCCGGCTGGCGAAAGAAAAGTAAGGGGGTGGAGAAATGAGAAGCGATAATATGTCGGGCAAGGTCTATAAGGTAGCCTCCGTCATCATTTTGATCCTCTTGGCGTTCTTGTTCCTCTTTCCCCTCTATTGGATCATCACCGGCGCCTTCAAGCCCGCCGCCGACATTTATAACAAGGATCCGGTGATGTTCCCCACGGAGTGGGTGACCACCAACTTCCATAACCTGTTTAAAAAGCGCACGGCGCCCCTGTGGGAGCTGGCCATTCCCTTCAGCCAGTATTTTTCCAAGGATGGACTCCCCGTCATTTTCTCCACCGGCCCCGTGGTGCCCGCGGCGTTCCGGTGGCTCATCAACACCGTGTTCATGGCCGTGGTGGCCATGATCCTCACCTGTGTCACCGCCGCTATGGCGGGCTACGCCCTGGCCAAAAAGCGGTTCCGCGGCCGGGCCATCCTCTTCGGTCTCATCGTCTGTGCCATGGCTCTGCCCAAGCAGGTCATCCTCATCCCCCTGCTGCGGGAGATGGCCGACCTGCGCCTGTACAACACCCTTTGGGCGGTCATCTTCCCCACGGTGGGCTGGCCCTTCGGCGTGTTCCTGATGAAGCAGTTCGCCGAGAGCATCCCCGGCGAGATCCTGGAAGCGGCCCGGGTGGACGGCTCCAGCGAGATCAGGACCTTCACCACCATCGTCCTGCCCATCATCAAGCCGGGCATCGGCGCCCTGGCCATCTTTACCTTTATCAATTCCTGGAACGACTACTTCATGCAGTTGATCATGCTCAGTACCAACAACAACGCCACCATCTCCCTGGGCATCGCCACCCTCCAGGCCGAAACTACCATCGATACCGGCCTTCTCATGGCGGGTGCCACCCTGGCCGCTGTGCCGATCATCATCGTGTTCCTCGTTTTCCAGAAATATTTCACACAAGGGATCACTATGGGAGCCGTGAAGGGCTGATCTCGGTGACCTGGATAGGAGTTTGAGAGAAATGGATATCAAAAAGTTTCAGGGCGTAATCCCCGCGTTTTACGCCTGCTACGACGAGAAGGGGGAGATCTCCCCGGAGCGGGTGCGCAAGCTGGCCCGCTATCTGCTGGAGAAAGGCGTCCAGGGCCTCTATGTGGGGGGCTCCTCCGGCGAGTGCATCTATCAGAGCGTGGCTGAGCGCAAGGTGGTGCTGGAGAACGTCATGGCCGAGGTGGGCGGAAAAATGACCATCATCGCCCACGTGGCCTGCAACAACACCGCCGACTCCCAGGACTTGGCCCGCCACGCGGAATCCCTGGGGGTGGACGCAATCGCCGCCATCCCGCCCATCTACTTCCACCTGCCGCCCTACGGCATTGCGGAGTACTGGAACGACATCTCCGCCGCCGCCCCCAACACCGGCTTCATCATCTACAACATCCCCCAGCTGGCGGGGGTGGCCCTCACCCCGGCGCTGCTGGACGAGATGCGGAAGAATCCCCGGGTCATCGGCGTGAAGAACTCCTCCATGCCCACCCAGGACATCCAGATGTGGAAAGATCAGGGCGGGGCGGACTTCGTGGTGATGAACGGCCCCGACGAGCAGTTCGTCTCCGGCCTGGCCATGGGGGCCACCGGCGGCATCGGCGGCACCTACGCCGTCATGCCCGAGCTGTTCCTCAAGGCCAAGGACCTCCTGTACGCGGGCCAGGTGGCCCAGGCCGCCGCCGTGCAGAACGAGATCTGCCGCATCATTTACAAGATGTGCGATGGCCACGGCAACCTGTACGCCATTATGAAGGCCATCCTGAAAAAGCGGGGTGTGGAGTGCGGTACGGTCCGCAAGCCCCTGCCCGGCCTCATCGACAGCGACAATGCCGTGGTCGAGGAGAGCGCGGCCATGATCGACGCCGCCATTGCCAAATACTGCTGACCGACTCGAAGGCGAGGATTGAGAAAAATGCAGATCTATCTGACGGAAAACTATGACCACATGAGCCGCCGGGCGGCGGACATCCTGGCCGCCCAGGTCTTTCTGAAGCCGGAGTGCGTGCTGGGGCTGGCCACCGGCTCCACCCCCGTGGGGCTCTATCAGGAGCTCATCGCTAAGTATCAGCGGGGGGAGCTGAGCTTTGCCCGGGTCCATACCGTGAACCTGGACGAGTATAAGGGCCTGGCCCCCACCCATGACCAGAGCTACCGCTGGTTCATGCGCCACAACCTCTTCGACCACATCGACGTCCTGCCGGAGAACACCAACGTGCCCGACGGCCTGGCCGCCGATCCCAAGGCCGAGTGTGTCCGCTACGACGCTCTCCGGGACACGGTGGGAAGGACCGACATCCAGCTTCTCGGCTTGGGCCGCAACGGCCACATTGGCTTCAACGAGCCCGGCCCCTCCTTCGTGAAGGAGACCCACGTAGTGGACCTGACCCCAAGCACCATTGAGGCCAACGCCCGGTTCTTCGCCTCCATTGACGAGGTGCCCCGCCAGGCCATCACCATGGGCATCGGCTACATCATGGACGCCCGTCGCGTTCTGGTGGTGGCCAGCGGGGAGGACAAGGCCGAAGCCGTCTACAACACGGTCTGCGGTCCCATCACGCCCGAGGTGCCCGCCTCCATCCTCCAGCTTCACCGCAGCGTGACCCTGGTGGCGGACCGGGCGGCCCTGGGCAAAGTGATCGCCGCGGGGGTGGAAGTATGCGGCTGACCGGCGCCCGGGTCTTCGACCCGCTGAAAGGTTTTAACAACCGTGAGCTGTCCATTTGGGAGGGGAAGATCGTTTCCCGCTGCGGCGGGGAAGGGGTGGACCTGTCCGGCTGCTGGGTCATTCCCGGTCTTACCGACATCCACTTCCACGGCTGCCGGGGCGCCGACTTTTCCGACGCCGACGCCGCCGGACTCCAGACCATGGCGGACTATGAGCTCAGCCGGGGCGTCACCCAGATCTGCCCCGCGGGCATGACGCTGGACGAGCCCCAGCTGGTGGCCATCTGCCGCACCGCGGCCGCCCACAAGAAGAACGCCGGGGGCGGCGCCGACCTGGTGGGCGTGAATCTGGAGGGCCCCTTCCTCTCCGAGAAGAAGAAGGGGGCCCAGAACGGGGCCTGGCTTCGAAACCCGGACGCGGAGCTGCTGCTGCGCTTGAAAAAGGAGTCCGGCGATCTTGTGAAGCTGGTCTCGGTGGCGCCCGAACTGCCCGGCGCCCTCGAGTTCATCCAAAGGGTGAAGGACGAGGTGGTGGTCAGCGTGGCCCACACAGCCTGCGATTACGACCAAGCCCTGGCGGCCTTTGACGCGGGGGCCAGAGAGGCCACCCATCTCTTTAACGCCATGAACCCCTTCGCCCACCGGGACCCCGGCCCCGTGGGGGCGGCCGCCGACTCTGACTGCATGGTGGAGCTGATCTGCGACGGGGTCCACATCCATCCCTCCATGGTGCGCGCCGTCTTTAAACTCTTTGGTGCGGACCGGGTCATCCTCATCAGCGACACCATGCGGGCCGCCGGGATGTCCGACGGGGCCTATACCCTGGGAGGCCAGGACGTGACCGTCCGGGGGAGCCTGGCCACCCTGGCCGACGGTACCATCGCCGGCTCCGTCACCGACCTGATGAAATGCATGACCACCGCCGTCTCCTTCGGCATCCCCCTGAAGGACGCCGTGACCGCGGCGGCGGTGAACCCGGCCAAGGCCCTGGGCATCTACGACCAGGTGGGCAGCCTGGACGTGGGCAAGGAGGCCAACGCCGCCGTCCTGAACCCCGATTTGACCCTGCGGGCCGTCCTTTTCCACGGCGAGGTGGCCTTCGGACAGCTCTGAGCGACAATTAGGCCCCGGCGGGCTACTCCTACCTCATAGTCCGCCGGGTGCCGTAAAAAAGGAGGAGACCAAACCCGCCGGGCCGGCGGCGCGGCAGCGTGGAGACCTGCCGTGACGTCCGTGAAGGTTCGCTCTTCACGGGCAAGGGGGTATTTGCGGAGGCATTGCCCCTACGGCTCAAGTACATGGCAACTGTGACTTTGAAAAATGTGAAGAAGATCTACGACAACAAGGTGACTGCCGTCCACGACTTCAATCTGGAGATCGCCGACAAGGAGTTCATCGTCCTGGTGGGCCCCTCCGGCTGCGGAAAGTCCACCACCCTGCGGATGGTGGCCGGGCTGGAGGAGATCAGCGAGGGCGAGCTGCTCATCGACGGCAAGCGGATGAACGACGTGGAGCCCAAGGACCGGGACATCGCCATGGTCTTCCAGAGCTACGCTTTGTACCCCCACATGACCGTGTATGAGAACATGGCCTTCGCCCTGAAGCTGCGTAAAATGCCCAAGGAGGAGATCGACCAGAAGGTGCGGGAGGCCGCCGAGATCCTGGACATCACCCAGTATTTGGACCGCAAGCCCAAGGCCCTGTCCGGCGGCCAGCGCCAGCGGGTTGCCATTGGCCGGGCCATCGTCCGCAACCCCAAGGTATTCCTGATGGACGAACCCCTCTCCAACCTGGACGCCAAGTTGCGCAACCAGATGCGGGCCGAGATCATCAAGCTCAGGCAGCGCATCGACACCACCTTCGTCTATGTCACCCACGACCAGACCGAGGCCATGACCCTGGGCGACCGCATCGTCATCATGAAGGACGGCTTCATCATGCAGATCGGCACTCCCCAGGAGGTCTTTGACCGGCCCGTGAACATCTTCGTGGCGGGCTTCATCGGCACCCCGCAGATGAACTTCTTTGACGGGAAGCTGACCAAGCGGGGGGACGTATATGAGATCGCCGTGGCCGACGCCGTGATGCCTCTCTCCGCCGAGATCAGCAAGGCGCTGGCTGGGAAGGGCGTGGGCGAGAAGGCCGTGACGGTAGGCATCCGCCCGGAACATATCTCCTTCGCCAGGGAGTCCTCCCCCAACACGGTGTCCGGCACGGTGGACGTGTCCGAAATGATGGGCAGCGAGGTCTACCTCCACGTGACGGCGGGGGAGAAGGACGTGGTTCTCCGGGTCCCCACCACCGACCTGCCCGCCGAGCACCGGGGCGGTATCCCCTACGGGGTGAAGGTGAATTTCACCTTCCGGCCCGAGCTCATCCACCTCTTCGACCCCGAGACCGAGATGAACCTGCTGGCGGACTGATCTGCTGAAAAAGCGGCCCCATCCATACGGATGGGGCCGCTTGCTATTTCCTGCCGATTCCTCTAAAATAAACCTGTTCCTTTGCCGTTTTGATGCCGAAGGGATGTAATCTGACGGAGAGGAAGGGAGGGCACCGCTTTGATTCGGATTTTGATCGTGGAGGATGAGAGAGCAATCTCCAATTTGCTCCGTCTCAGTCTGACCAAGGAGGGTTACGCCTGTACCTGTGTCTACGACGGCGGGGCGGCTGCCGACGAGCTGGAGGGCGGCCGGTATGACCTGATTTTGCTGGACGTGATGCTGCCGGAGATCGACGGCTTTGAGTTGATGGAATACATCCGCCCCATGGAGATACCGGTCATCTTCATCACGGCGAAAAACGCGGTGGCGGACCGGGTGAAGGGCCTTCGGGCAGGGGCGGAGGATTACATCGTCAAGCCCTTTGAAATCGTGGAGTTGCTGGCCCGGGTGGACGTGGTGCTGCGCCGCTATCACAAAAACGAGGCCGTTTTGCGGGTGGGAGAGCTGGAAATCGACACCTACGCCATGCGGGTGAGCCGGGGCGGGGAGCCCGTGGAGCTGACCCCCAAGGAATATGACCTTCTGCTCCTCTTTGCCCAAAACCCCCGGCGGGCCCTCTACCGGGAGACCATCTATGAGCGGGTCTGGGGGGAGGAGTACCAGTACGGCAGCAAGACGGTGGACCTCCATGTCCAGCGTTTGAGAAAGAAAGTGGGCTGGGAGGACCGGCTGCGGGCGGTGAACAAGGTGGGATACCGCCTGGAGGTATGAGATGAAATTTCGCTGGAAGATCACACTGTGCATGGTGGGCCTGCTCTCCGTCCTCTTTGGGGCGGGGGGCAGCCTTTTGATTGGCCTGTCGTTTCAGGATTCCCTGGAGCGGGAGCGCTCCGTGGCCTATAACGCCTACCGGATGGTGCTGGGGACCCTGCAAATCGTGGACCGGGTGAACGGCCGGTCGGAGGACGCGGACCTCGCCCGCACCCTGGAACAGCTCTCCGGGCAGAACGCCGGGGCCTGGACGGCGCTGCGGCTTTACACGGCGGCCCAGCCCATCTACGACTACAACGCCTCCGGCCTCGCCGGGCCCGGCCAGCCCCCGGCCCCCGGCGGCTGTGCCATTCGATACGAGCCCGCGTTCCGGGGCGGGCAGGCCTTGATCTTGTCCGGGGCGCTGGAGGCCGACAGCGAGACGCTCTATCTGGACATGGCCCGGGACATTTCCTCTCTCTTTGAGGCGCGGAGGGTCCAGCAGAGAACCTACCAGTGGGTTTTCCTGCTGATGGCGGCATCCTGCGCCCTGCTCTCATACAGCGTGGCCCGGGTGCTCACCGCGCCGCTGGTTCGGCTGTCGGAGGCGTCCCGCGCCATCGCCGGGGGAGAGCTGTCCAGTCGGGCCCGCATCCTTACCAAGGATGAGGTCGGGCTGGTGGCCCAGGATTTTAACGCGATGGCCCAGGCGTTGGAGGAAAAGATTGGTGAGCTGAAGGACGCGGCGGACCGCCAGGAGCGGTTCATGGGCAGCTTCGCCCACGAGGTCAAGACGCCCATGACCTCCATCATCGGCTACGCCGACCTGCTCCGGGGACAGACCTTGACGGCGGACGAGCAGACCGAGGCTGCCAACTACATCGTGGCCGAGGGGAAACGGCTGGAGACACTTTCAGGAAAGCTGCTGGACCTGCTCGTTGTAAAAAAAGGGAGCGCCGCCCTGGCGCCTATGGAGCCCGCGGCCCTTATCCAAGGGCTGGCGGCCCATCTGGGCCCAATTTATGCCAAGCAGGGGGTCGCCTTGACCTGCGCATGTGAGGCGGGGACCTGCCTTTTGGAGCCAGAACTTGTCAAGTCGCTGCTGGTCAACCTCTGGGACAACGCCCGCAAGGCAATGGAGGGGCAGGGAGGCAGTATCCATACCCAGGCGGTGATGCTCCCGGATGGCTGCCGAATCACGATAAGGGACAGCGGCCGGGGCATCCCGCCCCCAGCGCTGGAACACCTGACGGAGGCGTTTTACCGGGTGGATAAGGCCCGGGCACGGGCACAGGGGGGCGCCGGGCTGGGCCTGGCGCTGTGCGAGGAGATCGCCGCGCTCCACGGCGGGAGCCTGCAATTTGAGAGCGTTATGGGAGAAGGGACCACGGTCATTGTGGAGCTGAGAGGGGGCGCGGCATGAGACGGTTCGTGAAATGGCTTCCCGTCCTCTGCACGGCCGTCCTCTTGGGAACGGGCTTTTTTATGCCCCGTCTGGCCGCTCTGGCCCTGGACAGGAGGCTGGAGCAGGAGGTCGTCCAACGGGAAAATACCGCCGTCTCCCTGACGCTGAACCGGGAGCGGGATTTTTTCGAGACCTTGGAGCTGTTCGCCGTCAGCAATACCCAGGTGGAGCTGTCCGAGGGGGAGTACAAGAAGCGGGCGGAGGTGGAGGACACCGCCGTTTGGATTATGTGGGAGCTGACAGCGGGCGGAAGGGTCTATGAAGTCCCGGAGGTGACGCCGGTATTGATGACAAATAAGGATGTCGGCTGGTCCGGCGTTTTTTGGCGCTGTGTGTGGAGCGATTCCAAGAGCATGGATGAGGTGCTGTGGCTGGATGACCAGAGCGGAAAGCTGGTGGCCCTTCAGGGGCGGTTGGGCCCCTCCGTGACGGAGAAAAAAACCTATATAGCTACGGTAGAGCCCGTCTTTCAGGAGGCGGCCGTAAATTTGGCGGACTTTCTTCGCCTGCACTACCCGGCGGAAAACGTAAGGCTGTCGCTGGGGGCGGAGGACGGCGACTACACCGTGGCTCTGCTTCGGGAGACGGACGACAGGGAGGTGGTCCACAGCCTCCCCCTACGTCTGCGGGGCGAGTGGCTCTATTTCAACCTTTGAGGGCGTTTTGATGCCGCCCGTTTGCCGGAAAGAGGGAACACCCTCCTATTCTGTTGATAACGACAGAATAGGAGGGTGTTTTCATGTACAAAAGCGATGGACGAGCCAGGGGGCAAACCCGCCGGAGAAGGCGCGCCCGGCGGCGGACCGGACTTTTTCTGGCGGGGGCGCTGGCGATGGGACTCCTGCTCATGGGCGCGGGGCGGGCCCTTGAGACGCTTGCCATAGTACCCGATGAGACAATCGCCCAGCCACAGGCAGTCACGCAGGTCCCATCAGCCGAGCTTCCGCCGCCGGTCGAAAAAACGGATACTGCCGCCGGGGACTGGCGGCTGACGCTGGTCAATCCCTGGAACCCGCTCCCCGACGGCTATGAAGTGCCGCTGACACAGCTGAAAAACGGGTCCTATGTGGATGAACGCAGTTACCCAGACCTCCAGGCCATGATGGACGCCTGCCGGGCGGAGGGCCTGTCGCCCGTCATCTGCTCCGCTTATCGCTCTCAGGAGAAGCAGGAGGCGCTGTACGCCAACCAACTGGACAAACAGCTGGCCCTGGGGCTGTCGGAGGCCGACGCCAGGGCGGAGGCCGGAAAGGTGGTGGCCGTGCCCGGCACCAGCGAGCATCAGCTGGGGCTGGCGGTGGACCTGGTGGACCTGGACAACCAAAACTTGAACGAGAGCCAGGAGAAAACCGCCGTTCAAAAATGGCTCCTGGAGAACAGCTGGAAATACGGCTTCGTCCTCCGTTACCCCAACGACAAGCGGGAACTCACCGGCATCATCTACGAGCCGTGGCACTACCGCTACGTGGGAAAGGACGCGGCCCAGGAAATCTATGAGACGGGGGTCTGCCTGGAGGAGTATTTGAAGGGGAGGGACGGCTGACGCTTTTATTACCGCTCCTCGGCCTGGACCAGGTGGAGGAGCACCTCCACCATTTTCTCCAGGGATTCCACGGGGATATACTCCTGCCGGCCGTGGAAGTTGAGCCCGCCGGTGGACAGGTTGGGGCAGGGGAGACCCTCATAGGACAGCCGCGCGCCGTCGGTGCCCCCCCGGATAGCCACCTCCCGGGGCTCCACCCCCGCCTTGCGGAAGGCGGCCTTGGCCCGGTGGATGAGGTACATATGGGGCTCGATCTGGGCCTTCATGTTGTAGTACTGGTCCCGGAGGGCCAGCTCCACCGTGCCCGCACCGTATTTGTCGTTGAGATAGGCGGCGATGCGCTCCACGGCGGCCTTCCGGGCCTCAAATTTCTCCTTGCTGTGGTCCCGGATAATGTATTCCATCACGGCGGTGGTCTCGTCGCCCGCCATGTGCTCCAGGTGGTAGAAGCCCTCGTACCCTTCGGTGTGGGCGGGGATCTCCGCCGGGGGGAGCATGGCGTTGAACTCCATGGCCATGAGAAGGGCGTTTTTCATTCGGTTTTTGGCGGAGCCGGGGTGGATGTTGAGGCCGTGGACGGTGACGGTGGCCGCCGCGGCGTTGAAGTTCTCGTACTCGATTTCCCCCAGCTCACCGCCGTCCACCGTGTAGGCCACGGCGGCGCCGAAGCCGGCGATGTCGAACTTGTCGGCCCCCCGGCCCACCTCCTCGTCGGGGGTGATGCCCACGGCGATACGGCCGTGCTTGAGTTCGGGGTGGGCGGCCAGATATTCCATGGCGGAGAAGATCTCGGCCACCCCCGCCTTGTCGTCAGCCCCCAAGAGGGTGGAGCCGTCGGTGACGATAAGCTGTTTGCCCACGTAGCGGGACAGGGCCTCGTCCTCCTCGGGGCGGATGCGGATGTCCTTTTCGGCGTCCAGCACCACGTCGCCGCCCTGGTAGTCCACGATCCGGGGCTTCACGTTGGTGCCGGAGAAGGCGGGGGCGGTGTCCATGTGGGCGATAAGGCCCAGGCAGGGAACCCCCTCACAGCCCGGCGTGGCGGGGAGCCAGCCGTAGACGTAGCCGTCCGGGTCCATGTGGGCGTTCTGAAGGCCCATTTGGGCCAGCTCGGAGGCCAGCTCGGCCCCCAGGATCATCTGCTTGGCGGTGGAGGGGCAGGTGTCGGAGGTCTCGCTGGATTGGGTGTCGAAGGAGACATACTTCAAAAAGCGCTCGACGACGTTCATAGGATCCATCCCTTCTCAGGGCCGGGGCGACACCCGGCCCGCTTTGTCTATTGACGGCAAAGCCCTTTGCCGCTAAACTGATGGTAAGATTATAGCATAGATGGAGGAAGAATTCCATGGGAAAACAAAGGGACTTCACCTTCCCCTCCGCCGACGGGGTCCACGCTGTCCATGCCGTGGTCTGGCCCGCGGAGGGGCAGGCCCGGGCGGTGGTGCAGATCGTCCACGGCATCTCCGAGTACGTGGAGCGCTACGCCCCCTTTGCCGCCTATCTGAACGCCCACGGCTATACCGTGGTGGGCCACGACCACCTGGGCCATGGCCGGACCGCCGCCGGGGCCGAGGAATACGGCCGGTTCCCGGACAAGGACGGCTGGCGCACCGTGAACCGGGATGTCCGGGCCCTGCGGGCGTGGGCGGGGGAGGAGTGGCCCGGCCTGCCCTATTTCCTCTTGGGCCACTCCATGGGCTCCTTTCAGGCCCGGACCTATCTCATAGACTACCCCGGCACGGTGGACGGCTGTATCCTGTCGGGGACCGGCCAGGAAAACGCCGCCACGGTGGCCTTTGGCAAAGCCCTGTCGGGACTGCTGTGCGGGACGAAGGGCCCGTACCACGTCAGCGGCCTCATTACCGCCCTCTCCCTGGGGGCCTATAACGGCCAGTTCAAGCCCAACCGCACCTCGGCGGACTGGATCAGCCGGGACCCCGCCGTGGTGGACGCCTATGTGGCCGACCCGCTGTGCCGCTTTGTCCCCACCGCGGGGATGTTCCACGCCATGATGGAGGGGCTTCAATACATCGGGGATCCGAAAAACCTGGCCCGGATGGACAAGACCACCCCCGTGGCCCTCTTCTCCGGGGACGACGATCCGGTGGGCGGACAGGGGAAGGGCGTGGAGAAGGTATACCGCCTCTTCCAGGCGGCGGGCTGTACCGATGTGTTCATGAAGCTCTACCCCGGCGCCCGGCACGAGATCTTGAACGAGGTGAACCGGCAGGAGGTCTACGCCGACATGCTCGCCTGGCTGGAAGCCCGGCTGGTGGGATGAACGAAAAGAGAGGCGGCACAGCCTTCGGCTGTGCCGCCTCTCTTCAAATGGCGCTTACTGCTTCTCGCCCTCGGCGATGATCCGTTCCAGGCAGGACATCAGATCGTTCATCGTCTCCAACTGAACATCCATGCTGAGGACGGCCTGCTGGAGTTCCGGGGGCATGGAGTCAAATTTCGCGCGAATGGAAGGAGCTACGGATGACATATCGACTTCACCTCACAGCGGAGTATACCCGTCGGGAGGTGGAAATATACGCCAGGTCACCGCAGGGGAAGGGACAGCAGATAGAGGGCCAGGATGTGGAGGGGGTAAAACCAATAGAAAAACCACTTGTGACCGCTGCCCCGGGTCCCGTTATACCGCCGCAGCGGCAACATGGAAAGACAGGCGGCCAGGGCGTAGAGGGCCATAATGGGAAGGTCCGCCCGCAGAGACCGGGACACCACATCCCAGAAGTGGGGGGTATAGACCCCGGCGGGGAGCCGGGCCAGCAGGCTGGGAAGCGGAGTCCAGATCAGATAATTGACGGCGCTCCAAAGCCCCAGGAGGATGAATTTATGCTTCCGGTCCTCATCCAAAAGGCAGAGCCCGGCTACCAGCAGGACCCCCAAAAAGCCGTAGTCGGCCCCCAAAAGCTCCCCCAGGATCATGGCGCCCAGCAGGGGGAGCAGGGCGGTGGGGAGGGGCAGGGTCTCCCGGAGCTTCTCAAAAAGAGCCATGGCCCCCAGAGCCAGGAAAAAGGTGAACAGGACCGGGCAGATCACTCCGCCGTTCCAGAAGGCCAGCAGATAAGGCCCCTCGCTGATGAGGGCGAAGAGCCCCAGGCGGGCGAGATATTTTTTCCGGTCCCCGGTCTTGCGGAACCCCTCGGCGGCCAGCCAGGCGAAGATGGGAAAGGCCAGCCGCCCCGCCAGACGAAAGAGGACATAGAGCGTACCGTATGGGAGGAGCAGAACAGCGGCATGGTCCAGCAGCATGAAAAAAGCCGCCCAGTATTTCAGCTTTGTCCCATCCATTTTCATACCTGCCTTCAAAAAAGGCGCGCTCCCATGGAGCGCGCCTTTTTCACCAGAATCACTCTCACTCGGAGAGATATTGCTTCACCAGCTCTTGGAGCAGCTCGTCCCGGTCCAGCTTGCGGATCAGGGCGCGGGCGTTGTTGTAGTTGGTGATATAGGTCGGATCCTCCGAGAGGATGTATCCCACGATCTGGTTGATGGGGTCATAGCCCTTTTGCTTGAGGGAGTCATAGACAGAGGTCAGAATGGCCTTGATCTCCTGATCCTTCTCATAGCAAATATTAAATTTCCTGGTAAAATCCAAATCGTCCATATGGGTCACACCTCCCGTTGATTACTGTTCAAATTGTACTCGAAAAACACGCCGCTGTAAAGGGAAAACGGGGAAAATTTATGAAAGCTTCATTTTATCGAAACATCTTACCGAAGGGTGGCGCCCAGTTCCGTTTCCAAAGCGGTCAAAATGCTCTTTACATCCTCGTCCGCCTCTTCCGCCGTCAGGCTGCGTTCGTCGGAGCGGAGGATGAGATTGAAGGCGACGCTCTTCTTGCCCTCGGGCACGCCCTTGCCCCGGTAGATGTCGAAGAGGGCGGCCTCCTTGAGAAGGCCCTTGGCCCCCCTGCGGATGCAGGCTTCCAGATCGCCCACGGTCACCGCCTCGCCGCACACCACGGCGATGTCCCGGGTGACGGCGGGGAACTTGGGCAGGGGGGTGTAGGTGGGATCGGGGCCCTGGACGGCCTCCAAAGCCTCCATGGACAGCTCGGCACAGTAGAGCTCGGTGTCCACGCCGTAGTTTTGGGCCACCAGGGGATGGATCTGGCCGAATACACCCACGGCGGTGTCCCCCGCCATGACCCTGGCGCAGCGGCCGGGGTGGTAGGAGGGGTTGTCGTTGACAGCTTCAAAGCGCACGCCCGAAGCCCGGACGCTGGAGAGCAGGGTTTCCACCATGCCCTTGAGGGCGAAAAAGTCCATGCCTCCGCCCAGGGCGCCCAGAGCCAGCATCTTTTTCTCCCGGGCCAGGCCCTCCTCGCCGCCGGGCAGATAGATCCGGCCCAGTTCGTAGAGCTTCACATCCTTGTTGCGGAAGTTGTAGTTCCGGGCCAGGATCTCCAGCATGGAGGGGAGGATGGTGGTGCGCATGATGGAGGTGTCCTCCCCCAGAGGATTCATGATCTTCATGGAGTCCCGGCGGGGGTCGTCGGCTTTCCAGTCGATCTTGTCATAGTAGGCGGGGGAGATGAAGGAGTAGGTGATGATCTCGTCGTATCCGGCGCCCCGGCACACCTGGCCCAGCTTCCGCTCCAGCTTTTGCTCGGGGGAGTAGCCGCCCTTGGTGGTGGTGCCCCGCATGAGGGTGACGGGGATCTTGTTGTACCCGTGGAACCGGGCCACCTCCTCAGCCAGGTCGGCCATGGCCTCCACGTCGCCCCGCCAGGAGGGGACGGTGACCTGATCTCCCTCCACCTGGAAGTCCAGCTTGGTTAGGATGGCCCTCATCTCGTCTTCGGATACATCGGTGCCCAGCAGGGCGTTGATCTTTTCAGGCTCCAGCTTCAAAACGGTGGGCTGAGGCACGTGGTTGAGGATGTCGATGACCCCGTCCACCACCTCGCCGGCGCCCAGCAGCTCCACCAGCTCGCAGGCCCGGTCCACGGCGGGGAGGGTGTTCATGGGGTCCAGACCCTTCTCAAATTTGGCGCTGGCCTCGGTCCGCATGCCCAGGGCCAGGGCGCCTTTGCGGATACAGGTGCCGTCAAAGTTGGCCGACTCGAACACCACGTCCACCGTGTCGTCCACGATCTCGCTGTTCTCTCCGCCCATGATGCCCGCCAGGCCAACGGCCCGGTGCTCGTCGGCGATGACCAGCATGTTGGAGTTGAGCTTGCGGAGGCTGCCGTCCAGGGTGGTCAGCTCCTCGCCGTCCCTGGCCCGGCGGACGATGATCCTGCCGCCCTTCACATAGCGGTAATCAAAGGCGTGCATGGGCTGGCCGTACTCCAGCATGACGTAGTTGGTGATGTCAACGATATTGTTGATGGGCCGGACCCCCATGGCCCGCAGCCGCCTGCGCATCCAAAGGGGGGAGGGGGCGATCTTCACGTTGCGGACCATCCGGGCGGTGTAGCGGGGGCACAGCTCGGGATCGGGGGTTTCCACGTCCAGCAGCCCGGCCAGCTCACCGGGGCCGCCGCCCTTCACCACGGGGGCGTGGAACTTCAGCTCCCCGCCGAAGGTGGCCGCCGCCTCCCGGGCCAGGCCGATGACGGACAGGCAGTCGGGACGGTTGGGGGTGATCTCGAACTCCACCACGTGATCGTCCAGGCCCAGGGGGGCGTGGATGTCGTCCCCCGGCTTCAGGCCCATGGCCTTCAGGTCTGGGTCGCTGTCCAGGATGAAAATGCCGTCCATCACGGACCAGGGCCAGTCGTGGTCGGTCATGTTCAGCTCCTTGTAGGAGCAGAGCATGCCGTTGGAGGGCTCCCCCCGGAGCTTGCCCTTGGTGATGTGGACCCCGCCGGGGAGATAGGAGTTGTGCTTGGCCACGGGGACCAGGTCCCCCTCGTGGAGGTTTTGGGCGCCGGTGACGATCTGGATGGGCTCGGCCTCCCCCACGTCGATCTGGCAGATCCACATGTGGTCGGAATCGGGGTGGCGCACCAGGGACAGGACCCTGCCCACCACCACGTTCCGGATCTCCTCACTGGGGACCTGGGTGAGCTCCACCTTGGAGCCGGACAGGGTCATCGCCTCGGCAAATTCCTTGTCGGAGGCGTCCACTTTTACAAATTCGTTGAGCCATTCACGGGAAAGATTCATTTCGTGTGGCCTCCTTTCTTAAAACTGTTCCAGGAACCGGACGTCATTTTCAAAAATGAGCCGCAGGTCGTCGATCTTGAACCGGCGCATGGCGGTGCGCTCCAAGCCGATGCCGAAGGCCCAGCCGGAGTATACCTCGGGGTCGATGCCAGCCATCTTCAGCACCTTGGGGTGGACCATGCCCGCGCCCAGCAGCTCGATCCAGCCCTCGCCCTTGCAGGTGGGGCAGCCCACGCCGCCGCACTTGTGGCACTGTACGTCCATCTCACAGGAAGGCTCGGTGAAGGGGAAGTGGTGGGGGCGGAACCGGGTGACGGTCTGCTCGCCGTAGAGCTGCTTGACCACAGTATTCAAGGTTCCCTTCAAATCGGCCATGGTGACCCCCTTGTCGATGACCATGCCCTCCACCTGGTGGAACATGGGGGAGTGGGTGGCGTCCACCTCGTCCTTGCGGTACACCCGGCCGGGGGCGATGATGCGGATGGGAAGGGGCATGGTCTCCATGGCCCGCACCTGCATGGGAGAGGTCTGGGAGCGGAGCATCACCCGGCTGTCGGCGTCGAAATAGAAGGTGTCCGACCAGTCCCGGGAGGGGTGGCCTTCCTCGGCGTTGAGCTTGTCGAAGTTGTAGACCGCCAGCTCCACCTCGGGCCCGTCCAGCACGGTAAAGCCCATGCCCACGAAGATGTCCTTGATCTCGTCCAGAGCCACGTTCATGGGATGCTGATGGCCCTGAGGCACGGCCTTACCGGGGATGGTGACGTCTACCGCCTCCAGCTTCAGCCGGGCCTCCAGCGCGGCCCCCTCCAGCTTCCGGGCCTGGGTCTCCAAAGCCTGCTCCAGGGCGGCGCGGACGTCGTTGGCCAGCTGGCCGATGACGGGCCGCTCCTCCGCGGACAACCCGCCCATCTGCTTGAGGACGGCGGTGAGCTCTCCCTTTTTGCCCAGGTACTTGATCCGCAGGGCGTCAAGGTCCTGGGCGGCGCCGGTCTGTTCCAGCGCTTCCAGGGCCTCCCGGCGGATGCGTTCCAGTGTTTCCTTCATGGCTATGATTCTCCTTTGCGGCATTTTTGATAAAAAGCAAGTGGGACGGGGCGGAGGCTGCTTTTTGGCTGCGGGGATCCCGTTTCTATCGCGGAGCAATAAAAAAGCCCTTCCTCCCGAAAGATCGGGACGAAAGGCAAACCTTCCGCGGTACCACCCGCGTTCGCACGGCCAGCGTGCGCGCTTATACAGGACTAACGGCCTGCCGCCGTCCGCGTCTCCGCGGCCGCTCCCGGGCGAACCAAGCGCTTCCTTGCCATAGGCCCCTCTCAGCCGGTGGGCGGCCCTCTCTGACTGGCGGTACGGCGCTATTTTCCCGTTCACAGCGTTTACACAAGGACTTTTATATCACAAACAGAAGAAAAAAGCAAGTGTTGATTCCCGCTCCCTTTTTTCGGCGACGTCTGTGGTCAGTCTCCCGGCATTCCCAACTGGATCTGTTGCGGAGCGGCCTCCCACCGTGATACAATTACCCCGGCAAAACAGAGCTGGGGGAGGAAAAGATGGAACTATCGAAGGAAGAGCTGATGGAAGCCAAAAGACAGATCAATTCCACGCTGCACAAATTGAGGGAGACCGTCAAAACCCTGGAATCGAAGGGGGACCCGGCGCGGTACAGGTCCCAGATCACGTTGGCCCAAAGAAGGATCAAAGCCTTTGAGATCGCCAATCATCTGATTGAAGAAGAACTGGCGCGCTGAGGGAGCTGGACCGGCAACTTCAAATTGACGCGGGAGGGCAAAGGGCCTATAATGTAGGCCGTGAGCGTTCGTGAACGCTGTCGAATGGAAAGGGGACGTCTGGATCATGCGTATCGCCACTGCCGAGCGGATGAGAGAACTGGACCGTGAGGCCATAGAGGGGGAGGGCATCGCGTCCCTGACTCTGATGGAGAATGCCGCCGCCGCCCTGGCTGACCGGGCCATGGTGTATTTACATAAGCAGAACGTCCCCCGGGCCGTGGTATTCTGCGGCACGGGGAACAACGGCGGGGACGGCGCGGCCGCCGCCCGGCTTCTGAAAGAGGCGGGTGTGGAGGTCCGGGCCGTACTGGTGGGGGACCGGGACAATATGACCGGGGACTGCCGGGCCATGGAGGCCAGGCTGGCCCAGGCCGGAGTCCGGCTGGAGCCCTTTTCCGACGCCGACCCCGACTTCGCCGCCTGGGCCCTCCGGGCGGGGGTCTTTCTCGACGCCCTCTTCGGCATCGGTCTGAGACGGGCGGTGGAGGGGGACTGCGCCACCGCCGTCCACATGATGAATTCCTCCGGCATCCCGGTGATCTCCGCCGATATCCCCAGCGGGGTGGAGGCCGACACCGGCCGGATCCTTGGGGTGGCCGTGGAAGCCGCCGAGACCGTCACCTTTACTTATCCCAAAGTGGGCCACTTCGTGGGCCAGGGGCAGATCTGCACCGGGGAACTCACCGTGGCCGACATCGGCATCCCGGAAAAGCTGACCCAGGTCTTGGAGTGGGATCTCTGGTCGGTATCGCCGGAGGAGCTGGAGCTGCCCCACCGGGCCAGAGACGCCCACAAGGGGAGCTTCGGCCGGGTCTGCATCCTGGGGGGCAGCGTGGGCTACACCGGGGCCCCGGTCCTCTCCGCCATGGCGGCGGTCCGCTCTGGGGCGGGCCTGGTCTCTTTGGAGGTGCCGGCCCCCATCTGGCCGGTGGTGGCGGGAAAGCTGGAGGTGGCCATGCCCCGGCCCCTCCCGGCGGGAAAGGACGGGGCCCTCTCTCTGGACTCCTGTGAGGCGGCCCTCAACCGTGTCAATTCCAGTGACGTGGCTCTCATCGGCCCCGGCCTGGGCCGGAACAACTCCACCGCCGCCGTGGTCCGGCACATCCTGACCCACACCGAGCGGCCCCTGGTGCTGGACGCCGACGGCATAAACGCCCTGGAGGGGCATATAGATGTGTTGGACGCCCGCCGGGGATTCGCCACCGTGCTCACCCCCCACGATGGGGAGTTTGCCCGGCTGGGCGGGGACCTGTCCTCCGGGGACCGGCTGGGGGTGGCCCGGGCCTTTGCCGCCGAGCACGGCTGTGTTCTGGTCCTCAAGGGCCACCGGACCATCACCGCCTTCCCCGACGGCAACGCCTATGTCAACACCACGGGCAATCCGGGCATGGCCAAGGGAGGGAGCGGGGACATCCTGGCCGGGATGATCGTCTCCCTCATGGCCCAGGGCCTCACCATCCGCCAGGCGGTGCCCGCGGCGGTGTGCCTTCACGGCCAGGCGGGGGATCTGGCGGCGGAGGAGTTCGGCGAGTACAGCATGAGCCCTACCGACCTGATTCATAAGATCCCCCTGACAACAAAACATTTTTAAGGAGTGATCAGCGTGCGCAAACGCCTTTGCGCACTGATGATGACCCTCGTCCTCCCTCTGTCCGCCTGCGGCGGAGCCACCGGGGAGAGCGGGGCGGAGACAATGGCCCTGGACGTGCGGGCCAAATATTTGGAGATGACGGCCTGCGCCGGGCATATGGAGCTCACCGCGGACTACGGCCAGCGGGTCTACACCTACGGGGTGGACGTCACCTGGGCCCGGGAGGGGGAGACTTTGCTCACCCTTACGTCGCCGGAGAGCGTGGCGGGCCTCACCGCCCATATTTCCCAGGGGGAGACCGCCCTGGAATATGACGGGGTGATGGTGGAGACCGGGGAGCTGAACGCCGACGGCCTCACCCCCGTGGACGCGGTGCCCGCTCTGCTGGCCTATGCCCAGGAGGGTTTTATGGCCGAGTGCGTGCTGGAGGACTGGGACGGGGAGGAGCGGCTCCACGTCACCTGCCGGGACCCGGAGAAGGACCCCGGCCGGGGCACGGAGGCCCAGCTCTGGTTCCGGCCGGACACCGCCGCCCTGGTCCGGGGGGAGATCAGCTCGGACGGCTTCACCGTCATCGCCTGTGAGGTGTCCGGCTTCACCATGTCGGGACCGGCGGCGTAAGGCCGTTTCCCGGCGGGAGAAATTAAATGGAAAGCGTGATGGGGATGAATACGGAAGAGCGCCGTGTCTGGGCGGAGATCGACCTGAAAAATCTGGAGCACAACTATTTCACCCTGCGGGCCATGCTGCCCGCGGGGTGCAGGTTCGTGGGCGTGGTGAAGGCCGACGCCTACGGGCATGGGGCCGCCCCTGTGGCGCTCCACCTGGAGAAGCTGGGGGCGGAATACCTGGCGGTGGCCAGCCTGGATGAGGCCATCGAGCTGCGTGAGGCCGGGGTCAAGGCCCCCATCCTCATCCTGGGCTATACCGACCCGGCCTGGGCGGGAGAGCTGATGGGCTACCATCTGACCCAGACCGTGTTCGATGTGGAGACGGCCCAAGCCCTCTCCCACGCGGCGGGGAAGCTGGGCAAGACCATCACCGTTCACATGAAGGCGGACACCGGTATGTCCCGGCTGGGCTTCCTCTGCGATGAGGGACACATGGAAGAGACCGTGGATACCATGGCGGCCCTTCACGCCCTGCCCGGCCTTGTTTGGGAGGGAATTTTCACCCACTTTGCCGACGCCGACCGGAACGAGGAGTACACCATGCTCCAGTTTACACGGTTTCTGGACCTGCTGGACAAGCTGAAGGCCCGGGGCGTGGAATTTCCCATCCGCCATTGCGCCGCCAGCGCCGCCGTGTTAAACTATCCCTGTACCTATCTGGACATGGTCCGGCCCGGCGTGGCCCTGTACGGGCATTACCCCGACCCCGCCTGCGAGGGCCTGGACGGTCCGGGTCTGCTGCCGGTGATGACCTTGAAGGCCCGGGTGGTCTCCGTAAAGACGGTGCCCGCCGGGACGCCGGTAAGCTACGGCTGCACCCGCGTGCTGGAGCGTGAGACCCGCCTGGCCGCCCTGGCCATCGGCTACGGCGACGGCCTGCCCCGCCGCTGTTCCGACGCGCTGGAGGTCTTTCTCCAGGGGGAGAAGGCGCCGGTGGTGGGCCGGATCTGCATGGACATGTGCATGGTGGATGCCACCCATCTGCCCCAGGTCCGCCCAGGGGACGAGGCCGAGATCTACGGCCCCCACGTCCCTGTGGAGGATGCCGCCCGGCTGGCCGGGACCATTCAGTACGAACTGCTGTGCGACGTCAACAAGCGGGTCCCCAGGATCTATCTGCATTGACACCAAAGGAAGGCTCTCTGCGTAAAATGGGCCGGGGAGGATAGCGCCGGACAGACGGCGGGCTTTTCCGTCTTTGTGAGAATCATCCAGACGGAAGTATAAATCCCGCCGTCCCGTGGGAAAATCATAGTGACCGCCGGATCGGGCACCTCGCCCCGTTCCCCGGAAACTTTGAACCGCGGAGAGTGAGCCTTTGTGGACAGCATCGTCAGACGTGGAGACATTTATTACGCCGATCTGAGCCCGGTGGTGGGCAGTGAACAGGGGGGCGTGAGGCCGGTCCTCATTATCCAGAACGACACCGGCAACCGCCACAGCCCCACCGTCATCGCCGCCGCCATCACCTCCCAGACCGGGAAAGCCCGTCTGCCGACCCACATCGAACTCTCGGCCAACACCTATGGCCTGCCCAAAGATTCCGTGGTGCTGCTGGAGCAGATCAGGACCTTGGACAAAAAGCGGCTGAGAGAGTATATGGGCCGGTTGGATGAGGAGCAGATGCAAAAGGTAGACGGGGCCATCGCAGTCAGCTTCGGCCTGCGTCCCAGACAGTTGGTTTGAACGTGGCTTGGGGAAGGGCCGTGGGAGCCCGCGCGCCCCGACCCCAGCCGCCTGAAACAGTGATACATAGGAGGAAAACAATGAAGCGGAACAAATGGACGAGCCGTCTGGCCTGTGTCCTTCTGGTGACCGGCACCATCGCCGGGGTGGCCCTGGCCGCCGGGACCCAGGGTAGCCAATCCGATCCCCTGGTGACCCTGAGCTATCTCAACGACACCGCCGTGCCTGATATTATGAAGCAGGTGGACAAAAAACTGGACGCCCGGGAGGCGGAACTGACCAAAAAGCTCCAGGACGCCGCGGGGGGCGGGCAGACCTCCTTTGCCGCGGTGGATGTCTCCGAGGGGAAGACGCTGACCCTCTCCGCCGGGACCCAGCTTCTGCTCCGCGGCGGCACTGCCTCCAGTACCGCCGCTCTGGTGGATCTGACCGGGGGGGAGACTTTGGCCGGAACCGGCGCCCTCACCGTCAATCACCTCTACATGGCCACCGCCGACGCGCAGGCCGTCACGGTATCCTCCTCCGCCACCTTCCTCATCCAGGGCAGCTATACCCAGGGCTGAGGGTGATCCAAAGCAAAAAAGGGACAGCCTTTTCGGCTGTCCCTTTCTGTTTGTCCATTACACGAAGGCGATCACTTGGTACATCAGGAGGAAGTGGCAGATGCTTCCCGCCAGGATGAACAGATGGAAGATTTCGTGGCAGCCGAACCTGGGATTGTCCCGGCCGGGCCATTTGACGGCGTATAGGACGCCTCCCACGGTGTACACCACGCCGCCCAGCACCAACCAGAACATCCCCGCCGCCGGCATGGTGCGGGACAGGGGGTAGAGGGCAAAGACGGCCAGCCAGCCCATGATAAGATAGACCCCGGAGGTGAGCCAGCGGGGGGAGTTGATCCACAGCAGGGACAGAGAGCAGGCCGCCACGGCCATGGCCCAGATGACGCCGAAGATGGCCCAGCCCCAGGCCCCCTCGGTCCGCAGCACGGTGAGGCAGATGGGGGTGTAGCTCCCGGCGATGAGAAGGCTGATGGAGCAGTGGTCATATTTCCGAAGGGCGACGCGCCCGGCCACTTTGGTATTTAAGCAGTGGTAGAGGGTGCTGGCGGTATAAAGGCCGATCATGGAAAGTCCATAGATGGCGAAGGAGACCACGTGCCACATGTCCAGCTCCAGGCGCACCGCCCGTACCAGCAGCAGAACGGTGCCGATGACCGCCAGCACGGCGCCCACGCCGTGGGTGATGGCCGACCAGGGCCGCAGGCCGTCATAGGGGTTGCGGCCCTGCTCTCCCTTAGGCTTAGCCTTCCGGCCGGGCCGGTCAAATCCTTCGTAACTGTATGCCATTGATTCCATATACCGCTCACCTGATCTTTCCTTTGATGGGCTTAGTATAACTGAAATGGAAAAAATAATCAATAGAAACCCGTAATATAATTTTTAAAATTATATTAACATGGGACAAAGGGCACTGGGCATAGCTTAGAAAAGAATCGGAAGCGAGGAGGGTGAACATGGAAGAGGTGCCCTGTGAAGTCCGTTATACAGCCCAGGCCCCTTACCCCGAGGTGCGCGCGGAGGGAAGGAACCGGCGCTATGGCCTGGCGATCTTGTCCAACGTGGGGGGCGGTGTATCGGAAATGAGCGCGGTGGGGCTCTATCTCTACGGCCAGTTTACCACGGCGGGACGGCAGGAGGTGGCCGAGTGCTTTCATCACATCTCCGTCGTGGAGATGCGCCACCTGGCCATCTTTTCCGAACTGGCCCGTCAGCTGGGGGAGGACCCCCGGCTGTGGAGCCCCTTTCAGGGACGGCTGCGGTACTGGACGCCGGAATATCTGCGCTACCCCAGGCGTCTGGACCAGTCCCTCCAGTACGCCATCGAGGAGGAGCGGACCAGCATTCGAAAATATGAGCAGCAGGCCCGCTGGATTGCGGACGGGAACGTGGCGGCCAACCTGCTTCGGATCGCGGAGGACGAGCGGGTCCACCTCCAGCTCCTCACCAGCCTCTACGAGAGCTATTGCGGCGGACAGGAGGCGTCAGGCGGTCCCCGGCGTTAAGACTTGGACTTGGGCTTGAAGATGAGGGCCACCAAATAGCCGAAGAAGATGGCCGCCGTGATGCCGGCCGCCGCCGCCGTGACCCCGCCGGAGAGGGCGCCCAGAAGCCCGTGCTCAGCCACGGCCTTCCGCACCCCCTTGGCCAGCAGGTAGCCGAAGCCGGTGAGGGGCACGGTGGCCCCGGCGCCGCCGAATTCCACCACGTATTTGTAGAGGCCCAACCCGCCCAGCACCACGCCGGAGACGACGTAGGTCACCAGGATGCGGGCGGGAGTGAGGGTGGTCTTGTCGATGAGGATCTGTCCGACCAGGCACAGCACCCCGCCGCACAGAAACGCTCTGGCGTATTCCCAAAAGATGTCCATATCCGACCGTCCTTTCTATTTGCTGGTAGAGATGGCTACGGCGTGGCAGATGGAGGGGATGCTCTCGCCCTGCTGGGTGGAGGTGGGGGAGAGAAGGGCTCCAGTGGGGCAGAAGAGGATGTTCTTCCACCGCCCGGCCCGCATGCCGTTGAGCAGGTAGCCTGTCAGAACGCTGGCGGAACAGCCGCAGCCGGAGCCGCCGCAGTGGACGTCCTGCTTTTTGAGGTCGAAGATCATGGTGCCGCAGTCGTCATAGTTGGTCAGCTCCATGCCGTCCTTGTGGAAGAAGTCGCGGATGATATCCTTTCCCAGCGCACCCAGGTCGCCTGTGACGATGAGGTCGTAGAAGGAGGGCTTGCGGCCCGTGTCCTGGAGGTGGGCGGTGAGGGTGGCATAGGCCGCGGGAGCCATGGCCGCCCCCATGTTGTTGGCGTCCTTGATGCCCTTGTCCACCACTTTTCCCGTGGTCACGTGGGTGATATAGGGCCCGGGGCCGTCCTTGGACAGGATAACGGCGCCGGCGCCGGTTACCGTCCATTGGGCGGTGGGTGTCCGCTGTCCGCCGTACTCCAGGGGGGTGCGGTACTGCCGCTCGGCGGTACAGAAATGGGAGGAGGTCACCACCCCGGTGAACTGGGCGAAGCCTCCGTCGATGAGCATGGCGGCCAGGGACAACCCCTCCCCCATGGTAGAGCAGGCCCCGTAAAGGCCGAAGAAGGGCACGTCCTGGCCCCGTACGGCGAAGGAGGAGCCGATGCACTGGTTCAGAAGGTCCCCCGCGAAGAGGTAATCCAGGTTGGAGGCTGCCTGCCCCGCCTTGTCCAGGGCGGAGGACAGGGCCATCTTCTGCATGGCGGTCTCGGATTTCTCCCAGCTCTTTTCTCCGAAGGTGTCGTCCTGCTCAATATGGTCGAAGCTGTCGGCCAGAGGGCCGTCCCCTTCTTTCTTGCCCACCACGTTGGCATGGCCGATGATGGACGGGGGTGAAGCCAGGGCCACGGTTTGACTGCCCAATTTTTTTGTCGGCATGGTATCACCTGTGCTTTCTGCAAAGTAGTGGGGTTAGTTTGAGCGAAAAGAGCGGAAAATAACCGCGGGGCCCCTGATTTTTCGTCGCCGCCGCCGTTTACACTTTGGGCGGGGTGTGTTAAACTAAATACAATGAAAATCCTGGTACAAAAGAGGGGATCCCTGTGATCAGAATGGCCGTGACAGAAGACCTGGACAAGATTCTGGACGTGTACGCCGCCGCCCGGCGGTATATGGTCCAAAGCGGAAATCCGACCCAGTGGGTGGACGGATATCCCCAGCGGGAACTCCTGGAAGAGGATATCCAGGCGGACCGGCTCTACGTCTTTGAAGAGGAGGGAGACATCCACGGGGTGTTTGCCTTCATGATCGGGGACGATCCCACCTACGCCGTCATCGAAGAAGGGGACTGGAAGAGCGGCGAGCCCTATGGAACCATCCACCGCCTGGCGGGGGACGGAAGCAGAAAGGGCCTTTTTCCCCGATGTCTGGACTTCTGCCGGGGACTCATCCCCAACATCCGGGCGGACACCCACAGCGACAACCACACCATGCAGCATCTTTTGGAGAAATACGGTTTTCAAAGGTGCGGCATCGTCCACGTCTGGGATGGAACCCCTCGCATCGCCTATCAGTATGCCGGAGAAAATGGTGAGACAAGATGACAGAAGAACCAAAACGCACGATAGCTTATCTCTGTCCCAAGTGCAGGCAGAGCGTAGTGGTGGATCGCACGGTTTTTCAGCTGGCCGCCGCGCCCAACCGGCTGCCCTGTCCCTGCGGGGGCTCCGCCCTTTTGGTGGAGATGGAGGCCAACCACGCCGATCTGACCGTCCCCTGTCTGTATTGCGGACATGACCACCATATCCGCTGTTCCGCCGACGCCCTTCTCCACGAGAAGGCCCTGGCCTTTTCCTGTAAGGCGACTGGCCTTGACTGCTGTTACGTGGGAGAGGAAGGGCCGGTCTTTCAGGCCCTTCGCCGCCTGGAGGAGGCCGCCGCCCAGCTGGGGGAAAAGCCGGAGGAGGGAGAGGGGACCTTCCTCAACGAGGCGGTGATGACGGAGATCCTGGGAGAGCTCAAGGACATCGCCCAGCGGGAGGGGATCTCCTGCGGCTGTGGCTCTCATAAGTATAAAGTGAAAGTATATTACAGCGCTGTGGAGCTCACCTGTGCCGACTGCGGCGCCAAGCTCCGCATCCCCGCCGCCACTGACGACGATCTGGAAGACTTGTGCTGTAAGTACACCCTTCTCATCGGCGGAAAGGAGGAGGCGTGATGGACGTTTTCTGCGAGGAGACCTACCGGGTGGACTCCCGGGATTTGGACTTGTTCGGACACTGCCGCCCCTCCGCCCTTCTGGGCTATCTTCAGGAGGCGGCCACTCAGGCGGCCTGCCGGCTCCACGTTTCCCGGGAGGAGACCATCGAGCGCTACCACGCCTTCTGGATGCTGGCCCGCATCCGCTATGACCTGCTCCGTCCCCTCCGCTGGGACGAGCCGGTGACGGTAAAGACCTGGCACCGGGGCGGCCGGGCGGCCATGATGTACCGGGAGTTCGACCTCACCGTGGGGGAGGAAAAAGTGGGTCAGGCATTGTCCGCCTGGGTGCTGGCCGACCTGGACACCCACAAGCTCTTCCACCTCTCCGAGGTCAGCGAGTTTGAGGGCACCACCGGCGGCTCCCTCTGCCGGAGCGATACCCTCCACAAGTTGAAAGTGCCGGCGGGGCTGGAGCTTATGGAGGAGCGGATCATGCGCTACTCCGACACCGATGTGAACGGCCATGTGAACAACGTAAAATACGCCGATTTTGCCTGCGACGCCCTGAAGCTGGAGCAGGCGGGAAAGGGCAGGTTCGTCTCCTCCCTGCAGCTATGCTATCTGGCCGAATGTCTGGCCGGGGAGTGCGTCCAGCTCCGGGGCGGCCGGGAGGGCGACACCTGGTATGTGGCCGGGCGGGGGAGCGAGGGAAAAGAGCGCTTCGATGCCGCTTTGACTCTTGACAACCTACCCCAGGAAGGATAAAATAGATAAAATTTTCGGATAGAGAAAAGGAGATGCATTATGGTCAACACGGACGCCGCCCAGAAGTTCCTCAAACAGGGCTTGACCTTTGACGATGTGCTGCTGATTCCCGCTGAGAGCGATGTGCTCCCGGCCGACATCGACCTGCACACCCACCTGACGAAGAAGATCGTCCTCAACATCCCCCTCATGAGCTCCGCCATGGATACCGTCACGGAGTCCCGCATGGCCATCGCCATCGCCCGGGAGGGCGGTATCGGCATCATCCACAAGAACATGTCCATCGGGGCCCAGGCCGAGCAGGTGGATATGGTCAAGCGCAGTGAGAACGGGGTCATCACCAACCCCTTCTGGCTGGCTCCGGGCCACACCCTGGCCGAGGCCGACGAGCTGATGGCCAAATACCGCATCTCCGGCGTGCCCATCTGCGACAACGGGAAGCTCATCGGCATCATCACCAACCGGGACATGAAGTTTGAGGTGGACATGACCCAGCTCATCGACAACGTCATGACCAAGGACAAGCTGGTGACGGCCAAAGAGGGCATTACCCTGGAGGAGGCCAAAGAGATCCTTCGCAAGCACAAGATCGAGAAGCTGCCCCTGGTGGATGATGATTTCCGGCTCAAGGGCCTCATCACCATCAAAGACATCGAAAAGGCCCAGGTCTATCCCAACTCCGCCCGTGACGAGAAGGGCCGGCTCCTGGTGGGCGCCGCCATCGGCGTCACCGGCGACGTGATGGACCGGGTGAGCGCCCTGGTGGACGCCGGTGCCGACGTGCTGGTGCTGGATTCCGCCCACGGCCACAGCCATAACATCATCGAGTGTGTCAAGCGCATCAAGGCCCTCTATCCTGACACCCAGCTCATCGCCGGCAACGTGGCCACCGCGGAGGGCACCCGCGCCCTTATCGAGGCGGGGGCCGACTGCGTGAAGGTGGGCATCGGACCCGGCTCCATCTGTACCACCCGTGTGGTGGCCGGTATCGGCGTGCCCCAGATCACCGCCGTCTACGATGCGGCCCGGGTGGCCAAGGAGTACGGCGTGCCCATCATCGCCGACGGCGGCATCAAATATTCGGGCGACATCGCCAAGGCCATTGCCGCGGGCGGCGACGTGGTCATGCTGGGCTCCCTGCTGGCCGGCTGTGAGGAGTCCCCCGGGGATACCGAGGTGTACCAGGGCCGCCAGTTCAAGGTCTACCGCGGCATGGGCTCTCTGGGCGCCATGGCCAAGGGCTCCAGGGACCGCTACTTCCAGGAGAACAACAAGAAGCTGGTTCCCGAGGGCGTGGAGGGCCGTGTCCCCTACAAGGGAACCGCCTCCGACACCATCTATCAGATGATGGGCGGTCTG
This sequence comes from Oscillospiraceae bacterium, assembly GCA_022846075.1. Classification (GTDB taxonomy): domain Bacteria; phylum Bacillota; class Clostridia; order Oscillospirales; family Oscillospiraceae; genus Vermiculatibacterium. The sequence continues at coordinate 1,523,969 of AP025582.1, forward strand.
CGGGCCGGTATGGGCTACTGCGGCTGCGCCACCATCCAGGACCTTCAGGAGAAGGCCCAGTTTATGCAGATCACCTCCGCGGGCCTCAAGGAGTCCCATCCCCACGATATCTATATCACCAAGGAAGCCCCCAACTACACCCTCAATCCCCAGTAAGGAGCCGATTTCAAATAGAGGGACCGCCCGGCCGTGGCTGGGCGGTCCCTCTTTAGCGTTCTGGGTTCGGAAGGGCGGAACCTGCTGTCCGCAGTGCTGGAAAAGCTGACCCAGCGGGGATGGAAGGGGAGCAGTCTGCGGGATATCCTCCAGGCCGTGGGCATTTCCAAGCCGATTTTCCGCAGGATCATTACGTCTTGTTGGCAGAGCTTAGGGGGCCCCCGTTTACCGGCCCGCTCTCATAGCGTTTCTGAATAAGGGTACTGGCCCCTCGACGAAAAAGGGTTGCAATCGGCAGGGAAATAGGTTACAATATGGTAACAAAAGGTTTCCAAACGGAAACAGTGAGGAGCGGATCGACCTTGAACAAGCGGATCACTCACGCACTGCTCTGCCTGACCCTTCTGCTGGGGCTCAGCACCCCGGCTTTCGCGGAAGAGACCCCGGCGACCGTGGAGGTGACGCTGAATGGAGAGGTGGCCGAGGGGCTTTCTGCCACGATCTATGACGGGACTTCCTACCTTCCGTTTTACGCGGGCACCCTGGCCATCCGGCCCGACGCCCAGATTAACTGGGAGGATGGCCAGTTCGTGGCCACGGCCGCCGACTTCACTATGACCGCCCGGGCTTACGACCATTACCTGGTTGTCAATGACCGTTACCTCTACATCCCGGACGGCATCAAGGCGGACCCGGATGGGACCATCTATGTGCCCGCCAGGACCCTGGCTGTTGCCCTGGGGGCCTGGATCGGCTGGAACGACCGGGTGGAGCTCTGCTCCGGCGGCGTCCCCCTGACCGCCGAGGCCAGGCCCTATGACGACGCCACCCTGGACCTGATGGCCCGTGTCATCACCCATGAGAGCGGCTATCAGCCATTGGCGGGCAAGATCGCCGTGGGAAACGTGATTATGAACCGGGTGAACAGTCCCTCGTTTCCCAATACGGTCTATGAGGTGGTCTACCAGCCCGGCCAGTTCCCCGGCGCCACCAGCTATGAGCCCAACGCCGAATCCATCCTGGCGGCCCGGCTGTGCCTGGAGGGAGCCAACGTGGTCCCCGGTGCCTACTGGTTCAACGGGGCGGGGAAGTCCTGCTGGGCCTCACGGAATAAAGCAACCATCGCCGTTATAGGCGGCCACGCCTTTTACGGATAAACGAAATCAGCGCCTCATCCGTCCAAGCGGGTGGGGCGCTTTTTTATGCGGGACAGATACAACCGCCGGTGGAGTTTCGCCCCATGGTCCCCGGGAAGGTTGATTGACTTTCAGAAAGCGGGATGGTAGGCTGAAAGAAAAGGAGGGAGGCCCTTTGGAAGCCTTCGCGAAAAATGTTGCCCGTCTGCGGCGGGCCCTGGGTCTGACCCAGGAGGAGCTGGCCGAGCGGCTCAGCGTCTCGCCTCAAGCGGTGTCGAAATGGGAAAACAACCAATCTCTGCCCGACCTGTCTCTGATCGCCGCCTTGGCTGGCCAGCTTGGCGTGAGCGTGGATGGTCTGCTGGGGCATGTGCCGTCTCCCCGGCGCAGTACGGCCTATGAGGGCCGGTACGAAGGAGAGGACTACTACTGGGGTTCGGCCCCCAATGAGCTGTGTTACGATGTCCTGCGCCTTCGGCCTCCGGTTCGGCCGCTGCGGCTGCTGGATCTGGGATGTGGGGAGGGGAAGGACGCGGTTTTCTTTGCCCGCTGCGGTTATTCCGTCACGGCGTTCGATCTGTCGGAGCGCGGGCTCGACAAGGCCCGCCGCCGGGCGCTGGCGGCGGGGGTGGAGGTGGACTTCTTCCAGGCCGACCTGCTGGACGTACAGCCGGAAGGAGTCTTTGACGTGATCTTCGCCTCAGGGACACTCCATTACCTGGGCCCGGAGCGGCGGCGGGAAATGATGGAGCATTATCAGGATCACACGGCGCCCGGCGGGCTCCACGCACTCAACGTTTTTGTCTCCAAGCCTTTTCTCCCGACGGCCCCGGATGAGGAGTCTCCCGCCACATTATGGCGTTCGGGGGAGCTGGCGGAGCTGTACGCCGACTGGCGCCTTCACCGGATGGAGGAGGTCATATTCGACTGTGACAGCAGCGGGGTGCCTCATCAGCACTGCATGGACATCCTGGTGGCGGAGAAGTGGGTATAAAAAAGGTCCCGGACACCTAAGGTGTCCGGGACCTTTTTTATACATAAAGAGATCAGTCGTCAGCTTCTTGGATCAGGTAGCGATAAAATGCATTATTGACATACAGGGTGACAGGCTCCACGGTGAGGTCCGCAGCTTTGACAACCGTTTCGATAGCACCACCGCCGTCTACCGTAGAGAAGGGGTGAATGGTGTAGGGGCCATTATGAACCACGTTGTCCCGGATTTCGGTAAAACTTTCAGTGTCCTTCATGGGCACGGTGGAGGTGTATAGCGGCTGGAACCAAGCGCCAGTAAGCAGAGACTCGGTGGGGACACCGTTCTCATCAATTTTATCCAGCCATTTTTTAGCATACTGGTTGACAATAGAGTCAAAAGCGTCTTTGCCAGTCGTGGTGTCGAACTCAAGCTTCATGTCATACTCAGTGGCATAGCAGAGATAGCGATCGGTACCTTCCAGAGGTCTGACCTCATAAGTGGGGGTCATGGTGAGCTTGGCAGGGTCGCCCCAATCCACCATATATTCGTAAATAGAGGTCTTGGGTTCCATGGCAACCTTAGCGTCGATGCCTTCACTGTTAAGCAGAGCGATGAGTTGGATGGCATGGGAGATGTCGCTGTGGCCATACTGGAGGGTGTACTCAGGCAGGAAGTTGGCATTGTAGCCGTCGTACTTCAGATTGTAGCCGGTGGAGGCACCCTCAACCACCAATTTCTCGCCCAGCTTGGACAGCTTCTCGTCGTCAAAGTTGCCAAAGGTGGCCCAGGCGGACTGGAGCTTCTGATAAATGTCGGGGTCGCTGACGTTGCCCAGATAGTTGCGGCCCTTGCCGGCAATGTTCACGGCATTCATGAGGAGCTGGGTGGCGGTCTCACCGTCCAGCAGGGCGGTGAAGTCCCAGGTGCCGGAGGCCAGGGAGGTGTCCAGGGCGGCGGCGACACAGCGCCACTCGTCGTCGTCCGCGGGGACCTTGGCGATACCGGCGGTGGAGGCCTGCATCTTCTCGGCGGAATAGACCGCGGCCAGTTCCTTCAGCCCGCAGTTTTCCACGGCGGCCTGGATAGCGGCGCTCAGGCGGTCGCCATTCATCTTTACGGCGTCCTCACCGAACACCTTGACCAGGGCGGCATTAAAGACGGCGGCGGAGACGGTGCCGGTCATGGGCTCGATGCCGAAGTACTCCTTGAGGTAATCGGCGGCCTTCTCGTCAACGGGGGCGGTGTCCACGTACACCCGGTAATTCTCGGCGTCGTAGCCCACCTGGGCGCCCAGAGCGTTGGACATGGCGCGGACGGGAAGGTAAGTGGTGCCGTCAGCGGCAAAGATATCCACGGTTTTGCCGGCGGCGTCAGTGGGGGTAACAGCCTTGCCGTCCACGTAAAGGCCAAGTCCGCTGTCCACCTCGAGATTCTTACGAACCAGATTGTCGGCGAGGGCGGGGACAACCAGGGTGGCCGTCAGAGCGACAGCCAGGGAGACGCTGAGGATACGGGAAGTTTTCTTGTTCATGCGTTTAGCTCCTTTCCTTTTCAAAACAATGAGAAGCCGGCCGCGCCGGCGGGGAATATGGTCTCAGGGGCCAAAGGTCAGTCCTCACGGCTGGCGGTGAGATAGCGGTAGAAGGCGGCGCAGCAGTAGAGGTCATTGACCTGAGTTTCCAGCTCGGGGGCCGCTTTTTTGACCGCCGCCGCGATAGAGGCGGTCTGGTCAGCGAGGGAGTTGGAGTGGAGGGTGTAGGAACCGCTGTGGATCACGTTGTCCCTGATGTGCTGGAAATCTCCGGTAGACACCGGGACGTCGGAGGTGTAGACCGGGTGCCACTCACTGTTGCGGATGAGAGAGGGGGTAAAGGTCCCGTCCTCGTTTTGGTTGGCCTTATACTTTTTGGCGTATTGCTCCACGATGGCGTCAAAGGCCTCTTTGTCGGCTATGGTGTCGAACTCCAGCTGCATGTCATATTCCAACGCGGAGACCACAAGACCGTAAAAATCCTTTTTGTCATTGGCGCTTCCTACGATTGCCACTCCGCCATCCTGGGCCTCGGGATCAGTCTTATCCTCGTAGTCGGTGTTGAGCCACATGGAGGACTTGGGCTCCAGCTGGACCTTGGCGTCCAGTCCGGCGGCGTTGAGCAGGGCGATAAGCTGGATCCCGTGCAGGATGTCGCTGTTCACATAGGTCATGGTATATTCAGGCAGGAATCTGGCGTCGTATCCGTCATATTTCAGATTGTAACCGGTGATGGCCCCGTCAAACAGAAGGGTGTCTCCCAAGTCCTTAAGGGTCCCGTCGTCGAAAAGGGTGAAGGAGGAATAGGCGGATTGGAGCTTCTGATAGATGTCGGGGTCGCTGACGTTGCCCAGATAGTTGCGGCCCTTGCCGGCGATATTCACGGCATTCATGAGCAGCTGAGCGGCGACCTCGCCGGTGAGGCCGTAGTCGAAGGACCAGGTACCGGAGGCCAGGGAGGTGTCCAGGGCGGCGGCCACATAGGGGAGGCAGTCGGCCTCAATTTTTCCGGCGCCTGCGGTGGAGGCAGCGGATTTTTCCGCGGAATAGGTGAGGGCCAGCTCCCTGAGCCCGCAGCTTTCCACCGCGGCCTTTACAGCCTGCGCCACGGTCAGGCCGGCACCCACGGCGGTCTTGGCGTCCTCGCCAAAGATTTTGACCAGAGCGGCGTTGAAAACATCGGCGGAGACGGTGCCGGTCATGGGCTCGACGCCGAAGTACGCCTTGAGGTAGTCGGCGGCCTTCTCGTCCACAGGTGCGGTGTCCACGTAGACCCGGTAATTTTCCGCGTCGTAGCTCACCTGGGCGCCCAAGGCGTTGGACATGGCCCGGACGGGGAGGTAAGTGGTGCCGTCGGCGGCGAAAACGTCCACGGCGGCTCCGCCCGCGTCCCTGAGTTCCTGCTTCTTGCCGTCCACGTAGACGGAGAGGCCGGTGTCCACCGACAGATCTTTTTTGATCAGGTCGGCGGCGGCGGGAATGACCAGGGTGGCAGTCAGGGCGGCGGCCAGGGAGACGCTGAGGACACGGGAAGCTTTTTTGTTCATGCGGTTCACTCCTTAAATCATTACGGCTGACTAGAAAATCAGCTCCTATATTGGTAAAGAAAAAACGTGATCACCGCTTGCCCTTATCATAGATCTCGCCCAGGGCCCGGGGGGCACGGTTGCTTTTGGAGAAAAAGATGAGCAGCAGGAGGGTGATGATGTAGGGCAGGGTCATAAAGAGGTCGGAGAAGGCGGCGGCCAGGCCAAGGGCCTGAGTCAGAGCGAAGCCGGCGGACCGGGCAAAGCCGAAGATGAGGCAGGCCCACAGGGTGGGCATGATCTGCCAGTTGCCGAAGATGAGGGCGGCAATGGCCAGATAGCCGTAGCCCATATAGATGGAGGGGGAGAACTGGGCGGAGATGGAGTAGGCGAAGCAGATACCGCCCAGGCCGGAGAGGGCGCCCGACACCATGACGGCGGCGAAGCGGACCCGGCCCACCTCCACGCCCGCGGCGTCCACGGCGTGGGGATTGTCGCCGCAGGCCCGCAGATGCATCCCGAAGGGGGTCTTGTAGAGGAAATACCAGGCCAGGAGGGCCACTACAATGATGACAATCTCAAAGGGGTAGAGGTTGGTGAAAAAGGCCCCCAGCACCGGGATGGAGGACAGCCCGGGGATGGAAAAGCGCACCGAGGTGCCCAGCACGAACTTGTTGGAGGGGGCGCCGAAAACCGAGGCGTTCAGCTGGCTGGTGAGGAAGGTAGTGAGGGCCATGGCCAGGATGTTGATGACCACGCCGCTGATGACCTGGTCGGCCTTGAACCGCACGCACAGCACGGCGTGGATCATGGAGTAGACCATGCCGCCCAGCATGGCGAAGAGCATGGCCAGGAACATGGGCATCTGGCTGCTGGCGGCGAAAAAGCCGGAGAGGAGGGTGGCGGCCAGAGCGCCCGTAAAGGCGCCGAAGCCCTGAAGGCCCTCGATGGCCAGGTTGGTGACGCCGCTGCGCTCGGAGTAGATGCCTCCGATGGCCATGATGAAGAGGGGGAGGGCGAAGGAGAGGCCGTCGATGATGAGGGTATTGATGGTGTTCATACACGCTCCTCCTTTCCGTCGGCCTTGGTCTGGGCGTCCGCCGCCTTTTGACGGCCCCGGTCGATGAGATAGCTGAAGAAGGCGCCGCAGGCGGCAAAGAGCAGGATCAGCCCGGTGATGAGGGAGCCGATCTCCTGCCGCACCCCCACGGTGGAACTCATGTAGGTGCTCCCCTTGTCGATGACCGTGATGAGGAAGGAGGACAGGAGGATGCCGATGGGGCTGGAGTTGCCCAGGATGGACACGGCGATGGCGTCGAAGCCGGTGGAGATGAGGGTGTCGGGCTGGATGGAGCCGTAGTAGCCCAGGAAGTAGGTGGCGCCCGCCAGTCCGGCCAGGGCCCCGGAGAGAGCCATGGTGATGATGAGGTTCCGGCCCACGTTGATGCCGGCGTATTTGGCGGCCCTGGGGTTGGCCCCGATGGTGCGGAACTCAAAGCCGAGCTTCATTTTGTTGAAGAGGAAACGAACCAGAAATACGGCGATGATGGCCAGGATGATGCCCAGGGGGATGTCCATTTTCAGCCCGCCGATCTCGGTATCCATCAGGGACAGACGGGCGGAGGCGTTGATGGCCCTGGACTGCCGGGAGACAGGGTCGGCCATGAATTTCTTGATACAAAAGCTGACGGAATAGCGGACGATATAGTTGATCATGATGGCCGAGACCACCTCATTGATATTCCACTTGTATTTGAGGAAGCCAATGAGGGAGGCCACCAGGGCGCCCACCAGGGCGCTGATGAGGACCACCAGGGGCTTGGCAACTCCGGCGGGGAAGGAGGAGTAGCCCACCGTGACGGTGGCGATCAGCCCGGCGGCCATCATCTGGCCGGAGACGCCGATGTTGAAGAGCCCCGAGCGCATGGCCACGGCCACGGACAGGGAGGCGAAAAGCATGGGCGTCCAGGCGTTCAGGAGGCTCATCAGGTCGGTGAGCATGCTCTTTTTCGCGGCGTAATTGGCCTTGGGGATCAGCCCTGAGCCCTGGAGGTAACTGAGATAGGCGGTGATGGGGTTCTTGCCCAGCACCAGGTAGACCACGGCCCCGGCCAGCAGGCTCAGAAGAATGGCCAGGATGGGGATGGTGAACTTCTGCCGTTTGCTGTCCCCCATGAGGGTGAGGAACCAGTTTTGTTTCTTCATGCCTGCTTCACCCCCATCATGTACTGGCCAACCTCGTTGGTGGTCATGGTGTCGGCGGGCGCGATCTTCAGCATCTCACCGGAGAAGATGACGCCGATGGTGTCGGCCAGGCCCATGATCTCGTCCAGCTCCAGGGAGATGAGGAGGATGGCCCGCCCCTTGTCCCGCTCCGCCAGAATTTGGCGGTGGATGTTCTCTATGGCGCCGATGTCCAGGCCCCGGGTGGGCTGGACAAAGATCATCAGCTTGGAGTCCAGCTCGATCTCCCGGGCGATGATGGCCTTCTGTTGGTTGCCGCCGGACATGGAGCGGGTGACGGTGTGGATGCCCTGGCCGGAGCGCACGTCGTAGTCGCTGATGAGCTTTTCGCCATACTCGTCAAAGGCGGCGGGGTTCAAAATGCCCTTCTCGCAGAAGGGGGGCTTATAGTAGTTTTTCAGCGCCAGATTGTCGGAGAGGGGAAAGTCCAGCACCAGACCCACCGACTGCCGGTCCTCGGGGATGTAGGAGATGCCCAGGTCGGTACGCTCCCGCACCGTGGCGTGGGTGATGTCCTGCCCGTCCAGGGTAATGATCCCCTCGGCGGCCTCCAGCATCCCGGTGACGGCGTCGGCGATCTCGGTCTGACCGTTTCCGGAGACGCCGGCAATGGCAAAGACCTCCCCTGCCCGTATGGTAAAGGAGACATCCTTTACGACAGGGAAGCCGTTGGCGTTGTGCACGGTCAGATGCTCCACTTTCAGCACTTCGGCCCCCGGATTGGCGGGGACCTTGTCCACGACGAAATCCACCTCCCGGCCCACCATCAGGTTGGCCATGGTCTGGGTGGAGGTGGCCGCCACGTCCAGCACGTCGATGAGCTTGCCTCGGTTCAGGATGGCGCACCGGTCGGCCACCTGCTTGATCTCCTCCAGCTTGTGGGTGATGAGGATGATGGTCTTGCCCTGATCCCGGAGTCCCCGGATGATTTGGAGGAGGAAGTCGATCTCCTGGGGCGTCAGGACGGCGGTGGGCTCGTCGAAAATGAGGATCTCCGCCTCCCGGTAGAGCATCTTCAGGATCTCCACCCGCTGCTGGGTGGAGACATTCACGTCCTCGATCTTGGCGGTGGGGTCCACCTCCAGGCCGTACTGCTTGGACAGGGCGGCGACCTTCTCGTTGGTCCCCTTGATGTCCACCACAGGGACGATACCCATGAGCCGCTTGGGCTCGATCCCCAAGATGATGTTCTCGGCGATGGTGTAGTTGCTCACCAGCTTGAAGTGCTGATGGACCATGCCGATGTTCAGCTTGGTGGCGTGGTTGGGGGAGGAGATGTGCTCCCGCTTGCCCCGGATCCAGATCTCACCCTCGTCGGGCTCGTACATGCCGAAGAGCATGCTCATGAGGGTGGACTTTCCTGCGCCGTTCTCGCCCAGCAGGGCAAAGATCTCACCCTTTTTGATGCCCAAGGAAATGTCGTCGTTGGCGACGATGCCGGGGAAACGTTTGGTGATGTGGCGCATTTCCACGATGTATTCGTCGTTTGCCATTTCGTTGCCTCCTTCTCGCGGACCTTTGAGGAAGACGCCGGACCCGGTGTCCTCCTCAAGGGCTCGTGACCCTTGAAAAAGAGCGGGGCGCTCCGTCAGTAGTTTTAAGATACAAACGGAGCGCCCCGTCCTCATAAAAGCGGAAAACGCTGAAACGCGCGGCTTACAGCCCGGGGAACTCCTCGGGGGTGTTGCCGTTGAAGTTGGAGGCGGGCACGATGGTGCCGTCCTTCACCAGGGGATAGACGTCGGCCAGGGCCTTCAGAGTGTCCTCGGAGAGCTGCTGGCGGCCGGCCTCGGAGACGTAGCCGGTGGAGTCGGTGTCGGCGTGCAGGGTGTAGTTGCCGCCCTTGAAGGTGCCATCCACGATGGCGTTGAGCTGGCGCTCCACGTTGACGGCCATGTTCTTCAGCGCGGAGGTGAGAATGATGTTGTCGGAGCCGTTGGCGCCGTCGTCGTACTGGTCCACGTCGCAGCCGATGACCTTCACGTTGCCGGCCTCCTTGGCGGCGGTGAACACGCCGTTGCCGGAAGCGCCGGCGGCCACGAAGATGATGTCGCAGCCCTGCTGGATGAGGGCCTGGCCCACGACCTTGCCCATGGCCTCGTCGCCGAAGTTGCCGGTGTAGTTGCCGCCCACGTTGGCGTTGGTGACGTCGGTGCCGGCGTAGGAGGCGATCTCCACGATCTCAGCCTTGGTGCCCAGGTTCTTGTTGGCGTAGTTCACGCCGGACTCGAAGCCGAACTGATAGTTGACGTTGGAGGGGTAAGCCACGCCGTTGACCACGGCCACCTTGCCGGTCTGGGTCTCCATGGCGGCGGCGATGCCGGCGAAGAAGCCGCCCTCCTGCTCGGCAAACTGCATGGCGTAGACATTCTCGACCTCCACGTCGGCGCCGTCGGCGGAGGGGAAGGAGTCCACCAGGATGAAGGACTTGTCGGGGTTGTCCTGGGCGATGGTGGCGATGCCGGCGAACTGGAAGCCGGTGCAGACCAGAATGTCGTAGTCAGCCACGATATCGCTGACGGTCTGGGCGGCGGCGGCGGGGTCGCCGGTGGGCTCCTGGACGGGGGTCACGGTGTCGATGTTGTCCCGGCTGGCGATGAAGGCCAGGATGCCGTCGTAGTTATCCTCGTTGAAGGAGCCGTCATCCACGGTGTTGGGGCTGGTGCAGATGGCGATCTTCAGACCCTCGGCCTTGGGGGCCTCGGAGACGGCGGTGCTCTCGGCGGCCTTGCTCTCCTCGGGCGCTTTGGACTCGGTGGCGTTGCCGCCGCAGGCGGCCAGGGAGAGGGCCATGGCAAGGGTCAGGCCCAGCGCGGGGATTTTCTTGCTCAATTTCATTCTAGTTCCTCCTTAAATTTGGCAATCCATACATGGACCGGAAAGACGGTCCAAGTATATCCTTAATCATACTAAGTTTCGGCAAAAATAACAAGCCCGTATTTTACAAAAATGTGTCAGTTTCTCCAACCGGTTTTTACTTGTCCCCGGCAAAGAGGGCCGCCAGACTGTCGCTGAAGGGGGGGTAGCAGATGCCCTTTTCCGTGACGATGGCGGTGATGAGGCTGTGGTCGGTGACGTCGAAGGCGGGATTGTAGCATTTGACCTCCGCCAAAGCCTGGGGCTCGGCGTAGAACTTGTTCTTGATCTCCTCCGGGTCCCTGAGCTCGATCTCGATATCGTCACCGGTGGCGCAGGACATGTCGATGGTGGAGGTGGGGCCCAGCACATAGAAGGGGATGCCGTAGTGCTTGGCCAGGATGGCCACGCCGGAGGTGCCGATCTTGTTGGCGGCGTCCCCGTTGGCGGCGATGCGGTCACAGCCCACCAGGCAGGCGTTGATCCAGCCGTTCTTCATGACGATGGAGGCCATGTTGTCGCAGATAAGGGTCACGTCGATGCCAGCCTTCTGAAGCTCGTAGGAGGTGAGCCGGGCCCCCTGGAGGAGGGGGCGGGTCTCGTCGGAAAAGACGTGGAACTCCATGCCCTTTTCCTTGCCCAGGAACATGGGGCCCAGGGCGGTACCGTAGCGGGAGGTAGCCAGAGGCCCGGCGTTGCAGTGGGTGAGCAGGCCGTCGCCGTCCTTCAGGAGGGAGAGGCCGTATTCGGAGATGGCCCGGCACATTTCGATGTCCTCCCGGTGGATGGCCCGGCACTCGTCGCCCAGGGCGTCCAGCACGTCCCCCAGATCTTCGTCCCCCTGGCCCCGGTCCAGCACCCGGTCCATCCGGTTCAGGGCCCAGCTCAGGTTGACGGCGGTGGGCCGGGAGGAATTTAAGTAATCCTTGTAGCGGCGGAAGGTGGTGACGAAGTAGTCGAAGTCATCGGTGTCGATCTGCCGGGCCAGGGCGTACATACAATATCCGGCGCAGATGCCGATGGCAGGGGCCCCCCGCACCTTCAGCAGCTTGATGGCGTCATACATCTCCTGGACGGTGCGCAGGGTCAGGTACTCGGTGCGGTTGGGCAGCTGGGTCTGGTCGATGATGACCACGCTACGCTCGTCATCTCCCAGCCGCACGTTGTCAATGTGGGTCACTTTGGTCAGTTCTTCGGACATGGGACTCACTCCTTATCATTCCATTTCATTCAGCAGTTCAGGTATCCTCCGTCCACCACAAGCAGGTGGCCGTTGACGTAGTCGGAGGCGGAAGAGGCCAGGAAAACCACCGGGCCCATCAGATCCTCCGGCACGCCCCACCGGCCCATGGGGATCTGGGCGTCGATCTGGGCCACGGCCTCGGGCTTGGTGCGCAGCTTGGCGGTATTGTCGGTGACCATGTAGCCCGGGGCAATGGCGTTGACGTTGATGTGGTACTTGCCCCACTCGTTGGCCCAGGCCCGGGTCAGGCCGTGGACGGCGTGCTTGCTGGCCACATAGGCCGCGTCCCCGGAGCCGCCCCGGCAGGACTGGACGGAGCAGGTGTTGATGATCTTGCCGCCCCCCAGGGCGATCATCTGCCTGGCGATGTCCCGGGTGAGGAGGAAGAGAGAGCGGAGGTTGACCTCCATCACGGCGTCGAAATCCTCCGCGGTGTGATCCTCGGCGTTGGAGAGGCGGATGATGCCGGCGTTGTTGACCAGGATATCCACCCTGCCGAAGGCGGCGATGCACTTTTGGGCCAGTTCGGGGGCGGCGGCGCTGTTCCCCAGGTCGTGGGTGATCTCCACGGCCCGGCGGCCCAGCGCCTCCACTTCCGCCTTGGTGGAGCCCATGCCGTGAAAGCCCACGCCAACGATGTCGGCGCCGGCTTCGGCCAGAGCGAGGGCCATGGCCCGGCCCAGGCCCCGGCTGACGCCGGTGACCACGGCCACCTTGCCGCTGAGAGAAAAGTCCATAAAAACCCCTCCTTATTTTATCTGAGATCCTCTTCGATGGGCGGATGGGGAAGATAGCAGTCCTCCGGCCGGAAGGCGGGGGAGACCACGCAGGAGACCAGGGCAAAATCGCCGTCCACCACATGGGTGGTCTGCCACTGATGGGCGGGAGCCACGGCAAGGAAGCCCTGGTCCACCCCAATCCGGGGGCCGAAAACCTGCTTTATCCCCTCCACGGGGACCGGGCCGTCCCCGCCCAAGGTCATTTCCAGGCTGCCGCCGGCGTGCCAGGTCCAGATCTCGTTGGACTTGAGCTGATGCCAGCGGGACCGCTCACCCTTTTTTAAAAGGTAGTAGATGGCGCTGACGGTGACATCGTCCTCCGCCCGCCACAGGCACCTGTGCCAGCCCCCCTCGTCCTCCAGAGGCACCAGCCCCAGGGCGGCGACGAGCTCTTCCGCTGTCTGCGCCATGTCAATCCTCCCGCTTCTGGGCCAGCTTTTGGTAAAAGCCGGTCATGGATTTCAAGGTGTCGGCCTGTTCTTCGGTCATCTCCACGCCGCCGCCCATCTGACCCACGTAGTAGTAGACCTTGGCGGTCTGCTCCACCGTCTCCATCCGGTCGAAGGCGGAGAGAAGGGAGGGCCCCCAGGCCAGGGCGCCGTGATTGGCCAGCAGCACGGCGGAGTGGTCCCGGACGAAGGGTTTCACTGAATTGGGCACCTCATCGGTGGAGAGCATGGCGAATTCGGTCACCGGCACCTCACCCAGCCCCACCACCAGCTCCGCCAGATACTTTTCCTTCAAGGGGCGGCGGCAGACGGCAAAGGCGGTGGACATGGGGGGGTGGGCGTGGACCACGGCGTTCACGTCGCTCCGCTCCCGGTAGACCATCCAGTGCATCTTGCTCTCGGAGGAGGGATGCCGGTCCCCGGAGAGGATGTGTCCGTCCAGGTCGGTCTCCACCAGCATATCGGGGGTCATCCGGCCCTTGCCCACGCCGGAGGGGGTGATGAGGATGGTGCCCCCCTCCGTCCGGGCGGAGACGTTGCCGTCGTTGGACACCACGTAGCCCCGGTCGTAGAGGAGATGGCAAATGTCGCAGATTTCCTGCCGCAATTTCTCGTACATAGACAGCCTCCATCATTTTTTGTACTCACAGTCTATCATGAAGCGACATTGAAAGCAAGACGGTTTTCGGGCGTCGGGGGGCTGGGTGGCGCTGTACGGGCCATGCCGGTAAAAAGGGGGAGACGCAAAGCGTCTCCCCCTTAAAAACAACCTAACTTTTCTCCAGTCTTTCCAGCACGGCCTCGTTGACGGCCCTGGGGTCCGCCTTGCCCTTCATCTCCCGCATGACCTGCCCCACCAGGAAGCCGAGGGCCTTCTTTTTCCCGGTCTTGAAGTCGAGGATGGATTGGGGATTGGCGGCAAAAGCGGTCTCCACCGCCGCCGCCAGCAGTCCGGGGTCGCTGACCTGCTCCAGAGCGTGGGCCTTCACATACGCGTCCACGTCCCCGTCGCTGTCGAACACGGCCTCAAAGACCTTCACGGCGGTGTTCCGGTTGAGCCTGCCCTCCTTCACCAGCTGGATGAGCCGGGAGAGGGTGGGGGGCGTCAGGTGCATCTCCCTGGCCTCGATTCCCTTGGCCGAGAGCTGGCCAAGCACCTGGCCCATGATCCAGTTGGCGGTCTGCTTGGGATCGGAGCCCAGGGCCACGCAGGCCTCAAAAAAGTCCGCCAGGGCCTTTTGGGAGGTGATCATCTGGGTGTCGTATTCCGGCAGGCCATAGTCGGTTTGATAGCGGGCCATCTTTTCTTCGGCCAGCTCAGGCAGCTGGCTTCGGAGCCCCTCCAAATAAGCCTCGCTGAGTTCCAGCGGCGGGATGTCCGGCTCGGGGAAGTAGCGGTAGTCCTGGGCATTTTCCTTGGAGCGCATGGCGAAGGTGGCGTCCTTGTTCTCGTCCCACCGGCGGGTCTCCTGGGTCACCCGCCCGCCCTCCTCGATCAGCTCCACCTGCCGTCTGGCCTCATAGGCGATGGCCCGGGCGATTGCTTTGAAGGAGGCCAGGTTCTTCATCTCGGTCCGGGTGCCCAGCTCCCGGCTCCCGGCGGGACGAACCGAGAGGTTCACGTCGCAGCGGAGGGAGCCCTCCTGCATCTTGCAGTCGGATACCCCCAGGTATTGCAGGGTGGACCTGAGTTTCTCCAGATAGGCGATGACCTCCTCGGCGCAGCGGAAATCCGGCTCGGTGACGATCTCGATAAGGGGGACCCCGCAGCGGTTGTAGTCGCACCGGGTCTCGTCCAGCCAGGGGTCGTGGACCAGCTTGCCCGCGTCCTCCTCCATGTGGAGCTCGTGGATGCGGATGACCTTTTCAATCCCGGAGGGTGTGCGGATGGACATTTTTCCGCGTCGGACGATGGGGAGGTAGAGCTGGCTGATCTGGTAGGCCTTAGGCAGGTCGGGATAAAAATAGTTCTTCCGGTCGAATTTGCAGGAGCGGGTGATCTCTCCCTCCAGGGCCAGGCCTGTTTTGACGGCGAACTCCAGCACCTTTTCATTGAGGACGGGCAGGGTGCCCGGCATCCCGGTGCACACGGGGCAGCAGTGGGTGTTGGGCCCCCCGCCGAAGGCGGTGGTGCAGCCGCAGAAGATTTTCGTTTTCGTGGCCAGCTCCACGTGGGTTTCCAGACCGATCACAGTTTCCCAGGTCATTCAAATCACCCCTTCCGTGCCGGTTCCCTCTTGGGGAGAGATGTCAGCCCCAGGCTGACGGAGCGGGTATTCCCTCGGATGCCTCTTGTGATAGTCCGTCTCCAGCTGAAATCCGTGGGCGGCGTTGAGGACGGCCCCGTCTCCCAGGGGAGGGCCGATGAGCTGGGCCCCGATGGGCAGGCCCTTGGAATCGAAGCCGCAGGGCACAGAGATCCCAGGCAGGCCCGCCAGGTTGAGGGGGACGGTGTAGATGTCAGAGAGGTACATCTTCAGCGGATCGCGGAGGCTTTCCCCCAGCTTGGGGGCGGTGGCGGGGGCCACCGGCGTCAGCAGAAGGTCATAGCGCTGGAAGGCCTCGTCATAGGCCTGCTTGATGAGGGCCTTCACCTGGAGGGCCTTTTTATAGTAGGCGTCATAGTACCCGGTGGAGAGGACAAAGGTGCCCAGCAGGATGCGCCGCTTCACCTCACTGCCGAAGCCCTCCGTGCGGGTCTTGCGGTAGAGGTCGGTCAGGTCCTCGTAGCCCTCGGCCCGCCAGCCGTATTTCACCCCGTCGAACCGGGACAGGTTGGAGGAGGCCTCGGCGCAGGCGATGATATAGTAGGCGGGCACCACGTAGTCCATCACCGGCAGGGAGCACTCCTCCACCACGGCCCCCCGGCTTTTCAGCACCCCGGCCACGGCCAGCACGGCGTCCTTGACCTCGCCGTCCAGCCCGTCTCCAAAGCACTCCGCCGGAAGGCCCACCTTCAGCCCCCGCACGTCGCCGGTGAGGCCCTCCAGCAGGCGGCCGTAATCACCGGCCAGGCTGGTGCCGTCCCGTTTGTCCTGTCCCTGGATGATGTCCAGCACAGCGGCGCAGTCGGCGGCGGAGCGGGCGATGGGGCCCATCTGGTCCAAGGAGGAGGCGTAGGCGATCAGGCCGTACCGGCTGACGGTGCCGTAGGTGGGCTTCATGCCGGTGACGCCGCAGTAGGCCGCCGGCTGGCGGATGGAGCCGCCGGTGTCTGAGCCGATGGCGTACCACACCTCGCCCGCGGCCACGGCGGCCGCCGCCCCGCCGGAGGAGCCGCCGGGGGCACGGGACAGGTCCCAGGGGTTGCGCACCGGGCCGTAGAAAGAGGTCTCCGAGGTGCTCCCCATGGCGAACTCGTCCATGTTCAGCTTGCCCAGGCACACCGCCCCGGCCTGGCGGAGCCTTTCCACCACCGTAGCGTCGTAGGGCGGCTGGAAGCCCCCTAGGATCTTGGAGGCGCAGGAGGTCATGACCCCCTTGGTGCAGATGTTGTCCTTCAGGGCCATGGGCACCCCGGACAGGGGAGAGGGGGCGGACGCGGGGGCGGCCTGAGCCGCCGTCACCGTGATAAAGGCGTTGTTTTCACTCTGGCAGGAGCGGATGCGGGCTTTGGCGGCGTCCAAAACCTCGGCGGGGGAGACCTGGCCCTGTTTCAAGGCCGCGCCCAGCTCCAGGGCGGTGAGCTCACAAAGTCCCATCTCAGTCCACCGCCTTTGGGACCAGAAAGGTCTCCTCATCCCGGCCAGGCGCGTTCCAGAGCAGATCGGCCCTGGGGAAGGAGGGCTGGACCTGGTCGGGGCGGGTCACGTTCTTCACCGGGAACACGTGGCTCAGGGGCTCCACCTCCGCCGTGTCCAGGCGGTTGAGAATGTCCATATAGGAGACGATGGTCTCCAGCTCCCCGGCCATTTTGGCCTGCTCCAGGGCCTCCAGCTTGAGCCGGGAGAGGGTGGAGATATATTCCACCATTTCTTCTGTGATTTTCATGATTTGACCTCCTTAAGGCTCCAGCCGGCTCAGGTCCCGGGGGAAGAGGCAGGCGTGCCGCACATTGTCCAGTCCGCACAGCCGGGCGGTGAGCCGTTCCAGCCCGATGCCCAGCCCTCCGTGGGGCGGCATCCCGGCCCTGTGGATCATGAGGTAGCTCTCGAACTCCTCGGGGTGCATCCCCCGGGCCAGCATCTTGTCAATCTGCTCCTGGTAGCCGTGGATGCGCTGGCCCCCGGTGGTGACCTCCATCCCCCGGAAGAGAAGGTCGAAGGAGAGGGTGTACTTGGGGTCCGACGGGTCGTCCATAGCGTAGAAGGGCCGCTTTTTGCTGGGGTAGTGGGTGACGAAGAGAAAGTCGGAGCCCAGCACCTCTTTGGCGTACCGGCCGATGGACTGCTCCTCCTCCGGCTCCAGGTCGTAGGGGTCCCGGATCCGGTAGCCGTACCGTTCCGCCGCCAGCCCCTTGGCCTCGTCGAAGCGCAGAGTGGGGATGGCGGCCGCGTCGGGCAGCTCCAGCTCCAGGCGGGCAACGTCCCCGGCGTATTCCTCGGCCAGCAGGGCCATGGCCTTTTGCAGAAACAGGGTCTCCACCTCCATGAGGTCGTAAAAGGAGTCGAGGAAGCCCATCTCCAGATCCATGGAGGTATACTCGTTGAGATGCCGGGCGGTGGAGTGCTTCTCGGCCCGAAAGACCGGCGCTATCTCAAAGACCCGTTCATAGGCTCCCACCATCATCTGCTTGTAGAACTGGGGGGACTGGGCCAGAAAAGCCTTGCGGCCGAAGTAGTCCAGCCGGAAAATGTTGGAGCCTCCCTCCGCCCCGGCGTGGACGATCTTGGGGGTGTGGATCTCGGTGAAGTCCAGCTGGTGAAGGGTCTCCCGAAAGGCCCTGGCCAGGGCCTCCTGGACCCGGAACACCGACCTCTGGCGCAGGTTCCGAAGGCCCACGGGCCGGAGGGCCAGCTCCGTGTCCAGATTCAGGTTCAGCTTCCGCTTGGACACGGCCACCGGCAGGGGGGCGGCGGGCCGGGAGAGGATATTCAACTCCTCCGCCGCCAGTTCCACGCCGCCTGGGGCCCTCGCCTCCTGGCGGAGCAGTCCGGACAGCTCCACGGCGCACTCCTCGGTGACGCCCTGGAGGTCGAACCCCTCTCCGCACACGCATTGAAGCACCGTCTCGGACCCCCGCAGGGTGAGAAAGGTGATGCCCCCCATGTCCCGCAGGGCGTGGACCATGCCCCGCACCGTGACCTGCCTGCCGGTCCTTCTCCCGGCCTCCTTGAGGGCCATGACCCTCGCTGACAACGTACCATCCATGTTTTTCATTTTGCGACACCTCAGGGCTCGGTCCCGCCCTCCCAGACGGGGCCGAAAGAATGGAGCCCGGGACGAAAAAAGTCCCGAAACCGCATGCAAAGCACACAGTTCCGGGACGGAAAATTCCGCGGTACCACCCGAGCTTGCCGCCTCGCCCTTGAGACGGCCACTCTTCTCCCGTAACGTGGGAAGACGTGGAGCCCTGACGCCCTGCGGCCTCGAACCCCCGGCTCCGGAGTGTTGCGCATCCTCTCTTTGCCGCAGCGGGCTCTCAGCCGGTGACCCGCGTTTTCTGTCGGCACGCCCGAGGGGCGGGCTCCTTCATCGCTTTTGTTAGGAGCTATTATACGCAGAACTTTTTTGAATTACAATGGTGAATTTACACAGAATCCCAACTTTTCAATGGGGTGCGTGTGTGTTACAATGGTCATAAAACAGGAAAAGGGGAGAAAGAGATATGAACGAATGGGATACTCTGCGGGAGAAATGTCTGGCCTGCCGCCGCTGCGGCCTGGCGGATACCCGCACCAACGTGGTCTTTGGAGAGGGGAACCCGGAGGCCGAGGTCATGTGCATCGGCGAGGGGCCCGGGGAACAGGAGGACCTGACCGGCCGCCCCTTCGTGGGCCGGGGCGGCATGCTCCTGGACGATATGCTGGAAATCATCGACCTGAGCCGGAAAAAGAATATCTACATCGGCAACATGGTGAAGTGCCGCCCGCCTCAGAACCGGGATCCCCTGAACATCGAGCAGGAGGCCTGCGCCCAATGGCTGGAGCGGCAGATCCAGCTGATCCGCCCCAAGATCATCATCTGCCTGGGCCGCATCGCCGCCATGAAGTTCATCAAGGAGGACTTTAAGATCACCCGGGAGCACGGCCAGTGGTTTGAGAAGGACGGCATCCTCCGCATCGCCCTCTTCCATCCCGCCGCTCTGCTCCGGGACCCCCGCCGGCGCCCGGAGACCTTCGAGGATCTGAAAACCATCCAGGCCAAGATCCGGGAGGTCTGCGACCACACCTATTGATGTGGAAGGGGTTATAGATCCTGGATGTTCATCCGGTCCATGTTCTTTTTCTCAATGAATTTTTTTCGGGTGTTCCGATAGATCACAAGGAGGAGGACGGTGGGGATGTTCAGGACCATCAGCCCCAGCGCCGCTCCGGCCAACGCGGCCCACAGGGACACGTTGGTCAGATTGAATATCAAAATCAAAGTGACGCACACCGAAAAAATAACGGCCAGGATAGGGAGAGCCCGGCCTGGCCAGGGGCTTTCCACCTTGGCCAGGAAATATTCCACCACGCAGAGCAGGGCGGTGGGGATGGCAACGTAGAGTGCGAACAGGGGAATCATTGTGAAAACAAAGGCCATTTACGTTTCCTCCTTTTGTTTTTTATAGGCCTGGATCAAGATCTTGGCGGTGTCGAAATCCAGCTTGTCATTTACCGCCAGCCGCTTCACCAGGGCCACATAGGGGTCCATAGCCTGATCCTCGCTGAGCTTGATCTTTTGGATGAGCCGGTCCAGCCGCAGCCGCACCGTGGGATAGGTGACGCCATACAGGGCAGCCACTTCCTTGAGGGAGCCGGAGGAGAGAATGAAATTGCGGATAAAGGCAGTGTCCTCTTCCTCCAGCCCCGCCATCCAGTCCGGAAGCATTTCTATGGGCATGAGGCATCTCCTTTCCAAGTGAGTGGCTTTTATAAAATTAAAGATAACATTTAATATTATGAAAGTCAATAGTGAAATAATATCTTAGAAAAGTTGAGCAAACAAAAAATAAAACGCATCAGTTGATTTTCCTGCCCCTCAGGCATTATAATAGATCAAATCATCTAACGGATGGGAGGAACTTGAAATGGCGAACATGAAGCTGTTGCAGCTTTTGGAAAGCGACTGTACCCTCACCCCGGAGCAGCTGGCCTCTATGGCTGGTATGACGGTGGAGGAGGTCAAGGCCGCCGTCAAGGAATTTGAGGCGGAAAAGCTGATTTTGGGCTATCAGGCCGTGGTGGATTGGGACCGCACCCAGAGGGAGAACGTCACCGCCCTCATCGAGGTCAAGGTGACCCCCCAGCGGGGGGAGGGCTTCGACCGGATCGCGGAGCGCATCTACCAGTACGACGAGGTGGAGAGCGTGTACCTCATGTCGGGGGCCTTCGATTTGACCGTTATCATCTCGGGCCGCACGCTGAAGGAAGTGGCCCAGTTCGTGGGCGACAAACTGGCTCCCCTGGAGGACGTCACCGGCACCGCCACCCACTTTATCCTTCACAAGTACAAGGAAAACCACCTGATCTTTGAAAAGCGGGAAGAGCAGGAGAAGGAGTGGATCTTCACGTGAACTACGAAAACATTCTCTCGGAGCGGGTGAAGGAAGTCCAGCCCTCCGGCATCCGCCGCTTTTTTGACATCCTGGAGGAGATGAAGGACGCTATCTCCCTAGGTGTGGGCGAGCCCGATTTCGTCACCCCCTGGCACATCCGGGACGCGGGCATCTACTCTTTGGAGAAGGGCCACACCAAGTATACATCCAACGCCGGCATGGCCGGACTGCGCCGGGACATCGCCTCCTATCTGGAGCGGCGCTTTGATCTGAAATATGACTTTGCCAAGGAGATTATTGTCACTGTCGGCGGCAGCGAGGCCATCGATATGACCATGCGGGCACTGCTGAACCCCGGCGACGAGGTCATCATCCCCGTGCCCTCCTTCGTCTGCTATGGTCCCCTGTGCTCCATGACCGGCGCCAAACCGGTCTTTGTGGAGACCTACGCCGAGGACGGCTTCAAGCTCACGCCCCAGGCCTTGAAAAAGGCCATCACCCCCAGAACGAAGATCGTCGTGGTGCCCTTCCCCAACAACCCCACCGGCGGCATCATGGAAAAAGAGGACTATGAGCAGATGGCGGACATCCTCCGGGGCACCGACATCATGCTCCTCTCCGATGAGATCTACGCCGAGCTGACCTACGGCCAGCACCACTATTCTCCCGCCAACCACCCCGAGCTCTATGAGCGCACCATCGTGGTCAACGGCTTCTCCAAGTCCCACGCCATGACCGGCTGGCGCATGGGCTACGTCTGCGGCCCCGCCCCCGTCATCCAGGAGATGCTCAAGCTCCACCAGTACGGCATCATGTCCGCCCCAACCACCAGCCAGTATGCCGCCATTGAGGCGATGCAGAACGGGGACGTGGACATCGAGAAGATGCGGGACGAGTACGACGGCCGCCGCCGCTATCTGGTGGAGGGCCTGCGCCGCATTGGCCTGCCCTGCCACGAGCCCCGGGGGGCCTTCTACGTTTTCCCGGACATCCGTGGGACGGGCCTTACCTCCGACGACTTCTGTGAGCGGTTCCTGATGGAGGAGAAGGTGGCCGTCATCTCCGGCGCCGCCTTCGGCCCCGGCGGCGAGGGCTTCGTCCGCTGCTGCTACGCCACCTCCATGAAGGATATCGCCGAGGCCCTCACCCGGATGGACAACTTCCTTACCAACTTGAAAAAGAAACGGGAAAGGGGAGAGCTTTGATGTACCTGACATGCCTGGACATGGAGGGCGTTCTGGTCCCGGAGATCTGGATCGCCTTCGCCGAGGCCAGCGGCATCCCGGAGCTGAAGCGCACCACCCGGGACGAGCCCGACTACAACAAGCTGATGAACTACCGCCTGGGCATCCTGAAGGAGCACGGCCTGGGCCTGAAGGAGATCCAGGCCACCATCGCCAAGATTGACCCTCTGCCCGGAGCCAAGGCATTTTTGGACGAGCTGCGGTCCATCACTCAGGTCATCATTTTGAGCGATACCTTTGAGCAGTTTGCCAAGCCCCTGATGGAAAAGCTGGGCTGGCCCACCATCTTCTGCAACACCCTGGAGGTGGCGCCGGGTGGGGAGATCACCGGGTTTCAGATGCGGTGCCCCCAGTCCAAGCTCACCACGGTGAAGGCCCTGCAGTCCATCGGCTACCAGACCATCGCCGCCGGGGACAGCTACAACGATCTGGGCATGATCCAGGCCAGCAAGGCGGGCTTCCTCTTCAAGAGCACCGACCAGATCAAGGCCGACCATCCGGAGCTGGCCGCCTACGAGGACTTTGACCAGCTCCTGGCTGCCATCAAAGGGGCCATGGCTTGACAGAGGTTTCTCCGGCAGACGCCGGTTTCAAAAATCAGTGAGGGGGACCGCTATGGACGCCAATTTTCAGGCCTTGAGCTTCGGCCCGGCCGATATCCTGCTGCCCCAGGACTGCGACTTGACCAAGTGGGCCGTGGTAGCCTGTGACCAGTATACCTCCCAGCCCGAGTACTGGCAGCGGGTGGAGGAGCGGGTGGGGTCCGCCCCCTCCACGCTCCGTCTCATCCTGCCGGAGAGCTGCCTGGACGGTCCCAACGTGGAGACCGACATCATGGAGATCAACAACACCATGACCCGCTATCTGCGGGAAGACCGCTTCCGGGAGCTGACGGATTCCCTCATCTACGTGGAGCGGACCCTGCATAACGGAAAAGTCCGCCGGGGCCTGGTGGGGAAGGTGGACCTGGAGCAGTACAACTACGAGCCGGGGTCCGCCTCCGCTGTCCGGGCCACGGAGGGCACCGTGATGAGCCGCATCCCGCCCCGGGTGGCGGTGCGGAAGAACGCCCCCGTGGAGCTGCCCCACGTGATGCTCCTGTGTGACGACCCCCAGAAAACGGTCATCGAGCCTCTGGCCCTCCGCAAGGACCGGATGGAGTTGCTCTATGAATTCGAGCTGATGGAGAACGGCGGCCGGGTGGCCGGCTGGCGGCTGGACAGCGGGAGCATGGCCCAGGTGGCTTCCGCCTTCCAGGCTCTCTTTGCCCCCGAGACTTTCCAGGCCCGTTACGGGCTGGCGCCCGGGACTCCGGTCCTCCAGTTTGCCGTGGGTGACGGAAACCATTCCCTGGCCACGGCCAAGGAGTGCTACGAGCGGCAGAAAAAGCTGACAAAGCCCGAGGAGTGGGCAACCCTGCCCGCCCGCTGGGCCCTGTGTGAAGTGGTTGACCTTCACGACGATTCCCTGGAATTTGAGCCCATCCACCGGGTGATTTTTGGCGTCAAGGGAAAAGACTTGCTTAATGAAATGCTGCAGCATTTTCCGGGCGCCTATGAGGGCGAGGGGGAAGGCCACGTCCTCCGCTATATCTGGGCGGAGGGAGAGGGGGCCGTCACTGTGCCCCATCCCAGGCAGCAGCTACCTGTCGGCACTCTCCAGACCTTCCTGGACGGCTATGTAAAGGACCACGGCGGCAGCATCGACTACATCCACGGCGCCGATGTGACCCGGGACCTGGGCCGGCGGGGCGGCAATATGGGTTTCCTCCTGCCCCCTATGGGGAAGGAAGAGCTGTTTCCCACGGTCATTCATGACGGGGTCCTGCCCCGCAAGACCTTCTCTATGGGAGAGGCAAACGATAAGCGGTTTTACTTAGAGGCCCGGAAGATCCGATAACGAGACAGAGGGCGCGTATTTTGTAACGCGCCTCATGAGGAGGCCCGCGGTGAGTACTCTCATGCTGGAAGCGCCCGCCAAATTGAATCTGACCCTGGACGTGCTGGGGAAGCGGGATGACGGCTACCACGAGATGAGGATGGTGATGCAGTCGGTCTCTCTTGCCGACACCCTCACGCTGGAGACAGCGCCGGGGGAGGGGGTCGCCCTGTCCACGAACCTGGGCTTCCTTCCGGTGGACGGCAGGAACCTGGCCGCGGCCGCCGCCCTCAGACTCCGGGAGGCCGCCGGGGTGGACTTCGGGCGTCTGGTTATCGCCATCGACAAAAAGGTGCCTGTCTGCGCCGGCATGGCGGGGGGCAGTTCCGACGCCGCCGCCGTCCTCCGGGGGCTCAACGCCCTTCTGAAGCTGGATATTTCCCCGGAAAAGCTGGCCCAGATCGGGGCGGGAGTGGGTTCCGACGTGCCCTACTGTGTCCTGGGGGGCACCGCCCTGGCTGAGGGCCGGGGAGAGGTGGTCACGCCCCTGCCCGCCCTGCCGCGCTGCTGGGTGGTCATTGCCAAGCCCGGCTTTCCCGTCTCCACCCCGGAGCTTTTCGCCCGGCTGGACGGGAAGCGGCTGCGCTGTCATCCTGACACCGCCGGGATGCTCGCCGCGCTGGAGTCGGGAGACCTGCCCGGCGTGGCCCACAGGCTTTTCAACGTCTTTGAGGACGTGCTTCCCGGCCACCGCAGGGACCGGGTGGACGAGCTCAAGCAGGTCCTGCTCCATAACAGAGCGATGGGCGCCAGCATGACCGGCACCGGCCCCACCGTCTTCGGCCTTTTTGACAGGGAGGAGGCGGCCCGGGCGGCCCATGAGGCGGTGCGCCCGCTGTGTCCCGACAGCTTTTTGGCCCAGACCCTTTGACAAAGAGAAAGACCGCCCTGGTTTGGGCGGTCTTTTCTGCACTCAGCTCTCCTGGGAGAGCCGTTTTTTATAAGCTGTGCCCCAGGCCGTCATGGCGTCCAAAATAGGCTTGAGGCTCTCCCCGGTCTCGCTGAGGCGGTACTCCACCCGGGGCGGCACCTCCGGGTATACGGTGCGGAGGATGAGACCGTCCTCCTCCAGGGCCCGGAGGTTTTCCGTCAGGGCCTTCTGACTGATGCCGGGGATGCTCTTACGAAACTCACCAAACCGTTTGGTGCCCTCCATCAGATCCCGGATGATGAGGGGCTTCCACTTGTTGCCGATGAGCCGCACGGTGGTGGCCACCGGACAGGGGGGCAGCTCTTCCCAGGTCAGCAAGGCGGACACCTCCTTTTTTCTTATCATAGCACGGGCCGGACAGCTTCGCAACAGTTACAAAAAGGTGACCTGATAATAAAAAAGTGCCTGCTTTACTTTGGAAAAGAGCCCCGCTATGATGGGATCAAGGACCGCAAGACCGCGGCCCCGCAAACGATCCCGCATAGGAGGAACCAAACATGAACAAGAACGCTTACACCACCGTCAAACTGGAAAAGGGCGAGATGAACGTCTACGATTTCGGCGCGGTAAAGCTCCACGCCTACCGTACCGACGACCCCATTGCCGACGAAGTTTTCGTTCTGGAGAAAGCCGGGCAGGCGGTCATCCTGGAGTCGCCCTGTTTCTTTGACAACAACCGGGCGCTGGCGGAATACCTGAAGGAGCGGAAGCTGACCGTGGCCGGGATGCTGCTGGCCTACCATATGGCGGGGGCCTCATTCCTGCCGGGGACCCGGAAGCACGCCACCCGGAATGCCGACGAATACGGCCATTCCGGCGGGGGAAAAGCCCTGATCGAGAATTTCACCGGGGTCTTTGGAGACGATTTCGACGGGAGCATCCATACCGTCACCGACTTTTTGGAGGAGGGGGAGGCGGCCATCGGCGGGATCCGGTTCCGGGTGATCCCGACGCAGGAGGCCTTTGACGTGGAGATTCCGGAGATCAACGCGGTGTATACCCATATGCTGGGCCACGACTGCCACTCCATCGTGGCGGGGGCGGGTCACGCCGACGCGCTGATCGGCCAGCTGGAGGGCTTTTTGGCGAAGGGCTACACCCTGGTGCTGACCTCACACTACACTCCGGAGGATTTGAAGGACGTGGAGACCAAGATCGCCTATCTTCGGACACTGAAGGATATTGCCGGGCGGTGCTCCGGCGCTGAGGAGTTCAAACGGGCGGTCCAGGAGCGGTACGGCGCGTACAGCGGGGAAAACTATCTGGACATGACGGCCGGATTTTTCTTCGGATAAAAACAGGAAAAGGGGCGCGGGCCATGGGGCGGCTGGAAGAGATCGGGGTCCTCAACGAAATGCTGCTGGCTGAGATGCCGGAGTACCGGGCGTGGGCCGGGCGGTTCCCGGAGGAGGAGACAGCCCAAAGGCGGCTCCTTCGGGGGCTGATGAACCTTCGTCCGCCCCTGCCCCCGCGGCCGGGCTTTCTGGGACGGCAGGACGCGCTGCTGTCCGCCGAGCGAGGGGCCAAGGGCGTTGTGGATGTCCTCGGCCTGCCCGCTGTGCCGGGGGAACCCCGGCTGTGCCTGTGGCGGGGGGACATCACCCGGCTGGGGGCGGATGCCATCGTCAACGCCGCCAATCCGGCCCTGCTGGGGTGCTTTTATCCCAACCACGGCTGTATCGACAACGCCATCCACTCGGCCGCCGGGATCCAGCTCCGGCTGGCCTGCCGGGAGCTGATGGAGGCCCAGGGCCACCCGGAGCCCACGGGACGGGCCAAGGTGACGCCGGGGTTTAATCTGCCTGCCCGGTATGTCCTCCACACGGTGGGACCCATTGTGGAGAGGGAGGTGGCCCGAGGGGACCGGGAGGCGCTGGCGGGCTGTTACCGGGCCTGCCTGGACGCCGCCGGAGGAGCGGGGTGGGAAAGCGTGGCCTTTTGCTGTATCTCCACCGGGGAGTACCGCTTTCCCGGCCGGGAAGCGGCCCGGATCGCTGTGGACACGGTCCGGGCGCTGCTGCCCCGGTATCCAAACATCAAGCGGGTGATCTTCGATGTGTTCCGAGAGGAGGACGAGGCCCTCTACCATGAGCTTTTGTACTGAGCTGGAGAAAGCGGCCGAAGTCCTGGAACGGTCGGAGGCCGTGGTGGTGGGGGCGGGGTCCGGCCTGTCCGCCTCCGCCGGGCTCACCTATGACGGGCCCCGGTTCCAGGAACACTTCGCCGACTTTATTGCCCGCTATCACGTTACCGACATGTATTCGGCGGGGTTTTATCCCTATCCCACCCAGGAGGAATACTGGGCCTACTGGAGCCGCCATATCTGGTGGAACCGCTATGCCCAGGGCGGGGGAGCGGTCTACGGCCGCCTGCTGGAGCTGGTGGGAAAAAGGGATTACTTTATCCTTACCACCAACGTGGACCACTGCTTCCAGCGGGCGGGCTTTGACAAAAAGCGGCTCTTTTACACCCAGGGAGATTACGGGCTGTTTCAATGCGCCAAGCCCTGCCACGGTAAGACCTACGACAACCGGGCGGCCGTGGCGCGGATGGTAAAGGAGCAGAGGGACCTGCGGGTGCCGCCGGAGTTGGTGCCCCGGTGCCCGGTGTGCGGCGGGCCCATGATGCCGAACCTGAGGTGCGACGGGCGGTTTGTGGAGGACGAGGGCTGGCGCGCGGCCCAGGAGCGATGCCGGGATTTCCTCCGCCGGCACTTGAGGGGCAGGATCGTCTTTCTGGAGCTGGGGGTGGGGAACAACACCCCCGGTATCATCAAGTACCCCTTCTGGCGGATGACGGCGGACAATTCCTCGGCGTGGTATATCTGTGTCAACCAGGGGCAGGCCTGGGCCCCGGAGGTCATCCGGACACAGAGCGTATGCCTGGATGGAGACATCGGAACAGTGCTGGAAAAAATGGGAGGAGGATAGTTGTGAGCAGAGAAAAGAAGCTGTTTCTTCCCACGGCTGGAAGTGGAGCGGAAGAGGAGAGGACGGCGCCCCAAGAGGTGGTCGGGGATGCCCCCTGCCCCTGCTGCGGGTGCCTGACCATCCCCAACCACGGGGACGCCCTGGCCTATATCTGCCCGGTGTGTGCCTGGGAGATCGATCTGTTTCTCCGCTCGGACTGGGAGCCCAGCGACCAAAATCACGGCTTGACCCTGGCCGAGGCGAGAAAGAACTACGCCGCAATGGGGGCCTCCGACCCCAGGTTAAAAAAGTTTTACAGGCCGCCCAAGGACCAAGAGCGACCGGAGCGGTGAAAACGGGGACCGATTTTACGAAAGCTGGTTTAAACCTCCAATAAAAGGGAAAAATGGACACACCTGACATAGAAAGGTGTGTCCATTTTGGTACATGAGAAAAAGAACCGGTTTTGCCGGTGGGAGCTTGCCCTGCTGCTGGGCGTGGCTTTTGCCTCTCTGATGGGGACCTGGCTGTCCGGCCAGCAGGCGGCGCTGACCGAACAGGTGGTGCGGCTCCACGTGGTGGGCGCCTCCGACTCCGCCGAGGATCAGATGGTGAAGCTCCGGGTGCGGGACGCGGTGCTGGAAGAGGCCGGGCCTTGGCTGGAGGGGATCACCGACCAGACCCAGGCCCAGGTCATCCTGGCCGAGCATCTGGAAGAGCTGGCCCGGGCCGGGGCGGAGGCGGCGGGGAACTCGGTGTCCGTCACCGCCCAGGTGGAGGAGGACGCCTGGTTCCCCACGAAGCGGTACACGGATTTCTCCCTTCCCGCGGGGCGGTACACCGCGCTGAAGATCACCCTGGGAGAGGGAGAGGGCCGGAACTGGTGGTGCGTCGTGTTCCCGCCCCTGTGCCTGGGCTCGGTCACCGAGACGGTGGCCCAGCGGGCGGGCAGTTTCTCCGACGGCCAGGTGAAGATGATTACCGGGGAGGACGAGGGCTATCTGGTGAAATTCCGGGCTCTGGAGCTCTGGAACGAGCTGACGGAGAAGCTGGGCTAAGTTCCCGGCCTCCACAGGTCGGGCAGGGCGTAGACGGTTTTTCCGCTCCAGCCTGTGACGGTGTGGGCGGTAAAGAGGCAGTTCAGAACGGCCTCCTCCGTACACTCGGCGGCGGCGCGGAAGGGCAGGTCCAATTTGTTCTCATGGAAGGCGGTCACCGTTCGGGTGGCCGCCTTTTCTCTCGGGTCAAAGGAATTGGCGGTGGAGAAGGCCAGAAATACCTCGCCGCTGCCCTGGCCGATAAAGGAGCCAAGGCGGGCCAGGCCCACGGAGGCCCGGCGGGCTACCCGGCCCAGCTGGCGGCTGTCCAGAGGCAGGTCGGTGGCCAGAAGGACGATACAGGAGCCTACGTCGGACGCCTTGGCGGCCTTGGCCGCCTCGATGGCAGACCCAACCTTTGTTCCGCCGATGGTGAGGTCGCGGAGCCTTCCGTGATTGGCCAGGACCAGGGCCCCCAGAGTATACTGCCGGCCGTCCATTTCCAGGATCCGGGAGGCGGAGCCCACGCCGCCCTTGAGGCCGTGGCACACCATGCCGGTTCCGGCGCCCACATCCCCTTCGTCGAAATCAGGTGAGGCGGCGGCCAGGGCGGAGAATACCTGCTCGGCGCCCACCGCCCGGCGCTGGATGTGGTTGAGCCCGGCGTCGTTGCACTCACAGACCACGGGATTCACCGAGGCCATGGGGACCCCCTCGGCCTCACAGCGGGTGAGCATGTACTCCACCATGGCGTCGTGGACCAGGCCCACGTTGAGGGTGTTGGTGAGGGCGATGGGGGTCTCCAGCGAGCCCAGCTCCTCCACCTGGACAAGGCCGGCCGTCTTGCCGAAGCCGTTCAGCACGAAGGCGGCGGCGGGCAGCTTATGGACGAAAGGGTTCTCCGGGCAGGGGAGGACCACCGTGACCCCGGTCTTGTGCTCGGGGGTGTCCACGGTGCAGTGTCCCACGGTGACGCCGGGGACGTCGGTGAGCTTATTCCGGGGGCCGGTGGGGAGTTCCCCGACAGTAAGGCCGTGATCTCGGGCGCGGAGCTGGTACATCATCATTCCCCCTTACGAATTCAGAAAATCCAGGCTGAGGCGGTAGAAGTCGTCTGAACTGGAGAACATGGCGGGATGGCCGCCGCTGGGAAAAAGGTAAAGTGAGCCGTGGCCGATTTGAGTAAGAAGGTTTTGATAGGTTTTCTCCATGTAGCCGGGAGCCATAGAGAGGAGAAACTCGTCCTCCAGGCTGCCGGTGAGGAGAATATCGGTTCTTAATTCAGAGAGTGGACGGTGAAAAAAGCGCCCGATTTCCTTATGGTGGCGGAGGACGGCGGCGGTGTCGTTGTCCACCACGCCCTCCCAGTCCTCGCCGTGCATATAACGGAAAAACTGTCGGGCGTTTTCATCCTGCTTGGAGGCCTCACGTTCCTCCGCCAGATAGGAGGTGACGGCTTCCAGGGAGTGGTCACCCTCGAAACTGTCAGCAATGACCTTCCTCACGAGTTCCGGGGCCTCCAGGGCCACGTTGATAGCCGTCAGAGCGCCGCCGCTGGTGCCGATGAGATGGGCGGGCCCCAGGTCCAGGGCCCGGAGAAGGGCAATGACCTGCCGGGCTTCCTCAAACCAGAGGTCGGTGGGAAATTCCGAAAGCCGATCAGAGGCGCCGTGGCCCAGGAAGTCCGGGCAAATGACGCGGAAGCTGGCGGCGTAGCGCTGGGCGGTGCCGTAGAACATGTTGGAAGAGGCGGCGTTGCCGTGGAGGAGCAGGAGAGGCGTTCCGGCGCCCTGGTCGGTATAATGAAGCCGGTGTCCCAGATAGCAAAACTCAGGCATTTGGATTCCCCCTTTATTGAAGTTATCCTATCATAGTGGTGAGTGCTTGGCAAGGGGAGCGGTCCGCGGCGGTATTATGATGGAAAAGAGGGCGGCGGCCAGGTGAAATTATAGTCGGAATGACGCTTGCGTTTTTGATCCCAGCCTTTATAATTTCCCTATGTGTTTTTTCGGAGAGAGGGTGCCCACGTGAAGAAGAGGGAAAACAATATTTTGGCCCTGAGCTGGCCTATTTTTATTGAGCTGCTCCTCCAAATGCTGGTAGGCAATGCCGACCAGATCATGGTGGGCTGGCGGGATCCCGGAGGAGTGGGGGCCATCGGCAACGCCAATCAGGTGACAAATCTGGTGCTTCTGGTATTCTCCGTGGTGTGTACCGCCTCCATGATCCTGATTTCCCAGTACATCGGCGCCAAGGACACCGCCAAGGTCAACCGGACCTATACAGTGGCCCTGGTGACCAACATCGTGTTCGGGCTTCTGGTGAGTTTGGTCCTGATCCTCGGTTGCGGCGGCATTTTCCGGCTCATGGGGGTCCATGAGGAGATTTTCGAGAAAACCTGCGGCTATATGCGGGTCATCGGGGTGGGGATGGTGTTCCAGGCGGTCTACCTCACCTTCACCGCCTTTTTCCGCAGCAGCCAGATGATGAAGGAGACCATGCTCATATCGGTGTTGATGAACTGCCTGAACATCGGGGGCAACGCCGTCCTCATCAACGGCCTGGGGCCCGTTCCCGCCCTGGGGGTGCTGGGGGCGGCGGTGTCCAGCGACCTCTCCCGGCTCATCGGGGTGGTGGTCATCGCCCTCCTTTTCCGCCGGAAGTTCGGACCGGTGGTCAAGATGAGCGATCTGCGGCCTTTCCCGGCCGAGCAGTTCGGGCGGCTGCTGGCCATCGGCATCCCAACCGGCGGGGAATCGGTGTCCTACAACCTGTCCCAAATCTGCATCCAGACCATCTGCAACCGCTTTGCCCAGTTCGTGGTGAATACCCGGGTGTACGCCAATATGTTTGCCAATGTTACTTACCTCTTTGGCGCGGCGCTGTCCCAGGCCGCCCAGGTGGTGGTGGCCAGACTCATGGGCGGGGGAGACGTACCCGCCACCAGGAAGAGCGTGCGGCTGGCCCTCTTAGGCTCCGTCGGAGTGTCTCTGGCGGTATCCATCCTGCTCTACCTCTTCGCCGGGCCGGTCTACTCCCTTTTCACCAGGGACCCCGACATCATTGCCCTGGCCAAGATCATTATGCTCATCGAGATCCCGTTGGAGGTGGGGCGGGCGGTGAACATGACCATGTGCCGTGTGCTCCAGGCCTGCGGAGATATCCGCTACCCCATTCTCCTGTGTGTGATTTTCGCCTGGGTCATGGGGGTGGGCGGGAGCTGGCTCTTCGGTGTGCGGTTTGGCCTGGGCCTTCCCGGGCTGTGGATCGCCATGGCGCTGGACGAGTGTATCCGGGCGGTGCTGTTCCTGTGGCGCTGGTGGTCGGGGGCCTGGCAGAGCAAACATGTATTATGAAAGTTATGTGTGCCTGGATTGCAAAAACCGGGTGAGTATGTTATACTAAGACCACTGCGCGGCATGAGGAGGCAGGCCATGGCTTTCAAGAAAAAAACAGATGATTCCGCCTATCGGGATCTGAAGAAGGATATCACCGCCGGAAGCATCGGGAACCTATACATCCTTCACGGCGAGGAAGTCTACCTCCGGGAGTATTACCTGGGAAAAATGAAGGAGGCTCTTCTCACCGGGGGGCTGGACGACTTCAATTTTCACACGCTGGGGGCCAAGGATTTCTCCATCCACAAACTGCGGGAGCTGGTGGACGCCATGCCCATGATGAGCGAGCGCACACTGGTGGTGGTCTCCGACTACGATATCTATAAGGGGGATAAGGAGGCCATGGCCGATCTCCTGTCCGACCTGCCCGACTACGTGTGCCTGGTGTTCGTCTACGACGTCATTGAATACAAGGCGGACAACCGGGCGAAGCTGGCCAAGATCGTCAAGGAGAAGGGCCGGGTGGTGGATTTCGCCCGCCAGGACCAGGGGGATCTGACCGACTGGATCGCCCGGCGGTTCCGGGCCCTGGGCCACGACATCAGCACCGACGACGCCCGGTATCTGATCTTCCTATGCGGGGATCTGATGACGGGGCTCATCTCCGAGATCGGCAAGATCGGCTCCTACGCCAAGGAGAAGCGGGTCACCCGGAGGGACATCGACGCCGTGGCCACTCCCCAGCTGGACGCGGTGGTGTTCCAGCTCACCGACGCCATCGCCGCGGGGGACTTCGACAAGGCCTTCTCCGTTTTGGGGGATCTCCTGCATATGCAGGAGGCCCCCATCAAGCTGCTGTCCATTCTGGGGCGGCAGATTCGGCAGCTCTACACCGCCCGGCTGGCCATTGAGAACGGCAAGGGGGCCAAGTGGCTCATGGAGCTGTGGGGCCTGCGGTCGGCCTACCCGGCGGAAAAGCTGGTCCAGTCGGCCCGGAAGTTTTCCCTGGAGTGGTGCCGCAGGGCGGTGCTCCGCTGTGAGGAGATCGATCTGGCCATGAAGTCCACCGGTGCCGACGCCGAGGAGCTGCTTACCGGGCTCCTCCTGGAGCTGGCGGCCAAAAAGGCGTCTTGACAGAAAGCGAGGTCATGGATTTTGAATATATTGATGGAACGGTTCCATTTTCCTGAGGAGCTCTCCCTGGTGGTGGAGCACAGCCCCAGCGTCATCGTGCCCGAGAGCAAGGAGACCCTTTTCGAGCTGATTTTCGGCAATAAGCGCACCGACAAGATCGAGGTGGGCTACGAGATCGAGGGGAAACTGGTGAAGGAGGCCAACGTGGTCCGCTGCCGGAACGGGGCGGTGGTGAACTACGCGGAGGACTATATGCGCCGCCGGGACCCGGACAGCATGCGGGTGGCCGACGAGCTGCCCACCGACAAGCCCCGGTTTGAGGAGGTATATGGCTACCCCTTCTCCGAGGCGAGGGGAGAGACCATGCGCTGGCTGGCCACCCAGGAGCTTATTTTGGTGCCCTTCAAGGCCGGCGGGTACGATTACGGCTATGAAGCGGTGCTGGTGTGCCCCCGAAACGCCGCCTTTTTCGCCTTTGCCCTCTCCCAGCTCCAGGCATTCATCAACATCCGGGAGGCGGAGAGCTTCACCCCCCGGGCCATCATTTACGTGGCACCCCCCTTCCGGCACACCCGCTTTAACGGCAAACAGGTGGTGGTACATAGCCGGCAAGAGGGCCTCCACGAGATCTTCTCCTACAATCTCTACCCCGGCCCCTCCGCCAAGAAGGGGGTTTACAGCGTGCTGCTGGACATCGGGGAGCAGGAGGGATGGGTCACCGCCCACGCCTCCGCCGCCCGGATCATCACCCCCTATGAAAACGAGATGGTGATGATGCACGAGGGGGCTTCCGGCGGCGGCAAGAGCGAGCTGCTCCAGGACGTGCGCCGGGAGGAGGACGGCCGGGTGCTGGTGGGGGAGAACACCGTCACCGGCACCAGGCACTATATCAGCATGAGCGATACCTGTACCATCGAGCCGGTCACCGACGACATGGCCATCTGCCACCCCAGCTTCCAGCCCGCCAACGGCAAGCTGGCCCTGGCGGACGGGGAGGACGGCTGGTTCGTGCGGGTGGACGGCATCACCGAGTATGGCAGCGACCCCACCTATGAGCGCATCTCTATCCACACCAAAGAGCCCCTCATCTTCTTCAACCTCCAAGGGGTGCCCCGGGCCACCTGCCTTTTGTGGGAACACGCCCTGGACTCCGATGGCTCCACCTGCCCCAACCCCAGGGTCATCATCCCCCGCCGGATGATCGACCGGGTGGTAAAGACGCCGGTGGAGGTGGACGTGCGCAGCTTCGGGGTGCGGATGCCCCCCGCCACGGCGGAAAAGCCCAGCTACGGCATCGTGGGGCTCATGCACATCCTGCCCCCGGCCTTGGCCTGGCTGTGGCGGCTGGTGGCGCCCAGAGGATACAATAACCCCAGCATCAGCTCCGACGCGCCCCTGGCCAGCGAGGGGGTGGGCTCCTATTGGCCCTTTGCCACCGGTAAGCGGGTGGAGCAGGCCAACCTCCTGCTGGGGCAGATCATGGACTGCTCCGCCACCCGGTACGTGCTCATCCCCAACCAGCATATCGGCATCTACAAGATCGGCTTCTCCGCCGAGTGGATCGCCCGGGAGTACCTGGCCCGCCGGGGCGGCGTGAATATGCGCATGGACCGGCTGGTCCCCGCCCGGTGCCCCATCCTGGGGTACAGCCTCAAGGAGATGAAGGTGGACGGACAGTACTTGTCCCCTAAATTCCTGCGTCCTGAGCTGCAGGAGCGGCTGGGGACGGCGGGCTATGACACCGGAGCCGGGATTTTGAACGATTTCTTCGCCCGGGAGCTGGCGGTTTACGACACCCCGGAGCTTCACCCGGTGGGACGGCAGATCATCGAGTGCTTCCGGCAGGGCGGCACGGTGGAGGACTACTGCCGCATCCTGCCCCTGGGGCTGGAATAAGATGTTTCGCATCAAAGAGGCCATCGTGGTGGAGGGGCGGTACGACAAGAATACCCTCTCCCAGCTGGTGGACACCGTGATTTTGGAGACCTCCGGCTTTGCCATCTTCCAGGACACTGAGCGGCTGGTGCTGCTGCGGCGGCTGGCCCAGGCCCGGGGGCTCATCGTGCTCACCGACTCCGACGGGGCGGGGTTCGTGATTCGGAACTATCTTAAGGGGGCCATCGACCCGGCCCTGGTGAAGCACGCCTATATCCCCGACCGCTACGGCAAGGAAAGGCGCAAGCGCCGGCCGGGCAAAGAGGGGAAGCTGGGAGTGGAGGGGATGCCTCCCCAAGTGCTGGAGCAGACCCTCCGGCAGGCGGGGGCCACCTTCCTGGACGAGGCGGGAGAGACGCCCCCCCCCAGACGGGCCATCACCAAGGCCGACCTCTATGCCTCTGGGCTCTCCGGAGGGGAGGGCTCCGCCCAGCGGCGCCGGGAGCTGCTGAAAACGCTGGATCTGCCGGAACATTTGAGCCCCAACGCCCTGCTGGTGGTGCTCAACGCCCTCTACGGATACGAGGAGTTGGCGGAGCGGGGGTTTCTGCGGGTATAAGGATGTGAACGAGTTTGTCTGAACTGAAATGGAAACGGCTGCTCTCCTGCCAGGACGAGTGGTATCCCGCCGCCCGGGCGCTCTATGAAAAGAGCTTTCCCCACCACGAGCAGAGGACGCCTCAGTCTCAGAGGGCGGCGCTGGAGTGCGGGGACTACCACTTCGACCTGATCTTTCAGGACGGACGGTTTGTGGGGGAGCTGCTCTACTGGGATACCCCGGCGTTTTCCTATGTGGAGCATTTCTGCATGGAGCCGTCGGTGCGGGGCCAGGGGTTGGGGCAGAAGGCCCTGGCGCTGCTGGCGGATCGGGTCGGGCCGGTGATCCTGGAGATTGACCCGCCGGCGGACGAGATATCCCGCCGCCGGAAGGGGTTTTATGAGCGCTGCGGCTTCCGGGAGAACCCTTATGACCACCGGCATCCGCCCTATCATCCGGGCAATGAGCCCCACCCGCTGCGGATCATGTCCTATCCCGCCGCGCTGGACCCGGCGGGCTGCGCCCGCTTTCAGGAATACCTGGAACAGCGGGTCATGGGACGGTAAATGTTTGCCCTTGGCGGTTTTCAGAGCCGTTTTTGATCTTTCCGCTTGCTATTCCAAGGCGAATAGAGTATCATGAATCCAGAAAAGGCAGAGTAGGGATCAGCGTGTTGAGTGCCGGCGGGACGGGGAGTTGTCCGCCGGACGAAGTGCGTAGACACGCCGCAGTGCTGATCCCGCATCCCGCTGCCGCATAGGGCGGCGAATACGTCCTCCTCTGTGCGGTATTTCCGAAAGGACTGCCGAATACACAAAGGAGGACTTTTTATGTCCATTTGGGAAGAAACGCAGTATTCCTCACCCCTTTCCGCCGGGTATTGGCGCGCCGCGGCCGCCGATTTCCGAAAGCCCCGCGTTCTGGCCTTTGCCGCCCTGATGATCGCCGCCTGCGTGGCCCTGTCCTACATCCCCTCCATCCCCATCGGAGACGGAGGGGTCCGGGTGACCTGGGGCTTTTTGGCCCGGAGCTTATGCGGTTTGGTGGGGGGACCGGTGACGGCCCTGGTTTTCGGCTTTGCCGAGGACACTATCTCCTTTTTCATCCACCCAACCGGGGCCTATTTCCCGGGCTATGCCCTTACCACTATGCTGGGCACTATGATCTATGCCCTGTTCCTCTATCGGACCAAGGTAACGGTAGTGCGGATCTTTTGGGCCAAACTGTGCACCAATGTCCTCAACGTGGTGCTGGGCTCCCTGTGGAGCGCCATTTTGTACAGCAAGGGATATCTTTACTACATGACCACCAGCCTGGTCAAAAACGTGGTAATGCTGCCGGTGCAGACCGCCATGCTCTGCTTCCTTCTCGCCGCCCTGCTACCCATCCTCGGGCGAATGGGGTTTATTCCCGGCGGACAACGGCTGCGGTTTTACCGCTAGAAAAGAAGCCCCGTGAGCGTCAGCCCACGGGGCTTCTTCATTTACGGAGTGATCCAGTCCGGCACCTGGTAGAGGGAGGCGTAATCCGGGTAGAGCGCGATGAGCCGTCGGGAAATGGAGAAGTAGTCCTCCGCCGTCCAGTCCTGGACGCGCTGGTAAATGCGGACAAGGGCGCCGTTTTCCAGCAAAAAGGTGTCGGGCAGGGGGGCGTAGGCCGTGCCCGGGCCGGTGTGCTCCAGGAGGTCGTGGACCAGAAGGGCCAGGACCTCTTGGTTTTCCTCCCCCAGGTGGGTCTGCACCGGGTCGCCCACAATGAGGTAGTCGGCCTGGGCGGTGTTCCAGTTGAAGGCATCCCGCTTGTCCACGGTGCCGTGGTACTGGATGACGGTCCGGGTCTCCGGCTCCGGCAGGTTCAGGGAGGCGTAAAGGCTGGTGAGGGTCTCGGTGTTGAGGGTAAAGGAGGAAGCCAGCACCACGGCCGTGTGTGGCTCCTCTTCCGACAGGCCGTTCACATAGTCGGCCAGGGCCAGAAGAGCGTCGATATCTGCGCGGCGGGGACCGTAGACCGTAAAAGAGGGGAGAAGATCAGGGGCGGCAATCTCTCCGATGGAGGCGGGCTGGGCCTTTGGGATCAAACAGTTGAGCGTGGTCGCCGCCGCCAGGAGGGCGCAGAGGAGGGGGGCGGCGGTAAGGATACAGTTGGCGGCCAGCAGAGCCAGAGCGGGCAGGTAGAGGAGCAGGTGTTGCTGGCCGTGGGACTGGACCGCGACGAAGGCCAGGAAACAGACTGCCAGCTGAACGAGCCCCAAGGCCAGTTTGGGCCTGGCTTCTTTTTGGACCAAGGATACCAGGGCACTGAGGAGAAAGACCGCCAGCAAGGCCAGGCCGAAGTACCGGCAGAAGAGGAGGGCGTCACTCTTCAGGCCAAGGTCATAGGCGGAGTAGAGGTCGCCGTAATCGGTGCCCAGCACCTTGTCCAGTAGAAAACGGTAGGTGAAGGTGAGGGCACAGACGGCGCAGGAAGCGAAGAGGGCGGCGAAGTCCGCCCATTTTTTACGCTCGAAAATCACCTTGACCACCAGGGCCGCCACACCGAAGGAGGCGGCAAAGAAGAAAAAGTACCGGCGCAGCAGGAAGGTGCCCACCAGCAGGGCTCCGGCAAAAATTCCCCGGCTGACGGCGGGCCGGTCGCTGGTATAGATGACATAGGCCCAGATGCCTAGTCCCGCGGCGGCCACATCCACGTAGCCCACCAGACCAATATAGGTGAGCATGGGGAAAAGTCCCGCCAGGGCGAGCCCGCCCCATTTTTTGTCCTTCGCCAGCGCCGCCAGACCCCAGAGGCCTGGGAGCGTGTACAGGTTGGAGACGGCAAACACAAACACCGCCCGGCTGCCGCCCAAAAGGCGCATGAGGAGAGAGATGGGGAAGGCCAGCAGGTGGTTATAGTCCAGGGTGAGGGTGGTCTCCAGGATGCCCCGGAGATGGGCGTAGCCGAAGGGCTCCGCCGCCAGAGTGCGGGCGATGGCCCAGTATCCGGCGTTGTCCCAGACGTAGACGGTGCGGGAGGTGAGAACATAGACGGCCGTAAGGGCATTGAGGGCCAGGAACAGGATCAGCATTTGTCTCCAGCTCACCTGCCCCAGCCCCAGAAGATCCTTTCTGGCCCGGATGAGGGCCAGAACAATGACGGCGAAGACAGCGCCACTCCCGGCATGGCAGAGGAGGCGGAAGAAAGGGGCGGCGAGGAGCAGTCCCCCAGATTCCAGCATGGCGTAGCTGATATCGAAACACCCGCCCAATAGAAAGGCCAGACCTCCGGCCAATGCATTCTGCCAGGGAGTGCGGAAGGGAAGGCAAAGCCGCTTCACAAGGTCTAATTTGGCGCAGAGGGCGATCAGAAGGGCGGAGAGGACCAGGGCGGAAACCCCCATGACCACACCGGGGAGGCGCCCACCCAGGGCGGTCCAGAGACGGACCAGAAGCCAACTGCCCAGACAGGGAAAGACCGCCGCCCGGGCAAGCCAGCGGGCGGCGGAGTTTTTTTGAAGCATTTTATCACCTCGGATATGGGGCCCGGAGGCCAGGTCACCGCAGCGTTCAGAAAACTTGCCGGCGGCAAGTTTTTAGCGCAGGCTGCCCGGCTATGCCGGGCAGGTCTTACTTATGCAAGGAAACAACTTAGCCTGGAGGCCAGGACATATCCCGCCCGGACAATACATGGAAATGCAGATGGTGGACGCTCTGACCGGCCTGGTCGCCGATATTGGAAACCACCCGGTAGCTCTCCAGACCCAACTCCTCGGCCAGCTTGGCGATGACGGCGAAGATGTGGCCCACGGTGGCCTGGTTGGCCCCGGAGACCTGGGACACCGATTGGATATGCTCCTTGGGAATAACCAGAAAGTGAGTGGGAGCCTGGGGGTCGATGTCATAGAAGGCGTAGCACAGGTCGTCCTCGTATACCTTTTTGGAGGGGATATTCCCGGCGATGATCTTGCAGAACAGGCAGTCGTTCATAAGAGGGCTCCTTTCTTATTGTTCCGGCACCACGGCGAAGAATTCCAGATCCTCGTCGCTGTCGTTGAGGAAGGTGTGGGCGTGGCCCTTGGGGCAGTAGTGGCAGGACCCGGCGGTCACGGGCTCGCTCACGCCGTCACAGATGATGGTCCCGGCACCGCTCAGGATATAGATGATCTCGCTGTTGGTGTCGTGGGTGTGCAGGCCAATGGAGGCGCCGGGGATCAGCGTGCCTCGCATGATCTTACACATATCGTCGGTAAACGTATGGACCCGAAATTCTTTTTCTCCACCCTTCATATTGGGGATGGTGGCCATTGGGATAGAGGCAAAGTCGATCAGCATGAAAACCGCTCCTTTTCTCTTTTTCTCATTTTATACCAGGGCAGGGGAGAAGGCAAGCCCCAATGCAGGGGAGGGACCGCCAGCCGGCGGCCCCTCCCTGTAAAATTCAGCGAAATTGATTTTGGCTTTTGTCGTAGTGAAAGCCTGCGGCCCCCAGCTTTGCGGACAGCTCCGACGGAGACATGCCGTGGTCGTCACACAGGGCGTCCAGGGTGGGGAAGTGGTCCCGAAGTTGGGTGTTGACGAAGCTGAGGAGGATGAAGGGGGCCTGGGGCAGCATAGCTCAGCCCTCCCCGACGGGGCGGTCCAGCCCCAGTGCGTCATAGTATTCGTCGGAGAAGGCCAGACAGGACGGGTCAAAGGACGCTTGCAGGGCTTTCACCCGATGGAAGGGGTCCGCCGGGCCCGTTTGGAAAGCCGCCGCCAAGATGTTCAGCGCCCGGGACTTCTCCTCCTTGCCGGGGCCGTCAGCCTGGGCGTCCTCCACCAAGAGGGCGCGGAACGGAGCTTCCGCCAGCCAGGCGATTTGGGAGAGGGGGCTGGCGCTCCGGCAGTAGAGCAAATAGGACACAAACGTCCGCATATCCTGGGCCACGGGGAGAGCGTAGGTCCCCGGCTCACCCATGGACGGATCCACGCAGAAGACCCGCTGGTCGTCCGGCATGAGGACAAAGTGGATTCCATCCACCCCAAGGGTGCCCACCAGCTCCGCCCCCAGAGGTGTACAGAAGTAGGACATATCCTCCCAGCCCTGCCACATCAATCCAACGGACTCAAAGTCGAGTTTCAGCCCATGGAGCCGGGCCAAATCGTCTCTCGCCACAGCTTACAGTCCCAGCTTTCCCGCCACGAAGTCGTCCACAGTGGCCAGGGCGTCATCCAGCTTGAGGACGTCGGTGCCGCCGCCCATAGCGGAGTCGGGCTTGCCGCCGCCCTTGCCGCCGCAGATGGCGGTGACCGACCTGATGATGTCGCCGGCCTTGATGCCCTTGGCGATGGCGTCCTTGCCGCAGACCGCCAGGAAGGTGATCTTGCCGCCGTTGACCGCGGAGAGGACGGCCACCACGTTGGGGGCCTTGTCCCGGAGGAAGTCGCCCATTTTGCGCAGGCGGTCGGCGTCAGCGTCGGGGAGAGTGCCGGTGAGGACCTTCAGCTCGCCCACATCCTTGGCGCCCATGAGGAAGTGGCCCGCCTCATTGACCGCCTCTTTGGCCTGGAAGGCCTCCACGGTGTGGCGGAGGGTCTTGACCTCCTCCATGGTCTGCTGGGCCCGCTCCCGGATCTCAAAGGGCTTGGCCTTGAGGACCGCGGCGGCCTCGAAGATCATGTCCTGGTTGCGGTTGAGGGTCTCCAGGGTGAGAAGGCCGGTGGTGGCCTCGATCCGGCGTACGCCGGAGGCCACGGAGAACTCGCTGTCGATGTGGAAGACCCCTACCTTGGCGGTGTTGTCCAGATGGGTGCCGCCACAGAACTCCACGGAGTAGCCGTGGCCCATGTCCACCACCCGGACGGTGTCGCCGTACTTTTCGCCGAAGAGGGCGATGGCGCCCCGCTGCTTGGCCGCCTCAATGGGCAGCACGTCGGTGTGGACCTCGTAGCCCTCCAGGATGGCCTCATTCACCTGACGGCTGACCTCGGAGAGCTCCTCAGGGGTCAGGGCGGAGAAATGGGTGAAGTCGAAGCGCAGGCGGTCGGGCTCCACCAGGGAGCCGGCCTGCTGGACGTGGGCGCCCAGGACGGTGCGCAGGACCTTATCCAGCAGATGGGTGGCGGAGTGGGCCCGCTGAATGGCCTTGCGGCGCTTCCCATCCACCGTGGAGGAGACGGCGTCGCCCACCTTCAGGGCCCCGGAGAGGACCTTGCCGTAGTGCATATACTTGCCGCCCTTGTTCTTCTGCACGTCGGTGACCTGGAACCTGGCGTCCCCGCAGGTGATAACGCCCTGGTCGGCCACCTGGCCGCCCATCTCGGCGTAGAAGGGGGTCTGGTCCAGCACCAGAATGGCGTCGGCGCCCTCCAGAACGCCGTCCCGGAGCTCCTCCTCGGCCACGATGGCCAAAATTTTGCCCGGGCAGTTTTCCAAGTTGGCGGCGTCATAGCCCACGAACTTGGTCTCCGGCATATCCTTGCCGAACTCGATGCCGGCCCAGCCCAGGTCGCCCAGGGCCTCCCGGGCCCGGCGGGCCCGCTCCTTCTGCTCCTGCATGAGCTGGCGGAAGGCGGCCTCGTCCACGGCCATGCCCTGCTCGGCCACCATCTCGGTGGTCAGGTCGATGGGGAAGCCGTAGGTGTCGTAGAGCTTAAAGGCGTCGGTGCCGGAAAAAGTCTTTTCGCCCTTGGCCTTGTGCTCTTCCAGCATGTCGTTGAAGATCCGCAGGCCGCCGTCGATGGTGCGGGCAAAGTTCTCTTCCTCCACCCGGATGACCTTGGTGATATAGTCCTGCCGTTCCCGCAGCTCGGGGTAGTGGCCCTCGTTTTCGCCGATGACAGTGGCGCAGACCTCAAAGAGGAAGGGCTCGTTGACGCCCAAGAGCTTGCCGTGGCGGGCGGCCCGGCGGAGAAGGCGGCGCAGGACGTAGCCCCGGCCCTCGTTGGAGGGGAGGACGCCGTCGCAGATCATGAAGGTGGCGGAGCGGATGTGGTCGGTGATGACCCGGAGGGACACGTCCCGCTCCCGGCTCTGGCCGTAGCTGGCGCCGGTGATGTCGGTGACCTTCTTGGTGATGTTCATGACGGTGTCCACGTCGAAAAGGGAGTCCACGTCCTGGCACACCACGGCCAGCCGCTCCAGGCCCATGCCGGTGTCGATGTTCTTCTGCTTGAGCTCCTCGTAGTGGCCCTCGCCGTCGTTGTTGAACTGGGAGAAGACCACGTTCCAGACTTCCATGTAGCGGTCGCACTCACAGCCTACGGTGCAGCCGGGCTGGCCGCAGCCGTACTTCTCGCCCCGGTCATAGTAGATCTCGGAGCAGGGGCCGCAGGGGCCGGAGCCGTGCTCCCAGAAGTTGTCCTCCTTGCCGAATTTGAAGATGCGCTCGGCGGGGATGCCGATCTCCTTGTTCCAGATCTCGAAGGCCTCGTCGTCGGCGGGAGTGGTCTCGTTTCCGGCAAAGACGGAGGGATAGAGGCGGTCGGGGTCCAGGCCCACCCACTCGGGGGAGGTCAAAAACTCCCAGGCCCAGTGGATGGCGTCACGCTTGAAGTAGTCGCCGAAAGAGAAGTTGCCCAGCATCTCGAAATAGGTGCCGTGGCGGGCGGTGTGGCCGATGTTCTCGA
Source organism: Oscillospiraceae bacterium (assembly GCA_022846075.1). Lineage (GTDB taxonomy): Bacteria > Bacillota > Clostridia > Oscillospirales > Oscillospiraceae > Vermiculatibacterium. The sequence continues at coordinate 1,567,088 of AP025582.1, forward strand.
TGTCGCCGGTGCGGATGCACTTCTGGCAGGTGCAGACCCGGTGGCGGGGGGGCTCCTGTTCCCCGGTGAACCAGGGCTTCATGGGGGCCATGCCGGAGTTGATGAGGAGCAGGGAGGCGTCGTTCTGGGGGATCAGGGAGAAGCTGGGCAGGCGCAGGTGGCCCTTGGTCTCAAAAAACTTGAGGAACATCTCTCGAAGCTCGTTGACGCCGTACTGTTTGGGTGCCATGGGAATTACCTCCTAATTTTCTGGGGTGGGCAAACAAAAAACGCCCCGCCCCTGGGGATTCAGGGGCGAAGCGTATCCTCCGCGGTACCACCCTGATTTGCCTGGTAACAGGCATCTCATTGGCATCTGATAACGGGGATGGGCCGTCCCGGTCTCCCGGGCCGCTCGGAAGTGGCGCTGGCAGGGCAAACCGAGGGGCTCACACCATCTCCCTCTCGCTTGAGGCCGCGGGCTGTCATTGGTTTCGTCACAGCGGTTTTGCGTCCATAATTGTATCACAATTTTAGTGGTTGTCAAGGGGCGGCGGACTTGCGGGAGGCGGACGCTTATGATATGATCAATAAACCATAGAGGATTTGTGATGGAAAGCGGGGGGAGCGGGTTGAAAATGCCGGAGGGGAAGATTGACGGGAACTGGTTCGCCCCCTGCGGAATGAACTGCCTCGTCTGTTATAAGCACTGCTGTCATAAAAAGCCCTGCGCGGGCTGCCTGAATTGTGACGAGGGAAAGCCGGAACACTGCCGCAAGTGTAAGATCAAGAGCTGTACGGCGGAGAAAGGGGTCCGGCTCTGTTATCAATGCGGGGTCTTTCCCTGTAAGCTGATCAAAAATCTGGAGAAAAGCTATCGCACCAGATACCGGGTGAGTTTGGTGCGCAACAGCGAATTTGTGCGGGAAAGGGGACTGAACGCCTTCATGGAAGGGCAGAGGGAGGCCTATACCTGCCCGGTTTGCGGCGGCATCATTTCTCTGCACGATGCGCGGTGCGGCGAGTGCGGGGCCAAGAGGGAATAAACGGCAAAAAAGAGCGGGGCCTTTTTAAGGCTCCGCTCTTTTTTGACTACTTTTTTTACGGGAAAAAAGTGCGAACAAATTGGAGCTCTTGCAGGCGGCGGAGAAGGTCTGCCCGGTGAAGGCGTAGCAGATGCCGGGGATGGAGGAGAGGACCACCGACGCCAGGATGCAGAAAAGGGTCACCGCCAGATAGAAGAAAATCTGTTGGCCGATATTGCCGGGGCCCAGGGTGCCCAGGAAGTGGGTCCACAGCTTTTCCCCGGTGCCGATGGCCAGGGGGTGGAGCAGGTAGACCGAGAAGGAGACCCCGGCCAGCATGGGAAGGAGTTTCCCTTTCTCCTCCTTGCCCCGCAGGCAGGACTTGGCCAGCAGGAACATGGCGGAGGAGAGGATCATGGTAAAGAGGGTCAGATAATTGGTGAACCGGTCGGAGTACATCATATGGGCGTAGGTGTCCCACCGGGTGCCCAGGACGCTGACGGCGATCATGACGGCGATGACGCCGATCAGCACTTTTTTCGGCGGGATCCGCTGGATCCGCTCCAGGTAGGCCCCCAGGAGGAAATAGCCCAGATAGCCCCCCACCATATTGAGATTCAGGGTCCAGTGCTCGGTGAAGGTCAGTTCCCAAGCGGCGGGGACGAAGGAGCGGACCGTGTAGAGTCCCAAGGTGAGGATGACCCAAAGCCCCATCATATAGGTCCAATGGGACTGGGAGAGATTGTCCGTCATCTTTTTCAGCAGGGGAGAGAGCAGATACATGGGGATGAGGGCGTAGAGGAACCAGTAGGGGACCGAGACGGGGGTGTTGAGCAAGCGCAGGGCCTTTTCCAGGGCCCCGGCGGCGTTGCCCCGGACCACGCTGTAAAGGAGGGTGAGGGCGGACCAGCAGAGGAGGGGCACCAGGACCTTGGGGATCCGGCGGCGGAACAGCTGGGAGAGGTCGGCGGTCTTTTCCTCGCTGAAGAGGAGGGAGCCCGACATCATGAAAAAGAGGGGCACCGCCGGAGTGGCGAAGGCCACGAGAACGTTGGAAAAGTTCCACAGGGAGACGTAGTCCAAACTCCGAAGGGCGCCCGCCGCCGTGTGGAGGTAGACCACCCCCAGCATGGAAAGGACCCGGAGCACGTCATAGTCGTAACGGCGTTTCATCCCTTGGCCACCTCCCGGCGGAGAATGGAGAGCGGGGGCGCCTGACAGGGGAGGGTGAGCCGCAGAGGCATCTGGGGCGTGCGGGCCTCCTCCAGAGGCGTGCCGCCGCCGTCAGCCAGGTCGTCCGCTGTAAAGGGAATAGGCTTGATCCCAGGCCCCACCAGCTCCAAAGCCGCTCCCCGCTGGAATTTATTCCGCAGGGAGAGGAGGGCTTTGCCGTCGGAGGCGCAGGAGGTGACGATGGCGCTGACCTGCCAGTCCCGGATATACCGGGCGTCCCCGGTGTACTGCTCGGGGTGGCCGTAGTAAAACCCCTCGGAGTAAGGCCGGTGGCTCACTTTGTCCAGCTCGGAACGCCAGACCGGGTCCAGAGGCTCCCCGGCCAGGGCGGCGTCCACGGCGTGGCGGTAGGCGCCGGTGACCACGGCGGCGTAATAGGCGCTCTTGGCCCGCCCCTCGATCTTCAGGCTGTCCAGCCCGGCGGCGAGGAGCTCAGGCACGTGGTCGATCATGCGCATGTCCTTGGAGTTGAAGATATAGGTGCCCCGCTCATCTTCCTCCACGGGAAAAAACTCGCCGGGACGCTGCTCCTCCATGAGGGCGTACTTGTAGCGGCAGGGCTGGGCACAGGCGCCCCGGGAGGCGTCCCGGCCGGACATATAGTTGGACAAGACGCACCGGCCGGAGTAGCTGACACACATGGCCCCGTGGACAAAGGCCTCCAGCTCCAACGCCTGGGGCGTTTTGGCCCGGATGGCGGATATCTCGTCCAGGGTGAGCTCCCGGGCCAGAATGACCCGGCTGGCGCCCAGGTTGTGCCAGGCCGCGGCCGCCTGGTAATTGGTGACGCTGGCCTGGGTGGAGATGTGGACCTTTACCTTGGGGGCGTATCGTTTGGCCAGAGACAGAACCCCCACATCCCCTACGATGACAGCCGAGACCCCGATCTCCTGGAGATATGCCAGGTACTCAGGCAGCGCGTCGATCTCATCGTTACGGGGCATGGTGTTGCAGGTGACGTGGACGGCCACGCCGTGGGCGGAGCAGAAGTCCGCCGCCTCTTTCAGCTCGTCTTGGGAGAAGTTCCCGGCGAAGGAGCGCATGCCGTATTGCCGGCCCGCCAGGTAGACCGCGTCGGCCCCATAGGCCACCGACATTCTCAGCCGCTCCATGTCGCCGGCGGGGGAGAGCAGTTCCAGTTTCTTGGCCATGATTAGTTCCCCAGCGTGGCCTTGTAGGCTTCAAACTCGGCATTGGTGCGGAAAAAGTGGTGCAGGCCGTCGCTGCCCACCACGTAATAGTAATTCTTGGTGTTCTCCGGGTTGAAGGCGGCGTTGATGGAGACCATGCCGGGGCTTGCGATGGGGCCGGGAGGCAGGCCCTTGTTCCGATAGGTGTTGTAGGGGCTGTCCACATTCTGGTAATCCGCCTGGGTCACGGTCCGTCCGGTGACATAGGCGATGGCCGCGTCGATCTGGAGATAGCCCACCGTCTCGTAGCTGGGGTTGTTGAGCCGGTTATAAATGACGGAGGCGATCTTAGCCTGGTCGGTGCCGTCGGTCTCCTTCTCAATGAGGGAGGCGATGGTGACCATCTGGTGGACGGTATAGCCCATGTCGGCGGCCTTTTGGCGCATCTCGTCGGTGAACTGCTGGTCAAAGCGGAGGATCATTTTGTTGAGGACCTGGACGGCCTCGTCCTCGCCGCCGCCCATATAGAACTCATAGGTGTCGGGGAAGAGGTAGCCTTCCAGCCGGTGGTAGTCTCCCAGCTCCAGCACACCCTGAAGGAAGGAGTACTTGAAGTCGTGGTTGGCGGCCACCTCCTGCAGAGTCTCCACCGTGGAGACTCCCCGCTCCTCCAGGAGCGCGAAGATCTGATCCAGCGTGTAGCCCTCCGGGATGGTGATGGAGGCGGTCATCCGGCTGCCCGAGCTGGAGGACATGGAGTTGATGAGGGCGTTATAGTCCATGTCGGTGTTCAGCTCGTAGGTGCCCGGGGTGATCTTGTTTTTCTGTTCCACCTTGGTGAAGGCGCAGAAAAGTTTGAAGAGCAGCTTGTTGTCGATGAGGCCGCTGTCATGGAGAAGGTCGGCCACGTCGTTCAAAGAGGCGTCCTTTTCCACGGTAATAACGGCGGAGGCCGGAGCCTTGTTCAGGGCCAGCACGTCGCCCGCCCACATCCAGCCAAGGCCCGCCAGAAGGGCGGACACCGCGATGACCGTAAGGATATAGAGCAGGGGATTCATCCGTTTGCGCCGCCTGCGGCGGGGGGCTGTCCTGGGCTGGGACGAACCGGCGGAGCGCCGGGGCTGCTGAGGCCCATGTTCACGAGATTCTTGAGGCATAGGGTCAACTCCTAACATTTTGGCTCATCCGCCCCGTAACCACAAAAGAGAGGGGCGCATAGTATATTGCGGATGGCGACGGTGGAAAAAACCGCCAGCCGCCAAATAAACAATGAGGTGAAGATTTTATGTGCTGTGGTAACAACGGTTGGGGCGGCGGCTGCTGCTGGATCATCCTGATCATCATCATCATCTGCTGCTGCTGTGGTGGCGGTAGCTGGGGCGGCAACAGCTGCGGGTGCGGCTGTAGCTGCGGCGGATGCGGCTGTGGCTGCAACAACAACTGCGGCTGTGGCTGCAACGACGGCTGCTGCTGAAAAGCTACATCGGAAGCGGGGCGAAAGCCCCGCTTCTCTCCGCACGGTCCGGGGACAAGCTCCGGGTCTCCGTGACCACCAGTTGTACGGGGACATCATGGGGCTGGGTGGGAATCTCGTCCCGGAGCAGCGCGTCCCGGCATAGGGCCACGGTAAAACCCTGAAATCCGGCCAGGTAGCGGTCGTAATAGCCGCCCCCCTGGCCCAGGCGGTAGCCCCGCCTATCACACAGCAGGTTGGGGACGAGGATGAGGGCAGCAGCCTCCCGGGCCAGGATGGGGCAGGACATGTCCGGCTCCGGGATGCCGAAGGGGCCGGGCGTGAGATGCTCTTTGCCCCGATAGACCCGGGACTCCATCCGCCGCCCGGGGAGGCAGCGGGGCAGGGCAACGGTCTTTCCGAGGGCGAGAAGGGGCTCCAGCAGAGCGCCGGTGTCCGGCTCCGTCCCCGTGCCATAAAACAGAAGAAGGGAGGGAGCGGCCTCTACCTGGGGAAGGGAGAGAAAGCGTGCCAATAAAAGATGGTCGCTTTTCCGCCGGTCGATACCTGTATTGTAAAATTCCTTGACAGAGGCACGGAGAGCGGCCTTTTCAGCCGTGATAGTGGACGGCATGTCTCACCTGCTCGGCGGCGGCTTTCCCCTTCAGGATCTCCACCAGCTTGAGGCCGAAAAGGAAGGTGGAGCCGCAGGCCTCTCCGGTGATGATGCGGCCGTCCACCACCACGGGGGTGCCTTTCTGGAATACGGCGGAGCCCATCTGGTCCTCCATGCCGGGATAGCACACCGCCCGGCGGCGGTCCAGAAGGCCCATGCCCGCCAGGATGGTGGGGGCGGCGCAGATGGCGGCCAGATAGATGCCCTTGTCATAGACCTTTTGGATGAGGGCCGTGGCAAAAAGATCCATCTCAATGGACTCCACCCCGCCCAGGCCGCCGGGGAGGATCAGCATTTCCAAGCCCTCCACATCGATCTCCGCCAAAGTTTTGTCGGCCTTGACGGTGACGCCGTGGGAGCTTGTGACCTCCTGGCCGGTCAGACTGGTGAGCGCCACCTCCACCCCGGCCCGCCGGAGCAGGTCGGCGGTGATGAGGGCCTCGGCTTCCTCAAATCCCTCACCCAACATGATACATACCATAAAACGTCCCTCCTCACATCACTGTAAAGTGGAAATGCTTTGCCCTAAAGCTGCCCAAATCTCTTGGTGGATATCCTCTATGGAGCGGACCCGGCCCTGGGCGTCGACACAGGAGATCCGCTTCCAGCCGTAGTGTTCGGCGGCCCGGAGGGCGGTTTGGCGGCAGAGGGTCAGGTAGTCCTGGTCCACCTCGTGGATATCGCCCCTGGTGTTGGTCTCGGCCTCCCGGGTTCGGAGCAGGCGCACAGCTTCTTGGGTGGGCATGTCCAGATAAAAAACCAGGTCCGGTTCGGGCAGGCCCAGCTTGTGGTATTCGAAGTCAAAAAGCCAGTCGAAGAAGGCTGGCTGGTCCGCCGGGGAGACCTTGCCCCCCTGGTGGATGGCGTTGGAGGTGGTGTACCGGTCGGAGAGGATGAGGGTCCCGGCCCGGTAGTCGTCTCCCCAGTCCTTTTTCCAGGCGGCGTACCGGTCCACGGCGTAGAAGGTGGAGGCGGCGTAAGGGTTCACGTCGGAGGGGTGGGAGCCAAACTCGCCGTTCAAATACATTTTGAGCAGGGCGGAGGAGGGCTCCTGGTACTGGGGGAAGATCAGGCGGCGGAAGGGGGTGCCGCCGGTCTGAAGGCGGTCGCACAGCAGTTTGAACTGGGTGGATTTCCCCGAACCGTCGGTGCCCTCAAAGACGATGAGCGTTCCTTTTTTCATTTCATTTCCCTCCCAGGCGGGCGCCCATAGCGTCCACCAAGATCAGGGGAAGCTTGGCCATCCGGCCAAAGCGGCTGGGCTCCTTTATCAGGCGGTAAAGCCACTCCATTCCGGCCTTCTGCCAGGCCTCGGGGGCCCGCTCCACGGTCCCGGCGAACACATCCAGGCTGCCGCCCAGGCCCACCGCCAGCTTGACCCCCGTCTCCGGGCCGTACTGGACCATCCAATGCTCCTGCTTGGGCGCGCCCAGGCAGGTGAAGAGGACATTGGCCTTGGCGGCTTTGATCTCCTCCACCACCGGGGCGTCCTCCTGAAAGTATCCGTCGTGGGTGCCGCAGATGAGAAGGCCGGGGTGGGCCTTGCGCAGGTTCTCGGCCGCCTGCTCCGCCACGCCGGGCTTGGCCCCCAGGAGAAAGAGGGATGCCCCGGTGTGGGCCATGCGGGAGAGGAGCCCCTGGGCGAAATCGATGCCGGGCACCCGCCCTTTGAGGGGGCGGCCCAGGATCTTGGCGGCGTATGCCACGCCGACCCCATCGGCCAGAGCCAGATCGGCGGCGTTGAGGATCCGGCGGAAGGCCTCGTCCTTTTTTGCGGCAAGGATAAACTCGGGGTTGGGAGTGACGGCGTAATGGAAGCCCTCGCTCTCGGACAAAGCCGTACCGGCGGCGACCGCCTCAGCCAGCGTAAGGTCGTCGATACCGACGCCCAAAATATCAGTTTTCAAATGGATGCCTCCTAGGGTAGGGAATCACAGGTTGTATTAGTGTATCACAATATGGGAGAAAAGTCCATGGAAACAGGGGAGAGGGAACTCAGCTTTCCCGTACCACAGAGAAGAGAAGGTGGGGCATATCCATCCCGTAGTAATGCTTCACCAGGGTGCCGTGGGCTGTCATCCCGTTTCGCCTGGCCACGGCCTGGGAGGGAAGGTTGCTGTCCCGGATGATGGAGTACACCTCGGCGGCTTTGAGGACCGTGAAGGCGTAATCTTTGCAGGCGACGGCGGCCTCAGTGGCGTAACCGTGGTGCCAAAAAGCCTTTTGAAACAGGTAGCCCACTTCCAGGACGGAACCCCTGCCGCTGTTCTGCATGGTGAGCCCGCACTGGCCGATCATCTCGCCGGTCTCCTTCAAAATCACCGCCCACAGCCCGAAGCCGTATTCCCGATAGCGCTGGAGCTGCCGGTCCAGCCATTCCTGCACCTCGGCGCTGCTGAAGGCGTGCTCGTAGGCGTACATGACCTCTTCATCCTGAAGGATCTTGCTTAAGCCCGGAAAATCAGCTTGGGACATCTCCCGAAGGATGAGCCGGTCCGTCTCCAGGATGATTTGGGCGCCGCCGTCCATTATGACAAAGCCAGCTCCACGGCCCGGGCGGCGTGGATAAGGGTGGTGTCAAAGACGGGAAGAGCCGTGTCACTCTGCTGGATGAGAAGGCCGATCTCGGTGCAGCCCAGGATGACCCCCTGGGCCCCCTGCCGGGACAAGCCGTCTATAATGCGGAGAAATTCCCGCTTTGATCCATCCTCAAGGCGGCCCAGACACAGCTCGTCGAAGATGACGTGGTTGACCAATTCGATGTCGGCCGCTTCGGGAATCAGGACCCGGACCCCGGCCTGGATAAGCCGCTCCTTATAAAAATCCTGACACATGGTGTATTTCGTGCCCAGGAGGGCCACAGTATCGATGCCGGCCGCCTTCAGAGCGCCGGCGGTGGCGTCGGCGATATGGAGGAGAGGCACATGGAGCCTGGCTTGGACCTGGGGGGCCACCTTGTGCATGGTGTTGGTGCAGATCAAAATAAAGTCGGCCCCCGCCCCTTCCAGGCGGAGGGCGGCGTCGGAAAGGAGCTCGGCGCTCCGCTCCCAATCACCCCGGGACTGGCATTCCTCGATGGGCTGGAAATCCACGCTGTATAAAAGGATCTGAGCCGAATGGAGCCCGCCCAGCTTTTCCTTGACCAGACGGTTGATGATCTGATAGTAAGTGACGGTGCTCTCCCAGCTCATACCGCCGATGAGGCCGATGGTTTTCATCCGTACCGCTCCTTCTTTTCAAAGATGATGTTTTGATTTCCTGTCCAGTTTAATCCAAGGACCTTGTCCCGTCAATGAAATCTTAGGCATTTTCATGGTTGACATTTGAAGGGGAGGTGAGTATAATAACGCATATAATTTAGCACCACAAAGTGCTAAAGCACATGGGAGGAAAATGAAATGAAGAATCGCAAACTGATGGCTCTGGGGCTGTCCGTGGCTCTGACCCTGTCCCTGGCCGCCTGCGGCGGCGGGACCACTGAGACCAAATCGCCTGAGGAGTCCAAACCCGCCGAGTCTGCGGCCGCCGAGAGCGCTCCCGCCGCGGCCCAGTACGTGGTGGGCATCTGCCAGCTAGCCCCTCATCCGGCGCTGGACGCCGCCACCCAGGGTTTTAAGGACGCTGTGGAGGAGGCCCTGCCCGGCCAGGTGGAATTTAAGGAGGGCAACGCCGCCGGCGACAGCCCCACCTGTTCCACCATCATTAACGGCTTCGTCTCCGCCAACGTGGACTTGATCATGGCCAACGCAACCCCCGCCCTGAATGCCGCCGCCTCCGCCACCGGCGATATCCCCGTGCTGGGCACCTCCGTTACCGAGTACGGTGTGGCCCTGGGCATCGAGGGCTTCACCGGCACCGTGGGCACCAACGTGTCCGGCACCTCCGACCTGGCCCCCCTGGACCAGCAGGCCGCCATGATCAAGGAGTGGTTCCCCGACGCCCAGACCGTGGGCCTGCTCTACTGCTCCGCCGAGCCCAACAGCCAGTACCAGGTGGACGAGGTCCAGAAGGCCTTGGAGGGCCTGGGCTTCACCTGCACCCAGTACTCCTTCTCCGACACCAACGACATGGCCTCCGTCACCCAGAAGGCCGCCGACAACAGTGAGATCCTCTACGTTCCCACCGACAATACCGTGGCCAACAACACCGGCATCGTGGACAACATCTGCCACGGCAAGATCCCCGTCTTTACCGGTGAGGAGGGTATCTGCGCCGGCTGCGGCGTGGCCACCCTGTCCATCAGTTACTACGACCTGGGTGTGACCACCGGCAAGATGGCCGTCAAGATCCTCACCGGCGAGTCCAACGTGGCCGAGATGCCCATTGAATACGCCCCCCAGTTCACCAAGAAGTATAACGAGGCCATCTGTGCCGATCTGGGCCTGACGGTCCCCGAAGGCTACGAAGCCATTGCCGCGCAGTAATCCTCAAGATCCTCCGGCAGCGGAAAAGGGGCTTCCCTTTTCCGCTGCTTCTTGCTATACTTAACTCGTATACGCTTCTATTTTGATGGGGGGAACATCCTGATTATGCTGGATTTTATCAACGCATTGCCGGGCGCCGTATCCCAGGGCCTTATTTGGGGCATTATGGCCATCGGCGTCTTTATCACCTATAAGATCCTGGACGTGGCCGATCTGACCGTGGACGGCTCCTTCTGCACCGGCGGCGCGGTCTTCGTCATGCTTTTTACCGGCGGGTTCAACATCTGGGTGGCCCTGCTGGCGGCGGTGCTGGCGGGTATGCTGGCCGGACTGGTCACCGGACTGCTCCATACCTTGTGCGGCATCCCCGCCATCCTGTCGGGTATCCTGACCCAGCTGGCCCTCTATTCCGTGAATATGGCGATTATGGGGATGAAGGCCAGCGTGTCCATCAACGTCACAAACCCTGAGACCCTGGACAGCCTGCTGGTTTCCCTGCGCTTTGTGCAGGACGTGGCCAAGGGGACCCGGCCCTTCTACCGCCACCCCATTTTCGTGGTGGGGCTGTTCACCGTGGCCGTTATTGCCCTGCTCTACTGGTTCTTCGGCACGGAGCTGGGCTCCTCCCTCCGGGCCACCGGCTCCAACCCCAACATGGCCCGGGCTCAGGGCATCAACACCGACTTCACCAAGGTGCTGGGCCTGGTTATCTCCAACGGCCTGGTGGCCCTGTCCGGCGCGCTGATGGTCCAGTACAGCAGTGCTTGCGAGATCAATATGGGCCGGGGCGCCATCGTCATCGGCCTGGCCGCCGTCATCATCGGCGAGGTGACCTTCGGCAGCGTCTTCCGCAATTTCGCCCTCAAGCTGCTGGCGGTGTCCATCGGCGGCATCCTCTATTATATCGTCATCCAGGCGGTGCTTTCCATGGGCATGAATTCCAACTACCTCAAGCTCCTCTCCGCCGCCGTGGTGGCCGTATTCCTGTCCATTCCCTATTGGAAGGGCAAGTATTTCTCCAAGCCCGCGAAGAAGGAGGCGGCCCGCCATGCTTGAGATCAAGAACATCTGGAAAACCTTCAACGCCGGCACCGTCAATGAAAAGGCGGCTCTCCAGGGCGTGAGCCTGACCCTGGGTGACGGGGATTTTATCACGGTCATCGGCGGCAACGGCGCGGGCAAGTCCACCCTGATGAACGCCGTGGCCGGAGTCTACCCGGTGGACGAGGGCACCATCACCATCGACGGCACCGACGTGACCAAGCTCCCCGAGCACAAGCGGGCACCCTTCATCGGCCGGGTGTTCCAGGACCCCATGATGGGTACCGCCGCCACCATGCAGATCGAGGAGAACCTGGCCCTGGCCGCCCGCCGCGGCCAGCCCAGAGGGCTTGGCTGGGCCATCACCAAGCAGGAGCGGGAGCGTTACAGGGAGCTTCTAAAGACCCTGGACCTGGGCCTGGAGGACCGGCTGACTTCTAAGGTTGGCCTCCTCTCCGGCGGCCAGCGGCAGGCATTGACCCTGCTGATGGCCACGCTGAAAAAGCCCAAGCTCCTCCTCCTGGACGAGCACACCGCCGCGCTGGACCCCAAGACGGCGGACAAGGTGCTGGACACCACCGAGCGGATCATCCAGCGGGACAAGCTGACCACCCTGATGATCACCCATAATATGCGGGACGCCATCGCCCACGGAAACCGGCTCATCATGATGTATGAGGGCCGGGTGGCCATCGACGTGGCCGGCGAGGAGAAAAAGAAGCTGACCGTGGAGGGACTTCTGGAGATGTTCAGCAAAGTCAGCGGCTCCACCGAGGCGGACGACAAGCTGCTTCTTTCGTAGCGTAAGAAGAAAAAAGGACGGGCCTTTTTGGAAGGCCCGTCCTTTTTCCCGTTCTTTCCGGCTGCGAAAAGCGTAAAATCTTGGAGCAGTATTCATAAATTAGAAACATCTTTGTGGTATTCTTTCAACACGAATCAAACTTTATTTAAAGGAGGGGAGCGCATGGCAAGCAATCCCAACTATTGTGACCTGATCCCGGAGGTGCGGGCCTTATCGGCAGACGCCAGGAAGCACAGCCGCATCAACGCGGGAGACTACGAAAAGTATGACGTGAAGCGAGGGCTCAGAGACCTGAACGGCAAAGGCGTCCTGGCGGGGCTGACCGAGATCTCCGACATCCACGCCAAGGACAAGCTCCCCGACGGCACCGAGGTCCCCTGCGAGGGCAAGCTCTATTTCCGCGGCGTCGACGTGGAGGCGCTGGTGGCCGGCTCTCTGAAGGAGGGGCGCTTCGGGTTTGAGGAGAGCGCCTATCTGTTGATGATGGGCCATTTGCCCGACAGCCGGGAGCTGGAGGAGTTTCGAAAACTGCTGGGCTATTACCGCTCCCTGCCCAACAACTTTGTGCGGGACGTGATCTTGAAAGCGCCCAGTGGGGACATTATGAATTCCCTGGCCCGCAGTGTGCTCAACCTGGCCGCCTATGACGACCGGGCCGATGACATCTCCCTGCCCAACGTGACCCGCCAGTGCCTTCAGCTAATTTCCGTGTTTCCGCTGCTGTCGGTCTACGGCTATCAGGCCTACCAGTATAAGGGGGGCAGCAGCCTTTATATCCACGCTCCCAGGCCGGAGCTTTCCACGGCGGAGAATATTTTGCACCTTCTCCGGCCAGACTCCAAATACAGCTATTGGGAAGCCCACGTGCTGGATATCTGCCTCATTCTCCACGCCGAGCATGGCGGCGGCAACAACTCCACCTTTACCACCCACGTGGTGACCTCCTCCGGGACGGATACTTATTCCTGCATGGCGGCCGCCCTGGCCTCCCTGAAGGGGCCCCGGCACGGCGGCGCCAACATCAAAGTGGTGCGGATGTTTGAGGACCTGAAAAAGCAGGTGCGGGACTGGAAGGACGAGGACGAGGTGCGCCGCTATCTCCAGGCTTTGCTGGATAAGAAGGCCTTTGACAAGGCCGGGCTCATCTACGGTATGGGCCACGCCGTCTATTCCATCTCCGATCCCCGGGCCAACCTGCTGCGCGCCTTTGTGGAGAAGCTCTCCAGCGAGAAGGGACGGGAGGAAGAGTATCAGCTTTACTCCCTGGTGGAACGGCTGGGGCCCGAGGTCATCTCGGGGGAGCGGAAAATGTATAAGGGCGTGTCGGCCAACGTAGACTTTTATTCCGGCTTTGTCTACCACATGCTGGACCTCCCGCTGGAGCTGTACACCCCCATTTTTGCCATCGCCAGGATCGCGGGCTGGAGCGCCCACCGGATCGAGGAGCTCATCAATATGGGTAAAATCATCCGGCCCGCCTATCAATATGTAGGAAATCACCGGGAATATAGACCCCTGTCAGAGCGCTGACAGAAAATATATAAGGAGGAATCAAGTATGAAATTCTATATCTGTGCTCACTGCGGCAACATCGTTACCTTCCTTCGGGATACCGGAGTGCCTGTGATCTGCTGCGGAGAGCCCATGAAGGAGCTGGTCCCCGGCGTGGTTGACGCCGCCACGGAGAAGCACGTCCCCGTCGTGGAGACCGAGGGCGACGTGGTCACCGTGAAGGTGGGCGAGGTGGAGCATCCCATGATCCCCGAGCACTATATCCAGTGGATCGTGTTGGAGACGGAGCGGGGCTACCAGCAGCGGGCCCTGCGGCCGGAGGAGCCGCCCCGCGCGGTGTTTGCCCTGGCCCCTGGAGATCGGGCGGTGGCCGCCTACGAGTTCTGCAATCTCCACGGCCTTTGGAAGAAAGAGCTGTAATCAGAAGAAATAACGCCCCCGGGAACCTGTCCCGGGGGCGTTTTGTACGCCTGAGGGACCTGTTTCCGGGGGCAAAGTGTGTTTTCTTATTTAAGGGCCTGGGCCACCTTGTCCAGCGTGGCGGTGTGGAGCTGGTCCACCAGATGGGTGTAGATGCGTCCCGTGGTGGCGGGGGTGGAGTGGCCCAGTGCCTTGCCGATGTCGAAGAGGGGGGCGCCCTGGGCGGAGGCCACGGTGGCGAAGGTGTGCCGCAGGCCGTGGAGGGTGAGGGGCGGCAGCTCGTCGTGGGAGCGGATGAACTTGGTGAAGGCCAGGGAGAGGGAGTTGGGGGAGAAGGGGACGCCGCTTTTGTCCACGGCCACCAGCCCGCTGTTGGGCCAGGCGGGGCCCATGGCCAGCCTGTGCTCGTTCTGGCGACCCCGCTCCTGGCGGAGCAGGCGGTAGATGTCGTCCCCCATGTGGAGGACCCGGGCGGAGGAGCGGTTCTTGGTCTCCTTGTCGATGACCCGGGCCCCGGCCACGGTGCGGGCGGCCCGGATGTGGATCTTCCGCAGCTGGAAATCCACGCTTTCCCAGCGCAGGCCGCAGATTTCCTCCCGCCGCAGGCCCAGGCTTCCGGCCAGATGGACCACCACCTCCAGCCAGTGGCCCTCCACCAGTTGGTAGAGCCGCTTGAGGTTTTCCGAGGTATAGTACCGGGTCTCCTTGGGGATGACCCTGGGGGGCTCCACCCGCTCGGTGGGGCAGCGGGGGATCAAGTCCTGCCGGAGGGCTGCGTGCAGGGCGGCGGAGAGAAGGTCGTGGTGCCGCCGCACCGTGTTGGCGGAGAGTCCCTTTTCCCGCATCAGCTCGGCGTAATAGCGCTGCAGATCCTTGGGTGAGACCTTTTGGAGGGGGATGTGGCCCATGGCGGGGGAGAGGTGGTTGACGATGATCTTCCGGTAGCCGTACACGGTGGTTTCCGCCCGGTTGGGGATGATGATCTCTTCCATCCAGACGTCCAACCACTGGTCCAGGGTCATGTCCACCGGGATGATGGCCTCCGCCTGGGCCTTCTTGGCCAGGAATTCGTTGCGGGCCTTTCGGGCGGCGGTAAGGGTGGGGAAGGTGCGGTATTGCCGCAGCCTCCGGCCATCCTCGTCCCGGCCCAGGTCCATGTAGAGGTAGTAGACGTTGCGCTGGTCATCATAAGAGATGCCCCGTTCATACTGCTTTCTGCTCATTTCTCTTTCTCCTTTCAGCAGTTCGACCATATTCGACAAGTAAAAAGCCTACCATGACGGAGAGAAAATGAGTAGAAAAATCTCCCCTTGCTCCTAGAATCTGGAGCAAGGGGAGATTTTATACATCGATGGGAAAACGGATCAGTTTGCGCAGACCGCCTCGGCCACCCGGATCCCGTCCACGGCGGCGGAGGTGATGCCCCCGGCGTAGCCGGCCCCCTCACCGCAGGGGTAGAGGCCCCGGAGGAGGGACTGGAACCCCTCGTCCCGGGGGAGGCGCACCGGGGAGGAGGAACGGGTCTCCACCCCGGTCATGACGGCGGCAGGGTCGGCGAAGCCGTGGAGCTTGCGGTCAAAGACAGGCAGGGCGGCGCGGAGCGTGTCCGTCACGTATCCGGGGAGACAGTCCTCCAGGCTGCCGGGGACCACGCCGGGGCGGTAGGTGGGGGAGATCCCTGACAGGGAGAAAGAGGCCCGGCCAGCCAGGAAATCCCCCACGCTTTGCCCTGGGGCCAGGAAGGCGCCTCCGGAGGAGGAGGAGGCCAGACGCTCCCACCGCTCCTGGAAGGCGATGCCGTCCAGGGCGCCAGGGCCGAAGTCGGCGGGGGAGACCCCCACCAGGAAGCCGCCGTTGATGTTGGCCCCGTCCCGGGCCCGCAGGCTCATGCCGTTGGTGACCACGCCCCCCTGCTCCGAGGCGGCGGCCACCACCTGGCCGCCGGGACAGACGCAAAAGGTGAAGGCGGAGCGGCCGCCGGGCAGGTGGCAGGACAGCTTGTAGTCCGCCGGGGGGAGCTTTTCCCAGGCGGGGCCGTACTGGGCCGCCGAGACGGCCTCCTGACTGTGTTCGATCCGGCAGCCGATGGCGAAGGGCTTGGCCTCCATGGGGACTCCTGCCGCCTGAAGCATCCGGAAGGTGTCCCGGGCGGAGTGGCCGGGAGAGAGGACCAGGGCGTCGCAGTCCAGGCGGTAAGGCCCTTCCCCGGCGGTCACCTGGATCCCGGTGAGATGCCCGTCCCGGATCTCCAGACCGGTGAGTTGGTGGCCGAAGCGGACGTCGCACCCCAAGGCGATGAGCTCCCGGCGGATGCTTTTCACTACCTCCCGGAGAAGGTCGGTGCCCACGTGGGGTTTCTGCTGCCAGAGGATATCCTCCGGGGCGCCGTGCGTTACGAATTCCTCCAGGACGGCGGTGATGCGCCTATCATGGGTGCCGGTGTTCAGCTTGCCGTCGGAAAAGGTGCCCGCGCCCCCTTCGCCGAACTGGACGTTGGAGGCGGGGTCCAGGGGCCCTCCGGACCAGAAGCGCTCCACGTCCGCCGCCCGCTCCTCCACCGGGCGTCCCCGCTCCAGGACGATGGGGGCAAGCCCGGCCCGGGCCAGAAACAGGGCGGCAAACAGCCCCGCGGGGCCCATGCCCACCACCACGGGAGGCAGGGGGGAGGCACGGCGGACCTGGGGGAACACATAGGGCTCAGGGGCCCAGAGGGACACATTGGGGTCGTGGATACGGGAGAGCAGCCGGGCCTCATCCGCCGCCTCCACCCCCACTGCGCACACATAGCGCACATCCTGCTTCTTCCGGGCGTCCACGGAGCGGCGCAGAAGGAGCACCCTGTCCAGGGAGGCGGGGGAGACCCCCAGCAGCTTCGCCGCCCTGCGGGCCAGATCCTCGGGCATATAGTCCAGGGGGAGGGAGAGATTTTGTATCTTGATCATGTAAATCACCGCTTTTCAGTGTACCATAGTTTGCCCCGTCGGACAACGCGGAAAATGACGAATCAAAAAGAATTAAACTACACCTGTTGATTTTCTTTGAAACTGTGTTATAATAATGATTAAGCAAGGTTATCAACATGCTGTCCCATACATAAATTACCAAGAGTGGCACGCTGAAAAAAGAATGGAGCTGAATACGATGGGAGTAATGGATAAAGCCAAGCAGGCGGCTCTGGCCGCCGCGGTCAACGGGGCCTTGGGATACCTGGAAAAAGACCCGGAAGAGAACCTTCCCAAGCTGATGGAACTGGTGGACCGTCTTTCTCCGGACGGCTGGTACGAGGGCCAACGGGGCGCCGTGCGCAGCGCCATTCAGAACAAGGACAACTGGTACGACCTCATTCTGCGGGTGTACGATCTGGACCCGGAGGTGCGCAAGGTCTTTTTCCGGAACTTTATCGTCAACGCCAGCCTGAAGGGCACCGGGATCCAGCAGGAGGTGGCCCATCGGGAGAACTGCAACGTGCCCTGGGCGGTGCTGCTGGACCCCACGTCGGCCTGTAACCTCCACTGCACCGGCTGCTGGGCGGCGGAGTACGGAAATAAGCTCAACCTGACGCTGGAGGACATGGATTCCATCATCAGCCAGGGCAAAGAGCTGGGCATCTACATGTACATCTATACCGGCGGCGAGCCCTTGGTGCGGAAGGCCGACCTGATCAAGCTGTGTGAGATGCACCCAGACTGCGAATTCCTCTCCTTCACCAACGCGACCCTTATCGACGAGGCCTTCTGCCAGGATTTGCTGCGGGTGAAGAATTTTATTCCCGCCATCTCTCTGGAGGGCTTTGAGGAGGCCAACGACAGCCGGCGGGGCGAGGGCGTCTATGACAAGGTCACCACCGCCATGCGCCTCCTGAAGGATCACAAACTGCCCTTCGGCATCTCGGCCTGCTATACCAGCGTCAACTGCGAGGACATCACCAGCGAGGCCTTCTTCGACCAGCTCATCGACCTGGGGGCCCTGTTCACCTGGTTTTTCCACTACATGCCCGTGGGCAACGACGCGGCGCTGTCCCTGCTGCCCAGCCCGGAGCAGCGGGAGATGGTGTACCACCGCATCCGCCAGTTCCGGGGGAGCAAGGCCCTGTTTACGCTGGACTTCCAAAACGACGCCGAGTACATCGGCGGCTGCATCGCCGGCGGGCGGGAGTATCTGCACATCAACGCCAACGGGGACGTGGACCCCTGCGTGTTCATTCATTATTCCAATGCCAATATCCACGACTGCACACTGCTGGAGGCGCTGAAGAGCCCCATTTTCATGGCCTACCACGACAACCAGCCCTTCAATGACAACATGCTCCGGCCCTGCCCCATGCTGGAGAATCCGGAGCGGCTGCGCCAGCTTGTGAAGGAAACGGGAGCCAAGTCCACCGACATGCAGTCTCCCGAGAGTGCTGACCACCTCTGTGACAAGTGCGAGCAGTACGCAGCCTGCTGGAAGCCCACGGCGGAAAAGCTGTGGAGCGAGACGCTGGAGAAAAAGGCGGCCGCGGCTTCGGGACGGAAATAACCTACATAAGAAAGACCCGGCGGTGTTGCCGCCGGGTCTTTTTGTAATTGCCGACAAGAGAGAAAAGCCTCAAATATGAAATTTTGGAATGCTGTTGATGCAGATTTCTATTGCGCATTCCCGTGTTGAAGGGTATAATGA
Source organism: Oscillospiraceae bacterium (assembly GCA_022846075.1). Classification (GTDB taxonomy): domain Bacteria; phylum Bacillota; class Clostridia; order Oscillospirales; family Oscillospiraceae; genus Vermiculatibacterium. The sequence continues at coordinate 1,585,442 of AP025582.1, forward strand.
GGACAATCTTTCAGACGAAATGAAAGTGGCAGGGATAAATCTGGCGGGATAGTCCTTTTTGCCCGCCCCAGGTAAAGGAGAGATTTTTATGGTGTTGAAAAATCCGTACCTGAAAGGTGTCTACGAGGCACTGGAGAAAAAAAGCGCCCATGAGCCGGAATTCCTTCAGGCGGTCCAGGAGGTTTTGGAGTCCCTGGAGCCCGTGGTGGAACGCCGCCCCGAGCTGGAAAAGTGGGGGATCATCGAGCGCCTGGTAGAGCCGGAGCGGATCGTCCAGTTCCGGGTGCCCTGGGTGGATGACAGCGGAAAGGTCCAGGTCAACCGGGGCTACCGGGTGGAATTCAACTCCGCCATTGGTCCCTATAAGGGCGGGCTGCGGTTTCATCCCAGCGTCAATCTCTCCATCATCAAATTCCTGGGCTTTGAGCAGACCTTTAAAAACGCCCTGACCACCCTTCCCATGGGCGGCGGCAAGGGGGGCAGCGATTTTGACCCCAAGGGCAAGTCGGACGCGGAGGTCATGCGCTTCTGCCAGTCCTTCATGACGGAGCTCCAGCGCCATATCGGGCCCGACACCGACGTGCCGGCCGGAGATATCGGCGTGGGCGGCCGGGAGATTGGCTACCTCTTCGGCCAGTATAAACGGATCCGGAACGAGTTTACCGGGGTCCTTACCGGCAAGGGCCTGAACTACGGCGGCTCCCTGGCCCGGACCGAGGCCACCGGCTATGGTATCTGCTACTTTGCCGAGGAGATGCTCAAGGCCGCCGGGAAGTCCTTCGAGGGCCAGAAGGTGGTCATCTCCGGCTCCGGCAACGTGGCCACCTACGCCAACCAGAAGGCCGTCCAGCTGGGGGCCACCGTGGTGGCCATGAGCGATTCCTCGGGCTATATCGTGGATGAGAACGGCATCGACTACCGAATCATCCAGGAAATCAAGGAGGTCAAGCGGGCGCGGATCAAGACCTACCTGGACTATGTTCCCACCGCCAAATACGTGGAAGGCTGCGGCGGGATCTGGAATGTGAAGTGCGGCGTGGCGCTGCCCTGCGCCACCCAGAACGAGCTGGATGAGGCGGGGGCCAAGGCTCTGGTGGCCAACGGCTGCTTCGCCGTGGCGGAGGGGGCCAACATGCCCTGCACCCCCGAGGCCGTGGCCGTGATTCAGGGAGCGGGCCTGCTGTTCGCCCCTGCCAAGGCGTCCAACGCCGGCGGCGTGGCCACCTCCGGCCTGGAGATGAGCCAAAACTCCCTGCGGCTGTCCTGGAGCTTTGACGAGGTGGACGAAAGATTGCACGGCATCATGGTGAATCTCTACCACAGCGCCGCCCAGGCCGCCGAGGAGTACGGCATGAAGGGCAATCTGGTGGCGGGCGCCAACATCGCCGGGTTCCTCAAGGTGGCGGACGCCATGCTGGCCCAGGGCGTGGTCTAACGCTTCAAAATCAATAAGCGATCCTGCTCTTAGAACCAAGTACAAGACAATAATAAGGAGGGGCGCCCTAACGGGCGCCCCTCCTTTGACATTTAGTATCAGATCAATGCTTGCCCACGATCTCAGCGGTGTCGGTGGCGATCATCAGCTCTTCATCGGTGGGGATGAGGAGGACCTTCACCTTGGAGTCGGCGGCGGAGATAACGGTCTCCTTGCCCCGGGTGTTGTTGGCTTCGGCATCCATCTTCACGCCCATGAACTCCAGGCCGGAGGCCACGGCCATCCGGGTGGCGGCGTCGTTCTCGCCCACGCCGGCGGTAAAGACGATGGCATCCACTCCGCCCATGGCGGCGGCATAGGCGCCGATGAGCTTCTTCACGTTGTACTGGAAGCTCTCCAGCGCCAGCTCGGCCCGGTGGTTGCCGCCCTTGGCGGCGTCCTCCAGATCACGGAAGTCGGAGGACACGCCGGAGATGCCCAGCACGCCGGACTTCTTGTTGAGGATGTTCAGCATCTCCTTGATGTCCATGCCGTACTTGGTCATCAGGTACTCCAGGATGCCGGCGTCCAGATCGCCGGAACGGGTGCCCATGGGCAGGCCGGCCAGGGGGGTGAAGCCCATGGAGGTGTCCACGCTCTTGCCGCCGTCCACGGCGGCCACGGAGGAGCCGTTGCCCAGGTGGCAGGTGATGATCTTCACATCCTCGGCCTTCTTGCCCAGCATGGCGGCGGCCCGGGCGGTGACATAGCGGTGGGAGGTGCCGTGGAAGCCGTAGCGGCGGACCTTGTCCTTCTCGTAATACTCATAGGGAAGGGCATAGAGGTAGGCCTTCTCAGGCATGGTCTGATGAAAGGCGGTGTCGAACACGGCCACCATGGGCACGCCGGGCATGACCTTCTGGCAGGCCTGGATGCCGGTGATGTTGGCGGGGTTGTGGAGAGGAGCCAGGGGGATGCACTCCTCCAGGGCCTTCATCACGTCGTCGGTGATGAGGGCGGAGGCGGCGAACTTCTCCCCGCCATGCACCACCCGGTGGCCCACGGCGTCGATTTCCTTCACGTCCTTGATGACGCCGTGCTCGGGGGAGACCAGGGCGTCCAGCACAGAGGCGATGGCCTCGGAGTGGGTGGGCATGGGGATCTCGAATTCCTTCTTCAGGTCCTTGGAGGGGACCTTGTGGGTCAGACGGCCGTCGATGCCGATGCGCTCGCACAGGCCCTTGGCCAGCACGTCGTGGCTGGCGGAGTCCATGAGCTGATACTTCAGGGAGGAGCTGCCGGCGTTGATGACGAGGATCTTCATTGGTTCTTCTCTCCTTCAAAATAAAAATGTTCCCGATACTTGTGATTCCATCAAAAATGTGTTAAATTCTTAACAAGATAGGGACAAAAACTCAACGTTTTTATTGTATCACTTTTTGGAAAAAGAACAACTCCTTTTTCCGTGCAAAAGAACGCGGAAAGAGTGGGCGTATTTGGAGGAAAGTCATGAAAGCAGTGGGCATCGTCGCGGAATATAACCCCTTCCACCTGGGTCATGCCCACCACATCGCCGAGACACGCCGGCGTTTGGGCGGGGAGACGCCGGTGGTGTGCGTCATGTCCGGCAGCTGGGTCCAGCGGGGGGAGTGCGCCCTGACGGACAAGTGGACCCGGGCGGCCCTGGCGCTGGCAGGGGGAGCCGACCTGGTGCTGGAACTGCCCCTGCCCTGGGCCATCTCCTCTGCCGAGGGCTTTGCCCGGGGGGCGGTGGCCACGCTGGAGGCTACCGGTGTGGTGGATACCATCTCCTTTGGAAGCGAGAGCGGCGACCTGGAGGCCCTCAAACATCTGGCGGAAGTCCTGGAGGGGGAGGAATACCGGGACGCGCTACGGGTGGAGATGGGCAAGGGGATCTCCTTTGCGGCGGCCCGGGAAAAAGCCGCCCAGCGCTGCGTGGGAAAAGAGGCGGCGCTGCTGAACAGCCCCAACGACAGCCTGGGGGTGGAATACCTGCGGGCGGCGGGCAAAGGACTGGCCACCATGGCCATTTTACGGCAAGGGGTTTTCCATGACAGCGATTGCCCCGCAAATGGTTTTGCCTCCGCCTCCACGCTGCGTGCTCTGGCCGGGCAGGGGCGGTGGGAGGAGCTGGAGCGCTGGACGCCGCCGGGGACCCGGGCCGCGCTGGAGCGGGCCGGGTCGGCGGATATGGAGCGGATCCAGCGGGCGGTCCTGGCCCGGCTGAGGCAGATGGACGAGAGGGACTTCTCCCGGCTTCCCGACAGCGGGGCGGCGGAAGGTCTGCCCGCCCGGCTGATGCGGGCGGCGGGAAAGGCCGGGAGCCTGGAGGAGTTTTATGAGCTGGCGAAGACCAAGCGGTACGCCCATGCCCGGATCCGGCGGCTGGCCCTGTGGGCCTTTTTGGGGCTGACCGCTGCCGACCGCCCCGCCGGACCTTCCTATCTCCGGGTGCTGGGGATGAACGGCAGGGGAAAGGCCCTGCTGCGGGAGATGAAAGTTCGGGCGGCGGTGCCCGTCCTGACAAAGACGGCCCATGTGCGGGAGCTGGACGAGGCGGCCCGGCGGCTTTTTGCGCTGGAATGCCGGGGGACCGACCTCTATGGGCTGTGTTTTGAGACAGTAAGGCCCGGCGGTATGGATTATACCGCCGGGCCCGTAGTGGTGTGATTTATTTTTTGAGGCGCCTGAGGACGGCCTCCTCGAACCGGTCGCCATACTTCATGGCCCAGAGGAACAGGGCCAGTCCGCCGAGGCCCAGCAGGACCATGCCCCACAGCGGGATGGAGAGGGCGGAACCGCCCAGGGCAGAGGCCACCAACAGCCCCCAGGGCCGGGCGACGGCCACCAGGACCAGGAACCGGCGAAAGGGCACGTCGGTGAGGCCCGCCATGATGCAGATGAGGTCGTCGGGGAAGAAGGGGAAGAGGAAGGCCAGAAAGAGGAACACATCCCGCTTGCGGCGGATGACCTCGCCGTACTTCTCCAGATTCCGGCGGCTGATGAACCGCTCGGCAAAGGGCCTGCCCAGGGTCCGGCCCAGTTGAAAGACGATGACGGAGCCCAAAGTGACCGCCCCGGCGGTGAGCAGGAAGGCCGGAAGGGTGCCGAAGAGGAGGCCTCCAACGGCCGCGGTGAGGTTGCTGGGAATGGGAGCCAGGATGACCGAGGCCAGCTGGATGGCGAAAAAGACGAAGTGAGAATAGGGTGTAAAACGTTCGATGTACCGGCGCAGCTCCCCTGGGGAGCCGATGGCGGAGAAAAAGCCGGAGCTCCAGAGTAGAAAGACGAGAAGAGCCAGAAGGACCAGCGTGATCACCAGGGTCACCCCCCATGTGATCCGCTCTTTGTCGGCTTTCATTCGCGTCACCTCTTTTCCTGTGTTCTATGGAACAGGATAACACGTTCCCCGGCGCAAATCCATCATCAAATCCAGACGTTTTTCTTAAAAAAGGCGAAAGAAAAAAGGGTACAAAAAAGCCACACCTGGCACCAAGGTGTGGTTACTTCTTTGCCGTGGAATGTTTTGTTGTTTACCGCTGGCTGGGGATCACGGTCCCGCCGGAGAAGATCATGTCGTCCACGTCTCCCGTGCGGTGCTTGTTCTCATAAGTCATAGCAGTTCCTCCTTTCTTTTGGACTGACCTTAGTATAGGCCCTTCCAAGATCAAAATCAAGGGGATTTTGGTAATATTATATAAATGTAATGTAAATCTTTTGTGAATAACGTAGAAAAAAGAAAGGGGCGAGCCACAACTCGCCCCTTTACATTATTCATTCTGCTCCTTGATGACGCCCTCCCGATAGGCGGTGAGAAGGTCCTGGAGGCAGCTGATCTGTTCCCGGAGCTTGGCGCCGGTATCGGTATCGCCCACCAGCACCCGCTTGGGCACGGTCTCCACGATGCGCACACTGGGGGCGCTGTTGCGGGGATTGTCTTTGATCTGGCTGTAAGGCTTGTGCTGGGCCAGGGCCAGATGGTGGGAGTTGTAGATGAGGGTGTAGCCGCCGAAGCCGGTCTGCCGCTGATAGGCTTTGGAGATGCCGCCGTCAATGACGAAGAGGAGCCCGTCGCCCCGGATGGGGCTCTCGCCCTCCCGTTCCTTGACGGGGACGTGGCCGTTGACGATGTGGGAGTGGGCGGGATCCAGGCCGAATTCCCGCAGGATCATTTCGCAGACGGCGCGCTGCTGGACCTGGGTGTAGTAGGGATTGTAGATCTCTACGTGGGTCTCCGGCTCGGCGATGAAATAGCGCTCAAAGGCGGCGATCTTGCTCTTGCCGAAGAGGGGGGACTTGGGTCCCATCCAAAGGTACCAGCACAGATCCACGGCGCTTTCCCGCTCCATAGAGCCCGCCGGGGCGTAGAAGGCGGCCCGGACCTTGGCGTCCAGGGCATCCAGATAGGCCCGCCCCGACAGGTATTTGCCATCCAGAGAGATGGACTCAAAGGCCCCGTCCGCCGTCATGGGGATACAGCCGTGGTAGAGAAGGTTGCCGTTGACCACCTTGTACATCCCGCCGTGGGAAAGGAGGAACCGGATGTGCTTGCCCAGCAGATTGCTGTGCTGGAAAGAGGCGGTGAGCCGGTCCATCAGCTCTTGCTCCTCCTCTGAGAGCTTCAGAGGGTCGGCGGGGTCCACGGTGGGGAAGGAGCGGTCCAGCAGAGGATAGGTCCTGCCGTCCAGCTCCAGGGTCCCGGCGGAAAAGTCGATGTGGGAGAGGAGGACCCGGTCCTCCAGGCCGTATTCCGGGTGCCGGCGGAGCAGCTGCCCCTCCAGCTTCATCTCCATGATAAACATGGCTTTGTGCATCTTGGAGGCCAGGGCGGCGTCCACGGGGTCGAATTCGTTTTCGTCCAGGATGTGGGGGGCAAAGCGTTCACAGGGGTCGTCCCGGTAGACCTCGGCGGCGAACATGGACAAAGGCCGCAGATTGATGCCGTAGCCGTCCTCCAGCAGATCGAAGTTGTTGTAGCTCACGCCCCGCCGCAGGACGCTGGCCACGCAGGTCTGGTTGCCCAGGTAGGCGCCGATCCAGGTGATGTCGTGGTTGCCCCACTGGATGTCCACGTCGTGGAAACGGCGCAGCTCATCCAGGATGCGGTCGGCGTGGGGGCCGCGGTCGAAGATGTCGCCCAGGATATGCAGCATGTCCACGCTGCACTCCCGGATGAGGGAGCAGAACTGGATGATAAAGGCCTCCGAGGTGCCGGTGGTGACGATGGAGCAGATGATCTCCTCGTAGTAGCGCTCCTTATTCTCCTCCGTGTCCGCGTGGAGGAGCTCGTCGATGACATAGGAGAAGTTGGGCGGGATCTTTTTACGCACCTTGGAGCGGGTGTATTTGGAGGAGACCACCTTACAAACCTGCACCAGCCGGTAGATGGCGATACGGCACCAGTTATCATAGGCCTCGTCGTCCAGGTCACCGCGGAAACGGGCCAGGGTGTCGGCGGGGGAATAGATGAGCATGGCCAATTCCTCCCGCTCCTTGACGGAGACGGAACGGGAAAAGAGGTCCTCGATCTTGTCCCGGATGATGCCGGAGGCGCTGGAGAGCAGATAGCTGAAGGCGTCATACTCCCCATGGAGGTCACTGAAAAAGTACTCGGTGCCCTTGGGCAGGCAGCAGATGGCGTTCAGGTTGATGATCTCCGCCGAGGCGGAGAGGGCGGTGGGGTAGCTGCGGGACAGCAGGCGTAAGTAATGAAGGTCTGTCATGGGGAAAGCCCTCCGTTCCAGTTCTTGATGATTCCCAGTATAGCACAAATCAAAGGTAAAGTCAGCGAAAACAGAATGGAGAGTTCAAAAATTCAGGCCTCTCCCGCCCAGCGGCGGCGGGGAAACAATTTCCGAAAACCGTCGGGCACCGGGGCGGTAAAGGAGAGCGTCTTGTGGTCTCTGGGATCGGTGAGGGTGAGCTGGTAGGCGTGGAGGGCCAGCCTTTTGATGGGATCGGTGGCGGCATCATACTTTTTGTCTCCCGCCACCGGGTGGCCCAGCTCCGAGAGGTGGGCCCGGATCTGGTTTTTCCGGCCGGTCTCCAGCGCCACGTCCAAAAGGGCGTACTCCTTCCGCCGGGCCAGAACATGATATGTGGTCACGGCCTCCTTGCCCTCGTCCCCCTTGGCGGAATATACCTTGTGGAGAGAGTTCTCCTTGAGCTTAGAGCGGCAGGCGCCGCTGTCGGGCAGGTCGGTTCCTTCGACCACGGCCCAGTAGCCCCGCTTTTGGACCAGGCCGTTCCAGTTGTCCTGAAGGGACCGCTTCAGCCCCTCGTCCTTGGCGAAGAGGAGGACCCCCGAGGTGTCCCGGTCCAGCCGGTGGACGATAAAAAGCCGGGCCCGGTCGTCCCGCCCCCTGAGGTAGTCGTTGGTCATGCGGTATGCGGTGCGGAGCTTTTCCCGTTCGGTGGACACGGACAGAAGCCCGGCGGGCTTATGGATGACGATCAGCCCCCCATCCTCGTAGAGGACGGGAAAGGGGAGGGCGGGGCCCCTGGACTGGGGCAGGACCGTTACCTGCTGGCCTGGCTCAAGGGGATGGTCGAACTTGGTCTGGGGGCGGCCGTCCACCAAGACCTGGCTCCGGGAGAGCAGGTGCTTGACACTGTTGCGGGACTGGCTGCCGATATGTTCCAGCAGAAAATCCAGAAGGAGAGCGGGCTGCTCCACCGGATAGGCGGTCTCTTTTTTCATATGTTCCTCCGATGCCGGCAAAAGACGGCGGTTTGATAAAAGGATTATATCACACTTTCGCCGCCGGTTCCTCCTTTGATTTCAAACGGAGCCATTTCTCCAGCCGGCGGCGGGGGAGGAGGAGGTTGACCAGCAGGGAGATGAGGACGCCCACGCCGGTGTCCAGCATGCGGGCCAGGGCGTAATCGATATGGTTGGCTGGGGTGTTGAAAAGGATGATGCACAGCACCACGCCCCCGGGCTGTACGGCCCCCGGCCAGCGGAAAAAGACGGACAGGGTGACCAGGACGATCACGCCGAGAAACAGCAGCGGCAGCCGGAAATAGTAGTTTCCCTCCGGGGCGATGCGGTGTTCCAGCTCAAACAGTCCCAGTCCCAGGAAGCCGCCGATAATGGTGCCGATGAGGCGGTTCCCGCCGTTGCGCCAGGAGTCCTCCATGTCGCTGCCCAAGCCGAACACGGCGCCGATGCAGGCGAAGGTGGGGTTTCGTCCGGGGAGAAAGAGATATAAAAACGCAGTTAGAGTGGCAGCCAGGGCGGTCTTGATGCTCCGAAGGCCCAGACCCGGAAACGGGGCGTGGGCAGGCCTGTGTTCTTCCATAGGAAATCGCTCGCTTTCTCAGTTGTGAAGTGCAGGGCGCATTTTCCATATGGTACCATAAATGCATGGGGAAGGAAAGGTATAAACCTGCCAAATATATCATAAAAAAGGGGGAATATGGGTTTCGGAATGACAGGTGTTTTGTTCTGAAAACAGATCGAAGGCCGCCGGGCTATCCCGGCGGCCTTCGATGGATCAGGGCATGGAGACGGTACGGAAACGGTAGAGGCTGTCTGGCCGGTCGTCCGGCCGGACGGAGGCGCCGAAGGCACGGCTCAGCGCCGGATGGGCGCACAGCTCGAAGGGAGGGCCCTCCGCCGTCAACACCCCGCCGTCCAGCAGCTTGAGGGAGCCGGCGCAGGAGAAGGCCTGGGGCAGATCGTGGGCCACCATGATGATGGTCCGGCCCGAGCGGTGCAGATCCTCCAGCAACGCCAGCAGCTCCAGCTGGTGGCGGATGTCCAGGTAGGTGCAGGGCTCATCCAGCAGGATGGCGCGGGCGTCCTGAGCCACCACCATGGCCAGGTAGACCCGCTGCCGCTCTCCGCCGGACAGCTCTCTCAGCCGACGACCCAGCAGCGGGGCGCAGCCGGTCCGCTCCGCCGCCTCTTCCACGAGAGTCCGGTCTTTGGCGGTGAGGGTCTTGGAGAAGCCCAGGTGGGGGAACCGGCCGTGGGAGATGAGGGTGCGCACGTCGATATCGGGGATGGGCCGGGACTGGGGGAGATAGGCCAGCTGCTCCGCCCGGGCCCTCCGGGACAGGCCGCTCAGGTCCACGCCCCCCACTCGGACCGTCCCGGTGTAGGGAGACAGGCCCGCCATGGCCCGCAAAAGGGTGGACTTCCCCCCGCCGTTGGGGCCGATGATGCAGGTGAACCCGCCGTCGGGGAAGACGGTGGTGACGTCCGACAGGGCGGGGGTGCCGCCGTAGGAGACGCAGATATGTTCCAGCTCGATCACAGTGCCAGCCTCCTTTTGCGCCCCAGCAGGAGCCACAGAAAGAAGGGGGCCCCCAGGAAAGAGAGCAGGATACCCACGGGCAGCTCATAGGGTGCGAAGAGGAGCCGGGACAGGGTGTCGCACAGCAGCAGAAAGATGGCGCCCACCACGGCGGAAAAGGGGGTGAGCCAGCGGTAGTCGTTCCCCAGCAAAAAGCGGAGGGCGTGGGGCACCAGCAGGCCCACAAAGCTCAAAAGCCCTCCGATGCTCACGGCGCAGGCGGCCAGCAGGGCGGCGCAGAGAAGGGCCAGGAACCGGCACAGTCCCACCCGCAGCCCCAGGGAGGCGGCCACCTCATCCCCCAGCAGCAGCACGTTCAGCCGTCCTGACAGGAGGACTGCCCCGGCCAGGCCCAGGAGAAGGAGGGGGAGCACGCTTCGGAAGGAGGGGATCACCACGCCGCCGAAGCCGCCGATGGAAAAGCTGGAGCGGTCCATCACCGCCTCGGGCCGGAAGGTGACCAGCGCGTCGCTGGCGGCGGAGAGGAGGCTTGTGATGGCGACCCCGGCCAGGACGATGGTCATTCTGCTCCCGCCGGTGCTCCTAGCCAGGCCGTAAACCAGCATGGCGGAGAGAAACGCCCCCAGAAAGGCCGAAACCGTGCGGGCGGAGAGGGAGAGGGGGAAGAGAACGCCGGACAGGATCACGAAGAACCCGGCCCCGGCGTTGACGCCGATGGTGGAGGGGGCGGCCAGGGCGTTGCCCAGGGCCACCTGGAGCAGGAGGCCGGACACGGCCAGAGCCCCGCCGCACAGGCAGGCGGCGGCGGCCCGGGGCAAGCGGGCGTAGGCCAGGATGTTCTTCGCCGCCGTTCCGATGTCGCGGTCCAGCATCCAGCCCAAAACCTGATCCGGCCCCACCCCGGAAGGGCCCAGGCACAGGGACAGGAGAAACAGGCAGCAGGCGGCCGCCAGGCACAGGGCCAGCAGGAGGGGGTTACGATTCCGGGTAAGTCTCCGGCCAGAGGATGTGGAGCAGGTATTCATAGGCTTCTCCCCATTTCGCGTTGGGCTTGTAGTGGAACAGCTCTTTGGGCAGGATGTAAAAATGTCCGGCCTGGACGGCGGAGAGGCCATCCCAGGCGGGGTTGGAGCGGAGGGTGCGGTCCAGCTCGTCGATGGCGGCCTGCTCGTCCCCCATGGTGACCACGAAGATGAAGTCCGGGTCGGCGCTCACGATGGCCTCCATGCTAAGCTCCTCCAAGGTGGAGTTGCCGTCGGCCACGTTGACCACGCCCACGTCGGCCAGGATGTCGCAGGCAACGTTATCCCGGGCCTTCACCTTCACCCCGCTGGAATAGGCCCGCAGGTAGAGGGCGGTGGGGGGCGTCTCCCCGGCGGGGACCCGGACCCGCAGACCGTCGATCTGGCCCTGAACGGCGATGCCGTTTTGCTCGTAGAGATCTTTCCGGCCGGTGAGGGCGGTGAAGTCCCCCAAGACCTTCAGATAGTCGGAAAACTGCTCCACCTTGGCGGCGTAACAGGGGATGCCGCCTTCCGTCAGGAGGGCGGCGGCCTCCACATGGCCCTCGATATCGGCGGAGGTGATGACCAGGTCCGGCTCCAGAGCCAGGATGGCCTCTACTGAAGGCTTTTTGATGGTACCCACGATGGCGGCGTCTCCCACGTCCAGACCCCGCTCATTCACCGCGTCGTCGGTGGTCCCGGCCAGGACGCCCCCCGCCAGGAGCCAGATCTCGGCCATGGAGGAGGAGAGTCCAACCACGGTTTTGGGCGGGGCCGCCAGGGTGACGGTCTGCCCCGTGGAGTCGGTGAGGGTGATGGGGGCGTTCGCCGCCCCAGCGGGGGAGGGGGAAGGAGAGGCCGCCGGCGTTGCGGAGGGGGGAGGGGTGCAGCCGGAGAGCAGGAGCAGGAGCGCAAGGAGCGCGGGAAGGGTTCTTTTCACAGAGGGGTCCTCCTAATCGACAAAAAATCGCCGGGGCCCGGTCCCGCCGGACCGGACCTCGGCGCCGCTGAACTGTTATTCGCCGGCAGGCCCGGCGGAGTGGTGCATGGACATGGGCTTGACGTTGAAGTTGGAGCGGTACTCCGTCTCATGCCAGAAGATATCCTCGGCCACCAGGCACTCGGGGTTGAGTTCCACCCCGTCCAGAATGATCTCCTTGAACTTCTTGTAGCCCGCCCGGTCGATGAGGTGCCCGCCGTGGAGGTACTCGGGCTTGTAGTCCATGACCCAGGCGGAGAACTTCTGCCAGTTTTTGAGGACTCCCAGCACCACGTCCTCGGTGGCCCAGTTGAGGAACATCTTGCCCGTGCGGGGGGTCTGGCGGCCGGTACGTCCCCCCAGGATGACCCGGTAGAATTTGGCCTCCTGCCGGGTCCACGCGCTGGCGGGGCAGGCCCGGACGCACTCGCCGCAGCCCACGCAGCAGCAGGGGTCCTTCTCAATCTTGCCGGTGTCCTGGTTGAGGGAGAGGACCCGGGTGGCGCCGTGCTCGCAGGCGGTGACACAGGCCCCGCAGCCGATGCACCGCTCGGGGTGGTAAGTCATGCGGGCCACGCCGATGATGCCGAAGTCGCACAGGTGGGCCTTGTTGCAGTCGTTGGGGCAGCCGGCGATATTGATCTTGATGTGGTAGTGACTGGGGAAGATGATGGGCTCGATCTTCCGGGCCAACTCGAAGGTGTTGCAGTTGCCGCAGATGCAGTGGTAGTTGCCCACACAGGCGGTGATGTTCCGGGCGCCGATGGTGGGGTAGCCGCTCTTGGGGTCCCAGGGCTGGGGCTCATGGGCCACGGTGTCCATGTCCACGCCGCACAGCTCCTCGTCCACCTCCTGGATATAGTCCTTCAGATAGGCGTTGACGGCGGGGATGTCCTCGTATTTGATGCCGGTGATGTCGAAGGTCTGGCGGGTGCCGAAGTGGAAGTTCCCGTCCCCCCAGGTCTTGGCGATGTGCTCGATGGTGGAGAGGTACTTGGCGTCCACCATGCCGCCGGGGACCCGCATCTGGAGCATGAACTCGCCGGGGACCTTGGACTGGCGGAAGCAGTTGAGCCGCAGCTTTTTGATATTGATGTCGTGATTCATTCTCTGCCCCTCCATCAGTCCACCAGGTCCCGGGCTGCGGTGTAGGGAAACACCGGCCCGTCCAGGCAGACATAGACCTCGTCGATGCGGCAGTGGCCGCATTTGCCCACCGCGCAGGACATCTTCCGCTCGAAGCTCATCCACATTTTGTCCGGGTCGGCCCCGCATTTGACCAGCTCCAGGCCGGTGAACTTCATCATGGGTGGCGGGCCTACCACCACGACGGCGTAGCTGCCGCCGAACCGGTCGAAGGGGATCTCCTTGACAAACTCGGTGACGAAGCCGGTGCGCCAGCCCTCCTTGTGGTCGGTGTCCAGGGCATAGGTGGTGTGGAACTTCTTTTCCCACTCCTCCAGCTCGTGTTGAAAGACGATGCCCTCCTCGTTTTTGAAGCCGCAGATGAGGTGTACGTCCTCCACCAGGCCGGGCTCATCGGCGCAGGCCCGGAGCAGGGAGCGGACGGGGGCCAGGCCGGTGCCGCCGGTGATGACCACCAGATGCTTGCCCCGGAACTGATCCAGGGGCCAGCCCTTGCCGTAGGGGCCCCGGAGGAAGAGGGTGTCCCCCGCCTCTTTCTGAAAGATCACGTTGGTGACCTTGCCCACGCTGCGGATGGTAAACTCCAGCCAGCCATCCCCCTGGGCGGAGACGGAAATGGGGGCCTCCCCCACCTTGGGGATGGAGAGCTGCATGAACTGGCCGTGCTGGGGGTTGGCGTCGGTGGCCACCCGGAAGGTCCACTCGTGGGCGCTCTCCTTCTTTACGCTGAGGATGGTGCAGGGCTGGGGCTGAACAGGATTTTTCATGGGGCTCACCGTCCTTCCTTGGCCAGATCGGCCTTGATCTCGTCCACGGCGGCGTTGACCTTGTTCACCGTGGCGGAGAGGGAAATCAACTCCGGGCAGCGGTGGGTGCAGCGGCCGCAGCCCACGCACATGTGGCTGTCCCCGAAGCGGGCTTTGTAGTCGTGGAACTTGTGGAGCACCTTGTAGCGCATCCGGTCCCCGGCGGTGGAGCGGAACTCCTTCTGCCCGGCCATCTGGTCGAAGCCGGCGATCTGGCAGGAGGCGGACACCCGCCGGCGCTCGCCCACCTCCGGGTTGTCGCCGTAGCAGACATCCCGGGTGGTGAAGCAGGTACAGGTGGAGCAGGCCACGGTGCAGCTGCCGCAGGAGATGCACCGCTTGTCGAACTCCTTCCACATGGGGTGCTTTTTCAAGGCCTGGCGTACCGCCTTGTCGGAGAGGTCGGGGATCTCCACCTTCAGCTCGTTCTCCTCCACGAAGGCGGGTATGTATTCCCCCTGGGGCATTCCGCCGAAGTAGGGGGCGAAGGCGGGATCGGCCACCTGGACGGATACGCCGTCGTGGGAGAATCGGAGGGCCAGGGCGTAGTCGTCGGTTTTATTGGTGCCCATGGAGACGCAGAAGCAGGTGTCGTCCCCGCCGCCGCACTCCATCATGGCGAAATGGACCTGTTCCCGCATCCGCTGGTAGTAGAAGTCGTCGTACCCGCCGTTTCCGGCGTAAATTTTGGCCTGGATGTGCTGGGCGTTGATGTCGCAGGGCCGGGCCAGGATCAGAATGGGCTTGGTGGGCCCCTTGCTGGCGCGGTACTCATCCTCTGTGAAGTAGAAGATGGCCTGCTGGATGGGGGAGAGGACCTCCTTGGCGGGATAGTCCGATTTAACCTCCCACACGATGTCCCCGAACCGCTCTACCTCGGCGTAACGGATCACGTCGGTGTCGGAATAGCGGCCCTGTTTGGGGAACCGCTTGGGGGCGTATACGCGGTAGTCTTTTCGCAAAGCGCTCAGCACTTGGTCAGCCTGGGCGGCGTTCAGGCAATAGCCCATCCTGCAAACCTCCATATTTGTCAATTCCAATGAGTCCCATTTTTCTGTTTTGGTACGCTCATTCTAGCATAGGACCAGTATCAAGAAAAATTAGGGTTTGTTATTGTCCAATAATATTTTGTGATTGATAGAAAGATGCCCCGGGCTCTTTGCCCGGGGCATCTCCTTTATTGATTTCCGCACAGCTCGGAGAAGAATTGGCGGAATTCCGCCGCGAAGGCGCTGCCTTTTCTCCAGAGGAAGGTGAATTCGTGCTCCACGTGAAAATCGGACAATGGCACCTCCCGCAGGGTCCCGGCGGCCAACTCCCGCTCCGCCGCCCGGCGGTAGAGAAAGGTGATGCCGCAGTCGGCCTTGACCAACTCCTTGATGATGGTCAGATCGCTGATTTCGATGACGTGGCGGAAATCGGCGGGGCGGAAGTTGCGCTCCTCCAGCACCCGCACCAGCACCTCCCGGGAGCCGGAGCCCGGGTTTCGGAGAATGAGAGTTTCCCCAAACAGGCCCTCCAGGTGAAGCGGCGCGGGAGGAAGGGGGTGCTCCGCCGCGCAGACGCACACGTAGGGCTCTGTGGTCCAGGGGATGAAATCGTATTCGTCCTTGTGAAAGTACCCCTCCACCAGGGCAAAGTCCAGGCGGCCCTCGTCCAGCTCATGGAGCAGGAGCCGGGTGTTCTCCACAAGAAAGTGGACGTCGACCTCGGGGTGGCGCTTCAGATATGCGGCAAGCCTCTGGGGAAGCGCATAGGTTCCGATGGTGAGCGTGGCGCCGAAGCGGAGGGAGCGGGCCCCCTCCCGGCGGGCGGCAAAGTCCCGCTTGAGTTTTTCCTCGTCATGGAGCATGGCGACTGCGGCATCCCGCAGCATAGCCCCCTCGGCGGTCAGGGCCAGCTGTTTGTTGTGGTAAGTAAACAGTTTGGCTCCATAGTGCTCCTGGAGATATTGGATGTGCTGGGTAACGGCGGGCTGGGTGACGTTCAGCTTTTCCGCCGCGCGGGTATAGTTGAGACAGCGGCAGACCTCCAAGAATGTCTCCATCCGAAAATCCAACACAGGCAGACGCCTCCCCTCTGGAAACAGTATAGCGGGTTTGGAGGGCCAAGTCAAAAAATGATGCGTGTCAAATATGAAAATCCCCAAACCATCCCAATCAGGCAGTTGTTGGAATGGCAGCGGCAGAAGGGCACCGAAACCTGGATGCTTTCTATAATGGTGATATCATCACAGAGGCGCATCCGCCCCCGTGCTATATTATTTTCATCCTGTTTTGGAGGTTTGGTATGGAACTCAAGATCAAAAAAGGGCGAAGGGCCTTTGTTGACACGGACTGCTGCGTTGCCTGTGGCTGCTGCAAGAAGGTGTGCCCCACGGGGGCCATTGAGATATGGCGGGGAGTAGCGGCGCAGGTGGACCTGGAGAAGTGCGTAGGCTGCGGCAAATGTACGAAAGAGTGCCCCGCAAGCGTGATCACCATTCAGGAGGCGGCCATATGAAAAAGCGTTGGTATGACTATCTTTGGATCGTGTCCCTGGCCTATCTGATCCTGGGTTTCTTCAATATTTTATTTGCCTGGGCCGGTCTCTTGTGCTTTTTTATTCCCCTGCTCATCTCTGTGACCAGGGGGACGAAGGCGTACTGCAACCACTACTGTGGCCGGGGACAGCTCTTCAGCCTGCTGGGCGGCCGGTTTGGCCTGTCCCGTAAAAAAGATGTCCCCGGATGGATGAAAAGCAAATGGTTCCGCTATGGATTCCTGATCTTCTTTTTCGCTATGTTCTTCCTTATGCTGTGGAATACCTATCTGGTTTTTGCCGGCTCGGCAGATTTGAAGCAGGTGGTGACGCTGCTGTGGACCTTTAAGCTGCCCTGGCAGTGGGCATACCACGGAACCTTGTTTCATCCGGGCGTGGCCCAATTCGCCTTTGGCTTCTACAGCGTCATGCTGACCTCCACCGTCCTCGGTTTTCTGACGATGGTGCTGTTTAAACCCCGGAGCTGGTGTGTCTACTGCCCGATGGGGACCATGACGCAGCTGATCTGCAAAGTAAAAACGGCGTCTGAATAAACCGGCCGCTCCCGCCTGGTCTTATGCCAAGAGGGAGCGGCTTACGGCAGCGGCCCTCGGAGGGCGCATAGGAACTGGGGCCATGATTACCTAAATGTGACAATGTCACGGAAAGCCTGAGCCAAGTCAGGTATTATGAATCCAGAAAACACAAGGAACAGGAGGGCAAGAACATGTCTGCGATCCATATCCATAAAAACAACTTTCACGCCGAGGTCATTGATTCTGATAAGCCCGTCTTGCTGGACTTCTGGGCCCCCTGGTGCGGCCCCTGCCGGATGGTCGGGCCGCTGGTGGAGGAGATTGCCGGGGAGCGCGCCGACATCAAAGTGGGCAAGGTCAATGTGGATGAAGAGCGGGAGCTGGCCGCACGGTTTCAAATCACCAGTATTCCCACGCTGATGGTCTTCAAGAAGGGAAAAATCGTCAGCCAGGCCATGGGGGCCAGACCCAAGCAGCAGATCCTCGCCATGCTTTGAGCGCCGGGCAGCGGATATTAACGTTATTTAAGGAGTTGAGCGGAATGAAGCAAACTGATTTTGTGGTCACCCTTTTTGAGGGGAAAGAAAATCCGAACAATCTGACCGTGGCGGTGGTCATGGGGGTCAATGCGCTGAAACAGGGGCACAGCGCCAGCATCATCCTCATGGTGGACGCCGTGGCGCTGGGTCAGCCGGACGCCGCGAAGGGCGTGGACATTGGAGCCCCCTTCCCGGAGGCGGGCGGCCAGTTGGAGGAGTTCCTGCGGCTGGGTGGTCAGGTGTGTATCTGCAACGCCTGCATGGAACACAACGGCTTTACGGCGGAGCAGATGGACAAACGCTATGTGCTGATCAACGCGCCCGATGTGGTGAGCCTGCTGATGGGGGCGAAGGGCTCCCTGCAGATCACGTAAACCACAGGAAGAAAAACAGGGGGGAACAGAATGGAATTGCCGCAAGTCATGGAACAAAAATCCTTTGTCATCGTGGGAGATACGCTGAACGAGGAGAAGTACGCCAGCAAGATCAAGCGGGCGATGATGGAGCATGGTTATCAGGTCCAATGCGTTGGAAAGGAACTGCGGTCCATCAACGACGTCTCCGGCGAGATTGACATTATCGACCTGTGCATCCGGGCGGACAAGGGGCTAGCGCTGCTTCAGGAATGCCAAAAGGCTTTTAAAAGCGTGGTCATTCAGCCGGGAGCCTCCAGCGAGGCGCTTATTCAGTACCTCAATGAGCACAACATCCCGTACATAGACGGATGCCTCCTCGTGGGGTTGAAGCTGTATCAATCGCAATAAGAAAAGCACCAGGCGCCGCCTGTGCAGCATCCAGTGCTTTCCTGTGAGGTGAGCGGCCGGGATGGAACAGCAGCCTCACCCTGTGTGTCCTATTTTCCGGCCAATCGTTCAAGCCGTTTTGTGTCTACGATTTCCACAGTCCCCCGGGCCAGGCTCACCATGCCTTCGTTTTGAAAATAGCGGAGCATCCGGGTGACCACTTCCCGGGCGTTGCCCAGGTGATTGCCAATGACCTCGTGGGTGATTTTCAGGCAGTTTGTCCCTTCAATGACCGCTTCCTCCAGCAGGAAGGCGGCAAGCCGCCGGTCAAAACTCTTCCACATGATCTGCTCAATGAGCCACATGACCTCGGAAAACCGTGAGGCCATGATCTCATTGGTGTAATTGGCCATCGGCGCCGACTGCTCCATCACCTGCTGGTAGACCTGCGCCGGGATGACCCAAAACTGCGAATCCTTCTCCGCCTCAATGGTGATCTCAAACTGTATGCTCCGCATCATGCAGGACGCGGAAAACAGGCAGACGTCCCGTTCAAACAGCCGGTAGATCGTGATCTCCCTGCCTTCGTCTGAGAGAATGTACGCTCGGAGCTGACCGGAGGAGATCAGCAAAAGGCCCAGGCAGTCCGTGGACCCGTTATGGATGACCGTGCCCTTTTTGACATCCTGGCGGACAGCGGACCCGGTAAGCATAGACTGCTGTTGTGCCGTCATTTGATCCCAGACTGGAAAATAACTTGAGATATCCAACTCGGCCGCACCTCCTAAACGCGCATTATTATAGGTTGTATCAAGGTATCTGTCAATTATCCATTGACGTATGACAGAAAAGTTGCTATTCTGACAGGGAAAATAGAAAAGAAAATATGTGTTCAGGTAATCCGGGGCCGGCAGGTGGGGAAACAAGTGTCCCCGCAGGCAAAGAAGTCCCGGCAGTTATGAACAAACGAGATAAAATAGTCCGCTTGAAAAAAGACGGCTTATAAAAATAATTTGGAGGTATCACTATGGAACAGAAATTCTACATCTGCGAGCACTGCGGAAACATCATTGCGATGGTCAGAGACAAGGGCGTGCCTGTTATGTGCTGCGGCCAGAAAATGACGGAGATCATTCCCGGCACCACTGACGCCGCCCAGGAAAAGCACGTGCCTGTTTATCAGGTGGAGGGGGGCAAGGTCCATGTCACGGTAGGCGCGGTGGAGCATCCCATGACCCCGGAGCACTATATTGAGTGGGTGTCGCTCCAGACCAAGCAGGGCAATCAACGCAAGGCCCTGAAGCCCGGCGAGTCTCCGAAGGTATGCTTCTCCATTTGTGAGGGAGACGAGGTGGAAGCCGTCTACGCCTACTGCAATCTGCACAGCCTTTGGAAGGCCTGAACTGAAGCCCAAACCATTACCGCTGATATCTTCGCGGAGAATGATAGACATACAAATGCTCAGACAGACTGCCGTGGAGAGGAGAACTCCACGGCGGTCTTTTTTATCTATGTGATAATATCACGGAAAAACCGGCGAAAAGAGAATATATTAAAGACAACAAAAGAAAAAGGAGTTGTGCTCTATGGCGATTTTGCAAATGAATCATGAAAGCTATAAAAAATATATTGCCGAGTCGGACAAGCCTGTGCTGGTGGAGTTCTGGGCGCCGTGGTGCACCTATTGCCGCCGCCTGGCTCCGGCGCTGGAGCAGGTTGCGAAGGAGTATGAGGATACTCTGCTCATTGGCCAGGTCAATATCGACGATGAGCCGGAACTGGAGGAAGAAGAGCAAATTGAGGTGGTCCCCACTCTGCTGCTCTATCAGAACGGCCAGCTCCTGGACTCTATCGTGGCGCCGGAATCCAAGCCGCAGCTGGAAGAATTTATCAAGGGATCTCTGAGCAGGCGGGAAACCAGGCAGGAAGAGTCCGGACATATCTATGACATGATCGTTGTGGGCGGCGGTCCCGGAGGATATACGGCGGCGCTGTACGCGGCCAGAGCCGGTCTTGATACCATCGTCCTGGAAAAGCTGTCCGTTGGGGGGCAGATGGCCCTGACGGAGCAGATCGACAATTACCCCGGCTTTGAGGACGGTGTGGACGGCTTCACCCTGGGTGAAAAAATGCGGCGGGGCGCAGAGCGGTTCGGAGTAGAGAGCCGGACGACAGAGGTGCTGTCCTTTGATTTTTCCAATCAGGTAAAGGCCGTGGAGACCAGTGAGGGGACGCTGCGGGGCAAAACGGTGGTGCTCGCCACCGGGGCCAGCCCCAGGGAATTGGGCCTGGCCGGGGAGCGGGAACTGGTGAGAAAAGGTGTCAACTACTGCGCCGCTTGTGACGGCATGTTCTACAAGGGGAAAACGGTGGTCGTCGTAGGGGGCGGCAATACGGCCGCGGCGGATGCCCTCATCCTCTCCCGCATCTGCGAGAAAGTGATCCTCGTCCACCGGCGGGACACGCTGCGGGCCACGAAAATTTACCACGCCCCCCTGATGGAGGCGAAGAACGTGGAATTCCGCTGGGACAGCGCGGTGACAGAGCTGCTGTCCGACGAAAAGGTGAACGGTGTCCGGCTGCGGAACCTGAAAACCGGAGAGGAAAGCGTCGTGGCCTGTGACGGCGTATTCGTCAGCGTGGGGAGGAAGCCCGCCACGGAACTGGTAAAGGGAAAAATTGAGCTGGATCCCTCTGGCTATGTGGTTGCCGATGAGTCTACCCGCACCAGCGTCCCGGGCGTGTTCGCCGTGGGGGACGTGCGCACCAAGGCGCTGCGGCAGGTGGTGACCGCCGTGTCCGACGGCGCCGTGGCGGTCCATTACGCGGAAGAATACCTGGCGGGGGGTATGTGAAATATTGCTGTCTTGTCTTCCTAAATCCGCATAGATACAAATGCAACAAAAGACCGCTGACGAAAGTCAGCGGTCTTTACCGTAGTCGGAGTGTAATTTTAGGGTTTGAAAAAGAAAGAGATATTTTTATTTTAGTCGTAAATTTTACTTGGAATATACTCTTTGGCGGAGAGTGTATTCCCGTAACAATAAACCCCATATAGGCGTATCTTCAAGTGCTTCAACGCCCAGTTATCATGGAGCATCCGGATACATTTATCGATTTCACATTATGGAACAGCTATTCCATAAATATAATTGTTTTTTGTGGAATCTACTTTAATCCGTAGGATAATCTGAGAAATAGCCCAACGAAAATTTGTGTTAAAGGCAGATTTCATCGCTGCCCCATCAGAACGTTTATTGCCTTTTGCTTCAATAAAATACCAATTTCCGTTTCCATGGTCATTTTCAAATTTGAATACCAGATCAATGCCATGTTGTTTGGAACTGGCAGCCGCTTTTGTGATTAAACGTTTTCGTTTTGTCTGACCCTTTTGGCTCAAGTAGTTTTCAACACCCTTGATGACTTCGTCTTCGGATAAATAATCCTGATTTACCATATCAAACTCCTTGGTAGCGTGGTGTAGTATTGTCATCATATCATAATACAAAAGAAAAATCGACAAATCCTATAAAAGAATTTGCCGATTTTGGTCGGAGTGGCGGGATTCGAACCCGCGGCCTCTTGGTCCCGAACCAAGCGCGATACCAAGCTTCGCCACACCCCGTTAAAACGCAAAAGTAATTATATCGGCAAACAAATGGAATGTCAAGCCAAATTGACAATGGGGCCCGTCGTTTTGGGGATTGCGGACCTAACTCTTATATAGTAAGATGAAGCAAAGGGGTGATGGTGTGAAGGGGTTTGAACGAGATGATTTGTGGTTTTCCCTGTGCGGGCTGAACTGTGGGCTATGCCCCATGCGGTTGGACCGGTACTGCCCTGGCTGCGGCGGGGGAGCCGGGAACCAATCCTGCGCCATCGCGAGGTGCGGCATGGAGCATGGGGGCGTGGCCTACTGCTTTCAGTGCGGCAGCTTCCCCTGCGGAAAATACGAGGGGCTGGATGAATACGATTCCTTTATCTCCCACAGAAACAGGAGGAAAGATTTTGAAACGGCCCGGAAAATCGGGGTGGATGCCTACCGTGAAATCCAGACCAGAAAAGCGGAGATTTTGAAACTGTTGCTGGATCGGTACAATGACGGGCGAAAGAAACGCTTTTTCTGCTTCGCCGTCAATCTCTTGGAGCTGGACGATCTGGAGCGTGCTTTGGAACAGCTTTTGACCCGGAATATGCCGGAGGGGGAGACAGATAAGGAACGGGCCGCTTACGCCGCCGGCCTGCTTCAGAAAGCGGCGGACCGGAAGAGCATTGATTTAAAGCCACGCGGGAAACCCAGAGAAAAAAAGCGGTGAAAGCAGGAGGCTGTCTCGTGTATGGGACAGCCTCCCGACGTTTGAGTACATAAAGCCGCTGCCAGCCGCATACAGTGTCCCAGGATTAAAGGGGTGGACTTGTATGGAAAAGACGGCGGGACGGGCTGAGATAGGCCGGCGGGTATATCGCAGAAGCAGAGGGAAGCGGGCGGAGCTGGGGGAGCGGGAGAAACGGCGGCTCATACAGCTGGCGGCCTGTCTGGCGCTGTTTTTGGCCGTGTTTTTTGCCAAGGGAGCGGACAAGCTAGCGGGCCTGCGGGCCGACTTGTCCTCCGCCATCAGCGCCGACATGGATTTCCAGGCTGTGTTTGCCGACCTGGGCTGGTCCATCGCCTCGGGCCAGCCAGTGGGGGAGACCTTGAACGATCTTTGGACCGACGTATTCCTGCCCACGGAAAAGGCGGCTCCCGCATCCTGGAGGGAGGGGCCTCTCTACCAGTCGTCTCTGGAGACCCTGTCCCGCCGGGACGCGGTTCCGGTCATGGCCCTGATGGGTCTGGAACCGGAGGGGGGCCACGCCGACCCCATGGCGTCAAGCGGCGCCCCCGCCGTACCGGAGCCTGAGCCGGAACCGGCAGTGGTCCACGTGGACTATACCGGCCCAACTCTGCCGGACAACACCACGATGGACCGCTATGCCCTCAACGTGGGGGAGACGGTGACGCCGGTGATGGGGGTGCTGTCCTCTGATTTCGGCTGGCGGGAGCATCCCATCGACGGGGGAGAAAAATTCCACTGCGGCGTGGATCTGGCCGTGGATACCGGCACGACGGTGAAGGCTTTCGCTGACGGGACAGTGGACTATATCGGCGAGAGCGATGTCTATGGAAAGTATCTCCAGATCAGGCATGCCAATGGGGTGACGTCCTTCTATGCCCATTGCAGCAAGCTGTGCGTCCAACAGGGACAGACGGTGGCGGCGGGGGATAAGGTGGCCGAGTCGGGGGCCACCGGACATGTGACGGGGCCCCACCTCCACTTTGAACTTAAGATCAACGGGGTGCGCCTGGAGCCCCTCTATTATATTGAGACCCGTTCATGACGCTGGGACGGGTGGAGGTGGGGGGCGGCTTCCTGCTGTGCGCCGCCCTCCTTTATTATTTGGATGGAGAGGGGATCGTCCTTTGGGCGCTTATGTCCTGCGCCCTTCATGAACTGGGGCATCTGGCGGCTATCCGGCTGCTGGGCGGACGGGTCGTCAAGCTCCGGCTGACCTGTGCTGGGGCGGAGCTGCGGCTTTCCGCCGCCCGGCCCCTGCCGCCGGGCAGAATGATGGCGGCGGCATTGGCCGGTCCGGCTGTCAATCTGGCGCTGGCCGTGGGGACGGCCCGCCTGGCCCGGCTGGGCTTTGGAGAACGGCTCTATCTGTTTGCAGGGCTCAATCTGGGGCTGGCCTGCTTCAACCTGCTGCCCGTCCAATGGCTGGACGGTGGGCGGGCTCTGGCGGCGGGGCTGACACTGCTGTGGTCGGAGCGGCTTGGAAAGCAGGTGGTGGCTGCCTGTACCGCGGCTCTGGTGGCGGCGCTTCTGGCAGTGGGGGCCCTCCTGCTCTGGGAGAGCGAAGGTCGGAATTTTACGCTGCTTATCGCCGGCCTTTGGATGGCCGGTATGGCAGGACGTGCCAAACGGGCGGAAATCTTTTAAAAAAGAGATCCTATCCTGAAAATTTTGCTTGCATCAGAGAAATCCTTGTGATAAAATACCTTAGTCTCAATAAAGGGTGTTCCGCTGCGGTGCCATCTGGAAAATGGATGGCGAAAAGGCCGGAATGAACGCCTATAAACTAGGAGGAAAAACAAATGGATCTGATGCAGGCTTTTACCGCCAAGTACGTCAAGGCTGAGCCCCCCGTGGCCAACGTGGGCGACACCGTGCGTGTCCACGTGAAGATCAAGGAAGGCAGCCGTGAGCGTGTCCAGGTGTTCGAGGGCACCGTGATCGCCAAAAAGCATGGCGGCATCGATGAGAGCATCACCGTGCGCCGCGTTTCCTACGGCGTCGGTGTGGAGAAGGTGTTCCCCATTCACGCTCCCTCTGTGGAGAAGATCGAGCTGGTGCGCAAGGGTAAGGTCCGCCGGGCCAAGCTCTACTTCCTGCGCGACCGCGTGGGCAAGGGCGCCAAGCTCAAGGAGAAGCTGTAAGAACCATACGGAAAAGGAGCGGGAAACCGCTCCTTTTTTGTTGCCCTGGGCCGTGAACGGCCTTTTCAAAAGGCAAAAAGTTGTGTATAATATATTAAATATGCCCATCCAGAGGGCTGGTCCAAATCAGAGCGTTGACAAAGGAGCGTGGGGGAAGTGAATATTCAGTGGTATCCCGGCCATATGACCAAGACCCGGCGGCAGATCGAGGCCGACCTGGGGCAGGTGGATATGGTGGCGGAGATCGTGGACGCCCGCATCCCCATCTCCTCCCGGAACCCAGACATCGACGCCCTGGTGGGCGTAAAGCCCCGGCTCATCGTCCTCAACCGGGCCGACCAGGCCGACCCGGCGGGGAACCGGGCGTGGGCCCAGGCCTTCCAGACCCAGGGCCACGCCGTGCTGGAGACTGACGCCAAGACGGGCAAAGGGGTTTCCCGGTTCTCCGCCGTCTCCAAGGAGCTTCTGCGGGAGCAGATCGAGCGGTGGCGGGCCAAGGGCCAGGTGGGGCGCCCCGTCCGGGCCATGGTGGTGGGGGTGCCCAACGTGGGCAAGTCCACCTTTATCAATCAGGTGGCCAAGCGGAAATCCGCCAAGGCGGGGGACCGGCCCGGCGTCACCCGGGGCAAGCAGTGGGTGACGGTGGACGCCGGCCTCTCCCTGCTGGACACGCCGGGTATCCTCTGGCCCAAGTTTGAGGATGAGCGGGTGGGCCGCCATCTGGCCTATACCGGGGCGGTGAAGGACGACATCATGGACGTGGAGACTTTGGCCTGCCACCTGATGGATGACCTGGCCCGGCGCTACCCAAGCGCCCTGCGGGAACGGTATAAGCTGGAGCTGCTCCAGCGGCAGGAGGAGCAGGACGCCGTGGCTTACGGCTATGAGCTTTTGAGGGCAGGAGCCGGGAAGCGGGGCTTCCTCATTTCGGGGGGCGAGGCGGACACGGAACGCATGGCCCGCATCCTGTTGGATGAGTTCAGAGGCGGCAAGCTAGGTAACTTTACACTGGAACTGCCCCAGGAGATGGAAAAATGAGCCTCTGGGAGCTGGAGGAGCGCTGCTGGGCTCAGGGCCGCAGTCTGGTCTGCGGCGCCGATGAGGCGGGGGCCGGGCCCTTGGCCGGGCCGGTCTACGCCGCCGCCGTCATTCTGCCCCGGCATCTGGAGCTGATGTGGCTCAACGATTCCAAGCAGGTGACCCCCAAACGGCGGAAGATCCTGTTTGAGGAGATCAAGGCCCAGGCGGTGGCCTGGGCGGTGGCCTCGGTGGATGAGGGGACCATCGACGACATCAATATTCTAAACGCCCGGCTCCTGGCTATGGAACGGGCCATCCGGGCGCTGGAGCCCGCCCCGGACTATGCCCTTATCGACGGAAACCGTGACAAGTGGATTACCTTGCCCCATGAAACGGCCGTGAAAGGGGACAGCCGCAGCGCCAGCATCGCCGCGGCGTCTATCTTGGCTAAGGTGAGCCGGGACCGGTATATGGAGGAGATGGCGAGGCAGTACCCGGAATACCAGTTTGAGCGGCATAAGGGCTACCCCACCAAGCTCCATTATGAAATGCTCAAAAAATATGGGCCCAGCCCTATTCATCGCAGGAGCTTTTTAAAAAAATTTTACGCCGGGGAGGCGGGGACTTGATGCAGGCTTTGGTACATATTGCCCTGGTGGTCCGGGATTACGACGAGGCCATAGAGTTCTACACGAGAAAGCTCCACTTCACGCTTCTGGAAGATACCTATCAGCCCGAGCAGGACAAACGCTGGGTGGTGGTGGCGCCTCCCGGTTCCAATGGGACCACCATTTTGCTGGCGCGGGCTTCCCAACCGGAGCAGGAGCCTTTCATCGGCCACCAGTGCGGCGGCCGGGTCTTTCTCTTCCTGGGGACCGACGATTTTCAGCGGGATTATCAAGACCTGCTGAGCCAGGGGGTGGAGTTTGTCCGCCCGCCCAAGGAGGCCGACTACGGTACTGTGGCGGTCTTTCGGGACCTGTATGGGAACCTCTGGGATCTGGTGGAATTCAAGCCGGGCCACCCCATGGCCGGGCGGGTTTGGTGAGCGGGGAGGACCGGTGGCTCCTGGGCCGCTGGGGGGAGGCCTTGGTGGCCGCGGACCTGCGTGGAAAGGGCTTTGACCTTGTGGCCGCCGGCTGGCACTGCCGGATGGGGGAGATCGACCTGATCGCCTCCGATGGGCGATACCTCTGTTTTGTGGAGGTCAAGCTGCGCAAGAATGCCCGTTTTGCCCAGGCACGGGAGGCGGTGGACCGGCGCAAGCAGGAGAAGCTGCGCCTTGCCGCCCAGCTCTATCTGGCGGAAAACCCCACCTGGCTCCAGCCTCGGTTTGATGTGGCGGAGGTCTACGCCCCGGAGGGTACCGCCACCCGCCAGCCCAAAATCCAATATATAGAGGACGCGTTTTGATGAGAGTTTTCGACGGACACTGTGATACCATTCTCCGTTGTTATGAAACCGGCGGGGGATTTCGGAAAAACGAGGGACATTTAGACCTGGAGCGGATGGGAAGGTATGAGAATTACGCCCAGTTCTTTGCCATCTTCGCCTCAAAAGAGGAGGCCGGGGGCAAGCCGCTGTTCCAGATCTTCCAGGAGGAGTACGCCCTCTTCCACCGGGAGATGTCGGCCAACGCCGGCCTGGTGGTCCACTGCCGGACGGCCCAGGAAGCGGAGGCGGCCTGGAAAAGGGGGCGGGCCGCCGCCTTTCTCTCCGTGGAGGGGGCCGAGCTGCTGGACTGCGACCTCCACAAGCTGGAGCGGGCCTGCGAGCTGGGAGTCCGGGCGGTGAACCTGACCTGGAACTACGAAAACACCCTCTCGGGCAGCAACGCCGAGGGGGCCGGCAAGGGACTCACCGAACAGGGAAGGGCCTTCGTGGAGCGGATGCAGGGCCTTGGGATGCTGGTGGACGTGTCCCACCTGTCAGACCCGGGCTTCTGGGACGTGATGGCATTGGCGAAAAAGCCGGTCATTGCCAGCCATTTCAACGCCAGGGCCCTCTGCGGGCACAAACGGAACTTGACCGACGCGCAATTTACTGCCATAATAGGCAATCATGGAGTGGCGGGTCTCAATATGTGCCCTGATTTTCTGGGGGAGGAGCCGGACCAGGACAGAGTGGTGGCCCATATCGAGCACTGGTTTTCCCTGGGGGGAGAGAAAAACGTCTCCCTGGGGGGAGACTGGGATGGGATCGCCAGCACCCCCCGAGACATCCGGGGCATCCAGGATCTCGATTCCCTGGCCCAGCGGCTCCTGCGGATGAATTATCGAGAGGAACAGGTTAGGGACCTGTTTTGCAATAACTTGATGAGGGTTGTGAGAGAAGTATGTACTATGTAAGCACCAGAGACAAGCTGAGAAAGACCCCGGTGGCGGGGGCCATCGCCTATGGTCTGGCGCCCGACGGCGGCCTCTATACCCCGGAGGCCATCCCGACCCTGGCCGGAAACGCCCTGAACACCCTCAAGAGCATGACCTATCAGCAGCGGGCGGTCTATCTGATGAGCATATATTTGGACAGCTATTCCGCCTCTGAGCTGGCCGGCTTCTGTTCCCGTGCCTACGGGCCGGAAAAGTTCGACGACGCCCGGGTGGCTCCGGTCCGCACGGTGGACGAGACGACCTATGCCCTGGAGCTGTGGCACGGGCCCACCTGCGCCTTTAAGGATCTCGCCCTTCAAATGCTGCCCTACCTGCTTACCGCCGCCCTTCAGAAGGAGGGGGAGCGGAAAACCGCCTGCATCCTGGTGGCCACCTCCGGCGATACCGGCAAGGGGGCCCTGGAGGGTTTCAAGGACGTGGCGGGCACCCGCATCCTGGTGTTTTATCCCAAGGACGGGGTCTCCGCCATCCAGGAGCTTCAGATGAACACCCAGGAGGGCGCCAACGTGGGCGTCTGTTCCGTGGTGGGCAATTTTGACGACGCACAGACCGGAGTGAAGCGGATCTTTTCCGACCCGGAGCTGCGGGAGGAGCTGGCCCAGCGGGGGTTCTTCCTCTCCTCGGCCAACTCCATCAACTGGGGCCGGGTACTGCCCCAGATCGTCTACTATGTCTCCGCCTACTGCGACCTCATGAGGGACGGAGTGCTGGAGAAGGCGGATAAGCTCAACGTCTGCGTCCCCACCGGCAACTTCGGCAATATCCTGGCGGCGTACTACGCCAAGCAGATGGGGGTGCCCCTGGGACGGCTGATCTGCGCCTCCAACCAGAATAACGTCCTCACAGACTTCATCCAGACCGGTACCTATGATCGGAACCGGCCCTTCTACAATACCATCTCTCCCTCCATGGACATTCTGATCTCCTCCAACCTGGAGCGGCTGCTCCACGCCTTCACCTGCGGGGATGCGCCCCAGGTTCGGGATTACATGGACCGTCTGTCCGCCGAGGGCCGCTATCAGGTCTCCGGGGAGGTAAAGAAGAAGCTGGACCGGGAGTTCGCCGCGGCCTTCTGCGACGATGCCCAGGCCAAGCGGGCCATCGCCAAGGTATGGAATGAGAAGCACTACCTCATCGACCCTCACACCGCCGTGGCCATGGACGCCCTGGAGCAGTACCGGGCCAGGACGGGGGACGCCACGCCCACGCTGGTGGTCTCCACCGCCAGCCCCTTCAAGTTCGGCCCCGCCGTCATGGAGGCCCTGGGGGTGGCGGAGCCCATCCGGGGTTTGGAGAGCATCCGGCAGCTCAGCGACCTTACCGGCGTTGCCGCCCCGGCGCCTCTGGCCTCCCTGGCCGGGAAGCAGATCCGCTTCTCCGACACCGTGGAGAAGGACCATATGGCCGACAAGGTCCGGGAGATGCTGAAGTAATGGCCCTCTATGCCATCGGAGACACCCATCTCTCCCTGGGCGGGAAGAAAGCCATGGACACGTTCGGGGGCGCCTGGGAGGGGTATGTGGAAAAGCTGCGTCTCGGCTTTTCCGGGCTGACGGAGCGGGATGAGATCGTGCTCTGCGGGGACCTTTCCTGGGGGATGAGCCTGGAGGAAGCCCTGCCGGATTTTCAGTTTTTGGAGTGCCTATTTCCTGGGAAAAAGTATCTCCTGAAGGGGAACCACGACTATTGGTGGACCACCGCCAATAAAATGATGAGCTTTTTCAATGACCACGGGCTGGAAAACTTCGCCCTGCTCCACAATAACTGCCAGTTTTACGGGGACGTGGCCCTCTGCGGCACCCGGGGGTGGTTTTTTGAGGAGGAGGCCGACGGCCACAACGAAAAGGTCTTTCACCGGGAGATCCTGCGGCTGGAGACATCGCTGAAGGCGGCGGGGGAGGCGGAAAAGCTCTGCTTCCTTCACTATCCCCCCCTCTATCAGGGCTATATCTGCCAGGAGATCGTAGACCTTTTGGAGCTCTACAAGGTAAAAGCCTGCTATTACGGCCATCTTCACGGGGGCAGCCACCGGCTGGCCCAGGAGGGACGACGTGGGAGCGTGGAATACCACCTGATCGCGGGGGATTATGTGGGATTTGTCCCCCAAAAAGTCCTGGATGGGGACTGAAATTGAAAAAGTTCTGTGAATTCCTGAAAAAACGCTGGAAATATGACGCTACGTCTGATACAATAAAAAAGATTTCGTAAACGGGCGCTGCCGGCCAAGAGAGAAGGTAGGGCCTGCGCCGACAGGAGGAAGTACAAACATGAATGTCAAGAGCGTGGAGAAACTGGAAAAGAGCATGGTCGCCCTGACCATCGAGGCGAGCGCCGCCGAGCTGGAGGCCGCCGTCGACAAGGTCTACAAGAAGCAGCGGGGCAAGATCATGATCCCCGGCTTCCGGAAGGGCCACGCGCCCCGTAAGATCATCGAGGCCATGTATGGAACCGACGTCTTCTACGAGGACGCCGTCAACGAGATTTACCCCGACCTCTTCGCCCAGGCGGCGGAGCAGGAGAAGCTGGACACCGTGGCCTATCCCGAGGTGGAGCTGCAGGACATCAACAAGGAAGGCTTTACCTTTAAGGCCACCGTGGCCGTCCGTCCCGAGGTCACCCTGGGCGACTACAAGGGCCTGACCGCCCCCAAGGAGACCGTGAAGGTCACCGACAAGGATATTGACGAGGAGCTCAAGCCCTACATCCAGCGGGCCACCAGCATGAAGGACGTGGACCGCAAGGCCAAGAAGGGCGACACCGTCACCATCGACTTCGAGGGCTTCATGGACGGCAAGGCCTTCGAGGGCGGCAAGGCCGAGGGTCATGATCTGGAGCTGGGTTCCGGCTCCTTTATCCCCGGTTTTGAGGATCAGCTCATCGGCGCCAAGGCCGGCGAGGACAAGGAAGTGAAGGTCACCTTCCCCGCCGAGTACCAGGCGGAGGAGCTGGCCGGCAAAGAGGCCACCTTTAAGGTGACCGTCCACGCCGTCAAGGAGAAGGTGGAGCCCACCCTGGACGACGAGTTTGCCAAGGACGTCTCCGAGTTTGAGACCCTGGAGGCCCTTCGCAAGGACCTGGGCGACAAGCTCACCGAGCGCCGGGAGCGCGCCGCCCGCAGCGCCTTTGAGGAGGCCCTGCTGGACCAGGTGACCGAGAACATGACCGCCGACATCCCCGACGCCATGGTGAATTTCCGGGCTCAGCGGATGCTGGAGGATTACAGCCAGCGCATCACCTCCCAGGGCATCCCCTTTGACCAGTATTTGGCCATGACCGGACTCACCGTGGACATGCTCAAGGAGCAGGCCATGGAGGGGGCTCTCCGTCAGGTCAAGACCGACCTGGCCCTGGGTGCCGTCGCCAAGGCCGAGGGGATCGAGGTCACCGACGCCGACATCGACGCCGAGTGCGCCCGTCTGGGGGAGCAGTACCATATGACCGCCGAGGACGTGAAGAAGGTGGTGCCCCTGGGCGACCTGAAGAACGACCTGACCAACCAGAAGGCGGCCAACATCGTCTTTGATTCCGCCAAGGCGGGCAAGGCCCCCGCCAAGAAGGCGGCTAAAAAGGCCGAGGACGAGGGCGAGGAGAAGAAGCCTGCCGCTAAGAAGACCACCGCCAAGAAGGCCGCCAAGGCCGACGAGGGCGAGGAGAAGCCCGCCGCCAAGAAGAAGGCCCCCGCCAAGAAGGCTGAGGGGGAGGCTGAAAAGAAGCCCGCCGCGAAAAAGACCACCAAGAAAGCGGAGAAGACTGAGGAATAATCCAGACCGGTTTGGGGATACTATGGTGTGTGTTTGTGTTCTCTGTGTCAATTTGGTAAAGGAGATAAGTCAATCATGAGTTTAGTTCCCTATGTAGTAGAGCAGACCAGCCGGGGCGAGCGTTCTTACGACATCTTTTCCCGACTGCTCAACGACCGGATCGTCTTCCTGGGGGAAGAGGTCAACGCCACCACCGCCAGTCTGGTGGTCGCCCAGCTTTTGTATCTGGAGGCCCAGGACCCCGATAAGGAGATCCAGTTCTACATCAACAGCCCCGGCGGCTCCGTTACCGACGGCATGGCCATCTATGACACCATGCAGTACGTCAAGTGTGACGTGTCCACCATCTGCATCGGCATGGCCGCCTCCATGGGCGCGTTCCTGCTCTCCTCCGGCACCAAGGGCAAGCGCCTGGCCCTGCCCAACGCCGAGATCATGATCCACCAGCCCTCCGCCGGGACCCAGGGTCAGATCACCGACATGGCTATCCACCTGAAACGGCTGGAGGTCATTAAGAAGCGGATGAACAAGATCCTGGCCGACAACACTGGAAAGTCCATCGAGGAAGTCACCGCCGCCTGTGAGCGGGACAACTTCATGTCCGCCGAGGAGGCCAAGGACTTCGGATTGGTTGACAAGGTCATCTATCAGCGTTAAAATATCCTCTTAAGGGGAGCGGGGCCGTTCGCCCCGCTCCTTTGAGTATGAACACCCAAGGATGAGGGAAACATTATGCCGAAAAACGACGAACATAAATCTGTCCGCTGCTCCTTCTGCGGAAAGCATCAGGAGCAGGTGTCCCGCATTATCGCGGGGCCGGGAGCCTATATCTGCAACGAGTGCGTCCATCTGTGCATGTCCATTCTGGACGACGCGGAGGATCAGGCGGAGACCTTCAGCCCGGAGGTCCCCGACGCGATCCCCACCCCCAAAGAGATCCACCAGGTGTTGGATCAGTATATCATCGGCCAGGACGGCGCCAAGGTGGCTCTGTCGGTGGCGGTGTATAACCACTATAAGCGCATTTACTTCGGCGGCGCCGACGACGTGGAGCTCCAGAAGAGCAATATCCTTCTGGTGGGTCCCACCGGCTGCGGCAAAACGCTCTTTGCCCAAACGCTGGCCAAGGTGCTGAAGGTGCCCTTCGCCATCGCCGACGCCACCACCCTCACCGAGGCGGGCTACGTGGGCGACGACGTGGAGAACATCCTTCTGCGCCTGGTGCAGGCCGCCGACTACGACGTGGAGCTGGCGGAGCGGGGCATCATCTATATCGACGAGATGGATAAAATCGCCCGGAAGAGCGAAAACACCTCCATCACCCGGGATGTGTCCGGCGAGGGTGTCCAGCAAGCTCTGCTGAAGATCCTGGAGGGGACCGTGGCCAACGTGCCGCCCCAGGGCGGGCGGAAGCACCCTCATCAGGAGTTCATCCAGGTCAACACCAAGAATATCCTCTTCATCTGCGGCGGTGCCTTCGACGGTCTGGAGAAGATCATCGAGCAGCGTCTGGACAAAAAGACCATCGGCTTCGGCGCGGAGATCAAGAGCAAGGAGGAGCGGAACACCGGCGAGCTCTTTGCCCAGGTCCAGCCCCACGACCTCATCAAGTTCGGCATCATTCCCGAGCTGGTGGGCCGTCTGCCCGTGGTGACCACCCTGGGCTCCCTGAACCGGGAGCAGCTGGTCCGGATCCTGACCGAGCCCAAGAACGCTCTGGTGCGTCAGTATGAGAAGCTGATGGAATACGACGACGTGGAGCTGGAATTCCGGCCCGAGGCGTTGGACGCCGCCGCCGGCAAGGCCATCGAGCGCGGGATCGGCGCCCGCGGCCTGCGGGCGGTGCTGGAGGACGTCATGGCTCAGACCATGTACGAGGTGCCCTCCGACCCCACGATCTCCAAGGTCATCATCACCGCCGAGAGCGTCAACGACGGGGTGCCCCCCGAGGTGGTCCACGACCGGGACAAGACGGAGCGGCCCAGGCTGGGCGGCGCCGCCCTCCACTCGGCCCAGGGCGGGACGCCCATGCGGGATACCGCGTCTTAAATCATCTAACGAGCCGTGGGGCGGGGGAGACCCCGCCCCACTTTTTCAAAGGAAGGAAGTGTTTGCCGTGGCGGAGGAGAAAATTCCTGTCACGATCCCCGCGCTGGCCCTCCGGGGCCTGACCATTTTCCCCAGTATGCTCCTCCACTTCGACGTGAGCCGGGAGACCTCCATCCGGGCGCTGGACGAGGCCATGTCCAGCAACTCCATGGTGTTCCTGGTCTCTCAGCGGGATCTGGCGGTGGAGGAGCCGGGGGAGCGGGATCTGTTCCACATCGGCACCATCTGCAGCATCCGCCAGCTCCTGCGCATGCCGGGGGACAACGTGCGGGTGATGGTGGAGGGCGTGAGCCGGGGGCGGCTCCTGTCTCTGACCCAGACCGCGCCGTACCTGATGGCGGAGGTCCAGGAATTGGAGCCGGAACCGGCGGGACGCAGAAATGCCCGGACGGAGGCGCTGATCCGCTCCACCTATAATCTCTTTGAATCGTACATCGAGCTCTCCTCCCATATGACCTCCGATGTGCTGCTCAGTGTGCTGTCCAGCGATGACCCTGGCTATATCGCCGACTACATCGCCCAGAATATCCCCATGCGCACCGAGGACAAGCAGGCCATCCTGGAGGAGATCCACCCCGTTCGGCGGCTGAGCCGGCTCAACCGGTGCCTGCGCAGGGAGATCGAGGTGCTGGAGGTGGAGCAGGACCTGGAATCCAAGGCCCGCCAGCAGATCGCCGGGACCCAGCGGGATTTTGTCCTGCGGGAACAGCTCAAGGTCATTCAAAGCGAACTGGGGGAGAATGGGGGAGACGATGAACCAGGGGAGTACCGCCGCCGGATCGCCGCCGCCGATTTGCCCCGGGAGTCCAAGGAGAAGCTGGAAAAAGAGGTCTCCCGTCTGGAGAAACAGCCCTTCGGCTCTGCCGAGGCGTCGGTCCTCCGGGGATATCTGGACACCTGCCTGGACCTGCCCTGGGGGAAGCGCACCAAGGACCGGCTGGACGTGGGAGCGGTGCGGAAGGCCCTGGACGCTGACCACTATGGCCTGGACAAGGTGAAGGAGCGGGTCCTGGAATTCCTGGCGGTCAAACAGCTGGCCCCGGATCTGAAGGGGCAGATCATCTGCCTGGTGGGCCCGCCCGGCGTGGGAAAGACCTCGGTGGCCCTCTCCGTGGCCAAGGCCACCCGGCGGAAGCTGGCCCGGGTCTCCCTGGGCGGCATCCACGACGAGGCGGAGATCCGGGGGCACCGCAAGACCTATGTGGGGGCCATGCCGGGACGGATCATCGCCGCCGTTCAGCAGGCGGGGAGCTGCAATCCTCTGCTGGTGCTGGATGAGATCGATAAACTGGGCAATGACCAGAGGGGGGACCCGGCTTCGGCCCTTTTGGAAGTGCTGGACCCGGAGCAGAACGGTTCCTTCCGGGATCATTTTTTGGAGATCCCTTTCGATCTCTCCGAGGTGATGTTCATCACCACTGCCAATACCACTGATACCATTCCCCGGCCCCTGCTGGACCGGATGGAAGTCATCGAACTGCCCAGCTATACCGATGAGGAAAAGCTCCTGATCGTCCGGCGGCATCTGCTGCCCAAACAGCTGAAACGCCACGGTCTGAAAAAAAGCCAACTCAAAATCAGTGACGGAGCTCTCCGGGCCCTGATCGCGGGGTATACCAAGGAGTCCGGGGTCCGGCTCCTGGAGCGTGAGCTGGCCTCTGTGTGCCGGAAAACGGCAATGCGCTTAGTCTCAACAGATGTAAAGTCAGTTTCCATAACAGAAAAAGATCTGGAGCCCATGCTGGGGCCGCGGAAGTTCCAGCCTGAACTGCGGGATCACGCCCCCAGGCTGGGCGTGGTCAACGGTCTGGCCTGGACCAGTGTGGGCGGTGAACTGCTGGAGGTAGAGGTCAACGTGGTCCCCGGCTCCGGCAAGCTGGAGCTTACCGGGAATTTGGGGGATGTGATGAAGGAGTCCTGCCGGGCCGCCCTCAGTTATATCCGCGCCCATGCGGGGGAGCTGGGGATCCAGGAGGACTTTTACAGGAAAAAGGATGTCCATGTCCACTTTCCAGAGGGGGCCGTACCCAAGGACGGGCCCTCCGCCGGAGTGGCGGTCACCACCGCCATGGTCTCCGCCCTTACCGGAACCCCGGTGCGGGGAGATGTGGCTATGACAGGTGAAGTAACTTTACGGGGAAGGGTGCTGCGAATCGGCGGCCTGCGGGAAAAGACCATGGCGGCTCTGCGGGAGGGGATCCGCACCGTGATCCTGCCGGAGGGGAATCTCCCGGACCTGGAGGAGATCGACCCGCTGGTGCGCTCCGCTCTGCGGTTTGTTCCCGCCGGGCAGG
The DNA here is from genome assembly GCA_022846075.1 of Oscillospiraceae bacterium. GTDB lineage: Bacteria > Bacillota > Clostridia > Oscillospirales > Oscillospiraceae > Vermiculatibacterium. The sequence goes on from AP025582.1 coordinate 1,621,463, forward strand.
TGGATGCCGTGCTGGACAGCGCCCTTGTGCGGGAAAAAGTGAATGCGGAGCTGCCACCCTTGCCGGAGGCGGCGGCCAATATAGTCCAGGGCCAGCGGCCCTGGGCACAGTGAGGTGAGCTATGGGACTGAATACACAAAAGGCGGAGTTTGTACGCTCCGCCGCCGGGGCCAAGGACTTTCCGAGGGATCTTTTGCCGCAGATCGCCTTCGCGGGCCGTTCCAATGTGGGCAAATCGTCTGTCATCAACCGGCTTCTCAACCGGAAGAACTTTGCCCGGGTGGGCGCGGCGCCGGGAAAGACCACCCATATCAACTATTTCCGTATCGATGAAAAAATCTATCTGGTGGACCTCCCGGGTTATGGCTACGCCAAGGTCTCCCAGACGGAAAAGGCCCGCTGGGCGGGACTGATCCAGAGTTGGTTCGACGACCGCTCCCTCATGACCCTGGGGGTCCTGATCGTAGACGCCCGCCATAAGCCCACCGGGGACGATAAGATCATGTCGGACTATTTCAAGGGGACGGGCCGGCCCTTTGCCGTCGTGGCCAACAAGCTGGACAAGCTGAAAAAAAGCGAGATCGAACCCAATTTGGCTCTTATCCGGGAGACTTTAGAGCTGCCTGATGATGTAAAGGTAATTCCCTTTTCAGCCGAGAAGGGGACAGGCAGGGAAGAATTGCTGGGACTGATTTTAGATCATATGGGGGGAACAGTATGAAATACGTCCGCATCCTGCGCCGGGACACGCCGGTCTGGGGCGTGCTGAAAGGGGAGACGGTACGGACCCTGTCCGCCGCGCCCTATGAGAGCATCCAATATGACGGGGAGAGCCTGCCTCTGTCCAGCTGCCGCCTGCTGGCGCCCTGCGAGCCTACGAAAATCGTGTGCATCGGGAAGAACTATTTCGACCATGTGAAGGAAATGGGGGGCGAGGCTCCCGCCAAGCCTCTGCTGTTCATCAAGGCGCCCAACACCCTCAACCACCCGGAGGGTCAGGTCCATGCCCCCGGCTTCGTGGAGCGGCTGGACTATGAGGGAGAGCTGGCCCTGGTCATCAAAAAGCGGGCCAAGGATGTGGCGCCGGAGCACTTTGAAGAGTATGTCCTGGGCTATACCTGTCTCAACGACGTCACGGCCAGGGATATCCAATATGGAGACGGCCAATGGACCCGGGGGAAGAGCATGGACGGCTTTGCCCCGGTGGGGCCGCTGGTCACGGATGAGATCGACGGGGCCTGTGCCGACGTGGAGACCCGCCTCAATGGTCAGGTGGTCCAGAAGGGGAATACCGAGCTCTTTATGCACAAGCTCCCGGAACTGATCGCCTTCATCACTGCCTCCATGACCCTGGAGCCCGGCGATGTGGTCACCACGGGGACTCCTGCCGGCGTGGGGCCCATGAAGCCCGGGGACACGGTGGAAGTGGAGATTCGGGGGATCGGCGTCCTGCGCAATCACATTGTCTGAGCGAACGGATAAGAAAAGGCCTCACTCTGTCGTGGAGTGAGGCCTTTTTCTATCCTTAAGTTCCGTGGTACTGCTGCTTGTCCAGATACATGGCGTCGTCGGCCCGGTGGTAGGCTGCGGACAGGTCACCGTCACGGGTGGGGTCAAAGGTGGCCCAACCGGCGGAGAACGACAGGGGCGCGGTCCAATTCTCGGGGCGGAGCCGTTCCAGGCTGTGACGGACACGCTCTACCAGCTGTTTGATGTCCGCGTCTTCCTGGAGAGGCGTAATGATGGCGAACTCGTCTCCGCCGATCCGATAGGCAATGTCCTGCTTGTCCAGGGCGGCGCGGATGGCCTGGGCGGCCAGCTGGAGGTAGAGATCCCCGGAGTTATGCCCCAGAGAATCATTGACCAATTTGAGCTCGTTTAGATCAAGAAGGATCATGCTGCACCCAGGGAGGGCGGTCCGGCGGGCGTTGGCGTTGCTGAGATCGGTTTGGAAGGCGTTGCGGCTTTTCAAACCGGTGAGATAGTCGGTGTTGGACGCATCCTGGAAGGTGGGGTTGGAGATCCGCCGAAAAACCCGCAGGGCCAGCAATCCGGCCAGCAGGCAAGTGAGCAGGATGATCAGCGGTGTGATGAACTTGAGGGTGCGGTAGGTGTTGAACTGGCTCTCCGCCTCGAATTCCACGCCCAGAACGCCTACCACCTGGTCATCCGTGTCGTCGTGGATCGGGATATAGGCGATGAAGATTTTGCCCCATTCGGTATTTTTAATGCTGTCCGGCAGTACGGGATGGTCAGTCATCGCATATTCCAGCTCTGGGATGATCTCCGGCTCGATGGGGTCGCCGGGATGACGAAAATCCTCGGCGGACAGATCCAGTCCGTCCACCAGGTAGATGAAGTCCCCATCTTCGGTGCGGGTGGCGGTATAGAGGTACCGCACGCCGGTGCCCAGCTTGATCCGGTAGAGCTCCTCCTGAGATCGAAGGTAGAGATCGCTGTTCATGTCCTCCTCATCATACAGCTTGAAGAAACCTTCTTTATCCAAGAGGGAATCCGCCGCATTGGCAATGGAGTAGACCCGCTCCTCCAAAACATGGATCATGTTCTTATAGGTCAGGCGATAGCTGACGGCGTATAGGGGAAGGCAGGAGAGAAGGACCATCAAAGCGGTGAAGAGGGACACTTGAACGTCCATACGCTGTATGGCCCGGTGTAATTTGCCCATTGGATCACCTACTCACGTTATTTCAAAAGGGAAATGAAAGAAAATAAAATAGTCATTTTTTTGCTCAAAAAGAATTTATAAACGGCGGGATATTACTTAATCATCTTTTTTATAATTACGGGGTTGGGTTCATGTTATTGTCAATTCGGCATACTATACGAAAGATGATCTGGATGGAAAAGGTAGGGTATACGGGTGCGCCTGTCGCTTCAAAATGAAAAGTCCAATATTTCAGGCGCCCGTGTAAGACTGGCCCGCCAGTTTATCGGGCTGTCCCAGGAGGCGCTGGCGGGCCGTCTGCAGCTGATGGGGCTGCAGCTGGGCCAGATGGCCATCAGCCGGATCGAGACCGGAAAACGGATCGTGCCCGACTTTGAACTTCCTCTGCTGGCCCGGGCTTTGAACGTCAAGGTGAGCTGGCTCCTGGGACTGGAGGAATAAAATAAAAAGAAACAGCCGTGTGTCGCGGCTGTTTTTTATTTTGCAGAAAGCTTTTTGAGATAGTATTTCTGAAATCATTATACAAGATTCGGCGCAAAGAGGCAAGGGCATATCTGCTTTTCCGCAACCTCTGCCGGGCACTTGTGTGAAGTTAAAAAATTTGGTATAATATCTTTTATTCAAATCGGGAGGAGGCTCTGCTTTGCGGGATTTGACGGAATTCTTGAACAGCATGGACTGGTGGGGCCTCGTCGGGCTTTTGGTATCCGCCCTGGCGGCCCTTTTCTGCATCACCTTCCATGAGCTTTCCCACGGCCTGGTGGCCTACCGGCTGGGTGATCCCACCGCCAAGAACGCCGGACGGCTGACCTTCAACCCCATCCGGCATATCGATCCCATCGGCCTGTTGATGATGCTGGTGGCCAAGGTGGGCTGGGCCAAGCCTGTGCCTGTTGATATGCGCTATTTCAAGCATCCCAAACGGGATATGGCCATCACCGCCCTGGCGGGCCCCCTATCCAATTTTTTGCTGGCCTTTCTCGCCTTGGCGGTAAGCTCGCTGATCTATCATTTCACCCGCCTGGGCAACGCCGCCTTGGTGGTGCTGTGCTTCCTTTCAAATTTGGCGGTGCTGAGCACGGGGCTTGGGATATTCAACCTCATCCCAATTTCCCCTCTGGACGGCTCCAAAGTCCTGTTCGCCTTTCTGCCGGATAAGGCGTATCTGACGATCCTGCGGTATGAGCGGTATGTGATGATCCTGGTCATCGTACTGACCATGGCGGGCACCTTTCAGGGGCCCCTGTCCCGCCTGATCCTGACGGCGCTGCAAGGACTATGCTCCCTGGTGGGCTATCCCCTGGGCGCGGTATTCGCCACCCAGGACATCTCTTCTCTGATTCGGCTATTTTCCTGAAAAGGCAGGTGAGACTCCATGGACGCTCCGATCTATCATCTGGAAAAAGTGGTGCGGGTCCGCGCGGACGACGTGGAGGATTTTACCGGCCCTCTGGACCTTATCTTGAGCCTGCTGGCCAAGAACAAGATGGAGATCCAGGACATTCAGATCTCTTTGATTTTGGATCAGTACATGGCTTGGATGAACAAGCGCCGGGCCCTGGACCTGGAGGTGGCCAGCGAGTTTATGTCCATGGCCGCCCAGCTCATGTTTATCAAGACCCGAATGCTGCTGTCCATCCACGACGAGGAAGCCATCTCCGAGCTGGATCAGCTCATTGCCTCTCTGGAGGAGCACCAGAGGCACGAAAACTATGTCCGCATCCAGTCCATCGTCCCCATGTTCTCGGATCGGTATGCGGTGTGCCGGGACTACATCACCAAAGTGCCGGAGCATCTGCCGGTAAACAAGGTATACCGGTACAGCCACAAACCGGAGGACCTCTTTCGGGCCATTTCTTCGGCGCTGGAACGGGTGGACAACCAGCTTCCGCCGCCCATGGCCGCCTTTGAGGGCATCGTGGGCCGGGAACCCTACCCGGTGGCGGATAAGGCGGGGGAAATCATGGACCGGCTGCGCCAGTTCGGGGTCACCCGGTTCCACGCTCTGTTCCGCGGCAACCGGAGCCGCTCCGAGGTAGTGGCTACCTTCCTGGCGGTGCTGGAGCTGTGCAAGGCCCGGCGGCTGCGCCTGGCGGGGACCGAGACCGACTGCACCGTCACCAGCATCGGGGGCGGGGAAGAGGACTTTGAATTCTCTTCCGACGCCTATTAAAGGGAGGGGCTTTCTATGGAATTGAAGGAAGTGGAGTCCGCCATCGAAGGCATCCTCTTCGCCGCCGGGGAGCCGGTGGGGGTGGAGCGTCTTTGCATGACGCTGGAGATCGACAGGGCCACCGCCGACGCCGTGTGCCAGCGGTTGGCCGATCAATACAGCTATGAGCGCCGGGGCATCCGGCTGGTGAAGCTGGAGAACTGCTACCAGCTGTGTTCTGCGCCCGAGTACGCCGGATATATCCGAAAGGCCTTTGAGAGCCGAAAGCCCGCCCGGCTGTCCCAACCGGCTCTGGAGGTATTGGCCATCATCGCCTATTATCAGCCTACCACAAAGGCCTATGTGGACCAGATCCGGGGCGTGGACAGCGCCTATACCGTGGGCCTGCTCACCGAGCGGGAGCTAATCGAGGAGTGCGGACGGCTGGCGGTGCCCGGCCGGCCGATCCTCTACCGGACAACCCAAAACTTTTTGCGCTCCTTCGGCCTCTCCAGCCTGGAGGAGCTGCCAGACCTGCCCAGCGCCTCGGCGGAGGACGAACAGCTGACGCTGGATATGCAGATGGAAGTGGAACGGCTTCAGGAAGAGGAGAAGAAGCCGGAGGAAGAGCCGGGCATCACCGATGAGGAGCTGGAGGCCGCCGCCCGGGAGCTGGCCGAGCGGGAAGCGCTGGCCGCCGGGGCCGGGGGAGAAGATGAGCCGGCGGAAGACGGAGACGCCCCGGAGGCGCCTGTCCCATGAGCGGGTGGATGGTGTGCCTTATCATTCTGGCGGTTCTGATTCTGCTCGCCATGGTCCGCGTGGGCGGCGCGGCGGAGTTTTCCGCGGGCGGCCTGATCGTATGGGGCCGGGCGGGGTGCTTCCGATGGAAGGTCTATCCCAGGAAGAAGCGGGAAGAAAAGGAGCCCCGGAAGGCGCGAAAAGCGAAGCAGGAGAAAGAAGGGGGAGGACCCCAGCATAAACCGGGCGGAGCAAGGGAGACCCTCCGGCGGTTTCTGCCGCTGATTGGGGAGGCGGCTGGGGAATTAAAACGACGCATCCGAATCGACACGCTTCATTTGGATTTTGTTGCCGCGGCGCCCGACGCGGCAATGGCGGCCATGGCCTTTGGCGGAGCTAACGCGGCCGTCGGTATGATTTGGCCCATTTTCGAGCAGAATTTTGATATTAGAGATCACAGAATCCGTACTGCGGTGGATTTTCAAGCCGGCAAGCCCACGGTCTACCTTTATGCCGCCTTTTCCGGCCGGATCGGGCAGTTCGTGAGTTTCGGGGCGCGGTACGCCGTCAAGTGCCTGAGGATATACCAAAGCGGGAAACGGCCCGCCAACACACAGAAAGAGGCGATTTAAGTGGAGAAGAAAGAACATCCCCTCAGCGACCTCATGAGCGCCACCATGGAAAAGATCCGGACGATGGTGGACGTGAACACCATCGTGGGCCAGCCCATCCTGGCCGGCGAGGTCACGATCATCCCCGTGTCCAAGGTGAGCTTTGGCTTTGCCTCCGGCGGCAGCGATTTCGCCACCAAGAACCAGAAGCCGGACGCCGACAACTCTTTCGGCGGCGGCAGCGGCGCCGGGGTGAACATCAACCCCATCGCCTTCCTGGTGGTCCGGGGGGATACGGTGAAACTTCTGCCTGTGGCGCCTCCTCCCGACGGGGCGGTGGACCGGGTGGTGGACATGGTTCCCGAGCTGGTGGACAAGGTCACCGGGTTTATTGAAAAGCAGCAGGAGAAGAAGGATAACGCCGACTTCTAAGGCGCATACTGGCACTATCTCTTTTTGCGAGGTAGTGCCATATGAAACGACTGCTTACGGCCATGCTGGCCGTGTCTTTGCTGTGCCCTGTCTGCTATGGGGCGGAGAGCGCCCCGGCGGTCTCCGCCGCCTCCGCCATCCTGGTGGACGCGGGGAGCGGGCGGGTCCTCTATGAAAAGAACGCCCATGAAAAACGGCTCATCGCCAGCATTACCAAGCTGATGACCGCCCTTGTGGCGGTGGAGTCCACGCCCGATCTCCAGAAGGTCATCAAAGTCAAGCCGGAGTACCAGGCGGAGGGTTCCTCCATGTACCTGCGGACCGGGGAGGAGATCACCCTGGAGGGCCTTCTCTACGGCCTGCTCCTCTCATCGGGAAACGACGCGGCCCTGGCCATCGCCGGGGGCTGCGCGGGGGATGTGGAGACCTTCGTGGACTGGATGAACCAGCGGGCGGAAACCCTTGGCATGAAGGACACCCACTTTGCCAATCCAAACGGCCTGGACGACGATGAGCACTATTCCACCGCCGCCGATATGGCGCTGGTGGCCCGGGCGGTGCTGGAAAACGAGACCCTGTCCATGATGGTGGCCACCCGCTCCATCACCATCGCGGGCCGAAGCCTGACCAACCATAACAAGCTGCTGTGGCGATACGAGGGATGCGGCGGTATGAAGACCGGCTATACCGACGCCGCCGGGCGCACCCTGGTCTCCTGTGCCACGAGAGGGGACCAGACCCTTATTTGTGTGACGCTGAAAGACCCGGACGACTGGGACGACCATACCAAGCTCTTCAACTACGGTTTCGACACATGGCCCAACCATCCTCTGGCCCACGCGGGGAAGCAGTTCCGCACACTGCGGGTGAGGGGGAGCCTCCTGTCCCAGGTGGGAGTTGAGACCGCCTCCGACGTTTTCTATCCCTTGGAGGAGCGTGAGAAGGTGCGGGCGCTGATCACTCTGCCCGAGGAGGTGGAGGCGCCGGTGGAACAGGGGGCCATCGCCGGAAAGCTCACCTTTTTGATCGGAGAAGAGGTCATCGGTGAGACCTACCTTTTATATACCGCCGATGTGCCGGTGAACAAGCCCCAGCTCAGCCTGTTCCAGCGGATCACGGAATATCTGCGCGGCGGGGGAGACAGCTCCCTGGCCGCGCTTTTGACGCAGACGAGGTGAGAGGACCATGGAGGAACGACTGCAAAAATTGCTCTCCGCCGCCGGGATCTGCTCCCGCAGGGCGGCGGAAGGCTATCTGGCTTCGGGCCGGGTGGCTGTAAACGGCGCGGCGGCCAAGGTGGGCGACAAGGCCGACCCGGACCGGGATACCGTCACAGTGGACGGCATCCCCCTTCCCAAGCCGGACAGCCCGGTATGGCTCATGCTGAACAAGCCCAGGGGCTATGTCACGACCCTGTCGGATGAAAAGGGGAGACGTACGGCGGCGGAGCTGGTGGCCGGCTGCGGCTGCCGGGTATGGCCGGTGGGGCGGCTGGATCTGGATTCTGAGGGTTTGCTTCTCTTCACCAACGACGGGGAGGGGACCAACCGGCTCCTTCACCCCAGCCAGGAGGTTGAGAAGGAGTACCACGTGTCGGTGACCGGGGATCTGGAGAGGGCACTGCCCATCCTGTCGGGGCCGTTGGAGCTGGACGGCGCCCTTCTTTCCCCGGCCCGGGTCTCCGTCCTGCGGAGGGACGGGACGGGGGGAGCGCTGTCCGTGGTGATCCACGAGGGGAAGAACCGCCAGGTGCGGCGCATGTGCGCCCTGGCGGGGCTGACGGTACATCGCCTGCGCCGGGTCCGGGAGGGAACGCTGTCTTTGGGCAGCCTGCCCATAGGGGCCTGGCGGTGGCTCACCCCGCGGGAGCGGGCGGAGCTGATCCACTGAAGCCATATGCTTCCATTTTGCAAGATGAAGTGCAGAACTTGCAAAAAACGGTTGCTTTTCCGGCGGAATCCGGCTATGATAACGGAGTGATTATCTCCCCTGAAAGCGGGGAAATAGCCGGAGGATCGTTTCATATGACAAAAGATATTTTAACTGTGATCCAAAGCGAGATGAGCACCTTTTCCAAGGGGCAAAAGCTCATCGCCAATTACATCCTGAATTCATACGACAAGGCGGCCTTCATGACCGCCAGCAAGCTGGGCAAAACGGTGAACGTCAGTGAGTCCACCGTGGTGCGCTTTGCCGCGGAGCTGGGCTATAACGGCTATCCCGCCATGCAGAAGGCCTTGCAGGAGATGATCCGCAACAAGCTCACGGCGGTGCAGCGGATCGAGGTCTCCAACGACCGCATCGGCAACCATGAGATCCTGCCCATGGTGATGCATGCGGATGCCGAGAATATCCGCATGACCCTGGAAGAGGTGGACCGCCGGGATTTTGACCATACGGTGAGTGCGATCCTCTCGGCCCGGAAGGTATATATCCTGGGGGTACGCTCCGCCTTTGCCCTGTCCAGCTTTCTGGGCTTTTATTTTAACATGATGTTTGAAAACGTGGTGGTGGCCCACACCAATTCCTCCAGTGAACTTTTTGAGCAGATCCTGCGCATCGGGGAGGGAGACGTGATCATCGGCATCAGCTTCCCCAGGTACTCCAAGCGCACAGTGAAGGCCATGCAGTATGCGAAGGACCGGGGGGCCACCGTGGTCGGGATCACCGACAGCGGAGCCTCTCCTCTGGCGGAGATCGCCGACCACACCCTGATGGCCAAAAGCGATATGGCCTCCTTTGTGGACTCCCTGGTGGCGCCCCTTTCCCTGGTCAACGCCTTGATCGTGGCGGTGAGCCGGAAGAAGAGCGAAGAGCTTTCCGGGACCTTCAGCAAGCTGGAAAAGATCTGGGACGAGTACGAGGTCTATGAAAAGACCGACGAATAGGAGTTATTTGGATTGACCTCTGATATCATCGTGATCGGCGGCGGCGCGGCCGGCTGTATGGCGGCTCTGGCCGCCGCTTCCATGGGCGCCCGCGTGACTCTTTTGGAGCGCAACCAGAAAATCGGCCGCAAGCTGTACATTACGGGCAAGGGCCGGTGCAACGTGACCAACCACTGCTCTGTGCAGGAGGTCTTGGCCAACGTGCCCCACAACGCCCGCTTCCTCACCAGCACCGTCACCCGCTTCCCGCCGGAGGAGGTCATGGCCTTTTTCGAGGGCCTAGGCGTGCCGCTGAAAACGGAGCGGGGGAACCGGGTGTTTCCCCAGTCCGACCGGGCGGCCGACGTCATCGACGCCCTTCTTCTGGCCTTGCGGAAAAGCAGGGTAGAACTGATCCAGGATCGGGCGGTCTCCCTGGAGATCGTGGAGGGTTCCGTCACCGCGGTCAGGGGGGAGAGCGGAACCCGCTACCCCTGCAAGGCGGCCGTCGTGGCCACCGGCGGGGTGTCCTACCCCGCCACCGGCTCCACCGGGGACGGCTACGAGCTGGCCCGGCAGGCGGGGCACACGGTCCAGCCCACCAGAGGCTCTCTGGTGCCGCTGGTGGCGGAGGACTGCGCCGGGATGCAGGGCTTGTCTCTCCGAAATGTAGCTCTGAAAATCAAGAACAGCAAAAAGAAAACGGTGTTTCAGGAGCAGGGGGAACTGCTCTTTACCCATTTTGGACTGTCCGGCCCCCTGGTCCTCAGCGCCAGCGCCCATCTTCGGGACTTTGACAAGGACCGCTACACGGCCAGCATCGATTTGAAACCGGCCCTGGACGAGGAGACATTGGACCGGCGTCTGGTGCGGGAATTGACCGAAGGGGCCAACAAAGACCTGCGCCATGTGCTGGAAACGCTGGAGCCCCACTCCTTGATCCCCCTTTTGCTGGAGCGGGCCGGGGTATCGGGAAGTGAAAAGGCAAACGCCTTGACACGACCTCAGCGCCGGAGGCTTTTGGAGACCATCAAAGCCCTGGACTTTTCCATTTTGGGCCCCAGGCCGGTGGAAGAGGCCATCGTCACAGCCGGAGGCGTGACGGTGAAAGAGGTGTCACCCAGCGACATGTCCTCCAAAAGGGCCAAGGGCCTCTTTTTGGCGGGGGAGGTGCTGGACGTGGACGCCTACACCGGAGGCTTCAACCTTCAGATCGCTTGGTCCACGGGCCGGGCGGCGGGGCTGGGCGCCGCGAGTTTTTGCCGGGAGGAAAACCGATATGAAGTATAAAAGCATTGCCGTGGACGGCCCCTCCGGGGCAGGGAAGAGCACGATGGCGAAAAAACTGGCCCGAGCGTTGGGCTTTCTCTATGTGGATACGGGGGCTATCTACCGCACTCTGGGGCTGTTTGCCCTGAGGCAGGGGATTTCCCCGGAGGACGAGGCGGCGGTGTCGAAGCTGCTGCCCATGGTGTCCATCCGGCTGGACTACGGGGAGGACTGGGTCCAGAAAATGTACCTGAACGGGGAGGATGTAACCGACGCCATCCGCACGCCGGAGGTGTCCACCGCAGCCTCCCAGATCTCCGCCATTCCCGGTGTACGGGATTTTTTGATGGATATGCAGAGGGACCTGGCCAAACAGGGCAACGTTATCATGGACGGCCGGGATATTGGGACGGTGGTGCTGCCCGATGCCGATGTGAAAATATTCCTCACCGCATCGGCGGAGGACCGGGCCCGGCGGCGGTTCGAGGAGCTGGCGGCCCGGGGCAGCCGGACCGATTATGGGACGGTGCTGGCCGATATCCGGGAGCGGGACCACCGGGACTCCACCCGGTCTGCCGCGCCTCTCCGCCAGGCGGAGGACGCCTTGCTGGTGGACACCACAGGAAATTCCATGGAGGAGAGCTTTGAAGTCCTCCTTCAGACAGTTCGGGAGAAATTGGCATGAAGCGCGCGTATGCTGTTGTCTATTCCATCGTCTGGCCTTTTTTTAATCTGGTGCATCCCTGCAAGGCCATCGGCAGGGAGTGTATCCCCGACGGGCCGGTGATCCTGTGCCCCAACCATACAGGGCTTTCCGACCCATTGTTCGTGGCCTTTGCCATGACGCTGAAACACCGGCCCCAGGTCATGGCGAAAGCGGAGCTGCTGGAGGTCCCCATCATTGGCTGGATCCTCAAAAAGGCGGGGATCTTTGCCGTGGAGCGGGGCAAATCTGACGTGGCCGCCGTCAAACGGGCGATGAAATGCCTGAAGAGCGGGGATAAGCTGATGCTGTTCCCCGAGGGGACCCGCCAGAAAGACGGACAGCTGGGGGAGGCCAAGACCGGCGTGGCCATGTTCTCCCTGCGCACCGGGGCCCCCATCCTGCCCATTTACATCCCGGCCAAGAAAAAGTGGTTCGGCCGCACTCCGGTGGTTTTTGGAGAGCCCTATCTGCCCCAGACGGAGACCCGTCACGGCTCGGCCTTGGAGTATGAGGAGATCGCTAGGGATCTGATGGCTCGCATCGCGGCGCTGGAGGAACAGGTAAAATGAAACTGACGGTGGCAAAATCCGCCGGTTTTTGCTACGGGGTCCGCCGGGCGGTGGAGATGGCCCGGGACGCCGCCCAGAGCGGAGCCCCCTGCGTTATGCTGGGGCCGGTCATCCATAATCAGGCGGTCATCGACAGCCTGACGGGACTGGGCGTCACTCTCGTTGACCGCCCGGAGGATATTCCTGAGGGGGCGGCTGTCATCCTCCGCTCTCACGGGGAGGGGGAGGCGGTACACCGCCTGCTTCAATCGAAAAACGCCAGGGTCGTCGACACCACCTGCCCCAACGTCTCCCGCATCCATAAGCTGGTGGCCCAGGCCCAGGAAGAGGGACGGCGGGTCATCGTGATCGGCGCTCCGGGACATCCCGAAGTGAAGGCCATCGCCGCCTGGTGCCGGGATCCTTTGATCTTTCAGGATGGGAAAGCGCTGGAGAAATACCTGCTGGCCCATCCCGCCGTCGCGGAAGAGCCGGTGACGATGGTGTCACAAACCACCTCGACCCAGGCAACTTGGAATTTTTGCGTGGAAAACGCAAAAAAACTGTGTACAAATATCAAAGTTTTTGATACAATATGTAATGCTACCTGCGCCCGGCAATCCGAAGCCCAGCGACTGGCCGCCCAAAACGACGCCGTGGTCGTCATAGGAGGGCGGGACAGCGCCAATACCCGCCGGCTCTATGAGCTGTGCGCCGCGGTCTGTCCTGACACAGTCTGGGTAGAACGCTCGGACGAGCTGGACCCGTCCCGTTTTGTGGGAAGGGCTTGCGTGGCAATCACCGCGGGCGCCTCCACGCCCGTGTGGATCATAAAGGAGGTATTTGACAAAATGAGCGAAGAAAACATGGAGATCGAGGAATCCTTTGCCGAACTGCTGGAGAAATCGATCAAAACTTTAAATACGGGGGAGAAAGTCACGGGCGTTGTCACGGACATTACGCCGACTGAGATCTACGTGGATCTCGGGACCAAGCACGCCGGTTACATACCGGTGTCTGAGCTGACCGACGACCCCACGGTCAAGGTCGAGGATCTGGTTCATGTGGGCGACGAGATTGAGACTTACGTCATGCGCGTCAACGACGCGGAGGGCGTGGTCACCCTGTCCAAAAAGCGTCTGGATACCGTCAAGAGCTGGGATGACGTGGCCCAGGCCTGCGAGGACCGCACCACCGTCGAGGGCGTGGTCACCGAGGAGAACAAGGGCGGCGTCGTGGTGAGCGTCAAGGGCGTTCGCGTGTTCGTGCCCGCCTCCCAGACCGGGATTCCCCGTGACACGCCCATGACTGAGCTTCTCAAGAAGAAGGTCAAGCTGCGCATCACCGAGGTCAACCGCGCCCGCCGCCGGGTGGTGGGTTCCATCCGCGCCGTCGGCGCCGCGGAGCGGGCCGAGAAGGCCGCTGAGGTGTGGGCTGGCATTGAGGAGGGCAAGCACTACCACGGCGTGGTGAAGTCCCTCACTTCCTATGGCGCTTTTGTGGACATCGGCGGCGTGGACGGCATGGTCCACATCTCCGAGCTCAGCTGGAGCCGCGTGAAGCACCCCTCCGAGGTAGTCAACCCCGGCGACGAGGTGGATGTGTACGTGATCTCCTTTGACCCCGAGAAGAAGAAGATCTCTCTGGGCATGAAGGACCGAGGCCAGGATCCCTGGGCCAACTTCACCGACAAGTACAAGGTGGACGATACCGCCACTGTGCGCGTGGTGAAGCTGATGACCTTCGGCGCCTTCGCCGAGGTCGTGCCCGGTGTGGACGGCCTGATCCATATCTCCCAGATCGCCGACCACCGCATCGACAAGCCCGGCGACGTGCTGAGCGAGGGCGATCAGGTGGAAGTGAAGATCACCGATATTGACTATGACCGCAAGAAGGTCTCCCTGTCTATCCGTGCCGTGCTGGAAGATGCCCAGCGGACCAACGATGACAGCGACGAGGACACCGTGGTGGCCAGCTCCGACGGCGAGACCACCGAGGTGGCTCCCGACTTTGACGGCGAGTAAGTCCCCTCTGCCGCGTTTCAAAACATCCTCCGGCTTTCGCCGGGGGATGTTTTCTTTTTCCGACAGCCCCGCCCCGCTGGCCTGTGATTTGAAAAATAGAATATGTTCTTTTTCTTGTCAAATAATGGTGTGGTTTTGGCGTGGTTTTTATGATTTTCTGGATTATTCTTGCAAAATTCAGAAAATAAGGCTATAATACTCTTTGTTAAGATTTGTATACGGAGCAAGGAGGCGCGGAATGTTCCACGTTGGGGATAAAATCGTCCATCCCATGCACGGTGCTGGCGTGATCGACAGCATCGTCACCAAAAAAGTCAACGGAGTGGTGCGGGATTATTATATTCTGAAGCTGCCCGTGGGCGGGATGCTGGTGATGATCCCGACGGAGAATTCGGATGAGATCGGCGTGCGTCCCATTGTGGACCCGGATCAGGCCGACCAGGTCATCAACGCGCTGCCCGGCATCGAGGTGGACACAGACCCGAACTGGAACCGGCGCTACCGGGAGAATATGCTGCGGCTGAAAAGCGGAGACATCCTGGAGGTGGCCCGGGTGGTGAAAAGCCTCATGCTTCGGGACGGGGAGCGGGGGCTGTCCACCGGGGAGCGGAAGATGCTCCACTCCGCCAAGCAGATTTTGATTTCGGAGATCGTGCTTTCAGAGAGCGCCAGCTATGAAGAGGTCGAGTCCCGCATCAATCGGGCCGTGGCGCAATAAGATAGAGGAAAGAGAAAAAGGAACCGTAGGGTTCCTTTTTTCGATTCGGAGAAAGAAGGGGGAGCCCCTATGGGATTGTTGAACCGCCTGTTCCGGCGGGAGCGGGAACCCGGCTTTACCTGTTCCGCCGTCGTTCCGGCGGCGGGCCGTTCCACCCGGATGGGGGAGGATAAGGTGCTTTTGCCTCTGGGAGAGATCCCGGTCCTCATCCGCACGCTCCGGGCGCTGGAGGAGTGTCCCTGGATCACGGAAATTATTGTGGCGGCCCGGGAGGATCTCATCGTCCCCATAGGGCAGCTGTGCCGGGACGCCGCCTTGGAGAAGGTACATAAAGTGGTGGTTGGGGGAGAGACCCGGACGGAATCCGTATTGGCGGGGATCCGGGAGGCGGCGCCTGCCGCGGGGCTCATCGCCATCCACGACGCCGCCCGGCCTTTGGTGACATATGAAGTGATAATGGAAGTGATCGAGGCCGCCGCCCAATGGGGGGCCGCCGCTCCGGCGGTGCCGGTGAAGGACACCATCAAACGGGCGGTGAATGGCGTGGTGGAGGCCACGCCGGACCGGTCCGAACTTTTCGCCGTCCAGACGCCCCAGGTCTTTGAACACGGCCTCATCCTGGGGGCGCTGGAAAAGGCCGTGGCGGAGGGGGCGGAACTCACCGATGACTGCTCAGCCGTTGAGCGGCTCGGTATGCCGGTGCACCTGACCGCCGGGTCCTATGAAAATCTGAAGCTGACGACACCGGAGGACATCGCGCTGGCAGAGTCTATTTTGGAAGGACGTGGAGAGCTGTGAGGATCGGACACGGATATGATGTACACCGCTTGACCCAGGACCGGGAGCTGATCCTCGGCGGCGTACGCGTCCCCTATGAGAAGGGCCTGCTGGGCCACTCCGACGCCGACGTCCTCACCCACGCCGTGATGGACGCCCTGCTGGGCGCCTGCGCCATGGGGGATATCGGACATCTCTTCCCGGACAGCGACCCCGCCTTTACCGGGGCGGACAGCCTCAAGCTGCTGGAGGAGGTCATGTCCCGCCTGCGCGCGGGTGGCTTCCGCGTGGGCAATGTGGACGCCACCATTGTGGCCCAGGCCCCCAAGCTGGCGCCTTTTTTGGCAGAAATGCGGGAAAACCTGGCCCATCGCCTTGGGGTCCCGGCGGACCGGGTCAACGTCAAAGCGACCACCGAAGAGCACTTGGGCTTTACGGGAAACGGGGAAGGCATCGCCGCCCACGCCGTAGCTCTGGTGCTGGAGACGGGAGACCGGTAGAACCAAGTTCCGAAACGCTCCTCCGGCGCATATGATGCGCTGAGAGGAGCGTTTTTGCCTCTCCCAATGGGAGGCCATTTCTCTCAAGCTTTGGAAAGGAATGGTCATTCGGATGGTCTATTATCTCATTGTCTGCCGCTCCCTGACCTACGCCCAGCGGACGCAGGCCGCACTGGAGCGGGCGGGCATCACAGCTCACCTCCTCCGCTCGCCTAAAGTGATCGACAGCGAGGGGTGCAGCCACTCGGTCAAGGTCTCGGAGCGGAATCTGGCTCCGGCGCTGGTGACGCTGGCCCGTGTAGGTCTCTCTCCCAAACGGGTATTCATCATGGTCAGCGATGGAAGCTACAAGGAGGTGCTGCTCTGATGATCTATCTGGACAGCGCGGCCACCACCCTGCAAAAACCGCCCTCGGTCCGGCGGGCCGTCGCCAATGCCATGGAGCATATGGCAAGCCCCGGGCGGGGCGGGCACAAACCGGCCATGCTGGCGGCTGATACGGCCTTTGCCTGCCGACAAGCAGCCGCCGAACTCTTTCATCTGGAGGACCCCGGAAACGTGGTCTTTACCCTCAATGCCACCCATGCGCTGAATCTGGCCATCAAATCCGTGGTAAAGCCCGGGGATACGGTGGTGGTCTCCGGCTACGAGCACAACGCCGTCACCCGTCCTCTGGCCGCCCTGGGCTGCCGCGTCAAGACCGCCCGGGCCCCGCTGTTCCGGCCGGACGCCATGCTGGAAGCCTTTGCCGAGCAGCTCACGCCGGAGGTAACGTGCGTCATCTGCACCCACGTCTCCAACGTGTTCGGCTATATCCTGCCTGTGGCGGGGGTGGCGGAACTGTGCCGGCGCAGAGGAGTGCCCTTTATCCTGGATGCGTCTCAGTCCGCCGGATGCCTCCCTGTCCACATGGATGAGCTGGGCTGTGCCTTTATCGGGATGCCGGGGCACAAGGGGCTCTACGGTCCCCAGGGGACCGGCCTCCTGCTCTGCGGGGACGGACAGGGCACGGCCACCCTGCTGGAGGGCGGTACGGGAAGCCTTTCAGCCAGGCAGGAGATGCCCGACTTCCTCCCGGACCGGCTGGAGGCCGGGACGCACAATGTCCCCGGCATCGCCGGTCTGCTGGCCGGGATCCGCTATGTGGCGAAGCGGGGGGAGCTGGCGGTCCTTCGGCATGAGCAGTCGCTGGTGTCCCAGGCGGCCAGGGGACTGGCCGCGATCCCCAACGTTACGGTATACGCCGCCGGGGACGTGGAAAAGCAGGCCGGGGTGCTCTCCTTCTCCGTGGCGGGACAGGACTGCGAGGCAGTCGGGGAAACGCTGGGGGAGCGGGGGATCGCTGTCCGCGCGGGACTCCACTGCGCCCCCTACGCCCACCAGACCGCCGGGACGCTGGAACGGGGTACGGTCCGCTCCAGCTTCTCCGACTTTAACACAGCCGCCGAGGTCAAGCGGTTTGTTTCCGAGGTGAGCCGGCTGGCCGGCTGACAGAAGAGGGGCCCCTTCGGGGGCCTCTTTTTTCGGTCCATGCAAAAGTGGACGGGCTCACGGTAAAAAAGGAAGATAAATTCAGGAAAAATTCACGTTTGCCGCCCTTGCGCAGGACATACAAATCAAGTATAATATCTTAGATAAGCAGGAGAATGTGTGACCATGCCGGAGCGCGCTGGATTTTTACACGGATGGGAGGGAATGAGATGGACCAGATGATCGCGATGGTGGAGCGGCTGTTTACCAATTTCGGCAACATCGCCATTACGGATATCATCGATATCGCCATCATGGCCTTCCTCATCTACAAGCTGATCGACCTGATCCGCTCCACCAGCTCCGGGAAGGTGGCCAAGGGCATCGTGCTGGTGGTGGCCGCGCTGGGGCTGTCCAACCTGTGCCATCTGTATACCGTCAACTTCCTCCTCAGCAAAATGCTGGAGTGGGGCGTGCTGGCGCTGGTCATCCTCTTCCAGCCCGAGCTGCGCAAGATCCTGGAACAGGTGGGGAGCAGCAGTCTGGGCACGGTGTTTGTCAGCCACCAGGACGTGCCCGATGAGCTGGAAAACGCCATCGTCCAGACGGTGGAGGCCTATACCTCGCTGTCCAAGAGCAAGACCGGCGCCCTGATGGTTTTTGAGCGGAAAAACATGCTGGATGACGCCATCCGGACCGGCACGAGCCTGGACGCCGTGGTGAACAGCGAGCTTTTGAAGAACATTTTCTGGAACAAGGCCCCCCTTCATGACGGGGCTGTCATCGTCCGCAACGGGCATATCGTGGGCGCCGGGTGCATGCTGCCCATGTCCGGAAACGTGAATCTCTCCCGGGACCTCGGGATGCGCCACCGGGCCGGGATCGGCGTCAGCGAGCAGACCGACGCTGTGGTGGCCATCGTCTCCGAGGAGACCGGGTCCATCTCGGTGGCAGTTGGCGGGATGCTGAAACGGCACTTGGCCCCCGAGACGCTGGAGCGGCTGCTCCGCAATGAGCTGCTGCCGGAGCAGAAGGAGGAGAGCGGTTCCCGCTTTAAGCTGCCCGCTCTGTTCCGAGGGAAGAAGGAGGAGAGGAAAGATGGAGACAGCAAAGAAAAATAAGGGGCTGTACATCGTCCTCTCCGTCCTCATCGCAGTTGTTTTATGGATGTATGTCGGGAAGGTGGTCAACCCCGAGATCGACGGGGTGGTCCGCAACCTGCCCGTAAGTTTTGTGGGGCTTGACGTTTTGGAAGACCGGGGGCTGATGATCAGTGACGGCCTGGATCGGACCGTCACGATCAATGTCAAAGGGAAGCGGGACCTGGTCAACAAGCTCTCCGGGGAGACGGTCTCCGTCACCATTGACGTGTCCTCCATCGCTCAGCCGGGGACCTACACGCAGGCCTATCAGGTCACGCCCAGCGTGGGCGGAACGGTCTCCATCATTGACCGCCATCCGCTGAATGTGGAGTTTACCGTAGCCAAGCTCGCCGTCCGCACCGTGCCGGTTCAGCCCAATTTTACCGGCGGCGTGGCGGAGGGATACCAGGCCGGAGAATTTTCCTTCTCGCCCGCCACCATTGAAGTCAAGGGAGAGGAGTCGCTGGTCAACCAGATCGACTACGCCCAGGTGACTCTGGATAAGACCGAGCTTTCCGAGACTTACAGCGGAGATTTGCCCTATGTCTTCATTTCCTATAACAAAGAGGTGATGGACGGGGCCAATCTGGAGACCAATGTGCCGCTGATCCGCACAACTCTTCCCGTGGTACAGATCAAAGAGGTTCCTCTCACGGTCAATATCCTGCCCGGCGGCGGTGCCACCAAGGACAATATCACATATGAGATCTCGCCCAAGACCATCATGGTGGCCGGCAGCGCCGGAGACCTGGAGGGGGTAAAGGAGATCTCCCTGGGCGATATTGACCTGGCTAAGGTCCTGGGCAGCGATACGCTCTCGTTCCCCATCACCCTTGCCCCTGAGCTGACCAACGTCAGCGGCGTCAGTGAGGCGGCGGTGACGATCACGGTAGATGGGCTGACCACCGCCACGCTGGAGGTGGATAACATCGAGCTGATCAATAAGCCCGCCGGCTATACGGCCACGGCGGTGACTCAGTCCCGCCAGGTCCAGATCCGGGGCTCGGAGGAAGCCGTAGCCTCGGTGAGTCCCTCTCAGCTTCGCATTGTGGCCGACCTGGGACAGGCCGTGGCGGCCACCGGCACTCAGACCATCCCCGTCAAAGTGTACCTGGACGGCAGGAGTGACGTGGGCGTGGTAGGTGAGTATAACATTGTGGTATCCATCAGCAGATAAGGAGTTCTCAGCATTATGAAACAAACAGCACAAGTCATCCGTTCCGTCAGCCCCGGTTACGCGGAAGTGATGGTCCGCCGGACCTCCGCCTGCGCCAGTGCCCATAAGTGTGGTTCCTGCGACCATTGCAGCATGATGGAAAACGCGCCCGAGATCATAGTGGTGGCGGAAAATCCCAACGGGGCCCAGCCCGGGGACACCGTCACCGTGGAGAGCGCCACTTCCAGTGTTTTGGGGGCTGCGGTCCTGTTGTATGTCGTCCCTTTCGTCCTCTTTTTCGCCCTCTATCTTCTGGGGGGGACGATGTCCTTGACGGAAGGGGTCTCCATCGCCATGGGCGGTGTGGGCTTCGTACTGGGCCTGCTGGCCGCCATGGGGCTGGACCGCTACCGGAAGAACCACAGCCCCGTTATTTTTAAGATCATTTCCTCTCTCGGGGGCTGAGCGTGTTCGGCTACGTCAGAGCGAGGCAGGACACCCTTACCCCGGAGTGTTTGGCCGGCTATGAGTCGGCCTACTGCGGGCTGTGCCACAGCTTGGGCCGCCGGCGGGGACTGTTCAGCCGCATGTTTCTCAGCTATGACTTTGTCCTGCTGGCCATGCTCCTTGCTCCGGCGGGAGAGGGAAAACCGGCGGAGTGCCGCCGCTGTCCCGTCCATCCCGTCAAAGGAAAGCTGACGTGCCTGGAGCGGGACTGGCTGGACCTGGCGGCGGACGAGAGCGTCGTTCTGACCTGGTGGAAGCTTCAGGACACCATCGCCGACGGAGGATTCTTTGCCCGCCTGGGGGCGCGCATCCTGTCTTTGGGGTTGTGTGCCGCCTATCGGAAGGCCAGGGCAGCCTGCCCCGGCTTTGACGCCCGTGTGGCGGAAGATCTTGTGGAGCTGCGCGCCCTGGAGGGGCGCAGCTGTCCTTTCATCGACCAGACGGCGGACTGCTTTGCCCGGCTGCTGAGCGCCGCCGCCCCCATGACAGGGGACGCCGTCCGGGACCGGGCGCTGGAGCAGCTCCTCTACCATTTGGGCAGGTGGATCTATCTCGTCGACGCGGTGGACGACCTGGCCGAGGATCAAAAGGCGGGGCGGTATAATCCGGTGGCCTGCCGCTTCCCGGAGTGGGGGCAGGAGGAGCAGAGCTACCTGCGCCGGACCATGGACCACTCTCTGGCCTTGGCTGGGGCCGCATTCCAGCTGTTGGAGCGGACAGAGTGGTCGCCGGTGGTGGAGAATATTTTATACAGCGGTCTTCCCGGCGTGGAGGAGTTGGTCTTCTCCGGTCAGTGGCGGGACTATCAAAAGAGACACAGGAGAAACGACCGATGAATGATCCTTACAGCATCCTTGGCGTAGACCCTGGTGCCAGTGACGAGGAGATCAAAAAGGCCTATCGTGATCTGGCCCGGAAGTACCATCCGGACAACTACCAGAACAATCCTCTGGCCGACCTGGCCGAGGAAAAGATGAAAGAGATCAACGAGGCCTATGACTCGATCAACCGCTCCCGCTCCGGCGGCGGTGGGCAGAGCCAATATGGCGGCTACCAGCAGCAGCGGTATCAGCAGCAACAGTATACTCATCAGCAGTATACCGGCGGCGACGCGCTGTACGCCCAGGTGCGGCAGGCCATCAACCTGGGAAATCTGGCCCAGGCGGAGCAGTTGCTCCGCACGGCACCCCGTCAGGACGCCGAGTGGCATTTTCTCACCGGCTATGTGGCCTATCAAAAGGGCTGGCTGGATGAGGCCACCCAGCACTTTCAGACAGCCTGTTCCATGGAGCCTGGGAATACCGAATACCGTCAGGCGTTGTCCATGATGCAGCAGGGCGGCGCCAGCTACCGGCCCGCGGGATACGGCTACGCCGGGTGCGATCCCTGTACGACCTGCATGTGTATCAGCTGCGCCAGCCCATGCTGCTGAGGAGCAAGGCTTTTCAACAGATCTATTTTGTGGTATAATACATTGTTCAGAAGGGAAGCGGTGCCTGTGATCAAAAGCATGACCGGCTACGGCAGGGGAGAGTCGGTGTGGAACGGACACGCCATTACCGCTGAGATCCGCTCGGTGAACAACCGCTATCTGGACTGCGGCGTCAAGCTTCCCCGGATGTACAATTTTGCCGAGGACGCCGTCAAAGCGGCGGTCCAGCGGCGGGTGAGCCGGGGAAAGGTGGAGGTCTATCTCTCCGTGGGCCCCTCTGAGACCGGCGGTGTCTCCATCTCGGTGAACCGGCCGGTGGCCGACGGGTATTACAGCGCCCTGCGGGAACTGGCCGACGCATACAGCCTGGCTGACGATATCTCCGTATCTCTGCTCTCCCGGTTCCCCGACGTGTTTTTGGTGGAGCGGACGGAAGAGGATCGGGACGAGGCGGTTGCCGGGCTTTTGGAGGCTCTGGGCAAGGCCTTGGACGAGTTCGACGCCATGCGGGAGCGGGAGGGCGTCAAGCTGGCGGAGGATGTGCGGAACCGGGCTGAGACCATCAAACAACTCACCGCCCAGGTGGAGGAGCGCTCCCCCGGCATCGTGGCCGATTACCGGGCCAAGCTTACCGCCAAATTGCAGGAGATCCTGGGCAGCACCCAGATCGACGAAAGCCGCATCCTCACTGAGGCTGCCATTTACGCAGACAAGGTGGCCGTGGACGAGGAGACCGTCCGGCTGAGAAGCCATCTGGATCAGCTGGCCGGGATGCTGGAGCAGGGCGGCAGCGTGGGACGGAAGCTGGATTTCCTCATTCAGGAGTTCAACCGGGAAGCCAACACCATTGGCTCCAAGTGCAACGACGTGGAGACCGGCCGCCTGGTGGTGGACATCAAGGCGGAGATTGAGAAGATCCGGGAGCAGATTCAAAACCTGGAATAGAAAAGGAGGGCGAAGCAGGTGAAGCTGGTCAATGTGGGCTTTGGCAACATGATTTCAGCCGGACGGCTCATTGCTATCGTGGGACCTGATTCGGCCCCCATCAAACGGATGGTCCAGGAGGCGCGGGACAGCGGAAACCTAATCGACGCCACCTATGGCCGCCGGACCCGGGCCGTCCTCATTATGGACAGTGACCATATCGTCCTCTCGGCTCTCCAGCCGGAGACGGTTGCCGCCAGAGCGGGCGGGAAGGAGCCGGAGGCGGTCATTGAGGAGGAGGACGCCACGTGATACGAAAGAAGCAGAGAGGCCAGCTCATCGTTCTCTCCGGGCCCTCGGGCGTGGGAAAGAGCACGGTGATCTCCGAACTTCTCAGCGAACGGTCCGACATCTACTTTTCCGTTTCCTTTACCACCCGGAAACCCAGGGTGGGGGAGGAGGACGGCGTCAACTATTGTTTTGTCTCCAAAGAAACCTTTGAGGGCATGATCGGCCGTGGCGAGTTTTTAGAGTACGCCCAGTATGTCGATAATTACTACGGGACCTCCCTCAGAGTGATCGAGGAAAAGCTGGCCGCCGGCATTGACGTGCTGCTGGATATCGAGGTGCAGGGGGCGGCCAAGGTGCGGGACAAGTGTCCCGACGCCGTTTTTATTTTTATTATCCCGCCTTCCTTCGAGGAGCTTTCCCGCCGCCTTCACAGCCGCAACACGGATGACGAGTCCGTCATTGAGGGCCGTCTGAGAAAAGCCCGGGAGGAATATAAGGAGATTTCCCATTACGACTACCTTGTCGTCAACGATAAGGTGTCCGACGCTGCCGCCGAGATCATGTCCATTCTGGTGGCGGAGGGATGCCGCACCAAGTACCGGATGAATTTAGTTGAAGGAGTTTGATGTCTTATGATGCTTGAACCCGCTATGAACGACCTTTTGAAACAGGTCCCCAGCCGCTATATGCTGGTGAACGTGGTGGCCCACCGGGCCCGGCAGATTGCCAGCCAGGCGGAGGACGAGGGCTATCCTCTGGACGAGAAGCCCGTTACCCTGGCCCTGAACGAGGTGGCCCGCGGGGATGTGGAGCCCTCTGAGGAAGTGTAACATGAAAGGCAAGCGGCGGGTCACGGCCCGGTCGCTTGCCTTTTCCGGGATATAAGGGGGGACGCCGGCGTGCCGGTTCTGATTGCCAAGATCGCGCTCTCGGCGGCCACATTTGCCATTGACAAGCCCTATGACTATCTGATCCCCGCCGAGCTGGCCGAACTGTCTCCCGGCGTCCGGGTGATCGTCCCCTTTGGGGCGGGAAACCGGAGGACGGAGGGGATCGTCCTGGCGGTAGAGACCGCTGAGAACCCTGATAAGCGGCTGAAATCCATTCTGGCCTGTCTGGATGAAGAGCCCGTCCTCACTGACGAGGGCATCCGCACGGCACTTTGGATGCGGGAGCGGTGGTTCTGTACCGTGTACGACGCCGTCCGGGCCATGCTCCCCGCCGGGCTCTATTACGCCTTGCAGGACTGCTACCGGCTGGCCGACGGCGTAGAGAAAGAGGCCGCCCTGGAGGCCGCCGGACGTTCCAAATACGAGCGGCAGGTGGTGGAGCTGGTCTCCGTCCGGCAGAGCGGCCTGGAGGCGGCGCAGATCCGGGAAGCCTTTGGGACCAAAGATCCCGGCCCGGCCCTGCGCGCCCTGGTGGGAAAGGGTATCTTGGCGCTGGAGACCAGTGCCGCCCGCGGCGTGGGGGATAAGACGGAAAAGCTGATCTCTCTGGCCATCCCGCCGGAAGAGGCCCTGGCACAGGTAACCCCCAAGCGAAAGACGGCGCCTCTGCGCTATGCCGTGGTGGAGCTGTTGGCGGGGATCGGGGAGGCCGCGGTCAAAGAGGTCTGCTATTTTACGGGCGCCGCCAACGCCACCATACGCTCCCTGGAAAAAAGCGGACTTGTGACCATAACGGAACAAGAGGTTTTCCGCCGGGCCGGGCCGGATCATGTGGAGCCCGCCGGGCCGGTCAAACTGAACCGGGAGCAGGATGCCGCCTTTCAGGGACTCAACGCCATAGCGGAGGCGGGGGAGGCGGCGGTGGCCCTCCTGTACGGGGTCACCGGAAGCGGAAAGACCCAGGTTTACCTCCGGTTGATCGAGGAGACATTGAAGCGGGGCAAGACGGCCCTCACGCTGGTGCCGGAGATCGCCCTCACCCCGCAGCTCATGGCCATCTACACCGCCCATTTCGGGGACGAGGTGGCGGTGCTCCACAGCTCCCTGCGGGCGGGAGAGCGCTACGATGAGTGGAAGCGGATCCGAACGGGAAAGGCCCGGGTGGTCATCGGGACCCGCTCTGCCGTGTTCGCCCCCCTGGAACGGCTGGGCCTCGTCATCCTGGACGAGGAGCAGGAGGGGAGCTATAAATCGGAAAACGTGCCACGCTACCACGCCAGGGACGTGGCGAAATACCGGGCCCAGCGGAACGGGGCGCTTTTGGTGCTGGGGTCCGCCACCCCCTCGGTGGAGACCATGTACCACGCCCGCCAGGGAGACTACCGTCTCTTTACTCTGGCCCGGCGCTACAATGAGCGGGAGCTGCCCGCCGTTTTTCTGGCCGATATGAAGGAGGAGCTCCAGGCCGGGAACACCTCTCCGCTGAGCCTTCCCCTGCGGCAGGCCCTAGAAGAAAACCTGAAGCGGGGCGAGCAGAGCATCCTCTTTCTAAACCGGAGGGGCGCCAGCCGGATGGTGACCTGCGTCCACTGCGGGCAGGTGCCCAGCTGTCCCAGGTGTTCGGCCTATCTGACGTACCACTCCGCCAATCACCGGCTCATGTGCCATTACTGCGGCCACTCCGAGCCCATGCCGGACAGCTGTCCCGACTGCGGCGGCGCGCTGGAATTTGTGGGGGCCGGGACCCAGCGGGTGGAGGAGGCGCTCAAGGAGCTCTTTCCCGACGTGGAAGTGATGCGGATGGACGCCGATACTGTCACTGCCAGCCAGTCCCACGAAAAGCTTCTGGCCCGATTTCGGGAAGAGAGGATTCCCATTCTGGTGGGGACCCAAATGGTGGCCAAGGGGCTGGATTTTGAAAATGTCACGCTGGTGGGGGTCATCTCCGCCGATCAGGGGCTCTACCTGGACGATTACCGGGCGGGAGAGCGCACATTTTCTCTCATTACCCAGGTGGTGGGCCGGGCGGGCCGTGGCAGCAAAGCGGGTCGGGCCATCATCCAGACCTTTACCCCGGAAAACGACGTTATCACCGCCGCCGCCCGGCAGGATTACGACCATTTTTACGAGCAGGAAATCGGGTTGAGAAAGGTCCGCAACTGTCCGCCCTTTTCATCCTTCTTTGTTATTACAGTCTCCGGCGCCGAGGAGGGACAGACCCTCCGGGTGTGCGCCATGCTGCGGGACACCCTTCTGAGCTGGCTGGGGACGGAGCCCTATCGGGGCTTTTCCTGCCAAGTCCTGGGACCGGCTCCCGCCGCCATCACAAAGGTAAATAACCGCTACCGCTACCGGCTGACGCTGATGGCGGAAAACATTCGCTTGTTTCGGGCGTTGGTGGCCCACCTGGTGCGCTGCGCCCAGGCGGACCGAAAAAACCGGGGCGTGTCTATCACAGCGGACATAGACCCCATGAATTAGGAGGATATCATGGCGATACGAAAGATTTTGACCGATGAGGACCCGGTCCTGCACAAGAAGTGCCACCCGGTCACACAGTTTGACGAGAAATTGGGCGCCCTGCTGGACGATCTGAAGGCCACTTTGGCCAATGCCAACGGAGCCGGCCTGGCCGCGCCCCAAATCGGTATTCTCCGCCGGATCGTGATCGTGGTGGACGCCAACGACGAGATGCTGGAGCTGGTCAATCCCGAGCTGCTGGATCAGGAGGGGGAGCAGGACGGCTTTGAGGGCTGCCTCTCCGTACCTGGCCGTTGGGGCATGGTGAAGCGGCCCATGAAGGTCCGGGTAAAGGCCCAGGACCGCAGCGGCAAATGGTTTGAGGCAGAAGGGGAAGAGATGGTGGCCCGCTGCTTCTGCCACGAGATCGAACATCTGGACGGCCATATTTTTACCGAGCACACGGACAAACTCTATACTTCCGAGGAGCTGGATGAGCTTCTCACCAGACAGGAGAAAATGCGGAAATGAGGATCCTATTCATGGGCACGCCGGATTTTGCCGTGCCCTCCCTGGAGGCCCTGGTGTCCGCTGGGCATACCATCTGCGGCGTATTCACCCAGCCGGACAAACCCAAAAACCGGGGGATGAAGCTGCTTCCAACGCCTGTAAAGGAATGTGCCCTGTCCCATGATATTCCCGTATTTCAGCCGGTAAAGCTGCGGGACGGGACGGCGCTGGCTCAAATTCAGGCGTTGGCCCCCCAGCTGATCGTGGTGGCCGCCTACGGCCGTATCCTGCCGCAGGATATCTTGGACTGCCCGCCTTTGGGCTGTATCAACGTCCATTCGTCCCTGCTGCCAAAGTACCGGGGTGCCGCCCCCATTAACTGGGCCATCCTGAACGGAGACCGGGTGACTGGGATCACCATCATGCATATGGCCGCGGCCCTGGATGCAGGAGATATCATCTCCCAGACCGAAACGGAGATCGGCCCGGACGAGACCGCCCCCGAGCTCACCGCCCGGCTGGCTGAGCTGGGCGGGAAACTTTTGGTGGAGACAGTGGGGAAAATCGAGACTGGGACCGCTCCCCGGACGGCCCAGGACGAGAGCCAGGTGACCCTGGCCCCCATGCTGGACCGGGAGCTGTCGCCCATGGATTTCACCAGACCCGCCCAGGCCCTTCACGATCAAGTCCGGGGTCTGATCCCCTGGCCCGCCGCCACCGCTCAGGTAGGCGGTGTGCGCTGTAAGATATTCGCTACGTCGGTGGAGCCGGGAACCGGCAGGCCCGGGACCGTGCTGGAGGCCGGGAAGGGCGGCCTGCTGGTGGCCTGCGGCGAAGGGGCCCTGCGCGTCCTGGAGCTCCAGCCGGACGGCGGGAAACGGATGCGCTCCGCGGATTACCTTCGGGGGCATCCCCTGGAGACGGGGAGTGCCCTCTGATGGCCCTTTCCGCCCGGGAGGTGGCGCTGAACTGCCTCATTGCCTGTGAAAAGCAGGGGGCCTGGTCCGACGGCTATCTCCGCAACGCCATCCGGCAGGCCGGGCTGGACGGCCGGGACGCCGGGCTTTGCACCAGGCTGGTCTTTGGCGTCCAGCAAAACAGGCTCCTGCTGGACTGGTATCTGACCCGTTTTTCCTCGGTAAAGCCCGAAAAAATGGAGCTTCCGGTACGGGGGGCTCTTCGCCTAGGCCTTTATCAACTCCTGTTTATGGACCGGATCCCGGTCCATGCCGCGGTCAATGAATCGGTGGCCCTCACCCGGAAACGCAGCCGGAACCCGCGTTCCGCCGCCCTGGTCAACGCCGTTTTACGGACGGTGGAGCGGGAGCGGAAAGAGGGGCTGCCCCAGCCGGAGGAGCTGTCTGTTCGTTACAGCCACCCGGAATGGCTGGTTAGGGAGCTGACCAATGCGGTGGGCCCGGAGGAGATCGAGGCGCTGCTGGCCGCGGACAACGGGGAGCCGCCCATCCAGGCCCAGGTCAATACACTGAAGGCCACGGTGGAGGCGGCGGCGGCGGAACTGACGGCCGCCGGAGTCACTGTGCGCCGCCATCCCTGGCTACCCGACTGCCTGGAGCTGGAGGATACCGGAAATCTGGAAGGGCTGGACGCCTTCCAGAACGGGACGATCTATATTCAGGACGCCGCCGCCCGTCTGGCGGTGCTGGCGGCCGGGCCGGAGCCTGGAATGGCCGTGCTGGACGCCTGTGCCGCGCCCGGCGGCAAATCTTTCGCTGCCGCCATCGCCATGGGTGACAGCGGCTCTATTTGCTCCTGCGATATTCACCCCCATAAACAGGCGTTGATCGAACAAGGGACAAATCGGCTCGGCATCCGCAGCATCACCGCCGCCGTGATGGATGGAAAGACCTTTGACCCTGAACTGGCCGGGCGCTTCGACCTGGTCATCGCGGACGTGCCCTGTTCCGGGCTGGGGATCATTCGGAAAAAGCCGGATATCCGTTATAAGGACCCCGAGCCCTTAGGGGGACTTCCAAGCGTGCAGCGGGCTATTTTAGAGAACGTTTCCCGCTATGTCCGGCCCGGCGGCGTGCTCCTTTACGCCACCTGTACGCTGCTGCGGCGGGAAAACGAGGCGGTCGTATCCTGGTTTTTGGACAAGGATACTAACTTTACACTTGAGCCGTTTACCCTTCCCGGGCCTGTGGGGGCCTCGGAAGGGATGGTGACCCTGTGGCCCCACCGCCACGGCACCGATGGATTTTTCTTTGCCAAGCTGCGCAGGACGCGCTGAGGGCAAAGGGAAGGAGGAAGCCCGTTGCTGAATCTGAAATCAATGACCCTGGCCGAGATGACCAGCCTGATGAAAGAGATGGGGGAGCCCGGATTCCGGGGGAAGCAGATTTTCCAATGGCTCCACCGGGGTGTTACCTCTTTCGATGAGATGACGAACCTCTCCAAAGCCCTGCGGGACAAGCTGGCGCAAACCTGTTTTATCACGGTGCCCGCTGTGGAGCGCAAACAGGAATCCCGGCTGGATGGGACCATCAAGTACTTGTGGCGCCTGGGAGACGGTAATTGTGTCGAAACCGTTTTGATGCGCTATCACCATGGGAATACTGTCTGTATCTCCTCTCAGGTCGGCTGCCGGATGGGCTGCGTATTCTGCGCCTCCACCATCGGCGGCAAGGTCAGGAACTTGACACCCGCGGAGATGCTGGATCAGGTATTGTTTACCCAGGTGGATTCCGGCCAGCCGGTGTCCAACATCGTCTTAATGGGGATCGGAGAGCCGCTGGACAACATGGAGACCGTTCTGCGGTTCCTGGAGCTGGTCAACAGCCCGGATGGGCTGAATATCGGGATGCGGCATATCTCGCTGTCCACCTGTGGGCTGATCGAGCAAATTGACAAATTGGCCCAATGTCAGTTACAATTAACCCTGTCGGTCTCGCTCCACGCCCCGGATGATGAGACCCGTTCCAAGATTATGCCGGTGAACCGAAGTACGGGCGTGGAGGCGCTGTTTTCCTGCTGCCGCCGGTATTTTGAGACCACGGGGCGGCGGATCTCTTATGAGTACGCTATGATCGACGGGGTCAACGACGCCGACTGGCAGGCCGACCTGCTGGCCAAATATTTGAAAGGGACGCCGGGCCACGTCAATCTGATCCCCCTCAACGACGTGGAGGAGAGCCCCCTCAAACCCAGCCGGCGGGTGCGGGAATTTCAGAAACGGTTGGAAGGTCACGGTGTGACGACTACCGTCCGGCGGAAGCTGGGCGGAGATATCGATGCGTCCTGTGGGCAACTGCGGCGCAAACGCATGGAGGAAGCAGAATGATACGAGCTTGGGGTATCACGGATCAGGGCGCGGTGCGCGTTCAAAATCAGGATTCATACTACTTAAGCCCCATGGAGGACGATCTGGTCCTGGCCGTGGTGTGCGACGGCATGGGGGGCGCCCGGGCGGGCAATGTGGCCAGCTCTCTGGCGGTGGAAAAGGCATCGGAATATTTGGAGTCGCTGTCGCCGGAAGAGCTGCTTCAAACGCCGGGAGAGCACCTGGCCAAGGCCGCCGCCCTGGCCAACGACGCCGTCTTTCACAAGGCCAGCCAGGAGCCTGAGTGCCGGGGGATGGGAACCACCATGGTGGCTGCCCTGGTCCACGGCCGGTGCGCCGACGTGCTCAACATCGGGGACAGCCGGGCCTATCGGATCGGGGAAGAGGGCATCGTAAAGGTGACGAGGGATCATTCCGTGGTGGAGGACCTGGTCCACCGGGGCGACATCACGCCGGAACAGGCCCGGCAGCATCCCCAGAAAAACCTCATCACCCGGGCGCTGGGTTCGGAGCGGCAGTCCCGCACCGACCTCTACCAGGTGGAACTGAGCGGCGGGGAGTTTTTGCTGCTGTGTACCGATGGGCTCTCCAACACCCTCACCGATCAGGAGCTGCTGTATGAGGCCCTCCACGGCGGTGAGCCGGAGACCTGCTGCCAGCGGATGCTGGACGTGGCCCTGTCCCGCGGGGCGCCCGACAATGTCACCGCTGTTCTCATCCAAATCCAGTAAGGGGGTAATGAACTATGGATCAGTACATAGGGAAATTACTCGACAATCGATATGAGATCCTGGAGCGCATCGGCATCGGCGGCATGGCTGTGGTCTATAAGGCCAAATGTCACTGGCTCAACCGGTTCGTGGCTGTGAAGATACTCAAGGAAGACCTGGCGCAGGACGAGGAGTTCCGCCGCCGGTTCCACGAGGAATCCCAGGCCGTTGCCATGCTCTCCCATCCCAATATCGTCTCGGTGTACGACGTGTCCCGTTCCCCGGAGCTGGATTATATTGTCATGGAGCTGATCGAGGGAATCACCCTGAAGCAGTACATGCAAAAGCGGGGCGGAAAGCTCTCCTGGAAGGAGTCACTCCACTTCATCACCCAGATCATGAAGGCGCTTTCCCACGCCCACAGCCGGGGCATCATCCACCGGGACATCAAGCCCCACAATATTATGGTCCTGCGGGATGGGAGCGTGAAGGTGGCCGATTTCGGCATCGCCCGCCTGGTCTCCGCCTCCCAGAACACCATGACTCAGGAGGCCCTGGGCTCGGTGCACTATATCTCCCCGGAGCAGGCCCGGGGTAGCCGGATCGACGCCCGGAGCGATATCTACTCCGCCGGCGTGGTCCTCTATGAGATGCTCACCGGCCGTCTGCCCTACGAGGGGGATTCCCCGGTGTCGGTGGCCATTCAGCACATCAACTCCATCCCGCTCTCTCCCAGGGAACTGGAGCCCTCCATCCCGGAGGCTATGGAGGAGATCACCATGAAAGCCATGGCCTCCGACATGGATAAGCGGTATCTCTCCGCCGACGCCATGCTGGCGGACCTGGAGGAATTTCGGAAAAATCCCAATATCAGCTTTGAGTATACCCCCGCCGATCTGCTGGTGGGGGAGGGAGACGAGCCCACCCAGGTCCTGGGGGCCAATACGCCCCAGATGGTGGCCGGCCGCCCGGTCCATACGGAGCGCTATGAGGAGCCCAAGGCCAAAAAGGAGCGGCCCGCACCGGTGCGGGAGCCCGCCGAGGACGAGGACGACTATGACAGCGACGGCGGGGGCAAACGGGCCTTGGTCATCGTCATCGCCCTGCTCCTGTGTGCGGCGGGGATCGGCGCCTTCCTGTGGGTCACCGTATTCAGCGGCATGACCGGCAATAAAACCTATACCGTCCCGAACCTGGAGGGCTACACCCTGGAAGAGGCCCGGGAGCTGCCGGAAATCAAGGAAAACGGCTTTACCATAGTTGAGGGCAAACAGGTCGTCAGCGAGACGGTGAAGGCCGGCCAGATCGCCTCCCAAACCCCTGCCGCCGAGAGCGCGGTCAAAGAAGGCAACCGGGAGATCTCCGTGGACATCAGCATCGGAAACGGCGGCCTCACCATGCCCGACGTCTACAACCAGGATCAGCGGGTGGCCACGGCCACTCTGAACGGGATGGGCCTCCAGGTCAATGTAGAGCAGTCCAACTCCTCCGAGATCACCAAGGGCAACGTGATGTCCCAGTCCCCGGCGAAGGGAGAGCGCGTGAAGGAGGGCCAGGAGGTCACCATCGTGGTCAGCCTGGGCGTGGATGTGGATCAGGTCACCTTGATCCCGCTGACCGGAATGACCCTGGAAAAGGCGACCCAGGCCGTCACCGACCTGGGCCTGAAGCTGGGAAAGGTGGATCCGGTGCCCAGCGCGGAGTTTGAGGCTGGCCAGGTCTGCTATCAGAGCATTCCCGTGGGGACGTCCGTCCCCGCCGATACGGTCATCAACCTTCAGGTCAGTACCGGCCCCGATACCGGGGCGCCCACGGAATCCGAAACCCCTGCGGAGTCCGTTTCGCCGGAGCCCACGGCACAGCCCACCACCAAGCGCAAGGATGTGGTCGTCCCCCTGCCGGATGACCGGGAGACCGTCTATGTGCGGATCACCGTGGGCGGGGTGGAGCAGATCCCCAGCCAGCCGGTGGACACCCGGATCAGGCAGGCCCGCTTCACGCTGGAGGGCACCGGGACCCAGCAGATCGTGGTCTATATCGACGAGGTGCAGACCCAGAGCTATGCCCTCAATTTTGACGAATGAGCATGGAAGGGATCATTTTTAAAGCCCTCTCCGGCTTCTATTACGTGGACTGCGGCGGCCAGACCGTCACCTGCCGGGCCCGGGGGAAATTCCGCCATGAAAAGATAAAGCCGCTGGTGGGGGACCGGGTCTCCGTCACGGTCCAGGCGGGCGGGTCGGGCACGGTGGATACCGTTCTGCCCCGAAAAAACGAGTTTCAGCGGCCGGCGGTTGCCAATATCGATCTGTTGGTGGTGGTGGCCTCCGGCGCCGTCCCGGTGACGGATCCCTTCCTCATTGACCGTGTGGTGGCCATGGCGGAGCGCCGGGGCTGTGAAAGCGTGATCTGCTTCAACAAGTGGGATCTGGAGCAGCCCCAGGGGCTCTTTGAGACATATCAGAAAGCCGGTTTTCCCACCCTCCGGGTGAGCGCGGAGACCGGGGAGGGGATCGATGCCCTCTCCACACTAATTGCCAAAAAGGTATGTGCCTTTACAGGGAATTCCGGCGTGGGCAAATCCAGCATCCTGAACGCTCTGGAGCCGGGGTTCCACCTCCAGGTGGGGGACGTCAGCGACAAGCTGGGCCGGGGGCGGCACACCACCCGTCACGTGGAGCTCTACCGTCTGAAAAACGGCGCAGTTGTGGCCGACACCCCGGGATTTTCTTCCTTTGAGGAGGAGACCGGCGTGGGCTGCGGCCCGGAAGAGGTCCAGTATGCCTTCCGGGAGTTTGCCCCCTATCTGGACCGGTGCAGGTTTGTGGGCTGCGCCCATGTAAAGGAAAAAGGCTGTGCGGTGCTGGAGGCCCTGGCGGCCGGGAAGATTGCCCAAAGCCGGCACGACAGCTACGTCCGGCTCTACGAACAGGCCAAGGAGGTGCCCGAATGGGAACGGAAATGACCGCCCTCATTTTCGGCTCCATCCCTTCCGAGGGCTGGGATTATCTGAAAACCTACTGCCCGGCTCCCGGACTGGTGATCTGCGCGGACGGCGGGATCAAGTGCGCCAGGGAGGCGGGGTATGCTCCGGACCTTCTGGTGGGGGACTGGGACTCGGGCGGCGGGCCGGAAGAGGGGATCCCCTCCGTCACCCTGCCTCCGGAGAAGGACCTGACCGATCTCCAGGCGGCCGCGGAGCTGGCCTTGGAGCGTGGATTCCGGCAGATCGTCTTTTGTGCCTGCGTGGGTGGGCGGCTGGATCAGACCGCCGCCAACCTGACCCTTTTGGAGTGGGTCCATGACCATGGGGGAGAGGCTAAAATCCTGGATACAGGCAACGAGGTCCGCTTTTGGGACGGCAGTCCCCTGACCCTGGACAGGGACACCGGTTACCGCTATCTCTCTCTGGTCCCGCTGGACCGCACCATCACGGGGGTCCGTCTGCGGGGGGTAAAGTACCCCTTGACGAACGCCACGTTGACCCGGGGGGACACCCTCTCCATCAGCAACGAGGTGTCCGGGCCACAGGCCATTCTCTCCGCGGACACCGGGCGTATGCTGGTCATTCGCAGTCAGAAATACACGGAAAAGTGAATCATAAGGCGCAGAACCAACGGCCGCTCTCTTTCGTATACTGGGGTATCCAGGAAGAAAGGGGGCGGCTTTTTTGCTGTCGGATGAGATGAAACGGAATTTAGGTCTGGCCGCGGCCTGTACCGGAGGGGTAGCCGTGCTGCTGTTTCCCGCCAGTCTGGTCACGTTGGGACTGGGCGTGGCGCTGGGCTATAAGGGCCAGGACTACATCAAGTCTCTGCTGGGGGGAGGTGAGGGAAAGTGAAGATCGTCGTGGTAAAGTCCCCGAAGGCCCTGCGCGGGATCCTGAAAAGCATCTTTGGTTTAAAGTAGACTTTCCAAAATGACATACCGGTCCACCCTTGTACATATAAATGCACAGAAGAAACGAGGCGGGATGCCTGTACAAGGAGTGGAACACGCTTATGGAATTAGAATTGGACAGGACGCAGATGAATGGTTATGATGCCCTGCTGGACACTACCCTGCTCCGGGAAGAGACCCTGGAGATGATCGTGCCGGACGCCTGCCCCGACATCCTTCGGGTCGTGGAGACCGATGGAAAGGTCCTTCTACGCAGCAAGGAGGCCATGGAAGGGCGGGTGGAGATCTCCGGGACCTTTAAGGCTTGCGTGCTTTATCTCCCCGACGGGGAGAGCGGTCTGCGGCACCTGGAGGTCTCCATCCCCTTCACGTGCAGCGCCGAGGGGCGGGAGATCGGCCCCAGCTGCAACGTGGTGGCCAGCCTCCGGCTGCACCATGCCGACACCAGGGCGGTGAATCCCCGCAAAGTCCTGGTGCGGGCGGAAGCGGCCGTGGATGTGGCCGTCTACGCTCCCATGACGGAAAGTGTCTGCGGTCAAGTGCTGGACGCGGCGGAGCAGAGCGTGGAACAGCTCACCGAGACACGGGAGGTCTATGTCACCGCCTGTGTCCAGGAAAAGCCCTTCTCGCTCTCCGACGAGGTGGCTCTCTCCGCCAGCAAGCCGGCGGCCGCGGAACTGCTCAAAAGCCGGATGGAGCTGTGCCGGGGGGAGTCCAAGATCATTGGGAACAAGCTCATTTTCAAAGGGAGCGCCAACGTCAGCCTTTTCTACCGGGGAGAGGATGACGGCGTATATTCCTCCTCGGCGGAGCTGCCCTTCTCCCAGATCATGGAGGTCTCCGGGGTGGGGGAGAGCGCGGAGTGCGACCTGTCCTTCACCCTGACCGGCGCCAGCTGTTCCCTTGATTCCGGAGGGGACGGGCGGACCGTGTCGGTCTCTCTGGAAGCGCTGTCCCAGTCGGTGGTGCGGGAATCCAGGATGCTGGAAGTCCTGAGCGACGCGTACAGCACCAGCCAGCCCATGGCGGCGGACTGGGAGAATTACCCCATGTCCGAGCGCGTGGACCGGGGTGTCCGCAGCCAGAGCGTCCGGGAGGTCTGGGAGACCGGCGGCCCCATCCGGGACGTGTTGGACTGCCGCCTGGCGGTGGGCCAAATCGTGAAAAGCAGGGAGGGGGAGCGGATGGTCCTCACCGCCCAGGTGGAGGTGACCGCCCTCTATATCGGAGAGGACGGGGGCCTTTACTCCGCCCAGCGGCAGATGAGTGTGCCCTGCGCCCTGGACCTCCCGGAGGAGAGCCAGTGCTTCTGCCAGTGCGAGGGGGTGGGAGATGTCTACGCCACCCCAGCCGCCGGAGGCATCGAGGCCCGGTTCACCCTGGACTTCCGTTACTGCGCCACGGCACGGCGGCAGATCACGGCCCTTTCCGCCCTCCGTCCGGCCGAGGCGGTGGAGGTGGAGGGTCCCCAGCCCTCCCTGGTGCTGCGGATGCTGGAGGGGGGAGAGCGGCTGTGGGATGTGGCGAAGGCTTACGGCACCACCATCGCCGACATCATGAGCGCCAATGAATTGGCAGACGAGGCCGCCGCCATGGGCAGGCTCCTGCTCATTCCCAGGAAGCGGTAAGGGGGAGAGGAAAATGGAAGAAAATAAGCTCTACGACGATATTGCCCAGCGCACGGGCGGAGATATCTACATCGGTGTGGTGGGGCCGGTCCGCACGGGCAAGTCCACCTTCATCAAGCGGTTCATGGAGACTCTGGTCATCCCCAACATCGAGAACGTCTACCGGCGGGAGCGGGCCCGTGACGAGCTGCCCCAGAGCGGTTCGGGCCGGACGGTGATGACCGCCGAGCCCAAATTCGTGCCCGAGGAGGCCGTCCGGGTGGATATGGCCGACGGGGCCTCCTTCGCCGTCCGCCTCATCGACTGCGTGGGCTATATGGTCCCCGGCGCCGTGGGCCAGACCGAGGACGACGCCCCGCGGATGGTGACCACCCCCTGGTATGACCACGACATCCCCATGACCGAGGCTGCGGAGATCGGGACGAGAAAGGTCATCGCCGAGCACTCCACCATCGGCATCGTGGTCACCACCGACGGGACCATCACCGACATCCCCCGGGAGGACTACATCGAGGCGGAGGAGCGGGTCATTACCGAGCTCAAGGAGCTGGGCAAGCCCTTCCTGGTCCTCCTGAACTCGGCCTATCCCCAGTCCGACCGGGCCAAGGCTATCCAGGCCGACATTATGGACCGCTACGACGTGACCTGTATGCGCTGCAACTGCCTGGAGCTGGATGAGGAGGACGTCACTTCCATCATCAAAGGGGTCCTCTATGAGTTCCCCGTCAAGGAGCTGGACCTTTTCCTCCCCCCCTGGGTGGACGCCCTGCCCTATGACCACCCCATCAAAAACGGCCTCTACGCCGCCATCCGGGAGGGCTCGGCGGAGATGCGGCGGGTCCGGGACGTGGATGGGGCCATGGCGGCCATCGGCGCCTGTGAGAGCGTCAGCAGCGCCAGAGTGACCACCATCAACCTAGGCGCCGGTCTGGCTGCTGCCACCCTGGACCTGCCCAGGAGCCTCTTTTACGATACCATCTCGGCCCAGTCCGGCTTTACGATCGCGGACGATGGGGATCTCATGAGCCTGCTCACCGATTTGGCCAGCGTGAAACGGGAGTACGACAAGGTGGCCCAGGCCCTTCAGGAGGTCCGGGAGACGGGCTACGGCATTGTGGCCCCCAGCCCGGAGGAGCTGAAGCTGGAGGAGCCGGAGATCGTCAAGCAGGGGGGCCGCTACGGCGTGCGCCTGAAGGCTTCCGCCCCCAGCATCCATATGATCCGGGCGGACATCGAGACCGAGGTGTCCCCCATCGTGGGCAGCGAGAAGCAGTCGGAGGAGATGGTGGGCTATCTGCTCCAGGAGTTCGAGGGAGACACGGCCAAGATCTGGGACTCCAACATCTTCGGAAAATCCTTCCATGAACTGGTGGGGGAGGATTTGAACACCAAGCTCAAGCGGATGCCGGACGACGCCCGGGAAAAACTCCGGGAGACCCTGCAAAGGGTCATCAACGAGGGCTCCGGCGGGCTCATCTGCATTATCCTGTAATGAAACAGCGGGGAGACGAAATTTCGTCTCCCCGCTGTTTTGATTTGTTATTCCTGGCCCAGGATCACGATGCCGATGGCCGCCACGGCGATGACGGCGTACTGGGCTTTGGTAAGCTTCTCCTTCAATATGATCCGGCTCCACAGCAGGGAGGCCACACAATAGGAGGAGATCATGGGGGCGGCCACGATGACATTATCCCCAATGGCAAAGATGTAGGCGAACTGGCCGGCGGTCTCACAGAGGGCCGCCGTCAGCTTGTACCCCTCCCGGCGCTCCTGCCGGATCTTCTGCTTTTTGATGAACACCACGTAGATGAAGGCGAAGACCGCCATCATCAGGAAGGTGAGCTCATAGGCGATATTGGCCTGCTCCTCGGCGATGACGGTCCCCAGCAGGAGGCCGTCCACGAAGGTGCCCAGGCCGTCGATAAAGCAGTAGAGAAGGGGGAAGGCGATGGCGATGATGCTTTTGGAGTGCTTGGCGTCGGCCGTAAGGCCCTCCGTGGCCCGAAGGGCGTCGTCCTTCCGTTTTTCGATGACCGACAGGGCAAAGACGCCGGCGCACACCAGAACCACGCCGAAAAGCTGAAGGCCCGACATAGTCTCGCCCAAAAAGAAGAAGCACAGGATGGCGGCCACCGCGCCGGAGGAATTGCAGACGGGGGAAGAGATGGACAGCTCGATGTACCGAAGGCCCACATACCCGATGATCATGGAGAGGATATAGCAGAAGGAAGCGGGCAGGTAGGTGATGATGTCCCCCAGAGAGAAGGGGGTGCCGGTGGCGATGAGGATGGTGGCATGGGTGCCCATCACGAGGCCCACGGCCATAACCATCTTCCAATGGCTGTACTTATCGTCGGGCTTGGAGCCCATCTTGGAGAAGAGATCGGAACCGCTCCAGAAAAGAATGGCGATCAGAGACAGGATGAACCAATTCATATAATGTTGTCCTTTCAAATAGTTGACTCATTTTGCTTGAAAGGACAGCGCGGGGGGCGGCCTGCGGGGAAACCGGGTGTTGTGCCAGCACTGGACACGTTTGGCTGGTCGGTGGATCATAAGGCAAAGCCGCCTCCTTTCCTTGGCCTAAAAGGGCCATCGGAAAGGTATTATACTGGATTTTCCACCTCTTCGCAATCTTTTTCTTTCTCCGGTCAGTAACGGAAAGGAAGATGGCGGAGCCGTCGGAGGCTGTACTGTGTAACGCAAAAAAGAAGGCAGAACCCGTCTGGATTTTTTACGGTTCGGATGCGGCGAAGCGTTCCATGGCCCCCCGGTCCAAAAGGCGTAGGGAGCGGTATCCCGTCTCCAGCCAACCCTGGACGGAAAAGCGGGAGAGAACCCGGCTCACGGTTACCCGGCTCACTCCCACGGCGGAACCCAGCTCCTCGTGTGTGGCGCGGATCACGCCGTCCTCGCCGGCCCGCTCCAAAAGGACGCTGGCCAGCCGGTGATCGGCGGGGCGGAAGGAAATGTCATCCACGTGGCCAGACAGCATCCGCACTGTCCGGGCCAGGTAGCGGAGCATGGGGAAGGCCAGCTCTGGGTGGGACTGAAAGACCCGGTCCAGCTGGGTCCGGTCCACAGAGACCGCCCGGCACTCGGAGACAGCCACAGCGGAGGACACCCGGGGGCACTGGTCAAAAAAAGAGGCCTCACCCATCAGATCGCCGGCCTGATGAATGGTGAGAAGCCGCTCCGAGCCCTCGGGTGAGCTGATAAAGCTTCTGACGGTCCCCTCCGTCAGGTAGTAAAAAGAGTCCGCCTCCGTTCCCTGGAGGTAGATCATCTGTCCGGCGGAATAGCGCTTGGCCTGCCGTCCCTCCGCCAAGGGGGACCAATCCTGTCTCATATCCTTCACCTCTTTCTGGAATTGTAGCACGTGTTACATTCTTTTGGCAAGAACTCTGTCATACTGTTTTCAACAAAACCGCAAGGAGGGACCCGAAGATGGGAATGACCATGACGCAAAAGATCCTGGCCAGGCACGCTGGGCTGGAGCAGGTGGAGGCCGGACAGCTCATCGAGGCCAAGCTGGATCTGGTGCTGGGCAACGACATCACCACCCCGGTTGCCATCACGGAGTTTGAGAAGGCGGGGCTGACCCAGATCTTTGACAAGGACAAGATTGCCATTGTCCTGGACCACTCCACCCCCTGCAAGGACATCAAGTCCGCCCAGCTGTGCGCTCAGGCCCGGGAGTTTGCCCACCGCTT
Organism: Oscillospiraceae bacterium; assembly: GCA_022846075.1. Lineage (GTDB taxonomy): Bacteria > Bacillota > Clostridia > Oscillospirales > Oscillospiraceae > Vermiculatibacterium. The sequence goes on from AP025582.1 coordinate 1,661,531, forward strand.
CCAGGTCACCCATTTCTACGACGTGGGCCAGATGGGCATTGAACACGCGCTGCTGCCCGAGAAGGGCCTCGTCGCCCCAGGGGAGGCAATCATCGGGGCGGACTCCCACACCTGTACATACGGCGCCCTGGGGGCCTTCTCCACCGGCGTGGGCTCTACCGACATGGCCGCGGGCATGGCCACCGGCCTGGCCTGGTTCAAGGTGCCCTCCGCCATCAAGGTGACCTTGACGGGCAGGCTGCCCAAATATGTGGGGGGTAAGGATGTGATCCTCCACCTCATCGGCACCATCGGTGTGGACGGCGCCCTTTACAAATCCCTGGAGTTCGCCGGCGAGGGCGTGGCCTCCCTCTCAATGGACGACCGTTTTACCATCGCCAACATGGCCATTGAGGCGGGGGCCAAAAACGGCATCTTCCCCGTAGATGAAAAGACCCGGGCCTATTTGAAGGGCCGGGTGGACCGCCCCTGGGAGGCCGTGGAGCCAGACACCGACGCGGTCTACGACCAGGAGGTGGTCATCGATCTCTCCGCCCTGCGGCCCACTGTGGCCCTGCCCCATCTGCCCTCCAACACCAGGACGGTGGACGAGGCGGCGGGGATGCCCGTTCAGCAGGTGGTCATCGGCTCCTGCACCAACGGACGGCTGAAGGACCTGGCGGAAGCTGCCGAGATCCTCAAGGGAAAAAAGGTTTGCGACGGGGTGCGGTGCATCGTCATTCCCGCCACCCAGCAGATCTACATGGACGCCATGAAGGCGGGCTACGTGGCGATCCTCATCGAGGCTGGCTGCGCCGTCTCCACCCCCACCTGCGGCCCCTGCCTGGGCGGGCATATGGGCGTCCTCTCCGACGGGGAACGGGCGGTTTCCACCACAAACCGCAATTTTGTGGGCCGCATGGGCCCCGTCAGCTCGGAGATCATCCTGGCCAGCCCCGCCGTGGCGGCGGCCACCGCCATCACCGGCGTCATCACCGACCCGGCCAAGGTCTAACGGAGGTGTAAAGGAATGAAAGTTTACAAGTATGGCGACAACGTGGATACCGACGTTATCATCCCCGCCCGCCACCTGAATAACCCGGACCCCAAGGCCCTGGCCTCCCACTGCATGGAAGATATCGACGCCGCCTTTGCCTCCACTGTGGAGGAGGGGGACATTATGGTGGGCGGCGCCAACTTCGGCTGCGGCTCCTCCCGGGAGCACGCCCCTCTGGCCATCAAGGCCAGCGGAATCAAATGCGTCATCGCCAAGAGCTTCGCTCGCATCTTTTACCGCAACGCCATCAACATCGGTATGCCTATTCTGGAGTGTCCCGAGGCGGTGGACGGCATCGGGGCGGGGGATACGGTCAGTGTGGACTTTGCCACCGGCAGGATCGTCAATGAGACCAGCGGGGCCTCCTGGCAGGCCGCGCCCTTCCCGGCGTTCATCGACGGCATCATTCAAAGCGGGGGCCTGCTGAAGTCCTTGAAGGCCCGGGGGGTGGCGAAATGAACTATAAGATCGCGCTCATCCGGGGCGACGGCATCGGCCCCGAGGTGGTGGACGAGGCGGTGGGTGTCCTGAACACCGTTGCGGAAAAGTTCGGCCACCAGGTAGAATATGTGGACGTCCTGCTGGGCGGCTGCGCCACGGACGCGGTGGGAAAGAGCTATCCCGACGGCACCGCCGAGCGGTGCAAGACCTGCGACGCCGTCCTGCTGGGCGCCGTGGGCGGCCCCAAGTGGGGGGCCGACAAGCCCGCCGAGCAGCGGCCTGAGACGGCTCTGCTGGCCCTCAGAAAGGATCTGGGCCTGTATGCCAATCTCCGACCCGCCAGCCTGCGCCCCGCTATGACGGAAGCCTGCCCGCTGAAAAAAGAGACGGCGGATAAGGGCATCGACCTGATGATAGTCCGGGAGCTCACCGGCGGGATCTATTTCGGCAAGCGGAATAAATACCAGACCGAGGACCGGGGAATGGAGGCCACCGACCTGATGGCCTACTCCGAACAGGAGATCGAGCGCATCGGCCGCCGGGCCTTTGAGCTGGCCCGGCTCCGCCGGGGCAAGGTGTCCAGCGTGGACAAGGCCAACGTATTGGAGACCTCCCGGCTGTGGCGGAACGTGATGCACCGCCTGGCGGCGGAATATCCCGACGTCCAATATGAGGATGTGTTGGTGGACAACTGCGCCATGCAGCTGGTACGGGACCCCGGCCAATTCGACGTGGTGGTTACCGAGAACATGTTCGGCGACATCCTCTCCGACGAGGCCTCCATGGTCACCGGGTCCATCGGGTTACTGCCCTCCGCCTCCATCGGGGACGGCGCCCCCGGCCTTTATGAGCCTATCCACGGTTCCGCCCCCGACATCGCCGGGCAGGACAAAGCGAATCCCATCGCCACCATCCTGTCTGTGGCGATGATGTTCCGCTACTCCTTCCAGAGGGCGGCCGAGGCCGACGCTATCGAAAGGGCGGTCGATGCCGTCTTGGCGGAGGGCTGGCGCACACCTGACATCGCCAAGCCCGGCGAAAAGGCGGTCGGCACCCGGGAGATGGGACGTCTCATCCGTGAAAAAGTAAATATGATATAAAAAACCGCCGGTCTCAGACCGGCGGTCTTTCTTCCATGCCCAGCTTGGGGGAGAGGGGAGGGACGGACCCGTCCGTGGCGGCGGAGAGGAGATAGCGGTAGATCCCCGCTTTTTGCTCCTCGTAGAGGTCCAGCTTTTGATAGAGCTCCTTGTAACAGTCAAAAGTCATCCGCTTGGTGGCGATGGTCCTGCGGAGCGAAGCCTGTGTGTTCACCAGGCTGTCCTCCCGCTTGCGGTAATAATAAAGGGGCTTGGGCACGGTGGCGATGAGACGGGCATATTCGATGTAGTCCAGGTTGAACAGAAAGTCCTCGCACCAGCTCACCTGAGAGGAACAGCGCAAATGCTGTGCCTCCACGATGGAGCGGCGGTAAAACTTGTTCCAGAGCACCCCGTAATAATAGTTGGCGGGAGCCTTCATCATCTCCCCGGCAAATTCCTGGCGGGTGAGGACTCCCTCGGTCTTGATATGCCCCCTCTGAATAAGACGGCCGCCGGCCACCCGGTAAAAATGCACCAGGACCAGGTCGGCCCCCGTACTCTCGGCTGTATGGACAAAGGTCTCGGTGGCGTCGGGCGTGAGCCAGTCGTCCCCGTCCACAAACTGAAGGTATTTTCCCTGGGCCTGGTCCATGGCCTGGTTCCGGCTGTCGGAGACGCCGGAGTTTGGCTTGTCGATGAGACAGAACCGGCTGTCGGCGCGCTCATAAGAGCGGCAGATGTAAGGGGAGGCATCGTCGCTGCCGTCGTTGACCAGCAAGACCTCAAACTCCCGGTAAGCCTGAGCCTTGATGGAGTCCAGGCATTGCTCCAAATAGGGAGCTACATTATAGACGGGGACGATGATGGATACCAGTGGTTTTCCCATGGAGGCACCTCGCTTTTCATGATTCCATGTGCCTGTCTATTGTATCAAAAAATTTTTTAAAAAGAAAGGGTTGACAAATTAGAACATTTGAATATAATGATATTGTAAACGATGGAGGTGAGGACGTGGAACCCCAATACGAGGAGGAGGCAGAGCTTCTGAAGGCACTGGCCCATCCGGTACGGCTTGAGATTGTCCATGGACTTTTGACCTGCGGCTGCCGAAACGTGGGATGCATGGTGTCCCACACCGGCCAGTCCCAATCCTGCGTATCCCAGCACTTGGCCCGTCTGAAGGCCGCCGGGGTCGTGAAAGCGGAGCGGTCCGGCAATGAGGTCTATTACGATCTGGACGATCCCCGGGTGGCCGGTCTGCTTCGGGCCCTGTTCCGGGAGGAGGGAAACACATGAGCTATGATATCATCGTCATCGGCGCCGGCCCCGCGGGGCTCTCCGCCGCCGTTCAGGCCCGGGCCAGGGGAAAGACGGTCCTGGTGGTGGCGGGAAGCGATAAGGACAACGCCCTGTACAAAGCCCAGCGGATCGACAACTACCTTGGGCTGCCCGGGCTGACGGGAGCGGAGATGCTGGCCCGTTTTTCCGACCACGCCCGGGAAAACGGGGTGGAGCGCCGGATGGGGAGAGTCCTCTCCATCATGCCGGTGAAGGACCGCTTTTATGTCAGCATCGACGCTGATATGGAGGAGGCGGGCGCCGTCGTTCTGGCTCTGGGCGTGAGCCGGGGAAAGAAGTACACCGGCGAGGCCGAGTTCCTGGGCCGGGGAGTCAGTTATTGCGCCACCTGTGACGGTGCGCTCTACCGGGGCAAGCCGGTGGCCGTGGTGGGCCTCAGCGCCGACGCCCCCGAGGAGGCGGCCTTCCTCTCCGGCCTTGGCTGCCAGGTAACCTACGTGGCGGTGAAACGGCCTCAGGAGTTAGAAGAGAGCATCCCCTTCGTCAAGGGCGCCAAGCTGGAGATCCGGGGGGAGAAAACGGTCACCGCTCTGGTGGCCGACGGGGAAAAGCTCCCCTGCGACGGTATCTTCCTGCTCCGGCCCTCTCTGGCGCCCACCGACCTGCTGCCCGGACTGTGCGTGGAGCAGGGTTACATCACCGTGGATCGGAACGGACAGACCAGCGTCCCCGGCGTCTTTGCCGCCGGAGACTGTACCGGATTGCCCCTCCAGGTCTCAAAGGCCGTGGGAGAGGGAATGATGGCTGGGCACCGTGCCGCGGAATATTTGGACCATCAGAGACAAAACTAATACCAACACACAGAAAGGGAGAATTTTATTATGGCACTCATTCATTTCAATCAGGCGGGTTTTGATAAGGCTCTGAACGCCGGCGGGCTCATGATGGTGGACTTCTGGGCCACCTGGTGCGGCCCCTGTAAGATGCTCACCCCCGTGATGGAGAGCCTGGCCCAGGATTACGAGGGCAAGGCCATCACCATCGGGAAGGTGGACGTGGATGAAGAGGGCGCGCTGGCCCAGCGCTACGGCGTCATGAGCGTCCCCACCGTCATCTTCTTCAAGAACGGTGAGGAGATCGACCGCAAGGTGGGCGCTATGCCTCCCGCCGTATACTCCGCCGCCATCGACGCGAATCTGTAATTCATGAGGATCATGGCCATCGATTACGGCGACGCCCGCACGGGCGTCGCCGTGTCCGACCCTACCGGGTTTCTTGCGGGGTTCACCACCGTGATCCAAAGCCATAACGCCGACTTTGTGGCCGCCGAGCTGGCCCGTCTGGCCAGGACCCAGGGGGCGGAGGAACTGGTGATGGGCTTTCCCCGGAATATGGACGGCACGGAGGGCCCCCGGGCGGAGCTCTACCGGGCCTTTGCCCAAAAGGTGGAAGAGACGGCCGGGATGCCGGTCCGCCTCTGGGACGAACGCCGTACCACCGTGGAGGCCCACGCCATCCTGTCCCAGGCGGGGAAAAAGACCAAGCAGCACAAAAAAAACGTGGACGCCGTAGCGGCCACGTTGATTTTGGAGGGATACCTCATATATAAAAGGGCGCACCCCGACGGCTGAGTCACTGTTCCTCAGCCGGTTTTCGAAAGAATTCGGAGATCCCTACATAGATCAAAAAGTACCCGAAAAACCGGTGCAGCTGATCCACGTCCAGACTTGTGGCCACCCAGGCCGCCAGGGCCGTGCCTACCAGGCCTGTCAATATGGCCGGGACAAGAACGTCCTTTTCAATGAAGCCGTTTTTGATATGGGCGGGGAGGGCGGCGGCGGCGGTGGGGAGGAAGTAGACCAGATTGATGCCCTGGGCCAAGGTCTGGGGGACCCCCGCCCAGGCGGTCATATAGATGAGCAGCAGGGTCCCCCCGCCGATGCCGAACCCGGAGAGCACCCCTGTGACCGCCCCGGCAAAAAAGGCGGCCATCAGCGGAAAAAGGCGGCCTGGACGCCTGCGTAGAGAATGAACAGGGCAAATATTCGCCGCAGCCAGAGCATGTTCAATTTTTTAAAAAGTTTTCCCCCCAGAATCCCACCCAGACAGCCTCCCAGCAGATAGGGGAGGGCCTGCATCAGATCCAGCCCTCCCCGGAGCAGATAAATAACGGAGGATAGGGCACACAGGGGCAAGATCACGGCTACGGAAGTGGCAAAGGCCTTCCGGTCACCCAGTCCCCGCCAGCGGGAGAGGAGGGGGACCAGGAGCATCCCGCCGCCGCCGCCGAAGAAACCGTTGATCAGCCCGGCGGTACCGCCCGCCACCGCCGAGCGCAATGTATTTTTTTCCATAAAGCATCTCCTCCCCGCCTAGTTTGGCAGGGAGGAGATTTTTTATACTGGAGAGAGCCGTTCCGTTTCCGTCAGGCGAAGCACCACATCCCCCGCCAGCATAAGCCCGGCGCAGGAGGGGACCCAGGCCACGCTTCCGGGAACACTCCGCCGTCCGGGCGGAGGAGCCTCCGGCTGGCTGGGCTTTTGGGGCGGCTCGGCGGACCAGAGCACCCGGTGATGGAGGATGCCCCGCTCCCGCAGCTCCTTGCGGACCACCCTGGCCAGAGGACAGCCCTGGGTTTTGGAGATATCCGTGATGCGGAACTGGGTGGGGTCCAGCTTGTTGCCTGTGCCCAGAGCGGAAATGATGGGGATTTCTCTGGACAGGGCGGTCTGGATCAGATCCAGCTTGCAGGAGACAAGGTCGATGGCATCGACGATATAGTCGTAGTGCCCGGCAAAGAAAGTTTCCCGGTCCTCCGGCGTATAGCGGTAGTTCATCGGGCGAAGGCGGCAGGAAGGGGAGAGCTGCTCGATCCGCCGGGCCATGGCGTCGGCCTTGGGCTGGCCGATGGTGGCGTGGGTGGCCTCCAGCTGCCGGTTCAGATTGGAGAGGCCCACCTCGTCGCAGTCGGCCAGCGTCAACGCCCCGACGCAGGAGCGGGCCAAGGCCTCCGCGCACCAGCTGCCCACGCCCCCCAGCCCCAACACGGCCACGTGGCTGCGCGCCAGCTTATCCATGGCCTTCCGGCCCAGGAGCATTTCCGTGCGGAGAAACGCTTCATCCATAGTATCACCTCTTTCAAAAAGAGACCGCCCCGCGGAAGTGTCCCACGAGGCGGTCCCTGCTATTCAAATCAAGCCGCGGGGCTCTCGGAGGGCTCGCCGCCCTCGCTCTCGGCAGGAGCGCTCTCCGCGGGCTCGCCGCTTTCAGTGGGAGCTTCGCTCTCCGCGGGGGCGATGGTGTTCTTGTCGCCCACGTACTTCATGCCGTCGGCGGCCACGGCCTCCACGCTGGCGTCGATCTCCTCCATCCAGGCGGACTGGTCAGAGCTCTGCTTGGCGGAGATGGCCACGCTCTTCCAGTAGGGCTCCTCTACCTTTTCGAAGTAGATGATGTGCCAGCCCTGCTGGCCGGACTGGGTGTTCTCCACCAGGCCGGTATCTCCGGGCTGGCGGGCGGGATCAAAGATCCATTCGTCAAAGGCGGGGAACATCTGACCCTGACGGACATAGGTGTACTCGCCGCCCTTGGAGGCGGAACCGCCGTCGGCGGAGTGCTCCTTGGCCAGCTTGCCGAAGCTCTCCTCCGTGGCCTCACCGGACTTCCACTCCTCCAGCAGGGCCTCGGCCTCCGCCTTGGCCGCGTCCAGGGCCTCCTGGGTGGGGGTGTCGGAGGACTCGTCCACGTCGGCGGTCTCGGGATCGTCCTTGGGAAGCTCAGCCTTGATGAGGATATGGCGGATATCCACGGTAGAGTCCTGCACCAGGTGGCGGTCCATAAACAGAACCACATAATAGCCGCTGGAAGCCTCCACGGAGGCCACGTCGCCGGCCTTGCGGCCGGAGTCCATCAGCCAGGAGGCGATGGCGGAGTTGTTGTTGGTAAGGACACTGCCCTGGACCTCTTCGCTCAGGGAGTAGTTGGGATCCACATAGGCCTCTTTGGAGGTCTCGGAGACATACTTGGGCGCGGCGGCGATGAAAGCGTCCTCCGAATCCGCGGCGGATTTGATCTCCTCCACGGCGGCTTCAGCCTTGGCCTTGGCGGCGTCCTTGGCGGCCTGCTTCTCCTCGTCGGTGGCGGTCACTGTGTTGCCGTCGGCGTCGGTGAGGGGATCGCCGTTCTCGTCGGTGGGATTGGCGGCGGTGCCGTCAATGAAGAAGGAGCGGTAGGTGTAGCTGTCCAGATCGTTGGGATGCTCGTCATAGTAAGCCTGGAGATCCTCGTCGGCATAGGAGATATTGTCCTGATGATACTGCTGGTACTCAGAGGCCAGAACGGCGTTGGTCAGGTTGCGGGTAAAGACCTTCTCATTCACGCCGTTGCCGTAGACCTGGGCAAAGTAGGAGCCCCGGGTCAGTCCGTTCTGCGCGCAGATCTTATCGATCTGGGCCATGGTCTCATCGATCTGCGCCTTGCCGTCCTCAGAGAGGGTGTAGCCCTCCGCCTTAGCGGCCTTGCACAGCGCGGTGACCTGCTTCAAGCTCTCCAGCGCGGACTCACGGAAGTAGTCGGCGTAGGTCTGGCCGTCAGCCTCGCTGTGCCACTGGGCCCCGTCGGCCTTGGAGGGGTCGTAGCCGGAGGAGATCCCGTACTGGGCGTAGAGCTGATACATGGAATACTCATTGTTGCGGGCCTGCACGTAATAGTACTGAAGGTCGGGCACTTTGTAGTCCACGCCGTCCACGGTTGCGGCCACAGCGCCCTTCTCCCAAAAGCTGGAGTTCCACACCAGAAGGGCTACGGCGGCGACGGCGCAGATGACGCCCACCACCGAGTAGATCACTTTTTTCCGCTTGGCGGCTTCGGCCTCGGCCAGCTCTTTCAGCTCACGCTGGGTCAGCCCCGCACCGGCCATGTCCTTGCGCTGCTTTTTCTTATCGGATGCGCTCATGCAGTTCAGTCCTCTCATTTTTTACCTGTCCTCAGGAAGATATCCTCCTGAAACGGGGCGCCCTGGATACCAGAGCGCTCAACGCATTTTGTTATTATACAGGAAAGCCAACTTCCTTGCAAGACCTAAACCGTCTGAAAAAAGAAAAAACCGCTGAAAACAGCGGTTTTAGTCAAGATAAAGATTCCCCCGCCACAGCCGTGTGGACTCATTTAAAACCTGCACGTCTCCGGCAGGTGGGTCGCCTCCACGTCGCTTTACCGCTTCCAACTTCCAGCCCAAGGGCCGGGAGGCCTGCGACCCGCTAAGTGAGTGGGCGTCCCGTTTCATAAATGTGGGTTTAAATAAAGCCCATCACGCACCAGGCAGGGGAGAGCCATATGCGGAGGGAATCACTCCCCCTCGTTTCCTTCTTCCTCACGGAACAGCTCTTCCATGAATCTGTCATAGACCTCTTCCAGTTCTTCCTCGCTGTCCAAAGTGGAAAGCTGCTCCTCACCGTTCTCCTCGACGACCTTCAGAATGATGAGACCGCTCTCTTCCTCGTCGTTCTCCTCTTCGCTCTCGTCGGTGTCGGCAGGGAAAAAGGCCATGTAGACCTGTCCCTTGTGCTCTATGGTGTCCACATGTTCCAGCTCAAATTCATTCCCGTCCTCGTCGGTGATGGAGATAAAATCGGGGCCGTATTCTTCGCTCATGCCGCTCGCCTCCCTTTCGTGCCTTTATTGTACCCCGGCCAGTTTAAAAATGCAAGGCCGGAGGTTTGAATTTTTTGTCATGTCCCTTGTCATCTGGATACATATCCAAAAAATGTAAATTTTTAGGGTGGACAAACTGGCAACTCGTGGTATAATGTAAAAACTAGTCCCAGTCCATTTGTTCTATCTCAGACCACCATTCCGGAGGTGTCACCGTGGCTGAACAACATACGACCCATCCCCAGGAGCCGACCAACGGCCAGCCCCCCCGCAAGCGCAAACGCAAGGGCGGCGTTGCCCGCAGGATCCTGACCGTGATCGGCACGCTGTTTCTGGTATTTGCCATCACAAGCTCGTTTCTGGCCTGCTTTGCCGCCGTCTATATCAAGAACGTGATCCTGCCCGAGACGGCGCTGGACGTGGCCGATTATCCCATGAACCTCTCCAGCACCATCTATTATACCGACCCTGTAACGGGGGCGGTGTCGGAATATGAGACCCTCCACGGGGATCAGAACCGGGTGTGGGTGGAGTATAAGGACATTCCCCAGGACCTGATCCACGCCGCCGTGGCCATCGAGGACAGGCGGTTTTATGAGCACCACGGTGTGGACTGGATCCGAACGGCGAAGAGTGTTCTCACCATGTTTACGGGCGGGAAGATCCAGGGCGGCTCCACCATCACCCAGCAGCTCATCAAAAACCTGACCACCTATGACGACGTGACGGTCAAGCGCAAGATCCTGGAAATCTTCCGCGCGCTGGAGTTTGATAAGAAGTACTCCAAGGACGTGACCCTGGAGTGGTATTTGAATTATATTTACTTCGGCCGCCGCTGCTACGGCGTATATACCGCCGCCCACGAGTACTTCGGCAAGGACGTCTCCGAGCTGAGCCTGGCCGAGTGCGCCAGCCTCATCAGCATCACCAACAATCCCTCTTTGTATAATCCCTATACTTACCCCGAAAACAACAAGTTCCGCCAGGGGCTTGTTTTGGACGCCATGTGCAAAGAGGGCTATATCAGCGAGGCGGAACGGGACGCCGCCAAAGCCGAGGTTCTGGATTTCCACAGCGCCCAGGCCGGAGAGCAGAACAGCACCGTTTACAGCTGGTACACCGAGCAGGTCATCACCGATGTTACCAACGACCTGATGGCCCAGTACGGGTACTCCGAGACCGTCGCGAAGGACCGGGTCTATTCCGGCGGCCTGTCGATTTACGCCTGTGTGGACCCCAACGTCCAGAAGGCTGTGGACAACATTTATTCCAACGTGGAGAATTTGCCCTATACCTCCGCATCGGGCCAGCAGCTTCAGTCCTCCATCGTCATCGTGGACCCCCAGGGCAACGTGGTGGGTCTGTCCGGCAAGATGGGGGAGAAGACCCCCAAAGACACCCGGGGCTGGAACCGTGCCACCCGCAGCCTGCGGCAGCCCGGCTCCGCCATCAAACCGCTCTCCGTATATGCCCCCGCATTGGAGATGGGTCTTATCACGCCCTATACCGTCTTTGATGACAGCCCCCCCATGCTGTTGGAGGGGAAGCCATGGCCCTCCAACGTCAACCACCGCTACACCGGACTGATGACCGTCAACGAGGCCGTGACCAACTCCACCAATACGGTGGCGGTCCGGGTCCTGGAGGAGGTCACGCCCAAAGTCTCCTATGAATATCTGGTGGACAAGTTCGGCGTGGATTCGAACCATCTGGTGATGAGCCGGATCATCAACGGGAGAGAGTATTCTGACGTGGGCTATGCCCAGCTGGCCCTAGGTGGCCTGACGGACGGCGTATCCACCCTGGACATGGCCGGCGCCTACGCCGTGTTCCCCCGCAACGGCGTCTATATCCAGCCCCGCACTTATTCCAGGGTATTGGACGTCAATGAGAAGGAGATCCTTACCAAGGAAGCCGTGGGGGAGCCGGTCCTGAAAGAGGGTACGGTCTACTATATCAATCAGATGCTCAAAAACGTGGTCAGCCAGGGTTCCGGCACCTACGCCAACTTCTCCGGCATGACCATCGCCGGTAAGACCGGTTCCACTACCTCCAATAACGACCGGTACTTTGTGGGCTATACCCCTTATTACACCGCCGCCGTCTGGGTGGGCTATGACAATCCGGAGCGGGTAAGGGCATCCGGCAACCCGGCGGCCACGCTGTGGAAGCAGGTCATGAGTCAGGTCCACGAGGGGCTGGAAAAGAAGGACTTCCCAAAACCGGACAATTTGGTGCCGGTGGCGTACTGCCTGGACAGCGGGTTGCGGGCCACCGACGAGTGCAAGATCGACATGCGCGGAAACCGCACCGCCACAGGCTATCTGCTGCCGGAGGACGTGCCCTCTGAAAACTGCAACGTCCATAAGGCCGTAGAAGTATGTACCGCCGATCCGATCCTCAACGATGCGGGGGAGGCCACCGGCCGGTATCACCTAGCCGGGGAATTCTGCCCGGATGTCACGGCGGGGGCGGATGGACAGCCCACCAAGGGGCGGACCAGAGTTTCCGTCGTGGATATGGCCCGGGACTACCTTGGCGGCGTGATTCCCGAGGACAACGGATATTTTCTCAGCGCCCTGGAGGAAGCGGGTACCTGCCACGTCCACACCTCGGAAATCATCGACGAGCCGGAACCCTATGATCCGGCAAAATTTGATATCACAAATCCCTCCACTTGGCCCTCCAAGAGCGATGATCCCAATTTTGATCCCGGCGATCCTGCTACCTGGCCAAACGTTGGGGGGCACGTTCCACCGCCTACTGTCCCGCCGGAGGAAAGCAGGACGCCGGCTCCGGATGTGACCCACTCACCTCAGCCCTCGCAGCCGCCCAGCACCCCGCCTCCGGCTGTGAGCAGCACTCCGGAGCCTCTGCCTCCCACCGGCGGCGGGGATGACGATCCGATCCTGCCTCCGGAGGCATAAAGATACCATTTTCGAAAGAGCACGCGCAAGCGTGCTCTTTCGTGATTTCCGGCAAAATAGCTTCACTTTTTTGTGTGGATGTTAGGCATATTTTTATGCCGCCGTCCATTGCGCTTCCCGCTTCACTGTGCTAAAATATATTTTAGCTCACATACAAATGACTTCCTCATGTGGACAAATGGGAGGCACAGACATAAGATGGGAAAGCTGCCACAATACTTTATCGTAGACGCCGAGGCACTGCCTGAGATCTTTCTCAAGGTGGCGGAGGCAAAGCGCCTGCTGGAAACCGGCGAGGCCGGGACCGTCAATCAGGCCGCCCGGAAGGTGGGCATCAGCCGCAGTGCCTTTTACAAATACAAAGATGCCGTGCGCCCCTTCAACGACATGCTCAACGGACGTATCGTCACGTTTCAAATCCTGCTGAAAAATGAGCCGGGCGTCCTGTCGGCCGTTTTGAACATTTTTGCCCTCAGCGGAGCCAACATCCTGACCATCAATCAGGGCATCCCCGCCGGCGGCGGCGCCGCGGTCAGCATCGGTGCCGAGACCTCGGGGCTTGTCATGACGATGGAGGAGCTTCTGGCTCAGGTGGCCCGGGAGAAGGGCGTGGTCCGTTGCGAGATCCTGGCGGGTTGATCTGACATTTTGCTGGGCCAAGGCCCGAAAGGAGAAAATTCAATGACGAATGTAGCCATCCTTGGGTTTGGCGTTGTGGGTTCCGGCGTAGCCGAGGTGCTCAAACGCAACGGCCCCCATATCGACGCCAAGGTCCACGCCCCTGTGGAGCTGAAATATATCCTGGACGTGCGGGATTTCCCCGACAGTCCTTTCGCGGAGTTTATCGTCCACGATTTTTCCGTGATCGAGAACGACCCCGAGGTAAACGTGGTGGTGGAGACCATCGGCGGCGCCAAGGTGGCCAAGGAGTTTACGGAACGGGCGCTGAGAGCAGGGAAGAGCGTGGTCACCTCCAACAAAGAGCTGGTGGCTGAGCACGGGTACGAGCTGATGCGTCTGGCTCAAGAGCACGGGGCCTGTTACCTTTACGAGGCCAGCGTGGGCGGCGGCATCCCCATCATCCGCCCCCTCAAGCAGTGCTTGGCCGCCAACGAGATCACGGAGATCTGCGGAATCCTCAATGGAACCACCAACTATATCCTTACCCGCATGATCCGGGCGGGACTGTCCTTCCAGGACGCCCTGAAAGAGGCTCAGCAGAACGGCTACGCCGAGCAGGATCCCACGGCCGACATCGAGGGCCATGACGCCTGCCGCAAGATCTGCATCCTGGCCTCCCTGGCCTTCGGCCGCCATATTTATCCCGCCCAGGTGCCCACCGAAGGGATCACCGGGGTCACTCTGGCCGATGTGGCCTACGCCGAGTCCTGCGGCAGGAAGATCAAGCTGCTGGGCCGGGCCATCCAGGGAGAGGATGGCAAAGTCCGGGCCTTCGTGGCTCCCCACCTGGTCCACGGGGAAGCCCCTCTGGCCGGAGTAGAGGACGTATTCAATGCCATCGCCGTCAAGGGCAACGCCATCGGAGACGTGATGTTCTACGGCCGGGGCGCCGGAAAGCTGCCCACAGCCTCCGCCGTGGTGGCCGACGTGATGGACGCCGCCCGGAACGCGGACCGGCCCAAATATCTGGACTGGGGTCCCGGCGGCGAGGATGTGACAGTCCCGCCCGAGGACGTATCCAGCCCGTGGTATGTCCGGGCGGACGCCGCCGCCGATCAGATCCGCTCGGCCTTCTCCGAGCCCGCTTTCCTGGCCCGGGCAGGCGCGCCTGCGGGGGAGACCGCCTTCCTGACCTGGTCCATGACCCGGGGAGAGCTGATGGAAAAGCTGGAGGGGCTCCAGCCCCGTTCCGTCTTTCGTATCCTGGAGAACTGACGGCGGCGCCCGCCCCGGCATAAAATAGTCTAGAAGCCTACAAGGGGGTACTTGTTCACATGGGACTCATTGTGCAAAAATTCGGCGGGTCTTCCGTTGCGGATGCGGACCGCATCCGCAACGTGGCCCGTATTATTACTGAGACATACAGGCGGGGACACAACGTGGTGGCCGTCCTCTCCGCTCAGGGCGACACCACCGACGACCTCATCTCCAAAGCCAAAGAGATCAATCCCCACGCCTCCAAGCGGGAGATGGATATGCTGCTCTCCACCGGCGAGCAAATCTCCTGCTCCCTGTGCGCCATGGCAATCGAGGCCATGGGCTATTCGGTGGTCTCGCTCACCGGCTGGCAGGCAGGGGTACAGTCCAACTCCTCTTACGGGAACGCCCGCATCAAGCGGGTGGTCACGGAGCGGATTCTAACCGAGCTGGACAAGCGATCTATCGTCATCGTCACCGGCTTCCAGGGCATCAACAAATACGGGGACATCACTACCCTGGGCCGGGGCGGCTCGGACACCTCGGCGGTGGCCCTGGCCGCCAGCCTGCACGCCGACCTCTGCCAGATCTACACCGACGTGGACGGCGTCTATACCGCCGATCCCCGGCTGGTCCCCGAGGCCCATAAGCTGGAGGAGATCACCTTCGACGAGATGCTGGAGCTGGCGACTCTGGGCGCCCAAGTGCTCCACAACCGTTCGGTGGAAATGGCAAAACGTTATAACGTCAATCTGGAGGTCCTCTCCAGCTTCTCCGGCAATCCGGGGACGAAAGTCAAGGAGGTTGTGAAAATCATGGAGAAATCCCATGTCAGCGGCATCGCCAAGGATAAGAACGTGGCCCGGCTGGCCCTGGTCGGCCTGGCCGATGAGCCCGGCATCGCTTTCCGGATCTTCTCTCTGCT
The DNA here is from genome assembly GCA_022846075.1 of Oscillospiraceae bacterium. GTDB lineage: Bacteria > Bacillota > Clostridia > Oscillospirales > Oscillospiraceae > Vermiculatibacterium. Next base: position 1,676,771 of record AP025582.1, read on the forward strand.
GGCCAAGGAGAAGATCAACGTGGACATCATCCTCCAGTCCATCGGCCGGGGCGACACCAAGGACATCAGCTTCACCGTGGCCAAAAGCGACACAGGGGAGGCCACCCGCCTTCTGGAGGAGAACAGGGACTACATCGGGTTTGACCACATCGACGTCAACGACAACATTGCCAAGATCTCCATTGTGGGCGCCGGCATGATCAACAACCCCGGCGTGGCCGCCACCATGTTTGAGGCCCTTTTTAACGCCGGGATCAATATCCATATGATCTCCACCAGTGAGATCAAGGTTTCCGTCCTGGTCGATCTGGAGGACGCCGACCGGGCCGTCCAGGTGGTCCACAAAAAGTTCTTTGACGAGATCGAAATGCAGAGCGCTATTTAGAATAAGGGGCAGGGGAGGGGCGAGAGACAAAATCTCGCCCCTTTTCCTATTGACAGCTGCACAATAATGTAGTATATTAGCGTGGTAAAGTGTAAAAGCAAGAGGTGGAGCATATGAACATCATTACCACGCCGGAGGGGACCAGGGACCGTCTGTTTGCCGAGTGCCAGCGGTTCCGCGGTGTCCAGCGGGAACTGACGCAGCTGTTTCACGCCAATGGGTACGAGGAGATCAGCACCCCGGAAGTGGAATATTACGATCTGTTTCTCCAGTCGGGCAACCCCATCCCACAGGAGGCCATGCTGAAAATCGTGGACCGCTCCGGCAAGCTGATGGTGATGCGCCCCGACTGCACCGCCCCCATTGCCCGGGTGGCAGCCACCAAGCTGAAAACGGTGCCCCTGCCCCAGCGTCTCTACTATAACGAGACGGTTTTTCGATCCGGTGACGCCAACCGGGGCGGCAGCAGCGAGATTCCCCAGTGCGGCATCGAGCTTCTGGGTGCGGGCGGGCTGGAGGCCGACGTGGAGGCCGTCTCCATGGCGGTGGCCGCGCTGAAAGCAGTATGCCCCAACGGGTTCCACATCGAACTGGGACACGCTGGGCTTTTCCCGGCCCTGGCCGACCAAATGGAGATGCCGCCGGTCCAGGTGGAGGAGATGCGCAGGCTCATCGAGGGCAAGCACTTCGCCGCTTTGGATGATTTCCTTCAGAGTTATAAGGGGAAGCCCGCCTATGCGCTGCTCTCCCGGCTTTCCCGGCTGTTTGGCGGCGTGGAGGTGCTGGATGAGGCCGAATCCCTGGTGGGTCCCAGGCCCGAACTGCGCTATCTCCGCGACCTTTTCGACGCCCTGTCCCAAACCGGGAACCAAGATTATGTCCGCTTTGACTTGGGCCTGGTGCATCAGATCGATTATTATACCGGAGTGATCTTCCGGGGCTACGCCCAGGGAGCGGGAGCCCCGGTCCTGTCCGGGGGCAGGTATGACAACCTGTTGGGGGCTTTCGGCCGGCCGGCGCCCGCCGTCGGCTTTGCCATGGACGTGGATCTTCTGTCAAGGGAAACCTCTGTACAGCCTTCCACTGCCCGGCTTCGGGTGGCCCTCACCAAGGGCCGGCTTCAGGATAAGACTGTGGAACTGCTGGAACGGGTGGGGCTGGACTGTTCCCCCGTGAAAAATCCCGGGCGGCGGCTCATCCACAGCCTGCCCAACTACCCGCTGGACGCCGTGCTGGCCAAGGCCCCCGACGTCATCACCTATGTGGAGCACGGTGTGTGTGACCTGGGCGTAGTGGGGAAGGACACCATTCTGGAACACGGGAGTCCCTTCTATGAGGTGCTGGACCTGGGCTTCGGAAAATGCCGCTTCGCCCTTGCGGTAAAGGAAGGGACGGACTTCTACGGCACCTACAAGACCCGCCGCGTGGCCACGAAATACCCCAACGTGGCCCGCCGCTTCTTCGAGGGGAAGGACATGGATGTGGAGATCATCAAGATCGAGGGCTCCGTGGAACTGGCCCCCATCCTGGGTCTTGCGGACGCTATCGTGGATATTGTGGAGACCGGCGCCACCCTGCGGGAAAACGGTCTGGTTCCCATTGAGGACGTGGCCCCCGTCTCGGCCCGTCTTATCGTGAATACCGCCGCCATGAAGCTGAAAAAGGCGGAGATTCTTGATTTTATTGGCAAATGCCAATTTGGATTGGAGTGAGGGGCCTATGCTGAATATCGTAACCGCCAACGGCTTGGAAGAGCGGGCCGTCATCGCCGCCATGCGGGCCCGGGCCGCTCAGGTAGGAGCGGATATTGATGCGGCCGTCCAGGCCATTATGAATGGGGTAAAGGAAGAAGGCTTTCCGGCCGTCGCCCGATATAGCCGCCAGTTTGACCGCCAGGAACCCTATGAAATCTCCCAGGCGGCCTTACAGTCGGCCTATGACCGCTGCCCCCAACCGCTGATCCAGGCGATGGAACGGGCAGCAGCCAACATCCGGGACTATAATGAAAAGCTGTTGTATCGGTCAGAGACCTGGACCTCCCCAGACGGCGGCAAGGTGGGCAGAATTGTCCGGGGCCTGAGCCGGGTGGGGATCTACGTTCCGGGGGGAACTGCGGCCTATCCCTCCTCGGTGCTCATGAACGCCGTGCCCGCCAAGGTAGCGGGGGTGGAAGAGATCATCATGGTCACCCCGCCCACCGAGAATTTGAACGATGCGGTCCTGGCCGCCGCCAAGATCGCCGGGGTGGACCGTGTCATTGCCGTGGGCGGGGCCCAGGCGGTCGCCGCCCTGGCCTATGGCGCGGGCTTCATCCCCAAGGTGGATAAGCTGGTGGGGCCGGGCAACGCCTTTGTGGCCGCCGCTAAACGGATGGCTTATGGAACCCTGGATATCGATATGGTGGCGGGACCCTCGGAAGTTTTGGTTATCGCCGACGAAACCGCCAACGCTAAATTTGTCGCCGCCGACCTTTTGAGCCAGGCGGAGCACGACAAGCTGGCCTCCGCCGTGCTCCTCACCACCAGCCCCGGGCTTGCCCGGGCGGTAGACGCCGAGATGATACGCCAGACCGGCTACCTGGAGCGCTCTGAGATCATGGAGGCATCCATCCGGGACTATGGCTGCGCCATCATATGCGAAAACATGGAGCAAGCGGTTTCACTTGCCAACGAGATTGCCCCGGAGCATTTGGAAATCGTCACCCAGGACCCGGAAGGGATACTGCCCGGCATCAAAAACGCCGGGGCGGTGTTCCTGGGCGGCTGGTCTCCAGAGCCGCTGGGGGACTATCTGGCCGGACCCGACCATGTACTCCCCACCTCCGGGACCGCGCGGTTCTTCTCCCCGCTGTCCGTGACCAGTTTCCTCAAGACCATGAGTGTGATACAATATGATCGTGAGACCCTGGCCCCTGTCCGGGATGAGATCATCACCCTGGCGGAGAGTGAGGGGCTCACCGCCCACGCTAATTCCATCAAAGTCCGTTTTGAGTAAGGGGGAAAACCTATGTCCCGCACCGCTTTGATTACCCGGGAAACCAAAGAGACCAAAATCACCCTCGAGCTGACCCTGGAAGGCGGCACCGTGGCGGTGGATACCGGCATCGGCTTTTTTGACCACATGCTCACGGCGCTGGCCTTCTACACCGGGTTTGGACTGAAGCTGAAGGCCGTGGGAGACCTGTACGTGGATGGACACCACACGGTGGAGGACGTGGGGATCTGCCTGGGACTGGCACTGAAAGAGGCTCTGGGAGAAAAAAAGGGCATCGCCCGGTTCGGCACCGCTTTTGTTCCTATGGACGAGGCCCTTTGCCGCACGGCTTTGGATATCTCCAACCGTCCCTTTTTGGTCTATGAGGCTCCGATGCCCCAGCCCATGATTGGAAGCTACGACTCCTGCCTGACAGAGGAGTTCATGCGGGCGTTTTCAGTGAATAGTGGAATCACTTTACATATTGCATGTCTCTATGGTGGAAACGCCCATCACATAACCGAAGCCATTTTTAAGTCCCTGGGGATGGCGCTGAAATCGGCTGTTCTTGTAACAGGCGGCGGCGTCACTTCCACCAAGGGTGTACTGTAACGGGTGGGGCCATGGGACAAATCGTAATTGTGGACTATGGCGTGGGGAATTTGAAAAGTGTCTCCAACGCGATGGGCTATTTAGGTTTTTCCACCTGCATTTCCGGCGACCGCACTGATTTGGAGCGGGCTGACGCCATTATCCTTCCAGGGGTCGGGGCCTTTCCAGACGCGGCGGAAAAGCTGAAAGCGCAAAATCTGGATAGGGAACTTGCTTTACAGGCTGACAAAAAGCCCATCCTGGGCATCTGCCTGGGGATGCAGCTTTTATTTGATATGGGCCGCGAGGGCCGCCCCACCGCGGGCCTGGGCTTTGTCCCCGGCTGGGTGGAGCGGATCGAGACCCCATATAAGCTGCCTCACATCGGCTGGAACAGTCTGAGGTTTCAGAACGACAGCCCCATTTTCCGGGGCCTGTCCGACGGCGCTTTCGTCTACTTTGTGCACTCCTTCTGCGGACAGGCAAAAAATGACTCGGATGTCGCCGCCTGGACGGACTACGGCCCGCCGGTGGTGGCGGCGGTCCAACGAGGAAATATCTACGGCTGTCAATTTCACCCGGAAAAGAGCGGAGAGACCGGCCTTCAGATCCTAAAAAACTTCGGGGAGTTGAACCAATGATTCTGTTACCTGCCATCGATTTGAAGGACGGACAGTGTGTCCGTCTGCAAAAGGGAGACTTTTCCACCACTCATCAGGTGGCGGACAGCGCCATGGATACCGCCGCCCTCTTTGCCGCCGCGGGGGCGAAGTGGCTTCATATGGTGGATCTGGATGGGGCCAGGCACGGGCAGAATAAGAACGCCGCCCTGGTGGCCCAGGTGGCCGGACACTCCGGCCTGCGGGTCGAGTTGGGGGGAGGGCTCCGCTCCATGGAGGATTTGGCCGCCGCCGACGCTATGGGGGTCTCCCGCATGGTCATCGGCTCCGCCGCCGTCAGTGATCCCGACTTTGTCGCCCGGGCCGTCAAACGCTATGGGGATCGGATCGCCGTGGGGATCGACTGTTTGGGCGGGAGCGTCCGCACCGCGGGCTGGGAGCGGGATTCCGGGCTGGATGGGGTCTCCTTTGCCCGGGAAATGGAACAAATTGGTGTAAAGTATATTATTTATACAGATATTGATACAGACGGCATGTTGGCGGGCCCATCCTTTGAGCAGCTGGGGAAACTCCGCTCCAGCGTGTCCTGCCGAATCATCGCCTCGGGAGGCGTTACGACCCTGGCGGACATCGGACGTCTGCGGGATATGGGGCTCTACGGCGCTATCGTTGGAAAAGCCTATTATGCCGGAACCCTTGACTTACAGCAGGGGATCGGAGAGGCGGGGGATCAGGATGCTGGCTAAACGGATCATCCCATGCCTGGATGTGAGAGACGGCCGGGTAGTAAAAGGCGTTAACTTTGTTCAAATTCGGGACGCCGGAGACCCGGTGGAACTGGCGAAGTTTTATTCCGACCAGGGCGCTGACGAGATCGTGTTTCTGGACATCACCGCCACCAGCGACGGCCGGGCCACGGTGGCGGATGTGGTGGAGCGTACCGCCGGGCAGGTCTTTGTCCCGCTGACGGTGGGGGGCGGCATCCGTACCCTGGAGGATTTTCAGCTTCTCCTGCGGGCGGGGGCGGATAAGATATCCATTAACTCCTCCGCGGTCCAGGACCCCACCCTGATTTCCAGGGCGGCGGAGCGTTTCGGCTCCCAGTGCGTGGTGCTGGCCATCGACGCCAAAAGGCGGAAAGACGGCACCTGGGAAGTGGTGACGGCCGGCGGCCGTGTTTCTACGGGACTGGACGCCGTGGCGTGGGCCAAAGAAGGACAACGGCTGGGCGCCGGAGAGATTTTGCTGACTTCCATGGACGCGGACGGCACAAAGAAGGGCTTTGACCTCCCTCTGATCAAGGCGGTCACCTCCGCCGTCTCTATTCCCGTCATTGCCTCCGGGGGCTGCGGCTCCCTGGAGCATTTTGCGCAGGTGTTTGAGGAGACCGGCTGCGACGCCGCTCTGGCCGCTTCGCTGTTCCACTTTGGGGAACTGACCGTCCCCCAGGTCAAAGACTATCTGAGAACCCGAAATATCTCCGTACGATGAGGAGGGGATACATATGCCGGGTACATTAGGCCCCTGCGGAACGGACTGCGCCCAATGCGGGTATTATCCGCGGGAATGCGCCGGCTGCGCCGAAATCCGGGGCAAGGTGTTTTGGCTGTCTTATACCGGAGATCCGGTCTGCGATATCTACGACTGCTGTATCAATCAAAAAAAGCTAAACCACTGCGGCGGCTGTTCCCAGCTTCCCTGTACCCGCTATGAGAGGGAGGATCCCACCAAAACGCCTGAGGAAAACGCCGAGGATTACCGCCGGATGCTGGCGGCGCTACGCACGCTCAGAGAGGAGGAGCCCCTTGTTTGATCTAGATCAACTGTTTCAGAAATCCGAACTGATCCCCGTCATTATCCAGCATTCCGAAAACGGAAACGTCCTGATGCTGGGCTTTACCAACCGGGAAGCGGTGGAGCTGACTTTAAAGACCAAGACCGCCTGGTTCTGGTCCCGAAGCCGGGAAAAGCTCTGGAACAAGGGGGAGTCCTCCGGCCACTTCCTGAGTGTAAAACGGATCCTGACCGACTGCGATACGGATACCCTGCTTTATTTTTGCATCCCGGAGGGGCCCACCTGCCACACGGGGAAGGACTCCTGCTTTTTCAATCTGATTTGGGAGGAACCGTGACATGAACGATACGCTTCAGGCGCTTTACGACGTGATCCTCAGCCGGAAGGCGGAGCCGCAGGAGGGGTCCTACACATGCTATCTCTTTGACAAGGGTTTGGACAAAATCTTAAAAAAGGTAGGGGAGGAGTGCGCCGAAACCATCATCGCCGCGAAGAACGGCGTGGAGGAGGACACGGTGGGGGAGATCTCCGACCTCATCTATCACCTGATGGTGATGATGGCGGAGCAGGACATCCCCCTCTCCGCCGTGCTGGCGGAGCTGGACCGGCGCGGGCAGAAGATCGGAAACCTCAAGCAGTTCCACGTCACGGACAAGGAGAGCTGACCTGTGGTCATCCGGCAGATTTACAGCCACAAAAAAGCCTATTTGGACCTGCTTCTCCTGGGAGATGAGCAGGAGGATATGATCGACCGTTATCTGGATCAGGGAGAGCTGTTCGTCTTGGAGACCAACGGTACAGCGGCGGCGGAATGCGTCGTCACTCAGGTCGGCGGCGGCATCTATGAAATCAAAAACATCGCCGTATCGCCCCCGTACCAGCGCAGAGGGTTTGGAAGGGCCTTGGTGGATTTTCTGACCCGTCACTATCCCGACTGCGCCGCCCTCTGGGTCGGGACAGGTGAGAGCCCCGCCACGCTGGATTTCTATCATGCCCTCGGCTTTCAGGAGTTTCGCCGCGTCAAAGATTTTTTCCTCCAAAATTACGACCACCCCATCCTTGAGGGGGGCGTACAGCTCAAAGATATGGTCTATTTGAAGCGGGAGGGTCCCGCTTCGTCATAAAACGCACTCTCACACCGTTGAGAGTGCGTTTTATTGGGTTGCGTTACAGGGTGAGAAATGATAAAATAATTACTATCTGTGGCTGAGAAAGGGGATGGGCGAAACTTGATCGTTTTGGGCATCGACCCCGGCTTTGCCATCGTGGGTTTCGGCGTGCTCCGCTCGGAGCCCGGAAGCCAGTCTCTTGTCAGCTGCGGCGCCATTACCACCCCGGCGGGGCTCCCCCTGCCCACCCGCCTGCTGCAGATCGACCGGGACATGGGTGAACTGCTGGAGACCTTTCATCCCGACGCCATGGCGGTGGAGGAGCTCTTCTTTACCAATAATCTTACCACTGGGATCGGCGTAGCCCAGGCCCGGGGCGTGATCCTGACCGCCGCGGAGCGGGCGGGCGTGCCGATCTATGAGTACACGCCCTCTGAAGTCAAGCTGGCCGTGGTGGGATACGGCAAGGCGGAAAAGAAGCAGGTCATGGATATGACCAAGCGGCTCCTCCGCCTGAAGTCCGTCCCCAAGCCGGACGACGCCGCCGACGCCGTGGCCATCGCCCTTTGCCACGCCCGCTCCCACACCTCCCGGCTCCAGGCGCCGGACGCCGCCAAGCCCGGCAGCGGCCGGTACGCGGTGCGAAATAAATAGGAGAGATTTTGATATGTTTTATTATCTTAACGGCACCGTCGCCCACGTGGCCCCCTATCTGGCCGTCATCGACTGCGGCGGCGTAGGTTATGCCTGTCACACCACGAACGTCACCTTGTCCGCGCTGAAGCTGGGAAAGCCCGGAAAACTGTTTACCCACCTGAACGTCCGGGAGGACGCCATGGAGCTTTACGGCTTCGCCACAGAGGAGGAGCTCAACTGCTTTCAAATGCTGATCGGCGTCTCCGGCGTGGGACCCAAGGCGGCGCTGTCCATCCTCTCCTCGGCCACCGCCGAACAACTGGCCCTCGCCATCATCACCGGGGACGAGAAGGCCCTGACCATAGCTCCCGGGATCGGAAAAAAAATTGCCCAGCGCATTATTCTGGAGTTGAAAGATAAGTTGGCAAAGGGCCAGCTTGGAGCGATGTCCGGGGAGCGTTACGGCGGCACCGGGGTCACGGTTATACCGGAGAACAAGGCCAGCGAGGCCTCCGCCGCTCTGGCTGTTTTGGGATACGGTCAGAGCGAGATCGCCGTGGCGCTCAAGGGCATCGACATGGACACCCTCACCCTGGAGCAGATTATCAAGCAGGCGCTGAAAAAGATGGTGAAGTGATGGCAAAATATGAGTGCCGTCTGACCGGCGATTTTGACCGGGTGCTGGCCCTCCTGGACCACGGGATCCTGGAGGGCAGCATCTCTGCCTCCTTCGAGGATGGAAGCGATTTCAGCTCCGGCGAGGTCCGCTGCGCCGTCCGGGTCTATGAGCGGTTCAGCTACGCCGGCGGCAACCGGGTCAGCCTCAGTCTGACCTTAGTGGGAAGGGGAGAGGAGCTTTACCTCTCCGCCATTACCTCCGGCGGGAGCCAGGCCATGTTTTTCAAAATCAACACCTGGGGCGAAGAGGCCTTTCTGGATTGCCTCGTAGAGGTCGTTTCACAATACCAAAAGGAAGGGGGCCAGGGACGTTGAGCATCGATTTTTCCGATAGCGGCTTTGAGACGGAGGAGCCGCTGGTCGCCACATCACTCCTTCGTGAGGACGAAAACGAGGGGTCCCTGCGCCCTAAGACCCTGGCCGAATACGTGGGCCAGGAAAAGGCCAAGGGGAACCTGGAAGTTTTCATCCAGGCCGCAAAAATGCGCAATGAGCCGCTGGACCATGTGCTCCTTCATGGCCCTCCGGGCCTTGGCAAAACTACGCTGGCGGGTATCATCGCCAACGAGATGGGGGTCAATATCCGCATCACCTCCGGCCCCGCCATTGAAAAGCCGGGGGACCTGGCCGCGTTGCTGACCAACCTCAATGAAAACGACATCCTCTTCGTCGATGAGATTCACCGGCTCAACCGCCAGGTGGAGGAAATCCTGTATCCAGCCATGGAGGACTACGCCATCGACATCATCATCGGAAAGGGGCCGTCGGCCAACTCCATCCGGCTGGACCTGCCCAAATTCACCCTGATCGGCGCCACCACCCGGGCCGGTCAGCTCTCCGCCCCGCTGCGGGACCGGTTTGGCGTCACGCTCCGGCTGGAGCTCTACACCCCCGCCGAACTGAGCCGGATCGTGGCCCGCTCCGCCGGGATTCTGGAGGTCCCCATCGAGGGGGATGGAGCCATGGAGATCGCCAGGCGGAGCCGGGGGACCCCCCGAATCGCCAACCGGATGCTTCGCCGGGTCCGGGATTTCGCCCAGGTTCGGGCGGGAGGTGTCATTACCCGGGGGGTGGCCGACGAAGCCCTGTCTGCCCTGGAGGTGGACCACCTGGGTCTGGACGCCGTGGACCGGCGTATGCTGGAGAGCATCATAGAAAACTACCGGGGCGGCCCGGTGGGTCTGGAGACCCTGGCCGCCACCATCAACGAGGAGGCCGTCACCCTGGAGGACGTCTATGAGCCCTATTTGATGCAGCTGGGCTTCCTCACCCGCACGTCCAGGGGCCGCTGTGTCACCCCCAAGGCCTATGAGCACCTGGGCATCCCCTTCCTCGGGATGGAACAGCTGTCTCTATGAACCGGCAATATCTGCGGGAGATTCTGCTGCGGAGCCCCCTTCCGCCGGACTCCTATTTGAATGACCTGCCAGCGGTCCGCTATCTGGCCCAGGGGCACCGGCTTGTTTTAGACGCCCCTGTCTCTTTTTTGGTGGGGGAGAACGGCACGGGAAAATCCACGCTGCTGGAGGCCGTTGCCGTGGCCTGCGGCTTCAACGCCGAAGGCGGCTCCCGCAATTTCCGTTTTTCCACCAGGGACACTCATTCAGAGCTGGGCGGCTATCTCACCGTTGTGCGGGGCGATTACCCTCAGGACGGCTTCTTCCTGCGGGCGGAGAGCTTCTATAACGTGGCAAGCGAAGTGGATGACCTGGATCGCATAGACCACCTGCTGGACAGCTACGGCGGCGTCTCCCTTCACAAGCAGTCCCATGGGGAGAGCTTTCTTGCCCTGGTCCAAAATCGGTTCGGCGGGCACGGTTTATATCTGCTGGATGAGCCGGAGGCCGCCCTGTCTCCCACCCGGCTCATGAGCCTGATGATCCTGCTCCGCCAGTTGACGGAGAAAGGCTCCCAATTTCTGATCGCCACCCACTCGCCCATCCTCATGGCATTTCCAGGCGCCCGCATCTACGAGCTGTCGGATACGGGGATCCGCCAGACGGCATATCGGGAGACCGAGCACTACCGCCTGACCAAGCGCTTTTTGAATGACCCGGAGTCCATGCTGCGGGAGCTATTCGAGGACAGCGACGAAACCAACTGACGGAAAGGACTGTCATCACTATGGGAAAATTGTTTGGTACCGATGGGATCCGCGGCGTGGTCAACGAAAATCTGAACGCCGATCTGGCCTTCGAGGTGGGCTGCGCCGCCGCGCAGGTCCTGTCCAAGGATACGGGGAAGGCAAGGCCCCTGGTCACCATCGGCAAGGATACCCGTATCTCCTCCGATATGCTGGAGGGCGCCCTCATCGCGGGGCTGTGCTCCGCCGGGGCCGACGTGCTCCACCTGGGCGTCATCCCCACCCCCGCCGTGGCCTTTCTCACCATCGCCAACAAGGCCGACGCCGGGATCGTCATCTCCGCCTCCCACAACCCCTTTGAGCACAACGGCATCAAGATCTTCAACGGCCAGGGCTTCAAACTCTCCGACGCGCTGGAGAATGAGATCGAGGACATCGTGCTGTTCAACAAAAAATCGCCCCTGCGCACCGGGGCCGATATCGGCCAGGTCACCTATGCCGACCAGCAGGAGGCCGACGCCTACATCGACCATCTGGTGAGCACCGTGGACACCGATCTGGCCGGCCTGCGCATCCTGGTGGACTGCGCCAACGGCGCCGCCTCCGCCACCGCCGGACGGCTCTTTGACCGGTTCCCCAAGCTCCACACCGATATCATCAACGCCGACCCCAACGGTGTCAATATCAACCAGGACTGCGGCTCCACCCATATCGGTCACCTGGCCGCCATGGTCAAGGCCGGCGGCTATGACCTGGGCATCGCCTTTGACGGCGACGCCGACCGCTGTCTGGCCGTGGACGATCTGGGGAGCGAGATCGACGGAGACCAGGTCCTGGCCATCTGCGGCACGGACCTCCACGACCGGGGGCTGCTGGACGGGAATACCCTGGTGGCCACCGTCATGAGCAATCTGGGCCTTCACCTTTTTGTGAAGGAAAAAGGCCTTACCCTTCTCTGCACCGATGTGGGGGACCGCAACGTGCTGGAGCAGATGGAGGCGGGAAACTTTGTCCTGGGCGGGGAGCAGTCCGGCCATACCATCTTCCGCAGATACGCCACCACCGGCGACGGGGAGCTCACCGCCCTCCAACTGCTGGCCGTGGTCCACAAGTCAGGCCAGAAGGCCTCCCAGCTGGCCTCCATGTGCAGCCGCTACCCTCAGGTACTAGTAAACGTGCCCATCGCCAGCAAGGAGAAGAAAGAGGCCATCATGGCCTCCCAGCAGCTTCTGGACGCCGTCTCTCAGGTAGAAGGGGAGTTGGGGGGCAACGGCCGCGTTTTGGTGCGCCCCTCGGGCACGGAACCGCTGATCCGCGTCATGGTGGAGGCCAAGGAAGAGGGGGACGCCCTTTCCTTTGCGGAAAAGTTGGCAAATATCATAAAAATTCTGTAACTGTTTTTCCTTTTCGGAAATAAACTGCATAAAATATTCTTGACAAACCTCTGTTTCTCTGGTTATAATGAAAAAGGAGATTTGAAATGGAGCCATTTCCCGCCCTCCAAGGACAATCAGATGAGTCGCTGTGTACCCGTGCCGCATCAGGTGATCGTGTCGCAGAGGAGTACTTGGCCATGCGGTATAGTCGCTTGGTGCGTATTTGCGCCCGTCCCTACTTTCTGGCAGGGGGGGACAGCGAGGATCTGATCCAGGAGGGAATGATCGGACTGCTCTCCGCCATCCGGGGGTTTGAACCCGGAAAGGAGGCTGGCTTCCGCACCTACGCGGAGGTCTGCATTCGAAACCGGCTCCGCTCCGCCATTAAAGCTGCGGCAAGAGACAAGCACACACCCCTCAATCACTCTGTCTCCCTCGGTACCCCTCTGTTTGACGGGAATCCCGAACCCTATGCCTATGGCCCAGATTACCAGCGCGCGGAAAACCCTGAAGACATGGTCATCAGCAGGGAAGAGCGGCAAGGCCGGATGCAGGCCCTTCGGGGCAGGCTTTCCAGCTTCGAGAGAACGGTCATGGACCTCTATCTCGACGGGCTCTCCTATGCGGAGATCGCCTCTCAGGTGGGCAAACCACTCAAGTCGGTGGACAATGCCGTTCAGCGCATTCGGCGCAAGGTCGCGCCATTCTTTTCTTCCGGCGATATCAGCGTAAGCTGAGCGCAATATTACAATGTCCCAGCACTAATCGGAATGTATCCGGACCTGGGCAAACGAGTCAAAGAGAGGGTAAAATCATGTACGAAGACAAGACGCTTGTATGCAAGGAATGTGGCCAGGAGTTCGTGTTCACCGCCGGTGAGCAGGAGTTCTACGCTGAGCGGGGTTTCCAGAACGAGCCTCAGCGCTGCAAGAATTGCCGTGACGCTCGCAAGCAGGCCGCCCGCGGCCCCCGCGAGTACTTCACCGCCACCTGCGCTGCCTGCGGCGGCGAGGCCAAGGTTCCCTTTGAGCCCAAGTCCGACCGTCCTGTTTACTGCAGCGAGTGCTTCGCCCGCATGCGTGAGCAGCAGCAGTAATCTCTGATTACCGCATCCAAAAAGGAGAGACGCATTTGCGTCTCTCCTTTTTTTGTCTCCGGGTTGCATTTTCCCTTCTCCATGGTATACTATTAACGCGTAACACAGTGTGAAAGGAGCTGACAGGCATGGTGCTGACTGCGGACATCGGCAATTCCACCACCACCCTGGGCCTATTTGACGGGCAGGGCAGGCTGACCGTGCGCTCCAACTTTTCCACGGACGCCCACGCCACCCAGGATCAGTTCGCCATCCAGCTCTTCTCCGTCCTTCAGCTCTACCACGTGGACGCCGGGCAGATCACCGGCGGCATCATCGCCAGCGTGGTGCCGCCGGTGACGGCGGCCATGGCGGGGGCCATCCAGCGTTTGATTGGGAAGCCGCCCCTCATTGTGGGTACCGGGATCCGTACCGGACTCAACATCCGCTCCGATATGCACGCCCAGCTGGGGGCCGACATCGTGGCCTGCTGTGTGGGGGCCATCGCCAAGTATCCCTCGCCGGTCATCGTGGTGGACCTGGGCACCGCCGTCACCTTTTCCGTGCTCCGGGGCAATATCTATGAGGGCTGCGTTATCGCGCCCGGCGTTCGGGTCGCTCTGGAGGCCCTCTCCCGGCAGGCCGCCGAGCTGCCCCATATCTCCCTGGCCGAGCCCTCCTCCATCCTGGGCCACAACACGGTGGACGCCATGCGCGCGGGCGCGCTCTATGGCAACGCCAGCCTGGTGGATGGGATAATCGCCCGGCTGGAGGAGGCCACCGAACCGGCGGCCAGCGTCGTGGCCACCGGAGCCTGTGCCGACGACGTGGTGCCTTACTGCCGCCGGACCATCCTTTGCGACCCCGACCTTCTCCTGGACGGACTTTATCTGCTTTATCAGAAAAATACCGAATCCAGGCGGCGGGGCTGAATCCCTCTGTACTCACCGGCGAAGGCCGTGGGTAAATATAATGCGCTGCATCTCTGGAAAAGAGAGCGGCAGCAGGAGGTAAACAAGCATGAACCAGAAAACCAAGACCCTGACAGGACTCGCGCTCTTCACAGCAATCATCGTCGTACTCCAGCTCCTTGGCTCCTTCATCAAGTTCGGCCCCTTCACCATCTCCCTGGTCCTCATCCCCATCGTCGTGGGAGCCGCCGTATACGGCCCCAAAGCGGGGGCATATCTGGGCGGCGTATTTGGAGTGGTGGTCCTCATCGCCTGTATCGCGGGCTGGGACTTTGGCGGAAATATGCTGTGGAACGCCAACCCCTTTTTGACGGCTCTGATCTGCGTGGGCAAGGGCGTCCTGGCCGGGCTTGCCGCCGGGGCGATTTATTCCGCAGTGGCACATAAAAGCCGTATGGTCGGCACGGTCCTGGCCGCCATCGCCTGCCCCGTGGTGAACACCGGCATTTTCCTGCTGGGCTTGAACCTGCTTTTCCCCCAGTTCTTGGCGGACTGGGCGTCCGCCGCGGGCGCCGATATCGCCACCTACATCCTTACCGGTCTGGTGGGCATCAATTTCCTGGCGGAACTGGTGCTGAACATTGTGGTCAGCCCGGTCATCGTCCGCATCATCGGCGCCCGGCTCGGCACCCCCAAAGCCCTTTCTTAATTCATTCCCCGGCCCATTTCACACGTGGGCCGGGGATTCTTCTTGACAAAATAGGTTTGTCGGAATAAACTTGAGATAGAGATTTCTTGCGACAAACCTCGTGGAAAGGGGTGAGAAAATGGAAGACTGCAAGCTCTACGACGCCGAATACCGATTGATGGATCTGGTGTGGCAGCTGGAGCCGGTGAACTCCACCGCCTTGGCCAAACGGTGCACCGAGCTCTTTGGCTGGAATAAATCCACGGCGTTCAATCTCATCCGCAAGCTGTCGGAGCGTGGATTTCTCCGCAATGAACAGGCCACGGTAACCACGCTGGTGGGCCGGGAAGATGTGATGCGCTATGAGAGCAGAGCTGTGGTGGAAAAGTCCTTTGGGGGCTCTCTGCCAGCCTTTGTCGCCGCCTTCCTGAACGGGCGGAAGCTGACGGGGGAGGAGACGGAACAACTGCGGAAGATGATCGAGGAGGCCGGCGATGAGTGAGTTTTTCTCCCGGGTCCTGCCGGAACTTTTCCAGGCAAATCTGACGTTAAGCTTCACTTTGGTCATATTGGGCTACGCCGCCGTTTTGATCCGGAGCATTTGCTCCTTGAAGCGGGACTGGCCTCGGTGGCCCTGGCTGATCCTGTGGACAGTCCTTTTTCTGCGGTCCATCGTCCCCGCCTCCGATTCCAGTCCGTGGAGCGTATTGAATCTGACCTCTCTCACCCCCCGGCAGACCGTGGACGCACTGTCCGCGAGCTACACGGGAGACACCCGCACCATCTTTGCATCCGCCGATCAGGAAGCCTATGAGCGCGGGGTCCGGGGCGGGGGAGAGGTCATCAAAGCGGGCGGGGAAGACGCTTATGTCGTCACCGGCGTGGACGGGGCCTCGCCCCCGCCCACTGTGGAGACCGTTTGGTTTCCGCACCTCTCCCTGGCCTGGGCCGCGGGGGTCCTCGGCATTTTGACCTGGGGCGCTGTCTCCTATTTCCGGCTGAAGCGCCGTGTGCGGGCCGCGGTCAAAACAAAGGATGGCGCCTGGGAGAGCGATCTGGTGGATGCCCCCTTCGTCCTCGGCTTTTTTCCGCCTAAGATTTACCTCCCCCTTGCTTTGGAGGAGGAGAACCGCCGGTGGGTCCTCCTCCATGAACGGGCCCATATCCGCTGCGGGCACCCCTATCTCAAGGCCTTCGCCTTTCTGGCCCTGGCCCTCCACTGGTACAATCCAGCCATGTGGATCATCTGGCTTGAGTTCTGCAAAGACCTGGAGAGCGCCTGTGACGAAACCGTCTTGTGGAGCACGGGGGAGAAAAAGGGCTATTCTTCCGCTCTGCTCTCCCTGGCTTCCGTCCGCCCGATCCGGGCGCCGCTGGCCTTTGGGGAGACCGGCGCAAAAGAGCGCATCCAAAAGGCGCTCTCCTGGCAGCGGCCGACGGCTCTGCTGATCGCCCTGCCTCTTGCCGTTGTCCTTGTCAGCGGGGCCGTCCTGGCCGCCGGCCCGGTCAGCCTTCCCGAAAACGCCCCCGCTCTGTCCGTCTTCACCAATATTCAAAGCGGGCCGGCGCGGCTGACGGGGAAGCTCTACCGGCAGAATGATCCTCTTCTTGAGCCTCCGGACTGGGAGGGAACCCCGATCCTGCCGGTAACCGCGCTGCCTTACGTTTTCCTTTGCTTTGATGATGATCCGCCCAGCCGGATCGAAGCCTATGACTATCTTCCGGAACTGCCGGGGGAGAAGGGGACCGAGTGGGGCTTATCATCGGTAAACCGGCGCGGGGCGCCGGGAGCCCTGGAATACGGCCTGCATCTGGTTACTCCCCACAGGAACTCCACCGGAGAGGGCCTTCAGGTCCGGGGCGTCAAGCTGTTATGCGAGTGGGGCGTTGGACGTCAAAAGGTATATGCCCAGTATGTATTCCGCCTCTATGGCCCCGCAGAGAGCGCGGATCATCTCCGCACCCTGCCCGCAGCCATGGTGGAAGGACAGGAGCTACCCCTGACGGAGGGAATGCCCAGCCGTTCCATTACGGTCACGGACCCGGAGGCGGTGGTCTATATCGCCGGTCCCCAGGATGGAACCGTATCTTACCAGATCAGGATTTGTGACGCAGATCAGGATTGGCGTCAGCTCTCAGCCAGCACGGGGGAGGCGTCACGCCTCTCCACCCACGGCTCCGGGCTGGCCGGTCATAAAACCAGCGGATCTATCGGGGTGGAGGCAAAATATACTTACGTCGACGGCTCCACCCACACGTGGAGGGGCCTGATCCACGTTTCACCGCGGTAAGGCAAGTCATTTAAACCAAAAACAGCTCTTGTTTTCAGCATAGTTGCGCAATAATGGAGAAACCCGGGGCGGGGACTTGCAAAAACGCGGGTCCCCGCCTATAATATTGTCGTGTTTGAAATTGTTACCATACGGGAGGAATGAACGGTGAAAGAGCTTTCCCGGATTGCCCGAGGCGTACGCGCCTCCACCACTATGGCCATTGACAGCCTCTACAAGCAGATGAAGGCGGAGGGGCAGGACGTGATCGGCTTTGCCGCTGGTGAACCCGATTTTAATACCCCTGACCATATCAAGGAGGCCGCCTACCAGGCCATCCGGGATAATTTTACCCGCTACACCCCCGCCTCCGGCATGGTGGAGCTCAAGCAGGCCGCCTGTGACCGTATGAAAGCCGACTGCGGCGTGGACTACACCCCCGCCCAAGTGGTGATCGCCAGCGGTGCCAAGCATATGGTCTACCTGGCACTCCGGGCCTTGGTGAACCCGGGGGACGAGGTGATCCTCCCCACCCCAGCCTGGGTGAGCTACTATGAGCTGATCCGCATCGTGGGCGGGATCCCGGTCATGCTTCCAGCCTCGGAGGAAGAGGACTTCAAGATCACCCCCGAAAAGCTGGAGCAGGCCATCACCACCCAGACCAAAGCCATCATCCTCAATAACCCCTCCAATCCCACCGGCATGGTCTATGACGCCGCCCAGCTCCGGGCCTTGGCGGACGTGTGCGTCAGGCATGACCTCTATATCATCGCCGATGAGATCTACTATGGCCTGCTCTACGACGGAAAGACGTTTACCAGCATCGCCTCCCTGGGGGAGGAGGTCAAGCGCCGGACGATCCTGGTTAACGGCGTGTCCAAATCCTACGCCATGACCGGATGGCGCATCGGCTACGCCATGGCGGAGCCGGAGATCGCCAAGCTGATGGCCGACTACGTCAGCCACTCCACCGGTTCTCCCTGCTCCATTTCCCAGAGGGCCGCCATGGCGGGGCTCACCGCGTCCCAGGAAGAAGTCTACACCATGCGGGAAGCTTTTCAGGCCCGCCGGGATTACATGGTGGAGCGTATGAACCGCATCCCCGGGGTAAGCTGTATTCGCCCCGAGGGCGCTTTCTACGTCATGATGAACATTCAAAAGCTGATCGGGCGGACCCTCGGCGGCGTCACGATCCGGGACGACAACGATTTTGCCACCGCCTTTTTGAAACAGGGCCTTGTGGCGGTCGTGCCCGGCGAAGGCTTTGGCGCTCCCGGCTTCGTCCGCTGGTCTTACGCCACCTCCATGGAAAATATCAAGGAGGGTCTGGATCGGCTGGATCGCTTTTTGGCAAACTGATCTCATAAAAAGGGCGGACGAGTCTTGCACCCGGCCGCCCTTTTGTGATAATATGGTTTCAGATTTTTGAATTGCTGAAATTATTTTTCTTCTCCAAGAAATTCTGCAATTTTTTGAAATGAGGGCTGACCATCTATGAGCACAAATGTTTATGAGACTCCTCTGTCCTCCCGGTACGCAAGCCCCGAGATGCTCCGGCTGTTCTCTCCGGACAAGAAGTTCTCCACCTGGAGGCGGCTTTGGGTCGCCCTGGCCCGGGGGGAGATGGAGCTGGGGCTTCCCGTGACTCCGGAGCAGGTGGCCGAGCTGGAAGCCCATATAGACGATATCGATTACGCCGCCGCCGCCCGCTGGGAAAAAGAGCTGCGTCACGACGTGATGGCCCATATCCACGCCTATGGCGAGCAGTGCCCTACGGCGATGCCCATTATCCACTTGGGCGCCACCAGCTGCTACGTGGGGGATAATACCGACATGATCCTCATGCGTGAGGGGCTGATGCTGATCCGGGAAAAGCTGGTGAAGGTGCTGTCCTACCTGGCGGATTTCGCCGAGCGGTATAAGTCCCTTCCAACCTTGGGCTTCACCCACTTTCAGAGCGCCCAGCTGGTGACGGTGGGGAAGCGGGCCACCCTTTGGATGAATGAGCTCCTTATGGATCTGGACGAGGTGGAATACCGTATCTCCCGCATGGCCCTGCTGGGCTCTAAAGGCACCACCGGCACCCAGGCCAGCTTTTTGGAACTCTTCGAGGGGGATCACGAAAAGGTCAAGGCCCTGGAGGAGAAGATTGCCGCCGAGATGGGCTTTGACTCCGTGGTCCCGGTCTCGGGGCAAACCTATTCCCGGAAGGTGGACGCCGCCGTTTTGGCCACCCTCTCCGGCATCGCCCAGTCAGCCAGCAAGTTTGCCAACGACCTGCGCCTCCTGTGCCACCTGAAAGAGGTGGAGGAGCCCTTCGAGGCCCACCAGATCGGCTCTTCCGCCATGCCCTATAAACGCAACCCCATGCGCTGTGAGCGCATCTGCGGGCTGGCCCGCTATGTGATGGCCGACGCCATGAACCCCGCCTTCACCGCCGCCACCCAGTGGTTTGAGCGGACGCTGGACGACTCCGCCAACAAGCGGGTATCCGTGCCCGAGGCATTCCTGGCCGTGGACGCCATTTTGAATATCTACGCCAACGTGGCCTCCGGGCTGGTGGTCCACGAGAAGGTCATCGCCAGGCACGTGACGGAGGAACTGCCCTTCATGGCCACCGAGAACATCATGATGGACGCCGTGAAGCGGGGAGGGGACCGTCAGGCTCTCCACGAGCGGATTCGTCAGCTTTCCCTTGAGGCCGGGCGTAATATCAAGGAAGAGGGGCTGCCCAACAACCTCATCGACCTGATCGCCGCCGAGCCCATGTTTGGCCTGACCCGGGCTGAGATTGAGGCCCATTTGGACCCCGCCCGGTATATCGGCCGCTGCCCCCAGCAGGTGGAGGAGTTCCTCCGGGACGACGTCCGGCCCGTGCTGAAGCGGTATGCTTCAGCCTTGGAAAAGAAAGATACAGAATTGACCGTTTGAGAGAGAAAAGGGAGGAACACAATATGGATAACGCCATTCGCCGCATCGGGGTCCTCACCAGCGGAGGGGATGCCCCCGGTATGAACGCCGCCATCCGCGCCGCGGCCCGGACCTGCTTCCACTTGGGCATCGAGTGCGTGGGCATTCGCCGGGGCTTCAACGGCCTGATCAACGGGGACGACGAGGTCCTCAACTATTCCCGGGTCAGCGGGCTGACCCGGATGGGCGGCACCATGCTCTATTCCGCCCGCAGCGCGGAGTTCCGCACCGAGGCCGGGATCGAGAAGGCCGTCAACACCTGCAAGCTGCTCGGTCTGGACGGCATCGTGGGCATCGGGGGAGACGGCACGTTCCGGGGCCTTCACGATCTGGCCGACCACGGGATCGCCGTCATCGGCGTCCCCGGCACCATCGATAACGACATCGCCTGCTCCAGCTATACCATCGGCTACGACACCGCCTGCAACACGGCGGTGGAGTGCATCGACAAGCTCCAGGACACCATGCAGTCCCACGAGCGCTGCTCCGTGGTGGAGGTGATGGGCCACCGGGCCGGGCACCTGGCCCTCTACGTGGGGCTGGCCTGCGGCGCCACCGCCGTTCTCATTCCGGAGAAGCCGGTGAACTTTGAGGAAGACGTCATCGAGCC
This sequence comes from Oscillospiraceae bacterium, assembly GCA_022846075.1. Taxonomy (GTDB): domain Bacteria; phylum Bacillota; class Clostridia; order Oscillospirales; family Oscillospiraceae; genus Vermiculatibacterium. The sequence goes on from AP025582.1 coordinate 1,697,541, forward strand.
CATCCGCCGGGCCCGCCTCAGCGGCCGCACCCATTTCATGATCATCGTGGCCGAAGGGGTTGGAAGCTCCTACGACGTGGCCAACAAGATCAAAGAGGCCACCGCCCTGGATACCCGGGTCACTGTTCTAGGCCATATTCAGCGGGGCGGCGCCCCTTCCGCCCGGGACCGGGTCACCGCCACCCATATGGGCTATTCCGCCGTCATGCTCCTGGCCAGCGGAAAGACGGACCGGGTGGTCTGCATGCAGGACGACAAGTATATCGACTATGACATCGCCGAGGCCCTGAGCATGAAAAAGGGCCTGGATGAGGACAAATACACTGTGATGCGCACTATGATCGGCCAGCACAACAAGGTGTGAGCCGTTTCGCCCAATTTAAAACAAAGGAGTTGTAAGTCATGCCACTGGTCACTTCTGCCGAAATGTTCAAAAAAGCCTATGAGGGTGGGTACGCCATCGGCGCCTTCAACGTCAACAACATGGAGATCGTCCAGGGGATCACCGAGGCGGCCGCCGAGGTGAGGGCCCCCATCATCCTCCAGGCCTCCGCCGGGGCCCGGAAGTATGCCAAGGCCGTGTACCTGCGCAAGCTGGTGGAAGCCGCCGTGGAGGACACCGGTCTGCCCATCGTTCTGCATCTGGACCACGGCGCCAACTTCGAGGTCTGCAAGGACTGTATCGACGGCGGCTTCACCTCCGTCATGATCGACGCCAGCTCCAAGCCCTTCACCGAGAACATCGCCCTGACCAAGAAGGTGGTGGAGTACGCCCACGACCACGGCGTGGTGGTGGAGGCCGAGCTGGGCGCCCTGGCCGGCGTGGAGGATGACGTTCAGGTTTCCGCCGAGGATTCCCACTACACCCGCCCCGAGGAGGTGGAGGAATTTGTCTCCAAGAGCGGCTGTGACTCCCTGGCCATTGCCATCGGCACCAGCCACGGCGCTTACAAGTTCAAGCCCGGCACCAAGCCCCAGCTGCGCTTCGATATCCTGGAAGAGGTCTCCAAGCGGCTGCCCGGATTCCCCATCGTGCTTCACGGCGCCTCCTCCGTGCCTCAGAACTTTGTGAAGATCATCAATGACCACGGCGGCAAAATGCCCGGCGCCATCGGCGTGCCCGAGGAGCAGCTCCGCCAGGCCGCCCGGATGGCTGTCTGTAAGATCAACATCGACTCCGATCTGCGTTTGGCCATGACCGCCGGTATCCGGGAACATTTTGACGCCCATCCCGACCACTTTGACCCCCGCCAGTATATGGGCGACGGACGCAACTATATCAAAGAGCTGGTCAAAGACAAGATCGTCAACGTCCTGGGCAGCGACGGCAAGGCCTGACCACCGAAAAGCAAAAAACCGTGTCGACAAGATTGAACCATTAATTTCTGACAGAAAAAAGCCGCCGGAAAACCTTCCGGCGGCCTTTTTTGTCCTAATGTACGTTCTCCGGCTCTCTTTCCTCTTCCCGCTGATGAATGAAGGGAAGGTGGACCGAGTGGTCCTTGTCGTCCAGACCAGGGATGAAAAGGTACTTGCGAATGATGAAAAGAATGGCCAGAGCGCCCACCATCAATAAGGTCTCCACCGGGTTGGTGTGCTCTACCACCATCTGCCGGGCAGTGGCAAAGAGGACCACCTCCACCACCGAGCTCATATTATGGCGACAAAGCATTTTCAGAAATTCGATTCCGATGACCACGTTAAAAGCGGCAGCCAAAAAAGAGTGGAAGGAATTTGCGTCACCTTTGGAATCCCATAAAACGCCTACCTCCTGAATGACCGCAAGCAGCGCCACACAGATGGCCGCCACCAGGACCACACCGACCAATATCTCCAAAAACTGGGCCAGGCGGTAGAGGAGGTTGGGAAGTTGATTGCGGAGATCGTTCATAGGCGGGCTCCTTTCAACCCATTTTTTTCAATTCGGCCAACAGGCCCTCCACACTCTCCTTCGGGGTGGCGAAGGAGGTCACAAAACGGATGATGGTATGGTCCTCGTCAGCCTTGGACCAGATCTCATAGCTGCACAGTTTGCTGAGCTGCGGCAGGAGCTTGTCGGGAACGATGGGGAAGATCTGGTTGGTGGGGGAGTCCACCATCATGGGCACCCCCAGATTTTTCAAGCCGCCCTGAAGATACTGGGCCATCTCCACGGCGTGACCCGCGATCTTGAAGTAGAGCCCGTCCTGCAAAAGCGCCTGAAACTGGACCCCCAGCAGCCAGCCCTTGGCCAATACCGCGCCGTGCTGCTTCTTCATGCGGAAGAAGTTCCCCTGGAGTGCGGGGTCCAGGATGACCAGCGCCTCGCCCATCATAGCGCCGTTTTTGGTTCCGCCGATGTAAAAGGCGTCGGTCAGGGCGGCGATGTCGGCCAGCGTCAGGTCGTTGACCGCGGAGGCCATGGCGCAGCCCAGGCGGGCGCCGTCCAGGAAGAGGAGCAGGCCGTTGTCCCGGCAGCACTTGGACAGGGCGGTGAGCTCAGCCTTGGTATAGACAGCGCCGGTCTCGGTGGCGTTGGAGATATACACCAGACGGGGCTTGGTCACGTGCTCGTCCCTGCCACCCTCCACCAAAGGCAGGATGTGGGCAGGGGTGAGCTTTCCGTCCCCGGCCACCTGGGCCTGCATCAGCTTGTGGCCGGTGGCCTCCACGGCACCCGCCTCATGGCCGTTGACGTGGCCGGTGTGGGCGCAGATCACGCTCTCCCAAGGCCGCAGGAAGGAGGCGATGGCGACAAAATTGGTCTGGGTGCCGCCTACCATAAACTCCACGCTGGCCTGGGGCGCTTTACAGAGATCCTTAATCAGATCGGCGCAGGTCTTGCAGTAGTCATCGGCGCCGTAGCCGATGACGCTCTCGGAGTTTACCCCGGACAGGGCCGCCAGCACCTCAGGATGGCAGCCCTCGGAATAATCGTTACGGAAGTTGTACACAAAAGCATCTCCTTTGACGTAGGATCAAAATTTAAAGCTGTCCTTCAGGCTCACCGCCCGGTTAAACACCAGGTGAGCGGGGGAGGAGTCCTTGCTGTCGGCGCAGAAATAGCCCTGACGCATGAACTGGAACCGGTCCTCCGGCTTTGGCTCGCCCAGACCGACCTCCACCTTGCAGCCCGTGAGGACCTCCAGGGAATTGGGATTCAGGCAGTCCAGGAAATTTTTGTCCCCGGCGTCCGGGGCCTCGTCGGCGAAGAGATTGTCATAGAGCCGCACCTCCGCGTCCAGGGCGGTGGCTGCGTCCACCCAGTGGAGGGTGGCCCCCTTCACCTTGCGGCCGTCGGCGGGATCGCCGCCCTTGCTGTCGGGGTCGTAGGTGGCCAAAATCTCGACCACATTTCCCTCGGTGTCCTTCACGCACCCGGTGCAGGTGACAAGGTAGGCCCCCTTCAGGCGGCACTCGGGACCGCCCGGATAGAGCCGCTTATACTTGGGAACCGGCTCCTCCAAAAAGTCCTCAGCCTCCACCCACAGGTTCCGGGAGAAGGTGACGGGGCGGGTCCCGGCCCCGGGGTCGCCGGGGATATTCTCCACCTCAAAGGTCTCGGACTGGCCCTCGGGGTAGTTGGTGATGGTGAGCTTCACAGGGCGGAGGACCGCCATCACCCGGCGGGCGGTGCGGTTCAGGTCCTCCCGCAGGCAGTGTTCCAGGAAGCCGAACTCCACTACGGAGGCCGCCTTGGTGACGCCGTTGCGCTCGGAGAAGTCCCGGATGGCGGCGGGGGTGTAACCCCGCCGGCGCAGGCCGCAAAGGGTGGGCATCCGGGGATCGTCCCAGCCGGAGACCTTGCCCTCCTCCACCAACTGGCGGAGTTTGCGCTTGGACATGACAGTGTAGTTGATGCCCAGCCGCGCAAACTCGATCTGCCGGGGCTTGGAGGGCACCGGGCAGTTCTGGATGACCCAGTCATAGAGGGGGCGGTGGTCCTCAAACTCCAGGGAGCAAAGGGAGTGGGTGATCCCCTCCAGGGCGTCCTCCAGAGGATGGGCGAAGTCGTACATGGGGTAGATGCACCACTTATCCCCCTGGCGGTGGTGGCGCATATGGTTGATCCGGTAGATGACCGGGTCCCGCATGTTGAAGTTGCCCGAGGCCAGGTCGATCTTGGCCCGCAGGGTGTACTTCCCGTTGGGGAACTCTCCGTTCTTCATCCGCCGGAACAGGTCAAGGGATTCCTCCACCGGCCGGTCCCGCCAGGGAGAGGTGGCGGGGGTGCCCACGTCGCCCCGGTGGGCCTTGAACTCCTCGGGGGTCAGCTCACAGACATAGGCCAGGCCCTTTTTGATGAGCTCCACGGCGTACTCGTACATCTTGTCAAAGTAGTCCGAGGCAAAGTAGAACCGGTCGCCCCAGTCGTAGCCCAGCCAGTGGATGTCCTCCTGGATGGCGTCCACGTACTCCTCGTCCTCTTTGGTGGGGTTGGTATCGTCCATCCGCAGATTGCACATGCCGCCGTACTTCTCGGCGGTGCCAAAGTCGATAAAAATGGCCTTGGCGTGGCCGATGTGAAGGTAGCCGTTGGGCTCCGGCGGAAAGCGGGTGTGGACGGTCATGCCCTCATACTGCCCGCCCTTGGCGATATCCTCGTCGATAAAATCGTGGATAAAATTCTGGCTCATGACAGGCTTTGTCTCTTCCGGCATGGCACACACTCCTTTTGTTCAGCATAAAATTTATTTTACCCTTTCAGGTAAAAAAAAGCAATCTATTTGTACCTGTTAATCGGATAGGTGCTGGCTCCACTCCGGCTCCCGGAATCCAAACAGGGCAAAGTCCTCTCCCACCAGGATGGGCCGCTTCACCAGCATCCCGTCAGTGGCCAGCAGCTCGTACTGCTCCGCCTCCGTCATGGTGTCCAGCTTGTCCTTCAGCCCCAGGGCCTTATATTGAAGGCCGCTGGTGTTGAACAGCCGCCGGAGGGGGAGCCCGCTCCTGCGGTGCCACTCCTTCAGCTCCCCGGCGGTGGGGTTATCGGTCTTGATGTCCCGCAGCTGAAAGGAGAGCCCGCGGCCCTCCAGCCACGTCTGGGCCTTCTTGCAGGTGGAACATTTTGGGTAGCAGACAAACAGCATTTTAATTCCTCCTTATTCCTGTTTCTATCCTACGAGAACATGCCGCTCTTGTCAACAACTTCCAGGTGTTGACAAACGGTCACAGTCATATTATAATGTCCCATACAGCGATGAAGAGGATCAGTAATCCATATCCCGGCCCCGCAGAGAGCCCCTGTTTGGTGAAAAGGGGAGGGCAGGCATGGACGAATACCCCTCGGAGCCGATGCCTGAACCGTCCTTGACCCAGTAGGGCATGCCGGGACGCGCCCGTTAAAGCGCCGCCGTGTGACAGCACGGCCTGAGGCCGTTTTCCGTAAGGGGACGGTGAACCAGAGGTGGTACCGCGTTTATACGCCCTCTGTCCAACGGGACAGGGGGCGTTTTTGCACCCCTGTTTGAAACAAAGAGGAAAAGGAGAATAGAAACATGACAGTCTACGAAGAATTGCAGGCCCGGGGACTCATTGCCCAGGTCACCGACGAGCCGGAGATCAAGGATCTGATCAACAGCGGCAAGGCTATCTTCTATATCGGCTTCGACCCCACCGCCGACTCCCTCCACGTGGGCCACTTTATGGCCCTGTGCCTGATGAAGCGGCTCCAGATGGCGGGCAACCGGCCCATCGCCCTCATCGGCGGGGGCACCGGTATGGTGGGGGACCCCTCCGGCCGCAGCGACATGCGCCAGATGATGACCCCGGAGACCATTCAGCACAACTGCGACTGCTTTAAAAAGCAGATGGAAAAGTTCATCGAGTTCGGCCCCGGCAAGGCCATGATGCTCAACAACGCCGACTGGCTCATGAAGCTCAATTACGTGGAGCTGCTCCGGGAAGTGGGCTCCTGCTTCTCCGTAAACAACATGCTCCGGGCCGAGTGCTACAAGCAGCGCATGGAAAAGGGCCTGAGCTTCCTGGAGTTCAACTATATGATCATGCAGTCCTACGACTTCTACCACATGTTCCAGACCGTGGGCTGCAACATGCAGTTTGGCGGCGACGACCAGTGGTCCAACATGCTGGGCGGCACCGAGCTCATCCGCAAAAAGCTGGGGAAGGACGCCTACGCCATGACCATCACCCTGCTCCTCAACTCCGAGGGCAAGAAGATGGGCAAGACCGCCTCCGGCGCCGTGTGGCTGGACCCCAACAAGACCACCCCCTACGAGTTTTACCAGTACTGGCGCAACGTGGGCGACGCCGACGTTTTAAAGTGCCTGCGCATGCTCACCTTCCTGCCTCTGGAGCAGATCGACGAGATGGACAAGTGGGAGGGGGAGCGGCTCAACACCGCCAAGGAGATCCTGGCCTTCGAGTTGACCAAGCTGGTCCACAGCGAGGAGGAGGCCCAGAAGGCCCAGGATGCCGCCCGGGCCCTCTTCGTGGGCGGCGGCGACCTGGCCAATATGCCCACCACCACCCTTACCTCCGCCGACTTTACCGACGGCTCCATCGGCGCGCTGGATCTGATGGTGAAGTGCGGTCTGGCCCCCTCCAAGAAGGAGGCCCGCCGGCTGGTGGAGCAGGGGGGCGTGGAGGCCGCCGGCACAAAGGTGACCGACCCCACCGCCCGCTTTGACGCCGCCGCCTTTTCCGGCGAGGGCCTCATGCTGAAAAAGGGCAAGAAAGTTTTCCACCGGGCCGTGACAGAATAAGACCGCTGTGCTAAAATGAAAGTCAAAGGACGGTGACGCTCTTGCCGAAAGAAAAATGGTACCATCTGGACAGCCGGGGGCTTTCCAATCTAATCGTTGTCTGCGTCGGCGTGATCCTCTATCTGGGCCTGACCCATCTGCCCCAAGTCCGCATGGCCATCGACTCTTTTCTGAGCGTGCTTTCCCCCTTTATCGGCGGTTTTATGATCGCGTACCTGCTCAATACCCCCACCAATTTCTTTGAGCAAAAGGTCTATCATAAATTCCGGCACCGCAGAGTTTTGTCCATCCTCACCGTCTTTCTCATCGCGCTGGCGATCATTCTGGTGCTTCTTCAGCTGGTACTCCCCCAGGTGGGAGACAGTATCGCCCAGCTCTTCGGCAACCTGTCCGGCTATCTGGAAAACCTGGACTGGATGGTGCGGGACCTGGTCCAGCACTTTGACCTGGAAGGGGAGGGCATCGTCGATCTGGTGGATACCTACAACGAGATCATCCGCCGGGCTGCGGGCTACCTCTCCGGCGCCGTGCCCGACCTCTTCAACTTCGGCGTGGCGGTGGGCAACGGAGTCGTCACCGGCGTTACCGCCATCATTGCCTCCATCTATATGCTGGCAGGGAAGGGCCGGCTCACCAGTCAGCTGAAAAAACTGATCTACGCCCTCTTTCCCGCCAAGGGTGTCAGCCGGATCCTCTCGGTCAGCGGCAGGGCCAACCAAATCTTCGTGGGCTTCATCAACGGCAAGCTCATCGATTCCGCCATCATCGGCGTGCTGTGCTTCCTGATGACCATGCTTTTCCGCATCCCCTACGCCATCCTTCTGAGCGTCATCATCGGGGTGACCAATATTATTCCCTTTTTCGGCCCCATCATCGGCGCCGTGCCCTGCCTGATGATCCTCATTATCGTAGACCCCTGGGCCGCCCTGCGGTTCACCATCCTCATCATCGCCCTCCAGCAGTTCGACGGCAATATCCTGGGCCCCAAGATTTTGGGCGACAGCACCGGCCTCTCCGCCATCTGGGTCCTGGTGGCCATCGTGGTGGGCGGCGGCCTCTTCAGTTTCCCAGGGATGCTGCTGGGCGTCCCCACCTTCGCCGTGCTCTACTCTCTGATGCGGGAGTGGGCCGACACCCGGTTGAAAGAAAAGGGCATCGACGCCAACGGAAACCCGCTGACGCCGTCCTCGGAACCATAAAAGAAAAAGCGCTGTGAACAAAAGTTCACAGCGCTTTTTTAAATGATTTGAGACACCAGGTCTTTCATGGAATAGAGGCCGGGCACTCCGGCCCGCGACAGGAACCGGGCCGCCCGCAGGGCGCCGGAGGCAAAGACCTCCCGGCTCATGGCAGAGTGCTTCAGCTCGATCACCTCGTCCCGTCCGGCGAAGATGACCTCGTGGTCTCCCACAATGTTTCCGCCCCGCACCGAGGAGATGCCGATCTCCCGCTTATCCCGGGGCCTGCGGACGCTCTGCCGGTCGTACACATATTCAGGCGAATAGGGGAGCCCCTCCGCGGCCGCCTGGGCCAGCATGAGGGCCGTACCGCTGGGGGCGTCCACCTTCCGGTTATGGTGCCGCTCCACGATCTCCACATCGAAGCCCTCGCCCAGCGCGGCGGCGGCTTTCTCCACCAGCGCCGTCAACACGTTGACGCCCAAAGACATATTGCCGGAGCGGAAGATGGGGACCGTCAGAGCGGCGGTATCCACGGCGGCAAGCTGTTCCTCGGAATAGCCCGTGGTGGCCAACACCAGGGAAATTCGGCGGGCCGTCCCGAAGTCCAGAAGACCGGGAAGGGCCGCCGGGGAGGAAAAGTCGATGAGGACGTCGGCCCGGCCCGGAAACTCGGCGGGGGAGGAAAAGACGGGAAACTCCTCATTTTCCGCACCCAGCAAATCAAACCCGGCCGTGATCTCCACGTCCGGGGCCTCCCGGCAGACCTGGGCAACTACTCTTCCCATATGTCCGTTGCAGCCCGAAATGAGCACTTTGAGCATCTTTGAACGTCCTTTCCCGGTGTATCCTTACTTCAAAAGTCCCATGCGGACCATGGAGGCCCGCAGGACCTCCAAATGGGCGGGGGTCATCTCGCACAGGGGAAGCCGCAGCCCGCCCATGTCCTGTCCCGCCAGATTGAGGGCGGTCTTGATGGGGATGGGGTTCACGTCCACAAAGAGGGCGTCAATGAAGTCCATATACTCAATCTGGAGCTGGGCGGCGGCCTGATAATCCCCCTCCAGACACAGATGGCTCATCCGCACCATGACCTCGGGGACAATGTTGGCGGCCACGGAGATGACGCCCTTGGCGCCCAGGCTCATCATGGGCACCACCTGATCGTCGTTCCCAGACCAGATGTAAAAATCCTCCCCGCAGAGGAACCGGGTATGGGCCAACAGGGAGAAATTGCCGCTGGCCTCTTTCACTCCGTTGATCTTGGGATTCTCCGAAAGGGCCTTATATGTCTCGGCGGTAAAAGAGACGCCGGTGCGGGAGGGGACGTTGTAGAGGATGATGGGCAGGTCCACCCGGTCGGCGATGTACTCATAGTGCTTGATAAGCCCCATCTGGGTGGCCTTGTTGTAGTAGGGCGTCACCAGCAGCAGGGCGTCCGCCCCGGAATCCTGGGCGTGCTGGGAAAGGTAGACGGCGGCGGAGGTATCGTTGCTTCCGGCCCCCGCCACCACCTTCACCCGGTGGTCCACCTTTTTGACGCAGTATTCCACCACGGCGATATGCTCCCGGATGGACATGGTGGCGCTTTCTCCGGTGGTGCCGCAGACACAGATGGCGTCCACTCCCCCGGCGATCTGGGTCTCGATGAGGCTGCCGAAGGCCTCATAATTCACCGCGCCGCTTGCGTCAAATGGAGTGACGATGGCGGTACAGGCACCGCTGAAAACAGGTTCCCGCATGGTATCCCGTCCTTTCTGTCAGGAGAAAACTTATTTGTGGTCGATATAGCCCTGGGCGCAGAGGAGCTCCGCCAGCTCCACGGCGCCGCCGGCGGCGCCCCGAAGGGTGTTGTGGGAGAGGCAGACAAATTTATAATCGTACTGGGTATCCGGGCGAAGCCGCCCGATGGAGATCGCCATGCCGCCCTCCAGCTCCCGGTCCAGCCTGCACTGGGGCCGGTCCGGCTCCTCAAAGTAGTGGAAGAACTGTTTGGGGGCGGTGGGGAGCCCCAGCTTCTGGGGAATGCCCTGATACCCGGCCCAGATCTCCTTCATCTCTTCCATGGAGGGTTTCTTCTCAAAGCTGACGAACACGGCGGCGGTGTGGCCGTTGGACACGGGCACCCGCAGGCATTGGGCGGTGATGGAGGGTTTGGAGGCGTTGACGATCACGCCATTTTCCACCTTGCCCCAGACCTTCAGCGGCTCCTGCTCGCTCTTTTCCTCCTCGCCGCCGATGTAGGGAATGACGTTGTCCATCATCTCGGGCCAGGTCTCAAAGGTCTTACCGGCGCCGGAAATGGCCTGATAGGTACAGGCCAGCACCTTTTCCAGGCCGAACTTCCGCAGGGGGGAGAGGGCGGGGGCGTAGCTCTGGATGGAGCAGTTGGACTTGACCGCGATGAAACCCCGCTTGCTACCCAGCCGCTTGCGCTGGGCGGGGATGACCTCCAGATGCTCCGGGTTCAGCTCGGGCACCACCATGGGGACGTCGGGGGTCCAGCGGTGGGCGGAGTTGTTGGAGACCACCGGGCACTCGTGTCTGGCGTAGGCCTCTTCCAAGGCCTGGATCTCCTCTTTCTTCATGTCCACAGCGGAGAAGACAAAGTCCACCTGGCTGACGACGCGTTCCAGATCGGCCTCGGCATCCAGGATAACCATGTCCCGGACTTCCTCCGGCATGGGAATGTCCAATTTCCAGCGGCCCTCAATGGCCTCGCCGTAAGTTTTTCCGGCGGACCGGGCACTGGCGGCCAGCACAGTGAGCTGGAACCAGGGATGGCCGCTGGTGAGGGTAATGAACCGCTGGCCCACCATACCGGTGCAGCCGATGATACCAACTTTGAATTTTTCCATCTCTATCTACCTCCATATCTCTATCCTATGCGAATTCCCGGCAATATGCAAATCCTTTGAAAAAGAAAAAAATCAGCGGCTTTTCAAGCGGCTGATTTTGTACTATAATGTCAGAGATGGTCTTTCATCCCCGCCTTATTAGCCAAAATCAGACAGCGCTCCACCGGGGATGCCGGTGACAGTCGGGGACGGTACCGCCCAGCGACCAGAGAGGACCCCTCCGGAGGATACTCTCTTCGGCGGCCTCCTCCTTCACTCGGGTCACAGGGCTCCGGAGCCCTCACCGCGCTACCAGGAAAGCCGCGCCTCTATCTGATGGATGTTTTTCTGATACTACCACAACCGCCCAGCGGTGTCAATACATATCAAAAGGAGCAAGCTATGAAGCACAAATGGCTGACTGCCTTCTGCGCCCTGGCCCTTGTCACGGCAAGCCTGCCCGCCGCCCACGCCGACGGCCCCGTGGACCCCCTCGTCCTGGTGGGCCTGGCCTATGGGGGCAACGCCCTGGACGGCGCCAATTTGGAAAACCAGGTGGGCGTGGGCTACCGCTTTGGATATCTGGACGCCGACCGGACCTTTCTCCAGGTCGGATATACCACCGAGACCGCCGTGTCCGTGGTAAAGACTCAAAACCTCTGGTACGGCTCCTATGACGGCTACACCAGCTACTCCGACGCCATCACCTCCGATATTTTTGTGGGCTGCTGGCACGTACAGCTCCCGCTTATTCCCTCCACCTTTGAGGAGGCGGTCACCGCCGCCAACGATGTGGGCGGCTTTCCCGCCTGGATCGATGGCGGCTACCAGGTCCGGGTGGGCGCCTACGCCACCCAGGAGGAGGCCCGGAGCGCCGCGTCCCTGCTGGGCGGGACCCCGGTGGGAACCAGCGCCTATGCCGTGTCCGTGGTCAAAACAGGGACGGCCGCCGTCTTGTTTCAGTTTGACGGTGGAGCCGACCGCCCCTTGACGGTCAAACCAGGCCAGGATGAGAGTTTAAAGACCGAGACCTGGTTCAAAAAGAACCGTTATTTCGGCGCTTTCCAATATCGGAGGATCGGTGGCGGGGATTTGACTGTCTCCAACGTGATCCCGCTGGAGGACTATATCAACTGCGTCGTGTCTCGGGAGATGAGCCGGAGCTGGCCTCTGGAAGCCCTCAAAGCCCAAGCGGTGTGCGCCAGGACCTACTATGAGATCAACCTGGGCAGACACAACGCCGACGGGTTTGACATCTGCGCCACCACCCACTGCCAGGCCTACTACGGCATGAGCGAGACCGACGCCCGCACGGCCCAGGCCGCCGCCGAGACGGCGGGGCAGAAAGCCTGGTATAACGGAAAACCGGCTCAGACCTATTATTTTTCCTCCAGCGGTGGGGGGACGGAGGACGTGCGAAACGTATGGGGCAGCACCTCGATCCCCTACCTGTGCGGCGTGGTGGACCCCTATGAGGCCACGGTCTCCAGTAAGATATCCGATTGGAATTGGACCAAGACTCTGACCAGCTCGGAGCTCAACGCCATCGTGGTGCCCACGCTCCAGGCCAAGGGCTATAACTGCGCCGCCATCGTGGACGTCCAGATCACGGAGACTACGCCCACAGGAAATGTAAAGTCAATCTCCTTTATTGATGCAAACGGGAAATCCTGGCCCTTCGTCAAGGAGAGCGGGGTGCGCAATCTCTTAGGCCTCAAGTCTATGCGCTATACGGTCACCGCGGTGGGGGAGACCACCGGCGGGGTATACTATACCGACGGCGGCGGGACCATCTCCACCATGACTGGGGCTTACGCCATCAACGGAGACGGTTCTGTGGGGAAGATCAGCGGCAACCCCTACGTCATCACCGGCTCCGGCACCCAATTCCTGCCTGCCCCCTCTGGCGGCACGGAAACGGGGGAGAGGGTCTTTACCTTCTCTGGCTCCGGCTGGGGACACAGCGTGGGCATGAGCCAGTGGGGCGCCTACGCCATGGCCCAGCAGGGCAAGACCTTTGAGGAAATCCTGACCTTCTATTACCCCGGTATTGAAATACGCTGAGAAAGTTGGAATAACACGGATGAAAACCTCGGATTTTTACTATGACCTTCCCCAGGAGCTGATCGCCCAGACCCCTCTGGAGCGGAGAGATGGTTCCAGGCTCATGCTCTTGAATAAAGAGACGGGGGAGGTCCAGCACCGTCACTTCTATGAACTGCCCCAGTTCCTCCGCCCCGGAGACTGCCTGGTCCTCAATGACAGCCGGGTCCTTCCGGCCCGCCTCCTGGGCCATAGGGACCCCTCCGGCGGCGCTGTGGAGGTGCTTCTCCTCATTGACAAGGGGGAGAAAAAGTGGGAGTGCCTGGTAAGGCCGGGACGGAAAATGCACACAGGACAAAAAATCGTCTTTGGAGACGGCTCTCTCCTCACTGCCCAAGTTTTGGAGGAGTGCACCGGCGGCAACCGGATCGTGGAGTTCCAGTACGAGGGCATTTTTTTGGAGATTCTGGAGCAGTTGGGCAAAATGCCCTTGCCACCCTACATCAAAGAGGAGCTCAGCGACCCGGAGCGTTATCAGACGGTCTACTCCCGGGAAGTGGGCTCCGCCGCCGCCCCCACCGCCGGGCTCCACTTCACCAAAGAGCTTCTCAGTCAAGTGGAGGCAATGGGTGTAAAGCTCTGCTACGTGACACTTCACGTAGGCCTTGGAACCTTCCGCCCCGTGAAGGAGGACAATCCCATTGAGCACGAGATGCACTTGGAATACTGCATGATCTCCGCCCAGACCGCAGAGGCCATCAACGAGACCAGGCGCAGCGGCGGGCGGGTCATCTGCGTGGGCACCACCTCCTGCCGCACCATCGAGAGCTGGGCTGCCGAGGACGGGACCTTGAAGGAGAGCGCCGGCTGGACCAACATCTACATCTATCCCGGCTATCGCTTCAAAGCCCTGGACTGCCTGATCACAAACTTCCACCTGCCGGAATCCACTCTGATCATGCTGGTCTCCGCTCTGGCCGGCCGGGAGCCCATTCTGGCGGCCTACGCCGAGGCCGTGAATGAACGCTACCGGTTTTTCTCCTTCGGGGACGCCATGTTCATTTATTAAGGAGGAAGCGAGATGGAACTGACCGAGCTTCCCAACATCGGCCCTGTCCTGGCCGGCAATCTCCAAAAAATCGGCGTCTCGACGCCCGAGGCCCTGCGCGGCATGGGGGCGGAGGAGGCCTGGCTGCGTATCCGTCTCCAGGTGGACAGCGGAGCCTGCCTCCATCAGCTGCAGGCCCTAGCCGGGGCGGTGGAGGGACTACCCAAAAAAGAGCTTCCACCCCTGCGAAAAGCCGAACTGAAGGCCTTTTTTGATTCCCATAAATAAAGGAGTTTTTCTGTGTTTGAAGTGATCAAAACCGAGGGCCGGGCCCGCCGAGGCATCTTTACCTGCGCCCATGGCACCGCCCAGACCCCCGTGTTCATGAACGTAGGGACCCAGGGCGCCATCAAGGGGGCGGTCTCCGCCCACGATCTGAAGGATATCGGCTGTCAGATCGAGCTGTCCAACACCTATCATCTCCACCTCCGTCCCGGAGACGACGTGGTGCGGGAAATGGGAGGGCTCCACAGGTTCATGGACTGGAGCGGTCCCATCCTCACTGACAGCGGCGGCTTTCAAGTGTTTTCCCTTGCAAGCCTTCGCAAAATCAAGGAGGAAGGGGTCTATTTCTCCTCCCACATCGATGGACGGAAGATCTTCATGGGCCCGGAGGAGTCCATGCGGATCCAGTCCCACCTGGGCAGCGATATCGCCATGGCCTTTGACGAGTGTGTGGAGAACCCCGCCGCCTACGACTATGCCAAGGCCTCCTGCGAGCGCACCTTCCGCTGGCTGGAGCGCTGCAAGGTGGAGCATGACAGGCTGAATACCTTGCCGGATACGGTGAACCCCCAGCAGATGCTTTTCGGTATCAATCAGGGCGCCACCTTCCCCGACCTGCGGGTCTGGCACATGGAGGAAATCAAAAAAATTGACTGCGACGGCTATGCCATCGGCGGTCTGGCGGTGGGGGAGCCCACCCAGGTGATGTATGACATCATTGACGCAGTGGAGCCCCATATGCCCGCGGACAAGCCCCGGTATCTGATGGGGGTCGGAACGCCCACCAATATCATCGAAGGGGTCGCCCGGGGGGTGGATTTCTTTGACTGTGTCATGCCCGCCCGGAACGCCCGCCACGGGCGGCTCTACACCTGGGAAGGATCCATCAATTTGAAGAACGAGAAGTACAGATTGGATGACCGCCCCATCGATCCGACCTGTGACTGTCCCGCCTGCCGCTCCTTCTCCCGTGCCTACCTCCGCCACCTCTTTGTGGCGGGGGAGATGCTGGCCATGCGGCTCGCCGTGCTCCACAACCTCCATTTTTACAACACGCTGACTCAGCGTATTCGCGACGCCCTTGACGCCGGAACTTTTGCCGAGTTCCGGGCGGAATACTCGGAAATATTGGAGCGCAAGATTTAAATTTGGTGGAAAGTCTTGCAATATTCCATTTTCTAAGCTATACTACATTTTACTGCACTATGACTCTAAATTTATTCTTGGAGGGAATTCATCTTGGATCCGAATGTTATGACAATCGTAATGCTGGTGGCCATGATCGCCATTTTCTACTTCATGCTGATCCGCCCGGAGAACAAGCGGAAGAAGGAAGCGGAGAAGATGCGCTCTGAGCTGTCGGTAGGTGACGTGATCACCACCATCGGCGGTATCGTGGGCACCATCTGCGCCGTGAAGGACAACACCATCGTGATCGAGACCAGCGCCGACCGCGTCCGTATGGAGTTCACCAAGTGGGCCGTCTCCAGCAAGGGCACCCAGTCCGTGGAGACCACGAAGTAAGTTCCATCTAAAAAAGACATGCTAAATACCCTCCCCGCATAGGATGTATTGAAAATCCTTACGGGGAGGGTATTTTTATGCGTAAAGCAGAGGAAGAGCAGGGGGCCCGGCTGATGCGATACTGCAAGTCGGTTCTCATCGGCGGCGCGGCCGCCTTCGTGGTGTGTCTGGTGTTCCTGTTCCTGGCGGCCGTTGGCATCTCTCAAGGCCTTCTGGACGCGGGACTGCGTTATCAGCTGGCCGTGGTGGGCTGCGTCTTGGGCGGCTTCTCCGGCGGTTTGTCCGCCGTGCGCCGGTGTCCAGCCCGCGGACTGTTTGTCGGCCTGGCCGTGGGGGCGGTCCTGTTCCTTCTGGAGCTGACTTTGGGACTTCTCATCTATGACACCATGTCCTTTGAAAATGGCGGCCTGGGCCTGCTCTGCGGTGCCCTGTGCGGCGGAGCCGCCGCCGGGATCCTCGGTGGGGGAAGGGGAGGCACCGGAAAATCTAAAAAACGCCGTTCACGCTGACCGGCGTGTCCACAGAAGAGAGACGCTTACTGTTGGTAACATAAAAATCCCGACGTGGAGCCCGGCCGCATCTCAAACATCTTCTGGGAGCAATGGGTGTCCTATAGCCCATTAAATTTTAAATTTTCCCGGGAAGGGGTATACGGTTTGTAATATTACATTCCGCAATCGCCCGTACGCTTAGAATATGAAGATATTGCGCACTTTCTTTGTATCGGCACAACATCTTGTGCCTGCTCTCTGGTTTTAAGCGGCAATTTTTATGCGCGCTTTTCAGTATTTTCTGCAAGTTTACATAATTTAATTTACATAAGTTTTTCTCATAACAAAAATTTTTCAAAAAGGGCTTGCGTCAAGTAGGAAAGTAGATTAAAATAGAAAACACTTTCAAAGTATTTCGCTGATTCCGCACATGGACTTGTCCCACGCCGCATAGAGTGGTCGTGGAGGTGAGGACCATGCGCAGAGCTGTTGCAGGAATATGGGGTTCGCCGGCGGCAGAGGGCACTTCGGCCCTAGTTGTGACGGCGGTCTTTTTTACTCTGGGCGGCCTTTTTGGCTGTTTGATGGCCTTCCGGGCCCAGGGAGGCGGCGGAGATGCTCTGACCGCATATTTGGATCAGTTTTTGGCCTCCGCCAGGGAGGGCGCTCTGGTCCTGCCCGCTTTGCCGGGATTGATCTGGCGTTCCGTTCGCTGGCCCCTGGCGGTGTTCCTGTTCGGATTCACCGCTCTGGGTCTGATCGGGATTCCGGCGCTTTCCGCATTGAGAGGTTTTTTCCTTGCCTTTTCGATCGCCTCTTTTGCCCGCGCCTATGGCCGGCTGGGCATTGAGGTTGCTTTTTTGTTACTGGGTATTACCGGCCTTTTGGCCCTGCCGGTCTTTTTTTTACTGGCGACCCAGAGCTTTCACGCCGCCTGGAGCTTGGCCTGCCGTGGAGAAGGACAGGGAAGGCGTGCGTTGCCCTATCATCGCGACTATTTCCTTCGTTCCGGTTTTTGCGCCGGGGCGACAGGTGTGTGTATCCTCCTGGAGTGTTATCTGGTCCCCGTCCTTGTGTCGGGGACCGCTGGTCTGTTGAACCCATAGGAGGACTTTGGCAAGGGAAGAAGGTGAGCGCAGATGGATCAGTTGGCCCAATACCAGCATTATTTGGTGGAGGAAAAGAAGGCGTCCGGTAATACGGTCAGCTCCTATACCCGCGATGTGGGGCAGTATTTTCAGTGGCTTTCCAGTGAATGCTTAACCTCCGAGGCCGCCACGCAGTCCGACGTGGACCGCTACACCAAATACCTGCTCAGTTTGGGTAAATCCGTCTCTACCGTCACCCGTTCCCTCGCCTCCCTGAAATCTTTTTACTCCTATCTCCAGGAGTGCCGCCTGGTTTCCGCCAACCCCGCCAAGGGGCTGGTGCTGGAAAAGGTGGAGCGCAAGCTCCCACAAATCCTGACCAGCAAGGAAGTGGAGCTCTTCCTGGAACAGCCGGACCCCCACGACGCCAAGGGCTGCCGGGACAAGGCCATGCTGGAACTGCTTTACGCCACCGGGATCCGGGTCAGCGAGCTTATCAATTTAAATCTGGAGCACTTGAATCTCAGCGCCGGATTCATCCGCTGCGTCAACGCCAAAAAGGAGCGGGTCATTCCGCTTTATCCCACCGCCATCCGCGCCCTGGCCGACTACATCGAGCACGTGCGTCCCCAGATGATCGACCAGCCGGAGGAGCGTTCCATTTTTGTCAATATGAATGGCTCCCGGATGTCCCGCCAGGGCTTTTGGAAGATCATCAAGCATTATCAGGACATGGCCGGGATCCAGAAGGACATCACCCCCCACACCCTGCGCCACTCCTTTGCCGCCCACCTGCTGGAAAACGGCGCCGACCTGCACTCCATCCAGGAGATGCTGGGTCATGCCGACATCTCTTCCACCCAGGTGTACACTCTGGTGATCAACCAAAAATTGAAGGACGTCTACAACAAAGCCCACCCCCGTACATAATTTTGGTTCTCCTTCTGAATGGAACGGCACTCCCCGGTCGATGACCGACGGAGTGCCGTTCTTATTTTCCTGTTGAAAAAAGGGGACGGTTGGGCTATAATAATCATGTATCATTGATTTTACCGTTTACGGAGGTATATTTATTATGGCTCAGATCACCAAAGATACCATCATCGGCGACATCCTGGACATCGCCCCCCAGACCGCCCCTGTATTCATGTCCATCGGTATGCACTGCCTGGGCTGCCCCTCTTCCCGCGGGGAGACCGTGGAGCAGGCCTGCATGGTCCACGGCGTGGATGTGGACGCTCTGCTGGAAGCGATCAATCAGATGGTCCCCGCCGCGCAGTAAGTCCTACACCTGAAAAAGGAGCGGCTTTGCCGCTCCTTTTTTATTACTTTGATGCGTCAGGAGGGAAAAACCGTGCGGCGTCCCTTTTCTCTTTCTCCCAGGCTCCAGGCCGTGGCGGAACTGGTTCCGCCCGGCTCCAGACTGGCCGACGTGGGAACGGACCACGGCAGGCTCCCTGTGTGGCTGGTCCAGCACGGGATCGTGGACCAAGTCGTGGCCTCCGACTTGCGCCCCGGGCCCCTGAGCAAGGCCACGGCGCTGGCGGAACGCTGGGGCGTCTCCCATCAGATCTCCTTTCGCCTGTGCGACGGGCTGTCCGCCATCTCTCCCGAAGAGGCCGAAGTGGTCACCATCACCGGCATGGGCGGAGAGACCATCGCCGAGATCCTGGCGGCGGCCCCCTGGACCCGCCAGAGCGGGCACCGGTACATTTTACAGGCCATGAGCGGGATGGACGGCCTGCGCCGCTATCTGTCGGAGCAGGGCTACTCCATCTCCTCGGAACGACTGGTCCGGGAGGGGGACACCCTCTACGTGATCCTTCTGGCCCAGCCTGGAGAAATGCCCCCCCTGACCGAGGGGGAAGTTTGGGTGGGCCGCCATGCCCCTGGTATGGACAGTCCCCTCCGAAGCCGCTACCTCGAACAGGAGTTGGAGAAGCTTCGCCGGGCGGCGGATGGGTTGGCCAGGTCCGGCCGGCTTGAGGACCGGGAAAAACTGGCCCGGTTTGAACGGGCGGTCCATGAAGTCGAACAGCTGAAAAAGGAGTGGGAACAATGGCAAATGTGATGGAGATTTACCGTTATCTGGACTCTCTGGCCCCTTTTTCCATCCAGATGTCTTTTGACAACGCCGGTTTTCTCGTCGGCAGGGGAGAGGCTTCCGTTCAAAAGCTGCTGGTCTCCCTGGATATCACCGAGGAAGTCATCGAGGAGGCCCGGTCTCTGGACTGCCAGCTCGTCGTCTCCCATCATCCGCTGATCTTCCATCCCGCGAAGCGCGTCACAGACGCCGATCCGGTAGGGCGGTGCGTCCTGGCCCTGGCGGAAAACCACATCGCCGCCATCTGCGCCCACACTAATCTGGACGCGGTCTCCGGCGGTGTCAACGACGCCCTGGCCCAAAAGCTGGGGCTTACGGACATCGAACAGCTCCACCAAGACGGGGAGGACGCCTCCGGCCGGCCCTACGGCATCGGCCGGGTGGGCTTTGCGCCGGGACATTTCTATCTGCCCGAGTTTGTCGCCTTTGTGCGGGAGCGGCTGGGGGCCGACGGCCTCCGCCTGGAGGACGCGGGAAGGCCCGTCCACCGGGTGGCGGTGGGCGGCGGCGCCTGCGGGGACATGCTGGAGGACGTGATCCGTATGGGCTGCGACACCTTTGTCACCGCCGATGTGAAGTACAACATTTTTCTGGATGCCCGGGCCATGGGGATCAACCTCATCGACGCCGGTCACTTTTCCACGGAAAACGTGGTCTGCCCGGTCCTGGCCGACTGGCTGGGCCGGGGGTTCCCATCTGTGGAGATTTTCCTTTCAAAACAGCACAAAGAGGTATTTTATTCCCTTTGACCGTTGCAAAAGGGAATTGAGTATGATAAACTATTTTCGCAACTTTTCAAGAAGGGACAGATCATATGTCGGGACACTCGAAATGGCATAATATCCAGAAAACCAAGGGGGCTGCGGACGCCAAGCGTTCTCAGGCCTTTACCAAGATCGCCCGGGAGATGATCGTGGCGGTCAAGCAGGGCGGCAGCGGCGATCCCAACAACAACTCCCGCCTGGCTACCGTCATCGCCAAGGCCAGGGCCGTCAATATGCCCAATGACAACATCAAGCGCACCATTGAGAAGGCCGTGGGCTCCGGCAACGCGGACAACTTTGAAACGGTTACTTATGAGGGCTATGGTCCCTCCGGCGTCGCTATCATCGTGGACGCGCTGACGGATAACCGCAACCGCACCGCGCCCGAGGTGCGCCATCTGCTGGACAAATACGGAAAGGGGCTGGGCGCCACCGGCTGCGTCTCCTGGTCTTTCGATCAGAAGGGCGTCATCGTCATCGAAAAGGAAGACCTGGACGAGGATACCGTGATGATGGACGCGCTGGATGCCGGCGCCGAGGACATGAGCTCCGAGGGAGACTGCTTCGAGATCACCACCACTCCCGACGCCTTCGGCTCCGTGCTGGAGGCTATGGAGGCCAAAGGATATTCTTTTGTCAACGCCGCCGTAGAAATGGTTCCTCAGAACTACGTCAAGCTGGAGTCTGAGGAGGACGTGAAAAACATGGAGAAACTCATTGACCTCCTGGAGGAGAACGACGACGTGCAGAATGTCTGGCACAACTGGGATCAGGACTGATTTCCTCTCGTTTCATGTTTCGCCCCCGTGTACCGCCCCATGGGTGGTCGCGGGGGCCTTTTTACGGCTGCCAAACCATTTTCTTACATCTTATAGAAAGGAGGGCGTTCCATGAGACAGCGCAAATTTGCCGTCATCTGGCGTTTCCTTCGCCCGGCGGCGCCTTTGTTCCTCCTCTCGCTGCTGTGCTCTATGCTCAATACTCTTTTTACCGCGCTGACCCCGCAGATCATTCGTTCCGCCGTGGACTCCATCATCGGCAGCCAGCCCTTTCAAGATCTGCCCGCCCCACTGATCCAATGGCTGTCCTCCCTGACCTTTGAAAAGGCCCTCCTTTGGGCCGCCGCCGGGGTGCTGGCCGTCTCCGGCCTAGCCGCCCTGTTCGGGTTTTTGAGCCGGACGGGCACCGCCATGTGCTCGGAGCGCTTTGTGAAGGGCATCCGTGACACCCTGTTCACCCATATCCAAAAGCTGCCCTTCGCCTGGCACACCGCCCACCAGACCGGCGAGATCATCCAGCGGTGCACCTCCGACGTGGAGGTCATCCGCAGCTTCGTCACCACCCAATGTCTGGAGGCCTTCCGGGTCCTGTTCCTGGTCTTTGTCTCCTTCGTCCTCATGTTTCCCATGAGTGTAAAGATCTCCCTGGTGGCTCTGGCTTTTCTGCCGGTGGTGGTCATTTACTCGCTCTTTTTTTACGCCAAGATGGCCCAGCGGTTCCTGGCCGCCGACGAGGCGGAAGGGGAGCTGACCACCGACGTGCAGGAGAACCTCACCGGGGTGCGGGTGGTCCGCGCCTTTGGCCGCGAGGCCTATGAGGTGGGCAAATTTGACGAGAAAAATCAGCGGTTTTCCGACCTTTGGATCAGGCTGGGCAAGCTGATGAGCGTCTACTGGGCCTGCGGCGACCTGCTGTGCGGCTTTCAAATCCTGGCCGTGCTTCTGGTGGGCGTCGGCGAGACGGTATCCGGGGCCATCACCCCGGGGACCTTCCTGGCCTTCCTCACCTACAACGCCGCCATGATCTGGCCCGTCCGCGGCCTGGGCCGTGTCCTCTCAGAAATGAGCAAGGCGGGCGTCTCCATCGAGCGCGTGGGCGAGATCATGGACGCCCGGGAGGAGCGGCTCCCCGCCGAGCCCAAGATCCCGGACTGGAAGGGCGACATCGTATTCGACCACGTCACCTTTGGCTACGGCGGAGAGGAACCGGTACTGCGGGACGTCTCCTTCACCGTTCCCGCCGGAACCACCTTCGCCATTCTGGGCGGCACCGGCAGCGGCAAGAGCACGGTGGCCGCCCTGCTGACCCGGCTCTACGACCTGGGGCCGGGGGAGGGGCGCATCACCATCGACGGGATAGACCTGCGGGACATTCCCCAGTCCGAGCTGCGGCGGAATATCGGCCTTGTGCTCCAGGAGCCATTTCTCTACTCCAAGACGGTAGAGGAGAACATCAAAGCCACCCGCCCCGCCGCCAGCCGGGAGGAGGTCCGCCGGGCCGCCGGGGTGGCCTGCGTGGATCAGGCCTTGGCTGAAATGGCCCTGGGTTACGACACCATCGTGGGGGAGCGGGGCGTCACCCTCTCCGGCGGCCAAAAGCAGCGGGTGGCCATCGCCCGCACCCTCCTCAGTCAGGCCCCGGTGCTTCTCCTGGACGACTCTCTCTCCGCCGTGGACACTGAGACCGACGAGCGGATCCGGGGCGCCCTGCTCCGGGAGGCCATGGGCACCACCCTGATCCTCATTTCCCACCGGGTCACCACCCTCATGAAGGCCGACCACATTCTGGTGCTGGAGGACGGGCACGTGGCGGAGGAGGGCACCCACGAGGAGCTGATCGCCCGGAACGGCCCCTACCATCGGGTCTATGAAATCCAGATGAGCCAGGACGACCGGCGTCTGCTGGCTGGGGAAGGAGGTGAGGCGTAATGCCCCGCGAGGAAAAGGAATTTGACACCTCTCTGGACTGGAAAACATGGAAAGGGATTTTGCCTTACCTGAAGCCCTACCGCCGCGAGCTGGGCCGGGTCTTTCTGTGCAACCTGCTGTGCGCCCTCATCGACGTGCTTTTCCCCCTGTTCCAGCGCTATGCCATCGACACCTTTATCGTCGGGGGCCAGACCGGCGGCCTGGCCGTTTTCGGCGTCTCCTACGCCGCCCTGGTCATCCTCCAGGCCCTTTTGGTGATTTGCTTCACCCGCGCTTGTATGCGGGTGGAGATGAACTTCGGCCGGGATCTGCGCCGGGCCCAGTTCGTCCACCTTCAGGAACTCTCTCTGTCCTTCTACAATGTCACCCCCGTGGGCTATCTCCTGGCCCGGACCATGAACGACACCGGCCGCATCGCGACCCTCATCGGCTGGAATGTCTCCGACCTGCTCTGGGCCATCCTCTATATGGCGGGCTCCTATATCGCCATGCTCTTTCTCAACTGGAAGCTGGCTGTTCTGGTGCTGCTGGTGGTGCCCGTCATCGTCCTGCTTACCGGGTACTTTCAAAACCGCATCCTTAAGTGGAACCGCCGGGTGCGCAAGCTCAACTCCCGCATCACCGGGGCCTTCAACGAGGGGATCACCGGAGCCAAGACCTCCAAGACCCTGGTCATCGAGGAACAGAACGCCGCCTCGTTCCAGGACTTGACGGGGGAGATGGAGCGGGCCGGGGTCCGCTCCGCCCGGCTCTCCGCCATCTACGTCCCCCTCATCCTCTTTCTCAGCACCCTGGCCACTGCCTTGGTGCTGGTCCGGGGCGGCTTTCTGGAGCGGGAGGGCCTTCTCCTCCTGGGCACTCTCTCCGCCTTTTTCTCTTACGCCACCGGCCTTTTTGAACCCATCCAGCAGACCGCCCGAAACCTGTCCGAGTTCATCTCCCTCCAGGCCAGCCTGGAGCGTGTGTTGGGCCTTCTGGAGGAGGAGCCCCAGGTAACGGATGCCCCCGAGGTGACGAAAGCCTACGGCGACGCCTTCCATCCCCGCCCGGAAAACTGGCCGCCCATCCACGGCAACATCACCTTCGAGGACGTGTCCTTCCGCTATCCCGACGGCACGGAGGACGTGCTCTCCCACTTTGACCTCCACATCCCCGCCGGCACCACCGTTGCCATCGTGGGGGAGACCGGGGCGGGGAAGAGCACCCTTGTAAATCTGGCCTGCCGCTTTTTCGAGCCCACCGGCGGGCGGGTCCTGATCGACGGAGTGGACTACCGGGAACACAGCCAGCTCTGGCTTCACTCCTCCCTGGGCTATGTCCTTCAGACCCCCCACCTCTTCTCCGGCACGGTCATGGAAAATATCCGCTATGGGCGGCTGGACGCCACCGATGAGGAGGTCTACGCCGCCGCCCGGGCGGTCTCCGCCGATACGGTGGTGGAGAAGCTGGAGCAGGGCTACGACACCCAGGTAGGGGAGGGGGGCGACCGGCTCTCTACGGGAGAAAAACAGCTCATCTCCTTTGCCAGGGCCGTGCTGGCCGACCCCCGCATCTTCGTGCTGGACGAGGCCACCAGCTCCATCGACACCGAGACCGAACAGCTCATCCAGAAGGCCACCGCCAGGCTTTTGGAGGGCCGCACCTCCTTCCTCATCGCCCACCGGCTGTCCACCATCCGCCAGGCCGACCTGATTTTGGTGGTCAAGGGCGGCAAGATCGTGGAGCAGGGAACCCACCGGGACCTGCTGGCGAAGAAGGGGTACTATCACGACCTCTACGCCCGGCAGTTTGCGGAGGAAGCCGGGAAATAAGCAAAAAGGAACGGCACCGCTTGCGTGAGCGGTGCCGTTCCATATGGCGCAAGTAAGCCTGTAAGCCGGGTTCTGTCCTTTAAGACAGCCATCTATCTAGGCGCGTCGTTGCCGCCGCGCTCCAGCCACCTCCTGAACACGGCCGGGCCGGCCTGATGTGTTCCCACGGTGTTGCTCCGGATAGAGTTTACAGCGATGGACTGTTCCCAGCCATCGGGCAGGCTCTTACCTCTGCCTTTCCACCCTTACCTCGTCGGCGCAGAATCCAGTCGCTCCCCACGCCGCAAGCGGCATGGCTCGTTCCTTTCGCCGCGCGTTTCTCCCCACGAAGGGGCGAGGCGGTTTCTCTCTGTTGCACTTTTCCTAGGGTCGCCCCCGGCGGGTGTTACCCGTTATCCTTGCCCTGCGGAGCCCGGACTTTCCTCAGGGAGGACCTTTCGGCCTCTCCCCGCGGCTGCCCAGCTTGCTTGCTGTCTCATTTTATCCTATCAAGGGGCCAATGTCAAACCTGTTTTCATTGAAATCCGCCGCCAAACGCGATATAATATTTTGGCTGATTTTAGAAGCAAGGAGGGACCACAATATGCGTCTCACCATTCGGGAATACTTGGAGAGTCTCAAGGGCCAGAAGGTAACGGTGCTGGGGATCGGTGTGTCCAACACCCCCCTTATCCAAATGCTGCTGCGCGCGGGCGCGAAGGTGACCGCCTGCGACAAGCGCGGCCGGGAGGACTTCGACGGCCGGATCGAGGCTCTGGAGAGCTTGGGGGCGGTCGTCCATCTGGGCGAGGGCTATCTGGACTACCTGGAGGGCCAGGACGTCATTTTCCGCACCCCCGGCCTGCGGCCCGACGTGCCCCAGCTGATGGCCGCCCGGGAGCGGGGGAGCGTCCTCACTTCCGAGATGGAGGTCTTTTTTCAGGTCTGTCCCTGTCCCATCATCGGCGTCACGGGCAGCGACGGGAAAACCACCACCACCACCATCATCGCCGGGCTTCTGAAGGCCGCTGGATACAACGTCTATCTGGGCGGCAACATCGGAAAACCCCTGCTGCCCGACGCGGAGATGATGGAGCCGGAGGACTTCGCCGTGGTGGAGCTCAGCTCCTTCCAGCTCATGACCATGGACCTGAGTCCCCATATCGCGGTTGTCACCAATCTGGCCCCCAACCATCTGGACGTCCACCGCTCCATGGGGGAGTATATCTCCGCGAAGGAAAATATTTTTACCCACCAGACGGCGGAGGACACCGTCATTCTCAACGCCGACAACGACATCACCCGTTCCTTTGCCCCCGGGGCGCCGGGCAAGGTACGCTTCTTCAGCCGGAAGGAGGAGCCGGAGGGCCCCTCCGTTTTCCTGCGGGACAACGCCATCTGGATTTCGGATGGAAAGGGGAGCCGGACGGTGCTGCCCCGGGAGGAGATATTGCTCCCCGGAGACCACAACGTGGAAAACTACATGGCGGCCATCGGCGCGGTGGAGGGGCTGGTGGACGACCAGATCATCCGCGACTTCGCCGCCAGGTTCAACGGGGTAGAGCACCGTATCGAGCTAGTGCGGACCCTGGACAAGGTCCGCTATTACAACGACTCCATCGCCTCCAGCCCCACCCGCACCATCGCCGGGTTAAAATGCTTTCCCGAAAAGGTGATCCTCATCGCCGGCGGGTACGACAAGCACATTCCCTTCGACGACCTGGGGCCCGCCATTACGCAGCACGTAAAGTACCTCATTCTCACAGGGGACACTTCTTCCAAGATCCGTTCCGCCGTGGAGCAGGGCCCCGGCTACGCCGAGGGTTCCCCCGTGATCCAGGAGTATCACGAGTTCCGGGACGCGGTGCTGGCGGCACACAAGGCGGCCCGGCCGGGGGATGTGGTGATCCTCTCTCCCGCCTGCGCCTCCTTCGATCATTTCAAAAACTTCATGGAGCGCGGAGACGCCTTCAAGAAAATCGTACGCGCGCTGTAAGCGCGGTAGAAGGGAAGTCATCAAATGGATTTTTACGATACCCTGCGCCGCCTCTGCTCCCGCTCCGGGCCCTCCGGTTTTGAGGGCGAGGTTGCCCAGACCGCCATGGAACTGCTCTCCCCGCTGGTGGACACGGTCTCCATCGACCGGCTGGGCAGTGTCATCGGCCTGCGCTCCTGCGGCAGGCCGGGGGCGAAAAAGGTCCTCCTGGACGCCCACCTGGACGAGATCGGCCTCGTCGTCACCGGCATCGAGGAGGGTTTCCTCCGTTTCGCCCCCATCGGCGGCGTGGATCCCCGTATGCTCCCCGCCCGGGAACTTCTCATCCTGACCAAGCCGGAACCCACCTTCGGCGTGGTAGCCTGCCTGCCGCCCCACGTCCAGACCGCCGCCGACCACGACAAGGCGGTAGCCATTGAGGACCTGCGCATCGACATCGGCCTGAGCCAGGAGGAGGCCCAGCGGCTTGTCCCCATCGGGACCCCCATCGTTTACAAAGAGAGCTGTTTTCCCATGGAGAACGGCCAGATCTGCGGCAAATCCCTGGACGACCGCTCCTGTTTTGCCATCCTCCTGCGGACCATGGAACTGCTGAGGGACCGGGAGCTGGACGTGGATGTCTACGTCATGGGCAGCGTCCAGGAGGAGGTCTCCGGCTCCGGCGCCATCGTGGGTACCAACGCCATAAACCCCGACTGCTGCGTTGCGGTGGATGTGACCTTTGCCAACACCCCCGGCATCTCCGCCGACGACGCCCCCTGCAAACTCTTCGGCGGCCCCGCCATCGGCATGGGCCCCAACATGACCTGGGCCCTCACAGACCGCATGGTGGCCAAGGCCAAGGCTCTGGACATCCCCTACCAACTGGAGGTCATGGAGGGGAGCACCGGCACCAACGGCTGGCATATGCAGACCTGTCTGGAGGGCATCCCCACCTCCGTGGTGTCTCTGCCCCTGAAGTATATGCACAGCCCTATTGAGGTGGTGGCCCAGGAGGATATGGAACACACCGCCCAACTCCTGGCCGCCTTTGTCCAGGACTTTGGAAAGGAGGGGGCGTAATGCTTCTCGATACGGTGAAAACGCTGTGTGCCCTCAGCGGCCCCGCCAGCTTTGAGGGGCCGGTCCGGGACTACCTCAGCCGCCGGGCCGCTGCCGCCGGAGCCCAGCTCCGGGTGGACGGCATGGGGAACCTGATTGCCTTCAAAAAGGGTGCCAAGGCCGCCCCCGGCCGCCTGATGCTCTGCGCCCACATGGATGAGGTGGGCCTCATCATCAAGCGTATTACGGACGACGGCTATCTGAAATTCGCCCCCGTGGGCGGCATCGACCGCCGGGTCCTTATCGGCAAGCCGGTCTTTGTGGGGGAGGGGCGTGTCCCCGGCGCCATCGGCCTGAAGGCCATCCACTTGACCGCCAAGGAAGAGCGGGAGAAGATCCCCAAGCTGGAAGAGCTCTATATCGACATCGGCGCCAGGGACAAGTCGGAGGCGGAGCGGCTGACCCACGTGGGGGATTTTGCCGTATTCTCTGACGAGATCGTGGAATTTGGCGACAGGATGCTGAAGGCCAAGGCCATTGACGACCGCATCGGCTGCGCCGTGATGATCGAGCTTCTGGAGCGGGACCTGCCCATAGACTGCACCTTTGCCTTTACCGTCCAGGAGGAGGTGGGGACTCGGGGAGCCTTCGGCGCCGGGTTCTCCGTGTCTCCCGAGATCGCCCTTATCCTGGAGGGGACCACCGCGGCGGACAACCCCACCACGGCGGTCCACCGCCGGGTGTGCGGGCCGAAAAAGGGCCCCGTCATCTGCTATATGGACGGCGCCACCATCTATGACCAGGGCCTTTTCAACCTGCTCCGGGACCTTGCCGAGGAGCACCACATCCCCTGGCAGACCAAGGAATATGTCTCCGGGGGGACCGACGCCAAGGCCATCCAGCGCACCAAAGCCGGTATCCGGGTGGGGGCCGTCTCCGCCGCCGTGCGCTATCTCCACTCGCCGTCCAGTGTGGCGTCCATTCAGGATTTTGAGCATATCGAGACGCTGGCCGGATACTTCATCCAGGCTGTCGCCGATGGGAGGATTTAATATGGAACTGTTTGATCTGATCGAGAAGCTGACCGCCATCCACGGCCCCTCCGGCCGGGAGGGCGCCGTGGCCCAGGCCATCTCGGAACTGGCCAAGCCCTATGCCGACGAGCTCACCACTGACACCCTGGGCAACCTCATCGTCCACAAGAAGGGGACCGGCCCCAAGCTCATGTTCTCCGCCCATATGGACTCCATCGGCCTGGTGGCCACCTACCTGGAGGACAACGGCATGATCCGCTTCGGCAAGCTGGGCGGCGTTCAGCCCAAGCAGATCCGCAACGTCCCCGTCCGTTTTGAAAACGGCACCGCCGGCACGGTTAAGGTAGATGGGAAGGCCGACGAAAACAACCTCACCCTGGACGACCTCTACCTGGATATCGGCGCCGCCAGCAGGGAAGAGGCGGCAGCCTGGGTAAAGCTGGGCGATACCGCCGTCTACGCCACCCAGACCGCCAAGGCGGGGGGGCGGGTCATCTCCCCCTATCTGGACAACCGGGTCTCCTGCGCCATTTTGCTGCTGGCCCTGGAGCGGCTGAAGGAGAGCGAAAACGACCTTTATTTCGTCTTCTCCGTCCAGGAGGAGGTGGGCCTCCGGGGCGCCAAGACCGCCGCCTATGGCGTGGACCCCGATTTTGCGGTGGCCGTGGATGTCACCGGCGTCTGTGACTGGCCCGGCGCGCCCAAGACCAGCAGCGCCGTGCTGGGCGGGGGAGCCGCCATCAAAATCATGGACGCCTCCATCATCTGCCACACGGCCATGGTGGAAAAGCTCACCGCCCTGGCTCAGGCCGGGAACATCAAGCACCAGATGCACGTGACCACCGGCGGCGGCACTGACGCCGGCGTCATCCATCAAAGCCGCCTGGGGGTCGTCACCGGAGTCGTGGCAATCCCGTGCCGCTACACCCACACCCCCACGGAGATGGTGGACCTGTCCGACGTCTCCGCCTGCGTGGAACTGGTGACCACCCTGGCCCAGAGCAAATTATAAATCGGAGTTGTAAAACAAAATGCCTTTACAAATAAGCGAAGAGACGCGGCAGCTTGCCGCCCGGGCAGAAGAGGCCCTCAAGGAGCAGTTTGCCCGTGTAGACACCATCGCCCAGATCAACGCGGAAAAGGTCCTGGACGCCTTCCAGACCCATCGGGTATCCGAGAGTTATTTTGCCGGCACCACCGGCTACGGCTACGACGATCTGGGCCGGGACAAGCTGGACGAGATCTATGCCCACATCTTCCACACGGAGGACGCCCTGGTCCGCCTTCAATTCGTCAACGGGACCCACGCCATCACCTGCGCCCTCTTCGGCGCGCTGAAGCCGGGGGATATCCTTCTCTACGCCGTGGGCGCCCCCTATGACACCATTCAAAGCGCCATCGGGATCGTGGGAGACGCCCCCGGGTCCCTGAAATCCTATGGAATCGGCTACCGCCAGGTGGAGCTGACCGCCGATGAAAAGCCCGACCTGGCCGGGATCGCCCAAGCCGTCCGGGACCCCAAGGTCAAGGTGGTCATGATCCAGCGCTCCCGGGGCTACGCCACCCGGGCGTCCCTCTCCGTGGCGGAGATCGGCGCTATCTGCGACGCCGTGCACAGCGTGCGCCAAGACGTGTCCATCCTGGTGGACAACTGCTACGGCGAGTTTGTGGAGACGACGGAACCCACCCAGGCGGGGGCGGACCTGGTGGTGGGCTCCCTCATCAAAAATCCCGGCGGCGGTCTGGCCCCCACCGGGGGCTATATCGCCGGCCGGCACGATCTGGTGGAGGGCGCCGCCATGCGGCTCACGGTCCCCGGTATTGGGAAAGAGTGCGGCTCTACATTAGGCAACAACCGCAGTTTCTATCAAGGGCTTTTCCTTGCCCCCCACACTACCGCCCAGGCGGTCAAAACCGCCCTCTTTGCCGCCAAAATGATGGAACTTCTGGGGTACCAGACAGACCCGGCCTCCACCCAGGTCCGCCACGATATCATTCAGATGATCCATTTCGGCGCCCCCGACCCCCTGAAAAAATTCTGCAAGGGGATCCAGATGGGGGCTCCTGTGGACTCCTACGTCACCCCGGAGCCCTGGGACATGCCCGGCTACGATACCCCCGTCATTATGGCCGCGGGCTCCTTTATCCAGGGGGCCTCCATTGAGCTGTCCGCCGACGGCCCCATGCGGGAGCCCTACACCGCCTATCTCCAGGGCGGACTGACCTACGAGTCCGGCAAGCTTGGGATTCTTCTGGCAGTAGAGGCGCTGAGGTCCTAAGACAAGCCGCGTTTCGCATACTCTGCCCTGAGGGGGTGGAGACTATGGCGAGACAACTGGGGCGTGGTCTTTGGCTTCGCGGACCCAAACGGGCGCGTCGTTGGGGCGGCGAACGGAGCCAGCGGCTTCTGGCGGCGGCTCTGGGGATCGGCCTTGCGCTGTTTCTGATCCACCAGTTTGACGCCGCCCTGCGGCCCCAACTGGTCAGTCTGGCGGAGACCCAGGCCCGCAACCAAATCACGCGAATCGCCGACCGGGCTGTGGCGAAAGCGCTGAGCGACCAGTCCATCTCCTATTCTGACATGGTAACCGTTCAGGCGGGCCAAAATGGCGACATCACCACCCTCACCACGGACACCCTTCGCCTCAACAACCTGCGGGGGGTCGTGATGGATGACATCGTCTCCCAAGTGGAAAACTTAGACGAGCGTGATCTGGGTGTCCCCCTGGGGGCCCTTACGGGACTGGACCTGCTTTCCGCTATTGGCCCCCGCCTGCCCGTACAAGTCCTGTCGGTGGCCTCGGCAGAGGCCTCATACCGCAACGACTTCACCGGCGCCGGGATCAATCAGACCCTTCACAGGGTCATGCTGGATGTGACGGTCACGGCCAAGCTCCTTTTGCCTGGTGGTATTGTGGAAACCCAAGTCACAACCCCCGTATGCATTTCCGAAACTGTCATCGTGGGCCAGGTCCCCGAGGCCTATCTGAACTGGAATCAATAAAAAGGGAGGAGGAGCGCCATTTGAATTCGATCTTGTCTTACCTCGTTCAAATGGCGTTTCCCGCCCTGCTCGGCGCTCTCGTCTGGCTGATCTGGAGACCCTGGCGGAAAAAGCGTCTGGCCACTCACGGCCTGATAAGCGGTCCCTTTCGGGAGGGCGCTCTGCTGCTGTTTTTCATGTTTCTCGCCGGGCTCCTCGCGCTGACCCTTACCCCGGCCGGGTTCTGGCCCTCCATTCTCCGGGGGGAACGGCCCCACCTTCCGCCCGCTTTTCAGGGCGGGGTCAACCTGGTCCCCGTGCGGGAGAGTATGGCCCTGCTGCGCTACTACGTGCGGCACGGCCTGTGGGACGCCGTCTGGATCAATTTCCCAGGCAATATTGCCATGTTCCTGCCCATCGGCTTTTTTGCCGGACTGTTGGCGGACAAGCCCCGCTGGTGGAAAGGGGTCCTGTCGGCCTTCGCCCTGTCGTTTTTTATCGAGTTTTTTCAGCTGTTCGTCTCCCGGGGCACCGATATCGACGATCTTATTTTGAACACCTTGGGCGGCCTGATCGGCCACTGGCTGTTTCTGCTGCTGCGCCGCGGGGCTCCGGATTTTGTGAAACGGTGCTCCAAGCTGTAAAAGGGAAGTGCTTAACATGGATTTGAACCAAGAGATCGAGCAGCTCCGGCGAGAGCTGGATCAGGCCAACTACGACTACTATGTGTTGGACGCCCCCACCATGTCGGACTACGATTTTGACCACAAGCTCCGCCGTTTGGAGGAGTTGGAGGCCGCCCATCCCGAGCTTCTCACCCCCGACTCTCCCACACAGCGGGTGGGCGGCAAAGTTGCCGACGGCTTTACCGAGGTCGTGCACCGGGTCCCTTTGGAGAGCCTTCAGGACGTCTTTTCTCTGGAGGAGCTGGCCGAATTTGACCAGCGGGTCCGTGAGAGCGTGCCGGAGGCGGACTATGACGTGGAGCCCAAGGTGGACGGTCTCTCCGTGGCCCTGGAGTACGAAAACGGCGTCTTTGTCCGTGGCGCCACCCGGGGGGACGGCCGGGTGGGCGAGGACGTGACCGAGAACCTAAGAACCATCCGCTCTATCCCGCTCCGGCTTCCGGAAGCCCTGCCCCGGCTCATTGTCCGGGGAGAGGTCTTCCTGCCTAAATCTGTCTTTGCCAAGCTCAACGAGGAGCGGGAATTGAACGGCCAGCCCTTGTTCGCCAATCCCCGCAACGCCGCCGCCGGGTCCCTGCGGCAGCTGGATCCTAAGATCGCCGCGGAGCGCCGGCTGGATATCTTGATTTTCAACATCCAGTATATTGAGGGGAAGGAGTTCTCCACCCACGTGGAAACTCTGGAGTACCTGGAAAGCCAGCGCTTTCGGGTCATTCCCCACACCTCCTGCGAGACCATCGAGCAGTGTTCCCGGCGCGTCCAATCCATCGGGGAGGAACGGGAAACCTTTGATTTCGACATTGACGGCGCGGTCATCAAGGTAAACTCCTTGTCAGACCGGGATCTTCTCGGAAGCACGGCAAAATTTCCCCGATGGGCCGCCGCCTACAAATATCCCCCGGAGCAAAAGCCCTCCAAGGTGACCGAGATCGTAGTCCAGGTGGGCCGAACCGGGGTCCTGACCCCCAAAGCCGTCGTTGAACCGGTACGGCTGGCGGGCACCACCGTCACCAACGCCACCCTCCACAATCAGGATTTCATTACGGAAAAGGATGTGCGGGTGGGGGACACCGTTCTGGTCCAGAAGGCGGGGGAAATCATCCCCGAGATCGTCTCCGTTCTGAAAGAGCAGCGCCCCGAGGGTACCGTGCCCTACCATCTGCCCGACCACTGTCCGGTCTGCGGGGCCCCCGTGGTCCGGGATGAGGACGGGGCGGCCCTGCGGTGTACCGGTGCGGAGTGTCCGGCTCAACTCCTGCGCCACCTGGTCCATTTTGCCTCTCGGGACGCCATGGATATCGAGGGTCTGGGACCCGCCGTGGTGGAAAACCTGGTCAACGCCGGGCTCCTCAAGGCTCCCGGCGACCTGTACCGCCTTCAGGCGAATGAAGTTGAAAAACTGGAGCGGATGGGGAAGAAATCTGCGGAAAACCTGGTGGCCGCCATCGCGAAATCTAAGGAGAACGACCTCTCCAAGCTGCTTTTTGCCTTCGGCATCCGGCAAGTGGGACAGAAGGCGGCCCAAGTCCTGGCCCGGCAGTTCGGTTCTCTGGAGGCCTTGGAGGCCGCCACGGAGGAGGAGCTGACCGCGGTCCCCGACATTGGCGGCATCACCGCCCAAAGCCTTACCGCCTGGTTTCAGGCCCCCCAGTCCAAGCATCTGATTGAAACTCTGAAAGAGGCCGGCGTCAACATGAGCAGCCGGGCCGAACCGGTAGGGGACAGGCTCGCCGGCCTCACCTTCGTCCTCACCGGAGAGCTGGAGCACTTCAGCCGGAAAGAGGCGGGGGAGAAGATTCAGGCCATGGGCGGGAAGGTGTCCGGTTCCGTGTCCAAAAAGACCTCCTATGTGGTGGCGGGAGAAGCCGCCGGTTCCAAACTCCGTAAAGCGCAGGAACTTGACATTCCGGTTTTAGATGAGGCGGCACTGATCGCCCTGCTGGAAGAATAAAAAACGTCTGCGTGGGAAATCCCACGCAGACGCCTTACATATTTGTTCAGCCCTTCCACCAGATAACCTTGTTTTCATCATACTGGTCCTCTCTGGGGTTTACATGTTCGGGGTGCCCAATGGCAATGACCCCCATGGGAAGCTGGTTGGCGGGGAGCTCAAACGCCTTCCGAAAGGAGTCGATCCGGTCCTCCGCCGGTGCCAATCCGCACCAACAGGCGCTCAACCCCTGGTGGACCGCCTCCAGCAGCAGGTTTTCAATGGCCGCTCCGCAGTCCAGATAGGCGTGTCCCTCTGTAAACGCCTCGTCCAAATCTGCCGAGACAATGATGGCCGCCTGGGCCTGGAGCATCATCTTGGCGTAGGGATGGATCTCACTGATATGATCCAGGGAGGTCCGGTCCGTTACCACAACGAACCTCCACTCCTGACAGTTTTTTGCTGTTGGGGCGTTCATTGCCGCCCGCAGAAGCTCTGTTAACTCTTCCCGCTTGACAGGCTCCTGTGTATAGTGTCGGACACTTCTGCGCTGAAAAATTTCTGGAAGCATGAAAACGACCTCCTCATTATAAATGACCAGACGGATCCTTGTTATTTCGTTATATCATAAGATTTTACCATCCGCAAGCATTTGTGAAAAAGTTGACAACGAAGTGTGGATGGGTTAGACTAAATAAAATAATTCTTCCTATATCGACAAAGTGAGGTGGACGAATGAAAAAGCAGAAGGTATCCAGCGCAGTCATTCGCCGTTTGCCCCGCTATTACCGCCATTTGACCGATCTCTATCTGGCGGGTGTGGTACGAATCTCCTCCAGCGCACTTGGCAAATCTATGAATCTGACCGCCTCTCAGATTCGTCAAGACCTGTCTTGTTTCGGGGAATTTGGCCAGCAGGGCTATGGTTACAATGTAGAATCTCTCCGGGATGAGATTGCGGAAATCCTGGGTATGAACCAAAAGCATACCGCCGTTATCCTGGGGGTAGGCAACCTGGGCCGGGCTCTCATGGAAAATTTTCATTTTGACCGCAGCGGCTTTACCCTCACCGCCGCCTTCGATGTGGACCCAAATCTGATCGGCAAGAGCGTTTCCGACGTACAAGTCCATCCAGTCGAGGAACTGGAACGCTACTTGCGGGAGACCTCCGTCAGCGTGGGGGTCCTGACCGTGCCCCGGGCCGCCGCCGCCCCCATGTCGGAGCGTCTGGTGGCCGGCGGAGTGAAGGGTATCTGGAACTTCACCAACGCCGAGCTCGACATGGGCCGGTCCGGCGTTGTGGTGGAGAACGTACATTTTGCAGACAGTCTGCTGGCCCTCAGCTACATGATCTCGGAGGCGCCATGAAACGAAGAAACGCCGTAGCTCTGCTTCTGGCAGGGACCCTGCTCTCAGGGGTGGCGGCCATGGCCGCCGACGCCGGCTCCGCGGGAGATCCGCTGATTGCGCTCAACTGGCTGAAAAACACCTTTATCCCTAAAACTGTGACCGCTGCGGAAGTGCGGATCGACGCCCGGACCCAGGAGATGTATCAAAGCGCACGCTCCGCTCAATCCGGCGGAACGGAACTGCGGGTCAAGCGGGGGGACGTGCTCCGCCTGGAGACAGGTTCCGGCCTTAT
The DNA here is from genome assembly GCA_022846075.1 of Oscillospiraceae bacterium. Classification (GTDB taxonomy): domain Bacteria; phylum Bacillota; class Clostridia; order Oscillospirales; family Oscillospiraceae; genus Vermiculatibacterium. The sequence continues at coordinate 1,733,417 of AP025582.1, forward strand.
CACCTTGGCCGGATCCCTCTCCGGGACCTCCACCGGCGTGATCGTGGACGTCACGGAGGGAACCCAGCTGGCTTCCGGTGGTACTTTGGCCGTAAACCACCGGTATTTGGCGGCGGAGAAGACCACCGCGGCCTTTTCCGTCACCTCGGATACGGCGGTGGTCCGCCTCACCGACAGCTATACCATGAGTCCCAGCGGGGAAACAGACTATAACGCTCTTGCGGACGCCCTGAAATCCATGGGGCTGTTTCGGGGGAGCGACGCCGGCTATGGCTCCGGCTACGATCTGGAAAAGGCCCCCACCCGCATCCAGGGCCTTATCATGTTCCTGCGCCTCATGGGCGAGGAGCAGGCGGCTCTGCAATATTCCAGCATCGTCACCTTCGCAGACGTCCCTGACTGGGCTCTGCCCTACGTGGCCTACGCCTACGATAAGGGGTATACGAAAGGCAACGCCGTGGACGAACAGTGGCGGGTGTGGTTCGGCACGGACAGCCCGCTGGCGCCCAACGACTATATTACCTTCCTGCTTCGGGCTCTGGGATATTCTGAATCCTCTGATTTCAGCTGGCTCACCGCCGTGGCCGACGCCAAAAATCTGGGGGTCCTGACAGCGGGGGAGGAGGCCCTTCTCTCAAATGGAACGCCTTTCCTCCGATCCCATGTAGTTTATCTCTCATACTTCTCCCTTTCCGCCCATTTGAAAGGGGAGAGCACCACACTCCTGGACCGGCTGATCTCCTCCGGGACCGTCAGTGCCCTTGCGAGCGTAGCTGTGGACAGGCTGTAAATAAAATGATGTGTACGCAAAGAGGCGTATGGGCCTGCCCGAAGCCGGGACAGGCCCATGCGTTTTTTCTTTCAGTTGAAAGAGTGGGCGCTCAAAGAGGGGGGAGGATCTATTTCAGCCCGGCTAAACTGACACAAACGAGGAAGAAAGAGGGAAAACCCATGAACCGTATTCAAAAGCGCTTAGGCGCGGGACTGTTGTCCGCCGCCATCACACTGTCGCTGTCCCTTCCCACGCTGGCCGTGGAACCGGAAAATACCCTTTCCGGACACGAAGCCGGTGATGTCCTGACCTGGAAGGCAGTTAAAAATTTCCTTACTGAGCAGGGAGAGAAGGACTTCTCTGTCCCGGAGCTTCGCCCCGCCGCAAATGACCCACTGACCCAGCAGGAGGCCGCCGCTTATCTGCTCCGTTATGCCGGGATGAAAGAATCCCAGTTGGGCGAATATCCCTACGACTACAATTACATGGCGGAAAGCGCCGGTCTCACCAACGGTATAGACTATGCGCCGGAGGCCCAGGTCACTTACAACGATTTTATGACCATGTTCCAAAACGCCGCCCCGCTGTACGACGCCCTCCATGCTGAGCGCAAAGAGCCCCTGTTCCTCAATGGCATGGCTCAGCCCATTTTCGACTATGACGGCGTCATCCGTTTCTGTGTCTATGTGGAGACCAATTACGACACCGACGGTGACGGCAAGCTGGATCTGGTCAAGGCCCTGGTGCAGCTCCCCGGTGACGTACTGAATGGCATGAAGGTAGCCACCATCTATGAGGCCCGCCCTTACATCACCGGCTGTATCGAGGATACGGACGGGCTCTATGTGGACGGGGAATTCGACATCGCTTCCCTGTACGCCCAGCCCGCCGCCAGAACGCCCAAGGGCATCTCCACCACCGCCGAGGCGGCTGAAAACGCTGACCCGGACGATTGGTACTATATCAGCCCCTACGAGAGCGATCCGGAAAACGACTACTACTTTTACGATTATGAGGACCTGACCTGGTACGACCAATACCTGGTCCGGGGCTTTGGCGTCGTGGAATGCGGCGGCTTGGGCACCAAGGGCTCCGAGGGGTTTGAAACCTGCGGGACCGATTTGGAGATCGACGCATTCAAATGCGTCATCGAATGGCTGACCGGCGGCCGGACCGCCTACACCGACCGCACGGGCAATATTGCCATCGAGGCCGACTGGTCCAACGGCAACGTTGGCATGACCGGCCGTTCCTATGCCGGTACGACCCAATTCGGCCTGGCCACCACCGGGGTAAAGGGCCTGAAAACCATCGTCCCCGTGGCTGGCATCGCCAGTTGGTACGATTACACCAACTCCCAGGGCGTCTCCACCGGCGATGTCCCCAATTACAGCGACGACCTGGCCGCCTACTGCGCGGGCCGCTACCTGGATGAGGAGGACTACTCCACCATCGCCGACGCCTACGGCCGCTATTTGACGCAGATCAAAGCGGATCAGCTGGCCAGCAACGGCGATTACAGCGACCACTGGGCCAACCGGGACTACACCTTGAATTGGGAGGGCATCCAGTGCCCCGCCCTGATCGTCCACGGTCTCAACGATACCAATGTCCAGACCAAGCACTTCGACCTCATGTATCAAGCCTACGAAAGGGCCGGAAAGGACGCCAAGCTCCTACTCCACCAGGGCAGCCACATCACCCCCACCTATGACTCCCAGGGCTACGAGATCACCATTGACGGCACGCTTTACGACGAGATCCTGAACCGCTGGTTCAGCCACTACCTCTATGGTGTGGAAAACGGGATCGAGGATATGTCCCCCGTCACAGTCCAGAGCAACATTGACGGTACGTGGGCCAGCTATGACAGCTGGAAAACCGATGCCCACACCGCCCTGAACGGCTCCGCCGCCGTCAAGGACCCCACCGTGACCCTTGATAAGGACACGCCGAGCGTTTCTTACACCTTTGACGTGGCCGAGGATCTGACCATCCAGGGCCCCGTCCTAGTCCGACTCAACGCCGCCCCGGTGTCCGGCCAGCTGGCGGAGCTGGACGGCGTCAAGTTGTCCGTCTCCCTGTCCGATACCAGTGACATTCCCTTCATGGCCTTCGTCAAAAGGGAGAACAGCAGCTATCTTCCCCTGGACACTATCCGGGAGAAAGGCGCCTGGCTGGGCGGCGGGCTGGAGAATTTCGACCTGGTCTCCTTCGCCCAGACCCAGGTCTCTTCCAAGGAGATCGCCACTGGCTGTATCGACCTCTTCAACCCCACCGCCGGGTATGACTCCGCCTCCGCGGGCCAGCGCACTGAGCTGGAGAGCGGCGTCGACTATAACTATACGGTCTATCTTCAGCCCAACTTCTATACCGTGAAAGCCGGGCATCAGCTGGTCCTTACCATTGAGCTGGAGATCCCCGAGACCGCCGGGGACCTGACCCTCACCCTCCAGAACGCCGCCACCCGGACCATCCTTCCCATCTACGGCGAGGCTATGGAAAATCCCTTCCAGGATGTTTCCGCGAACACCTTTTACACCGACGCCGTCCTCTGGTCCGTCCAGCGGGGTATTACCTCCGGCGTCTCTGACCGGGAGTTTGCCCCTCTGGCCGCCTGCAGCCGGGGAGAGGTGGTCACCTTCCTGTGGCGGGCCATGGGGGAGCCCGCGTCGAAGCTTGAGATCTCTCCCTTCGTCGACGCCGTCGATGCAGACGCTTATTATTACAGGGCCATGCTGTGGGCCTATGAAAACGGCATCACTGCTGGCACCTCTGCGCGGACCTTCGCGCCGGATACTGCTGTAACCCGGGGCGAATTCGTCACCTTCCTATGGCGCTGTGTTGATAAACCCTCTGTCCTGACCGGCACACAGTTTGAGGACAACGTCGATGCCGACGCCTATTACCACGATGCCGTCCTCTGGGCCTCTATGGCCGGAGTGACCTCCGGCACCTCCGAGACCACCTTCAGTCCCGACGGCCCGTGCCAGCGTGGCCAGGTGGTCACCTTTCTGTACCGCTATCTGGCCGGATAAGCCGGAAAGCAGGGAAGAGGCGCTTCCTTTCATAGAAAACCCCGCCGCCGGCATAGGAATGCCGGCGGCGGGGTTCCTTTTTCTCTTCCTGGGCATAAGATGGGGAAAACGAAAGGGGGGAGGGGCCTTGACGCCTCCTGTCATACCCTATGACCGGGCCGCGGCGGTGGCCTATGCACACCGGTGGGCCTTTGGCCGAAATCCAAAGTTTTATGACTATGAGGAACTGGGAGGGGACTGCACCAATTTTGCCTCTCAATGCCTGTACGCCGGTACCGGAGTCATGAATTTCACGCCGGTCTACGGCTGGTACTACATCGATGCCAACAACAAAGCCCCCGCCTGGACCGGCGTCGAGTACTTCCGCAACTTTCTGACACGGGGCAAAGAGACACCCGGCCCTTTTGCCGAGGAGACTACTCTGCGCAATCTTCTCCCCGGCGACTTTGTCCAACTTAATTTCAAGGGCGAGGTTTTCTCCCACACCCCCGTCATTATATCCATTGGAAACCCGGCCACACCAGAAAACACCCTGCTGGCCGCCCATTCCTATGACGCCGACTACCGGCCCCTCAGCACCTACTTTTATCAGCAGATCCGTTATCTTCATGTCCTCGGAGCCTACCCGCCGGAAAAGACTACTCCTCCGGCTCCGAAGCCGCCGGTTTCTTCCGCCCCGTCCTGACCTTCCCCAGGGGATTGGCCTTTGCCGCCAGACGGAGGTTTTCATTGTCCACGTGGGTGTAGATTTGTGTGGTATTCAGGTTGTCGTGGCCCAGGACCTCCTGGAGCGTCCGCACGTCAACGCCGTTTTGCAGCATCAATGTGGCCGCGGTATGCCGCAGCTTGTGGGGGGAGTACTGGCTGCTGTCCAGCCCAGCCTTGGTCAAGTATTTTTTGACCAGCTTCTCCACCGCCGCCTTGGAAATACGGGTCCGGCGGCGGCTCAAAAACAGCGCGTTCTTATCAATGGCTTGTTCGTTCCCTCTGACGGCCAAATAGTCCTGGATCGACTGGATACAGGCGTCATTCAGGTATAAAATCCGCTCTTTATTGCCTTTTCCAAGGACACGGAGCTGTTCTCCACGCACGTCCGTCAAATTTAGACCAATGAGCTCCGAAATACGAACTCCGCAGTTTAGAAAAAGAGTCAGAATACACCGGTCCCGCTCCTGAAACGGGCCATCCGCACTTTCCAATAATTGGATGCTGCTTTCCAGATCCAAATACCGGGGCAGAGACTTTTTCATCCTGGGAGAGTCCAAATCCTGCATCGGGTTTTCCGCCAAAACCTTCGCCTTATTGGTAAGATATTTGTAGAAAGAGCGGATGGCGGCAACTTTCCGGGCCCGTGAAGTCGCTTTCAGGCCATAGCCGGAATGATCGCTGTTCGGACGCTGGGCCCGATCCCGGCTGAGGTAATTCATGTAGGAATAAACGTCGGAAAGCGTCACAGATCGCACCAGATCCAAATCTACGTCACTGATGTCGATGGAGTCAAGTTCAGCCGAACGGGCAGCCATATTTTTTTCGATCTTGATATAACGAAAGAAATTGCGAAGATCCAGAAAATACTCATCCACAGTTTTCCGGGAGTGGCCCTGGATGGTCTCATGATAGACCAGGAAGTCCCGGAGGATCGGCGGCGCTTCTGTACGATAATCCATAAGCAAACTACCAGAGGTTCGGAGCAGGATCAACGGCTCTTTTTCCGTTTTTCCCTCCCTCCAAGTAAACAAAATTTTCATTTTGTTTACTTCACTCCAAACCCCCAAACCTCCTCCCCATACTATAGTCATAGCTAAACCCAGCCTCAGGCCCGCTGAGGCTGGGTTTTCATTTACAGCACAGCCGCCAGCGCCTCCCGGATATTACGCACTTTGATTAGCTGGAGCCCAGCCGGCGCCGACACTTTTACGCTTCGGGACGGCACCAGGCATTTGGTAAAGCCCAGCCGGTGAACTTCCGACAACCGCTGGTTCAGCGCGCTGACGGCCCGCAGTTCGCCTGTCAGGCCCACTTCACCCACGGCGGCCAAGTCGCCGGGTACGGGCTTGTCCCGAAAACTGGACGCCAGGGCAATCACCATTGCCAGGTCCACGGCGGGCTCCTCCAGCTCCAGCCCCCCCACGACATTGACGTAGGCATCACAGGAATTGACCATCAGTCCTCCGCGCTTTTCCAGCACGGCCAGCAGCAGCATGGTGCGGTTGAAATCCACGCCGGAAACCATCCTCCGGGGCATGTTGAAACTGGTGGGAGTCAGCAAGGCCTGTACCTCCGCCAGTACGGGCCGTACCCCTTCCATGGCACAGGTGACGCAGGTGCCCGGTGTGTCTGTCGGACGGCCCTCCAGGAGCATTTCAGAGGGATTCGGCACCTCGGAGAGGCCGCTGTCCGCCATTTCAAATACGCCGATCTCGTTGGTCGCGCCAAAGCGGTTTTTGGCCGCCCGAAGGATTCGGTAAGTCGTCTGCTGTTCTCCCTCAAAGTAAAGAACGCAGTCCACCATATGCTCCAGAACCTTGGGCCCTGCGATAGACCCTTCTTTATTGACATGGCCAATGACAAATACTGTGACCCCCTGCCCTTTTGCCGCGTTCATCAGGGCCAAGGTACAGTCCTTCACCTGTCCCACGCTTCCCGGCGAGGTGGTGAGATCGCCATTGTACAAAGTCTGGATCGAATCGACGATGAGGACGTCGGGTTTCAGCTCCCCCACCGCGTCCAGGATATTTTCCAGGTTGGTCTCCGCCATCAGATAGAGCCCATCCCCCCGGACATGGAGACGCTCCGCCCTCAGCTTGATCTGCCGCTCAGACTCCTCCCCCGAGACATAGAGCACATTTGCAAAACGGCACAGATTATCACAGATCTGCAGCATCAAGGTGGACTTGCCAATGCCGGGAGCGCCGCCCACCAGCACCAGAGAGCCTTTCACCGCTCCCCCGCCCAAAACCCGGTCCAGCTCGCTCATCCCGGTTTCAAAGCGGAGCTCATCCGTGGTCTCCACCTCGGTGATGGGCCTGGGCCGGGCAAAGCCGAGGCCTCCGGAATCCCGGCGGCCGCTTGTTGACTTCGGTGTTTTGCCCTTTGGCTCCGCCGGACGCTCTACGATGGTATTCCAGGCCCCGCAGGCTGGGCATTGGCCCTGCCAGCGCAGGACCTCATTCCCGCAGTCGGTGCAATAAAAAACGCTTTTTGCCTTGGCCATGGTATTCCCTCACCGTCTTGTGTTTTCATCCCTGGTGGCTGTTCTCCTATGCCTCTATGCTTCATCACGATATCACGGACAGTACCAAAGAGCCGCACATAGCCACTTTGTGGATATTATAACACAGGTCCTTCTGTTCCGCCACTCTTGATTTCACCGCTGCGAAGCCAGGCCGAGGCGATGCAGGCCGCCAATTTGATCTGGTAGCCATCGCTTCTCAGCTTCGCCTCTTCTTCCCGGTTGGACAAAAAGCCGCACTCAACCAGCACGGCAGGACAGGTGATATGCTTCATGAGGTACACCGAATCCGGGATCTTGGACGGGCTTCTCTGGTTGGAGGGGTCCATGGCCCGCAGGCTGTCCTGAACGAGTGCCGCCAGCGCTTGGCTGTCCTCTCCAGGTCGGTAAAACACCTGGGCCCCGTGGTAGGCCGGGTCCTGAAACGTATTTTGGTGGATGCTGATGACCACGGCGTTCTCCGTCCCCTCAATGGCTGCCACCCGGTTATGGAGGTCCGAGACCTTCTTTTTGCGCAGGGTGTCGGCCTCCGGGTCATGGAGCGAGATGTCGGTCTCCCTCAGCAGGACCGGTACCACCCCGTAAAACCCAAACACCTGGTCCAGCTTCAGCACCACCGACAAATTGATCCCGCTCTCCGGCACCCCGGTCAGAGAAACAGCACCGCCGTCCTCCCCGCCGTGGCCCGCGTCCAGGATCAGCTGCCGTCCGGGCAGGCGCGCCGGCGCCAGGACAGCCTTCTCCATCCGGGACATTCTCCAGACGCCTGCCCCAGATACCGCAAGCGCCAGTACAAGGCTCCCCGCTAAAAATTTTTTCCAGCCGTATTTTTTCATGGGTCATCCCCTCCCCTGCCAATTTATGACGTTCCTGCCCCATTATACCCCCGGGCCTCTTTCCGCCCTCTCCCGTCCGGCCCCACCAGATGCATAGGATAGCGCGGAGGAGATCTCTCCCCTTCTACCAAACATAAGGAGGAACGAGCATTGTATCCTGACAATGGAACGAATCCCGCCGCCTGCGCTGACCACTGCGGCACTCTGCCGGAGTGCGCCCCGCTGGCGGTCCCCTATGTCCCCTTCCAGCAGACCGGCTCCAAGCGCTATAACCAGAACGAGGCGCTGAACAACGGCACCCTCTTCCCCGGCCTGAACCTCCCCTTCCACATGAAGGTGGACGCCCCCAACGCCGTCAGCGGCCCTCTGGGCGAGCTCCAAGCCCTGGAATTTGTACTGGTTGAGCTGGGCCTCTACCTGGACACCCATCAGGGCGACGCCGAGGCTTTTGCCCTCTATCAGCAGTACGCCGCGCTGGAGAAGGCCGGCCGCGAAAAATACGAGGCCATGTTCGGCCCCTTGACCCAGTTCGCCGTGGCGGCCTGCGACAATTTCTCCGGCTGGATCAAAGATCCGTGGCCCTGGAACTATCAGGAAGGAGGCGACAAGTAAGCCATGTTCATGTATGAAAAGAAGCTTCAGTACCCGGTGAAGATCAAGAATACCAACCCCAAACTGGCTAACATCATCATCACCCAGTACGGCGGTCCTGACGGCGAGCTGGGCGCCTCTCTGCGCTATCTGTCCCAGCGCTACTCCATGCCCTACCCCGAGCTGAAGGCTCTTCTCACCGACATCGGCACTGAGGAGCTTGGTCACCTGGAAATGATCGGCGCCATCGTCCATCAGCTTACCCGAAACCTGACCGAGGAGCAAATCAAGACTGCCGGGTTCGACACCTATTTCGTGGACCGCACCACCGGCGTCTACCCCACGGCCGCCTCCGGCTTCCCCTATTCTGCGGCCTCTATGGCCGTCAAGGGCGACGTCATCGGCGACCTCAGCGAAGATATGGCCGCCGAGCAGAAGGCCCGGGTCACCTATGACAACATTCTCCGCCTCTCCGACGATCCCGACGTCAACGACGTCATCCGGTTCCTCCGGGAGCGGGAGGTCGTCCACTTCCAGCGCTTTGGCGAGGCCGTGCGGCTGGCCAAGGACAAGATGGACCAGAAAAACATTTACTTTGTCAACCCCGCGTTCGACAAGAAATAACCTCTGCTTTGTCCCGGCAGGCCACTCCTGCCGGGACCTTTTGTCCATAAAAAAAGAGGCGGCTGAATATTCAGCCGCCTCTTTTTTAAGGCCGTATGGCCACCTTGATCACGCCATCCCGCCGTTCCTCAAACAGCCGGTACGCCTCCTCGATCTCGTTCAGGGGAAACGTATGGGTAATCAGGGGCGTGGTGTCCAGCTCGCCTTGCGAAATGTGCCGTAAAATCTCCGCGCAGTCACAGCCGTCGACGCCGCCCGTCTTGAAAATCAGATTCTTACCGTACATGTCAGGCAGGGGTAGGGTCTGCGGGCCGTCATAGAGCGCCACAACCGTTACCACCGCGTTGGGCCGGGCACACCGCCAGGCCAGCTGGAAGGTCTCTTCCGCTCCGGCCACCTCCAGCACCACGTCCGCTCCGCCGTGGTCGCTGTGCTCTTTGACGGCATCCAGGACCTCTCCCGGCCCTACCACCAGCACTTGAGGATAGCGCTCCCTCACGAACTGCCGCCTCTGCGGATCCCGCTCACAGACAATGACCCGTTTCGGCCCCTTTAAAAGCACGCACAGCAGGGTGCAGATCCCGGTGGGCCCGGCGCCCAGGATCAGCACGGTATCCTCCCTTTTGATCTCCGAGATGCGGGCCGCCCAAAAACCCGTGGCCAGAACATCGCCCACAAAAAGAGCCTGCTCGTCGCTCACATTGTCCGGGATGATGGTTAACCCCTGGTCCGCATAAGGGACCCGCACAAACTCCGCCTGCCCCCCATCGATGCGGCAGCCCAGAGCCCAGCCCCCGTTCGGATCCTGGCAGTTGTTGACAAAGCCATGCTTACAAAAGAAACACTGGCCGCAGAAGGTCTCTACATTTACCGCCACCCGGTCTCCCGGCTTCACTTGTCTGACCCCGGTGCCCACATCTTCCACGACGCCCACCAGCTCGTGGCCCACTGTGACGCCGGGCACCGCCCGGGGCACAGAGCCGTGCTTGATATGCAGATCACTGGTACAAATGCTGGCCAGCGTCACCCGCACCAGGGCGTCCTTTTCATCCAGCAGCACCGGCTTGGGCTTCTCCCGCAGCGCAAAGGTCCCTCTCTCCACATAGGTATAGGCCAGCATAGTGTTTCCTCTCCTTCGCTTTTTCTTGATTATAGCCCGCCTGCGGTTTTTTCGCAATATTTTATTCCCCCGCGCATAGGAATAGGAAAAAAGGAGGAATGCCCCTTGTCTCAACCCGGAACCATTACGGCCCACGTCTATACCTCCCGGGCCCAGATCCCCGTAGCCGGCGCCACCGTGGCGGTGAGCCAGCGCCTCGGCGGCCGGCATGTCCTGCTGGCGGTCCGCATTACCGATGAAAATGGAGAGATCCCTCCCATTCCGATCTCTCCCTCTCAAGACAGCGGAGGGCCCGAAAAGGTCGTTCCCTTTACATCTCTTGACATTCGGGTAGAGCATTCGGGCTATCAAATGGAGATCATCGAAAACGTCCAGGTTTTCCCCGGTATCAACTCACTTCAGGAGGTTCAGCTGATCCCCCTTGCAAAGTACGCGATCCCCCGCAATTCCTATAACGTGATCCAAATCACGCCTCAGCCTTTGTAAGGAGGGCCCGCTATGCCTTTTGTCGATCCCTATATTCCGGAATATATCACCGTCCATATCGGTGCCCCCAGTTCAGGAGGAGAAAACGTCACCGTCACCTTCTCTGACTACATCAAGAATGTGGCCTGCAGTGAGATCTACCCCACCTGGGCCCTTTCCGCCCTGCGGGCCAATATTCTGGCACAAACCTCTTTCGCCCTCAACCGGGTCTTTACCGAGTTCTATGCCAGCCGCGGTTATCCCTTCCAAATCACCTCGTCCACCGCCTATGATCAAAAATTCATTCCCGGCCGAAACATTTTTGAAAATGTGGCGGAACTAGTCGACGAGATCTTTGACGACTATATCCGCCGCAAAGGCCACGTGGAACCTCTCTCCGCCAAGTTCTGCAACGGCACCACCACAACCTGTGACGGGCTCTCTCAATGGGGCAGTCAGGATTTGGCTTTGGAAGGCTATAATTCCATACAAATTCTTCAAAAATACTATGGCGACGATGTGGAACTGGTGGTCGACGCGCCCATCCACGGGGTCCATACTTCTTATCCCGGCTCCCCCCTCCAGCGGGGTAACAGCGGTCCGGAGGTCTCCGTGATCCAGAACTCCCTCAACCGGATCTCCCAGGACTATCCCGCCATCCCCAAGATCTGGCCGGTAGACGGTATCTTCGGAGAGCAGACAGAGAAGGCCGTGCAAAAATTTCAATCCATTTTCAACCTGACCTCCGACGGCGTGGTGGGCAAATCCACCTGGTATAAGCTGGTCTATCTCTATGTCGGCATCACAAACCTGGCTGAGCTTGTCTCTGAGGGCCATACCTTTTTGGGGGTCTCCCTCCAGCAGCCGGAAACCTCGAAGCCGGGCGACTCCGGGGAAAAGGTGAATACCCTGCAATATATGCTGGCCGTCCTTGCCCAATTCAACGACGCACTTCCCCCCCTCACCATCGACGGGGTTTTCGGTCCTGCCACACAGGAAGCGGTTCGGGCGTTCCAGAGAAAAAAACACCTTCCCGAGACCGGGATCGTGGACCGGAATACCTGGGACGATATCTACCGGGAATTTCAGGGGGTCTCAGAAACCGTACTGGACAATCCCGCGCTCTTCCCATCGGAGGGGCAGGCCGACGCCGACGCAGTCCCAAGCCACGGCACCGCCACGCAAATGACCCAATTCCCCGGCTACCCCCTGACTCTGGGCAGCCGGGACGCATAAGGAGGGATCAGGATGACAACACACGATCCACGCTACCTTGGCCGCTCGGTCCAAAGCCTTCAGGCTATGCTGTATGAGATATCCTATCACTATCCCTCCATCCCGCGCCTGGTACCCAACGGCGTCTTTGGAGAGGAGACCCTGGAAGCCGTCATGGTCTTTCAGCGGGAATTTCATCTGCCTGTCACTGGGAAGGTGGATAATAAAACTTGGGACGCCATTGTGCTGGCCTATACCCAGGTTTCCTCCGCTCTGGAAAATCCTTTGCCTGTCAATGGGTACCCAGACCGGAACTACACCATTTCACCGGGAGAGCGGTGCGTTTATCTTCTCATGATCCAAGCCATGTTCAATGCGCTCTCCCTGGTGCTGGATGAAGTGGAGCCCACCCCTGTGAATGGCAGCCACACAGGTCCATCCGTCCGCAATGCCCGATGGCTCCAGCGTAAGGGGCAGATGGAAGAGACCGGCGTCATCGGCAAATATGAGTGGAACCTCCTGAGCCGGATCTATGAGACCTTTCTGATCCGTTCCAATGAGCCCGATCTCCATAGTCTTCTGGAAAAATATCTGGTCATCTCCTGGGATAGCTCTCTGGAACCACCCGCTTTGTAACACGGACCAGGGAGATGCCGGTTCAAGCCGGTGCATGCGATACAAAAAGAGTGCCGTACGCGATTGCGTACGGCACTCTTTTTATCTCCGCTGTTATAGAATTGTCCGGATCCGGGCCACCGCTTCCCGGGTGGCTTCCGCCCCGCCGAAGGCGGTCAGACGGATATATCCCTCCCCGCTGGGGCCAAATCCGGCCCCGGGGGTCGTCACCACATTGGCCTGGCGCAAAAGTCGGTCAAAAAAGTCCCAGGAGGGCATTTGATCCGGAGTTTTCGCCCAGATGTAAGGGGAATCCACACCGCCGGAGACGGTAAGCCCGGCGGCTACCAGCCCTTCCCGGATCACCCGGGCATTTTCCCGGTAAAAGGCCAGCGTCTCCTCCACCTGACGCTTTCCCTCCGGAGAGTAGACCGCCTCGGCCCCCCGCTGGGTCACGTAGGGCACCCCGTTGAATTTGGTGCACTGGCGGCGGTTCCAAAGGCTGTTCAGCGATACCCCGTCCCGCTCCAGCTCCTTCGGGATCACGGTGTAGGCACATCGGGCCCCCGTAAAACCGGCCGTTTTAGAAAAGGAGCGGAACTCCACTGCGCAGCTTCTTGCCCCTTCGATCTCAAAAATAGAGTGGGGAATGCCGGGCGTTGTTATAAAAGCCTCATAGGCCGAGTCGAAGAGGATGACCGCCCCCACCCGGTTGGCGTAATCCACCCAGGCCTTCAGCTGCTCTTTGGTGGCAACAGCGCCGGTGGGGTTATTGGGAAAACACAGGTAGATGAGATCCACCTTTTTCGAGGGGATCTCCGGGGTAAACTGGTTTTCCGAAGTACAGGGCATATAGACAAGCTCCGTCCACTTCCCCGTCTGGGCGTCATACTCCCCCGCCCGGCCGGACATGGCGTTGGTGTCCACATAGACCGGATATACAGGGTCACACACCGCCACCACATTGTCCACCGAGAAAATGTCCACGATGTTGCCGCAGTCGCTCTTGGCGCCATCTGAGACAAAAATCTCCCCGGCGGCGATGTCTACGCCCCTGTCCTGGTAATCGTGGCGGGCAATGGCCTCCCGCAGAAACTCATACCCCTGCTCCGGACCATATCCGTGAAAGCCCTGGACTGTGCCCATCTCCTCCACAGCTTTATGCATGGCCTGAATGACTGCGGGCGCCAGAGGCCGGGTCACGTCCCCGATCCCCAACTTGATCAGCTTTTTATCCGGGTTTTCCTGGGTATACGCCTCCACCCGGCGGGCGATCTCCGAAAAGAGATAGCTTCCGGGCAGCTTTACAAAATTTGTGTTGATCTGAGCCATACCGCTTCCTCCTTATCTGTCCTCCGGCCACTCGCCCTCAAAAACGGTGACGGCGGGGCCTGTCATATACACATGCCCATCTTCCTCGCTCCAGGCGACGGACAGATCCCCTCCCAGCAGGTGGACGGTGGCCTTCCGCCCCGCTTTTCCAGCCAGAGCCGCCGCCACCAGCGTGGCGCAGGCCCCCGTGCCGCAGGCCAGGGTCTCCCCACTTCCCCGCTCCCATACCCGCATCTTCAGGTGTGTCTCATCCAGCACTTCCACAAACTCCGTGTTGGTCCGATTGGGAAAGCTGGGGTGGTTTTCAAAGGCGGGGCCGATGGCGGGCAGGTCCAGGGCGTCGATCTGATCCAAAAAGACAACGGCATGGGGGTTTCCCATCGAGACCGGACGGGACTGGTAGGGCCGCCCCATGATCTGGAGCGTCCGGGGCTCCTGCGGAACCGGCAGGCCCATGTCCACCGTGGCGGAGACGACTTGTCCCCTCTCCACCTGCAGGCGCAGTATCTTGACCCCGGCCAGCGTCTCCACCCGCACCGTAGTCTGGTTCGTCAGGCCATGATCATAGACAAATTTGCCCACGCAGCGAATGCCATTGCCGCACATCTCCCCCTCGGAGCCGTCCGCGTTGAACATCCGCATCCGGAAGTCCGCCTTCTCCGACGGAAAAATGCAGATGAGCCCGTCGCTCCCCACGCCGAAATGCCGGTCGGAAATCCTCCTCGCCAGCTCCGGCAGGTCCTCCGGCGCCCGCTGGGTGCAGTCCACATAGACGTAGTCGTTGCCCAGGCCCTGCATTTTAGTAAAACGCATCACTGACCCTCCCTCTCAAATCCGGATAGAGACAAACGGCGGCAGTCAAGCCGTCTGACTGCCGCCGTGAGGCGATTGCGCCGGAAAGACCGCCTTGCCTTTTCGTCTTACGCTCTATTTTATATGCTCCAGGTCCCATCTATGATCCTCCGCGCCGTCTGGACCAGCTTTTCCCCGGAATCCATGCTCTTCTTTTGGAGCAGGCGGTGCGCCTGCTCCTCCGTGATCCCGTGCCGGTCCATCAAGACCCCCTTGGCCCCCTCCACGAGGGCCTGCTCCTCGGCGCTGCGCCTGGGGCGGGCCAGCTGTTCCACCCGGCGGCCCACCTGGAGCAACGTCTGGACGGCGGAGAGCAAATCGCTTCGGGAGACGGGCGCCGCCAGCCGAAAGATTTCGTCGCTCTCCACCATCTCCAACATGCTTTGGATAGCGACGACCAGCATGGAGCAAAAACCGGGCAAATCCTGAAACAGTTCTTCGGCCGTCTCGTCACTGAGTTTGTAGCCGCAGATCACCGTGCTCACACGCTGTTTGCTGACCAGCCGCTTCACTTCGGCGGCGGAGCGACAGATCAGGCACGCGGCCAGGCCCGCCCGCTCAATGATCTCCCGGATGCGGCAGGCGCTTTTCCCGCTCTCAAAGGCGAGGATGACCGTTTCCACTCCAACCACTCCCCTTCACGAAGGAGTCCGCGCCTGTGAGATCAATAATTGATGATGTACTTTTCCCGTTCCCAGGAGGAGACCCGGGTGCGGTATTCGTCCCACTCTTTCCGCTTGCCCTCGATGTAGTTCTCCGCCACATGGCTCCCAAGCGTATCCAAAACCAACTGATCGGCTTCCAGGGCCTCGATGGCCTCTTCCAGGGAGCCCGGCAGGGCGCTGATCCCCCGGGCATTCCGGGCGTCCTCGTCCATGGCATAAATGTTCTCTGTGATCTCCGCCGGGGGGGTCATGCCCTTCTCGATGCCGTCCAGACCGGCCGCCAGACAGACGGCCAGCTCCAGGTAGGGGTTGCAGGACGGGTCGGGGGAGCGCAGCTCCACCCGGGTCCCCTGCCCTCTGGTGGCGGGGATGCGGATGAGGGCGGAGCGGTTGGAGGCCGACCAGGAGAGATAGCAGGGCGCTTCGTAGCCGGGCACCAGCCGCTTGTAGGAGTTCACCAGGGGGTTGGTGACGGCGGCCATCCCCTTCACGTGATGGAGGAGTCCGGCGATAAAGCTGTAACACTCCTTGGAAAGCCCTTTCTCGCCCTTGGGATCGCAAAAAACGTTTTCGCCGTTCTTGAAGAGGGACATATTGGTGTGCATGCCCGAGCCGGCCACTCCGAAAATGGGCTTGGGCATGAAAGTGGCGTGAAGGCCGTTTTTCTGGGCCAGAGTCTTCACCGCCAGCTTGAAGGTCATGATGTTGTCGGCCGCCTTCAAGGCTTCGGTATACTTGAAGTCGATCTCATGCTGGCCCGCGGCCACCTCGTGGTGGCTGGCCTCGATCTCAAAGCCCATCTGCTCCAGGGCCAGGCAGATCTCCCGGCGGGTGCTCTCCCCGTGATCCAGGGGGCCCAAGTCAAAATACCCCGCCTCATCGTTGGTTTTAGTGGTGGGCTTGCCCTCCTCGTCGGTCTGAAAGAGGAAGAATTCCGCCTCGGGCCCCACGTTGAAGGTATCAAAGCCCATGTCCCGGGCCTTTTTCAGCACTCGCTTCAACACACCCCGGGGATCGCCAACAAAGGGGGTACCGTCGGCGTTGTACACGTCGCAGATGAGGCGGGCCACTTTGCCGTGGGCGGGCCGCCAGGGAAATGCCACGAAAGAATCCAGGTCAGGATAGAGGTATTGATCCGATTCATCGATCCGCACGAATCCTTCGATGGAGGAGCCGTCGAACATAATCTCATTATTTACGGCCTTTTCAATCTGGGACGCGGTAAGCGCCACATTTTTCAACTGGCCGAAAATATCGGTGAACTGCATCCGAATAAACTCGATGTCCTCTTCCTTTACCATGCGGATAATATCTTCCTTGGTGTAAGCCATAAGCGGGGTTCCCCTTTCCTCATTGAAAATCGCAACGCCCTGTAATAAAAAAGACGCTCCGCCCATCGGGGTCGGAACGCCTTCGTCCACAACTGATGATTTGAGTATAAAGTTTTTGCCCATCCTTGTCAAGAAGATTCTTGGTGCTTGCGGTATCTTTGTTATAACTATCAGGGAAAAACGCCCGAATTTCCCCATTCCTTATACAATTTGAGCCGCTCTGTCAAATAGGTACAGCCCTATTCTCCCTCCCCCCGCATCCGGTATCCCACGCCCAGCTCATTGATGATATAACGGCTTTCCCCAGGCTGGGAGCCCATTTTTTTCCGAATGTTGGCCATATTGACTTGCAGCTTCTTCACACTCCCGGGATCGGAGCTGCCCCAGACCGCCTGCACAATGGCAGAATAGGTCAGCATCTTCCCCGCGTGCTCGGCCAGCACCGCCAGGATATTATATTCCGTCTGCGTCAGCCGTACCTCTGCCCCGGCAATCGTTACCATCCGCTTCCCATAGTCGATCTCCAGATCTCCCTGGGCAAACTTGCCCCCGGGCAGCAAATCCACCGCGCTGCGGCTGCTTCTCAGGGCTACCCGCACCCGTGCCAGCAGTTCCGAGGTGCCAAAGGGCTTTGTGACGTAATCATTGGCCCCCAGATCCAAAGCCGCCACCTTATCCCACTCCTGGCTTCTGGCTGAGAGGATGATGATGGGCACGGCGGAGGTCTTGCGCGTTGATTTGATGAAATCCAGCCCATCCATATCTGGAAGGCCCAGATCCAGGATAATCAGATCCGGCTGATGAGAAAGCAGCAGGCTGCCCTGGGAGCCGGTCTCGGCGGCGATGACCTGATAGGAGTTAGCCTCCATGATCGTCTGGATAAAGCCCCGGATATTGTCCTCATCCTCCACCAGCAGGATCTTATATTTATTATTGCTCACTGATCGTCCATCTCCATTTCCAAAGAAAAGCAGAACCGGGCACCGCCCTCCGCCCGGTTTTCCGCGCGGAGGGTACCGCCGTGGGCCCGTATAATGGTGGAGCACACCGAAAGTCCGATCCCCATATTGTTCCGATTGCCGTCCGCCGGGGCCCCCGTATGCTCCAGATAACCGGTGAATAAGTGCTCCATGCGGTCTTTGGGGATCCCGCACCCGTTGTCCTCCACCACAAAAACCGCCTGGGTTTCCTCCGTATGGACGGCCAGGGTAAGCTCCGTCATCCCAGAGGCGTGCAGGACGGCGTTTTCCAGCAGATTAATGAGGACCTGCTGGATCAGCATCCCGTCCATGGGGATGCTGATGAATCGATCCGGGATGGAGACCGTCACGGGCTGGTCCGGGTACCGCTTGCGAAATTTCATGAGCGTGGCGTCAATGAGTTCCTCCAGCACGGTGGGGGTCTTGATGACCTGGACGTTCTCCCCGTCCAGCCGGGTCACCGACAGCAGATTTTCCACCATGCGGATAAGCCACTGGGAATCTTTTCGGATCTCCTCCAGCATTTGGATCTGCCTGGGCTGGGACAATTCCTCATAGTTTTCCACCATCACCGAGGCCGACCCATAGATGGAGGTCAGGGGCGTCCGCAGGTCATGGGAGATAGCCCGCAGCAGGTTGGCCCGCATTTTCTCCATCTCGCTCTCGGCCCGCATCTTCTCCTGCTCCTTGATTTTGGTGGTCCGGGTGCTTGTGACGATGGCCACCGTGAGCATCACGGCGGCGGAAAAAAAGCTCTCCGGCAGAATGAAATCGAAGGCGTAATAGGGATATGTAAAGGCGTAGTTCACAGCAAACACGCTGGACAGTGACGCCAAGATTCCCCAAAAGTACCCCTGAGTCTTGAGGGAGATCAGGAAAATACCCAGCACAAAGATCATAGGGACCAGGGACCAGATCCCCATCTGCTCCTGGATCAAAAGATTGACGGCGAACGCCACCGCAAAGACGAGCGTGGTATAAATCCCATCCCTCACATACACATCCAGTGATTTCATGACAGCTCTCCTTTGGTGTAACCTCTTGCCTCATTGTAACACACCGGAAGGGAAAAGGCAGTCCCCTATGGTCTTTCCGCATTGTTTTTCAGCTCTCACTTTACCATTTTTCCGGCAAAGATACGGCAAAGGTTTTTTGCCCCTTATCCCGGCGGTATCTTTGGTAATCCGATGGCGCAAATCCTTGGTCCAGCGGCGGATGCTTTCTCCTCTTTCAAACCTGGCCGGCCACCCGATCCCGCCCGATGCCGCCGCCTCAAATCCTCTTATCCGTTTCTTAACCGCCGCCCGATTGACAGGACGAGTGTCCAAGTGGTAGGTTAATTTCACAAACAACCGCAAGGAGGTGTCACTCATACCAGACATATCGCACAAAACGCGCCATTGAGCTACCCCGCTTCCCCTGCCTTGTTCCTGACACGAAACATATGATAGCTCGGAAGTATCCCAGCAGGCTCTCGCACAGATTTGAAAGGGGTCTTGAGAGAATGAGCAGCGCAGCTTTGGAAAAACGCGACGGCTTCAACAGCAAACTCGGCTTTATCCTGGCATGTATCGGCTCCGCCGTAGGCATGGGCAATATCTGGCTCTTTCCATACCGCATGGCCACCTATGGCGGTGCCTTCCTCCTGGTCTATCTGATCTTCGATGTCCTCATCGGCTTCTCCGGCGTCATCGGAGAGATGAACTTCGGCCGCAGAGCCAAGGCCGGCCCCATCGGCGCCTTCGGCGAGGCCGCGGCCTCCCGGGGTGAAGACAAGCGCAAGCTCGGCCAGATCGTGGGCGCTCTGCCCATGCTGGGCGCTCTGGCCCTGGCCATCGGTTACTCGGTGGTGGTGGGCTGGATCTTCAAGTACACCGTTGGCTCCTTCACCGGCTCCGTCCTGGCTCCCGCCGACCCCGCCGGCTTCGGAGCCGCTTTTGGCGGCATGGCCACTACCTTCGGCAACAATATGTGGCTCATCATCGCCCTGGTGGTCACCTTCGCCATCATGACCCTGGGCATCGCCGGAGGCATTGAGAAGGCCAACAAAATCATGATCCCCCTGTTCTATCTTATGTTTGTCGGTCTGGCTATCTACGTGGGCTTTCAGCCCGGAGCGTCCGAGGGCTACAAGTGGATGTTCACCATCGACCCCAAGCAGTTTGCCAACCCCATGCTGTACGTCTACGCTTTGGGTCAGTCCTTCTTCTCCCTGTCCCTGGCGGGCAACGGCACCGTCATCTACGGCTCCTACCTGAGTGACGACACCGACACGGTCAGCTCCGCCGTCCTGATCGCCATCTTCGACACGCTGGCCGCCATGCTGGCCGCCCTGGTCATCATCCCCGCCATGGCCACTACCGGCGCCGTCCTCTCCGAAAGCGGCCCGGGGCTCATGTTCATCTCCCTGCCCTACCTCTTCAAGGCCATGCCCGGCGGCCAGATCGTCATGATCGTTTTCTTTGTGGCCGTCCTCTTCGCCGGGTTGACCTCGCTGGTCAACCTCTATGAGGCACCCATCGCCACCCTTCAGGATAACCTGAAATTCAGCCGTCCTAAGGCCGTCGTTACCATCGCCGTCATCGGCGCCGTCGTGTCCCTGTGTATTCAGGGCATCGTCAGTGATTGGATGGATTTCGTCTCCATTTACATCTGCCCTCTGGGCGCCGGACTAGCTGGCATCTTCTTCGCCTGGGTCTGGGGCAGGAAAGCCGTGGAGGACGAAGTCTCCAAAGGCCACGGCAAGCCCATCGGCAGCTGGTACTATCCCCTTTACAAGTGGCTGTTCTGCGGCCTGACTATGGTGGTTTTCTTCGCCGGCATCGCATTCGGCGGTATCGGCTGAGATGTCCATATAAATTCCCTTCTCTCTCTTCGAAAGGATGCGCCGCATCCGGACGAGCAAGGAGGCCAGCCCAATGGGCTGGCCTCCTTGCTTTTATCATAGCGGCACCTTAAATTAAAACTACTTAAATCCGGCCGGCAGACCTTACTCCCACTCTATGGTGCCGCAGGGCTTCGGCGTCAAATCAAAGAGGACCCGGTTCACCCCCGGCACCTCATTGGTGATCCGCTTCGTGATCTTCTGGAGGAGAGAAAAAGGCACGTCCTCCACCGTTGCGGTCATGGCGTCCACCGTGTTCACCGCCCGGAGGATCACCGGCCAGTCAAAGGTACGCCTGCCCTCCTTCACGCCCACAGATTTGAAATCGGGCACCACGGTAAAATACTGCCAAACCTTCCCTTCCAGACCGTTTTCGGCAAACTCCTCCCGCAGAATAGCGTCGGACTCCCGCACGGCCTCCAGGCGGTCCCTGGTGATGGCGCCCAGACAGCGCACACCCAGGCCGGGGCCCGGGAAAGGCTGGCGGTAGACCATGGAGTCGGGCAGGCCCAGAGCCTTGCCGCAGGCGCGCACCTCGTCCTTGAAAAGCATCTTCAGCGGCTCCACCAGCTGGAAACCCAGGTCTTCAGGCAGTCCTCCCACATTGTGGTGGGACTTGACCGCCTTTACCGTCTTGGTGCCCGACTCGATGATATCGGGGTAGATGGTGCCCTGGGCCAGGAAGTCGATGCCCTCCAGCTTACGTGCCTCTTCCTCAAACACTCGAATGAACTCAGCCCCGATGATCTTCCTCTTTTGCTCGGGCTCAGCCACTTCCGCCAGCTTGTCCAGGAAGCGGTCCACCGCATCCACATAGATGAGGTTGGCATCCATCTCATTCCGGAAAACCTGTACCACCTGCTCAGGCTCCCCCTTGCGCAGGAGGCCGTGGTTGACGTGGACACAGGTGAGCTGCTTGCCGATGGCTTTGATGAGGAGCGCGGCCACCACGGAGGAATCCACACCACCAGAGAGGGCCAAAAGCACCTTTTTGTCCCCCACTTGACGGCGGATCAGCTCCACCTGGTCGGCAATAAAGTTATCCATATTCCAGTTGGCCTCAGCGCCGCAGACGCCGAAAACAAAATTGGAGATGACCTCTTTCCGCTCCGCCTCATCCAAAGGCCAGGGGGCGTCGCCTTTGTGGTCGGCCAAAAGGACAGGAACGTCGCAGTTATAGACCTCTTTCGCCGCGTCGATCTCCACGCCGTCCACCACACGGTTGGGACCGCCGTTGAGAATAACGCCCTTCACATTGGGCAGCGCCTTCAGCTCCTCCAGCGTGATGTCATGGGGATGGATCTCACTGTACACTCCCAGGGCACGAATCTCCCGGGCCAGACGAGGGTTCTCTTCACTGCCCAGATCGAGAACGACGATCATATCCTGCTTCATTTGCCTTCCTCCAATTTCTCATCGTAAAAAATATCGTGCTTCGATTTTTTCTCTATGAACACTATGTAATGCTCCACCAAGGAGTTCTTGGCTTTCCCTCATCCGCAGCCGCAACTGGGAAGCACACGCCAAGCGTTTCGGCTAAGTGTTTCAGCATCATGCGGTACAGTCCCGCCATTGTAGCAGTATTCAAATAAGGCTGTCCAAAATGGATGCTTCCTTTATCGTGTACAGATTGCAGATTTTCCTTTATCAGCCTACCTGCCCGTTCGTCGTCCGGTGATATGTTCGCCTGACGCAGGATATCTGAAATTTCATCGGACAAACTCTTATGATATATGAACTTGTACTCCTGCATACCTCTGATATTCCAAAATGTCTCATAAAACGGAACACCATAGGCCCGGATCCAATCCCACATAATTTCCGGGTCAGTTACATTTGGGCCCTCCGTGTGGCATCGGCTGCACAGCAAAACTATATTACCAGGCTCATCCTTTCCCCCAAGCGGGTCCGGGATGATATGACATCGTTGTAGCTTTTTCTCACAGCCGCATCTCCAGCAGTGCGTTTCCGCCTCGCTCCGGCCTACGCTCAACCACATTCATCGATCCGCCTGCTCCAGTAATCTACCGCTTCGCGAATCGTTGTTTTAATTGGAAGTCTTCTGCCCATGAGAAAGGCCCCCAATCAAAAACTCAAATATATTTTACAGAAGTTACTCCCACTCGCCAAGTGGAAACGCAGTCTAAACTTTTTTGTATAGACCGTTTGATTCCATTTGGCTTTATTTGATACCAATTATCCCAATCCTATGGGGTATCCGACTTTCTGCTATCAAAAAGCTATCAGGAGATGCTATCAATTCTCATTTAACCAACTCATTTAAGGCAGTGAGAATATCATCCAAATTGAAAGAGTTGACCCATTTGGCACCAATCCCATAAGCTTCAATCGGAGCCGTATACGAGGAATTTAATTTTACGACAACGAGTCCATTGTTTTTCTCATGATTTTTGTCAATTTCATACGCCTGCCAATTTCGGTATCCAATATCTTCTGAATCAGGGTGTTCATCATCTGAGTGTTTTCCGATAATAGCAATCATATAATTAGCCTGTCCAATTTTTGTACTGAGGACTTGCTTAATTTTAGAAATTGACTCACTCTGAATTTCGCTGGGAGTACAGTCATTGATCGAAAAGTCGATATTTGGATTACTGTTCCATGCTTCTAAGAGGTAATAGTAGCTTTTGTCATGCTCAAAATCAAATGATACGCAAACTTTCTTTTTAGCCATTTTTCTTCCTCCTAAATAGTCTTTTTGTTGCTTTGTATACCTTCGGGTGGATTGCTAATATGTAAAAGAGTGAGACAATGATAATTAAAGAACATATCGCTGAGTCGCAAATTGTCGCAAGACTTATGCCACGTTCTTTCCACTCAATTACAATGCGTGAGATATTTATTGTTATAAAGAGTATGGGGGCAAACCATTTGTAAAAAATATCTATTACATCAAGTACAATAGGATATTCATTTAAGTAATTCTTGCTCTCTCTATCAAATTTTGCGCCTTCTAAAGATTTTGAAATGCTTGATTCTAGTTCTTCGATATATGCGTACTGTCGTTCAATGTAAGTATTGTGCTGCACATACCTAATCAGGGTATATGCGACTAAAACCCATAGCAATGTTTGAAGAATCGTTGAACCAAGCACTATATGTGATTCGCTATACTTGATGACCATTCCGGACAAAACACTAATTGCCGCATCTGATTGTATAATCATAAGAAAGGATATAGCTTCAAGGAAACATAGAATGACAAAACATCTATTTCGCTGTGCCTGCGCGTCTTTGCTCAGCTTAAATGTTTCCTTATAATGATCATAGAGCACGTCAATTCCTTGCATTTTCGCTCCCCTTAATTTGAAAACTGGTTCTATAATAGCGCTACTATACCGGATACCGTTCTTTCAAAGTTTCTCCTTATCTCACATTCCCACAGCACAATGACTTTCCAGCCGTCAGCCTCAAGTGCCTGAATATGCTCCTGGTCTCGTTGCTTTGTTCGCTCTATCTTGGGCCTCCAATATGCTTTATTGGATTGACTGGTATGCGCATAATGACTGCCGCAATCATGCCCATGCCAATAGCATCCATGAATGAAGATAGCAATTTTCTTTCTGGTGAATACAATATCCGGTTTTCCGGGCAGCGCCTTGTAATTCACACGGTAGCGGTATCCCATAGAAAACAGCTTGCGGCGCACCAAAAGTTCAATACTGGTATCTTTGCTTTTGATGTGCGACATAATCTCGCTACGGCGGGAAGAGGAAACAGAATCAGCCATTACACAGACAAATCCAGCGGTAGATCGGAAATATCCTTCAGCCGCTTGCCCTGCACCAAGGTTTCCAGCGTTTCTACCGCATCCTCAGAACCCGCCTCTTTAACTGCTCGAATCAGTTCATAGAGTGCAAAGTGATATACGCAGTCAATATCGCCAGTGCCGAGCGCAAGAGATGCCAAGCGATTCGGCATAGGCTCAGCCGTCACAACAACGATGTGCGGCAAATGTCCCTTTCGGTTGCGGATCAGGTTCAATGCCTCTGTGCGGCTGTTCTGTGCGCGGTCGCTGCGCATCGTGTACTTTGCAGAAACACTCGCATGAAGAATGGGCTTGCCGCCGTTAGACTTCCGAATATCAGCCATCTTGCAGATTTCGTCATCAACAATGGGCTGAGCGGCATTGATCTCGCTGTCCTCATAGAGATCGCGGTAAACAACAACGTCAGGTGCAACGAGGTAATCATTCCCGAGTGCAGCGGCCAACTGTGCGTTCTGTGTCGTAAGCGCATTTAAGTAAGCAAGATGCTCGTACTGCGCAAAATCGCTCGTTTTCAGTTTGTTGTTATTGCCGAGCTGAAGAATTGTCCAATTTCCGGGACGGAGGTTCTGCAAATAGGGGAAGGTTTCACGCAGGAACTCCATTGTCAGCGTTTCAAATTGCTTTCCGAGAGTCTGCCCGGAAATTTTGTCAACCGTGGAGACAGCATGATGCTGCTCCTCTACAAGAATGTCAACGATCCTCCGCGCAATCGCCTTTGAGCCGCGGCTGCTGGTGTCTGCATTGGATGCGACACCTGCCGTGGTCAACGTCAGTGTGTTGGTTTCAAACAACTGCTTGTGAAAGTGGAATCTCGCGTTTGCTATCAATGCATCCATGCTCCAAACACTCCTTTATTTTTTCTCCAACTGCCCGGGCAACCGGGGGCGGGAATGCATTTCCAATCATCCTGCAAGCTACGGTTTTACGGTTTCCGAATGTCCATGTATCGGGGAAACCTTGAATCCGTGCCATCATTCGGCTTGTCAAGCGGGGCATACCCTCAAATCCGGGGGCGGGTGCTTCGTTTGCAATTCCTCGACCATCTACGCCTAACTCTGCCCATGCATTACGGGCGCGTGTGGGACCAAGGTCAGGACCACCGTGCTTCTTGGAGCCGCCTACAAGGGTCGGAGCGATTCGGTTTGCATTAGATGCCCACTGCTTCGCACCTTCCCATCCGTTCTGTGCCATCAAATCACGGAGCGTATCACCAACAGTGGGGGCGTTGTCTGGTTGTTCATCAGGATAGGCAAATGCTCCAATTTGATCCCTCCGAATGCCGATGATAACCACTCGGGGACGTAGCTGTGGAACACCATAGTCAGAGGCGTTCAAGAGCTTGATATGGGTTACATAGCCGAGCTTTTGAATCGACGTGAAAATGTGGTCGCGGTATTCATCAAAACCCGAATCAAGAAAGCCACGGACATTTTCAAGCATGACAGCACGCGGCTGAATTTCTTTGATAAGGCGGATGGCTTCAGGGAACAGATCTCTTTCATCTTCCTGTCCGAGTTGCTTTCCTGCTACGGAGAAAGGCGGGCAAGGAACGCCTCCAGCCAGCAGATCGACACCGTGGTATGGGCGTCCGTCAAAATCGTGAACATCTGCGCAAATGACGTTCCACTCCGGGCGGTTCTGCTTTAATACCTTGCAATAATCTTCTTCATACTCGACAAGCGCAACATGGACAAAGCCTGCCATTGCAAGCCCCAAAGCCTGTCCACCAGCGCCAGCGCATATTTCAACACAAGTCAGCGGTTGCTGCATTTTCTTTTCACTCCTGCGTAGTTCGATTGAAATCACGACTGTTCCGTATCTCCTTCATCAACGAACTCCATGATGTCTCCTACATCACATTTGAGCGTCAAGCAAATCTTATGCAGGCTTTCCATAGAGACAAATTCGTTTTTCCCCATCTTGGCAAGCACATTGAAGCTGATACCGGAGGCGTCTTTCAAATCTGTCCGGTTCATTTTCTTATCGATCAACAACTTCCAGAGCTTATCGTAGGAAATAGGCATTGCAATTCTCCGTTCCAAATTTAAACTGATTGTATTATAGCACAAAACGACAATGTTCGCAAGATAATCTCCCCAGAACGTGAGATGTTCTCTGCAAAGAAAAAGCCGCCCGCAGGAGCCTAAGCTCCTGCGGGCGGCTGTACCTGATATGGGCTTATACTCGCCCTTTTAGCCCGTTCTTCTTAGCAAGCTCGCTTGTTGCCTGTCGGCGTTCTGCCGAATACGGTGCGGTCAATCGAATGCCGAAGCGCCGGCGGTCGATCTCGAAGGTCAACCCGCCCTGTTCGTCATCGTCGGTCTGCCTGCACAGATTGGGATATGCCGCCGCATATTGTGTCAGCCGCTTTTTGAGCGCGGTATTATGCGTCTGAATTTCGACGGTTTTGCTGGCTTCGTCAAAATAGATGCAGGTCGTTTTCTGCCGTTTAGTCAGTCCAGTTTTCATATTGCCTCCATTTCTGCCTGTTCTACGAAAACGGGCGCATTTTCAAGTTTTTTTCTCGGCTCTACACCCGCAAAAACAGGCTGATTTTTGAATGGGGAGCGCCCGGACAATACGCTGCTCGATCTGGACGCTCCCATTCGATAAAATCCGTTTTTCTCAGCTCAACACGTCATCAGCGGGCATCGTCACGCATTGCTGTTTTTTCTCTGCGCGGACGGAAGAAATGCCAGAGGTTATTGTGCTGGATCACGTCCTCATAGCGTTGAATTTTTCCGCGAAGCTCTGCGTTTTCACGTTCCAGATCCGATGTGCGGAGTTTGCTGCGAACGGATTTGTACTCAGAAAGCTCCTGCTTCAAACCGGCAATCTCTTCCTTGAGCCTTGCAATCAGCCTGTTTGCCGCGTCCAGAGCTTTTTGCAGCTTGGATTCCTTTTTCTCGGTTGTAACGTACTTCTTCGCCGCCGCTGCCAGCGATTCATACTCAGAACGCTCCAATATCACCTTGGAGGACAGCGGGACGGGCTTTGCCTCAATCTTTTCGATGGCCGCCACATCGACCTGCTGATTCTGGATTTTCTCGATCTGCTTGCCGAGTGCCGCTGCCTGCTGCTCCTGCTGGCGGTTCTGCTCCGTGAGTTCTGCCAGCCGCGCCTGTTCCTGCTGCACCTTGAACTGTGTCACGGTCAGGTGTTCCTCCGAACTGCCGCGTTCGCCGCGCTCCACATCGTCGTACCCGGCGTCGCGCATATACCGGAAGAAATCATCCTGCAAAACGCTGTAGGATTTTTTGAGAACGGGCTTACCCTTGGCGCTCAGAACCGGCGTACCGTTCTCGTCCAGCGCGGGCTTGGAAGCCCACTTCTTGCTCATGCTGACCTGCTGGATTATCTCTTTGACCGTGCCGCGAAGCGTCTCATCCTTGCAGCGCTTCGACCACAGAATTTGTTTTTCCACGACGGGGAGGTAGACCACATGAAGATGGTAGTGATACACGTCTTGTCCCAGCGCATCGGACATGGCGCGGTTGCGCTCGTCGGCGTGCATGACCGCCGATAGGATGTACTGCTCGCCGCCCACAATTTTGATTGCAGCTTTGTAGGCATCGGCGTAAAATTGTTTTGCAAATTCATAGCCGCCGTGGTTGAAGAAGTAGGCAGAGTTGACATCGAAGATCAGCTCTCCGAATTTCTCGGCATCCGCTTTCAGACCGCGGGTGGAAATCACGCCGTCAGAGCGCATCTGCTCGAACATCTCCTTATACCCGGCGGTTGGCGTTTTGAAATGGACGTTGTATGGCGTCCGTTCAGGAACGATGTCCTGATTGACATACGACGATTTTTCGCGCTCATTATGCGCCTGTGCGTTGTCGATGTCTGTATCTTTCATTCTTGCGTTTCTTGCGCTGGTACGGTGGATACCGTCGCCTCTTGCCATAGGCAGTTTACCTCCTGATTTCAGATTGTGCAGGACAGGTAGCTTTCGGGGAGGCACTTCTGCGGAAGTGTAATA
Organism: Oscillospiraceae bacterium; assembly: GCA_022846075.1. Lineage (GTDB taxonomy): Bacteria > Bacillota > Clostridia > Oscillospirales > Oscillospiraceae > Vermiculatibacterium. The sequence continues at coordinate 1,761,738 of AP025582.1, forward strand.
ACCCACTATGATACTTTCATCCTGCGGCTGCAAAGTATCGTGGGCTCTCCGAGGGGGTATGCGGCTTCTGCGGAAGCCTCTGCCGGTTTTGCAGTTTGCAGTGTGGATACAAACCGCAAAAACCGACGTGGTCAGCAGCTTATTTGCAGGCGGCTCCTGCGCATAATCTTCTGCCCACATCCATCTCAAACTCTGCGGATTTTTCGATGGGGACGGGGACGCGAGGGGATAGCAGCCAATGCATTGCCTTGTCTGTCAGCCACAGGAGCGTGGCACGCTCCTGTCACAGTTCCCAAGGAGGAGTAGTCCATCGGTAGCTCTGCGGCACTCCACGCCGGTCAAGATACTCCTGCCGCGCCTGCTCCCGTTCTTCTTCGGTGGGAGCAGTCTTATACCGGGAATAGATCTGCCGGTTCAGCATGGCGTCGAGCTTTTGCTCCAAGCCCTGCCGGATTTCTTCTTCATAATCGTCTTCGCCCCGCAGATGGTACATGACAATGTCGAGAAACAGGTCATAGGGGATTTGCACAGTTTTCATGTTACGTCGCTCCTTTCTGCGACGATTGCAACGATTGCGACGGTTGGTTTGACGGTATCAGATTTACCGTCGCAACCGTCGCAGCCGTCGCGCGGCTTATTTGCTTTCAGCATCATAGGTCAGCGTAATACGTCGCCCCTCGTGCCGGACTTTGTTCTCATAGCGGACGCGGTATTCGTCCAGCAGCCTGCCAGACTTCACATTCAAATACTTACTCAGCGCATTTGCCGCCATACCGACATGGACGGCATCGGCAAGCGCAGAGGGCGAGCCTGTCCACACCGGCTGTTCTACGGACACCAGTTCGGCAACGGCTTCCAGAACATGATCGGGCGGTTCCTTGTGCAGCTCGTTTTCCACCTTTTCAAGATTCCAAATCTGCGTAGCGGCATCCTTTTTCAGATAGAGAATCTGATCCTGCTGGTCGCGCCCTACCACGTCGATGGTTGCCTCCAGCGCTGTGCGCTTTTTCTTCTGCATAAGCAGCGAACCGTCCGCGCAGCCGAGCAACCCTGTCGTACCGGAGATCATTTCGAAGCTGTCACCGGCAGGTTGCTTGCGGGTGTGGTGGACGGTCAAAACGCAGATGCAGTGCTTGTCGGCAAACTGCTTGAGCCGACCGATGATCTCATAATCGCTGGCGTAGCTGTATGCTTCGCCGCCGACCTCACGGATTTTCTGCATGGTGTCGATGATAATGAGTTTGGTGTCGGGGTGCTCCCGCACGAAATTCTCAAGCTGTTCGTCCAGTCCATTTCCGATCTTTCCCGCAGCGGTTGCAAAGTGCAGCCGGTCGGTGTCGTTGACGCCGTACATCATGAACATACGGCTCTGGATGCGCTGAAAATCATCTTCCAAGGCAAGGTACAGCACCGTACCGGGATGAACTTCGCAGCCCCACAGGGCTTCGCCCGTGCTGACATGGTAGGCAATCTGCGCCACTAAAAACGACTTGCCGATTTTCGGCGCGCCTGCGAGGATATATGCGCCTGCGTAGAGCAAGCCGTCGATGATGGGCGGTCTGCTCTGATACGCGGTCTGGTACAGCTCCGTCATGGAGATTGTGTGCAGGTAATGCGGGTCGGTTAGACGCTGTATCCTGCGGTAGATTTGGTCCAGACTTTCCGTGCTGTTTTGAAAATCACCGTTGATTTCTCCCTCAAAAGCGGATATACTGTTCTCAGTTGAATTGTGAAGCGGCTGCCCATCATCTGCGCCAACAGATGTGTCCGGGGCGGTCGTTTTCTTTTTGCAGATTTCATTTCCCATAGGCATTTTCCTCTTTCATGCCGTCCATGATGGCGGCGATCATTTCGATCACATCCAGCAGCTCCTCATTTATGCCGCCCGCTTCAATGCGCCGCAGCTCGTCCAGCACGGCGGCAAGCTGATCGCGCAGCGCCTTGTAAACTCTCGGATTGCCCTGCACCACCACGTCCTTGCAGGTCAGGCGGCGGGTGATATAGTCCTGCTTGGTCAGCCCGGAGAGCTTGACAAAGGTTTCGATTTGCGTATCTTCCTCCGGTGATACCCGGAAGGCAACAGTCTTGTTGCGCCAGCGGTTGTGCTTATCTCGGTTTTTCAGTGACATTTTAATTGCTCCTTTCGACGTTCAATTTATCTGCCATTTCCTTCTGCACAGTTGGGAACAGATGCGCGTACCGATAGGTGATCTCCACACTTTCGTGTCCCACACGATTGCCGATGGCAACGGCGGAATAGCCCATGTTGATAAGTAAAGAAACGTGGCTGTGTCTCAAATCGTGGATTCTAATGACCTTGACACCAGACGCCTTGCACCCGAACTCCATGCCGCGCTTCAAGGTGTGCTTGGTCAGAGGGAAGATGCGGCTGTTCGGTTCCAGTCCGTAAAGCTGCTTGAAATAGTCCTGCATCTCGTCACAGAGGAAGTCAGGCATCTGGATTACGCGATTGCTTTTCTTCGTTTTCGGCGTGGTGATAACGTCCTTACCCTGTAAGCGCTGATAGGATTTATTGATGCGGAGCGTTTTCTTCTCAAAATCGAAGTCCGCAGGCGTCAGTGCCAGCAGCTCGCCCTCGCGGATGCCACACCAGTACAGGATTTCAAAGGCGTAGTACAGCATGGGCTTGTCCATCATGGCGTCGATGAATTTGAGGTATTCTTCCTTCGTCCAGAACAGCATTTCCTTCGGATGCTCGCTGCCCATATTTCCGGCCTTTGCAGCGGGATTGATCTGTAAGCCGTAATACTTGATGGCGTGGTTGAAAATACAGCTCAGTTGGGTGTGGACGTTCTTGAGATAGTCCGGGGAATAGCTTTCGCCGCTTAACTTGGTGTGCTGCCGTATCTCGTTCTGCCAGTCGATCACATCACGGGCGGTGATCTCCGAGAGCTTGCGCTTTTTGAAATACGGCAAAATCTTTGTGCGGATGATATGCTCCTTGCTGAGCCATGTGTTGAGCTTTAGCTTGGGCTTGACGTCCTTTTCGTAGAGCGCCACAAAGCTTTCGAAGCTCATATTGATGTCAGCCTGCTTCTGCATCAGAAACTCGCGTTCCCATGCCTGCGCCTCTTTTTTCGTGGCAAAGCCGCGCTTTAATTTCTGCTGGCGCTCACCGCGCCAGTCGGTATAGCGAAACTGCACATACCATGAGCCGTTCTTCTTGTCCTTAAACGATGCCATTCGATTCCCTTCTTTCCTTCGCTTCTCTCGTTCCGTAGAACTTCTCATGGAAGAACTTGCGGTCAATCCTGCCTGCAATGGTGATGCAGCCGGTCTTTCGCAGCTCTTTGTTCAACTCACGAATGAGCTTATACGCATACGGAACCGATACGCCAAGCTCTTCCGCAACTTCATTTACTCTCATAAAAATTTCTCCTGCCATAGGCAAAATACCTTCCTTTCCTGATTTGTGGTTGATTTCTTCTGCCGTTCTATCCGCAGGACTCTGACAGGCAACCCTTTTCGGCGCTGTGCCGTTTTCTTTTCTCCTTGGCACGCTCATTTCATCGCCTGCTTCCCCGGAGAAAGTATCCCTTGGACGGTCATTCAGTTTTGCGGTTTTTGGATTTCACCCCCCTCTCACCTTACAACGGACATTTTTCCGGCATTTGTTGGCTATCCAAATTGTAAAATTTCTATTAATTAAGCTAATATGCTTAGCTTGCAACTATTGTACTATACATATAAGTTTAAGTCAAGCTGGTTTGCAGGAAAATATTAAATAAATTTGCTTAGATTTTTCTTGACGAAATTAAACATATCTGCTATACTCGTTATCAAAGACAACCGACACAGGAGATGGCTATTATGGCGATTGGTGAACGCATCCACTTTTTCCGCACGATGCGGGGCATGACGCAGAAATACCTTGGCATGGCGCTGGGCTTTCCGGAGAAATCCGCAGATGTTCGCCTTGCGCAGTACGAGAATGGTTCCAGAACGCCCAAAGCGGATGTGACTGCTGCGCTGGCACAGGTGCTTGACGTTTCGCCCAAAGCGCTGGACGTACCGGACATTGACTCTTATACAGGACTGATGCACACGCTGTTCACGCTGGAAGACCGCTACGGTCTTGAGGTCTGCGAGTGTGAGGATGAGGTGCATCTGCGCGTTCATATCCACAAAGGACGCGACGCAGCGGAGCTTCACAGGATGCTTTCCGCGTGGGGCGCGCTTGCCGCCAAGCTGAAAGCGGGGGAGATTACCAAAGAAGAATACGACCGCTGGCGCTATTCCTATCCGAAATACGACACCTCCGGTCAGTGGCACAAGATCACGCCGTCGCAGGAGCTGAGTGACCTGCTTCTTGCCGACCTCAAGGAACACACCGAAGAATAACAAAAGGCTCTGCCGACCTTCTTTTACAGAAAGTCAGCAGAGCCTTTTTCGCTCTCAATATAGGATTGGATGCGACAGCAAACCTGCAAACCATTCGCTCGCCAAAATAAGAACAAACAAAATGGCTTTGGTATCTGCTATCATTTTGCTATCAAACAGGAAATGAGATTTTCAAAAAGTGAGTATTTTCAAGGCTTTTCAGCCTCTCATATTCACTTTTTTCTCATTCCCACTCAATGGTCGCAGGCGGCTTACTGGTAACGTCGTAAACGATGCGGTTGATCCCCTTTACCTCGTTGACGATGCGGGTGCTGATCCGGTCCAGCACGTCGTAGGGGATGCGGGCCCAGTCGGCAGTCATGAAGTCGCTGGTAGTGACCGCCCGGAGGGCCAGAGTATAATCGTAGGTACGGCCATCTCCCATAACCCCCACACTGCGGGTATTGGTGAGGACGGCAAAATATTGATTGATGGACTTGTCCAGCCCCGCCGCGGCGATTTCCTCCCGATAGATGGCGTCGGCGTCCCGGAGGGTGTCCAGCTTCTCCTTGGTCAGGTCACCGATGACCCGAATGGCGAGGCCCGGCCCCGGAAAGGGCTGGCGCATGACCAGGTATTCCGGCAGGCCCAGTTCCCGGCCCAGCTGACGCACCTCGTCCTTGAAAAGAAGGCGCAGGGGTTCAATGATCTCCTTGAAATCCACGTAGTCGGGCAGTCCGCCCACATTGTGGTGGGACTTGATAACCGCGGCGTCTCCCGCACCGGATTCGATGACGTCGGGATAAATGGTGCCTTGGGCAAGAAAATCCACCTTGCCGATCTTCCCGGCCTCTTCCTCAAAAACCCGGATAAACTCCTCACCGATGATCTTCCGCTTGTGCTCCGGCTCGGAAACCCCGGCCAGCTTCAGAAGGAACCGGGTCTCAGCGTCCACCCGGACAAAGTTCATGGCCCATTTCCCAAAGGCGGCCTCCACCTCGTCCCCCTCGTCCTTGCGCATAAGGCCGTGATCTACAAAGACGCAGGTGAGCTGCTCCCCAATGGCTTCCGCCAGAAGGGCGGCGCACACGGAGGAATCCACACCGCCAGAGAGCGCCAGAAGGACCTTACCCGTCCCCACCTTTTCCCGGATGGCGGCCACGGAGGTCTTGAGGTAATCCTCCATGGTCCAGTCACCCTTGGCACGGCACACCTCATAGAGAAAATTCCGAATCATGCCGGCCCCGTTTTCCGTGTGGTTGACCTCCGGGTGGAACTGGACGCCGTAAAATCCCCGCGCCTCGTCACAGATGGCCACATTGGGACAGGCGTCGGAATGGGCCACCAGCGAAAAGCCCTCCGGCACCTTCTCCATGTAATCCCCATGGCTCATCCAGGAGATACCCGTGTCAGGCAGGCCGCGGAAGAGCTTGCAACCCGTATCGAAGAAGGTCTCCGTCTTTCCATATTCCCTGGCGGAATCGGCCTGCGCGGCGGTGACCCGCCCACCCAGATTGTGGGCCAAAAGCTGGCAGCCATAGCAAATACCGAGAATAGGGATCCCCATGCGGAAGATCTCAGGGTCCGCCTGGGGTGAGTTGGGATCATAGACGCTCCCCGGTCCCCCGGTAAAGATAATGCCGATGGGGGCCATGGCTTTGAGCTCAGCTACCGGAGTGGTATAGGGCTTTACCTCGCAGTACACCCCGCACTCCCGTACCCGCCGGGCAATCAACTGGTTATACTGCCCTCCAAAGTCCAAAACGATCACGATCTGATGATCCATTTATGTTCCTCCTTACATTTGCCAAAGGAAATCGTCCATTTCACCCGCATCAAAATAGAGGGCCCTCTCCCGCTTCTCTATGCCCCGAACCGGAAGAAAAATATCCAGCTTTACCGCCCGGTGGCCGCAGCTGGGACAGCGGTAGGCAATGATGCCGCAGGCATATTGCCCTGTTGGAATATCCGCCTTTTTTGACACTGGCGTCAGGTTTTTTCGGTAGTATTCCGGCTCCGGGTGCGCCACATAGTGCCCCACTGTCATGGGCATGGCATAGAGCTTCCTGCGTATGACCTCCATCTCCGCGGTGCACTGGCTGCACCAGTCGTCATGAAAGACCTCCCGCATTTTTCGAAACAGCCCCATCTTACTGCGCCCCGATCCCTGCGGCGGCGTTTAAAACCTCCACCATCACATCAGCTTTGGAAATACCGGTGAGTACGTTGTCACTCTCCAGCCGCCATCGGCGGTTAGAGATGAACGTATTTACCCGGATCTTCACGCCATCCACGAGAAAGACGAAGCTCACCCGGCTGGTACCGTTCAGAAATCCGGGGCCGCCCGAACCGTCGTCCACCCACGCCTTGGTAATATGGCTGGCAGGCACGACGAAAGTCTTCCCCGGGTTCCAGCGGAACATCATGGCCAACTGCTTGTGCACCAAATCCACCGCTACCGTGCAGCCGTCGCTGGTAAAAGTGTGATTGCGGACAAAGCCCTGTTCGTCCAGCGCCTTCATCCGCTTGGCCTGGCCCTTATCATAAAGCGCCTCGCCCAAAAAACTCCACCAGAAGACAGCTAATATCACAAGCGCCGTGAGCAGGATTGCCCCCACACTGGAACTTTCCACTAAGCGAAATACCAAAATCGCACATATCACAAGGATAACCACGGGAAGCAGGATATACGCCAAAAGATAGAGTGGGTTCACTTTTTTAAGCTTCTGCCCTTCCGACATGTTGTTTTCCTCTTTTCGTATTATTCCCATTCCTGCTCCCGCAGTTTCTTCGGCAGGAAAAAGTAAGGGAAAATCCCCAGCTTGGCCCCAAGCGCATGCAGCAGGGGGAAGCAAACGATGACCGTAACGACTTGTACGACATTTTCCGGAAAAGAGGTGTAACTTTCCAAGCTCTGCGTTCCGCCGTATCCCATCATGTCAACATAGAAATCCGTACGGCTGAGAGGTTCGGAATATTGGATCTGATTCAAAAACGTCTCGTTCTGCGTCAGGTCCTCCCAGACTATCCGCCCTACGGGCAAGGTTTTATCCGAAATATAAAACTCCCCGTCATACTGGATGCTGTCACCGTTGATGCTCGCCGCAACCAACTCCCCCGAGGGCAGCGTGAGCATGTCGAAAAAACGGCCCCCATAGTAGCCGCCGCCCCGGTTCCGGTATTCGATCCCGGGGGAGATAACGGTAAAAGTATCTTGACTCAGCAGGTCTTCCACGCTCTGCGCCCGAAACGTCCCTGCTTCCGCCGGACCTCCGACTTCTCCAGCCGGCACAGTGTGTGCGGCCACATAACTGTCATAGGTGGCGGCCGCAATCATTTTCGCCACCTTCCCGGTCCCCATAGCAACCAGAAGGGCCAGGCCAAGGCAGATCAGCACGTCGATCCTCATTCTGCGATACCTCATTGTCCCGCCTCTCTCCTTTTCCTTTAAATCTCCGTAATATCGATGGGCCGCAGCTCAGCGCTCCGGCTCTGGGTCCGCACCGTCAGCATGGCCCGTGCGGTATCGATGGCGGTCACACAGGACACAGAGTGCTCCACCGCCATGCGGCGGATCTTGAAGCCATCGCTTTCATGGCGCCGGCCGTGGGTAGGCGTGTTGATGATCAGGTCCACCGTGCCGGAGGCGATCATATCCGCAATGTTGGGATGGGCTTCAGACACCCGGGCCACCAGCTTGCAGTCAATGCCCGCGTCTAACAAGGCCTGTCGGGTCCCGGCGGTGGCATAGAGCTCCACTCCCATATCGGCAAAGCCCCGGGCAATCCCCACGATCTCACCCTTATCTTCGTCCTTCACCGTGATGATGGCCCGCCCGCCCTTTTTGGGCGCTTTCAAGTTGGCCCCCTTAAAGGCCTTCCGCAGGGCTTGGGGAAAGTTTTCCGCCAGGCCCAGCACTTCCCCGGTGGACTTCATCTCCGGCCCCAGGCCGGTGTCCACATCGGTGAGCTTCTCAAAAGAGAACACCGGCATCTTTACAGCATAATACTTTGCCTCGGGGTAAACGCCAGTGCCGTAGCCAAGGTCTTTCAGCTTCTCCCCCAGCATCACCCGGGTAGCCAGGTCGATAATGGGCACGCCGGTGACTTTGGAGATGTAGGGGATGGTCCGTGAGGAGCGGGGGTTGACCTCGATGACATATACTTCATCATTATAGAGGATAAACTGGATATTCACAAGGCCAATGACGCCCAAGGCCCTGGCCAGATCCCGGGTATAGCGCAGAATGGTCTCCTTGTGCTTTTCCTCAATATGTAGGGGCGGATAGACGGAGATGGAGTCGCCGGAGTGGATACCGGCCCGCTCTACATGCTCCATGATTCCGGGGATCAGGATGTCCTCCCCGTCGAACACGCCGTCCACTTCCACTTCCCGGCCCATGAGATACTTATCCACCAGGATGGGGTGTTCCTGCACCGTTTGGTTGATGACCCTCATAAACTCGATGATGTTGCGGTCGTTATAGGCGATCTCCATCCCCTGGCCGCCCAGCACGTAGGAGGGCCGCACCAGCACGGGGTACCCCACGGCGTTGGCCGCCTTGAGCGCCTCCTCCGCGGTAAACACGGTCTCCCCCTTGGCCCTGGGGATGCCGCACTCGTTCAGGATCTCATCGAACCGCTCCCGGTCCTCGGCGGCGTCCACGCCGTCGGCGGAGGTACCCAGGATAAACACACCCATATCGGTGAGGGCCTGGGCCAGCTTGATTGCGGTCTGTCCGCCGAACTGCACCACGGCGCCCCAGGGCTTCTCCTGATGCACCACGGCGGCCACATCCTCTGGGGTTAGGGGCTCAAAGTAGAGCTTGTCGGCCACGTCGAAGTCCGTGGAAACCGTCTCAGGGTTATTGTTGATGATGATGGTCTCACAGCCCATCTTTTTCAGGGCCCACACCGAGTGGACCGAGCAGTAGTCAAACTCGATGCCCTGCCCGATGCGGATGGGGCCGGAGCCCAACACCAGCACCTTCCGCTTCCCCTCCTTGGGCTCCGGCGGCAGGTGGTATGCGTGCTGGCCCAGCAGACTGGGGGCCACGGGGGCGGTGCCCCAGTCATGGGGCTGGCCGGCCTCGTTTTCCTCATCGTAAGTGGAGTAGTAATAGGGGGTCTCTGCCTCGAATTCGGCGGCGCAGGTGTCCACCATCTTAAAGGCGGGACGGATTCCGGCGGCTTCCCGGGCGGCCTTCACCGCGTCGGCGGTAGTGCCGGAAAGATCGGCGATCCACTTGTCGGAGAAGCCCAGCTCCTTTGCCTTCCGAAGCATATCGGTGTCAGGCATCCCCTTCTCCAGGGTGTTTTCCATGTCCACGATATGCTGGAGCCGGTCCAGGAACCAGATGTCATACTTGGTGATGGCGTTGATCTTCTCCGGGGAGAACCCACGGCGGAGGGCCTCCGCCACCACAAAGAGACGCTGGTCGTCGATGTTGACCAGACGGTCCTCGATCTCTTCGGTATACAGTTCATCCAGGCCATCCATTTTCAGCGACTTCACCGGCAGCTCCAAAGAGCGGATGGCCTTCATCAGCGCCGCCTCGAAGGAGTTTCCGATGGCCATCACTTCGCCGGTGGCCTTCATCTGAGTGCCTAGGGTCCGGCTGGCGGTGGTGAACTTGTCGAAGGGCAGGCGGGGGATCTTCAGCACACAGTAGTCCAAGGTGGGCTCAAAACAGGCGGTGGTCTTCCCCGTCACGGCGTTGGGGATCTCATCCAGGGTATAGCCCAGGGCAATCTTGGCCGCCACCTTGGCGATGGGGTAGCCGGTGGCCTTGGACGCCAACGCCGAGGACCGGGACACCCGGGGGTTGACCTCGATGACGGCGTACTCAAAGCTCTCCGGGTTCAGGGCCAGCTGTACGTTGCAGCCGCCCTCGATCTCCAGGGCGGAGATGATGCTCAGAGAGGCGGAGCGGAGCATCTGGAACTCCTTATTAGCCAAGGTCTGTGTGGGGGCCACCACGATGGAGTCCCCGGTATGGACGCCCACGGGGTCCACGTTCTCCATGGAGCAGATCTGGATCACGTTGCCCGCCGAGTCCCGCATGACCTCGAACTCGATCTCCTTCCACCCGGCGATGGAGCGCTCGATGAGTACCTGTCCCACCCGGCTCAGATGGATGCCCCGGTCGGCAATCTCCCGGAGGGAGGGCTCGTCGTAGGCGATGCCGCCGCCGCTGCCGCCCAGGGTATAGGCGGGCCGGACGATGACGGGATAGCCGATCTTCTCGGCGAAGGCCACGGCGTCGTCCACCGCCTCCACCACATCAGACACCACGCAGGGCTGGCCGATCTCCTCCATGGCGTCCTTGAAACCCTGCCGGTCCTCCGCCTTACGGATGGACTCGGGAGAGGTGCCCAGCAGCCGCACATGGTATTGCTCCAAAAGCCCCTGCTCGTGGAGGTTCATGGCCAGGTTCAGCCCGGTCTGTCCGCCCAGGGTGGGCAGAATGGCGTCCGGCTTTTCCTTCTCGATGATCTGGGTCACCGAGGCAATGTTCAGCGGTTCGATATACACGTGGTCGGCGATGTCCTTGTCGGTCATGATGGTGGCGGGGTTGGAGTTGACCAGCACCACCTCCACGCCTTCCTCCCTCAAAGCCCGGCAGGCCTGGGTGCCGGCGTAGTCGAACTCGGCGGCCTGGCCGATGACGATAGGGCCGGAGCCCAGCACCAGCACCTTGTGGATATTTGGATCCTTCGGCATTACTGCTCGCCCCCTTTCTCCATGGACGCGACAAAGCGGTCAAATAAGTACTCCGTATCCATGGGACCGGGAGAGGCCTCCGGATGGAACTGGACTGTAAAGCAATTTTTCCTCACATATGTAAGGCCCTCCACGCCGCCGTCGTTGACGTTGATGTGGGAAACCTCCGCCACGGCGGGATCCACGGTGTCGGCCACCACGGCGTAGCCATGATTTTGGGAGGTGATAAAGACCCGGCCCTCCGCCAGATCCTTCACCGGATGGTTGCCCCCCCGATGTCCAAACCGCATCTTCCGGGTGCTCGCTCCAGTGGCCAAAGCAAGAAGCTGATGGCCCAGACAGACCGCAAAGAGCGGCAAATCAGATTCGTAAAGCTTCTTCACTTCACAAATGATCTCCGAATTATCCGCCGGGTCGCCGGGGCCGTTGGAGAGCATCACCCCGTCGTACCCCCCTGCCAGCACCGTCTGGGCGGACGTATGGGCGGGATAGACCGTCACCGCGCAGCCACGGTTCTGGAGGCAACGGATCATGTTGGTCTTCACACCGTAGTCCATCAGGGCGACCTTGTACTTTTCTTCCCCCAAGGCAGGACAGAGTTCCATCTCCTTCCGGGTCACCCGCTCCACGGTTCCCGCGACCCGGTAGGCCTTGATCTTCGCCAAAACCGCCTCCATAGAAAAATCCTCCGCGCAGGTGATCATGCCGTTCATGGTCCCCTGACTGCGGAGTAAACGCGTCAGCGCACGGGTATCAACGTTCTGGATGCCCGTGATATGATGTTGTCTGAGATAGCTGTCCAGATCGTCCTCCCGGCGAAAATTGCTGCCGCGCTCGGCCAGATGACGGACAATAAACGCTTCCGCCCAGGGCTGCTGGGACTCATTATCGGAACCATTGACGCCGTAATTGCCGATCAGGGGATAGGTCATCACGATGCCCTGTCCCGCGTAGGATGGATCGGTCAAAATTTCCTGGTAGCCGGTCATCGAGGTGTTGAATACCATCTCACAGACCCGGTCGGCCGTATCGCCCATGCTCTCGCCCCGGAACACGGCGCCGTTCTCCAGAATGAGGGTCGCTCTCATATCTTGCCTCCCGCCTTTCTCCTCGCAGTCATTATCTGTCTGATTTTATCCCAAAATCAGGCGGTTGACAATATGAAATTTCCTCGATTTCCCTCAAACCAAAAAATCTGTTGTTTTGGACAAAGGGGCCTGCCGCGGCGTTTTTTATTCTTGGCAAACCGCCGGGAGCAGATCGACGGTCACCACCTCCGGGGGATTATAAAACCGGGGAATCCGGGTGCTCTCCCGGGCCAGCCCACGGCCCACGATCAGCACGCCGCCGCCATCCACCAGGTATTTTCCCCCGGCATACTCCGGGAAGAGGCCCTGATTGGGTGCGAACAGCCCGTTGATCAGCCCAGGGATCCGCCACTGTCCCCCATGGGCGTGTCCGGCCAGTGCCAGGTCAAAACCGCCGTACTCCGCGATCCGCTCCGGCCGGTGGGTCAGCAGAATGGAAAAGGAAGTGCCGGCCGTCTCCTGTTTTAGTGTCTGAAGCTGCTCCATCCAGGACCTCTCCCCCGCGTCCGGGTCGTCGATCCCACAGATCTGGACAGACTGTCCCCCCGCCATCAGTTCCGCCCGCTCCCCCGACAGCACCGCAACACCGCAGGCCGCCATGTTTGTTTTGATCTCATCCGCCAGCCCGCTCCAGACCTCGTGGTTTCCTGCCACATAGTAAACGGGCCACCGGTCCGCCAGGGCTTTCGCGGCGGCGTAGGCCCGCGCCGGGGGAAGGCGGCCGAAATCGTCGTCTACCCAATCCCCGCCCAGCAAAACGGCATCCGGCGCCTGAGCCTCGACCTTCTCCAGCAGTTCCGCCTGCCCCTCTCCATAATGACAGGAATGAAGGTCGGAAAGAAAAACGATCCGCACCGGCTCGGTCAGTTTTTCGCTTTCAACGGTATAGGATCGAACCGTCAACCGCTGATCCAGCCCCTTCCACACAAACACCCCCAGGAGGAGGGCCGCCAATGTCAGGATGTGGACCGCCTTTTTCTTTCGAGCCATGGTCTCCCTCCTTTTTTACCGATTTTACCACGGGAGCGTTCTTCTTGTTTTAAACTTTTTCTGACGTTTTTATCCCGCATACTCCCATCAAAAAAGGTCATACTGAACAGAAGAACACGCCGGGGAGGTCACACTATGGTCATCGCCTTTGTCCGTACGATCATTCTTTATCTGCTCATCATTGTCGGGATCCGTTTGATGGGAAAGCGGCAGGTGGGCGAGCTGGAGCCCTCGGAGCTGGTACTGGCTCTGATCATCGCCGATCTGGCGGCGGTCCCCATGCAGGATTTCGGCATTCCCCTGCTCTCCGGCATCATTCCGATCCTCACGCTGCTCTCCGTCACCATGATCATATCCGTCCTCTCCATGAAAAGCATCAAATTCCGCGCCATCATCTGCGGCCGGCCCTCTATTATCGTAGAAAATGGGAAACTTCATCAGCGTGAAATGGCAAAAAACCGTTTTACCGTGGATGAACTGATGGAAGAGCTCCGCATGAAGGGCGTCACCGACATTTCCACCGTAAAATACGCTATTTTGGAGACAAACGGGCAGATCTCCGTCCTTCCCTTCGCCGACCAAAAGCCGCCCATCGCCAAGGATCTGAACGTGGCGCCCGAAGAGGCCGGACTCCCCGTTGTCATCATCAACGACGGCAGGATCCTGAACCACAATCTCAAGCTTCGCGGCTACGACAGCGGATGGCTGATGAAACAGCTCAAAGCCCATGGAGCCAAAAAACCGGAGGACGTGTACCTTTTAACGGCAGATGAGATGGGGCGGGTCTACTTTGCCCTGAAGGAGGATCAAAAATGAAGCGGGTCTGGATCGCCGTCGCCTTATTACTGGCCGTTTTGGCCGGAACTCTGAGCCACAGCTTCTATCTCAATTCCTTCACCCAGGAGCTCACCGGCCTTTTGGAGGCGGCCGAGGCCAAGGCGGAGCAAAATGAATGGGCCAGCGCCGAAGAGCTAACCCAGCTGGCTCACCACAAGTGGGATGAGAAAACCGCATATCTCCACATCCTCCTCCGCCACAGTGAGACTGATGAGGTCTATACCAGCTTTCGTGAGGTGGCGGAATTCATCCAATGCCAGGAAGGCGGAGAATACTCCGCCGCCAACGCCCGGCTGATTGCCGAGCTGGAGCTGCTGGCGGAAGCGGAACAGCTCAACTTGAAAAATATTCTTTAAAAAACACAGAGGCCTAATGGCCTCTGTGTTTTTCTTTCTTTTTTTCCTGACGAAGCTCAAACTTTCGTCTTTCCTCCGTCTCTTTTGCCTCCCAGCCCATGGCCCTGCGGGCTTCCTTCCCCTCTTCACGCTGGAGCTTCAAAGCCTGCTGGGCCTTGGTCCCCACTGGAGGGCCGGATAACTGACGCTTGACCTCACGCCGGATCCGTTTGGCGCTCTGCCGGCGCACCTCCGCCCGCTCCGCCGGAAGGGCCGGGCTGAATATGAGCTCCCGCCAGTGCTCCAAAAGAGCTGCATAAACCTCATAATCCTTTGGCTCCGCGCCGAAGGTGATTTTGCAGACTTCATAGCCGTCCTCGCTGGACCGCTCATAGAGCCCGACCCAAAAGGGATCTTCAAAGTACACTGTGATCCTGCAGCTGCCCAATTCCATGGGACTTCCTCCTTTTTTGCTCAACGCCGCGGGGAATGGACAACCAAGGAGGCAGGTTACTGACGGCTTGCACCGCGCCCGGACTACCAACCGGACCGTGTTTTTATCCCCGTACTCTATTTACTTTTCCTGCAGCAATTTATTGAGTTCCGCCATAAACGTACTGATATCCTTGAACTGCCGGTAGACGGAGGCAAAACGGACATAGGCCACCTCGTCCACATCCTTGAGCCGGTCCATCACCAGCTCGCCGATCTTGGCCGATGGGACCTCCCGATCCATCTCGTTTTGCAGGACCTGTTCGATCTCATCGGCGATCTTCTCCAGGGTGCCGAACGGCACCGGCCGCTTTTCGCAGGCCCGGATCATACCGTTGAGGAGCTTGGTCCGGTCAAAGGTCTGACGGCTGCCGTCTTTTTTGATGACCACCACAGGCAAAGACTCCATGACCTCGAACGTGGTGAAACGCTTATGGCACTCCAGGCACTCCCGGCGGCGGCGGATGCTGGTCCCATCCTCGGCGGGACGGGAATCCACCACCTTACTGTCCAGGTAACCGCAAAAAGGACACTTCATAGTAAGCACGCTCCCTATGTATCTGATATGTTACTTTAACACAAAACCGGCCTTTTTTATGGCGGTCACACCAAATTTTGGTGCTTCCGCGCCGCCAAGAGGGTATTTTTCATCAGCATTGCCCGGGTCATAGGACCCACGCCGCCGGGCACGGGGGTCAGATAGGCAGCCCGCTCCGCCACGGCCTCAAAATCCACGTCGCCGCAAAGCTTCCCCGCCTCGTTCCGGTTCATCGCCACGTCGACCACCACCGCGCCGGGCTTCACCATATCCGCGGTAATCAGGCCACGGCGGCCCACCGCGCTGACAAGGATATCCGCCTGACGGCAAACCGCCCCCAGGTCAGGCGTTTTGGAGTGGCAGACCGTCACGGTGGCGTCCCGGCGCAGGAGGAGCAGACTCATAGGCTTCCCAACAATATTGGACCGGCCCACAACCACGGCATGCCTGCCCGCCGGATTGATGTGATATTCGTCCAGCAGCTCCATCACGCCGGCCGGCGTGCAGGGCTGAAAGCCCGGGCGGCCAATAAGAAGATTGCCCGCGCTTACGGGATGAAACCCATCTACATCCTTGTCCGGCGCGATTTTTTCCAATACCGCCTCTTCGTCCAAATGCTTGGGCAGGGGCAGCTGAACCAAGATGCCGTCGATATCAGGCCGCTGGTTTAAGGTCTCCACCAGCTCCAGAAGGGTTTCTTGGGTGGTATTCTCCAGCAGAGCGTATTCCTCACTGTAAATGCTGCAAGCTTCACAGTCCTTGCGCTTACTGGTAACATACACTCTGGATGCCGGGTCATTCCCCACCAGGACCACCGCCAGGCCGGGCTTCCGGGGCAGCTTAGCCGCCTCGGCTTTTACCTCTTCTTTTACTTTCGCCGCCAAGGCTTTTCCGTCAAGCAGGGTCATCCGTATCCTCCTCCTTCTCCTCCGGTTCTTCCTGGGTCAGATCTTCCGGCTCGCCCATAATAGCTGAACCTTCCTCGGCTCCAGTTGCCGCCGCTTTTCGGGCCTTGACCTGGTTCACCCACAGCTCCTTGGGGTCATGCTTCCGCCTCAGCTGGACGATCATAACGGCCAGGGCCAGGACAAAAGAAATCAAGGCCAAAATCTGGGAGACCCGCAGGCCGGTGGAGAAGAAATACAGGCTGTCCGTCCGCAGCCCCTCGATCCAGGCCCGTCCCAGGCCGTACCAGGCGATGTAGCCCAGGAAGATCTGACCGTCAAACTTCCGGTGCTTGGCCACTACCAGGGCCAGCAGGAGGAACCCAACCAGGTTCCAGAGGGACTCGTAAAGGAAGGTGGGGTGTACCTCCATGTACTGGTAAACGCCGTTTACCGTATCATAGATCCCCATCCTCCAGGGAAGATCCGTGGGCGCGCCGTAGGCTTCCACATTGACGAAATTTCCCCAGCGCCCCACCAGCTGGCCGATCAGCATACCGAAGGAGCCCACGTCGGCAAAGGCCAGAAATGGGATCTTCTTGATCTTGCAGAATATCAGCAAAGTCAAAATCGCTACGATGATGCCGCCGTATATGGCCAGCCCGCCGTCCCAGATCCGGAGCATCCGCAGAAAATCCAGGGAACCGTCCGGGTTTCGGTACAGGTCCAGATAGAAAATCACGTAGTAGAGACGGGCGCCGATGATACAAAGGGGTACGGCGAAAATGAGCAGATCGATGATGTCGTCCTGTTCGATGCCGTAGTCGGCCGCCTTCCGGCAGCAATAGTACACTGCCAGAAGGAAGCCGGCCGCGATGATGATTCCATACCAATGGATGGGCCAGTTGAAAATCCGAAAAGCGATCTCCTTTACGTTTACCGCAAATCCAAGACCTGGAAAAGATACCGTGCTCATTTGGCCCCTCCCTTCGGACGAATCACCGCCAAAGCAGTCCTCTCCTCCGAGGCCACACGGCGGATGCAGGCCTCCACGTCCGCCTTCTCCACGGTATCGAACACCTCTGGGAAGGACAAATACTCAAACCCCGCAAAGTGGGCCATGGCCTGATTGACGCAGATGTTCTCAAAGGAGTTGAGCCCACGGACCAAGCTGCCATAGGCCGCCTTTTTCAGCCGTTGGAACAATGCTTCGTCGATCCCCTCCCGGCCCAGCCGCGCCGCCTCCGCCATAACCGCGGCCCGCACAGCTTCCGGGTCCCTGCTCTCCCCGCCGGCGCAAAGGAAGGCAGCACCGGGATAAGCCTCACAGCCGTAGGAAAAGCCCTCGTTCACAAGTCCCTCATTGTAGAGCCTCGCGTAGAGCGGGCTGGAAGTGCCCAGCAGGGCCTCGCAGGCCAGGTTGCCGGTCAGCTCCCACCGAAGCCACGCCTCGCCTTTGGCCGGCGGAATGTCTTTGAATCCCAGCTGGAAAATGGGAGTGGAGACGGCCATCTCCTTTTCCCAGCGGCCCTGGGCCGCCTGAACCTTCTCTTCAGGCCCATAGTCCCGGGCCACCGGCTCATGTCCCCGGGTGAGCAGGACCTCTTCCGCAATTTGTACCACCCGCTCCGGATCCACATCACCAGCCACGCAGAGAACCATATTACCCGGGTCATAAAACGCCTTGTGACAGAGGTTCAAAGTGTCCGCCGTGATGTGGGAGATGGACTCCACCGTCCCGGCGATGTTCACCTTAATGGGGCTGTTTACGTACAAGCCCTCCAGCATCCCGTAGAACACCTGGGTGTCCGGCTCGTCGTCTCCCATCCGGATCTCCTGCCCGATGATCCCCTGCTCCTTGTCCACGCTCTCCTGGGTATAGTAGGGAATGGAGACAAAAGAGAGGAGAATCTTCAGGTTTTCCTCAAACTGCTCCGTGCTCTCAAAATAATACCCCGTCAGGGCCGTAGAGGTGAAGGCGTTGGGAGAGGCCCCGTTGGCCGCCAAGTCCTGGAGGGCGTTTCCGTCCTGCGTGTCAAAGGTCTTGTGCTCCAGAAAGTGGGCCACGCCAGCGGGGGTGTCCACCCACCTGCCGTCCATTTGGAAGCGCATATCCATACCGCCGTAATTGGTGGCGAAGAAAGCATAACTCTTTTGAAAGCCCGGTTTCCGATCCACATAGACGGCAAGCCCGTTGGCCAGCACCGTATAAAAAAGGGTCTCCCCTACTCTGGCATACTTTTTTTCCTCCATGCTCACCCCTCCGTTCCCTTGAGAAAATAGACCGTATCCAGGCTCAGGGCCTTGGCTGCGGCCACCGCCTGCTGGGTCGTGACCTGCTCCAGCCGTTGGGCCAGCTCCTCCGGCCCTTCCGCGAGGCCGTAGATGGCCTGCCCAAGCCAATAATCCTCCTGCCTGCCCTGGCTGTCCAGGACCGTACGCAGGGAACTGACGGTGTAGCGCCGGGCGCCCTCCACCTCCCAAGGCTCAAAATCCCCGTTCCGGCAAGCCTCCAGCTGGGCCAGGATCTCATCTTCCGCTTTCTTCACATTGGCAAATTCCACGCCGGAGGAGACCACCATGACCCCCTTGTACTTGTGGACCATGGAACTGGCGTAATAGCACAGGGACAGTTTTTCCCGCACATTGAGGAACAGCTTGGACGTGGTGGTACCGCCGAACAGGGCGTTACACAGCATCAGCGCCGGATATTCCGGTGAGGCGGCAGTGATCCCGCCGGTGCGGAACCCCATGGTCAGCTTGCCCTGGGCCACGTCCATGGTCTCTTCTACCCTTCTGGGTGTCTGGGCGGCAGACACGATGGAGCAGGAGGGCTCCTGATACCCACCCTCACGGGGCAGTCCGGCCAGAGCCTTCTGAAAAATAAAGCAGACCCGGTCCGGTTCCGCGGAGCCGCAGTAATAGAGCTCGATCCGGGCTTGGCCCAGCAGCTCCTGATAGCGCTCCCATAGCCCCTGCGGGGTGAGTGACTCCACATCGCTCTCCCGGCCCAGCCGGTTCACGCCGTAAGGCTCACCGGCGCACATCTCCTCCACCACCCGGTTGGAGGCATAGCTGCGCTTATCGTTGATCTCCCCCCGGATCCGGTCGATCAGGTTGGCCTTCTCCTGGCGGGTATACTCCGTACTGAAGGCCCCCCCGTCGGTGCAGGGACGCAGCAGCAGCTCACCCATCAACTCCGCCGCCTCGTCCAGAATGCCGCCGCCGTCCAGTGTATAGGCGTCGTCCAAAAAGCTGCCCACGAACCCCAGGCATTGGACCTCCCCCTTCTTGCGGACCATAGGCTCAATGGAACCTCCGTACAGCTGATCCAGAGCGGCGGAGATGGACTGCATGTCCGGATGTGCCTCACTTCCCCGCCGCAGGAGGTAGGGGATCAAAGCATTGGCCGCGGCGTTTTCCGCTGAGAGTGGAGCCAATAAAGTCATTGATAAAACGGAAGATTTAAACTTCTTTGTGTGGACCGCCGTCAAAAAGACGCCGGGTAAAAGTTGATTCCTGGTGACAGTACGCATGGAGCCACCTTCCTTTCTGTGTGAGTCAGAGGCTATTATACAACGTTTTCCCTTGTTTGACATCCTTTCAGGCAGAAAAAAATGGACTTTTTTCCCTTCATTTCTCAAAAGCAATGATAACCTCGGCAATATGCTCTCCCCTCAGGTCAAACAGGGGAACGTCTGTGACTCTTTTTCCATCCAGGAAAAAGCCTTCCCGCTTCCCCCTTTTCACTTCAATAAGAAGATTTCCATATTCCAGCTCCCAGCGAGCGGTATAGCCCTCCCAACCACTTGGAAGGTTCGGGGAAATCGTAAGGCGTTTCTCCTTTATGGTAATTCCAAGCAAGCCGGTCACAGCCGCTTGGAAATACCATCCCGCCGCGCCGGTGTACCAGCTCCAGCCGCCCCGCCCAAGATGGGCCGGATTGGTGTAGACGTCAGCGGCCAGGACATAGGGTTCGGCCCGGTAAACCCTTGTGGGGTGGGCGGCAGGCAAAAGAGCGTGGAGGATTTCATACCCATCCTCCGCCATACCCACCTCAAAACAAGCCAGTGCGAGCCAGACAGCGGCATGGGTATACTGTCCGCCGTTTTCCCGAACACCGGGCACATAGCCCCGGATATAACCGGGATCAGCTGTTCCCCGGTCGAAGGGTGGGGTAAACAGCTTGACAACCCCGGCTTTTCGGTCGAAGAGCCGCTCTATGGCGGCTTGGACCGCCGCCTTCCCGCGGCCCTGATCTGTGTCTTTGGTCAGTGCCGCCCAACTCTGGGCAATAGAATCGATCTGACACTCCTCTGAAGTATGGCCACCCAAAGGAGCACCGCTGTCATACCAGCCCCGAAGATACCAGTCACCGTCCCAGGCCCCCTCCGCAGCTTCACGGAGCATTTTTTCCCAAGTCCGGCAAAGTTCCACCGCCTCCCGGTCACGCTGATGGTCCGCAATTTCCGCAAAGTTTTGGAGTGTAACGACTGTAAACCAAGTGAGCCATACACTTTCTCCCTTGCCTTCCTGCCCCACCCGGTTCATCCCGTCGTTCCAATCTCCAGCCCCCATTTTCATCAGGCCGTGTTCTCCGACGCCGCGTCCAAGCGCCTGGTGGATCGCCCGCAGGGCGTGGGCATACACTGTTTCCTTTTCTTCCGATGTCTCCGGCACAAAATAGCGTTCCTGCTCCTCCTTTTTCAGCGATTCACCCGACAAGTAGTTTACCTGTTCAGACAGTATATCCCAATCGCCGCAGGTCTGGATATAGCGGGTAAGGACATAGGGCAGCCACAGGAGATCGTCGGAGATACGGGTGCGGACGCCCCTATTCCTTTCTTCTCCCACCTCATGCCACCAATGCTGGACATCCCCCTCCCGGAATTGGTGGGCACAGCAGCGCAGCAGTTGTTCCCGGCACCATACCGGATCTGTCTGCAAAAGCGCCAGCGTGTCTTGAAGCTGGTCCCGAAAACCATATGCCCCGCCGTTTTGATAGTGGGATGTGCGGGCTAAGAGCCGGCAGGCGATCACTTGATAGAGGCACCATCCGTTCAAATAGTGACCCAGGTCCCGGTCCGGTGTCTCGAAGCGAATGGGACAGACCTGTTTTCTCCACTTCCGAACCGTGCTCTGAAAAGGGATTTCCCACTCCGACGGGTCGATCCGAAGGGTTCCCTCTTTGCCGGTTGAAAGCAAAAGGGTCTGCGCAAAGCTGTAAAGGGTATCTTCTTTCCCCTTTACCACATGCCGCAGCTCTCCCGCTTTTTTCCCAGGCAGTTCGATCCGTAGAAGCCGCCGGTCCTCTTCCCAGGGCACCAGCGCCGTGACCACTACCGTCCCGCCCAGCCATTCCTTTTCCCAGCGGATCCATCCAAACCCATAGGTCACTTTGACCGGCAGTCCGTCTCCATCCGCGAAAAGGCTGCGGCACTCTCCGTCCCATTGAAGCAGGAACCACTCCGGGCCTCCTATGGCCAGCGGGTCGTTGTTCCAGGGGGTAATGGGGGTTTCCCGGGCATTTCCCGCCCACAAGTGACCGCAACCCGTCTCATCCGTGATCCATCCAAAGCGGGGGTTATCCAGGATATGGCTCCATCCCAGCGGCGGCAGATCGCCATCCAGGTGTAAGGTAAATTCACTATCCCCACTCCACTCCCACTTGGGTTCGCTTATCCTCAGCCGACAGGGCAGCTCAGATGGCTGGATGGGTGGAGAGATGATCTGCTCCTCCCATCGTCTATCCCCATCCAAAACCACTGCTGCCCAGGCCCGCAGCGGCTCGGCGGCCTCTTGTACCAGGCAGTCAACCAGATGGATCCCACCCTTCCGTCCAATCTGGTTATCCAGCCCCAGAGCTTTCACCGCTTCCAAGACCCCGTTTCTCTGGGGGCGGCGATAGTCTCCGCCGTCCTCCAAGAGATAGACCAGGTCGAAGGAAAAGCCCAGGCGGCTCAAAAGGGCATACGCTTTCAGCGGGAAAGACGCCAGCTCTTTTCCCTCAGGCTGGGCATCTGCCAACACCAGAGGGACGTCTCCTGATATTCCAAAGGGCCACAGCGCCGACTGGGGCACTGTATTTTTCTCATTCCGGCCGGGAAACGCCACAGCCGAAAGCAGTTCCATGGCCCGTTTTCCCTCTTGGCCGGTCATTTGAAGCGTCCGAAGCAGGCCATCCATCCGGCCGGTGGTCTGCTCCGGCGATGAAAGCACTTCCCGTCCCGTCCGCTCCGCCCGCACCGGGGTATCTTCAAAGCCAAGGGCCAGTCTCAATCGGTACTTTCCGCCCCCCTCCGTAGGAAAGCGCGCCAGCAGGCACGGGTCCAGCACCGCTCCTGCCGTGAGACCGGGCGGGTTTTCCATGGCCTGTTCCAGCCGCCGCAGCCCGCCCCGGCCCAAAGCCTCTTCCCGGCTGGTGTCCCAGCCGGAGGCTTCCCTGTCCCAGAGCACCGCCAAGGTGACCCGCCGGTCCCCCTGCCGGGGCCGCCGGGTAAATCTGACACCATGGTCCAGGGCGGCGCTCTCCACAGACAGCTTGGAATAGGCCGGATGGGCCAGATAGTCGGCGGGCTTGGCCAAGACCGGCTCCAGATAGCAGACGAGCTCCCCGTCGTGGACTCCCTCCAGTTCTATGGACCACAGCGCACCCCGCTCCCCCCTGGGAAGGGACAGACGGATCCGGCCGGAAAAATGGGGATAATCGGCCCGCCAGACCGCCCCGCCGCCGTCAAAGGCCCAGGAGAAGGGGCCTTCCCCCAGGCAGGGGGCGGCAGTAAGGGACCAGAGCTTCCCCGCCCCGTCCCGATAGAAGAAGGATAGGCCCGCCGGGGCATATCGCTCCCGCTGGAGCGTCAGGATCGGGGCCTCCCCCTTGCCGTCGGACAGGCTCACCGAACCAAAATCAGAACACAGCGCGGTTATAAGTCCATTGGAGAGCAGGTGGCAGGCGGGCCGGGCCAGGTCGTAGTTTTCCCCCTTTCGGAGGAATTGACTTGGGGCCGTGGGCCGGGGCCGCTCCATGCCGGGCTGATGGCCCGTTTTCATGATGGGCGCGCCCACCGGCACCTTTTCCTGCAGCAGCTCCCGGAAGGCCCCCATGGAACAGTCCCGCATAAACCGCTCCTGCATCTGCCCACTGGTCAGGACATTGTCGATAGCCAGCAGGCTCATGCCCAGGTGGTGGGACATGAAGGACCGCACCGGCGCCCACTTCTCCCCCTCATGGAGCCGCCCCGGCGTGTAGTCCGCCGCCTCGTAAAGGCCGTAGGTCCCTTCCAGGCCCAGGTCCCGGAGACGGCGCAGATTCCGCCCCGCGCTTCCCGGGGCCAGAAGCAGCGCCAGAAAGGAGGCGTAGGGCGCGACCACCAGCTCCTGGTCCAGCCCCCGTTTCAGCCCGAGGGCCTGCACGCCGTGGGCTTTGTATTGATAAGCCATCCCGGGGTCGAAGGCGTAAAAGCCGGATTCGGAGATCCCCCAGGGTGTTCCGGTCCGGGCTCCCCGCCGCTTCTGGGCGTAGACGCAGAAGGCCAGGGATTCATACATCAGGCTGTTGTCCTCACAGGGCAGGAGCAGGTTGGGCATAAAGTACTCAAACATCGTCCCCGTCCAGGACGCCATGCCGCAGTAATCGTTGTCCCCCACCAGCATACGGCCCAGCCGCCGCCAGTGGCGGGGCTCCACCTCTCCCAGCGCCACCGCCAGATAGCTGGACAGCCTGGCCTCGCTGGCCATCAGGTCATACCAGCCCTGGGTAAACTCCTCCTTTTCCACATCGTAGCCGATGGTAAAGAGCTTACGCTCCTTATCGTAGAGAGGACTCAGGTCCATGGCGCCGGACAGGGCCTCCGCCCGGCGGGCCAGCCGATCCTCTCCCCACTCGTAGAGGGCCTCCCGAAGGGCGATGAGACACCCCCGGAGGTTTCCGCTGTCCACTGTGGAGACATACCTCAGCCACAGGGGAGATGCCTCCGAGGTGTCGTACCAGTTATAGAGATGGCCCCTCCACTTGGGCAGAGCCTCCACCGTATCCAGCATATGGCCGATCAGCTCCACCGCGTGGCGGCGGCTGGCCAGCTCCAGGTCCGCCGCCGCCACACAGCTCAAAAGCGCCATGCCGATATTGGTGGGGGACGTCCGCCGGGCCGGGCCCAGCCACGGTTTTTCCTGCACGTTGTCCGGCGGGAGCCAGTGGTCCTCCGGCCGGAGCCAGTCCTCAAAGTACCCCCAGATCAGGGCCGCCTGATGGAGGAGAAAAGGCTTGTCCTCCTCGATGGCGCCCCTCCGTTTTCCAACGGGCCGGGACAGGGCCCAGGCAAATGCAGGGGAAAACGCCCACACCAGTCCGGCGGCCGCTCCGGCCGGGAATTGGGCAAAGGCCATGGCGAATGCCCCCACCGCCACGGCGGGCCATTGGGCCCGGAAATTGGACCATATCCCGCCTTTTCCGCCCTCCGTGGCCGCCGCAGTCACCCATTCCAGCATTTTTTTGTGGCTGATATAGCTCCTCCACAGCGCAGTGACCGCCGCCGAGGCGCAGACCCAGGCCTGATAGGGCAAAAATAGGAGCTGCACCAGCGTTTGCAGGATCATCCCACCAAATCCGGCGATGATGGTAGAGTGATAACGCCTTCTCAGCCCCACGCCGCCACGAAACGCCAAATCCGCCCCCGTAAGCAGAAGGTTGGACCAGGCCGAGACGATGGCCAGAGCCGCCGCCGCACCAAAGGCCGGGGCCGATACACACATACCCAGCAAGAGCGCTACCAAAGCAAAGGCGGGCGACAGGCTCCGGCGGAGATTGTCAAATATCTTCCACTTGTCCATGGCGGTGATCGGGTTGGGCACCCGCTCGCCCCGCTCGTTCCGCACAAACCGCCCCAGCCAGGGCAGGAGCTGCCAATCTCCCCGCACCCAGCGGTGAAGGCGGGAAAAATAACTTGTGACCTTATAGGGATATCCGTCAGTAAGCTCCACGTCGCCCAGCAGTCCGGCGTGGAGATAGGCCCCCTCCAGAAGGTCGTGGGATAAGACACGGTTCTCGGGAAAGCGGCCATCCAGGCATTGTGCAAAGGCCTCCACGTCAAAGATGCCTTTGCCCGTATAGCTCCCCCGGTCAAAGAGATCGTGATAGACGTCGCTGCAGGCTCCCCCATAGGGGTCCACGCCCCCCTGCCCGGCAAAGATCCGGGAGAACTGGGACTTGTTGGCGGCGTTCAGCTCCACACCCACTCTGGGCTGGAGGAGTCCGTATCCCCGGATCACCACCCGGCGCTTTGGATCCACCACCGGGCGGTTCAGCGGGTGGAGCATCGCCCCCACCAATTCCCGGGCCGTACCCACGTTGAGGCTGGTGTCGGAGTCCAGGGTAATGACGTAGCGGGTCCCCTCCAGCCCCTTGGCCTCTCCGACCCGCACCCGCAGGCCGGAGGGCCTGCCCCGGAGCAGACGGGTCAGCTCGATCAGGGCGCCCCGCTTCCGCTCCCACCCCACGTAGCGTTCATCCCGTTTTTGGAAGGTAGGGGAACGGAAAAAAAGGTAGAATCCGCCGCCATAGGTCACATTGAGGGCCTCCACCGCCTCCTTGGCCTTTCTGAGCCACCTCCGTTCCGCCGCGCCCATGGGGGCCGAGCGGTCCGGCAGGTCGGCCAGCAGACCGAAGCTGAGTGTGCTCCCGCTGTCCCGGTTGGCCAGACGGTAACGTTCCAGCAGGGCGGCGTATTCCCCGCCGCTCTCATCCCCCGTCAGCAGGCCGGCAATCACGCACAGGGTCTTCCCCTCCGGCGGAATTCCCTCTTTGAGTGCCATACGCAGCACCGGGCGGGGCCGGACAAGACGAACCACGCAAAAATCCACCAGGTTTTTGACCAGGTCGGACGCCGGGAGCAGGAGAAGGGCAAATAAAGCCCAGCTCTCCAGCCGGAAGCCCAGCCACAGGGCCGCGCACAGCGTGGGAAGCAGGATCGCCGCCACATAGAGCGCCCCAGAGGCCCCCTTCTCCTCATGCCCCATGGGACGGTGAAAGAGAAACCAGCCGATGTGCCTGGCCTCGCCCTGGGCCTCTCTTGCCAGCGCCAGTGCCCGGCCGGCGGCCTCTCCCTCCGTCATGCGGTATTTCCTCGCCAGCGCGCAGACCTTATGGCGGTACCGGGCCCGGGTGTCCTCATCCATCTGGCTGTATACTCCCGCGGGGTCTTCCCGAAGGGCGGCCTCCACACGGCTGGCCCCCTCCAAAACGGGGCCCAGGTTGGCGGCGGACAGCGTGCGAAGGCTGGTGAAGACGGCCTCCATCTCCCCCGCCAGGCCCTCCCCCTCGGGATCCCGGTCAAGGCTCCGGCAGAGCCGCGCTAAACGTCGGCACAGTTCCCCCTTCAGCGCCGGGATAAAAAGGGACAGCTCTTCTTCCGTCATGGGCCGCTCTGACTGGACACCCTCCAGAAATTCAGCCAGCGGCTCCACCTCTATGACGGAACATTCTTGGACCAGGGCGCGGCACAAGGCCTGAAGGTAGAGCTCACCGGTAACCTGCCGCAGCCGTTTCCCCCGGCGCAGATCACCGGCGCTCTCCCGCCCTTCCCGCTGAGCCAGATAGGCGTTGTCCAGCAGCCATTCCACCGCCTGCGGCAGCCGCTCCTGATCCCGACGGGAAAGCCTGGCGCGTGTACGCTCTACTTGCTCCAGCTCCCGCCGCAGCTCCTTTGCCGCCCTGCGGCCGGACCGCCGCCCCGTCGCCGGCAAAGCCCGGGCAGCCTCCCGTCCCAGCTCCAAAAAGCCCATATGGCTCTCCCCTTTCCATGCTCTTCCACATTTTTGCCGAAGTGTCTCTATTTCATACAAACCGCAGATTGCTCTTGCTTTTCACACTAGTTTAGTAGATAATAAAAATATCTACCAACTTGCATTGTATGGACGTCAAACGGAAGGAGCAATTCTTATGAAGCGAACTTTTACATATGCTGTCAGTCTATGTCTGATGCTGACCCTTCTGTCCGGGTGCGGTGGGTCGTCTTCCAACGGCCTGCTCTCCGACTTCACCGCCACGGATCTGGACGGAAATGAGGTGGACGCCTCCATCTTTGAGGATTACGACCTGACCCTGGTGAACGTGTGGGGCACCTTCTGTCCCAAATGCCTGCCCGAAATGACCGATCTGTCCGCCCTGGCGGACGAATATGCCGACAAGGGCGTCCAGATCATCGGTGTGGTGGGCGATATCCGCTATACGGACGGCGATCACATGGAGGACAAGATCCAAACCGCCAAGGACCTTGTGGAGCAGACCGGGGCTACCAACTACACCCACCTGCTGCCCTCCGAAAGCCTGGAAAAGGCCATCATTGACGACATGCAGGGCTTTCCCACCTCCTACTTTGTGGACAGCAAGGGCAACCAGGTGGGCACCACCCTTATGCTGGCCCGGGATAAGGATTTCTGGACCAAGACCATCGACGCCCGGCTGGCGGAAGTGACAAAATGAACCGTAGATACTGGCCCGCCGTGTGCCTCCTGGTCCTGGGCACGGCGCTGATTGCTGTCGGAGCCTTCCGGGGCGAGGTCTCCGTCGTTCTCACCAAGGCCGCCAACGTCTGCCTGGAGTGCATCGGCCTTGGGTAGGCTGAGGGCCTGGATCAAGGTCCATCCCCGGGCCTTTGTCCAGCTGTGCGTCACGGCTCTCTCCAACGGCTATGCCGTGGGGTTTGCCAAAGGGGCCATCTTCCGGGGGCGGACCAAGGGTCTGTGTCTCCCCGGGCTCAACTGCTACTCCTGTCCCGGCGCGCTGGGGGCCTGTCCCATCGGCTCTCTCCAGGCCGTGCTTACCAGCCGGGAATTCAGCTTTTCCTTTTATATCGTAGGCTTTCTCCTGGTGGTGGGCGCGCTGTGCGGGCGGTTCGTCTGCGGCTGGCTGTGTCCATTCGGGCTCTTCCAGGATCTTCTGCACAAGATCCCCTTCCCAAAAAAGCTCCGAAAGCTGCCGGGGGAAAGGGGGCTGCGCTGCCTGCGCTATGTGATCCTGGCGGGGTTTGTCATTTTGCTCCCCATGTGTATCACCGACGCCTTCGGCATGGGCACGCCCTGGTTCTGCGCCTACCTCTGCCCCGCCGGAACGCTGGAGGCCGGGATCCCCCTGATGCTGGCCAGCGGCGCCCTGCGGGAGGCGGCGGGCTGGGTCTTCCGGTGGAAGGTCCTGCTCCTGATGCTTCTCATCCTTCTCTCCCTGATTGTGTACAGGCCCTTCTGCCGCTACCTGTGCCCCCTGGGAGCTGTCTATGGGCTGTGCAACCCCGTCTCTCTGGTCCGGCTCACGGTGGACACCCAGGTCTGCGTGTCCTGCGGGGCCTGCCAGAGCGCCTGTCCCTTAGACATTCCCGTGTGGCAAAGGCCCAACGGGCCCGACTGCATCCGCTGCGGAAAGTGCGTTTCCGCCTGTCCCCACGGGGCGATCCAGGCCCCCTTCGTCAAAAAACGGTCCGCCGTATCCACAGGAGGCTGAACCATGGGAAAATACATTCTGACCTTGGACCAGGGCACCACCAGCTCCAGAGCCATTTTGTTCGACGCCGAACAGAATATCCTGGGTCTGTCCCAGAAAGAGCTCACTCAGATCTATCCCCGGGAGGGCTGGGTGGAGCATGATCCCATGGAGATCTGGTCCTCTCAATACGCCGTTATGATGGAAGTCATCGCCCAATCGGGGGCCGCCCCCGGGGACATTGCCGCCATCGGCCTTGCCAATCAGCGGGAGACCACCGTGGTCTGGGAGCGTTCTACCGGCCGCCCCGTCTACAACGCCATCTGCTGGCAGTGCCGCCGGACGGCAGACCTGGTGGACCGTCTGCGCTCTGACGGTCTGGAAGAGCACATCCGTAAAACCACAGGGCTCCTGCCCGACGCTTACTTCTCCGCCACCAAGCTCAAGTGGATCCTGGACCACGCCGATCCCAGACGGGAGCGGGCCAAGAGAGGCGAGCTCCTCTTCGGCACCGTGGACACCTGGCTGGTGTGGAAGCTCACCGGTGGAAAGGCCCACGTCACCGACGCCACCAACGCCTCCCGCACCATGCTCTACGATATCCACCGGGGCCGCTGGGATGACACCCTCCTCCAGGCTATGGACATCCCGGCGGCTATGCTGCCCCAGGTGGTGGACTGCAGCCAGGTTTACGGCTGCACCGATATCGCCGGAGCCAGCGTCCCTATTTCCGGCATGGCCGGAGACCAGCAGGCCGCTCTGTTCGGCCAGACCTGCTTCTCCCCCGGGGAGGCGAAAAACACCTACGGCACCGGCTGCTTCCTTCTGATGAACACCGGCAGCACCCCGTGCGTCAGCCAAAACGGCCTTTTGACTACGGTGGCAATGTCCCGAAAGGGGGAAGTCCAGTACGCGCTGGAGGGCTCCGCCTTCACCGGCGGGGCGGTCATCCAATGGCTGCGGGACGAGATGGGATTTTTTGCTGAGAGCCGGGACGCCGAGCCGTTGGCCCGCAGGGTCAGCGACACCGGTGGGGTATATCTGGTCCCCGCCTTTACCGGTCTGGGTGCCCCTTATTGGGATATGTACGCCCGGGGCTGCCTCATCGGCATCACCCGGGGCACCAGGCGGGAGCACATCATCCGGGCCGCCCAGGAGTCCATCGCCTATCAGGTGTGGGACCTGGTCTCCGCCATGGAAAAGGATACCGGACTCTCCCTCTCCGCCCTCAACGCCGACGGGGGCGCCAGCCGGGACGGATTCCTCCTTCAGTTTCAGTCCGATATCCTGTCCAAGCCGGTGCGGCGGCCCATGATCCGGGAGACCACCGCCCTGGGCGCCGCCTATCTGGCCGGGCTGGCCGTGGGCTTCTGGCGGGACACCGAGGAACTCAAGTCCCTGTGGCGGCAGGACGCCGTCTTTCAGCCCAATATGGCGCAGGAGCGCCGCAGCGCCCTCCTGTCCGGGTGGCACAGGGCCGTGGGCCGCAGCAGGAATTGGGCGGAGGCCTGAGGCACCTATCCCTCCTTATGTACATAGGATGGCTCGTGGCCAGTGAGCCACGACTTCACATTCGGAGGGATTCTTTTATGGCTTGTGGATGCTGCCATTCTTGTTGTGGGTGCGGCTGCGGTTCTTCCTGGAACTCCGGCTGCGGTTGTGATTGGGACTCCGGGATCACGACTCTGCCCAGCTTCCCCGATACCGCCGTTTCCCCCAGCTACCGGTTCCCCGTATACGTCTCCTATCCCAGCTTCTATGCCGGCGCCGCCGACATCGCCGCCGCCAATGACGCCCTGTTTACCGTCAGCGGCAGCGGCTCCAGCAACGGCTGCGGCTGCGGCCGCTAAAATCCGGCACGCCGCCCCTCGGGGCGGCTTACATCATTCGATTGTGGTGATCGAACATGGCCCTGTCCATCCACATATGCCCCGTGCCTTATGCGTAAACTGTGTTGGTTCGCCGCTCCCTGCTCCGCGGCGATTTTTCTCTCGGTTTATCTCCTGCCGGAGGATTGGCTGCCGCCGGCGGGGATTTTGTGCGTTCTTTTATCCCTGGCCGCTTTTCTTTTCCGGGGAAATACACGGCGGAAAGCCGTCCTTGTCTCCCTGGGGCTGGCCTTTGGCTTTTTGTGGACAAGCGGATACGCCGTGCTCTTCCGCGCTCCGGCCCGCGCCTTGGCCGGAGAGACAGCCGAATACACCCTCACCGTCACCGATTATCCCAAGGAGACCCGCTTCGGCGTTTCCATTCCCGCAAAGCTCACTTCGGAGGGGGCTCCCGCCCCAAAAGTCCTTATCTACGCCGGTTGGGACACCAAGCCGCTGATGCCAGGTGACACCATCTCCGCCCAAGTCCGGCTGGCCCCCTCCGACTTTCTCAAAGGAGAACAATTTGACTACTACCAGTCCAGGGGGATCTATCTGCTGGGCTATACCGACATTGTCACGCTGGAGGAGCATCCGACCCATATCCCCCCGCCCTACTGGCCCCAGGAGTTGGCAAGGCGGCTGAAGGGCTCTATCTCAAAAGTCTTTCCCGCCGACACCGCCGGTTTCATCACCGCCCTCACCACAGGGGACAAAGGGGACCTGCCCGACGGCCTCTACGCCGCTTTCCAGCGCGCCGGCCTCTCCCACATCGTGGCGGTGTCCGGGCTCCACATCAGTTTTCTGGCCTCTGTGCTCACCCTCCTTCTGGGCAGGCACAGGAAGCGCTCTTTCCTCGCCGGAATGGCCCTGGTCTTCTTTTTCGCCGCCATGACTGGGAATTCTCCCTCGGCGCTCCGGGCGGCTTTCATGGAAGGGCTCCTCCTCCTGGCCCCCCTTCTCGGCCGGGAGGACGATAAGCCCACTACCCTGTCCGCCATTTTGCTTCTGCTTCTCCTGCAGTGTCCCTATGCCGCGGCCAGCATCAGCCTTCAGCTCTCCTTCGCCGCCATCAGTGGAATCTATCTCATTTCGGAGCCTCTGGCCCTTCGTTGGTCGAAAGGACTTCCAAAATGGGACAAGGGTCCCAAAAAGGCGGTTCGGGCCCTGTTGTTCTTTCTGATAACTACTTTGGCCACCACATTTGGCGCGCTGCTCTTTACAACGCCCCTCTCCGCCTGGCATTTCCGCTCTTTCTCCCTGGCGGGGCCCCTCACCAACCCGCTCACCCTTTGGGCGGTCTCCGGCCTCTTTTTGGGCGGTCTGGCCACCGCGCTGGCGGGGCTGTTCTTTCCCGGGCTCGGCGGGGTGTTGGCCTGGGCCGTCTCCTGCCCCGCCAGGCTGGTCATCGGCATCACCAAGACGATCTCCGGCTGGCCATTTGCCGCCGTCTCCCTAACCTCCATCTATCTGGTGGGCTGGTTCCTTCTTTCCTACACGCTCCTGCTCCTGTGCCTCTTTTTCCGCAAGCGGGGCCTTCGGCCAATCATTCCATGTGCCATCTGTGTGCTTACTCTCTGCGCCGCCCTGGTCATGAACGCCTGGCCCATCGTATCCGGCGCCCTGACCATCACGGTATTGGACGTGGGGCAGGGGTCCTCCACACTCTTTTACTCCGGCGGGCACACTGTCTTGGTGGACTGCGGCGGCAACAGCGCCGATGATCCTGGCGATATCGCCGCCGACCACCTTCAGGCCATGGGCACCTCCAAGCTGGACGCCCTCGTGCTCACCCATTACCACGCCGATCACGCCGGGGGCGTGCCGGAACTGCTCTCCCGGATCGACGTCTCCCTGCTCCTCCTCCCCAACGTAGAGCCCGAGGATCCTTTGCGGTCGGAAATCCTCTCGCTGGCCCAGCGGAACAACTGTGAAGTGGAATTTCTTTCTGAGGACGCCCATATCACCTTTGGCGACGCCTCCATGACCATCTATGCCCCGCTGGGCGACGGGGGCGCCAATGAAGAGGGGCTCTCCGTCCTCTGTTCCGCCGGGGACTTCGACACCCTCATCACCGGCGATATGAACCACGTCGTGGAACACATGCTTGTCAAGTATAAACACCTGCCGGATATTGAATTGCTGGTGGTGGGACACCACGGCTCGAAAAGCGCCACCTCGGAGGAGCTGCTGCTGGCCGCCACGCCGGAATACGCCGTCATCTCCTCCGGCTACAATCACTACGGTCACCCCGCTCTGGAGACCTTGGAGCGGCTTGGCGCCGCGGGCTGCGGCATCTACCGCACCGACCAGATGGGTACCGTCACATTTACCTTGCAAGGAAAGTAGGTCATCATATGAAATTCGTATCATGGAACGTCAACGGTCTCCGGGCCTGCCTCAAAAAAGGGTTTCTGGAGAGCTTTCAAGCGCTGGACGCCGACGTCTTCTGCCTGCAGGAGACCAAGATGCAGCCCGGTCAGGCGGAGCTGGACCTGCCCGGCTACCAGGAGTTTTGGAACTCCGCGGAAAAGAAGGGCTACTCCGGCACCGCCGTCTTTACCCGTGTCCCGCCCCTCTCGGTGTCCTATGATATCGGGGACGACGCCCACGTGGGGGAGGGCCGCTCCATCACGCTGGAGTTTGAGGATTTCTACCTGGTGACGGTATATACGCCAAACGCCCAGGACGGCCTGGCCCGCATCGACTACCGCATGGACTGGGAGGACGCCTTCCGGGCCTACCTGCTCTCTCTGGACGCAAAAAAGCCGGTGGTGGTGTGCGGCGATCTGAACGTGGCCCATCAGGAGATCGACTTGAAAAACCCCAAACCAAACCGTGGAAACCCCGGCTTCTCCGACCAGGAGCGGGAAAAGTTTTCCCAACTTCTGGCCTCCGGCTTTACCGACACCTTCCGCTGGCGCTACCCGGATCTGGCGGGGGCCTATTCCTGGTGGAGCTACCGCTTTCACGCCAGGGAGAACAACGCCGGATGGCGCATCGACTATTTCCTCTCCTCCGACCGCCTGCGGGAGCGGATCACGGACGCCGCGATTCACGCCGACATCTACGGCAGCGACCACTGCCCCGTGTCCCTGACCCTTCAGGACCTTTGACCTCTGCTGTGGCCCCGGGAAAAATGACAAATGGGTGACAAAACGCCTCCCGGCATTGTGCCGGGAGGCGTTTTGCGCTATGATAAACATAATCTCAATTTGGAGGCAGACAGCCCATGAAACGTCACTTTTTTCCCCGCCTGACGGCGGCCGCCCTCTCCCTTTCCCTTCTTATGGTCCCCGCGGCCCAGGCCCTCACTCTGGAGCAGGCCGGAGAGCTGATACAGCTGGTTTACGTGGACGAAGTGCCCCAGAGCGTTCTAGAGCAGCCCACCATCTCCGATATGATTGAGGCGCTGGGCGATCCCTACACGGAATATTTTACCTCCCAGGAGTACGCCGAATTCACCGCCAGCATGTCCGACACCTCTCTGGTAGGCATCGGCGTGGTGTTCACCCTCACGGAGGACGGCCTTCTCCTGGACCGGGTGCTGGAGGGTTCCCCCGCCCTGGCTGGCGGGCTCCAGGGCGGCGACCTCATCATCAAGGTTGACGGCCACTCCGTCCTGGGCGAGGACTCGGATACGGTCACCGGCTGGATCCAGGGCAAGGAAGGCACCACCGTTTCGGTGACCTACCTGCGTGGCGGCAAGGAAAAGACCGTTACCCTCACCCGCTCCCTGGTCGTCGTCCCCGCCACCACCAGTGAGCTGGTGGACGGCCACGTCGGCTACATCCGCTGCACCACTTTCGGCGCCGAAACCGTGGGCCACTTCCAGGAGGGGATTTCCGCCTACCATGACCAGGCCACCGTTTGGATCGTAGACCTGCGCTCCAACCTGGGCGGCTCCACGGACGCCGCCACCGAGTCCGCCGGGCTTTTTACCGGCGTCGGGGAAATGGCTTATCTCCGGGACGGAGAGGACAACTACTCCGCCTACTACCACGAGGAGAACAGCGCTACCCTCTACCCCGTCATCGTCCTGGTGGACCCCTATTCCGCCAGTGCTTCTGAGATCTTTGCCTCCGCCATCCGGGACCGGGGCGCCGGTATTGTGGTGGGCACCCGGACCTTCGGCAAGGGTGTGGCCCAGACCGTGATGGACCAGAACAGTATGCCCGAATACTTTCCCGACGGGGACGCACTCAAGGTCACCTCCCACCGCTTTTACTCCCCCTCGGGCAACACCACCGATCAGGTGGGCGTCATCCCCAACCTGCTGGTGGACCCTGAATACATCGCCGACGTGGCTTACCTTCTGGCCGGACACGACCCCAAGGCGGACACCAGCAACACCTTCCGTGTGGATTTGGATTGGCAGTGGTACGTGGACGTGGACACCGCCACCAGCCCGGAGTACCGTGAGGCCTTCCAGGTGCTTTTGAACGCCGTCCCCGATAACAAGAACGTATGGTTCGGCACCGGCGGCTCCACCGGCTGGACCCGCACCTCCCTGTCCGAGGCGGCGGAAAAGTACGGCGTGACCTATGATGCCCCCGTTTTCCCCGACCAGGACGACTCCAGATACCTCACGCCCCTCAGCGTGCTCAAGACCTACCGGCTGGTCAACGGCAAGGAGGACGGCGCCTTCCACCCCCAGGACACCCTCACACGTGCCGAGCTGTGCCAACTGCTGGCCGTGGCCCTCAACTGCACCGTGCCCGTCAATCCGAGCGCCTATAACGACGTGGCGGAGGACGCCTGGTACAAGCCCGCCGTCATGGCCCTGTCCAACATGGGACTGGTCACCGGCACAGGGGACGGCACCTTCCACCCCGAGGATACCATCGACCACCAGCAGTTCATCACCATTATGGGCCGGCTGGCCCAGCGATTGAACCTCTACCTCTACAACGAGGCCCGGGACATGCCCGAGGGCGCCACCAATATCGTGGGCCTCATGAGCTATGCCGATTGGGCCAAGGCCTCCGCCTGGCTTATGTCGTACAGCCAGAAGGGTTTCTTCGGCAACACCATCTCGCTTCTCTGGGCCTCCGCCGATGAGATCGAGCCCACCGCCTCCACGACCCGGGACGAGGCCGCCTATACGGTCTACCGCCTCCTGTCCTACACCGGTATCCTGCCCGCGTAACGTTTACCGCATAAGCGGAACAAGCGATTCCTCAAAAACCCAAGAAAAAGCCCTCCGGCCAAAAGCCGGAGGGCTTTTTTAAAACAGGTCGCGCAGCTTCAGGATCACGCCGGCCACCACCACGACCACGGCCGCAATGGCCAGAGGGGCCCACCAGAAGTGGTCCAGCGGCAGGTTCATCACATTCATGCCGTAAAACCCAAAGATGATATTGGGGATGGTGAGCAGGATGGTGATGGAGGTCAGCACCTTCATGATGACGTTCAGGTTGTTGGAAATCACGCTGGCAAAGGCGTCCATCATGCCGGAAATAATGGAGGAGTAGATGTTTGTCATCTCAATGGCCTGGCGCACCTCGATCAGCACATCCTCCAGCAGGTCCTGGTCCTCCTCGTAGAGGGTCAGGATCCGCCCCCGGAGGATCTTCTCCAGGGTCACTTCATTGGCTTTCAAAGAAGTATTGAAGTAGACCAGGGATTTCTCCAGGTCCAAAAGCTGGATCAGCTCCTTGTTGCGCTGGGATTTATACAGCTGACGCTCCATACTGTTATAGAGCTTGTCGATCTTCCGCAGGTAAAACAGGAATCGCTTGGCCACCTGGAGCAGGATGTGAAAGATGAAGCTGGTTTTTTTCTGGGTCTCCGCCTGCTTCACGGTCCCATTCTCAAAATCCCGCAGAATGGAGGTCTCCTTGGTGCAGACCGTGACGATATGGTTCTCGGTGACGATGATGCCGAGGGGCAGGGTGGAGTAGAGCACCGGCTCCGTCTCCTCGGCGGAGGGCAGGTCGATGATGACCAAGGTCTGCCCCTCCTCGGTGTCGATCCGGGAGGTCTCCTCCTCGTCCAGTGCCGCCCGCAGAAAAGTCTGGTCGATGCCAAGGGTCTGGGAGACCCGCTCCAGCTCCGCCTCTGTGGGGCAGGTCAGATTGACCCAGCACCCCTCTTGTATCTCCTCCAGAGCGGTCATCTTCCCGCCTACCGTCGTGCGGATGGAGAGCATAGCCTCCGCCTCCTTCTCGTCTTTCCGTCCTTGCGGCGTCCATGGACCGCTTTGTGGTTTGACTTATTTTATGGATATTATTATAAGTGACCCACCGCCTGATTGCAAGGTGGGGAAAGTGTGGATTTTTCGTAAAGTCTACGCAAAGTTCATTGTTTTTTCCCCCGGAGTGGCATACAATAATGGAAATTCTTTTTCTCAACAAGGAGGGCCCTTATATGGCCACTTGCGGCATCGCCGACGTTGGTTCCAACACCATGCGTCTTTCTATTTACCAATATGACGAGAACACCTTCAAGCCCCTGCTGAACAAGAAAGAGATGGCCGGCCTGGCGGGCTATGTGAAGGAGGGGGCCCTGTCGGCGGAGGGTATCCAGGTGGCCTGCAAGGTCCTGGCCGGGTTCCGCTCCATCTTGGAAAACCTGGGGATCCACGAGTTTCACGCCTTCGCCACCGCCTCCCTGCGCAATATCTCCAACACGGAAGAAGCCCTGGACGCCATCCGCTCCGCCACGGGGGTATCCGTTGTGGTGGTCACCGGCGCCGAGGAAGCCGCCCTCTCTTATCAAGGGGCCCTCCACGGGGCCCCTGGCTCCGGGGAGAGCGGTCTGCTGGCCGACATCGGCGGCGGCTCCACGGAGCTGGTG
Source organism: Oscillospiraceae bacterium (assembly GCA_022846075.1). GTDB lineage: Bacteria > Bacillota > Clostridia > Oscillospirales > Oscillospiraceae > Vermiculatibacterium. The sequence goes on from AP025582.1 coordinate 1,799,104, forward strand.
GTCTATGAAAAGGGCGTCATCCGCTCCGGACGCAGCCTTCCCATGGGCTCTCTCACCCTGTACACCAAATTTGTCTCCGGTCTCTTCCCCACGTTGGAGGAGTCCAAGGCCATCCGCCAATATGTGCGGGAGGAGCTGGAGCGGGCCGGCACCGGGGATCCCCCCTGTCTCCACATCCAGGGCGTGGGCGGCACCATCCGGGCCGTGGGGAAGCTGTGCGCCGACCTGAACGGCCCCCGGCCCGGAATGCCTATCACGGCCCAGGAGGTCCGGGACCTCTACCGCCTGCTGAAAAAGGGCGACAAGGGCACCCTGCGCCAGATTTTGCGCTCCGCCCCCGACCGGGTACACACCATTCTGCCCGGCCTGATCATCCTCAATTCCGTCATCAAATGTTATGGGGCGGAAACCGTATCGGTCTGCCCCCAGGGCGTCCGGGAGGGCTACCTGCTGAAATACGTGATGGGAAAGGAGGCGCCCCATGTCCAGGCCGGATGAGATCGACACCCGATATACCCAGGACCGGGAGCTCTCCTGGCTGAAATTTGACGAGCGCGTGATGGAGGAGGCCTGGGACGAGGCGGTCCCCCTTTTCGAGCGGCTGAAGTTTGCCGCCATCTTCACCAGCAACCTGGATGAATTTTTTATGATACGGGTGGGCAGCATCGGGGACATGGCCCTCATCAAAGAGCCCCACAGGGACAACAAAAGCGGCCTGACGCCCGCCCAGGAGCTTCAGGCCATCTTCCAGGCCGTCCAGCCCCTCTACCGCCGCCGGGACAAACTCTTCGCCGATCTGGAGACCCGGCTGCGCAGCTGCAATATCTGCAATCTGGAGTTCAACGAGCTGGACAGCAAAGAGCGGCGCCAGGTGGAGCGTTATTTCAGGGACTTCGTTGCTCCCGTCCTCTCCCCCCAGGTGGTGGACCCCCACCATCCCTTTCCCCACCTGCCCACCAAGCAGCTCAACATCGCCCTCGCCCTCAAGCGAGAGGGACGGGATTATCTGGGGCTGGTTCCCATCCCCAAAAATCTGCCCCCCTTCCTGGTACTGGGAGAACAGGGCCTTCGCTACATTTTGATCGAACAGATCGTCCTCTCCCGGGCCCATGCGCTGTTTGAGAGCTACACCGTCGGCTCCCGCGCCGTTATCTCGGTCACCCGCAACGGCGACATCTCCCCCGAGGACGAGGACAGCGAGGCGGAGGAGGATTTCCGCCAGCACATGAAGAAGGTGCTGAAAAAGCGGGCCCGCCTCTCCCCTGTCCGGCTGGAGTACCAGGGGGAGCTGGACCACGGCACCCTCTCCTGCCTCCGGGAGCGGCTGGGGTTGGAGGAGGAGCGGGTATTCCGCTCCAAGGCCCCTCTGGCTTTGGACTATGTCTTTGCCCTGGAATCCAAGCTCCCCAAAGAGAGCGCCGCGGCCCTCCTCTATCCTCCCTTCTCCCCCTGCTGGCCCGCCGGTCTTGTGAAGGGGCAAAAGATGATCCCCCAGATCATCCGGCGGGACGCCCTTCTCTTCTATCCGTACCACTCCATGGAGCCCTTTCTCCGCCTGGTCAAGGAGGCGGCCGTAGATCCCGACGTGGTGTCCATTAAAATCACCATTTACCGCCTGGCCTCCAAAACCAAGCTGGTGGAATACCTGGCCGCCGCGGCGGAGAACGGCAAGGACGTCACCGTTCTCATGGAGCTCCGGGCCCGGTTCGACGAGCAGAACAACATCCAGTGGGCCGAGCGGCTGGAGGAGGCCGGATGCACCCTCATTTACGGCTTTGAGGGCTACAAGGTCCACTCCAAGGTCTGCCTCATCACCCGCCGGGACCGGAACCAGGTGCAGTACATCACCCAGATCGGCACCGGCAATTACAACGAAAAGACCGCCAAGCTGTATACCGACTTCTGTCTCATGACGGCCAGTCCAGCCATCGGTGCGGACGCCGCCGCCTTTTTCCAGGACTTGTCCATCTCCAATCTGGAGGGGCGGTATGAGACCCTTCTGGCCGCCCCCCACAGCCTGCGCCCCGCCCTGCTGGAACTTATCGACCGGGAGATCGCCAAGGGCAGGGAGGGCTTCATTTTCCTCAAGATGAACTCCATCACCGACCGGGTCCTTATCGACAAGCTGGCCCAGGCCAGCCAGGCCGGGGTCCGCGTCCTGATGAACGTCCGGGGCATCTGCTGCCTGCGCCCAGGCATTCCAGGCCTTACCGACCATATCAGGGTGTTTTCCATCGTGGGCCGCTTTCTGGAGCATCCCCGCATCTTCGTCTTTGGAAAGGGAGATGACGCCAAAATCTATATGGGCTCGGCCGACTTCATGACCCGCAACACCCAGCGCAGGGTGGAGCTGGCCTGCGCCGTTTTGGACCCGGGCATCCGCCGCCAGCTGGCCCACTATATCGAGGTGCTGTGCCGGGATAACGTCAAGGCCCGGATCATCGGCCCCGACGGGACCTGGTCGCCTGTCCCCCGCCGGGCCGACCAGCCCGCGGTGGACGCCCAGGCCGCCTTCATGGAGGAGGCTTTGCGGCAGCAGGCGGAAGCCCAGTTACCCGCGCCCGTGGAGGTACCCGAAAAAGAGGGATTTTGGTCCCATTTCCTGCGTCTCCTCAGAGGAACTCAGAAAGAGGAAACCAATGGGTAAACGTCGCTCCTCCCCTTTCCGGCGTGACCGTCAACCGTGCCCCCTTTACCCGGTTCTGCCGGGCAGAATTACAGGGGCAGGAATATGAGAAAGAAGGCCAGAGCTGGTTCAAATCCCAGCTCCGGCCTTCTTCATGTCTTTTCCCGTTTGGTCCTCCAGGCACAGAAAGCGGCGGTCAACAAGGCGGTCAGCAGCGCCAGCCGGACGTCGTCCCAGGCGGTGAGGAAGAAGGCGTACATCATTGTCTCCTTCAGCCAAAGGGCGGCGACAACGCTGGAGCAAATCAGCACCGCCCAGCCGCAGAAGAAAAGTGTCTTTTTCCTCCCCGTCAGCTCTAGCCGAAACTTTCGGAAGGAAAGCACCGTACGGGCCACCAGCAGGATCATCCCCAAAAACTGCGCCCAGGCCATAGCCAGGCGGACATAGTTCCACTGGGGCTCATAAATCAGCGTAAACCGGATGAGCCGCCAGTTGAGCCCGGCGGCGTAGCGGAAATAGGTATCCGCCAGCAGGTATACCACCCAGCCGCACCACAGCCCCGCCCTCCGGCGGACGGTCAGGCAGATGAGCCCGCAGATCAGGGCGGGAGACCCACAAATCAGCCCGCCGAGGATGCCTGCCCCCAACAGGGAAAACAGCAAAAACACCACAAAACCCATGCACAGCAAAACGATCCCGGCCGTCTTATAGGGCCTGCCCGAAGCTGCCAGCGGAGCTTCCCCGCCCAAGCCTGCTTCCGGCCCGCCTCCCTCTTGCCGCACCAGTTGATCCAGGCTGACACCGAACATATCACTGAGCCTGACCAGCTTGTCCAGCTCAGGCACGGAGCTGTCGGTCTCCCACTTGGAAACGGACTGGCGGGAGACCCCCAGGGCGTTGGCCAATTCCTCCTGAGAGAGCCCTCTCCCCGCCCGCAGGCGGCTGATGGTGGTTCCAAGGCTCATAAACACGCCTCCTTCCTCTGGTCTAAAGTATAAAGGATATCCCGCAAAAAATCCATCAAGCGTCCTTGGAAAAACCGCAACCAACAGTTGCGCGGCCCCATTTTCTCGCTTTCCGCTTGACAAACGGGGCAAAGGGATTTAAAATACATCAAAAGCAATGATGGGAAGAAGGCCCTTGGATCTCCTCAGAGAGCCGGCGGAAGGTGCGAGCCGGTGGACGATTCTTTGGCGGATACTGGCCCCTGAGCTGTTCGGCTGAACCCTGAGTAGGCTGGACCGCCTGACCCCGTTACCGGTCACGGCCTTGTTGGAGGCCATGAGGGCCGCATGGGTAACCGGCGGCTGAATCAGGGTGGTACAGCGTCATTCACGCCCCTGACCAGTGATGGTCGGGGGCGTTTTTCTTTTCCCCGACACAGATTAGGAGGAATGTAAGATGAAGCAAGGTTTTGAAAAGTACATCCCCTTTGTCCCCCTCAAGCGGGCCCACCGGTCCTGGCCGGACAAGGAGCTGAAGCAGGCCCCCATCTGGTGCTCCGTGGACCTGCGGGATGGCAACCAGGCCCTGATCGACCCGATGAACATCGATGAGAAGCTGGAGTATTTCCACACCCTGGTGGACATCGGCGTGAAGGAGATCGAGGTAGGCTTCCCCTCCGCCTCCGAGGTGGAGTACGAGTTCTGCCGCACTCTGATCGAGGGCGGCCACATCCCCGACGACGTGACCATCCAAGTCCTGGTCCAGGCCAGGCCCCACCTCATCGAAAAGACCTTTGAGGCCATTGAGGGCGCCAAGCACGTCATTTTCCACTTCTACAACTCCACCTCCACCCTCCAGCGGAAGGTGGTCTTTCACACCGACGTAGCGGGGGTAAAAAAGATCGCTGTGGACGCCGCTGAGATGATCTACACAATGGCTCAGAGCGCCATCGCCGCCGGGATGGACCTGCGCTATGAGTACTCCCCCGAATCCTTCATGGGCACCGAGATGGAGGCCGCCGCAGAGATCTGCGCCGCCGTGCTGGACGCCCTCCACGCCGACGCCGGCCACAGGGTCATCCTCAACCTACCCACCACCGTGGAAAACTGTATGCCCAACTACTTCGCCGACGAGATCGAGACCTTTATCGAGCTGCTCCCCGGCCGGGAACGGGCCATCATCTCCCTCCATCCCCACAATGACCGGGGCGAGGGCGTGGCCACCGCCGAGCTGAGCCTGCTGGCCGGCGCCGAGCGGGTGGAGGCCACCCTTTTCGGAAACGGCGAGCGCACCGGCAACGTGGACATGGTGACCCTGGCCCTCAACCTCTACACCCAGGGGGTGGACCCCGAGCTGGACTTCTCCCACATCAACCGCATCCGGGACGTGTATGAGCGCTGCACCAAAATGAAGATCGGCCCCCGCCAGCCCTATGTGGGCGAGTTGGTATTCACCGCCTTCTCCGGCTCCCACCAGGACGCCATCAATAAGGGCACCCAGTACATGAGAGAGCAGGGCAGTGAGTATTGGGAAATCCCCTACCTTCCCATCGATCCCGCCGACGTGGGCCGGGAATACGAGCCCATCATCCGCATCAACAGCCAGTCGGGCAAGGGCGGCGCCGCCTTTGTCATGCAGCAGAGCTTCGGCTACGACCTGCCCAAGGCCATGCACCCGGAGTTCGGCCGCATCGTCCAGCGCGAGACCGAGCGGGTGGGTACCGAGCTGCAGCCCCAGCGCATCTTTGAGCTTTTCCGGGAAAACTACATCGACGCCACCGCCCCCTACCAGCTCCTCCGGCACTCCTTTGAGGAGGCCACCGACGAGCGGGGCGTCTCCCGGGTCCGCTTCACCGGCACCCTGCGCCACACCGATACCACCTTTGAGGTCTCCGGGACCGGCAACGGCCCCATCGACGCCTTCTTCAACGCCATCCACGGCCAGAAGATGGACCGCTTCACTTTTGTGGACTATAAGGAGCACGCCGTTTCCAACGGCTCGGACTCCATGGCCGTGGCCTACATCCAGCTCCGGGACGAGGCCGGCCGGGATGTCTATGGCGTTGGTGTGGATCACAACATCAATCTGGCCCCCCTCCGTGGCATTCTCTCCGCCATCAACCGGGCCTGGCAGGCCCGTCACCAGGGCTGATTTGACGCATTACTTGCAAGTTCAAAAAATCCTCCTGCATTTTTGCAATTTTTCTTGCATTTTTGCCTTCCCTGGGGTATACTGACCTTAGAAGAAAAAGGTCGGCAGACCGCCCACAGGGAAAGGAGCATCAGCCATGTATGCGGTTCGTTTCGGAGGGATCGAGCTTCCCGTCAGCAGTCAGTGCGAGGCCTGGCAGGTAGCCGGGTCGGACAGCGGCTTCCCCACCGCTGAGGAGCGGCGGGCCCGCCGGGCAGAGCGGTTGGCGGAGTTGCGTTTCCGCCGCCAAAAGGGGTACCCCGTCTCCCTGCTGGATCGCTGGCAGGGCTGGTTCCAAAGCTTGTAACAACAAATCGAAGCCCCCGCCGTGGAATACCACGGCGGGGGCTTTTTCGTCTTGGTTCAGCCCAGGCCCAAATCCCGGGTGGCGTAAGCGTTCAAATCGCTTCCGGCGGTATGACCCGCAAGATACTCATAGTAGCCCTGACTGCCAATCATGGCCCCGTTGTCGCCGCACAGAGACAGGGGCGGCAGAAAGAGTTTGTCTCCCGATTTCCCACAGGCCCGCTCCAGGTCGGCCCGGATGCGTGAGTTGGCCCCCACGCCGCCGGCCACGGCGATTTTGCCGTAGCCCTTCTGCCGGGCGGCCTCCATGGCCCTGGGCACCAGGATGTCGCTGACAGCGGCCTGGAAAGAGGCGGCCAGGCCGGGGCCGTCCAACTCCTCCCCCTTTTGCTGGGCGTTGTGGAGCAGATTCAGCACGGCGGTCTTCAGCCCGGAGAAGGACATATCCAGGGGATGCCCCTCCACGTGAGAGCGGGGCAGGGAATACCGCTTGTCGTCCCCCCCCTGGGCCAGACGGTCCATGGGGCCCCCGCCGGGGTATCCGATGCCCAGCACCCGGGCGGCCTTGTCGAAGCACTCCCCCGCGGCGTCGTCACGGGTGGCCCCCATGATCTCCATATCGGTGTAGTCCCGCACATCGGCAATCAGAGTATTGCCGCCGGAGACGCACAGGCAGACAAAAGGTGGCTCCAGGTCTGGGTGGGCGATGTAGTTGGCGGCGATGTGCCCCCGGATATGGTGGACCGGGATCAGGGGCACATCCAGGGCCAGGGCCACCGACTTGGCGAAATTGACCCCCACCAGCACCGCCCCGATCAGGCCGGGGGCGTAACTCACCGCCACGGCATCGATGTCCGCCCGGACGAGCCCGGCGTCGGCCAGAGCCTTGTCCGCCAGTCCCACGATGGCCTCCACGTGCTTTCGGGAGGCGATCTCGGGCACCACACCGCCGTAGAGGGTGTGCATGTCCACCTGGGAGGCGATGGCGTCGGAGAGGACGGTGCGGCCGTCCCGCACTACCGCCGCCGCGGTCTCGTCACAGGTGGATTCAAAAGCCAGGATATTCAAAGGCCCGCCTCCGCTTCTAGTGGTACGAACACCTGTTTTTCATAAATGTGGTCCGGAAAAGCGCTGTGGTAGAGCTTCCGGTGGGTGACCATCAGCGCCTCGTCGGAAATGTCCGGGCCATAGGCCAGGACGATGTAGGGGACCCCGAATACCTGGGTGCGGTACCCCATCTCCCGAAGGCCCGCGCGCCGGTAAAAGCCCAGCCTCCGGCGGCGGAGGGCGTCGACTTCCTCGTCTCCCGTGTCGGGGATCTCCACCTCGCCGAAGACCCCGTGTCCTCCCTGGCAGAACTGGTCCAGCATCCGGCCCAGGAGCTCGCTCCCCGTGCCCTGGTTTCGCCCCTCGGGCAGGACCGCGAAGTAATCCAGCATCACGTAGGGGTCCTCCCCCGCCTTCCAGTAGAGGGCGTAGGCCGCCAGCTCCCCCTCCCGGAACAGGCCGTAAGGCTCATACTCTCCCCGGGCCATCAGCTCCAGCAGGCGGGACAGGGGTTTCAGCTCATCGGGTGGAAAATCCCGCTTCATGTGGCTATGAAACAATCTCTCTAATTCCTCCGGGCTCAACAGCCGGAACTGTGTGTCACGCATGGGGCTCCTCCTGAAATTCCAATGTCATGATGAGGGCGTCCTCCTTGGGCGCCTGATAATAGTCTTTTCTCCGGCCCACCTGGGCAAAACCGTGCTTCATGTAAAGCTGGATGGCGGGCGTGTTGGACTCCCGCACTTCCAGCGTGAGGAAGGCCAACTTGGAACGGCCGAAGCGGACGAACACATCCAGCAGATCGTCGGCGATTCCCTGGCCCCGGTAATCCTCCCGGACGGCGATGTTGTCCACATAGCCCTCGTCCACCACCACGTGGAGCCCGGCATAGCCCAGCACCGCCCCGTCGGCCCGCTGGGCCACGATAAAGGAGGCCAGGGGGTTGAACAGCTCCTCCTCCAGGGCCCGCTCCGACCAGGGGGTAGAGAAGCACTCCCGCTCGATCTGGGCGATCTCGTGAAGGTGGGAGCGGTCCATGGGGACCAATTTATAGTTCTTCATCCTTTCGCCTCCCCCCAGCTCTTCCCGGCGGCCGAGTCGGCCCGCATGGGCACGGCGTAATCCACCACGCCCTCCATCTCCCGGGTCAGCAGTTCTTTCACCTGTTCCGTCTCCCCCTCCGGGCACTCCACGATCAGCTCGTCGTGGACCTGGAGGACCAGCTTCGCCTCCAGGCCCGCCTCCTTCATAGCCTTCCACACCCGGATCATGGCCAGCTTGATCACGTCGGCGGCGGTACCCTGGATGGGCATATTGAGGGCCACCCGCTCCCCAAAGGAGCGCAGGTTGAAATTGGAGGATTTCAGCTCGGGCAGCCAACGGCGGCGGCCCATGAGGGTGGAGACGTAGCCGTTTTCCTTGGCCTGGGCCACCACCCGGTCCATGTACTCCCGCACACCGTGGAAGGTGGCGAAATAGCGCTCCATATACTCCTTGGCCTCCCCCCGGCTCACGCCGATGTCCTGGGACAGGGAGAAATCGGAGATACCATAGACGATCCCGAAATTCACCGCCTTGGCCCGGCGGCGCATCTCATGGCTCACCTGCTCCGGCGGGACCCCAAAGACCTGGGCGGCGGTGGCGGTGTGGATGTCCGCCCCGCTGAGGAAGGCCTCCTGCATGGTCTTGTCATCGGCGATGTGGGCCAGCAGCCGCAGCTCGATCTGGGAGTAGTCGGCGTCCACCAGCATATGGCCAGGGGCCGCTACGAACATATACCGCAGCTGGGCGCCCAGCTCGGTGCGCACCGGGATGTTCTGGAGATTGGGCTCCGTGGAGGACAGCCGCCCCGTGGCGGTGACCGTGTTCTGGAAAGAGGTGTGGATGCGCCCGTCCGGGCCGATGACCTTGGACAGCCCGTCCACATAGGTGGACTTCAGCTTGGTGTACTGGCGGTAGCTAAGAATGGCGTCGATGATGGGGTGGTGGCCCTGGAGCTTTTCCAGCACCTCGGCATTGGTGGAGTATCCCGTTTTGGTCTTCTTCACCGGCGGCAGGCCCAGCTTGTCAAAGAGGATGTGACCAAGCTGCTGGGTGGAATTGATGTTGAAGGTCTCCCCCGCCAGGTCGTAGATCGCCGCCTCGTCCCGGCGGATCTGCTCATCCAGCATTTCTCCGTACTTGGCCAGGGCCTTCCGGTCCACCAGCACGCCGGTATGCTCCATCTCGGCCAGCACCGGGCAGAGCGGAAGCTCCACGTCATAGCAGACCCGGCCCAGCTCCATCTCCTCCAACTGCTGGGACAGCACCCCATAGAGCGCCTCCACAAGGGCCGTGTGGCTGACCAGCGCCTCCATAGGCCCGGCGGGATCGGCCAGGGGACCGAAGGCGTCCGGGTCCTGGTAGGCCTTCGCCTTTGGGGTCTCCACGTTGAAATAGGACACCGACAGCTTTTCCAGCTCATAACTCCCGTCGGTGGGGGCCAGCAGGTAGGCGGCCAGCTCCGTGTCGAAGACGAAGCCCTCGGTGGAGAGCCCCTCCGCCAGCAGCGCCCCCATAAGCCCCTTGACCCCGTGGGACACCTTCCTGATCCCGGCGGAAAACAGGGCCCGGAGAAAGTCGTTATACCCCTCCAGCCGATCCGGGAAAAAGAGGGCGGCTCTCTCCGCCTTCCCACTTCCCCACGCCACACAGACGCCGTTCAGGCTGGGCAGGGCTACCAGGGCCACGTGGTCCAGCCCCCGCCAGAGGGTCAGCAGCTCCTCCATCCGGGGGGCGTCGGTAACGATCTCTCTTTCCAGATGTCCCTCAAAGGCGGAGGGCGCGCCGGATGGCGTCCCGGCGCCGGCCGTCAGCCCCATTTTGTCGATGAGTTTGGAAAACTCCAGCTTGAGGAACAGCTCGTAGAGGGCCGGGCCGTCCACCGGCTTCCGGGCGGCGTCCTCCGGCTTGAAGTCGATGGGGGCGTCCCGGTGGATGGTGGCCAGGTCATAGGACATCCGGGCCATCTCCCGGCCCTCCTCCAGCTTCTTCACCACCCCCGGCTTGGCCGGGGTCTCCGGGGCGGTGACGATCTCCGGCATATGGTCGTAGAGGTGGGCTATGGAGCCGTACATCTGGATGAGCCCCATGGCGGTCTTTTCCCCGATGCCCTTCACGCCGGGGATATTGTCGGAGGAATCCCCCATAAGGGCTTTCAGGTCCACGATATGGATGGGGTCAAACCCGTATTCGGCCCGGAAGGCCTCCGGCGTCATGTCCCGGGTGGTGGTCTGCCCCATGCGGGTAGTCACCAGCTTGACGGTGGTCTGTTCGGTGATCAGCTGGAGGGAGTCTTTGTCCCCGGTGACCACCACTGTCTCCCAGCTGGCCTTGCCGTCCAGCTCGGCGATGGTGCCGATCAGATCGTCGGCCTCCCAGCCGTCCAGCTCGTAGGTGGGGATGTTCATGGCGTGGAGCACGTCCTTCAGGATGGGCAGCTGAGCCGCCAGCTCGTCCGGCATCCCCTTGCGCTGGGCCTTATAGCCCTCGTAGGCCAAATGGCGGAAGGTGGGCGCCTTCCGGTCAAAGGTGACGCACAGGCCCTCCGGAGCCTCCTCGTCCAGCAGCTTGAACAGGATATTGAGAAAGCCGTAGACCGCGTTGGTGGGGGTGCCGTCCCGGGTGGTGAGCATCCGGATGCCGTAAAAGGCCCGGTTGATGATAGAGTTGCCGTCGATGACCATAAGCTTCATAAGGAAGCCTCCTGCCTCCGGGGTTGCCCGGACATAAAATTTCAAATTACAGTATACCAGCTTTCCCCATTTGGGGCAAGCTAAAACAAGAAGGGCGCCCCCTGTCAAAAGGGGCGCCCTTCTCCGTCTTTAGATCCCGTCTTTCATCCGCCCCAAGGGCACATACACCGTCAGCCACATGGTAATGAAGCAGGCAAGCCCACCAATCACATTGGAGATTGGTTCCGCCCAGAATACCCCGTCCACGCCCCAGCCGATGCCGGGCAGGAGCAGGGTCAGGGGCGCCACGATCATCACTTTGCGGAACATGGAAAAGAACACGGCGCTTTTGGAACGGTTCAGGGCTACCGATACCGACTGGCCGATGAACTGGAAGGCCATACAGAAAAAGGCGGCAAAGTAGATGCGGAAGGCCGGTATCCCCGCCTCCAGCAGCTCCGATTCACTGTTGAAGATGTGTATGAACACCTGGGGTGCCGCCATGACCAGGACCCAGACCACAAGGGAATAGCCCAAAGAGGAAATGGCGGTGAAACGAATCCCCTCCCGGACCCGGCCGTAGAGCCCGGCGCCGTAGTTATAGCCCAGCACGGGCTGACAGCCGTTGGTGAGGCCGGTCAGCGGCATGGTAAAGACCTCCCGCACCGAGTTGATGACGGTCATCACCCCCACGTATAGGTCTCCCCCCACCCGCTGGAGGGTGGCGTTGCACAAAATCTGCACCAGGGAGTTGGTGAGGGACATGACGAAGCCGGAGGTGCCCAGGGCCAATATCCGCCGGACCCGCTGCCAGCGAAGGGCCAGCGCGCTTTTTCTCAGGCGCAGGATGGCCTTCGGCCCCGTCAAAAACCCCAGGACCCACACCGCGGAGCACCCCTGGGAGATCACCGTGGCCAGGGCGGCCCCCCGGACGCCCATCTGGAAGATAAAAATGAAAATGGGGTCCAAAACCAGGTTGACCGCCGCCCCCAAAGCCACCGTCATCATGCCCACCCGGCCAAAGCCCTGAGAGTTGATAAAGGGATTCATCCCCAGCCCCACCATCACAAAGATCGTGCCCAGCAGGTAGATGGTGAGATAGTTGTCCGCATAGGGAAAGGTGGCGTCGCTGGCCCCGAAGAGGTAAAGGATGGGCCTTTTGAACAGCAGACACAGCACCGTCAGGCAGACCCCAAAGAACAAAAGAAGCGTAAAGGAATTTCCCATTACATTTTCCGCCTCGCTGTTTTCCCCCCTGCCCCGGTGGATGGAGCACAGCGGCGCGCCGCCCATGCCGCAGAGATTGGCGAAGCCGATCAAAATGGAGATAACCGGGAGGCAGAGGCCCAGCCCGGTGATGGACAGCCGCCCCACCCCCTCCAGATGCCCCAGGTACACCCGGTCCACAATGTTGTACAGGATGTTGATCAGCTGGGCCGCCGTCATGGGCAGGGCCATGGAAAAGATGTTCCCCGAGACCTTTCCCTGGGAAAAATCATTCTTCTCCATCCGCCCGCCCCCTTGCGTTTTTTACGCCAACGTGTATGATAGGTATTATACAAAATTTCTCTCTCCGGGGCAAGTCCCTGAAAGGAGCCCAGCCATGTTTCTCACCGAGGCACAAGACTTGTTTCCCGAACTAAAAGCGCTGAAGGACGACCTCCACCGCCATCCGGAGGTAAGCTTCCAGGAGCGGCGCACCACCGCCCGGATCAAGGAGCTTCTGGCCCCTCTCGGCCTCGAGCTCATCGACCTGGGCATGGAGACCGGCGTAACAGCCCTTCTCCGGGGCGGCCGCCCGGGAAAAACAGTGGCCCTCCGGGCCGACATCGACGCCCTGGAACAGCAGGAACCTGCGGGCAAGGCCGTCGTTTCCCAGATCCCAAACCGGATGCACGCCTGCGGCCACGACTTCCACACCGCCGCCCTTTACGGCGCCGCCCGGCTCCTCTCCGCCCACCGGCCGGAACTGGCAGGGGACGTGGTTTTCCTCTTCCAGCCCGCCGAGGAATTTACCCAGGGGGCGGCGGCCATGATCCGCCACGGCCTGTGGGAAAAGCTGCCCTGTAAACCAAATTTCCTTTTCGGCCTTCACAACCGCCCGGAAATTTCCCGGGGACAGATCGCCGTCCTCCCCGGTCCCATTATGGCGGGCAAGTCCAACTTTAAAGTGGTCTTTCATGGCAGGACCGGCCATGGCGGCTCTCCCCATAAATGTGTGGACGTCCTGGTCCCGGCGGCGGCCTTCATCCAGGCGGTCCAGAGCATCGTCAGCCGCAACGCCGACCCGCTGGAGGGCCTTGTCTGTGCCGTGTGCTCCATCCATGGCGGCTCCCCGGAGAACTTTGCCCCCGACCAGGTGACCATGACGGGCAGCATCCGGGCCCTTTCGGAGGAGGTAAAGGCCATGGCCGAGGGCCGGGTCCGCGCTCTGGCCGGACAGATCGCCGCCGCCTACGGCTGTACCGCCCACGTGGACCTGATCCCCGAGGTGCCGGTGACCTGGAACAGCCCAGAAATGACCGCCCTGGCCCGCCGGGCGGCGGAGGCTGTGGTAGGGACGGAGAACATCGTCCAGCCCAAGCCCGCCATGGGCTCCGAGGACTTCGCCGTCTTCGGCCGGGACGTCCCCTCCTTCTTTTACTGGGTGGGCTCCGGCTATCCCGGTCAGGAGATGCCCTGCTGGCACAGCGATCAATTCACCACCGATGACGAGGCCCTGCCCATCGCCGCCGCCCTTCTGGCCCAATCGGCGATGGTCGGGCTGGCGTGAAAGGAAATGAGCTCTATGGAAGAATTACTGGAACAGCTCTGCGGTAAGGACACCAAGCTGGCCTACCAGGCCCTTCTGTCCCTGAAGGCGGAGAGCGGCTCCTCCCCCGCGGTCTATGCCTATTTTGACCGGTTTCTGAAAATGATGGACGACGCCAATTCCTACCTGCGCACCAGAGGCCTCCTTCTGCTGTGCGCCAACGCCCGGTGGGACCAGGAGAACAAACTGGACGGGGCCATAGACCGTTTTCTGGCCCATATTTCCGATCCAAAGCCCATCACCGCCCGGCAGTTTATTCAAGCCCTGCCCCAGGTGGCCCTGTATAAACCCGCTCTGGCGCCCAGGATCCGGGCCGCGCTGGAAAACGCCGATCTGAGCGCCTACCCGAACAGCATGGCGCCCCTCGTCCTCAAGGACATCACCACCGCCTTGCGGCAGATATAAAAACGGCCCCCCTTCCTAAAAGGAAGGGGGGCCGCCGATTTACCCGCCCGTCTTTGTATAGGCCAGCACCGCGTCCCGCAGAAACGCGGCGCAGCCGGGCGTTTCCCCGTCGTAATAGGCGGTGAACCGCTCGTCGGTCACGTACAGCTCCGCGATCCCCCTGTGGCGTCGGGGATCATAGCTCTGCCCGCCGAAACACAGCCATTTCCCATGGAGGGCGGCGATACGCTGTCCCTCCGCCCCGGCGGGGTCCTCCCCCGCCTGGACGGCGGCGGACAGGGCGGACTTGATCTCCTCCCCCAGGGCCTCCCAGGCCTCATGCCCCGCCTGGTCTATGGAGAGAAAGGCCTCATTGGCCTCGTCGGCCGGCCGGTCTCCGTACTTGGCCCGCACCTCTTTTCCGTAGCGTGCCTCGTTCTCCTCCACAGCCTTCTTTTGGAAGGCGCGGAATTTTTCCTCGTCTTTCATACAGATTTCTCCTTTCGCTTCCCGCAGAGTATGTTCGACTGTCAGAATGAGATCTTCCAGACGTTCCCGACGCTCCACCAGGGCCCTCAGATGGCTCTCCAGAGCCGCCTGCCGGTCGAAACCCGGGTCGTCCAGAATGGCGCCGATGGCCTCCAGCCGCAGACCCAGCTCCCGATAGAACAAGATCTGCTGTAGCCGGTCCACCTCCGCCGGGCCGTAGAGCCGGTATCCCGCCCCGGTCGTCCGCCCCGGCTTCAAAAGCCCCAGATGGTCGTACCACCGCAGGGTCCGGGCAGTGATCCCGGACAGGTCCGCCAGCGCCTTTACGGTATATTCCATTGGTCATCCCTCCTGACAGGATCCAGCATACTCCTTGCCGTTACGAAAAGGTCAAGGGAAAAATCAAATCATCGAGCGCTGTTTTTTGATGCTCTGATTTTGCCCGAAACAGGACGGAAAGACCTCGCCAGGTTTTTTTCTTCCCCGTCTGTATGTTACACGAGAAACACTGACAGCCTATGTCAAGTTTCTCAAATAAAAAAGAGACAGACGAATGTCTGTCTCTTTTCTCGCTCTGAAATCAGGCCAGCTGAGCCTTGGCAAGCTGGGTGAGCTGGGTAAAGGCGGCCTTGTCGTTGACGGCCATCTCAGCCAGCATCTTGCGGTTGATGGTGATGCCGGCCTTCTTCAGGCCGTTGACAAAGGTGGAGTAGTTCATCCCGTTCATCTTGCAGGCGGCGGAGATACGGGTGATCCACAGGGAGCGGAAGTCACGCTTCTTCAGGCGGCGGCCGATGTAAGCGTACTTCAGGGACTTCATGACCTGCTCATTGGCCATCTTGAAGTGCTTGGACTTGGCGCCCCAGTAACCCTTCGCCAGCTTCAGGACCTTATTTCTTCTCTTGCGCGTCATCATCGCGCCTTTAACTCTAGCCATGGTATTTGAAACCTCCTATATTCGAGTAAAAATCAAATTATTTGTAAGGGATCATACGCTTGATGGTGGCCGCATTGGTATCATCAGCGTAGGCGCCCTTGCGGAGGCCTCTTTTGCGCTTGGTGTCCTTGCCGTGGCCGTTGAGCAGGTGGGACTTATAGGCGTGGGCCCGCTTGACCTTGCCGGTCTTGGTCAGGTTGAATCTCTTTTTCGCCCCGGTATGGGTCTTGAGTTTAGGCATGGTGTATTCTCCTTTATCGTAAAATGAACTTGCTTACTTTTTAGGCTCCTTGGCGATCTTAGAGGAGAGGAAAATGGACATATGACGGCCGTCCAGCTTGGGCTCCTTGTCCATGGCGGCCACTTCGGCGCACTCCTCGGCGAACTTCAGCAGCAGCTCCCGGCCGATCTCGGTGTGGGCCATTTCACGGCCGCGGAAGCGCACGGTGACCTTCACCCGGTCCCCTTCGCCCAAAAACTTCTGGGCGTTGCGCAGCTTGACGTTGAAATCGTTCACGTCGATGCTGGGAGACATGCGCACTTCCTTGATCTCCACCACATGCTGATTCTTCTTGGCCTCTTTCTCCCGCTTGGTCTGCTCGAACTTGAACTTGCCGTAATCCATGAGCTTGCACACGGGGGGGACGGCGTTGGGAGAGATCTTCACCAGGTCCAGGCTGGCCTCCTCGGCCTTCTCCAGGGCCTCCCGGGCGGACATGATGCCAAGCTGCTCGCCGTCGGCGGCGACCAGACGCACTTCCTTGTCCCGGATCTCTTCATTGATCTGATGACCTTTGTTGCTGATACGAAAGCACCTCCATTCAACACACACACGTTTTTCACATACAAAAAACACGGAGCCGAAACGGCTCCGTGCAACAAGACAAAACACCGCCGGATATTCCGGCGAGCGATACCATGTTGACCCCTTCGGCTCTGGCCGGGAGGTGAGGACGAAACCGTTCCTTCTTTATTGTGCCTTGATAGTATACCAGTCCACGCCTGCTCTGTCAAGTGTTTTTTAACGACGCTGAAAAAGCCTTCCCAAAGCGGAAGGCTTTTTCAAATCACCGGCGCAGATACCGGCGGCAGACCTCGTTGGCCCTGGCGGCCGTCTCACTCTCGTCCAGCGTCACCAGTTCCCCGTTTTGCACCACGGGGACGCCGTTGATGATGGTGTAGTCCACCGCCCCCTTGAAGCCCACGGTGCCCAGCATGGATTTGGGATCAAACTGGGCCCCCGCCAGCTCCGGGCGGGTCAGGCGGATGAGGAACAGGTCGGCGGCCATGCCGGGGGCCAGGAATCCAATGTCGGTCCGGCCCAGGAGTTTGGCGGAGCCACGGGTGGCCAGCTTCAAAATGTCATACCCCGTGGGGGCCAGAGCGCTGGAGTGGAGCCGGTGCAGAAGATAGCACACCCGCAGCTCCTCCAGAAGGTTGGAGCCGTCGTTGGAGGCGGCGCCGTCTACCGCCAGGCCCACGTTTACCCCCAGCCGAAGCATCTCGGGCACCCGGCAGACGCCGGAGGCCAGCTTCATGTTGGAGATGGGACAGTGGGCCACGCCGGTGCCGGTCTCCGCCAGCACCTTCAGCTCGTCATCGTTGAACCAGATGCCGTGGGCGTACCACACGTCGGGCCCGGTCCAGCCCACGGAGCGCATATACTCCAGGGGCCGCATCCCGAACTTCTGGAGGGTGTAGTCCTCCTCGTCCCTGGTCTCGGCCACGTGGGTATGGAGCCGGACCCCGAGGGACCGGGCCAGCTTGGCGCTCTCCCGCAGCAGGTCGGTGGACACCGAAAAGGGCGAGCAGGGCGCCAGGGCCACCTGACGCATGGAAAAGCGGCTGTCGTCGTGCCACACCCGCACCAGACGCTCGGAGTCGGCCAGGATGTCGTCGATGGTCTGCACCACGCTGTCCGGGGGCAGGCCCCCGTCCTTCTTGGACAGGTCCATGGAGCCCCGGGAGGCCACGAACCGCATCCCCACCTGCTGGGCGGCCCGGAACTGGGCGGCGATCAGGTCCCCGCCGTTCTTTGGAAAGACATAATGGTGGTCGAAACAGGTTGTGGTGCCCGTCTTGGCCAGCTCCGCCAGCCCCACCAGGGAGGCGCAGGACTCCACCTCCTCATCCAATCCCTTCCACACCTCGTAGAGGGTCACCAGCCAGGGAAAGAGCTCCATCCGCTGGACCTCGGGGAGATTCCGGGAAAAGAGCTGATAGAGGTGATGGTGGGTGTTGATAAGGCCGGGATAGACCACCATATCCCCGGCGTCGATAACCTGCTCGGCCTGCCGGGCCTGGGGGCCGATGTACTCGATGGCGTTGTCCCGGATAAAGAGGTTGCACCGTTCGTAGAGGGTGTCCTTGTCGTCACAGGAGACGATATACCGGGCGTTTTTGATGAGTAGCGTGGACATGTGCATACCTCCCTCATATGGATCAATCGGGCTGATAGCTCAACTGATTCAGGTCGTTTACTTGGAACGTGATATCCCCTTCGGCGGCTTGGAATCCCGCGGTGTCCAGATAAATGTCGATCCGCTCCCCGGGGCCGATCCCCTTTTGCGCTTCCCTCGTATTTTTTAGTTTATCACACCAGAATGGGGAACACAATGGGCGGGCCATATTTGTCCTTCGGACTGTAACGGATTTCCCATTATAAAAAACAAGGGAGCCGGCTGTTTTAGCCGGCTCCCTTGCCTCTTTCCCGCCGTTCTTACTGGATGCTGGTGACCGTGTACCCGGCGTTGGCCACGGCCTGCTTCAGGGCTTCGTCGGTGGCGTCGCCGGTGACGGTGGCGGTCTTGGTCTCCAGGTCCACCACGGCGGTGACCCCGTCCAGCTTGGTGAGGGCCTCGGTGACGTGGGCCACGCAGTGCTGGCACATCATACCCTCGATGACAATTTTCTTTTCCATAGTATTTTTCGCTCCTTCTTTCTTTATTTTCTCCTCCGGCACCGCCGTTTTAGGGGCGGTATGCCTGGGTTTGAACAGCTTCAGCCGCAGGGCGTTGGACACCACGCACACCGAGCTCAGAGACATGGCGGCGGCGGCGATCATGGGGGAGAGCTGAATGTGGAAAATGGGATAAAAAGCTCCGGCGGCCAGGGGGATGCAGATAGCGTTGTAGAAAAAGGCCCAGAAAAGGTTTTCCTTGATGTTCTTGATGGTGGCCTTAGAGAGCTCCACCGCCGTCACGGCGTCCATCAGGTCGCTCTTCATCAGCACCACGTCGGCGGACTCAATAGCCACGTCGGTGCCCGCCCCAATGGCCAGGCCCACGTCGGACCGGGCCAGGGCGGGGGCGTCGTTGATGCCGTCCCCCACCATCGCTACTTTTTTGCCCTTCGCCTGGAGGTCGGCGATGACCTTTTCCTTATCCTGGGGCAGCACTTCGGCCACAACGTCTGTCAAGGCCAACTCCTTGGCAATGGCCTGGGCGGTGCGGCGGTTGTCTCCGGTGAGCATCACCACCTCCAGCCCCAAGTCCCGCAGGGCGGCAATGGCGGCGGCGCTGGTGGGCTTCACCGTGTCGGCCACGGCCACGATCCCGATAAGCCTGCCATCCTGGGCAAAGTAGAGAGGGGTCTTTCCCGCCCCGGCCAGGGCTTCGGGGGTCTCCCCCGCCGCCGCCAGGTCGATCCGGTTCTCCTCCATCATGGCCCTGTTGCCCGCCAGGAAGCGGGCCCCCTGAATGGTGGCGGTGACCCCCCGGCCGTGGACGGCCTGGAACTCCCGGGCGGGGACCAGGGGGATGTTCCGCTGTTCCGCCTCGGCCACCACAGCTTGGGCCAGGGGGTGCTCCGAGGGCTTTTCCAGGGAGGCCGCCACGCAGAGGAGCTCCTCCTCGGTGGTCTCCCCCAGGGGCGTCAGGTCTGTCACCACGGGCTTTCCCTGGGTGACGGTGCCCGTCTTATCCAAGACCACGGTCTGGATGGAGCGAAGCCCCTCCAGGGCCTCGGCGGATTTAAACAGGATGCCGTTTTCCGCCCCCTTCCCTGTACCCACCATGATGGCCACAGGCGTGGCCAGGCCCAGGGCACAAGGACAGGAGATGACCAGCACCGCCACTCCGGCGGTGAGGGCCCGGGTAAAGTCGCCGGTGGCGAAGAACCAGACAGCGGCGGTGACAAGGGCGATGCAGATGACCACCGGGACGAATACCCCGGCCACCTTGTCGGCCAGCTTGGCGATGGGGGCCTTGGAGGAGGCGGCCTCGTCCACCAGGGCGATCATCTGGGCCAGGGTGGTGTCGTCCCCCACTCGGGTGGCCTTGAAGGTGAAGGCGCCGGATTTGTTGATTGCGGCGGCCGCCACCTTGTCCCCCGGCCCCTTGTCCACGGGGATGGACTCGCCGGTGAGGGCGGACTCGTCAATGGAGGAGGAGCCCTCCACGATCTCGCCGTCCACGGGGATGGCCTGCCCGGGCCGGACCACGATCAGGTCCCCCACCGCCACTTCCTCCACGGGGATGACGGCCTCCTGCCCGCCCCGGAGGACGGTGGCCGTCTTGGGCGCCAGGTCCATCAGCCGGGAGATGGCCTCCCCCGTCTTGCCCTTGGAGCGGGTCTCCAGGTACTTGCCCAGGGTGATGAGGGCCAGGATCATGCCGGCGGACTCAAAATAGAGGTCCATGGACCACCGTTCCACCCGGGCCAGGTCCCCGTGTCCCAGCCCCCAGCCGATCTCAAAGATGGCGGCCACGCCGTAGATGACGGCGGCGGCGGAGCCCAAGGCGATGAGGGAATCCATGTTGGGGGAGCGGTGGGCCAGGGTCTTGAAGCCCACTTTGTAGTATTTGTCGTTAACGTACATGATAGGCAGGAGCAGCAGGAATTGGGTCAGGGCAAAAATAAGGGCGTTTTGCGTCCCATGAAAAACATGGGGGATGGGCCAGCCCATCATGTGGCCCATGGAGAGGTAAAAGAGGGGGATCAGAAAAACGAAGGAGACGATGAGACGGCGCTTCATCCCCTTGAGCTCCTCCTCCATGGAGGGCACGCCCGCGGCGGCCGCCTCCTTCTTCCCCGCTTTACCGGGGATCTGGGCGCCGTAGCCGGAGTCCACCACGGCGGCGATGATGCTGTCAGGGCTCTGGGCGGCGGGGTCGTAATCCACCTGCATGGTCCCGCCCAGCAGGTTCACGTTCACTCCGGACACGCCCTCCAGTTTGGACACCGCCTTCTCCACGTGGGCGGAGCAGGCCGAGCAGGTCATTCCTGTGACTGTAAATTTTTCTCTCATGGCGTTTCCTCGCAATCTAAGGTCGGTGCGTTACTTCAATATCTTGTCCAAAGTGGCGATCAATTCTTCCACTTTTTCGCCCCGGTCCTCCGCCGTGGCCGCCTGCTGGACACAGCCCCGGAGATGGGCGGTCAAAATCTCCCGGTTCACACGGTTCAAGAGGGCCTCGGTGGCCATCACCTGCTGGGAGATATCGATGCAGTAGCGGTCCTCCTCCACCATCTTGAGGATGCCGTCCAACTGGCCGCGGGCTGTTTTCAACAGCCGCAGGGTCTTGTTCTTGTCTGCCATCATGGGGCAAACCTCCTTTTTGTATTTCATCCATAGACACCCCCCAGGGGGGTAGTATTATCATAGCGCATTGATAGGGTTTTGTCAAGGATAACTCCGAAAAAAAACAGACGGACAGCCAAAGCTGTCCGTCTGTCAGATAGATCCAAATCACCGCTCGCCCTTGTCGTAGGGGATGCCCTCGGCCCGGGGCGCCTGGGAGTTGCGGGCGGTAAAGGCCAGGACCACCAGGGTGGCGATGTAGGGCACCATCTTGTAGATGTCGCTGGGGATATTCAGGGCCACCAGCGCGGGGACCACGGAATAGGTGGCGGCGATGGTCTTCATGAAGCCGAAGAAGAGGGAGGCGAAGAGGATGCGCCCCGGCTTCCACTGGCCGAAGATCAGCACCGCCAGGGCCAGGAAGCCGTAGCCGGAGACGGTGGCGTTGAAGTTGGTGGAGGTGGGGATGACGAACACCAGCCCGCCCACGCCCGCCAGTGCGCCCGAGATCAGGGTGCCGGCGTAGCGCATCTTGTAGACGTTGATACCCACGGAGTCGGCAGCCTGCGGATGCTCGCCACAGGCCCTCAGACGCAGCCCGAAACGGGTCTTGTAGAGGACGATGGCGGACACGGCCAGGATGCCGAACCCGATATAGGTGGTGAGATAGCTGTTGCGGAAGAACATCTGCCCAATGACCGGGATGTCTCCCAGCAGGGGGACCTTTTCAATGACAAAGTGGTTGGCGAAGGGCACCTGCTGCACCCCCAGCACCAGCCGGGCCACAAAGATGGAGATGGCGGGGGCGAACACGTTGATGGCGGTACCCGAGATGGTCTGGTCGGCCTTCATATTGATGGAGGCGTAGGCGTGGACCAAACTGACCACCATGCCCATGACGGCGGAGACCAGCAGGGCCAGCAGCAGCATCCCCTGCTCGGAAGTGGCGTCTGGGTTCTGGAACAGATGGAGGAACATGATGCCGGTAAAGGCGCCGATGATCATGGTGCCGTCCAGAGCGATGTTGACGATGCCGGACCGCTCGGCGAAGAGACCGCCCAGGGCCACGATGAGGAGGGGCACGGAGAAGCTCATCATCTGCTGGACCATAAAAATCAGAAGGTCAAGTCCGCTCACTGTCCCTCACCTCCTTTTCCATCTTCCGCTTGCCGCATCTGATCCTGGAGTTCTTGATGGTCCGTCTCAACTTTCTCCTGAGCAGCCGCCTTGGGCGCAAGCTTGATCTTTCCAATCAGCTGGCTGAAGAAGAGGGCAAAGGCGGCGAAGTAGATGATGACGGCGGACATGATATCCACGATCTGGGTGGGGAAGCCGTAAGACTGCATGGACAGTCCGCCCTGGGTCAGGTAGGCCATAAAGGTCCCGGTGAAGATGATGGCGATGGGGTTGGACATACCCAGCAGGGCCACAGGGATGCCGTTGAAGCCCTCTGCGGCCAGCACATCCAGCACAGGGATGCCGGAACCGGCGCCGGAGAGATAGTAGAGGGCCCCGCCGATGCCGGACAGCCCCCCGGCGAAGACCATGGCCAGCAGGATATTTTTCTTGTCGTTGATGCCGGCGTACTTGGCGGCGTCCCGGTTATAGCCGCAGGCCTTCAGCTCGAAGCCCAGCCTGGTCTTTTCCAGGATGACCCAGACCACCACGCCCAGAATGGCGGCGATCACGAAGCCGGCGTTGGCGCTGGAAGGCGCGCCGCCAGCCACGAAAAGCTTGTCGAAGCCCAGTTTGGGCAGCACGGCGGAGGCGGCTGGCTGGAGGGACATGTTCTTGGCCCGGTCAAAGATGAACTTGCGCACCAGGAGGTTCGCCATGGACATGCCGATATAGTTCATCATGATGCAGGCGATGACCTCGTTGATATTGCAGTAAGCCTTCAACAGGCCGGGGACGCTGCCCCACAGCGCCCCCACCAGCGCGGCGGCCAGGATGGCAACCAGGCAGTGGATCCCGGCGGGCAAGCCGGTAAACTTCACGCCGACGTAGACGGCGGCGAAGGCCCCCATGACGTACTGGCCGGAGGCCCCGATATTAAAGAGGCCGGTCTTCTTGGCAAAGCCCACAGACAGGCCGGTCATGATGATGGGCGTGGCGTAATAGAGCACCTGGCCCATGTTCTTCCGGTTCTGAAGACCGCCGGTGGCGATGGCCCAAAAGCCGGGGAAGGCGTTGGCCGGGTTGGAGATGAGCAGGATGATCAGGCCCACCACCATGCCGATGAGAATGGCCATGATCGAGGCCAAGGCATTTCGAAAGCCCTGTCGCTCCAGGAGGTTTCCGCCGTTTTTCATGCCCCGTCGCCCTCCTTTCCGCCGTAGGTCTGCACCATGTTGGGAAAACGGATCCTCATGTTCAGCCCACCGCCTTTCGCTTGGAGCCGGCCATGTAAAGGCCAAGCTCCTGAACCGTCACGCCAGCCGGGTCCAGCTCGGCCACGATCTCTCCCTCGTAGATGACCAAAATCCGGTCGGCCAGATTCATCACCTCATCTAGCTCCAGGGACACCAACAGGATGCCCTTGCCGTTGTCCCGCTCCGCCACCAGCTGATGGTGGATGTACTCGATGGCACCCACGTCCAGGCCACGGGTAGGCTGGACGGCGATGAGGAGGTCGGGATCCCGGTCGATCTCCCGGGCCACGATGGCCTTCTGCTGGTTGCCGCCGGACATGGAACGGGCCGTGGTCCTGCCCCCCTGGCCGGAGCGGATGTCGTACTTTTCAATGAGCTTGTCGCCGTACTGGAAGATCTTGTCGTACTTCAAAAAGCCCCCGGAACAGAACTCCGGCTCAAAATAGCTCTGGAGCACCAGGTTATAGGCCAGGGGGTAATCCAGTACCAGGCCGTGCTTGTGCCGGTCCTCTGGGATATAGCCCAGGCCGTGGGTGTTCTTATGGCGGATGGAGGAATGGGTCACGTCCTCCCCCTTCAGCCGCACTGTGCCGGAGTCCGGCTTCATCAGGCCGGTGATGGCCTGCACCAGCTCGGTCTGGCCGTTTCCGTCGATCCCGGCCACGCAGACGATCTCGCCCCGGCGCACCTTCAGGGAAACGCCGTTGACCACCTTTTTCCCGTGGTCCTTATTGATGACGGTGAGGCCCTCGGTCTCAAAGACCACGTCGGTGGGATGGGCGGGGCCTTTCTCCACCTTCAGTTCCACCTTGCGGCCCACCATCATCTCGCTCATCTCCTCTTTGGAGACGCCGGAGACGTCGATGGTGCCGATGTATTTGCCCTTTCGGAGGACGGTGCAGCGGTCGGCCACCTCTTTGATCTCATTGAGCTTGTGGGTGATGAAGAGGATGGACTTGCCCTCGGCGGCCAGACCCTTCATGATCTTCATCAGCTCTTCGATCTCCTGGGGGGTCAATACGGCGGTAGGCTCGTCAAAGATCAGGATCTCATTGTCCCGGTAGAGCATCTTCAGGATTTCCACCCGCTGCTGCATCCCCACGGTGATGTTTTCGATGAGGGCGTCCGGGTCCACCCGCAGGCCGTACTGCTCGGAGAGGGTCACCACTTTCTTCCGGGCCTCGTCCATCTTCAAAAAGCCATGGCTGGTGGTCTCCATCCCCAAGACGATGTTTTGGAGCACAGTAAAATTGTGGACCAGCTTAAAGTGCTGATGCACCATGCCGATCCCAAGGTCGTTGGCGTCGTTGGGGTCCTTGATCTGGACGACCTCCCCATTCTTTTTGATGACGCCCTTCTCCGGCTGATACAGCCCGAACAGGACGCTCATCAGGGTGGACTTCCCCGCTCCGTTCTCACCGAGCAGGGCGTGGATCTCACCTTTTTTGAGCTGCAGGGTGATGTCATCGTTGGCAATGATCCCGGGAAATTCCTTCGTGATATTGCACATCTCGATGATGTACTCACTCATCCAGCGCCACTCCCTTCTTCTCAGACTCCCGTTCTCACGGGCGATGATTCGGTTCCATTATATCGCTCCATTCGGCATTTTGCAAGGAAAACGCTCGAAAAAAATCAGTTATCCTAAAAGAAATTATGCAACTTCACCAAGTGTTGAGATATCTATACTTGTTAACTGTTTTTACTTGCCAAGCTGTCCATTTTTCTGCCAGGCCGCCAGCACGGCGTCGATGGCGGCGGCCCGGAGGCCGTGGCGCTCCAGCTCCGCCACGCCGGCAATGGTAGAGCCGCCGGGGGAGCACACGTCGTCCTTGAGTTTTCCGGGATGGGCCCCGCTCTCCAGCACCATGGAGGCCGCCCCCAGGGTCATCTGGGCGGCATAGACCAGCGCCTTGCTCCGGGGCAGGCCCGCGGCCACGCCGCCGTCGGCCAGCGCCTCGATATAAGGATAGATAAACGCCGGGCCGCAGCCCGCCACGGCGCTGAACGCATCTATCAGCCCTTCCTCGATGCGCTCCACCCGGCCAGTCTGGGCCAAAATGTCCTCCACATCTGTAAAGTGTTTTTCCTTTGCGGTTTTCCCACCCGCCAAAGCGGTCATCCCCGTCCCGATGGCACAGGGGGTATTGGGCATGATCCGCAGGACAGGCACCCGCTCTCCCGTCCAGCTCTCCAGGTCGGCCAAAAGGACGCCGGCCGCCACCGAGACCACTACCCGGTCCGTCAGGGCACCGGACAGTTCTTCCAGCACCCCGTGGATCAGCTTGGGTTTGACGCAGAGGAAAACATACTCCCCCGCCGCCGCGGCCTCTTGATTTGTCCAGACTGCCTGACAACCAGTTTCCCTTGCCAGTTCTTCCGCCTTTTCAAAGGTCCGGTTGGCCACCACCACCTGGTCGGGCCCCAACGCCCGGCAGGTCGCCTTGATCAGGGCCGAGCCCATATTCCCCGTTCCGATAAATGCCGCCTTTTTCAAGCCGCTCCCCCCTAAGAATATTGATTTTTTTATTATATCATTTCCGACCCGGCTCGTCTACTGTCACTGGGGCGGTTCCGGCGGCATAGAGATGGAAAAAGGAGGTCTGCACAGTGGAGCCGTTTCCCCTCTCTCTGCCCCACCCCGCCGCCGCAGCCGTGCTGCGGGGCGACGGGGCCAATCCCGACCTGGCCGGCGAAGTCCTGTTCTACCCTTACAACGCCGGGACCTTGGTGGTGGTCCGGGCGGTGGGTCTCCCCTCCCCCGGATTCCTGGGGTTTCATATCCACGCCATGGGCGACTGCACCACCGGGGGCGACGTCCCCTTCCAGCGGGCAGGCAGCCACTATGATACCCACGGGTTCCCCCACCCCTGGCACAGCGGCGACCTGCCCCCGCTGCTGGGCTCCCAGACCGGGACCGCCCTGCTGGCGGTCTACACCGACCGGTTCCGCCCCGAGGAGGTCATCGGACGGTCTGTGATGGTACACGAAAAGGCCGACGACTTCCGCTCCCAGCCCGCCGGAGACAGCGGGGACCGCATCGCCTGCGGGGTCATCCGCCCCCTGTGACAAAAAGAAGAGCCTGACGGCGATCCGTCCGGCTCTTCTCATGCAGTCCTATCAAATTTCCAGGCCGTCCCCGAAAAGGCTGTTGGTCTCCGGGTCCTCCGCGATCCGCATAGCGCCCTGGATCTGGGCCCCCTGGCAGATGGAGATCATCCCGGCGGAGACATTGCCCGCCAAAACGGCCTTGGGCAGGAAGGAGGCGGAACGGGCGATCTGGAGATTGCCCTTCACCTTGCCGCCCGACTCCAGGTCAGTGGCCAGGATATCCCCCACCACCAGAGCGCCTTCGTCCAGACAGACCGACGCGGTGGCGGTGATGTTGCCCTGAATGGCGCAGCCAGCCAGCGTCACGGCCCCGCCCTTCACATCGCCCAGCACCTTGCCCGTGATCCGCACGTTGCCGGTGGCCTCCAGGTTGCCCTTCAGCTTACCCAGGACCTCTACGTCGCCCTCGGCCCGCAGATCCCCGAAAAGAGAGGTCCCGGCCGAGATCACAGTGGCGCCGGGGCGGATGAAGGGAGCGGCCTCGGGCATATCGTCCTCCCCGGCCCCTCTCATGGGATCTGACAGGAAAGGCTGGCCTACGCCGCCAATTTCGGATGCCGCGGAGGGCTGGAAAAACTGCTTATCCATCGTATCAGCCACTTCCTGACGCGCCTCCTCCAAATCGACCTCATCCTGCTTTTCCTCAGAGCCGACGCCTACCAGACCCAAAAGCTCCTTCATCGCCTGTCTCATATTCTCCTTGTTGCCAGCCATATGCCGCACCTTCCCATTCGACAAAACTGCGCCCGCAGTCAACACACCAGATCAGGGCGCGCTTTTATAACTAAAGATCACCGGCATCACCGCCGCCGTCAACGGCTGGAAACCGTATCCCTTTTCCTGCAGTTCGCTCAAAATACGGGGCAGGGCGTCCACCACGGCCCCTTTGCCCGCCGAGTCATGGAGCATGACGATCCCCCGGCTCTTGCCGTCCATCTCCCGCAGGACCGCCTCTTCCACCTTTTGTGCCGTCACACCGCCCACCCTGGTATCCTCGCCGGTGACGTCCCAGTCAAAAAAGACGAAGTTCCGGCGGAGCATCTCCGCAATCAACTCCTGATAGATACCGCTGTTGTAGGCGTTGACGCTGCCCGCGGGAAACCGGAAGATCTCCGCCTTCACTCCGGTGGTCTCATAGACCAGCTGATAAATCCGGTCAAAGTCCTCCAGATAGGCCTCCACCGAACTGTAAATCGTCTGAAAGGACTCGCTGTAGCTTCTCAGTCCAATGGTGTGCCCCCGGGCCACGATCTCCCGCATCAGGTCCAGGGAGGCGTCGTCAGTGCGTCCCACCACAAAAAAAGTGGCCTTTACGCCATACTGATCCAAAATATCCAAAATGCGCTGGGTATTGGCCGTGGGGCTTCCGTCAAAAGTGAGGTAGACCGTGTCCTCCGCCCGCACCCGCCGGTCGGGAAGCTGGGCTGTGCCATAGAGGTCCGGATAGAGGGTCTGATAAAGGATCGGCTCAACGGTCGGCCCCGTTTCTTCCAAACCGGATCCCCGGGGAACGGGCTCCTCCCGGACCGCTTCCAACTGCTTCTCCAGCCTGCCGCATTTCATGCCCAGGCAAACAGCCACAGCGGTGGGGGCCAGGATCAGAAGAGAGAGGAACACCAGAATCAGACGCCGGTAAAAGCGCACACTGAAGGTCTTCATCCCGCTCCACCTCCCGCCGTAAACCGGCCGGAGACGCTGGCCCAAGGCTTACGTATATTAACATAATGATTATAAAGCAGACAGCATGAAAAGGCAAGGAAAATTTGGCTTATTGACGTTTTTGGGCGAAAAAAGGACGCTGCACTCTTCGCAGCGTCCTTTTCCTGTTCCATTCCCTTTTTATCAGCCTACGACCACCAGCCGGACCTTTGCCGAAGCTCCCAATGTACCGCTGTAATAGACCGTCATGGTATCGCTGTATCCTTTGGCCTGGGCCAGGCTGATCCACTGGCCGCTGTCGCCGTTGTAGACCTGGACATTTCCGGCAATGGGGACCTGGACGCCGTCGATCACCGCGTAATCCTCTCCGTCGAAGGCGGAACGCGCCACCTTCTCCACTTTGGTCAGCTCGGCAAAGCCCGCGATCTTCTCCCCCGCGGTGACCGCCAGTCCCCCCGCCGCCCCGGAACGGACGCTCTGGGTACTGGCGCAGTAAGCCGTCGTGCCCCCGGAGTTCTCCACGGCCAGGGTGCGGTACTCGTAATAGTCCTCCGAGCCCTCTTTGCCGCTGGCAACGGTGGACAGGCGGTAAAATCCGTAGGTATAGGCATCCCCCGTGACGTTTTTCAAGAGGATGAGGTCCACTTCCCCCTTGTCGTTGGTCCCCGCGTAGGTGATGCTGGAGGCCGCCACGCGATCGGCGAGGATATCCTCCAGCTCAATTTCCACGGCGGGGGCGGAGCCCACCTGGTCGTAGATCTTCACATGGTCCGAAAGGGGCAGGCTGCCCAGGGTCCCCGCCGCCACGTTCAGCTGGCCGGAGACCCCGCCGGAGAGGGCGGTGACGGAGCATTTGCCTATCCCAGAAGCGTTCACCCGCACCAGACAGCCCTCCAGGTCGGCGGCGGAGGAGGCGTTGCTGATGGCGGCGGAAAGGGACAGCCCGCTGACGTGGGTCAGGGTCCCTTTGGAGGCGCTCTCCAGCACCGCCGCCACCGTGGTCTTTTTCTCCCCGGCGGCCCAGGCCCGGACCACCTGGCCGGAGCCGTTCAGGGAAATGGTGATCTTATCCCCCACACTGAGGGAGGACAGGCCCACGGCATCCTCCGCCACATCAAAGGTGTGCCCCAGAAGGGTGACGGTGTCGGGGGCGGAGGCGTTGGGGCTGACGTCCTCATAATAGCCGGTGAGGAGGGTGCCGTCGTAAATCTGGGCGTCGGAGGCCGTGACCAGGGTGATGCCGCCGCCCTCCGCGTAATAAAGGGTGAGCTCCCGGCCCTCCAGGTCGTACCAGACCGCGCCGTAGGTGGTCTTTTCGTCATCCGCCACCACCACCGTGGAAGAAGAGATAGAGTAGGAGGCGCCGCCGGGATCCGTGACCCCCGAGGCGGTGACGTCCTCCGCCGTCACCGTCTTATAAACGCTGTCATCAGGGAGAAAGCCCTTTACCTTGCCCGTCTTGTCCAGCAAAAGGGTCCCCCGGCGGTGGACCAGGCTGTCCGGGAGCGGATCGGCCTGACCGTACCAGCTCAGGTTCCCTCCGGCGTAGACATAGGCGGTGTGGAGGGTGCCGTCGGCGGCCTCGTCGTCGTTATCCAGCAGGATGGCGTTTTCCACATAGGAGCTGCCCAGACCCAGGCCGAAGGTCCTGCCCTGGGTGTCGGGCTGCTGGAGCAGGTTGTAGAGGAGCAGGGCGGCCTGTCCCCGGGTCAGGGCGTCCCCGCCCCCGGCCGAGACCCCTTCCAGCAGCCCCAGCTTGGCGGCCTTGGAGAGGTAATCCTCCGGCCAGAAGGGGCCGATGTCGCTGTCGGAATAGCCCAGCAGCCGCAGACAGACGGTGATGGCCTGGGAGAGGGTCACCGCCTCATCGGGGCCGAAGGTGCCGTCTCCCTTCCCCGCCACCAGACCCTCTTCATAGGCCAGATTGATATAGGGCGCGGCCCAGGAGGAAGCGGCCACATCAGAGAAAAGGGAGCGGTAGGCGCTGCCAGCGGCCTGATCACCATGGTCCTCGGACAGAACAGCCAGCTTGCAGAACTGGGCCCGGGTGAGGCCGTCCTCCGGGTGGTAGAGCCCGTCGGAGTAGCCGGAGACCACCCCCAGCCCCGAGAGGACGGCCACCGCTTCGTCCACGTCCCCGGTGGTGGCCGCCAAGGCGGGGGCGGTCAGCAGCGACAGGGACAGCGCCCCGGAGAGGGCCAGAGAAACAACTCGTCTATTCATGGGTAACAATCCTTTCCGTTGGAACTTAGGGGGTGGGGCCCCCTCTCAGTCAGGCTTCGCCTGGCAGCTCCCCCAAAGGGGGAGCCTTTTACCGCCAGACGTACACATACACGGTACTGTTCCGAACCCGTGCTCCCGGCCCAGGTCAGTCGGCCCGGAGGGCGTCCACGGGCTGGAGGTTGGAGGCCTTCACGGCGGGATAGATGCCGAATACCACGCCGATGACCAGAGAGAAGGCGAAGGAGCCCAGGGCGATGCCCATGCCGGGGAGGACCACCAGGCCGTACATGGCCTTTCCCAGGATCAGCGACAGGAGGAAGCCCAGCCCGATGCCGATCAGGCCCCCCAGAGAGCTAAGGATGCCCGCCTCCAGGAGAAACTGGCCGATGATCTCCCGCCGGGGGGCACCGATGGATTTCTTGATGCCGATCTCCCGGGTGCGCTCGGTGACGGTGACCAGCATGATGTTCATGATGCCGATACCGCCCACCAGAAGGGCGATAGAGGCGATGCCCCCCAGCACCACGGACAGGGAGGTCATCTCGTCGTTGGATTCCGTCATGGCGGAGTTTCCGTTTTCCAGGGTATACTTGCCCACTGAGGAATCCAGGTTTTCCTCTAAAAAAGAGGTGAGGGAATTCATGACCGGGGTCATCTCGTTGGAAGAGGACACCTTGACCACGATGTTGTTGGTGTAGGCGCTGTTCAAAATGGTTCGGTTCAGAGAGTACGGGATAACCACCGCGTCATCCATGGAGCCCTCTGTCCCCCCGTCCTTTTGATAGTAGGTCCCCACCACCAGAAAGGGGTATCCGCCGATTGTGATGGTCTTGCCCACCGGGTCGGCGTACTGGAAAAGGCTGTCGGCCACGTAGGAGCCCAGGACACAAACCAGGTTCCGGTTCTCCACGTCCTGGGGCAGGATGTCCCGGCCGCTGTCCAGCGTGTAGTTGCTGCATACGGAAAATTGATCGGAGCCCAAATAGGTGATTGTCTCATCGTCCAGGGTGGTGCCGCCGTACTGAAGGGGCAGGACAGTGGACAGGTCGGGGGTCACGCCAAGGACCCGGTCGGACAAATCGTTGTTGCCGTAATCATAGAGCAGCCCCATCACGTCCGGTGCCCGGGTGGCGTCATACCAGGTGAATTTGACGGTGACCTTATTGACCCCCATTTTTTCATAATAGGCGGTCATGTCGCTGTTGTAGCCGGTGACCATGGCCACCAGTACCAGCACGGCGGTGACGCCGATGATGATGCCCAGCATGGTGAGGAAGGAGCGGCCCTTTTTCTCCCGAATGGAGTCCAGGGCCATTCGGAGGGAATTCATAAGGCCCGCTCCCCCACCGCCGCCCCCTCCAGCCCCGGCACCAGGACGCCGTCCCACAGGCTGTCGTGGACGATCTTCCCGTCCATGACACGGATGGTCCGGTCAGCCTTGGCGGCGATGCCGTTGTCATGGGTGATGAGGATGACTGTGGTGCCCTGGGCGTTGATCCGGCGCATGAGGCCAAGCACCTGGGCGCCGGTCTTGGAGTCCAGGGCGCCGGTGGGCTCGTCGGCCATGAGGATGGGGGACCGGGTGGCCATGGCCCGGGCAATGGCCACACGCTGCTGCTGGCCGCCGGAGAGCTGGGAGGGCCTCGACTCCGCCTTGGAGGCGATCTCCACCTCCTCCAGAGCCTCCAGAGCCCGCCTGCGGCGCTCCTCCAGAGGGATTTTCTGGTAGGTCATGGGCAGGGCCACGTTTTCCCAGACCTTCAGGGAGGGGATCAGATTATAGCCCTGGAAGATAAAGCTGATGCGCCTCGAGCGCAGGTCGGAGAGCTCCCGCTCCGTCTTTTCCCGCACCGGCTGGCCGTCCAGAAGGTACTCTCCCCGGGTAGGCACGTCCAGGCAGCCCAGGATGTTCATCATGGTGGATTTGCCGGAGCCGGAGGTGCCGATGATGGCCACGAATTCCCCCCGCGCGATCTCCAGGGAGACTCCGTCCAGAGCGTTGACCTGGTTTTCCAGGCCTTCATTGTATATTTTGTAAACGTCCTTGATCTCGATGAGGCTCATACTGTTTCCCTCCTTTTAACCCATGGGACCGCCGCCGGGGAAGCCGCCGCCCCCGCCGGGCATTCCGCCGCCTCCAAAGTTTCCGCCGGGCATCTGGAAGTCCTGACTCTGGCTGTCCTCACCGTTGGTGCTGGTCGAATCCCCGTTGCTGGGGACCGACTGGCGGTAGCGGGTAAAGACCTCCACCCCCTCTTCCACGCCGGAGAGGATGCGGGCGTATTGGCTGTTGGTGGAGCCCATCTCCACCGGCACGGCGTAGAACCCGCTCGGCACCACACCCTCATCCAGGTCCACGGCGTTCTCCGGCCTGGTCTCCGACTTCACAAAGAGGCAGGTGCCCTCCGTGGTGGTCTTGAGGGCCTCCAGCGGGGCCAGGACCCCCTCCTCGGCGTCTCCAATGTCGATATAGTAAGACACGTTGACCCCGGC
Organism: Oscillospiraceae bacterium; assembly: GCA_022846075.1. Taxonomy (GTDB): domain Bacteria; phylum Bacillota; class Clostridia; order Oscillospirales; family Oscillospiraceae; genus Vermiculatibacterium. The sequence continues at coordinate 1,831,932 of AP025582.1, forward strand.
GGAGAGAGCCCCATCCGAGGGGATGGTGACCACGATGGGGAAATAGGCCACGCCGCTGGAGTTGGTGGCCTCATAGCTGATCTCTGTCACCGTGCCGGTGTAGGTCTCGCCGGAGCCGCTGGAGCCGCTTTTCACAATGCGCACCTCCATGCCCATCTCGATGTTGTCGATGTCCAGCTCGTCGATGTTGGCCGAGATTTCCATGTTGTCCAAGTTGTAGACCGCCACCGCCGTCATGCCGGAGCGGGGCGTCTCCCCCACCCGGACGTTTACCATGATGACCTTGCCCTCCACCTCGGAGGTGACGTGATAGTCGGAGCGCTTTTCCTCCGTGTCGGCAATGCGCTCCTGGTAGGACCCAATCCGCTCCTGGGCCTGGGTGATCTTTTTCTCGGCGGAAGTCACCTGCTCCCGGTAGTCACTGTCGTCGATGACGGCCAGGACCTCCCCCGCGGACACCTTCTGGTAGTCCACCACCCGCACATCGGTCAGCTCCCCCGACGCCTGAGCAGAGATGGTCTTGCTGCTTTGATACTCCAACGCTCCCTCCACGGCGGGATAAAGCTTCTCGCCGGAGTCGGCGGTGACCCAGGCCGCGCCGGTCATTCCCTCGGTGAGGGCCCCGGGATTGTCCAGGGTGATGGTCACGGCAAAGCACCGGGTCCCCTCGGCAGTGAGCCGCTCCACCTTTTCAACCTTGGTGACGGTGCCCTCAAAGGTACTCATAAGGCTGGAGATGGACACTCCGGCCGGCATACCCACGTAGATTTGGTCCTCATAGGCGTAGCTGAAATACTCCGTCAGGGTCATCCTGCTGTCATCCACCAGAAGGGCCAGCTTGGTCCCCTTCTGCACCTCGTCCCCCGCCTCGGCGTCCAGCTGGGTGACCCGTCCGGCAAAGGGGGCGGTGATAGTGAGCTTGGACATGGTCTCCCGCAGGTCGGAGAGCTGCTGGTTGTAGGTATCGATCTGGTCGTTCAAATCGTCGATCTGGGATTGGTATTCGTCGATGGTGTCGTCCAGCTCACTGTCATCCTGGGTATAGAGGAGGTCCCCCACCGCCACCGTGTCGCCGGCGGAGACGTAGACCGCGGTGATCTTGGCCTCAGAGGAGGCGGCGGTCACCGTGTAGCTGTCCGCCGGGACGGTGGTGCCGGTGCCCTCGATGGTGGTGGACAGAGAGCCGTAAGTGGTGGTCCCGGTCAGGGCCACCCGCTCCTCCTCACCGAAAAACAGTGCCTTTACCCCGAAGCCCGCCCCGCACAGGAGCCCCGCCGCAACGGCCAGGGCCGCGATCCGCCTGGGCCCCGGCTTCCGCCTCTTCTTTGGAGCCGCGGCGGTGTCCGCCCCCTCCGCGGTCACTGTCTTTTTTGGAAACAAGCTCATCATTTCTTGCCCTCCCACGTTTGGTTTTCGGCCCAAGTATAGCGGGGGAACCTGAAATTACTCTGAAAGGTTCTGGAAAAAGGTGTGAACGGTCTGTAAATCCCGCGGCGCTTCTGCTATACTGAAATCGAATGTGACAGCAGAAAGCGATGGAGGGGGCGGCCGGAATGGCAATGTGGGATCCTTGGCGGGGCTGCCACAGGTACAGCGAGGGGTGCCGGTTCTGCTACATCCACAAGGGGGACGCCAAACGCGGCGTCGACACGGAGCAGATCGTCAAAACCAAGCGGTTCGCCGCCCCGGTGGAGACCGGCAAGGACGGGAACTGGCGGATGAAGCCCGGCCAGCTGGTCTACCTCTGCTTCTCCTCGGATTTTCTGCTGGAGGAGGCGGACCCGTGGCGGGCCGAGTGCTGGGATATGATCCGCCGCCGTCCCGACCTCCGCTTTCTCTTCCTCACAAAGCGTATCACCCGGTTTCCCCAGTGTGTACCCGAGGACTGGGGGCAGGGATACGACAACGTCATCGTAGGCTGCACCGTGGAAAACCAGGCCCGTGCTGAGGAATGCCTCCCCCTCTTCTCCCGGCTTCCCATCCAGCACAGGAATATCATCTGCCAGCCCCTCCTCGGCCCCCTTGACATCGAGGCCTACCTGGACGGCGTGGAATTGGTGGTGGTGGGCGGCGAGTCGGACCGGTCCGCCCGGCCCCTGGATTACGCCTGGGTGCTCTCCCTCCGGGACCAGTGTATCCGGCGGGGCGTGCATTTTCAGTTCCGCCAGTGCGGGACCCATTTTATCAAAGACGGCAAACAGTATACCCTCTCCACCAAAGACCTGTGCAGTCAGGCCAGGAAGGCCAATATCGACTGGTGAAGAAAAAAGGGAAACCTTTCAGACAAATTTCAGCTTCCTTCTGTATAATAGCCGGGAAATGAACGGAAAGGCGGGAGAGCGCAATGCGGATCCTGATCGTGGAAGATGAAACGCACCTGGCCGAAGCCCTGGGACAGATCATGACGGAGCAGCACTACCAGACGGACATGGTGTACGACGGGGCGGACGGCCTGGATTACGGTTTGAGCGCCCAATATGACGCCATCATCCTGGACGTGATGCTCCCCAAGCTGGATGGCTTCGAGGTGGCCCGGCGGCTCCGGGCGGCCCATGTGTCCACCCCCATTCTCATGCTCACCGCCCGGGACGAGGTGCCCGACAAGATCAGCGGCCTGGACTGCGGCGCCGACGACTATATGACCAAGCCCTTCGACTCCGGGGAGCTGTTGGCCCGGGTGCGGGCCCTGACCCGGCGGCAGGGAGAGGTCATCGGAAACACCCTGACGGTGGGGGATCTCACCCTCCGGCTGGACGTGCGGTGCCTCATCTGCGCAGACAGTTCCGTGCGCCTTGGCTTCAAGGAATTTGAGGTTTTGAAACTCCTCATGTCCAACTTCCACGTCGTGGTGCCCAAAGAGGACATTATCTCCAAGGTCTGGGGCCTGGAGTCCGAGGCGGAGGACAACAACGTGGAGGTATACATCTCCTTCCTGCGCAAAAAGCTGAATTTCCTCGGCTCCAATGTCACCATCGGCACCGTGCGCAAGGTGGGTTACTTTTTGGAGGTTCCTTTGTCATGATCCAAAAGCTGCGCAGGAAATTTATCGCCACCAATATGCTGCTGGTGAGCCTGGTCCTCCTCATCGTGTTCGCCGTGTTGGTGGGCACCAACTGCCGCCAGCTCGCCGCCCAGAGCGAGGGGGCCATGCGCATGGCCCTCAAGTGGAGCGAGCTGGACGCCCCGCCCCGGCTGGAGATCGGCCCCAGGGATCCCGGGCAGGAAGAGCCCGCGGCCCCATTCTTCCCCGACCGCAGGGATGACGGGGGCCGGCGGGAATTCACCATGATCCCGGTATTCTCAGTGGAATTGAACGGTGACGGTTCCATCCGCTCGGTGAATCAGGGCAACAACGTCTCGGTGGAGGACTCGGTGCTGGATAGCGCCGTGGCTGAGGTCCTGTCCCGGGGACAGGCCACGGGGACCTTGTCCAGCCTGGACCTGCGGTATCTGATGGAGACCGACGCCGCCGGGACCACCCGGATCGCCTTTGCCGACCGGAGCTGGGAGAGCGGCTCCATCCGCCAGCTTCTCCTCACTTGTCTGATCGTGGGCCTGCTGGGAATGGCGGGGTTCTTCCTCATCTCCCTCTTTCTCGCCAACCTCTCCCTGGGTCCTGTGGAAAAGGCCTGGCAGCAGCAGCGGCAGTTTGTGGCCGACGCCTCCCATGAGCTGAAGACCCCTATCACCGTCATCCTGGCCAACACAGGCATCGTCCTGTCCCACCGGTCGGACTCGGTGGAGAGCCAGGCCAAATGGATCACCTATATCCAGGATGAGGCCGGACGGATGAAATCTCTGGTGGACGACCTTCTCTTTTTGGCCAAAAGCGACGCCGCCAAGCTTCCCCGCCATCCCACCCAGGTCCGGCTGTCCGAGCTGGTCACCGGCTCCCTCCTCCCCTTTGAGTCGGTGGCCTTTGAGCGGGGTGTATCCCTCGCCGACCAGGTGACCCCCGGACTCTGCCTCCTGGGAGACGAAAACCAGCTGCGGCGGTTGGTGGTCATCCTGCTGGACAATGCAGTGAAGTACTCCGGGGAAGGGGGTTCGGTCACCGTCAGACTGGACAAGGTCCAGGACCGTCTACGCCTCACCGTCCACAACACCGGCCCCGCCATCGCCCCAGAACATCTGGACCATCTTTTCGAGCGTTTTTATCGCTCCGACGCCGCCCGTGACCGGGCCCAGGGGGGGGTATGGCCTTGGCCTCGCCATCGCCAAGAGCATCGTGGAGGCCCACAACGGTAAAATCTCCGTCTCCAGCACCCCGGAAGCCGGGACATCTTTTACTGTGCTTCTTCAGAAGAAATGAGGCTTGACAAACCTTTTCCAGCCCGCTATAATATCAAAGTGCCCTTGAGCAGGGCAAGTGAATATGCGGATGTGCTGGAATTGGTAGACTGGCTAGCTTGAGGTGCTAGTGTCCCATGGACGTGCGGGTTCGAGTCCCGCCATCCGCACCAAGAGTGAGCCCTTATAGGGTTCACTCTTTTTATTTTAAGGTATATCGTTAAAAAGACATGAAAGCAGGCGGTTTATATGAGGAGCGCTAAGGCAACGGATAATTTCCCATATAAAATGAGCACACTATGCTATTTCGAAGTAGATAAAGCCGGCAAGGTTACACAAATACCGCATAAGAACAAATCCGATCTTCCAGGAGTTGCTGCGGCTTATGCCCGGGCCGTGAGTCAAGCAACCTCGCTGTATGCCGTTTGGCCGGGGAAGTGGTCCAGCGATCTATTTTTGATTGACGGTCTCGAACAATTTGCGAAAGCGTTTGACCTTAAGTAAGTCCTTGAAATTAAGAAGGGGCGATACCGATAGGCCATGCGAAGCCTAACCCCGCTGAACACCTCCGGCTGGCCTTTTTCATTTAGAAATAAGGCCGATCATGTTTACACCTTCCAATGGGGGAGGACGAAAGGCATATCCTTTCGTCCTCCCCCGTTTTGTCTTTATTTAAAATAAACAAAACATCTGCTCCGTCCTGTACACCAAGCGCCCGGCTCTTCAATATACTGTTATCAGACTGTGTCTTGGAAAGGAACTCCCCCTCTCCTCCCCCGCCCACAATTTGTCTGATAAAGGAGCTGCGCCGTGAGTACCATCAGCCTGTGTATGATCGTAAAAGATGAAGAGGATGTGATCGGACGCTGCCTGGAGAGTGTGGCCGGGCTTATGGACGAGATCGTCATCGTGGACACCGGTTCTTCCGACTGCACTAAGGAGATCGCGGCAAAGTATACTGACCGAATCTACGACTTCGCCTGGATCGACGACTTTGCCGCCGCCCGCAACTTTTCCTTCGACCAGGCCAGCTGCGACTACTGTATGTGGCTGGACGCCGACGACGTTTTGAAGGCCACCGACCGGGAGGCCTTCGCCCAGCTGAAAGCCTCCCTCTCCCCCGCCGTCGACGTGGTGATGATGCGCTACAACACCGGCTTTGACAACAAGGGCAACGTCACATTTTCCTATTATCGGGAGCGCATCATCAAGAATCACGCCGGGATGCGGTGGAAGGGCGCCGTACACGAGGTCATCGAGGCACAGGGGCAGATCGCATATTCCGAGTGCGCCGTGACCCACTGGAAGCTCCACCCCTCCGACCCCGACCGGAACCTGCGTATTTTTCAAAAGCTTCTAGACAACGGAACCGCCCTGGACCCGCGCCAGCAGTTTTATTACGGGCGGGAGCTCTATTATCACAAGCGATATGAGGACGCCATCACCGTGTTTCAACGCTTTTTGGACGAGGGGCAGGGCTGGCTGGAAAATCAAATCGACGCCTGCCGCCACTGCGCCTATTGCTGGTATGGTCTAGACCAGGATGAGAACGCCCTTCAAGCGCTGCTGCGCAGCTTTCTTTACGACCTCCCGCGGGCGGAGGTCTGCTGCGAGATCGGCCAGCACTTTCTGGACCGGAAGCGCTGGCCCCAGGCCGCCTACTGGTATGAGCGGGCCCTGGCCTGTGACCGGGCCGACCTCCGTGGGGGCTTTGTGTCCCCGGACGCTTACGGCTACATCCCCTGCCTCCAGCTGTGCGTCTGTTACAGCCGGCTGGGCCAGCGGGACAAGGCCGAGGCCTACAACGAGCGGGCCGCCCAATACAAGCCAAACGACGCCGCGGTCCTCTTCAACCGTGCCTATTTTGCCGCCCTGGCCAAATAGAAATACGAAGCAAAAAGCGGCCGTGAAAGCACGGCCGCTTTTCAGCGCTCCTCCAAAGGTGATCCTTCCATGGTCCCGCCACAGGTAAGGACCATGACATCTTCCCCGTTGATATCCTTCTCTCCGTTCCTCTGGAACCCGGCCCGCTGATAGAGGCGGATGGCCGCCTGATTATCCGGGTAGCAGCTCAGGTAGATCTCGTCACAGCCATATGTCTCTCTGAGCCGCCCGCACAGGGCTGACAGGGCCTTTCTGCCGTAGCCCCGGCCCTGGTACCGCTCATCGATCAAGAAACGGTCCAGCCACACCCGGCCCCGCTCCCCCTCATGGGGGAATTTTCCGTACATGGCGAAACCAACGACCACGTCCGCATCTAAAATGGCCACCGGACGCCACAGCCACAGCCGCCGGGCTTCCCTCAGGCATTCCCTGGGAGATTCCACAAAGCCCTTTTGGCTTTCCGCCAAAGACAATTCAAGGACCTGCTTCCGGTTCCGGGCCGACACCGGTTTAATGGACAATTCCATGTTATCCTATCCTTTCTGCTTCGAAGGATACCGAAACCGCCGGCTGTAATCAAGGGGAAATTTGTAAACATTCCGTGGGTTTTTCCTTTTTTCACTGTATAATCAGGTAGAGAAGCCCAAGGGAGGTGAGTCAGTGGAGGATCTCGTCATCCAACTCCTGCGCGAGCGCAACGAAGAGGGCCTCCGGCTCCTTCAGGAGCAATACGGCAATCTAGTACGGTATGTGGTCCGGGGCATCCTGCGGGATGAGCGGGACACGGAGGAGTGCGCCAGCGATATCTATCTTCAGGTCTGGGCGCATTTTGACCAGTTTAACTCTGAGAAAGGCAAGCTCTCCACCTGGCTCACCGCTGTTTCCCGAAACACAGCCCTCAACCGGCTAAAACGGAAGCGGGCCGACACTGAGACGCTGGACGAACGCGACGGCTCCGCCCCCTCTTCGGAGGAGGTCCTGCTCCGCCGGGAGCGGACCCGGCGGCTGCGGGAGGTGGTCGCCCGGCTGGAGCGCGGCGACCGGCTGCTCTTTTACCGAAAGTACTACTATCTCCAATCCACCGCCCAGATCGCCGCCGAGCTGGGCATGACCGAACGCGCCGTGGAAGGCAGGCTCTACCGCCTGCGCCGGAAGCTCCGGGACCAGTTAGGAGGTGAAGGGTATGAATGAGCGGGACGATCTGAGATTTGACGCGCTGCTGACCGAGGACTTATCCGCCCTCCCCCCCGGCGACAACGATCTGGCCAACCCCTGGGAGGGCCCCATCCAGCGGATCGCCCTGGGTCTGGCCCTCACCACGCTGCATCTGAACTTCCTGTGGCTGGAATATATCCTCCCCACCGTGGGCACGCTCCTGCTGTTCCTGGGCTTTCGCTCCCTGCGGCGGGAAAACAGATGGTTCACCGCCGCCTGGTTCCTCTCCGGGCTGAAAATGGCGGGACAGGCCCTCTCCCTCCTGGAGGCCGCCACTCCCTGGCAGGCCCCGGCGACAGAGACCGGAGCTCCCTGGGTCATCGTGCTCACCGTCTGTCTGCAAAGCGGCTTCTTCCTCCTGTTCCGGCAGGCGTTGAGGAAGGTCTTTCAAAAGGCGGGCGTGGCCCAGGAAAAGGACCCCTTGCTGGGCATGGCGGTCTGGACGGTATTGGTCGCCTTCCTGGCGGTCTCTCCCCTGTCCCAGAGCTGGCTGGCCTTCCTCCCCACCGTCGCGTTCTATATCTATCTCTGCCGCTCCCTCTATGATCTCCCCGACAGTTTGGGGGACGCCGGATACGCCCTTGTCGACGCGCCGGTCTGGGTGAGTGACAGGACGGTCCGCCTGTGGTATCTCCTGGGCTGTCTCCTGCTGACGCTGGCGTGCAATCTCGCCTCCGCCCACCTGCCTCTGGACAGCAGACCCTATATTTCCCCCGCTGTCTCGGAGACCCGGCAACGCCTGGAGTCTCTTGGCTTTCCCGCCGGGCTGCTGGCCGATCTGCCCGACAGCGAGGTGGAGCAGATGGCCGGGGCGGTTTTTGTAGACACGAGCCAGGAGCTTTTGATGTTCGATCCCCACAGTGAGCCCCGATACAACACCTATGACCTGATCTACGAGTATCGCGACGAACCGGGAAACAGCAACCTGAACGTGACCTCCGCAGTGGTGCAGCTGCCGGATAACCGGTTCCACGCCTGTGTCTTTTTCGAGTGGGAAAACCACGCCTACGGCGACGACCACAGCCCCTTCTGGACCGACGGCTTTTCCCTGTCCATCGACGACGCCCAGACCTCCGGCTATGCCGGGGCTCTCCTCTATGAAAAGGACGGCCTGACCTGGGCGGCGCCCATCCCGGAACTGGAACAGAGCACCCGCACCGGCCAGGGCTTCTTTGGCTCATATACCCTGGAACATTTCTCGGGCAAAGTGAACTATCCCGCCGGGGCCGACCGGCGGCGGGGCTGGCTTACGGTAAGCTTTTCCCTTCCCGAGGATCAATGGCTGTCCTGTCTGAGCCTGAACTATCAACGGGTTACCGGCCCTCTGCGTTTTCCCTACCAGGACCCGGTCGACCAGATTTTTGCCGGATTTTTGGGGAATGACAATAAGAAGCAATATTACACCACCTTTGAGACCCTTTCCCGCCACGAAACCTGCGCCAATGACGGAGACGGAACATAAACAGCAGCTCCCACAAAAGCAGATAAAAACGCCCTTGCCGCGGCTTCGCTTCCGCGGCAAGGGCGTTTTATCATCTGGGTGTTGAGCTAATTCCCTTTATTGCTTCTCAGCAGCAGGGCCTTTTCTCGACATGGAGATTATGGCCGCTGAAGCTGCCCTCGATCATGGAAAATTCGGCCTTTGCCGCCGCCAGGATCTTGTCGAAGTCGATACCGGTGTCATAGCCCATCTCATTGAACATCAGGACGAGATCCTCCGTAGCGGTGTTGCCCGAGGCGCCCGGAGCAAAGGGACAGCCCCCCAGCCCGCCCAGAGTGGACTGCACTCCGTCGGCCCCGGCCTCCACCGCCGCCAGCGTGTTCACAAGGCCCATGCCTCGGGTGTCGTGGATATGTACCTCAAACCGGGCGGCAGGATATTCGGATCGACAGGCCAGGAGAAACCGGCGCACCTGTCCCGGGTCGGCCAGGCCCACCGTGTCGCACAGGTTGAAGGTCCGCACGCCGCAGTCCCACCCCCGTTTCAAGAAAGCCAGCAGAGGCTCCACACCGCGGTATTTCCCCTCAAAGGGACAGCCAAAGGCGGTGGCCACGTCCAGGCAGACCTCCAGCTCCGGAAACTGATCCTTGATCTTCTGAAGCTCGGCAAAAGACTCGTCGTGGGTACGGTTGATGTTGGCCTTGTTATGGCTGACGCTCAGGGAGATAACGTTGGTCACCTTGTGAAGCCCCACCTCCACCGCCGACTGGGCCCCCCGAAAGTTTGGCACCAGGGCAAAGAGGTCCAGGCCGGGGTATCTCTCCAGACAGGTCCCGGCCACCTGGGCGGCGTCCCGCATCTGAGGGATAGCTTTGGGGCTGACGAAGGAGGTGACCTGCATATGCCGCACGCCGGAAGCCGCCAGAGCGTCGATAACAGCCAGCTTTTGTTCCACCGGCATATACTCCTTCAGATTTTGAAATCCGTCTCTGGGGCCCACTTCCACAATATCAAATTTCTGTTCCATGTTCGATTTCTCTCCTTTTCGGCACGGTTCACGAAGGCCCGGCATCCCCATACCGGCCCCACCATGTTAGCTCTACCTTTTCTTTTAGCATTCCACGTGCCAAACCAGAGACAAATGTGACTGCTTTCTTTTTCCTCGCCGCATCGCCCCTCATTTCAACTGTCTGTTCCAACAATTTTTCTCAAAACCCTTTCCTTGCTCCTCTCTCAGAGAAAACACACCTCCATGACAGCCCTTATTGTTGTTTCACTTTTTTCTATTTTTGCTGTTTTGAAACAAAAACGGCTCAAAGTGGAGCAGGCTGAATTGAGGGAATTGACCTCAGGCGCTTTCTTATGCCCCCCTGAAAAGGACAAAAGACCGGGCGCTCAAAAGAGCGCCCGGTCTTTTGTCCTTTTTTTAGTTTACCACATTGACCGCGTCCCCGCGCAGAAATCGGGCCAGGTTGTCCACCGCCGTGTCCATCAACCGCTGGCGGCTCTCCCTGGACGCCCAGCTGATGTGTGGTGTAATAAGGCAGTTCGGGGCCGTGAGCAGCGGGTTGTCGGGGCGGATGGGCTCTGAGGACACCACATCCAGCCCTGCCGCGGAGAGCTTTCCCTCCGCCAGCGCCCGGGCCAGGTCCGCCTCCACCACCAGGCCGCCCCGGCTGTTATTGATCAAAATAGCCCCTTCCTTCATCTTCGCGATATTCTCCGCCCGGATCAGTCCGGTCGTCTCCGCGGAGAGCGGGCAGTGGAGGACCACCACATCGGACCGGGCCAGCAGGCTGTCCAGGCTCACATATTGGGCCAGCGCCCGCCCCGTCCCGCTGGGACGGGTGTCACAGGCCAGCACCTCCATGCCGAAAGCCCGGGCCAGCTGTCCCGTGGCCTGGCCGATCCGGCCAAAGCCCACGATCCCCATGGTTTTCCCCGCCAGCTCCATCAGAGGATAGTCCCAAAAACACCAGTCCGCTCCCCCGCTCCAGCGGCCGGCGTGGACGGCGGCGTTGTGATGGCCCACATGATGGCAGATCTCCAGCAGCAGTGCCATGGCGAACTGGCTCACCGCCCGGGTACCGTAGGAGGGCACGTTGCACACCGGGATACCCCGCTCCCGGGCTGCGGCGCAGTCCACCACGTCGTATCCAGTGGAGAGCATCCCGATAAAACGCAGCCGGGGACAGCCCTCGATCACCGTCCTGCACAGCGGGGTCTTATTGGTATATACCGCGTCCGCGTCCCCGATCCGGCGCAGAATCTCTTCCACATCCCCCACCGGGGTCCGGTCGTACACCGCCACCGCTCCAAGCCGCTCCAGTCCCTCCCAGCTCAAGTCGCCGGGATTTTCCGTGTATCCGTCCAGCACTACGATTTTCACGGCGTTCTCCTCCTCCGTTTTTGTTTCGGTAAATCACAAAAGGCAAGATTTAAAACAACGCTCCCCCTTTGGACCGGCAGCAAAGGGTTTCTCCTCCTAACCATGCATTTACCATACCAATTTTAAAAAAAAGACCCGAAGTACAGAAATTGTACTTCGGATCTTTCCAATCGGTTAAATTTACTTCTGGAGCTTGGCGATCTCCTCGGCGAAGTTCTCCTGCTTCTTCTCGATGCCCTCGCCCTTCTCGAAGCGGACGGCGTCGACAAACTTCACGCTGCCGCCGGCTTCCTTGGCGGCGGCGGCGATATAGGCCTCCATGTTCATGGAGCCGTCCTTGACGAAGTCCTGCTGCAGCAGGCAGTTCTCCTCATAGAACTTGCGCATCTTGCCCACCACGATACCCTCGCGGACCTTCTCGGGCTTGGCGGCCATCTTGGGGTCGTTCTCCATCTGGACCAGCATGATCTTCTTCTCCTCGTCCAGAGTGGCCTGATCCACCTGAGACTTATCCCAGAAGCGGGGGTTCAGGGCGGCGATCTGCATGGCCACGTCCTTGCCGATGGCCTCTACCTTCTCGGCGGGCAGGTCGGTCTCCAGGTTCACCAGCACGCCGATCTTGCCGCCGGCGTGGACATAGGCCACGCTGACGTTCTTGTCAAAGCGGGCAAAGCGGCGGACCTTGATGTTCTCGCCGATGACCAGGACCATCTCCTGCTGCTCCTCCTGCACAGTGCGGCCATTGCCGTAGGGGGCGGCCAGCAGGGCGTCCAGGTCGGCGGGATTCTCCTTCGCCACCACGGCGGCCACGCCGTGGACAAAACCCACGAATTTCTCGTTCTTGCCCACGAAGTCGGTCTCGGCGTTCACCTCGACCACCACGCCTACGCCGTCGATGACAGCGGCGTACGCGGCGCCCTCGGCGGCGATGCGGTCGCCCTTCTTGATAGAAGCGGCCAGGCCCTTCTCACGCAGGTACTCGACGGCCTTATCCATGTCGCCGTCGCTGGCCACCAGGGCCTTCTTGCACTCCATCATGCCCACGCCGGTCTTCTCGCGCAGGGTCTGTACGTCTTTCGCGGTAATTGCAGCCATTGTATATACCTCCAAAAAAATATTAAATAAAAGGAGCGCCCGCCCGCGCACGGGCGGGCGCTCCGCGTTTTCTCTGTTGTTGCGGGATCAGGCCTCGGCGGGAGCCTCAGCGGCGGGGACGGGGGCGTCCTGGCCCTGGCGGCCCTCCTGAATGGCGTTAGCCATCACGCCGGAGATGAGCTTGATGGCGCGGATGGCGTCATCGTTGCCGGGGATCACGTAGTCGATCTCATCGGGGTCGCAGTTGGTGTCCACGATGGCCACGATGGGGATGTGGAGCTTGCGGGCCTCGTTGATGGCGTTGCGCTCCTTGCGGGGATCCACCACGAACATGGCGGAGGGGAGCTTGCGCATCTCGGTCACGCCGCCCAGGTACTTCTCCAGCTTGGCGATCTCGCCCATGTGGTGCATGACTTCCTTCTTGGGGAGCATGTCGAAGGTGCCGTCCTCCTGCATCTTCTTGAGCTGGTTGAGACGGTCCACACGGCCCCGCATGGTCTTGAAGTTGGTGAGCATGCCGCCCAGCCAGCGGGCGTTGACGAAGTACATGCCGCAGCGGTTGGCCTCTTCCTTGATGGCCTCCTGGGCCTGCTTCTTGGTGCCCACGAACAGAAGCGTGCCGCCCTCGGCGGACACGTCACGGACGAAGTTGTAGGCCTCCTCCAGCTTCTTCACCGTCTTCTGCAGGTCGATGATATAGATGCCGTTGCGCTCGGTGTAAATGTAGGTGGCCATCTTGGGGTTCCACCGGCGGGTCTGGTGACCGAAGTGGACGCCCGCCTCGAGAAGCTGCTTCATAGATACGACTGCCATAATTTGTTTTCCTCCTTTAATTGTTGTGCCTCCACCCTGGTCATCTGGCCGGGTCTATCCCTTGCGGGACACAAGACCGCCATCCCTGGGGTGTGTGTTCTGGTCACATGCTCTGGTATTTTACCATAGCTTTTCCTGTAACGCAAGGTTTTTTTCTCTTCTGGGAACTTTATTTTGGAAATACCGGCGCCCGCGTCACGTTTCGACCCGTTCCGGTGTATGATAAGTGAACGCGTTCCAAAACAGCAAAGGAGGGGACATCATGGCGGAACAAGCGGATGAGGCTCTAGCCCGGCGCTTGGTGGAGACCTATTCAGACCAGCTTCTGCGGCTGGGGTATTCCCTGCTGAACTCAGTTCCGGACGCCCAGGACGTCTGCCAGGAGGTGCTCCTCAAGCGTCTGAACTATGCCGGAACGTTTGAGAGCCAGGCCCATGAGCGGGCCTGGCTGGTGCGGGTAACCATCAACGCCTGCAAAAACCTGCGCCGAAGCCTCTGGCGCAGGCGGACGGCGGCGCTGGACGACGTACCGGAACAGCCCGCTTTTCAGCCGGAGGAGGGAGGGGTCCTGGAGGAGGTCCAGCGCCTCCCCCTTCCGGACAGGCAGGTGTTGGTACTCTACTACTATATGGGTTACGACACCAACGAGATCGGCCAACTGCTGGGGCTTCGCCCCGACGCGGTAAGGGCCCGGATGAAACGGGCCCGGCAGAAATTAAAGGCAGGATTGGAGGAATTGGGCTATGGCACGTTATCCTGATGAATTGGAACGGCTGCGCTTCTCCGAGGCGCAGAAGGAAACCCTGGTCCGCCGGCTGACCACCGAACAGGAACCCTCCGCCCGGAGCGGGCCCCGCCTCTCCCCCCGGGCCCTGGTGGCGCTGGTGGCGGCGGTCTCCCTGCTCATCGGCGCGGCGGGGGCGGTGTCCTTGGCCGGGCTGTCTCCGGAGTTTCGCAGGCTCTTCGGCATCACCGACGAGGCCCAGGCACAAAATCTGGGGGCTTTGTCCGTGGAAAAGACCTTTCCCGATAAAAACGGCACCGGCGCCGCGATCACCGTGCGGGAGGTGGTGGCCGACCAGGATCGGCTCTATATCCTCATGGACTTCGCCGCCCCGGCGGGAACCGTCCTGCCCGAGCCAGAGCGGGGCGAGGGCTTGAGCGCCTACGGCTATTGGCTGGGCGGCGAACGGGATGAGGACATCGGCGTCGACCTCGCCCTGGACATCTCCCTCTACGCCGACGAGGGCTGCACCCGGCGCGCCGTCCCCGACAGCGGATGGGGGTACCACGTGGAGGCCCTCACGGACCCGGACCCGACGGACAACGTGATCCCCCTGCTGGCTGTGATGACCACGGACCGGGGCCTGCCGGAACAGGCCCGCTACTGCCGGCTCGACCGCATTTCCAGCCTATACGCCACCCAGGGGGGGACGCTGAAGACGGTGCTGGAGGGCATGGACATCCAGGTGGTCACCCCCATCCCAACGGACACCCAGACCTACTCCTTCGGCGGACGGGCCCCGGTCAAGCTGGGCGGCGCAACCATGGCGGTGGTGGAGGATTTGACCATCTCCCCCATCTCCCTCTCTATGGACCTCGTCATCCCGGACTGGGACGCCTACGACGCGGCCTTCGAGGCCCAGGGGCCCTGGTTGGTGTACGTGCTTCTGCGGGACGGCACCAGGGTCAGCGCCCGGTACGAGGAACGCTACGGCAAGCTGGACTGGTTCTACACCGAGCCGGGAGAGGTGAATGAGGCAGGCGGGCGGTTCTTCCGCGCCGACCATGTGGGCTTCCAGCTGGAGCGGCCCATCGACGTGGCGGAGATCGAGGACATCGTCTTTGTGGGGGATAACGACCCCGTGGAGGACCGGCCAAACGAGGTGGGCAGAATCGTCCACTTTATGTTCTATCCCGGATACTTCTACAACAAGACCTACTGGAACGAGGTCAACGAGAACTGGAAACAGACCACGTAAGTCAAAAACAGGCCGCCGGCATCCGCCGGCGGCCTGTCCTTTTGACCCGTTTCAGCTCTCCTCGTCGTCCTGCTGGGCCTGGGCGGCCATGGCCTCGTCGAAGTGCTTGTTGATCTGCTCGGTAAACGCCTGGGCGGCGTTGTAGCCCATCTTCTTGTGGCGGTTGTTCATGGCCGCCACCTCCACGATGACCGCCAGGTTCCGCCCCGGCTTCACCGGGATGGTGATGGCCGGGATCTGCACGTCCAGGATGGTGGTGTTCAGCTCCTCCAGACCCAGGCGGTCGTACATCGCCCCGTCCCGCCACTGCTCCAGGTTCACCACCAGGTCGATATTGGCCTCGTCTTTGACTGCGGACACACCAAAAAGCCGCCGCACGTCCACAACGCCGATGCCCCGCAGCTCCATGTAGTGGCGGATCAGCTCGGGGGCGCTACCCACCAGTTGGTGGGAAGCCACCCGCTTGATCTCCACGGCGTCGTCGGCGATGAGCCGGTGGCCACGCTTGATGAGCTCGATGGCAGTCTCGCTCTTGCCCACCCCAGACTCGCCCAGGATGAGGACACCCTCGCCGTAGATCTCCACCAACACCCCGTGGCGGGTGATGCGGGGGGAAAGGTAGGTCCGCAGGCCGGAGATGAGGGCCCCCATGAAGGCGGAGGTGGTATCCTGGCTGCACAGGAGCGTGCGGTCATACTTCTCCGCCATCTCCATGCACTCGGGGAAGGGCTCCATGCCCCGGGTGAGGATGAGGGCGGGGATGTCCTGGGCCAGGAGCTGCTCAAAGCTCTTGCGCCGATCCTCCGCCGTCATGCCCTCCAGGAACGTGGATTCCACCTTGCCGAGCACCTGGAGCCGCATGGGGTCAAAGTAATCGAAAAAGCCGATGAGCTGAAGCCCGGGCCGGTTCACGTCCTCGGTGCGGATGAGGCATTTCTCGTACCCCTTCCCCTTGCGCAGGACGTCCAGGCTGTACTCCTCCACCAGCTTGGACAATTTCACGCTGTATAGGCTCTCCATAGCGTTCCCTCCTGTGTGGTCTCTTGTGTTTAGTATACCACCGGATCAAAACGAAGTAAAGAACGGCTTCCCCAAGGGGAAGCCGTTCTTCTTCACCGGCCTGTCACCCGCAGCAGCAGGCGCCGTGACCGTGTTCGTCCTCACAGGGCAGCTTGCACGCCTCGGGCACGGGAAGCCCCTGGCGCTGGTAATAGTCGGCCAGGGCGGCCTTGATGGCCTCCTCCGCCAGCACCGAACAGTGCATCTTATAGCCGGGCAGCCCGTCCAGAGCCTCGGCCACGGCGGCGTTGGTGAGCTGGAGGGCCTCCTCCACCCGCTTGCCCATGATGAGCTCGGTGGCCATGGAGGAGGTGGCGATGGCGGAGCCGCAGCCGAAGGTCTTGAACTTCACATCGGTGATAACGCCGTCGTCGATCTTCAGATACATCTTCATAATGTCCCCGCACTTGGGGTTGCCCACCTGGCCCACCCCGTCGGCGTTCTCGATCTCACCCACGTTCCTGGGATGCTCAAAGTGGTCCATCACTTTTTCCGAATACAGCATATCTTCATGCGCTCCTTTCTCTTACGCGTACCACACAGGCCGCTGAAGCTTGGCGTCCCACACCGGGGACATGTCCCGCAGGTAGGCGACCACCTGGGGCACTTCCTTCAAAATATCATCCACATCCTCCTCCGTGGTCTCCCGCCCCAGCGAGAGCCGCAGAGAGCCGTGGGCCACCTCGTGGGGCAGGCCGATGGCCAGCAGCACGTGGGAGGGGTCCAGGGAGGCCGAGGAGCAGGCCGAGCCGGAAGAGGCCCGGATGCCCCGGCTGTCCAGGTGGAGAAGCAGGGCCTCTCCCTCCGCCCCCTCAAAGACCAGAGAGGCGGTGCCGGGCAGACGGTTTTCCCGATCCCCGGTGACCTTGGCATAAGGAAGCTGGGACAACCCGTCCAGCAGACGGTCCCGGAGGGCGGACAGGCGGCGGGATTCCGCCTCCATCTCCGCCACCGATTCCGTGAGGGCGGCGGCCATACCCACGGCGGACGCCACGTTCTCCGTGCTGGAGCGCAGGCCCCGCTCCTGTCCGCCGCCATGGATGAGGGGCGGCAGCCGCAGGCCCTTGCGCATGTAGAGCCCGCCGATCCCCCTGGGGCCGTGGAATTTATGGCCGGAGAAGGAGAGCAGATCACAGTTCCACGCCTGCACATCCACCGGGATATGCCCCACCGCCTGGACGGCGTCGGTGTGGAACAGGATACCCTTTTCCCGGGCAATGGCGCCGATGGCCGGAATGGGTTCCACGGTGCCGATCTCATTGTTGGCGGCCATCACCGAGATCAGGATCGTATCGGGGCGGATGGCGGCGCGCACCGCCTCGGGGTCCACCCTTCCCAGTTCGTCCACCGGCAGATAGGTGACCTCATAGCCCTGCTTTTCAAGGTACTGGGCGGTGTAAAGAACGGCATGGTGCTCGATGGCCGTGGTAATGATGTGCTTTCCCTTCTTGCTCCGCAGCTCCGCCGCCCCCTTCAGGGCCCAGTTGTCAGCCTCGGAGCCGCCGGAAGTAAAATAGATCTCCTCCGGCCTGGCGTTCAGGCAGCGGGCAATATCGGCCCGGGCCGCCTCCAGATCGGTCTTGGCCTCCTGTCCGAAGGCGTAGAGGCTGGACGGATTCCCGAACCGCTCTCCAAAATACGGTTCCATCGCCTGTCGGGCCGCCTTAGACAGGGGCGTGGTGGCGGCGTAGTCGGCGTAAATGGTTTTCGGCATATATCATAACTCCTTTCGGTCTTTTTTATTATCCTTAATTCCTATATGTTTACTATGATTATAGCCACGGGAAACCGATTTGTCAAGAAAAAAAACGGGCAGAAGATGGAAACCCATCTCCT
Organism: Oscillospiraceae bacterium; assembly: GCA_022846075.1. Taxonomy (GTDB): domain Bacteria; phylum Bacillota; class Clostridia; order Oscillospirales; family Oscillospiraceae; genus Vermiculatibacterium. The sequence continues at coordinate 1,849,936 of AP025582.1, forward strand.
GCCCGTTTGGATTCAAGGCTTTTCGGCGTTAAACTTGTTATAGGCCTCGCTGATCTTGCTGGCGGGCGCGGGCTCCACCTTGTACCAGCCCTTGGACTGGGCCGCCTGAAACAGGTCGGTCTGGGTCTGATGGCTCTGGTTCAGGATCTTGAGGAACTCGTCCCTCAGCTGAACGTTGACACATTCGGAAGCAAAGGTGTCGTAGTTGGTGCTCATTTTCTTCTCCGTGAGGATAAGGTCTGTGATCCGCTCCTGATCGTTCATGGATATTTCCCCCTTTTACTGCAGATAGTTCAGCAGGCAGTTGAAATTCTGACGGTGCTGGTCGGCGTACTGCTGGAAGCTGGTTTTGAGCTGGGCATCCTCCGCCTCCTGGACGGCGGCCTGGTACTTGCAGCAGAGCACCTTTTCGAAATTCAACTGGTCGCTGAGCGCAGACAGTTCTTTCGCACTGAGATTGGCCATGTGGTTTCCCTCCTTTTGTTTCAGGCTTCGCCCATAGCTTCTCCCACGGCGCCGGAAATATGCGGAAATTCCGGCCAGCCTTTTCGGGAAAAACGAAAGAGGATATACCACGCACCGTTCAAGCGCTCCGGCCAGCTCAGGCAGAAAAGAGGGCACAGGGGAAAGGGCGCTTTTGTGTCAAACGGAACGGCAAGGAAAAAACCTTGCTCGTCTTTGCGTGTCAAGACTCGTTTCAGATGACTGGCGGATTGAGCCAGAAGACTGTCCCCCAAAAGCCGGGCCGGACAGTCCACCCACTGCCAGCCCTCTGGAGGACGGCTGTCCGGAAAGGGATAGGCCATGACAATTTCAGCCCCCACGGGAGGCCAGGCACCCTGTCGCTCGATCTGGGCCACCGGCACGGACCGGCGGAGGCGCAACGCGCCCCCTTCCGGGATGAGGGTCCCCAGCAGGAAACGGCCTTTTTTCCCTTGGAGCCATGCCTTATAAAGGCCCCTTCCGTCTGGGCCCCGGATGGCCTGACAGATGGCCCGCTCTCCCTCCTGCCGCACCGTTACCGCACCGTTCGGGCCGTCGAAGCTCCACTCCATGGCATATCACCCCTCGAAAAGTATATTCGGCCCCGGGGATAGGCATGTCTTTTCAAGAGGTCGAAAGTGCCCGGCTTTTTTAGGAGCAGGTCCCTCCCAGCAGCTTTCGCAGAGAGCTGGAGCGTTTTTCCGCCAGATACGCTTCTTCCGTATAGCACTTCAGGGCCCCGGCGTAACAGGCCCGCACACAGGCGGGCTCCAACCCCCAGCGCACCCGTTCGACGCAGCCGTCGCACTTGTGCATTTTATGATCCCCAAAACCAAAGGCCGGGGCGCCATAGGGGCAGGCCATGGAGCAGGAGTGGCAGCCAATACAGTTGGTAGTATCATACAGTGTGAGACCGGTGTCCGGGTCCTTTTTCAGGCATCCGCTCGGGCAGGCCATAACACAGGGGGCATCCTCACAGTGCATACACGCAAGGGAGGCATAGCTCACGCCCTCCCCCGACTCTACACGGAATACGCTGCGGAAGGGCATCTCCGTCCGCTCTACGGCAATATCGTTCTGGTCGATGCACGCGATGGCGCAGGCGCCGCAGGCGGAGCATTTTTCAGGGTCCACATCAAAGATCCATCTCATCTCTTACGTCCCTCCCTCTACCTTCCGGATATTGACCCGGGTCGATTTGAACGCCGGAAACCCAGTATAGGGGTCTACCGTCGAAATGGGGACCAACTCATTGACATCGGCCTCGCTGTACCCGTGGCAGGTCTGGACACTGCCCGGAGCCACCGTCCGGGTCGGCAGGGCCAGCAGCCGGATGGCGCCATAATCATTGTATAGCTCGATCTCATCGTCCTTTTTGATCCCCAGTCGCCGGGCGTCTTCCCAGTTAATCTCCGCCACTGGGCGGGGCCGCATGGCCCGCAGGCTGGGGACCTTGTGCAGACGAGAATGAAGCGTATTTGGAAGCCGGGAGCCGCTGTCCATAATAAAGGGATACTGTTCCGCGTCCATCCCAGCCCCGGCGGGAGACCATGTGGGGATAGAGGCGTAGCCAAGGTCCGGGGACAGTTCCTCGATCTGAACCGAACTGATTTCAAACTTCCCGCTGGGTGTGGCAAATCCCGCCTCGGAAAACTGTCGGGGGACATAGGTCTCAAGATTTTGGGCCGGGAGAGGCCGACGGGTCTTTCGCAGCTCCTCCACGGTGACACCGGTCCCCTCTATGATGTAGTCCAGGCAGGCGTCGTACCCCTTCTGCATTAGGGTATCCTTCGTTTTCAGCAGACGGGAAAGGTCCACCAGGACGTCCAGGTCTGAGCGGGATTGGCCCAGTTTTGGGATGGCCTGTTCCGATAAATAGATGTATCCAGCCCGGGCCGTAAAGTTTTCCCGCTCGAAGGAAGAGCAGACCGGCAGGACGATGTCGGCGTACCGGCAGGTATCCGTCATGAACAGCTCTGTGTTGACAAAAAAGTCTGGCTTGTCTTTCAAATCCGCCGCCAGCCGGTCCGATTCAGGGAACATACGGTGGTTCATACCCATACCAAAAATCATCTTGATGGGGTAGGCATGCTTCCCCTCCAGCCACTCCGCCAGCTTGATGGCCTGGCACTCATGATAGTTCCGGTTCCCCCAGAGCGGGAAATCATCCACCCCCATTTTGGGCCTGCCTTCCGGCACATAGCCCCAGGTGAACTCCGCCTCCCGGGTGGAAAAGCCGGACATAGTGTGGTTCCAGGAGTAATGGTCCGGCACCGTGCCGCCCAGTCGGTCATAGTTTCCGGTAATGCCCTGAAGCGCAATCATGGCCCGGTAATTCTGGAACCCATTGCTGTGATGGGTGATAGGCGAGGCGCTCTCTGTCATGGCGACGGGTCCATTGGTGCCGTAAATCTCCGCTGCCTTGTACAAGTCGTCCCCCTTCACGCCTGTGATCCTGAACACCCGGTCCACGTCGAACTGCCTTACATACTCCGCATATTGGTCAAACCCGTAGACATACCGGTCTATATACTCGTGGTCGATCCAATTGTTATCGATGAGAAGTTTCCCCAGGCCCAGCGCCAGGGCACCGTCCGTGCCCGGGTTCAGCATAAGATGTACGTCGGCCAGATGCGTGACAGTTGGGGTCACGCGGGGATCGATCACAACGATCCTCATCCCAGCTTCCTTGCGCTCCTGCAAGGTTTTCACCAAAGGTGGATTGGAAAAATAGGGGTTGAGGGACCAGCCCATCAATATGTTGGCGTTGGCGATATCCGCCCGGCCAAGGCAGCCGGTGGTCGCGTACCAGGCCAAATGGGTGGCCGTCTGACAACAGCAGCAGTCCGAGGCAAAGTTGGGCGAGCCGAAATAGTAGGCAAACCGGTGGAGAAAGGGCCGGTACCATTTATCATACCCCGCCATGAACAGCACGCTTTCCGGCCCGTACCGCTCCCTGACCTGTTCCAGATTGCGGACGATCTCGGCATAGGCCTCGTCCCAGGAGATGGGCTCAAATTTCCCCTCTCCCCGGGGACCCACCCGGCGAAGCGGGGTCATCACCCGGTCTTTGCGGTAGATGTATTCCTTATTGGCTGCCCCCTTGGCGCAGATGTGTCCGCCGCTCATGGGGTTTTCTCGGTCCCCTTCCACCTTCAGGAGAACTCCGTCCTTCACATAGGCATCCAGCCCGCAGTGCCAGCTGGGACAGCAGATATCACACACCGTCTTTTTGATCTCGATCCCGGTCTCCGGGCAAGGGATCTTCGCCTTCAGCAGGCGCTCTGCACGCTCAGCATCCATTCCTTTTTCCTCCTATCCGCTCGATCCACGTCTCTGGAAAGCCTTGCTGCTCTAGAAGCCCGGCTTCCCAATCATTCAGCCCCAGCTCCGGGGACTCCAGCCGCTTTTTAAAAATACTTTTGAGCACGCCGCAGGTCCGATAGGCGTCCAGCAGATTGATGCACTGGATCTCTCCTTGGGAACAGACCGCCTCCGCCCAAAGGCCCTGAACGGGATTCTCATAAAAGATCCGCTCTCCGGGAAGCTGGCAGTCACCAAAGCTGATAAAATCCATGTCCATGAAATGGGTGATGTTATGCAGGATCTCCCCCCTGCGCTCCGCCCTGTCTCCGGCCATGTTCAGCCCGGCGCAGGTCCCCTGCCTTCCCGCGTTCTCCCAAAGCCCAATGATTCGATTTTCCCCGGATTGAAGGTCCACACCCTCACAACAGTCGCCGGCCGCGTAGATCCCAGGGGCCGACGTGCGCATATATTGGTCCACTACGATCCCACGGCCGGCCTTGACCTCTCCTGGGTCCACCAGAGACGTGGCGGCACGGGTACCGATACAGATAGCCGCAAGATCGGAGACCAGCTCCCCGCCGCTGGTGAGGGACACACGCAGATGCTCCCCATCCCGGACAACATCGTTCAGCCCCTCCCCAAACCGCAGCACGATGCCCATTTTCTCCAACCGCTCCTGGATCCGGCGCGCCGTTTCGGGCAAGGCGGCCAGGGGAAATATATGGGGAGCCATATCGATCAGCGTGCACTTTACGTTCCGGGCGGCCAACAGCTCCACCAGCTTGATGCCCGCCATGGAGGCCCCTGCCACCAGCGCGCTGGACGGCGGGTGCTCCTCCAATCTGGCCCGCAGACGGTCCGCGTCTTCCACCGTCCGCATCAGAAACACACCTTCGTCCTTTGCTACCGTCACCGGCGGGCAAAAGGCCTCAGCGCCGGTGGCAAGGAGAATGGCGTCAAAGCGCAGGCGCTCCCCGGTCTCCAGGACTACCTCCCTCTTTCCTGCCGCCACCTGGCGCACCCGGCACTCCGTATGAAGCGTCAGTCGGAGTGAAGCGGCGATCTCCCGCAATGAGCCATAGGGAAACATTCCTTCCCTGGGCAGTTTTCCGGCCGCGTAATACGTCGTCAGCATAGGATTGTAAGGTGGGTGGGCGGTATCGCTGAACACGTGTATGGCGCTGGCGGCATCCCGGCTTCGGATAGCTCTGGCCGCATGGTATCCCGCCTGTCCGAACCCAACGATGGCAAATTTCATCCTGCTTGCTTCCCCCTTTCTGTTTCAGGAGCCCACAGTTATGTGCTGGGACTCCTCTTCATCAGAAAGTTTATAATATTTAATTTATTTGGTCAATATAAATTAAATATATTTTAATTTATTTGTCTGATATAGATAAATATTGTTGTCTTTTTTGTCAATTCAGACAAACATTCTTTGTTCTCTTTTGATGTACAGGCAAAAAAACAGGCCAGCCCTTCGGTGGGCTGGCCTGTTTTTATATTGAATTAACTGTTCTCCCGCCCCTCTGTTCCGGGGATCACCACCCAAAGAACTTCTGTCTCCCCCGTGGAGGAGTTTGCAACCACATGTTTCCGCTCTGCCTCAAAGGTGATTGCGTCACCGGGATTCAAAATATAGGTGCGGCCATCCAGATCGACCCGCAGTTTACCGGATAAGACGAAGCCAAATTCATACCCCCTCTGGGTATGTGGATTCAGCTCCGGAACCCTTTCTGTGGTGGCCCCCGGCTTGAGCTTGTTTACCGATACGCAAAGCGCTTTCAAATTTTCCCGGGTCAAGAAATACTGGGTCCACTTCTTACTGGAAATCCCAACAGGGATACGCTCATTGGCCCGAATCACGACGCCACTCTCACGTTCCCGCCCCGTGTGGTTGAGGAAAAACTCAGACACGTCGGTATCCAGTGCGGCCGCAATAGAAAGCAGAGTATTGATCGAGGGATTGGCTTTATCGTGTTCAATCTGGCTGATCAGGCTTGAGGTCACGCCGGACATCAGAGCTAGATCTTTCATCGTTAAATTTCGGGCTTTGCGCAGTTCGCCGATCGTGCTGCCCAAACTCATACTTTCACTTCCGCTTCTTATGTTCTGGCCCGGCACATATAAAAAGCGTTTTATGTTACGGACTTATTGGTATTATAACACAGTTTCATTTATGACGCAATTATAGATTGGAATGTTTTTCCTTCCAAGCATTGCATTTTATCTATATTTTACATAAAAATATCCTCATTTTTTGTCGAATATAATTATTTTCCAGGGAAGCCGCCTTTTCTGGTTCTGAACATTTTTCTTTTCTTTTTTTCTTCGTTAAATTAAATAAAATTTAATCATCTTACCACACTTTGGTTAATATCTATTGACAGAATACGCTTTTAAGATTAAATTTAATTTATGATTTGTGTGAGTGTCGCATAAATCAAGACTGCTTTCCGTGCAGTCGCAGGAAGACCGGGAAAAAAACAAATGAGGAGGAAACGCAAATGAAAAAAAGAGGAACGACCCTTATCCTGGCACTGGTCTTGCTCGTTTCCATCACCGCTTGCGGCGGTGATGGCGGCCAGCCAAGTCCCTCCCCTGCGTCCGGCAGTACTAGCGAGGCCCCAGCGCGTACCGAGGTCCTCACCCTGAAACTGGGAGGGCTTGGCAGTGGCCGCGAAGATGACTGTCAATCTTATCCCATCAATAAGTTTATTGAGGTGGTAGAAGCAGAGACCGACGGAATGATCCAGATCGAATACTATCCCAACGGCCAGCTGGGCGGCGAGCCGGAGATGATGGACCAGGTCCTCTCTGACACTCTGGACTTCGGCGTGCTCTCCGCCAACGTGCTGGGCACTGTGTGGCCCGAGCTGTACGCCTACAATCTCCCCTTCGCCTTCGATGATCTGGAGACTCTGTGGGACGTCTGCGGCATGGAAAAGACCGACTTCTATTTTGCCATCCGCGACGCCGTGAACGACTCCGGTCTGGCCCACTTTATCACCACCTTCTCCGCCGAGTTCCGGGGTTGCCAGAACACCACCCGGCCCATCCGCAGCCCTGAGGACTTTAAGGGCTTGACCTTCCGGGTTATGGCAGGTGAGATCTTCACCGACATTTTCCGCTCTCTGGGTGCCTCCACCGCCACTGTCACCTTTGCCGAGCTCTATACCGGCCTTCAGCAGGGCATTGTGGACGGCGAGGACGTGGGGCTTTCCATGTATTACGACAACAAGTTCTATGAGGTAGAGAAATACGCCACTCAGTTCAACATCACCGCCACCATCAACTCCCTGATCGTGTCCAACGCCGCCTGGGACAAGCTGACCGAAGCGGAGCGGGAAATCATCAACAAAGCCGCTGCCGAGGCTGAACTGGCCAGCTATGACCACGTGTCCCAGAACGTGGACCACTACGTAGATCTGGCCAGGGAACAGGGCGTGGATGTGATCACCCACGACCAGCTCACCGCCGAGGAGGTCCAGGCCTGCAAAGACGCGGTCGCCCCCATGTGGGAGAAGTACAAAGACGTGGTGGGAGACGAGGTCTACACCGCCCTGACCACGGCTCTTGGCCGGTAACAGACACCCTCTTTCGCCGGGCCGCCGCTTCGTTCCATTCCAGCGGCGGCCCGGCACTTCCGGGAACAAGCCATTCCACATTGTTTAAGAAAGGATGCGTGTACCATGGAGAAAAGTTATTCCCGCCGCCTGTCTGAGTTCCTGGCCGGAATGAAGTATGAGGATATTCCCCAAGAGGCCGTCGATCAGGCCAAGCGGCTCACCCTGCATGTGATCGGCGCCTCCATTGCCGCGGCTCCCATCGAACAGACCGCCAAAGTCATCGGCATGACGGAAAAAAAGGGCGGCATCGCCGAGGCCACGGTTTGGGGCAGCAAGGGCGGAAAGGTTCCCGCCAAAGAAGCCGCCTTCGCCAACGGCACCATGGCCGACATCATGGACTGGGAGGACTGCGCCTGGACCGGCCACCCCTCCGCCGGCCACATTCCGGCGGCTATGGCGGTGGGCGAAAAGCTGGGGCTGTCCGGCAAGGATTACCTGCTCTCCGTCATCGCCGCCCACGAGGGGTATCACCGCATCGCGATGTACGCTCAGCCCAGCCGGGAATACATTACCAGCGGGCAGGGCTGGGGGCTGGTGAGCTGGCAGGTGTTTGCCGCCGCCATCGCCGCCGCCAAGGCCATGGGCCAGGATGCCGACCAGATGGAGCAGACTTTGGGCGCCGCATTCTACAACGCCATCGTCTCCTGCAACAAGCACAGCGAGGGCACCGCCAAATCTGACATCTACCACTACGCCCACGGCTGGTGCGCCCGCAACGGCGTTGTCTCGGCCGATATGACGCAGCTGGGCTTCGACAACTGCTACGGCGCGCTGGACGGCCCCAACGGCTACTGGCACAAGGTATCTGATCAGGTCGACTGGGAGTGGCTGGTCAAGGACTACGGCACCAAATGGTATATCTGTGAGACTTACCTGAAACACTGGCCTGCCAATATGTGGGTCCAAACACCCCTGGAGGCACTTAACCTTTTGATGAAGGAGCATCCCTTCACCGCCGACCAGGTGGAAAAGATCCATGTCTCCCCTCTGGTCCCCTTCATCTGCGGCGACTACTCCAAGACCACCCGCGGCACCCTGGACGCCCAGTTCAGCATCCCCTACTGCCTGACCGCCTATATCCTGGATCCCCATATGGGCGCCCAGTGGTTCTCCAAAGAGATGCGCAATAATCCCCAGCTTATCGAATTTGCCCAGAAATTTGAATACTCCGGAGGCCCCAGAGTTCCCAACGACAATTTTGATGAGTTCAAGACCGGATCCTTCCCCGAGATCACGGTGGAGGTCACGTTGAAGGACGGCACTGTTCTCTCCAAAACGATGCGTTACCCCAAGGGCCACCCCCGCAACAACTTTACCATGGACGAGCAATTCGACCATTTCCGCCTGTGCTGTTCCCCCTACCTGCCCGCCGAGCGAATCGAGAAGATCATCGCCTTGGTGGACCAACTGGAGACCCTGGACAATATCGGCAAGCTTGCCGAGCTGTGTGTCCTGGCCTGAACCCCGGCCATTCGTGATTGGAAGGAGTGTCAAATATGGAAAAAACCTATTCTCAGATCATGTCTGAGTATGTGGCCGGCCTGAAGTTTGAGGATATCCCCCAGGATGTCATCGACCAGGCCAAGCGGGTCACCCTGCACGCCATCGGCGCCAGCGTCGGCGGCTATCCCCTTCCCCTGACAGGCAAAGTCATCGGCTACACCCAGAGAAACGGCGGCACCGGCGAGGCCACCATCTGGTGCAGCGACGGGCGCAAGGTCCCCGTGGAGGAAGCCGCCTTCGCCAACGGCACTATGGCCGACCACATGGACTGGGAGGACTGCACCTGGACTGGCCACCCCTCTGCCACCGGCGTTCCCGCCGCCATGGCTGTGGCGGAAAAACACAAGAAGAGCGGTCGGGAATATCTCCTGGCCCTGGTTGCCGGATATGAGAGCTCCCAGCGCATCGCCATGGCCGCCCAGCCCACCCGGGACTATGTCACCAGCGGCCGGGACTGGGCCCTGGTGAGCTGGCAGATCTTTGCCGCCTCCATGGCCGCCGCCAAATTGATGGGATTCGACGCCAAGCGGATCGAGCAGGTGCTGGGTGCCTCCCTCTATCAGGCCCAAATCGCCGCCAACAAACACAGCACAGGCAGCGGCAAGTCTGATATCTACCACTATGCCCACGGCTTTGCCGCCCGCAACGGGGTCGTGGCGGCCCAGGTCACCGAATTGGGCTACGATAATTGCTACCATGCGCTGGACGGGGACGACGGCTACTGGCACATGGTCTCCGACCGCCTGGACGAGAGCTGGTACACCAAGGACCTGGGCAAGCTCTGGATGATCCGGGACGCCAACTATCTCAAGCACTGGCCCGCTAACATGTGGGTCCAGATCCCCCTGGAGGGCATGAGTGAGCTGGTCAAGGAGCAGCCCTTCCAAATGGAAGAGGTGGACAAGATCCGCGTCACCCCCGACCTGGACTTCATCATGGGCGTCTACTCCAAGACCACTCGAACCATCCTGGACGCCCAATTCAGCATTCCATACTGCCTGACCGCTTTCCTGATGAACCCCAAGATGGGCGCCCATTGGTTCACCAAGGAGATGCTCAACAACCAGGAGCTCATTGATTTCACAGACAAATTTGAGGCCTTCGGGGAGAAAATCGTCTTCTACGACAACTTTGAAATCTTCAAGAGCGGCTCCTTCCCGGAGTTCAAGCTGGAGGTCTATCTGAAGGACGGCAGGGTCCTCCACAAGAGCAAGCAGTTCCCCAAGGGGCACCCCAAAAACAACTTCACCCTGGCGGAGGAGTATGACCATTTCCGCCTGTGCTGCTCCCCCTATCTGCCGCAAGAGCAGATCGAACGCTTCATCGCCATCGTAGACAAGCTGGAGGAGGCGCAGGATCTGGACGAGCTGATCGGCCTGACCACCATTCGGGGGTGACGCCATGAAAACGCTGAAAAAGGTCTGGGATGCCTTCGTCAAAGGCTACACCTGGGTAGAACTGAACTTCATCGCCGCCTTCACCATGATCATCGGCATCCTCATCATCTACGAAGTCATCATCCGGGCTTTGGGATTTCAGGGGATCAAGTGGATGGAGGAGATGGGCCGTTTCATGCTGGTGGTCACCACCACCATCGGATGCAGCTACGCCGCCCGGGAAAACGGCCACATGGTCATGGATACCTTTTACCAGCTACTCAGGCCCCGGGCCGCCTACTGTCTCAAATCGGTGGCCTACTTCATCAGCGGGCTCCTGTACAGCTACATGGGCTACTACGCCATCCAGTGGTGCATTCGCCTGTTCAAGATGAAGAAAAAGATGGAGAGCGTCAACTTCCCTACTTACGTGATGTGGATCTTCGTCTGTATCGGGCTGTGCACCATGGGCCTTCGCTATTTCATTGAGACTGGAAAATGCGCCGGCAGAGCCGTCAAGGGCGCGCAGGAGTTCACGGAAGTGAACACCAAAGAGAATTGAGGAGGGAAAACGTATGGCAGTCGTAATGATCGTGTTTTTCGTTCTCCTCATCATCGGCGTCCCCGTGGCTCACGTGGTGCTGGGCGCCGCCGCCATCGGCATCATCGCCGGCGGCAACAACGGAATCCTGCTGGCCCAGCAGACTGTGCTGGGCATGAACAGCTATGTCCTGCTGGCCGTACCCTTTTTCATTATCTCCGGCGACCTGGCTGCCAAGGGGGAGACCTCCCGCCGCCTGGTCAACGCCATCAATGCCTTCCTGGGAAGCATCCGGGGCGGGCTGGGCATCGCCACCATTTTTGCCTGCGCCCTCTTCGGAGCCATCACCGGCTCCTCCATCGCCTGCGTGGTGGCCATCGGCGCGCTGATGCTTCCCCAGCTGCTGGAGGCCGGCTATCCCAAGCCGCTGGTCCTGGGCATTATCACCACCGCGGGCACGCTGGGGGTCATGATCCCGCCCTCTATCCCCATGCTCCAGATCTCGGTGGCTATGGGCACCTCCGTGGCCGCGGGCTTCACCTCCGGCTTTGTCCCCGGGATCCTTACCGCTATCTTGATGAGCGTTTGGGTCTACCTCTACGCCAAAAAGCACAACGTCCCCAAGCAGCCGCCCATGCCCTGGCGGCAGAAGCTCCATGTCCTCAAGGAGAGCTTCTGGGCCCTCATGTTCCCCGTGGTCATCCTGGGCACCATCTACGGCGGCCTGGCCACCCCCACCGAGGCGGCGGTCATCTCGGTGCTCTACGTCCTGTTTGTGGAGATCTGCATCTACCGCACCACAAGCATCAAGCAGCTGTGGAACACCATCAAGGGCTCCACCGTCAGCGCCGCCACCCTGACCCTGACCATCGCCACAGCCCAGGTCTTTGTGTGGTTCATGACCACGGAAAATATCCCGGCCATCCTCTACAACACCCTGACCTCGGCCATCTCCGGCAAGTACGCCCTGCTCTTCCTGCTGTGCCTGCTGTTCCTCATCGTGGGCTGCTTCACCAACGTGGCCACCGTGGTCATCATCATCGGCCCCATCCTGGCGCCGGTGCTGGAGTTTTTCACCATCGACACCCTGCAGTTCGGCGTCCTGGCCATCCTGTTGTCCCAAATCGGCTTTGTCTCTCCCCCCTTCGGCCTGTGCCTGTTCGTGGCAATGAAGGTGGCGAAGGCCTCTATGCCGGAGGTAGTAAAGGGCTCCATCCCCTTCCTGGTCTGCGTGGCGCTCTCCGCCCTTCTTATCATCTTCTTCCCCGCGCTCGCCACCTGGCTCCCCCATCTGATTTACGGATAACCGTTCTCTACTCTCTGCGCTCAGGGCGGCAGTCGGCTCGATCCGCCGACTGCCGCCCTTTTTGGCCCAAAACGCCGGAAGGAGTATCCGCCATGTCTGAATTAGCGGCACAAAGCAGACTTTTTACCCGCAACTATGTAATCATGGTCACGCTGAACCTCCTGGCCTGCCTGTACGGACAGTCCATGATGGCCATGATCCCCGTCATGATGAACGCCCGGGGTATGCCGGAATTTGCCGCGGGCATCTTGGGTGCCCTTTTTCCCCTGTCCTCCATCTTTTTCCGAACCCACGCCTCCGCCCTGGGAAACCGTCTCCCCTGCCGTGGTATGATCTCCGTTTGTTTCGGGGTCTTGATGGTCAGCAGTCTCCTCTTTTATTCCTGCCACACATTTTTCGCCCTCGCCCTGCTGCGTATCGCGCAGGGCCTCTCCGTCTGTTTGAGCTGCCTGACCCTGGGGGCGGTAGTCGCCGCCACCATTCCCCCGGACCGCTTTGACGAGGGGATGGGCTATTACAGCATCGGCGTACCTGCCATGTCCTTTCTGGGCCCCGCCGCCAGCCGTATGCTGGTCGCGCGGCTTGGATACCAGCAGATGCTCTTTGCGCTCTCTCTTATCGCCGCCCTCGCTTTGGCGCTCTGCCTGGCCTCCACCATCGAGAATCCCGCCCGCTTCGCCGAAAGGTCTCCCCGCCGTCCAATCCCCATCTTTGCTCTGGAAAGGACCGCTCTGCCCTCCTCCCTGCTCCTGCTGGGGTCCGTGCTAGCTCATACCTGTGTGGTCTCCTTCCTGCCTCTCTATGCCCAGCGATACGAACTGGGCGGAATCCTCTTCTTTTACTTTGCCGCGGGGGCGGGGATCATCGCTGTCCGGCTGGCGGCGACGGTCTTTCAGCCCAAGTCGTCCTCCACACTCCCCGTCCTCCTCTCGTTTGCCGTGTGTATCCTGACCATGCTGCTGCTTCCCATGTTGAACGCCCCCCTTCCTTCCGCCGCCGTTGGCCTGTGCTACGGTGTATCGGTGGGTATCCTTCAGCCCCATTTCATCGCCCAGGCCTTGTTGAACACGCCCCCGGCCCGGAGAGACCAAGCTACTGTGACCTACTACATCTTCACCGACCTGGGCTACGCCGGCGGCAGCCTGCTCTGGGGTTATATCGCGCAGTTCCTGGGATATTTAAGCGTTTTCCTGGTGGCGGTCCTCATCCACGCAGCTACCCTATGCGCCTGGATTTTATCCGGCCGCAGGGGCGGGAGGGCCTGATCCACGCAACGCGGCCAACCCGACTTGCCAAAATGCTTCTCTTCCGCTATAATATCGTTTGTGTCTTTTCGACTTTAAAGTGATGTGTTGTAAAAGGAGGAAGCATTTCATGGCTTCAGATACCCACCGCAACGGGAGTTTTAGTTCCTCCCTCGGTTTCGTACTGGCCTGCGTGGGCTCCGCCGTGGGGCTGGGCAACATCTGGCTGTTCCCCTACCGCCTGGGCCAGTATGGCGGCGCGGCTTTCCTGATCCCCTATCTCTTCTTTGTTTTCCTGTTCGGCTGGGTGGGGTTATCCGCCGAGTTCGGCATCGGGCGGCTGGCCCGGACAGGTACTCTGGGCGCTTACGCCTACTGCTTCAAGGCCCGGGGCCGGGAAAAGACCGGCGGGGCCCTTGGGTGGATCCCTCTGATGGGCTCTCTGGGCATCGCCATCGGCTACGCCATCATTGTGGGCTGGGTGGTCCGCTCCGCCGCCGGGGCGGTCACCGGGGCCCTTCTCTCGGAGCCGGACTTCTTCTCACAGGCCACCGGCAGCTTCGGAAGCCTGCCCTGGCATATCATCGTGGTGGCCGTGGTATGCCTTCTGCTCCTTTTGGGGGCGGCGGGCAGCATTGAGAAGGCCAGCAAGATCATGATGCCTCTCTTCTTTGTCCTTTTCCTGGTGGTGGCCGTTCGGGTGGGCTTCCTGCCCGGCGCCGCCGAGGGGTACCGCTTCCTCTTTGTCCCCGACTGGTCCGCGCTGGCCGATCCCTATACCTGGGTCATGGCCATGGGCCAGGCCTTCTTCTCCCTGTCCATCACCGGTTCCGGTATGATTGTCTACGGCGCCTATCTGAACAAGGACGCCGACATCCCCGGTTCTGCCCTTCGGACCGCCCTCTTCGACACCTGCGCCGCCCTGCTCTCCGCCCTGGCCATCATGCCCGCCGTATTCTCCTTCGGCATCGACCCCTCCGCCGGGCCCTCCCTCCTCTTTATCACCCTCCCCGGGATCTTTGCCCAGATGCCGCTGGGCCGGGTCTTTGCCGTGGTGTTCTTCGTCTCGGTCATCTTCGCCGGGCTCACCTCCCTCATCAATATGTTCGAGGCCGTGTGCGAGAGCTGGCAGCATAAGTTCAAGCTCTCCCGCACCGCCGCGGTCCTGCTGTGCGGCGGCATCGTCCTGGCGGTGGGCGTCTTCCTGGAGGCCGAGCCCCTGGTAGGCTCCTGGATGGACTTCATCACCATCGTGGTGGTACCCATCGGCGCCATGCTGGGCGCTATCGCCGTCTACTACGTGCTGGGCTGGCCCACTATCCGCCGGGAGCTGGAGCTGGGGCGGACCAAGCCCCTCTCCCCCCTCTTCGGGCCCTGCGCCAAGTACCTGTACGTCCCCCTCACCATCCTCATCCTGGTGCTGGGCTTCGTGTTCCACGGCATCGGGTAAATCAAACAACAAAAAGCAGGGCGCCGGAATATTCCGGCGCCCTGCTTTTTTCTTTAAAAGTGGTACAGGTATTCTCTTCCCGCGCTGTCCTGGAACAAAATACCCTCGGCGGACACGCCTTGGTCGTCCTTGAACTGCACCCGTGACGCGGCGGCAGAGGATAGGTCAAGCTCCGTTTTGCCCAGTTCCTCCCGAATCGCATCCGCGTTTCTCAGGAAATCATACAGATATGGTGTTTCCACCGTATCAATCCGCCTCAAAGCGTCTCCAGTAATTGCATCTGCGTTTCCCAGGAAACCGTACAAATATGGCGTTTTCACCGTATCAATCTGTTTCAAAGCGTCTCCAGTATAGGCCACCACGAGATAGCCGCATCTGCCGTCATCGGCGGAAAAGGTACAGCAGTACAGCGGTTCCTCCGTCAACTCCGGGTCCTGGTCCAGGACCGTATATTCTGTAAAGGTGTCATAGTTCCATCTCGCGTTTTGGATGTCCCCGAGATTTTCCAGCCAGCCGTTATTCAACAGCTGCCTGAACATCGACTTGTTCAGCATCCGATAGGCCCGGGAGTCCTGCCCCGCGTAATAGGAGGCGGCCGCCGCCTCAAATTCCGCCTCGGAACCGCTCGATTTTTGATAGGCCTTCACACACCCTAAGGCAGCCAAAAGCAGGACACCGGCCAAAAGGACAGAGGTTAATTTCTTCACGCCGCACCTCACATTTCATCAGTCCAAGTCCACGTCCACGTCGCCCATTTCGGTGTGGGCCTGCACATAGTAGCGCTGGTCTGAAGCCGTATGGGAGACATAGGCGTGCTGGCGCACCCCATTCAGCGTGACCTCCCCCAAATCGGTGTAGAGCTCATAGCTCACGCCGTTTCTCTCCGGGAATCCCACGTCCACGTTGCCCATCTCTGTCTTTGCCTCCAATTCCGCCGCCAGGAGATTGTCGCAGTTTACGTCCCCCATCTCCGTGGAGAGTTCCGCCTTTTCCGCGGTGGCGGCGGCGAACCAGGTCACGTCGCCCATGTCGCTGTCCAGATCCACCTTTGTCAACGTGGTATTTCTGGGAATGGTGACCACTACTCCGGCGGAGGCGTTGCTGCCAAAGCGGTTGCGCATGTTCTGCACCGTTTCGCTCCACACCTTCAGGGTGCCGTCCTTGTTCTCATAGTGGAGGGAATAATTGCTGATATTTCTGCTGTACAGGGACACGCCGAAGCTGGTACCCTCCACCACGTCCACGTCGCCGAAGTCGATGGAGACATCCAGCTGTGTAAACGCCTCCAGATCCTTTACCGTCACGTCCTGGGGACTGCCGATAACGGGGGTATCCCAGTCATCCCAATCGACCCAATCCACCCAGTCGCCCCAGTGGTTCCAGCCCGTCCAATGCCCGCGCCAGGTATAGGCCCAGTCCCGGAGGCTCCTGTCGGTCTCCGGCCGGCCGCCCATGGCGCCGCCCACCAGATGGAGGACCAGTCCCAGCGTGAATACGGCGCCGGCGGCGATAAGGACGATCTTGCTCACTTTCTTCATCATGACTGCTCGCCCCTCTCCACTAACTCATTCCACAGATAGCGCACGCCCTTGACGATGAGCCACACCAGCACCACCACCGCCAGAAGCAGGAGCGCCCCGATGGCGAAGGCCATCAGCCCGCCCCCCGCCTGATAGAGCCCGGCGGCCAGCGTGAGCTTGGTAAAGCTGCCGATCACGACCCCAAACCCCACGCCCACACAGATGAGGCCCGCCAGCCCCAGTCCGCCCAGCAGCCCGCCCCACAGGGGCGTGGCGATGGCGAACACCAGAATGGCCAGGAGCACGAAGGCCCAGCCGGGCAGCTTTCCCCCCAGCTTGGGGGTGTAGTCGGGGGTGCGGCGGGCCTGATGCGCCGCGTCCGCCGCGGCGGTGAGGCCCTCGGTGGCCCGCTCCCCCAAGATCTGCCGGGCCAGCCGCTCCGGGGAGCCCAGCTCGTTGATGACGGAGGATTCCCGGTCCTGGCCCGCATCCTCGAAATATTCCTCATAAAAGCGCAAAATGTCTTCCATGTCGCTGACCGGCATCCGGCCGGCGAGCTGGGCTCTCAGAATTCTCATATAGGTCTCCCTATTCATCCCGCGCACCTCCTGACAAGATTTGATTCACTCGGCCGTTGAACTCCGCCCAGTCTCTCCGGCAGTCCGCCAGCAGCTCCCGGCCCGACTGGGTGATGGTGTAGTAGCGCCGGTTCCGTCCCTGGAACTGCCGGTCGTATACCGCCAGGCACCCCTCCCGCTGCAATCGGCGCAGGACCGGGTAAAGCGTGGACTCGGAGATGTCGATCTCCTGCTTGAGCTGCTGGGTCAGGCTGTATCCATAGGCGTCTCCCTGGTCCAGGATCGCCAGCACGCAGCCGTCCAGCAGTGGCGAGGTCAGCTGGAATATCATTGTCTCCCCACCTTCCTTTTTTGATTTCGTCAATATTATATCTTGTATAATATGCAGTGTCAAGCTATATTGATTAAGAAACTATTAAGCAACCTGTAAGAAATACCATCACCCGTTACCGCCAGGGCGGAAACGGACGGTCTTTTCCTTCTATTTCCGTATGAAATAACAGTTGTCATTTGCGGTCTTTTGCGATAGAATATAGGCTAAGTAATTATGGTTAGCAACCTATTCGAGGTGTATTTATGAACCTTCGCGTCGGCATCGACATCGGCTCCACCACCGTTAAGGTGGTTGTGCTGGGTGAGCAGAACGAACTGCTCTTCCGCTCTTACGAGCGGCATTTTTCCAAGACCCGTGAGCGGGCCGCCGAGACCCTGCGGTCCATCGGCGATATGCTCTCCGGCAAAAACGTACATATGGTCATCACCGGCTCCGCCGGTCTGGGGGTGTCCAAGGCCAGCGGCATCGACTTCGTCCAGGAGGTCTACGCCACCGCCGCCGCCGTCAACACCTATGTTCCCGGTACCGACGCCGTCATTGAATTGGGCGGCGAGGACGCAAAGATCATCTTCTTCGGCGGCGCGCTGGAGGAGCGGATGAACGGCTCCTGCGCCGGCGGCACCGGGGCCTTTATCGACCAGATGGCCTCCCTGCTGAACGTCTCCATCGACGAGCTGGACACCCTGTCCCTCAAGCATGAGAAGATCTACCCCATCGCCTCCCGCTGCGGCGTGTTCGCCAAGAGCGACATCCAGCCCATCCTCAACCAGGGCGGGCAGAAGGAGGACATCGCCGCCTCCATTTTCCAGGCGGTGGTGGACCAGACCGTGGCCGGCCTCACCCAGGGCCGGGAGCTGAAGGGCAAGATCGTCTTTTTGGGCGGCCCCCTCCACTTCCTCAAGGGCCTGCGGGAGCGGTTCGTGGACACTCTGGACCTGGATGCGGAGCACGCCGTGTTCCCGGAGGACGGCGACTGTTTTGCCGCCATGGGCGCCGCCCTCTGCTCCACCGACTACGCCGCCCGGCCCTTCGACGAGTGCCTGAAGCTGCTGGAGGAGAGCGTGGACGCCACCGAGGCCCTGGACACCATGCCCCCCCTCTTCGCCGACAAGGCGGAATACGACGCCTTCCTGGCCCGGCACAACGCCAACCACCCCCCCGAGGCCGATCTGGCCACTTATTCCGGTCCCGCCTGGCTGGGCATCGACGCCGGCTCCACCACCACCAAGATGGTCCTCATCGACCCCCAGGGCGGCATCCTCTACGACTATTATCACTCCAATCTGGGCAACCCGGTGTCCATCGTGCTGGAACAGCTCCGGGAAATCTACAAGCGCGCCGGGGGCCGGGTGAGCATCCAGGGCGCCGCCGTCACCGGCTACGGCGAGGATCTCATCAAGAACGCCTTCCAGTGCGACCTGGGCCTGGTGGAGACCATGGCCCACTACAACGCCGCCAAGCACTTTAATCCCAACGTGGACTTCATCATCGACATCGGCGGACAGGACATGAAGTGCTTCAAGATCCGCAACGGCGCCGTGGATTCCATCATGCTCAACGAGGCCTGCTCCTCCGGCTGCGGCTCCTTTATTGAGACCTTCGCCAAGGCCCTGGGCTATGACATCGCCGAATTCTCCAAGATCGGCCTCTTCTCCCCCCGGCCGGTGAACCTTGGCTCCCGCTGCACCGTGTTCATGAACTCCTCGGTGAAGCAGGCCCAGAAGGACGGGGCCGGCGTGGAGGATATCTCCGCGGGTCTGTCCATCTCTATCGTGAAGAACGCCGTTTACAAGGTCATCCGGGCCGCCAACGCCGACGACCTGGGCAAGCACATCGTGGTCCAGGGGGGTACCTTTTTGAATGACGCCGTCCTCCGTGCCTTTGAGCAGGAGCTGGGGCGGGACGTCATCCGGCCCACCATCGCCGGGCTCATGGGGGCCTTCGGCGCCGCCCTGGCCGCCCGGGATCTGGGTCTGGAGCGGTCCGAGCTGTTAAGTGAAGAGGCTTTGCAGTCCTTCACCCACACCGCCAAGCCCACCACCTGCGGGCTGTGCACCAACCACTGCTCCCTCACCGTCAACCAGTTCGACAACGGCCGGCGCTTCATTTCGGGCAACCGCTGCTCCCGCCCTCTGGGCAAGGAAAAAGCGGAGCTGCCCGACCTGGGGGCCTACAAATATCAAAAACTCCGGGCCATGGAGGGCAAGGGGGCCGGCAGCGGGGTCCGCGGCACCATGGGCATCCCCTTCGGCCTGAATATGTACGAGAACCTCCCCTTCTGGTACGAGTTCTTCACCCGCCTCAACTTTGAGGTGGTCCTCTCCCCCGAGTCCTCCCGGAAGCTGTATCTCAAGGGCCAGCACACCATTCCCTCGGACACGGTGTGCTACCCCGCCAAGCTCCTCCACGGCCACGTGGAAGCCCTGGTGGAGATGGGGGTGGACGCCATCTGGTACCCCTGCATGTCCTACAACTACGACGAGGGCATCGGCGACAACCACTACAACTGCCCCGTGGTGGCCTACTACCCCGAGCTGCTGGCGGCCAATGTGCCGGTTTTGAAACAGACCCGCTTCCTCTTCCCTTACGTGGGCCTTTGGCGGCACAAGGACTTCGAAAAGCGCATCTCCAAGCTGATGGAGGAGGAGTTCTCCATCCCCAAAAAGGAGACCGTGGCCGCCGCCAGGGCCGCCTTCGACGCCTACGACGCCTACAAGCATGACCTTTGGGCCACCGGCCAGAGCTACGTGGCCCAGGCCAGGGCCCAAGGCCTGCCCATCCTGGTCCAGGCCGGACGCCCCTACCACATCGACCCGGAGATCAACCACGGCATCAACGACCTCATCACCGGCCAGGGCTTCGTCCTCATCACCGAGGACGCCATCTCCCATCTGGAGGGCTACGAGTCCCGGAAGGTGCTCAATCAGTGGACCTTCCAGTCCCGGATGTACAACGCGGCCCGGTATGTGTGCACCCAGCCAGACATGCAGCTTGTCCAGCTTGTGAGTTTCGGCTGCGGCACCGACGCCATCACCGCCGACGAGGTCCGCTCCATCCTGGAGGAGGGCGGCAAGCTCTATACCCAGCTGAAAATCGACGACATCAACAACCTGGGCGCCGTGAAGATCCGCATCCGCTCCCTCATGGCAGCCATGGACGCACGGGCGGTCACTTCGGCAAAAGAAAGCGCCCAGAGAGACCCCGCATAATAAGGCAAACCCGCTCCGGAAAGGAAACTGACAGTATGGCACAACTTGTTTATGACAAAACCGGCCGCCTCCTCTTCACCAAAGAGATGAAGAAGGAGTACACCCTCCTGGTCCCCCAGATGCTCCCCGACCATTTCGCCATGCTGGTGAGCATCATCCGGGGCGAGGGCTACAACGTGGAGATGCTGGAGAACACCGGCCGCCCGGTCATCGACGCCGGACAGAAATACGTCCACAACGACGCCTGCTACCCCGCCATCCTGGTTATCGGCCAGCTCATCGACGCGGTGCAGTCGGGCCGATACGACCCCCACAAGGTGGCCCTGGTCATCACCCAGACCGGCGGCGGATGCCGGGCCTCCAACTACATCCATCTTCTGCGCAAGGCTCTGGAGAAGGCGGGGCTCTCCTTCGTCCCCGTCATCTCGGTGAACCTCTCCGGGCTGGAGTCCAACCCCGGCTTCAAGCTGAGTCTGAACCTCCTGCGGAAGGTGGTCTACGCCATCATTTACGGCGACCTCATCATGAACGTGGCCAACCAGGTGCGGCCCTACGAGGTCAACAAAAATGAGACCGACGCCACGGTGCAAAAGTGCATGGACTTCCTCCTGGCGGACATGGACGCCGGAAAGGGCATGACCTTCAAAAGCATGGTGGCCAACTTCGACCGCATCATCGACGCCTTCAAAGCTGTCCCCGTCTCCGGGGAGGAGAAGGTCCGGGTGGGCATCGTGGGCGAGATCTACGTCAAATACGCCCCCCTGGGCAACAATAACCTGGCCGACTTCCTCCTGGCCGAGGGAGCCGAGCCGGTGATCCCCGGGCTGGTGGACTTCATCATCTTCAAGATCAACAACCGGGAGGTGGACGTGGGCCTCTACGGCGGCAAGTGGATCAAGGAGCGGTTCTGCCGGTGGCTGCAAAAGTACGTCATGAAGTACCAGCACGCCATGATCGACGCCCTCAAGCGCTCCGGCCGCTTCCGGGCCCCCGGCGACTTCGAGGACCTGCACGGCTACATCAAGGGCTACCTGGGCGACGGCAACAAGATGGGCGAGGGCTGGCTCCTCACCGCCGAAATGTTGGAGCTGATCAACACCGGCGTGCCCAACATTGTCTGCACCCAGCCTTTCGGGTGCCTGCCCAACCACATCGTCGGCAAGGGCATGATCCGCAAGATTAAGGACGACTACCCCTGGTCCAACGTGGTGGCCATCGACTACGACCCCGGCGCCACCAAGATCAATCAGGAAAACCGCATCAAGCTGATGCTGGCCAACGCCCGGGCCCTGGCCAAGACGCTGCAGGGCCAGGAACAGGCTGCGGAGGAGAAGGAGGAGACGCAGGATGGTCAACCCGTCCCCGCTTCCTGAGGGTCTTCGTTTTGTGGACGCCGTAAAGGAAGAACACTTTGCGGCTATGTCCCTCATCCACGCTCTGGGCTGGAGGGATACCTACAAGGGCTACGTCCCTGATGAGTATATGTCCCGGGAAATCACCGACGACCGCTGGGTCCGCTTTTTTCAGGAGGACTACGCCACAGGCCGCTGTCACGGTCTTCTCCTTTACAGAGAGGAGAACCCCGTGGCCTGCATCAACTACGGCCCCGCCCGCACCGAGAACTACAACGCCGGGACCAAGGAGGGCTCCGACTTTCCCAACGACGCCTACCAGGGCTGGGGGGAGATCATCTCCTTCTACACCCACCCGGCGGAGCGGGGCAAGGGTTACGGCGGAATCCTCTTTGAAGAGGCCCTCCGGCAGCTGAAGGCGGCGGGGCATCAAAAGGCCTTCGTCTTTGTCCTCCGGGAAAATGCGGGTGGGCGGCGGTTTTACGCCGCCCACGGCTTTGCATGGGACGGCACCCACGCCGACATCCCCTTCCCTCCGGATGCCGTCTGCGTTGACTTGAGATATACAAAGGAACTGTGAGCCATGAAAAAGCTGATCCCCCTGCTGGTGGTCTTCGCCTTCCTGACCGGCTGCGCCGGCCCAAAGGAGCCAGCCCAGTCCCCGGAGCCGACGCCGGAGCTTTCCGCTCCCCTTCCCTTAGGGCCCCAGGCCGCTCCGACGGCGGACTGGAAAACAGAGGCCCCCTGGTGGACGGGCGTGGACGCGGACAAGCTGCCGGCCCGATGCGGTGAACCGGAATATGTGGACGGTGAAACCCACTACGCCCCCTTTCAGGCGTCCGAAGAACTGGGCCTGCTCCTCTACGCCGTGACCCGGGACGGCCGGGAGGGCGTCCAGTTTGTCCTGCGCAAAGACGACACCCTGGGAGAGGCCTTCCGCCGGGAGGGCTCTTTTTCCAATGGCCTGTGCGCCTTTTCCTCCGGGGATTATGACGGGGACGGGGATGAGGAATATATCATTTCCCTGTCCCGTGCCGGCGGCAGCAGCGACCTCATCCTTTGTGAATGGGACGAGGCCGGAGGCTGGACCTTCCACCCCTATGACCGAGATGTGTATAATCCTCAACTGTCAGAACTCTTGTCCTTCCGTTTCACCGGCGGAACCGTGACCCTGATCTGCGGCGCCGACTCCGCCTCTTATTCTCTGCGGGAGCATGAGGCGGAAGCGGCGCCCATGGAGGATTTCTCCGGGGTAGCCATGCTCACCCCCAGCGGCGACGCCATTGCCGCCGCCTTCGGCGTGGGGGCGGTCATCGACGGCACGCCCAAAATTTTTGCCGTCCTCCGGGCTGAATTGGCCTACGACGGCAAAACGTTCACCCTGCAAGCCCCCCACCTGGAGGAGATGATCGGCGTCTGACCCCAAGCCCGTGAAAGGATTGAGACTTTTTTGGAAGAAAACAAGCTGGGCACTACCCCCATCCGGCGGCTCATCGTGGATATGTCCTGGCCTATGATGCTCTCGATGCTCGTCCAGGCCCTCTATAACATGGTAGACAGCTACTATGTCTCTCTGGCCGATCCCAAAGGGTTCCTGGCCCTCTCCTTCGTGTTCCCCGCCCAATCCCTGATGATCGCCATCTGCGTGGGCACCGGGGTGGGCGTCAACGCCATGCTCTCCCGCCGCCTGGGGGAAAAACGGCCGGAGGAAGCCAGCGCCGTGGCGGAAAACGGCTATTTCGTCTACTTTCTCACCTGGCTTGTCTACCTGCTGCTGGGTGTGACTCTGGGCCCCCGGTTCGTGGGCTTTTTCAGCTCCGACCCCCAGGTGGTAGCCTACGGCGGGCAGTACCTTACCATCGTGCTGTGCGGTTCCATCGGGATGTGCATGCAGTTCGCCGGGGAGCGGGTGCTCCAGGCAAGCGGCCAGCCAGTGGGACCAATGATCATTCAGGGCATCGGCGCGGTCATCAATCTGGTGCTGGATCCCATCCTTATCTTCGGCCTGGGCCCTTTCCCCGTCATGGGGGTGGCGGGGGCCGCCATCGCCACGGTCTTCGGACAGCTGGTGGGCATGTGCGCCGGCTTTTTCCTGGTTCACCGAAAGCCGGTGGTGAAGCTCTCCTTTCGGAAATTTCGCCCCGATATGGCCGCTATCCGGGATATCTACCGCATCGGTATGCCCGCTATGGCCATGCAGTCCCTCGGCACCTTCATGACCCTGGGCCTCAACAAGATCCTGGTCCTCCCTTCGGTGACTGCCGCCGCCGGGGACGCCCCGGTGTTCGTGCTGGGGGCCTACTTTAAGCTTCAATCCTTCGTGTTCATGCCGGTGGCCGGGCTCAACAACGGCTTGACCCCGGTCCTCAGCTACAACTACGGCGCCAAGCACCACCGGCGCATCGTGGAGGGCCTTCATTTCGCCTTGAAGCTGGCCCTCGTCATCATGGGCCTCGGCACCCTCATTTTTCAGATCTTCCCCGCCTCCCTCCTCGCCATTTTCAGCACGCCGGCGGAAATGATGGAAACGGGTGTGTTCGCCCTGCGGATCATCAGCATCACCTTCCTGTGCGCCGGGGCCACCTTCATTTTCTCCGGCGCCTTCCAGGCACTTGGCTCCCCCAACCTGGCCCTGATCCTGGGGCTCACCCGTCAGATCGTCATTGTCCTGCCCGTATGCCTCATCCTGGCTTTGACGGATCCCGCGCTGGTGTGGTTCTGCTTCCCCGCCGCGGAAATTATTTCCTGCCTGCTTGCCGTTCTTTTCTACCGCAGGCTCCGGCTGCAAAAAATTGACCGGATAGCGGACGTCTGATCCCTCTCCGCGGTTGTTTCCCTCCTTTTCCGCTCATACTAAGCGGGAAAGGAGGGATTTTTATGACTGGTTTTGACCCCTTCGCCGAGCTGCCCGAGGGCTTCGCCATGGCGCTGGCCCAGGACCCCGCCGCGCTCGACGCCTTCGGGCGGCTCCCCAAGGACGAAAAGGCCCACTATGTCACCCGCTCCCATCAGGTCAGCAGCCGGGACGAAATGCGTGCCCTGGTCTCCGAGCTGGACCACAAGCGAACCTTTTGACCCCTGAACGCGTAAAATGGGCCGATGGGGGTGGTGTGGATGGGAAAAAGCGGGCCGAACTGCGACGCTTTGCTCCTGCTGGCCGCTCTGGTCTCCATCCAGATGTCCCGCCAGCTCACCCCCGACCAGATGGGGCTGCTGGCCGCCTTTTTCGAGGTCCTGGGCGACAATCTGGCCCTGCTGGCCCTGTGCCCGGCCGCGGCGGAAGCCGCCGCTGAACCGGACCCTTCCCACAAAGAAAGCGGAGAAGCCTGACGGCTTCTCCGCTTTTTGATCGATTACTCAGTTCTTTCCGCTCAAATACTCGTCGATGGCCTGGGCCGCGGTTTTGCCCGCGCCCATGGCCAGGATGACGGTGGCCGCGCCGGTGACGGCGTCGCCGCCGGCGTAGATGCCCTCCCGGGTGGTGCGCATGGTGTCCTCGTCCACCATGAGACAGCCCTTCCGGTTGGCTTCCAGGCCGGGGGTGGTGGAGCGGATCAGGGGGTTGGGGCTGGTGCCCAGGGCCATGATGACCGTGTCCACATTGAGGAAAAAGTTGGAGCCGGGCACCTCCTTGGGGGAGCGGCGGCCGCTCTCGTCAGGGGCCTGGAGGCGCATCCGCACGCACTCGATCTGGCTGACCTGCCCCTTTTCGTTGCCCAGGATGCGCACGGGATTGCACAGAAGGCGGAAGTCGATATCCTCCTCCTTGGCGTGGTTCACTTCCTCCCGGCGGGCGGGCATCTCCTCCTCGTCCCGGCGGTACATGAGGTAGACTTTCTCCGCCCCCATCCGCTTGGCGCAGCGGGCAGCGTCCATGGCCACGTTGCCGCCGCCCACCACAGCCACAGTCCTGCTGCGCTTGAGGGGGGTGTCGTGGTCGTCCAGATAAGCCTTCATCAGGTTGACCCGGGTGAGGTACTCGTTGGCGGAGTAAACCCCCGCCAGGCTCTCCCCCTCGATGCCCATGAACATGGGAAGGCCCGCGCCGGAGCCCACGAAAACGGCCTTGTAGCCCTCGTCCATCAGCTCGTCGATGGTGATGGTGCGGCCCACCACCACGTCCAGCTGGAGGTCCACGCCCAGGGCTTTCAGCTTGTCCACCTCGCTCTGGACGATGGCCTTGGGCAGGCGGAACTCGGGGATGCCATAGACCAGCACGCCGCCGGCGGTGTGAAAGGCCTCGAACACGGTGACCTCATAGCCCCGCTTGGCCAGGTCACTGGCGCAGGTGAGCCCGGCGGGGCCGGAGCCCACCACCGCCACCTTGATGCCGTTGCTCTCGGGCTTTACCGGCATGACGTTGCAGTTTTTCAGATACCAGTCGGCCACGAACCGCTCCAGGCGGCCAATGGCCACAGACTCGCCCTTGATGCCCCGGACGCAGCGCTCCTCGCACTGGTTCTCCTGGGGACAGACCCGGCCGGAGACGCAAGGCAGGGCGTTGGTGTCGGAGATGATCTCATAGGCGGCCTTGAAGTCCCCGGCGGCCACCTTCTCGATAAACTCGGGGATGCGCACGTTCACCGGGCAGCCGTCCACACAGGGCTTGTTTTTGCAGTTGAGGCATCTTCTCGCCTCTTCGACGGCCTGCTCGGGGGTATAGCTCATGGTGACTTCCAAAAAGTTTTTGTTGCGTACCAGGGGCTCCTGCTCCTCAGAGGGGACCTTGGTCAAACTCATATTCGGCATTTCGTTTCCCTCCTCAATGGATCAGGGCCTTGCCCAGCTGGTCCAGGCGGCAGGTGTGGCGCTCTTTCTCCTCGGCCTCCCGCTCCCGATAGACGGCATTGCGGTTCATCAGCTCGTCAAAATCCACCTGGTGGCCGTCGAAGTCGGGGCCGTCCACACAGGCGAAACGGACCTTACCTCCCACGGTGACCCGGCAGCAGCCGCACATGCCGGTGCCGTCGATCATCAGGGGGTTCAGGCTGACCAGAGTCTTGAGGCCGTATGGCTCAGTGGTCTTACAAACGAACTTCATCATGGGGATGGGGCCGATGGCGATGACGCAGTCATACTTCACCCCGCCGTCGATGAGCTCCTGGAGCTTATTGGTGACAAGGCCCTTCTCCCCGTATGTACCGTCGTCTGTCATCAGATAGAAGTTGTCGCTGGCGGCCTGGAACTCCTCCTCCAGGATGACGATATCCTTGGAGCGGAACCCGGCGATGACGTCCACGGAGACACCCTCAGCGTGGAGAGTCTTGGCCTGGGGATAGGCGATGGCGCAGCCCACGCCGCCGCCGATGACGCACACCCGCTTGGCCCCCTCCGGGATCTCGGTGGGCATGCCCAGGGGACCTACGAAGTCAAGAATGGTGTCCCCCTCGTTCAGGTCGGCCAGCAGTTCGGTGGACAGGCCCACCTTCTGGAAGATGATGGTGACGGTCCCCTTCTCCCGGTCATAGTCGGCAATGGTCAGGGGCACCCGCTCACCGTACTCGTCCAGCCGGAAGATGATGAATTGTCCGGCGTGGGCCTTCTTCGCGATCAGGGGCGCCTCCACCTCCAACAGGGTGACCGTGGGGTTGAGCACCTTTTTTCGTACGATCTTTACCATTTGCAGAAGACCTCTTTCGTCCTTGATTTGGGTCAAAACATATCAGTAAAACTCTATCAGTTTCCGGCCCCGATGTCAAGGAAAAGCGGCGGACTTCTTACTGTTTGCAAGAAATCCGCCGCTATTGCGCCGCTATGCTTTCCACGTCAGGATCACTGTAAATACCCTGTCCGCCAGCTCCGCCTCCGCCCGGCCTTCCATCTTGTCCGCCAGAGCCTTCACGATGGCCAGACCCAGGCCGGCGTTCCGGCCGGAGCGGGTCTGGTCGGAGGTGAAGAAGCGGTCAAAGACATGGGACAGGGCCTCCGGGCGCAGGTCGGCGCCGCCGTTGGAAAAACGGGTCTCCACCCCGGCGTCCGTCCGCCGGGCGGAGATGGAGAGTGTCTCCCCGCCATGCTCCAGGGCGTTTCGGATAAGATTCGCATAGACCCGGGCCAGGGCCGCCCGGTCCCCCCACACCTGGGGCAGGTCCTCGGGCAGGTCCACCGTCACCTGGAACTTTTCCTCCAGATCGGCGTAAAAGGCGGCCAGCAGCTCGCTGATGACCTCCCGCAGGTCCACCTTTTCCCGGTCGATGGGGTATTCCCCCGCCTCCAGGCGGGAAAGGTCGTAGAAACTGGTAATTAGGCCCTGAAGCACCCTGGCCCGGCCCTCCACGATATCCAGATACTCCCGGCGCTGGGCCTCGCTGAGCCCCGTGTCCTCCAAAAGCTGAAGATACCCCAGGATCGAGGTCAGCGGGGTCCTCAGGTCATGGGAGACATTGGCGATCTGCTCCCGGAGGGCCTTCTCCCGGCGGCAGAAATCCGCCCGATCGTCCTCCCGCAGGTGGAGAAGCGCGTTGACCTCCGCCATCAGCTCCTCCGCGGCCCCGTTGGGCGCGGCGAGGCGGAGGGGGGCCCCGCCTCCCTCCGCCCTGCGCTGTTTGAGCTGTGCCGCCCCCTGCCGCAGATTCCGCTCCAGGGCGTACACCCGGAGCAGAAGGAGCAGGCAGACAAGGGCCAAAACCACGGTCAGAAGCATGGCGCCCCTCCCCTTTCCTATCGAATCTCCCGCCGGCGCAGCACCAGCATCCCCAGGGCGCTGGCGCCTACCACCCAGGCCAGGCCCAGGAGCCAGCAGTAGAGCGCCGCGTGTGCCTCCAAAAAGCCCAGCCGTGCCCCCGCGTTCCCGTAGATGACCTGGAAGGGCCCCGCGTAAAAAAACGTGCCCAGCCGAAAAACCAACGGGCTGTCCTTCATCTGGGACGCCACCAGCGCCAGCGGCGTCCCGAAAATGGTGGTCAAAAAGGCGATGGCCATGGCTCCCGCCGCACTTTTGACCGCCGTCAGCAGAAAGAACGTGAAGGAAAGACAGCCCAGCCACAGGGGATAGGCGCAGAACGCCGCCTGTACCGCGGCGGACAAGGCCTCCTTATCCTCCGCTCCAATGGGGCCCAGGATGAGTGTGGAGAGGCCCAGATAACCCGCCACGGCCACCGCCGCGATCACCGTCCCCGCCAGGATGGCGGCGGCCAGCTTCCCCAGATAGATCCGGCTGCGGGGGATGCCGTAAATGACCTCATTTTTCAGCGTACCGTGTCCGTACTGGTCGTCGAATACCAGGGCCGCCAGGATGGGGGCGATGAACAGCCCCACCGGCAGAAAGACGGTCAAAAAGAGATAGGCTATTTTTGCCTCGAGGTCGGTCCCAATCTGGGGCAGGATCACGAACAGCTCCAGCACGATCAAAAGGCCGGTGCCGATGTACAGCCCCTTTTTATGTCGGAGCTTATAGAGTTCAGCCGCGATATAGTTGAGCATCAGGAAATCTCTCTCTTTCGGAAGGCAATCAGCCCCACGACGGTGGAGCCGGCCAGCCAGGCCAAGCCCAAAATCCAGGCGTAGGCAATCAGCCCATTCGTGTTCCCCGCGATGAGCCGGTCAAAGGGCGTGGTCAAAAGACAAGTCTTGACGACCCGGACCACCGGCTCCAGCTTGGGCATAAACAGCACGAACAAATCCAGGGTCCCGCCCCCCAGCACGGCCACCACCACCATGTAGACGATGGAGGCGGCGGTGGAGCCTTTTATGACGAAGAGGAGCATGTGGAACAGCCCCAGCCCGCCCAGCCACAGGGGGAAGGCCACCAAAAGCGCCTGCCCCAGCGTTTCCAGGGCTGCGTCCACCCCCGCTCCCAGGGGAAAGAGGAGCAGATTCAGCCCCAGATAAAAGGCCACGATGACGGCGCACAGCGCCACCGCCACGATGATGGTGGACAACAGCTTGCCCAGGTAGATGCGCGCCCTGGGCAGGCCGTAGGACACCTCGTTCTTCAAAGTGTTGTACTTGTACTGGTCGGAAAAGACCATATCGCACACGGCTACCACCAGATAGAGCCCGGCGGAGAGCATCATGGACAGCGCCCCCGCCATAAAGGCGAAGTCTGCGCCGGGGCCCGCGTTCTGCCACAGCAGGACCAGCACCAGCGTGATCAGGCCCAGAATGACGCCCAAAAAGCCCAGCGGGTACTTCCGATGACAGACCTTGTAGAGCTCCGCATTCAGATACTTACCCATGATGGACACCCCCGATCAGCCCCAGGAAGTAGTCCTCCAAATTGGCCCCCCGGTGCTCCATGCCGTAAAGGGAAATCCCTTGCCCAATCAACAGTCCCGTGACCCTCTGGGGCTCCTCCAGCCCCTCGTAGAGCCGGATGGCCCCGCCGGGCAAGACCTCGAAGTCCCGTAGGCCCAGCTCCCGCTCCAGCAGAGCGGCGGCCCGGGGCGCGTCGTCCACCTTCAATTCCAGGCAGTCCCGGCACTTCTCCCGGAGCTTGGCGGCGCTGATCTGCTCCAGCATCTTGCCCTTGTCCAAAAAGCCGTAGCAGGTGGCCAGGTTTTGCAGCTCGGAGAGGATGTGGCTGGAGATGAGGATGGTGGTCTGATACTGGCGGTTCAGCTCCAGCAGGAGGTTCCGAAACTCCACGATGCCCTCCGGGTCCAGCCCGTTGATGGGCTCATCCAGCAGCAGCAGGTCGGGGCGGTTCATCAGCGCCAGGGCCAGGCCAAGCCGCTGCTTCATGCCCAGGGAGAAGGCCTTGAACTTCTTCTTCCCCGTGTCCGCCAGCCCCACCTGCTCCAGGGCGTCCTCCACGGCGTGGGCCCCGGCGATGCCCCGCTGGCGGCGGTAGTATTCCAGGTTCTCCCTGGCGGTGAGATAGGGGTAAAAGCTGGGGATCTCCACCATGGCCCCCGTCCGGGCCCGGGCCTTTTCCAGCTCCTTCTCCCCGGTGGCGCCGAAGAGCTCCACCTCCCCCTCGGTGGGGACGGTCTGGGCGGCGGCCATGCGGATGATGGTGGTCTTTCCCGCCCCGTTGCGGCCCACCAGGCCGTAGATCTCCCCCTTAGCCAGGGTGATGTCGGCGTGGTCCACCGCCAGCGTTCCGCCGTAGCGCTTGGTCAGCGCCCGGGTCACCAATACGTTTTCTGCCATATGCCATGACCTCTCTTTCCTGATTGTGACTTTATTCTAGCGGAAAGTCAACAAGAGAGTTTCAAGGGAAGGTGAAGAAAATCTAAAGCCGTCCCTTCCCTCCGCTCAGGGGGAGACACTCCCGCCCGCCAGGCGGACGAACTCGTCCATCTCCCGGGTCTTCCACTTATCCTTGTGGTAAAAGATCTGCCGGTACATGGAGGCGTGAAAATCCGCCACGGTCAATTCCCGCAGCTTCCCCTGGCGCACGCTCTCCTCCACGGCGAAGCGGGGCAGAAAGGACAGGGCCCGGGTCTCCTCCAGCATCTTGATGATGAAAGCGGTGTCGCTGACCTCCAGGAAGGGGGTAACCACCATCTCCCGGGAGGCCAGATAGCGGTCGAACACCCGGCGGTAGTTGGCCTCCCGCTCCGTGAGGAAGAAGGGCTTGTCCAGGAGCGCTTCCATGGGAAAGGGCCCCTCCCCCTCCAGCTCCAGCTCCGCGGAGGCCACAAAGACCACCTCCTCCTTCTCCTCCATCAGCTTGTACCAGTTGTTGCTGTACCGGGGCTCGTCCAATATGTAAATGAGGTCCAGCTCCCCCCGCTCCATTTTCTCGATGAGCTCCTCGGGAGAGCCGATGGTGACCTGGAGCGCCACTCCGGAGTGGCACTCCCGGAAACGGCGCAGGATGGCGGGGAGCTTGGCGAAGCACAGGGATTCGATGGTCCCCACGTGGAGCTGTCCGTGCATCTCGCTCTCGTCGGCAACCGACAGCTTGGCCTTGTTCACCTCATACATGATGTCGTAGGCGCTGGAGAGGAATTGTTCCCCCTGGACGGTGAGGGACACCCGCTTTCCCATCCGGTCAAAGAGCCGGGTGTTCAGCTCCTCCTCCAGCCGCCGGATCTGCACCGTCACCGCCGATTGGGAATAGCCCAGGCTTTCCGCCGCCTTGGAAAAGCTCTGAAGCTGGG
Source organism: Oscillospiraceae bacterium (assembly GCA_022846075.1). Lineage (GTDB taxonomy): Bacteria > Bacillota > Clostridia > Oscillospirales > Oscillospiraceae > Vermiculatibacterium. Next base: position 1,881,813 of record AP025582.1, read on the forward strand.
CCGCCCGGATAAAGGTGTTGAGCTGCCGGATCTCCATACTCCTCCCGTCCCCTTTCTGTCAAAATGCCCCAAATTTTATACTTGAATTATTTTCAACGATATAATAAAATTTATGAATTTGATTCATGAATATTGACATGTTATACTAAATCCGCCAAGAGGTCAAGGGAGAATTTGGAAAATATTATTTGAGAGGGTGTTTCAACAAATGGAAAAGAAAACGTTCAAACTGGGTCTTCTTCCAAAATTGATCATCGCAATCATCCTGGGTATCCTGATCGGACAGTTCCTCCCGATCTGGTTCTGCCGGATCATCGTCACCGCCTCCAGCATCTTCAGCACGTTCCTTAAGTTCATCATCCCCCTGATGATCCTGGCCTACGTCACCATGGGCATTGCCGACCTGAAGAGCGGCGCAGGCAAACTGCTGCTCATCACGGTGGCTCTGGCCTACGGCTCCACCCTGATTTTCGGCTCCGCCTCCTATCTGGTGTCCTCCACCCTGTTCCCCAGCTTCATGAGCCAGGGGGCCCTGGAGCAGATCGCCGCCACCGCCGGCAACTCCCTGGATAGCTACCTCAGCCTGTCCATCCCCCCTCTGCTGGACACCCTGTCCGCCGTGGTTCTGGCTTTTGTGCTGGGCCTGTGCCTGTCCAACCTGCGGGGCCGGACCATCGGCAACACGCTCTATGACGGCATCAAGGACTTCTCCGGCATCATCGACCAGGTCCTCCACTCCGTCATTATCCCCCTGCTGCCCCTCTACATCTGCGGCACCTTCATCGACATGACCAAGTCCGGCAAGACTTTCGCTATTCTGGGCATCCTGTGGAAGGTGTTCCTGGTGGTCATCGCCATGCACCTCATCTGCATCTGCATCCAATTCCTGCTGGCCGGCTTCATCAGCAAGAAGAACCCCCTGACCCTGATCAAAAATCAGATCCCCGGCTACGCCACCGCCCTGGGCACCCAGTCCTCCGCCGCCACCATCCCGGTGAACCTCCAGTGCGCCGCGGCCGACGGCGTCTCCGAGCAGATCCGCAATTTTGTGGTGCCCCTGTGCGCCAACATCCACATGGCCGGCTCCATGATCACCATCACCGCCTGCGCCACCGCCGTGTGCCTGATGAACCAGCTGCCCATCAGCCTGGGCACCGTCATTCCCTTCATCATGACCCTGGGCATCGCCATGGTGGCCTCTCCCGGCGCCCCCGGCGGCTCCATCATGACCGCCCTGCCCTTCCTCTACATGATCTTCGGCGCTGAGGCCGGGGATCCCAACGGCCCCATCTGCGCCATCATGGTGGCCCTCTATATCACCCAGGACTCCTTCGGAACCGCCTGCAACGTCTCCGGCGACAACGCCATCGGCGTGATCGTGGAGGCCATCTACCGGAAATTCATCGTGAAAAAGGACGCCGTTACGGCTTAAGGAACATCTATGTCATTCATCAGTGTTTTCGACGTATTGGGGCCCAACATGATCGGCCCCTCCAGCTCCCACACGGCGGGAGCCTCGGTCATCGCCTATCTGGCCCAGAAGATGATCGCCCCGCCTCTCCAAAAGGTGGAATTCACCCTGTACGGCTCCTTCGCCCGCACCTATCACGGCCACGGCACGGACCGGGCCCTGCTGGGTGGTATCATGGGCTTCTCCACCGACGACACCCGCATCCGGGACTCCTTCCAGATCGCGGAGATGCGGCATCTGGAGTACAGCTTCGTCCCCAATGAGACGGAGACCGAGCTCCACCCCAATACCGTGGACATCCGCATGGAAAACACCGCCGGGCAGGTCATGCGGGTCCGGGGCGAGTCCCTGGGCGGCGGCAAGGTCCGCATTGTGCGGATCAACGGGGTCAAGGTGGACTTTACCGGCGAGTACAGCGCCGTGATCGTCGTCCACCAGGATAAGCCCGGCGTGGTGGCCCACATCACCAAGGCCCTCAGCGACCGCAACGTGAACATTGCCTTCATGCGGCTGTTCCGGGAGGCCAAGGGGCACACCGCCTATACCATCGTGGAGTCGGATGACCGTCTCCCTGAAGAGGTCAACGAGACCCTCCGGGAGAACCCCAACATTCACGATGTCATGATCGTGCAGTCGTAAGGGGGAGGTCATCATGGATTTCAAATCTGCCAAAGAATTATTGGAGACCTGTGAGCGGGAGCACTGCCCCATCTCGGAAGTGATGCGCCGGCGGGAATGCGAGCTGGGCGAGACCACACCGGACACGGTGGAACACCGCATGGCCCGGGCGCTGGAGATCATGCGCGCCTCGGCCACCCAGCCCTTGAAGACCCCCAGCAAGTCCATGGGCGGGCTCATCGGCGGCGAGGCGAAAAAGCTGGCCGCCCACCGGGCCAAGGGCAAGGACATCTGCGGCGACGTGCTGGACCGGGCCATCACCTACGCCATGGCCGTCCTGGAGGTCAACGCCTCCATGGGCCTCATCGTGGCCGCTCCCACCGCCGGGTCCGCAGGCGTGGTGCCCGGACTGCTTTTGTCCCTCCAGGACGTGTACAACATCTCCGACGCCCGGATCATCGACGCCCTCTTCAACGCCGGCGCCATTGGCTATCTGGCCATGCGCAACGCCACCGTGGCCGGCGCCGTGGGCGGCTGCCAGGCCGAGGTGGGCGTGGCGGCCGCCATGGCCGCCTCCGCCGCGGTGGAGCTGATGGGCGGGACGCCGGACCAATGCCTGAGCGCCGCCTCCGTGGTCCTGATGAACATGCTGGGACTGGTGTGCGACCCGGTGGGCGGGCTGGTGGAATACCCCTGCCAGAACCGCAACGCCGCCGGAGTGGCCAACGCCCTTATCGCCGCCGAGATGTCCCTGAGCGGCATCCGCCAGCTGATCCCCTTCGATCAAATGCTGGAGACCATGTATTCCGTCGGCAAGCGCCTGCCCGCCGAGCTGCGGGAGACCGCCAAGGGGGGCTGCGCCACCGCCCCCGCCGCCTGTGAAATGTGCGGAGGATGCGGCTGAGAAACAGAAACAAAGGGAGAGGCTTTGCCTCTCCCTTTTTCTGTCCGCGCTGTCGCAGCTTGTTCCAAAGAATATCACCGCGTACCGCCGGCCGGATCAGCCTCCCGCCGCACCGGCCGGATATACTTAAAATACTGTTCCGGGTCATAGTAAAAGTACATCAGCCTGCCGGGGGACGTGTCCAGGCAGTACCCGGTGCCGGAAAAATCAAAGGCCGCCATGGCCTGTTCCATCTTTTCCTCCACACTGCGGTTTTCCTGCTCATAGTCGAAGGCCCCGTGCTCAAAGACAAGGTACTCAGCCTCCGGAACGTCGATCAGAAGCATTTGCGGCGGCACCTCCCCCTGATAATCAAAGGGGAGCCGCACCCCCCAGCATTCGGTGCGCGGAAATCCCCAGTCACAAAGCCTGCCCTCCGGATCGTTTTGATACGCCATGATCTGCCCGCCGCCGCAGTTGGGCTCGCTCCCGCCGCAGTCGTCCAGCTTGTCCTTGATGCTGTCCAGCAGGCCGCAAATCGTATCCTGGTCCTGCCCCGGGATGCGGTTTTGTCTCTGCCAGAAATCCCAATACCCGTTGCTCTCCCGATTCTTGATGTGCAGGAATTTATGCGCCGGAATGGTCACAAAATAGGCCTTAACACCATCCGCGGATCTTACCATACCGATCTCTCCCAGTCCAAAAAAGTAGCGGTCAAAGGGATTTATTTTGGTACGCAGCACGACAGGCCTGGGGCTTCTCCGGTATTCGCTGGGCGCCACGCCATAGGTTCCCTTGAAGGCCCGGGTAAATGCCTCGTGTGAGGAAAAACCGTAATCAACGGCGATGTCCAAAATGCTTTTCCCGCTGTCCCGGACCTCTTTCAGCGCGAAGGCCAGCTTCCGCCGCCGCAGGTAATCCTGAAACCGCATCCCCGAGATCTCCTTGAACTTTCTCGCGGTATAGTATTCGGAATACCCCAGCCTTTGGGACAGGGCGCGCAGTGTCAGGGCTTCGTCCTGATAGTTTTTAACGCTCCTGTCAATCTCGTCAACGATGGTCTGGATCTGCCTGCGCCACTCGTACATGGATCTGTTCACCTCCTGCCGACCGCTCTGCGCCTATTATAATGTACCAGGGAGATCACCGCTTGATTTTACTTGCTGTGATTTTACCCTTTTTTCTTCCTGCTCTCCGCTTATTCTGCAATATCACAGCCGCAAGCGGCAATCATGCTGGATCGCGCAAATAATCCACGACGGCGCTTCGCTCCTGTGGTATAATAGACATGGGGATGAACCCCAATTTCGAACATCAGTGAGGAGGGATCGTATGTTCACCAGAGAATTTGAGGCGGACCGGTGTCCTCTCTGCGGCTCCATCATGATGGACGGCCGCTGCGCGGACAACACCTGCGAGTTCCACTGGCGTCCGGCGGAACCTGAAGAACTCCTGGAATTCGAAACTGGCGAGGACGCCCAGCGGGAAGCCGGGTGAAAACTCCCCAAAAACAAGAGGCAGACCGAATGGTCTGCCTCTTGTTTTCTTTGTCTTTTATCTCCACGGGCACCCTAAGCCCATACGGCGGCATCCGGGACGCCGGAAGGCCCCACAGGCTCAGCTCTCCAGCTCCGCCATCTTGAAGCCGATCCCCCACACCGTTTTGATGTACTCCCTCTCGCTCACCTTGGACAGCTTGGAGCGGAGGTTGGAGACATGGACGTTCACCGTGTTGTCGTCCCCCATATAGTCCTCCCCCCAGACCCGCTCATAGATCTGCTCCCGGGTAAAGACCTTCTTGGGGTGCTCCATCAAAAGGGCCAGGATCTCGAACTCCCTCACCGTTAAGGTAATATCCTTGCCGCCCGCCGTCACGGAGACGCTCTCCCGGTCCAGGACCAGATCGCCCAGCCGCAGGGTCTCCCCCGCCGCCTCGCCGGAGAATTTCTTATACCGGCGCAGCTGGGCCTCGATGCGGGCAAGGACCTCAGCGTTGTCAAAGGGCTTGGGAATAAAGTCGTCGGCCCCCAGCTTGAGGACGTTCACCCGGTCCTCCAGCCCCGCCTTGGCGGAGAGGACGATGATGGGCATGGTCTTGCCCTGGCGCAGGCGCTCAATAAACTCCTCCCCCGTGAGACCGGGGAGCATCAGATCCAGAAGGATCAGGTCATAGGTGTACTGCTCGGCCAAAAGGGCCGCCTCACTGCCGGAAAAAGCCTGGCGGCAGTCGTATCCGGCGTCGGTGACGATCTTGAAAAGCAGATTGTTGATGTCGGGATCGTCCTCCACCACCAGGATGTGAAAGCTGTCCATGTCCTTCCCTCCTATTTGACCCGCAGCCGCTTGGCCAGGGCCTCGTCCGGCTGGGCCATCAGGGTCCGGTAGGTAGTGTAGACCACCATACCAGGCCTGGCCCCCGCCGGCTTTTTCACAAACTTCACCGGTGTATAGTCCACGGGGATCTTCCCCGCCGCCCGGCCCTGGGAAAACCAGGCCGCCAGGCTGGCCGCCTGGGCCACGCTCACCTCGTCCGGCTCCTCCCCGCCCGTCCAGAGGATGACGTGGGAGCCGTGGATCTTCTGGGTGTGCAGCCACCAGTCGCCCTTCGAGGCCAATTTGGTGGTAAGCTGGTCGTTCTGGCTGTTGTTCTTTCCTACGCTCACCCGAAGCCCGGCGTCGGTGCGGAACTCCATGGGCTTGCCCGCCACCCGCTTTTCCCGCTTGGCGGATTTGGAGGGACGGCGGAGGTAGCCCGTGTCGGTCAGCTCTTGGCGGATCTCCTGGAGATCCCGCTCCCCTTCAGCCAGGGACAGATTTTCCAGCACGCTGTCCAGATAGGAGAGATCGTTCTCTCCCTTTTCTATCTGTAAAGTTAAAGCGCTTTCTGCATTTTTCGCCTTGTTATACTCCTTATAGTATCTGGCGGCGTTCTGCTGGGGAGTGAGCAGGGGGTCTATGGGGATCTCTACCTCTCCGCATTCGGGGTCATAGTAGTCCTGGAGCCGGACGGTGGAGCGGCCCTTCTCCAAAGCGTGGAGGTTGGTGGTCAGAATGTCCCCCAGCTGGCGCAGACGCTCCCGGTCCTGGGTAGCCAGAAGCTCCCGGCGCTGGTTCTCCAGCTTTCGGGCTGTGCGGTCCCGAGCGTTTTTCACCGCCCGGAGGAGGTCCTCACCCCGCTGCTTGGTCCGCTCCTGCCGCTCCCGGTTCTCGTAAAAGTCATCCAGCAATGCCCCAAAGGAGGGATACTCCTGAAGCTGGGTGGCGGGGCCGTACTGGAGGATAGGCAGAAAAGAAAAATCCACGGCTTTTCCGTCCCGGAGTAAGAGAGTCGGTGTAAAATGTCCTTCCTTTACATCGTTCCACAGGCCCTCCACCGCTGGAGCCAGGTCCCCCTCCTCTCCCCGGAAGCGGAGCTCCCGCTCCAGCAGGGGCGGCACGCCGAACCGGGGCTCCGGCAGGCGGTAGAAGAGGCCGGGAAGGATCTGGCGGGCACCGGTGGTCAAATCCCCGTCCACCCGGCGCAGGCAGTCCACGATCCGCTCCTCCCCGTCCAGCAGGATCAGGTTGGCGTGGCGGCCCATGGCCTCCAGCACCAGGGAGCGCCGCACCCGGTCCCCCAGCTCGTCCAGGGCCTCCAGCCGGAAGGTGACGACGCGCTCCATATAGGGCTGCTCCAGGGCCAGGATGCGGGCTCCCGTGAGGTATTTGCGCAGCAGCATGCAGAACATGGGGGGCTTGTCCGGGTTCTCCCGGTCCAGCGCAGTCAGATGGAGCCGGGGATGGCTGGGGTTGGCGGAGAGCAAAACCCGTACGTTCCCCCCGGGGCCCCGGACGGCCAATACCACGTCCTGACTGCCCGGCTGGTGGATCTTATCGATTTTTCCGCCCTCGATGGCGGCACGGAGCTCCGCCACCACGGCGGAGAGGCATATCGCGTCAAGCGCCATTTGATTCCTCCATCATCATCCCGAACAGCTCGTTCAACCGCTCGTTCCGGCCCTTCAGATAGAGCCAGCCGAACAGCGCCTCCAAGGCAGTGGCGGTCTGGTACTCCTCCCGGCTGGCGTTCTGGGGCACGGAGTGGGGGCTCGCGTTGCGGCCCCGGCGGAACACGTCCTGCTCCTCCTGGGTGAGAACGTCCTTGATCCGCTCCACCGCCCGCGCCTGGGCGGGGGCGGCCACATAGCGGACGGCGGCCCGGTGCAGGCCCTTCGCCGTGGCCTTCCCGTGCAGACACAGCCAGGAGCGCACCATCAGCTCAAAAACGGCGTCCCCCAAGTGGGCCAGGCCCAGATTGCTGATGGTCCCAACGGTCTCCTGGGGCGCCTCCAAGTGAAAATAATCTGTCATCGGTCTCCCTGCTCTCTTGCTCCAAAAAGTAGTTTCAGTATACCGCAAAAGAGAAAAATAGACAAGGGGCAGGGATCTGTAATGTCCCCTGCCCCTTGTCAAAAGCCATCCCGGCGGCGCAGCGCGCCGCCGGGATGGCTTTCTCTTTATTTCCCGTCCAATGCCTGGGCGGCCTTCTCAATGACGTCCACCGCGGCATCCAGGCCGATGCGGCTGTTGATACACAGATCGTAGCTGCTGCCGTCGCCCCATTTTCCGGTGGCAAAGTAGTTGTAGTAGGAGGCCCGCTGCTTGTCCTGCCGCTGGACATAGCTCTCCAGGTTGGCGTTTTGGACGCCGTAGTCCCTCTTGGCCCGCTCCACCCGCTCTTCCAGCGGGGCGCAGACAAAGACGCTGAGCCGGTGGGGTGTCTCCCGCAGGACGTAGTCGGCGCACCGGCCCACGATAACGCAGGGCCCCTCCTCCGCCACCCGGCGGATAACCTTGCTCTGGGCGATATACACCTGATCCGGGATGGTGGGCCCCTGGGTAGCGAACACCAGATCATAGAGGAAACTGTTGGTGGGCTTCTGGTCGATCTCCTTGATATAGGACTCGGAGAGTCCCGTCTCCTTTGCCACGCTTTGGATGATCTCTTTGTCGTAGTAAGGGATGCCCAGACGCTCCGCCAGCCTTTGGGCGATGACGCGTCCGCCAGAGCCATACTGCCTGCCGATGGTAATCACTGTCTTCTTCATGGGTAGGCCCCCTTTCATATTTATATTATACGCTTCAGTTTACTCTTTTTCAAGAGTCGCGTCTTCACCCAGAGGCTCAATGACCTTCTTGACGATATGGCGGGTAAAGACGATACACAGGATCACGGAGAAGATCTCCGCGATGGGGAAGGCAAACCACACCAGCTCCACCCGACCGCTGAGGGACAGGAGGAAGGCGGCGGGCAGGAGCACCACCAGCTGGCGGATGATGGAGACGATCATGCTGAGAACGCCGTTGCCCAATGCCTGGAAGGTGGAGGAGGACACCACGCAGAAGCCGGCGAATACAAAGCTGACGCAGATGGTCCGAAGGGCCGGGATGCCGATGGCCAGCATCTCCTCCGAGGCGTTGAAGAGGCTTAGGAGCTGGCCGGGGAAAAGCTCGGCCACGGCCAGGCCCACCAGCATGATGGAAATAGCGATGATGGCGGCCAGCTTCATGGTCTGCAGGATGCGCTCCTTCTTCCGGGCGCCGTAGTTGTAGGCAATAATGGGCACCATGCCGTTGTTGAGGCCAAAGACCGGCATGAAAATGAAGGACTGGAGCTTGAAGTAGACGCCGAAGACGGCGGTGGCGGCGTCGGTGAAAGAGATCAGGATCTTGTTCATGGCGAAGACCATGATGGAGCCGATGGAGTTCATCACCATGGTGGGCACACCCACGGTGTAGATGCGCTTCACCACCCGGCCCATGGGCTTCAAGTACCGGGGGGCGAAGGTCAGATCGTGGTTGAAGCCCAGATTCATGATGACGGACATCACCGCGCCCACGATCTGGCCCACGACGGTGGCGGCGGCGGCGCCGGCCACCCCCATTTCCGGGAAGGGCCCCAGACCGAAGATGAGCACCGGGTCCATGACGATGTTGATGACGGCCCCTACCCCCTGGGTGCACATGGTGAGGGCGGTCTTGCCTGTGGACTGGAGCAGGCGGTCGAACATGACGCTGAAGAAAAGGCCCGCGGAGCAGGCGCAGCAGATGGTAAGGTAGGTGGAGCCCTGCTCCACGATGCCGGGGATATCGGTCTGTGCCAGGAAGAAGGTCCGGGGGACCGTCAGTCCGATGACCACGAACACTAGGCAGCTCACCACCGAGAGGAAAATGCCGTTGCCGGCGGCCTCGTTGGCGGCCTCGAAATCTTTCTCCCCCAGGCTTCTGGACAGCAGGGCGTTGACGCCCACGCTGGTGCCCACCGCCACGGCGATCATCAGGTTTTGCATGGGGAAGGCCAGGCTCACGGCATTGAGTGCGTCCTGGCTGATCTTGGCCACGAAATAGCTGTCCACCACGTTATAAAGGGCCTGGACCAGCATGGCGATCATCATGGGGATGGACATGTTCATGAGCAGCTTGCCCACCGGCATGACACCCATCTTGTTCTCTTGTACTTGCTCTGACACAGTTGGACCTCCTTTTCTCTCCAAAGGCGTGAAAGAGGCCGCAACCGATGTTGCGGCCCACAGGCTTTACATGAACTTATAGTATACAGGAAAAGGTTTTTTTCGTCAAGAAAAACTCTTCTCCACCGCCGAAAAAATGCCGGGCGTCCCGTAGAGGGTAAAGCCCACGGCCGCCGGGGTGACCACCACGCCCCCCAGACTGTAGGAGCAGTGGACCACCCAGAGCACTCCCTCCCCGTCCCAGCCCAGGACCACGCCCACATGGGACAGGTCGGGGAAAAAGGCCAGGTCGCCGGGACGGGGGCTGTCCGTGGGGGCGCACAGGGCATACTGGGCCCGGACCCCCTCCCCCACCGCCTCGTAGGCCGACGGGTCATGCAGGGCCGCGGAAGCCGCCCAGGCCGTGAGGCCGGAGCAGTCCAGGCCATAGGGCCGCCAGTGGCCGGAGCCGGGGCCGTCTGGGGACGTCACCTTTTTGGGCCAGCCCCAGGCGTGGTCCCAGCCCAGGATGTGGGATTTCCCGCCCCAGAAGTATTTGACCCGGCCCACCAGGCCGCAGGCGGAGCGGACGTAGGCCAGCCGGGCCGGGTCGGTCTCCCCCGCCAGGGTCTCTGACAGAAGGGCCTCCACCTCGTCGGGCACCCGGAGCCCGCCGTGGGGCAGAAGCATGGGCAGAAGAAAGCCCAGCAGGAGCAAAAGAGCCGCCGCCCGGTATCGGGCGGCGGCTTCGCGTCTTTTATGAGCATACCGCATGTTCATCCCCCCGGCCAGCATACGCGGCGGGGGCGGCGGTCATGCCTGGGTTTTCGCGCTCTGGTGGGCCAGCTTGATACAGGCGGCAATGATGCCGAAGAGGAAGAAGTAAACGAACATGTTCCGGGGATAGAACCAGGTGTACTCGGCCACGGAGATGAGGAGGATGCCGCAGAAGCCGGCGATGGCGGCGGCCAGCAGGTTCTTCACCCGCTTGTCCGTGGACACCAGGAAAGCCTTGACCCCCGATTTGAGCTGATAGAGAAGGGTCCCCAGGAAGGCCAGGGCCCCAAAGAGGCCGGTCTCCGCCCACACCTGGAGGTAATTGTTATGGGTGTGGATGGGGAAATTGCCGTCGAACATGGGCGGATAGCCCTTGAAGGTGGCCTTCAGCACGTCGCTGCCCAGGCCCACGCCCCGGAGCCAGTAGTCCTCCATCAGCACGCCGCTAGCCTTGTAGATGGCAAAGCGGTAGCTGGTGGAGCTGTCCTTGGTGTTGCCGATGGTGAGGATGCGGTTATAGATGCTTTCGGGCAGGATGGGGATACAGCACAGCCCCAGGACCACCAGCAGGGGCAGGAGCTTCCAGTTCCAGAAGGCGACGAACACCACCGCGGCCAGGGTGAAGCCCAGCCAGCTGGAGCGGGAAAGGGTGAAGCCCAGGGCCGCCAGACAGACCCCAAAGGAAAAGAGGGCGGCCACCTTACCCCGCCAGCCCTTGGCATTGAGGAAGAGGGCGTAGAGCAGGGGCATGAGCATAGCCAGCAGCTCGGCAAAGTTGTTGGGGTTGTCAAAGAAAGAGTAGACCCGGCCCGGCATCCCGGCGTTGACCGCCATGTCCTGCTGGTTGGGTACCACCTCCACGCCGATGATCCCCTGGTAGCAGCCGTAGAGGGCGGCGATGGTCAGCCCCGCCACAGCCAGCACGGCGATGAGCTGGAGCTGCTCATACTTCTTTACCGAGCTCACCACCAGCAGAGTCAGGAGGAAGGCGGTGATGTAGAAGCCCACGAACCGCAGCGAGGCTCCGGAGTTGAGCGAGCACAAAAAGGCGTAGCAGACAAAGGCCATGAAGAGGGTCAGATACGGCCCCACCGAGACCATTTCCAGCCGGTGGCTGGGCCGCGCGGCGGCCCCCAGGGCAAAGAGGGCCACCAGGGCCACCGTCCCCATCAGCGCCCACCGGTTGTCCCAGCTGCCGTGGGGCACCATCAGCATCAGGGCCAGGAAGGCGCCGACGAAGAGGAAGGCGGCCCCGCCCAGGGCGGACACCGCCCGGAAGGCAAGGCTCCCGTCCCAGACATTTTTCCCGATCTTGTAGATCCACCGGCAGATGGCGCAGGGAATGTTCAAAATCACCGTCAGCACCCGGCAGACGACGCTCCCGGGCCAGCTTTTGGAGATGGCCCCCTCCCGCCAAAGGAAGCGGCAGACGGCGCTATTCCGAACGCTGGCGGCGAGCCCCCGGCAGAACCCCCGCAGGCCACGGCCCACGGCGCTGTCCTCCCAGGCCCCGGTGAGGGCGGCCCAGAGGGCCATGAAGAACCGGCAGACGAGACTGTTTTGTACCATAACCATAGGTCAATACGCTCCAAACTCAGCCGTTGACGGCCTTTTCATAGACTTGATAGGTGGCGTCGGCCATCTTGTGTATCTCGAACTTCTCCTGGATGGTCCTCCTGGCCCCCTCCCGGCACTGGGCCAGGAAGTCGGGCTCCTCCAGCATCACCTTCATGGCCCCCGCCATGGAGTCGGGGTTGTCATACTCCACCAGCAGGCCGCAGCCCGCGTCGTCGTTGACGATGTCGTCGTTGCCCCCCATATCGGTGGCGATGACGGGCAGGCCGGCGGCCATGGCCTCAATGATGAGGAAGCTGAGGGCCTCGTGCTGGGAGGAGTTGATGTAAAGGTCAGAGCCTTTATAGAGGTTCTTGATGTCCTGGCGGAAGCCGATGAACCGCACCTGGTCCTCCGTCAAACCAAGGGCCTTTACCTGCTCCTTGCAGGGCTCCAGCAGGGGGCCATCCCCCGCCAGCACCAGGGTGAAGGGCACCGCGCACAGCTCGGTGAGGCGCTTGATGGAGTCGATGAGGTATCTGTGGCCCTTGTCGTCGGCGAACCGGGAGGCGCAGAGCATCACGAAGCGGTCCGCCGGGATGCCCAGCTCCTCCCGCATGGTGGATTCACTCCGCTCCCCCGCCCAGACCTCCGGGTCCACGGCGTTGAAAATGACCTGGATGTGCTTCCCGCTCCAGCCGTTGGCCATGAGCTGGTCCCGGCCCCGGTTGCACACGGCGATCATCTGGTCCTGGCGCTTGTCCAGCAGGCGGTTGGTCAGGCGGGTGACAGCGTCGTTGGGCAGGATGAAGTGGTTGGTGTAGACCACCCGGATCTTCTTAGTGTAGCCTTTCGCCAGCATGGCGATGTAGTTTTCCCGCAGGTAGTGGCAGTGGATAAGGTCGATGTCCCACTCCTCGCACAGCTTGGCCAGCGCCTTGGCGGCCTTCCGGTCGAACCGGCTGGACATGGTGAGCTGGCGGGTGGGGACCCCCATGGCCTCCAGCCGCTCCACCAGGAGCCCGCCCTCATTGTAGGCGAAAAACGGCTTCACCCGGCCGTCGGCGGAGAGATAGGAGACCAGGGTCTCCACATACCGCTCGGTCCCGGCCTTTCCAGCGAAGTTTAAAAGATAGAGTACGTTCATATGGGTTCTCCCTTCCTGTCGAAGAACATAACCACTATTTTGTTATTGTACAGGAAAGAGGCCGGGAAATCAACCCGCTTTTCCGCCGGGGCTCCACACCGCCCCTCGGAAAAAACCGCCGGGTCATTTCTGACCCGGCGGGGCGGTTCCCTCTTACAGCGCGGCCTTCAGGGCGTCCACCATGTCGGTGTGCTCCCAGGGCAGGTCGATGTCGGTGCGGCCAAAGTGGCCGTAGGCGGCGGTCTGCTCGTAGATAGGCCGTCTGAGATCCAGCTTTTCTATGATCTTGGCCGGGCGCAGATCGAAGCAGCGGCCCACCAGCTCGGAGAGCTTCTCGTCGGAGACGGCGCCGGTGCCGTAGGTGTCCACCAGCACGGAGACGGGGTGGGCCACGCCGATGGCGTAGGCCACCTCAATCTGGCACTTTCGGGCCAGGCCGGCCGCCACGATATTCTTGGCCACGTACCGGGCCATATAGGCGGCGGAGCGGTCCACCTTGGTGGGGTCCTTTCCGGAGAAGCAGCCGCCGCCGTGGGCGGCGGAGCCGCCGTAGGTGTCCACAATGATCTTCCGGCCGGTGAGGCCCGTATCCCCAACGGGGCCGCCCACCACAAACCGGCCGGTGGGGTTGACGTAGAACCTGGTATCCTGATCGATGTATTCCGCCGGAATGACAGGCTTGATGATGGTCTCCACCACGGCCTCCCGCAGGTCTTTCAGGGCGATCTCCGGATCGTGCTGGGTGGAGACCACGATGGCCGGGCACCGGAGGACCTGGCCGTTGTCGCCGTACTCCACGGTGACCTGGCTCTTGCCGTCGGGCCGCAGCCAGGGCAGCTCCCCGGACTTGCGGGCGGCGGCCAGCTTCCGGGAGAGCTGGTGGGCCATGGAGATGGGGGCGGGCATCAGCTCGGGGGTCTCGTCGCAGGCGTAGCCGAACATCATGCCCTGATCCCCGGCGCCCACCCGGTCGGCCTCGTCGGTGCCCCCCTGCTGGAGCTCAAAGGACTCGTTGACCCCCATGGCGATGTCGGGGGACTGCTCGTCGATGGCGGTCATGACGGCGCAGGAGCGGTAGTCAAAGCCGTAGGAGGGGTCGGTATAGCCGATGCGCTCCACCGTCCGGCGGACGATGGAGGGGATATCGGTATAGTGGCTGGTGGTGATTTCCCCCATCACCACTACCATGCCGGTGGTGGTAAAGGTCTCACAGGCCACGTGGGCAGTGGGGTCGTGGGCGATGATGTCGTCCAGAACAGCGTCGGAGATTTGGTCGCACACCTTGTCGGGGTGCCCTTCGGTGACCGATTCAGAAGTAAAAAGCCGCTTTGCCATTGGTGTTCATCCTTTCTGTTTGGGGAAATAAAAATGCCCTGTCACAACCGACAGAGCACAGGTCTTCCCCGTCCTCATCTTTCGATTGCTTCGCCGGATTTGGCACCTTGCGTCACCGCAGGTTGCCGGGTTTCATCGGGCCGTTCCCTCCACCGCTCTTGATAAGGCGTTATTCACTTGTCAAAATTATTATACATATGTCGGGTATTCTTGTCAAGCGGGACCGGCGGCACGATGTTCCCGGCGGAAAATGTTCACACTTTATTCCTTTACTTTTACTCATAAAACGGGTACAATTCTTTTCGTATCTTAAACTTAGGAGGTTCTTGCCTTGCGTGCCATTGAAAAACGGCTGGACCAATTTTGCCGGGACCATCCCCGGTTCGGGATCCCCAATTTGATGAACATCCTTGTCATCGGCACTGTCATCGTCTTTCTGCTGGACCGGTTCAGCGGATACCGCGCCTCTTACCTGCTGTCCTTCAGCGCCTCCGCTATATTCCACGGCCAGATCTGGAGGCTCGTCTCCTTCGTTTTTGTTCCGCTGGGGAGCGATATCCTCACGGTGGCCCTCTCCCTCTATTTTTACTGGTGGATCGGCTCCAGCCTGGAGCGGGAATGGGGCACCGCCCGGTTCAGCCTGTTCTACCTGCTGGGTGTGGTGTTCAACATCGTCTTCGGCCTGATCGCCGGATACACCAGCGTGACTTACCTGAACCTGTCCATGTTCTTCGCTTTCGCGGTCCTGTACCCCGATATGCGCGTCCTCCTCTTTTTCTTCATCCCCATCAAGATCAAGTGGCTGGCCCTGGCCGACGCCCTGCTCTTCGTCCTGGCTTTCCTCTCCAGCCTGATCCGCCTGGATATCGTAGGCGCCTTCCTCCCTCTGGTATCCATCCTCAACTTCTTCCTCTTCTTCTGGTCGGACATGATGGATGTCCTCCAGTACCGGCGGCAGCGCTATCAGCATCAGCACTCCAAGCAGACCGTAAACTTCAAAAAGGCCACCAAGCAGGCCCAGCAGCAAAAGGGCTATATCCACAAATGCGCCGTCTGCGGCAAGACCGATACCGACTTCCCCGATATGGAGTTCCGCTATTGTTCCAAGTGCAACGGCTACTACTGCTACTGCATGGAGCATATCAACAACCATGTCCATATCGAGTGAAAAAAGGCCCGACGCCGAGCGTCGGGTCTTTTTTTCCACGCAAATCCCTGGGATCACAGCGCCGCGCCGTAGCGCATCAGGTGCGCCGAACGCTCCCGTGAGACCAAAAGGCGGCAGAAATAATCCTCCGGCGGAAGGCTCTCACACGTCTCCGTTTCAGAGAACACCAGGAAATTTCCGTGGGGGATCAAAAACAGCCGGCTGCTCCCCGGGTAGCGCATGGTGAGCTGCTGATAGAGCCGCGGGGCGTACACCAGCCCCCGGCCCTCCTTTTCCCGGACCTGGATATCCCCTTCCCCGTCACTCCCAAGGGCGAGGTAAGGGCCGCACAGGTAGACCGACAGCCCCCGCCCCAAGCTGTCGATCACCGCCGGGGAAAAGCGCAGGCAGAAATCCCGCCCCAGCTCCGCGGTCATGGAGGCCGTTGCTCTCAAAGGGGCAAAGCCGTCCAAGTCATGGAGCCGGGCCAGGGCGCGGATATCGGGGGAAACCACGGTACCCCGCTCCAGGAAGCGGTTGTACAGCGTTTTATCCTTCCAGTGCTTCCAGGCAAAGGAAACTACCTCCGGCTTCCGGATGATGCCCTCCTCCCCCTCTGTTTCCAGAACCACCTCACCCGCGTTCCGTTTGAGGAAGGCCAAGTGACAGCCTTTGAACAGCGCCTCCGAGCGGTTTTGAAAGGTCTGCCGGATACGCAGATATCCCGGGGCGATCTGGCAGGGAAAGCGGTGGATCCTGGAGAGGTCCAGGCGGCGGAAGGCCTGATGGTCAAATTCCGTCTCCATCCCGTCATCCCCCAGCAGCAGCGCGCCCATTGCGGCGTCATACCAGGCGGAGATGTGCCCCCGGCTTCCCCTTTGAAGGGGGCGCAGGCAGTCGACCAGGACGCGGGAATAGACCACCCGCTTCACCCCCTGGCCGTTCACCGTGCTGCTGACCTCCAGCTGGCCGTCCTTTTCGTTGCGCAGCGCCAGCACGCTTCCATTTTTCTGCTCGTAGAGCGCCACACGCTTTTCCATGTACCCGGCAACGGAGGCGCTCAGGTACACATAGCTGCCGTCTTTGGAGGGCATCACGTATTCTCTCATCTTTCAACACCGCTCTCCCATTTCTTTTTATTCCCACAGCGGCGGATGCGCTTCCCTCTGTCCGTTCTCCTCCCGGCATGACTAACCGCCTCTTTTTGAGGGCAGAATAGCAGGGTCCAGCAGAAAAATGTGGAGGGGGTCGTAAAGGTAGAACCTTTACGACAAAAAATAGGAACTGCCTTTGCCGCGTATGAGATATATAAGTGTATTATAACGCCTGTGAGGGGAAAAACCAACCCCTTTTTCCCTTTTTCAACAATAGAATGGAGGTTTAAAATGCGATCGATTACGGATACTGAACAGCTTTCCACTCAAATGAGGATAATCATCGATGGGCTTCAGGCCATCATGCCCCTCTGGGCGCACCCGGTTTGGAACGGGGAAAAGGAGATGACGCTGGAAGCGCTGCTCTCCCGGTGGCTTCTGCGCTGTGAGCAGGACAAAAACGTGAAGGCCACCACCGTGAGCTGTTACGCCCAAACCGTATACCGTCAGATCATTCCCGGCCTTGGACACTGCTTTGTCAGCGAGGTCACGGATGAAAAGCTGGAAGAATTCCTGGCGGAAAAGCGGGAGACAGGACGGCTGGACGGACGGGGGGGCCTCTCCTCCAAAAGTGTTCTGGGGATCTATCAAATCATTTTGGACGCCGTCCGCTGGGGTGTGCGGGAGGGATTGGTGCCCGCCAACCCTATTCTGGGAAAGGCCAGCCCCAAGGCCAGACTCGCTGATATGCGGGTCCTGACGGAGGATGAACAGATCCGCCTGGAGGATGCGCTCTCGGAAGAGGAACACGTCCTGGCCGTCGCGGTGTGGCTCTCCCTCTATTTAGGGCCCCGGGTGGGTGAGGTGTGCGCCTGCCAGTGGCGGCATCTGGATTATCACAGACACCGCCTGCACATCTGCGGCACGCTCCAGCGGATGCAGGTTTTGGAAGGGGGCAGGCCGACGGGGAGGACCACCATCCAGATCGGGCCGCCCAAGAGCGCCAAGGGCAACCGCTGGCTCCCCATGCAGGATTTTCTATGGGACATCCTCATGAAGCATCAGGCAAGATTTCCGGCCATGGAAGCCGAACCGGATCAATTCATCCTCCATCAGCCGGGCGGGAAGTTTTTTGAGCCCCGGTCCGTACAGCGCTATTTTGCAAAAGTATGTCGGAAAGCGGGCGTCGCGGACGCCAATTATCACTGCCTGCGCCACACGTTCGCCACACGGGCGCTGGAGTGCGGGATGGACTATAAGACCCTCAGCGAGCTGTTGGGCCACGCCAACCTGGAAATCACCATGCGGTATGTCCACGCTCTGGATGTGATGAAGCAGCGGGAGATAAAAAAATTAAACCGAATTTCCCCTATGTCGAAAAACTTCGAATTGTGATGAACGCTTAAATCATGTGGAGGGGGTCGTAAAGGTTCTACCTTTACGACTTCCGTGTTCACACAAAAACCAGATCGTTCTCATAATTGTCATGGCTCATTTTTCAATCGGAACCGCGTCCATCTGCCCCTTCATGCTCCACATCCCGGTTCTTGGGTCCCATAAATATAAAATAAGCCCCCTTGGCAACAGGATCGTCTCTTGTTGTCAAGGGGGCGTCTCTTTTGCTGTTGATCCTTTGCCGAAACTATGGTTCAAGGCGATACTTAATTTCGTATCATCAAGTTTTTTCGGAATATAAAAAGAGCGGGGACCACGAACGTGGTCCCCGCTCCGAGGATGAACTTTATTCCTTCTCAAAAACGTCCTTGCCCATACCGCACACGGGGCACTCCCAGCTCTCGGGAACAGCCTCCCAGGGGGTGCCGGGGGCAATGCCGTGCTCGGGATCACCCACGGCAGGGTCATAGACGTAACCGCAGGGGCAGACATACTTATCCATGGTACGCTTCTCCTTTGCCCTGGCGGATCAACCGAAGTAACGGTTCAGCAGGCCCTCGAAAGCCTTGCCGTGGCGGGCCTCGTCCCGGGCCATCTCGTGGACAGTGTCGTGGATGGCATCCAGGTCCAGAGCCTTGGCGCGCTTGGCCAGGTCCACCTTGCCGGCAGTGGCGCCATTCTCGGCATCCACACGCAGCTCAAGGTTCTTCTTGGTGGAGTCGGTGACCACCTCGCCCAGCAGCTCGGCGAACTTGGCGGCGTGCTCGGCCTCCTCGTAAGCGGCCTTCTCGTAGTACATGCCGATCTCGGGATAGCCCTCACGATGGGCCACACGGGCCATGGCCAGGTACATACCGACCTCGGAGCACTCGCCCTCGAAGTTCATGCGCAGATCCTTGATGATATCCTCGGGAGCGCCCTTGGCCACGCCCACCACATGCTCGGCGGCCCAGACCTTGTCGCCGCCCTGGAGCACGAACTTATCCTTGGGGGCCTTGCAGATGGGGCAGAAATCAGGGGCCTCGGGACCCTCGTAAACGTAACCACAAACAGAACAAACCCACTTTTTCATCTTAAAATTACCTCCTACAAAATAATTGATGTAAATCACGATTTGCTTTTCTTAAACAGTAATAATTCCTTTTTCTGATATGAGAATACCATAGTGGTCACGTTCTGTCAAGTATTTTTTTCATTTTTTTAGAAAATATTTTCCAATCCCCGCGCCATGAAAAAGCGCCGTCCGGCCCGCTGGGCTGACGGCGCTTCCCCTGTTATTCCACAGTGACGGACTTTGCCAGATTGCGGGGCTTGTCGATGTCGCAGCCCCGCTGAAGGGCCACATAGTAGGCGAACAGTTGGAGCGGGACCACGTCCAGGCTGGGCAGGAGCATGGGGTGGGTGTCGGGGACGGTGATGGTGTGGTCCACCGTCTTGGCCATCTCAGCCCCCTTGGCGTCGGTGGCCAGGCCCAGCACGTCGGCCCCCCGGCTTTTGACCTCCACCACGTTGCTCATGAGCTTTTCAAAGAGTGGCTGGTAGCTGGCCAGGGCCACCACCAGGGTGCCGGGCTCGATGAGGGAGATGGTGCCGTGCTTCAGCTCCCCGGCGGCATAGGCCTCGGAGTGGATATAGGAGATCTCCTTCAGCTTCAGGGAGCCCTCCATGCCGATGGCGTAATCGATGTTCCGGCCGATGAAAAAAATGGAGGGGTGATTGAAATAGATAGAGGCATAATATTGGATGGCCTGCCGCCGCTCCAAAATGGACTCCAGCTTGGTGGGGATGAGCAGCAGCTCCGAAATAATGGCGTCGTACTCTTTTTTCTCGATGGTCCCCATCAGGTCGGCGAAATAGAGGCCGATGAGGTAGGTCACCGCCAGCTGGGTGGAATAGGCCTTTGTGGTGGCCACGGCGATCTCCGGCCCAGCCCAGGTGTAGATGACATCGTCGGACTCCCGGGCGATGGTGGAGCCCACCACATTGACGACGGAGAGCACCCGGGCCCCCAGCCGCTTGGCCTCCCGCATAGCCGCCAGGGTGTCGATGGTCTCGCCTGACTGGCTGATGACAAGGGCCAGGGTCTTTTCCGTCACGATGGGGTCGCAGTAGCGGAACTCCGAGGCCAGGGCCACCTCCACCGGCTTACGCAGCAGCTTTTCCAGGTTGTACTTGGCGGCCATGCCCACGTGGTAGGAGGAGCCGCAGGCGATGATGTAGAGTTTGTCCAGCTCCTTGAGGTACCCGGCGTCGAAGCACAGGTCGTCCAGCACCACCCGGCCCTCTTTGATCCGGGGGAAAACGGTCTTGCGGAAGGCCTCGGGCTGCTCCATGATCTCCTTGGCCATGAAATGCTCATAGCCGCCCTTCTCAGCGGCGGAGATCTCCCAGTCCACGTGGTGGCGCTCCTTCTCCACCGGTTGGAGATAGGCGTCGTAGACCTGCGCGCCGTCCTGGGTGAGCACCGCCACCTCCCCGTCGTCCAGGTAGCTCACCTCCCGGGTGTACTTGATGACGGCGGTGACGTCGCTGGCCAAAAGCTGGAAGCCATCCCCGTGGCCCAGGATGAGGGGACTGTCCTTGCGGACGGCCACCAGCTTGTCCGGGCAGTCGGCGCAGACGATGCCGAAGGCGTAAGCCCCGTTGATGCGGTGGAGCACCTTGCTCACGGCGTTCAGAATATCCCCGTCGTAGTAGTACTCCAAAAGCTGGGCCACTACCTCGGTGTCGGTCTGGGAGACAAATTTGACCCCCTTATGCTGTAAAAACTCCTTGATTTCCACGTAGTTTTCAATGATGCCGTTGTGGACCACAGCGAACCGGCCGTTTTCCGACACCTGGGGGTGGGAGTTCACGTCGGAGGGCTCCCCGTGGGTGGCCCAGCGGGTGTGCCCCAGGCCCACCGTGCCGTGGACGGTGGCGCCGTCCTGGGTCAGGTCGGACAGCACCTTCAGCCGCCCCTTGGCCTTCACTACCTGCAGCCCCAGCTTCCCGTCATAGATGGCCAGGCCCGCCGAATCATAACCGCGGTACTCCAGGCGGGACAAGCCGTCCAACAGGATGGGCGCCGCCTCTTCTTTCCCGATAAAACCAACGATGCCGCACATAGGCGATCCTCCAGTCTGTAAATTGCGCTTCTTTGCGTTTGACGAGGTATTATACCACCACAGGCCCGTCAGGCGCAATATTTCTCCCTCATTTTATCGCCGGCGGCGGGCTGACAGGGCGGGGGCGTCGGCCTCCACCAGAATGATATCCTCCCCAAACCGGCGCACCGCCGACCAGGGAAACACCCGCTCGGCCTCCCGGCCCAGCAGGCCGAAAAAGCGCAGCCGGCCCGGCACTACCAGGGTGCGGACCTGGCCGGTCTCCAGGTCCACCTCCACATCTCCCACATAGCCGTAGCGGGTGCCGTCGGTGACGTTGATGACTTCTTTATAGCGCAGTTCGCCAATGCGGCTGTCCATATCGCGCGCCTCCCCTCATCCAAGGATATGGAGGCCGGGCGTTGTCCCATACCTGAAATCTGAGAAAGAAGGCGAGGCTATGTCCCGTCAGCGCGTCCGCCGCCTCTGCCGGCGGGTCATCCTTCTCTTCCTGGCCGCCGCCTTCACCGTGGCCCTGCTCCAGCTTTGGGCCCACCGCACCCCCTCCTTTTTTCCGGACTACCCCCGTGAGGATCTGTCCACGGTTTTGGCAAAGGCCGCCCTCTCTCCCGCCGACTATACCCTCCTCCTGGCCCAGACTGGTCTGGGGAAGCCCGCCGTGGACCTGCTGCGGGCCACCGACCCCGCCGCGATCCCCGCCCGGCAGGAGGCCTTTTTCACCCCCAGGAAGGTGGACTGCATGGTGCTCTTTCCCCCCTTCATCCGGGAGGACCATATGAAGGACCCGGAGACCGGCGCCCCCTTCTTCGGCCCCCTCCCCGCCGCCCTGCGGGAGGGGGACCTCCTCCTCACCCTGGACACCCACGCCCTGGGCTGGCGGCACGGCCACGCCGGCATCGTGGTGGACGCCCGGGAGGGGATCGTCCTGGAGGCGGTGGGGGTGGGCACCACCGCCATCCTCCGCCCCCTGGACCACTGGCGGGAGTACCGCAGCTATATGGTATTTCGCTATTCCGGCAGCGGGGAGCTGGCCGGGAACGCGGCGGAATACGCCAGGGACCGCCTGGCCGGGCGGCCCTATACCCTCTTTTCCGGGCTGTGGGGAGATAAATTTGCCGCCCTGGAGGAGGTCGGCGCCCAGTGCGCCTACCTGGTCTGGTACGCCTACATGGCCCAGGGGGTGGATCTGGACAGCGACGGGGGACGGCTGGTGACGGTGTACGACCTGGCCCGCTCGTCCCAGCTGGAGCTGGTGGAGCTCTACGGCACCGATCCGGGCGCGTGGTCATAGGATGGGGCAAAAAAGGAGGTATCCCCATGCCCATCATCTATCTCTCCCCTTCCACTCAGGAAAACAACCTCTACGTCAACGGCGGCACCGAAGAGGAGTGGATGAACCGCCTGGCCGACGCTATGGAGCCCTATCTCACGGCCTCCGGCATCCGGTACGTCCGCAACTCCCCCGACATGACCGCCGCCTCATCCATCCGCCAGTCCAACCAGGGCCGGTACGACCTGCACCTGGCCCTCCACTCCAACGCCGCCCCCGAGGGGCTTTACGGCCAGCGGCGGGGCATCATCGTCTTTTACTACCCCGGCAGCAGCCAGGGCCAGGTAGCCGCCGAGCTGGTGGCCAACGGTCTCAAGGACATCTATCCCCTTCCCAACCGGGTGCGGGCGGAGCCCACCACCACCATCGGCGAGGTACGCCAGCCCCGGGCCCCGTCGGTCTTTATTGAACTGGGCTATCACGACAACCGGGACGACGCCATCTGGATCAAGAGCAATT
Organism: Oscillospiraceae bacterium; assembly: GCA_022846075.1. Taxonomy (GTDB): domain Bacteria; phylum Bacillota; class Clostridia; order Oscillospirales; family Oscillospiraceae; genus Vermiculatibacterium. Next base: position 1,904,618 of record AP025582.1, read on the forward strand.
TGGACGCCATCGCCCGAAATATCGTCCTCTCCCTCACCGAATATTTCGGCGTTCCCTTCCTCTCTCCGCGGCCCTATCAGAACGCGGTAGTGGATGTGAACTGGGGCTCTTTGAACATCCGGGACAAACCGGACCCGGCCTCCTATGTGATCACCCGGGCCCCGGACGGCGCAAGGCTCACTGTCATCAATCGCTATCAGGGCTGGTACGTGGTCCGCTACGACGGGGTCGTGGGTTGGGCCAACTCCAACTTCGTCACACTGGTGTAAGGCCATGGTCATCCACGTGGTACAGCCGGGGGACACCCTCTACTCCATCGCTTTGGATTATGACGTCCCCATGTCCCAGATCGTCCTGGACAACGGCCTGGAGGCCCCCGAGCGGCTGGTGACGGGGCAGGCCCTGGTCATCCGCTTCCCCGAGACGACCCACACCGTCCTCGCCGGTGAGAACCTCACCTCCATCGCCCGGGAATACGGCGTGAGCCTGCGGACCCTCTATCAGAACAACCCCGCCCTGGGGGGCGAGCCCTCGGTGTGGCCGGGGCAGACCCTAGTCATCTCTTACCGGGAGGAGCCGGGGCAGACCATCTCGGTGAACGGCTACGCCTATCCCTTCATCAGCAAGTCCCTCCTCCAGGCAACCCTCCCCTATCTCACCTTCCTCACCCCCTTCACCTATGGCTTTAATGAGGAAGGCTCCCTGGTGGACCTGGACGACGAGACCCTCCTGGCTATGGCCAAATCCGCCGGAGTGGCCCCTCTGATGCACCTGTCCACGCTGACGGAGAGCGGCGGCTTTTCCAACGAGCTGGCCCATCTGGCCCTGACGGATCTCAGCGTCCGGGCCAGGCTCATGGACAATATCTCGGTGACGCTGATGGAAAAGGGCTACCGGGGGCTGGACGTTGATTTTGAGTATGTCTACCCCGAGGACGCCCAGGCCTACGCCGACTTTCTGGCCGCCCTGACCCGGCGGCTCAACCCGCGGGGCTACCCCGTCATCGCCGCCCTGGCCCCCAAAACCTCCGCCACCCAGCAGGGCACCCTTTACGAGGGCCATAATTTCGCCGCCATCGGTGCCGCCGTCAATGAGGTGCTACTCATGACATATGAGTGGGGTTATACCTACGGCCCGCCCATGGCTGTGGCCCCCCTGCCCAACGTGCGGCAGGTGGTGGAGTACGCCCTCACGGAGATCCCGGCGGAAAAGATCTGGCTGGGGATGCCCAACTACGGCTACGACTGGCCTCTCCCCTTCGTCAAGGGGCAGACCAAGGCCACCTCCATCTCCAGCCAGCAGGCCGTGGCCCTGGCCCGGCGGTATGGGGCGGAAATTCAATACGACGAAACGGCCCAGTCTCCCTGGTTCCGCTATACCGACGGGTCCGGTGTCCTTCACGAGGTCTGGTTCGAGGACGCCAGGAGCATTCAGGCCAAGCTGGCCCTCATCCCGGAGTACGGCCTCATTGGGGCGGGCTACTGGAACCTGATGCGCCCCTTTCCGCAAAACTGGCGGGTGCTGTCCACCCTCTATCAGCCCCGGGAGAGCCAGTCCTAAAACGTTCATAAATTATTCATGAGAAGTTCCAAAACTGTACATCACTTTTTTCAGAGGTATGGTAATCTATACTCGTCAGGACAGACAGGCTAAGATAAATGCCAAAAACCTCCTCTCTCTTTTCCTTTCTCTCTCAAAAACGCTGTCCCCCGTGGGCTGGCAGACGCCGCCCACGGGGGAACAGACCAAAATCTCCGCGCCACACGGCGCGTTTTGATTCGGGACGGTTAACGCCGTCCCCTTTTTTTATTTTCCAGGGCAAAAAAGAGTCAGCATTCCCGTATCTTTTGTAATATCTCCGCCACTTCCTCGGTTTTGAGGACTTTACCATAGGACACCACCTTTCCGTCTACCACTAGCGCCGGGGTGGTCATTACGCCATAAGCGGCAATCTGTGTGAAATCCGTCACATGCTCAATGGTGTCCTCCATGCCGAGCTGAGCAAGGGCCTCACGGGCAGCGGCTTCCAGCTGGTTGCACTTCGCACAGCCGGAGCCGAGTATTTTAACGGATGTGCCCTCGACCTTGGCAGTTTCCGCTTTCTCCATTGATTCGGCGGCGCTGCTTCCTCCACAGCAGCAAGAGGTTGTTTTTTCCTTCTTTTTCTTTCCAAACAAAGCCATTATAAAATCTCCTTTATAGATTTATAGAATGAACGCTTGAACCGCGTTAAAGAAATATCCCACGAGAATGATACCCACAGCGCAAATACCGATGAATAGGCCCAACAGCCTCGGCTTAACAGCCTTTTTCAGCATGATCATGGACGGCAGACTCAACGTGGTCACGGCCATCATAAAAGATAAGATGGTGCCGAGCTGCGCGCCCTTAAAAAGCAGGGCCTCCGCAATGGGAATGGTGCCAAAAATATCGGCATACATGGGAATGCCTACCAGCGTGGCGAGAATGACGCCAAAGGGATTGTTGCTTCCCAAGGCGGCCTCAATCCAGTGTTCGGGGATCCAGTTGTGGATAAGAGCGCCAATGCCAACACCCGCGAGAATATAGGGAACCACCTTTTTGAACGTGGAGAGCATCTGCTCTTTGGCATAGGCCAGCCGGTCCTTTTTTGTCAGGTCGGGTGATTCAATGTCTACGCCGCCTGCTGTAAGAATGAAGCTCTCCACATACTTTTCCATGTGTAGCTTCTCGATGACGGTTCCGCCTACCACGGCGATGATCAGCCCAACCACCACATAGAGGATGGCGACCTTTGACCCGAAAATGCTCATAAGCAGGACAAGGCTTCCCAGGTCCACCATTGGGGAAGAGATCAAAAATGAAAATGTAACACCTAATGGTAAGCCCGCACTGGTAAAGCCGATAAACAGTGGGATAGAAGAGCAGGAACAAAAGGGTGTTACCGTACCCAGCAGGGCCGAAATGCAATTTGCCCAAATACCATGAAACCCTCCAAGAATCTTTCTGCTCCTCTCCGGAGGGAAATAGCTCTGGATATAACTGATGAAAAAAATCAGGAAACAGAGTAGAATAGTGATCTTCACCGTATCATACAGGAAAAACTGAACGCTGCCGCCCATGGGGCTTCCTACATCCAGCCCCAGGTTAGAAAGCCCCGTGCCGATCAGCTCATTGAGCCATTTCATACCGAGAATTTGATTTTGGACAAAATCCCAGATCATTGGCAGCACCCCAAACTCTCCCTAGCGCAGGAAAGGCCGTCGATAAAACGCCTAAACGCAGCCAGCGTTTCACAGCTCAAGGAGTAGTGGCTCCACTTGCCTTCTTTCCGCACCTCCACCAAGCCGCACTCACAGAGAATTTTCATGTGGTGAGAAAGGGTCGGCTGTGTAATTTTAAAGTCTTCCAGCAGCTTGCAAGCGCACTTCTCTCCGCCAGACAACCTTTGTACGATTTGCAGACGGTTGGAATCTCCCAACGCCTTACAAATCAACGCAACATCAATCGTATTCATAATTTGCACCTCACATTGATAGCTGTCTATGTTTTATTATATGCAACGCATAGATAAATGTCAATATGAAATTTAAATGAATCAACGAGCTGCGCAGCGCCAGACAACCTCACCGGTGGGACAAGTGACACGGCGATAATTGGCACCGCACTCCACATATACGGAAAAGCCGATCAGTATAATCTTTGAGCTATACCGCCAGCCTTCCGTTTGCCTGTCTATTCATCCATGTTGTTACGATATCCCTTTGCTTCCTGCGTAATGAGAATAAGGCGCCCATCTGCCCTATGTTGACGAAAAAGATACTCTGTCCATTTAAGGAAACCCCGCATGATTAAAAATCTCACGACATTTTTACGACGCAAGGCGTCGTAAAACACAGGAAATCAACAAAAAGAAGCAGAGGCGTAAAACCAGCAAAAACCCTTGTGACGACTGGATTTTCCAGCAATCACAAGGGTTTCTCTTTTGGCGGAGCGGGTGGGATTCGAACCCACGTGAGGTTGCCCTCAAACTGATTTCGAATCAGCCCCGTTATGACCACTTCGATACCGCTCCATCTTCTGTTTTGAACGCTTTAAGTAGGATACCTTATTTTCATCCGCTTGTCAATATTGCGCCTGGGACTGATTTGGGATATAATCTCCCTATTCTTTCAAATGGAACGGAGGTCCCCGCCATGATGCCCAGCATCCTCCTCTCCCCCTCCAAAGGCGGCTGCTCCAACTATGAAAACGCCGTGCTCGCCGCGGGGGGCCGCCCCCTCGCCCGATACTGCCCCGCCGAGACGGACTGGGACTGCGACGGTCTGCTGCTCTGCGGCGGCGATGACATCGACCCCGCCCGGTTCGGCCAGGAAAATCAAGGCTCCACGGGGATCGACCCAGAGCGGGACGAGGCGGAATTTGCGGCGGTCCGGGCCTTCCTGGCGGCCGGAAAACCCATTTTGGCCATCTGCCGGGGACACCAGATCCTAAACGTGGCTCTGGGCGGCAGCCTCAGGCAGGACATCTCCCCCGCCCAACGGCTGTTCCACGCCCATGATCCCGCGGAGAAAAAGGACCGCGTCCACCCCCTCCGCGCCGCGGAGGGTTCCCTTCTTCATCGGTTTTACGGCCCTGTCTTTCCCGTCAACAGCTCCCACCATCAGGCGTTGGACCGGCTGGGGGAGGGACTGCTCCCCACCGCCTGGAGCGAGAGCGAATTGATTGAGGCCGTGGAACTGCCCGGCCGGGACGTATTGGGGGTCCAGTTCCATCCGGAGCGAATGACCGGCGCTCTGAGCCGCCCGGACACCATAGACGGCCAGGCCATCTTCTCCTGGTTCCTGGCCCGCTGCGGGGAGGCCGCCCATGGGTGAGCTTCGGGAGGTCAATCTGGAGCTGGGCATGCCCACGGCGGACGCCGCCGTCCGGCGGCTGACCTATGAGCTCAATCACAGCAGAGTCACCGGGGCGGCGGTGCTGAAAATCATCCACGGCTACGGCTCCACCGGGGCCGGGGGCCGCATCCGGGTGGAGGCCCGGAGCTATCTGGAACGGCTGAAAAACCGGGGCGAGATCGCCGGCTTTATCCCCGGGGAGCGCTTCTCCATCTTTGACGCCGAGACCCTCGCCGCCTTCCGGCTGTGCGGCGACCTGCGCCGGGACCGGGACCTGGAACGGCACAACAACGGCGTCACATTCATTATTTTAAAAGGAAAAGGAGTTTAGAAGATATGGGTATGGAAGAGGACATGCAGGCGCTGTGCACCGCCAATGAATTCATGAACCACAACCACATCAAGCTTAAGGAGCTGAGCGAGGGCCGGGCCGTTATGGAGCTCACCGTCGTCAAGGAGAGCCTGAATCCCTACGGCATCGTTCACGGCGGCGCCCTCTATACCATGGGGGACTGCGCCTCCGGCATCGCCGCCCGCAGCGACGGGCGGCGGTATGTCACCCTCTCCAGCAGCCTGAACTTCCTGCGCAGCGGCAAGGAGGGAGACACCATCCAGGCCGTGGGCCAGGTCCGCCACCGGGGCCGCACCACCTGTTATGTGGATGTGGACATCCTGGGGCCCGACGGCAGACTGCTGGCCAGCGGGAATTACACCTTCTTCTGCATCTCGGCGGAAAAATGAAATCCATAAAAAGGCGGCGCCTATGGCGCCGCCTTTTCTTATTCTGATACCGGCGGATCCTCGTCCGCCACCACGAAGCAGTCCCGGCCCTTTTCCTTGGCCTGATAGAGGGCCTTATCCGCCCGGGCATACAGCTCATCGTAGGTCTCCCCCGGCCGGACCAGGGCGGCGCCCATGCTCACCGTGACGCAGTTCCCGTCCAGGAGGCGGAGCTCACGCACCCGCTCCCGGATCACCGCGCAGCGCTTGTCCAGCGCTTCCCGCGCCCCCACGCCGGGGAGGAAGATCAAAAATTCGTCGCCGCCGGGGCGGCCCACCAAATCGTCCTCCCGGATGCTCCCGGCCACCGTCTGGGTGATCCCCACCAGAACCCGGTCCCCCTCCAGGTGGCCCAGAGTGTCGTTGATGTTCTTAAAACGGTCCACATCCATGATGATCAGGGCCCCGCCCTGAGACAGTTCCGCCTCCACCCGCTCCCGGATGGTGGCGGCGTTATAGGCCCGGGTCAGGCTGTCCCGCTGGGCCAGAGCCAGCAGGCTGTCCTTTTCCCGCCTCTCGTCGTCGATCAGGTTGAGCTTTCCGATGCTGTACACCGGCCGGTCCCCGTCCCGGACCGTCTGCATGGCCAGCCGGATCCAGTGCTCCGTCCCGTCCACACAGAGGAGTGCCACCTCGTCGACCCCGTCCCGCTGGGCCCGCAGCTGGCGGATCAGCTCCCGGCGGGTCCGCTTCTGGGCTGCCGTGGGGTCCTCCGCGTCATAGGCCAGCAGCACGCGCAGGGGCCTCAACTCCCCCTCCGGGTATGTGAGGGTAAGCTGTCCGCTTCGGTAGTCATACTCGAAAAACACGTCGTTCACCAGCGCGTAGATCTGACGGTGCTTCTCCATCTCCAGCGCCAGCCGGCGGTTCGCCTTTGTCCTCTGGTGCTGGATGGTCAGGATCATGACGATAATGAGCCCCGCCAGGGCCACCACCCCGGCCACCACGGCCACCGGATTCTCCTCAATGAGCTGCCGAACCGTCAGCGGCGATGAGATGGCGATATTCTGGGTCACGATGGATTGAATATTCTCATCCGGCAGGGACAGGATGGCCCGGTTCAGGATGGAGATCAGCCCGGACTCTCTGGGACTGACCAGCCCGCAGGTGATCTGCCGGATCTCTCCGGGGGTCGGGATGACCCGAAGCCGGTTATAGCCGGACTGATTCCGGTAATACTGGGCGGTATAGCTGTCCACGATGGCACAGTCCGCCTCTCCGTCCGCCACCGCCTGCACACACAGGCTGGCCCCCGAGTAGAGCAGTTCCTCGCCCCCGGTGATCCCCCGGTAGGGGCTGTCCATGGAAAGGGCCACCCGCTTTCCCTCCGTGGTCCCGTCCGGGTCGGCCGTGACCATGGAATAGCCGCTGGAGAGGAAGGGCCGGAGCAGGGAAAAGTCAAACTGCCGGGCCAGCTCATAGCTGTATGGGATCCCGGCGATCAGCTCCACGTCCCCCGACGCGGCAACCTCAAACAAGTGCTTGGATTCCGGCACCGGCACGAACGACAGCTCAAGCCCCGTTACCTCCGCCACCTGCCGCAGAAGGTCCACCGCGATCCCCCGCAGCTCGCCCTGCTCGTCCCGCCACTGGTATGGAGGCCAGTCCTCCAGAACCCCTACCCGCAGAACGCCCAGATCTTTGATGTATGCCTTCTCCGCCTCCGAGAGGGTAAAAGACCGGGTCCCGGTGGAGGGAAAATACTCCTCCATCAGCTCCGTCATAAACGTGGGGTTGCTCTGGGCAATGTCATGGATCGCCTGGTTGAGCTGGCTCATCATGTCGTTGTCCCAGTCCTTCCGGCTGGCGAAATACACCGGCTTGGAGGCAAAGGCGGCAATCGTCTTTACGTTCGCGATGGCGTTCATACTGGTGTTGAGCAGGGCGTCGGCACGGCCCTCCCGCACCGCCGCCACCTGCTCCTCTTCCGTGCCGCACGGGACAAAGGAGAGATGGAAGCGGTTGATGGAGCAGTAGTCCCTCAGCTCCCGGGCATACTGCCCCTCCGGGTTGCCGGCCGCCACCCGAAGATCCTGCCACACCTGGGAATTGATCGCAAATTCCGACGCCATATCATCGGGGACCTGGAGCACCGTCTCCACCATCCCATAGTTGTAAGAGGAAAAGCTGTACCGCTCCGCCATTTGGTCGCTGTACAGCATGGCGCCCATCAGATCCACCGTCCCCTCATCCAGCATCTCCATGAGCGTGACGAGCTGTTCCTGGACGTTCTCCCCGGGGACCTCCACAAACTCATAGTCCCAGCCTGTGTATTGCGCGACCTCCTCCAGAAATTCATAGGTATAGCCGGTGTACCTGCCCTCTCCGTCCTTGTCGGTGATCCCTTTCTGGATCGGATAGGCCACCCGGACCGTGGCCTGGTCCTTCACCGAGGCCGAGGCCGCCGGAAGCAGGGACGGCGCCAGGACAGCCAGCAGGGCCAGGGCGGCCGCTCTCACCTTCTGATGTTGTCCGCGCACAAGCCCTCACCTCCCTGTTTTCCTGTCCCGATCCGTTTTTTAAACCGGAGTCACCCGGATCTGTTCCATCAAACCGCCGATTTTCCCCGTCAGGATCAAGTCCGCCCGGCTGTCGTAGGGGGTGGGCGTCTTGTTGATCAGCACCAGCCGATGGCCCCGATAGTAGTTGATCAGCCCCGCCGCCGGGTAGACCGCCAGCGAGGTCCCGCCCACCATCAGCAGGTCGGCCTCTTCGATATAACGCACCGCCGTCTCAAGGGTACGGCCGTCCAAAGGCTCCTCGTAGAGGACCACGTCCGGCTTTATCACACCCCCGCAGGCGCCACAGCGGGGGACCCCATCCGCCCCCTTGACATATGCGGCGTCGAACGCCTTATGGCAGTGCTGGCAGTAATTGCGGCGCACACTGCCGTGGAGCTCCAGCACGTTCCGGCTCCCGGCGTCCTGGTGAAGCCCATCGATATTCTGGGTCAGCACCGCGGCCAAATGTCCCGCCGCCTCCAGCTCCGCCAGCTTTTTGTGGGCGGCGTTGGGCTTGGCGTCCAGATAAAGCATTTTATCCCGATAAAAGCGAAAAAAATCCTCCGGCCGGGACATAAAAAAGCTGTGGCTGATAATGGTCTCCGGAGGGAAATCATACTTCTGGTGATACAGCCCGTCCACACTGCGGAAATCCGGGATCCCGCTCTCCGTGGATACCCCGGCGCCGCCAAAGAAGACGGCACGGCGGCTCTCGTCCAGCCACTTCTGTAATATTTGCAATTCTTCCAAGCGTGCCGCCTCCCCAAAAAACATCTTTTATGCCAATAAAGCATGATCCATTATAATACAAAAGGTGGAGCGGCGCAATAACGTTCCATTGTAATGGAACGCTTCTTTTCACAAAAAACGGCTTGTTTCACGCACTAATATTCCTTTTCCGTCCCACACAATAAAGCGGGCGGGCGGTCCAAAGACCGCCCGCCCATGAAATGCTTGTCGGAGCTTATTCGCCCTCGTGGTCGCAGCCGCACTCGTCGTCACTGAGGTCAATGGCAAACTTCTCATTGCAGCTGGGACACTGGACCGTGCCGGACTCCAGCACAGTCTCGTCGATCTCCAGGTCCTCCCCGCAGTTGGGACACTCCACCTCGAAGAAGTCCTCGTCGCCGCAGCAGCAATCGTCGTCGTCATCCTCGTCGTAGACCAGCTCTTCCACGTCGGCCAGGTCGTCGGACACCGCGTCCAGCTCCTCGCCCAGAGCCACGGCGTTCTCCTCCAGATCCTCCAGGGAGAGGCCCACTTCCTCCAGGATGCCGATCATCACAGAGATGAGCTTGCCCTCCTTGGATTTCTCGGTATCCAGGCCCAGACCCTCGGCCAGTCCTTTCAGGTACGCGACCTTCTCAGAAATCGTCATATCGAAACTCCTTTCAGCGGCGGGCCTTCCAGGGCCCGGCTAGCGGCCACATTCGCCGTGGCCTCGCGGTAGGGCAGACAAGGTGTCTGCCGCTCAATCCGTCTGTGGGCGATCAGCCCTTGCAGCGCTCCAGATACTCGCCGGTGCGGGTGTCGATCTTGATGCGGTCGCCGGGGTTGATGAAGAGGGGCACCTTAATCTCGGCGCCGGTCTCCACGGTGGCGGGCTTGGTGACGTTGGTGGCGGTGTCGCCCTTGAAGCCGGGGTCGGTCTCGGTGACCTCCAGCTCCACAAAGTTGGGAGCCTCCACGCCCACGACCTTCTCCTTGTAGATCATCAGCTTGCACATGGTCTCCTCCTTGACGAAGGCAAAACCGTCAGGCAGGTCGGCCTTGGACACGGGGACCATATCAAAGGTCTCCTGGTCCATAAAGTAGTACAGGTCGCCGTCATTGTAGCTGTACTGGGCGTCCTTGCGCTCGATATAGGCGCTCTCGAACTTGGCGGTGGGGTTGAAAGAAGTCTCGGTCACGCCGCCGTTGAGCACGTTCTTCATCTTGGTCCGCACAAAGGCGGCGCCCTTTCCGGGCTTCACGTGCTGAAACTCGACGACCTGCATGACCTGTCCGTCCATCTCAAAGGTCACACCGTTGCGAAACTCACTGGCAGTAATCGTAGGCATGGGTATTCATCCTCCAAAAAACATTTTAAATAAAATCAGGCGATGATATTTTACCCTATATACAAAGGATTTGCAAGGGCTTTTGTACCAAAAGGCAAAAAACAGTGAAAAATGAAGCCTCTCCTTCCCCGGTCCCGCCCAAGACCGCACCCTCACTTTCCAGTTGACAGGCGCTTTAAAATATGTTAATATAATTTTCACATCTGACCGACCTCGCCCACAGGGGACATACGTGGAGAGATGTCCGAGTGGTTTAAGGAGCCAGTCTTGAAAACTGGTGACTCCGCAAGGGGCCGTGGGTTCGAATCCCACTCTCTCCGCCACGAAATATGATCCGTCAGGTGTCGATACATTCGGCTTGGAGAAGTACCCAAGTGGCCGAAGGGGCTCCCCTGCTAAGGGAGTAGGGCGGGAAACCGTCGCGAGGGTTCAAATCCCTCCTTCTCCGCCAAAGTCCGAAGCATTGAGTTTCAATGCTTCGGACTTTTTATACCCCTTCCTCCCGGCCGGACCCGTGACCGTGCATCCTTGTCCGGCATATCCTGGGGTACACCGATAGGAGGTGTCCCGCATGATTATGCAAGCCGTCGTGATCGAGGTGCAGTGGGAGCGCCTGCTCGTGCTGGATCTCGATACTCGGCAAAATGTCATTGTATATACCCCAAACGCGGGTTGGTTCCGCCCCGGCAACCTCATCCGCATCTGGTATAACGGCGTGATGACGAACAGCATTCCGCCGCAGATCTCCGCGCTGAACATCACCGCTATCCCCCAAGACTCTTTTCCGCCGTTCCAGCCCCCCGTGGGCTGTCCCCCCGCAGGCTGTCTGCCCGTGATGCGTCCACCGGTGGTCCTGCCCCCGGTCCTGCTCCCGCCGGTGTTCCGGCCTCCCATGCGTCCGCCGGTCCGCCCGCCCCATAACCGCCCCGGCAGGCCCAGATGATCCAGAGCCGCCCCTTCCCGGGGCGGCTTTTTTATTGTCCGGAAAATATTGCATTTGCAAAATAGTTACAAAACAGTTACAATCCAAACAGCCTTGCAAGGGAAATAAATCAACGACAGAGAGGTGTTTCCAATGAAGAAAATTTGTACCTACCTTGTCGCCGCTGCTTTGACCGGCACTGTGCTTACCGTTTCCGCCGCCGCCGCCCCCATCACTATGACCGTGTACCAGGGGAATGCCGCACAGATGCCGTCCGGATATCAGATCCAGGCGGGCTCCTGCCAGCTCGACCTGTCGGATCTTTTCAACAACGGCCTGAACGGGCTTTTGTCCAACTGCCCGGATCTCACTCCGCCGGGCCAGCTGCCTGGTTTCCCCGGCGGCGATACGCTCTGGCCGGAGCAGACGCCGGACGCTCCCGGCGGAGAGAACACGCCCCCCGCTGACGAAGGCTCCCTCTCCAGCTACGAGTCTGAAGTGGTCCGGCTGGTCAACGACGCCCGCCAGGAAAATGGTCTCCAGCCCTTGGCGGCCAGCGGGGAGCTCTCCCGCGTGGCCCGGATCAAATCTCAGGACATGGTGGATCAGAATTACTTCTCCCACACCAGCCCCACCTACGGCACCCCCTTCCAGATGTTGACCTCCTTCGGCATGTCCTACCACGCCGCGGGGGAAAACATCGCCTACGGCCAGCGGACGCCCCGGGAGGTGGTGGCCGCCTGGATGAACTCTCCCGGCCACCGCGCCAACATCCTCAACGCCTCCTACACCCAAATCGGCGTGGGCTATGTGGCCAGCGGGAACTATTGGACCCAGCTGTTTATTGGCTGAATCAGAGCACCGGAGGACGGTTTGTCTTCCGGTGCTTTTTTATGGCGCCTCCTCTGCCGCCGGTATAAAATCCTCCGGTCCGCAGAACATAGGGAAAACCACTTGGCTGAAAAAACCAGGACAGGAGGAACTTATGGACAGGAAAAAGTGGTACTGGATCATCGGCATCGCCGCCGCCATTGTGATCGCCGCATTGATCTGGGGTGCCAACACCTATAAAAAAGCCCCCGGCTCCAGCCCGGAACCCACCGCCACGGACGGCGGCCGGATGGATCACGCCGGCATGGACCATGGCTCCGGAGAACAAGAGTCCTCCGGCCAGCCGGAGGACTTCAATCTGCGCGGCTACCTGGAGGACCAGGACGCCATCATGGCGGCCATGATGACGGACATGGAGAACATCGAGCACTCGGGCAGCGCCTCCATCGACTTTCTGACCGGGATGATCCCCCACCATGACGCCGCCATCAATATGGCCCAGAGCTATCTGAAATACGGCGGCGTCCACGAAGTCCTGGCCCCTCTCGCCCAGGATATCATTACGGCCCAGACCGCGGAGATCGAACAGATGCAGGAAATGATCGAAACGCTGCGGGAAACAGGCACCTACGACGAGGCACAGGCCCAGGCCTATCTGGAGGCCTATGACGGGCTGATGGACCATTCCATGTCCCACGCCGCCGCCAAGAGCCTGGACGAGGCCTTTGCCGACGGGATGATCATGCACCACCAGATGGCCGTGGACATGGCCAACGCCATCCTGAACCACACCGACGAGGAAGAGGTCAAAACCCTGGCCCAGACGATCGTGAACGCCCAGGAGAAGGAAATTTCCGAAATGCGGGACGTCCTCAATAATCTGAAGGTCTCCTGAGCAAGAGCGCCGCCCTCCGGGGCGGCGCTCTTGTTCCAAAACGGCGGAAAAGGTGATATAATCAATCAGAAAGACCCGCAGGAAAAGGAGCGATTTGAAATGAAGGTCCTGTTTCACATTGACGAGAGCGCCCGCTGGAAAATGGCTCTGGGAAATATCCTGAACATGCTCCAGTATGGGAGGGAAAACACCGAGGCCTTTACCATCGAGCTGGTGGCGAACGGGCCGGCGGTCCAAGAGCTTCAGCCGGAGGCAGCGGAGCGGACCGGCCTCTCCGCCCTCTTCGGCGCCCTTGGACCCCAGGTCCGCATCTGCGCCTGCCGCAACGCCCTCCAGGCCAACGGCATCCCGGCCAGTACCCTCTTCCCCTTTGTCCAGGTGGTGCCCGCCGGCGTCGTGGAGATCGCCGCCCGCCAGCAGGAGGGTTACGCATACATCAAGCCCTGATCCGCCCCGTGTAATTCCCTGCGGCTCGGGAAAACTATCCCCGAGGTGAGTGATATGCCAAAGGACAGCCAGCCGGACAACAAGCGCGCCCGGCAAAAGAAATGCAAAGGCCAAACGCCCATCACCCGGGAAAACCAGAACCAGAGCCGAAACGCGAAAAAGCACTCCGTTCAAAATAACGACGTGTAAGGGAGACGACATGGCAAAGCAGGGAATGAAGCGGCCAGAGCGCACCCACACCAAGCCCCGCAATGAGGTGCCCCCGGTGCCCGAACTCCAGGTCAAGGCCAAAACCACCAAACAGAAGGCAAAGCCCATCACAGAGCCCTGAACAGCAGCCGCCCCTGTGGCCGTTTGGCCACAGGGGCGGTCTCTTTTGAGCGGCATTATTTTGCAAGGATGAATACAAAATGATTGGGACCGGAGCGGCCCTGGTCATACCGGTAGCCCAAGTCGGAAAAAGCCCTGATCTCCCCGGCCCGCGTCACCTGCCGCTCCGCCAGCCAGCGCACCATCTGCCCCCGGGCCATCTTGCACATGGTCCCCTTTTCCACCACCCGGCCCGCCTTCTCCTCCCCGAAGGTACAGGTGAGCAGGCGCACCGACGGCGGCAGGTATGGGACCACGGCCCGGCTGTACTCCTTGGAGGACAGGTTCAGGACAAAGTCCGTCTCCTCCGCCAGCCGCCGGGCCAGCTTGTCTCCCCAGAACCCGTACAGGTCCCTGTGGCCCCCCACCACCAGCCTGGCCTGCATCTCCAGGCGGTAGGGTGTCACGCCGTCAAAGGGCCGCAGCAGGCCGTAGAAGCCGGAGAGGATGCGCAGATGCTCCTGGAGGAAGGAAAACTGCTCCCGCTCAAAGACCCCGGGGGCCATGTACTGGTACTGGATGCCCACGTAGGCCAGGATGGCCGGGGTCAGGTTCCGCTCCAGTTCCATTTCCCGCAGCCGGTCCACGTTAAGCTTGGCGATGGAGCCGCTGCATTTCCAGAGAGCTTGCAGGGCATGCTCCGGCATCCCCCGCAGCGCCGTCCGGAGGGTCCGGGCCTCCTCCAGGAATTCCGGCAGGCCGGCACAGGGGAGGCTGTCCACATCCACCCGCATTTTTTTTGCGGGGGAAATGATGATCCTCACTGCCCTTCCCTCCTCTCTAGACAATACAGAAACCGCTCCTCCGCCCTTCCAAGGCCGTCAAATCCCGCGCAGCGAACCAACCGCCGGTTCACCGCCCGGTCCAGCATCGGCTGGCTCCGGGCAGCGGTGTCCATGGTATAGTCCAGCGCCGTCACATCCTCCCACGCCCGGTTGAGGAAGGCCACCTCCCTCCGGCCGTGGGTCCTGGTATACCCCACCTGCCCCGCCCGGCGCAGATAGCCTTCCACCTTCTCCGAAGAGATACCGGCAGCCACGAGACTTCCCCGCAGCCCATCCTGAAACAGGGCGGGCAGGTCCGCCCAGGCGGAGGGGGCCAGGTCATAGAGGACAAAGGTGTACCGGCTCTCGCAGTGGACTGCCAGCAGGCTGGGCCGCCCACCCAGCGGGATGACGTGCAGGTCCCAGCAGTACCGCCGGTCCGGAGAAACGCCGTGCGGAAGTGTCCCCAGCCCCAGGCGGCGCTGGAGGGGGATGGTCAGCCCCAGCTCCATCCCCTCACCGCCCTCCGGCCGCGCCGTCCCGGGGAATCAGGACCTTTTCGACGCGGTACTTCCCCTGATCCGCCTCCATGACGCACATGGTGAGCTCCAGATCAAAGCGCCGCCTGCCGCAGCTTCCCGGGTTGAGCCACAGCACGCCGTCCACGGTCTCCTCCCGGTACCGGTGAGAGTGGCCGTAGACCACCACGTCAACGTCCTTTAAGTCCTGGGGCACATCCTTTTTCTTGTGGACCAGGAAGAACCGCACCCCCTCGATGGTGACGGTAAGGTTCTGGGGCAGGTCCCCGGCCCACTCCTTATCGTTGTTGCCCCGCACCACGTAGGTCTCCCCCAGTTCCCGCATGGCTTCAATGATACCGGGGGTATCCACGTCTCCTCCGTGCAGGATCACATCCGCCCCGGCCAGCCGTTCCCTGACCTCATCCCGCAGAAGGCCGTGGGTATCCGACAAAATGGCGATCCGCTTCATCCTGTGTCCTCCTTCCTGCCGCGAAAGGCTGTTATCCCGCGTTTCTCTTCTTGTGCCAAACCCGTGAGACGGCACAAAAAAGGAAGCGCCGGCAAAAGCCAGCGCTTCCTTTTTTGGAACATCGCAACACTATAGATGCCACGGCCTTCGCCCATTTGCAAGCGTCCAGTATATTATTTTTTACTCCATGGGAGATAGTTCTTCGCTATGAGCCTCCAGAGCTTCGATGCGGTGATCCTGCGTCAAGATCTCCATCTGGCTTATAGCGATGGCATTGAGTTTTGTCAGCCGTTCGGCCTGAGACATCCCCTCATTGATGAACACCGCATTCAGGTTCTCCAGATTGGACAGGCAGACCAGCTGAGAGACATTGGCGTAGTCACGGATATTCCCTTTCAGATCGGGATGGCTGTCCCGCCACTGCTTTGCAGTCATACCGAACAGGGCCATGTTCAACACATCGGCTTCACTGGCATACACCATGGAAATCTGCTTTGCGGAAAGCTCCGGCGGAATCAGGTTCTCCTTGATAGCATCTGTATGGATGCGGTAATTGATCTTGGCCAGATTTCGCTTGATGTCCCAGCCAAGCTGTTTCATTTCCTCGGCCTTGAGTCGTTCGAATTCTTTGATCAGATAGATTTTGAACTCAGGGCTGATCCACATGCCGAACTCAAAGGCAATGTCTTTGTAGGCATATGTACCGCCATATCTTCCGGCCTTTGCCCGCAGTCCAATTGCATGCGTCTTTTCAACCCACTCTTTGACGCTGAGTTTGTAGCTGTTCAAACCAGCCTGACTTCTAATTGCGGCGAATTCGCCATAATTAAAATCCGGGTTGTGGATCTGTTCCCATATCCCGAGGAATTCAACTGTGTTTCGGTTTCGCAGCCAGTCGGAGATGAAAAAGTCTCCGTCTTTCGCCCTGAGCATATCAGTCAGGGAGATATAATCCTTGTCGTCAATGGTGGTGACCGAAATTTCTGTCCCATGGACAATCAATTTATTATTCATTCAGAAATCACCTCCATGAATTGCTGATTGCAACTGGATATGGTGCAACAGCCCCCGGCAGCCTTCCTCCACATCCCGCCAGGTCGTGTCAAAATCGTCGGTATACCACGGATCGGCCACCTCGCCGGGGCGGTCGGTAAAGTCCATCAGCAGGTGCATCTTGTCGGCAAAATCGCCGCCGCAGATCCGGTACATACTCCGCAGGTTGGCTTGATCCATGCCAATCAGAAGGTCGTACTTCTCGTAATCGCTGTTCAGAAGTTGCCGGGCTCGTTTGCCGGAACAGTCGATGCCATGCTCGGACAGCTTGCGGCGAGCCGGCGGATACACCGGATTGCCGATCTCCTCGGTGCTGGTAGCCGCCGACTCGATTTGAATGCTCTGCTCCAGACCGGCTTTCTTCACCAGATCCTTCATGATAAACTCGGCCATCGGGCTTCTGCAAATATTGCCGTGGCAGAGAAAAAGTATCCTGATCATGCTCCGTACACTCCAACTCGTTGCTATCGCACTCAGTATAGCACGGAATCTCAGATTCGTCGAGTTGGATTTCCAGATGGGCGTCAGAATCGATTTTTCTCTGGAGTTCCACCTTTGACCAGCTAAAACGACCAGCGGCACGAAGATACCAGCGCCGCTCATCCGGCTCCATGTCTGCTTCCAAAATGACTACATTCTGGGTCCAACTGATCTCCATGGCCAGGGCCAGCAACTCGGGGGTGTCCTCATACATCCGATAGAACTCCCGCATCCGGCGAAGGTTGCGCGGGGAGAAGCCGGAAGCATCGGGGAAACGGCTGTGCAGGTGTTCGGCTGCGGCCACAGCCGCGCCTTTCTCCGGCCTGGAGCAGACGATGCGGCCCAGTTCGCAGCAGAGTTTCATCTGGGGCAGCTCAGCGTTCAGCGCGGCGTCCAGGGCTGCAAACATGGCGGAATAATCGATATTTTTGCGGATGTTCATGGCTTCTCCTTTCCGGCAGAACCTGCCTTATTTAGAAACAGGCCAAAGAGAAGCACAGGAGGCGCCTCCTGCGTTTCTCTTTGGCCTGTTCACACCACTTGTACCATCTGCTCCCAGAGCAGGACGAAGCGGTCGTCGATGATTTTGTTGTCGTGGTAATGTCCGAACAGCCAGTAGTGGAACTTGGCTCGTTCTTTGACTTCCTCCAGGAAGCCGGTCAGGTGGTCGTGAACATATCCACCGTTTCCCAGTATGTCCACGATGCTGTTTGGGGCGCAGTGTGTGATCACATAGTCCATCTCATAGTGAATGCTTTCCAAGCTGTGCCGAGCTTCCTCATACTCGGATTTATCGGGAAGCTCTTGTTTCCACCAGGAGTGGTGGTTGACCCGGAATCGGGCGCCCATTCTGCGAAGGGCCCAGTATTGTTCTTCGTAATCGGGTGCTTTGGGGTTCAGAATACCGTCCTCGATATCATGGCTTCTGGCACCGCCCATGGTAAAGAGGGAGTATCCTTGCAGGTCAAAGACCTGCCCGCGCATCAGGTGGATCACATGAGGCCGGATTCGCTGAATCTTTCCGCCGTTCCATTCCTCTGTCGGGTATTTTCTCAGCAGGTCGAAGTTTTCATGGTTGCCGCTGATGAACAGCGTGGTAAAGGGCAGATCCTCCAGCCAGTCCAGATTCCGCTCCTCCTTCTTGCCCCCATCCCATACGCCGCCAAAATCTCCGCAGATGATCATGTAGTCTTCCTTGGTCATTCCGGCCTGCTCGGGGAAGTGTTCGGGTGCGAACCGCTGAAAGTTGCCATGGGTATCGCCTGTGGCATAGATCATGATGAATTCACCTTCTTTCGCTTATTATATCATATCCTGCTCCACCTGAACGCCGCCGCGGAGGAAGACCGTGATTTTCTCCGCTGAGTTGACCTTGACCGTATCCACCAGCTGCCGGATGAGAGCTTCATCCCATTCGCTGATGTGGGTGGACGCCTGAGCCATCGCGGCAGCCGCATCTTCAATGCGCCGTACAGCCTGAGCGTTGCTCTGACGCTGTTCTTCGATCAGGGCCCGCTTTTCTTTCAGTACGGCAGCCTCATTCATGACAGCTCTCAGCTGGGCGGTGCAGGCGGAGGCGTCCTCCGCTCGGGCGGATTCTGCCACCAGCTCACGGGTCTGGTCGTTCAGCTCGCCCAGCCGCCTTTCAATATCGGCAAGACTCATGCTCTCGCCGGGAACCGGAGCCAGCTCCATTTCCATGGCGGAGGTGATTTGTCGGATCAGCGTACTCTTTTGACTCATGACGGAGTTGATTGCGGCGAGGATTGCCTTCTGGAGCGGTTCCTCGTCCAGCGTTGGTGAGTTGTGGCAGTACTTGGTACCGTAGTCCAACCGGCTGACACAGCGCCACACGATGCGCTTCCTGCCTTGCTTGGACCAGGTGCAGCGGCGGTACAGGGTGCCGCATTCGCCGCAGACAAGGCGCTCCGACAAGGCGTATTTGCTGGCATAGGATGTCATCCCTGTGGGGGCATTCTTTTTGGAAGGGCTTTTCCCGGCACTGCGCCGGGCCATCTCTGCCTGTACCGCATCGAAGGTTTTGCGTTCCACAATGCCCTCATGATGATTCTGGACCAGATACATGGGGAGCTGCCCCGTGTTGCGGATGACCTTGCGGCTGATGCAGTCGCTGATGTAGGTCTTCTGGAGGAGGACATCTCCGCAATACTTCTCATTGGTCAGGATGCTTCGGATCGCCGTGATCGTCCATTGGGAGCCGCCGGTCACATTGGGGATCTGCTCCGCTTCCAGCCTGTCTTTGATCATCCGAAGGCTGGCTCCGCTCAAATACTGGTCATAGATCGAACGAACCACTTCTGCTTGCTCCTGGATGATTTTCGGTTTGCCATCCTCGCCTTTTTCATAGGCGTACAGCCGGTTATACTGTATGATTGTCTTTCCCTCGCGCATGGCCTGCCGCTTGCCCCAGCGGACATTGGCGCTGATGCTCTCGCTTTCTGCCTGAGCGAAGGCTCCAAGCATGGTGATGAGGATCTCGCTGTCGGCTTCCAGCGTGTTGATGTTCTCCTTTTCGAAGATGACCGCAATGCCCAATTCCCGCAGGGCCCGGATGTAATTCAGGCAGTCCACCGTATTTCTGGCGAAGCGGGAGATGGATTTGGTCAGGACGATGTCGATCTTCTTCTGCTTGCACAGCCGGATCATCTTCAGGAATTCGGGCCGCTTCCGAGCCGATGTCCCTGTGATGCCCTCATCAGCGAAGATCCCGGCCATGGTCCACTCCCGGTTGGTCATGATCTTGTCGGTGTAGTAGTTCTGCTGGGCCTCATAGCTGGTGAGCTGTTCCTCGTCATCGGTGGATACCCGGCAGTAGGCGGCCACGCGAAGCTGGCGCTGGACCGCCTGCCGGCTTGCGACCTCCGGCTTTGCGGGTATGGTAATGACTTTGGGCGGGCTTTCTCTCATGCTGTTTCACTCCTTCCCAATTACTTGACCGTTTTTTAACTGGATATTCAGGCATCCATCGTTATGACAATGGATGGCGGATACGGAACTTTGAAGCAGTTCTGCATTCAACGCAGTCATGGGCTGACGCCCGGAAAACACTCTGCGCAGACGAACCGTTTCGTATTCGCGGGAGTCGACGGCGCTGTACTGAGCTGCAGCGATGGATAGGATCAGCGCCTTTGCGGCATCCTCGTCGATTGGCTGGCATTCCATCACCCTGTCCAGCTCACGCTGCAGATTCAGCTCAGTGGATCGATCAGGCGGCGCTGTTGCCGGAAGCCGGAGCTGTTCCGGCGATACGATCAGGCTGTTGAGCAGATCCAGCACCTGCCGCTCCATGCGCGCTGTCGATGGCCGCCCGCTGAAGCGGCGGAGGAGCTTCTGCGTGTCCGTTTTGGGAGCTGCCGTCTGTTTTGCGCTTCGTTTTTCCAGTGCTTTCTCCAGGGCTTCTCGATCAATGACCGGCGGATAGCCGCGCTCTCCCGTATAGCGGCTGTCTTCCAGAATTCGGGCAACCATGTTTTTGTTCCATAGCTTTCCCTCGTCATAGGGAATTGCCTGTTCCCGAAGCTCCTCTACCAAGGTGTTGTAGGTGGCACCAGCAAGGTATTGTTGGAAGATGTACTCTACCAGCTTTGATTCCTGCGGATGGAGGGCAATTTCTCCCATAACCACCCTGTAGCCAAACGGCTGCTTCCGATTGCCCATCAGCGCACCGTCCTTTCTATGGTTTCGGTCAGCTCCAGCCCGTTTTTCAGGCGGAAGCGGATTCGCTCATTGCTTTCCACGATGATTGTTTCAACGAGCTCACCGAACAGCTCTGCGTCAAAGCTGTCAAGGAAGTCCGGGCCATCATTCAAGATTTCCATCAGCTCTCTTGTTTGGGCGATGGTGTTGTCGCCATCGACGGCCAGAAGACGCTCCTTTTTCAGCTTTACAGCGCGGAGCTGCTCGGTCAACTCATTGCTCTGGGATATAAAAATGTCAGGATCAATGAGGCCCTGTTGTTTCAGCGTGGCCAACATTTGATTCTGACTGGTAAGATCGGATATTTGCTTGTTGAGTTCAATGACATCCAGGCTCCAGAGCATCCGGCGGTTGCGGATGGCCTGGAGGGATAAAAGCATTTGCGAGAGAATATCCTCATTGTTTTGCTTTAGTTTGAAATAAAATCTCACGAATGTCTCTCGAATTTCGGAATCCAGCACCTGTGTTACAGGGCAACTTTGTGTATTCTGGCTATGCTTTCTACAGCTCCAGAACATTTTTTCGTGGCTGACTTTTTTCCGAAATGAAGTTCCGCATTGCCCACAAAATATTTTTTGATCAAATGGCGAATCATGGCTCTTGGAGATTTCTCGTTTGGCGCGACGATGGAGAAGCACTTGTACTGAATCGAATTCCTCCTTGGAAATAATAGCTGGATGCGTGGATTCCGCATAATACATTTCTTTTTCTCCATGGTTGCGTACCATTATTGGTGGAAATGCATCCGTCATATATGTTTTTTGCCACAGGGAATCTCCGATATATCGCTCGTTGGTTAGAATGTATCGAATAGAAGTTTTGTGCCATTTGATAGCTGAATTTCCTTTGCGTTTAGGGATACCTGCGAGATTAAGTGAATCTGCAATTGTAGCCATATTCTGTCCCGCAAGATACTCTCGGAAAATTTTGCGGACGATTTGTGCTTCTTGTTCATCAACTTCTATTTGCCGATTATGAACGATGTAACCGTAAGGTACGGATGATGGAAGGAATGTTCCGCTTTGCATTCGCTTCTGATAGCTCCATCGCATATTGCCGGAAATGGATTCGCTCTCGGCCTGGGCGAAGGATGCGAAGAGCGCAGTCATCATTTCGCCGGACATCGTCGCAGTGTCAATGTTCTCTTTCTCGAAGTAGACGCCGACACCGAGCGATTTCAGCTCTCTGATGGTTTCCAGGCATTCCTTGGTATTGCGGGCAAAGCGGGAGATGGATTTCACCAGAACCCTGTCGATCAGCCCTCTGCGGCAATCTGCCAAGAGCCGCTGGAAGTCCTCACGCTTTTCAGCCGATGTCCCAGTAATACCCTCATCTGCGTATATGTCAACCATTCTCCAGTTTTCCTTGCTGGAGATCAGGTCACTGTAGTGACGGTTCTGGGCGGCGAAAGAGTTGAGCTGGTCATCAGAGGCGGAGCTGACACGGGCGTATGCCGCAACCCGCAATTTGGCGTTTTGGGGCTTTTCGGTTGCCTCGATGGTGATGACCCGGTATTGCTTTTCTCGAAGTGCCATGCTGCCGTCGGTCATCAGCTTTTCCGCCATGTCAGTTCACCTCCTTTTTTGCAACACAAACAATACCACAACACCTTTGAAATAGCTATTGAAAAGAATGCGATTTCAGAAAGAAAGGATAATGTCCGCACCGGTCTGTGCGGCAATTCTGGCCAAAATTTTGCGGGCCTCTCTTTCTGTAGTTTTCTTCTGCTCTATCAGCGTGCGGAGCAGTTGGGCAATGCCACACAAATCGATATTTGTCATCTCGGTTCCTCGCTTTCGTGGATTTGTTTTGATAACAGAAATATGGGACCCAATCAGGGAGTTTGAGGAGAAAAGGAAGAGGAGTGTAGAGGGGGAAAGATGAAGAACTCAGAGGAACGGAGGTTGAGGAGAAGAAGAGGATGTACTGTGATCAGATCCCATATTTCTGCTATCAAAAGAAAAACAGAGGGCCGCTCCCAAAGGTC
This sequence comes from Oscillospiraceae bacterium, assembly GCA_022846075.1. Taxonomy (GTDB): domain Bacteria; phylum Bacillota; class Clostridia; order Oscillospirales; family Oscillospiraceae; genus Vermiculatibacterium. Next base: position 1,927,291 of record AP025582.1, read on the forward strand.
AGGTGAGCGAGTGTAGGCTCCGAGTCTGGAGCGGCCCTTTGTTTCTTGATGCTGCTTAGTCGCCTGTATTCGACACTACTTCCCCAGGCAGGGCGGCAACTTGAACTGTGCTGGCGCACATCATGGGACTCTCACCCCTCCGAGGATCTCTCCGAGCCGCGTAAGCAGAAGTATCATTGTAGGCTGACGGGGTCATGGCGGGGACAGCTTGCCAAGGCTGCCTTGTCCTGAGTGGGTGTCGCTCTGCACCTTATTTGGCCGTCCTTTGATGCGGATCTGCTCCGCACAGGTGGTCTTCGCGCACTCGGTCTGACGCTCTCCCGATCAGCTAAGGTATTCAAGTTGCCGGATATGACCGCCTGGGGCGGTGTTTTTCAAGGTTCGCTGAGATGTTTTGATCTCACGAAGATTGTAACTCTGCGCGTATTCTTCCAACAGAAACAGAATGGAAAGTTTACCAACCCAAAATGGAAAGTTTTTAGAGGGATGCCTCCAATTCGGACAGCAGAGAGATGGCCATCCGCAGTCCGCGCTTCTGTTCCTCTGCAAAATCTCCTTTTCCCACCAGGAGATAATCCAGAGAAACATCAAAGAATGCTGCAAACTCTACGGCCAGCTCGACTGGGCCAGTCTGCTTTCCGGTTTCGATTTTTGCGATGTATGGAGTGCTGACATTCATCTTCTCTGCCAGTTGCTCCTGTGTGAGCCCACGCTTTTTTCGCAAGCTCCTGATCCTTGAACCATAGTCCTCTCTATTAAAGTACATGGTGATTTACTCCGTCTTCTGAAATTTGGATGCGAACCAAATTTCGGAGCGGTGGGTCGCGGCAATGGAGCGACCGGACATACCGGACGCTGAGCAGAGGCCGCCATTTTTCGACAAACAAAAAATGCACCCACCGTGCGGTGAGTGCATACGAAGAGAAATATTTGCCGAGCTTTAGCGGTATATAGTGAGTAAGGACAAATGGTGTCGAATAAAAAAGAACCGCAACCCCTTGGAGGATTGCGGTATGTAATGTTGTTCTTTTTTCCCTGACCCCCGGCGGGTGTTCATTGCTCCCTATACGATTTCCTGCCATATTCTCCCCTTGCGGGGATAACAGACAAAAAGTGCGTTTCCCCTCACCGTTTCGATGGGGGTATTATAATAGGGAATTTTTAGGGGTTTCTTAGAAATCGCTTAGGTTTTGGGCAGTTTTGCTGAAATTTGAAGATTATCCGCTTTTTGTATTATTATATATTCATACTGGCTAAAAAGCACAAGCCAAAACTATGCATTATATATGTGCAATTAGTCTGACAAGACTTTCTATATCTTATTTTTCTATTCTACCAAGGGTACACTAAACTTGTCAACATATTTCTTGTGGTCGGAGGGTTGGCAAGTGGAATATGGAACGATTCGGATTAAGCTGGACGAGCTGTTGAAGGCATCTGGTCTTAGCAAGAACATGCTGAGCCATCGAGCTGAGATGCAGCGGACGCAGATCAACAATTATTGTAAAAACCAAATTACTCGTTTAGATATAGATGTCCTCGCAAGGCTTTGTACGGTGTTGAATTGTGAGATCGGCGATCTATTAGAATTTATACCACCAGAAAAGATAGAAAAATGAGGCTCGCAGGAGGCATAGCAATACTTTTCCAGTATATTGGACGGTCGGCATTTCAAATGGGAACGGCAAATTAATTATAAATGCAGTTGCAAATTCTGAAGCTCATTTTCTATTGGTTATCACCGAGAGTCTTTGCAAAATCACCGAAATACAACAAAAAAGAACCGGTCGAGATCTCGTGCATGAAATCTCGACCGGTTTTCTGTTATTGGGGAATTAACTTAGTATTACTTCGCCTCTTTGCGGAAGCACATGAACCAGTCCAGGCAATACTGATTCTCACTCTGGTTGTCCATCCGCTCCTTGGCTACGCCGCAGCTGCCAGCGGTGGGTACGATGACATCATCGCCGGGCCGCCAGTCGGCCGGGGTGGCGCAGGCGTCGGCGTCCGCTTTCTGGAGCGCCAGGATGATACGCTTGATCTCGTCAAAGTTGCGGCCCGTGGACAGCGGATAGTACAGGATGGTTCGCACCACGCCGTTGGGGTCGATGACAAACACCGCCCGTACCGCCTGGGTGTTGGACTGTCCCGGCTGGATCATGCCGTACTTGTTGGCCACCTCCATGCGGATATCCTCGATGAGGGGGAAGGTCACATTGATGTGTTTCCTACCGTTCCACTCCAGCTCCTGGATCTTCCGCAGCCAGGCGATGTGGGAGTAGATGGAGTCCACTGAAAGGCCCACCAGCTCAGTATTGAGAGCCTTGAACTCGTCGATCATGGAGCCGAAGGTCATAAACTCCGTGGTGCAGACCGGGGTGAAATCCGCAGGATGGGAGAAGAGGATCACCCATTTGTCGGCGTAATCCTCCGGGAATTTGATAGGGCCCTGGGTGGTGACAGCCTCGAAGGACGGGGCCTTGTCGCCAATAAGAGGCATTCTGTTTTCCTGATCCATGGTAAGCGCTCCTTTCGTTAGTAGTCAAGTTCGATGAATATGATATATGGGTTCTTTGGAGAAAGGCCGTAATACTCCATCTGAAACAGAGTTAACCCAGCAGCTCGCTCTCCAAATCCTGCAGCATGATGTCCAGTGCGGAGATACCACCCTCGGCGGTGTACCACACGGCGGGGTGAGCCAGATAGACGATGTTGCCGTTCTTGTAGGCGTCGGTTCCCATCACCAACTCGTTTTCCATGATCTCCTGGGCCAGCTTTGCCCCGTCGGTGCCGATGGCGGCGTCGCGGTCCAGAACGAAGATATAGTCGGGTGCCTTCTCCACGATGAACTCAAAGGATGCTTCGTTGCCATGGGTGGAGGTGTCGATGTTGGCGTCCACGCCAATATTTTCGAAACCAATTTCGCGTCCAATCATGGAGCAGCGGCCGTCATTGCCCAGCACATTGTAGCTGCCGCTGGTGACCAGTCCTACGATGGCGGTCTTACCGGCGGCAAATTCGGACAGGGCGGTAATGCGGGCATCGAAGTCAGCCATCAACTCGTCTACCTTGTCCTCCAGACCAAACATGGAGGCGATGGTAGTGGCATTCTGCCGCACGCTCTCCACGACCCCAAGCTCGGTATCCGTGGCCAGATAGACTACAGGAGCGATTTCGCTGAGGGCGTCATAACTGGAAGCCAGACGGCCGCCGATAAAGATGACATCCGGCTCACAGGCCATGACTGCTTCCAAATCGGCCTCCTTGATGGTGCCCAGGTTGGCAATATCGTCATTGATGTAGTCCTGGAGATACTCCAGACTGGTGGAGGCAGTACCCACTACCCGGTCGCCCACGCCCAGGGCATCCAGAATGTCCAACGAGGCCATATCCAGAATGGCGATACGCTGGGGATCGTAAGGCACCTCCAGCTCCGCCGCCTCCTTGTTGGCATTGAGGCTGGTAATAGTCACGGACTCAGGGGCTCCACCATTTTGGGTTTCTCCGCCGGACTGACTGCTGCTGGGCGAGGAGGTATTCTCGGAAGAATCGCCGCCGTTCTGAGCGGAGCAGGCCATGAGGCTCAGGGCCATCACGCCGGCCAGGGCAAGAGAAAGCATCTTTTTCATGTTCATTTTTGGTTACTCCTTTTCTAAAAAGTACTGAAAATAAGGGTCAATAGTAGATGGACAGGGGTTTGCCCGCAATGGTCAGGATCTCGAAGTCCACCTGATAGATCTGCGACAGGTTCTCTTTCGTCATCACCTCCTCCACAGTGCCAAACTTGGCGATTTTTCCGTCCTTGAAGGCACAGATATAGTCGGAATAGAATGCCGCATAGTTGATCTCATGCAGCACCAAAATCACCGTCTTCCCCAGCTCGTCGCAGAGGCGGCGGACGATTTTCATCATGTTGGTGGCGTGATAGATATCCAGGTTGTTGGTGGGCTCATCCAGCAGCACATACTCGGTGTCCTGGGCGATGACCATGGCGATCAGCGCCCGCTGCCGCTGGCCGCCGGAGAGCTCGTCGATGAAGCGATCCTGGAACTCCTCCAGTTCCATGTAGTGAATAGCCCGGTCGATGATCTTCTGATCCTCTGGGGTGACCCGGTTGCCTGAATAGGGGAAGCGCCCGAAGGTCACCAGCTCCCGCACAGTCAGCTTCATCTGGATGTTATTGGACTGGGTCAGGATGGCAAGGCGCTTGGAGAGCTCCTTGCTTTTCCATTTGCCAATGTCCTTGCCCTCAAAGTCTATCAGTCCGCTGTCGTGGGCGATGAGTCGGGAGATCATGCCCATGACGGTGGACTTGCCCGCGCCGTTGGGGCCGATCAGGGAAATCACCTTGCCCTTGGGAATGGCGAAGCTCACGCCGTCCACCACGGTTTTCCCGTCATACTGTTTTGTCAATTCCTGTACATGCATGGTCACACCTTCTTTCTTGTCAGGAGGAGGTAGAGGAAGTAAAGTCCGCCGCCCACGGTGATGAACACGCTCACCGGCACGGAGTAGGAATACACATGCTCGACGATGAGCTGCCCGCCCACCAGCACGATCATGCCGAACAGGGCCGAGCCCAGCACCAGCTGGGTGTGGCGGAAGGTCTTGAGCAGCTGCCGGGACAGGTTGGCGATGATGAGCCCCAAAAAGGAGATGGGCCCCACCATGGCGGTGGCCACGGCGATGCAGAGGGTCACGCCGAGCAGCAGGCGGCGGATGCAGCGGTCGTAGTCCACGCCGAGGTTGATGGCCTGCTCCTTGCCCAATGTCAGCACATCCAGCAGGGCCAGTTCCCTGCGCAGAGCGAAGATGACGCCTGCCAGAAGAATCAGGGAAAAGACGATAATCTCGGAATTGATATTACTGAAGCTTGCCACCAGGGTATTCAGCAGACTGTCGTACTCATTGGGGTCCATGACCCGGGTCAGCGTGGTCTGGATGCTGCCAAAGAAGGAGGTCAGTACTGTACCCACCAGCAACACATACAGCACATTATGCTTTGTCTTTTTGAAAATCCAGCTGTAGATTACTGTGGCGGCGATACCCATGAGCACAACATCCACTGCAAAGGACAGATTGGCGTTGGAGGCCACCACGCTGGCAGATCCAAGAAAGAACACCACCGCCGTGTGGATGAGGGTATAGAGGGAATTCATCCCCAGCAGGCAGGGGGTCACGATGGTGTTGTTGATGATGGACTGAAATACCAGAGAGGCACCGCCAATGGAAAAGGCGGTAATGAGCATGACAATGAGCTTGGGAGTTCGGATCTTCATGGCGTAGGCCAGCAGCTTGGGATTAGAGAAATTCACTTCAACCAGCATATATCCCGCTGCGCAGAGCAGAACGAGGACCACTAAAATCAGAAGTTTGCGCTGGTTGGCGCGTGCTGCAGAGATGTTCACTGGTCCGCACCTCCCTTCAGGTTGGGCATGGTGGAGCAGCAGCCTGTCCCGGCACCGCCCAGACGGATGGCCTTGCGGCCATGCTTGAGCCGGTAAAACAGCAGGGCGATGAAAATGAGGCTTCCCAGGATGCCCACGATCAGCTCGATGGGCAGCTCGTAGGGGGCAATCACCACCCGGCCGATCATGTCGCACACCAGCACGAAGATTGCGCCGAACAGGGCGGTGTCCACCAGCGTGCCCCGAATCTTGTCGCCCTTGTACATGGCCACCACATTGGGCACGATCAGCCCGATGTAGGAGATGGAACCAACCACCACCACAATGCTGGCGGTGATCATGGCAGCGATGGTGAGCCCGGAAAAGAGGACCAGGTTATACGGGACACCCAGGTTCTTGGAAAAATCCTTGCCCAGTCCCACAATGTTGAAATGGTTGGCGAAGAGGAAGGCCAGTACCACCAGCGGGACTGTCAGCCAGACGATCTCATACCGGCCTTTCAGCACCAGCGAGAAGTGGCCCACCAGCCAGGAGGACAGAGCTTGGGTCATCTCATATTTGTAAGCCAGATAGTTGGTAATGCCGCCGATGACATTGCCGAACATGATGCCCACCAGAGGGACCATCACCACATCCTTGAACTGGATGCGCTGAATGAACCAGACGAAGATCCAGGTGCCCAGAATCGCCGTAGCAAAGGCAAAAATGGCCCGGCTCCACAGTGTGGAGGCCGGCATAAACAGCAGAGCCAGCAGGATGCCGAACTGGGCCGAGGAAATTGTCGCGCCGGTGGTGGGCGACACAAATTTGTTGCTGCACAGCTGCTGCATGATGAGCCCCGCCACGCTCATGCCAATGCCGGTACACAAAATGGCCAGCAGACGGGGCAGCCGAGAGATGATGAAAATCTCCAGCTGCTCAAAATTGCCTGCGAGTAGCTCACCGGGCGTCAGGTCAATCACGCCCACAAACAGTGAACAGCCGGACAATATAAGTAGCAGAACAGAAAGAACAATGGTAGATCGATACGGTCTGATACAATCCTCCCCTTTCTTCTTGCGGTTAGCTATAGCTAACCGCTGTGTATAAAAGAATGCGCAGCGGCGATTGGACTTACCGTGCATCACACACTGCGCATCGTAAGTGTATTATAGCATATGGAGTTAGTCATGTGCAACCGCGCAAAAAGCACAAGCTACCAAGCGGAAAGAAATCTTTTTTATCCATTCTGCAAATTGTTGCCCCGAGTGGACTGCGTCTGAGTAGTCAGCCGGCTCATGCTCCGCAGGCTGACGCCCAGGGTGGAGAGATTGTGCAGCGTGGCAGAGGTGGCGGGCGGTAGAACACCGGCCACACCAAGGGCAATCAGGGTGCCGTTGAAGCCGATAACGAAGCGGTAGTTGGAGTGGATGCGCGCCATCAGCGCCATGGCGATCCGGCGCAGCTCTACCAGTTCCCAGAGACTGTCGGCAGCGATGGTGATGTCCGCGATCTCCCGGGCGATGGCGGCGCCGTCGCTGATGGCGATGCCCGCGTCCGCCTCGGACAGGGCCGGCGAGTCGTTGATGCCGTCGCCTACCATCAGGACGGTATGCCCCTCCCGGCGGAGCCGTGCAACATACTCCGCCTTGTCCGCCGGAAGGACTCCGGCGCGGAAGTCATCCACTCCCACCTGGGCGGCGATGGCTGCGGCGGTGCGGTAACTATCGCCGGTGAGCATGACGGTATTGGTGACTCCCAGAGCACGGAGGGTGGACAGGACTTCCTTCGCCTCCTCCCGCAGCGGGTCGGAGATGCAGATCACAGCGGCCAGCTGCCCCCCTACTGCCAGATACAAGTGGGAATACTCCGGCGGCAGCGCGTCAAAGCGTTCCTGTTCGCCCTCTGGAATGACGCAGCCCTCATCCTCAAAGATAAAGTGCGCGCTGCCGATGAGGACTCGCTCCTCATCGACGGTGCTTGCGATGCCGTGAGCCACCAGATACTCCACCTTGGAGTGGTACTCCTCGTGGCGCAGGCCTCGGCGTTTGGCCTCCTCCACCACGGCGTTGGCCATGGAATGGGGGAAGTGCTCCTCCAGACAGGCGGCCAGCCGCAGCATTTCGGCTTCCTCTTTGCCGCCGAAGGACACCACCTGAGCCACCCGGGGGCAGGCGTGGGTCAGGGTGCCGGTCTTGTCAAAGACGATGGTGTCGGCGGCAGCCACCGCCTCCAGGAATTTGCCGCCCTTGACGGTGATATGGGCCCGTCCCGCCTCCCGCATGGCAGAGAGGACGGCCAGAGGCATAGCCAGTTTTAGGGCGCAGGAGAAGTCCACCATCAGCACCGACAGAGCCCGTGTCACATTCCGGGTAAGGGCAAAACTCAGCAGGCTCCCGGCAAAGGTATAGGGTACCAGCTTGTCCGCCAGATTGGCAGCCTTGCTCTCAGCCTCCGACTTCATCTGCTCCGACTGCTCGATCATGTGAACGATTTGGTCATAGCGGCTCTGACCGGAGGCCTGCTTTACCTCCAGCACACACTCGCCCTCCTCCACCACGGTGCCGGCATAGACTGCGCCTCCGGGGCGCTTGGGTACCGGGATGGATTCGCCGGTAAGGGACGCCTGATTGACAGTGACCTCCCCCTCCAGCACCAGGCCGTCCACGGGCACGATGCCGCCGGCGCGGACGACTACGGCATCCCCCGGCTGGATCTGGGACACAGGGACCAGCACTTCGCCTTGGGCTGTGCGCAGCCAGACCCGGTCCACATTCAGCGACATGCACCGGGCCAGATCCGCCACAGATTTCTTCCTTGTCCACTCCTCCAGCAGCTCGCCCGCCTCCAGCAGAAACATGACCATTCCGGCGGTTCCGAAGTCCCTTCTGCAGGCGGAAATGGAAATGGACAGGGCGTCCAGCAGCTCTACCTTGACGCGGCGGCGCAGCAGGCAGCGCAGTCCTCTCCGCACAAAGGGGATCATGTGCCAGAGAATGCGGGCAATCCGCAATGGGGACGGGAGAAACAGGGTGCAGGCGGCCTTGCACACCACCTTTGCCCCCAGCTTCTCCTCAAATTCCCGGTTCAGCGCCCGGCTGCTGTGGGCGGGCAGCGCGGTGGTCCGCTCCGCCTCCTGCCAGGAAAAATGCCGAATTTCGTTCAGCACGGCTTGGCGAGTCCCATCGTAGTACAGGATGACGCAGCAGGTTCGCTCATGGACGGCGACCTGCCGGCACCATGATTTTCCCTGAATCCATGCCTCCAGCAGATCCGCCTGAGCGAGTGTCATTTGTTTTTGCCGCAGCCGGAACCGGATGCGCCCCCGGCTTTCGTGCAATATGGTTGCGTTCATAGGTTCCTCCTTCACGAAAAGAGGGAGCCGCTGGCGGCTCCCTCTGGGTCAATCAGGCTTCTTCGCTCTCCAGATTGGCAGCGGCGGCTTCCTCCGCTTCCTTCGCAGCCCGGTCCTCATTCAGCTCCTTGGCGGAGGCCAGAATGTCCGCGGCGTTTTCCTGCACCGTGGTCACAGTCCCCATGACCGAATCCTTCATCCGCAGGCCGGCGGCCGTGACATGGACATAGGCTTTCTTGGCGTCCTTGCTGGACAGCAGCTTGATGCCAAAAGAACCAAACAACGCACCACCCGCAAAGCAGGCAAGTTTCGTATAAACGCTCATTGTGATCCTTCCTTTCCCTTATTTCCGTTTGTAGCCGGTGACCATGACCATAATCATGCAGATCACAGCGCCCCACGCCCAAAAACGATGCTGTTTCATCGCTGTCACTCCTTCTGAATGCTTTGGAATGTCTGATTATTGTAGCAGAAAAGGTGGGTGTTTGTCGCTGTCAAAACGGACGCGGAGTTGCGGTTTCCGACATTTTTCTGTACTGGCCGGGAGTCATGCCATACTCCCGCTTGAATGCTGCGTTGAACTGGCTCATACCCTCATACCCTACAGCCTGTGCAATTTGCTGAATGGGCATCCGAGTGGTGCAGATCAGCTCCTGTGCCCGTCGGAGGCGCTGTTGAACCAAAAAGCTGTGAATCGGCATGCCATAGGCGCGGCGGAACCCTTCTTTCAAGAAGGTCGGGGAAAGCGAAAACTGTTTGCAGAGGAACGCAATGGTAAGCTTATCAGACAGATGCGTCTGGATGTATGCCTTGACTTCCAACAGACTGTGGGATACTGGGCAGCCTGAGCCGGAGAGAGAGCCATTCGATTCAGATACCTCGGTGCAGAGCAGATACAGCAGTTCCACCGACTTGAAAACACAGTAGCGTTCCTGCTCCTGCTCAGACAGATAGCGAACCGTTTCAAAAAATGACTGCGTCCAAGGTGTGCCGCACAGGGTCATGCAGCCGTTCCTCGCCGTCATCTTCTCCTTGACGATCCTGGTGTCCAACCTCATCCCCAGGGTGGAGCAGACCGTCACAAGGCTTTCTTTTGCGGCTTTGGCGTCTACGGCGATCAAAATGCCGCCCAGATTTCCGCTATACTGACACGAGCGGAGAGCGGAGCTGTCGGAGAGGAGGAAAATGGCCGGAGCCTCCACCGTGTAGGAAGTCCCCTGTAATGGCCGGACGGCAAGGCGGCCGGTCAAACAGAACAGCACCTCAAACTGGAGCGGTGCGCCGCACACCGGGATGGGCCGCAAGGGCTCCTGCACCGGCTCCGGCAGGGAAAAGTGGCAGATCTGCACTCCCTGCATACAGCTGCTCCAGCGGCTCGCGCCGGAGTCTTGGCGCAACAAATACTCTTTCAGCATGATTTCTCACGACCTGTTTCTCTGGGTTCGGAATTGGTTTTGCCTATGCTGACTGGGGAACCAGAGAGAAGGCAGGAGACAAGCGCCTCCTGCCTTCTGCGGTGCTTTTGTCAGGCCAGTGACGCGCCCAGCTCGCGGCAGGCCGCCAGAGCGTCATCGTCCGGAGCCTCGTTGCAGATCACGCTTTCGCAGGCCAGATTGGCGCCGTCGTCGTTGCAGCGGGACTCCCAGCTGCGCATCCATTCGCCGTCGCCCCAGCCGTAGGAGCCAAACAGAGCGATGTTCTTCCCGCTCAGCCTGCCCTCACAGGCGGTGAACATGGGCTCGAACTCGCTCTCCTCCAGCTGCTCCGACCCCATGGAGGGGCAGCCAAAGGCGATGGCGGAATACTCGCCGACCTGCTCCGGCGAGAACTCTGCGGCGGTAATCACAGACACCTCAGCGCCTTTGCCCTTGGCGCCTTCGGCCACCGCCATTGCCATGGCCTCGGTGTTTCCCGTGCCGCTCCAATACACAACTGCAACTTTACTCATAAGACTCAACGACCTTTCTTTCTGGATTTGTTATGGTAGAAACATCAACCAGCCACGGTGAGCTGCTCGATGGATTTCCCTTGCTGCCACTGCCGAGAGTAGATTTTGCTGCACATCTCGTATTTTTCAAAGATGCTTCTGGCGGCCTGCTCGTCGCCGTAGACCTTCCAGCAGCCCACGCACTTGTGATTGCACGCCCGATTGCAGATAAAGCCCAGCACATCCTCCGGCGGATAGCTCAAAAACAGTCCGATCTCATGGGGAAATTCCCCCTCGCTCCGGAGCCGGTGGATCAGGTGGACCACACAGCCATTGAGATTTTCCGGCACATAGCCGTATTTGAGAAGCAATGCTCTGGCGCGGTGATCGGTCAGATCGCTCTCCAGCGCATTGGGCCGGTAGGCGTAGATCAAAGCGCGGCCTTTGCGAACCCGGAGCGGCAGAACGCGGATGCCCTTGGGCACCAGTTTCTTGTTCAGCCGGCATAAGTCTCTCGTCAGATCCTTCCGGCTGGGGCAGGCGCAGGAAAAGAGGTTTCCCGTCTTGATCCCGGCCAGGGTGGGAGAACAGTGGCGAATCAGCAGATCCTCTGACATAGGCGTTTCCCTCACAAAATCATGTCCATGCGAAGACTGTACGGCGAAATAAAAAAACTGACAGTAAATGTAGTTAGCGATTGCTAACCAATGCGTTAAATATATAGCTGCCGCCTCTTGGTTAGCGGTAGCTAACTAATGCAATTATATACAGGGCAAATTCGCTTGTCAAGAGGACGGATGGATTTTGTTGACAGAAAAAATGGCGCTTGTCGGACGCCTGTGTTATAATAAGCAAAACGCCCGTTTTTTGGAGGTTCCTATGGCGATTCACGAGTCTGGCCAGATGTATCTGGAAACCATCTATATTCTTTCACAGAACAGCACCTTCGTTCGGGCTATCGATGTGGGAGCGCAGTTGGGCTTTACCAAGCCCAGCGTCAGCAGAGCCATGTCCATTCTGAAAAAGGACGGATATGTGAATGTGGATGCTGACGGAGCAATTACCCTGACGGAGACCGGGCTTGCCATTGCTAAGACGATGTACACCCGCCACACGGTGTTGAGCCAGATGCTGATGGAATTAGGCGTGGACGAAGAGACTGCGACCGAAGATGCCTGCCGGATCGAGCATGTGATCAGCGAAAAATCCTTTGCGGCGGTGCAGGCGCACTTGGAGCAGGTAACGAAAATGCGGGAAGATGCGCACGGGCAATGAGCCTATGCAAATTTGGCGGACTTTGCTATCGAGCGGCAACGCGAAAAGTGAATACCTGCCATTTGGCACGGAATATCAAATGCGGTGGAGCATGGATATGGCCTCCACCGCATTTTATGTGATCTGCGCTTTTGAATCAGGAGCGACCTGCTGTGTAAGTTCACCGCCAAGCGTACCTGCTCCATAGCTCCAAACGCTTACGGCAGCTCATCCTTATGTGTCTGCTGGCTTTTCAAAACCTTTCGGGCGGCTTTTTTGATTTTATGGCACACGCCAAGAATAGCGATGCAAAATAGCAGAGCCGCTAATCCATATCCAAACGACTGCGTTGCCGTGTTCATGTTCATGCCTCTTTTCTGGCCGCTGCTGCCAATGAACTCAACCGAACAATCCTCTTTTTTTGTACGGCTCCTTTTGGATTGTGCCGACCTCATACCCCGTGCTGCGAATGGCGTTCATAACAGCCTCTGTGTCCAGCTCTGTTTCAGAGAGGATCACGGTCTGGTTTTTGCTCCGGGAAGAACTCACCTTTTTGACCGGGCAGGCTTTGCGCACAGCGTCATTGACATGGGCCTCGCACATCCCGCACATCATTCCATTGACTTCCACTGTGTACTTCCACATGTTCTCTCACTCCTTCTTGACTTTTGGATCATCGAGCTGCGCGGACCGGAAGGTGGTCTGCCGTGCCGCGCTCCGTTCATCGGGGATCTTCCTGGCCATCAGACAGCACAGCGGCGCCAACGAACTTCCGAGAAGTGGATGGCGAACGATGGAATAGCCGCGCTCGGACAGGTATGCCATCAGCTCCCCGGCAGTCCAGACATGATACACCCGAAAGCCTGAAAGCCCCATGAACCAGAGCCGGAGTCTGGCGCTTCGGCTTTTGCCCCAGACAAAGGTGGGGGCGAACAGCCATCCCCCCGGCTTCAGAACCCGCCAGGCTTCCGCCAGAGCTTTTTCCGGGTGAGGCATGACATGGAGGGCGTTGGAGATCACGACTGCATCGAAGCTCTCCGGGCCGTAGGGCAGCTTGGTAGCGTCCTGGACGGAGAAATGGAGCCGGGACGAATGCACCTGCTTTTTGGCCTGACGGATCATTTCAGCTGAAAAGTCGGTTGCCTCCCAGCTCCGGACACATGGAGACAGCGGCACGGACAGCTGGCCTGTTCCGCAGGCCAACTCCAGCACATCCATGTCCCGTTTCAGAAAAGGACGCATTGCTTTGCAGATCTGCTGATAGGTCGCCTGAGAGCGGCGCATGAAGCCGGCATAATGCCGTGAAAACCGCTCCCAAAACTGCTTGTTGTCATCCATACAGTATGGTCACCTCAATAACGGTTAGCGCTTGCTAACTACATCATACTCTTTGTCGCATGAAATTGCAAGATGCCACTATATTGGATTTGTATGCCCCCCGGGATCAATCAAGGGAAGAAGCTGGAACGAAGAATGACCGGGACACGCATCCCGGTCATTCTTTTCTTTTGCGCCTCTGCCTTTACCGGCACCAACTGGTGGGATTGGAGCGGGCGGTGATGAAGCGGCGATAAATGCCCTCCTCCTCCATAAGTGTGTCGTGGGCGCCAGCCTGAACGATGCGCCCCTGGTCGATAACCAGGATCTCATCGGCGTGACGAATGGTATTGAGCCGGTGGGCAATGACCAGCAGGGTCTTGCCCCGGCACAGTTGGGTGATGGCCTCCTGGATGTAGCTCTCATTGTCGGCGTCCACGCTGGCAGTGGCCTCATCCAGAATGACGATGGGAGCATCCTTCAGAATGCAGCGAGCAATGGAGATCCGCTGCCGCTCTCCGCCGGATAGGCTGGCTCCACCTTCGCCGATGACCGTGTCAAAGCCGTCGGGCAGCTCCATGATGAAGTCATAGCATCGGGCTTTTCTGGCCGCCTCATAAACCTCCTCCCGTGTGGCGTCTGTCCGCCCCATGGCGATGTTGTTATAGACGGTATCCTGGAATAAGTAGACCCGCTGGAACACCATAGAGATCTGATCCATCAGATCCGAGAGAGGAATATCGCGGATGTCACTGCCCCGCACCAGGATCTGTCCCTGTTTGACATCCCAAAACCGGGAGAGCAGGTTGGCTACCGTACTTTTACCGCCGCCGGAGGGGCCCACCAGGGCCAGCATCCGGTTTTTCTCCAGCGTGAAGGAGACATCATGCAGAACCTCTTTCTCCCCGTAGGCGAAGGTGACATTTCGGAACTCCACTTCCGGGGCACCGCCGGTTTTGGGTAAGGTCTCCCGGCCCCGGTCGGGCAATTCCGGCTGGGCCAGTACCGCCTCGATCCGGTCCATGCAGGCGTTCATCACCGTCAGGCGGGTGGCTTGACTATAGAGCGCTTTAATGGGGCCGAAGAGGTCAAAGACGAAGAGCAGGACACCCAGCAGGAAGGTGATGGAGAGCTGCCCCCGGCCATAGAGCCAGAGAGACAGGGGGATCATCAGCACCGAGCCCAGACCGCACACCAGATAAAGGGCCCGCATCCAGGGGGCCTGACTCTCCTCGAACTCGATGCTGACCTTGCGGCTCCGGGCGAAATTCTCGGTGAGCTGCGCGGAACGCTCTCCCAGCAGGTTGAAGGTCTTGGCGATGCCGATGCCCTCCACATAGTCCAGCACCGCCCGTGTGAGCGCCTCGCTCTGCTCCTGTCGGATGTCGGAGTGGGCCAGGGTGCTCCCCAGGGATGCGCGGCCCAGCTGCCAGATAATCAGCACCACCACCAGGGCGGCCAGTCCCAGCCAGGGATTCAGGAAGGCCAGCCACAGCACCAGAATAGCCTGGGCAAAGGTATAGCACATCATGTCGGCAATATCGTGCATACAGTTCTCCTCGATGAACACCATGTCGGTGGACAGAACGGAGCTGATTTTGCCGATGTTGCCCTCTGTGAAATAGCCCATGGGCAGGCGGCGCAGATGCCGCCCCAGTTCCATGCGCAGATCGGCGAACACCATATATCCCGCCGCGGCCTGGAGCCGGTCGGCGATATTCTGGCACAGGCACTCCAGCAGCACGCAGCCCACCGTGCCCACCGCCAGCCACAGGCACCACCGTGCCGTTATGGTTCCCTGGAGAAAGGCACTCAGGGACAGGAAAGACAAGCCTATCGGAGCCTTGGACAGCATGGCCTTCAAAAAAGCAAAGATGAAAGCCAGTTTGATCCGCCCCTGGTAGGGGCCGGATACGGACAGGATTCGTTTCATCAGCGTGATCATGCTTCGTCGCCTCCTTTCTCCGCGGAGACACGCCAGGCAGCGGCTCCCTCAGCAGCCCGCCACAATTTTTCATAGGCGGAACAGGTCTTTCGCAATGTATCGTGGCGGCCGATCCCTGCCACCTTTCCTTGATCCAGCACCACAATCTGATCGGCGCCTGCAATGGACTGAAGCCGGTGGGCGATGACGATGACCGTCTTGCCCCGGATCACCTCGGCAATGGCGGCGTTCATTTTCTCCTCATTCTCCGGATCCAAAAAAGCGGTGGCCTCATCCAGCACCACGATGGGAGCGTTCTTCAAAATCGCCCGGGCCAGGGCGATCCGCTGCCGCTCCCCGCCGGAAAGCCCTTTGCCGCCATCGCCGGCCATGGTATAGATTCCTTTTTCCAGCCGTTTCAGAAACTCTCCGCATTGAGCCCGTTCCGCCGCCGCCAGCACCTCCTCGTCGGTGGCGCCGGGTCTTCCCAGCCGGATGTTCTCCAACAGGCTGGTGTTGAACAGGAACTGCTCCTGCGCGACGAAGGAGATCTGCTCATTCAGAGAGGCGAGGGACATCTCTCGCAGGTCTTGCCCCCCCAGCGTGATGCGTCCGTCCGTCACATCGTAAAAGTGGACCAGCAGCTTGGCAAGGGTCGACTTCCCGCTGCCGGATTCTCCCACCAAAGCAGTGAGGCTCCCCTGTGGGACAGAGAAGGAGATGCCGTGGAGGACTTCGTCCTTTTCATAAGAAAACCGCACATTCTCAAAGCGGATCTGCAAATCGTTTCCGTTGAAATCCGTTTTTCCTTCTTTCAGGGGCGGAATATTGAACAGAGATTCCATTTGGTCGATCTTGTAGCTCAGCTGGGGCAGCACCGACATAAAGTTCATGGCTCGGATCAGAGGCGGTCCCACGGAAAAAGACATGCACAATACCAGCGCGTAATCCGGCAAGGTGGAGGCGCCGGTGAGTACCAGATAGCCGCCGGCTGGCAGCAGCACCAGCGCCACGCAGGGCAAAATGCTGGTGTAGAGGGCCATCCACAGCCAGCAGGCCCGGAACCAATCCAGAGTAAAATCACGGTAGTTTTTTACATCGGTCTCAAAGCGGTGATAGGACTCTCCGTCCCGGTTGAAGACTTTCACGACTTCCATGCCGTTGATGTACTCCACGATGGTGTTGTTCATTTTCTGCCCGGCGGCGTAGTAGTCTCCCATCTTGCTCATGCCGGAGCGGTACATCATGCCCATGGCCAGCACGCCCAGCGGAAGGGAGCAGAGGGAAAGCAGACCCAGCTTCCAGTCCGTGAGGAACATGGCCGCAAATACCACCACCGGCACCGCCAGATTGGACAGCCCTTCCGGCAGGGCGTGGGCCAGCAGAAGTTCCATGCTCTCAATGTCGTCAATGAACATCTTCTTCCAGACTCCAACGCCCTTCTCCTGGATCGCGCCCAGGGGCTGCTTTTCCAGCTTGCTCTGGAGATGGAGCCGGAGGTTTTCCAAAGTATGATAGGCGGAACGGTGGGACAGAGCCAGCCCCTCCACATAGAGAAGGCCGTAGAGGACCATGCACAGAGCCATGGCCCCGGCGTTGAACAGGGTTTCCTCCAATGTGAGACTGCCCCCAGTCAGCAGGGGTCTCAGCAGGCGGTAGAGGAAGAAATAGGGCAGCACGCTCATGGCCACGCCGGCCACCAGTACCAGAATGGAGGCATAAGTCGTCTTCCGGTGGCGTCCAGTGTAGCGCAGGACTTTTTGAAACACAGTATCACTCCTTTTTAGTTAGTTATTGCTAACTTGTTAGCGAGAAAAAAGCCTCCGCAGAGGCGTTTTTTCATCCCTTGGGGAATCCAAGGGCAGCGTACCAGTCAAAGAGACGGCAGACCAAAGTGCAGTGGCGCTGGATCTCCGGCCAGGCGAAGGCGTGGATAAAGGGCTCGTAAATGGTGGTCCAGAAGGCGGACAGGACTACATGGAGCTCCTCCTGCGTCATATCCACAGTACACAAGCCCCGGCGTCTGGCCTCGGCGTAGTAGGTCCAGGTGCCTTCCGTCATTTTCTCCACCCAGTCGTGCTGGAAGTTGGCGTAAGCGGTGCCCTCCGCTCCGGTGAGCAGCAGCACAAAGCCATCCCGCCGCTCATTGAGAAAGCGGAACCACCACAGCATGTATTCCTCATCCATATACCACGCCCGGATCAGGTCTTCGTCGGAGAGGGCGGATGCCGGCACCGCCGTCCGCTCCTCATAAACAGCATCCAAATCCGCCACCGTATCCGCCACCACAGCGCGAAACAGCTCCTCTTTTCCGGCGTAACGCTTATAAAGGGCGCCGGTTGTCACCCCAGCCCGCTGGCAGATGGATTTCAGGGAAGCCTGCTCAAAGCCCAGCGTCCGAAACTCCTCTCTGGCACTGTCCATGATCCGAGGGTCGATGGAAGTATCCGGTCTTGCCATAACACCCCTCCCGACAAATGATAATTTGATTACCGATAATCTGATTATCAATATAGCATCCCTTTCTGCCCCTGTCAAGGAGAAATCCTCTCTTGACAAACTCGCTTTTTGGTTGTATATTCAAAACACCGTTACGAAACACCGTTTTGAATTGCGAGGCGATATCATGGCAAAGCAGATCGAAGGGGTCTATGAAAATGTACTCCGCTGCGCCCGTCAGGAATTTTTGGAAAAAGGCTTTGCTCTGGCCTCCCTGCGGGACATCGCCAAAGCGGCGGGAACCAGCACCGGCTCCATCTATACCCGCTTTACTGACAAGGCGGGATTGTTCCGGGCCCTGGTGGAGCCTGCCGCGGGAGAGCTGAAGCGCCGTTTTTTGGAGATTCAGGAGTCTTTTCACCAGTTTGACGGCCCAACCCAGCAGGAGGAGATGGGGCGTTACACCGCCCATGCCCAGGAGGGACTGTTTGACTACATCTATGAGCACCTGCCGGAGTTTGAACTGCTACTCCGCCGGGCCGCCGGGACGGAATATGCCCACTATATTGACGAGTTGGTGGAGATCGAAGTCAGTTACACCTACAAATACATGGAGGTCATCGGCTGTGAGAGCGTCCGCTCCGGTCAGGTCACCGAGGACTTGATCCATATCGTTACCACCGCCTACTTCAACGGAATGTTTGAGCCAGTGCGGCACCGCATGGATAAGGCCCGGGCGCTCCACTATGTCCGCCAGCTCAACCGCTATCACATGGCAGGATTTGAAACGATTTTTCATCCTGAAAACTTCCGGTAGTGCAAAAGGCCGCTTTTCCGGCGGCCTTTTCATAGAACCAAAGGTTAGCAACAACTAACTAAAGGAGGCTTATTTATGCAGCAAACACAAAGCCCACTGCTGCGGTTGTGGCAGCTGGGCAAGGATCATCACGGTGGCCTGATTGCCGCCATCTTCTGCGCGGTGGCGGGTGTCCTGCTGGGTCTGCTGCCGTATCTCTCGGCAGGGCGTATCCTGGTAGCGCTTCTCACCGGGCAGCGGGACTGGAACTTCTATCTTCTGTGGTGCATGGTGGCCCTTGGTGGCTATCTGGCCAAAACTCTGCTTTACAATCTGGCGCTCTCCCTCTCCCACAAGGCCACCTTCCAGATCCTGCGTGACATCCGGAAGATGGTTCTGTCCAAAATGCCCCGCTTACCCTTGGGAGACATTCTGGACACCTCCAGCGGACGGCTCAAACAGATCGTGGTAGATCAGGTGGAGAGTATGGAGACGACACTGGCCCACCTGCTGCCGGAGATGACCTCCAATCTGCTGGCGCCGGTATGCGTTCTCGTGTATCTGTTTACGCTGGACTGGCGCATGGCATTGCTGAGTCTGGTGTCCATTCCTGTGGGCATGGCTTTTATGATGGCCATCATGGGCAGCTATGGCAAGGACTATCAGGGTGCGGTGGAGACGACCCAGGCCATGAACGAGACCATTGTGGAATACATCGGCGGCATTGAGGTCATCAAGGCCTTCAATCAGGGAAAGAACTCCTATGAGAAGTTCTCCTCCCGGGTGCGGGCCAATGCTACCTACTACTACAACTGGATGAAGAAATGCCAGTTCGGAATGGCGCTGGCCTATGCCATCGCGCCCACCACCCTTATCACGGTGCTGCCTGTGGGCTGGATCTTCTACACGGACGGCAGTTTGTCCGCGGAGGTATTTCTCACCACCATCATCCTGTCCATGAGCATAGTGGGGCCTCTCATTGCCGCCATGGGCTTTGTGGATAATCTTGCCAAGGTGGGTACCATCGTAGGTTCGGTGGACGAGATCCTCCTG
Source organism: Oscillospiraceae bacterium (assembly GCA_022846075.1). Classification (GTDB taxonomy): domain Bacteria; phylum Bacillota; class Clostridia; order Oscillospirales; family Oscillospiraceae; genus Vermiculatibacterium. Next base: position 1,946,743 of record AP025582.1, read on the forward strand.
AAGCCGGAGCAGGATCACGGAACACAGCCGGCACAGCTGGGAAGACCGGATATCGCCTTGGATCATGTCTCCTTTGGGTATGCCCAGGACAAGGAGAACCTCCACAACATCTCCCTCACCATTCCGGCCGGCAGCCTCACCGCTTTGGTTGGTCCCTCCGGTTCGGGCAAGTCCACCATTGCCAAGCTCATCGCCGGTTTCTGGGATGTGACCGAGGGCCGCATCACCCTGGGCGGCGTGGAGGAAAGCCGTATCCCGCTGGAACAACTCTATGACCAGGTGGCCTTTGTTTCTCAGGACAATTACCTCTTTGACGATACCATCCGGGAAAATATCCGTATGGGCCGGGTAAATGCCACGGATCAAGAAGTGGAACAAGTCGCCAAAGCCGCCGGATGCGACGGTTTCATCCGCCAGTTGGAGCATGGCTATGACACCCGGGTGGGCGGCGGAGGCGCCCATCTCTCCGGAGGAGAGCGGCAGCGTATCGCCATCGCCCGGGCCATGCTGAAAAACGCCCCCGTGGTGATTCTGGACGAGGCCACCGCCTACATTGATCCGGAGAATGAAGCAGTGGTCCAGCGGGCAGTGGCAAAACTGGTGGAGGGTAAGACGGTCATCGTCATTGCCCACCGCCTGTCCACCATCACCGGCGCTGATCAGATCGTGGTGGTGAAGGATGGAAGCATCGAGGCGCAGGGCAGGCATGAAGACCTGTTGCGCCATTGTCCGTTGTACGCCGATCTGTGGCAGGCTCACATGGGCGCAAAGGAGGGAGAAACGGTATGATCGAGACATTCAGAGGTATCTGGCGGTTTGCCGGTAAGGAACAGCGCAACATCCGGCGCTCGGTGATCGCCTGCTTTTTCAATGCGGTATTCCATATGTTTGAGATTGCCGCCATCTACTACACCATCCTGGCTCTGCTGGATGGAAAAACCGGCCCTGCCACGGCGTGGCAGGCGCTGGGTCTGTTGGCAGTCAGTATTCTGGGCAGCGCCGTGACCAAGTATTTCTCCCAACTCCAGCAGACCCACGCCGGGTACTTCATGGCGGCCAATAAGCGCGTGGCCATCGGGCAGCGGATGAAATCCGTCCCCATGGGCTACTTCAACGACAACAGCCTGGGAGAGCTCACCGGGGTCTGCACCACTGTACTGGACAATGTGGAGACTGTGGCCCCCATGGTGTTGGTGACCATGCTGGGCGGGATGCTCAACGCTCTGGTCTTTACGGTGATGATCCTGATTTTTGACTGGCGGATCGGTCTCATTGTGGTGGCGGCCACAGCAGTTTATTTGTTCATCACCTCGGCCATGGAGCAAAAATCCGCCGCCCTCGCCCCGCACCGTCAGAAGTCCGGGGCCAAGTTGGTGGAGGCGGTGCTGGAGTATGTGCAGGGCATGAGCGTGGTGAAGTCCTTCAACCTCACCGGACGGGGTGACCGCACCTTGCAGGAAGCACTGGAATACAACTGCCGCAGCAACCTGAACATCGAAAAGATGTTCACCCCTTATATTATGGCGCAGGGGATCGCGCTCCAGCTGGGAAGCGTGGCCATGATGCTTGCGGCGGTATGGTTCTATCTCTCCGGAACGATGATTCTGGCCAACGCTCTGATGGTGGTCATCATGTCCTTCCTGGTCTTTGCTCAGATCTCCTCGGCGGGCAGCGGCATGTCCCTGCTGCGTATCGTCAGCAGCTGCATGGCCCATGCCGATGAGACGGACGCCATGCCCCAGCTGGCAGAGACCGGTCGGGCCGGCACGCCCAGGGAGCACAGCATTACCTTCGACCATGTTTCGTTCTCTTATGACCAGCGGCCTATCCTGCGGGATGTATCCTTCGCCATCCCGGACAGAACCACCACCGCCATCGTGGGCCCCAGCGGTTCCGGGAAAACCACACTGTGTAATCTCATCGCCCGGTTCTGGGATGTGGAGAGCGGCACCGTCCTTGTGGGCGGTCAGAATGTGAAGGACTATACTCTGGAGGACCTGATGGATCAGATCTCCATGGTATTTCAGAGAGTCTATCTCTTTGCCGACACGGTGGAAAACAATATCAAGTTTGGACGCCCCAATGCCACCCACGAGGAAGTGGTGGCCGCGGCGAAGAAGGCCTGCTGCCACGACTTCATTCTCACCCTGCCCCAAGGCTATGACACCGTCATCGGCGAGGGTGGTTCCAGTCTTTCCGGCGGCGAGAAGCAGCGCATCTCCATTGCCCGGGCTATCCTGAAGGATGCTCCCATCGTGATTCTGGATGAAGCCACCGCCAATGTAGACCCGGAGAATGAGGACCGGTTGCAAAAGGCCATTGAAGCCCTGACTCGGAACAAGACCATTCTGATGATCGCTCACCGGCTGAAGACGGTCCGCAACGCCGACCAGATCCTGGTGCTGGACGGCGGACAGATCGTTCAGCGGGGCACCCACAGCCAGCTCATGGCCCAGGAGGGCCTGTATCAAGCGTTCGTATCCGGCCGTAAAGAGTCCGGCCAGTGGAAGCTCTAAGAGGAGGAACGCCCAAACCATCATGAAAAGAGGAGTGCCGCCACCGGGTATATTCCGGCGGCACTCTTGTTGTGTCCGGGAGATTGCGCTTGAAGGGGCAATTGATACTGAAAATGGAAAATCACTTGACTGGTTAGCGTTTGCTAACTATAATCAAGCGTAGAGTACCGTGTCTTTTGAGGAGGGCCTATGGAGAAGTACAAAATCGAGAAGGACTCCGTGCAGGAGACGCTCATCATCCCGCTGTATGGCCGGTGGATCTGCTCGCGGCGGTTCCCCGGACTGTATCAGGATGCCGCGGCGGCCATACTGATGGAGAAGGTGGACTACGACTTCTCCCCTTTGGAGCGGCGGGCAAACGGTCTGATGCAGACCTTCGGCGCGCTGGAGGTCGCCATGCGCCAGAATGACCTCGCCTGGGAGGTGCGGGACTATCTGAATGCCCATTCCAGAGCGGCCGTCATCAATCTGGGCTGCGGTCTGGACAACACCGGGCGGGCCTGTGACAACGGCCGGTGCAGCATCTGGAATATCGACCTGCCGGATGTGATTGAACTGCGGGATCGCCTGCTTCCACCCGGAGAGCGGGAGAAAAACCTGACCTTTGATCTGAAAGACCCGCGCTGGATGGATGCCGTCCGCAATGATCCTGATGATGGGGTGGTGCTGTTTGCCGCCGGGGTCTTCTATTACTTCACGACAGAAGAGGTGAAAGCTCTGGTCACAGGCATCGCAAAACGCTTCCCAGGAGGGCGGCTGGTCTTTGACGCGGCCGGGCAAACGGCTGTCCGGCTGATGCTGAAAACCTGGGTGAAGCAGGCGGGCATCCGGGATGTGGGGGCCTATTTCTCCGTCAAGGACGCCAAGGGGGAGCTGGAGCCCTGGTCGCCGCTGTTTTCTGTTTCCAGCCGGGGCTATATGCTGGGCTATCAATCGCTTCATGATCCGGCGGTTCGCCCCGTCCACCGGCTGCTGGCGAAGCTGGCCGACGGACCGATGCGCCTCCAGATCGTCCGGATTGACTTTGCAGAATGATGATACCTAACCGATTTTTTCCACCCAGAATACGAGCAGATGATCGTGATAGGGGATGTGTATGAACTGGACGCGCACCGTTTTGGACGGGTTCGCTATGGCGGCCTACTTTAACCTGTTTGCCGGACTGGTGGCGCTGTATAAGCCTCGGCTGATGTTCCCCGGTTATCCGCCCGCCATCATCAAGGCGGCAAAAGATCCGCCCACCAGTGCGGAAAACCGCTTTTACTGGATTTGGATCTGTTTTGGGGAGCTGCTGCCCCTTCTGCTTTATGGCGCGGTCAGTACCATGGAGGGTGGGACAACAGGGTTCTGGCCTCTGGCTCTGACCGGGTATATCCAGTGGATGATGGTCAATTTCTGCGACCTGTTCTTTCTGGATTTTTGGCTGGTTCAGAGGAAGGCGAAAAGACGGTTTATCATTCCGGGGACCGAAGGGCACCCCGGCTACAGGTTCAACGCCTGGATGAAGGACTACGCTCTGCCGGAGCACCTGCTCCAGTGGCCGTTTTTGATGTGTCCCATCCTGGCGGCAGCCCAGGCAGGGCTGGGGCTGCTCATCGATATATTTTGGTGAACGGTAAGAAAACAAGATGTGCCGCATGACTGCTCCTTTTCAAATCATCAGTCCGGCAGTCAAGATGATGGGGTACAAAAATTGTTTCCCATACCCCCAGAGGGGCCGCTGGAGGAAGGGAAAAAAGATGAATGAAGAGTGTGGCTTTCAGCAGCATTCGATGACATGATTCCGAAGATATCAGTGAAAAAGCGCTCCAATGTGGGGCCCGCACTGTTTGGTACCAGCTCTGCCCTCATGATGACGCTGGATGTGGCGCTGGGTGCTTGAGTGAGTGAAGGTGAAAAAATGGGACAAGAAGAGCGGATTCAAAAGGCCTACCGGGGATTGGGAGGCAAACGGACATTTTATGATGGCATGATCACCTGTTCCACCCTGTCAGGCCGGGCGGTGTGCAGTCTGGTATGGGAAATGGGCCGTGCGGAAACCCAGGACTACCTTTGCGCCGCCCTTTCCGGAATACCGGAGGGGTTTTCCGGAAGACTGCTGGAAGTCCCCGTGGGTACCGGCATACTGACCATGCCCCTCTATCGGGAAATGCCGGAGGCGGAGATCACCTGCCTGGATTACTCGCCGGAGATGCTGGAGCGGGCAAAATCCCGGGGCGAGGGACTTGCCCATGTGCGCTTTCAGCAGGGGGATGTGGGGGCGCTGCCCTTTGGGAACAGCAGCTTCGACATCGTGCTCTCGCTCAACGGCTTTCATGCGTTTCCGGACAAGGAGGCCGCCTGGCGGGAGATCTTTCGTGTACTGCGGCCCGGCGGAGTTTTTTGCGGCTGCTTCTATGTGCGGGGACAAAACCGCCGCACGGACTGGCTAATCCGCAGGCTGTATGTGCCAAAGGGCTGGTTCACCCCGCCCTTTGAGACGGCGGAGAGCCTGCGGCATCGTCTGGAGGAAACATTCGGGCCTGCAAAGGTCCGCACCGTTCAGAGCATGGCGTCCTTTGTCTGCCGGAAGGCGAAGGAGAAACACCCGTAAACGAATTGTACACAAATATTGAACAACAGGAGGAAAATCAAATGCAGCAAAAGCGTAATCAACAAGCAGAAATTCGTCTCGGCAGTCACGGCGAAGACTACGGGAGCTGGATGTCCAATCCCGTGTTCTATATTATCGGCGGCATTACGGCTCTGGCCGTGGTTTTGGCCATACTCTCCTTTTCGGTGTTCCACATCACAGCTCTCGGCGTTCTGCTCTCAGTTGTTACGGCGGCGCTGGCAGCCCTGCTGGTCTGGATCACATGGATCAGGCGCCAGTATGCCTTTGGCGGCGGCGGGATCATGGAACAGGTTCACCGGGTCGTTCTTTCTCATCTGGACTATGACGGCCAGGGCAGTCTCTTGGAAGTCGGCTGCGGCTCCGGAGCCCTGTCGATTCGTGCGGCCCTGACCTGGCCGGAGTCAAAGGTCACTGGCATGGACTACTGGGGAGCTGTTTACAATTACAGCAAGGCCCTCTGTGAGAAAAACGCCGCAAGTGAAGGCGTGGCCTCCCGGTGTGTGTTCCGGTATGGTGACGCCAATCATCTGGATTTCCCCGATGAGAGTTTTGACGCGGTCATCAGCAACTATGTCTACCACAATGTCATGGGAGCCGATATGCACAAACTGTTGCTGGAGAGCCTGCGGGTGCTGAAAAAAGGCGGCGTCTTTGCTCTGAATGATGACATGAAGCCCAAGCTGTACGGCGATATGGATGTCTTTGCCCAAAAACTGCGGGAGATGGGCTATCAGGACGTCCGGCTCATTGATACCGCAGAAGAAGCCTTCGGCTCCCACCGCCGGGCTGCCATGATGATGCTGGGCTCTTCCCGGCTGCTTGTGGGCAGAAAGTAATTCGTCCAAATAGGAGGGTTGATCATGTCCAAGTTGGGTGTTGTAGAGGACACGCTGTTTGTCCCCATGCTGGGCAGGATCTATGCCAGCGAGTACTGCCCGCAGATCCTGTACGATCCAAAGGCGCTGGAACTGAAAAAGAAACTGCCTTCCAGCCTGCCGGAGCAGGACGGACAGAGCCAGTATACTCTGCTGGCCTCCGCCGCCCGGTCCGCCAATATGGATCGGTACATCCGGGCGTTTCTGGAGCGCAGGCCGGACGGTGTGATCGTTCAGCTGGGCTGCGGTCTGGAGACGGCCTATTACCGCTGCGACAATGGAAGGTCGCACTGGTATGCCGTGGATCTGCCCCATGTGGTGGAGTACCGGCGAGAGCTGCTGCCTGAGCCGGAGCGGGAGACCTATCTTGCCGGAGACGCCTTTGCTGAGGACTGGATCAGACAGATCCGCACGGATGCGCCGGATGCTCCCATTCTGGTCACCGCCGGCGGCCTGTTCCACTATTTTGAGGAAAGCAAGGTTGTGGGCCTCCTGCGGATGCTCACGGGGTTTGGAGAGATTGAAATCGTCTTTGATACCGTGAGCAAAAGCGGCATGGCCATGATGCGAAAGAAATACATGAAGCAGGTGGGCCACGGGGATGCTCAGATGTTTTTCTATGTGGATTCCGCGTCGGTGCTGGCCGGGAAAACCGGCAGCGGGGTCAGGGTGCTGGCTGAGGAGCCTTATTACCGCCATATCCCCCGAACCGGATTGAAGCTGTCCACCAAGATCAGCATGGCAGTTTCGGACCGATTCTGTATGGTGAAGATGGTACATCTCTGTCACAGCGCTAAATTCCATGACTAAACGGGATAAAGTCGCCCAATCGGAGCAGAAAGAACGGCGATGTGTCGCTATACTCAGTAAGGAGGGGCGCGCTGAGCGCCTTTTCTCAGAAATAACGGTTAGCATAATCTAACTATGTTGAAGGAGAGCGGTACATCATGAACACGCAGAAAAAAGGGATGACGGGAAAGGACATCATTACGGTGGGAATTTTCTCCGCCATCTACTTTGTCATCAACTTTGCTTTTATGCTTCTCAGCGGTCTGCATCCCCTGCTTTGGATCTTGATGCCTGGCCTGATCGCCGTATTTGCGGGTATCCCATTCCTGATGATGTGTACTAAGGTGCCAAAGACCGGCGCAGTGGTCCTGATGGGCTTTATTACGGCCTTGATCTACTTTGTTACTGGCCAATTTACGGTGGTGATTCTCATTGCTTTTGCGGTGAGCTGCATCCTGGCGGAGCTTTGCCGGATCTGTAGCCATTACCGGTCTTTCCGTGGTAATGCTCTGGCCTACGTGTTTTTCTCGCTGGGGATGATCGGCTCCCCGCTGCCTGTCTGGATCATGCGGGACAGTTTTCTGGCGCAGATCAGCCAGCAGGGAATGCCGGAAGCCTATGTCTCCACCTTGGCGGCATTGACTTCCCCGGGTATGATCGTGGTTCTGGTGGGGGCGCCTATCGTGGGAGCTATTCTGGGTATCCTGCTGGCCAAAGGAATGTTCCGCAAGCACTTTGAGAAGGCGGGGATTCTGTAACATGGAGGAGGCACGGCGCTGTTTGGTGTTCGACCCCAGGGTGGGTCTTGCTCTGCTGGTTTTCGCCAATCTGGCAGCCTTTAGTGAGCAACCTTTTTGGATGGAAATGATATGGATCGGTTTTCTCCTGCTCCTGATGCTGCTCCATCGCTGCTTTGCCATGGTGGGGAAAAGCATCTTGATCTTCGGAGGAATCCTGTGCCTGCAATACTGGATTCTGCCGGCTGCGCCGGGATGGGTTGCTACCAGCTTCTCTATTTTTGCCAACTATGCCCGCCGAATGATGCCTTGCCTGATGCTCGGCTTTCTGATGCTTCGCCGGACGCCTATGCCTTATCTGGTGGCTGGAATGCGGAAGATCCATTTCCCTCAGCGGCTGATCGTAGCCGTCTCGGTGACGCTGCGGTACTTCCCAGCCATTCGGGAAGAGACAGGCTATATCCGCGATGCAATGCGATTGCGGGGCATCCGGGGATTGGCAAAGCTGGAGGGAATCATGGTTCCCCTGATGGTCTCCGCTACCGGCACTGCGGAGGAGCTGTCCGCAGCGGCAGTAACCCGGGGAATCGAGGACCCGGCGCCTAAGACCAGTCTGGTGGAGCTGTGGGCCTCGCCGGTGGACAGCGCCGCATTTGTCGTGGGCGTGGGGTTGACTGCTGCCCTTCTGGCGGCCAAATTGGGGGTGTTTCCATGGTAGAGCTGCAAGATGTGTCCTTTTCCTATACAAAAGAAGTGGGCACCCTCACCCATATAGATCTGACCATCCGACCGGGCGAGTGTGTCTTGCTCTGCGGCGCTTCCGGCTGCGGAAAGACCACCATCACGAAGTTGGTCAACGGCCTGATCCCGGCATTTACGGAGGACTGCACGCTGACCGGACAGGTCCTGCTCCACGGCGCGCCGGTGCGGGAACAACCTCTTTACCAGCTGGCCCGGCAGGTGGGGTCTGTTTTCCAGAACCCCAAAAGTCAGTTTTTCAACATGGATTCCGACAGTGAGCTGGCCTTTGGCCTGGAAAATCAGGGTATGACCCGGGGTGAGATCCTCCATCGGCTGGATGATACCACCGACCGCCTGCATCTGAAGCGGTTGAGGGGGCGGAACATCTTCGCCATGTCGGGCGGAGAAAAGCAGCTGCTGGCCTTTGCCTCGGTCTATGCCATGGGGCCGGAACTCTACATTCTGGATGAACCTACGGCCAATTTGGATCGGGATACCATTGACAGACTCCATGATCAAATCGTATACCTGAAAAGTCGGGGACACACCATTCTCATTGCGGAGCATCGGTTGTACTTTCTGGCGGATCTCATAGATCGGGCCGTCTATCTGCGGGACGGGGTCGTGGAGCAGATCTGGAGCGGAGCAGAATTCCGGCGGCTGGCTGAGACAGAACGGATCGCTCTGGGCCTTCGCACACTCACGCCTACTCAGGTGACTCTGCCGCCCTCCCGCGCTGCGGGAGAACAGGATGGACTGTCTGTGGAGGGACTGTGCTGCCGGTACAAGCGGGAGCCGCCGATATTTCAAAACCTTTCCTTCTCCGCCCGCCCGGGAGAGGTGCTGGCCGTCACGGGTGACAATGGCGTGGGAAAAAGCACCCTTTCCCGCTGCTTGTGTGGCCTGATGCGGGAGAGTGCCGGAACGATCCGCCTCAACGGCCGCATCCTTGGTGCGAAGCAGCGGCAGCGGATTGCCTACTGCGTCATGCAGGATGTGAACCATCAGCTCTTTTCCGACAGCGTATGGGGAGAGTGCCGGCTGGCTATGGAAGGGCTCTCTGACCAGCGCATTCAGGAGGTGCTGGATCGGCTCAATTTGCTTGCGTTCCGGGAAAAGCACCCTATGGCCCTCTCCGGCGGTCAGAAGCAGCGTTTGGCGGTGGCTACCGCCATGCTGTCCCAAAAGCCGCTGCTGGTATTCGACGAGCCCACCAGTGGTCTGGACTATGCAAGAATGCAGGAAGTGGCCCGCTGCGCACGGGAACTGGCGGACGAGGGGCGGGTGGTTCTGGTGGTGACCCATGACCGCGAATTTCTCCAGTGCGCCTGTGATCGAGTCCTGGAACTTTGAGAAAGGAGCTGAGCCGCAGTGGCATTTTTACAGGACAGCCAACCGGATCTGTGCCTCTTGGCCAAGAGTGGTGGGTGCAGCGTTTATCAGCTGCGAAATGAGAGCGGCGAGGGAACCATGACCGTCTATGAGGTGTTCCCCGGCGCTACCATCCTGTATAACGATTTCCACATGGCCTATTGCGACTCCTCTTTTGAAACCCGACAGGATCTCCTCTGCATCGACTATTGCCGGGAGGGCCGGATGGAATACGCTGTGGGCAACGATGCGTTCTCCTATGTGGAGGCAGGTGACCTGAAAGTGGATCGCCGCCTGAAGCACAAAGGATACTTTTCTCTCCCGTTGTCCCACTATCATGGCATCTCCATGTGCTTTGACCTGTCCATGATCCCCATGGAGCTGGCTCGTCTGGCGGGAGACTATCCTTTGGATCTGGCTGCCATCCAGCAGAAATTCTGCCCGGATGCCCGGCCACGGGTCATTCACGGAGCACCCTCGGTGGATCACATTTTTCAGGAGTTGTGTACCGTACCGGAGCGGATCAAAATGCCCTACTTTCGGGTAAAGATTCTGGAGTTGTTGCTGTATCTCGACGCCCTGGAATTGGGAAGCGGAACGGAAAAACCATATTTTTACCGTTCCCAGGTGGAAACGGTAAAGGCCATCTGCTCCTATCTGGTGGAGCATCTGGATCAGCATATCACGTTGGAGGCCCTGTCCAGACAGTACCAGATCCCTTTGACCACCATGAAGGCCTGCTTCAAAAGTGTATATGGCAGTCCGGTGAACACCTATATGCGGGCACTGCGGATGGATCGGGCGGCTCTGCTGCTTCGGAAAGAACCGGAGGCCAGCGTTACAGAGATCGCCGGAGCGGTGGGCTATGACAGCTCCAGCAAATTTGCCGCGGCTTTTCGGGCGGTGAAGGGACAAACTCCGCTGGAATACCGGCGAGGCGGCGGGAATCCCGTTCTCTCTTTTCCTGACGAAACGGAGTGACGCTGGCTGTGCGGAGCGGCAAGCACGGGTAAGAACCGATACAATAGGGCATGGTGAGAGATGTCTCACCATGCCCTATTTTTTGAAAGGAGTGGTTTTGTGAAACAACGCAGCTGGCTGGCCATCCTGCTCTCCTTTGCCGGTCCCTGCCGGGGAAAGCTGGTCTTGTCTGTTATATGCGCAATTATCAGCGTGGTGGGGGGCTTTGTGCCGTATCTGGGGGTCTATGAGATCCTTCGCCTGTTTATCCATCAGTCGGCCTCCGGAACGGAGCTTCTCCGATGGGCTGGAGTGTGTCTGGCGGGATATACGGTCAAGGTGGCTTTTTACGCCTTTTCTACTATGCTGGCTCATGTGTCTGCCTACACCATTTTGGAGGGCCTGCGCCGTCAAGTGGCCCATAAGCTGATGCACGCCCCCTTGGGGAGTGTGCTGTCGAAGCCCGTCGGTTCCCTCAAAAGCACCATCGTGGATCGGATCGAGGACATTGAGCCGCCGCTGGCCCACATGATACCGGAATTGAGTTCCAATGTGCTGCTGCCTATCGTGGTGGTGATCGCCCTCTTTGCCATGGATTGGCGGATGGGCCTTGCCTCCCTTGCTACGATCCCGGCCGCGCTGATCCCCATGGCGGCGAGCCTGCGGACCTACAACGAAAAGTATGCCGCCTATATGGCAGCCAATGCTCAGGTCAACAGTATCATCGTGGAGTATGTAGAGGGCATCGAGGTGGTAAAGGCTTTCAACCAGAGCGGTGCCTCCTATGAGAAATTCGTCCGGGCAGTGACCAGTTTTCGTGACTTCACGCTGGATTGGTTCCGCTGCACCTGGAAGTCCATGAACCTGTGCCTGTCTATCCTGCCTACCACGCTGCTGGCCACCCTGCCGGTTGGGATCGCCCTGTATCAGACCGGCGTCCTGGACCCGGCCCGGCTGGCTCTGTGCTTGATGCTGGTGCTGGGTATCGTGTCCCCGCTGGTGCAGGCTGCAGCCTTTCTCAATTCCATGAAGAGCATGGAATTTGCCGTCCGGGACACTCGGCATCTGCTGGATCTGGAGGAGCTGCCCGAGGCGTCCGAGCCCGCCCGCCTCTCCGGCAGCGGTATCACTTTGCGGGATGTGTCCTTCTCGTATAGCGGGAAAGAAGAGGACACTGTGCTGCGTCACATTGATCTGGAACTTCCCGCCAACACCTTCACCGCTCTGGTGGGTCCCTCCGGTGGCGGCAAATCTACGGCAGCCCGGCTTATCGCTCGGTTCTGGGATGTGACGGATGGCTGCATTGCCATAGGCGGTGTGGATATTCGGAATCTCACACTGAAGCAGCTGGCGGATCAGGTCAGTTTCGTGACACAGGACAATTTCCTCTTTGACTGCTCTCTGAAAGAAAACATTCGATTGGGGAAGCCGGACGCCACGGAGGAGGAAGTTTGGGCGGCTGCCAGGGCTGCTCAGTGTGAGGAGTTTTTAGGGCGGCTGGAGCATGGATGGGATACCCCAGCGGGTGAAGCGGGCAAGCAGCTCTCCGGTGGGGAGCGGCAGCGGATCGCCATCGCCCGCGCGATTCTGAAGGATGCCCCCATTGTAATTTTGGACGAGGCCACCGCCTTTACCGATCCGGAGAACGAAGACAAAATCCAGCGTTCACTGATGGCGCTCTCCCGGGGGAAAACGCTGCTGGTTATTGCCCACCGGCTGAGCACGATTCAGAACGCCGACCAGATCGTGGTGCTGGAGAAGGGCCGTATTGTGGACAAAGGCACACAGCCGGAGCTGCTCAGCCGATGCCCGCTATATCAAAAGCTATGGCAGGCCCATGTGGGTGCCCAGAACTGGGCGGTTGGAAAGGAGGCTTGACGATGTTTCAGAGTATGAATCGGATTCTGCGTTGGACAAAGGGGTACCACAGACGGCTGTATCTCGGAAGCCTCTGTTCGTTTCTTGCCACCTGGGCCGCCGCCGGGCCGGTGATGCTGACGGCCTGGGCCCTTGGGCTGGTCATCGAGAGTGCCCAGGAGGGGACGGCGCTGGACGCCAGGCTCCCCTGGCTGTGCCTGGGCGGGATCATCCTGCTGATCGTTCTGCGCTTCGTGTGTGCTTACTGGAAAAACCGGCTCCAGGAGAGTATCGGAACAGAGCGGGCGGCGCAGCAGAGACTGGAACTTGGTGACCTGCTCAAACGGGTTTCCCTGGGGTATTTCTCTAAGAATAACCTGGGCGACATTCTGGCTGCTCTGACCACGGAGCTCAGTACCCTGGAGCTGCAAAGCATGAAGATGGTGGATGCGGTCATCAACGGCTATCTGCAGGTACTGGTCATCGTTTTGTGCATGGCGTTCTTCTGCCCCGAGGCGGCGCTGGTGGCAGTGGTGGGTGTGCTGCTGTCCGCCTTTGCCCTCCGCGGCATCGGGCGGCAGAGTGCCCGCACCGCTCCGGTGGGACACCGGGCCCAAGAGGCATTGTCCGGGGCAGCCATTGAGTACATCCACGGCCTTTCGGTGGTCAAATCCTTCGGACAGGAGGGGGCGTCCTCCCAGCGGTTTTTTGAGGCGTGCCGGGCCAATAAGGACATCCGTATCAAAAACGAGTTTGGATTTGTGCCCTGGAACTGCCTGCACCTGTTTTCTCTGAAGGCCGCAGCTGTTGGCCTGGTGCTCACCGCCGGCTGGCAGACTATGAACGGAACCTTGGAGCTGCCGGTGCTCCTGATGGCTGCCATGTTTTCCTTCACGATCTTCGGCAGTGTGGAGTCCATCAACGACGCCGCCCACATCCTTTCTGTCACGGACTCGGTGCTGGACCGTCTGGAAGAACTGGAGGGAACGGAACTGCCGGATCAGGATGGGAAAGACATCTCTTTGGAGCATTACGACATCTGCTTCGACCATGTCTCCTTCGGTTACGGAACACGGGAGGTGATCCACAATGTTTCCTTCCAGCTGCCGCAAAACAGCGCCACCGCCATTGTAGGGCCGTCCGGCAGCGGGAAGAGCACCCTCTGCGCACTGCTGGCCCGGTTTTATGATGTAGATCAGGGACGCATCACCGTGGGCGGCTATGACATCCGGAAGATGACCTGCGACAGCCTTTTACGCAACATTGCTATGGTATTTCAGAATGTGTATCTGTTCCACGACACCATCCGCAATAACATCCGTTTTGGCCGTCCGGATGCTGCCGAGGAGGATGTGATCGCCGCAGCCAAAGCGGCCCGCTGCCATGACTTCATCATGGCGCTGCCCCAAGGGTACGACACCATGGTGGGAGAAGGCGGCTCCAACCTCTCCGGTGGAGAAAAGCAGCGCATTTCCATTGCCCGGTGTCTTCTGAAGGACGCCCCCATTGTCATTCTGGACGAGGCCACCGCCAGCGTGGACCCGGAGAATGAGCATGAGATCCAGGAGGCGCTCTCTGCTCTGGTGCGGGGAAAGACTATCATCACCATCGCCCACCGTCTGGCTACGATCCAGAATGCTGACCGGATTTTAGTGGTGGAGGATGGCCGCATTGCTCAGCATGGCACCCATCAGGAGCTGATGAGCCAGGAGGGAACTTACCGGAACTTTATCGAGATCCGACAGCGGGCTGAGGGCTGGCGGATATAAAATAAGTATGTGGGGAGGCAGATCTGCCTCCCCACATACTGTTTTGGGATGATTCTTTGGATTTTGGCTTTGTATCACTTTCGCTTTGCCATTTTCCTGTACTCCAGCGGGAGCAGGCCGGTGCTTCTTCGAAACAGTTCCGCAAACCGGCTGGATGTAGAATATCCTATCGTTTGAGCAATCTGACCAATTTGCAGATCGGTATGAGCCAGCAGATATTCTGCCTGACTCATGCGGCGCTGCTGTATATACTCTGTGATCGTGCAGCCATAGACCTTCTTGAAGCTGCTTTTGAGCTTTGTCGTACCCATGCAGGCAATTTGTGCCAGGCGTTCTATGGGCACTTCACCAGCGTAATGATCACTCAAATAGGCCGCTACGGTTTGAATCCGTTCCAAATCCTGAGAAACCAGTTTGTGATCTGAAACTGAACGCTTTTTTTGATATTCAACCACCAGAGAGAGTGCCTCGGCTACCTTGCTCTCATAATAGAGTTTAGCTGCAATTCCGGTTCCACGGTAGCTCTGTAGTTCTGATAGAAGCCGGTACATTTCCGGGAAATCTGTTGTTTGGTCGATTTCCCGAAAAGCCTCGATGGGATTCCGATATTCTTCCGGATACTGTTTTTTCAAATAATCCTCATAATATGCAGGGGTGATCTCGATGCCTATGGATCGAACCGGTATATTTTTGTGGACGATTACTTGATATGGCTTGTATCCGCCCACATAGGTCTTGATACATCCGGCTGACAACCGGCGATACGGAGACAACTCTTCACCGGAGATGGAATCGTAACGGGTAATACTGAGACATTCCGGGAGATCAAATTCCAGCATAAAATCCTTATTGAAAGAGAAGTTGTGTATCTTGATGTCGAACAGATCCCTTTGCCCGTAGGTCCAATAGGAACCTTCGCCAACTTCCGGAGATAGCTTCCAGCAAAGCCCCAGAGGACCATACTGATCATTATCTGGTTCCGGTACAAAACCGTGCTTTTTCAGTAATGGCGCATAGTATTGTTCAATGATACCGGTCATTACAATAGATACGCCTCCCTTGTTTTGCAATGATTAGACGAATTTTTGAAATGATAGGACGAACCTCGCTCCAAACGATTGAAAGTAGGTTGTGCATGGTGTAATTATATATAACGGTTAGCCACATCTAACCAAAGGATAGCATACCTATCTCATAAAGTCAACGCATTGCAAAATAGGAGGATCAACATGAGCAATCAAATCAATCCCGCAAAAAAGAGTCTCACTATCAAGGATCTTGTGACAACCGGCATTTTCAGCGCAATTTTCTTTGTGTTTACCATGATCGGCGGTATTTTCTTTGCACCAAACCCGGTTTTGACATTCTATATGCCGATGGGTGCAGCATTGCTGTGCGGCCCTGTATATCTTCTGATGATCGCCAAGGTGCAGAAGCGGTGGAGCGTCACCATTCTTGGTATCATTATGGGGATCATCTGGTTCGTTACCGGAATGCACTGGGCTTTTTCTTTAGGCTATATCGGAATGGGAATTATCGCCGATCTGGTAGCTGGCGCGGGAGATTACCGCAATAAGGCGGTCAATCTGCTGTCCTATATGCTGATGTCGCTGGGCGGCGTTTACACCTATGTGGTGTTTTTTATTGATCCGCAAGGCTGGGCCAGCACGATGCTGGAAAACGGCACGGAACAGTCCTATATTGACACAATGAGCGCGTCTGCGCCCTCCTGGCTGTTGGCTGTCATCATTATCGGAACGCTGGCGATTGCTGCGTTCAGTGGTTGGATCGGTGGAAAGCTGCTGAAAAAGCAGTTTGAAAAGGCTGGGATCACCGCATGATTGGCGGAGCGTTATCCACGCGCGGACTGTGGCTGGACCCCAGAACGAAGATATTACTGCTTCTGTTGTGTATCTTTTCTGCCATGATGGCTCCATCCTTACTCTACGAACTGGGCCTTGTGGTGCTGATCGGGCTGCTCGGCATTTGCTTCGGAAAGTGGAAGTATGCCTGGAAGGGAGTACTGTTCTATGCGCTGATCGTTCTGCTCACCATCTGGATCATGGATACCATGACCGGAACTTGGCGCACCATGTTTATCGCTTTTTTAGGGTTATTCCATAAGGTCTATCCCTGCGGGATGCTGTCTGGCATTGTCATTTCCACTACAAAGGTCAGCGAATTCCTCTCGGCGATGAATCGCATCCATGCACCCCAAAAGCTGGTAATCCCCTTGGCCGTCATGCTGCGTTATATCCCTACCATTCAGGAGGATTGGCGGTTTATCAAGGACGCAATGCGGATGCGGGACGTCTCGCCTTCGCTTAAGGGGTTCCTGACGCATCCCGGAATAACGGTGGAGTGTATCTATGTTCCGTTGATGATGGCAGCATCCAAAGCGGCGGATGAACTGTCCATCGCTTCTATCACCCGCGGCATTGAAAACCCAAAGCCTCGAACTTGTCTGGTGCAGATCCATATCGGGTTGATGGATATTGCGGCAGTCTTTTGCTTTGCAGGCGCACTGGCTGTCGGGCTTTATGGAAAGGGGATGCTGGGATGATCGAGTTAAAGCATGTATCATTTACTTATCAAGGACAAACAGGAGACGGGCTGCATGACATCAACCTGACCATAGAGGACGGAGAATGTGTTCTGTTCTGTGGCCGGAGCGGCTGCGGAAAGACCACCATCACGAGGCTTGTAAACGGCTTGATCCCACAATTTTACGCAGGAGAGCTGGCGGGCAGCGTACTGGTGGATGGTCAGGAAGTCCGTGATTTTCCTATGCACCAGATTGCCGCAAAGGTTGGATCGGTGTTTCAAAACCCAAGGACACAGTTTTTTAATGTGGATACAGACAGCGAGATCGCTTTTGGTATTGAAAATCAAGCACTTCCAGTTTGCCAGCTGAGAGAACGCGTGGATCGGACATCGGCAGAACTTCACATTGAAAATCTCCGTAATCGCAACATCTTCGAGTTATCCGGTGGAGAAAAGCAAAAGATAGCGTTTGCCTCAGTCTATGCAATGAATCCTCAAATATATCTTTTGGATGAACCGTCCTCTAATTTGGATATGCGTTCCATTCAAGAATTGGGAGAACATCTCAGGCTGATCAAATCACAGGGAAAAACCATATTGATTGCAGAACATAGGTTATACTATTTGATGGATCTGGTGGACCGGATTGTGTATTTGGAACACGGGAAAATCATGCAGGTCTTTACGCCGGAAGCATTTCGACAGCTGTCGGAGGATACCCGGGAACAAATGGGCCTTCGAGCGATCGATTTGCATCGTGTTCTCCCACCGCGGAATCATTCCCTTGCGCCTGTTTCAGATCCTATCTTGGAACTTAACAATGTAGCCCTTCACTATAAGAAGAGGATCATTTTGCACGACATCAGCCTTACAGCAGCAAAGGGAGAGGTAATTGGCGTCGTTGGCCACAATGGGGCCGGAAAAACGACCTTTTCCCGTGCTTTGTGCGGGCTTCACAAGGCCTGTGATGGTCAATTCTTTTGGAACGGTCTGTCCATGGATCACAAAGATCGCCTGCGGCATTCCTATATGGTCATGCAGGATGTGAACTACGAGCTTTTTGCGGATAGTGTGGAGTCAGAATGTACATTCGGTATCCGCAATCCGAAACAGACGCTCGTTGACGCAACACTGGAAGAGTTGGCCCTGGCCCCATTCAGAGACCGCCACCCCAATACCCTGTCCGGAGGTCAAAAGCAGCGGGTGGCGGTAGCGGTCAGCATGATTTGTGGGAAAGACCTGCTGGTGTTTGACGAGCCGACCAGCGGGCTGGATTTTGATAGCATGACACAGGTTGCGGGTCTGATCCGGCGGCTGTCTGATATGGGAAAAGTCATCTTTATTGTCACACATGATTTTGAATTTGTCAGTCGTACCTGTTCCCGCATCCTCCACTTTGATGAAGGAGAAATGCCCGACGATGTGCCTGTTACCATGGACGCTCTCCCTACATTGAGAGAATTGTTCTCCATTTCAGAAAGCAGGCCGGGACGGACAGAACACAGGAAAAGCCGATTCTGTGCTGCCGATTGCTGACGATTGCAAAAGCCGCATGGCGGAATGTTCCCCATGCGGCCTCTTGGTTTCTATTAAGGATCTTTCCTTTCCATGTCGGTTTTTTCCGTGAAGTAGTTGCAGTATGCTCTGCGGTATTCCGCAGGGGAGCGTCCGGTGTTTCGCCGGAAGATCTCCGCGAAACGGCTGGGATTCTGATACCCAACAATGGCCGCCACCTGGCTCACCGGCAGGTCGGTTTCCCGCAGCAGCCGCCCAGCCTGCTCCGTGCGCTGCCCCTGAATGTACTGGGTAATCGTGCAGCCATACCGGACATGGAAGGCATCCTTCAGCTTGGAAATACTCATGCAGCCAATACGGCTGAGACGTTCCAGCGGCAGTTCATCCGCACAGTGGGCCGTGATGAAGGCTGCCACATCGGCCAGCCGTACCATATCCTCCGCACTGACAGAACGGCGGTTCTTGCGCTTCAGGTGCCGCTCTGCCACCAGCGCCACCGCCTCCGCCACCTTCCCATCATAAAACAAACGGGCGGGAAGCCCCTCCCCCCGGTAGTCGCGCACCTGTTTCAAGAGCTGCACCATTTCCGGGAAGTGTTCTGTCTGATCCAGCGTTTGAAAAGACTCCAGCAGGCTTTGATACTCCTGGGGAAACTGGCGGCGCAGATAATCCCGGTAGTAAGCCGGGGTGATCTCCACGCCAATGGAAACGATGGGGATCTGCCTGTGGATGAGCGCCCGGTATGGTTCCCGACCTCCGATAAAACTTTTGACACAGCCTGGAACAAGACGGCGGCAGGGGGAGAACTCCTCACCGGAAATGGATTCATACCAGGTGACACTGAGACTCTCCGGCCAATGGAACTCCAGCAGCTGATCCTCATGGAAAAAGAAATCATGGATCTTGATGGTATAGAGATCCTGCTGCCCGTAGGTCCAGAAAAAACCGCCGCCCTGCTGGGAGGTGTGCCGCCAGCACAGCCCCATGGAGCCGTAACGCCGGTTCTCCGGATCTGGAAGAAACCCGTGTTCCTCCATCGCCCGGCCATATTGCTGCTCCAAGTCTTTATTTGCCGCCATAATCTGTCACCACCTCGATCAGCCACATCTCCACCCCAATCAGCCGGAACCGCGCCCAAAGCCTTGCGATACCGCTGTTTTGCCGGTAGGATGGATGTTGGTTAGTATCTGCTAACTAAAATATCACTTCCCGGCGCTCTCGTCAAGCCGGGGGAAGGAGGAACAGACGATGAAAGAAAAACGGCCATCACCGGTGATGCGGCTGCTGCAGTGGGCCGGGCCGGAACGGAAATGGCTGATCCTGTCCGTTTTGTGTGCCTTTGGCAGCGGTATTCTGGTCATCACATCGTATATTGGCATTTACCGGCTGATGGATGCGGTGCTCTCCGGCGCCTGTACCAAAGCAGTTATCGCCGACTGCGCTTTGCTGGTCACGGCGGGCACCGTGGGAAGGCTGGTGCTGCTGGGTACTTCGGGTGTGCTGTCTCACAAGGGAGCCTATGGGGCGCTGTTTCGAGTGCGGTGCATGGTAACGGAGCATCTTGCCAAAGTGTCTCTTGGAGCCTTGGACGAGCGGAGCACAGGCGCGGTCAAGACCGTTCTCAATGAGGACATCGAGAAGTTGGAACTGTTTCTGGCCCACAACCTGCCGGAATTTGTGGCCTATCTCACAGGACCGGTTGTGATTTTCCTGTATCTGCTCTCCGTCAATGCCCCTCTGGCCCTGGTCTCCCTGCTCCCGCTGCCCCTGGCCGGCATTGTGATGGCGGTCATCTTCCGAAGAATGAAGGGGGTCTTGTCCGATGTCAACCGCTCCCTGGTAGGCTTTAATTCCGTGATGATTGAGTACATCTCCGGTATGCGGCTGATCAAAGCGTATAACATGGGCAGCCGCTCCTTCCAGAAATTTTCCCATGCCATTGAGGAGGAGAACCGGATCTGGAACCTGGTCACACACAAGACGGCTCCGCCCTATGCCGCCTTTCTGCTGCTGGTGGAGTGCGGAATGGTGCTGATGGTTCCAGTAGGCGGCCTGCTTTTCCTCCGGGGAAGCGTTACCGGCAGCGTATTTCTGCTCTTTGCCTATGTGGGCGGGATGTATCTCACCGAGATCCTGCCCCTGCAAAAACTGGCCACCACCTTTGCTCAGGCGCTTTCCGGCGTGAAAAAGGTGGAGGAGATCCTGGATCTGCCCACCTTTTCCAGTGGCGCGGCCTTTCCGGAGACCATCGGTTTCACGGGGCATCAGGAGAGACCTCCCATCTCCATCGCCTGCGTTTCCTCAGCGAAAGGGCTGCTGCATCGGCGGATCAGGCCAAACTCGGTTCGCCGGACTCCTTCCTCCGCCATAGTGTCCTCACCCAGCTTCTCAAAATCCATATACCCATCGATGGTATCGATCAGCTCGTCATCAGCACCAATGCGCCGAAGGACGGTTTGCCCGTATTCGTAAGTGTCCTCCGGAATGCGCTCATAGTCGTCCAGATTCATGGCACAGCGGAGAGCCTTCTGCATAGTCCCCGGCTGCTCCACAGAAAGAACCGACAGATATTTCAGCAGTTCACCGTCTTCACACTGCATCCCCTCAATGGCCCAAGCCAATTCGTTTGCATCTTCCACGCAGACCCCTGTAGTGGGAATGTGCTCGTCCATATAGGGAACGGAAAACGACACCTTGGTTACTGATGCCTCTGCAAAACAATCGATTCCCAGTGCTCTTTTTACTCGCTCCAATTCTTCCTTCGTTGCCGGAAGGCAGATACTCACTTGCGCTTGGGAAGAGGAGAGGCCAAGCTGGATCTTCGATTTTTTCTCTCTGACAAGCTCATCATCCTGCTTGCGGAGCACATAGCCCGCATAGGTATAGGCGCCGCCATGCTCGGCATAGTATTCTGCGCCGATTTTTGCGAAGTCCAGATAGGGCCAGGCTGCTTCGGGAAATCTGGGGTCACCCTGAATCTGACCGGCAACAGCGACATAGCGGCCAAGCGTCACATCTGAATTGACATTGGGAATGAGGATGTAGTCCGACACCTGTTCCGCCACACGAATCATATCGTTCAGATCATTGATGCTGTTGCCATCCAAGGCGCCGGCATAGATATTTCGTTCGCGGGAGTCCATTTTGGCAATGATGCTTGCGAGCCGATTCAGTTGTGCAAGCTGCGTTCTGGAGTCAGGATCAAACCCGCCGAGGTACGACGGCAGATTGGCGATCACGCTTTTCATCTCAACGATCTTTGTTTTTCCTTCTCTGCTGGCCCCATCGAGCTGGCAGGAGGCTTCAGTGATGGCGCTCTGAGATGCGGGAAACCGGAGCGGGACAATGACAGAACTCCCGCTGCGGCTCATAAAGAGTTGGATCATGCCATTCCTCCCATCTGAACCTCCTGTTCCCGCTGGCACTGATCCACCGGGCCTTCCGCCATCAGTTCCTCCAGATCTACTGTGCCGACATAGGCAATATAGCCGCGGTCGGTAAACACGCCCGACTGATAGTCCATGTGCTGCAGGCCATACCGCTCATAGTCATAAAACTCATCCAGATTGTGGTCATACTCAAAATGGCCGGATTTCTGAATCATGTATTTCCCATATTCTTCGGGGGTGTGGGCGCCGGGGGCGAATTCAAACAGATCCATGTTTTCCGCCAGACGGCGGATCTGGCTGGCGTTTTCCGGCTTGGCCATGCTTACTGCTGCCCCCAGCTTCTTGCGGTCATGAATCGAAAACTTCTCCACAGCCAGCGCCAGCTCATTGAGCTCATGGATGTTATCACACCGAAAGTCCAGTGCTGCATCCACTTCCTCCGGAAATGAACTCTCGGCTATCCAGAGACGCATATCCTTTGGGTCAGCAATGCCGGAACGCTGCATGGCGCGCTCAATTTGCCCTTTTGATGCAGGGAGATAGATCCAGGTCACATTCCTGCTGTTCTCCGGCTCCCACCGGGAGGATATCCCGACAGCAGTCATATCGGCCTCATAGTGGTAGCAGGGCAGGTGTCTTCCATCATAGAGCTGTGAGAGCTGCATGCCGTTGTCATAGACCACGCCATAGCGGGTAATGGTTCCCTCATTATTCTCAATCAGCAGAATGGCGGTTTCCTCTCCGTCCAACTGCTCCAATTCTTCCATGCTTGCGCAGCCGCCGTGGATGTTCATGTAGTGGTCACGGCCAATCTCCTTTAAATTTGTGAAGTCCGTAATCACTGTTGCCTGCTGACAACAAAAGGTCAGGTTGATGAGATCCTTCATGCTGGCGAGATTCAGCTTTTCAGCCATTGCCTGAAATTGCGAAAACTCGCCCACAGTAAAGCTGTCCAGCCGCTTTGCCAGATAGTCCAACTCATCAAGGTTGACCTTGGTGCATACCAGCCGATTCAGCACAGGCCAGGCACTGTCGAGCGAGTCCAAGCGGCAGTCGGCTTCAGAGGCACCGCCGATCTCCAGTGCCTCCAACAGCGAAACGCAGTGGTCGTACTGATTTCTGGGAATGGGAAGAGGGATCGTCGCAACACCGTATTCCGGGTGGTCGGCGTTGCTCAGAACTGCTTCCATCATCACATTGCATCACCTTACTTTCCTTCAAAATTCAAAATCGCATCTCCGTACTTAGCCAGAAGCAGAGCGCAGACAATCAGGTGGAACGCCTCATCTGTGACCAATTCGGGGGATGCGAGATCGGCAAGAGTGATATTGCGGCTGCCGGTGGAGATGGCTTTGGCCGCCTGATAAACACTGTACAGCTCCGGTTGGATGCCAGCGAGCTGGACAGATTTGAAGTCAAACCCACTGGCATCAAACTTCCAGATCATCCTGCGCCAGATGTCCCCGTACGCCGTGAGAAGAAACAGTGCGGCCAGGTTACGGTTCGGCATTCGAAAACAGCGCTCACGCCAGTGCTGCCAGCGCTCACGATGACTATCGCTCAGGAAAAATTCAATGGAGCAGCCATTGAAACTCCTCTCTAAGCGGGCCTGAAGCTGCACTCCCGCTTCAGGGAAGAAGCAATCCCTGACAAACTCGTTGAGGTCAATTGCACCGGCCACGATCCGTTCATCCAGACAGACGCACTGCTCCAAAGGGCAGGGATGATTGCGTCTGAAGTTCATGCAGTATGGGCACTCCATGTCATCTCTGCTATATTGGAAACTTGGATAGTATCGGCCATGGCCCCTGGGCTTGAAATAGGGCGGGGTCATCATCTGCTGTTCCAGCTGGCACAGCGGTGTATCCCGCATGAAGTAGCGTGTCATAAGGTCATGCCCATCCCTTTCTGCTTGATTTCGCAATCGTCTTCCCTGATTCCCTCATTCTCCTCCGTATCGCTTTTCTGGCTGGGCATAAGGCATTCGCCGGGATAAAGCTCCATTTCGTACAGCACGCTGTTATCACCGCTTCTGCGGTCAAGAACCTTGATGGTCGTGCCCTCAAATAAATAGTTGGATGCCTTTTCGAAATCAGAGCGAAATCCCTTCCCGTAATTACAGGTCGAATACTGGTGAGTCGGCTGGCCCTTGACCACGGAATAGTAAGCATTGGTCTGAACCTCAGTCACCACCCGTACAAGCCCGACCAGGGCAGGGTGCTTGCTATGGCTGGTTGCCACCAACTCTGTCCCGGGGCGGATACAGCGTTTCAACTCAGCCAGGTTTTTGATGCGCAGCGGCGCTTTTTGTTCGTTCTTTTGATCCAATCTTCAATCCTCCTGTCTGGTTTGAGGCAATAAAAAAGCGCCGGAGTCTTATTTCTAAAACTCTGGCGCCTGAATATTACATGATCGGTTCTCGGTTGTAGGGTTCCATGGGGTGCTGCTCCTGCTCCCTTATGCGCTCCAGAGCATCGGGAGCTGCAATGGCAATCTGCTCCTGAACGCCCCGTATGCACTTTTCCTGCTCGGCAGTCAAATCAAAACCAGCGTCCAAGGTATCAGAGCAGCACCGGTAGATTTCGATAAGCTGCTCCTGATTGAAGATTTGCTGTTTGGAAATGAGGCCGGCGCGGATGGCGAAGTCCTGCTTGGCACCTGCATAGTTTTCCTGAAAGTAATTGCCCTGATTGAGACCTGTGCGGTCGAAGCTCCAGTCCCATGTGACGAATTGAACGCCAAGCCGGGTGGGATGGGCAGCCAGCACGGCTCCGTTGAAGTCAGCCAGCAGGCGGTAGTCACCGGTCAGGCTCTGGGCTTGCAGGGGCGGAGCCTGTTCCAGCAGCGTCATGTACTCCCGCACGGTGCAGGCCAGATCGGTGGCTCGCTCACAGGCTCGTTCCCGTTCCGGCGTCGCTACATCCTCCTGCCAGTAGCGAACGCCTCCGTCCGCTGTGATCCGGCAGAGGGGGAGACCATCCCACTCCACAGGAAGCAATTCATCCTGTTCCGTCTGCGGAGTGAATCCCTCACGGTGGAGAGCGGTGCGAAGCTCCTGAAAAAACTGTTCTCGGTTCATTTACTACCTCCTGATATTTAGTGCCCTTTTTAAATTTGTCTGAAAGCAAAAAGGGCGCCAATCTGATGGCCCGTCGTGACCAACAAATTGACGCCTCAAGTTTTGTGTATTCTATTGATAGAAAAATAGCGCCCTTTTTGAAAATTGATGCTTTAAAAAGGGCGCTACATGGTTTCTGGTTTTGCCAACCTCCGAGAAGAGGGGGTTCGAATCCCACCAGTTAGGGGAAAACAGTGGTTGGCATCTATGGAATCATCCGTGAATTTTCGAGGGGAAAAAGCCTGGAAACGGTTGATGCCACTGGCTTTTCGCCAGTGGCATCTATACCGTTTCGCTATTATGGTGCCGGTGGTGGGACTCGAACCCACACCCTGTCGCCAGGAACGGATTTTGAGTCCGTCACGTCTACCAATTCCATCACACCGGCATATTTTCCTGACGAATTTGTATTATACAGGTTTTTGCTCCCCTTGGCAAGATGTCTTTTGGATTTTTTCTCCCCGCCCCAACACTTTCCCTTGACAAGCCACTGGAAATATTGTATGATATTTTGTGTTGTAAAGCTATCTGACTTTACATTTTATCTTGAGAGGAGGCACAGCGTGAAAAATCAAGCCTATCGTATGGCTCTGCTGTACGACTTCTACGGCGACATCCTCACGGACCGCCAAAAGGAATTTTACGACCTCTATTATAATGAGGATCTGTCCCTCTCTGAGATCGCGGAAAACTACGGCATCTCCCGCCAGGGGGTCCGGGACGTGATCGTCCGGGCCGAGGGCACCCTCAACGAACTGGAGGACAAGACCGGCATTATCCGCCGGTTCCACGTCATGCAGGACCAGCTCAAGGAGGTCCAGGCGGCGGTGGACGCCATCGCCAAGCGAAACGCGGAGTACCATCAGGACGATGAGGTGGAGGCCCTGACAGGCCGGATCACCGCCATCCTGGACAAGCTGAAGCAGGAGTGAACCCATGGCTTTTGAGGGACTGACCGAAAAACTATCCAACGCCTTCAAAAAGCTCCGGGGCAAGGGCCGCCTGACCGAGGCCGACGTCAAGGAGGCGATGCGGGAAATCCGCATGGCCCTTTTGGAGGCCGACGTCAGCTACAAGGTGGTCAAGGACTTCGTGTCCAAGGTCTCGGAGCGGGCCGTGGGCAGCGACGTGCTGGAGAGCCTCACCCCCGCCCAGATGATCGTCAAGATTGTCAACGAGGAACTCACCGCCCTCATGGGCGGCGAAGACGCCAAGCTGACCATCTCCTCCAAGCCCCCCACGGTGGTGATGCTGGTAGGCCTCCAGGGCGCCGGCAAGACCACCAACGGTGCCAAGCTGGCGGGGCTAATGAAAAAGCAGGGCAAGCGGCCCTTGCTGGCCGCTTGCGACATCTACCGCCCCGCCGCCATCGAGCAGCTGGAGGTGGTGGGTTCCCAGCTTGACATCCCCGTGTTCCAGATGGGCCAGATCAGCCCTGTGGACATCGCCAGGGCCGCCGTGGAGCACGCCCAGAAGCACGGCAGCGACATGGTGTTCCTGGACACCGCCGGACGGCTCCACGTGGACGAGGAACTGATGATGGAGCTCCAGGACATCAAGAACGCCGTGGAGCCCGACGAGATCCTCCTGGTGGTGGACGCCATGATCGGCCAGGACGCCGTGAACGCCGCCAAGGCCTTCGACGACGCGCTGGACCTCACCGGCGTGATGCTCACCAAGCTGGACGGCGACGCCCGGGGCGGCGCGGCCCTCTCCATTCGGGCGGTCACCGGCAAGCCCATCAAATTCGTGGGCATGGGGGAAAAGCTGGATCAGGTGGAGGTCTTTCACCCCGACCGCATGGCCTCCCGCATCCTGGGCATGGGCGACGTACTCTCCCTCATCGAGAAGGCCCAGGAGAGCTTCGACCTTAAAAAGGCCCAGGAATTGGAGCAGAGGCTCCGCAAAAACAAGTTCACCCTGACCGACTTTTACGATCAGTTGACCCAGGTGAAAAATATGGGTTCCCTCAGCGACATCGCCGGGATGCTCCCGGGGGTGGACGCCAAGGCCCTGGAGGGGGCCAGCGTGGATGAGTCGGCCCTGGGCCGCACCGAGGCCATCATCCTCTCCATGACCCCCGCGGAGCGGGAGGAGCCCTCCATCCTCAACAACAGCCGGAAAAAGCGCATCGCCGCCGGCGCCGGTGTCCAGGTCGTGGATGTGAACCGCCTTTTGAAGCAGTTCGACGCCATGCGCCAGATGACCAAACAGATGACCAGCCCCCGAATGAAAAAGCTGGCCAAGAAGGGCCGCTTCGGCGGTATGGGCGGCGGCATGGGCATGGGGAGAGGCTTCCCCTTCTGATTTTGTTGGCAAGCGTCTTTCGACGTTTCCAGATATACCAATGACATTTCTTGTGGAGGTGAAAATAACATGGTTAAAATCCGTCTGCGCCGTATGGGCGCTAAGAAGGCCCCCTTCTACCGCATCGTGGTGGCTGATTCCCGCTATCCCCGGGATGGCCGTTTCATCGAGGAGATCGGCACTTACGATCCCACCGCCGAGCCCGTGGCCCTGAAGGTGGACGCCGAGCGCGCCCAGGCCTGGATCAAGACCGGCGCCCAGCCCACCGAGACGGTGAAGGCCCTGCTGAAAAAAGCCGGCGCCATCTAAGGGAGGACAGCCGAATGAAAGAGCTCCTCACTTACATCGCCCAAAATCTCGTCGACCACCCCGAACAGGTGGAGGTCACCGAGCACGCGGGGGATGGAGAGACCACGCTGGAACTTCGGGTGGCGTCCGAGGACATGGGCAAGGTGATCGGCCGTCAGGGCCGCATCGCCAAGTGGATCCGTGTCCTCATGCGCTCCGTGGGACAGCGGAAGGGCAACCGGGTCTCTGTGGAAATCACCGACTGAAAAGCGGCGGGTCTTGGCCCGCCGTTTTTTCTTCGTTATAAGGAGAAGCACTGATGAAAGACCGATTTTTGGAAGTTGGCGAGATCGTCAACACCCATGGAATAAAGGGCGAGGTAAAGATCATGCCCTGGGCGGACTCACCCGAGTTCCTCTGCCAGTTCGACACCCTCTATCTGGACGGCAAGCCCGTCAGGCTCCGCTCCGTCCGGACCAACAAGACCTTAGTGCTGGCCTCCCTGGAGGGGGTGGACACCGTAGAGGCTGCCATGCGGCTCAAGGGTAAGGTCCTCTCCATTGACCGCACCGGGGTGGTTCTGCCTGAGGGACGGCACTTCCTGGCCGACCTAATGGGCCTCACCGTGCTGGACGCCGCCACCGGCGAGGAGCTGGGCGTCATCCAGGACATCCTCACCCCTCCCGCCCATGAGGTCTACGTGGTGGGCGGCAAGGGAAAAGAGTATATGATCCCCGCCGTAGACGCCTTCCTGGCCGAGACCAACGTGGAGGAGGGCTATGTCAGGGTCAACCTCATCGAAGGGATGGAAAGCTGATGTACCGCATCGATATTCTCACCCTGTTCCATGAGACGGTGGGCGACGTCCTCTCCGAATCCATCCTGGGCCGGGCCCAGGAGCGGGACTTCCTGCGGATTGAGACCCATCAGATCCGGGACTACACCCTCAATAAGCAAAAGCAGGTGGACGACTACCCCTACGGCGGCGGCCGGGGGGCGGTGATGCAGGCCGACCCCCTCTACCAGTGCTGGAAGCACGTGGTGGATGCCTACGGCCCCGGCCGCACCATCTACTTCTCCCCCGCCGGCGCCACCTTCCGGCAGGCCGACGCCAAGCGGCTGGCCGCTGACTACGACCACCTTATTCTGGTCTGCGGCCACTACGAGGGCATCGACGAGCGGTTCATCGAGGAGTGCGTGGACGAGGAGATCTCCCTGGGGGACTTTGTCCTCACCGGCGGCGAGATCCCCGCCATGGCGGTGGCCGACGCGGTGAGCCGTCTGGTCCCCGGCGTCCTGCCCGACCCGGAGTGCTTCGAGAACGAGAGCCACTGGAACGGCCTGCTGGAATACCCCCAGTACTCCCGCCCCGAGGAGTGGCACGGGAAAAAGGTCCCCCCCATCCTCCTGTCGGGCAATCACGCCCTGATCGCCCGGTGGCGGCGCAAGCAGGCCATCCTGCGCACCAAGCGGAGAAGGCCGGATATGTACGAAAAGCTGGACCTTTTCTCCACCAAGGCAGACAGCAAGCTGATGGCGGAGCTGAAAGAGGAGTACCCCCAGGACTTTTAGGCCTTTTCCTTCTCACACTTGGCCCAGTAGTCCCTCAGCAGCTCCTGAAAGCCCGGCTCACCCTGGAGGAAATCATACTGCCCGTCGTCCAACTCCTTCAGGAGACCGGGCAACACCTGAAGGCCGAAGTTCGGCGGCAGCCCCTCTCCCTTTTTCTTGGATATATGGTGGTACAAAGGGCTTTTTTCCTGCTCCCAGGGTGTCAGAAGGGCCGCCAGCATCGGCCGGAGCACCGCCAGAGTCCCGGGGCCGTCCTTCCGGGCCACCGCCGCCTGAAAGGGCGCCACAAAGCTGCCGTAATCCCACATCCCAAAGAGCGCTACCGCCTCCCGGGTCACCTCCGCCAACTGGTCCGCCCGGGACGCATCCCCCTCTTTACAGGCCAGGCTGACCAGGCTGTACAGGATGGTCTGGACCTCGTTGGCCGCCAGAAGGAACTTGCGCTCCAACAGTTCCCCCGCCTCCTCCAGCTTCCCCTCCTGAATGAGCAGGTTGGCCTGGAGCTGCTTTTTGTCCAGGGCGGGGCGGTCCGGAAGCCGGGCCAAATATCCCCTGGCCTTCTCATACTCCTCCCGGACGATGTATTTGGAGGCCAACAGAAAAACGGCGTGGTCCCTGGGCTGTTCCTCCTCCCCTTCCGCCACCCGCTCCAAAAGGGTGATGATCTGCTCTTCGTATGGCTTTCGTTCCTCGGCGCTCAGCCCCGACATGCGCAGGGAGCCGTCCAGCGTCAGGGCCAGCGTGTGGAAAAGCACCGGGCATCCGGGGTATTCCCTGGTCTTTTCCATCGCCATTTCAAAGCCCGCTGGAAAGCCGGATCCCTTGACAGCGGCCAGCACCTCTTTCACAAAGAGGCCCACCTCCTGGGGCGTCAGCTCTTTTTGAAAGCAAAACAGCGTGTTGGGGTCCACCCCCAGCAGCCGGGCCAGCGGGGCGATCAGAGACAGGTCCGGCCAGGTGGTCCCCTTCTCCCACTTATTGACGGCGGGGGCCGTCACACCCAGGGCGGCGGCCACCTTCTCCTGGGTCAAGCCCAGCTCCTTCCGCCGCTGACGGATGATCTCGTTCATCGGCATGTTTGTCATCTCCAGACTTCAAATTGGATGAAACACGTTTCTCAACACATATTGTATCAAGGGGATCTTTCCCCCGCAATGGAACAGCCGTTAACTTTTCGTTTATGATATAAACCATTGGTTATATTTGTTCCCCTGAGATCCCTTTTCCGCTTTCTCTTTACTTTTTCCACCGCCCATGCTACAATGGATGAGCAAAGTAATCTTTAAAATGACATTTGGAGATATGCCCTATGAGTTTTAAAATCATTGTAGACAGCTGTTGCGACCTGACGGCCGCACAATTCCATCAGGGCCCTTTCCTGCGCGCGCCCCTGACCATTTCACTGGGCGGCGAGGATATCGTGGACGACGAGACCTTCGATCAGACCCACCTGCTGTGGCTCATGCGGGAGAACAGTGAGCCGCCCAAGACGGCCTGCCCCTCCCCCGCCCAATATCTGGACGCCTTTGCGGAGGCCGGGGCCGACGATCTCTACGTGGTCACCCTCTCCGCCCTGCTGTCCGGCTCCCACAACTCAGCCGCCCAGGCCAGGGCCCTGTGGCTGGAAGAGCACCCCGCCGCCCACGTCCATATCTTCAACTCCTGCTCCGCCGCCGCGGGCGAGGTGTGCGTGGCACTGAAGATTTTGGAGCTGGCGGGGGCGGGCCGGGACTTCAACACGGTGGTGAGCGAGACCTCCCGCTTTCTCACCTCCATGACCACCTACTTCGTGCTGGAGGACCTGGACCACCTGCGGAAGAACGGGCGGCTTACCGGCGCCCTCTCCCTGGTCACCGAGGCCCTGCGCATCAAGCTTTTGATGGGGGCCACCCACGAGGGGGAGATCAAAAAGGTGAGCCAGGCCCTATCCATCAAGCAGGCCTTGTCCAAGATGGTCTCTCTCATGGCCGCCGACATCAGCCACGTGGGCAAGACCCTCTCCATCGTCCACTGCAACAACCCGGACCGGGCCTTCTACGTCAAGGAGCTGGTGCTGAAATCCTGCCAGTTCAAGGACATCCTCATCTCCGACGCCCGGGGCGTCACCACGGTATACGCCAACGACGGCGGCGTGGTGGTGGCCTTCTGAAAAACCGATTGATACAAAAAAGTCCCGGCATCCAAATGGATGCCGGGACTTTTCCTTTGGAGATGTTACTCCGCCTTGGGAGCCTCCTCCGCCGAAGCGGCGGCAGGCTCGGCCTTGGGGGCCTCCGCCGCCACGGGGGCGGGCTCGGCCTTGGGAGCCTCGGCGGCGGGCGCCGCCTTGGGAGCGGCAGCCGCGGGGGCCGCCTTGGGGGCGGCGGGCTTGATCTCGGGCACCACGCCGTCCACAGTGATCAGGTGGCGGGGGCACTTCTGGGCGCAGATCCCGCAGCCGATGCACTTGTCGTAGTCGATCTTGGCCAGGAAGTTCTCGATGACGATGGCCTCCTTGGGGCAGGCCTTGGCGCACAGAGAACAGCCGATACAGCCGTTGGAGCACACCTTGGTGACCACGGGGCCCTTGGCCTTGGAGGAACAGGGGATGGCCACATGCTTCTTGGTCTTGTAGGGCTCCAGGGCAATGAGGTGGCGGGGACAGGCGTCCACGCACTTGGAGCAGGCCTTGCACTTCTCCTCGTCCACCACGGCCACGCCGTTGCTGACATGGATGGCGTCGAAGGGACAGACCTTCTCACAGGTGCCCATGCCCAGGCAGCCGAAGTCACAGCCCAGGGGGCCGCCGCCGGGCAGCCGGGAGGCGGCCAGGCAGTCGTTGACGCCCTGGTAGTTGTACTTGGTATGGTCCGCGCCGCAGCCGGTGCAGCGCACGGCGGCGATCTGCTTCACCGTCTCACCGGCGGCCACGCCCATGATCTCGCCGATCTGGGCCGCCACAGCCTCGCCGCCGGCGGCGCAGGCGTTGACGGGCGCGGTACCGGCCACCACGGCAGCGGCGTAACCGGCACAGCCGGGGAAGCCGCAGCCGCCGCAGTTGGCGCCGGGCAGGCACTCGGAGATGGCCTCCTCACGGGGGTCTTTCTCCACGGCGAAAACCTTGGCCGCGAAGGCCAGGATGGCGCCAAACACAGCGCCCATGATGGCCAGGATGGCCACACAGAAAATTACTTTATCCATTATTCTCTTCTCCCCCTTACCCGAAAAGCTTCAGGCCGGAGAAGCCCATGAAGCACAGGGCCAGCAGACCGGCGGTGACCAGTGCCACAGGGAAGCCCTCGAAGGACTTGGGCACCTCGGCGAACTCCAGCTTCTCCCGCACGGCGGCGAAGAGGTAGATGGCCAGCAGGAAGCCCACGCCGCCGGTGACGCCGTAGACCACGCTCAGAACGAAGCCATAGCTGTTCTGGGTGTTCTGGAGCACCACGCCCAGCACCGCGCAGTTGGTGGTGATGAGGGGCAGGTACACGCCCAGGGCGCTGTACAGGGAGGGCATGGCCTTCTGGAGGAACATCTCGATGAACTGCACCAGGGAGGCAATGACCAGGATGTAGACGATGGTCTGCATGAACACCAGGCCGTTGGGCTCCAGGATGAAGTGGTTGATGGGCCAGCACACGGCGGAGGCCAGGCCCATGACGAAGATAACGGCCATGCCCATGCCGGAGGCGGTGTCGGTGGATTTGGACACGCCCATGAAGGGGCAGATGCCAAGGAACTGGGCGAAGATGAAGTTATTGATCAGGATAGCGCCCATGGCAACCGTGATTAAAGTCTGCCAATCCATTATTTCGCCACCTCCTCTTTCTTCTCCGCCTTCTTAGGCTTATTCAGGAAATACTGCATGACGGCGATGATCACCGCCAGGGTCAGGAAGCCGCCCACGGGCAGCGCCATGCCCAGAGCCGCAAAGTGGCTGGGCAGGATCCGCACCCCGTCGGGGCCCAGGACGCCGGTACCGAAGGTGCCGCCGCCCAGGAACTCGCGGATGACGCACATGACGATGAGCACCACCGTGTAGCCAAGGCCCTGGAAAACGCCGTCCACCGCGGAGGCGGCCACGCCGTTCTTATAGCAGAAGCCCTCGGCCCGGCCCAGGATGATGCAGTTGACCACGATCAGCGGGATGAACAGGCCCAGGCTCTCAGCCAAGTCCGGCAGATAGGCCTGAAGGGCCAGGTCCACCACCGTGACGAAGGTGGCGATGACCACAATGAAGCAGGCGATGCGGATCTTGTTGGGAATGACCTTGCGCAGCGCGGAGATGAAGATGTTGGACAGGGTCAGGATCACCAGCACGGACAGGCCCATGCCGATGCCGTTGAACAGCGTAGTGGTGATGGCCAGCACCGAGCACATGCCCAGGAGCTGGACCGTGACGGGATTCTGATGGATCAGGCCGTCCATGAATTGCTTCTTTACGTTCATGTTCCGTCCCCTCCTTAACCCACGCTCGCGGCGGCGGCCACGGCGGAGTTGACGCCGGCACAGACCGCGCGGGAGGTGATGGTAGCGCCGGTGATGGCGTTGATGGTGCCGCCGTCCTTGGTCACGGCGGCGGTGCCGGTCAAGCCGGCAAACTGGTCCTTGAACTGGGGCTTGCCGGCGTTGGCGCCCAGACCGGAGGTCTCGGCGGTCTTGGTGATCTCCACGCCGGTGACGGTGCCGTCATTGGCCACGCCCACCATGATGGTGAGGGTACCGCTGAAGGAGCCGGGAGGCGCCACTTCCACCACGTAGCCGGCGTCGCCGGCCTTGTTGATGCTCTTGATGGTGGCATCGTCCCCGGTGTACTCCACCGGGTCATAGCTGTCGGCGGGAAGCACGGCGGCCATGGCGGCGTCGGTCTTGGCTTTCTGGTTGGCAGCGATGGCGGGGCCGGTCAGCATATTGGCCAGGCCCAGCACCAGGGCGCACGCGGCGCAGATGGCGAACAGGGTGATGGTCAGCTTCGCCATGCCGGAATCGTTCTTTTTCACAGCGGTGGTCTCGCTCATGCCTCAGCGCCCCCTTTCTTAGCGGCCTTGGCAGCTTCCTTGGCGGCCTTCAGGTCCTCCTTGGAAACGCCGAAGCGGCTGGGATGAGTGTACTTCTCGATGATGGGCGTACAGACGTTCATCAGCAGGATGGCATAGCTCACGCCCTCGGGGTAGCCGCCGAAGTAGCGGATGAATACGGTAAGCAAGCCGCAGCCCACGCCGAAAATGATCTCGCCCTTGGGGGTGCACGGGCTGGTGACATAGTCGGTGGCCATGAAGAAGGCGCCCAGCATGAGGCCGCCGCCGAAGAGCTGGGAGAGCATCCACATGAAGTTGTTGTCGCCCTTGGCGAAGATCAGGGTCAGGACAGCCACGGTGCCGATGTAGGCGCCGGGGATGCGGATGTTGATGACGCCCCGGAAGATCAGGTAGGCGCCGCCGATGATAAGGGCCAGGGCGGACACCTCGCCGATACAGCCGCCCACGTTGCCGATGAACAAATCCTGGAGGGTGGAGCCGGCCTCACCCAGCCAGGGAAGGGTGGCGGCGGCCACGGTGGAGCCGTGCATGGTGCCCATGGGGGTGGCGGCGGTGACGGCGTCGCCCACAGCGGCGGTGATGCCGAACCAGTTGTTGATGCCCGGCTTCACCCAGGTGGTCATGAACACCGGGTAAGAGAGCATCAGGAAGGCGCGGCCCGCCAGGGCGGGGTTGAGGAAGTTCTTGCCCAGGCCGCCGAAGAGCTGCTTGACCACCATCATGGCGAAGAAGTCGCCGATGAGGATGGTCCAATAGGGCAGCGCCACGGGGCAGACGAAGGCCAGCAGCACGCCGGTGACGGCGGCGGACAGGTCCCCCGCGGTGCCGGGCTTCTTCAGGAGCTTGCGGTAGAGCATCTCGAAGGCCTCACACCCGGCCACGGAGACCAGGGTGAGGACCAGGGCCCGGGGCCCGAAGAAGTAGACGCCCATGCACAAAGCGGGGATCAGGGCGATGAGCACGTCCAGCATCAGAGAGCGGGTGGACACCGGGGAGTTGACGTGGGGGGAGGAGGAGACTGTCAGCTTCAATTCCTTATTCTCGTTCATGCTTTCGCCGCCTCCTTTGCCTCTCTGGCTGCCTTTTCCTTGGCGGCCAGCTCGCGGATCTCGAATTTCGCGGTGCGGAAGGACTGCACCAGGGGCAGACGGGCCGGGCAGATGTAGTTGCAGGAGCCGCACTCGATGCAGTCCATCACCCGCAGGGCCTCCACCTCAGACCAGCGGCGCTTGTTGGTGTTCATTCGCATGAACAGAGGCGTCAGGTGCATGGGGCAGGCCTCCACGCACTTGCCGCAGCGGATGCAGGTCTGGGCCGGGTCCTGGTCGGCGGCCTCCTCGGTGGTCATGCACAGGATGCAGTTGGTGGACTTCATCATGGGCACGTCCAGATTGAAGATGGGGTTGCCCATCATGGGGCCGCCGTAGAGCACCCGGTCGGGGTCGGTCTTGAAGCCGCCGGCCAGCTTGATCAGGTGGCTGACGGGGGTGCCCACGGGAGCCATGACGTTCATGGGCTCGGCCAGGGCGCCGCCGGTGAGGGTGACGCCACGCTGGGTCAGGGGCTTGCCCTCCATCACCGCGTCGTAGACGGCGGCGGCGGTGGCCACGTTGCACACGCAGCACTTCACGTCGGCGGGCAGCTTGCCGGGAGGCACCTGACGGCCGGTGCACATCTGGATGAGCTGCTTCTCAGCGCCCTGGGGGTAGCGGGTCTTCAGCCCCTCGATATGTACGTCTCCGGCGGACCCCACCAGGGTCTTCAGGTGCTCGATGGCGTCGGGCTTGTTGAGCTCGATGCCGATGGTGGCCTCCTTGAGGCCGACGGCCTTGGCCATGAGCCGGGCGCCGCCGATGACGGCGTCTCCCCGCTCCAGCATCAGCCGGTGGTCGGAAGTGATGTAGGGCTCACACTCCGCGCCGTTGAGGATCAGGGTGTCAACTTTGCCGACCGCGCCGGAGAGCTTGACGTGGGTGGGGAAGCCCGCGCCGCCCATACCGGTGATGCCGGCGTTCTTGACGATCTCGATGATCTCCGCCCCGGTCAACGCTTCCACGTTGGCCCGGCGCTGGATGGAGGGATCGGGGGTGTCCTGGAAATCGTTCTCGATCACCACGGACATCATCATCCCGCCGCCGCCGTGGATCCGGGGCTCCACGGCAACGACCTTACCGGAGACACTGGCGTGGATGGGCGCGCCCAAACCGGCGGTCTCGCCGATGAGCTGGCCCACCTTCACCTCGTCCCCGACGGCAACCACGGGCTTACAGGGGGCTCCCACATGCATGGACATGGGGATCACCACCTGGGCCGGTGCTTCCGCCAGGGGCGCTGTGGCCTTGTGCTCGGTCAGGTCCTTGTGCTCAGCGGGATGGACCCCGCCGAAAAACTGATGCAACATAGCCTCACCTCAATTTTCGCTTTCTCGTTCCCCAAAAGTCTTGCGCTTCAAACTCTTATATCATAGTTCATAATTTCACAAAAGTCCAGTCTCTCTCGGGAAAAAACAGTGAAATCAGTGCAATTCAGACCCTCAGTTTACTTTCTTTTACCCAACAGCGGTAGGTTTTCCCTTCCCTCCCTGAACCTTCCGTCTATTGGCCCTGCCGCTTTACTTATTTAAATCAGTAAAATTCACCAAATGTATATTTCTCCGATTGACAAATCGGCCCGGCGGCATTATGATAATGCCTAACAACTAAAACTGACGGTCAGTTTAGTTGCGGTCCCCCCCACGTGGGGGCATCCCAGCAGCCATTATTGCAAAAACGCATTGACCGGGCCAGTAGGCCCGCCCCGCAAGCGCAGAGAGGAAGCGGCAGGTGCAAGCTTCCGTGAGGGGCGTAAGCTGAACATCACCCGAGAGCGGCTTCGTTGAACGGCGCGGCCCAGTAGGCGAAGACGGATACCCCCGTTACGGGTCCAGAGTGTGCGGGGGCAACCCTGCAAATTTAGGTGGTACCACGGAGTTGACAGGCTTCGTCCTATGATGGGACGAAGCCTGTTTGTTTTTCGATCCAGACCAACAGACCACAAGGAGGCCATTAACATGCGGATGACATGCGCGCAGATCATCATGGAGTGCCTGCTGGAACAGGGTGTCGACACGGTGTTCGGCTATCCCGGCGGCACCATTCTCAACGTCTATGACGAGTTTGAGCTCCACGGCTATAAGGACAAGATCCGCCATATTCTCACCGCTCACGAGCAGGGGGCGTCCCACGCCGCCGACGGCTACGCCCGCTCCACCGGCAAGGTGGGGGTGTGTTTCTCCACGTCGGGGCCGGGGGCCACCAACCTGACCACCGGCATCGCCACCGCCTACATGGACTCCTCCCCTGTGGTGTTCCTCACCTGCAACGTCAGCGAGAACCTCATCGGCAAGGACTCCTTCCAAGAGGTGGACATCACCGGCATCACCATGCCCATCACCAAGTGTAACTACCTGGTCCACAGCCCCGAGGAACTGGCCGACATCATCCGGGAGGCCTTCGCCATCGCCCGTTCCGGCCGGCCGGGCCCCGTGCTCATCGACATCCCCAAGAACATTACCGCCGCCTCGGCGGACTACGAGTACCTCCCCGTGGAACAGCACGCCTCCCACGGCCGGCTGGCCGCCATGCTCCGCCGCTCCAGCCACGATCTCAAGACCCCGGAGCCCGACGCCGGGGATATCGACCACCTGCTGGACCTGATCGCCAAGGCCAAACGGCCCCTCATCCTGGTGGGCGGCGGCGTGATCCGCTCCAAGGGGGCGGTGCCCGAGTTCCGCAAGTTCGTGGAAACCCTGAACGCCCCCGTGGCCTCCACCATCATGGGCGGCGGCGCCCTCCCCGGCAGCCATCCCCTCTTTACCGGGATGATCGGGATGCACGGCTCCCACGCCTCCAATCTGGCCTCCGCCGAGTGCGACCTTCTCATCGCCATCGGCTGCCGGTTCTCCGACCGGGTGGCCACCGACACCGACGATTTCGCCAAGCAGGCTCAAATCGTCCAAATCGACATTGACCGCTCCGAGATTGACAAGAACGTGAAGACCGACCACCACATCATCGGGGACGCCCGGCAGGTCTTACATATGCTCAACGCCAAGCTCCCCGACCACGACTATCCCCAATGGAAGGAGTGGGTCTTCTCCCACCAGGAGGTGCCCCTCAAGAAGGACGACATCCTCCACCCCCACGAGGTGCTGGAGACCATCCAGGCCGCCACCAACGGGGAGGCCATCATCGCCACCGACGTGGGCCAGCACCAGATGTGGTCGGCCCAGTATTACCACTTCTCCCGCCCCGGCCAGTTCGTCACCTCCGGCGGCTTCGGCACCATGGGCTTCGGCATGGGGGCCGCCATGGGGGCCAAGCTGGGCAACCCCGACAAGCCGGTGGTGCTGTGTACCGGCGACGGCTCCTTCCGCATGAACTGCAACGAGCTGGCCACCCTGTCCCACTACCGCATCCCGGTCATCATCGCCCTCTTTGATAACCACACTCTGGGCATGGTCCGCCAGTGGCAGAACCTCATTTACCAAAAGCGCTTCTCCCAGACCGATTTGGAGTACGCCCCCGACTTTGTGAAGCTGGCCCAGGCTTATGGCGTCCCCGGGGAGCGGGCGGCCGACCAGCCCCAGCTGGAGGCGGCCATGGAGCGGGCCCTGGCCTCGGGCGGGCCCTACTTCATCCAATGCGACATCGACAAGGACGCCATGGTCCACCCCATGGTCTCCGCGGGCACCCCCGTCACCGACTTTTTGCTGGATTGAGGAGGGGAAGGAAATGAAAAACGAACATACCCGCCACACCCTGTCCGTGCTGGTGGAGAACGCCCCCGGCGTTCTCTCCCAGGTCTCCCGCCTCTTCTCCCGGAAGGGCTACAACATTGAGTCCCTGGCCGTGGGCACCACCGATGACCCCAAGATCTCCCGCATTACCATCGAGGTCATCAGCGACGAGGCCATGACGGAGCAGATCATGAACCAGCTGCGCAAGCAGTTCCCCGTCTACTCGGTCCAGGAATTACTGCCCGAGCGGTCCATCCGTCGGGAGCTGGTGATGTTTAAGGTGAAAGCCGAGACCGCCGACACCCGCAACGAGGTCATCCAGATCGCCAACATCTTCCGGGCCTCCATCATCGACGTCTCCATCAAGTCCCTCACCCTGGCCCTCATCGGCGACGAGACCAAGGCCGAGGCCATGCAGAAGCTGCTGGAGACCTTCGGCATCCTGGAGCTGGTGCGCACCGGCATGGTGGCCCTGGAGCGGGGCGCCTACACCATCAGCGACGAGAATAAGGAGAAGGCGGAGTTCAGCCTGGGCAAAAACCTGCTGTGACCCCGCCCCCCCTATTTGTATCACATGTTACATTCTTTTCCCACCACCTGTGCGATACTGGAAGTAACCACCTATATTAAAAGGAGTGTTTTATCATGGCAAAGATGTACTACGAGAAGGACTGCGACCTGAGCTACCTGAACGGCAAGAAAATCGCCATCATCGGCTACGGCTCCCAGGGCCACGCCCACGCCCTCAACCTGAAGGACTCCGGCTGCGACGTTTGCGTGGGTCTGCGCCAGGGCTCCAAAAACTGGGCCGAGGCTGAGAGCCACGGGCTCAAGGTCATGACCGTGGCCGACGCCGCCAAGTGGGGCGACATCGTGATGATGCTCATCAACGACGAGGTCCAGGCCGACGTCTACAAGAAGGACATCGCCCCCAATCTGGTGGAGGGCAACGCCCTGGCCTTTGCCCATGGTTTCAACATCCGCTACCAGCAGATCGTCCCTCCCGCGGGCGTGGACGTCTTCATGGCCGCCCCCAAGGGCCCCGGCCACACCGTCCGCTCCACTTACGTCGCCGGCAAGGGCGTGCCCTGCCTGGTGGCCGTGGAGCAGAACGCCACCGGCAACGCCTACAAGATCGCCCTGGCCTACATCGCCGGCATCGGCGGCGCCCGGGCCGGCGTGATGGAGACCACCTTCCACGATGAGACCGAGACCGACCTCTTCGGCGAGCAGACCGTCCTGTGCGGCGGCGTGGTGGATCTGATGCAGTGCGGCTTCGAGACCCTGGTGGAGGCCGGTTATGAGCCTGAGAACGCCTACTTCGAGTGCATCCACGAGATGAAGCTCATCATTGACCTCATCAACAAGGGCGGCGTGGGCATGATGAACTTCTCCATCTCCGACACCGCTGAGTACGGCGAGTATGTCTCCGGCCCCCGGGTCCTCCCCCACGAGGAGATCAAGAAGAACATGCGGGCCGTCCTCTCCGACATCCAGGACGGCACCTTTGCCGGCAAGTGGATCGCCGAGAACAAGAACGGCCGCACCTTCTTCAACTCCATGCGGGCCAATCTGGCCAAGCACCAGATGGAGGTCGTGGGCGGCGAGCTGCGGAAGAACATGATCTGGGGCGACGATCAGGATATGGACACCGCCTCCAAATAAGGCTGTTTTCCTTGACAGAAAAAGGTGCGAACGGTACAATCAGGGTACCTTTCGCGCCTTTTTATTTTCTGTGTTCAGGAGGAATTCTCATGAAAAAGCGTATCCTGCCGGCGCTGCTGGCCCTCATCCTGGCGCTGGGGGCGTTGTCCCCGGCCCTCGCCAAGGGAATGGTTCCGGACGGAGCCTATTGGAAGGAGCTGACCTGGGACGAGGGGGCCGCGCTCGTGGAGCAGCTGAAAACCGACTCGAACGCGTCGGCCATCCTTTTTCTCTACTCCCACAACTGCACATACTCCCAGACCTGGATCCCCCAGTTCAGGGAATACGCCGAAGCCCACCAGATTCCCCTGTTCGGCCTGGACGACACCCTGTACTCCGGGGAGACTTCCGAACACAACAGCATTGAATTCGGGACCACCATCTCCGGGGGATACCCCGTCGCCCTGCTCTATCACGGCGACGGCCGGGAGGCCGTCAGCAGCGTCCGCTCCATGGAGGCCTTCGAGGCGGTCCTCAACAGGACGGCTCAAACCAGCGGGGACTTTGTGCTCAACCAGGAAAACCGGCTGCTGCGGTATCTGGGGGTTGGGGGCGACGTGGTGATCCCCGACGGGGTCCTTTCCATCGATCCCTCCGCCTTTGAGGGCTGCGATACCGTGCGCAGCCTGGTGGTGCCCGAGGGCGTGACCGAGCTGGAGGACCGGGTGTTTCGAGGCTGCGGCAATCTGGAGGAGATCACCCTGCCCAGCACCGTCACCAAACTGGGGGCCGGCGTCTTCTCCGCCAACCAAACCCTGCGGCGGGTGAACATGGGCGCCTCCGGGATCACGGAACTGCCGCCCCGATGCCTGAGCAACAACTACGCTCTGAAGGAGCTGATCCTCCCCCACGGCCTGGTGAGCATCGGAGACTGGGCCATCAACAATACGGCCCTGCCCGAGCTGGTCATCCCGGCCAGCGTCACCACGCTGGGCAAGAACGCGCTGGGTCAGAATTTCAAGCTTCAAACCCTGCGTTTTCTCGGCCACAAGCCCCAAATGGCCACGGGAGAGGACGACAGCCTCGCCCGCTCCAGGGGCGCGGCCATCTATCCGGCGGACGACCCCACCTGGGGGAGCGTGGAGACCCTGCTGGCGGAGCATCCCTCTCTGAACTGGGGCGGGCTGCCGGGGCAGATCACCCCCCTCCCTGCCCGGAGCGAGCTTGACGACGGCACCCTGGCCGATTGGGCGGCGGACGAGGTGGCCCTGGCCGCCTCCTACGAGCTGACCGCGCCGGCCGACCGGCAGAGCTACAGCCAGCCCATCACCAGAGTGAACTTCTCCCAGCTGATGATGCGGGTGGTGGAAAAGGTCACCATGCAGACCGTCCGGGAGATCTGGAACAGCGACAAGGGGGACGTGCCCCCCTTCTCCGACGTCAGCAACATCTACACCTTCGCCGCCGCGAAGCTGGGCCTGGTGAGCGGCCGGGGCGACGGATGCTTCGACCCGGAGGGGGCCATCACCCGCCAGGAGGCGGCGGTGATGCTGGCCCGGACGGCCCAATACCTGGGTGCGGCCGGCGCAGGCGCCCAACAAGACTTTGCCGACCGCGGGGACGTTGCCTCCTGGGCGCTGGAGAGCGTCGATCTGGTCTCCGGACTTACCACCCCGGAGGGGCGGGCGGTCATGGGAAGCACCGGCTCCGGCTTCTCCCCCTTGGCCACATACAGCAATCAGGAGGCCCAGTGCTCGTTTCTGCGCCTCTATCAGGCGGTCACCGTCCTCGACTCCTAAGCCGTAATAAAAGTGCCTGTCCCGGACGGGACAGGCACTTTTTTCGTCTATTCAGCAGGCGAAGAGGCACCAGCGCACGCCGAAGCGGTCGGTGAGGTCCGCCATCAGGGGGCTGTAATCACAGGGCCCCAGCGGAAAGTGGACCTGGGCCCCCTCTTTCAGCCCATCGTAGATCTTCCGCACCAAGGCCTCGTCCTTTTCCTCAAAGTGGAGGCAGAACTGCATCACGCTCCCCGTCTCGGCTGCCTTCTCCGGCAACGCCTCGGACACCGCCAGGATTTGGCCGTAGACGTCCAGCTCGGAGTGGTAGTATGTCCCGTCAGAATTGAGATAGCTGTCCAGCAGCGGGGCGTCAAAAACCTTCTGGTAGAAGGGAACGGCCCCGTTGCTCCCCCGCACATAGACCTGGAACATGGATCGCTTCATGAAAAACATCTCCCTTTTCGATTTTCCCCATGTTACCATCCATTCTTCCCGCGGGATTGTAAAAACCGGACCTTTCGCCTCAGCGCGTGGAGGGCTCCTCCAGCCCCATCACGTCCATGGCGTGGTGCATGTGGATGGCCATAGCGTGTTCCGCGCCGCTCTCGTCCCGCTTTTGAAAAAAGTCCATCAGCAGGGCATGGTCCCGGCTGGTGTCCTCCGCCAGCTCCTGGGCGTGGCCGCCGGAGACGATGGCGGCGGTCACCGCCTCGCCGATGATGGGCATAAGCCGGGCCATAAACTCATTGTGGGCGGCCCGGACAATGGCGGCGTGGAAATCCCGGTCGGCCTGGGTGCGGTCCCGGCCGGAGCGGATGCACCGCTCCACCTCCCCGCCCCTAGCCAGGATCTCCTCCATTTCCCCCTCCGTGGCCCGGCGGCAGGCCAGGCGGGCCACCTGGGGCTCAAAGAGGAGGCGCAGCTCAAACAGGTCCTTGAGCTGGGCCCGCCCCCGGTCCAGGGCGGCGAAGCCGAAATCGTCCAACTCCCCCGCCCCCTCGGCCACGAAGG
The DNA here is from genome assembly GCA_022846075.1 of Oscillospiraceae bacterium. Taxonomy (GTDB): domain Bacteria; phylum Bacillota; class Clostridia; order Oscillospirales; family Oscillospiraceae; genus Vermiculatibacterium. The sequence goes on from AP025582.1 coordinate 1,989,936, forward strand.
TCCCCTTCCCCCGGCGGACCTCCAGCACCCCCTGGGCCGCCAGGGTGCGGATGGCCTCCCGCAGAGTGGCCCGGCTCACTCCCAGCTCGGCGGACAGCTCCACCTCTCCGGGCAGCTTCTCCCCCGGCGCCAGCCGCTTCTCCACCGCCACCATAGCGTAGAGCCGCTCCGCCGTCTGCTGGGACAGATTCTTTTTCTCCATCTCCGCCACCTCGTTTTCCTTGACATCCTTTTCCCTATCATATAATATATTGTCATACAACGCAAGAGTAGTCAGACAACTTTTTACATAAGGAGGAACCTCCCATGCGCAGTGACAACGTGACCAAAGGCGCCGAGCGCGCCCCCAACCGCTCCCTCTTCTATGCCCTGGGCTATACCAAGGAGGAGCTGGAGCGCCCCCTCATCGGCGTGGTCTGCTCCCAGAACGAGATTGTCCCCGGTCACATGAACCTGGATAAGATCGCCGAGGCGGTGAAGGCCGGCATCCGTCTGGCGGGAGGCACCCCCATCGAGTTCCCCGCCATCGCCGTGTGCGACGGCATCGCCATGGGCCATGTAGGCATGAAATACTCCCTGGTCTCCCGGGAGCTCATTGCCGACTCTACCGAGGCCATGGCCCTGGCCCACCAGTTCGACGGCCTCGTCATGATCCCCAACTGCGACAAGAACGTCCCGGGCCTGCTGATGGCCGCCGCCCGGCTGAACATCCCCGCCATCTTCTGCTCCGGCGGGCCCATGCTGGCGGGCACCATGACCGACGGCCGCCGCACCTGCCTGTCCCACATGTTCGAGGCGGTAGGCGCCTACAAGGCGGGCAAGCTGGACGAGGCCGGGCTGGAGGAGTACGAGAACAACGCCTGTCCCTCCTGCGGCTCCTGCTCGGGCATGTACACCGCCAACTCCATGAACTGCCTCACCGAGGGCATCGGCATGGCTCTGCGGGGCAACGGCACCATCCCCGCCGTCCTCTCCGCCCGGCTGCGGCTGGCCAAGCACACCGGCATGCAGATCATGGAGCTGGTCAAGAAGGACATCCGCCCCCGGGATATCATGACCGAGGCCGCCTTCCACAACGCCGAAACCCTGGACATGGCCCTGGGCTGCTCCACCAACTCCATGCTCCACCTGCCCGCCATCGCCCACGAGTGCGGCATCGAGCTCTCCTTCGACTACGCCAACCAAATCTCCCAGCGCACCCCCAACCTCTGCCACCTGGCCCCCGCCGGGGATACCTACATTGAGGACCTGGACCGGGCCGGCGGCGTCTACGCCGTCATGAAGGAGCTCACCAAGAAAAACCTGCTGGACACCTCTGGGATGACCGTCACCGGCAAAACCGTGGCGGAAAACCTGGAGGGGGTGGAAAACCTGAACCCTGAGATCATCCGCCCCATCGACAACCCTTACTCCCCCTATGGCGGCATCGCCGTTTTAAAGGGCTCCCTGGCCCCCGATGGGTGTGTGGTGAAGCAGTCCGCCGTGGCTCCCGAGATGATGACCCATACCGGCCCCGCCCGGGTCTTTGACTCTGAGGAGGAGGCCATCGAGGCCATCTACGCCGGGAAGATCGTCTCCGGCGACGTGGTGGTCATCCGCTACGAGGGCCCCAAGGGAGGCCCCGGCATGCGGGAGATGCTCAACCCCACCTCCGCCATCGCGGGCATGGGCCTGGACAAGGAGGTGGCCCTCATCACCGACGGACGCTTCTCCGGCGCCACCCGTGGGGCCTCCATCGGCCACGTCTCCCCCGAGGCGGCCCTGGGCGGGCCCATCGCCTTCGTGGAGGAGGGAGATATCATTTCCATCGACATCCTCAACCACTCCATCGAGCTGAAGGTGGACGAGGCTACCCTGGCCGCCCGGAAGGCCAAGTGGGTCTGCCCCACCCCCAAGATCACCACCGGCTACCTGGCCCGGTACGCCAAGCAGGTCACCTCCGCCGCCCGGGGGGCGGTGCTGGAATAACAGGAAAAGCGGCTCCCTCCGTATGGAGGGAGCCGCTTTTTTACTCTTCGGCCCAGAGGGGCGGAAAATCCGGCGTCCAATCGCCTGGATCGCTTTGGAGCTCCGGTACATTGGCCCGGCTGGCCCAATATTCCTGATACATCTGAGGAGACGAGGCCAAAATCAGCCAGTTCTCTGTATTTTCATCGGCCAGGGTGAACGCGAAATCCCTCATGTCACGGGAACAGAGAGTGACGGGGTCATACAGCGCCATGGTGGTCAGCCCGTTCCTCGTATACCCAAGGCCGCCCCTGCCCTCCACAGCCAAGCCGCCCACCATGTCCTCCCAGTTGGTCCACTCCACACACCCGATGGCAAACCGGCCCCAGTAGTCCCGTTTGCCGTTAAACACGTTCAAATTCACCTCGCCCTGAAGCTCCACCGGGGTGTAGGCCACCAGCACCCCGCCTTGATAGACCCCGGCGGTGATAGTCTGGTCGTTTTTTTCGTCGTGGGCGGATTCAAATTCAGCCAAAAGGCGGCGATGACCAGTAAAAGAAGTAACGTGGGTACGCTCTCCTTGAGCAGCTTCCCGCGCTCCCGGCGGCGCTGCTGGCGGAAGGCCTCCATGGCCTCCTTCAGCGCCGCCTCCACGTCCCGCTCCTCCGTCCGCTCTCCCCGCAGCAGGTCCAGCACGTTCAGCTCCAGCGCGGCGGCCAGCCGCTCCAAGATGGACACGTCGGGAAAACCCGCGCCCCGCTCCCATTTGCTGACGGTGCGGTCGGAGACGTGGAGCCGCTCCGCCAGTTCCCGCTGGGTCAGACCCTTTTCCCGCCGGGCCGCCGCGATCAATTCTCCCGTCCGTTTCATATCCATGGGCGCTCACCTCCCCGTTATTGTAACAGCCGTCCTCCTTCTTGGCAACAAACGCAGCGTGGAGCCGCCGATTTGCAAGGAAAACGGGCGGCGGACCTTCCCGGTCCGCCGCCCGTTTTTGAATGGTTAGAGGTCCTCCAGAGGCACCGTGTAGAAATAACGGGTGTTATTCAGGTTGGCGTACCACATGACCTGATCGCCTACCACCTGGGGCTGACAGGTGGAGATGTTGTACCCCTCCAGGGTCCCGGTCTTGCTGGAGGGGGAACCATCCTTGTTCAGCACCACGTACTTCACGTCCAGGGGCTTGTCGCTGTAGACATAGCCGTTGCGGTCGTATCTCTGGTACTCCTGCCACAGGACGATGGCGCGGCCGTCGGGGAGGGAACAGACAGTGGGCATGAAGCCGAACTTCTCGCTGTCGTGCCAGTAGTCGCCCACCACGTACTCCTTGGCCCCAGTGGTGGAGACATTGTTCATGGGCACTGCGGCGACCACGATACGGAACATGGACTCGGCGGGCTCGTCGATCCAGTATTTCGGGTCCCGCTCCCCCGCCGTGGCGACATAGTGGGTGGCGGTGGCGGCGGCGTCACCGTAGGTGAGGCCGGGGATGCCGGTGCCGGGCTGGGGGAACATATAGCCGGCCTGGCTCTCGTCGGGGTAGGAGAAGGGGGCGGTGTCCGCCCGGTAGAAAGTAAGGGCCCGGTGCATATCGGCGTCCGCCACGTCGATGGTGACGAAGCTGTCCTTGCCAGCCACGATGTCGGTGCCCAGGGAGTGGCTGGTGCCCCAGCCGCGGGTGCCCTTCTCCTGAGTGTAGTTCTTCATATTGAATCCCAGCGTGGCGCTTCCCTGGTGGCTCTCGCCGGTGTAGTCCACATAGTAGGTTTTGGAATAGTGGAGGATGACGGTGTCCCCCAGCTCCACCATGGCCGCGCCGCCGCCATAGAAAGGAGTCATCAACTGGTTCTCGTTCCTGCCGTCGCCCCGTACGGAGACAGCCCCCAGGCGGTTCCAGTCCGCGTCGTACTTGACGATCCGCAGAACTTCCAGCTTGTCGTCCTGGTTGGGGTTCTCCTGGCCGTAGCAGATGTAGTTATAGGTCTCGCCGTGGAGGAAGGCGCCGAACATGGGCAGCTCCTCCGGCAGGGTCTTGGTGCTGATACGGCTGAAATCGGAGGTGTCGTAGACCGAGACCTCCACGCTGCCGTAGTTTAGAAAATCGTTGTCATAGCCCGGGCGTGCGCTGGCGTCCACCACCGTGACGGTGCCGTTGCCGCTGTCGTAGAGGGAGCAGGTCTTGGGATACTCATAGTTGGGCGTGCTGCCGAGGCGGGCGTTCTGGTATTTTTGATAGTCGTCCTCGGCCCCGCCGTTGACGGTGACCCGGTGGACACCCTCTATCGACGCGCCGGACCAAAGGCCCACTACACCGGTCTCCTGGTCCCAGGTGACGGTGAAGCCGGCCAGGTCGGCGATGTCCCGCAGGCGCAGATAATTGTGGCCCTCGATGGCGTAGGCCTTGACTTGGCGCTCCACGCCATTGACAAAAATCGGGTTTGCCGAGGGCACGGCCTTGGAGTCGTAGAGGTCCCGGGAGGCAAGGAAATTGGGAATCGCCTTCTCGGCGGTATACTCCACACCGGGGATAACCTCCACGGAATTGGTCTCGGCGTTGTACTGCACGTCAAACGGGGTCGTGCTGTAATTCATGGCCAGGGCCACATGGCGGAGCTGGACATAGTGCTCGTCTCCGATAAGATAGCTGGCGAACATGTTGTTTTCGTACTCGTAGGGCAGATTTCTGCTGTGCATCTTTCCGTCGATGCGGAAGTACATGGCGACCCCCTTCGCCTGTATGGCCTCCTCCGCCGCCAGCGCGGGCGAGGCCACGGTCAGCGCCAAAACCACCGCCAGGAAAAAGGAACAAAATCGTTTCATATACGTCGCTCTCCTTCTCTTTATGTAACTTGTTCCAATATACTACGCATATGAAATTTCGTCAAGAAAACAATTCCTATTGACACATATCGAATATTGATATACTATAATGATAGCGATAATCGATATAGTCCAAAGGAGGTGAGACCTTGGCCCGAAAAAAGCTGGAAACTTTGACCGAGCAGATGTATTACGTCCTCCTCTCCCTCACCAGGGAGCCCCGGCACGGCTACGGCATCATGCAGGATGTGGCCGGCCTCACCGACGGGCGGGTGACCATTGGGGCGGGCACCCTGTACGCCCTCCTCTCCCGGTTTGAGTCCGAGGGGCTCATCGCCCTCACCGACATGGAGGAGGGACGGAAATACTACCTGCTCACCGCCGAGGGAAAACGGGTGCTGACCGAAGAATACGACCGGCTCCGCCGCCAGGTCTCCGACGGGGCGGCCATCCTGGAAGGAGGGAAAACGCTGTGAAGATCCGCTGGTTCCCCTATCAGCTGGCCGACGCCAAGGCCATGGAGGCCGAGCTCAACCGCTTGGCCGCGGAGGGCTGGGAGCTGAAGTGGCTCCGGTTGGACCTGGCCTACTTCCACCGCTCCGGCCGCCGGGACCTGCGCTACGCGGTGGAACCCCGGCCCATATGCTATTCCGACCAGGACCAGGTTGCCTGGGATCAGGCCGACCGGGACTACATACAGCTCTGCGCCGACGCCGGCTGGGAGGCAGCCTGGACCGCCCCGGCGGAGCGGGGGCACCAAATCCTGGTATTCCAGGCCGGGACCGTGGCCGCCCGGATCACCGCCCCTCTGGACCTCACTGAACCGGAAATGCTGGCGGTCATCCAAGCCAGGCTTCTGGGGATGGACGCCATGCGCTGAAAGGAGTGACACGCCGTGAAAACCACCTGCTGGAAACTTTTCCGCTATCTGGTCATCGACCACAAGGCCGCCCAGGACTGGCTCAATGAAATGGCCGCGGAGGGCTGGGAGCTGGAGCATATCTACCTGGGCCTCTTCGCCCGGTTCCGCCGGACGGAACGAAGGGATCTAACCTACTTTTTGGACTGGACCTCCGCTCTGGAGGACGCGGAATACCTCCAGCTCTGTTCCGACGCCGGGTGGGACTTTGTGCAGAGCGTGGGCTATCTCAATTTCTACGCAGCCAAGCCGGGCGCCCGCCCCCTCCCTATCCAGACCGACCCGGAGCTGGAATACCAGCGGTTTCAGAAAAAAACGGCCCGGAATGTCCTATTCAGCGCAGCCTATCTGGCCGTCCTGCTGGCCGTATGCGTTTGGATCATGCTGACCAGGACGACCCCCTCCCAGCTTCTGGCCGACCTGCTGACCTCGTACAGCACCCTTGTTTTTCTGGGACTTACCGCCCTTCCCGTGTCCCTGTTCCTGGCCCTGTACCTGCTCCTCGTCCTCCGGTGGGGCCTGGCGTGCCGACGGGCTCTCCGCCAGGGGGAGCCCCTCCCCGCGGCGGGGCGGGCCCAGGCCCGGAAAAGGGGCCTGCTGCGGGTGGCGGGGCGGGGGTATCTGCTCCTGTGCGCGCTCTTTTTCCTGGCGGACGTGCTGATCAACCAGGTCTTTTCCATCTCCTTCGCCCTGACCCTGCTGGTTCTCCAGGGTATCGTTTTCCTGGGCAGCAGGAAGGACGACCCCTCCAGGCACCGGCAGGCAAAGTCCCACATCCTGAGCTTTCTCCTGCCCGTACTGATCTGCTCCTTCCTCTCCTTCCCCCTCCAGGCCATCCTCCCCCACCGCGCCCCGTCCTTTCCCCTCCCCCATGGGGAAGAGGGCTACCGCCAGCGGGACAGCCTTATCGGCAGCCGCCTCCGTTGGAGCTGGTACTCCGACCCCGCCGATGAGGACCACTTCCGCTGGACGGCTAATCTCTATATCTGGGCCTCCCCCGCCCTGATGGAGCGCTTTTCTCCCTATTCCACCGACGGCCTGGAGCCGGTGGAGGGCCGTCCGGGGCTCTGGCGGATCGCGGACGACCGCTACCTGTACTGCCAGGGGACCTCCCAGATGGAATTGACCAGCATCACCCGGGAGGATTTTTCCGACGAGCTCTTGTACCTAGTGACGGGTATTCAGCGAGGTGGATGACGATGGATGAAAAAACCTGCTGGGCCCCCTTCTCCTTCCTGACCGTCGACCACAAGGAAGCTCAGGCGTTTTTGGACCGGAGAGCCGCCCAGGGCTGGGAGCTGGTCAAGGTCCGGGGGCCCTTCGCCAAGTTCCGGCGGACGGAGCGGAAGGATCTGACCTATTTTCTGGACTGGAGCGATCCCAAGTTCCATGAGGACCCGGACTATCTTCAGCTCTGCGCGGACGCCGGGTGGGAGCTGGTGCAGACGGTGGGCTACCTGAACCTCTACGCCTCCAAGCCCGGAACCCACCCCCTTCCCATCCAGACCGACCCGGCGCTGGAATTCCAGCGCTGCCGGAAAAAAGTCCTGCACCGGATGTTCTGGGGGAGCTTTCCCCTCCTCCTGCTCATGGCTATCCTGGTCCTGGCCTTCCTCTATCTCCCCCACAGGGATCCGGGGGCCCTCCTCTGGGAGATGATGTCCGAGAGCAATCTATTTGCCCTCCTGTTTCTCCTCTCGCCGCTGTACCTGCCCGGGGGAGCGGCCTACCTCGTCTATCTGGCCCGGAGGCTTCTCCGCTGGCGGCGGGCGGCCCAGGCCGGGGAACCGCTGCCGGGTCCCGATCCCCGGTGGGCGAGGGTATGGAGCCGCCTCAACCTGGCCCGGTGGGCCCTCTCCGTGCCCCTTCTCCTGTGCACCCTGGCGGACGGCCTGCTCAATCAGCTGTTTTCCGCCGCCTACTGTGTCGCGCTGTTTTTCGGCACTGCCCTGATCTCGGCCCGGGAATCCGAGCAGCCCAACGCCCGCTCCAGCGCCCCGGTGCTCCTCGGCGTGACGGGCCTCCTGCTCCTGTGCGTCCTCCTCCGCGGCCCCGCGCGGGCCGCCTTTCCCGGCCGGTTCCCCACCCCGCCCATCCAGGCCCAGGCGGTTCTGGATACCTCATTGAGCTATGCCCCCTCCCGCCACGACACCTTTCTGGGCAGTCGGGCGGAGTGGACGGAGCTCCTGCCCGGTTCCAGCCCGGAGCTTCACACCACCGGCGTTACCTCCAGCCTCAGCGTTCAGGCCGAGGCCTGGGCCTCCCCCTGGCTGGCCAGCCGGGCCTTTTCTCCGATCCCGGAGGGCATGGAGCCCCTGGAGGGCCGGGAGGGGGTCTGGTGGTCGACGGACCCCGATAGGCATTGGACCACCTACCTGATCCGGGAGGGCAGTGTCCAGGTCCGGCTCCGCTATTATGGCCTCCCCCAGGTCGATCCTCTGGACACCGTCCTGGCGTGGGTCCACCGTCTCTAAATAAAAACCCCTCCGGCGGAAGTTTCCGCCGGAGGGGTTTTTCATTTTCTCAGAAGGGCTGGGGGCCGCTGCCGGGATCGGAGTCGTACACCGGCCCGATATAGCCTCCGCTGGGACGGTTGGCGCTGGTGACGAAGTCGTAGAAATTGGCCTCCGTAGCCCCCATGTAGGGGTTGAGCCACAGGTACAGGATCCCCAGGGTGAACATCCCCAGAATGATCCAGCCCACGAAGGACATGTCCAGCACGAAGAGCTCACCCTTCCATCCTCTCATGGCCGCCTTGCTGCGGCGAATGGACTCCCGGGCCGTACAGGCCGGATCGTCCAGGAGGAAGTAAGCCGCCAGGCGGTAACGGTAGGACATCACGAGACCCACGATCATACCGGCCATGTAGAGGAGCCAGCCCGGTATCAGCAGGCCGGAACTCTCGTTCACAGCCCCGATAACCATGACGATGCCCCCCGGCACCAGGCCGATCATCATCCAAAGGCCGGTAAAGACGGCTGTCAGGATATTCATCCACAGCACCCGGCCCACCCTGGCAAACCCGTCGAAGAGGTTGCGGTAGCCGGGCTGCTCGTTCCGGGCCAGCCGGAGGGAATAGGAGGTGTAGCCGAAGCCCATCACCGTCGTATAGAGATTCAGCAGCAGCTCCAGGACAAAAAAGATCCCGATCCGGCCCGTCCCCCGGAGGAACACGTAGCGGAACACCTCTTCCGGATCATAGCCCCGGGTAATGTAACCCATGGCCTCGCTCCAGGGATTGTTCACCACATTCAGCACGATATTGGTGAGGACCCCGGTCAGCAGGACGAAAACCAGCGCCACCAGCATGGGGTGTGGGTGGGCCTGCCGCATGCTGTTTTTGGCGGCCATCTTGGCCTCAAAACGATTAAAACCCATTTGAATTCCTCTTTTCTCTCTGTTCCGGGCTCCAGCCCGTCAACGGCCCGCGCCGCCGCCCCGGGATCCTCCGCCCCCGAAACCGCCGCCGGAGAAGCCTCCCCCTCCGAAACCGCCTCCGCCAAAGCCACCGCCGCCGAAGCCTCCCCCGAAGGAGCCGCCGCCCCGGCCCGCACCGCCGCCGCGGGAGCTGCCGCCCCCAAAGCCGCCGCCGGAGAAACCGCCTCCGCCGAAGCCGCCGCCGCGGGGCGGACGGGGGCCTCCCCGGTGGTCGTCCCAGTGGTCATAGTGATGATGGTGATGGGGACGCCCGAAGAAGATGGGGTAATAGATGGGCGGAGGGGGCATCCCCGGCCCCATGTACCGCCGGCGGTAGCGGCTGTACCGGGCGCCGTCCAGGGCCACCAGGACCACCACGATCATGATGATGACGAAGAGCACCCCAAACATGCCGATGCCGGGATTATAATAGCCGCCGCCGTACTCCGGCTGGGGCCCGTAATTCCCCCCCGGCACGGGGGCAGGTTCCGCCAGGGTGCCCGCTTCCAGCGCGGCGTCGATGCCGCCGTAGTAGCTGTCGAACCAGTCGTAGGCGGCGTCAAAGAAGGCCTTGGTGGCGCTGTCATATTCCCCGTTGTCGTAGCCGTCGTAGAAATAGCTCTCCAGCATGTTTTCCAGCGTGCCGGAGGTGAGGGAGTTTTCGATGCCGCTGCCCTGGAGGGCCCGGACCTTGTTCTCCCCCACGGCGTAGACCAGCAGGAGGCCGTTGTTGCGCCCGGCGTCCCCGACGCCCCAGGTGTTGAAGCACTCGTAGGCGTAGTCGGCGGAGCTCATGCCGTCCATAAAGTCCACCGTCACCACCACGATGGCGGCCCCGGTGGCCCGGCTGAGCTTGTCGTTCTGGTCGATGATGTGCTGCTCGGTCTCGTCGGAGAGCACGTTGGCGTAGTCCCCCACGTAGGTGTTGGCGGGGGCGTCCACAATGGCCAGGGCAGGCACGGCCAGCAGGGCGGTCATAGCCAGGGCCATCAGGCCGGAAAGCAATTTTTTCATGGTTTTCTCCTCACTGGTAGACGGGCAGCTCCCGGATGCCGGTCAAGGGCCCCAACACACTGGCGGGAAAGCTCCCCAGGGTCGTTTCGTTGAACTCCTTCGCCGCCGCGGTGTAGGGGTCATTGGAAATGGTAAAAGCACGGGATTCCAATTCCTGCGCAAATCCCGCCACATATTTGGCGTCCTGTTCCGACAGCGCCGCCCCATTCAGCTTTTCAATGAGGACTTGAGAAAGGGCTTCCACCGCCTCATAGTAGGCCGCGTCCTTCTCCGTCTCCTTTTCATATAAGAGATCGGAAAGCTCTTTGGCCGCCTGCTCCACCTCAGGCCGGTCCGAATACCGCTCCGCCACCGCGCAGAGGTTCAGGCCGGTGTTAAAGCGAACGAAAAGATCGTTGCTCACCGAGTGCCCATCATCCTTCTCTCCCTGGACATAGAGCGTAAAAATCTCATCTCGGACGGCCATCAGAGACCGGCGGGCGCCAAAGACAGTGGAAAAAATCACCGCAAACACCAATACCACCGCCGCGCCGGAGCGGGATTTCAAAAAACGCAAAGGGCTCCCTCCTTTCCGTAATAGGCTTCCCTTGTGACGAAGTTTTTTACCCCCGCAGCTCCAGCAGCTTCTTTTTCAGCTCGCCCTCGATGCGGCCCAGCTCCACCTCGGCCTCCTTGCGCTTCTGGGCGCCCTCGTCCTGGATGCGCATCATCTCGTCCAGGGTGGAGATAAGCTGCTGGTTGGTGTGTTGGAGGGTCTCGATGCTCACTACGCTCTTCTCCGCCTCCTTGGCGGTCTCGATGGTGCCCATCTTGAGCATGTCGGCGTTCTTTTGCAGCAGCTCGTTGGTCATGTTGGTGACCGCCGCCTGGGCGGCGGTGGCCTGCCGGGAGTTCTCCAGGCCCAGGGCCAGCACCATCTGGCTCTTCCACAGGGGGATGGTGTTCACAAGGGAGGACTGGAGCTTCTCCAGCATCAGCGCGTCGTTATTCTGGATGAGCCGGACCTGGGGCCCCATCTGGATGGACACCATCCGGGTCAGCTCCAGGTCGTGGAGCTTCTTCTCGAAGCGGTTGCACATGTTGGCAAGATCGTTGTACGCCTGGGCGTCCTCCTGGCTGCCGGAGGTAGTGGCCTTCTTGCGCAGCTCCTCCAGCTCCCCGGAGCGGGTGGCCGCCAGCTTCTTCTTGCCCGCCAGGATATACATGGTGAGCTCCTTATAGTATTTGGTGTTCAGCTCGTACATCTGGTCCAGCATGGCCACGTCCTTCATCAGGGTGACCTGATGGCCCTCCAGGACCTCCACGATCTTGTTGACGTTGGTCTCCGCCTTGGCGTACTGAGCTTTCAAAGCCTGGATATCGTTTTTCTTCTTCTGGAAGAAGCCGAAAATCCCGCCCTTGTCCTCCTGCTGGCCGAAGTTCTGCAGCTCCCCCACCAGTCCGGCCAGGGCGTCGCCCACCTCGCCCAGGTCCTTGGTACGCACTTTGCCCAGGGCGCTCTCCGAGAAGCCGGCGATATTTTTCTGGGCCGCGGCGCCGTACTGGAGCACCACGTTGGAATCTTTGATGTCGATCTTCTCGGCGAAGTCGGCCACCATCTTCCGCTCCGGCTCGGAGAGCATAGACTCGTCCAGGTGGACGGCGTTGGCGTCCCGGGCGGCCTGGTCGGCCTGCTTGACGGCCGCGTCGGCCGTGGAGGGGTCCAGCGTCAGGTTGGGGGCCTCGGGGGCCCTGGCCTCCGCGGTGGCGGCGGCGGTATTCAAATCGGGGGTAAGAGTCAGCTCCGGGGTGAAATCAGTATTGTCGGCCATGTTGTCTCATCCTTTCCCGCGGCGCTTATGGGGCCGCATCCATTGTTCTGTTTCGGTCAGCCGCCCGCGGCGAAGGGCTTCTCGTCGGCCAGCCCCTCCTGCTTGAGCAGATTTTCCATGACAGTGATGTCGGTGGAGATGTCCAGCGCCTCGTCGGCGAAAAGGGCGTCCAGCTGTTTATCAAAGGCGGAGACAATGGTCTCCATCATGGTCTCGATCCTGCCCATGGCGCCGCCGATGTTGGCCCCCGCCACCCCGGCGTCGTCCATCCGGTCGTAGGCGTTGAGGAGCTTCAGGGTGGTGGGCAGGTAGTAATTCATGAATTTGCGGATCTGGGGTAGCTTCCCCGGGTGGGCCACCACATGGGAGATGATCTTCCTGGTGTCCTCCTCCAGGTGGTCGATCTGGGCGGAGATCTTCTCCCCGGGGATGTTGTCGTTCAGACGGCGCATCTCGGCCACCGCCCGGTCCCGCTCGGCGATGAGGGCATCCAGCTGGGCGTCCCCCGTGGTCTCCGGCTCCACCGGGTCGGGGACCTCAAAGACCTTGTCCGGGAAGAGCTTCTTCCCCACCAGGCCCCCTGCTGTGGACAGGCAGATGAGAATGATAAAATGGGTGAGCTTATAAAGGGGGAAAAACAATCCCCAGATAAGCCACGCCGCCGCCGCCAGGTAGAGCGGCGCCGGAGAACGTTTGACCACTTTTGCCATGGCGTCTCCTCCTATTGCGGGGAAACACTTCCCCATTTAAATTCATTCTACCTTTTCACCCCTCCCATGTCAAGAAATGTGATAGGAATTCACATTTCCTTCATGTCTTCCCCCGGTCTGCCGCCCTTCCCTTTTTCCCTTCCAGACGTTGACTTTCCCCCTGAAAAATTATATGATAATGAGAAATTCCTACGGAAAGAAGATGGTCTCCCCATGATGACTCTGGAAGATTTTAAAGCCGCCCGGAAAGTGCTGGACGGCGTGATCGCGCCCACCCATCTGGTCCCAAGCCCCGCCTTTTCCAAGGCCACGGGCAACCACGTATACCTGAAACCGGAGAACATGCAGATCACGGGCGCTTATAAGATCCGGGGAGCCTATTTCAAGATCAGCACCCTCACTGACGAGCAGAAGGCCAAGGGCCTCATCACCGCCTCCGCGGGCAACCACGCCCAGGGAGTGGCCTACGCCGCCCAGCGCGCGGGGGTGGCCGCCACCATCGTCATGCCCACCACCACCCCCCTGGTGAAGGTGAACAACACCAAGGACTACGGCGCCGCGGTGGTCCTCCACGGGGAGACCTTCGACGATGCCGCCGCCAAGGCCCAGGAGTTGGTGGAAGAGCAGGGCTACACCTACATCCCCCCCTTCAATGACCTGACCGTGGCCACCGGCCAGGGTACCATCTCCTACGAGATCTTCTCCGACCTGCCCGACGTGGACATGATCCTGGTCCCCATCGGGGGCGGCGGCCTGGCCGCCGGCGTGTCCACCCTGGCCAAGCTCCTCAATCCCAAGGTGAAGGTCATCGGCGTGGAGCCCACCGGCGCCGCCTGCATGAGGGCCAGCCGGAAGGCGGGCAAGGTGGTCACCCTTCCCAAGGTGGACACCATCGCCGACGGCGTGGCCGTCAAGACCCCCGGCGACCTGGTTTTCCCCTACATCCAGGAGAACGTGGACGAGATCATCACCATCGACGACTCCGAGCTGGTGGACGCCTTCCTGGACATGATGGAGAAGCACAAGATGATCGTGGAGAACGCCGGGCTTCTCACCGTGGCCGCCCTCAAGCATCTGAAGGCCGAGGGCAAAAACGTGGTCCCCGTCCTCTCCGGCGGCAATATGGACGTCATTACCGTCTCCTCCCTGGTTCAGCACGGCCTGATGGGCCGGGGCCGCATCTTCACCTTCTCGGTGATGCTCCCCGACCGGCCCGGCGAGCTGCTGCGGGTGGCCGGCGTGGTGGCCGGCGAGAACGGCAACATCATCAAACTGGAGCACAACCAGTTCGTCAATCTGAACCGCCAGGCGGGGGTGGAGCTGAAGGTCACATTGGAGGCCTTCGGCCAGGAGCACAAGGCCCAGATCATGGCCGCCCTCAAGAAGGCGGGCTATACCGCCCGGGAGACCAGCACCACCGAGGTCTATTGAGCCCGGACAGCATTTGCCCCCGGCCGGGCGAAGCCGGCCGGGGGCTATATGATGCGGCGCCGACAAGCCGCGGCCGCCGTGGCCGGAGCCGTGGGTCTGGCTGTCTGGGGAAGACCGGCGGGGGCAGGTCGGGCATCCGCTTAGTGTATCCTATGACCGGGCCAGGCCCCCGGTTCTCGCCGGAAGGGGCCCGCTCCATTTTGCTTCCGGCGCGGGTGGGCCGAAAGCTCCATATCCGCAGGCTCCTTCCTCCTTTCCCCACAAAATGGTTCCATTTTGTGGGGCCCCATTTTGATTCGAAAGGACGATCCCTATGGTGAAGATCGCGCCCTCCATCCTCTCCGCCGACTTCTGCAACCTGGAGCGGGACATCCAAAGGGTTTCCACCGCCGACTGGCTCCATGTGGACGTGATGGACGGCATGTTCGTCCCCAACATCTCCATCGGCGTACCGGTGGTCCAGTCTATCCGCGCCCATACCGATATGTTCCTGGACACCCACCTGATGGTGGAAAAGCCGGGGCGGTACGTGGAGGCCTTCGCCAAGGCGGGGGCCGACCTTCTCTCCATCCACCTGGAGGCGGATATGCCCCCCGCCATCCACGCCGCCTTGGACCAGATGGAGGCCCTGGGGGTCAAGAAGGGCATCGTCCTGCGGCCCATCACCGCCGCCGAGGCGGTGGTCCCCTACCTGGAGCGGGGGCTTGACCTCATTCTGGTCATGACGGTGGAGCCCGGCTTCGGGGGCCAGTCCTTCATGGCCGACCAGCTCCCCAAGATTTCCGCTATCCGGGCCCTCATCGACCGGTACTGCCCCGGCTGCCGCCTGGAGGTGGACGGCGGGGTCAACGCCAAGACCGCCAAGGACTGCATCGCCGCCGGAGCCGACGTGCTGGTGGCGGGCTCCGCCATCTACGGCGCCGCCGATATCCCCGCCGCCATCGCCGCCCTGCGCGGATAACCACTCCCCATCTCACAACGGAGGTCCTTCCCATGGAATATTTTCCCCCCGCCCTGGAAGCCCTGGTAGAACAGTTCGCCCGCCTCCCCGGCGTGGGCAAAAAGTCCGCCCAGCGGTTGGCCTTCTTCGTCCTGGGCCTCCCCACCGAGGAGACCCAGGCCTTTGCCGACGCCATCGTGGCCGCCAAATCCTCCATCGCCCTGTGTCCGGTGTGCCGCAACTTCACCGAGGGGGAAGGATTGTGCCCCATCTGCCGCAGCTCCAAACGGGACGAGGCCACCGTCTGCGTGGTGGCCGACCCCAAGGACGTGGTGGCCCTGGAGCGCTCCCGGGAATACACCGGCTGTTACCACGTGCTCCACGGGGTCATCTCCCCCATGAACCACGTGGGGCCCGACGACCTGCACATCAAGGAGCTGCTGGACCGGGTGGCCGGGGGAGATATCCGGGAGGTCATCATGGCCACCAACCCCACCACCGAGGGGGAGGCCACAGCCATGTACCTGTCCCGGCTGCTGAAGCCCTTCGGGGTCAAGGTCACCCGCCTGGCCTACGGCGTCCCCGTGGGCGGGCAGCTGGAATTTGCCGACGACGCCACCCTGGGCCGGGCTCTGGAGGGCCGCCGGGAAATGTAAGTGAATCAAGGAACGCGGGCGGATATTATCCGCCCCTACATGGGACGCAGTGTCCGATTCGTAGGGGCGGATAGCATCCGCCCGCTTATCAAAGGAAGGAGGAAAACCCTATGTCCCAGGGCAGACTGTTCGAGCTGGTCTACCTCCTGCTGGAGCGTGGGCAAATGACCGCCAAGGAGCTCTCGGAGCGGTTCGAGGTATCCATCCGCACCATCTACCGGGATGTGGACGCCCTCTCCGCCGCCGGGGTGCCGGTGTATGCCACCCCCGGCCGGAACGGCGGCGTAGCCCTTATGGACCACTACGTTTTGAGCAAGGCCGCCCTCACCGACGACGAGCAGTCCCAGCTCCTCACCGCCCTGCGCTCCCTGGCCGGGGACGACGCCCTGGGCTCGTCGGAGACCCTCTCCAAGCTCTCCGCCCTCTTCCGCCGGGACCAGCCTGACTGGCTCCAGGTGGACATGTCCCGCTGGGGAAATTCCCCCGACGGGAAAGCCAAGTTCGCCGCCCTGAAAGACGCCATCCTAACCCGCAAGGTCATCTCCTTTACCTATGTCAGCTCCTACGGCCAGACCACCGCCCGTCAGGCCCTCCCCGCCAGGCTGGTTTTTAAAGGGCAGGCCTGGTACCTACAAGGTTTTTGCCTTGACAAGCAGGCTTACCGCACCTTCAAGGTCTCCCGGATGCTGGAGCTGTCCGTCACCGGCCAGACCTTCTCCACCCCTCTGTCGCCGCCCCCCATCGACGACCCGGAGGCCGCCGCCCCCTGCCCGGTGGACCTGCGGCTGCGGTTCCCCCCCACCCAGGCTTTCCGGGTCTACGACGAATTCGGGGAATCCAGCGTCAAGGCCCTGCCCGACGGGTCTTTGGAGGTCTCCGTCTCCTTCCCGGAGGACAACTGGGTCTACGGCTACCTTCTCTCCTTCGGCCTGGGGGTGGAGGTGCTGGAGCCGGAGCGGATGCGCCTGGGGCTGGGCGCCCTGGCGCACAAAATTTCGGCCCACTGCAAAAACCCTGACACAGGATGTCAGGGTTTCGGTGCTACCATGGGGACATCACAAACAAAGGAGGACGTTTTCATGAACGCCGACCAAACCTTCTGCCAATCCTGCGGCATGCCCCTGACCGATCCCACCCAGAGAGGTGCCGAGAAGGACGGGACCCCCAGCCCCCACTACTGCAAATACTGCTACCAGGACGGCGCCTTTACCGGAGAGATGACCATGGAGGAGATGATCGCCTTCTGCGCCCCCATGATGGCCCAGTCCAACCCCGATATGACCGAGGAACAGGCCAAGGAGCAGATGCGCAAGTTCTTCCCCCTGCTTCTGCGCTGGAAAGAGGCGGATAAATGAGTTATTCTCTCTCCTCTGTGACCCTCCGCGCCAACAACAGTGCGGAGGGTCTGGCCGCCGTCGGCGCTCTCTGGGGGGACGTCACCTCCGGCAAGCTCCCCCTGCTTTTCGACAGCGAGGGACAGTTTCAGCCCGGCGTCTCCCCTGTCTCCCTCTACCACAATTACGCCGGAGATGAGCGCGGGGACTACGACCTGACCATTCTGGCGGCTTCCTCCGGCTTCTTCACCGCTCTGGAGGAAAAAACCGCCCAGGGGACCTACCGGAAGTATGAGGCGGAGGGTGAGGATCTGTCCGCCTGCGCCCGGAACGCCTGGGCTCTGGTTTGGGCCGACCAGCAGTCGGGGGCCCTCTGCCGGGCCTTTACCGAGGACTTCGAGAGCACCGTCCCCGGAGCCTATACCAAGGACGGGAAGGACCGGTGCTTCCTCTATATCGCGGTCAAGCCCTGACCGGCTCCGCCGTAAAACGGGGCCCGGCCTCTTCCGGCGGCCTTTACAGGTGCGCCCGCATGTACGCCCGGATAAATTTTTCCGACGGGGAGTAGAGCTTCTCCGGCAAATCGTGAAAGCTGAACCATCTCCACTCGTCCTGCTTGTCCGGCTCCATCACCCGGGCCTCCCCGCCGTGGCCGTTGGCGATCACCTGGACGGTCACAAAATGCTTGTCCGGCTGGATATCATCCACGGCGCTGAAAATTTGAAGATCCCAAACCTCCAGGCCGGTCTCCTCCCGCACTTCCCGTTTGGCCCCTTCCAGGATCGTCTCGTGGTACTCCTGCTTCCCTCCGGGCAGGCACCAGGTGCCGGGCTCGTAGATCCCGCCCGTATCCTTCCCCTTCCTGACCCGGTGTCCCAGCAGGACCCTATTTTCCCTGACGATCAATACTCCGATGCCGACTTGAATGATATGGTCCATCCCGACTCCTTTTCATTCTCCTGTAATTTCCATTTTATCAAATGCGCCTTCTCCGTTCCGTGTGATCTGCAATCTTTTTATATACTATCATATCGGCCTGTTCTCCTCAAGGTCGTTTGGCGAAACGGCAAAGCTTTTACCATACACATTTATCCGCAAATGAGGACCAAAAAGTCCCCCTCTTGACAAATTCCCGCAAATCATTAAAATAGTACTGTTCATCGGAGGACGCGCGCCCCAGGGCATCAAGAGGCGCGTTGGCCGGATAAGATGGAGGACCGAGAGGTCCCCCTCTTATCCGGCTTTTTGAGTTTTTTGTTGGGAGGCCTTTTTATGCGGCAAGACACCGCCGACTTTACCCGGGGGAGAATCTTTCTGCCCCTGCTGAAATTTTCCCTGCCCATCCTCATGGCCCTGGTCCTGCAGACGGCCTACGGCGCCGTGGACCTCTGGATGGTGGGCAAATTCGCCACCTCCGCCGACGTGTCGGCGGTGTCCACCGGTAGCCAGCTGATGCAGTCCATCACCTCCATCATCGCGGGCCTCACCATGGGGGCCACCGTCCTGCTGGGCCAGACGTTGGGGGAGGGGCGGAAGGAGGAGGCCGGTCCAGTCATCGGAAGCGGCATCTGCCTCTTCGCCGCCATGGCCGTCCTGCTCACCGGCCTGACCCTGCTGGGGGCCGGGGGACTGGCCACCGTCACCCAGGCCCCGGCGGCCGCCTTTTCCCAGACCGTGTCCTACATCCGCGTCTGCGCCGGCGGGCTGGTGTTCATCACGGCCTATAACGTTTTCGGCAGCATCTTCCGGGGGCTGGGAGACTCCAAAACCCCGCTGATGACCGTCTTTATCGCCTGTATCGTTAACATCATAGGGGACTACATCCTGGTGCGGGTCTTCGGCCTGGGGGCCCTGGGGGCCGCCATCGCCACGGTGGCCGCCCAGGGGGTGAGCGTGGCGGTCTCCCTGCTGGTGGTCAGGCGGCGGGGCCTGCCCTTCCCCTTCTCCCGGAAGCACCTGCGCTTCCGGGGCGGCCACGTGGGCCGCATCTTCCGGCTGGGGGCCCCCATCGCCCTCCAGGACGGGCTGGTGTCCGTCTCCTTCCTGGTCATCCTGGCCATCGTCAACTCTCTGGGCCTCACCGCCTCCGCCGGGATGGGCGTGGCGGAGAAGCTCTGCGGCTTCATTATGCTGGTGCCCTCCGCCTTCATGCAGTCCATGTCCGCCTTCGTGGCCCAGAACGTGGGGGCCGGGCGGCTGGACCGGGCGGGCAAGGCCCTGGGCCGGGGCATCCTCGCCTCCCTCTCCTTCGGCCTGGTCATCGGCTGCTTCGCCTTTTTCCGCGGCATCCTCCTCACCGGCTTTTTCACCCCGGACGCCGCCGTGGCGGCGGCGGGGGCGGATTATCTGCGGGCCTACGCCGTGGACTGCCTTCTCACCTCCTTCCTCTTCCCCTTCATCGGCTACTTTAACGGCCGGGGCCGCACCGCCTTCGTCATGCTCCAGGGCATCGTCGGGGCCTTCGGCGTCCGTATCCCCGTCTCTTTCCTTATGAGCCGGATCACCCCCGTCTCCCTCTTCCTGGTGGGCCTGGCCACCCCCTGCTCCTCCCTGGTGCAGATCGCCCTCTGCGGGGCATACTTCTTCTATCTCCACCGCCGGAGCAAACAGGAGACGGCCTGATTTGCCTTTTCCCCGCGGGGATGCTATACTGTACCCAAATTTCTCATTGTGAGGTAACGATATGGAATTGACCCTCCGCCCGGAGACCCCCGCCGATTTCCGCGCCTGCGAGGCCTTGACCCGGGCGGCCTTCTGGGACGTGTATCAGCCCGGCTGCATGGAGCACCACTTCCTCCACCGGCTGCGCCAAAGCCCGGCCTATCTCCCCTCCCTGGCCTGGCTGGCCTTTGACGGGGACACTCTGGCGGGCGCCATCTACTACGCCCGGAGCCAGGTGGTTCGCCCCGACGGCTCCGCCGTCGATACCGTCACCTTCGGCCCCTTGGGCGTCCTGCCCGAATGCCAGGGCAAGGGGGTGGGCGGCGCCCTGATCCGGGACACCCTGGCCCGGGCGGCGGACGAGGGCCATGCCGCCGCCGTCATCCTGGGGGACCCCCGGTATTACGGCCGCTTCGGCTTCCACGGCTGCGAGCGCTTCGACCTCAAACTGGAAAATGGGATGTACCTGCCCGGCCTGATGGCCCTGGAGCTGCGCCGTGGCGCCCTGGCCGGGGGCGGACGGTTCCACGAGGGCTTCCGTTACGATCCGGAGGGGCTGGAGGCCTTTGATGGGAATTTCCCCGTCCGGGAAAAGACCGTCCGGCCTTCTCAGGCGGTCTTTCAAGTCATGTGCGATCTGGGGTATGAGGTGAGCGGCGATGGATCTTTGTAATATCGAGGAGATCAAGGCCCTGCTGGGCCGCCACGGCTTCCGCTTCTCCAAATCCATGGGCCAGAACTTTCTCATCGAAAGCTGGGTGCCCCAGGACATCGCCGACGCCTCCGGCGCGGGGGCGGGCACCGGGGTGCTGGAGATCGGCCCCGGGATCGGCCCCCTCACCGTCCAGCTGGCCCGGCGGGCCGACAAGGTGGCGGCGGTGGAGCTGGACAGGGCCCTCCTCCCCATTCTCTCCGAGACCTTGGCCGACTGCCCCAACGTCACCGTGGTCCCCGGGGACGTGATGAAGCTGGATCTGCCCGCCCTGGTGGCCCAGCAGTTTGCCGGCCTCACCCCCCTGGTGTGCGCCAACCTGCCCTACAACATCACCACCCCCGTCCTCACCCTTCTCCTGGAGAGCGGGCTCTTCGCCTCCATCACCGTGATGATCCAGCGGGAGGTGGCCCAGCGCGTCTGCGCCGCCCCCGGCACCGGGGACTACGGGGCCTTCTCCGTCTTCTGCCAATACCACGCCGGGACGGAGCTCCTCTTCGAGGTGCCCCCCGAGTGCTTCCTTCCCGCCCCCAAGGTGACCTCCGCCGTCCTGCGGCTCACCCCCAGGCCCGCCCCGGCGTGCGTCCATGACGAAAAGCGGTTCTTCCGGGTGGTCCGGGGGGCCTTCGGCCAGCGGCGCAAAACCCTTTTGAACGCCCTGACCTCCGCTTTTCCCCTCTCCAAGGACGACCTGCGGGCCTGCATCGAGGCCGCCGGCCTCCCCGCCGACGTCCGGGGGGAACGGCTGGGTATCGAGGAATTCGCCCGGCTGGCGGATGAGATCGGCGGCAGAGGATAAGATAGTCCCAGTTCCAAAAGACGCGGAGGGATCTGTCTTGAATAAAAAGGAATACCGCTTTCGGGCTGTCATCCAAAAAGTGCCCGGCATAGACGGCGCCTATGTGGAGTTCCCCTACGATGTCCAGTCGGAGTTCGGCAAGGGCCGGGTCAAGGTGGACGCCGCCTTTGACGGAGTGCCCTATCGGGGGAGCCTGGTCCGTATGGGGACGCCGGGCCACATTTTGGGCCTTCGAAAGGACATCCGTTCCGCCATCGGCAAACAGCCCGGCGACACGGTGTTGGTCACCCTCCGGGAGCGGGCATGAACAGCAAAAAAGCCCCGGTGTTACCAATGTAACGCCGGGGCTTTTTTACAAACTTTTTCGGATCTGTTCCAGCGCGCTTTTCTCCAGCCGTGACACCTGGGCCTGGGAGATGCCCACCTCGGAGGAGACCTCCATCTGGGTCTTGCCCTGGAAAAACCGCAGGCTCAAAATCCGTTTCTCCCGCTCGGGCAGCTTGTCCACCGCGTCTTTCAGGGCGATATGCTCCAGCCAGCTCTCGTCGGTGTTCTTGCTGTCCTTCACCTGGTCCATGACGCACACCGCGTCCCCGCTGTCGGAGTAGACCGGCTCGTAAAGGCTCACCGGGTCGGTGATGGCCTCCAGGGCAAAGACCACATCCTCCCGTTTCGTCTCCAGCATCTTGGCGATCTCCTCGATGGTGGGCTCCCGCTGGTGCTCGGACATGAATTTCTCCTTGGCCTGGAGAACCTTGTAGGCCGTGTCCCGCATGGACCGGGACACCCGCATGGCGCTGTTGTCCCGGAGGTAGCGGCGGATCTCCCCCACGATCATGGGCACCCCGTAGGTGGAAAAGCGCACATCCAGGTCAATGTTGAAATTATCGATGGCCTTGATGAGGCCGATACAGCCCACTTGGAACAGATCGTCGGCGTTCTCCCCCCGACGGTCGAATTTTTGAATCACCGACAGCACCAGACGGAGGTTCCCGGCGATAAGCTGTTCCCGGGCGTCCATGTCCCCCTCCTTGGTGCGGCGGAGCAGCGCCATGGTCTCCTCGTTCTTGAGGACCTTTAATTTGGAGGTTTTGACCCCGCAGATCTCCACCTTGCCCTGCACACACGATCCCTCCCGCCTTCAAAATACTGGTTTCAGTATTTCCCCGGCAGGGGCTTTCATACGGCGCGGGACCGGGCTATATTTTTTATCGTGGGACCGCTTTCGATGGATTTTTCCCCAGGCATGAAAAGAGCGCCGGGACCAATGTCCCGGCGCTCTCTTTGCCTTATTTTAGGCCTGCGCGGCCTGCTTCACCCGCCAGCCGATATACTCCGGCACCTCTTCCATCGGAAGTTCCAGAGCCGCGGCCAGCTCTCCGAAGAGGAGCTCCTCGCCCCACTTCATAAACCGCTCGTCCACGGCGCCGAACTTGCGTTTCTGCCCCTGGGCCGTCTTTTTCTTGGCGTAGAGGGACATGGTCATCTCGATCAAATCCTGGCACTCGTGGGTGTCGATGGACGCCTGATAGTGCTCCGTCAGCTCCCGCATCGCCCGGTTCTCATAGGCCTCCACTTCCAGAGAAGGGATCAGGTCTACCAACCGCTGGGCCTCCTCCCTGGAGATGATGGGCCGCATAAAAACCTTGACGCTGTCCACCGGAGCAAAGATATCACAGGACTGGTATAGGGGCTTCAGCGCGTAAAAATCCTGTCCGTCCCGGTGTTCGATCCGCTCCACCCGGCACACGCCGGTGCGCCCGTACAGGACCAAGTCTCCCGCTTGATACATTCAATCACCTCATTATTTAATATAGTATACCACATTTTAGCCCTTCCATGTAAGCAAAACTTTTCTTTTCTCCTGGACAGCCATTCGCCCGGATGGTACACTGGAGGGCAAGAGGTGATGAAAATGAACCGTTATCCCTGGCTGGAGGCCTATCTGCTGGGCAAGTCCGGCGCGGAGCACGACTACAAGCTGGAGTGGCAGTGGGACCGGTACCTGGTCCGGGGCAGGCAGTTTGCCGCCATCTGCACCCCCGACCCCAAGTACGCCCCCTATGACGGGCGGACCATGGTTCTTCTCAAATGCGATCCCCGGATGGCCGAGCTCTACCGGGCGACCTACCCCGACGTGGTGCCCGGCTTTTACTCCGACAAGCGGACCTGGAACACCGTCTATCTGGACGGGGCCGTGCCGGAGGACGTCCTGCGTGAGATGTGCGACCAGTCCTACGCCCTGGTGACGGCGAAGCTGACCAAGGCGGCCCAGCGGGAACTGGGACTGATCTGAGACAGGCGGGCGGGTCATTGACCCGCCCGCCCTCTTTTTCACATCATTTTCAGGATCTCCCGCTTGAGCCGCTGGATGATGCGCTTTTCCAGCCGGGAGATATAGGATTGGGAGATGCCCAGCAGGTCGGCCACCTCCTTCTGGGTCCGCTCCGTCCGCCCGTCCAGGCCGAAGCGCATGGTGATGATGACCTTCTCCCGCTCCTCCAGCCGGTCCATGGCCTGGGAGAGGAGCTGGCGGTCCACGTCCTCCTCCAGGGGCTTCATCACCACGTCCCCCTCGGTGCCCAGGATGTCGGACAGCAGCAGCTCATTGCCGTCCCAGTCGGTGTTCAGCGGCTCGTCGAAGGAGACCTCCCCCCGCTGGTTGGAGGTCTTTCTCAGGTGCATCAGGATCTCGTTTTCGATGCACCGGGAGGCGTAGGTGGCCAACTTGATGTTTTTCTCCGCCTTGTAGGTGCTCACCGCCTTGATGAGGCCGATGGTGCCGATGGAGATGAGGTCCTCGATGCCCACGCCGGTGTTCTCGAACCGCTTGGCGATATAGACCACCAGCCGGAGATTGCGCTCGATGAGGGTGCTCTTGGCGTCCTCGTCCCCCTCTCCCAGCCGGGCGATGAGGGCGGCCTCCTCCTCCCGTTTCAGCGGCGGGGGCAGCGTGTCGCTCCCCCCGATGTACATGATCTTTCCCGGCAGGGCCACCCCCCAGCGGGCCAGGATGGCCCGGAAGGCCCACCACATACGCCTGAGCTTTTCCCCCATGTTTCTCTTCCTCCTCTTTCTGATAGGCCCCCTCCGGCGGGAAGGCTCTTTTACTAGGCTCCAATCAGTGCGTGATAACCGCCCCCGTCGGACAGGGGGGTGGGCGAGAGTGCCACCAGGATGGGGCCGTAGTCCTCGCCCCCCACCATGGCCCGGTCCACCCGGACCGCCAGCAGCAGGCCGTGGTCCACCCCCACCGCCCGGTAGGGCAGCAGCCGCCAGCGGCGGCCGTCCTTCTCCCGGCGGGCCAGGGCCGCCACCGGGTCGCTGAGCTCCTCGGGCCCGGGGGCCTCTCCCGCGGGAAATAGAGGCGTGGCCCGCTCCCCCTCCGCCACCATCACCGGCCGCCCCGTGGCGGGGTCCGTCAGGGTGTTGCCCGTGTCCACCAGGGCGGTGAGGCGGCACCGCTTCCCCCCCAGCGTCAGCTCGGCGCTGGCCAGCTCCCCCCCGGTGTGCCTGGCCGTCCGCCGGAAGATCAGGGTGATAAAGAGGTAGCACCCCGCCGCCGACAGCAGCACCGTCTTCAGATCCAGGACGGCCGGGGCCCCCCAGAAGAGCTGGAGGGCCAGCACCCCGCCGCCGAAGGCGGCGGACACCCCCAAAAACACCAGGCTCACCCGCAGCAGCCGCCGGGAGGAACCGAAGACCAGCAGGCACATCCCCACGGCGGCGGCGGCCTTGCAGGCCGGATGGCTCAAAAAACCGAGTCCGGGCAGGAACACCCCGGCGGCGTACAGCCCACCCAGGACGGCCCCCAGGGCCATCCGCCCCCGGTACAGCGGCTCCCCCGCCAGCTTGGCGGCGGAGAGCAGCAGCAGATAGTCGATGACGGCGTTCAGCAGAAACACCTCATCTATGTATACCACCGTCACGCCCGTCCCCTCCCCTTTCCTGCCT
The DNA here is from genome assembly GCA_022846075.1 of Oscillospiraceae bacterium. Lineage (GTDB taxonomy): Bacteria > Bacillota > Clostridia > Oscillospirales > Oscillospiraceae > Vermiculatibacterium. The sequence continues at coordinate 2,015,061 of AP025582.1, forward strand.
GCCCATTATAAAAGAGACGACCTTCAAAAAACGTCTTAAAGAGCGGGAAGATTTTCGAAAAATTCCCTTGACTTGTCCCCGGGACCGTGATAGAATACCATCACCTATGAAAAGGGCTCTTTTTTCATGTCCGTTTTTACGGTGTGACGGGACGTGAAACCCTTTTCCTCTCTGAGGTCATAGGGAGGCAGATCATGCCGGATCCACACCGCCATGTCCAAGGGCCCATTGCGGCTCTTTTGGCTGGATCCGGCGAACAGACCGGACCCGGCTTTTTTTATGCCGGAAACGGTCAAGAATTAAGGAGGTGCCGACGTTATGGCAAAGGCAGGCAACCGGGTGAAGATCACCCTGCGCTGCAACGAGTGCAAGCAGCGTAATTACAATACCAAGAAGAACAAGAAAAACGATCCCGACCGTCTGGAGATGAACAAATTCTGCCCCTTCTGCAGAAAGCACACGGTCCATACCGAGACCAAGTAATGAGCCCCTCCTACAAAAACGGCTCACAAGAAAGAAGGGTATCACTGAATGGCTGAAAACGAGAACGTGGAAAAAGCGGAAGTGACCGCTGCCGCCTCTGAGACCCCCGCGGCTCCCGCCAAGAAGGAAAAGGCCGAGAAGAAGACGGAAAAGAAGTCCAAGCCCGGCATCTTCGCGCGGATGGGTCATTGGTTCAAAGAGATGAAGGCCGAACTGAAGAAGGTCCAGTGGCCCACTTGGAAGCAGACCTTGAACAACACCCTCATCGTCATCGCCTTCTGCGTGGTGATCGGCGTTTGTATCTGGCTGTTCGACATGTTGGCGAAGAATCTCTTGGGCGCCCTAATCACCTTCTTCCACCAAGTCTAAGGGGCGCGGCATGGAAGAGGCGAAATGGTACGTGGTCCACACCTACTCCGGCTACGAAAACACCGTCGCGGCCAGTATTGAGAAGGCTGTGGAAAACCGCGGCATGCGCGACCTCATTCAAGAGGTCAACATCCCCATGGAGACCGTCACCGAGATCACGGACAACGGTCCCAAAACGGTGGAGCGCAAGGTCTTCCCCGGCTATGTGCTGGTGAAGATGGTGCTCACCGACGACACCTGGCATCTGGTGCGCAACATCCGCGGCTCCACCGGCTTCGTGGGCTCCGGCAACAAGGCCATTCCCCTCTCTGAGGAGGAGATCGCGGCTCTGGGCGTGGAGAAGCACGAGGTTGTGGTCAATTACGCCCTGGGTGACAGCGTCAAGATCACCGACGGCGCCCTGGAGTCCTTCATCGGCACGGTGGAAGAGATCGACATGGACCACAGCAAGGTCCGGGTCGTGGTGTCCATGTTCGGCCGGGAAACTCCCGTGGAGCTGGAGCTGGACCAGGTGGAACCTGTCAGCGATTGACATCCGGCCGCTTTCGGGCGGCTCATCCCCCGCGACGTGGGAGGGACCGCATTGGGTCCCGTCCATACCACATTTATGTAGGAGGTGCTGTTTCAAATGGCACAGAAAATTACCGGTTACGTGAAACTGCAGATCCCCGCCGGCAAGGCGACTCCGGCCCCCCCTGTGGGCCCGGCCCTCGGCCAGCACGGCATCAATATCGCCGCTTTTACCAAAGAGTTCAATGAGCGGACCAAGAACGACGGCGGCCTGCTGATCCCCGTGGTCATCACCGTCTACGCCGACCGCTCCTTCTCCTTCATCACCAAGACCCCTCCCGCCGCCGTCCTCATCAAGAAGGCCTGCGGTCTGGACAAGGCCTCCGGTGTGCCCAACAAGGACAAGGTTGCCACCATCAGCAAGGAAGACATCCGCAAGATCGCTGAGACCAAGATGCCCGACCTCAACGCTTCCAGCATCGAGGCCGCCATGAGCATGATCGCCGGTACTGCCCGCTCCATGGGCGTCCTGGTGGGCGACTAAGGCAAGGAGGAATCAGAGATGTTTAGAGGTAAGAAATATCAGAACGGCGCCAAGCTCATCGACAAGAACGCCGCTTACGACGTCACCGAGGCCATGGACCTTGTGGTCAAGACCGCTCCCGCCAAGTTCGACGAGACCGTGGAGCTCCACGTGAAGCTGGGCGTTGACTCCCGCCACGCCGACCAGCAGGTCCGCGGCGCCATCGTCCTCCCCCACGGCACCGGCAAGACCCAGCGGGTGCTGGTCTTCGCCAAGGGCGACAAGGCCGAGGCCGCCAAGGCCGCCGGCGCCGACTACGTGGGCGAGATGGACCTTGTCGAGAAGATCCAGAAGGAAAACTGGTTCGACTTCGACGTGGTGGTCGCCAGCCCCGACATGATGGGCGTGGTGGGCCGTCTGGGTAAGGTCCTGGGCCCCAAGGGCCTGATGCCCTCCCCCAAGGCCGGCACCGTGACTCCCGACGTGGCCAAGGCCGTCCAGGAAGTCAAGGCCGGTAAAGTGGAGTATCGTCTGGACAAGACCAACATCATCCACTGCCCCATCGGCAAGGTCTCCTTTGGTCCCGAGAAGCTGACCGAGAACCTGAACGCCCTCATGGGCGCCATCGTCAAGGCCAAGCCCTCCGCCGCCAAGGGCACTTACGTCAAGAGCTGCGTCGCCGCCTCCACCATGGGCCCCGGCGTGAAGCTCAACGCCGCCAAGTTCGTGTAAAAAGAAGTGCGGAGGGTAGGCGCATAGGGCGGGTAAGACCCGCAGCGGAGCAAACGGACGGGCAGCCCAAAGGGCTGAACGACGGCTTGCGCAGTCGGAGGGACTTAGACGCCCGGCCATGCGCCCAACCCGCAGCATGACAGCTTTCCCTTTGTAATATCCATTTCGGGCGGGTTTTGCTTGACAGAACCCGCCCGGGATGATATTATACTTTTCGTGTTCAGAGACAGCGGGGAGCCTTCGGCTCTAACGACATTCGTCCCCCGCCGAGAATGCAGCCAACAAGAATGTCTTTTTGTGCTGTTTTCGTGCCGAACACGAAAGCGGCATTTTTTTGTCGCTACCAAAAACTCTGGAGGTGAATTCCCAATATGCCTAACGCAAAGGTTCTGAGCGAGAAGCAGGCCATCGTGGCCGAGCTGGTCGAAACCCTGAAGTCTTCTGCCAGCGGCGTGCTGGTGAATTACGAGGGTATCACCGTGTCCGAGGACACCACCCTTCGTAATGAGCTGCGCAAGGCCGGCGTGGAGTACTCCGTGGTGAAGAACACCCTGGTGCGCCGCGCTCTGGACGACGCCGGGCTCTCCGAGCTGGACGGCGTGCTCCACGGCACCACTTCCCTGGCTGTCAGCAAGGAGGACCCCATCGCCCCCATGCGTGTCATCCACAAGTTTGCCAAGGGGCTCAACGGCGACCGGTTCGTCATCAAGGCCGGCTTCATGGAGGGCAAGGTCCTTCCCATGGACGACATTGCCGCTCTGGCCGAGCTGCCCTCTAAGGAGGCGCTGGTGGGTCAGGTGCTCGGCATGATGCTCTCCCCCATCACCAGCCTGGCCATCGTCATCAAGGCCATCGCCGAGAAGGGTGGCGTCCCCGCCGACAAGCCCGCCGAGGAGGCCGCTGCCCCCGCTGAGGAGGCTCCCGCCGCCGAGGCCGCTCCCGCCGAGGAGGCCCCTGTCGAGGCTGCCGCCGAGACCCCCGCTGAGTAATCAAAAACAAAACGTTTAAACCAAATTTAGGAGGTATACTATTATGGCTAGCGAGAAGATCACTGCTCTGATCGAAGAAGTGAAGTCCCTGACCGTCCTGGAGCTCAACGACCTGGTGAAGGCTCTGGAGGAGGAGTTCGGCGTTTCCGCCGCCGCCATGGCCGCTCCCGCCGCCGGTGGCGCCGCCGCCCCCGCCGCCGAGGAGAAGACCGAGTTCGACGTCGTCCTGGCTGAAATCGGCGCCGAGAAGATCAAGGTCATCAAGGTCGTCCGCGAGATCACCGGCCTGGGCCTGGCCGAGGCTAAGGCCGCTGTCGAGGCCGCTCCCAAGGCCATCAAGGAGGCCGTCTCCAAGGACGAGGCCGAGGAGCTCAAGAAGAAGCTGGAAGAGGTCGGCGCCAAGGTCGAGCTGAAGTAAGCTTCTTTCCCTTTGTCAAAAAAAGAGGTGTCCCGACAATCGTTGGGGCACCTCTTTTTTCCTATTCTCTGTAACCTTTTTCTCCATTCTCCGTATTTACTGTCAGAACCGGTTCTTGGAAGGAAGTGACGCTGTGGACGAGGGCAAGCTGACCCAAAAGCTGCGTAGGGGCGACCGTCTGGCCCTCGACCGCGCCATCGAAGCCTACACCCCCTATCTCTCCACCGTGGCGTGGCGGGCCCTGGGGGCCTCCGCCTCCCGGGAGGACGTGGAGGAGGTGGTCTCCGACGCCTTCCTGGCCCTGTGGGAGCACCGGGCCGCGCTGGACCCGGCCCAGGGGGTCAAGTCCTACCTGTCGGCCATCACCCGGAACAAGGCCACCGACTGCCTCCGCGCCGCCCGGCCCACGCCCCTTCCCCTCTCCGACTGGGAGGCGGAGCCCGGGCCCGGGCCGGAGGAGCTGGTGGAGCGGCACATGTTCGCCGAACGCCTCCGTCTGGCGGTGGAGGCCCTAGGCGAGCCGGACCGCACGCTGGTCATCGGCTACTACTACGAGGGCGAAAAGCTCAAGGACATCGGAAAGCGCTTGGGCCTCAGCGCCCCGGCGACCAAGACCCGGCTGTGCCGGGCCCGCAGGGATTTGAAAGAACGATTGACGAAAGGAGGGTCGGCACTTGAACCGGATGGATGAGCTTTGGAAGGACATGGGCAGAACGGACGCGCCCACGGCGGCGGACGCCCGGGCGGTGAAGGCAAGGGTCCACGCCGCGCTGGACGCCGACCCCACAGAGAGGAAGGTTTATATGAGACAGAAAACGAGGTTCGCCCTGGCGGCGGCGGCGCTGGCCGTGGCCGTTACCGGCAGCGCCCTGGCCGTGAGCGCCAACCTGGACGTGCTCCAGGCGTTTTTCCAGGGGGACACCTCCCCCGCCCAGGAATATATGGACAGCACCGTGCGGTCCGTCAGTGACGAAAACTACACCCTCACCGTGGAGAGCTCGGTGGCGGACGAAAACACCGCCTATCTGGTGGTGACGGTGAAGGCCCTCAACGAAGAGAGCCGCCAGTTCCTTTTCTCCAAGGAGTTTACCGGAATGGACACCTTCCACGTGGGGACCCTGAACGCCGACGGCACCAGAGCTGAGCACGGCATCAGCGGCTTCGGCATGGGCGAGCTCAAGGAGGCCCGGACCGAGGACTCCATGAGCTGGTACGCCGACGCCGACCTCACCGGCCCCGCCGCCTTCGTCCGCATCCGGCTGGACTACATGGGCGAGGATAAGGAGGTCAGGGTGCCGCTGAACCCCGCCCCCTCCGTCACCGTGGAGGTAAACGCCTCCGGGGTGGGTGTTCTGGACTTTGAGACCACCACAGCCGGCACCCTCACCGTGGAGCGGGTGATCCTCACCCCCCTCACCTGCAAGATTCTGACGGCGGATGAGCCCCGGAGCCGCGGCTACGAGACCAACCCCCGCATCTTCTTCCGCATGGCGGACGGCTCCATCCGCACCCAGAGCCAGATGATGGAGAGCACCAGCGGAAGCACGGTGGAAAACTCTGAGCACTTAGGACAGGATAACGTCACCCTGGCCCGCGCGGAGCACGACTACCGCTTCAAGGCCGTGCAGGACTTGGCCGACATCCGGTCGGTCATCGCCTTCGACCGGGAGTACCCCCTGGACGGCTCGGCCTCCACCCCCGTGGCCCACGACTCGGCCCTGGACCCCGTCACCGTCCCCGCCGGGACGCCTCTGACCGAGGACGCCGGCTACCCCCTTCTCGTCCGGGCCCTGACGGAGACCCTGGGCGGCACCTGTGACTGGGACGCCGCCACCGGGAACGTTACCTGCGTCTACCGTGGCGTCACCGTCGTCCTCACCGCCGGCAGCACCACCGCCCTGGTGGATGGACAGCCGGTGACCCTTCTCCAGGCCCCGGCCTATCAAAACGGCGTGATGGCCGCCGACTGGTCGGTGTTCCAGGATGCCTGGGGCCTGGACGGCTTCGTCCGGCGGACCAGGGACGGGGACGACACGATCTGGGGCGACTGGTATATCATCCCCTGATCCTTTCTCCCCGCGACAAAACAGCGGCCATACCCGATTCGGGTATGGCCGCTGTTTCAAATGCTTTGAAATCAACCCTGGGCGATGGCCCGGAGGATCATATGGAAGCCATCCTCCAGAAATTCCTCCCGGCTGCGGCCCACCTGCCGCTCCAGGCTGTCGGCGTTTCGGTCGGCCATGTGGATCATGCCGGACACGCTGGCCCAGAAAAGCATCACCGTCTCCATGGGGGCCATGGCGCAGCGGATGGTCCCGGCGGTCATTCCCCGCTCCAGGAAATCCGCCAGCTCCCGGCAGAACTCTCCGGCCACCCGCTTGATATCCTGGTCGCTCTTGCTCCCCTCCGCCCCGGTGAGGGAGCCGCCCATCACCGCCTCGTAGGCGGTGGGGTTCTCCTCATAGAAGCCGGTGATGGCCAGGCAGACGGCATCATAGGCCTCGAGCCAGTCGGTGTGGCCCTCGATGGCCTGGTGGACCCGCTTTTTCAGCATGGCCATGCCGTTGAGGAGGATGGCGCCCACGATCTCCTCCTTGCTCTGAAAATAGACGTAAAGAGTGGCCTTGCTGTACTCGGCCTCCCGCGCGATATCGTCCATGGTGGTGCGGTCGGTGCCCTTTTCCGAGAACAGCCGCTCCGCCGCGGCCAGGATGGATCCCCGGTGGTATTCCGCCAGCGCCTGCCGTTTGCCCATGTCCTTCGCCCTCTTTTCCTCAAATTATGGTATGATCATACCACATTTTCTCCGCAAAGGCAATGTTAAGGTATCGCAAAGATGCCCTCACAGGCCCAAAAGCCGCTGGGCCAGCGTGAAGTAGACCACCAGGGACACGGCGTCCACGATGGTGGTGATCAGGGGGGCGGCCATGATGGTGGGGTCCACGTGGAGGCGCTTGGCCAGGATGGGGAGCATGGAGCCGATGGTCTTGGCCATCACCACCGTCACCAGCATGGCCCCGGCCACAGTGAAAGAGACCATCGTGTTGCCCGGATACTGGATCTGAAGGCGGACAAAGTTCACCGCGCTCAGGATCACCCCCACCAGGATACTGACCCGCAGCTCCTTCCAGAGGACCCGCAGGAAGTCCCCCATCTCGATCTCCCCCACCGCCATGCCGCGGATGATCATGGTGGAGCTCTGGCTGCCGGCGTTTCCGCCGGTGTCGGTGAGCATGGGGATAAAGGTGACGAGAAGGGGCACGGCGGCGAAGGCCGCCTCGTACTTGCCCAAAATGCCGCCGGTGACCATGCTGGAGACCATCAGCACCAGCAGCCACACGATCCGGTTTTTGGCCAGGGAAAAGACGCTGGTCTTGAGGTAGGGCTTCTCCGAGGGGGCCATGGCGGCCATCTTCTCGAAGTCCTCGGTGGCCTCCTCCTCCATGACGTCCATGACGTCGTCTACGGTGACGATGCCCACCAGCCGGTGCTCCTGGTCCACCACGGGCAGGGAGATGAAGTCGTACTTCATCATCCGGTTGACGGCCTCCTCCTGGTCCTCGGTGGTGAGGGCAGTGATGAGGTCGGTCTCCATCAGCTCCTCCACGACAGTGTCGTCGTCGGCCACCAGCAGCTCCCGGAGGGTCACCACCCCCTCCAGGACGCGGCGGGAGTCGATGACGTAGCAGGTGTAGATGCTCTCGCTCTCGTCGCCGCTGCGGCGGATGCGGGTGATGGCCTCGCTGACCGTCATGGACTTGCGCAGGTCGATGAACTCGGCGGTCATGATGCTGCCCACCGAGCTGTCGGGGTAGTTCAAAAACTGATTGATGAGCTTGCGGGTATCGGGCCGGGCGGTCTTAAGCACCCGCTTGACCACGCTGGCGGGCAGCTCCTCCAGCATGTCCACCGCGTCGTCCACGTTCAGATCCTCCACCAGCTCGGAGACCTCCCGGTCTGTGGCGGAGGAGATGATGAGCTGCTGGTCCTCCGGCTCCAGGTTGGCGAACACGTCGGAGGCCATCTCCTTGGGCAGCATGCGGAAGACCAGCACCGTTTTATCCGGCGGCAGTTCCGCCATGAATTCGGCCACGTCCACCTCGTTGGCGTCGGCCAGCTGGGTTTTTAAGGTCCGGTAGTCCCGCTCGGTCAGCATGGTCTCCCACACCAGGAGCAGGTCCCTGCGCTCCATTTCTTCCATACTTCTTTCCTCCTGTCTTTTGATACAGCGAGGAAGTACGTAAGGACAGCAAACCGCGCTGGTAAAGCAGTTGCTTTACCAGCGCGGCGACATTCCGATCATGGGCACGGGAAATCTAGCCCCGCGCCTGCCTCAGGAGGAACGGGGGGCGATTTACCGCCCATAAGGGAACATCGCTGTCCTGTCTGGTACTTCGGCCGCAGATGTCCACTGACTGTTCCTCCTTTAATCTCTATTTTAGACGGATCTTCCGCCTCTTTTTCAAGAATACCACGTCAGGCTCATTTTTTCAAGTCTTTTTGTCCCTCTTCCATGGCCCGCATCTTCCTCAGGAAGCTCACCGACAGGGGGACGGTGAGCACCGTCGCCAGCAGGTCGGCGATGGGCTGGGCCAGCATGACCCCCGTAAAATCAAAGAGAGGGGGCAGGATCAGGATCAGGGGGATGAAGAATAGACCCTGCCGGGCCAGGGCCAGCACCGACGCCCGAAAGTTCTCCCCCACGGTCTGGAGCATCATATTGTTTAAGATCACGTAGCTCATCACCAGAAGGGTGACCAGCTGGCAGCGCATGGCGGCGGTGCCCAGCTCCACCACCAGAGGGGCGTTGGGCTGGAAGAAATGGACGATCTGAGGGGCAAACCAGATCCCCAGCGCCGCGATCACCGTCAAAACCGCGGTGCCCACCTTCACACAAAACCAGTAAGCCTGGCGCACCCGGCCATAGAGCCCGGCGCCGTAGTTGAAGCCGCACACCGGCTGGAAGCCCTGGCCGAAGCCGATGAGGGCGGAGCCGGAAAACATGCCGAAGCGGTTGACGATACCCATGGCGGCAATGGCCGCGTCCCCAAAGGGACCGGCCGCCCGGTTGAGGAGAATGGAGGCCACGCTGGCCAAGCCCTGCCGGTAGAAGGAGGGCAGGCCGCCCCGGATGATATTGCCCAGGATGCCGCCCTTGAGGGTGAACCGCTTCCAGCGGATGGGGAGGGTCCCGCCGCGGCCGGTGTTGAACAGGAGGATGCAGAAGCTCACCAGCTGGCTGAGGATAGTGGCCAGGGCCGCCCCGCCGATGCCCATATTCAGGCCGAAGATAAAGATGGGGTCCAGGATCATGTTGAGGATGCCGCCGGTGGTAATGCCCATCATGGCGTAGGTGGCGCTCCCCTCAAAACGCAGCAGGTTGTTGAGCACCAGGGAACCCACCATGTAGGGGGCGCCCAGGAGGATGTACCGGGCGTAGTCACGGGCATAGGGCAGGATGGTGGGCGTGGCCCCCAGGGCGCTGACCAGGGGGTCCAGAAACAAAAGCCCCAGCACCGCCACGGCAAGGCCCCCGAAGATGCCGGAGAAAAAGCCTGTGGCGGCCACCCGCTCGGCCTCCTCCTGGTTCTTTTGGCCCAGCAGCCGGGAGACATAGTTGCCCGAGCCGTTCCCAAAGGTAAAGCCAAGGGCCTGGATAATGGCCATGAGGGAGAACACCACCCCCACCGCCCCCTGGGCGCTCTCTCCCAGGCCGCCCACGAAATAGGTATCCGCCATGTTGTAGATGGAAGTGATGAGCATGGAGATGATGGTGGGCACCGCCAGCTGTCCCACCAATCCGGGGATGGGCGCTGTGGTGATCCACTGGAATTTTTCGTCCGGGTTGGTGAATTTCCGCATGTCGGATTCGCTTCCTCTGCGTTAACATTCTATTTTAGTTAGTATACCACCTTTTCCCACCCGGCGCAAACCCCATTCTCAACATGCCCTTTCCCGTTTCTCTCATTGACTGCCTTTCCCGCCGGTGATATAATATTATGACTTTGTGTATTTGCTTGTAAGAGGTGCAATATGTGGATTTCCGAGCGTTGGAAAGACTATGAGCTCATTGACTGCGGCGGCGGGGAAAAGCTGGAGCGGTGGGGAAAATACATCCTGGTGCGGCCCGACCCCCAGGCCATCTGGAACACCCCCCGCACCGACCCCCGCTGGCGCAAGCCGGACGCCCGGTACGCCCGCTCGGCCACCGGCGGCGGCCAGTGGGCCAAGAAGGACGTGCCCGAACGGTGGACGGTGGACTACGGCGAATTGACCTTCAACATCAAGCCCATGAACTTCAAGCATACCGGTCTCTTCCCCGAGCAAGCGGCCAACTGGGACTTCTGCCAGAAGGCCATCCGCTCCGCCGGACGGCCCATCAACGTGCTGAACCTTTTCGCCTACACCGGCGGGGCCACCGTGGCCTGCGCCGCTGCGGGGGCCAGTGTGTGCCACGTGGACGCCGCCAAGGGTATGGTGGCCTGGGCCAAGGAGAACGCCAGGTCCTCCGGCCTGGAGGAGCGGCCCATCCGCTGGATCGTGGACGACTGCGGCAAGTTCGCCGAGCGGGAGATCCGCCGGGGCAGGACCTACGACGGCATCATCATGGACCCCCCCTCCTACGGCCGGGGTCCCTCCGGGGAGATCTGGAAGCTGGAGGAGAACCTCTGGCCCTTCGTGGAGATGGTCTCCAAGCTCCTCTCCGACGAGCCCCTTTTCTTCCTCATCAACTCCTACACCACGGGCCTTGCTCCCTCGGTGCTGACCTATATCCTGGAGACCTTGGTCACCAAGCGCTACGGCGGCCACACCGAGAGCCAGGAATTGGGGCTGGCAGTGTCCTCCAACGGTTTGGCCCTCCCCTGCGGCGCCACGGGGCGCTGGCTGGCCGACTGATCCGCCCAAGAAAGGAGCCGCAGCCATGGAGATCGTCGTCTTTCTGCTGATCCCCATACTCACGGGCGCCGCCGCGGCGGCCCTGCTGTGCTTCCTTCGGGGGCTGCGGCCCACCGTGCTCCCCTGGCCCACCCTCTTTTTCCTGGCCGCACTGGGCACGGCAGCCAACAACGTCTCCGCCGTCTGGTTCACCGGGACCTGGGCCTTTCTCCCCTCCTCCGGCGGCTTCTTCGGCGGGGACAACTTCACCGCAGCCATCGGCGGGCTGTCTCTGGTCCTCTGCGCATTGCCCGGCCTCGTCGTGTGCCTCTTCCTCTCCCATAAGAAAGAGGGCGCGCCCAATCCCGCCGCAGGCTGGGCGTGGAGCTGGGTCACCACTCAGGCCGTGTTGTCCATGCTGATTTTCCTGGCGGGCTTCGCCTTCGAGTTTCGCTCCCGTTCCGAGGGCAGGGGCCTGCCCCTCTGGGCCTATCTGATTTTGGCCGCCCTCCTCTGCCTGGGACTGGGCCTGTTCTTCGGCTCCCGCTGGGGCAGATGCGGAAGTGCGGCCATCCCCTTAGTCGGCCTTGCCGCCCTCTGCGCCCTCTCGGGGGCCCTTGTCTGGGGAATGCTGGCCCAGGCCAGCGACGTCACCTGGGGCCTCAGCCTTATCCAGACCCCCGCCGGGATGTGGTACGCCCGGCTGGACCTCCCCGCCGCCCTTCTGCTGGGCGACTATCAGTACGCCTGGGACGTGAGCGCGCCCGGTATCTGGCTCTCCGCCCTGGCGCCCCATTTGCTCTTCACCGGGGGCTATCTGGCCCCCAGGCTGTTTAAACGAGGGAATGAAAATGTCTGACGCCATCATCAAAACAGAAGACCTCCGCTTTTCCTACTCCGGAGAGGAGACCCCCAAGGTGGTCCTGGACGGGGTGAGCCTGGAGATCGAGGCCGGGTCCTTCGTGGCCGTGCTGGGCCACAACGGCTCTGGCAAGTCCACCCTGGCCAAGCACCTGAACGCCATCCTCCTCCCCTCCGGGGGCAAGGTGTACGTCTCCGGCATGGACACCGCCGACGAAGCCCTGCTTTTGGATATCCGCCGCACAGTGGGCATGGTCTTTCAGAACCCGGACAATCAGATCGTGGCCAACGTGGTGGAAGAAGACGCCGCCTTCGGCCCAGAAAACCTGGGCATTCCCCCCGACGAGATCCGCCGGCGGGTGGACGAGGCCCTCAAGGCCGTAGGCATGTACGAATACCGGGAACACGCCCCCCACCTCCTCTCCGGCGGGCAGAAGCAGCGGGTGGCCATTGCCGGCATCCTGGCCATGAAGCCCCGGTGCGTGGTGCTGGACGAGCCCACCGCCATGCTGGACCCCATCGGACGCAAAGAAGTACTGGAAACCATTCGGAAGCTCAATGAGACTCAGGGGGTCACCGTGGTCCTCATCACCCACCACATGGACGAGGCCGCCCAGGCCGGGCGGCTGGTGGTGATGGCCAAGGGCAGAGTCATCGCCGACGGCCCCCCGAAGGAGGTCTTTCAAAAGGTGGAGGAGCTCCGGGCCGTGGGCCTCACTGTCCCCGAGACCGTCTCCCTCCTCTGGGAGCTGAAGCAGGAGGGGCTGGACGTGCCCCTGGACGCCCTCTCCGACGAGGCCTGCGCCCAGGCGCTCTATCAACTGCTGGCGTAACGCGCCGTATCGGACGCGACCCGGAAGGGTGCGGCTCAGACAAACGCACTTCAAGGGCGTGTACCACTTAACGTTAGGACTGACGCCATTTGGAACCCATTATTCAAACAGAAAAATTGTGCCACATCTATTCCGCGGGCACCCCCTTCGAGCACGGGGCCCTCATCGACGTGGATTTCACCGCCTACCGGGGGGAATACCTGGGGGTCATCGGCCACACCGGCTCGGGGAAATCCACCCTGATCCAGCACTTGAACGGCCTTTTGAAGCCCACTTCGGGGCGGGTGCTGGTAGAGGGCCGGGACATCTGGGAGAGCAAGGCGGCCACCCGGGCCACCCGCTTCCAGGTGGGCCTGGTGTTCCAGTATCCCGAGTACCAGCTCTTCGAGGAGACGGTCTACAAGGACATCGCCTTCGGCCCCAAAAACATGGGGCTGGACGAGAGGGAGATCGACCACCGGGTGCGGGAGGCCGCCGCCTTCGTGGGGCTGTCCGACGCCATTTTGGACGCTTCCCCCTTTGAGCTCTCCGGCGGGCAGAAGCGGCGGGTGGCCATCGCCGGGGTCATCGCCATGGAGCCCGCCGTCCTCATCCTGGACGAGCCCACCGCCGGGCTGGACCCGGTGGGGGTGGAGCAGATTTTGAGCAACATCCGGGACTATCATGAGGCTAAAAACGCCACCATCATCATCGTCTCCCACTCCATGGAGGAGATGGCCCGGACGGTGGACCGGCTGGTGGTCATCAACGACGGCCGCATCCCCTTCCAGGGCGCGCCCCGGGAGGTCTTTGCCCACGGGGAGGAGCTGGAGGCTATGGGCCTGGGCGTGCCCCAGATCACCCGGGTGTTCCATCGGCTGAAGGCCATGGGGGCCGACGTGGACCCCTCGGTCTACACCATCCCCCAGGCCAAAGAAGCCGTCCTGGCGGCCCTGAAGCGGAAGGGGGCGGTATAAATGGCACTGAAAGACATTACCCTGGGCCAGTACTTCCCCGGGGACACCGTGCTCCACAGGCTGGACCCCCGGTGCAAGCTGTTACTCACCGTCCTCTATATCGTGGCCCTCTTCCTGGCCAAAAACGCCTTGGGCTACGGCCTGCTGGCCGTGACCCTCATCGCCGCCATCCTCATCTCCAGGGTGGGCTTCAAGGCGGTATTCCGGGGGATGAAGCCGGTTTTCTTCATCGTGCTCTTCACCGCCGTTTTGAACCTTCTCTACACCGCCGGCAAGGGAGAGCCCCTGGTCTCCTTCTGGATCATCAACATCTACAAGGAGGGCGTGCGCTCCGCCATCTTCATGGTGCTGCGGATCATGCTGCTCATCTCCTGCACCTTCCTGCTGACCTACACCACCTCCCCCATCCTCCTCACCGACGGGCTGGAAAATCTGCTGGGCCCCCTGAAGAAGATCAAGGTCCCCGTCCACGAGCTGGCCATGATGATGTCCATCGCCCTGCGGTTCATCCCCACCCTCATCGAGGAGACCGACAAAATCATGTCCGCCCAGAAGGCCCGGGGGGCCGACTTCGATACCGGCAACCTGATCCAGAAGGCCAAGGCCCTCATTCCCCTGTTGGTGCCCCTCTTCATCTCCGCCTTCCGCCGGGCCGACGAGCTGGCGGTGGCCATGGAGTGCCGGTGCTACCACGGCGGGGACGGCCGGACCCGGATGCGGGTGCTTAGGTACGCCGGGCGGGACTACGCCGCCCTGCTGCTGGGGCTGGCCCTCTGCTTCGGCGTCTGGGGCCTCAATTTCCTGGGCGTGTTCTAAAACACAGCGGACGGGCGGATGCTGTCCGCCCCTACGGGGGGCTTCTTTTGTAGGGGCGGACAGCATCCGCCCGCGGCTCTTGCAAGTTTAAGAAAATCTTTAGACGGGTTTCATGATTTATGAGAAATATTGCGCTAAAGTTAATGTACGTCGGCACCGCCTACCACGGCTGGCAGATCCAGAAGAATGCCGTTACTGTGGAGGAGGTTCTGGAAAAGTCCCTGGAGAAAGTGGTGGGCCACCCGGTGAAGTGCACCGGGGCGGGCCGCACAGACGCCGGGGTCCACGCCAAGGTCTACGTGGCCAACTTCCGTACCACCTCCTCCATCCCCTGCGACCGGCTGCCCCTGGCGGTGAACACCCGCCTGCCCGACGATATCGTGGTCACTGGGGCGGTGGAGGTGTCCGAGGGCTTCAACGCCATCAGCTCCTGCGTGAAGAAGGAGTACACCTACCGCATCTACAACTCCCGCATCCGCAACGCCTTTTTCGTGGACCGGGCCTGGTTCTACCCCAAATACCTGGACGAAGGGATCATGCAGGCCGCCGCGGACCGTTTCGTGGGCACCCATGACTTTGCCGCCGTGAAGAGCGTGGGCACCGATGTAAAGACCACCGTGCGGACGGTCCACTACTTCGACATCCGGCGCTCCGGCATCGTCATCGACTGCAAGGTGTGCGCCAACGGCTTCCTCTACAACATGGTGCGGGCCATGGTGGGCACCGTCATCTATGCCGCCGAGGGGAAATTCCCCCCAGAGGCGGTCACCGATATCCTGGAGGGCCGCTGCCGCACCGACGCCGGTCCCACCGCCCCGCCGGGAGGGCTGTACATGTCCAGGCTTTGGTACAACGAACCCGGTCTCACCGAGGAGGAGCTGACATAGGATGGAAGAGGAAAAGAAGGAAAAGCGAAACCCGTTCCTCCGGTTTCTGGCCTTCCTCGTCACCCTGGCCCTGGTGCTGGGGGCGGTCTTTCTGGTGGCCAACTGGCAGAAATTGAACTTTGACGCGGTGAAGCGCTACTTTACTTACCGCTCCCTGGTGAAAAACGAAAGCGGACAGGCTGAGTCCTATTCCTATGACGGGGGCATCTCCAGCTCCTTTGCCCGTCTGGGGGACGACCTGCTGGTCTGCTCGGCCAGCGGCATCCGGCTCTATTCCGCCAGCGGGGCGGCCTACGTGGACCAGACCTGCCATCTGGACCACCCGGTGGTGTCGGTGGGCGGAAACGCCGCTTTGGTCTACGACGCCGGAGGCACCGACCTCTATGTCTACGCCAACCGGGAGCTGGTCTTTTCCCTCACCGTGGAAAACGATTACTCCATCCTCTCGGCCAGCCTCAGTGCCCAGGGCCAGCTTACCGTGGTGACCCAGGCCAGCGGGCTCAAGGGCGCCGTCACGGTTTACGACGCCGCCTATCAGCCGGTGCTGGGGGTCAACCTCTCCTCCCGCTTCATCACTGACGCCATCCTCTCCCCCGACGGGAAAACCCTGGCCCTGGCCACCGCCGGACAGACGGGCGGGGTCTATGACAGCCAGATCGCCTTTTATTCTCTCAGCCGGACCACCGACGACAGGGAGCCGGATAAGATCTGCTCCCTGGGCAACAACGCCGTTTTGAAGCTGAGCTGGCCCTCCCAGCCCCTCCGGGTGCTGGGGGAAAACGCCCTGTGCTACGTCTCCGCCGACGGGACCCTGACCGGCTCCTATTCTTACGGCGGCCGGTATCTCAAGGGCTACTCCCTGGACGCCGACGGCTTCGCCGCTCTCCTGCTGGGCAAGTACCGGGCGGGCAGCTCCGCCGATCTTGTGACGGTGGACCTCACCGGGCAGGAGGCCGCCGCCCGCTCCTTCGACTATCAGATCCTCTCCCTCTCCGCCGCGGGGCGCTATCTCTCCGTGCTCACCGCCGACGGCCTGACCATCTACACCCAGGACTTGACCCCCTACCACACCCTGGAGGGGGGCCAGGGGGCCCGGAAGGTCCTCCAGCGGCCCGACGGCTCGGTGATGCTCATCGCCGGAGAAACCGCCCGGCTGTACCTGCCCGATTAAATCAAAGGTATCTCTCCCACGAAAAGAAGGTAAACTATGACAGTGCCCGTGATCATCGATATCATCATCCTGGCCGTTCTGGTCCTCTTCCTGGTCCTGGGGGCCCACCGGGGGTTCATCCTCACCCTGTGCTCCCTGGCGGCGGTCCTCGTGGCCCTGGTGGGGGCGAACTTCGCCGCCGACGCCCTGGCCCCCAAGCTGGCGGACACCCTGGAGCCCCGGCTGGCCCAGACCATCCAGGAGAGCCTGGAGCAGCGGGCCCTGGAGGCGGGCACCACCGGCGACGGCCTGGCCGTCACCGAGGTGCTGGCCGCCCTCAAGGAAAAGGGGGGGCTCTACGAGTGGGCCGCCGACAAGCTGGAGGACACTTTGGGAGCCGGCATCGCCCAGACGGCGGCCCAGACCGCCGCCGCGGCGGCCGCGGCCATCGCGGAACAGATCGCCCACAGCCTCCTTTTCCTCCTGGCCTTCTTCGTGGTGCTGCTGGCCTGGACCCTTCTGAGCCACGCGCTGGACCTGGTGGCCAAGCTGCCGGGCCTCAGCGGCCTCAACAAGCTGGCCGGGGGCCTGCTGGGTCTGGTCAAGGGACTGGTGATCGTCTATCTGGCCGCCTGGGTCCTGTGCGGCCTCACCGGCTTCATCCCGCCGGCCACCATCCAGGAGACCCATCTGCTGCGGTTCCTCACCGAGCACAGCCCCTTCGATATGCTGATGCTGGTATGAGCGGACCCTTTACGAAAGAGTGGTGAAGTCCATGAATGTCCCCAATATGCTCTCCCTGATCCGGCTTTGCCTGGTCCCGGTGTTCGCGGTGGTCTTTTTTCTCCCCGATCCCTCGGCCCACCAGTGGGCCGCCCTCATCTACGCCGTGGCCTTCGCCACCGATATTGCCGACGGCTATATCGCCCGGCGCTTCGACATGATCACCAAGCTGGGCCGGGTGCTGGACCCCCTGGCGGATAAGCTGATGACCTTCACCGTGATCATCTGCGTCACCGCCGACGGCATCATCCCCGTGTGGGCAGTGGTCATCTTCTTCTGCAAGGAGCTGGCCATGGGCGTGGGCGGCTTCCTCATGCTCCGCCGCACCAAGGACGTGATCCCCTCCAACTGGCTGGGCAAAACCTCCACCGGGGTCTTTTTCGTGGTGCTGGCCGCCCTGGTGCTCTTCCCCGTTCCCCGGCCCTGGGCCACCGGCCTTATCGCCTTCGCCCTGGCCCTCACCGTGGCGGCGCTCGTGAGCTACGCCATGAATTTCCGTAAAATGATACAAAATAATTTGTAATTTTCACACGCAGTTCACAATTTCGGGTTAGAATGAAACGCTCAGAGGGGTATGTATGCCCTCTGGCGGCCTGGGCGGACGGTCCGTGGCCGAAAAGGAGTGACCAAATATGCAGCCTACACTTTGTTCCAAATGTCATAAGAATGTGGCGGTTGTCTTTATCCAGCGCATCGAGAACGGGGAGACCAAGACCGAGGGCCTCTGTCTCAACTGCGCCCGGGAGATGGGCATCAAGCCCGTAGACGATATGATCCAGAAGATGGGCCTCTCCGACGACGACGTGGCCAATCTCACCAATGAGATGATGTCCGCCTTCGGCGGCGCCGAGGGCATGGAAGGTATCACCGAGCAGGATCAGAGCGGCGACGAGGACGACGAGGACGAGGGCAAGACCGCCACCTTCCCCTTCCTCAACAAGCTCTTCGGCGGCTCAGGCGCCGCCGCTTCCGCCGCCACGCCGCCCGACCCCGCCGCCCCCGAGAAGGGGGACGGCGCCCGTACCGGCGGCAAGGAGGAAAAGAACGGTAAGGGTAAGGAGGGCAAGCGGAAGTTCCTGGAGAACTACTGCATCTCCCTGACCCAGAAGGCCGCCGACGGCAAGCTGGACAAGATCGTGGGCCGGGATGAGGAGATTGCCCGGACCATCCAGATCTTGAACCGCCGCCAGAAGAACAACCCCTGTCTCATCGGCGAGCCCGGCGTGGGCAAGACCGCCATCGCCGAGGGTCTGGCCCTGCGTATCCAGACCGGGGATGTGCCCTATAAGCTCCAGGGGAAGGAAGTCTACCTTCTGGACCTGACCGCCCTGGTGGCGGGCACCCAGTTCCGGGGCCAGTTTGAGAGCCGGATGAAGGGCCTCATCGACGAGGTCAAGAAGCTGGGCAACATCATCCTGGTCATCGACGAGGTCCACAACATCGTGGGCGCCGGCGACGCCGAGGGAAGCATGAACGCCGCCAATATCCTCAAGCCCGCCCTCTCCCGGGGCGAGATCCAGGTCATCGGCGCCACCACCCTCACCGAGTACCGCAAGTACATCGAGAAGGATTCCGCCTTGGAGCGGCGCTTCCAGCCCGTGATGGTGGACGAACCCTCCATCGAGGACAGCGTGAAGATCCTGGAGGGCATCGCCCCCTACTATGAGAAATTCCACTTTGTCTCCATCTCCCCCGTCATGTGCCGGGCGGCGGTGACCATGTCCGAGCGGTACATCACCGACCGCTACCTCCCCGATAAGGCCATCGATCTCATCGATGAGGCCTGCTCCGACGTGAACCTCCACAACAAGGCCCTGGCCCGGGAGAGCCAGGTCAAAAAGGAGCTGGAGGAGTTGGCCGCCAAGCGGGAGGCCATGGTCAACGAGAGCAACAACCGGGACTATAAGCGCCAGAACGACCTGAAGGCCAACGAGGCCCGCCAGGCCGAGATCCGCCGGAAGCTCTCCACCCTGGCCGGGGAGCACGCCGCCCTGTCCCTGGACCCCGCCCAGGCCCCCGGCCTCAAGGACAACGAGCGGGAGCAGGCCGGCCTCAACGCCGAGCTGGAGCGTCTGGGCGCCGAGCGCACCCGCCTCCTCTCCGCCCCGCAGGAGCAGAGTTTTGAGCAGCTGGCCGAGATCAAGAGCCAGGAGGCCCGGCTGCAGGAGGAATTGACCAAGCTGGAGGCCCAGTCCGCCCCGCCCCTGACCATGGAGCACCTGGCCCGGGTCATCGAGCTGTGGACCAAGATCCCCGCCAGCCAGATCCAGGAGCAGGAGTACGAGCGCCTGGCCCATCTGGAGGACCGGCTGAAGGAGCACATCGTGGGCCAGGACCAGGCCGTGAAGGAAGTGGCCTCCGCCGTCCGGCGGGGCCGGGTGGGCATCGCCTCCAAGCGCAAGCCCGTCTCCTTCATCTTCGTGGGCTCCACCGGCGTGGGCAAGACCGAGCTGGTCAAGCGGCTGGCCGAGGACATGTTCAACTCCCCCGAGTCCCTCATCCGCCTGGATATGTCCGAGTTCATGGAGAAGTTCTCGGTCTCCCGCATCATCGGCTCCCCCCCGGGCTACGTGGGCTATGACGAGGCCGGCCAGCTCACCGAGAAGGTGCGCCGCAAGCCCTACTGTGTCATCCTCTTTGACGAGATCGAGAAGGCCCATCCCGACGTGCTGAACATCCTCCTCCAGATTTTGGACGACGGCCACATCACCGACGCCCAGGGCCGGAACGTGAACTTCGAGAACACGGTCATCGTTATGACCTCCAACGCCGGCTCCACCACCGGCTCCACCGGCGCCGTGGGCTTCGGCCGGACCGAGGACGAGCAGGGCAAGGCCAAGGCCATGAAGGCTCTGGAGGGCTTCCTCCGCCCCGAGTTCATCAACCGGGTGGACGAGATCGTCTATTTCAACAAGCTCACCGAGGAGAACTTCAAGGCCATCGCCCAGATCATGCTCAAGGAGCTGACCGAAAACCTGAAGGAAAAGGGCATCGTCTTCTCTTACGACGAGGGCCTCATGAATTACCTGGTGAAGAAGTCTTTCTCCAACACCTACGGCGCCCGGAACCTGCGCCGTCAGATTCAGAAGGACCTGGAGGACCCCATTGCCTCCAAGATCATCGACAGCTATATGGAGCCCGTCACCCACATCACCGCCGTCTCCGACGGCGAGACCTTGACGGTGGAGAGCAACTAAAGAAGCAGGAAACCGCCCGGGGCCAGATGGTCCCGGGCGGTTTTATCATTTCTTAAGGCTTTCTTCCTTTCCTCTTTTCCTTTCTATGGGAAAATAAGGACAGGAAAAAGGAAAGGATGTGCCCCCATGAAACTCACCGCCCGAGCCGCCGCCCTGGCGCTGACCGCCGCCCTCCTGCTCCCCACCGCCACCTTCTTGGAGGAGACCGGCAATTTCCCCTTTTCCATGGAGACTCAGTCAACCGCCCCCCGCCTCCCGGACAGCCTGGCCGGGAACCAGCGGTCCTTCCCCATCCCGGCCTTACCCTTCGACGGGGATTGGTATCTGTCCGCCATCACCTTTTCCCGGGGAGATTTTGTGGGGCGGATCATCACCGCCGGGACCCGGGGTGCCGTCCGCCGGGCCGCGGACCTCTTCCGCTGACAAACAAAAAAGAGGCGGGACACGCCCGCCTCTAAGCCTCCACATCCAGGGTCACCACTTCAAGGCCCTGGCGCATGGCATAGGTGATGGTATGCATGGTCCCGCCCAGAAGGCCGTTGAAAGCGGCAATGAGCAAGGAGGCGTGGTCCACCATATACCGGTTGCGCCGGAGCAAACATCCCGGATCATAGCTGCGCTGGACCATGGTCTCATAGTCGCACCGGGCCACCAGGTCAAAATACCGGTCCCGGTCCCGCTCCGGCCAGCGGGCGGCCTGAGTCTCACAGGGGATGGCCGCCTCCACCGTGACGCTGGGCCGCTCCTCCCGGAAGGCCAGGGCCGCCTCGCAGAAATAGAAGTCCGCCCCCCTGGCCATGCCGCAGATAAAATGCCGGTATCCTCTCTCATAGGCCAGGCGGATCTGGGCGGAGATCTCCTCCTTGAGCCGGACGCAGCGCGGGTCCGACTCGTCGCCGTGCCATGGCAGCTTATCGGGGCGGTGCCCCGTAAAACAACAGCTGGTCTCCCGCTTCACGGGCCCCGTCCCCTCTCTCTGTCTGGTGCTTTTATTGTACCCAGTTGTCCCAATGAAGTCAAGAGGAAATAGAACGTTTGTGCGAAATTCAGAAGCAAGATCTTCATCACAAATTTCCTATTGCATTTTGCCCAAAAGCCGCTATAATAGTAAGCGGAACAACTGAATGAAAAATGTCTTCAGGGCAGGGTGAAAATCCCGATCGGCGGTAAAGTCCGCGACTGGCCTAACGGCCACTGACCCGGTGAAACTCCGGGACCGACAGTGACGCGTCTCTATGGGGTGCGAAGTCTGGATGAAAGAAGATGTGTGAAGCAAATGCACGCTCCTTTTTGTTTTACACCTGAAAGACATGGGCCTTTCAGGTGTTACCGACAAAAAAAGGAGTGTTTTATTATGTCTGAACTCACTGCCTCCGACCGCGCCTCTTCCCGCTCCGCCTACTCCACCCGGCAGATCGCCTGTATGGCCATGCTCTGCACCGTGGCCTATCTGGTGATGTACCTGTCCAAGGTCATTTTCGCCCCCATCCAGGTGGCCGGCTTTCTCACCTTCGATTTGAAGGACGTGGTCATCGCCATCGGCGGCTTCCTCTTTGGGCCTGTGTCCGCTTTCGTGGTGTCGGTGGTGGTCTCCCTCATCGAGATGGTGACGGTCAGCGGCACCGGCCCCGTGGGCCTGCTCATGAACGTACTCTCCACCGTGGCCTTTGTCTGCCCCGCCGCCTTCCTCTACCGCCGCCGCCATCAGGTCTCGGGCGCCGTGGCGGGCCTGGTGCTGGGCGGGATCATCATGACCGCCGCCATGCTGCTGTGGAATTACCTCATCACCCCCCTCTATATGAACGTGCCCCGTGGGAAGGTCGTGGAGATGCTCTTCCCCATCTTCCTCCCCTTCAACCTCATCAAGGCGGCCATGAACGGCGCCCTCACCATGGTCCTCTATAAGCCTGTGGTCACCGCCCTGCGGCGGGCCAAGCTGGCTCCCGAGAGCCAGGGGCAGGCGGCCAACACCGCCAAGAAGGGGATTTCCAAGGCCAGCGTATCCATCATCGGCATCATCGTCCTGGCCACCACTATCCTTCTGGCTCTGGTGCTGGCGGGCAAAATCTGATCTCCAAATATTACAACCCCCACACTTCCGTGTGGGGGTTGTTTTTATAGAACAGGTGTGCTATATTGAAGAAAAGGAGGCGGGGAGATGGACCGGGTCATCCTGCACTGTGATTTGAACGGATTTTACGCCTCGGTGGAGCTGCTGGACCACCCGGAGCTCCAGGGCCGCCCGGTGGCGGTATGCGGCGACCCTGAGAGCCGGCACGGCGTCATCCTGGCCAAGAATGAGCCCGCCAAGGCCTTTGGCGTCAAGACCGCCGAGACGGTCTGGCAGGCCCGGAAGAAGTGTCCCGGCCTGGTCCTCCTCCCCGCCCACCACGAGAAATACCACCTCTATTCCAAGAAGGTCAACGCCATCTATGAACGGTTTACCGACTTGGTAGAGCCTTTCTCCATCGACGAGAGCTGGCTGGACGTGACGGGCACCCTCCACCTGTTCCGCACCGACGGCCGTGGGCTGGCCGACCAGATCCGCCGGACGGTCCGGGAGGAGCTGGGGCTCACCATCTCCGTGGGGGTGTCCTTCAACAAGATCTTCGCCAAAATGGGCAGCGACTACAAAAAGCCGGACGCCACCACCCTCATCACCCGGGAAAACTACCGGGACCTGCTCTGGCCCCTGCCGGTCACCGAGCTGATCTTTGTGGGGCGGGCGGCGGCCAAGACCCTGGGAGAATACGGCATCCAGACCATCGGGGACCTGGCCCGCTTCGATCCCGCCGCCCTCGTCTCTATGCTGGGCAAGCAGGGGGTCACCCTACACGACTACGCCACGGGCGCCGAACACGCCCCCGTCATCCCCGCCCGGGAGCTCCCACCCCCCAAATCGGTGGGCAACGGCCTCACTTTTCCCCGGAACCTGCTGGGCTGGGAGGAGCTCCAGGCCGGTGTCTCCCTCCTGGCCGACGAGGTGGCCGCCCGGCTGCGGCGGCTGAATATGAAATGCGCCACGGTGAACATCGCCGTCCGGGACCCCAGCTTCAAGGACATCTCCCGCCAAAAGGCGCTGACGGTGCCCACCTACTTGGCCCGGGAGATCAGCCAGGGGGCTATGGAGCTGCTCTACGGCGCCTGGAACCCGAAAGCGCCGGTCCGGGCCCTCACCGTCACCGCCCAAAACCTGATCCCCGCGGAGGAGGCGGGGGAACAGCTGGACCTGCTCACCCCCCAGGCCGCTCCCAGGCGGGAGAAGGTGGAAAAACTGGAGCGGGCCATGGACGGCATCCGGGACAAATTCGGCAAGGAGGCCATCACGCCCGCCCGGCTGAAAAAGAAAACGAAATAAAAAGGCGCTCCCGCCCAAAAGCGGGAGCGCCTTTTTCTGGGAAAAGCGCAGACGGGGTGCGGCCTTTTGGCCGCACCCCGTCTGGTTGGAGAGAAAATAAGATCGTTTTTTGGAGCGGGAATCAGCCGATACCGCCCAGAGCCGCGCCGGCGACAAGGGCCACAATGGCCAAGATGCAGTAGCCATACTTGGCCAGGGGGTAGAACCAGTTGCCGATGGGCTTCGCGGAGCCCTCGTTGACGTTCTTGAGGACATAATCCTTGCCGGCCACCCAGAAGAACATGACACCGGCCAGGAAGGCGCCCAGGGGGCAGATGTAAATGGAGACGATATCCATCCACTGAGAGGTATAGCCCTGGATCAGGAAGGCGACGATGCCGCCGATCACACCGATGATGGCCACGGCGGGAACGCGCTTGACCTTGAAGCGCTCCTGGAGCATGGCCACAGGGGCCTCATACAGGTTAACGATGGAGGACAGGCCCGCGAAGAGGACGGCGATGTAGAAGATCATACCTACGATCCGGCCGCCGGGCATGCCGTTGAGCACGTTGACCAGGTAGACGAACATCAGGCCAGGGCCGCCCTTGGACAGCTCGGCACCGCCGGCCGCCATGGCGGGGATGATGACCAGCGCGGCCAGCATGGCGGCCAGGGTGTCAAAGAAGGCCACGTTGCGGGCAGAGCTGGGGATGCTCTCGTTCTTGGGCAGGTAGGAGCCGTAAATCACGGAGCCGTTGCCCGCCACCGACAGGGAGAAGAACGCCTGACCGAAGGCGAAGATCCAAACCTTGGGGTTGGCCAGGCCGCCCGGCTGCAGGGTGAAGATGTACTTGTAGCCTTCGCCGGAACCAGGCAGGGTGAAGATGTAAATGCCCAGAGCCACGAACAGGAAGAACAGGACGGGCATCATGATCTTGTTGGCCTTCTCGATGCCGCCGGCCACGCCAAGGGCCATGATGACCAGGCTGACCACCAGACCGATGACCAGCCAAAGGGCATTGCCCGCGCCGCCCAGGACCACGGAGACGCTCTCGCCGATGCTGGCGGTCTCAGGAGCGGTAGCGCCGAACATGCCGCCGATGGCGCCCATGTCGGTGCCCAGGTTGAACAGCTGGCCGGTGATGGACATAAAGGCATACTTGAAGATCCAGCTCAGAACCACGGTGTAGCCGATGGCCAGGCCCATGGCGCCGAGGATGGGAATCCAGCCGATGATCTCGCCGGGCTTTTTATTGCCGGTACGGACTTCGGTACACTTACCGAAGGCACCGATGGGGCCGGCGGACGCGGAACGGCCCAGAGCGAACTCGCCGATCACGCCGGTGGCGCCGATCAGGACCACAAACAGGAAATAGGGGATCAGGAAGGTCAGGCCACCATAGGTGGAGACCATGATGGGGAAACGCCAGATATTGCCCATGCCGACGGCGGAACCGATACACGCGAGAATAAAGCCCCACTTGCTTTGGAAGCCATCGCGTTTTTCCACAGTTGTCTCAGGAGCTGCCATAAAAATCCACCTCTCTCTTAAAAATCGTGCTGTTGACTCTCTCTCCAAACGCCTCTCTTTGCCGTTTCTTTGCCATAGGGACAAAAAACGGGCGTCCGCGGGAATCGATACATATATCAATTTGCGGACGCCCGTTTCTCTGCTGTACGCTTCTCCGTGGTACAGATACGTTACAATTTTCGCTGGCCTGTCAGTTCCCTGACAGGGTGTTTCTCACATTCCGGGCGCGTCTTACTTGTTGGGGTAGGGCTCCAGGAAGGCGTGGAAGTGACGCATGGGCAGGTTGTGGCCCCAGACGATGCGGATGTTGGGGATGTTCTCCCGATCCTCGTACAGAGCCTTCACAGCGGCGATGACGTAGTCCAGGTGCTCCTGGGTCAGGCGGCTGCGGTCGATGGCGAAGCGGACCACGTTGGCCAGCTCGGCCTGCTGCTCGGGAGTCTTCAGGTCGTACTCCATGGAGTAGTCGCCCAGCTCGGAGGTACGGATACCGTAGCGGCGGATCAGCTCGATGCTGAAGCCCTGGCCGGCGAAGGTATCGTGGCCCCGCTTGCCGTCGAAGAACTCGTCCATGTTGATGTACACGGCGTGGCCGCCGGCGGGAAGCACGACGCCCTTGACACCGGCCTTGTAGAAGCCCTGGGCCAGGTACTCGCACTGCTTCACGCGCTCGTCCATGTAGTTGAAGTCGCAGCTCTCGTAGAGACCCACGGCCAGAGCCATGATGTCACGGCCGGACATGCCGCCGTAGGAGTCGTTGCCGTAGCAGGAGATCTGCTTGACCTTCAGCAGCACGCCCACGTCGGTCTTGATGGAGCCGTCCTCATTGAAGTCGGAGAACTTCTTCCAGAACCGGCCCTTGTCGCGGAAGGCAACCATGCCGCCCATGTTGGCGTGGCCGTCCTTCTTGGCGGACATGCAGAAGGCGTCGCACAGGGAGAACATCTCGGTGGCGATCTCGGCAATGGACTTGTCGGCGTAGCCGTCCTCGTTCATCTTGATGAAGTAGCAGTTCTCCGCCCAGCGGGCCACGTCGAAGACCAGGGGGATGTCGTACTTGGCGGCAACCTTGTGGATCTCCTTCAGGTTGGCCATGGAGACGGGCTGGCCACAGATGGGGTTGTTGGTGATGCAGGTGAAGATCAGGGGCACGTTCTCCACGCCCACGCCCTGGATCAGCTGCTCCAGCTTCTCAATGTCCATGTTGCCCTTGAAGGGGTTCTTGGCGTAAGAGCCGCCCTCGGGGATCTCGTACAGCAGGTCCTTGTTGTACAGGTTGCGGGGGATGGAGCCCATCTGCTTGATGTTGCCCTCGGTGGTGTCGAAGTGGCCGTTGGAGGGGATGGTGAAGACCTTGCCGGGATGACGGGCGGCCAGGATCTTCTTCACGATCTCCATCAGGACGGACTCAGCGGCACGGCCCTGCTGGATGATGAAGGTGTTGGGACGCTCCATCTGAGCGGCGCCGCCATTGAAGAGGCCGCCCTCGTACTCGCACAGGTACATCTCGTCCATCATCTTCTCCACGTCCCGGCAGTCGGTCCGCACGAGGTCGATGACTTTCTTCCAGTTCTTCTCGCCGCCGCGCTCAAAGATGTCGCGGAAGGTGTCCAGCAGGACGTAGTAGCCGGTGTTGCGGCCATAGGCCTCGTCGCCCAGGAACAGAGAGGCCCACTGGTGGTTGGTCATGGCGGTGGTGCCGGAGTCGGACAGCATGTCGACGGTCAGCATGCCGGCGGGGAAGGCGAACTCGTTGTAGTGGGTGGCCTTCAGCGCGCGCTCACGCTGCTCTACGGTGACTTCGGGCAGATCGCGCACCGCAAAGGTGAAATGATGGGGGGTGGGAACACTCAGCGGGTACTTTTCCATGTTTATTACCTCCATTAGACGTTTATCGTCTTTATTTAGAGGATACCCCGGTCGTCGGCGGCCGGCTTTCATTCCCGGACCTTTGCGACTAGCGGACAGTACCTTGCGAGAATTATGCTATCATCATTTTCTTCTCATGTCAAGTTGTTCTTGTGAAATCTTGACCGAAAATCTCTCTCAAATCCTGTGCATTTTATATACTTCTTAACTTATACCTCGCTTTTTGAGAAAATTTCTATTGCCTTTACCCATTTTATCTCTTGCTTCTTCTCTTTTACCATGTTATGATGGTTCCACCACGATAAGAATTTTTTCGCCGTTTGTATTAATTTTTATCTTATTTTAATAAGCTAATGGGGTGAAGCAATGAACCGCGCCATGCTGAAACAGTATACAAAGCTCGTGGAATTTCTGGGGTTGACCCTGGGCCCCAGCTATGAGATCACGCTCCATGACGTCAGCGGCAAAAACAGCTCCATCATCGCCATCGTCAACGGCGACATCAGCGGCCGGAACCTGGATTCCCCTCCCACGGACATGGCCCTGCGGGCCATCACGGAAAACGCCGCCGGGCGGGACTACCGGATCAACTACAACGGTCTGGCCGGGGGGAATAAGGTTCTGCGCTCCTCTACTTATTACATCAAGGACAGCGGCGGGAATCTGGTGGGCATGCTGTGCATCAACTTTGACGACAGCAAGTTCCAGGCCCTCTCCAGCCAGCTGTTCCAGCTCATCCACCCGGACAACTACGTGGAGAACAACATCGCCATCCGCAGCGACATCCTGGAGCTGACAGAGGACGCGCCCGAGACCGAGCGCTTCAACGACTCCGTGACCTCGGTGGCCCAGAGCGTCATCCAGGAGGTTTTGAGTGAGGACGGGGTGCCGGTGGACCGGCTGACCCAGGCCGAGAAGATCCGCATCGTCTCCCAGCTGGAGCAGCGGGGAGTCTTCCGCCTCCGGGGGGCGGTGGACAACGTGTCCAAGGCCCTGCGCAGCTCCCCCGCCAGCATCTACCGCTATCTGACCCGGATCCGCAGTGATAAGGGGGAGTCCTTTTGAGCTTCCTCTTCCCTGTTATCTCCCACAACGAGGTATCATGAAATGAGTTATCGAAAGCGTGTATTTTTTCTAATCATCGGCCAGCCCATCTCCTCTCTGGGCGTGGCCGCTTTGGTGCAGGCCAATATCGGACTGGACCCCTGGGGCGCTCTTCACCAGGGGTTGAGCAACGTCACCGGACTCTCCTTTGGTATCTGCACCATCCTGGTGGGCGCCTTGGCCATCCTCATTTCCGCCCTGCTCAAGGAGCCCCTGAGCGTGGGCACCATCGTCAGCGTCATCGCCCCGGGCATCTTCGTGGACCTTTTCCAGGGGATGGGCCTTATCCCCCAGATGCAGGGGCTCTGGAGCGGCGTGGCCTTGATGCTGCTGGGGCAGGTCATGCTGGCCCTGGGCACCTATTTCTACATGGCCGCCGCCATGGGCGCCGGGCCCCGGGACGCCCTCATGGTGGCTGTCTCCCGCCCGCTCCATTTGCAGGTGGGCGTCTGCCGCACCGTCATTGAGATCACGGCGCTGATCCTGGGTTATTTCATGGGCGCCAAGATCGGCGTAGGCACCATCATCGCCGCGCTCACCATCGGCCCCGCCCTCCAGGCGGTTTTCGCCCTGTTCCACTATGACCCGAAAACCGTCCACCATGACAGCTTTTCCGAGCTGTGGATGGTGTTCCGCCGCTGGGTCCGCAGAGAGCCCCCGGAGGCCCCCTCCCCGATGCCCTGCCCATCTGACAACAAAGAAAACGGAGGACCGGCTTAAGCCGGTCCTCCGTTTTTCTATATTCAATCCTACATCAAAATGGCGCTCTCGATCCCAGCGTCCAGGAGGGACACGAACTTCTCCGCGTCCGCCCGGCTTCCCACCACGCTGCCGTAGTGGATGGGCACCGCCGCCTTGGGCCGGATGGCGTTCACCAGCCCCGCCGCCGCTTGGGCGTCCATGGTATAGGTGCCGCCCACGGGCACCAGGGCCGCGTCGCACCGGACCGCCCGGGCTTCCGGGGTATCGTCGGTGTCCCCGGCGATATAATAGCGGACCCCGTCCAGGGTGACGACGTACCCCAGCCACCCGTTCTGCTTGGGGTGGAAGGGCTTGCTCTCATTATAGGCCGCCACGGCCTCTACCGTCACGCCCCCGGCCTCCCCCCGCTCCCCGGGGGCCAGGGTGACGACCTTTTCCCGGGAAAAACCCAGGTCCTCGGCCTTGTCCGCCTCGGACGCGGGCAGGACCAGCACGGTCTCCTGCTTCCGCACCCGCCCGATGTCCTCCGGGGACAGGTGGTCGTAGTGGCTGTGGGTCACCAAAATCACGTCAGCGTCGTGGGGGGCCTCGGTCAAGCCATAGGGGTCCGTGTAAACCACGGCCTCCCCTTCCAGCCGCACGCAGGCGTGGAAGGGCACCGAGACACGTTCCAGCATCACAGCTTCCCCTCTCCCATCAGGATGGCCATGACGGCCTTCTGGGCGTGGAGGCGGTTCTCCGCCTCGTCAAAGATCTCCTCAGCGTGGGCCTCGAAGGTCTCGGCGGTGATCTCCTCCCCCCGGTGGGCGGGCAGGCAATGCTGGACCATACAGCCGGGGTGGGCCAGCTTCATGAGGTCCTCGTTCACCTGGAATATCCCGGCGAAGGCCTTCTCCCGCTTCTCCTTCTCCCCCTCCTGGCCCATGGAGGCCCAGACGTCGGTAAAGACGGCGTCGGCGTCCGCCGCCGCCTCCTTGGGGTCCCGGCACAGGGTGAATTTCTGGCCCTTGGCGAAGTCCAGCACCTTGGGGTCGGGGTCGTAGCCCTCGGGGCAGGCCACCGCCACCTCCATGCCGCACTTCAGCCCGCCCACGATGAGGGAGTTGGCCATGTTGTTGCCGTCGCCGATGAAGGCCAGCTTCAGCCCCTCCAGCCGGGTCATCTTCTCCCGGATGGTCATCAGGTCGGCCAACACCTGGCAGGGGTGGGCAAAATCGGTGAGGCCGTTGATCACGGGGATATCGGCGTACTTGGCCAGCTCCTCCACCTCGTCCTGGCCGAAGGTGCGGATCATGATGCCGTCGCAGTACCGGGAGAGGACCCGGGCGGTGTCCTCAATGGGCTCCCCCCGGCCGATCTGGCTCTCCTTTCCGGAAAGGAAGAGTGCGTGGCCCCCCAGCTGGTACATGCCCACCTCGAAGGACACCCGGGTACGGGTGGAGTTCTTCTCGAAGATCATGGCCAGGGTCTTGCCCTCCAGATAGTTGTGGGTCAAGCCGTGCTTCTGGTTGTACTTCATCTGGTCGGCCACGTTGAGGATGTGGTCGATGTCCTTGCCGGAAAGGTCCAGCAGCTTCAACAGATCATTCATCGTCGTTCCTCCTTATTCCCCTAAAACCCGGGCCATGATGGCAAGGCCCTCGTCCATTTCCTCCCTGGTGATGGTCAGCGGCGGCAGCAGCCGCAGTACATTATGCCCTGCCGTCAGCACCAACAGCCCGGCGTCCATCAGCCTGGCCGCCAACTCCTTGTTGGTGTGGCCCTCGGCCACCTCCACCCCGATCATCAGCCCCAGCCCCCGGGTCTTGCCCAGGCAGGGCAGCTCCAGGGCCTCGATCCCGCGGCGCAGATATTGTCCTTTTTCCGCCACCTGTTCCAAAGCGGCATCGTCCAAAATCTCCTGGACCTCCAGCGCCGCGGCGGCGCACACGGGGTTGCCCCCGAAGGTGGAGGCGTGGGTGCCGGGCCCCAGGACCCCCCTGCACCGTTCGCTGACCAGGAAGCCGCCCATGGGCAGGCCCCCGGCGATGCCCTTGGCGAAGGTCACCGCGTCGGGCAGGATGCCGTACTGCTGGAAACAAAACAGCGTTCCCGTCCGGCCCACGCCGGTCTGCACCTCGTCCACCAGCAGCAGCCAGTCCCGCTCGGCGCAGAGGACGGCCAGGTCGTGGACGAAGGCCTTGTCCATGGGGAATACGCCCCCCTCCCCCTGCACCAGTTCCAGCATCACGGCGCACACGTCGTGGCCCGCCACCTCCGAGATGCCGTCCATGGTGGGCTCGGCGTAGCGGAAGCCGTCGGTGAAGGGGAAAAAGTAGTTGTGGAACACGTCCTGGCCCGTGGCGGCCAGGGTGGTCACCGTCCGGCCGTGGAAGGAGTTTTTCAGAGTCAGGATGGTCCCCCGCCCCTTGCCATATTTGTCGAAGGAGTACTTCCGGGCCAGCTTGATGGCTCCCTCGTTGCTCTCGGCCCCGGAGTTGCCGAAGAAGGCCCCCGCCATGCCGGAGCGTTGGCAAAGCGTCTCGGCCAGTCGGGCATAGGGCTGGTTATAAAAGAGGTTGGAGATGTGCCCCAGCTTCAAGGCCTGGTCGGTGATGGCTTTGGCCCAGCGCTCGTTTCCGTAGCCCACTGAGGCGGTGCCGATGCCGGCGGTGAAGTCGACGTACTCCTTCCCCGCCAGGTCCCACAGCCTGGCGCCCTTGCCGTGGTCGATGTCCACGTCGAAACGCCCGTAGGTCTGAAGCGTGTATTGATGGTCCAGCTTGACCAGTTCCTCATGGGTCATATCTGTTCACCTCTCTCAAAGAATCATGGTGCCGATGCCCTTGTCGGAGAGCATCTCGATCAGAATGGAGTGGGGGATGCGGCCGTCCAGGATATGGGTGCGGGGCACCCCCTGGCGCACCGCCTCCACACAGCAGTCCACCTTGGGGATCATCCCACCGGAGATGACCCCGTCCTTCACAAGGCCGGGGATCTCGTGGAGATGGGCCACGTGGATGAGGGTCTCCTCGTCGTGGGCGTCCCGCAGGAGGCCCCGCACGTCGGTGAGGAGGATAAGCTTTTCCGCGTGGAGGGCCACCGCCAGCTTGGCGGCGGCGGTGTCGGCGTTGATATTGTAGGCCGTCTCGGCGTCCACCCCCTGGGCCACGGTGGACACCACCGGGACGTAGCCGTTGCCCAGGCAGTCCTCCACCGGCTGGGGGTCCACCTGGACGATCTCCCCCACCAGGCCGTATTTCTCGTCCAGCTGCCTGGCCTGGAAGAGCCCGGCATCCATGCCGCACAGGCCCACGGCCCGGCCCCCCGTGCGGTTCAGGGTGGCCACCAGGTCCTTGTTCACCTTGCCGCAGAGGATCTGCTGGACAATATCCATGGTCTCGGCGTCGGTATAACGAAGACCGTCCACGAATCGGGACTCCTTGCCGATCTTTTTCAGCATGGCGGAGATCTCCGGCCCGCCGCCGTGGACCACCACCACCCGGATGCCCACCAGGGACAGCAGGATGATATCGGAGATGACGGCCTTTCGGAGGTCCTCGGAGATCATGGCGTTGCCGCCGTATTTGACTACGATGGTCTTGCCGTAAAACTTCTGGATATACGGAAGGGCCTCCGCCAGCACCTCGGCCCGCTCCACGTGGGTATAGGACATATTCAAAACCTCCACGCCCCCGGCGGGCGGATAATATCCGCCCCTACTGGGCGGTCGCTTTCATGTGAGACGGACCTTTAGGTCCGGTAATCCCCGTTGATTTTCACGTAGTCGTAGGTGAGGTCGCAGCCCCAGCAGGAGACGGTGTGGTCCCCCTCGTGGAGGTCCACCAAAATCTCCACGTCGTCCCGGCTGAGGATGGCCTTGGCCCGGTCCTCGTCGAAGTCCACCCCGGCGCCGTCCTTGCACACCAGGATGTCCCCCAGGTCGGAGGCGAAGCGCACGTCCACGTACTCCGGGCGGAAGGGGGCCTTGGAGTAGCCCATGGCGCACAGGACCCGGCCCCAGTTGGCGTCGGCGCCGAACATGGCCGCCTTGACAAGAGACGAGCCCACCACCGCCTTGGCAAGGCGCTCGGCCACCTCCTCGCCGCGGGCGTCCTTCACGGTGCAGGTCACCAGCCGGGTGGCCCCCTCGCCGTCGGCGGCGATGTGCTTGGCCATATACTCGCACACCGCGTGGAGAGCCTGGGCGAAGAGGGTGTAGTTGTCGTCCTTCCACTCGATGAGGGGGTTTTCCGCCATGCCGTTGGCCAGGACCACGCACATGTCGTTGGTGGAGGTGTCCCCATCCACCGTCACCCGGTTGAAGGTGCGGGGGACGATGGCGTGGAGGGCGTCCTGGAGCATTTCCTGGGTAATGGCGCAGTCGGTGGTGATGAAGCAGAGCATGGTGCCCATGTTGGGGTGGATCATGCCCGAGCCCTTGGCGATGGCCCCGATGATCACCGTCCTGCCGCCGATGGTGAGGCTGACGGCGTACTCCTTCTTCTCCGTGTCGGTGGTCATGATGGCGTGGGCCGCGTCGTCGGAGCCGCCCTCCTTTTTGAGCTGCTCCGCCAGCACCGGCACCCCCTTCTCGATAGCGGCGATGTTCAAGGTCTGGCCGATGACCCCGGTGGAGGCCACCACGAAGTCGGAGGGCTTCAGGCCGGTGGCCTTGGCCGCCGCCTCGCACATCCTTTTGGCGTTCTCGTGGCCCTCCGGGGCGCAGGCGTTGGCGTTGCCCGAGTTGGCGATGACGCCCCGGCACACACCGTCCTCCAGGTGTTCCATGGTAATGTAAAGGGGGGCCGCTTTCACCCGGTTGAGGGTGTAGGTGGCCGCCGCCACGCACTCCTTTTCCGAGAGGATCATGGCCAGGTCCTTCTTCCCCGACAGGTAGTCGGCCATGGAGGCGACCACCGGCTGGTTGCCGTCGGCCAAACCCTGTTTCACCCCGCAGCGGACGCCGCCGGCGGTAAAGCCCTTCGCGGCGGTGACGCCGCCTGAAACCTGCTTCATTCTTCATCCACCCTTTTATAAAAGTTCTTTGCCCAGCTTTCGTTCAGGAAAGCTGGAGACCCGCCGTCTCGGGGAGGCCCAGCATCAGGTTCATGTTCTGCACCGCCGCGCCGGAGGCCCCCTTGCCCAAGTTGTCGAACCGAGCGGTGATGATGGTCTGGTCGTGGTTGCCCGACACCGTCAGCTCCAGTTTGTCCGTCCCGGCGAAGGTGTTGGCCGCCAGGGTGTCACCCGCCTCGTTGAAGGGGGCCACTGTCACCAGCTTTTCCCCGGCGTAGTAGGCGTACAGGATGAGCCGCAGCTCCTCCGCCGTGGGCTGGCCCTTCAGGTAGCGGTTATAGAGCATCACCGTGGTGGACATGCCCTTGTAGTAGTCGTCCACCACCGGGCAGAAGATAGGGGGCATTTCCAGCCCGGCCACCGCCTTCATTTCCGGCAGATGCTTGTGCTGAAGCGTGGTTCCGTACAGTCTCGGGCTGTAAAGTTCTTCGCCTTTCTCCCCAGCCTCGTACTGGGCAATCATCTTCTTGCCGCCGCCGGAGTATCCGGTGAGGGAAAAACAGGTCAGAGGGTAGTCGGGAGGCAGGACCCGCATCCGCACCAGAGGGGCCGCCGCCGCCAGAAAGCCGGTGGCGTGACAGCCGGGGTTGGCCACCCTGGAGGCCTGGGCCACAGCCATCCGCTGGCCGTGCAGCTCGGGGAATCCGTAGACCCAGCCGGGGGCCGTGCGGTGGGCGGTGGAGGCGTCGATGATCTTGGTGTGCCCATTGTCCGCCAGCTCCGCGGCCTCTTTGGCGGCGTCATCAGGAAGGCAGAAAAACACCAGGTCGGCGGCGTCCATAATGGCCTTCCGCTCTGTCAAGCCTTTACGCTTGTCAGACGGGATGGTCAACAGTTCGATGTCGTTCCGCTGGGCCAGCCGGTCATGGATCTGAAGGCCGGTAGTCCCCTCCTGGCCGTCAATGAAAACCTTTGGCTTGCTCATTTCCCCCGCTCCTTCAAAAAGTCCTTGATGTGGTCGATCTGGGCCTGGACAGCGTCCGGGGCGGGACCGCCGTAGACCTTGCGGCCGCCCACGCAGGTCTTGAGCTCCAAGGCCTGGTACACGTCGGTGTCGAAGAGGGCGGAGACCGAGCGGAAGTCCTTGAGGGGCAGGGTGTCCAGGGTCTCCCCCGTCCGCAGGCACATGTGCACCAGACGGCCCACGATCATGTACGCCTCCCGGAAGGGCAGGCCCTTTTTGACGAGGTAGTCGGCGCAGTCGGTGGCGTTGATGAAGCCGCCGGAGGCCGCCCTGCGCATGTTGTCCCGGCGGACGGTGAGGGTGTCCAGCATGGCGGTGAAGACGGGCAGGCACATCTCCACCGTGTCGATGGCGTCGAAGACCGGCTCCTTGTCCTCCTGCATGTCCTTGTTGTAGGCCAGGGGGAGGCCCTTCATCACCGTCAGAAGGGTGATGAGGGAGCCGTAGACCCGGCCCGTCTTGCCCCGGACCAGCTCGGCCACGTCGGGATTCTTCTTCTGGGGCATGATGGAGGAGCCGGTGGAGTAGGCGTCGTCCAGCTCCACGAATTTGAACTCCCAGGAGCACCACAAAATCAGCTCCTCGGAGAAGCGGGAGAGGTGCATCATGAGGATGGAGCAGGCGGAGAGGAACTCCAGGGCGAAGTCCCGGTCGGACACCGAGTCCAGGGAGTTTTCCGTGGGCTTGCGGAAGCCCAGCGCCTGGGCGGTCTGGAAGCGGTCCACGGGGTAGGTAGAGGTGGCCAGGGCGCCCGCCCCCAGGGGGCACTCGTCCATCCGCTCCAAACAGTCCTCCAGGCGGGTCACGTCCCGGCGAAGCATGTTGGCGTAGGCCATCATGTAGTGGGCCAGGGTGGTGGGCTGGGCCCGCTGGAGGTGGGTGTAGCCGGGCATCACCGCGTCCAGGGTCTCTTCGGCCTTCTTCACCAGGACCCCCTCCAGGGCCAGGATCATGTCGATGATCTTGGGTATCTCCTTTTTCACGTAGAGGCGGAAATCCACCGCCACCTGGTCGTTGCGGCTGCGGGCGGTGTGGAGGCGCTTGCCCGTGTCCCCGATGCGGGAGGTGAGCTCGGCCTCGATGTTCATGTGGATGTCCTCGTTGTCCAGGGAGAACTCCACCTGCCCGGCCTCGATATCGGCCAGGATGGCTTGGAGTCCGGCGATGATTTTTTCCGCCTCGTGGGGCTCGATGATACCCTGTTTGCCCAGCATGGCGGCGTGGGCCATGGAGCCGGCGATGTCCTCCTGGTAGAGCCGGGCGTCGAAGGTGATGGAGGAGTTGAAGTCGTTGACCAGGGTGTCGGTCTCCTTCTGGAATCTGCCTGCCCAGAGTTTCATAGAATCGCTCCTTGATATGGGATACGGGCCGGTCCCAGACCGGCCCGCCCCTTGTATTTGAACTTACAGCTTGCCCTGCTCCCGCAGCGCCTGGACCTTCTCGGGCAGGCCCCAGAGGTTGATGAAGCCCTTGGAGTCGGTCTGGTCGTAGTCGCTCTCCTCGAAGGTGACGAGGTTTTCGGAGTAGAGGCTCTCCGGGGAGGTGACACCGGCGTTGATGATGTTGCCCTTGTAGAGCTTGAGCTTCACCGTGCCGGTGACGTGCTCCTGGGTGGCGTCGGCGAAGGCGGAGAGGGCCTCCCGCAGGGGGGAGAACCACTTGCCGTTGTAAACGAGGTCCGCGAAGTCCACCGCCAGCTTGCTCTTCATGTGGGCGGTGTCCTTGTCCACGGTGATCATCTCCAGCACCTCGTGGGCGTGGTAGAGGATGGTGCCGCCCGGGGTCTCGTAGACGCCCCGGTCCTTCATGCCCACCAGCCGGTTTTCCACGATGTCCAGAAGGCCGATGCCGTTGGCGCCGCCCAGGTCGTTGAGCTTGCGGATGATGTCGCTGGCCTTCATCTTCTCCCCGTCCACGGCCACGGGCACGCCCTTGACGAAGTCGATAGTGACATAGGTAGGCTTGTCGGGGGCGGTGATGGGGCTGACGCCCATCTCCAGGAAGCCCTCCTTCTCGTAGAGAGGCTCGTTGGCGGGGTCCTCCAGGTCCAGGCCCTCGTGGGAGAGGTGCCAGAGGTTCTTGTCCTTGGAGTAGTTGGTCTCCCGGGATATCTTCAGGGGGACGTTGTGGGCCTCGGCGTAGTCGATTTCCTCGTCCCGGCCCTTGATATCCCACTCCCGCCAGGGGGCGATGATGGTCATCTCGGGGGCAAAGCGCTTGATGGCCAGCTCGAAGCGGACCTGGTCGTTGCCCTTGCCGGTGCAGCCATGGCAGATGGCGTCGGCCCCCTCCTTCTTGGCGATCTCCACCAGCCGCTTGGCGATGATGGGCCGGGCGAAGGCGGTGCCCAGGAGGTACTGCTCGTATTTAGCCCCCATTTTCAGAGAGGGGATGATGACCTCATCCACCATCTCGTCGGTGAGGTCCTCGATGTACAGCTTGGAGGCGCCGGTCTTGATGGCCTTCTCCTCCAGCCCGTCCAGCTCGGTGCCCTGGCCCACGTCGCCGGAGACGGCGATGATTTCGG
The DNA here is from genome assembly GCA_022846075.1 of Oscillospiraceae bacterium. GTDB lineage: Bacteria > Bacillota > Clostridia > Oscillospirales > Oscillospiraceae > Vermiculatibacterium. The sequence continues at coordinate 2,052,542 of AP025582.1, forward strand.
GGTTGTTGTAGTTCTCCTTCAGCCAGGGGATGATGATGGACGTATCCAGCCCGCCGGAATAGGCGAGCACCACTTTTTTGATGTCAGCCATGGAAAAGACCTCCGTTTTTTGATGTTGGAGACAGTTTACCACGGCGAAGCAAAAAAGGCAAGGGGTAATTCGCATAATTATTCTAAGTAAACCGGATTTTTTTCAGCATATTTGAATATTATTCAAAATTATATGAATATTTATGATTATATACAGAAAGGCGGGCGGAGAAGCCTCCGCCCGCCCCAGCCATTTTCACATGTGGAACCTTCTCCGGGCCTCCTCCCGGAGGGAAGGCACCCGCCGGACGATGACCAGGGGGACGATGATGGCGGCGCAGATGGCCAGCACCACCAGGGACCAAGTGGGCGACCACTCGTGGAACAAATAGCGGTCCGCGAAGAGCTCGATGAAGAAGCAGAAGGCCCCGATGGCCCCGATGAAGAGGGTGACGGTGGTCAGGATGGACCGGCCCCGGGCAAAGAGGCCCAAAAACAGCTCGATGGCACCGCCGGAGAGGATGATGGGCAGGGCCAGCCCCACATACCAGTCCAGGCCGTGGTTGGCCAGGGCGATGAGGAGCACGTAGATGGCGATGGCCGCCATGTCGATGACCAGACGCAGGAGGAGGTGGAGCTTCCGCTCCACCAGCGGGGGCACGAACCACAGCCACAGCATCACGGCGGCCCCGATGATATAGAGCGACCAAACGTGCTCCGCCCGCAGGAAGAGGTTCAGCACCCCGCAGGCCACCGAGATGGAGGCCAGGAGCACCGAGATGAGGAGGGCGGCCTCCCACCGGGACACCGGCTTCACCTCGCCCCGGTCCGTGGGGAAGGGCCTTGGGGAGACGGTATCCACCGGCTGGGCCGGGTCGTGGACAGGGGTCTGGCACAGGGGGCAGGCCCCGGCGGTGGGGTCCAGCTCCACCCCGCAGTGGACACAGTATGACATTGCCGTTCCTCCTTAAAGGGTCGGGGAGTAGAACCCCGTCCGGTTTTCAGGGGGCTGGCCTACCCCCAACTTCGTTATCATCCTTTGCAGACGCCCGGCCAGGCCCCTGAAAACTCCACAGGACCTTTTGTCGAGGATCGCTTGTTCACCAGAAGGCGGACGAGGCGGCCGGGCTGACGCCCTGCAACGAGGACAACGCACTGGTGAACAAGCGAGACCGGCAAAAGGCGGGCGGGGGTCTGCTCCCCGACCCTTAGCGGTTGGACGTGACTTTGACCGGGATGCCGGCCTTGACCAGGAAGCGGAAGAAATCCCGCTCGGTCTCGGCGTCCCTCTGGGTGCCGGCGAAGGTGATTTCCATGGTGTTGCCGTAGCTGATGGAGGCGCAGTGGGGCCGGGGCATGGTGGCCTGGCCCAGGATGACCTCCATATGGTCGATGAGGGGGGTCATCTCGTGGGGGACCTTGAAGGCCCCGGGGTTGGTGTAGGTCCCCGAGTAGGGCCGGACCCCCGCCAGGCGGTAGCTCAGGGACATGACGGGGTTTTTCAGGAACACCGGCATGACGCCCAGGAATTTGTTGGTCTGGAAGTGGACGTTCCCCGTGAAGGTGGCCCGCATCCGGGCCTTGTCCTGCTCCAGGCGCATGAAGTGGTGGGCGTAGTGAAGCACGTCCTCGAAGGGGTAGTCCCCCAGGGAGGGGTCGATGACGGGGCGGATGGTGATGATGAAGTTGCGGAGGGTGGCCGAGGGGAACCAGGGCCGCAGGTTGATGGGGATGGCCAGGGCCACCGGCTTTTCCCGCACCGGCCGCTCCCGGCGCTGCTTGTCGATGAGGACCTTCAGCAGGACGGCGGTGAGGTACTCCGTCACCGTCACCCCCCGGCCCTTCGCCACCTGGCGCAGCTTGTCCAGGGGCAGGAAGCCCATGGTGACGTTGAGGGTGTAAAAGGGCTCCGCCGTGCCCTTGTTCTGATAGGCCTTCCCCTTCATGCTCCCGCGCAGGACCTTTTTCCCGGCGTAGCGGGCGTAGGCGTCCTCCCGCTCCTCTTTCAGCGGCGGCTCTCTCAAATCCAGCAGGCCGGGGCCGGAGTAGGGCACGTCGTGGCCCACCTCCCGAAAGTAGGCGGCCAGCACCGTGCGAAAGAAGACCAGGGCCCCCGCCCCGTCGGAGAGGGCGTGGAAGACCTCCAGGGAGACGCGCTTTTCGTAGTAGTAGAAGCGGATAAGCCAGCCGTTGTCCTCCTGGAAACGCATGGGCTGGCAGGGGTTGGCGATGTCGGGCTGAACGAAGGGGCCGGGGGCGTCGTTGGGCTCGAAGTAGTACCAAAAGGCCCCCTTCTTGATGCGCACAGAGAAGCCAGGGAACCGGGGGACGCACTCGTCCACCGCCCGCTGGAGGGCGGCAGGGTCCACCGCCTCGGTGAGGACGGCGGAGAAGCGGTAGACGGCGGAATACTCCTCCCGCTGGAGGGCAGAGTATAGGATGCCCGCGTTGTCCAGGGTGTACCAGTCGGGCTTTTTCTTCCTGGCCATCTTCTCCCCCCTTCCCCTTTTCGTCTTTTAATATTAGGTTTATTTTACCACAGGCGCAAAGCGCCGTTGTGGTAAAAATGTGAAATCTGCAAAATAGCCGCTTGCGGCTATTTTACCACTCTGGAGCGTATGGCGCAACCCGCTTTACTTTTCCCCGCCCCCGTGATACAATGCAGGAACATCAAACTTAGTTCCACCACACAACAAAAGGAGGCGTCCATGGAAGAGCGGCGGCACATGAATTTGATCCGGCCCACCACCGAGCAGAAGCGCATGGCGGAAAACCGGCGGCTGGAGCCGGTGATGCGGGCCTTGAAGGCCGTCCACTCGGCTACCTCGCCCGAGTCCATGGACCCGGAGGACCTGGACCGCCAGCGGGCGGGTCAAGAACTGCTGGGGCGGCTGGTGGCCCCCCGGCTGGGGGTGGCGTGGGAGCCCTTTGACCTCCAGGGGATGCCCGCCGCCTGGACCCGGCCCGGCCGGTGCTGGGAGAAGCGGAAGGTCATTCTATACTGCCACGGCGGCGGCTACACCAGCGGCAACCTGGGCTACTCCCGGCCCCTGGCCTCCAAGCTGGCGGAGGTCACCGGGTACGAGGTCCTCTGCTTCGAGTACCGCCTGGCCCCCGAGCACCCCTTCCCCGCCGCCCCCGACGACGCCATGAAGGCCTGGGACTACCTGATGTACCTGGGCTACGGGGCCCGGGACGTGGTGGTGGCCGGGGACTCCGCCGGGGGCAACCTGGCGCTGGTGCTCTGCCACCGGCTCAAAGCCGCGGGGCGGCGGCTCCCCGCCCGGCTGGTGCTCATGTCCCCCTGGACCGACATGACCGCCAGCGGCCAGTCCTACGGCCAACGCGCCGACATCGACCCCATGATCACCATGAACTATATCCAGGCGGTGCGGCAGGTCTACGCCCGGGAGGCCGATCTGACCTCCCCCCTCCTCTCTCCCCTCTTCGGGGATTTGAGCCGCTTTCCCCCCGCCCTCATCCAGGTGGGCACCAACGAGATTTTGTACTCCGACTCCGTCCGCCTGCGGGACCGGCTGGTCCGCGCCGGCGTCCCCTGCCGGCTGGAGGTTTGGAAGGACATGTGGCACGTGTTCCAGATGTTCCCCATGAAGACCGCCGACCAGGCCATGGAGAGCGTGGGACGCTTCCTTCTGGAAGAACTGTAACGAAAAAGCCCCCGGTGGTCTGACGACCGCCGGGGGTTTTTCATCATTCACTCCCGCCAGAACAGGGACAGTACAAGCCCCAGAACGATACCCGCCACCGCCGGGAGGACCCAGCCCAGGCCCAGATTGGCCATGGGCAGCCCCGACAGGGCATTTTTCAGCTCCGGCAGGTAGTCCGCCGCGGCAAAGACCACGCTGGCCACACCGGTACACAGGATGGCGGTGGGATAGACCGCCCTCCACCGACTCAGCCAGCGGTGGAAAAAGGACAGGACGATAAGGACGATGGCCACAGGGTAGATGGCGCTGAGGATGGGGACCGAAACCTTCAGGATCAGGTTGAGCCCGGCGTTGGCGATGGCCATGCTCACCACGGCGAAGATCACCGCCCACACCCGGTAGGAGATCCGGGGGACCAGGCCGTGGAAATACTCGCCGCAGGAGCTGATGAGCCCCACGCAGACGTTGAAGCAGGCGATAACGAAGATGGCGGCCAGGATAATGGCCCCCAGCGGCCCGAAGAGGGCGGAGACCACCCGGGTGAGGACCTGGGCCCCGTTCTCGGCGCCGGGAAAGGCATCCCCCGACAGAGCCCCCACGTGGGCCATCATGGAGTAGACCGCCAGCAGCACCACCCCGGCGATGATCCCGGCCCCCACGGTGCCCCGGACCACCTCCTTCTCATCCTCCACCCCCCTGGCCTGGATATTCAGGAGAATGACGATGCCGAAGGCCAGAGCGGCCATGGTGTCCATGGTCTGATAACCGTCCAGGAAACCCTGGGTCACGGGGTGGGCGGTGTAGAGCTCCTGGACCGGGCCATAGCCCCCTGGCGGGGAGATGACGCAGCCGGCGAACACCACCACGATGAGGACCAGCAGACAGGGGCACAGGATCTTCCCCAGCCGGTCGCTGAGCTTCTCCGGCCGGAGGGCCAGCAGAAGGGCCGCCGCGAAAAAGAGCAGGGAGTAGGCGAATTGCAGCACCGGCAGCAGCGCCAGCCGCTCCGCCGCCAGGAAGGGGGTCACCGCCATCTCAAAAGAGGTGCTGGCGGTGCGGGGAATGGCCAGACAGGGGCCGATGGAGAGGTAAATGAGCACGGCGAACCCCGTGGCGAACCGGGGACCTACCCGCCCCGCCAGAACGGGCAGGCCCCCGGCCCGGGCCACGGCGATGACCCCCAGCACGGGAAAGCCGATGGCCGAGATGAGGAACCCCGCCATGGCGCTCCAGGTATTCCCTCCCGCCTGGGCCCCCAAAAAGGGCGGAAAAATCAGGTTCCCGGCGCCGAAAAACATGGAAAAGAGGGTCAGCCCCACCAATAAAAGGTCCTTGCCCCGCAGTTTCTTCATCTCTCTTCCTCTCCCGTCTGAATGATACTATCGGTCAGTATACCAAAATGCAGCGTTTCTTGCAAGGCGCACCCCGGTGTGTCTTTTGCAAAAATAGAATTTTTTTATTGTAAATATGTATTTTTATCTTTATTTATTATATTTTAAATCACTTCTTGACTTTCATTTTTAATTGACTTATCGTGAGAGCATAGGAGGCGATCTTATGGATCCCACAAAAATCGAAGCGTTGGAACAGCACATTCGAAACGATTGCGGCAACATCACGGGCATCGTGGTCCGAAAAAACGGAGAAGTCCGCTACGAGCGCTATTTCAACGGCTGTACGGCCGACAGCCCCACCCACGTGTTCTCCGTCACCAAGAGCGTCCTCGCCCTCCTCATCGGCATCGCCATCGACGAGGGGATGATCCGGGGCGTGGAGCAGAAAGTACTGGATTTCTTCCCGGAGTATGCCCCGGGGCCGGGCCAGGAAACCGCCCGCGGCGTCACCCTCTGGGACCTGCTGACCATGACCGCACCGTTTCAATATGAGGAAGAGCCCTACGAGGCGTATTTCTCCAGCGGCGACTGGGTCCGCTCCGCCCTCTCTCTGCTGGGAGGAACGCAGCACCCCGGGGTCTTTCGCTACCGGCCCCTTGTCGGGCCGGATATCCTCTCCGGCATCCTCACAAGGGCCACAGGGCGTTCTGTGCTGGACTTCGCGAGGGAACGCCTCTTCTCCCCCCTGGGGATCTCCGTGGCGGACAGTCTGACCTTCCGGGACCAGGCGGAGCAAATGGCCTTTTACCAGAGCACGGGCGTCAGCTGTTGGGTCGCAGATCCCAAGGGCGTCAACACGGCGGGCTGGGGGCTCACCTTGACCGCCGGAGACATGGCCAAAATCGGCCAGCTCTGTCTGGACGGCGGGCGCTGGAACGGGACACAGCTTGTATCCGCCCAGTGGATCCGGGAGAGCACCCGGGAACAGGTCCGCTGGGCGGAACAAAACCTGCCCTACGGCTACCTCTGGTGGGTCATGGAGCACGGGTTTGCCGCCATGGGGGACGGGGGAAACGTGATCTACGCCGACCGGGAGAAGGGGCTGGCCGTCGCCATCACCTCCCTCATGGCCCCGGAGGCCGGGGACAGGATCGGCCTGATCCAAACCCACATCGAGCCCTTATTCTCTGACGAAGCCTGATGGCCGGGGCATTGGTCTTGAACCCTTCTTACCATCGCCCCCGGAACTGAAAAGGGACACAAAAATAGCGGCACCGTCATCAGACGGTGCCGCTATTCATGTACGCCCAAGATTAGCCCTGGGAGATAGCCCCGGTGGGGCAGGTGCCGGCGCAGGAGCCGCAGTCGATGCAGGTACCGGCGTCGATCACGTACTGAGTGTCGCCCTGAGAGATCGCGGAAACAGGGCAGGAGTCGGCGCAGGCGCCGCAGCTGACGCAAGCGTCGCTAATCACATAAGCCATTGGTTACACCTCCAAGTCACTGAATGTGACCCTATTATAACATAAGTTTTTCAAATTGCAATGCTAATTTACGCCGACCCTGGGTATATTTTTAGTAGCGCGGCAAACTGTACGGACACAGGCTTTCGGGCGTTTTCGCAGTTATCCGCCACTAACTTACAACGAGACCGTTTCAGGAGAGGAGCAGATGCAGTATGGCACGACCGTCGGGGCCGTTTCGGATGGAGGCGGCGGGGAGCCTGACCCCTGAGCTGGAGGGGGCGTCCCGCAGCGGGCGCCACCCCCGGCGGGGCGGGGACGCCCAGGCAAAGAAAAAGGGGGAAAAGACCCATGAGCGCTATTGAATTTACCGCGGGGGCGGAAACCGCCCTCCGTCTGGCCCAGGAGAGCGCCGCCGAGCTGGGCCACAGCTACGTGGGGACCGAGCACCTTCTGCTGGGCGTGGCCCGGGAGGGGCGGGGGCCAGGGGCCAAGTCCCTGGCCGCCGCGGGCCTCACCGCGGAGGCCCTCCGGGGCGCGCTGGTGCGCCTCATCGGCCTGGGGGCGGCGGGGGGCCTCCCCACCCAGGGGCTCACCCCCCGGTGCCAGGAGTGCCTGGAGCTGGCCCTGTCCGAGGCGAGAAGATGCCAGGCCCAGCGGGCGGACACCGGCCACCTGCTCACCGGCCTGCTCCGGCAGAGCGACAGCGCCGCCGGCCGGGTCATCATCGCCGCCGGCAAGGACCCCCGGCGGCTCCTGGGGGATCTGACCGCCTCCTTCGGCGTCTCCGACCCCCGTCCCCTGGAGCGCCGCCGACCGGAGCGGGAGGACCGGCCCGGCTCTTCCACCAAGCTTCTGGACCAGTTCTCCCGGGACCTGACCGCCCTGGCCGCCGCCGGGGAGCTGGACCCGGTCATCGGCCGGGAAAAGGAGGTCCACCGGGTCATCGAGATCCTGGCCCGCCGCCGGAAAAACAACCCCGCCCTCATCGGTGAGCCCGGCGTGGGCAAGACCGCCGTGGCCGAAGCCCTGGCCCTGGCCATCGCCAACCGGGAGGTCCCCGACGACCTGTGCTCCAAGCGGCTGGTGTCCCTGGACCTGTCCTCCATGGTGGCGGGCACCAAGTACCGGGGAGAGTTTGAGGAGCGGGTGAAGAACATCCTCTCCGAGGTCCGCCGGGCGGGAGACGTGATCCTCTTTCTCGACGAGCTCCACACCATCGTGGGGGCGGGCAGCGCCGAGGGGGCCATCGACGCCGCCAATATCCTCAAGCCCGCCCTGGGCCGTGGGGACCTCCAGGTGGTGGGGGCCACCACCACCGAGGAATACCGCAAATATATCGAAAAGGACGCCGCCCTGGAGCGCCGCTTCCAGCCCGTGACGGTGGCCGAGCCCACGGCGGAGGCCACCAGATCCATCCTCACCGGTCTGCGGCCCCGGTATGAGCGGCATCACCGCCTCACCATCACCGACGAGGCCCTCTCCTCCGCCGTGTCCCTGTCGGTGCGCTACCTCCCCGACCGGCGCCTCCCCGACAAGGCGGTGGATCTGATGGACGAGGCGGCCAGCCGGGCCCGGCTGGCGGTGGTGGAGCTCCCCCCCGCCCTCAAGCTCCTGGAGGGCAAGGTGGCCGACGCCCGGAAGCGGAAGGAGGAGGCCATCCGGGACCAGGACTTCGAGACCGCCGCCATGTACCGGGACGCCGAGGGGGACTTCCGCCGGAACCTGGAGCACGAACAGGCGGCCCTCCTCCAGCGGCGGCCCCCCGTCTCGGTCAGCGCCGAGCACGTGGCCGCCGTGGTCTCGGGCTGGACCGGCATCCCCGTCACCTCTCTCACCCAGGCCGAGAGCCAGCGGCTTTTGGCCCTGGAGGACACCCTCCGCACCCGGGTCATCGGGCAGGAGGCGGCGGTGAAGGCGGTGGCTCAGGCGGTCCGCCGGGGCCGGGTGGGGCTGAAGGAGCCGGGCCGCCCGGTGGGCTCCTTCCTTTTCCTGGGCCCCACCGGCGTGGGCAAGACCGAGCTGTGCAAGGCCCTGGCCGCCGCCCTCTTCGGCAGTGAGGACGCCCTCATCCGCTTCGATATGTCGGAGTATATGGAAAAGCACACCGTCTCCCGGCTGCTGGGCTCCCCTCCGGGCTACGTGGGCCACGAGGAGGGGGGGCAGCTCACCGAGGCGGTGCGCCGCCGGCCCTATTCCGTGGTCCTCTTCGACGAGATTGAGAAGGCCCACGAGGACGTGTGGAGCGTCCTTCTCCAAGCCCTGGAGGACGGTCAGATCACCGACGCCCAGGGCCGGAAGGCCGACTTCCGCAACTGTGTGCTCATCCTCACCTCCAACGTGGGGGCCCGGCGCATCACCGCCAAGGGGCGGCTGGGCTTCTCCGCCCAGAGCGAGGAGGGGGGCCTGCGGCCCCGGGACCAGGTGGAGCGGGCGGTGCTGGAGGACGTGCGCTCCACCTTCCGCCCCGAGTTTTTGAACCGGCTGGACGAGACGGTGGTCTTTCGCCAGCTGGGCCGGGAGGAGCTGTCCGCCATCGCCCGGCGGATGCTGGACCAGCTCTCGGGGCGGCTGGAGCCTCTGGGCGTGGCCCTGTCGGTGACGGCCCAGGCCGAGGAGGCCCTGGCCAAGGCCGGGTTCGACCCCGACTACGGCGCCCGGCCCCTTCGCCGGGCCATCCGCGCCCAGGTGGAGGACCCCGCGGCGGAGCTCCTCCTCTCCGGCGCCCTCCCCCCCGGCAGTACCCTCACTGTGGAGGAAGCGGAGGGCACCGTCAGGCTCACCCCCTCCCCCGCTCCCCTTCCGGCGGGCTGAATCAACAGGAAAAGGGCGGGCAGGAACGTTCCTGCCCGCCCTTTTCCTGTTCAGCTGATGGCGTCCATGACCGCGTCCATCAGGTGGACCGGGTGGAGCTGGTGACGGGTGAACTCCTCGGCCAGGTCCGTGACCAAGGCCCCGTCGCAGGAGATGTCGAACAGCAGCGCAAATTCCCGGCAGCCCGAGTCCGTATAGAGGAATGCGTGGATCCCGTAAGACACATAGGGCCCCAGCTCCGGCGAGGACAGGAATTGTTTAACGGGACGATAGCGGAACCTGGTCATTGATGCCCGCCTCCTTCTCAAATTCCATGGGATCGATCTCCAGCAGGATCAGGAGACGGAGCAGCACCTTGGCGCTTGGCATATTGCCGCCCCGCTCGATTTCCTGGTACCAGCGGACGGAAACGGAGACCATCTCAGCGACTTGGGATTGGGTATATCCCTTTTTCTCCCTCGCACGGCGGACCTTTCGGGAAAAGACTTCATTCAGCGACATAGTTTCACTCTCCTCGACAGAGGAATGTTATCCAAATATTACTAATTAGTACACGATTATATGGTTCGCAATGAAAAAAATTACGACTTTCCGTCGAAAAGTGTCGATTTTGAGCCTCTTTTGCCGCCGTTCAAAAAATAGCGTCCTGTAAAAAGGGGCGCCCAAAGCCCTCCCCTAATTGCCCTTGCCCCCTCTACTGGAGAGTGGGCCCTTCCGAGACATTCAACGCCAGCCGTTTGTAAGATATTGCCCCTTTTTCAGCACCAACACTCCTAACATCCCCCTCTTTTCCCCTGCAAAAGCGTGGGCCAGCAGTAAAACAAAAAGCCCGGAACCATTGAAAAATCAATGATTCCGGGCTTTTCACATTGGAGCAGGTGAAGGGAATCGAACCCTCGTGTTCAGCTTGGGAAGCTGACGTTCTGCCATTGAACTACACCTGCGCATGATCTCCCGCCGTTCCGAACGGCTTATATATCTTAGCATATCCCGCAAAAAGATGCAAGAGATTTTTTCGTTTTCTTTCCAAAAGGAGGCGCCTCGGCCCACGTGGGCCGGGGTGCCTCCCCCATTTTGCTTCTCAGTGTCGGAACAATCCGGTGATTGCCTTCCAAAAATCCGCGAACATAGCCTTGATCCGGCTCCAAACAGAGCCCTTTTCCCTCTGCTCCCCGTCCTGCGCCGCCTGGCTGTCCTCTTCCCTCACTTTGATCTCCTGGGTGCGCATAATGTACTGCACGCTGTTGGGCGTCCCGTTCCGGAGGGAGGTCAGGGAACTGGGCTTCGCTCCGGCGTCCATAAGCAGAAGGTTGTTTTCTCCCCCGGTGTGGGTGTCCCACTCATCGTCAATGAGGTCTGTGATGGTGTTTTTGGCGGTTCGGATGGTGCCGGTCCGGTCCAGGCCGTAGGTGGATTTTCGAAGGGAAGCGGCCAGGCCGCCAAGGGTCTGGCGGGTGCCCTCATCCAGGTCCGGGCCGCTCTGACGGGCCAGGGCCTCGGCGGCGGAGAGGGCCGACCTGGTGTCCCGGAGGGTGGATTGAAGAGAGCCGGAGAGGGTCTGGGCATCGGCCAGAGCGGTTTGGACCTGGGGTTCATAGGCGTTGAGGATATCATTGAGGCCGTCCAGCTGGCCTAGGGCGTCCTCTGCGGTCTGAGCCACCTGACCCGCCACGGAGCCCAGGGTGTCCACGTCGGTCAGCAGGGCGGCCCCCTCCCCCTCGTGGGCCTTCATGGTTTTCAGCAGGTCCCGGCACAGCCCGGCCAGGGCGGACAGGTCGTCGGTGACGCCGGTGTCCCCCAGCTCCCCGCACAGGTCGGAGAGCTGGCCAACCACGTCGGCGGTGGGACGGGTGAGGTTGGAGATGATATTGTTGACCTCTTTGATCCGCGTGTTGACGGACCCGACCGCGGAGTTCAGGGCGTCCAGCTCCTTCTGCATCGCCTCAAGTTCCGTCCGGTTCCCGCCGACAAATTGAAGGGCGGCCGCCGCCGCGGTGATCTTGGCTGTCAGCTCCGCCGGATCCGTGATCCCCTTCCCTGTGTAATAGCTCATAAGGAACCCCTGGACCGCCGCCGGATCGGCGGTGGCGATATCGCCCCCCGCGGCCGCGGCGTAGGCTGCGGCGATCTCGGTGGCCAGCGACACCTGCCGGTTGACCTCCGCCACCGTCATCTCCCGTCCCCCGATGGTGACTTTCATATCATCCAAGGGGAGCTCGGATGCCTTTACAGTGGAGATCTTTCCGGGGTTCCGCAGGGCCCCCTCCAGCCGGTCCAGGCTGAAGCGCAGGCCGCCGGTCTCGTCCTCCAGGTCGTCCAGCTCGCTGGCCAGGCTGGCGGCGATGGCGGTGGCCTTCTTGTTATAACCCTCCACGTCGGTGAGGAGCTCCCGCAGGGCTTTGGTATCCTTCTGGATGGCGGTGATGGTCTGCCGGGTATTTTCCAGGTCCGGCCGGAGGGATTGGGCCGTGCCGTTGAGCTGGTTGAGGACCGCCGTGGTGTCGGCGGCGGCCTGGGCGGCGGTGTCGAAATACCCATCCATGCTCCCCAGCGCTCCCGACAGGGCGTCCAGGTCGGCCAGGGCCAGGTCGGCGCCGTCGTAGACGCCCCCCTTTCCCGCCGAAACGGTACCCCGGGCGCTGTTGAGCTGATCCAGGCCGTTGGCGGTGGCCCGCAGGCTGCCGCTCATGCCGTCCAGGCTGTTCAGAATCACGTCCAAGCTGTCGTTGATGGCGTCATAGGAGTTCTCCGTCTTCTCCTTGGCCTCCCGCAGGTCCGCGATCTGGTCCAGCTGGGCCAGGGTGGCGGGGACCGCCAGCAGCACCAGGCCGGAGAAGGTAAAGTCCTCACTCCCCACCCGGATGGTGAAATGCCGCTCCTCCCCCGGCATCACCATAAACAGGACGGCCCGCAGGTTGCCCACCAGCTGGACCTCCGCCCCCTCCGCCTCCAGGGAGAGGATATCGTCGGCGTTGAAGGCTGTGGCGGCGGTGAGGACCAGGTTGTTTCGGTTATACTCCGAGGCACCTGGGTTGGGGTACACGTCCAGCCCGATCTCGATGAGGCCGCTCTTCCCCGCCAGCTCCTCCGCGGGGGTGGGCACCCCGTTGAGCCGGTAGGACAGGGAGAAAGTCCAGGGCAGGTCCTCATAGGGCTGCCGGGTTTTGCCCTCGAAATAGAACCGCTGGGGGGCCTCCTCGCCCAGCTCAAAGGTCACCGCCCCGTCGGAGACGGTGGGGACGATGCCGTCGGTGAGATTCACCACCCGGTCGTAGACGCCGTAGTCGGTGATGGCGGTGCTGCCGTTGAGCCGGTAGCTCTTCACCACACTGGAGTCCATGAGCTGACCGTAATAGTCCAGGGTGGCGTAGTAGGATTCATCACAGACGGGGGCCTGGGCCTCCCCCGCCGCAAAAGCGGGAAGGGCCAGCCCCGCCGCAAGGGTCAGCGCCAGGGCCAGGGCCCCCAGCCGTTTCCCCAGGTTCCATGTTTGTTTCATCTCAACCCTGCTCCTTTCCTTGTCCGCCCGCCGGGGCCGGCACCCTGCCCGCGCCCTTTTCCCGGGGCGGCTTGGCCCTTCTCCACCACAGGGTGGTCCTGTGGATGACCGGCTCGAAAACCACCAGCATGGAGGGGAGGATAAAGATGCTCACCACGGCGGAGATAATGGCCCCCCGGGCCAGCATGATGCACAGGCTGCTGATGATCTCAATCCTGGAGACAAACCCCACCCCCAGAGTGGCGCAGAAGAGCACCAGGGCGCTGGTGAGGATGGAGGTATCCGAGGCGGTGGCCGCCACGTGGATGGCCTCCTTTCGGTCCAGGCCGTTGCGCAGTTCCTCCCGGAACCGGGTGGTCATCAAGATGGCGTAGTCCACCGTGGCCCCCAGCTGGACACACCCGATGATGGTGGGGGCGATAAAGGGCACCTCGGTGCCGGTGAAATAGGAGATGCCCTGATTGATGAAAATGGCCAGCTCGATGGCCGCCACCAACAGGGCCGGGACCGTCAGGGACTTGAACAGCACCGCCACGATGACGAGGATGGCGGCGATGGAAATGTAGTTGGTCACCCTGAAGTCCACGGCGGCGGTGGAGATCAGGTCCTTGGTGAGGGCGGCCTCCCCGGTGATGTAGGCCCCCGGGTCACAGGCCTTCACGATGGCGTCCACCTGGTCCAGCTGGGCCGCCACCTCGTCGGAGGCGGCGGGGTAGGCCGAGTTCACCATCATGAGCTGTAGGCCGTCCTTTTTGCACAGGTCCTTCACCTCCTGGGGCACGAAGAAGTCGGGTACGGCGGGGCTCATGAGCCTATCGTAGGCCACCACGGAGGTGATGCCCTCCACCCCTTCCACCCGCTCCTCCATCTCCTTGAGCTCCACGTGGCTCAGGTCGTCCCGGAATACGATGAAGTGGGTGGAGGCCATGTCGTAGTCCTCCTTGAGCTTATTGGTGGCCACGATGGAGGGCATATCCTGGGGCAGGGCCCGGTCCAGCTTGTAGTAGACCGCGGCGTGACTCTGGGCGTACACCGCAGGGATGAAGAGCAGGGCGAAGAGGGCCACGAAGGTCTTGCGGTGGCGGACCATAAAGTCGTTGACCCGGCCGAAATCCAGGTTCAGGGTAGGGTGGCGGTATTTGGCGATGCCCCGGTCCAGCACCAGCAGGATGGCCGGCAGCACCAGCACCACGGTGGCCACCCCCAGCACCACGCCCTTGGCCATCACAAGGCCGATGTCCCGCCCCAGCAGCAGCCGCATGAAACACAGCGCCCCAAAGCCGGCGATGGTAGTCAGGGAGCTCCCCGACAGGGAGGTAAAGGCGGCCACGATGGCCTTCGCCATGGCGTCCCGGTTGTCCTCGTAATTGGCCCGCTCCTCCTCATAGCGGTGGTAGAGGAAGATGGAATAGTCCATGGTCACCCCCAGTTGGAGAACGGCGGCGATGGCCTTGGTGATATAGGAGATCTGGCCGAAGAAGAAATTGGTGCCGAAGTTGTAGAGGATGGCCATGCCGATGCTCAGGAGGAAGGCCACCGGCAGCAGCCAGGATTCCATCGTGAGGGACATAGCCGCAAAGGAGAGGGCCACCGCCAGGAGGATGTAGAGGGGCAGCTCCCGGTCCACCAGCTCCTTGGTATCTTTGATGAGGACGGAGAAGCCGGCCAGGAAGCACCGCTCGTTGCACAGCCGGCGCACCTGGCCGATGGCCTCCATAGTCTGCTCCGAGGCCCCCGGCATATCGTACTGGACGATCATCATGGTGGAGTCCCCGGAGAAGAAGATGTCCCGCAGGTCCTCCGGGATCATCTCGGTGGGGATCTGGATGCCCACCAGGCTGGAGACCCATGTCGCGCTGGACACCCCCGGCACCTGCTCGATCTCCCTGCGCAGCTGGTCGGTGTAGGCGGGGGGCATATCCTCCACGATAAGCATGGTGGTGGCCGCCATGTGGAAGGGCTCCTCCAGCAGTTGTTCCCCCCTGGAGGAATCCAGGTCGGGGGGCAGATAGGTCAGGATATCGTAATTGATGCGGGTGGCCACGGAGCCCAGGACGCTGGGGATGAGCAGCAGCACCGCCGCCAGCACCACCAGCCTCGGCTTCCGGGTCAGCCCCCGGGCGATCTTTTCCAGCAAGGCCGTCACCTTCCAAACGTTTGGTCTTATGGGGTCTTTCCGCCCTTATCTTAGGTTTGAAAACCCTGGAATGTCAACGGTTTGGGGGCAACTCTCATAATTCTTAATAAAGGGGCCGGGCCCTCCGCGGGCTTCATAATTCTTAATCCCACAGACAGGGAGCGGTGGTGTATAATAGGGGCAGACAAAGGAGGGACGGCCCATGGCGGAACGGATCTTACTGGCGGATGACGACGCCTCCATCCTGGCTCTGGTCACAGACCTCCTCACCGAGGAGGGCATGGCCGTCACGGCGGTCCCCTCGGGGGAGGAGGCCGTGCGCCGGGCGGAGGAGGCCCCCTTCGACCTCATCATCCTGGACATCATGATGAACGGCATGAGCGGTCTGGAGGTGTGCCGGGCCATCCGGGACAGGGTGGCCTGCCCCATCCTCTTCCTCTCCGCCCGGGACAGCGTGAAGGACGTGGTGGCGGGGCTCGGCCTGGGGGCGGACGATTACCTCACCAAGCCCTTTGCCCTGGAGGAGTTGGTGGCCCGGGTCCGGGCCCACTTGCGCCGCCAGGCCCGCTCCTCCCCCGCCGCCCCCGGGGAGCGGCCCATCACCATCGGCGGCGTCACCCTGGACCCCGCCGCCCTGTCGGTCACCAAGGACGGGCGGAACATCCCCCTCTCCACCCGGGAGTTCGAGCTTCTGGCCTACCTTATGGGCCACGCCGGGCAGACCCTCTCCCGGGAGCGCATCTTCCACGACGTGTGGGACACCGATTTCGGGGACGTGGGCACCGTGGCCATCAACGTCAAGAACCTGCGGGCCAAGCTGGACCCGGACTGGCGCTACATCAAGACGGTCTGGGGCTCCGGGTACCGCTTCGTCACCCAGAGCGGGTTTACGGAGGAGGGCTGACATGGAGGAAAAACAACGGTTCTCCGGCGTGGGCTGGCTCTCCAGCCGCCTGAGCCGGAAACTCATCGCCCTCATCCTGGTCCTGGCCGTGGCCAGCTGGCTGGCCATGTGCGCCTATTTCCTGGCCTACCTGGGCCGGTATACCGGACAGGCCTACGACGGGATGGTGGAGAGCGCCCAGGACACCGCCCTTCGGGCGGCCGCCTATTTGGAGGGCTGCGGCGGGGACTATGAACTTTTCGGCACCTGGCTTTCCGGCGAGGGCTTTGGCGCCTCGGTCCAGACCAAGGAGGGGGAACGCCTCTTTGACCAGGCCCCCGCGGGCCTCTCCCACGGCCTTACCGCCGGGGCCTGGGCCCCCGCCTCCCTGCCGGGGGGCACGGTGCGGGTGGCCGTCCAGGTCCCCGCCATGGCCCGCCAGGAGTTGACCCGGTCCGTCACCCACTCCGCCTTCCTGGGGCTGCTTCTCTTGAACCTGTGTGTCTTCGCCGGGGCGGCTCTCCTGATCTTCGCCCTGATGGTGGCTCCCATCGTCCGGCTTCGGAAAACCATGCGCCGCTACTACGAATCCGGGACCCGGCCGGAGCGCACCGACCGGGCCGACGAGATCGGACGCCTTCAAAACACCTTTGCCGACCTGGTCGGCATCGTGGACCGGAAGGAGAAGGCGGAGCGGCAGCTCATCGCCTCCATCTCTCACGACATCAAGACCCCCCTCACCTCGGTGCTGGGGTACTCCGAGCGCCTCCTCTCCCCCGGACTGCCCCCGGAAAAGGAACGCAGCTATCTCCAGAGCGTCCATGAAAAGGCCGTGGCCATCCAGTCCATCGTGGATGAGTTCGACGACTACATCGACGTGGGGCTCCGGGATACCGCCCCCATGGGGCTCATGACGGCGGAAGAGCTGTGCGCCCGGCTTCTCCAGGAATATGAGGGGGAGCTTGCCGACACCGGGGTGGACTTCCGGGTGGACTGCCAGTGTCCCGGGGACAGGCTCTTATGCAACTGGGAGCATATGCGCCGCTTCTTCGGAAACCTCATCGGCAACAGCATCCAGCACGCCGGGGCGGAGCGGCTCTCCCTCTCCCTCACCTGCCGGCGGGAGGGGGGCCAGGTGGTCTTTTTCTTCTCCGACAATGGAAAAGGGGTGCCGGAGGAGCTGCTGGACCAGATCTTCGAGCCGCTGTACACCTCCGACCGGGGCCGCAAGGTCTCCGGCCTGGGGCTGTCCATCTGCAAGAGCATCATCACCGCCCACGGCGGCGCCGTCTCGGCCTTCGATCTCCCCGGCGGCGGCCTTTGCATCCGCGCCGCCCTCCCCGCGCTTGATCGGTAAACAGCAAAAGGAAGCCCCCGGCCCATTGGGCCGGGGGCTTCCTTTTGCTGTTCTTTTTCCCCAGGTCAGGCACACATCCAGTGTTCCATGTGTATATTCACGCTCGACACTTTTCGACTTTTCGGACTTTATTCCCTTATAATCTTTTATTTCACCGCGATTTCATCATAATATAAAACAAAGAAACATTTTTTGCAAATGCGCACGATCATTCGGGGACATTGATGCGTAATTGCTATAACCTTCCAGCAGAGGGAGGGAAAACGATGAAACGAAAACGCCATCCTACCGCTTACCAGGAGAAGCGAAAAGAGGCCAATCTGATCCAGGAGGCAGCGGCGGAAAAGCTGGGAATTTCCACCCGGAACCTGCAGTACATCGAGGCGGGACTCCGGGAGCCCAAGATCAGCATGGCTTACCGAATGGCGCGGCTGTATCAATGCAGCATCATGGACTTCATACCGGAAGAAGCTCCGCTGGATGACGCCGGGGAGCGGGAGGGATAAATGATTTTCCCAACGGACGCAAACCCGCCCGTTTTTTTAAGCACGGCCACCGCTCCAATCTTCCGGCGGGCGGCGATCTGGAACCCGCAGGGAAACGCCTCCGCAAAGTCTGAATGAGGAACGAAAAAAGAGCGCCGCCCCGGAGGGCGGCGCTCTTTGAACCGCAGCAGCGTCTTACAGCGGCAGCCCGCTCAGGCTTTGGGCCGCAAGGAACAGCACAAAAGCGCTGAGGGCTGGGGCGGCCTTCCCCGCCGGGCCGGAGGCCATGCGGCGGGCCATGGAGCCGTGCAGGAAGGCGGACACGCCGAAAACCACCATCCCCAGCAGGAACAGCAGGCCCATCTCCTCCGCCCCCGCCAGTCCGGCGCACCAGGGCAGCAAGGCGAAGGAGGCCCCCGCCAGCAGAAGATTGGGCACCCAGGCCCGCTGAGCTTTGGGCGAGAGGTAGTTCTCCACCGCCAGGGCCGCCAGGGAGAAGAAGGCCAGCATGGCCACATCCAGCTTGGGGAGCACGGCCGCCGGGGAAAAGACCTTCACCAGCACCGTGATCAGGCAGGCCAACCCCAGCAGGGCGGCCAGAATGGTATTCACCAAAACGCTCTTCTTCATGTTCAGCCCCCCCATTCCGTGGCGCTGGAGGACACGTCGGCCCCCGTGACAAATGCGGCGGCGGAGTTGACCCCCTTGGCGATGGCCTTGGAGGTGACGGTGGCCCCGGTGAGGGCGTCCACGTCCTCCCCCACGGCCGCCTCCCCGGCGGTGCCCAAGAACTGGCTCAAAAAGGCCGTATCGGTGAGGGCCTCATGGCCCAGCCCGAAGGTCTCGGTCAGCGCCCGGACCACCACACCGGTGACGGTCCCCTCGTTGTCCACGCCCACCAGGAGCCGGATGCCCCCGGCGTAGCCGTCGGTGAGGGTCTCCACCACGTAGCCCGTGTCCCCCTTGTAGACGGCGGTGATGTTCTCGTCCTCCCCGTCGTATTCCTCCGGGACAAAGGCGGCGCTCCCGGGCAGGAGAACGGACATCATCTCATTTTGCTCCGCCTCGGCGTTGGCCGCGGCGGTGCCCGCCAGTCCGAACCGGGCCCCGCCCACCAGGGCGGCGGCCACAGCCAGGACGGCAATGGGCTTGATCAGGTCTTTCATCATGCCGCCCCTCCTTTCAGAACGCCGAAGCGCCGGGGCGCGGTATACCGGTCGATGGCCCACACGGCGGCGTTCATCAGCAGGATGGCGTAGGTCACCCCGCCGGGGAAGAGGCCGGTGTAGCGGAAGACCACGGTCAGAACGCCGCAGCCCAGGCCGTAGAGCAGCTGGCCTTTGGGATTTGTGGGAGAGGTGGCGTAATCGGTGGCCATGAAGATGGCCCCCAGCATCACGCCGCCGCCGAAGATGCTGTAAAGCATCCACTGAACGGGGTCCTGCCCCTTGGAAAAGAGCAGGGACAGCACCGCCACGGAGCCCAGGTAGGCCGCCGGGATCCGCGGGGAGATGACCTTGCGGACCACCAGGTAGGCCCCGCCCAGAAGCAGGGCCAAGGCCGAGGCCTCCCCGATGCACCCGGCCACGTTGCCCAGGAACATGTCCAGCAGGGACGCCTCAGGCAGGGCGGGCATCTGCATATGGTGCAGGGGGGTGGCGGCGGTCACCGCGTCGGCGGCGGAGCCCAAGAGGGGCAGGTCCTGCCCCAGGGCGGCAAACCGGGTCATGGCGGCGGGCCAGAAGAGGACCAGCAGGGCCCGGCCGGCCAGGGCGGGGTTGAAAATGTTCTGGCCGATGCCGCCGCAGAGGGCTTTCACCACCACGATGGCAAAGACGCCGCCCACCGCCGCCAGCCAATAGGGCACGGTGGCGGGCAGGGTCATGGCCAGCAGGACGCCGGTGACGGCGGCGGAGCCGTCGGGCAGGGTGTTGTGCTGATGGGTCAGCGCCCGGTAGAGCCCCTCGGCGGCCAGACAGGCCGCCACGCATGCCGCCGTCACCAGCAGAGCCCGGGGGCCGTAGACCACGGTCCCGGCCACCAGGGCGGGGATCAGGGCGATGAGCACGTCCCGCATGATGGAGCCCGTGCTCTCCTTCCCCCGGATGTGGGGAGAGGATGTCACTGTCAGTTTCATGCCTGCTTCCCCTCCTTCAAAGTTCGTTTTCCTACCCGGAACCGCTCCACCAAAGGAAGCTTGCCGGGGCAGACATAGGCACAGCAGCCGCACTCGATGCAGTCGGCCAGATGGAGCCGCTCCAGCTCGGCCAGATCCCCCGCCTGCTCATAGCGGTAGAGGTACAAGGGCTGGAGGAGCATGGGGCAGGCCTCGGTGCATTTCCCGCAGCGGATGCAGTGGGGGTGGCCGCTCTCCCCGTTCTGGGCATTGGACAGGCACAGGACGGCGTTGACGCCCTTTACCAAGGGAGCGCTCAGGTCGGTCTGGGCCACGCCCATCATGGGGCCGCCCGAGACCACCTTCCACACGTCGTCGGTCAGGCCGCCGGCGGCGGCCACGGCCTCCTCAAAGGAAGCGCCGATGCGGACGATCAGGTTCTTGGGCTCCTTGACGGCCTCGCCGGTGACGGTGACGATGCGCTTCACCACCGGCTCCCCCTCGTAGACCGCCTTGTAGACCGAGGCGAAGGTGGCGGCGTTGAACACGGCGCACCCCACGTCCTTGGGCAGGCCGCCGGGGGGCACCTCCCGGCCGGTGACCGACTGGATGAGCTGTTTCTCCGCCCCCTGGGGATAGCGGGTGGGCAGCACCTTCAGCTCGATGCCGGGGAAGTCCTTCAGCTGTCCCTCCAGCACGGCGATGGCCTCGGTCTTGTTATCCTCAACGGCCAGTACCGCCCGTTTGGACTCCAGCACCCGCATCAGCACCCCCATCCCCCGCAGGACTTGCTCGGGATAGGTGCACAGCAGGCTGTCGTCGGCGGTGATGTAAGGCTCGCACTCGCAGGCGTTGGCGATCACGGTGTCCACCTTGCCCATGCCGGTGATGGTCTTCACGTCGGTGGGGAAGGTGGCGCCGCCCATGCCCACGATGCCCGCCTCCCGGATGATGGACACCAGCTCCTCGGCGGAGAGGCCCTCCGGATCCAGGTGGGGCGTCAGCGCAGAGGCCGGGGTATCCTGGTAGTCGTTTTCAATGACCACCGCCATGCACGTCCCGCCGCCGGGATGGGGCCGGGGCTCCACGGCCAGCACCCTGCCGGAGACCGAGGCGTGGACCGGCACGCACATGCCGGGGCCGTCGCCGATCTTCTGGCCCAGTCCCACCAGATCCCCCGGCTTCACCAGGGGCTCGCAGGGGGCGCCGATATGCTGGCGCAGGGGGATGACCACCTCACGGGGGATGGGGGCCGGGACAGGGTCGTTCCGGCCGGTCAGTTCTTTGCGGCCCGCCGGATGGACGCCGCCAAAAAACAGGTGTCTCATTTTCTCACCTCAACAAATCATGTACGAAGCAGTTCGGAGAAACCGGGGCTGTAAAACTCGTTCCCGTCCCCGTCCACCCACAGGGCCTCTGCCCCACAGCGGTCCAGCAACGCCTGTCCCGCCTCCCGGGGCAGGGTGTAAAGGGCCGTGGACAAAGCGTCGGCCAGGCCGGAGTCGCCGCACAGGATGGTCACCGCCCGCCAGTACCCGGCGGGAAACAGGGTGTCCGGGTCAATGATGTGGTGGTAGCGGACTCCGTCCACCGTGTAGTAGCGCTGGTAATCGCCGCTGGTGACCACGGAGCCGTCGGTGACGTAGACGGTGTGGAGGTAGTCCTCCCGTCCGCCGTCCGGGTCCTGGACCCCCACCACCCAGGGGGCGTCCCCCTGGGGCTTGGGCCCGGTGGCCCGGACATTGCCCCCCACGCTGACCAGCAGTCCAGAGGGCAGGCCCTCGCAAACCCGCTCCACGGCGTAGCCCTTGGCCACCGCCCCCACGTCCAGCCGGAGGTCCGGGTCGGTGATCTCAACGGTGGCGGCCGCCTCATCGATAACGACGCGGTCGAAGCCGGTGTGCTCCGCCGCGGCCCGGAGGGCCTGGATATCGGGGAGAGCGGCCTGTTCCGGGTCCTCCACCCCCTCCTCCCGGGCCTCGTGCCACAGGGAGAGCACGCTCCCCATGGTCACATCCACCCGGCCGCCGGTGCTCTCATAGAGCTCCCGGCAGAAGAGCAGCAGGTCGACGATCCGTCCGTCCACCGCCACGGCCCCGCCTCCGGCGCTGTCGTTGAGGGCCTTCAGGTTCACAATGCCCTCGTAGTCGTTGTAGATATCAAAGAGCTGGTGGTATTCCAGCAGTTCGTCGTGGAAGCGCTGGGTGACGGCCCGGAAGTCCTCCTCACTCTCGGCGTAGCCCACCACGGTGGTCACCGTGTCAAATAGGGTAAGGAAGCTGGCCTCGTACCGTTTGGGTGTCCGCTCCTCCGCCGCCCGGGCCCCGCAGCCCGTGAGGGTAAGGAGGACCACCAGGGACAGGGACAGCCATCGCTTTTTGTTCATGCCGGTCCTCCTTTTCCGAATCACGGATTAAAATCAGTCCTTAGACGGCCTTCTCGATCAGCTCCTGGAACTCGGTGATCCCGATGGTCACGGAGGAGGCCAGGTCGGCGTCGGTGGCGCTGCCGTGGTCGTCCACGGCGATGCCGGTGATCTCGCTGACGGTCTTGCCGGTGACATACTCACAGAAGGCGGCGGCCTGCTCGTTCCACTCCTTGCCGATGGAGGAGGCCTTCCGCATGTCGTAGGCGTCGCCCAGCTCGTTCTTGCTGGCCTGGGGCGCGGCCAGGTCGGTGGTGATGGCGCCGGCGGCGTCGAAGTTCACGTTGGCCTGGACCGCGTCGATGGAGCAGCTGGTGACGGTGTCCCCATTCAGGGTGACGGCGGCCACGGTGGTATAGGCCTGGGCCAGGCCGTCGGCCTCGGCGGTGGCGTCCTTGCTCTTGCTCATATTGGTGACGGTGGTGAGGGCCAGCTTATCCCCGGCCTGGGCGCCCAGATGGGCGGCGTTGGCCACGGCGGCCTCGATGCCCTCCAGGAAGCCGCCCACGGTGACGGTGACGGAGGAGGCCAGATCGGCGTCGGCGGCCTTGCCGCTGTCGTCGATGGCGATGCCCTTCAGCTCTTCCACCGTCTTGCCCACGGCGTACTCGGCGAAGGCGGCGGCCTGCTCATCCCACTCCTTGCCGATGGCGCTGGCCTTGCGCATACCGTAGTCATCGCCCCGCTCGTTCTTGCTGGCGAACTCGGTGTCCAGGGGAGTGACCAGCTTGCCCTCGGCGTCGAAGTTGATCTTGGCCTGGACGGCGTCGATGACGCAGGAGTCGATGACCCCGTCGTCGGTGACGGTGACCGCCACCAGGGCGATGTCGGCCTGGGCCAGGCCCTCGCCCTCAGCGGAGGCGTCCTTGCTGCTCTTCACGCCGGTGATCACGGACAGGCCGGTCTTTACGGCCCCCTCAGTGACGGCGGCGGAAGGGGCGGCGGATTCCACGGGGGCCTCGGAGGGGGCGGGCGTGCCGGCGGCGGGCTTCCCGGCGCAGCCGGCCAGCAGGCCGGCGGTCAGGCTCAGGGACAGGGCGGCGAGAGAGAGTTTCTTCATGTTCATCTTGATGTACCTCCATTTTTTCATTCGGCTGTGTGTTCGTTCTGCTTCATTTCGAAGTGGATCAGGAAGGACAGAAGCGCGCGCAGGGCGATGACGGCGCCCAGGACGGTCAGCTCCTTGAGATCCCGGACCAGCACGGTCTTGAGGATCTCGGCCGCCATTTTGAACTCCAAGCTCAGCGCCAGGCCGTTGGCCAGGCGGAACTTGATGTCGCTGGGCTTCCCCGTGACAAGGCCCTTCAGATACCGCCCGAAGGCGGCCGCTGAGGAGACCCCCACCACGAAAATGCCCATCATCTCACAAAGGGGGATGAGAAAGGAGAGGACCCATTCAATCACGTTCTCCAGCATGGGATACCTCCTGTGAGAGTGTGGGGGCGTTCCTCCGCCCCCGCATGACCTTGAGCGCCACGAACTGGCTGAGCAGCTCCACCGTTCCCTCCACGCCCAGAGGGCCGCAGTCCACCGTCAGGTCATAGCGGGCCAGGTCGGCCCACTTGCCCCCGGTGCACACGCCGTAGCGGCGGGACCGCTCCCTGTCCTGGCGCAGGGCCTCCCGCCGGGCCTCCCCCTCGGGAAGCCCGTACTGGCGGACGATCCGCTCCACCCGGTGGTCCATGTCGCTGTGGAGAAAGACCCGGATGAGCCCCTCGGTGCCGGAGAGCACATGGTCGGCGCAGAACCCCAGGATGACGCAGGGCCCCGCCTGGGCCATGGCCCGGATGGCGGCGAAGCGCTGGCGGTCGTCCCCATCCACGTCCAAATCGGCGTCGTGGCACGCGATGCCCAGCCGCCGGGCCAACCGCTGGCCGATCTCCTTGCCGCCGCTTCCGTATTTGCGCCCGATGGTGATGACCACCCCGCTCCCCCCTTTGTGAAATTTCTCACAATCGCAGTGTAACTGTAAAACCTTAATGCCAGATAGATGGAGCCTTAATATTCATTTAGGTTGTGTAAAAAGCGAAAAAGAATGTCGTGAAACATGGTGTTTCACGACATTCCTGGAAACTTTTATTCAATCTTCCTCTCCCGCCCTGTCCCGCAGGGGGAACGTGACGGTAAACGCCGCGCCCCCGCCGGGGGCGGTGCTCAGCTCGATGGACCCCTGGTGCTCCTCCACCACCTGCCGGACGATGGCCAGGCCCAGTCCGGTGCCCCGGCCCGCCTCCTTTGTGGTATAAAAGGGCTCAAAGATATGCTCCCGGGCCTCCTCCGGGATGCCCGGCCCGGTGTCGGACACCCGCAGCCGGATAAGGGCGCCGTCCGCCCAGGTGGACACCGTCACCGTCCCGCCCCGCTCCTCCATGGCCTGGAAAGCGTTGAGCATCAGGTTGAGGAGCATCTGGGACAGCTGGGTCTCATTTCCGTAGAGCCACAGGTGGCGGCAGTTCAGTTCGGTCTCCACCGCCACACCGGGGGGCTGGGCGGGCGCCACCACCCCCAGCACCTTTTGGACCAGCTCGTCCGGGGAGACAAACTGGAAGGTGAGGGCGTTGTTTTTTCTCGACAGGTCGGAGAGCCGGGAGATGATCTCCTTGGCCTTCCGGGAGGAGTTGTAGATCTCCAGAACGTTGTCGTAGAGCTCCGTCTCCTCCGCGGGTAGCTTTTCCAGCGTAAGGATGCTGTACCCCATGATGGGGGTCAGCAGGTTGTTAAACTCGTGGGCGATGGAGGAGGTGAGTGTGCCGATGGTCTCCAGCCGTTGGTGGTGGGCCAGCTCCTGGGTCTTGCGGTTGAGCTCTTCCATGGCCTCGTTTTTCCTGCGCAGGACCTCCAGCTCCCGGAACTCCCGCTCCCCGCGCCGCCTGGTCCGCAGGGTCAGGACCACCAGAAGCACCACGCCCGCCACCACCATCCCGCCATAGGCCAGCAGGCGGATGGCCGCCGTGTGGAGCGGCCTGATGACCCCGTCGTAGTCCACCGACACCCCTACGGCAAAAAATCCGTTGTTCCCCTCCCCGGCGGGGAGAACCGCTATCCGGGCGGTATAGCGCTTCCCCTCCAGGCAGTCGGCGGTGTCATAAAAGGCAGTCCCCTCCTCCCCCGCCCGCTGGCGCTCCAGCAGGAAGGTCAGGCCTCCGTAGTCGCAGCTCGTCCCGTCCAGCGCCTCCACCAGGTCCACCCGGGTCCCCTCCCGGACGCGGTGGAGCAAAGTCTGCCCCCCGGCGTCCAACAGCAGGATACGGTCCTGGGTGCCGGAGGTCAGATCCCCCGCCACCCGCTGATAAAAGCCGGGCAGATCCATGAGGGCGGCGTAGCTCAGGCCGCCCCCCATCTCCCGGACAAAGGCCAGATAGATGTTCCCCGCCCCGTCCAGGCAGGGGCGGACGGCGCCCTTGCCCACCTCCCGCCCGGCATTGGGCGGGATCACGTAATCCGTCGTGCCGCTGGTGGAGAGAAGGACCTGCCCGTCCCGAATGGCCAGCATGGCCGTAATGAGTTCATCCTGGGCCAGAACGTTCTCCCTCATATGGCTCAGCAAAGTCTCCGAGTCTCCCTCGGTCCGCCAGCGGATCTCCGCCGACCGGAAGCCCCAGCGCTCCACGGTGTCGTCCAGGCTCTCCCCATACCGGCTCAGATAGCTGGCTACGCTCCGGTCCACGGACCGGGCCAGGCTGAAGAGCTTCTCGTCCTCGCTGGCGAGGATGATGTCCTCATATTTGGTAAAGACCCGCCCCACCATGACGATGCCGGTGATGATAAGGGCCAGGATCAGCCCCAGAGCCGCAAAAAACCGCCTTCTTCTTTTCTGGATCGACTCCACAGCCCCACCCCCTTGTCAAACCGCCGGTTTTTGTCTATACTAACCATACACGATTGTTTTCAGCCTGTAAAGGGGGAGAATCATGGCCGACACCGTACTCATCGTAGACGACGACCAGTCCGTCCTCACCATGTTGTATAAGGTAGTCAAAAGCAACGGCATCGACGCCCACACCGCCTCCAGCGGCGAAGAGGCCCTGGAGCTGCTGGCCCACGAGGCTTACGACTGTATCCTCCTGGACGTGAACATGCACGGCATGGACGGCTTCGCCGTTGTCCAATCCATCCGCCGCCGCGGGCTGAAGACCCCCATCATCATCGTCAGCGGCCGGAAAGAGGATTACGACACCCTGTACGGCCTGGATATCGGGGCTGACGACTACGTCACAAAGCCCTTCAACCCCATTACTCTGGGGGCCAAGGTCAAGGCCCTCATCCGCCGCAGCCGGGACAATCTTCCCGGGGCGAACGCCCTCATTACCGCCGGCCCCTTCCAATACAATACCAGCACCCTGCGGTTCTATAAAAACGGCGTGGAGATCCCCCTCTCCTCCAAGGAAAACGCCATGATGAAGCTCTTCATCGACAATGTCAACCGCATCTTTTCCAAGGACATGCTCTACGATCTTATCTGGGGGGAGGCCATCATCGACGAAAACGCCATCATGGTGTACGTGAACCGCCTGCGCCAGAAAATTGAGGAGGACCCCTCCAGCCCCAAGTATATCCAGACGGTCCGGGGCCTGGGCTACCGCTTTGTGGTCTGAGGGGCAGCCTCCCGGTGGTCCCCAGTTCTTTCACCGGATGAAAAGCTGCACGCGCGATTATGATGCTTTCCCCGCTCCTCCCCCGCTTCAGCAGAACCATTTTTCTGTTCTGCCATCCTGCCGCATCACGGGATTGTCGATACCGTCCCGGTCTTATCAGTTGCGGGGCAAGCACACCCGGCCGCTGCGGCGCAGCCCGCTTTGCCGGACAAAATAACCGCGTCACGCGCGGCCAAAGAGGTATCCTTCATGGTTCACGGTATTATCATCGCCATCCACCGTTACATCGACGACTACGGCTGGTCCTGGAATATGGCCCGCAGGCTCATCAACCGGGCCTTTCACACCCAGTTTACCGAGGCGGAACTGAAAACGCTTTACCGCCAGTGACCGCCTTGCACAGCGGCTTTCCAATCACGTCAAAACCACCGCGGGGTGGAAAATATGAAAGAGAGGCAGTCATTATGAAAAGGCAGTGGAAAGGGTTTATCGCAGGCATCATCGTTACGTTCGTGCTGGGAGGCATCGTTGGGACCTCGCTGGCGTCCGGCTACCAAAAGCAGGCTACCCTGGACTACACCGGGATACAGATCACCTTGGACGGACAGCCGGTCACGCCTACGGACGCCAACGGCAGCGCCGTGGAGCCCTTCGCCATTGAGGGCACCACATATCTCCCCGTCCGCGGCATCGCCAACGCTCTCGGTCTGGGTGTGGAGTGGGACGGCACAACACAGACCGTAAAGCTGACCACAGCCGCCCAAACTCCCGCAAATCAGACGGGCAATCCCAGCACCCCGCCCGCTTCCGGTGAAACCATTGGGCAAAAAAACGCGCTTAAATCCGCAAACAGCTACTTGAGCATCATGCCCTTTTCCCGTGAGGGGCTGATTGAGCAGCTGGAGTTTGAGCAGTACTCCCACGAGGACGCCGTCTACGCGGCGGACCACTGCGGCGCCGACTGGTATGAGCAGGCGGCAAAATCCGCCAAGAGCTATTTGGATATCATGTCCTTCTCCCGTGACGGCCTCATCGATCAGCTGGAATTTGAGGGCTATACCCACGACCAAGCGGTCTACGGCGCTCAGGCAAACGGATATTGAACATACAGCCGCCCCCCGGCGTCTCAAACGCCGGGGGGCGGCTGTCCGAATTTTTTAATCCACATTTGCGGCCAGGATGTCCAAAAACTGTGAGACCGTGGGTCTGTCAGGCAGCGGGCGGCCGTTCAGTTCCCTCAAAAAATCAGGATTGCTGTCCCACGCCCGCTTCACCGTCCTGCGCAAGCCGATCTCCACGGCCTTCCATGTAATGCCGTACCGTTCCGCCACAGCGGGATAGAGCCGTTTGGTCACCTGCATCAGGGCCTCCGGCTCCCTGTTGATCACTTCCAGCGCGGCAAGACAATGGTGAAACCCTTCGTAATTTGCCGTGATGCCAAGGTTTCGCAAAAGTTTCCGGCGGTCCATCAGCGGCCCTCCAGTGCGTCGGACAGCCTGCGCAGGACTTCCGCCGATTCCTGGATCCAATCGGCCAGCATGTTCCGGTCAGCCTCGGGCAGCGTGACAAACCAGCCCAAGCCCTGGAGCACCTTCTCCTCACGGTCCGGCTTGTTTTGCGCCAAATCTTCCGAGAGTAAAGCCGAAGCCGGTATCCCCAGCTTTTGAGATATCAGTTCAAGGGTGTCCAACCGGGCCGCGGACGCCTGCTTCTCTATCGCCTGCAGCGTGGATTTGGTGATCCCAATTTCTTTCGAGAATTCCACCTGCGACCGCCCGCCGCGGATAGCCCTCAAATTGTTTGACAGGTTTTGTGTCAAGTCCATGACATTCCCCTCCTTACATAGTAAGGATAAAGGAAATCCCCGTCGAAAGCAGATTGATTTCCCGGCATTTTGGCCGTTTTACCGGCCAGTCAAGAATAAAGAGGCCGCCCCAGGTGCGATAACACCTGAGGCGGCCCTTTATCTGCCTTTTCTGAAAAAGAAACCTTGAAGCCATACAGCTCCAAGGTTTTCTTGGTCCGAGTGACTGGATTCGAACCAGCGGCCTCTTGAACCCCATTCAAGCGCGATACCAAACTTCGCCACACCCGGATATGCAGTTGTCACCCTCAAAGGGCTTGATTATATTATCATGTTTTGCAGGAAAAGGCAAGCCCTTTTTTGAAATTTTTTGCCCTCCTCGGGAAAAATAACCTACGCCTTGCAATTTTGGCTGAAATGTGGTTAGATAGACCCATTCAATCCAAAGAATGGAGGCACCGCTATGTTTCAATTCTTCCAAAGCCACAAGGAGGAGAAAATAGAGATCAACCGCCTGATGGATGAGGCTTACGCCAAGGGTCTGCCCGCGTATCAGCGGGAAATCGGCCAACTGCTGGACGAGGCGGAAAATGCCGGAAAAAACGACCTGGCCCAGGAGGCGGAGATCGCCATGGGCCACTATCTGGAGCGGGTGGCCGTCTCTCTGGACAGTGCCTTACGCAAGGCGGAAAACGAAGAGATCAAAGACCGCTATGCCAAGGCTAAGGCAGAACCCGCCCTGGCCGGCGTGGAGGCCAAGGAAAAGTCCGCCCCTCTGAGCGCAGGGGATCTTTTCCGCATCCTCTATTACGCCTACACCGGCAAAAAGGCCGGCGGACAGGATACCCAGCGGCAGGATTTTCTGCTGGGGGCCTATGTGGACCGGGCGCTGAAACAGCTGGAACGACCCATTTGAATCGAAGAAAGGACCCCACCATTATGGAACACGAGCACTGTTGCCACGATCACGACTGTCATGACCACGGCTGCGGAGGGTGCGGGGGCTGTTCCCCCGCCGAGATCACTCTGACCCGGCCCCAGGCCGTTTTTCTGGCCCATTTTGCCCAGACCCCGTTTCTGCCCCTGGCCCGCTTTTTGTACCTCTCCTCCCAGGAGGATGAGCTGGAATCGGTGGGTCTGGCCGCGGTCCATCTGACCGGCGGCGAGGATCTGGAGGCCGCCAAAGCCACGGGAACCCTATTGGAGCAGCTGGCCGGGATGGGGCTCATCACCCTGGATTATGATATCCCCCTCTCCAATTATGATTACGCCGAGTATGAGACCTCCCCCATCTTTGCCCAGTTTCGGCAGGCGGTGGCCGAGGGGGCGGGGCGGCCCGGCTTCCTATTCGACACCGCGGCTCTGGAAAAGGGCAGCATGGCCCTCACCGATCTGGGGCTGGCCGTGCTGGAACGGGTCATGGAACTGCTGTAAAATGGAAAAAGGGAGCGCCTTCGGGCGCTCCCTTTTTTGCGTGTTACCCGCAACAGCCGCCCTGTCCGGGGACATCGGGCGGGAAGAACTCGTCGACGGGGAACTTGACGTGGCGGAAGATCTCGCAGGGGTCATCCTCACAGTGGCCGCTGTCGCAGGTGCACTCCTTCTCGGGCATACAGTAGTCGTAGACCGGAATGAGCAGCTGGGTGTCCCGCTCCAGACGGATGAGGGAGAACTGGCCCAGAGAGACATAGAGCCGCTTGCCCTCGCCGCCGAAGCACAGGTCGCTGCCGAAGCAGGCGCAGATGCAGGGCGGAACGTCGGTGAGCTCGCAGTCGCAGGGACGGCACTCGCAGGGATCCACCAGCTTGAGGCCCAGGACCAGAGGATCCACAGCCTCCACAACCGCAGTGGGCTGGTTGACCTTGGGCAGGTTCTGGATATCCAGGCCGTCCAGGACGGTCTCGGAGGAGAAGGTCTTGGAGCTGCCTTCGCTGCCGAAGAGGATGACCCGCTTGTCAAAGACAGCCAGGCCGCAGACCTCCACGGGCCGGGCGGCGCCCACGAAGGCGTCGGCGGTGATGCGGTAGAAGTAGCGCACATCTACCGTGTAGAAGCCCCGGTTGAAGCTGATGGGCTCCACATCGGTGGATACATAGATGAGCTCCGCCTTGCCCGCCTTGACGCAGATGGCGCGGTCAATGGCGCACTGGGAACTCTGGGTGGGATAGACGCGAAGGTCTTCGACGCAGTCCTTATCACGGCATGAGTCGATGATCTTCTTGGTGTGTACACAGACGGCCTCTCGGATGCACGCGGCATCCTGAACAGGGCCGGGCATGACCTTTTCAGGCATGTTGGTTACCTCCCGAATGAAAATGGGGAAAGACTGGGCCTTCCAATCCCATTGTATGACCGGGAGGAAAAAGGGTGCCGCGGCACAGGCCCGGCACCCTTTGGAAATGGGATTACATCAGGGGGGCAAAGACCCGGAGGATGGAGCGGAAAAGGCGGCGCAGCCAACTCTGGCTGTGTACCTCCTCCAGGGTGACCTCCTGGCTGATGGTCTGGGTGGCCAGGAAATCCCGCTTCACGTCCAGCACGGTGGGGTCTCCGCACAGCCACACCCCGTCCTCGAAGTGGAGGAACATGCTCCGGTAGTCCAGGTTGATGGAACCCACCGTGGCATAGAGGTCGTCCACGGCAAAACTCTTGGCGTGGAGGAAACCCGGCGTGTACTCAAAGATCCGCACCCCCGCCTCCAGGAGGGGGCCGTAGTGGGCCCGGGTCAGCTCAAAGACCGTCTTTTTGTCCGGGATGTGGGGAGTCAGGATCCGCACGTCCACCCCGCTCTTGGCGGCGTTGCACAAAGCCGTGTTGACGCTGTCGCTGATGATGAGGTAGGGGGTCATGATATAGACGTAATCCTTGGCTTTGGTGATGAGGTTCAGGTATACCGTCTCCCCCACCGGCTCCCCGTCCAGCGGGCTGTCGGCGTAAGGCTGGACCCAGCGGCCCCGGCCCTTTTCCGCCTCGGGCGGCAGGGCGGTGGGACGGTAGGCGGCGTAGTCCTCCGTGACGGAGTTGATGTACTCCCACATGGTGAGGAACATGACGGTCATGGACCAGGCCCCCTCCCCTTTCAGGAGGATGGCGCTGTCCTTCCAGTGGCCGTAACGGACCACCTGGTTGATATACTCGTCGGCCAGGTTGATGCCGCCGGTAAAGGCGGTATGGCCGTCCACGATGCAGAATTTCCGGTGGTCCCGGTTGTTGAGCCGCACCGACAGCACCGGCACGAACCGGTTGAAGGCCCGGCATAAGATTCCCTTGGCCTCCAGCTCTTTGTCAAAGTTTTTGGGGAGGGTGAAGAGACTGCCCACATCGTCGTAGATGACCCGCACGTCCACCCCCTGGCTGACCTTCTCCTCCAAAATCTCCAGCACGCTGTCCCAGAACTTTCCCGGGGCGATGATGAAATATTCCAGGAAAATGTACTTCTCCGCCTTGCGCAGCTCCTCCAGCATGGGCTGGAAGGCGTCGTCCCCCAGAGGGTAATATTTGGTGTAGGTGTTGGTGTAGAGGGGGCAGTGGGCGTACTCCTCCAGATAGCGGGATTGGTTCACCGCGTCCCGTCCGAAGGGGGCCAGGGCCTCCGCCTTCCGGTCCTGATCCAGTACCTCCATCAGGCGGTGGTCCATGCCCTCCATCTTCCGCTGGACCCTGGGGGAAAGCCGGTTGCCGCCGCACAGCAGATATACCAGCCCCCCGAACACGGGCACCAGCAGGATGGGGACGAGCCAGGCGATCTTGTAGCCCGGATCCCCCTTACTGTTGATGACATGGAGCACCGCCAGGACGGAGATCACCACGCAAAACAGATAAAACTGGACAAAGTAGTCGGAAAAGCGCATGACCATGGCCGCCAGAAGCCCTACCTGCACCACCAGAAGAACGGCCACCAGCACCGTGCGGTGGAAGATGACCGAGGCCATTTTTTTCAGGGACATGAGGCCGCCTCCTTTCTGCTTGGCTTAGCTTATGACAGTTCCCGTACCATAGAGTATTCCTTCAGCATGGTCCCGTCCTTCAGCCGGACGGCGTTGGGCTTTTCCCCCACCACGTGAAATCCCATCTTCTCATAGAGCCCCCTGGCCCGTCCATTCCCCTCGAACACGTCCAGCTCCAGCAGGAGGACCTGGCGCTCCCGGGCCAGCTCTATCATGAGGTTGAACATGGCGGTGCCGATCCCCAGGCCCCAGCACTTTTCCAGGATGGCAACGGCCACCGAGGCCCGGTGCCTTATCTTCATCTGACGTTGGAACGAGATCTGGCAGTTCCCCACGATCTCCCCATCCAGCACACAGGAGATCATCACCGTGTCCGGGTCGGCCAGGATCCCCT
Source organism: Oscillospiraceae bacterium (assembly GCA_022846075.1). GTDB lineage: Bacteria > Bacillota > Clostridia > Oscillospirales > Oscillospiraceae > Vermiculatibacterium. The sequence goes on from AP025582.1 coordinate 2,085,493, forward strand.
CCAGGAAGGCCGCCTCCTGCTCCACGCTCTGGGTGAATTCCTCAGGGTAGCACAGGAGGAAATCCGTCTCCCCATAGCAGCGCTTCAAAAACGCCAGCATCTCCGCCCCATCCTCCGGGGCGGGGCTGCGCAGCACAGCCTGACGGCCCCCCTTCAGCGGGACCGTCCGCGCGGGAATTTCCATACCTGCTCCCCCTCACTTCACTACCACGTTCTCCGCGCCGAAAATCTCCTTGAGCTCGCCCACCAGGGCCGGATGGAGCTGCCCCGCGGCCCCCAGGCGCTTCTGGGTGTCGGCGCAGTAAAAGATGATCTGCTGACTGCCGGGGAACATATTGAGGACCAGCTTGGTCTTGCGCATCCTCGGGTCCCCCGCGCCGGGAATCTTGACATAGACCTTGCTGCCCACGCTGGCCGGGGCCTGGGCGGCCGCCGGAGGCGGAGCCGTCCCGTCGGCCTCCCCCAGGGGACGGGCCCGGTCGCACATGAGCTGGGGAGCTTTCTCGTCCCGGACGGAGAGGCGGCCCTCCACCAGCAGGGCCGAGCCCTCCTTCAGATAGGGCCCGCACTCGGCCAGGGCCCGGGCAAAGACCAGCAGCTCCATGGCGCCGGTGTCGTCCTCCAGGCCCACGTAGGCCATGAGGGTGTTGTTTTTCGTGGTCTTGGTCTTGGAAGAGCTGACGATGCCAGCCAGCAGCACCCGCTGGCCGTCCTGATAGGTCTGGGGGCCCTGGGGCTGGTCAAAATCGGCCAGGATGGAGCCGATGGGGGCGGCCTTGTGCTTCTTCACCTGCTCCCGGTACTCGTCCATGGGGTGGCCTGTGAGGTAGAGGCCGGTGGTGTCCTTCTCCATTTTCATCAATTCATGACGGGAAAATTCAGGAATCTGCGGCAGGGGCACGTCAGGGGCCTGGCCGGGGCCCTCCTCCCCGCCGCCGAAGAGGTCGTACTGCCCCTCCAGGGTGTTCTTTTTGCTCTTGGCGATGGCGTCCATCACCTGCTCGCTCACGGCCAGGAGCTGCGCGCGTCTGGCCCCCAGGCTGTCGAAGGCGCCGCATTTGATGAGGCTCTCCACCACCCGCTTGTTGCAGTCGTTGCCGAACATCCGGGAACAGAAATCCGGGAAGGAGGCGAAGGGGCCGCTTTTCTCCCGCTCGGCCAACATCTGGAGAGCGAAGCCCCGGCCCACCCCCTTGATGGCGGCGATGCCGAAGCGCAGCCCCTCCGCCGTGGCGGTGAAGTCGGCCCCGGACTGGTTCACGTCGGGGGGCAGCAGGGCGATGCCGCAGTTCTTGCACTCGCCGATGTACTCGGCCACCTTCTCACTGAAATCCAGCACCGAGGTGAGGAGGGCAGCCATGTACTCCTTAGTGTGGTGGCACTTGAACCAGGCGGTCTGGTAGGCCACCACGGCGTAAGCCACGGCGTGGGCCTTGTTGAAGGCATAATTAGCAAAGTCGTAGATCTCGTCGTAGATGTCCTGTCCAGTCTGCTCCGGAATCCCGTTGGCGATGCATCCGGTAATGCCCCGGTCCGGATCGCCGTAAATAAAGGCGTGGCGCTCCTTCTCGATCTCCTTGGCCTTCTTCTTGGAGATGGCCCGGCGCACCATATCCGCCTGACCAAGGGTAAAGCCCGCCAGCTTGCGGAAGATCTCGATGACCTGCTCCTGGTAGACGATACAGCCGTAGGTCACCGCCAGGATGGGCTCCAGGGATGGGTGCTTGTAGCGGATGAGCTTGGGATCCTGCTTGCAGGCGATAAACCGGGGGATGGACTCCATGGGGCCGGGGCGGTAGAGGGCGATGATGGCGGTGATGTCCTCGATGTCCTTGGGCTTGAGGCCCACGCAGACGCCGGTCATGCCCGCCGATTCCATCTGGAACACGCCGGAGGTGCGCCCCTCGGAGAGCATCCGGAAGACCTCGGGATCGCCGTCGGGAATGGACTCCAGGGTAAAGCCGGGGTCGGTCTTCTGCACCAGCTTCACCGCGTCGTCCAGCACTGTCAGGTTCCGAAGGCCCAGGAAGTCCATCTTGAGGAGGCCCAGCTCTTCCAGCACCGTCATCTGGAACTGGGTGACCACCGACTCGTCGTTTTTCGCCAGGGGCACGTAGTCGGCCACCGGCAGGCGGGTGATGACCACGCCGGCGGCGTGGGTGGAGGCGTGGCGGGGCATCCCCTCGATGGCCCGGGCGGTGTCGATGAGGAGCTTCACGTCCTCGTCCTCGCCGTACAGCTCCTTGAGAGGCTTGGAGATCCTCAGGGCTTCATCCAGGGTGATGTGGAGAGTGGTGGGCACCTGCTTGGCGATCTGGTCCACCCGGTCGTAGGGCATGTTCAGCACCCGGCCCACATCCCGGATGCCGCCCCGGGCGGCCATGGTGCCGAAGGTGACGATTTGGGCCACGTGGTCTGCGCCGTACTTTTCCTGGACGTATTCGATGACCTCGCCCCGGCGGCGGATGCAGAAGTCCACGTCGATATCGGGCATGGTGACCCGCTCCGGGTTCAAAAACCGCTCGAACACCAAGCCGTATTTCATGGGGTCGATCTCGGTGATTGCCATGCAGTAGGCCACCATGGACCCGGCGGCGGAGCCCCGGCCCGGCCCCACGGGGATGTCGTGGCTTTTGGCGTAGCCGATGAAGTCGGAGACGATGAGGAAGTAGTCCACGAAGCCCATCTGCCGGATGACGCCCATCTCGTACTCCAGCCGCTCCACGTACTCTTGGGGGCTGTCCGGGTAACGGCGGGCAAAGCCCTGGCGGCAGAGCTTCTCAAAATAGGCGTCCGGGTCGCTCTCCCCCTCCGGCAGATGGAACTCCGGCAGGTGGTGGACGCCGAACTCGAAGTCCACCTGGCACATGTCGGCAATTTTCTGGGTGTTCTCCAGCGCCTCGGGGTACTGGGGGAAGAGAGCGGCCATCTCCGCCTCGCTCTTGACGTAGAACTCCTCGGTCTCGAAGCGCATCCGGCTGGGGTCGTCCTCCACCTTGCCGGTCTGGATGCACATCAAAATGTCCTGGGTCCGGGCGTCCTTCTTTTCCAGGTAGTGGGAATCGTTGGTGCACACCAGGGGGATGCCGGTCTCTTCGTGGATACGGGCCAGGCCCGCGATGACGGCAGGGTCGTCCTGGAGGCCGTGGTCCTGGAGCTCCAGGTAGTAATTCCCCCGGCCGAAAAGGGCGTCCATCTCCAACGCGTGGGCCTTGGCCCCCTCGTAGTCGCCGTTTCGGATGCGGCGGGGCAGCTCCCCGGCCAGGCAGGCGGACAGGCACACCAGGCCCTCGTGGCGCTCCCGCAGGAGGTCCAGGTCGATGCGGGGCTTGATGTAGAAGCCCTCGGTGTAGGACTGGCTCACCATATGGGAGAGGTTGCGGTAGCCCGCCTCGTTCTTGCACAGCAGGATGAGGTGGCGGGCCGAGCTGTCCAGCTCGTGGACCCGGTCGAACCGGGTGCGGGGGGCCACGTAGACCTCACAGCCGATGATGGGTTTGACGCCCTCCGCCTTGCAGGCCCGGTAGAAGTCGATGACGCCGTACATGTTGCCGTGGTCAGTAATGGCGACGGCGGTCTGGCCCAGCTCCTTGACCCGCTTGGCCAGCTTTGGGATGCGGCAGGCCCCGTCCAGAAGGCTGTATTCAGTATGGATATGTAGGTGGGCAAAAGCCATGGTGGGACCTCCTTTTTTCTTTCGTGCGGAGATGGCGGGCGGGTGTTTGTGTACTCACTGATTGCACGTCGGGACGTGCGGCCTTCTGGGGGATGTTTCTTTTCCCGAGGAAAAGAAACATCCCCCAGACCCCCAAAGAAAAGTCTCTGGTGCTGACCTGGGCACAGTTTCCCTTTTTAGTAGAAAGTCTACTGCTTGTTGATCGGGGGAAAAGCACGGGAGCGTCTGTCAACTTGTGGTTTTTCTGGCACCGCTGCCGCTGGCGTGTGCTTGACTTTGCCAAGGGCTCCCCCTCCGGGGGAGCTGACTGAGAGGGGGCTGCCGCTGACGTGTGCTTGATTGAGGGTAGGTTCGGGCGGATAATATCCGCCCCTACGGGTACGTGGTACCAATCATGTTGTACCACACATAACTCGGGCTTTCCTTGTAGGGGCGGCAATCAGCCGCCCGCCCCCGCCCCGTGGGCGGCAACTACATCTCCGCCAGCTCGGAGAGCTTTTTCAGCCGGTGGCTGAGGGAGGATTTGGTGATGGGCGGCTCGCACAGCGCCGCCAGTTCCGTCAGGGTCAGGTCCGGATTCTCCATCCGGAGCCGGGCCGCCTCCGCCAGCTTGGGGGGGAGCTCGTCCAGCGGCATCCGCGCCTCCAGACGGCGGATGGCCTCCAGCTGGGCCTGGGCGGCGTCCACCGCCTTGTCCAGGTTGGCCGCGTCGCAGTTCACCCGGCGGTTCACGCCCCCCCGCAGGTCCTTCTCCGCCTTGGCGTTCATCAGCTCCATGGCCCCCAGGGGGGCCCCGATGGCGGTGAGGAAGTCGGCGATGTCCTCGCTCCTTTTGAAATAGGCCATGTGGTTGGCCCCCCGGGCGGCGGATTTGGGGTCGAAGCCCGCCTCTCTCAGGAGGGTCAGCAGTTCCCGGTTCACGGAGTAGTGGGAGGTGGCCAGCTCCAGATGGTAGCCCTTGGCCGGGTCGGTGACCGAGCCCCCCGCCAGAAAGACGCCCCGGAAGAAGGCGGAGCGGCAGTGCTCCTCCTCCAGCACCCCGAAATTGATGTGGTGGGCCACCGATGAGCCGGGATCATAGCCAAAGGCGGCGGAGAGAACGGCCAGCTTGTCCGCCGCCGTGATGGAAAAGACCCGCTTGCCGCTCCCCGGGTCCGGCAGGCGGTCAAAGGCGATATGGAACCCCTTTTTCAAAAGCAGGGGGAGCCGGGCCGCGAAGTCCGCCGACTCGGTGACGATCCGGGCCTCCCCCTGGTCGAAGCGGTTGGCGTAGAGCAAAACGCCGTAGCACTCCGCCTGGTCGCAGCACTTGCGGGTGATGGGCAGGCGGCAGAGCTCCCTTTTGGTCTCGCTGGAAAAGGACATATCCGCCCCCTCCTGTCAGAATATCTTGGTGTGGGCCCGCTCCTCGTAGAGGTCCATCACCGCCTGGGCCAAACGCTCGTAGGAGTGGCGGGCGAAGGGGGATTCCTCCGAGGTGAGGGGCCGCTCCACCACGTCCACCCCCAGCCCGTTCACCCGGTCCACGTCGATCTCCATGGGTACGGCACCCTCCTCCCGGTAACGCTCCAGAAGGCCGGGGCGGACGGGAGCGGAGTTGGCCAGGCACACGTCCAGCAGGCAGGGCCCGCCGTGGTCCAGCAGGGCGGAGACGTGGTCGGAGAGGGTCATGCCCTCGGTCTCCCCGTCCTGGGTCATGATGTTGGCGATATACACCTTGGGGGCGCCGGAGGCGCAGATGGCCCCGGCCACCCCCTCCACCAGCAGGTTGGGAATGACGCTGGTGTAGAGGCTCCCCGGCCCCATCAGGATGAGGTCGGCCCCGGCGATGGCCTCCAGGGTGGCGGGCAGGGCGGGGGGCCGCCCGGGCAGAAGCTCCACCCGGCGGATGCGGCAGTCCTGGGCCTTCTTGAAGGCGGCGATCTTGGACTCCCCCACCACCGTGGCCCCGTTCTCAAAGGTGGCCTGGAGGGCCACGTTGGCGTTGGTCACGGGCAGGATGCGGCCGGTGATGGCCAAGACCTGGCTCATCTTGGCCACCGCCTCGTCAAAGGAGCCGGATATGCCGTTGAGGGCCGCCAGGATCAGGTTGCCGAAGGACTGGCCCGCCAGGCTCCCCTCGGTAAAGCGGTAGGACAGCAGCTCCTCCATGAGGGGCTCGGTGTTGGCCAGAGCCTCCATGCAGTTGCGGATATCCCCCGGCGGGGGCATCCCCAAGTCGTGGCGGAGCATCCCAGAGCCGCCGCCGTCGTCGGCCACGGTGACGATGGCGGTCAGGTTCCGGGTGTGGAGCTTCAGCCCCCGCAGAAGGGTGGACAGCCCGTGCCCCCCGCCGATGGCCACCACCCGGGGGCCCTGCTCCCAGCGGCGGTCGTTCTTCCCCATCTCCATCACTGGGCCCTCGTCATGTCCCGGTGGTTGTCGGAGGCGTTATACCCTTTCTGCCGGATGAAATCCGCCAGGGCCCGGGTCACGGCCACCGAGCGGTGCTGGCCGCCGGTACAGCCCACGGCGATGACCAGGGCGGCCTTTCCCTCCTCCACGTACTGGGGCAGGAGAAAGCCCATCAGGTTTTCCAGGTGGGCCATAAAGTCCGTGGTCTGCTGATTGCCGAATACGAAGTCAAAGACCGGCTTGTCCAGCCCCGTCAAATGCCGCAGCTCCGCGATATAGTAAGGGTTGGGCAGAAAGCGCACGTCAAAGACCAGGTCGGCCTCGATAGGGATGCCGTACTTGAAGCCAAAGGAGATGACGCTGACGCTCATGGCCTGCTGGGGCCCGCCGGAGCCGAAGAGCCGCAGGATCTCCCCCCGCAGCTTGGCGGTGGAGAGGGCGGTTGTGTCCACGATGTACTCGGCCCGCTTGCGCACCGGCTCCAGGATGGTGCGCTCCCGGTGGACCGCCTCGTCCAGGGAGCGGCCGTTCTGGGCCAGAGGGTGGCGGCGGCGGGTCTCCTTGTAGCGCTTGATGATGGTCTCGGAGCCTGCCTCCACGAACAGGATCTTGTAGGCACAGCCCATTTCGGTCAGATCGGAGAGGGCGGAAAACAACCCGTCGAAGGTCTGTCCGCCCCGGATGTCGCTGACGATGGCCACCCGGTCGTATTTGGCCTGGCCCGCCATGCACAGCTCGGCGAATCTGGGGATGAGGGGGGCGGGCATATTGTCCACCACAAAATAGCCGATGTCCTCCATAAAAGAGGCCACCTGGCTCTTTCCCGCCCCGGAGAGGCCGGAGATCAAAATGAATTCCATAAAATCCCCCCTCCTATTCCAAAACGCCCAGCGTCTTGACTTCCAGCTCCAGCGTGACCCCTGTCCGCTCCTTCACCCGCCGCCGGACCTCCCCGATGAGGGTGAGGATATCGGCGCAGGAGGCGCCCCCGGTGTTCACCACGAACCCCGCGTGCTTTTCCGAGACCTGGGCCCCCCCCACCCGGAACCCCTTCAGGCCGCACTCCTCAATGAGGGCGGCGGCGAAGTGCCCCTCGGGCCGCTTGAAGGTACTGCCCGCCGAGGGAAGGTCCAAGGGCTGCTTGGCCTTGCGGCGGCCGGCGAAATCCTCCATCCGGGCGCTGATCTCCTCCCGGTCCCCCTCCGTCAGAGCGAATACCGCCTGGCAAATCAGACTTCCTCCCCCGGAAAAACGGCTGTGGCGGTAGCGCAAATCGCAGTTGGCCCCGGAATAGACCCGCTTGGTGCCGTCCCGCTCCAGGCACACCACCCGCAGGAGCACCTGGGCGATCTCCCCCCCGTAGGCCCCGGCGTTCATGGTCACGGCGCCCCCCACGCTGCCGGGGATGCCCTGGGCAAATTCCAGTCCGGTGAGACCGTGCTCCAGGGCGGCCTTGGACAGCCGGGACAGCAGAGCGGCGGCCCCCGCCTCCAGGCGGGCGTTGGCCCCCGGCTTCTCGGGGGGAATGCAGCGAATCTCCTCCAGCTCCCCCGCCAGCTTGATCACCAGGCCGTCATACCCGGTGTCGGCCACCAGCAAATTGGAGCCGTTGCCCAGGAAAAAGGGCTCAATCCCCGCCTCAAAGGCCGTCTTGAGGACCGCCGACGCCTCCCCCAGTGTCTTGGGCAGGGCCATCAGAGCGGCCGGCCCCCCCACCCGGAACGAGGTATGCCGGGCCATGGGCTCCCCCCGCCGCGTCTCCAGACCGGGGCAGGCCTCACGCAGCGCTTGTTCCAACGCATCCCATTTATCCACGGTATCCCTCCTCTGGGTCAGTGTATGCCAAAGCGTCTTTGAACTTACAGACTTTTTTTATATTCCTCCGCCCCGTCCAGCAGCTCTCCGGCGCTGTCCAGGGAGGCCTGGGTCACCTGGTCCCCCGAGGTGAGGCGGGCCAGCTCTGCCTGCCTCCGCCCCCGGTCCAGGGCCTCCACCGCCGTGTAGGTGCGGCCGGCCTTCTCCCCCTTCTCCACCGAGAAGTGGACGTCGGCCATGGCGGCGATCTGGGGCAGGTGTGTGACGCACAACACCTGCTTGTGCCGGGCCACCTGGGCCAATTTCTGAGCTACCTTCTGGGCGGCCCGGCCGGAGACACCGGTGTCCACCTCGTCAAAGACCAGGGTGGCCACGTCGTCGTTTTCCGCCAGCACGTTCTTGAGGGCCAGCATGATGCGGGCCAGCTCGCCTCCCGAGGCGATCTTCTGGATGGGCTTCAGGTCCTCCCCCACGTTGGCGGACATGAGGAAGCGCACCGTGTCCATCCCCTCCCCGTTCAGGCCAGTCTCCCCCTCCACCGGGGCGAAGGCCACCTGAAAACGGACCTTGGGCATATCCAGCTGGGCCAGCTCCGACTGGATGCGGGTTTGAAGGGCCTCCCCCGCCGCCTTCCGGGCCTGGGAGAGTGTCTCGGCCCGCTTCCGGGCCTCCTTCAGGGCCTTGGCCCGCTCCCCCTCCAGGCGCAGGAGGGTGTCGTCGGCAAACTGGATCTCGTCCAGCTCCTTGCGGCACCGCTCCAGATAGTCCAGCATATTCTCCACGGTGGCGCCGTACTTCTTTTTCAGCCGGTAGAGGAGGTCCAGCCGCCCCTCCAGCTCGTCCAGCTCCCCAGGCTCAAAGTCAAAGCTGCCCCGGATGTCCCGGGCGGTCTCGGCGGCGTCCTGGACCAGACAGCGGCACTCCGAGAGCTGGGTACGCAGGGCATCCAGCTCACCGCTCACCCCCGCCATTCGCTCCAAGGCCTGCTCCGCCTCCATGAGGAGGGCGGCCGCCCCGGCGCTGTCCTCGTCCCCGGAGAGGGCGAAGTGGGCCGCCTCGGCGGCCTCGGCCAGATCCGCGGCGTTGCGGAGGAGGTCCCGGCGGGCCTGGAGCTCCTCCTCCTCCCCCGGCGTGAGCTCCGCCCGCTCCAGCTCGCCGATCTGGTACTGGAGGGTATCCACCTTCCGGGCCTTCTCCGACTTGTCCATTTGCAGGGCCCTCATCCGCTCGTCCAGCTCGGCCAGCCGGCCGTAGGCCGCCCGGTAGTCGGCCAGGGGGACCGCCGTGTCCCCAAAGCGGTCCAGGTATTCCAGGTGGCAGCTCTCGTCCAGCAGTTGTTGGCCGTCGTGCTGGCCATGGACATTCAAAAGCTGTCGGCCCAGGGCCTTGAGCTGGGCCACCGTCACAGGGCGGCCGTTGACCCGGCACAAATTCTTGCCGTCGGGCAGGATCTCCCGCTGGAGGAGAAGCTCCCCATTCTCGTCGGGGCCGGTTCCGTTCTCGGCAAACCAGGGCAGGGCCTTCACCTGGGTGAAGGCCCCCGTCACCAGGGCCGACTTGGCCCCCGTGCGGATCAGGTCCCGGCTGGCCCGCTCCCCGGTGACCGCCCCCATGGCGTCCACCACGATGGACTTGCCCGCGCCGGTCTCACCGGTGAGGGCGTTGAAGCCCCCGCCGAAGACGATGTCCGCCGACTCGATGACGGCGATATTCTCGATGTGAAGGACGGAGAGCATCATATCACTCCTTACGCACAGATGGCGGGGCCCATCCGGGCCTCAGCCCAGCATCTCCCGCATCTCCTCGCAGAACTCCTCCGCCGCCTCCCCGTTGCGCATGATGAGGATGACGGTGTCGTCCCCCGACAGGGACCCCACCAGCTCCGGGATATCCATGCCGTCGATGGCCGCCCCCGCCGCGGGGGCCAGGCCGGGCATGGTCTTCAAAACCACGATGTTCTGGGCCACGTCGAAGGAGGTGACCCCCTCTTTGAAAATGGTCCGCAGCCGCCCGGCGAAATTGAGGGCGGTCTTACGCTGGGAGACGGTGTATTTGTAAATGCCCCCGGCGGTGAGCTCCTTTACCAGGTGGAGCTGCTTGATGTCCCGGGAAATGGTGGCCTGGGTGGTGGCCACCCCCCGCTCCTTGAGGGCCTCCAAAAGCTGTTCCTGGGTCTCGATGTCCCTCTGGGCCACGATATCCAGGATCTCCTGCTGCCGTTTGCTCTTCATGGGTCACATCCTCCCCAGTTTTTGGTTCACCACCGTGTAAAAGCTGCGGTTGGTGAGCCTGGCCAGCTTGGCCTTGGTTTTGGACCGGCGCAGCTCCACCTGGTCGCTCCCCCCCAGGCGGAAGGCCTTGCCCCCGTCCACCGACAGATAGGCCGTCTTGCGGGAGAGCTTGCCCATTTTCACCGCGATGGCCCGGCGGCCGTCCAGCACGAAGGAGCGGGCGTGGAGGGCGTGGGGACAGATGGGGCTGACGATGATGTTCTCCGCCGTGGGCTCCACGATGGGCCCACCCGCGGACATGGAGTAGGCGGTGGAGCCGGTGGCGGTGGCCACCACCACCCCGTCGCCGGAAAACCGGCCCACCAGGGCCCCGTCCGACTTCACGTCCAGGTCGATGATCCGGGCCACGGCCCCCTTGGTGATGACCGCGTCGTTGAGGGCGGTGTCCCGGAAGATGGTCCGCCCCTCCCGCCGGACGGACACGTCCAGCATCATCCGCTCCTCCAGGGTGTACTTCCCCTCGGTGAGCCGGGAGAGGAGGTTCAGCTCGGACACCTCCAACTCGGCCATAAAGCCCACGCTGCCCAGATTCACCCCCAGCACGGGGATGTGGTGGCTCTCCGCGTCCTTAGCCGCGTGGAGAATGGTGCCGTCCCCGCCGAAGCACACCAGCAGGTCGGCTCCCTCCATGGCCTCCTCGGCGGAGAGGAACTTCAAATGGGCCGGCAGCTCCACGCCGCTCCCCTTTTCCAGGGCGAAGGGAAGGCTCATGCAGGTCTCCGCCCCCGCCTCCCGGAGGACCCGCTCAGCGGTCTGGACGGCCTTCAGGCCCTTGTCCCGGTATGGATTGGGGCTCAAAACGATCTTCATTTACGTTCCCTCCTCCAGCGTGGCGTGGGACGCGTCCACCAGGGCGGCCAGGTCCCCTTCCCAGGGCTCCCCCGCCTGGGCGGAGATCCACCCCAGGTACTCGATGTTCCCCTCCGGGCCCCGGATGGGGGAATAGGTCAGCCCCCGGACGGAGAAATCCGCGGCGGCGGCGTGGTCCAAAAAGTGCTCCAGCACCTCCCGGTGGACTGCCCGGTCCCGGACGACCCCCTTCTTCCCCACCTTGTCCTTTCCCGCCTCAAACTGGGGCTTGATAAGGCATACCGCCTGTCCGGCGGGCTTCATCAGCCCCCGGAGGGGGGGCAAGATCAGGTTCAGGGAGATGAAGGACACGTCCACGCTGGTAAAGTCCAGCTCGTCAGGGATCTGCTCGTGGGTGAGGTAGCGGGCGTTGGTCCGCTCCATGCAGACCACCCGTGGATCGCTCCTCAGCTTCCAGGCGAACTGGCCGTACCCCACGTCTACGGCGTACACCTTGGCCGCCCCGTTTTGGAGCATGCAGTCGGTGAAGCCGCCGGTGGAGGCGCCGATGTCGGCGCAGAGGGCGCCGTCCAGGGTGATGGGCCAGGTCTCCATGGCCTTCTCCAGCTTGAGGCCCCCCCGGCTGACGTACTTCAGCCCGCCGCCCCGCACCTCGATGGAGGCGTCCTCCCCCGTGGGGGCGCCGGCCTTGTCCACCTTCTGGCCGTTCACATAGACCTGGCCGCTCATGATGACAGCCTGGGCCTTCTGCCGGCTCTCCGCCAGTCCCCGCTCAAAAAGCAGGATGTCCAGCCGCTTTTTCCCCATGTCCGCAGACCTCCCACGCCTTCCCGGCGATGCTCGCTCCGTCCAGGCCGTAGAGCCTGCGGAGCTGCTGTACGCTGCCCTGGGGCGGGAATCCGCTCCCCAAGTTCTGTAAGGCAATATTCCTTGTCTCAATTCCGGCCTGCGCCAGGGCGGCCGCCAGGCGGATCCCCACGCAGTTGGCGGCGGCGCTCTCCTCCGCCACCAAAAGGGTCCCGGTCTTTTTCACCGAATCCAGGACCGGGGCGGCGTTCAGCGGTGTAATGCTGTTCAGCTTTACAATTTCAGCCGATACACCCTTCTCCTCCAAAAGTTCCGCCGCCTCCAAAAGGGCGTTGATCTGGGTGCCGTAGCCCACCAGGGTCAGGTCCCGGCCCTCCCGCAGGACAGCGGCCGGCGCGTGGCCGAAGGACATCCGGCAGGTCCCTTCCCCGCCGCGGGGATAGCGGACCGCCACGGGGCCCCTGCACTCTTTGACGGCGTATTCCAGCATGTCGGCCAGCTCGGCGTAGCTGGCCGGACAGAGGACCTGAATGCCGGGGATGGTGTCCAGGAAACCCACGTCGAAGATTCCGTGGTGTGTCTCCCCGTCCTCCCCCACCAGCCCCGCCCGGTCCACGCAGAATACCACGTGAAGGCCCTGGATGGCCACGTCGTGGAGGAGCATGTCATAGGCCCTCTGCAGGAAGGAGGAGTAGACGGCAAAGACGGGGACAAGCCCCTGTTTCGCCATCCCGGCGCACATAGTGACGGCGTGGCCCTCAGCGATGCCCACGTCGAAGAACCGCTCCGGGAACCGCTGGGCGAAGCCGTCCAGCCCGGTGCCCGGCTGCATGGCGGCGGTGACGGCGCAGATCCTCCGGTCCTTTTCCGCCAGGGCGCATAGGGTCTCCCCGAACACCTGGGAGAAATTCCTCCCGGGCGCCGCCAGGGACAGGCCGGTGGCGGGGTCGAACTTCCCCACCCCGTGGAACCGGCCGGGGTCGGCCTCTGCGGGGGCATACCCCTTCCCCTTCACCGTCCGCACGTGGAGGAGCACCGGCCCCTCCAGGTCCTTAGCGTAGCGGAGTAGGCGGGTCAATCCCCGCACATCGTGGCCGTCCACGGGCCCCAGGTAGGTAAAGCCCATGTCCTCGAAGAGGGAGCAGGGCAGCAGAGTCTCCTTGATGGCGGTCTTGATCTTGTGGGTCACCTTATAGATGTGGCGGCCCAGGGAGAAGCCGTTCATCACCCGGCGGTAGCCCTTTTTGAAGCTGAGGTATTGGGGCTTGAGCCGCTGGTGGGCCAGGTGCTCCGCCACCCCGCCCACGCTCTGGGTAATGGACATGCCGTTGTCATTCAAAATGACGATCATGGGCTCGCCGCTGTCCCCGGCGTCGGAGAGGCCCTCGTAGGCCAGGCCGCCGGTGAGGGCGCCGTCCCCCAGCAGGGCCACCACGTGGTAGTCCTTTCGGAGGATGGACCGGGCCCGGGCCATCCCCACCGCTACCGACACGGAGGTGGAGGCATGGCCCACGGAGAAGGCGTCGCACACGCTCTCCCCCGGTTTGGGGAACCCGGACAGCCCGCCGAAGGAGCGCAGGGTGTCCATGGCCCCGTCCCGGCCGGTGAGCATCTTATGGCAGTAGCACTGGTGGCCCACGTCAAAGACGATGCGGTCCCGCTCCGGGGCAAAGACCCGGTGGAGGGCCACAGTGAGCTCCACCGCCCCCAGATTGGCCGAGAGGTGCCCCCCCGTCCGGGAGACCACCTCCACCAGCCGGTCCCGCAGGTCGGCGCAGAGAGCCTCGGCCTCCGGATCGGTGATGAGATGGAGATTGTTCGGTACGTTCAGCAAAGGCCCTCGCTCCTTTCTCAAGAAATTCGCGCCTCCCACCCGTGTGGGGATAGACGCAGGAAAATCGATCCACGGGGGGTATCCCGCTGTCCCCCTCTGGGGAACCGTCAGAAAAGCCCCCCGGAAGGACATTCTACCGGGTAAAAAACCAGCCGCCGCCCCAGCCCACGGCGATGCCCAGCAGGGCCCCCATAAAGACCTGGAGCGGGGTGTGGCCCAGCAGCTCCTTGAGCTCTTTGCCGAACATGGCCGGCTTCATCTGGGTCCAGTGCTCCATGATGTAGTTCAATATCTTGGCCTGCTCCCCCGCCGCCCGGCGGACGTTGGAAGCGTCGTACATGACCACGATGGCCATGGACGCGGCGATGGCAAAGAGAGGCGACGACCAGCCGTAAAGGTAGGCCACCGACGCCGCGCAGGCGCAGACGAAGGCGGAGTGGGAGCTGGGCATCCCCCCGCTGGAGACGATATGCCGCCAATCCAGCCGCTTTTCCGTGACAAGCACCACCACGAATTTGATGACCTGGGCGACGGCCCAGGCCAGGATGGCCAGATTCAATATCAGGTTTCCGGTGAGAAAATCCACTACATTCATGGGGGCCTCTCCTCAGTTCGTTCTGTCTACCAGCTCGTGGGCCAGCGCCGTCAGGAATTCCGGGTGCTCAAACCGGGACAGGGCCTCCTCCGCCTCGGCGGTGAGCTTCTCCACCATCTGGGCGCACCCGGTCAGCCCCTTGAGGGTGACGAAGGTGGTCTTTTCCCCCCGGGCGTCCGAGCCGGTGGGCTTGCCCAGATCCGCCTCGTCCCCGGTCACGTCCAGCATGTCGTCCCGGATCTGGAAGGCCAGCCCCAGCTTCCCGGCGTAGCGCCGGACCGCCTGGCGGTCCTCCTCGTTCCCCCCGGCCACAATGCAGCCCATCTCCGCGGCGGCCGAGATAAGGGCCCCGGTCTTGAACCGCTGGAGCTCCTCCACGTCCGCCTGGGTCAGGGAGCGGCCCTCCCCCGCCATATCCAGGGCTTGGCCGCCCACCATGCCGCCGGCCCCGGCGGCGTGGGCCAGGCAGTCCAGCGCCTCCACCACCCGCTCCGGGGCCAGGTCTCCCCGGCCCTCCAGGGCGATCTCGAAGGCGGCGGTCAGCAGGCCGTCCCCGGCCAGCACCGCAGTGGCCTCCCCGTACACCTTGTGGTTGGTGGGCCGCCCGCGGCGCAGGTCGTCGTCATCCATGCAGGGCAGGTCGTCATGGATGAGGGAATAGGTGTGGATCATCTCCACGGCGCAGGCGAAGGGCAGGGCGGCGGCAGGGTCCCCGCCGCACATGCGGCAGGTCTCCAGCGTCAGGATGGGCCGCACCCGCTTGCCCCCGGCCAGAAGGCTGTAATTCATGGCGTCATAGATATCGGCCCGGGGCGTCCGCCCCCGGAAGGCCCCCTTCAGGGCCTCTTCGATCAGCGCCTTGTCAGCGGCGAGCCGCGCTTCAAAATTCACGGCTCCATCCCCTCCATGGGGGCCTCCACCGCGCCGCCGTCGGCGCCGGGCAGCAGCTTGGCCACCTTCTGCTCCGCCTTGTCCAGGGCGGAGGAACACTGCTTCATGAGGGCGGTGCCCTCCTCAAAAAGGGCCAGGGCCTCCTCCAGGGGGGCGTCCCCCTTCTCCAGCTGGGCCACGATGACCTCCAGCCGGGCCATGGCCTCCTCAAAGGTCAGTTTTTTCTGCGCCATGCCGCGTCTCTCCTTTCTTGGAAACAAGGCCTTTGGGTCCGGCCCTTACAATACTTCACAGGCGATCTCGCCGTCGGCGACCCGGAGGGACACCGGATCCCCCGGCTTCACGTCCTTCGCCGACTTCACCACGCCTTTTGGCCCCTTGGCGATGGCGTAGCCACGGCCCAGCACCTTCAAGGGGCTGAGGGCGTCCAGGGAGGCGGCCAGACGGGCGAAATCGGCCCGGCGGGTGCCCAGGCTCAGGGTGAGGCCGTGGGCCATCCGGTCCCGCTGGCGGTCCAGCAGCATCCGCCGGTCGTCCACCCAGCTCATGGGGTCCCGGAGCATCCGGCTCCGCCCCGCCCGGTCCAGAGCGGCCCGGGAAGTCTGGAGCTGGCGCTCCACCGCCTTGCCCATCCGGCGGCCCAGGTGGGAGAGCAGGGCGTACTGCTCATTCTGATCGGGCACCGCCAGCTCAGCGGCGTTGGAGGGGGTGGCGGCCCGCAGGTCGGCCACGTAGTCGGCGATGGTCACGTCGGGCTCGTGGCCCACGGCGGAAATGACGGGGATGCGGGAGGCGTAGATGGCCCGGGCCACCCCCTCGTCGTTGAAGCACCACAGGTCCTCCATGGACCCGCCGCCCCGGCCGGTGATGATGAGGTCCGCGGCCCCCTGGGCGTTGACCCAGGCGATGGCCCCGGCGATCTCGGCGGGGGCCTCCGCCCCCTGGACCCGGCAGGGCACCACATAGACCTCCGCCATGGGCCAGCGGGCGTTCAGGATGCGGAGCATATCCCGCACGGCGGCCCCCGCCGGGGAGGTCACCAGGGCGATGCGGGCCGGGAACCTGGGCAGGGGCTTCTTATGCCCCTCATCAAAGAGCCCCTCCGCCGCCAGCCTGGCCTTGAGCTGCTCGAAAGCCACGTGGAGGTCCCCCACCCCGTCGGGGGTGAGGCTGCTGACATAGAGCTGGTATTGGCCGTCCCGGGGGAAGACCGCCACCCGCCCGAAGGCCACCACCTTCATGCCGTTCTGGGGCCGGAACCGGAGGGCCGAGGCCTCCCGGCGGAACATGACGCACCGGATGGCGCCCCCCTCATCCTTCATGGAAAAATAGTGGTGCCCCGAGGGATAGGTTTTATAGTTGGACAGCTCCCCCCGGATGAAGAGCCCGGAGAGGGCCGGATCGGCGTCCAGCAGGTCTTTGATGTGCCCATTGACCTGGGAGACCGAATAGACGGGATATTCCATTGGCAGGGCCTCCCCTCAAAAGAATCAATGCCGCCGCGCAAGCCGGCCCCTTTGGGCCGGTGCCCCGGCTTTTCGCCCTCTTTATCGCCTCGCCAGCCGGTGGGCCAGGATGGCCGCCCCCATGGCGTTGTCGGCAGAGTATTGGGGCGGGGCGAAAACGGCCTGACATGCCTCTGTGAGCACGTGCCGCAGGCGGGTATTGGAGGCCACGCCCCCGGAGCAGAGCACCGGCAGGCCGGGATGCTCCTCCATCGCCGCCAGGGTGGCCCGCCGCACCACGTCGGCCACCGTATCCAGGACAAAGCGGGCCACTGTCTCCGGCGCCCTTTCGGCCGCCAGGTCCTTTACCTGGTTCTCCACGCCGGAGAGGGAGAACTCCAGGCCCCGGAGTTTGACCCGGAAGGGCTTGGGGCCGTCCGCCGCCTCCGACGCCAGGGCATCCAGCGCCTTTCCCGCGGGGAAATCCAGCCCCAGCAGCACTCCCGCCCGGTCGATGAGCTGCCCGGCGGAGATGTCGGTGGTGCCGCCCACCTTCTCGGCCCTCACGTTGACCCCCTCCGGCTCCACCCGCAGCAGCTCCGTGGTGCCCCCGGACAGGTGCCAGGCCAGGAACGGGGCGTCCAGCAGGTCCATCCGCCCGGCGCCCCAGGCGGCGGCGGCCAGGTGCCCCTGCTGGTGGGAGACGGCGAAAAAGGGAATGCCCAGTACGGAGGCGAGGGTCCGCCCCTGGCTCTCCCCCGCCAGAAAACAGGGCATATAGGACCCCTCCACCACCCTGGGGCGGGTGGAGGCGGCCACGGCGGAGATGTCCCGGAGAAGGCCGGAGCGGCCCAGTTCCTCCAGCCGGCCCGGCAGGGCCTTCACATGCTGGAAAAGGGCCTCCGACTGGCGAAGGCCCAGCTCCCCGGAGCGTACCTCCAAAAGGCGGCCGGCATTGACGCCGTCCGCCCCATCGAAGACCGCCGCGGAGGTGGTATAGTTGCTGGTGTCCAGGCCCAGGGTAGTCATATCAGCCCTCGTCCCCGCCGGTCTGAGGGGCCTCATCCTGCCCGGGCTTCCCCACGGGGTCGGGGATGTGCTCGGTCCGGACAAAGGAGCCCAGGATGCCGTTCACGAAGGCCGACAGTTCCGGCTCCTCATAGTGCTTGGTCAGCTCCACCGCCTCGTTGATGGCGGCGGCGTTGGGGATGTCCTGCATGTACAGGATCTCGTACATGCACACCCGCAGGATGGCCACCACCACCCTGGGGATGCGCTGGAAGTTCCAGCCGATGGCGTACTTGGTGATATAGCTGTCCAGCTCGGCGCCGTGGTCAAAGACGCCGCGGACCAGCGTCTCTATGTACTCCCGCTGCCCCACGTTGGGGAACTCGGCATACAGGGGCTCCTCCTGGCCGATCTGCTCAAAGGCGGAGCGGGTCAGGGCCTTGGACAGGAGCTCGTCGGCGCTCTGGTTGGAAAAACCCAGCTCGAAAACAAAGTGGACGGCGATCTCTCGGGCGTTACTTCTGGTCATGCGGTTCCCTCCATAGGGCCTATCGGCCCAGCTTATCCATTATATACAGCTTAGTATACACAATTACGCCGGAAAAATAAACCCCCAATCGACGCCAAAACGGCAAAAAAGCCCGGAGCGAGAAAACTCGCTCCAGGCTGTGGGGACCGGGTCAGCCCTGCTTGGGCTTTCTGGCATGGTCGAAGGTGACACCGGCCACGTGGACGTTGACCCCTTCCACGGTGAAGCCGCTGGCGTTCTCGATGGCGCCGAACACCGCGTCCTGGACCGCCTTGGCCACCTCCTGGATGGTGGAGCCGTACTTCACCAGGATGGAGATATCCACGGTGACGGAGTTCTCGGTGACGGTCACCCGCACGCCCTTGCTCAGGTTCTTCCGGCCAGCCAGCATCTCCACGATATCGCTGCCCAGGTTGGCGGCCAGGCTTCCCACGCCCTCCACCTCCAGGGCGGCGGCCGCGGCGGTCACCGCCAGCACGTCCTCCGAAATATGGATGCAGCCCAGCTCATCAGGGCAGGAGATGTATTCTTTTCCGTCGGCCATTGGCTTCACGCTTCCTTTCCTATGGGACAGTTTTCCGGTATGGATACCTAGCCCCGGACACGGCGCTGTTCCAGCCGCGCCCTAAGGGATTGAGTAAGGCTATTGTACCACAAAAAAGGGAAAATACAACCGGAATTTTTCACGGGCGCGGGGAGGAGGGGCGGGGTCAAACCCCGCCCCTCCCGGTATGTACGGCGCTTCCGGCCCGCCGGGCCTTACCCCTCCGCCTCGATGATCTTGATCTGGCTGGCGGGCACGCCGGTCTCACCGGTGACGATCTCGGTGATACGGGCCACGTCGGTATCCTGGAGGCCGTTCTCGGTCGCGGAGACCACCACGGACACGCCGCCGTCGCTGATGAAGGCCACGCAGTCGGTGTACCCCTTGGCCACCACCAGATTCTCGATCTGGGCCTCGGAGACCGTGGCGGAGGCCAGGGTCTCGATGGCCGTCCCGGCATCCGCCTTCACCGCCTCCTCGGCGGAGTCGCTGGACAGGGTGTCCTGGAGCATGGCCAGGGCGCTGTCCCGGGCCTGCTGGCGGTTGAGCCGGGCGGAGGCGAAATAGCCGGTCTTGGCCGTTTCGCCGGGCTGGGCGCTCTCACCGGGGGCGGGGGTGGCGGAGGCCGCGGCCAGCAGGGGGTCGTTGGTCTTTCCATCCACCAGGGCCGCCTGGCCCAGGGTCTTCCCCACGTCCGTGGTCCCCTCCTTCTGGTAGGACCAGTTCAGATAGACCGCCACACACACGAACAGGACGATGGCGGCCACCACCGCGTTGCGTTTCCAGAGTTTCATACCAATTTCCTCACTTTCCCTTACATATCGAGATTTTATCCATCCCCAGCCCCGTCAGGGCGGAGACCGCCTCACTGAGTGTCAGGCGCACCTGGGGATCGTCTCCCCCCTGGGCCACCACCAGCGCCCCCTGATAACCGGGCCCAAGCTCCTGGAGCGTCACCGGCTCCTGGGCCCCCGAGCCCTTGGAGGCCATAACGGTGGTGGTCTCCCGGCGCTTTTCGCTGTCCCCCTCCTGGGCGCTCCCGTCCTGGGCCAACACCTGCCGGGGCCCCTCCCGGAGGGTCAGCACCACCGTCACCTCCCCCGCCCCCTCCACCTGGGAGAGGGCCTTTTCCAGTTTGTCCTCCATCTCGCCGACCTGAAAGAGGTCGCTCCGCCCCTCCGGGACCTGGGCCGCGGGCTGTCCGCCCCCGCCCTCCGGCAGCAACAGAAGCAGGGCCCCCACCGCCGCCACCAGCAGGACGTATTTGTACTTTCCCAGGGCCTTGAGCAGCTTTTCCGCCCACGCCCCTCTATTCCCGCTCATTCCACGTCCTCCTTAAAGCTCTGGCGGTCCGCCGGGATGTCAAGCTCCTGGGCCAGGGCCTTGGACAGCTGGTTTTTCTGCTCCGCCGTCCAGCTGCCCTGTACCTGGGCGGACCAGGGCACCGGCCAGCCGGCCTCCCCGGTCTCCACCTCTACCGCCGCGGTGCACACGCACCCCAGCTGGGCCGCTTTGTCCACAATATATGCGCCCGCCTTCTGGGCTATGAGGGTTTTCATCACATCTTCCCCGCCCTGGGCCGCCGCCTGGGGGTCCAGGGCGGCATAGGCCGAGGCGGTCACCGCCAGATCCCCCGGATCCAGCTGGAGGATGGGCCGGGCCACCGCCAGCAGGAGGACCAGCCCCCCCACCAGCTTCCCCACCTTTTTGACCGTCCCCTCCGGGGTCAAGGCCTGGGCCAGAGCCACCGCCAGGGCGGCGGCCACCACGCCCAAAAGCCAGGAACGAAACCATTCCACTATCCGCTCACCGCCTTGATGGAGGTAATCAGAGCCACATACAGGATCAGGGCGCAGCCCCCCGTCATCCCCAGCACCAGGGCAAAGGCCGAGCCGATGGCGTCGATGAGGGCTGAAACCGGCCCCGGCGTCACCGTGGCCGTGAGGGCGGCGGCGCACTTATAGACCAGATAGTGGGCCCCCAGCTGTAAAAACGGAGCCAGGCAGATCGCCAGAACCACCAAAAGCCCCACCACGCCCACCGTGCCCTTCAGGATGCCCGCCCCGGCCACCACCGTCTCGGCGGCGTCGGAGAGGATGCCTCCCACCACGGGGACCATCCCAGACAGCACCGTCTTAGCCGCCTTCTGGGTCACGGCGTCGGCGTTCCCCGCCACCGCCCCGGAGAGGGTGAGGTAGAACACAAAGACCGTGAGGAGGACGGAAAGAAGCCCCGTCACCGCCCACTTGAGGAGGGCGGCCACCCGCTTGAGCCCGTCGTTGTCAACGGCCGCATGGGCCGCCGAGGCGGCTACGTAGGCGTAGACCAGGGGCATCAGTAGCCGGTCGGCCACCGTCAGCAGGAGGGCGAAAAAGAGGAGGGTGGCCCCCTGCCTGGCCACGGCGGCGGCAGGGGCCCCGGCGGCGGCGCAGGCCGCCGTCACGGTGGGCAGCAGCAGCTTGGAAAAGCCGTCCATCTGCTCCATGGCCTGCCGCCCCATGCCCATGAGGGCGTTAACGTCGGCCACGGCGATGGCGGCCACCGCCGCCGCCCCCGCCAGCCGCACCGGGTCCAGCCCGCCGCCCCCCAGCTCTCCCCGCAGGCTCTCGGCCAGGCCGCACAGCAGGGCCACCGCCAGCAGCAGCACCCCGCTGCGCCCCGCCCGGCGGAGGGCCCCCGTCAGCTGGCCGTTCCCCGTGTCCAGAATGGCGGCGGCCCCGGCGGCGAAATCGTCCCCCGTCAGGTCCTCCACCTTTAAGTACCCGTCCAAATACTCCTCCGCGGCCCCGGTGAGCTTGTCCGCCCCCACCGCGTCCCGCAGGTCCGCCCCCCGTGCGGCGGGCAGGAGGAGGAGCAGCAGGAGGAACAGGAGCCCGCCCCTTCCCACCGCTCTCATAATAACGCCCCCAGGGTGTCGAAGACGGTCTCCACCAGGGGGAGGGCCGTAAAGAGGGCCAGGGCGGCCCCCGCCGTCTCCAGGAAGGCGGCCACGCCCCCCTCCCCCGCGTCTTTGCACACGGCGGCGGCCAGCCGGGCCACGATGCCGATGCCCACCGTCTTGACCACCGGCTTCCAAATCTCGGGGGAGAGCCCGGCGGTGCGGGCCAGGGAGTCCATCAGCCCCCGCACACCCGCCAGGGCCTCCATTGCCTGGCTCAGGATCAGCACCCCCGCCGCCAGGACCAGGACCACTGCCAGCTCGGGCACCCGCTTGCGCAGCACCAGGGCGCAGAGGGCGGCCGTTACCGCCAAAGCGGCCAGTTTTAAAATATCCATCCGCCGTCACAGCCCAAACAGCCCCTTCACCAGTACGAAGAGGTCGCTGATCTTCTGCACCACCATCATCAGCACCACCACCAGCCCCGCCAGGGTGGTCATCATGGCCTGCTCCTCCCGGCCGGAGCGGGAGAGCACCTGGTTGAGCACCGCCACCAAAATCCCGATGGCCGCGATGCGGAAAATAAAATCCACGTCCATAGTCGTTCCCCCGTCAAATCAGCAGTATGGTAAGGAAGGCCCCCAGGGCCAGTCCCATGGTGCCGTAGGCCCTGCCCTGCCGCCTGCGCTCGGCGCGCACCCGCTGGGCGTTGGCCTCCAGCCGGGCCCTGGCACCCTCCACCGCCCGGCGCTGGTCCTCGGCCCCATAGCGGCCCAGAACGGAGCCCAGCTCCAGCAGGATCTCCCGGTCCTCGGCGGCCAAACCCATGGGGATCTCCTCCGCCGCCCCGGCCCAGATCTCCTCGAAGGGCCGTTCCCCCAGCGTGTCCATCCCCCGGGCACAGGCGGCAAAAAAGGCTCCGGCGGGCTCCGGGGCCCGCCGGGCCAGGGAGGCGAAGAGCTGGGGCATGGCCGGCAGGCGGAAGGAGAGCTCTCCCTCCAGCAGTCCCAGGGCCGCCGTCAGGGCCGTCAGCCCCTTTGCCCGGGCGTCCAGCGTTCCTACGGCCCCCAGCCCCAGGGCCAGCCCGCCCCCCGTGAGGAGGAGGGCTCCCAACAGCTTCAGCATGGCAGCTCCTCCACCCGGCAGCGGGGGCCGAACCCCCGCCGGTCCAGGTACACCACCCGCTGGAAAAGCCCCCGGGCCAGGAGGTCCCGGTACACCGGCCGCCCCCGCAGGTCCTCTAGACTGGCGCCGTGGGCGGTGGCCAGCAGCCGCACCCCGCAGTTGGCGCACTGCTCCAGGGCGGCGCAGTCGGCGGGGGCGGTGATCTCGTCACAGGCCAAAACCTGGGGGTTCATCCCCCGCAGGAGCATCATCAGCCCTTGCGCCTTGGGGCAGCCGTCCAGCACGTCGGTGCGGGCCCCCACGTCGAACTGGGGCACCCCCTCCCAGAGGGCGGCCACTTCCCCCCGCTCGTCGGCCAGGCCCACCCGCAGGGGGGGCGCCCCCTCCCCGTCGGAGATCCGCCGGACCAGGTCCCGGAGGAGGGTGGTCTTTCCCCCGCCCGGCGGGGCCAGCAGGAGGGTGTTGGGCAGGCTCCCCGCCGCCAGCAGATCCGCCAGCACCTCCGCCCCGCAGCCGGGGACGGCGTGGGCCACCCGGATATTCAAAGAAGAGAGGGTCCGCAGGTTGCGGACTTGTCCCCCCTCCGCCGCCACGCTGCCGCACAGCCCCACCCGGTGGCCCCCCCGGACGGTGAAATAGCCCTGCCGCACCCGTTCCAGGGCGGCGTGGGCGCTGGCCTGGGTGGCAATCTCCACCGTCAGCTCCAAATCCCGCACCGTCACCGGCTCCCCGCCGGGCAGGCCCAGCTCGTCCATCCCCACCGTCACGGTGGGGGGCCGCCCCGCCCGCAGGCGAAACTCCTCCACCTGCCGCTTCACCAGCGCGGGCAGCTCCTCCGCCCGCCGCCGGAGCCCGGGGGGCAGCAGTATGACCGCGTCGTCAAATCCCGCCATCGTCATCCCTCCTCTTTGGTACTGGCCTATCTCTATGAGGGCTTGGACCATTTTATGAATGAAAAAAAGGAGGCGGGTCATAGACCCGCCTCACCAGCGTGCGAAAGGAAGCAATAAAAATATCATAAAACTCAGGGCGAAGAAAGCGAGGAAATAGCCCAGGCTCACCTTCCATAAAACGGAGAGCACCCGGTGCGTCCGTCTCCAGCCATGGGTCCCCGCCATGTAGGAAAAGGAGCCGGCGAAAAAGAGGGTCAGGAGGGCGAGGAGAAAGAGGGGGGCAGCCAGCTCCGTCATATAGAAAAACGCCCACAGGTCCAGCAGTCCCCTGCACAGGGAATCGGCAAGCGCCACGCATCATCCCCCCTTTCACATGGAGACACGCAGAAGAAACAGCCACAGGAAGGTCAGCGCCAGCCACACGGCCCAGATGCCCAGACATACCTTCCACAAAATGGAGAGCACCCGGCTCCACCGGGTCCAGCCGCGGGCCTTTGCCGCCCAGCACAGGACGCCGGAGAGGGCGGACAGGCACACGGAGGGCAGGGCGATAAGGCCCCCCGCGGAGAAAAAGACCATGAACGCCTCAAAGCTCCCCTTCATCGTTCCGTTCCTCCTCCCCCGCCCCCGGGCAGTATTCCAGCAGATCTCCCGGTTGGCAGTCCAGGGCGGCGCAGAGCTTAGCCAGGGTGGACACCTTCACCGCCTTAGCCTTGCCCGTCTTTAAAATGGACATGTTGGCCAGGGTGATGCCCACCCGCTCGGCCAGCTCCGTGACGCTCATTTTCCGCTTGGCCAGCAGTACGTCGATGCGAAAGACGATGGTCCCATCCATACCCCTCACCTCAAATCGTCAGGTCGTTTTCCGCCTTCAGCTCCGCCGCCTGGCGGAAGAGGGCGGACATGACCAGGCACAGAAGGCCCCCGGCGAAGAAAACGGGGACGAAGAGGGCGGCGGCCAGACTCAGCTGGAAGGTGCGGACAAAGATCCCCCACACCACGTAGGCCAACGCCCCGGCGGACACCAGGAAGCAGCATCCCGCCGCCCGGCGGAGGGCGGCGGCGTTCTCCAGGGAAAAGGGCTCCCCCCGGAGGATGGCCCCCAGCACCCGCCGGGCCTGCCAGAGGATGACGGCGGTGCAGCCGCCGGAGAGGAGGAGGGACAGGACGGGGACCAGGGTCTCCGCGTCGCCCCAAAACCAGAACCAGGCCAGAACGCTGCCCGCCGCGCCGGCCATGACGATGTCGTCCTCCCCGGGGTGGAACAGGCCGGACAGGTAGTCCCCCGCCCCCTCCAGGAAGCCCCCCTGGCTGAACATCACGGCCGTGGGCACCAGATACAAAAGGACCACGTTGCAGGCCAGGGCAAACAGGATGAGGACGTTCAGGGCTTTGGCGGCTTTTTGAACGGCGGTAAGGCGCATGGCGATCTCCTCCTTTTTTCCATATCCTATCACAGCCCTTATTGAAAATCAATTATTATTTATTGAATTACAATAAATCCGTGCTGGTTGACATTTTTTCTGGTCGGGCCTATGATGGACTTACCAAAGGAATACGGGAGGGATTGATATGAAACGGGTCTTGGCCTTTTTGCTGGCGGTATGCCTCGCCGTTCCGGCGGCGTGGGCGGCGGAGAACAGCCCTGCCGAAGCAGGCTCCGGCAATCCCGCGCCGGAGGTGTTGGCGGGACAGCTCCAGAACCTAGGGCTGTTTTTGGGCAATGGCACTGGGGACTTCGACCTGGACCGGGCCCCCACCCGGGCAGAGGCGGTGGTGATGCTGGTGCGGGCCTTGGGCAAGGAGGATGAGGCCAAGACTCTGCCCACTGGCCACCCCTTTACCGACGTGCCCCAGTGGGCCGACGGGTATGTGAGCTACGCCTATGCCCACGGCCTGACCAAGGGCGCGTCGGAGACCTGGCTGAACGCCAGAGGCGACGCGGGGGCGGCCATGTACCTCACGTTCATGCTCCGGGCCCTGGGCTACTCCGACCAGGCGGACGGGCAGTTCACCTGGGACGCCCCTTGGGCGCTGGCCATCGACTGCGGCATTTTGCCCGAGAGCGTTGACTGCGCCCTGTTCACCCGCGGGGACGCGGTGACGGTGACCGCCGCCGCCCTGTTTGCCCCCCTGCGGGGGATGAAAACCACCCTTGCCGGCCGGCTGGCGGAGGAGGGCGTCTTTTCCGATGAACAGTTCTCCGCCGCCTTCCCCGCCGACCCCTTTGCGGGCATTCCCCAGATGGACGAGGCTTCCGCTCTCCACCAGGATATGGTGGCGGATTATATTTTTAAAGAAGAAATCGAGTTCCCCCGCATCCTGGAGTCCCCGCTGTGCACGGTCATCCTGGGCATTTACAGCACACCCCACGGCGGGAACCACACCGTGGAGCTGCTCTATCCGGACGGCACAGTCCTCCGGCTGGAGACCCCGCGGACCTCCTATATGGTGCATACCACCATTTCCCCGGATGAGATGGCCCTCAGCGCCGACGGGAAAATCCTCACTTACTCCTACCTCTTTGAGGAGCGCCTCACCAGCAGCGCCCAGAACCCGGACGACCCGGAGGCCCTCGTGTTCCACGAGGCCGGGCAGTATCTCTACACCGCCGACCTGACTACCGGGAAAAACACGCTGGAGATCGTACCCATCCCCTACGACATCGTGCTGGAGCGGACACTCCAGTTGGAGAGCTTCACGCCAGTACAAATCCTGGAGAGCGCCGACGCCACCATCCTGCTGGGCACGAAGTCCTATGGTTCCGGCGAGGACGATTTCTTCCTCTACCTCGTCTACAAGCCGGGCCGGACTGTGCAGGAGGGCCTGCGGAAGGAACTGCCCCTGCCGGCCACGTACAACTACGGCACGGGCAGGGCGCCGGACAGTCTGGAGCTGAGCGCCGACGGCGCCACGCTGACCTACGCCTATCGCTTCGACGACCAGCTGCTGGTCAATTCGGCGCAGGGGCCAAGTTGGGGCGTATTCCACGAGGCGGGGACGTATACTTACACGGTGGACCTGGCCAGTGGGGCGGTCACCGAGACCATCTCCTCCCCCGCCTACGACGAGGCCGTCGCCGAACTGCAAAACAGTCCCGGCTATCGCAGCAGGCAAACCTATGAAACCGACCAGTGTACGATTTTCGTCTTTGACCGGGGCGGCTTTATGAACGCCCCGCTGGGTATGACCGAGCTCATTTACAAGCCCGGCTCCGCCAAAGGGGTGGGAACGGTCATCGTTCTGCCCTACCCCAAGCCGGGCACCCTGTGGACGTGTACGCCCGCCGACACCCGGGAGCTCAGCGAGGACAAAAGCACCTTCACCTATACCTACTACTTTGATGAGCCCTTTATCCTTGGGCCCCCCGTTGTGGATGAGCCCATCGTCTGTCATGAGGCGGGTACTTATACCTATACCACAGACCTGATGACCGGGCAGACCACAGAGACCATCACGCCCCCATCCTATGACGGGGCCATGGCAAGCCTGGTCAAAAACCCGGTATACACCGTGGAACTACAACTGGAAGGCCCCGCCTGCACAGCGGTGCTGCGGTGGAAGGACGCCAACTTCGAGGAGC
This sequence comes from Oscillospiraceae bacterium, assembly GCA_022846075.1. Lineage (GTDB taxonomy): Bacteria > Bacillota > Clostridia > Oscillospirales > Oscillospiraceae > Vermiculatibacterium. The sequence goes on from AP025582.1 coordinate 2,112,611, forward strand.
CGGTAAAAGACTATGAGCTCTATCTGGTCTACCAGCCGGACAGCCCTCTGGCCGACACGATCCGCCAACGGCTGATTTTGCCCAGCACCGCCGCCGTTCAGGGCTATTCCAACGTCCCCACGGACCGGGTCCCGGACACGCTGGCATTCAGTGACAACGGGTCAGCGTTGCTCTACACCTATCACTTTGACGAGGCCCTGTACGAATATCACGGGGACAAGCTGTACCACGATGCGGGGACATACACCTACACGGTTGACCTGTCCACCGGGGAGACCTCCGTAACACATACCTTTGACTGACACAGACGGCAAGAAGCGCCGGACGGTTTCACCGTCCGGCGCTTCTTCATGCGAGTCAGACCCAGCTTTCCTCGCTCTCGTGCTTTTTGTCCCGGGTCATCAGCTCCACGATAACCGCCTTGGGGTCCTTATTCTCGTACAACACCTGGTAGGCCGCCTGGGTAATGGGCATCTCCACCCCCATTTTGTCGGCCAGGGCCTTGGCATTGGCGGCGGCGTAGTAGCCCTCCACCACCATGCCGATCTGCTCCACCGCCTTGGCGGGGGGCACGCCCTCCCCGATAAGGATGCCGCAGCGGCGGTTGCGTGAGTGCATGGAGGTGCAGGTGACGATGAGATCGCCGAGACCCGCGAGGCCAGCGAAGGTCTCTTTCCGGCCCCCCATGGCCTCCCCCAGGCGGGCAATCTCGGAGAGGCCCCGGGTCATGAGGGCGGCCTTGGTATTGTCGCCGCAGCCCAGGCCGTCGCAGGTGCCGGCGCAGAGGGCAATGACGTTTTTCAGCGCCGCCCCCAGCTCCACGCCCACCACGTCGTCGGTGGTGTAGACCCGGAAGCGCTTGTTCATGAAGCTGTCCTGCACCAGCTGGGCGGCCGCCTTATCCTGGGAGGCAGCCACCACCACGGTAGGCACGCCCCGGCCCACCTCCTCGGCGTGAGAGGGGCCGGAGAGGGCCACCACCGGGTGGTCCTCCCCCACTTCCTGGGCAATGACCTCGGTGAGGGTGAGGGAGGTGTCCTTCTCCACGCCCTTGGACACGCTCACCAGCACCGCACCCGGGTCCAGCAGGGGTTTGGCCTGGGCGGCGGTGCCCCGGACGGCGAAGGAGGGGGTAGCCAGCAGCACCAGCCCCTTGCCCTTCACGCAGGCCAGGTCCGAGGTGAGCTTCAGCCCCTCAGGCAGGGGCACCCCCTTGAGAACGGGATTTTCCCGGGTTTGGCGCAGATTGGCGCACTCCTCCTCCCGGTAGGACCACAATGTCACGTCATGGCCGTTTTCCAACAGCAGGAGAGCCAGGGCCGTGCCCCAGCCGCCGGAGCCCAAGACAGCGATATTCATGTACTGGAATCCCCCTTCTTTTTATGAAAGGAGAGCTTGCTCTCCTCGCCCTTGAGAAGACGCTGGATGTTCCCCCGGTGCTTCCAGAGGATCAGGCCGCCCAAAAGGACGGACAAGACCATGATGACGGGGTCATGGCCGACGAAGAGCCAGGTGCCCACCGGGAAGAAGGCCGCGGCGTACACCGAACCCAGGGAGACGTAGCGGGTCAGCACCGTCAGCAGGAGGAAGCCGCCCCACACCAGCAGGGCCAGCCTCCAGTCGATCATCCAGGCAATGGTGCCGCCGGAGAGGATGCCCTTGCCCCCCTTGAAGCCGAACATGCAGGGGAACATATGGCCCAGGAGGCAGAAGAGGCCCGCCCAATATTTATAAAAAATCACATGGAGCACCGGGTCGATGACAAAGGTCATTCCGCTGGCAAACGTGACCGACTCCGTATGAATGGTCGCCCCCATGCCGAAAGGCAGGAAATCGGAAAGCCACACGCCCACCACTACGGCAAGCACAGCCTTGAGCACGTCGATGAGAATGACGGCCAAGGTCAGCGGCCCGCCGAAAGTACGGAAAAAGTTGGTCAGCCCAGCGTTTCCGCTGCCGTGGGTGCGCACGTCGTCCCGAAGGATATACTTGGAGATGATGACCGCCCCGTTGGAGCAGCCCAGGAAATACGCGCAGATCGCTGCCACAATGAGCCTGGCCGGCTGGTCATAAAACAAAATCAGCAAATCCCAGGTGCCCACTGTTACCCCTCCTTATCGCCCTTCTGCCGGACGGTGATCTTGATGGGAGTGCCCTCCAGGCCGAAGGTGGCCCGGATCTGGTTCTCGATATAGCGCTGATAGGAGAAGTGGAAAAGCTCCCGGCTGTTGCAGAAAATGACGAAGTGGGGCGGGCGGATGCCCACCTGGGTCATATAGTAGACCTTGAGGCGCTTACCTTTGTCCGTGGGGGGCTGGACCCGGGTCGTGGCGTCGGCCAGCACGTCGTTGAGCATGCCGGTGGTGATACGCATGGAGGCCTGGTTGGCCACCTGGTTGATGGCGTCGAAGAGCCGGTCCACCCGGGAGCCGGTGAGGGCGGAGATGAACAGAATGGGGGCATAGTCCATATAGGCCAGGTCCCGGCGGATGTCCTTGCACATCCGGTCCATGGTCTTGTCGTCCTTCTCCACCGCGTCCCACTTGTTGACCACGATGATGGAGGCCTTGCCCGCCTCGTGGGCCAGGCCCGCCACCTTGGTGTCCTGCTCGGTGACGCCCTCGTTGGCGTCGATCATGATGAGGCAGACGTCGGCCCGCTCCACCGCCAGGGTGGCCCGGAGGACGGAGAATTTTTCCACCCGGTCGTCCACCTTGGACTTTTTCCGCAGGCCGGCGGTGTCGATGAAGAGGTACTTGCCCTTGTCGTTCTCAAAGTAGTTGTCCACCGCGTCCCGGGTGGTGCCCGCCACGTCGGAGACGATGACCCGCTCCTGGCCCAGGATGCGGTTGACCAGGGAGGACTTGCCCGCGTTGGGCTTGCCGATGATGGCCACCTTGATGACGTCGTCGCCCTCCTCCTCGTCGTCGGCCTCGGGGAAGTACTTGAAACACTCGTCCAGCAAGTCGCCGGTGCCGTGGCCGTGGATGGAGGAGACGGCCACCGGGTCCCCCAGGCCCAGGTTATAAAACTCGTAGATATCGGGGTTGGTCATGCCGGTCTGGTCCATCTTGTTTACCGCCAGCACCACCGGCTTGCCCGATTTCAGCAGCATGGAGGCCACCTCCTGGTCGGAGGCGGTGAGGCCGGTCTGGATGTCGCAGACAAAGACGATGACCGTGGCGCTCTGGATGGCGATCTCCGCCTGCTGGCGCATGAACTGGAGGATCTCGCTGTCGGTGTCCGGCTCGATGCCGCCGGTGTCCACCAGGTCGAACTTGCGGCCCCGCCACTCACAGGGGGCGTACAGCCGGTCCCGGGTGACGCCGGGGGTGTCCTCCACGATGGACAACCGCTGGCCCACCAGCTTATTGAAGAGCATGGATTTGCCCACGTTGGGCCGGCCTACGATGGCCACCAGAGGTCTCGCCATGGAAACCCCTCCCTTTTTCTCAATTTATACTCATCGGTATTATTACACGTTCCGCCCCAGAAGTCAACGAAAGGTATCCAGCAAACCAGGGCAGCGGCGTTTCGAGCCTGTTGGGCCGCGGGCCGGAGGGATGCGGGGGCGCTTTCCCTTTTGCCGTTTCGTTCCCCTCATCCGGCCCCTGCGGGGCCACCTTCCCCCAGGGGAAGGCTCTTTTTTTGACTTTGCCTGCCCTCATGACGCCCCAGCGGCCTCACGCCCTTTGATTACTCTTCCCATTTGGGCAAAAAGAAAGAGGGGAAAAATTCCCCTCTCGCTCTTTTCCGGTTCCGTCTTAGTTGCTGGCGGCGGGCGCCTCGGCCTTGTTGAAGTCGTGACCGTTGTAGGTCAGGCAGGACTTGCACATCCGATGCGGCAGGCGGTAGGCCCCGCACTTGGGGCAGGTGGTGACGCCGGGGGTCTCCAGCTTCCACACCGAAGAACGGCGCTTGTTCCGGCGCTGCTTGGAAACTTTACTCTTAGGGACTGCCATCTATGACACCTCCTTAACGTGACAGGGGCATTTGTGGAAACATCTGATTCAATCGGCGTGTGCGGATCGGTGCGCAGATTTTTTGTCTGGCAAGCCAAAAAGCCGCAAGAATACTGACGTATTTCAAGGGTTTTTGGCGCAGTCCAGGCGAAAAATATGCCGCCGAGACGTATGCGCAGATTGATTCAGAGGTTTCCTAGCTCATGCTTCTTAATCGGACTCGGGAGAGTCCTTATCCAAAAGCTTCGCCAAAACGGCAAAGCGAGGATCCAATTCCTTTTTGCAGCCGCAGGGCCCATCGTTCAGGTCCGCGCCGCAGGTGGGGCACAGCCCCTTGCAGTCTTCGCCGCACAGGTGCTTGCCGTCCAGAGAGAGGATGCAGGCGGTGGAGAATACCTCGTCCAAATCCACCTCGCCGTGCTCTAAAAGAACGATCTCGTCGCTCTCCTCGTCCTCCAGCTCCTCGGCCAGCAGAGTGGTCACGGGGACGGAGAAGGCCTCGGTGAGGGGCTTCAGGCAGCGGTCACAGCGGGTATCGAGGGTGGTTTCCGCCGCGCCCTCCAGCTCCAGGGCGCCCGCCATGTTCCGCACCGTGCCGGAGACCTGGATGGGCCGGTCGAAGGGCTTTTCCCCAAACAGCTCCACCTGGGACAGGTCCAGCTCATAGGCGAAATCCCGGCTGGCGCCAGGGGTATGGATGATGTCTCGTAAATCCAAACGCATAATGTTCTCCTCGCAACGGTACAGCGGACATTATATCGAAAATTCGGGGCCGTGTCAAATACTTTTTCATTTTTTTCATTTCTGTGGTAGAATAGTGGTAAATCCGCACAGGAGGGCATCTCATGAAGGAATTCACCATTGGAAAAAACGACGCCGGGCAGCGGCTGGACCGCTGGCTGGGCAAGGCCGTGCCCCTCCTCCCCGCCCCCCTGGCCCAGAAGTACATCCGCCTCAAGCGGGTGAAGGTCAACGGTAAGGGCTCCCAGCGGGACGTCCGGCTCCAGACCGGGGACCTGCTGCAATTATACATCAACGACGAGTTTTTTGACACCCCCACCGAGGACAACGCCTTCCTCTCCATCTTCAAGCCCCAGCTGGACATCGTCTACGAGGACGAGCACCTGCTGGTATGCAACAAGCGCCCCGGCCTGCTGTGCCACGCCGACGAGCACGAGTACGTCTCCACCCTCATCACCCACATCCAGGCCTACCTTTATCAAAAGAAGGAGTGGAGCCCCAGGTGGGAGAACGCCTTCGCCCCCGCTTTGTGCAACCGCATCGACCGGAACACCGGCGGGCTGGTCATCGCCGCCAAGACCGCCGAAGCCCTGCGGGTGATGAACGACAAAATCAGGGACCGGGAAATCTCCAAGTTCTACCTGGCCGCCGTGGTGGGGAAAATGGACCCGCCCCAGGGGGAGCTGCGGGGCTTTCTATTAAAGGATGAGGCCAAAAAACAGGTGACGGTCTACCGCAAGCCCGTGCCCGGGGGCAAGTCCGCCGCCACCCGGTACCGCACCCTGGCCGTCCAGGGGGGTCTGTCCCTGGTGGAGTGCGAGCTGCTCACCGGCCGCACCCACCAGATCCGGGCCCAGTTCGCCGCCGCTGGGCACCCTCTGGCGGGGGACGGCAAGTACGGCCGCCGCTCCGACAACCAAAGGACCGAGCGTAAGGGCCAGGCCCTATGGTCCTACAAGCTCACCTTCGACTTCCCCACTCCCGCCGGATGCCTGGAGCACCTCCGGGGCAGGACCCTGACCGTCCCCCCGGAGCAGATCGATTTTGTCCGGGAGTGGTTCCCCGGAACGGCTGTGTAGGCAGGGCCTTCCGCCGTCCCGGCGCCCCCTGAAATTTTTACTTGAAATCCGTTGACTTTTGGGGGTACAACATATATATTGTAGTTTGCTATCTTTTATAAAAAATCACGAAAAGGAATGGGGGAGGATAAATGTCCAAGGAGCTGATCCGCCTGTCGGATTGCGTCGTGAAATTCGACGACGAGGTGATCCTGGATCGCCTGAACCTCTATATCAATGACAAGGAATTCCTCACGCTCCTGGGTCCCAGCGGGTGCGGCAAGACCACTACGCTGCGGATCATCGGCGGGTTTCAAAAGCCCACCTCCGGGGACGTGTTTTTTGACGGCAAACGCATCAACGACGTGCCGCCCCATAAACGGAAGGTGAACACGGTCTTTCAAAAGTACGCCCTGTTCACCCATATGAACATCTTCGAGAACGTGGCCTTCGGCCTGCGCATCGCCAAGGTGCCCGAGGCCGACCTCACCCGCCGGGTGGAGGAGGCGCTGGAGCTGGTGAACCTGCCCGGTTACGGCAAGCGCGGGGTGGACTCCCTCTCCGGCGGCCAGCAGCAGCGGGTGGCCATCGCCCGGGCCATCGTCAACCGCCCCCAGGTGTTGCTGCTGGATGAGCCCCTGGGCGCGCTGGATTTGAAGCTGCGGAAGGACATGCAGGTGGAGCTGAAAAATATCCAGCGGGAGGTGGGCATCACCTTCGTCTACGTCACCCACGACCAGGAGGAGGCCCTCACCATGTCCGACACGGTGGTGGTCATGGACAAGGGCAACATCCAGCAGGTGGGCACCCCCGTGGACATCTACAACGAACCCAAGAACGCCTTCGTGGCCGACTTCATCGGGGAGTCCAACATCATCGACGGCACCATGCCCGAGGATAAGGTGGTGCGGATGTACGGCAAGAAGTTCCCCTGCCTGGACGGGGGCTTCGCCCCCAATGAACCGGTGGACGTGGTCATTCGTCCTGAGGACATCGACATCGTCCCCGTGGAGCAGGGCCAGCTCACCGGTACCGTCACCGAGGTCACCTTCAAGGGGATGCACTACGATATCATCGTGGACTTCCAGGGCTTCAAGTGGCTTATCCAGACTACGGACTACTCCCCCGAGGGGGCCAGGATCGGGGTGAAGATCGACCCCGACGGCTTCCATATCATGAAGAAGAGCCAGTATTCCGGCCGGTTCGGCGATTACAGCTCCTACTCCTCCGAGTACGACGAGCTCAACGAGGATACGGAGGCGGAAAATGAAGAGTAAGGGGATCGCCTACCCCTACGTGGGGTGGATGGGCCTTTTCGTGGTGGCGCCCATCCTCATCATCGCCGTCTACGCCTTTACCTCCGCCGCCGGCGGTTTCACCCTGGCAAACTTCAAGGACATGGCCCAGTACGCCTCCGCCTTCGGCCGGTCCTTCCTGCTGGCCGCCGTGGCCACCGTTATCTGCCTGCTCATCGGCTACCCCCTGGCCTACTTCCTGGCCCGGGAGACCGGCTGGGTCCACCGCATGGCCACCATGCTCATCATGCTGCCCATGTGGATGAACTTCCTGCTGCGCACCTACTCTTGGAAGTTTCTTTTGGAGCGCAACGGCCTCATCAACACCCTGCTGGGTTTTCTGGGGCTGGGCCCCTTCCAGATGATCGACACCCAGGGGGCCATCGTGCTGGGGATGGTATATAACTTCCTGCCCTATATGATCCTGCCCATCTTCTCCGTCATTGAGAAAATCGACCCCAAGGTCATCGAAGCGGCCCAGGATTTGGGGGCCGACAGCCTCACCGTCTTCCGGCGGGTGACCTTCCCCCTGTCCCTGCCCGGGGTCCTCAGCGGCATCACCATGGTGTTCATCCCCTCGGTGTCCACCTTCGCCATTTCCTCCATGCTGGGGGGCGGCAAGATTTTGCTGCTGGGCAACCTCATCGACATGCAGTTTTTGGGTAACGCCTACAATCCCCATCTGGGCAGCGCCATTTCCCTGGTGATGATGGTCATCGTCATGGTGTGTATGGCCCTGATGAACCGCTTCGGCGAGGGCGAGGAGGGGGTGGCGGTGCTGTGAAAAAGAACGGCATCCCCAGCCGGCTGTTTCTCGGATTGTGCTTTCTCTTCCTCTATGCCCCCATCCTGGTGCTGGTGGTCTTTTCCTTCAACGCCGCCAAGTCCAGCGCCGTGTGGACCGGATTCACCCTGAACTGGTACGTCCAGCTCTTCCAGAACAAGACCATCCTGGACGCGCTGTGGGTCACTCTGGCGGTGTCGGTGCTGGCGGCGGTCATCTCCACCGTCATCGGCACGGCGGCGGCCATCGGCTTCCGCAATCTGAAGCGCCGGACCCGCCACGTGTGCATGACGGTGAACAATATCCCCCTCACCAACGCCGACATCATCACGGGCGTGTCCATGATGCTCCTGTTCATGCTGGCAGTGGGGATGTGGAACGGCAGCTTCGTCAAAATGTTTGGCCTTCCCAAGCTCAATCTGGGCTTTTGGAGCCTTCTCATCGCCCACATCACCTTCGATGTGCCCTACGTCATCCTGTCAGTGAGCCCCAAGCTGCGGCAGCTGGACCCCAACATCTACGAGGCGGCCCAAGACCTGGGGGATCACGGCTTCCACGCCTTCCGGCGGGTGGTTTTGCCTGAGATCATGCCGGGGGTGGTGAACGGCCTCATCATGGCCTTCACCCTCTCCATCGACGACTTTGTCATCAGCTATTTCACCGCCGGGCCCCGGACCCAGAATTTGTCCATGGTGGTCTACTCCATGGCCAAGAAGCGGGTCAGCCCGGAGATCAACGCCCTGTCCACCATCATGTTCGTCACCGTGGTGGCGCTGATGGTAGTGGTCAACCTGCGACAGGCCAGCCAGGAGCGGCAGGCCAAGCGGCGGCGGGAGAACCTCACCGCCTCCTGACCCGTCTTTGGGGCCCTCGGGCCTTGAAGGGATATGATAACCGAAAGGAGCAAACTGAATCGAATTGAAAAAGAAGCTGATCTCTCTCGCGCTGGCCGGAGCCAGCCTCCTGAGCCTGGCCGCCTGCGGCGGCGGGACCACCGCCGTCAAGGGTGAGGTGAACGTCTACAACTGGGGCGAGTACATCGACGAGTCCATCTTTGACGAGTTCACCGCCCAGACAGGCATCCAGGTCAACTATCAGACCTACGAGTCCAACGAGGCCCTCTACGGCAAGCTGGCCGGCGGCGCCACCGGCTACGACGTGATCATCCCCTCCGACTACATGATCGGCCAGATGATCGAGGAAGACATGCTGGAACCCTTGAATTTTGACAACATCCCCAATTTCAGCGACGTGGACAGCTCCCTCAAAAACCCGGAATACGACCCGGAGAACCTCTACTCCGTGCCCTACATGTTCGGAATTCTGGGCATCATCTACAACACCACCCTGGTGGACGAGGGAGAGGATATGGAGACCTGGGACCTGCTTTGGAATGAGAAGTACTCCAACGATATCCTCATGTTCAACAACTCCCGGGACACCATCGGCATCGCCCTGAAAAAGCTGGGATATTCCTATAACACCACCGACCCCGCCCAGGTCACCCAGGCCGTGGATGAGCTGGTGGCCCAGAAGCCCCTGGTCCAGGCCTATGTGATGGACGACATTTTCCAAAAGCTGGAGGGCGGCAACGCCGCCATTGGGGTCTACTACTACGGCGACTACCTGACCATGGAGGAGAACAACTCCGACCTGGCCTTCGCCCTGCCCCGGGAGGGCACCAACCGCTATGTGGACGCCATGTGCATCCCCAAGGGCTCGGAGAACAAGGAGAACGCCGAGGCCTTCATCAACTTCATGTGCTCCACCGACGCCGGTGTGAAGAACGTGGAGGCCACCTGGTACTCTTCCCCCCTCCTCTCCGTCCGGGAGGCCCTGGACCCCGAGGTGGTGGACGACCCCTTCGCCTACCCCGACGAGGCTTTTATGGCCCAGCAGTGCGAGACCTTTGCCTGCCTCCCCGCCGACATCCGCGCCCTCTATAACGACCAGTGGGTGCGTCTGATGAACGCGTCCTGAGACTCCAAAATATCTTTTCGCAAAAACGCTGACACAGAGTGTCAGCGTTTTTGTTTTCTGTCGAAAATGAAGCGCAAAATTTTATCCCATGTTTTCGGCGGCCGGGCGGGGGAAAGCTCCGTCCGGCCCCTTTTTTCGATCCCTTCCTCTTTCATCTTGCAAAAAACCTAAAAATAGACTAAACTAATATTCGATTCCCGACACTTGTACAAAAAGGGGTTTTTACCATGTCATTGACCATCGGTCTCACCGGCCGTGCCGAAACCACCGTCGTCCAGGAGAACACCGCCGCCGCCGTGGGCAGCGGCCTGCTGCCCGTCTTTGCCACCCCCATGATGGTGGCTCTTATGGAAAACGCCGCCGTCAACGCCTTGATCGGCCATCTGGACGAGGGCGAGGGCTCCGTGGGCACCCATATGGATATCTCCCATGACTCCGCCACCCCCATCGGACTGAAGGTCTGGGCCAAGGCCCAGCTCACCGCCGTGGACGGCCGGGCGCTCACCTTTTCCGTCACCGCATATGATGAGGCAGGCCCCATCGGCAAGGGCGTCCACCAGCGGTTTATCATCCAAAATGAAAAATTCATGGGCAAAGCCCTGAAGAAGAAAGAGGGCTGAGCCGCCGTGTCCATCGAGAAAGTCCGCGCCTTCTTCGCCCAGCGGGGCCGGGAGGGCGACATTCTGGAATTCGACGTCTCCTCCGCCACGGTGGAGCTGGCCGCCCAGGCTGTGGGCTGCCCCCCGGAGCGTATCGCCAAGACCCTCTCCTTTGCCGTGGACGGCGGATGTGTATTAGTGGTCTGCGCGGGGGATGCTAAGGTGGACAACGCCAAATTCAAGGCCCAGTTCCACACCAAGGCCAAAATGCTCAGCCTCGACGAGGTGGTGGCTTTTACCGGCCACGCCGTGGGCGGGGTATGCCCCTTCGCCATTGACAATCCCGCCGTCACCACCTATCTGGATGAATCTCTTCGCCGGTTCGAGACCGTCTATCCCGCCGCGGGCAGCGCCAACTCCGCCATTGAGCTCACCCTGGACGAGCTGGCGGAGTTCTCCGGCTGTGCCGGCTGGGTGGACGTGTGCAAAAACTGGAACGGAAAGGAGCCGCTATGAAAGGGAAAAACAGCCTGCTCACCGCCTCCGTGGTCTACCTGATCCTGGGGCTGGTCCTCATCTTCTTCCCTGGTCTCACCACCGGCATCTTCTGCACCGCCGTGGGGGTCCTTCTCCTGGTCTACGGCGGCATCACCATCGCCAGCTTTTTTGTCCACCAGGGCAGCAGCCGCAGCTTCAGCTTCCAGGCCGAGCTCATCCTGGGGGTCATCTCCGCCATTGTGGGCGTCTTTTTCCTGGCCCGGCCCAGCATCATTCTCTCCATCCTCCCCACCATCCTGGGCCTCTATATCCTCATCGACGGCCTGGTGAATCTGAAACGGGGGCTGGACATGCGGGCTTTTGGCTACGCCGGCTGGACCGCCACGCTGGTCCTCTCCATCATCTCTCTGGTCCTGGGCGCCGTCATCCTCTGGAACCCCTTCGCCACCCAGCTTCTGCTGGTGCGGGTCATCGGCGCCGCCTTCCTCTATCAGGGCGGCTCCGACCTGTGGGCCATCCTCACGCTGAACAAACTTTCCAAAGACGAATAAAAGAAGTCCCCGGTACGTATCGTACCGGGGACTTCTTTTCAGCCGTCGCCCCGAAGGACGTTGTGGACATAGCCCTCCAGAGCGTCCATGGAGCCCACGTTGTCCCCCCGGCTCATGATCTGGTCCTTGGCGTACTGGGGGATCTGGTCGAAGAGGGCCGACGCCCTGGGGTCCTTCGCCAGCAAGGTGTTCAGATCCCGATATTCTTTTCTTTTTGACATTTCATCTCACCTCGGCTTTAGGTTCCCCCGCCGGAACATGGGATATCCTGTCATATTTTACTTGCCTCCAGCCCCGGAGACGTGTAAAATAAAGTCAGCGTTATTTCGAAATCCGAAAAACAGGAGGCAGAGAAAATGGAATATAAAATCATTGGCGAGCCAATGCCCGTTGTGGAATGCCAGCTCAACCCCGGCGAGAGCATGATCACGGAGCGGGGCTCCATGTGCTGGATGAGCCCCAATATGCAAATGGCCACCGGCGCGGGCGGGATCGGCAAGGCCTTTGGCCGCATGTTCTCTGGAGAGTCCATGTTCCAGAATACATACACCGCCCAGGGCGGCCCCGGAATGATCGCCTTCGCCTCCAGCTTCCCCGGCTCCATCCGGGTCTTTGACATCACCCCCGACAGACCCATCGTGGTGCAAAAGGCCGGGTTCCTGGCCTCTGAGCAGGGCGTGGATCTGTCCATCTTTTTTCAGAAGAAGGCCGGCGCCGGCTTCTTCGGCGGCGAGGGCTTCATCATGCAGAAGCTCTCCGGACAGGGCACCGCTTTCATCGAGATCGACGGCTACGCCGTGGAGTATGAGCTGGCGGCCGGCCAGCAGATGATCGTGGACACCGGCAACCTGGCCATGTGCGACGCCACCTGCTCTATTGACATCCAGACCGTCAAGGGGGTCAAGAACGTCCTCTTCGGCGGCGAGGGGCTCTTTAACACGGTGGTCACCGGGCCGGGCCGGGTGGTGCTCCAGACCATGCCTGTCAGCGGCTTCGCCGCCTCCCTGGCTCCCTTCTTCAACACGGGAAATTAAATCCGGAATTTTTCGGACAAACCTATTGACAATCCGCCGGTATTTGGTATAATAACTCTTGCGTTTGCGGTAGCGAGCGCAAGATAGCGGGTTTGTGTAAGGGTAGCACAGCAGACTCTGACTCTGTATGTGAGGGTTCGAATCCTTCACCCGCTGCCAAAACAAAAGGCAAGTGGATGCTTGGTTACTTTAAGTAGCTAAGCATCCGCTTGTCTTTTATTTCAATGATTGTTAAATTGAATAAGTTGGAGCAGTTTTAGATGAAGAGTTTTTCTTTATGCTCTGGAACTGCTGGTATCAATATATTTTTACAATCTTTCAGCAAATAATATATCCCACCTGTCCTCTCACTCAGACCGCAAAAGGACAAGTGGGATATTTTTAAAATCTTTGATGGGCTTTAGACATTATAGAATTCTAAATAATATATTAGACCCATTTCATGACTACATACCAATATGCCTAATTCATAGATTGATCCATCTACGTCATCATCCGGAAAAAGAATTGAGCTGGTGTCTATGCTGATTCAGCCAACCTGCGAAGTACTATAAATCAATGCCACGCCAAGAATCAGGGCCGCGAAACACAGGACCACGCAGACCAAAACGCTGGTTCTCTTCTGGCTCCTGCACATTTTCTGCAACAGCCCATCATAGTTGCTCTGGTTGGACGCAAAGTCCGGCTGAGTCTCCATAAACTTTGCCATCCGCTTTTTGTAGCAAAGATAATCCACATACACCAGGGCTGGCATAACGGCTACAAATAACAGGTAATAATACATGTTTTGATCTCCCCTTACTGTTAAGGCGGATGACCGTCCGCCGGGCCTTATCCCAGTACCAGACCAGGCAGAAAGGTGACAATGCCGGGAACATATGTAAATAGGAACAAATCAAAAATCAGAACCAAGAGGAAAGGAATCACCTGCCGTATCACCGCTTCCAGCTTCACATTGGCAATGTTAGCAGCCACGAAAAGGTTCATTCCGATGGGCGGGGTAATCTGGCCGATGGAGAGATTGATGATCATGATGATGCCAAAGAAGGTAGGGTCAATGCCGTAGGCCTTCACAAGAGGTACCAGAACCGGTGTGAGCAAGGTGATTGCCGCCACATTGTCCAGTAAGGCACCAGCCACCAAGAGGGCCAGGTTGCACAGCAGCAATACTACCCGGGGGCTGCTTGTTAGGCCCTGAATGGCCTTAGTGATCATGGTGGGAATTTGCTGCATCGTAAGCATCCAGCCAAAAACTGACGCCGCACCAATGAGGAAGAGAATTGTAGAACTGCTGATACCTGTTTTGACGCAGGCGTTGAAAGCATCCTTGAAGGTAAGCTGTTTGTATACAAAATAACCGATGAGAAGGCCATAGAGTACCGAGACACCCGCCGCCTCAGTGGCGGTAAACTTGCCGGAATAGATGCCGCCGAGGATGATGACCGGCGACAGCAGAGCCAGAAAGCTGTGGACAATGATTTTTGACTTCTTCTGGGTCTTGAATTCTTCCAGTTCGAAGGTAGACTTGCCGTAGCCCTGCTTTTTTGAGACGAAGAACTCCACGATCATGAGAGAGATTCCCATAATAATACCGGGGATAATGCCGCCGGTGAACATCTCCAGCACAGAGACATCGGCAACGATAGCGTACATAAGCATGGTTCCACTGGGAGGAATAATGAGTCCCAACAGTCCGGAGGAGGCAATGACGGCGGCAGAGAAGTCCCGTCGATACCCTGCCCGCTCCATGGGTGGCACCATGATGCCTCCGATGGCAGACGCGGTAGCGGTGGCAGAGCCGGAGATGGCCCCAAAAAACATGCTGGCCAGGGTGGCCACCATGGCCAAGCCTCCCCGAAACCGGCCCACCACTTTGTTGGCCAGGTAGATGAGCTTGTCGGAGGTGCCGCCAATGGACATAATCTCACCGGCTAAGGAAAACATGGGGATTGCCAGCAGGGAAAATTTATTGACGCCGCCCATCAGCTTCTGAGTAATGATGAGAGCATTGAGAGATCCACCTGCCAAAATAGTCAGCAGAGACGCCGACCCCAGCGCAATGCCCACGGGAACCGCCGCCAGAAGCAGAACACCAACACAAATCAGAAGAAACGCAGTCATTCAATCCCCTCCTTGGTGTTGGCCTTGCCCGTCAAAACGGCGGCCCGATCAAGAATAATGCACAGGAAGTTCAGCACCATGACTACCGCGCCAAAGGTCACCGCCACATAGTACCAACCGAAGGTCACCGGTGAAGCTCCCACAATCACCGTGATGTTTTCGCTTGCTAAGGAAACGGCCTGCCAAGTAACTACGGCTAAGAACGCAATGCTGATTAGGTCCGCCACGATAAGGATTACATTCCGTGGCTTCTCCGGAATCAGGTCCACAAAAACCTCCAGGCGGATCTGCTTGCCGGCGGCGGTGGCAGATCCCGTTCCCAAGAATACGGCAACCACCAACATGAACACGATGAGGTCTTGTGACCAAGGCAGTGGCATGAAGGCCACGAACCGCGAAAAAATCTGCAATAACAGAATAAGGAACATAGCCACCATATCAATACCCAAAAGGACGGCGCAGGCCTTGTTCAGCCCGCCCACCGCTTTTTTCAGAGTTTTGCGCAACACATTACCCTCCCTCACTCAAGATATAGACCTTCCTTACTTGCCTGCCTTGATCTGCTCCAGCAGGTTGGTAAAATCTTCTCCGTACTGATCACAGTAGGACTGGGTGACAGGCTCCATAGCCGCTTTGAAGGGCTCCAAATCAGGATAGGTAATGGTGACGTTATTGCTTTCAATAAGGGCCAAGTCGTCCGCCTCAGCGTTGGCACAGTGCTCCACATCCGCGGCGCAGACCTCTTTGGCTGCGGTCAGTAGAATTTGCTGGACATCGGCACTCAGGCTGTCAAATTTGGCTTTGTTCATAATGAGTGGTTCAGATACGTACTGGTGATGGGTCACGGCCAAATAGGGCTGGACCTCATAGAACTTACTGCCGATAATATTGGAGGTGGGGTTTTCCTGTCCATCCACGATTCCGGTTTGGATCCCGTTGTAGGTATCGGACATGGAAAGAGTCGTAGGGCTGGCGTTCAGCGCGGTCAGCATGTCGGAGATGAGTTTGGCCGAACCCACCCGGATCTTCAGGCCAGAAAAATCCGCAGGGCTGTTGATGGGAGTCTTGGAGGTAGTGACCCGGAAACCATTGGCCGCCCAGCCCAGAATGACCATGCCCTGATCTTGGGCGGCCTTCTCAAGGATCTTGGCGGAATCAGTTTCAGGGAAAGCTTTGACCGCGTCCCAATCGTCAAATACGTAAGGCATCCCGATGGTGTTGAAGATAGGGTCATAGTTAGCCAGATAGGCATCAGGGTCCAAAACCATATCCTGCGTGCCGGATTTTACGCCCTCCAGCATCTCAACTCCGGACCCAAGCTGTTCGGCGGGGTAAATGTCGATGGTAATCTGACCATTGGTCTGCTCAGAGACAATCTTGGCAAAGTCTTCCGCAAGGGTCTGATAGTGATGCTCCAGATTGTTCGTGTGGCCCAGGCTCAGATTGATGGCTTTGCCATCGTTAGCAGGGACCTGGGACTCGCCGCCGGGAGCTTGACTTTGCGCGGTTTCACCGCCGCAAGCAGTCAATGCCAGAGTCAGAACAGATGCCAGAACAAGAGATGTAAAACGCTTTTTCATAGTGGTCTTCCTTTCCTCATTAAAATATTGTCTTTTCTCTAAAGGCACGGATTCATCAGGCAATAATTATACTTGCAAATCTCATGCCAGTTTTAAAATCCTTGACAATATTTACAAAAGGGCGGACTGAAAAACCTTGTAATTACACAGTTTTTACCGATTTAATTTTTCGGTCAGTTTTGCCAAACAATACAGCAGACAGTATAGCAGCGGAAAAGTGGTAACTCAAAGTTAACCTCAGTTTACATCTTTCTGCCAAAAAAGCTTCTGTCTGTCATATATCCGATGAATGCTAGAAGACGATGGATGTCAAGAAATGATTTGGGGAAGCGTAAGTCCCGCCTGAGGCATGTAAAGGACTTTGGCCCTTTTATAGTCCGCCAAAACCTCCCGAACGACTTGATTTAACGCTTCCTTGGGCTGGCATTCCACTCCCACCCGAGCCATCCGATCCCGGGAAAGATCGGTAATGAGGATAAGCCGGCAATGAGACTGGACTTCCCTGACCTTGTAACAATTGAGTCCGCCCATATTCACATTCCGCTCCAGTTCCGCCTTCACTGAAATCAAGTCCGGAAAGCGGCTCAACCACTCTTCAAAGGGATCATCCATTTCCTTGCTGCATCCCTCGGCGCATTGCGCCAGACAAATCACGGTCCCCCCTTCCCGCACCGCCCGGGCGGCGTTATAAAATCCCTTCTTGCTCTGACGCAGATCCATATCCTTGGGAAAGCCTCCACAAGAGGCAACAACTACATCAGGCCGATCCTTCAGAGGGTAAAGATAGCGGGCCTTCGCCTTCTCAACGCCGTAGAGGTAAGCGTCACGCCAGTGGCCAGCCACAGCCTCCCGAATGTGACTATGGTCATCGCAAATCACATTTAGGAGAAAGGCCGGATGAGTAAATGCACAGGCTTCCATAAAGTCCTCGTGGACGGGATTTCCCTCCAATACCCCGGCTTGCGCATTGGGATGGACCACCATTTGATGGTTTTGCAGGATGGTGTCTTTTCTTGCGCAGCCGGGAATAATATCTTTCCGACCGCCGCCAAATCCCGCCATATGGTGAACCAGAATACCTCCAGTGAGGATCAGTTTGTCCGACTCTAAAGCAATTTTGTTCGCCCATACATCATGGCCATAACTGGTGGTGCCGACCAGCACACACGGCGAATGCACGCAGTCATGCTGGACCACCCGGACCCGACGGTAAATATCTTCGGTGATCAGACTCACCATCTGTTCCTCAGTCATTGCGCTGTGCATTCCGTTGGCAAAGAGCAGGGTGATGTCCTGATCCGGTACCCCCGCCCGGTTCAATTCTTCCACCAGCACCGGGATATAAATATGGCTGCGGGTAAGCCGGGTAATATCGTTCGTGAGAATACACACACTGTCTCCGGGCCTGATTTCTTGGTTCAAATGCCCGCTTCCAACGGGATGGAGCAGAGCCGCCCTCACCACCGCCTCCTCATTCAAGACTGCCGCCGCCTCTTCCCGGGGACGCATGACGGTGAGATCTACTCCATCGGGAATCTCCAGTTCCAGCAGCTCTTTTCCGTATTTGACTTGATCTTTCACTTTCCATTCTCCCTTTCCTGATCATGACTTCCTTTTTCTTGCCAGAATTCTTGCTTTTTTCACTATGGCCGATATAATGAAAGATATCATTCCCCTCCGGATACTCCGGCGGGCATTTCCCATTCGTCCAGAAGGGAGCAAAGCGCATGTCTTATTGTATAGGCTTCCTCGTCTCAGATGAGGACGAGGCCCAAAGTATCACGCAAGAGCTCTTCCCCCAGGAAGTGGCCCAGAAAACAGTTTTGGTTCGGGCCGTCCATCCCGACCAAGTGATGGCGGCGGCCCGGGAGCTGATCCAGTCAGGGGCGCAGGCTCTTGTGGCACGGGGCGGCAACTTCCGCGATCTGAAGGCGGTCATCACCGAGGTCCCATTGGTAGAGCTGATTTTCCGCACCTCGGACGTTCTGGATGTCTTGGGCGCCCAGCCGGAGGGCTACGATGAGATCTGGTTGGTGCTCTCCAAATTCATCCGCTTCGACTTTGACAGCTGCCGGCCCTTCCTCCCGGAAAAGGTACACTGTTTCCGCTATGGACCGGTGTCTGAGATGCGGGCCTTTTTAGCGACTTTGGATGCCCCCGCCAATACGTTGGTCGTGGGCAGCGGATTTGTCCGAGCGCCAGCCCAGGCACGCGGTTTCGCCGTGGCCCAGATCAGCAGTTCATTGGAAGGCACCCAGGAAAGCTACGCCACCGCCCTGAAAATTCTGCGTGAGCGGGACAAGGAGGCCGCCAAGGCCCGCCAGATCGCGACCATCTTGTCCAACATTGAGGACGGCGTGGTGGTTCTGGATAACAAGAGCCGGGTCACCCTTTGCAATCGAAAGGCGGAGGAGCTGCTGGGACTTTCTTTCGAGACCTTGCGGGGCAAAGATCTTATCGCTCTTCTGCCCGCCATGGCTCCGGTATCCGAGGCCTATCTCCAGCACAAAACCTCCGACAAGCTGGTCCGACTTCAGGATCATGCACTGTCGGTAAACATGAGTCCCGTTACCGACTTGTCCGATGGGGTCCCGGTGGGGGGTGTGCTTCTTACCTTGCGGGACGTGACCAAGCTCCAAGAGCTGGAAAAAAACCTGCGGTTCCA
Source organism: Oscillospiraceae bacterium (assembly GCA_022846075.1). Taxonomy (GTDB): domain Bacteria; phylum Bacillota; class Clostridia; order Oscillospirales; family Oscillospiraceae; genus Vermiculatibacterium. The sequence goes on from AP025582.1 coordinate 2,131,479, forward strand.
GTTGAGTAAAAAGGGACTCACCGCCCGCTACCACTTTTCCGACATTCTGACCCAGGACAGCGGAATGCTTCGGGTCATCAGCCAGGCCCGCCGCTACGCCGAGACAGACAACACCGTAGTGCTCTATGGACAGAGCGGCACCGGCAAGGAGCTCTTCGCCCAATCCATCCATAATCACAGCCATCGGAAAAGCAGTCCCTTTGTGGCCGTAAACTGTGCCGCCCTCTCCGAAAGCCTTTTGGAAAGTGAACTTTTCGGCTACGTGGGCGGCGCCTTCACCGGGGCCCGAAAGGAAGGTAAGGCGGGCCTTTTTGAGCTGGCCCATGGAGGCACGATCTTTCTAGACGAGATCAACAGCATGTCCCCCAGCACCCAGGCCAAGATCCTGCGCGTCATTGAGGAGCGGGAAGTCATGCGCATCGGTTCCGACTACATCATCCCTTTGGATGTGCGCATCCTGGCTGCCGCCAACGAGGACTTGGTGGAAATGGTGAAGGCCGACAAGTTCCGCCGGGACCTCTTCTTCCGGCTCAACGTGCTGGAGCTTCACATTCCCACCCTTAACGACCGCCCCAAAGATATTCCCTACCTTTTCCAACTTTTTGTCGCCGAACTGCGGGGCTGCATGGCTCAGGATATAAAGCTCTCTTCAGAATTGAGGAATGCCCTGTCAGCCCACAACTGGTGGGGCAACGTTCGGGAGCTGCGGAACACCGCGCAAAAATATGCTGTGCTGGGAGAGGACTTTCCATTGGATTCTCTCCTGTCTGGCACCTCAGAGGATGTCCCCGTTCAGCTTTTGGACGACAGTTTCCGCGTCGACCTGAAAGCACTGGACCGCGTGGTGGAGGGAATGGTCATAGAGTCCCTTCTCTCCCGAGGCCTCACCAAGACCCAAACCGCCAAAGCCATCGGCATCAGCCGCACCGCTCTTTTCAAGAAGATGGAGCTGCAAAAGCAAAAAGATATAGAAGGATAAGCCGTAAAAGCATCACCTCCGCCCTGTTGGCAGAGGTGATGCTTTTACTTTTTTATTGAGCGTTGGCCAGATGGTTGAGCGCGCCGCCCTCCAGCAAAAGCAACTTGTCTTCTTCGGATGCCTCCAGCACCGCGTGAAACGCCACTCCCTTGGCAGGGATTTTCACGACAAAGCGGCCCGAGCGGATGCTTTCAGACACATTTTCGATGACCAGCGCATCTCCCTGCTCCACCCTCTCGTAGTCGGAGTCATCGGCGAAAAGCAGCGGAAGAATCCCGTAATTGAACAGGTTTTCCTTGTGGATACGAGCGTAAGACTTGGCGAGCACCGCCTCGGTACCCAAATACATGGGGAGCATGGCGGCATGCTCCCGGCTGGAGCCCTGGCCGTAGTTGTCTCCTCCCACAATGACGCTGTGCCCCAGTTCCCGGGCCCGACGGACAAAATCAGGGTCGGTGTAGCAGAAGGTATATTTGGCGAACTCCGGGATGTTGGAGATGTATTTGAGAATAGCGGAACCGCCAGGAATAATGTCGTCGGTGGTGATGTTGTCTCCCAGCTTGATGACCACTCCAGCGTCAATGGTCTCCCGTACCGGCCCCCGCATAGGCAAGTCGGAAATGTTGGGCCCCTTGATGACCTCCACGCCGCGGCGGTCTGCCACGTCGGCGGGGGTGATAAAGGAGGAGTCGTCCACGATATAGGTCTCCGGCTCCCGGATCGTTGTCAGCAAACTGACGTCCATCAGATCCCGCGGGTCGGTGATGCGGCCGGTGACCGCCGTAGCCGCCGCCGTCTCCGGGCTGGCCAGGTAGACATAGGCATCGTTGCTTCCGCTGCGGCCGGGGAAATTTCGGTTGGAGGTCCTCACCGAGATCCCGTTGTAGGGCGGCACCTGGCCTACTCCAATACAGGGGCCGCAGGCACACTCCAGGATGCGGCAGCCCGATTCTACCAGGTCGGCCAAAATGCCGTCTTTGATGAGTTGGGCCAATACCTGCCGGGAACCGGGGGCCACGGTGCAGTCGATGTCCTTGTGGACCTTGTGCCCTTTCAGGATGACGGCGGCCCGCGCAATATCGGTATAGGAAGCGTTGGTACAGCTGCCGATGAACACAGAGTTAGGTTTTACCCCGCCGGCAGATCGGGCCGTACATACCTTATCGGGCATGGAAGGCTCGGCCACCAGAGGTTCCAGCGCGGCAAGGTCGATCTCCACGACCTTGTCGTAGACAGCTCCCTGGTCGGCCTGGAGGGGCACATAGTCCCCCTCCCGTTTTTGGGCTTTCAGGAACATGCGGGTCATTTCATCGCTGGGAAAGATCCCGGTCGTCGCGCCGATCTCGATGCTCATGTTGGCGATGGTCTGCCGCTCACTGATCGGTAATGTGGCGACCCCATCGCCAATGTACTCCACGATGTAGCCAATGCCGCCCTTCACGCTGACCTGCCGCAGCAACTCGAGTGCGATGTCCTTTGCTGTGACGCCGGGGCGGAGAGCTCCGGTGAGTCTCACCCCCATGACTTTGGGCGCGTTCATGCGGAAGCCTTGGCCCAGGGCGGCCTCGGCCACGGTGAGACCGCCGCTGCCGATGGCCAGCATCCCCAGCGCGCCGGAGGTTGGGGTGTGGCTGTCCGCCCCCAGCATCACTTTGCCAGGCTTCGCGAAACGCTGGCAGTGGAGGAAGTGGCAGATGCCGTTGCCCGGCTTGGAGTAGTAGGCGCCGAACCGTTCCGCCGCCGTCTTGAGGAAGAGATGGTCATCGGCATTCTCCGAACTGACGCAGAGCGTGTTGTGGTCGCAGTAGAAAACCGAAGCCTCGGTCTGGACCCGGTCGGCACCGACGGCCAGGAAGGTCTGGCCGGCCATGATGGCGGTCAGGTCGTGACCCAGCGTTTGGTCCACCCGGATGGTGATGGGAGACCCAGCGGTCAGCTCCCCCTTCGCCAGATGGCTTTTCAAAATTTTGTAGACGATGGTATCAGGCATGATGTACCCCTCTTTCTAAAATGAACGCTCAAAAAGCAAAGAGCTTAAAGAAGCCCAGCAAACCGAGCAAGGCCGTAAAAGCAATGAACAAAAGTGCCGTCAAAAGAAGCTGATTGAACATTTTCTGCTTATCCACACTCTCCGGAGTCCCCGCCAGACACATGCCGCCCACCGTCGAGAGCGGACTGATGACCACCCCATTGATGCCCACACAGACACAGAGCACCAGCGTGCTCAAGCTGACGGCGGAGCCCATCTGCTCAGCGATGGCGGCACAGGCCGGGATAAGGGTAGGCATCGCCACACCGGTGCCGCTGGACACCGCCCCCAGCAGGGCTCCGCAGATCATCATGACCGGATAGACCGTGGTGGAATTCATAAGAGCGGAAACTTTTTCCGACAGCAGGTCGATGCCTCCGGCCTCCACCACTACATGTACAAAGATGGACATGCCGGCAATCATCAGCACCGTGTTCCAGGGCATGGATCTGATGACAGCCTTTTCCTCCGCAAAATCCATCAGCAGTAAAATCCCCGCCAGGGCATAGGCCAGCAGGCTGATCTCCTGATGAAAGACCAGAGTCCCCACCAACACCGTGAAAATGGCCGCAAGGGTGATGGCCTGCTTCACGGTGAGTTTTTCCAGTGTCCCCGTAATGACCTGATCGTCCCGCTGCAGCTTCCAGCCGCCCAGAAGGAAGTAGGCCCCGAAGGAGAATACGGTCATGCAAAGGCCGTAGGCCAGAAAAATGGGGGTATAGCCCACCACGCCGACCTCCGCGGCCAGGCCGGACGCCACGATGCCGTTGAGGGCCAAAGGGGACATGCCTCCCACCATCAGTCCGCCCATGCTCATGATGGCCATGACCATAGGCGGGATGGCGTTTTGTACGCCAATGGTCATAGCCAGGGGCAGCAGCAGCCCGCACAGGGGCGCTCCGCCGCCGATGCCGGAGAGGACCGCGCAAAAGAGGAAAAATATGATCGGCAGGACCTTTCGGTTGCCCCGGGCAAAACAGACGATGCTTCTCGCCAGCCGCTCGGTGGTGCCGTTGGCGTTAGCGATGCCGAAGAGCAGGCAGACACCCAGCGTGGTAAAGATCACATTGGAGGGCCATCCATCCACATAGATGGCCTTGGCCTTCATGCCCAGGCCGAAGATCCCGACGAGATAGGCAAATACCACGGCCAGGATCCCGCAGTTTTTCTTGAATTTGGCCCCACAGAAAATCACAAAGGCCAGACAGAGCAGGCTGATAACTGCCATAGGGGGTTCCTCCATTCCATCGGGCGGTTCGGCCGCCCGTCTCTCTATTGTTGTTTCAGGTCTTAAAATACGCGCACTTCACTTGGTGATCCGTGCGGCGGTCTGGACCCCCATCTCCTCAGTCGTGGATCTGATCTGACCGGGAGCGTCCCGATAGATGTCGGGAGTGCGGTAGCCGTCATGGAGCACGGCGTTGATGGCCCGGTCCACCGCCGCAGACTCCTCCTTGAGCCCAAAAGCGATGTCCAGCATCATCCCCACCGCCCCGATAGCCGCCAGAGGATTGGCGATCCCCTTGCCGGCGATGTCAGGAGCGGTGCCGTGGATGGGCTCATAGAGGCCAAAATTCTTGTCGTTGATGGCCGCCGAGGCCAGCATCCCCACCGAGCCGGTGGTCACCCCGGCCTCGTCGGAGAGAATGTCACCAAAGATGCTGGTGGTGAGCATCACGTCGAACCGGCTGGGGTTGCAGGCCAGCTCCATGGCCGCTTTATCCACCAGCAGATGGGTAAGCTCCACGTCGGGGTAGTCGGCATCGTGGACCCGGGTCACCGTCTCCCGCCACATACGGGAAGACTCCAGGGCGTTGGACTTGTCTATGCTGGTCACGCTGCCGCGCCGGGTTCGTGCGATCTCAAAGGCGCGGCGGGCCACTCGCTCCACCTCGAAGGCGCTGTAACACTCCACGTCGTAGCCCTCGACGCCGTACTTTCCCTGACGGGTCCCCTTCTCTCCGAAATAGATGCCGCCGGTCAAGTCCCGGATCAGCATCAGGTCCACCCCCTTGTTCACCACCTCGGCCTTTAGCGGCGAGTTGTCCTTCAAATCCTCGTAGATTTTGGCAGGGCGGAGGTTGCAGAAGAGATTGAAGGTCCGCCGCAGGGCGGCCAAGCCGCTCTCCGGCCTGTCCTTTCGGGGCAGGTGATCCCACTTGGGCCCCCCGGCGGCACCAAAAAGGATAGCGTCACAGCTCTCACAAATTTTAAGTGTCTCCTCCTGTATCGGGGTGCCAAACGCGTCGATGCAGCAGCCCCCCACCAGGCGCTTCTCATAGCGGAACGTGTGTCCATAGACACCGGCAATCTGATCCAGGGCCCGAACCGCTTCACGGGTCACGTCTACGCCGATACCGTCCCCAGGAATAACCGCAATTTTGAATTCCATTAAAATGCCTCCTCATTTTATTGCGTTACGGCGGTTCACGCCGTACATACCAAAGAGCTTGGAGTCTTACAAGGCGGGTCCCTCCCCTCAAAAATCCCGGGGATCCGCCACCGCGCCGGCAATGGCAGTCACCGCCGCTACGGCCGGAGAGCAGAGATAGGACAAGGTTTTCTTTGTCCCCTGCCGGCCGATAAAGTTCCGGTTCGCGGTGGAGAGGATACGCTCGTCGTCGGCCATCAGGCCATAGGGCATCCCACAGCATAGCCCACAGCAGGGATGACTCACCACCGCCCCCGCCTCCACAAAGGTCTGGATATAGCCCAAGCGAATGGCCTCCTTATAGACCCGGTTGGTGGCGGGTACCACGATGAAGCGCAGGTCGGGAGCCACCCGCTTTCCCTTGAGATACCTGGCCGCGATGGCCAGATCCTCCAAATCCCCGTTGGTGCAGGAGCCCAGATAAACCTCGTCGATCCGAGTGCCCAGCAGCTCGGAGACCGGGTGTACATTGTCCACGCCCTGGGGGCAGGCGATTTGAGACTCCAAGTTGGTGACGTCATAGGTCAGAACCTTCTCGTAGCGGTCGTCCTCCCCCGCCCTTACCCAGGCGATCTCCTCCAGGGGCATGTCGTAATACGCGGCGGTTTTCTCATCGCACTCGAAAAGTCCGCACTTGGCCCCAGCCTCCAGCGCCATGTTGGCGATGGTGAACCGAGCCGCCATGGACATTTCCCGCACGGCGGGGCCCACAAATTCCAAGCTCTTGTATTGGCCGCCGTCAGCCTTGATGTCCCCCAAAATCTTTAAAATCACGTCCTTGGAGGCCACCCCCTCCGGCAGGTGGCCGTTGAGGACAATTTTGATGGCCTGGGGCACCTTGAGCCACAGCTCCCCGGTGATAAGCGCGGCGCACATCTCAGCGGTGCCAATACCGGTGCTGAAGTTGCCCGCGCCGCCGTAGGTCGTGGTGTGAGAGTCGGTGGCGACCGCGATCTCTCCAGGGCGCGCGTAGCGCTTCTCGTGCATGATCGTGTGACAGATCCCCTCGCCGATGTGGTGCTTTTTGACGCCGAACTCCTCCCCGATAGACAGCCCGGCGCGGTAGTGACTGGTGTCGTTGCTGGCCACAGCGGTGGGCATACAGTGGTCGTAGACCACGGCCACTCTGTCGGGAGCCGCCAGCTTTTTTGCTCCCATACGGTGGAGGGTGTCCAACACGTAAGGGGTATAGATATCATGGATCAGAAAGAAATCAGGGTGGGTAATGAGAATGTCTCCAGGTGCGCAGTCCGCGGCCCCCGTGTTGGCCATCAGCAGCTTTTCCGCCATGGTGTGGTTGCCCGCCCCCCGCTCCGCCAGGGGCAAGGGCGTTCCGCAGGTCGGCTTCTGCCCCGCGGCCAGCCGCCGCTTGGTGTCCTCCACGAGGCCGCCGTTGGCGACAATTTGAAGCAGGTTATCGGGACAGCTCCCGATGGGAAAGGTATGCCCGTTTACCGAAACACTTTTTCCCACCTCGACGCTGACCGTATCCCCCTCCTCGCAGAAATCCTGGATCTGATCGCAGGTCACCAGCAGGATGCCGGAATTGAAAGCATTGCGGAAAAAGATGCGGGCAAAGCTCTTGGCAATGATACAGCGCACCCCATTGCCCGACAGGACAGTGGCCGCCTGTTCCCGGGAGGAGCCGCAGCCAAAGTTGGTTCCGGCCACCAGAATATCTCCCGGCCGGACATTGGCTCCAAATTCCGGCTTCAGCAGTTCAAAAGCATACTTTTTCATCTCTTCGATCGTCGGGATGGTCCCCCGCCTGCCGGGGATGATGGTGTCGGTATCGATGTCGTTACCGAATTTCCAGATCCGGCCACGGAACGCTTTTTCCATATCACTCTTTCCCCCTTAAAGCCGTCCAGTCACGGCCGCTTTCACTACGGATTCCACCGAAGCGGTGTAGACCTCGCCCCCCAGCGCTCCCATACAGCCGTCAAAGGTGTATAGGCCTGTGGTGACAAGCCGTTCCCCCCGGTCGATGACTCCGGCCCCCTGCCGGACCACACTGCGCTCCCCCGCCGCCAGGACCTGGGCGTTGAACGCGATAAAATGTTCGATCAAGCCCTCGTCGAGGGCCATCAGGTAGTCCCGGCTGGTGGCGGGCACTATGGAGAGGCGAAACCCTCTAGCAAGTGTCTGGCCCTCCATCCACCGGGCGGCCATCCGCAGATCGTCAATGGTTCCACCGGTGAAGCCGCCGATCTGGCCCGCCTGAACCTCCATACCCGCCGCCTCAGACAGCGGGCAGATGGCGGCAGCGGCCTGTTTCTCCCGTCCGCCGCAGAGTAGCTGGACCATCGGGACCGCCTCGGATAAAGGCAGGCACAGGTCAGGTACCCCGCCATCCGAGAACAGGGCGGTAAAAGCCCCCGTGCCGCAAGCCACGCCGCAGAGGATCGCTTTCTCCTGGCGCGTCAAGCGATCCCCGCCCACAAACTGGAGGGCCTTTCCACAAATCCGCCTCCCCAGCTTTTGAAGCAGAAGCAAGCCAAGATCCAGGGCCGAGCCGCAGGCAAGCGCACCAGTCAATTCCACCGTCATTGTCTCCGGGACAACAATTTGGATCTTTCCCTCCTCCACCGTGCGCGCCAGCCGGGCCGAAGAAAGGCCCACTCCAAGGGCGCCGATGGCGCCGTAGATCCCGTTGTGCGTCCCGCCCCCTACGACGATTTGCCCCGGTTGGAGCATCTCGTTCAGCATCCACTGGCGGCCTACCCCCACGCTCTGGACAAACCGACAGCCAAAGCGGTGGGCAAAACGATTGATTTTTCCAAAGATGGCGGCACCTTCCGAGCTGCCGGCGGGCACGTCGTGGTCATAGATGACCGTCACCCTTTCAGGCGCCGCCACCCGTAATATCCCTTCCATCGCCCGGTGGGAAGGCCCATCCGTGAGAATGATATGATCCGGCTGAATCTCGACGGCCGTACCAGCTTGTGCTCCCAAAATTTCTTCAATCAAAGCCGCCATGCAAATACACGCTCCCGTCTATTTAATAAATCGTTAAATTAATATTTTTATATTTAATATATAATCATTTTTAATTTAATATGTCAATATATGCGCTCAATAATTGTATATTTGTACATTTTAGTTGATTTGCGCTTGTTGGTTTAATCTAAATTATTTTACTAAAATATATGCAATTTTCTTGACAATTTACCATAGGTTTACTATGATAATTAATACAGTCCCTTTCCCATGCGGATGCTCTACGCAGTCGTTAGGAGGAAAAACAATGGCAACGCTAAAGGATGTCGCCCAGCGGGCGGGCGTCTCACTCACCACCGCATCCATCGTCGCCAATGGACGCGGCGAGGAAAAGCATATTTCTCCCGCCACCATAGAACGGGTCGCCACTGTTATTGAAGCGTTGGGGTATCACCCCAACCAGAACGCTCAGCAGCTTCGGGCAAAAAATGCCCGCCAACCCGTCATCGCCTTTTACTGGCCTTTGGATTATCGGGCCAATATGCTGGGCATACGGCTGGTCAACCTTCACAGCGTGCTGCTGGAGCAGGAACTGAACTATGAAATCGTGGTACAGACCTATTTCAACAATCAACTGGAGCGGTTTTTACCGCCTCTTCAGGATGGCCGCTACACCGGAGCTATCATCGCGGGGGCCAGCGACCAGGATATGGTCCAGCTGGAGTCCACAAAAATTACTGTCCCAGTGATTTTGATCAACCTGGAAAGCCGGAAGTATTCTACCGTTGGGGTCAGCCATGCCCAAATGGGCGCCCAAGCGGCGGCTCTCCTGCACAAAAAGGGCTACCAGGAATGTGCCGTCGTCAAATCCATGGAACGTTATGGAGGCACCGCCCGGCGCACCAAAGCCTTCCTCTACTCCTGCAAACAGCTCGGCATCACGGTCCGCCCCGAATGGACCTTCAGCGCCCCGGCCACTATTCTCGGCGGCGTACAGGCCACAGAAGAATTCTGCGCTCTGACAGAACGGCCCGGGGTCATCTTCTATGAAACAGACTGTATGGCTCAAGGTGGCTTATATACCTTGCAGCGGCGGAGGATTGCTGTTCCGGGCGACATCGAACTCTTGAGCATCGGGGTACAGGAGCCAGAGACCATGCAGTATCTCACCCCCTCCATCAGCTGTGTCACCGTACCACCCAACGTGGACAAGCAGGCCATGTCCATTATGATCCGCATTTTGCAGGAGCACCCAGAAGAACCCCTCCATCTGGAGTTGGAACCTCTGATCCAGCTCCGGGAGAGCTTCACCCTCCCTTCGCCTCTCTGACGCTCTCCGTTTCTCCTTTTAAAATTTAAAAATGAAAGCAGGCCCCGCCAAGTTTTTGGAGGGGCCTGCTTTTTATGAAGAGTAATCGGATATTTAGCCGTTGCCGGTCTTGGCGGGAACCACGGAGCGGCCCACGCCAAACCAGACGTCCAGGGTTTGGGCATCCGGAGCGGGAGTGAGAAGGCTCACCACCACCATGGCCACGCAAGCGATAACCAGAGAGGGCACCAGAGGCAGCAGGCCAAAGGTAAGCGCCGGGAAAACCGTGGACAGCAGATAGTAGCCAATGCCCAGAATCATGGAGGCGATGCATCCATACTTATTCGCCCGCTTCCACCAGGTCCCGAAGAGGACCGGCATAAAGAAAGCGCAGGCACCGCCGGCAATGGTAAAGTTGTTGATGACGCCAATCAGGGCGGGAGGCTTGATGGCGAAGAGGACCGTGATGGCGACCACCACCACCACAGCCGCGGTATTCACTTTTTTGAGCTGCTCATCGGAGGCCTTGCCCTTTTTGATGAGGCCGCCGTAAATATCCATGACCACGCAGGAGTTCACGTTGAGCAGCTGGAAGGCGATGGTGGACTGGATGGCGGCCACCACGCCGGAGGCCACGATGCCGGCAAAAACCGGGGGCAGCACAGTGAGCGCGGCGGTTGGGATAATGGTATCTGGCACCACGTCGGGGAAAACCGTCTTTCCCACCGTGCCCAGCGTAGGCATCACGATGCTCCACAGCCCCACGAAGGCCAAAGTAATGGCAGTGGAATTGTGCAGGGACTTGCTGTCGCCGATCTTGACAGCCTGAGCCACGTTGTCCTTGCCGATGTTGCCGGACACACCGATCTGGAAGAGATAGCACGCCACGATGGCAAAGCTGAAGTTAGCTACGGGGCTGACACTGGTGGGAGAGGTTGCGGCCAGATCCCGGAAGGCGTTCTCCAGGCTGCCGAAGTGACCCCCGACATAGGAGACGATGCCGATGGCCAGCACCACAGTGGTGACGGTCATCACAAACCCCTGGAAAATGGACACCGCGGCCGTACCCTTACTGCCGCCCACGACGGTGTAGGCCAACAGGATGACCCCGAAAATCACCAGGCCCCAGACATAGGGCAGACCGGTCATGGTCTCCATGAGCCGGGCCCCGGAGGTCATTTGCTGGTACAAGAACAGGCCGGTGAAGAGGATGATGGAAATGGGGGTGTACCATGCGATAAACTTGTTATTGCCATAGCGGTTCTGGAGCACAGCGCCCAGAGACACGGCGTTGATGCGGTTGCAGACAATCTTCAGTTTCTTGTTGATGATGCTGGCGGCGATAAGGCCGGAGAAGGTGAAGGTGGCGATGCACACCGGCCACATGAGGCCCCAGGCGTGGGCCAGGCCGGGATTGGACAGGAAGGTGCCGCCGCTAGCAAAGCTGGCCGCGATCATAAAGCCCGCCGCCAGGAAGTTCATATTGCCGCCGCCGGCAAAGTAGCTCTTGCCGAAGCCCTCACCCTTTTTCGCCTTGCGGCTGACCACATTGCCGAGCACGACGCAGACCACGGCATAGATGATAAAGGTAACGATGGCAAAAATCCGAGTGCTGGTACTGACCTCCATTACTTCTTCTCCCCTTTCTCATAGTCGAACTCAGGGTCGCCCGCATCCAGGGACACGTCCTTGAATATCTTTTTTACCAGGAAAATCCCTACCACGATACCGACGATCATGATGCCGATACAAACGGTATACCAGAGGGGGAAGCCAAAAAGATACGTATATTCCGCGGGGTCGCCGCCGCCCAGGAAGACGGCGGAAAGCATGACTCCCGCGAACATGGCCAGCCAGTAGACCACCACGATCAGGGCCTCCTTGCCCATGGTTTGAAAGCGGCTGTCCGGAACCAGGGTGTCTTGTTTCTTGTTTTCCATGCGTGTTTCCTCCCTTTCTTTTTTACGCCGGGGGCCTTACAGCCAGCCCAGCGCCTCTCGCAAGCTTTGATCCACAAAATCCCAATCAAAGAAAATCCGGGTCTCTTTTCCCGAATAGCCGGGATAGTTACCCTCCAGACGGGCAGCCAGAGCGCGGTTCATCTCACTTTTTGCCCCCTCCTTGCTCCAAATCTGGAGGATGCGGGGTGGCTCTTCGGCATCCGCCATCTCTGCACAGCGGGCGGGCAGGTCATTCTCTCCCTCAGCGTGCAAAGTTCCAAAAATTGCCTCAAACTGCTCTCTGCGCTCCGGGCGGTGATCCATAAGCCATTGCAAATCGGTATCCCCTTCAATGGAGAAAACGGCGGAGAACAGCTCTGGGTGGGCCATCGCCAGCTTCAAGGCGCCAAAGCCTCCCATGCCCACACCGCCGACATAGGTCTTGCTGCGGTCACGGCTCACAGGCAGGAGACGGCGGATATGCTCTACCATCTCAAGAAGATACGTTCCATAGCGCATCTCTGTAAAGTCGTTCTCAATGTTCCCCGCTCCAGCGCTGTTGGCGGCGTTTTGGTTGGCGTCCCGTTGGGCGTAATCGGTGTACCAGCTGAGAAGTCCTTGCGGCATAACCACCACCACGCCGGCCTCGTCGGCAAAGCGTTGAATGTTGGTCATGGCGCACAGCTCGCCGGGGGATGAGGCCTCGTCGTGAAGCAGGAACAGGAGCGGATAATTTTGCTGAAAGGACCCCAGCCGGAGCTCCCTGGAATTTTCCCGGCGGACGTGTTTCTTTTGAGGGACGGCAATCAGCAGGTCCATCCGGTCCTTTACACAATCCACAGTACAATTCAGCCGCAGAAAGGCCATCAGCCTTCCCCTCCCTTCGCAAACCAGTCCAGAAACAGGTGGAGCCCTTGTCCATGGATGCCCCATCCGTGGGGCCCCGGAATCAAATGGAAGGTGTAGTCCAGATGCTTCAGCTGTTTCATATGCGCGTTCATGTGCTCATTGGGAATCGCCAGGTAGTCCTCCTCTCCCCAGCTCTGAAAAAGCTTGGGCAGGCACTTCTCCCCGGCGGCGGCCCGGGCGTCCATTTGGGCGGTGATGGCATAGAGGTCGTATTTGGTATCCCGAATAGTGAGATCGTCTCCGAATTGGCGTTGATGCTTGATTGTCATGAACGGCCGGTTCGCCACCGCCCACTCCATATCCAGCATCCCGCTCTGCGCCCCCACAAAGCCATAGGTCTCCGGGTTGTTAAGGCCGCAGTAGTAGGCCCCCCAGCCGCCCATGGAACAGCCATAGATCGCGGTATCCTCCCGGCGGCAGGACAGAGGAAACAGTGTGCGGGTCATCTCTACCAGCTCTTTGGTGATATAGGTGAAGTATTGGTGGGCAAAACGGTACTCCTTCTGATAGTCGGTGTAAAAGCTGAAAGTCGGAGTAACGCAGAAAATCGCCGTGTTTTCCAACGCCCGTCCTTCAAAGTAAGAGGCCAGATCGGTCTCGGTAAAAAGACCGTCGGCACCGCTGAGCGCGCCCGGGAGCAGATAGACGGTCCGCAGTTTCCCCTCTCGGGGGAGGAGATCCGGAAACAGGGCACAGACCTGGGTCGGTCTGCCCAGCGCTTCAGAATGCCATTCGGCTTGCAGTATTTGGCCTGGCATAGGCATATTCCTCTCTGATCGTTTTTCTTGGTGATAGGCAGTAACAACGGTAGAATCACTAGATTTACTTCTGCGCTCTTCCCAGCTCCAGGCCCTTGTCAAATGCCTGCTTGTTGAGGGGCAGGAGCTTGGGCTTGCTGGAGAGCTTGTGCTCGATGGTCTGCCAGACGATCTCCGGGGCGATGACCTCGGTGTAGCCCACGTACACCCCCAGCATAATGACGTTGAGCACCTTGGCGCTGCCCATCTCCAGGGCCAGCTCGGTCACCGGGGCCTTCACCAGCTTCACGTCGGCGCGGTCGATCTGGTCGGAGACGATGGAGCTGTTGATGAACAGGGTGCCGTTTTTCTTCAGCTTGGGCAGGAATTTATTGAGGGACGGGCCGTTCATCACAATGAGGTCGTCCATCACGTCCCCCAGGGGCGCCCCCACCTCCTCGTCGGAGATGACCACGTAGCAGTTGGCGGTGCCGCCCCGCTGCTCGGCGCCGTAGGAGGGGAAAAAGGTCACTTTCTTATCGGTGGAATTGCAGGTGGCGTCGGCCAGGAACTTCCCCAGGGTCATGACCCCCTGGCCGCCGAAGCCGGCCACACAAAGATTGGTTTCCATGTTCTCTCCTCCTTCAGCGGTCCCGCACGACGCCCAGCGGGAACTCGGGCAGCATCTTTTCCTCGATGAAGTCCAGGCTTTGCAGGGCGTCCATGCCCCAGTTGGTGGGGCAGCCGGTGACGATCTCCACCATGGAGAAGCCCTTGCCGTCCAGCTGGTTCTGGAACGCCTTCCTGATGGCGTTCTTGGTCTTCATCACGTTCTGGGGGGTGTTGCAGCTGGTGCGCTCCAGGTAGGCCGGGGCGGTGAGCTGGTTCAAAATCTCGCACATGTGCATGGGGTAGCCGTGCTCCTTGGGGTCCCGGCCCTTGGGGGCGGTGGAGGCCTTCATTCCCACCAGGGTGGTGGGGGCCATCTGGCCGCCGGTCATGCCGTAGATGCCGTTGTTGATGAAGATGACGGTGATGTTGTCCCCCCGGTTGGCGGCGGACATGGTCTCGGCCAGGCCGATGGAGGCCAGGTCGCCGTCCCCCTGGTAAGTATACACCAAAGTGTCCGGGTTGGCCCGCTTCATCCCCGTGGCCACCGCACAGGCCCGGCCGTGGGGGGCGGTGGTGTTGTCGTAGGCCATGTAGTCCATGTGCAGCCCGCAGCAGCCGATGCCCAGCACGGCGGCGGCCCTGTCCACACAGTTCATCTCCTCCAGCACCTCGCCGATGAGCTTGATGACGGTGGAGTGCATACACCCGGGGCAGAAGCCGGAGACTTTGTCCTCCTGGATGGTCTTGGTCCTCGTATAGATCTTTTCCATTGCTCAGCCCTCCATGATGGTCTTGGCCGCGGCGAGAATGGCCTCACGGCTCATGATGTTGCCGCCGGAGCAAAGGCACTTCTCCACCCTGCAGCGGTCCTTCACGCCCACCAGCACGTCATTGACGAACTGGGCGGGGATGGACATCTCCACGTCCAGCACCGCCTTCACCTTCTTATAATCGATGTGGTCGTAGGCGGCGTAGGGGAAGGGATGGACGGTGATGGGCCGGATGAGGCCGGCCTTGACCCCCTGCTGGCGCAGCAGGTTCACGGCGGATTTGGCGATGCGGGCGGAGATGCCGTAGGCGGTGAGGACCAGCTCGGCGTCCTCCACCAGGTACTCCTCCGCCTGGGCGTCCTTCTCCCAGGAGCGGTACAGGGCCTCCGCGGCCTCGTTCTCCTCCTGCATCCGCGCCGTGGACCACTGGCCCGGCTGGATCCAGGCCCGGTGGGCGTAGTCCAGCGGGTGGCCCACGCAGGCCCAGCTCTTCTTGCCCTCCTTGATGGCGGCGATCTCGGCGTCCGACTTCATCTCCGGCAGCACCACCGGCTCCATCATGGTGGCGATGACGCCGTCGGCCAGGATGAGGACGGGGTTGCGGTTCCGGTCGGCGTAGTCGAAGGCCTGATAGGTCATGTCCACCGCCTCCTGGACGGTGGAGGGGGCAAAGACCATCATCTGGAAGCCGCCGTTGCCGCTGGCCTTGGTGGCCTGGAGGTAGTCCTGCTGGGCGGGCTGGATGGAGCCCACCCCCGGGCCGCCCCGGGCGAAGTTGGCGTACACCATGGGCACCCGGGCGGCGGCGCAATAGCTGATGCCCTCGCTCTTCAGGGAAATCCCGGGGCTGGAGGAGGAGGTCATGGACCGCACCCCCATGGAGGCCGCGCCATAGACCATGTTGATGGACGCCACCTCGCTCTCCCCCTGGACGAACACCCCGTTCACCTCCGGCAGCCGCCGGGAGAAGTACTCCGGCACCTCGTTCTGGGGGGTGATGGGATAGCCGGCAAAGAACCGGCACCCGGCCCGGACGGCGGCCTCGGCTACCGCCTCCGTGCCCTTCATAAATACTCTCGCCATGTTCTTTCCCTCCTTATTTGTACACGTCGATGGCCCCGTCGGGGCACATCCGGGCGCAGATGGCGCACCCGATGCACGCCTCCGGCTTCACCGGCTCCACGTACTCATACCCCTTCGAGTTCACCTTCGTCCCGATGGCCAAAACCCCCTTGGGGCAGAACTTGATGCAGTACCCGCAGCTCTTGCACCGCTCCGCTACGATCTCTACTTTTGCCATACCAAAATCTCCCTTCCTCCAAAACCGTACAACACGCGCCGTCTTTCAGCGCCCCTGTTTATCACCGCCGCTTTGTTAACGCCTTACTTACTGATGGCAAACAGCGCTCTGGCAGCTTACCAACGCAGCCTGAATCTCAGCTGCCATGTCTTTTGCGGCGGCGTTGAGGGCGTCCAGGTCATACCCGGTTTCAATCCCCATAGAGTGAAGCATATACACCAGGTCCTCCGTGGCAATGTTCCCTTTCGCGCCGGGAGCGAAGGGACACCCTCCCATACCGCCCAGAGAAGCATCCAGCATGGTGATCCCTTCCTCCAGTGCCACATAGGCGTTGGCAAGACCCATACCATAGGTGTCATGAAGGTGTACGCTCACTTTATTCAAATCGGTATACTCCCGGATTGCCCGCAGAACCCGCCGGGTGTGCTCCGGATTGCTGATGCCGGCGGTATCAGCCACGCCAAATTCCGCCACACCTACGCTCTCCGCCTCTTCAATGAGCCATTTCAGCCGGTCCATGGGGACCTCATCCCCAAAGGGGGAGCCAAACACACAGGGCATAGCCAGGATAATATGGAGGTCCCGCGCCTCCCGGGCCAGAGTCTTCAGCCCATCCAAGGACTCCTGAATGGTCCGGCGGGAATTGCGCAGGTTGTGTTCCTCACTGGCAGAGAGTACAAACACCACCCGCTGGAACCCGGCAGCTCTGGCATCCTCCACACCGTGCTTATTCAGGGCCAGGGCAAAATGCATGATGCCCTTTTCCTTTAAATAAGGAATGACCGCCCGCGCCACCTCTTTGGCGTCTCCCATCTGTGGGACATATTTCGGGCTGACAAAGGAGGTGGTCTCCATTTTTTTTGCGCCGCACTCCGCCATCCGCTTGATGTATTTGACCTTCGTTGCGGCGGGTATGGCCACCGGGTGGTTTTGCCAGCCATCCCGGGGACAAACTTCGCAAACCGTCACCTTTTTAGGCATTGCCATGTCGTATCACCCCTTTCAGTTCATGATCCCCTTGGCCCGATAGGCCCGAAGCTGTTCGTCGCTGAATCCCAGCTCTTTGAAGATGGCCTCGTTATCCTCGCCCAAATCGGGGGCAGCCTTCACATATTGACACGGCGTTTCCTCCATTTTGATGGGATTCCCCAGCACCGTAAGCTCATCAGGCACCTCCGGGTGCTTTGCCGGGCGGGGAACTTTCACCAGCATTTCCCGAGTCTCCACGATGTTTTTATCCTTACAGACCTGCTCGCAGTTATAGATAGGCGCCACCGGAATTCCGGCGCCGTCAATGATCTCCACCACCTCGGATACGGTCTTGCTGGATGCCCAGCCTTCAATAACCTGTTTCAGGCTGTCAGCATTCTTCTTCCGGCTCTCGGTATCGATGTACAAAGGATCTTTGGCCAACTCAGGCATCCCCATAGCGGCAGACAGGCTCTCAAAGTGTTTATCCGTGCCGGAGGCGATGACAAAATAGTCATCCTTAGCCTTAAAGGAGTCATAGGGGGCGCTGGAAATGTATTTGTTGCCGCTCATAGTGGGAGAAACGCCCTCATAGAGGTACTGCATCAGTTTTGCTTCCATGCCCGAGACGATAGAATCCACAAGGGCCACGTCGATATGGTTGCCCTTTCCGGTCTCCTTGCGCTTGAAGAGAGAAGCACAGATGGCAAAACCAGCGTTAAGGCCGGCAAACATGTCCCCGATGGCCATGCCTGCGCGGGTAGGCTCCATTCCGGGCCAGCCGGTAATCGACATAGATCCGCCCATGGCCTGGGCAATCAGGTCATAGCCCGGCCGACGGGAATAAGGGCCATACTGGCCGAATCCAGAAATAGAGGCATAAATCAGCCGGGGATTCAGCTTTCGGCAATCCTCCCAGCCAAAGCCCAGCCGAGCCATCACGCCGGGGCGGTTGTTCTCAATCAGAACATCGGCGGATTTCACCAGCTCCGCAAACAGTTCCTTGCCCTCAGGCTGTTTCAAATCCAGGGCCACGCCCCGTTTGTTGCGGTTCAGATTTTGAAAGTACATGCTGATCTCGGTGTCCTTCACCTTGGGTCTGGCATTACGCACGAAATTACCTCCGCTACGAAGATTTTCGAACTTGATGACATCAGCTCCCAGATCAGCAAAATACATTCCAACGTAAGGTCCTGCCAAAAAGTCAGTAAAGTCAATGACACGGATCCCTTTCAGCAATTGTTCAGGCATACTTTTTTCCTCCCTATAAGAGTTTTATTTGCGTTTTTATTAGAAGCAGATTGCATGCCAACTCTCACTTACCAAAAAGGGCCGAGTCCAAAAAGCGTGGAATAGGAAGCTTTTGAGGATTATCTTGTTCCCCCTATAGTTTAAACAGACAAAGTGAAAACACTCAGATCGTTGTAACTTTTGTTAATATAAATTTACACTCATTAACACTTCTTGTTATTTACAGCGCATGTCTCAGTAGAACCAGGGAACTAATATCCATCACCTCCCTCCCCTTCATGCTTTCTTTACCAAGAGTGCTATTTTATCTACATAGAATGCACCTGTCGATCAAAAATTTTATAAATATCGCAAGGGCAAATATGTAAAAATTCTAAAAACAGAAAGTTTGTCGCCTAACAGCACAATGCGTCAATTTTCGTTAAAAATTCTCATTTTCGGCTTGCCCCCGAGCCAGCTCATTTTTTAGGCCGGACAATTTCACACACCTTTTCTATATTTACTTCGCTGCATATACGCGCCAATTTCAGTCAATTCGTGTGCTTAAAACAGCCCAAAACGGAATTTAAATTCCATTTTTGGCTGTTTTTTAATGAAAAAGTCTATATTTTTATACAAAAAATGCATTTCTTCTTTACAGGTGAAGCCAGTTGTAGTATTATTATCCAAAAGGAAGATTTCATAAAATTATTCTAATATATTAATAAATTGGAATTTTAATTTCATTTTTAGGGGGTTTGCAAATTGGCTGCCAAGAGCTCTTATAATTTGACAAAAAAAACTCTTGATGTCCTTGAGTACATCAGTGCGGCACACCACAGTTCGTCATTACAGGAAATTGCCCAAAATGTGGGGCTTCCTCCGGCAACTACACATCGGATTCTTACAGTGCTAAGAGAATCTGGTTACGTGGAGCAACGTGACAATAAGGACTACTACTCCACCTACAAGATGTATGTTCTCTCCGGCAAGGTGATGGAGAACGATCCACACGTGTCCAAGGTGCTCCCTTTTCTCAATTATTTCATTTTGAAACTGGGTGCCGATTGTGGTGCTTCCCTCACTACATTTTGTGAGGATGCCTGTGTTAACCTAATTTCTGCGGGAAGGGAAATGCGGTTTCGGACAAAGCTGGCGATTCCCGGAGCGGCCCATCCCTGCCACTGCACCGCAGCCGGCAAGCTGTTTCTCTCCTGCCTGTCTGAAGCTGAACTGGAGCAGTGGCTCTCTCGTAACGCGCTTCTCCCCTACACCAAATATTCCCTTACAGATGTTGACGCACTAAAAAAAGAGCTGGAAAAAACCCGGGCCCAGGGTTACGCCACTATGTATGCCGAACTTACAGATAACCTGGCAGTGATCTCGATCCCGGTTCACGAAAAGGACGGGCAAATTGACCTGGCTGTCAATTTTTCTATTGTGACGAATCGGTTCTCGGAGATTAACAACCCGGAGTTTGTGCAGTCAGTTCGGGATGTTCTGAAGAAATACAATGTTTTCTGAGGTACATCTCTAACAATATCCGAAAAATTAAAATGGAAAGGAAGAAGTTTATGGACATTGTTGACGAACTCAGGCAGAGACAAACAGCCCTGGAGGGTATCATGCGCGACCTGGCGCTTGATGCGGTCACCATTGTTGGAAACAGCGCTGTCGGCCCCATTTCTTATGGTTGTTTCAGGTATTTTACCGATCATCGCACGTACTATCACCTTCAAGCACTGGTAGCCCGCCCCAGCGAGGAGATGGCAATCTGTGTCGGGTCCATCCTTCACCTTGACGGCGTTCGCAGCAAAGGGTTTGAGGACATTCGTCTGGGCCCGGACATTCTGGGAAGCGTGCTGTCGGTGCTTTCCGAGCAAAAGATTCACAGGCTGGGTGTCTCCTTTGAGATGCTGCCCGCCAACTGGGAACTGGCAATCAAGGAAAAGTTTCCCGACATGGAACTTGTTGATATCACAGACGATATCTTTGCGCTGCGCAACGTACATAGTAATTATGAGATCGAGTGCATTAAGGAATGCGCCAAAATGACAGATACGGCTTACGCCGCGGTGTGCGCCATGGTAAAGCCCGGCGTACGTATGAGTGACCTGCACGCCGAAATGGACTATGCCATGAAAAAGGCAGGGGCAGAGGAGACCTTCACCTTAATGACCAATGGTGTATTTTCCTACAAGGATAATCAGCTGCCCTGCCTCCAACCATTTAGCTGGCCCGATGACCGCATTGTACAAAACGGCGACTGCATTGGTATGGAAATCACGCCGAGGTACAAGGGATACTGGACGCAGCTAGCCCGCACCGTCTGTGTGGGCGAAATGAACCAGGACCTTAAGAAGGCCCACGAGCTCCAGCTTAAAGCCATCGACTTTGCCGTTGAAATGTTTAAACCGGGGGCCAGGCTAGAGGCCATCCTCAAGGCCCTTTGGTCGTTCACACAAGAGCATGGGTATATCCCCAAGCTGCCATTTGGCCATATTGTAGGGCTGGATCTGGATGAGGGGGGCCGCGGCTCCCTGGAGAGCAAGCTGGTCATCCAGAAGGGCACAAATTTTGTGCTCCACCCCACCATGGTTCTGGACGATATGGATTACAGCATTTTCTGGGGCGACCCCTATCTGGTGACCGACGGGGGCGCCGTGCGTATGAATGACAGCAGCACTGAGCTGCTCGTACTGTAAGCGAGGAGGCACAGCTATGTTCAGTGAAAACGAGCGCAAAAGACGACTGGATGCCGCTGCTCAGCTGATTAAGGATGAGGGGCTTGAGGCAATTTACCTCATTGGCAACGGAACCGTTGGCACCAATTCGTTCGGATGTTTCCGCTATTTTACCGACAACCGTGTATTCTTTTATCTCTCCAGCGCAGTTATTACGCCTGATGGTAACATCATCGGTGTAGTAAACAATCAGATGGGGCGGCTCAATCTGATTCGAAGTTCCTTCGTCCGTGAGGCCATCATTAATGGCGACCAGGTGGATGGTGTCGTGGAGATACTGAAGTCCCACGGTATCACCAAGGGACGGCTGGGCGTCTTCTTTGAGGTTTTGCCATCCGCGTGGATGCACAGGCTCCAGACCGCCATGCCCGAACTCGAACTTGTTGATGTCTCCGAGCAGGTTTTTGCGCTGCGCACCCAGAAGAGCGCAGAAGAAATTGAGGCCCAGCGGATCTGCGGTAAAATTGCCGATGCCGGCTATAAAGCCCTGTGTGAGGCCGCAAAGCCCGGCGTCCGAGAGAATGAAGTCGTGGCGGCGGTGGATCGAACCATGCAGAAACTTGGGATGGAAGAGTCTTTTATGCTCATTACCTCCGGCCGCTTTTCCGCTGAAAAACATGGACTTCCTACGCTTCATAATACCGCCTCCATTAACAGAGTCATCGAAGCCGGCGACAGCGTAGCGATGGAAATCACGCCACGGTACAGAGGCTATTGGACCCAGATCGTCCGCACGATCAGCGTCGGCGAGCCCAACGCCGATCTTGACGAGTTCCGCCGCATTATTGTCGGTGCCATCGACGCCGCCAAGACGATTTTGAAAGCCGGTATCCCTGTGGGAGATGTTGTGAAGAAAATGCGCCAGTATATCGAGGGAGAGGGGTATCGGCTCAGTATGCCCTGTGGCCACATTGCGGCCATCGATCTGAATGAAGAACGGCTGGTGGAGGACAACACCCGTCCGCTGACTCCCGGGATGCTGGTCATCATCCATCCCACCGTTTTGAACGACAAACTGTCCAGCGGCATCTTTTGGGGCGAGTCGTATCTCATCACCGAAGAGGGATACGAAGCCGTAATGGAAAGCCCCAGCGAACTTCATATTTCCCAGGCTTAATGGTCAGGCGTTTCAATAAACCGGAAGCAGATACCTAAAATGAAGAAGAAAGGAAAATGGAAAAATGAAAAACAAGAAACGAATCGCACTGTTCCTCACTCTGGCCCTGTCCGCATCTCTTCTTGCCGGCTGTGGAGACGCAGCAGGCGACACCCCCGGCGGCGGAGACAACACCGAGACGATTACCCTGCGCGCCTCCACTCCCACTGATCCCGGCACCGGCTGGACGGTCTGCCTTGAGACCATTGCCGAGGAAGTCAGCAAGAATACCAATGGCAAGTATAAGATCGATGTCTATCCCAACGCGTCTCTGTCCGAAAGCAGCGAAAAGACCATGACGGAGCAGACTTATGCCGGAACCCTCGACATGTGTGTGACCCCTGCCTCCCTGGCCTCGGCCGAGTGGGGCGCATTTTCCATCCCTTTCATGTTTGATGACCGCGACCACATCTGGCGCGTCTGTGAGACTGATGTGGTCCAGGGTATGATGGACCGGATGGAAGAGAAGGGCATGAAGGCTCTGGGCATTGTGGAGAATGGTTTCTTCCAGATCACTAACTCCGTCAAGGAAATCAAGGTCCCTGCGGACTGCGCGGGGATTAAGCTCCGTACGCCCCAGGCCCAGTCCTCTATCGACCTGGCTAATATGATGGGCTTCAACCCCGTTTCCGTCAGCTCCGGTGAGCTCTACGTCGCGTTGCAGCAGGGAACTGCCGATGCCCAGCAGAATGCCATGAGCACCATTTACTCCAAGGGCTTTTATGATGTACAGAAATACCTTACCGTCATCAACTATAACTGGAGTCCCGCTCTGGTGGGTATGAACCTGGATCTGTGGAACAGCATGGATGCTGAGACCCAGGAAATCTTCAGGGCCGCTATTGAGAAGGGTTGTCAGGTCTGTAATGACAAGCTGGCGGCTGAGGATTCCGAGTACATTGCCAAGCTGGAAGAAAAGGGTATGCAGGTCTACGTCTGCACTCCGGAAGATATTGCGGTCTGGAAGGACACGCTGAAAGACGTTGCCGAGGTTTACAAGCCTTCTGTGGGCGAGGAACTGGTCGATGAATTTGTAGCGGCTGTGGAGGAATGCCGGCAATAAGCAATGTACCATTGCTTGGACGATACTTTCATTCGATACATTCTGTTCTGGTAAAATTGCCAATAATGAAAGTGGAGATTTTCTATGAAAGTAATTCATTCGATTCTGGATGTCATTAAAAAGGTGGAATACGTGCTGCTCGTCACGATTCTTGCCGCAATCGTGCTTGCAACCTTCCTGCAGGTTGTCGGCCGCTACACGCCTCTCCCCTTCTCCAGCAAGTTTGAGGAGTTGGCTACATTTTCTTTTGTTTGGGTAACCATGATTGGCGCCGGTGCATGTGTGCGGGAAGGCGGCCATATGACCATGGACTTCATGGTTTCCTTTGTCCCCGAGAATAAAAGGGTCTTCTTTAAACTCCTCAATGACGTGGTCGCATTGCTGATCGGAGCCGCCATCGTCTACTGTGCGGCTATGCTGATCCCCAAGCTGCGCCGAACCGGCATGACCTCCGCCGCCATGGATCTCCCGCTATGGATCCAGAATCTATCGATTCCTGTGGGGGGAGCACTGATCTCCCTTTGGGGATGTGTAAACATCGTTGAGGACATTAGACACATCGTGAAAAAAGAACCCCTGACAAACAAAAGCGGCGCGGGCAAGGAGGAATGATTTATGATTGCGCTGATGATCATTGTATTCTTTGTTCTGCTGCTGCTCGGTGTACCCATTATCTATACCCTGCTGGCCTCCTCTATTGTGGCATATATTGCTTTTTCGCCCAGGGATTTGATCACCGTGGTCCAGAATATGTATTCCGCCAACGAGTCCTTTGCTCTGCTGGCAATTCCCTTGTTTATTCTCTCGGGAATGCTTATGTCCGGCGGCGGTATCAGCAGGCGGTTGGTCAACTTTTTTGAAAAGCTGATGGGGTTCATGTCCGGTGGATTGGCGATTGTCGCCATTGTAGCCTGCGTGTTCTTCGGCGCGCTGTCCGGTTCCGCCCCGGCCACGGTGGCTGCCATCGGTTCCATAATGATTCCCTCCATGGTGGAAAAGGGATATGATAAGGCGTGGACCGCAAATCTGCTGGCCGCCACCGGCACATTGGGGTGCGTGATTCCGCCGAGCATTCCCCTGGTGCTCTATGGTGTACTGGCCCATACCTCGGTGACGGCACTGTTCACCGCCGGCGTGATCCCCGGGCTTATTACCGGCCTGTGTTACTGTGTGTATGCGCATATCAAATGCAAAAAAGAGGGCATTGGAAAAGCGCAAAAGTATTCCGCCCAAGAAATTTGGAAGAGCTTTGTGGATGCCATCTGGGCATTGCT
The DNA here is from genome assembly GCA_022846075.1 of Oscillospiraceae bacterium. Taxonomy (GTDB): domain Bacteria; phylum Bacillota; class Clostridia; order Oscillospirales; family Oscillospiraceae; genus Vermiculatibacterium. The sequence continues at coordinate 2,155,871 of AP025582.1, forward strand.
GATGCCCGTTATTATTCTGGGCGGCATCTATTCCGGCGTGTTTACTGCCACCGAAGCCGCAACTGTCTCGGTGGTCTACGCGTTGATCGTAGGTATTTTTGTCTATAAAGAAATCAAGTTCAAGGACGTGTCCAAAATTTTCTTCCAAGCCGCGAAATCCTCCGCGTCCATCCTGATGATCATTACCACTGCAGCCTCCTTTGCAACAATCCTGACCAGAAACAACATTCCCACCATCGTGGCAAACTGGATCATCGGGTTTGCGAAAACCCCGGCCATGTTCTGGCTGGCCTTCAGTGGCTTTATGCTGATTCTTGGTATGTTCATGTCGGTATCCCCGGCCTTGGTCATTCTGACCCCGATCCTAAGCCCGGCCGTAACCGCCCTGAACATCGATCCCATTCACTTCGGACTGGTGTTTGTCATCTGGATGTGTATTGGTACCATTACGCCACCCTTTGGATCCAGTGTGTTCATAACTTGCGGCATTACGAACATTTCCTCCGCAGAGGCATTTCGAAAGATTATCCCGTTTGTGATCATCTTCACTGTTGTAGTGATTCTACTTATGGCGTTCCCAGAAATTACGCTCTTCTTACCCAGGCTCTTTGGACTGGTATAAAATGCCGGGGGCAGACGTTATTGAAACGCAACGGCAAAGGGACAGAAGCGAGTTTTCTCCCTGCCATATGTACAGTCCTGTTTTGCAGTTCATTTTTTAAGGTTCTGACTAAATAAAATTCCATTGGCGGTTCTTGAAGTATACCCAATCTTGTAGCCCTCTGCGATAGCCAGAGAAAATTGCTGGCTATCCGCAGGGGGCTACTGTAAAAATTGACATACGCCAGGAACCATCTCGGCGTCAGGCGGTCTAAAGGTGTAGTCAGAGTGCAGCACTTGCGCGCGTTCCGCACAAAATTTGCTGACACAAGCCTGCGCACCCCTTATGGCAGTCTGGCCAAGCTCCTGCCCGCCGCCAACCGAGGGAACAGCACCACTGTCGCCTTTATCAGCGGCGGTGCCCATGGTATGACCTGCAAAATCCAAGGATATGGAGGTTTCCTATGAATGTACAGGAACTATATCAGCAGAAACTCTGTACAGCCGAGTCGGCTGTCAAACTGGTCAAGAGCGGGGACTGGGTAGATTACAGCCAGACCTGCTCCTTCCCTGAGGCCCTGGATGCCGCCTTGGCCGCCCGGCGGAATGAGTTGACCGATGTCAAGATCCGCAGCGCCATCTCCATGAAGCCAGTGCAGGTGGTGGAACAAGATCCTGAGCACAAAGCGTTTACCTTCAACGTTTGGCACTGCTCTGGCCTGGATCGAAAGTATGTGGACAAGGGTCTGGCCTACTATACTCCCATGCTGTTCCGCGATAACGGCTCATATTATACCAAGGGTTTTGCCCCTGTAAATGTGGCTATGGTCTCTGTTGCCCCTATGGATAGGCATGGAAACTTTAATTTTGGCCTTACCAACTGCTGTATGCAGGAAATTATGAATGTGGCTGAGCATATAATTCTGGAAGTAAATGAATCCATGCCCGTCATCTGTGGCTCCGCCGCGGACCACATCCACATCTCCAAAGTGGATGCCGTGGTGGAGGGCGGCAAGGAAATCCCTTGTGTCCAGCTTCCGCCCGCCACTGAAATGGACCGCAAAATAGCAGCTAATATCTTCCCCTATCTGCGGGACGGGATTACCCTTCAGTTGGGTATCGGCGGTATGCCCAACGCCTTAGGTACCTTAATCGCGGACTCCGACCTAAAGGATCTCGGCATGCACACCGAACTCATGAGTGATGGCTATCTGAAACTTTATCAGGCCGGTAAGATCACCAATCGCAGAAAGGAACTGGATAAAGGCAAAGGCGTGTTCTCTATCTGCAACGGATCTCGTGAGCTCTACGATTTCCTGGACCACAACCTGGATGTCATGTCCGCCCCTATGCGATATGTGAATGACCCCTGCGTGCTTCGCCAGCTAAAAAATTTCGTATCCATCAACAGCTGCATCGCCATGGATCTCTACGGCCAAGTCTGCTCCGAAACTGCCGGCATCCGGCATATCAGCGGCACTGGAGGTCAGTTGGATTTTGTCACCGGTGCTTATGCTTCCGACGGAGGCAAGGCTTTTTTGGCCATGTCATCCACCTATCAGGACAAGCAGGGCGTAATACACTCCCGTATCCTGCCTAAATTTACCGAGGGCGATGTGATCACCACGCCCCGCACCCAAGCCCCCTATATGGTAACCGAATATGGCGTGGCCTGCCTGTCCGGCCTGACAACCTGGCAGCGGGCAGAGGCTATTATCTCGATTGCTCACCCTGATTTTCGCGAGGAGCTGATACGTGCCGCTGAGAAGCAGCACATCTGGCGCAGCTCCAATCGCAAGTGAGAGGCTTAGTTTGTCAATTTTTAAAGCACCCTTGAAGGCGGAAAACACTTGCAACCACAGGGATCGAACGGTATACTTTAGGTAAGGGAAAGGAGCTGACCCGATAAGCTGAGGCTTCGGTCGACGATCTGACGAGCTGGCCGGTACATCCGCACAACAAGGCACCGTGAAAAGGACATGGTAGGAATTGCTACTGAAGGCTCTGTTTTTCTTCTGGCATCGCATGGCCAGAAAGAGCCGCACGAAGCCCAGGGCTTTGACGGTACGGCAGACAGTGGCGATACTGGCCCCTATGTCACGGCATATGGCCCGAAGGCTGGGATGGCTGCGAGTGCTGTTCCCAGTCTGAAGGTACAAGTAGAGAGCCGCCACAAAGACACTGCTTTTCATAGGCGTGTCAAAGACGCTCCAGGGGATCAAGGTAACCCTTTGGAGACAGAAAGGAGGCATTGGTAGACGCCAACGGCGTAGACCATGCGTCCAAGCCTCTCATTGTAGCGGTAGGTGTTGATATGGGCTATGTACCCGGCATCCGACAGTTCAGAGATTGCTTTTCGGGCAGTTGTTACGGACATTCCGACGAGGGCGGCCAACGTGTCCAGGGACTTCCGGCAGCAGCCAAATGGATTCCGGCAGCTGTGCAGGACGGCCCCCAGGCGGCGGGCGCTGAAGCTGAGAGAAGCGTCCAAAATAAGCTCATTGGGGAGCTTGAACGCAGCGTGAGACCTACGATACTTTGACAAATCTTTTCCCTCCAATTAGGGCGTCTGCCGGTGGTGCGGCAGACGCCCTGACTTTTTATCAAGAGACTTAACGTTCACATGCATAACCGCAAAATATGCAGCAAGAAAGGACAGCATCGTTTGATGCTGTCCTTTCTTGCTGCATATGAACTGCCTCCGTTATGAAAAGGGCGGAGGTATAAAGTCCCAGGGCTGTTAAAGCAAGGCATTTGCCATGGGCCAGAAGATAAAGAACAAAAGAAGCGTACCGATAACCGCCATGGGAAGGCCTAGCTTAAGGCCGTCTTTAATCTCCAGGTAACCGGAGCCGTAGCAGATGGGCGCGCACATATAGGAGGACGGAAACATAAACGATACATTTACGGCCATGGTCAAAACCATGCCAAAGGCGGCAATACTGAAGTTGGTAACTCCGGCGGCGTTGGTTGCCTGGATCACAGGGACAAAGGCCGCGAAAAACAAAGACTGCACGACCATATTGGATAAAAATTGCGTAAGCACTACGCTGGCCACCAGAATAACCGCTATGAACAGCGCGGGAGGCAGCGAAGAGGCAATGGGGGTGAATACGTTGCCCAGGAAGGTATTTACCCCCGTGGCATCGCTGGTAATGGTATTGCAGAACACCTGAATACCCATTACAAAAATGAGCGTAGGCATCGAGATCTGGGTAAGGCCCTTTGCGACGTCGAAAACAGGCTTTCCCTTGACATGGACGATCGCCAGGATGGCAATGCCGAGCAGCGGAGCACAGGTGGTACCGATCGAGCTGAAATAGGCCGCTACCCCGGGAAACACGCCGCTGAGCAGGTCGGGAGCGAGCCACATGACGACGACCGCGGCAAATACACCGATGCTGATTTTCGCTTCCGGGGAGAGCGTTTTCATCTGCGCGGCCTTCGCGTCGGGATCATATTTTTCAAACTTGGTGAAGTCGGGCTTACAGAGAAGCCGCAGAACAACGATGGTCGCAATGAAAAACAGTACGCCAAACGGAATCCCAATTTTGCAGAAGTCCAGCATCGAAACCGGGGCCCCAGCGGAGGACATCTGGCCCAGCATGACCATGGCGATCGGATGCGAGATCGGAGTGGAGGTGTATCCAATCACGACAAGCCACAGGGTGGCGGCGGTCAGAACCTTTCCGAAGCGGTCGCCCTCCTCATACCCCAGTTCTTTGCAGATGGAATCAACCATAGTCATATAGACCAGTGTGACAGGCGCACAGTCCAGAAACAGGGCGACGATGAACTCCGAGAGAAGAAACATCGTGATAAACACCCAGGGCCGACCTTTGCAGATTTTCCTGCTGATAAACCAGGTGGAGATGTGGTCGATGACGCCGGTCTCAATCAAAGCGGTGTTCAGCAGCATTGCGGTAAGGATAAATCCGAAACTCCAATGGCCATAGGTCACCGCGGCAAGGGAATTGGGATCCGAAATGCCGAACATGATGACCAGAGCGAAGGCCAGCAGCGAGGGCCAAACGGTGCTGGCAAAGACCCAAAGCCAAATGGTCGCTGCAAAAATCGCGATAATATTTACGCCTGTGGCAGTTAACCCGTTGATTTCCGGCAAGAACAGCTTGATTGCGAGAAAAATCAGGACCGCTATAAAGACGCGTATGTATTTATTTTTTGTACCTGCGCTCACGATAACCCCTCCTAAAAGTCAGTGGTGGCTCTCTCTCAAAATGACCGATTCAGAAACGATATTTTGATCTCCCAACGCATCGTTCACATATTGCCGTTTGGTCTTATTCTCCAGCCTCATCGCTTCGGTGAGATGCAGGATGATCCCGCTGTTTGCCAGCATGTCCTGGAGCGTGCCGACCTCAAGATCGTGAAGCGTCTTCCCACGCTTGACCGCCAGCGCCGCAGCCAGGCCCGCAACCTGGCCGGTGAACGCGCACGCGGGGATAAACCGCGTAAGCTCCCAGGCCTCTTTACTGCCGCCCACCGTCCTGCCCGCTACAATCATATTGTCAAACTGGCCGCTGAGCAGCGCTTCATAGGGCAGCTCGTACACCGGGGCATGGGGCTTGATGGAATCCACGACGCAGCCCACGGAGTTCGGCTCGTACTTTTCGGGCACAGGTACAAAGGGCACCTTTGAGCGGATGGATCTGGTGGTGCGGAACTGCGGCGTAAACGGCATGGTGAGCATAGCGTAGTCCGCCCTCTGATGCGCTTTCAGATACTCCCGCGCCAGTTTTCTGCTGAGCTTGATGTATTCGTTTCGGCTTTCACTGTCGCAGCCAGTGAACGTAGGCAGCTCGGTGCCAGAATTATCGGAACAGGCATTCTGGCCGATCCACCTGATCCGCACGGCGTCTATCATGCTTCCCCGGGAAATTCCCTTCCGCATGACGTCAAAGTTCAATTCATGGCACCAGAAGGAAACCAGGTTTTCCGCGGTGACGCAATCCGCCCCCGCCCGGGCAAATACATCGCAGTCGCCAGATGCGTCAACCACCATTTTAGCCATGTAGGCGGTCCTGCCGGATTTATTTTCCACAATTACGCCCTTGCATTTCCTGCCCTCCAGAATGGGCTCAGAAAACACCGTGTCAAATACGACCTCTACGCCCTCGCGTTCCATCATTTCATCAAAGGCAAAAATGGCGGCGGGCACGTTGAACTGGGTACGGTATCTCCCGGCGGGGGCCTCCAGGCGGAAAGGGCGGCCGCGCCAGCAGTCAGGAAGGTTATCGTAGCCATACCGAATCGTTTCATGCAGCAGTTCTTCTGCCAGGCCGCCATATACTTTGTTCCCGCAGCCGTCACAAAGCGCCAAGTAAATGCAGACGTTTCCCAAGGTCGCCAGGCCGCCCAGGACGATGCTCTTTTCTATCAAAACCACATGCATGCCGTTTCTCGCCGCGCTTACGGCGGCGGAAATTCCCGCGATCCCGCCTCCTACGACGACGACATCACAGTTCTTTACAACAGGAACCGTTTGCTTTGCAATAACAAATTCATCATGCAGCTCCACGCCACACCACTCCCCGTTTTATTGACTTTTGATAAATACAATGGTACCATTGCATTACATATTTTATGAGAATTTTACAAGAAAGTAAATTATGGATATGTTTATTGATGCTTAACAGAAAGGTTAAGGGGCTGAGTTTTATGAATAAGTTGGCATACGAATACTTTCTCGAAGTGGTAAAACGCGGAACCCTCTCTGAAGCTGCGGAGCATCTTTATGTTTCACAGCCGGCCATCTCCCGGCAGATTTCCAATCTGGAGAGTGAGCTGGGGTTTGCCCTTTTTTACAGGGAGCCTCACGGGCTTCGTCTGACCCCGGGTGGAAATCTGTTTTTTCAGGAATGCGAAAAGCTGCAGACCCGGTACGAGCAGATATTGTCGGAGGCCCAAAGTGCCAACGCCGGAAAGATCGGCTATGTAAAGATCGGCATACAAGAGGGGCATGACGTGGATGATTCGTTGATTGACATCATACATAACTTCAGAAATGAACATCCGGACATTGCCGTCGAGGTGGTTTCTCTCTCTCACAAAGCGCTTCTTGAGAGCTTGTCGCTTAATAAGCTGGATGTAGGGATCGCAATTTGCTTCAACGAGAAAAATGAATTCAGCAATTTGGGAAGCCGATTCCTGAGACAGCGGCAGAGCTATGTCATATTGAACCAGGATCATCGTCTTTCGCGCTCCGGTAAACTTGACTTGGAGGCGTTAAGCGATGAGACGCTAATGATTACCTGCCCGGATGTCGCCACAGATGGAGTCGATTTTGTAAAAAGAACGTGCGGCAAACTGAACATCCACCCGAAGAGCATCCGCCTGGCTCCCAGTTATTCCACCCTTTATATCTGGCTGTCAATGAACGAAGGCTTTGCCATCTCCGATCAAAACGCATGGTTTGAAAACCGTAAACTCAAGTATTTCCCCCTGCCTTCAGAGGGAGACTCAACGCAGGTTGCCTATTGGGCAAAAAACAAGATTTCTCCATGCGCAAAGATGTTCGTAGATTATCTTGACAGCAACATTAACGTTTTTGAGGCAGGCTTGACAAAATAGGCAAACTTTTCGTCCGTCGACTTTGAAGTATAATTTTCAAATATTTGCTACATGCAACGCAGCCTCTCGACTGCATAATGCTAATCTCTTTCCCGCCGTCAAAAGCTCCAAGGTCATTGACCTTGGAGCTTTTCCTTTTCACTTCTTAATATAAGTTTACAATCTGTTCACCCCTTCCTTCCCTCCTTCGGTTGCTAAATAGGCATTTTTAGGCTATAATACCCACAGTTGGCAACGCAAACACGGACGGGCCTTTCCCGTCCGCACAAAGGAGAATGGTCATATTGAGTAACGAAGCGGTCAAACAGGGCCACGGCCCAAAGGGAAAAATGGGAAAGATCCTCATCAATCTGCTGGTCACTTTGGTAGTTGGCGCGGTCTATTTCTACATCTCCCTCCCCGCCCTTAACCTCCAGTCCGAGGAATTCTACGGCTTTGTGCTGCTGTTGTGCGTCGTATACATCCTCTCCGCCCTGGTAACCTCCGGTTTCGATGTGAAGGGCGCCAGCGGACTGAAGGAGTACTTCAAGTTCATCAAGTCACAGTGCATGCCCATCGGCATCCTGCTGGCGGGGCTCATCGTGATCGCCATTGTCGGCCAGGTGGTGTCCATGCCCATCTTCCGGGCCGGCGCCTACCGGGACCTGCTGGATGTCCAGGAGATGAACGCCGAGGACTTCTCCAAGGACGTCAGCGAGATCTCCTTCAGCGAGATCCCCACCCTGGATCTGGCCTCCGCCCAGTATTTGGGCGACCGGCAGATGGGCACCCTCTCCGACATGGTCAGCCAGTTTGAGGTCTCCGACGCCTACACTCAGATCAACTACAACGGCCAGCCCTATCGGGTGGCGGCGCTGGAGTACGCCGACCTCATCAAGTGGTTCACCAACCGCTCCGAAGGCCTGCCCGCCTATGTCATGGTAAACATGGTCACTCAGAAGGCCGACGTCATCCGTCTGCCCGAGGGCCAGGGCGTAAAGTACTCCCCCTCCGAACCCCTCAACCGCAACATCGCCCGCCACCTGCGCTTCCAGTATCCTACCTTTATGTTCGGCACCCCCGTCTTTGAGGTGGACGACCAGGGCAACCCCTGGTGGATCGCCCCCAAGATCGTCAAGACCATCGGCCTGTTCGGCGGCACCGACATCAACGGGGCCGTCATGGTCAACGCCATCACCGGGGAGAGCCAGTACTACGAAGAGGTCCCCAACTGGGTGGATAACGTCTACAACCCCGCACTCATTGCCCAGCAGTACGATTATCACGGCACTCTGGTCCACGGCTTTATCAACTCCGTATTCGGCCAGCGGGACGTGAAGGTAACGACCCGGGACTCCAACTATATCGCGTTAAACGACGACGTATATATGTACACCGGCATCACTTCCGCCACCAGCGACCAGTCCAACCTGGGCTTCCTCCTGTCCAACCAGCGGACCAAAGAGACCAAGTACTACACCGCCCCCGGCGCCACCGAGCAGTCGGCCATGAACTCCGCCATGGGCGTGGTCCAGGACCTTGGCTACACCGCCACTTTCCCCCTGCTGCTGAACATCTCCGGGGAGCCCACCTACTTCATCCCCCTGAAAGACAAGACCCAGCTCGTCAAAATGTACGCCATGGTCAACGTTGAGCAGTACCAGATCGTGGCCACCGACACTACGGTCTCCGGCTGCGAGCAGAAGTATATTTCCCTCCTGGCCGAAAAGGGCATCACGCTCCCGGAGGCCCTGCCCCAGACCACCGCCTCCGGCGTCATTGCCGAGCTCCGTTCCGCCGTGCTGGACGGCAACACCTATTACTTTATCCGCCTGGAGAACGAAGAAGTCTTCTACTCCATCTCCGCCGCAAAGAACAACGTGGCCGTCATCCTCAACGTGGGCGACACAGTGACCATTGAGCACGCCCCCGCCGGAGAGGGTGCCCCGTCCTCCATCCTCAGCGGCTACTCCGTGACCCTGAACCAAAAGGGCGACGGCGCCGCAGTTCCCTCTGTGGCCCCCGTCATTCCTCTTCCCGAGGAGAGCTTGTCCTCCGATAACGTCCTCCCCTCCGAGCCTCCCACGGACACTGTGGGCTGATTAATAAAAAACGGCGGGTGGAACCCAAGAGGTTCCACCCGCCATTTATGTTTTGCTTTGGTATTGCAGCTCAGCAGCCACAGCCGGTGTTACAGCCGCAGCCATTGTTGCAGCCACAGCCGCAGCCGCAGCCGCAGCTATTGCCGCCCCAGCCGCCGCCACAGCAGCAGATGATGATGAGGATCAGGATGATCCACAGGCAGCCGCCGCCGCCCCAGCCGCCGCCACAACCATTATTGCAGCACCCCATAAGAAGTACCTCCCAAAAAGAGAATTTGAAGTCCGGCAGGTCTTTCCTGTCCGTCTCCATTTCATCTTATGCGGCACTCCCCCGGTGGTGCGTCACTCCACGCCGGTTTCTTTTCCCGCCGTCTCCGGCGGCAGGGCCTCCATGGTGCCAACACAGCGGTTGATGGGTGTCCCCAGCTGATAGAATTTCTCCTCATAGTCGGTCATGATCCCCGTAGGGCCGCCGGCGTGGAGATCCCGCGTCACCTCGGACAGCGTAAACCCGGCCTTGGGGAACTGAAACAGAGACCACTCGAAAAGGTCATGGTTATCCGTCTTAAAATGAATCTGCCCCCCTTGAGACAACACCTTGCGGTAGCGCAGTAGAAAACCCGGATGGGTCAGCCTCCGCTTGGCGTACCGGGCCCCGGGCCACGGGTCACAAAAATTGATATAGATCCGATCCACCTCGCCGGGGGCAAAATACGCCTCCAAATCGGCGGCGTCGGCGTCCAGGAAAAAGACGTTGTTCAGCTCCAGCTCCCTGGCCCGCTCGGCAGCGATGACCATGGCGTCCGGCACCCGCTCCACGGCGATCAAAAGCGCATCCGGCTCCGCCTGGGCGGTCCCCACCGTAAAACGTCCCTTGCCGCAGCCCAGCTCCACCCGGAGCGCCCCGGTCCCCGGCATCAGCTCCCGCCACCGGCCCCTGTGCTCCTTTGGGTCTGTGATTACCAGTTCCCCACAGGCTTCCAGACGGGGGATCAAATTGGGTTTCTTTCTCATTCGCATGGCAGTTTCCTCATTTCCCAGATATTGTTTTTAGAATACCACACCGAAAGAACTCTTGCAATCCCGGCATTTTTAACGTATAATAAATAGGCATTTTGAGAGTCCCCCATTGGCAGTGTGTCACACTTGGAAAATGCCGTGCCTGTACCCAACCCATGCTGATATAAAACATCGTAATTCTTTGATATATGGCAGTTGTGTGGTTTCTTTCCCAATGATAGCCCCCTTTAGGGTTGTTTGGGAGATGTAGAAGGCCACAGGCAACATCAAATATCCGGGTATAGCGAAGTTGGTATCGCGCCTGGTTTGGGAGCACCGAGTACGCAAACAGTTTGTGTTTTCTCCGGCGAAAAAGATGCGGAATTTCGTTGTGACCTCTTGAAAAAGTTGAAATTAAGGTTAAAATAATATGGGTCACAGTATGGGTCAAAAGCCCGTGACCCATACCTGACCCATACGGGAATAAAATCAAATATCCGGGTGTAGCGAAGGTGGTATCGCGCTTGATTTGGGAGTGCCGTGCCGCTATCCGGGGCGGGTGAAGGGGAAACGCCGGAAGCCTTTGGGACACGGTCGCTTGTGGCATTTGACCGTCAGTTGAAAAGCACCGCAAAATTGCATCTGACCACATCTTTGACCACAGACAGCAGAATTTCCGAAAACCGAAACAGCAAATATCCGGGTATAGCGAAGTTGGTATCGCGCCTGGTTTGGAAGTACGCGGGCCTCATCCATGAGGGAAAAAGCACAACCCCACGACCCGCTGGGACACTACCAGAAGCGGGAACCGTTCCAGAAAAGTCTTTGGTCAAAAATCGGCGTTGACCACATGTTTGACCACATTTGGAAAACCTCCGAGTTTCCTTCCGCAGAACGGAAAACTGAATATCCGGGTGTAGCGCAGTTGGTAGCGCACGTGATTTGGGTTCACGGGGCCGGGCGTTCGAATCGCCCCACTCGGACCACAAAAACCGCCAAAATATTTCGATTTTGGCGGTTTTTTATAACTTTATGGGACTTTAGTTATATCCACTATTAGGGTCTGACTTTTACCATGCTTCCCAAGAAGTGCGTTAATTCCTTTTGTGGATTGTTCCATGGTTTTCATTACAGTTGATTCTGTTCTATATTATAATTGAACAGACCTATGAATCGGAATTTGTAAACCAATATATTTCTTACAAAGACAACAAGGATGATGGTAATGACGGATAGAGAATTAAATGAGTTTAATAGGCGACTCAATAAAATAAAAGAACTCGGCATTTATGTTCCGAAAGAAATGACACCAGAGAGTAAAATTAGAGGTGTATATGGATTTTTTGTTAAATTAGATGTAAATAATACTTGTTTTTATATAGGAAAATCAAACAATATTTTTCTTAGAATATTCGGGAATACTTCACATCTAAATGATTATTTGCGTGATATTAGGAGAACAGATGTTCATAAAAAAATCGAGAAATATTTAAATGATGGACATGAAATTGAAATTAAAATTCTTCAAAAAATCGATTATATTGGGGATTCATTTGAAAAGGACGCAAACAGATTGGCACTTGCAGAATTACAAGAATTAGTGAAATATCAAGACATGGGTGGATGTCAAGAACAATTATCAGAAGCTGTTAAAGAGAGGTATGAAAGGATTGAATGGGAGCGCATTTTCAAACCATTTAAAATATGATATATTCCTTGAAATACCTGTTTGTATGAGAGATTATGAACATAATTAATAGTGAATGGTCAAGTTCTGTGTTAAAAATCCACTCGCATCAATAATAGGTATCAAACACAAAAAACCTCTGAAATCGGCTGATTCCAGAGGTTTTTCTTGTGCATTGTCACTTGCGTCGCAGGAACTAAAACGATATTAATCATCGTTCGAAAGATACCAACCATGTTCACGATGGACACCATAACTTTTGCCAGAATGATCTTCACTGTTATAACTATCCCACTCTCTTTGGTTTATTTCTTCATCAATGGCATCTATCGTTTCGATTTCTGCGTCGAAATCTCCATCCAGAATTGAACCGGAACACCAGTCTGTACTGGATGATATTTCAGATTTTTTGGCTCTGAGTTCATCCTCACTTGCTGATTTAAGCCAACTTTTCTTCATTACAATGACCTCCTCAATTTATGCAACTTTGTATTCGTGAGCCTCTGGTGACTGCCTACGTTCATTCCACCAAGATTTTACCTTTGGTGCCACTTTGTAAATTCCGTATCCAAGAATAATTACCCCACCCCAAGCGAGTCCGATTTTACCGCCTGTCTTCCATTTCGTGATGAGTTCCTCTGTTTCCAAAGCAGCACGCTCTGCCGCTTCCCGCGTTGCTTTTTCTGCGGCTTCTTTTGCCAGAAAATCCGTATTAGCCCGCGCCCTTGCTGCAGCTTGGGCGGCATACCTTGCAACACGATCTGCGGCTATCTCGCCACGCACTTCGCTAATAAACTCGGCGGAGACATCCAACACATCTTTTATCGAATCATCGAAGGTTCGTGTAGTCCAATAGCGGTTATAGCAAGCATAGCCGCCCGTACCACGGTGAAAGTCTTTTTCTACAGCATATTGGAGAGCCTTCTGTGTCACGTCATAATTACCCGGTGTTCCCTGAAGAAAACCTTGTTTTACCAAGACTCGATTCATTTCCTCTGCTGTCAAACCGTAATTTTGTCCTAAAACTCTCGCTGATACCAGCATAGGCTACTCGTCCCCTTTCTAATTTCTAACTCGTCACGGAGTTATTTTCTTTCTATCGCAGAATACTTGAATGGCCCGGATTATGTATGCCGTTGCCCCGTTACCGCACTGAAGTTCAACCATTTGCAGGAGTTCGGGATCGTTTACCATATCCTGTATTCCTTCCAAAAAGACCTCCGCAAGTTCTGCTTCATCCAGATCTTCATCAGAGCTATCCTCGTCAGCTTTTACCATATTAATTATATCCTGGTAAGCCTCTTCAACAGCAGTTTGAACCTGCTCGGCCTCTTCAGGTGTGCCCATAAAGCATCCGACAGCGATGAGCTTATACCAGAACGGCATATACAATTCAGCTTCCGCATTATCGTCATCGCTGTATTCCGCAGAGTGAATGATGGAATCCTCAAGATATGAGACAAAGCTCTTATCCCTATAAATGCGTGTTACATCCAGATTACCCATCGCACGAATTGTGCTTTCCGGAAGTTTTGCAGTCAGTTTCAAGGTTTTGATTGTATTGATCATGCCATCGATTCTCTTCCGTTTTTTCTCCAGAGTATTTATAAGATGGTCAAATTCCTCAAGAATATCTAATATAGGTGACTCCAAAAGAGATTTTATGTTCTTGCGTTCATAGCCGACCTCTACAAAGATTTGGATCATGATTAGCTTCTTTATTGCGGCATCATCGTAAAGCCAATAGCCACACTCGGTTTTACTCGTTGGTTTTAGCAGATTAACTTTGTCATACTCCTGCAGGGTTCTGCGAGTAACGCCTACGATTTTACAGACTTCACTGAGCTTTTTCATAGCGTTCATCTCCTTTTGTGCCTATATTATAATTTCTGCACGCTACGTGCAGTCAAGACATTTTTAAAAAAATTTTAGATTTTGTGGGAAAGAAGAAAATGTTTATACCTTATTACATCTCTCCTCCAAAGCTCATAAAAATGAGAACCCAATATTTTGCATTTGGGCATCCATCCACTCACATTGTTGTGACCACTACATTTCACGCAGTACTGACTACTTAACTTTTTCGTTTTCTTTTGCACAACTTTCTATTTGACAAACACAATGGGCCGAAGGGGCTGGTACTGCATTGCGGTACCGGCCCCTTATCATGAGCAAAATCTGAAAGTGGGGTGTCGGATTATTCTACTTTTCTTGCCCCTCACGACTCAACCGTGTATAATGCAGATAAACAGGAAAACAGACAAGGAGCATCGCTATGCGCATTCTCATGCTGGGCAACAGCTTTACTTTCACCAACAACATACCGCGAATGCTGGCGGAGCTGACCGGGGCGGAGGTGGTCCACCACACACGGGGTGGGGCGCGGCTGTCGGAGCAGCTGAATCCGCAGACCCGCCTGGGCGCAAAAACCCAAGCGGCGTTGGCGAATGAGCGGTGGGACTATGTGGTACTCCAGGAGATGAGCCACGGCCCCATCACCGCCCCAAAGAGCTTTTTGGGCAGCGTCCGACTGCTGTGTGAGCAGATCCGGGAAAACGGGGCCGTCCCGCTCCTCTACGCCACTTGGGCGTACCAAAAGGGCGGGGACAAGCTGGCGGCCAAGGGCTGGGACTATGACGAGATGGCCCGTAAGCTGTCCGTGGCATACCGCCAAGCCGCCCAGGAGAACAACGCACTGCTTGCCGATGTGGGCCAGCGGTTTTACGAGTTGTCCCACACGCAGGACCTCTACGCCGCCGACGGCGTCCACCCCAATGAGGCGGGCTCCCGCATCGCGGCGGAGACCCTTGCGGCCGTGATTCAACAACAGAAGGAGAACCAACTATGATTCGTGAGATCTGTAAAGACGAGGCCTTTCTGGCCCAGAAGGCGGAGCCCGCCACACCGGACGACATTCAAATTGCAACGGACCTGCTGGAGACATTGGAGCACCATAAGTCCGGCTGCGTGGGTATGGCGGCCAACATGATCGGCGTGAACAAGCGCATCATCGCCTTTGACAATGAGGGCGAGTACATGGTCATATTCAACCCGGAGATCATCAAAAAATCGGAGCCCTATCAGACGGAGGAGGGCTGTCTCTCCCTCAACGGCGTCCGCCCCGCCAAGCGGTGGAAGTCCGTCAAGGTACGCTGGCAGAACGAGAAATTCCAGGAGCGGGTCAAGACTTTTACCGGCTGGACGGCCCAAATCATCCAGCACGAGCTGGACCACTGCGAGGGCATCATCATCTGAGGAGGGACAGCTGTGAAAAAGTGTAAGATCACTGTCATGCGGATGGCCCGATATGACGACCTGATGGCACAATATGAAAATCCCATTTCCCACGCCTGCGACATTAAGGTGGGGCAGGTCTTTGTCGCCAACGGCTGGGAGAAGCCGGAGGGCTTCTGTCCCAGCGCCTGGGACACCCTCTCGCCCTTCGTGCTGGCCCTGAGCCACGGGGCGGCGGATTTTTACGACGGCTGGATGAAAAATCCCAAGTCCGCCATGCTCTCCTGCAACGACGGCTTCCGTCCGGTGAGCTTCCTGGTGGAGGCCCTGGATGAGGACGCGGACTAAAGGAGGAGCCTAATGAAACTCGCCATTCTCTCAGACACCCACGGCCTGCTACGGCCGGAGGTGGTGGAGTATCTGCAAACCGCCGACGCCATCCTCCACGCCGGGGACATCAACACCCAGGCCATCGTGGACCGGCTGGCGTCCATGGCTCCCCTGTACATCGTCCGGGGCAACAACGATAAGGACTGGGCAGAGGCCATCCCCCACGACCTCACCGTCACCCTGGGCGGTGTGACCTTTTACATGGTCCACAACAAGAAAGAGGTCCCAGCAGAACTCCCCGGCGTGGACGCGGTGGTGTTCGGCCACTTCCACAAGTATGTGGAGGAGGAGAAAAACGGCCTTCGCTGGCTGAACCCCGGCTCCTGCGGCCCCCGGCGGTTCCATCAGGAGATCACCCTGATGATGGCGGAGGCGGAGGACGGCCAACTCCGGGTGGAGAAAATCACCATTCCCCATGAGGTGAAGGGATAACCGGCAGGGAGGGACGAGCATGACCGACGGAACTGTGACTGCCACGGTACTGGCCTACATCAGGGAGCAGTACGGCAGCGAGCCGGAATACCTGTGGGCCAAGAGCCCCAACAACGCGGCGATCCGCCACCGGGACAGCAAAAAGTGGTTTGCCGCGCTTCTGCTGGAACTGCCCCGGAAAACCCTCGGACTGCCCGGCGAGGGCCGCGTGGATATCCTCAATGTGAAATGTGACCCGCTGATGAAAGGGTCGCTGCTGGACAGCAGGCGGTTCCTGCCCGGCTATCACATGAACAAGGAGCACTGGATTACGATTTTGTTGGACGGTTCTGTGCCTGCCGGGGAGATCTTTCCGCTGATTGACATGAGCTTTCAGCTGACCCAAAAGAAGTGAAGGAGGACCGTCCGGTCCTCCTTTTTCACGCCTGCCCCAGCATTTCCCGGAGCAGCTCATAGTGCTTGGCCACCGTGTGCCGGGTCACTCCGGCACCCTTGGTGATGACGCTGTAATTTGTCTCATCGGGGTGGAACCGCAGGTACTGCCAGATCTGCTTCTGCTTTTTGGTGAGATTATCCGGCGGGACGATCCCGTTGATCCGGTCCTGAATGGCCTTGCGCTCCGCTTTCATTTCCTCAATCAGCACCTTCAATTTCTCCTCGCACTCCTCCCGGGTGTGGGCGTAGACGCATTTGGAGTGCTTTTTGCCGTCGGGCCACACGGGGGAGTAGCGGCCTTCAAACAGGTGGTCGTTGATCTCCGAGATGCACCCGGTACCCGGCTTTCTGATCCGCCCCAGCACGGGCTGGAAGTCCGTCATCCGGGGCGGCTCCGGCTGAGGTGCATCCTCCTGCACCTGATTGCCCAGCCCCCGGTCGATCTTCGCTGCCGCCTCCGTCTGCATATCCCCGGTGATGTGGGTGTAGATGTCCAGGGTGGTAGCCGCCGACACATGGCCCAGCATGGCGGAGAGGGTCTTCACATCCATGTCGTTCTCCAGAGACAGTGTGGCAAAAGTATGGCGCAGATCATGAAATCTGATCATCTTACATCCCGCCCGCTCCAGGATGATCTGGAGCCGCCTGCGCACAACACCGGGAGAGAGCGGCGCATCCTCTTTGATGGGAGAGGGGAACATCCACCGGGAGTCCACGGTGTTCCGGTATTCCCGCAGCACCTCCACCACCGCAGGCGGCAGGATCAGGGTGCGGATGGAGGTCTTGGTCTTGGGGACGCTCATCTGCAGCTTTCCCTTCACCTCGTAGACCTGCTTGTCCACCGTCAGCGTCCCGGTGGTGAAGTCCAGGTCGTCCCACTGGAGGGCCATCAGCTCACCCCGCCGCAAGCCGGTGCACAGGTCCAGGAGGAACAGCTCATAGTACCCCTCGGCCTGGGCCTGGATGAGAAACCGCTGGAGCTCCTCCCGGCTGAGCACCTGCATCTCCCGGCCCTTTTTCGGCGGCAGCTTGCACCCGATGGCCGGGTTCACCCGGATGAGGCCCTGCTGGACCGCTTTCTCCAGGGCGGAGCGGCAGGTGGCGTGACAGCCCCGCACCAGGGTGTCGGACAGGCCCTCGCCGAATTGCTCGGTGCGGACAAGCCGCCCACCCTTTTTCAGCCGGGTGTAGAACTGCTGGAGGTCCTTCTGGGTCAGCTGGTTCAGCGGGAGCTTGCCCAGTTCCGGGATGATGTGCTGATAGATCTTGCACTCGTAACAGGCCTGGGTGGTGGGCCGAATTTTAGGCTTGGAGTAGTTCTGATACCAGAAGTCCAGCCACTCCCCGAAAGGCATATCGGGCCGTATCTTCTCGGACTTGGAGCCGCCCACCGTCTCCATGAGCTGTTTCAGCTTCTCCTGACACTCCCGCTTGGTCTTGGCCAGCAAATTTTTTGTTTTGGGCAGGCCCTTCTCGTCGTAGCCGACGACAGCCCGGCCTTCCCAGCGGCCGTCCTTGCGCTGTCTTACGGTCCCGGTGCCGTTTTTCCGTCTCTTTGCCACGGTTTCAGCTCCTTCCCGAAGATATTTTCCAGAAAGCCGCCGACTACATGGCTGGCGGCTTTCTGCATATCCGGCGTCACATGGGTGTAGGTGTCCAGAGTGAAGCTGGCGTTGGTGTGGCCCAGGATGCCGGATAGGGTCTTGGCGTCCACGCCGCTGGTAAGGGCGTGGGTGGCAAAAGTGTGTCTTAAATCATGAAACCTGATTTGGGGCAGCCCCGTTTCTTTCAGGATCTGCTTCATCCGGTAGTAGGCGGCGCTGGGGCGGACGGGCTTTTCCGGTGCCAGCAGCTCCGGGAAGATCCACTGGCTGACGGCGTGCTTCTTCCGTTCCCGCAGGCGCTGGGCTGTGCTGGGCGGCAGGTGGATGACCCGCCTGCCCTGGCTGGTCTTGGTCTCGCCGATCTCCAGCACCCCGGCTTTGGGGGCGTTCACTGAGCGGGCGATCTTCAGTGTCCCGGCGGCCTCGTCGAAGTCCTGCCACATGAGCCCGCAGATCTCGCCCCGGCGCAGGCCGGTGGTCAGCTCCGTGTAGAAGAAGTCCCGCCAGATTTCGTTCCGGTCCACCTCCGCCAGAAATGTCTCCATCTCCGCCTTGCTCAGAATCTGCTTGGGCCGGTAGTTGGCCTTGGGCACCGTCGCCCCGTCGGTGGGGTTATAGGGGATGATGTGGGCGGTCACCGCGTCCTTCATGGCGCGGTGGAGCATGGCGTGGATGCGGAGGACCATGGAGTCCGACAGCTCATGTCCATGCTCTGGGTGGTCGCGGACGCGGCCCTCCTGTTTGATCTTCGTGTACATCCTCTGGATGTCCATTTGAGTGATGCGGGAGACCACCTTGTTCCCCAGGATGGGCTTGATGTAACAGCGGATGTACTGCTCGTAGCTCCGCAGGGTGTTGGGCCGCAGGGTGTGGGCGGCGTAGTCCTCCATCCAGCGGTCCAGCCATTCCCCCAGGGTCATGCGGCTGTCCTCGGTCAGCTCGATGTCCTGGTATTCCTCGATGTTTTGATGGAGCTTGTCCATCAGCTCTTTCTGGGTTTTGGCCAGCACATACCGGAAGAGGGGCTCGCCGTTCCGCTTGTGGCCCGCCACGATGCGCCCTTCCCAGCGGCCGTTCTCCCGTTTGCGGACCATGCCGTCCCCGCACGGCCTGCGTTTTGCCATTGTTCTCACCTCCAAGGGTTTTATCTTTGATTTGTGATGCAATTTTTGAGCGGCTTACCTGACGGGCGGGAATTTGTGAGGTTCCGCCACGCACTGGAACAGTACCGCGCCGCAGCGGCGGCAGATCAGGTACCGCAGGCGGTTGCCCAGCATCCCGTGCTTTTTGAAGGTCACCAGCGCTTCACCGTGCTGCCAGCCGACGCCCAGGTCCTCACAGCCGCAATACTGGCACCGCTTGACCGGAAATTGCGTTGTTATCATGGTCAGACCTCCTGTTCTCCATTTTTGCCGATCACATCGCCGTCGTTCTCGGCCAGGGCTTCCAGCATCAGCCGCACCCCCAGACGGAAGCCCAGGATGAAATTCTCCAGAGCCAGGGTGCTGCCGATCTCGTTCTCCGCGTTGATGAGCCGCAGCAACAACCTCTTTTCTTTGCCTTCCAGCAGCGCGGTAAGCTGTTCTTCACATTCCTCCGACTGCTCCATGGCCCGTTGCAGGGGCGTGCCCCGCTTGCATCGCAGAGCATTGGGCGTGATGTTTCCGTAGTAGAGATCTTCCAGTGTGGTCCTCATGTGTGCCACCTCCTTATCAGCAACACACAATACCCGAACCAACGGAGAATAGCTATACCCAGAATACACTTTTTCAAAGATTTTTCTTTGATTTGCGGTGCAGATCTTGACGGACCTACATCCCGTCCATGGTCATGTTCCAGGGTCCGTACATCTCCTCCTCGTGGTCATCCGCCTTATGTCCCAGGGCGATCTTCTTCTCCCGGATCCTTTGCCGGAGCTTGCTGTCTACCTGATGGCCCGCAGGGGAGACGGGCGGCACAGAATTTTGCTGGAAGATCTGTCCCATATGGCAGAGCAGTCTGGTGGCGGAGAGGAGGACATTCGGATTTTGAAACTGGTTGAACCGTTCCAGGAAAAATTCAGCGTATTGGTTCCCCCGGATCGTTGACTCGACGAACCAGTGATAGGCCTGCTCCCGGTCCCGATTCACATCCTTCCCCATGAGGTACAGTTTTCCCAGCGCATATTGAGCGTACGGATCGTCCAGCTGGGCGGAGGCAGTCAGATATTCTATCGCCTGGGGAATGTCCTTGGGGACCTGTTCTCCCTGGAGATACAGCTTGCCCAGCCGGTAGACGGCGTACCGGTTTTCCCGCGCTGCCGCCCGTTTGTACCAGGAGATAGCCTCGTCGATCCGATCCTGACTTTGCATCAGCTTGCCCAGAGCGTATTGGGAGAAATCGTTTCCCGCTTCGGCGGAGCGGCGGAACCACAGCTCCGCCTGTTCATCGTCCGGGAGAACGCCCAGGCCATCCCGCCAGCACTTGCCCAGCTGATGCGCCGCCACGGTGAACCCGCTGTCCCAGAGCTGTTCCAGTGTATGCACCTGGTTGCGCTTTTCCTCCTCTGTCATGTCCTCATCCTCCAGGACCTCTTTGGCATCCCGGTACGCCATCACCATCTCCCACATAGCGGGTGGGGAAGAGAACACGGTGTCCAGGTCCTCATCGTTCTCGTCGGTCATGTGCTCATCTTCAAAGGAGAACGCGTTCAGGCGGATGTGCTCCGCCTCCCGGATGACCATGTTCTTGATGACCTTGAACTCTTTTTGCCGGGAGAGGGGAGGGCGTTCCCTGGGAGTGTCCTTATAGTACTGCTCCACCTCGTCCCGGAGCTGGTTCCAGATCTCATAACACTCCGCCACCTCCGGGAGCTTTGCCAGCTCGTCTACCACGGCGTCCACCTGCGCCTTCACCGGCTTTTTCAGATAGCCGTAGACCTTTTTGCCCTTGACTTCCGCCAGCATCCCGGCCAGCGTTTCCATTTTTGCCGCGATTTCCGGGCTGTCACAGACGGAGGAGCGCATCTGACAGATGAGCTGTCCCATGGCCGTCTGCGCTGTATCCCGCACCTCCTGGTAGGAGCGGTCCTTCTGCTGATAGAGGGACAGCAGCTCATCCTGGAAGATGTCACGGGTCAGCTGGGAGCGCATCTGCTCGATGCCCCGCTCCGTCAGGTAGCCTTGTTTGGGGGCTTTTGACCAGACCATCATGTGGATGTGGGGGTGGTGTTTTTCATCGTGGAAGGCGGCGCACCAGCGAAAGTCCTTGGGTGGAATTTTCATCGCCTGGGCCAGTTCTGTCTGGTGGGCCAGCAGGAGCTTGCGCCAGCTCTCCGCGCTTTCGTAACCCAACCGGGCGGCGTCCTCCCGCTTCAGGGAGTAGATGAAGGTCCACACCGGGCCGGTGTGTGCGCTGACCGCGTCCATGGTTTCCTCCAGATCAGCGACACCGTCCCCGGAGAACAGGCCGTGGGAGCGGGGGCGCTCTGCGATGTATTGCAGATAGCCGCCGCTCTCCTGGTGAGGGTGTGGAGCCTCGATCAGCTCCACACCCTCACGGGCGGCAATGTACTTGGCGTAGTTTCCGGCGCTGGTGCCCGGCTTGATGTAGCCGGACTTCTGGATGAGGCCGGTCATGCGTCAGCCCCCTTTTGGAAGACGAGCGCGTCCTGAAAGGTGACCTCTCCGTTTACTTTTTTGACATTCTGGACACACCGGCTCTGCAGTTTTTGCAGCGTATCCAGGTCGACATCGAGAGCAGAGGCGAGGAGGTTCGCCATCATATCCTGTTCCACCGACAGCTTGAAGAGCAGGTGGCCCATTCGTTTTCCGAAGGCGCCCAGCTTGCCCTCCAGCACTTCGGCCAGGACCCGCGGCAGGTATTCGTCTGCGCGCTCCGCATCCAGGTAGCCGGAGTAGAATTGGACGGCCTTCTCGATGTACTCATTTTTGGTGGAGCAGTTGTCTTTCTGGTAGTGGCTTTCCACATTGTCCCAGGCCTGGTCTGTCAGCCAGATGGTGTGTCGTTTCTTTTCTTCTTTCATGGTGTATTCCTCCTTTTTGGGAATAGCGTCGTTGAAACCCCTGCAACAGCGGGCTTTTGGGGCTGTTTTCGAAGAACCAGCGTCAAACGGAATGTGGACCCGGCAGAAAAGCGTCAGCCCCGGCTTCCGGAAACCGCCCGCACTGCGGGTGGAAGTGACCGTCCGGGTGCGAAAAAGCGCCAGGGCTTTCTCCTGCTCTTCGTTCCCCCGCAGCCCCCGTATCGAAGCCTTGCCCAAAATCGGGCCAAAATCCGCTCCCAAAGCCCCTGCCGGGGCTGGGACTCCACCCAGCCTCGAAGGTGGGCACACAGCCTCTTACAGAGGCGTACACGGGGGCTTCAGCTTGCTATCAGCAGTTCGCCTGTGGGAGAGAACACCCGGAGGAAGTCCTCCGGCCCGGATACCATGTGGAGCCGCATCATCTCTCCGCACAGAAGCAGCTGGGTCACCATGGAACGGTAGCAGGCGAACATTTCTACCTGGCGCTCCTTGGCGAAGACCCTCTGCTCGTCGGTGAGCGCCCCTCGCCTTTCATCGCAGAGGAACAGAATCACCGCATCTTCGTCCATGGGCGTGGCGTGTTCCGCGTTCCAGCGGCTGACGATGTACCGCTTGGTGTCCACGGTGCGCCGTGCGGACAGCGACAGGTCTTCTTCAATGAACCGATCTATCATCTGCTGACACATACCTGCGCACCCTCTTCCTGCTTGTACCGCTCTTTGCGTTTCTTGGTGCGTTGCCGCTCCGCAGCCAACTCCACCGCGTCGAGCTGCCGCTGGTAGAACTGGTCGATGGACATCTGGATGGGCAGGATGGTGTAGAGCAGACAGCCGTTCCGCCTGCGGCCGTCCTGGGTGGTGATGGTGGTGCGCTCCGTGCGGATGAGACCGCGCTCCTCCAGCTCCACCACATACTTGCGCACGGTGTTGACGCATTTCCCGATGGCCTCGCCGATCATCCGGTAGCTGGCCAGACACTGATAGGTCTTCCGGTCCTCCCGGCGGAGGAGATACCCGTAGACTGCAATGGCGGTGGAGGACAGACCCAGGGAGTAGATCTCGTTGGGCAGAGGGAAATAGTTCTTGATGGGATCCCGCTTGGGCCAGTTTTGCTTTCTCATTTCGCACCTCCGGACTGCTCCTCCGCCCACCGGATGAACTTCTCTTTCGGCACCACCATGCGGCTGCCCACACGGAGTACCGGGAAGCCGGGTTCGTGCATCACCTCGTAGGCGGTGGAGATGGACACGCCCAGCACCTGGGCCACCGTTTTCGCGTTGAGGAACAGCGGCAGGTCATCGTAGTTTTTGCACTGTGATAGTTTCATTTCAATATCTCCGATCCGATTTTTGTTCTGGAAATTCTTCTTGCGTTTCGGAGGCCGCTCTGGTAAACTGAACAGCAGATCGAGCTGTGTTTTCCGAAACGCAGCGGGCCGTTGAACTGTTGCAGCAGTTCAGCGGCTTTTCCTTTTCAGTATCTCATCGTGTTTTCCCCCCTTCTGTTTGGGATTGCATTTTACTTCTTCATCTGCTACCATGAGGTTAGCACGCCGGAACACCCGGTTCAATAGTTTGAGGCGAGTTCGGGTAAATGCAAAAACTCCATCGGATACAAAGGAGGCACATCATGGAGGAGCAATTGGAGCGCACTTATATCCCGTATTCCTACACTTATGACCAGTTCACCGTGTTCTTCCACGGAGACCGCGTTTACATTGGCGAGCAGAATTACCCCATAGGCCAATGCTGTGTAGACATTCTGAACACAGACGAGAGGGTGTTTGACGAGATTGACCGGCGGGTGAATGATTTCGTTCCTGCGGCATGGGAATTGCTCCGCGTGAAAAGCAACAGCGCCGTGGCTGTAGCTCAGCAGAAGATGAACGCTATTTGGGATGCCATATTTGCACTGCCGGTCTACCGGGACCTGAATATGGATCACGATTGCAACTATCACGCATTGGAGAACCTGTTTTCCAACAAGGAGAAGTGGGGACTGGTGCAGGAGCCGCGGTCGGAAGGCAGGGAGATATACCAGGGCATGATCGAGGGCTTCGAGAGTTTTTGCCATGAAATTAGAGCAGTCCGGCAGCAGTTCGCGCTCATAGCAGAGCGATACTTTGAGCCGCTGGAGCGGCGGAGCAGCGCAGCTTACGCCGATGGGTACTCACAGTTCTATGCGGATATGTTCACTCTCAGCGCCAATATTTTGGAAGAGGACTTTTCACAGAACTTCCAGGTGGAGCTGAGCTTTGTACCCATGATGCACCAGACCAACGCGGACGAAATTTTTATCGCGGAGAAAACCGCTTTCGACAGTCTGGCCAGCTTCCTGCGGACGGAGTTCTACCGTGGCTTGGCTGCAGGAAACGCCCCCCGCCGCTGTCACAACTGCGGGACGTACTTCTTGCTGACCTCCGGCTACAACACCTGCTACTGCAACAACATTGCCCCTGGCGAAACGGAGCGGACCTGCCGGAAGGTGGGAGCCCACCGCAAGGAGGCACGGAAGAAATCTAACCGCAGTCCCGCCCAGACGGAGTACGACCGGACCTATAACCGTTTGAAGCAGAGAAAGAACCGGAAGAAGATCAGCCCGGATGAGTGGAATACCGCCGTTGCTGAGGCGATGCAGATCCTGGAGCAGACAGAGCGCGGCGAGCTCTCAGATGAGGAGATGCGGGCTCGCTTTCAGGCGCTTTGAAAAGATCCGAAGGGCAAGTCGTGATGCGACTTGCCCTTCGGATCTTTCTTTGATTATGGCAATATAGATTCTGCGCTGCTTGCAGACTTTCGTTGACTTTACGGCTCTGTCTCATAGGGCCAAGTGTTGATGCCGCCAAATTCGTAAATGTTGGTGTAGCCCAGCTCCGCCAGCGTGGTGGATGCGGTCTTGCTGCGGTTGCCGCTGCGGCAGTAGACCAGCACCGTGGAATCCTTTTCGGGTATCACTTCGGGGGCGGAGTCCTCGTCGATGGTCCCCACCGGAAGTAGCACCGCACCGGGAATATGACCGCTGTCGTATTCGTCCTGTTCGCGGACATCCAGGACGATGACCTCCTGGGTGTTCATCATCTCCTTAGCTTCCTCTTGGGTGATCTGCTGATAGGAACTGTCCGTGCTGTTACCTCCGCATCCAACAAGCAGCAGGAGCGAGAGCAGTATGGGTAAGATTCGTTTCATTTGAGTTCCTCCAATAGTCCGGCGGCAAAGGATTTGTGGCCCTGCTCTGTGAAGTGGACACCGTCGTAGGCCAGGGGGATGTCCCACTTCCTGGTGTCGGCAAACCGGATGCCCAGCCGCTCCGCAAGCTCACGGCAGCACCGGGCGAACGCCTTGGACGCATCAATAAGCTGCTGGCTGGGTACCCACTCTCCCGGCGCCATGGGCGGCGGCGCGATCAGCAGGAGCTTGTCCTGAGACAGAGAGATTCCAGAGAGGAACCGCTCCAATTTTCCAGCGGCGCTTTCTGGGCTGTGTCCCTGGAGCAGATCGTTGGTCCCCAGCATGACGATCAGCAGATCTGTGTCCTCCGAAAAGGTAGGGGCAGCCGCCGGGATCTCACGGCCATTCTGTCCCATGTTGCAGACCGTCCAGCCGGTTTCCGCGGCCAGGATGTCTACCCAGCGGTTCTCCGCATCATACCGCCCGCCAAACCAGGAGCGAGGGTCATAGCCGTAGGTGTTGGAATCGCCGAAGCAGATGACATTCATCCCGTACTTTCCCTTTCTCTGTATGTATACGTTTTCCAGTAATAATCAAGGGGCCTTCTACTTACTCAGTAGTTTTCAGCCTCATTAGAGTTTCCTCGTCTGCCGGGCAAAAATCATATTGATCGATTTCATCCACAGTAATCCATCGGATATCATTATGCTCCAGTTTTGGGGAATGCCTGATTGAATCGACGCATTGAACAGAGTGAGGCGGACAGTCAAGTCTGGATATTCGTGAGTCACATCCTGCGGTCCGGTCCGCCTTGAATTTCCGAACAAACAGCAGCAATTTGTTTCCACTCTTCCGATAATGGATGTACCGTTACCCAGTGGGAGAGTAGTCCTTATGTTTTGTCCGTATGAGCACATCTGGCTATGCCCTTGCATATGTGGCATTATTGTATTGAACGGCTAAGTCACTTCCATCTGCAGGCCTTCGTGAATAGTCATTTGATAGTGATCGTATTAACACTTCTCTTATTTCAGGAGTTGTATTCAAATCGTTTAATTCGTGAATTATTCCGCCAGGAAACCTTTTAGTTAGCACAAAGACGAATACTGCGCACAATTGAAACACATCTGAATATGTACCGATCAGGTCACTCTGAAAATAGCTACAATCAACAGCCTCTGGACTCATCCAAAAGGCGGGACCAACCTTTTCGTTCGGTTTTGTTATTTCTCTGTGTTCCTCCGGATCAAGGAATGTACACAATCCAAAATCACTAATTACCCATGTTTCGCCTTTGATAAGCACATTCTCTGGTTTGATATCTCTATGGATTGCGACCTTATGAATCTCTGCTAATGCTTCACATAGGCCGCGGAATTGCGCAGCATATATCTCATAGGGTACTGACTCAACACTCCGCAGGTAGTCGACAAGATTTCCATCAGCACGCTCCATAATAACAAACGGAAGTTCGATTTCTTGTCCTTTTCTGTTAACCGTATCAGCCTTTCCCCTATCAACATAACGAATGATATGCGGATGGTTAATGCGCTCCATCAAAGAGACTTCCTGATCAAATCGTTTTTGGCTTTTGTGAGAAAGCTGGAGAAGAAATTTAACGGCATAAATCGAACCGCTTGAATCAATGCATTCGTACACGGCTCCATTTCCACCAGAACCAATTCGCTCCTGCAATTCATAACTCTTGCCAGAAGAAGAGATAATTTCGTCGTCTATATCGAAAAACAGATTTTTAAGATATATCGTCATATTCTGCCTTCTTCCCATATGCAGGCGATAACCGCTCCTTCAAAAAGTCCACTCTCCATTCTCTATTAGAGATGGAATTTGCATCACTCAGGCACCGAGTAGCATATTCTCGATACAAATCATCGTCACTTTGCGGACCAATATTATCACACATTTCTCGCAGAATTTCTCTGGTCCTCTCCAAATTTTCACAATTTAAAACAGCCTCTTTGCGTAATTCGAATATACAGGCAAACAGAGAATAGAAGTCAGATTTCTGCTTGAATCTTGTATCTTTCATCGGGAATTCTTCTGCATCAAAGATAAGTGCGATATCGTCAATAATGCCAGTAAAAATATCAACGATGTCTGCTTGATTATCAAGCTGCATATATTCCTCGCATACCGCATCCAAATAATCTTTCTTGTCCTGAATTCCTTTGAGAATGATTGTGAGCAATTCCTCAATGTACTCTACATCAAGCATTCTTCTGCGCTGCTTTACAGAGAAAATCTTTGCCTTTTCGAAGAACTTGTTTTCAGACAGCTCTTCTGCGAGGTGTATAAAGTCTCCAGGAAAATCGGCACGGCGGAGCTCTTGCTTATTCAGCTGCACAGTGTACTTATTCACACGAGAATACAAATCTCGAATCTCTTCGTCAGTGGGATTGAAAATTTCATTAATGTCAATCTTATATCGCAGGATCTGATTCTGTACTTCGGGCGGGAGCTCCGAAAACTTTTTATCCTGGTGCTCGCCTATATATGGTTTTTTAAGCGCAAGCTTATTTTTCACAAACTTAAGAATAGCCGTCAATCGCTGTTGCCCGTCAATAACAACGCGATAAGTATTTCCATCCCGGATAATCGATTTAATATACACTTTGGGTATAGGGATCCCT
Organism: Oscillospiraceae bacterium; assembly: GCA_022846075.1. GTDB lineage: Bacteria > Bacillota > Clostridia > Oscillospirales > Oscillospiraceae > Vermiculatibacterium. Next base: position 2,183,765 of record AP025582.1, read on the forward strand.
TTAATGATGGTATCAATAAGCATGATTTGTGCTGCGTTGCTCCAGACCTCATTGCGCTGGAAATCCGGTCTTAGTTCTAAGCGGTAACTATCATTCCAGTCGCGCACATCAGATATTGGATGTGAGTATGATTCCCATTGCATAATTTCAACCCTTTCTTTGTGAGAATATGTTTCAACTCCAAAAATCCTTCAATTTCTTGGCTTTGCTGGGGTGTCCAAGTTTCCTAAGTGCTTTTGCTTCGATTTGTCGTATGCGCTCTCGTGTGACTCCATATATCGCACCTACATCTTCAAGCGTAAGAGGTCGATTATCGTCAAACCCAGTTCTAAGGCGTATAACATCAGCTTCTTTGGGAGTCAGCGAACTAAGTGCATTCAAAAGAGTGTTTCTGGCCATTGAGGCGGCAGCTTTTTCAAACAGAAAATCATCGGCCTGCATAAGCTCCTGCGGCCAAGGCAGAGACTCTTCGCAGTCATTTTCTTCAAAGTAATCAGAAAGGTACAGATGATTCTCGGCTTGCTTGATTGCTGCTGCGAGGTACTCGTTTGCTTCCTCAAAAGATATCTCTAAGCTATCTGCGATTTCAGAAACAAGGGTTTCACAAATTCTACCGGGTACGCAATCACCACACCAGTGGTTAAGGTAGCGTTCGTAAGCCGGAAGCATTTTTTCTTTATAGTGAGCAGGAAAATAATACTCCATCCAGATAGGATTGCATTCCCTGTTAATATTCTGCTGGATCCACAAAGACGCATACGACTGGAATGCCGAAAATCCATCCGGATTAAATCTATCGACAGCAACAATTAAACCTACGAATCCAGCAGAAACTGCATCGGCAATATCATATTGGTGTGATTTTGCCATTGAAAGCGCAATCTTCAATACAACTCGTAAATGAATGAGTATTAGCCGTTCCCTGGCGAATGTGTTTCCTGCAGCAATCTGAGCGGTAAGCGCAGATATTTCGCCATACTGAGGCGGAGGCAATTTTTTAATAAGCTCAACAATATATTTAAGCTCCGGCGATAATGAAATTATTTCTTTGAAAACGGCCTCATAATCTATTCGGCTGTAGTCCTCGAAATGAGCAACATCTTTTCCAGAAGGCGTAGTTTCATAAATTATGATTCCGCGTATTTCGAGGGCCTCGCTCAGTTGATCTACTTCAGATACTGACAGAGAGTGGGCGTCCGACAAGTCCATGACATCGCCGAAAGTCAAAAAGCCTTTTTTCTCTGACTCAGCGATTAGCTGTTTTTGGCAGTCTGCAACTTTAGACATCCCGGACACCTCCCGTCTTCAGAGCCTATATCTTATTCGGCATTAGCTCGACACAGGTCCAGGATATCTTTGCTGGTAATGCCTTCATTAAATCTTTCGTTGAATTCCTCTATGAAGTCATACATACGGTTAATGTATTCAGCGGGATCTGTTGCCCCGTCAACGAACTTTTCATACAAAACCTCAACGCCGCCAAGTACATAAGCATCAAAGAGCTGCAAGTCAGCTTCATCTGCACCAAAGTGCCGGAAAGCCTTATCTAAGCGCGCGTCCGCATTCGGCTCATGCTGACTATCCAATATGAGAATAAGTCGGAAGATATATTCCAGTTGCTCGGAGTTGTTTATAAGCTGCTCTGGGAAGATGTTTTGATCCGCAATAGCTCCATTAGAGTTTTTGATTCCCTTTCGTTTGAAAAGGAATCCAATCAAGGGCGCATTCATGTAAACATCCAGATTGCGCTCAAAGAGCTTCGCCTTTGCAACATCGTCAAAAATAGATGTCAATGCACTAACTTTTTCTGCATGGTTTCCTGTAAAACGATACTGTTTTTCAAACATGATGACACCCCCTTATACCAGACGAGTATGGAACTCGTCGATTTTTTCAAAGTAATGACGAGTCATTACTTTTGTGCCGAGGTGTTCTTCTGCCAGTTCACCATCTGTATCTTTGATAAAGATGATAACCTGTTCCGCAGTTTCAGGAATGGCAGAACAAATCGCCTTGATTCTACGCTTATCAAAAGCGGACAGCGGAGCATCCATGACAAGAGGATAAGGCTCAGAGTATGCTTCGTCACCATTCTCAAGCTGATTTTCTCTTGCCATTTTGATGATAGCAGAGATAAACGCAAAAATAACAGAGATGCTCTGGGCGGTAGATGTTTCGACTCCACCATCAAAATCAGTTACATAGACCGAAATATTGTAATGATCATCAATAGTGAGAGACAAGCCACCATCATAAATGGACTTAAAAATCTCATTGATGTACATCTGCAGCTTTGCTCTAATCTGTGCTTCCTTTTGCTTGTACTCCGTGTTTAACTCATCATAAATTCTCTGAGTGTAGGCTTTGTACAGCTCAATCATCTGATTGTTTTTGTCCAAGAGGGAAAGTTCGGACCGGCTATTTTCTTTCTGCTTCTTCTCCTCTTCAAACGCCCCCTGCTTACGAAGCAATTGCTGCTGCTCAGTCCTGCGCTTGGAAATCGTATCTGCACAAGCACGGATCTGGGTGTTCAACTTCTTAACCTGTTCCCGAACATCATCACCATCAAGTTTTTCACTGATAACGGCCAGCTGTTCTTCGAGGTCCGCTATGGATTCTTCTTGCTGGCTAATCAAGCCGACCTGCTCAGCAATATCCTGATACAAGGAAACTTCTCTGCTGTATTTAGAACGAGAGTCCTTTATAAATTGGCCGACCGTCACACCAATAGACTGCGGCGGCAGGTAATCCATCAACTCCATGACCTTGTTGTAAGGGATGGTGCCAGGATCAAGATGAGTTCCGCAAATGCATGTGCCGCGCTTCAGCAAAAATTCAATTGTTTTCGAATGCATCTCCGGGATATCTTTTCCGCTGAAATCGCTGTGAGAAAGAACTTCCAGCGCTCTATGGGCAAGTGAAAGCGAGAAAAACGCAGTCATTCTATCATTGAATTTCTTGCAACTTTCTTTAATAAACTGCGCTTTAAGTTTTTTGAGGTTTTGAAGTTCTACGGTCAAGCGATCCCGTTCATTTTGCAGTTTTTCGCCATCGGCATATTGTTTGATGTCTTGTTCAAACTTAGCTTTTGCAGAAGATGCCGCATCAATCTCATCGTCGATTTCAACCAAGCGCTTGGTGATTCTTTCAAGCTCATTCTGGAGTTCTTCAATACGCTTAGAAAGCTGCTGGATTCTGTCACAACTATCTCCGGTATAAGCCTCGTTGAATTTTCCCATAACGGAATTAGTTCTTGTAGGCGCAAGATGTCCCAGTGCGGCTAATGTAGCTTTTAATCCGGTTAGTCCCACCACCGCATTTGAGAAACCACTACTTTTTCTTCCACTGGCGATCTCCTTACTCATTTTTTCGATGCGCTCACCATCAAAGAAGAAGTAATTCGAAAGCTCCTTGGGGAGAATTTTTTTGATTTCAACCTCACATTCAAGCTGTTTCAAATAGCGGGTATTACCATCTGCAGATTTGACCGCAATGTTTAATACTGTGTTTGTTCCAGTAACTTTGTTGCTATAGGATTTCTTATATTCTTGTGTCCGGACGATTTCATAAGTTGCGCTGCCGTGAGTGAGCTTGAGTACAACTTTAACGGTAATTTTTTGATCTGGCGTCATCTGCTCGGCAAGAACCCTATTGAGCATGATCTTATCGGTAAAATCTGTTTCACCATAGAGGCACCAGAAAAACGCCTGTGCAAAGGTGGTTTTGCCTGTTCCATTTTCGCCAATAATGAGAGTAACATTTCGTTCAGAATCGGTGGAGAAATCTATCTTTTCGTTGATGAACTGTCGAAAGTTCTGCAATTCTATTGATTGGAGCAGCATTGAACTTCCTCCTCTATCCACTTCTTAATGTCCCGAATCATTTGAGCGTCCGTCTTATTTTTAGTGCGCAAATTAGTATTCTCGGCAATAACAATCTTCCGTTTCAGTCGATTGATTGCCTTCCAATCGAGGTCAGACTTCGATGTCTCCATATGGGTCCTCCTTTTCATCATTGTTCAAATCGTAGGGCAATCCATAACAGTCACAGATTTCCCAGATTAATTGAGAGGCTTCCATAGAGTTCATAGACAACCGCCCGAACTCCAACACTCTCGCCAATTCATTTTTTACCAGGGCCAAATCTCGTCGCATTTGTTCTTCTGTTAAGCCAGATACTTCGTCTAAAGGACGTGGCAAAGTCACAAAATCATAAATTTCTGCAAACTCTTTACCTGTCTCAGGAGATTTTCTCAACACACGGCCTCGGCGCTGAATGTACTCTTTAGGATTGGTAGTGCTTGCCAAAATAAAAGCGGTGCGAATGCCGGGAATATTTACGCCTTCATCCAAACACTTGATAGCAACGATGGCCTGTAGATCGTCGCCGTCTTTGAAGTGCTGTTTTATGGCGTTACGCTCGTCGATGTTCTCTTCTGCTGTAAATTTAGATACTTTCATGCCTAATTCGTTGCCAAGTATCCGGGTTACAGCTTCAATTTGCTTAATGTCACCCTCGTCTACATCTGAGTTGTCGGCGTTTGGAGGTAACACATTTGTTGCGCCACAGTATACCAAAAGGAAATGCTCGTCCTTATATGGAGCAATGACTTCTTTAAGGCGAACAAGCTTGAGCGCTGCGGCTGCGACTATGCGGGAACGTTGGATTGCCAGCATTTCGCCATAGCTATCCAACTTGACCTTACCGCCTCGACTTTTGATTACATGACGAGATATTTCGAAGGATAGTTGCTCATACTTTTCAAGTTCTTCGTCGTTCAGATAAGCAAGGATAGGATAGTATTTGTAAGGTGTAAGTTTCTCTTCTTCAATTGCTCGTTCAAGGCTATACTCAATACACTTTTTCCCGAAGAAGCCATAAAGAGTAGCGGTGCCTTCCTCGTCACGATGCCGTTCCAATGTAGCAGACAAAGCAAGCCGATAGGTAAATCGTTCATCTAACAGCTTTGCATAGCTTCGTGCGCCAAAATTGTGCGCCTCGTCTACCACCAGAAGAACGGGGCTTTTTATCTTCCCAATCTGCTCCTGGACAAAGCTGTTTGCAAAAGTAGCATTCGTGCAAATGAAGCAGAAAAAGCGTTTCTCGCTCCTGAGCTTTTGATCTCGAACAGCCTTAGATAATCGCTTTTTCCAGTCTTTTTGGGACGAGCTGCTGTAACCGATGATTGGCTGAATATTGAACTTTACAATATCATCTACCCATTGCTCCACCAGGTGCTGATATGGACAAACGATGATAACGGCAAGCTCGTCATTTAAGTCCTCCGATATTTTTGAAATAGCACCTAAACCTGTAAATGTCTTTCCGGTACCGGTTGCCATATCAAAAATGCCGCAATAATTTTCGCCTACCCATGCAGAGATAGCTTGTTTCTGATAATCATGCAGGGTTATGTTCTGGGGGATTCTTGCTCCAACTGCACCGTGATCTTCCGGAAGCGCAGACAAGCCTCGTTGGCCTTCTTTTCGGGGAGGGAATTGTTCCTCGTCGATGTTGAAGTTTGGTGCTTTCTTTCTGTATTTCTCAATCAGGGCGTCCGTTATCTTTGGGAACTCCAAAACTCGAATACTTGGCTCACAGTCACTCCAGATAGAATAAAAAGCGTTTTCTTTTAATTGAACACGGTCACGCTCTCCTCCGTCGTACCAACTACGAAACACATCGATGGTTTCATAATTCAGAGACATTGCAGTAGAGGATTCATTCATCGAACCAGAAAAAGCAACTTTGTTGCCATCAGAATCTTCGATAATGCCCATCTTTTCGTGGTACATTCCGATTCCTTTGGCATCCTCTGTATAGGCAATCCGGATATCCAAAACACCATTAGCAATAAGATTTGCTAAAAGATTAAGGCGTTCCATGGAATAATAATCCGTATGTTCATCGGACAACTGTCCTAACAGAGCTGCCTCGATTACCTCATCACGATCTGCATATCCTTTTTTGATTGCTTCGATGTCATCGTCGGACAGATAGGGGGAAGCTACAATCTGAATCCTCCCGCCCCGACTGGCCAAATCAGCAATGCCTTTCGATATCTCAATCAGAGAAAACGAAGAAAAAAATCCCACCGCTCGCTTGTAGGATACGGCTTCATTGAGCAAGGGAACATAGAATTTCTGCACCACATTGTCAATTAGAGAGCGATATTCAGTTTTTATGGCATGTTCCTGAAAACTCATATATTGCTCTCCTCACATGTTTTCTTCGATGTAATCGAGGGCTTGTTGAAGCTCCTCGAAATCGTCTTCTGAGGTAAAGTAGCTCACGCTAAAACGAATCGTTCCAGCTGGATATGTTCCTACAAATTGATGTGCAAGGGGGGCACACTGCAGACCAGTTCTAACAGCAACGCCATAACGGTTAAAAATCTCTCCGGCACTATCACTGCTAATACCTTCAATCAAGCAGGAAACAATCCCCACATAATTGCAATCAGGATGATCACCAACAATTTTAATAAACCAATATTCTTGCAGAATCGCTATCAATTTGCTTCGGTGCTCTTGCTCTTTTTGCCAGATTGCTTCGATTCCCTGGTCTAACCCCCATTTTAGAGCTGCGTTCAACCCAGCAATGCCAGAGATATTCATTGTTCCCATTTCATATCGCTCAGGCAGGCTTTGAGGCATATTCTGATTAGCGGACTCAAAGCCGGTCCCGCCGAAGATAATCGGGGGCAAATCAATTGTAGGATCCATAATGAAACCAGAAATCCCCGTGGGGCCGTACAGGGTTTTGTGCCCTGCAAATACTGCGAAGTCAAACACATTGAGACCCAGATTACAATCTACAAGCCCCGCAGTCTGCGCCATATCGATCACAGTAGTTGCGCCGAACTTTTTTGCTAACGAGCAGATTTCAGTTACGGGCGCAATTAATCCAACCACATTACTCGCATGACTCACAATTACTAAATCCGGACGCTTTGCTTCAAACTGATATCTTATTCTATCCAGATCATATTTCAATTCATGAGAAACAGTGAGTTGATGGACAGAAATAGTACCCGTTTCCTCGAAACGATGCAAAGTCCGGGTTACTGCATTGTGTTCAAACGGACTGATATATATGGTTTTGATGCCTTTACAAATCAGCCCCTGAATAATAATATTTAATGCTATCGTCGCGGTGGGCGTAAAAACGACTTGCTTTGCGGGACAGTGCATAAGTTCTTGTACCAATGCCCTGGTTTCACCAATCAGGGCATTGGCACCCTGTGCGAGGTTATAACGGCCTCTCCCTGCGTTGGCACCGTTCAATCTATAAAACTGGTCCATACTGGCATAGACAACCTCTGGCTTGGGATAGGTTGTCGCCGCATTATCGAAGTAGGCCATTATTATCCCTCCTAACACAATTCTTTCAGTATATCCATGATGATTTGTCGTTTTTCCTGCTCGGAGATAGACTGTCCCATGGAATCTAATGCATCCGTGACCTGATTGAACAAGAGCTCACCTCGCTTACTATAGTCAATGCGAGAAAACCGCTTTGTAACAGCCTGACCATTCTCGCCGACAAAGGTAACCTGATAAGCATCTGCCACCACTTCTTCTTGCGCAGCATCTGCGTTCTGGTACGCTTCTGCGGTTGTCTTATATTTTTTTACATTGGTAACAAAATGTTCGTATGTGCTACCGTCCCAGTCCTCCAAGCGAAGGTCTGTAGCTGTTTTGGCAAGGCGGGCAATGAGTGTTTCCTCGTCGTTCGTTGCCGTTTTAAACAGGCCGAGACACTTTTCCGTGCCATCGGTAAATAACTGCTCAAAAACCCTTTCGTCAAGACTCTCACACCAGTCCTTGATTACAGATGTAAGCGAAGCAGCTTTAAGACTATTGGGGTTCTGCGTTGTAAAAAAGATTTCTTTTACTGTTTGAATAAGATCTTTTTTAAGCTGCACTATGCAATGATCGTAGTATTTCTTTGCGGCGGTGATATTTTCTGCCAAACCAATGCTGAACTGGTTTGCATAGTCGAAAGCCGTTGGAAGCTTGTCGAACAACAATTCATGCCCACCGGTGCTGTTCTTTAACAACCGTAGCATAGCTAAGTAGCGTTTATCAACCTTTTGGCCTTTTACGCTGCGCTTGAGCTCCTTAGCATATTTAGGCAATGCCATATACCAACGTTTCATCGCAGACACTACATAATCATAGGCGTTAACCAATTTTTCGGCCTCGATTATGTAATCAGAGAATATATCTGCAAGTAGCTGGATAAACTCTGCCTTTTCAGGATCCCAGTCCAAAGACGCTAAAGTAAATCCTTCTGGGTTAGCATTTACTTGAAGCAATGTATCAGCAGTAATGGGAACTTGTCCAAATTTATCTTGCAGAATCAGTTCTTGCTTAAATTCATGGAACACGGCGGCTAAATAAATAGGGATAAGCCCTTTTCGCAAACCAATGTGGTTTTCGGGAGCTACCAGACGACGGTACAACACGCCAAAAGACATGTTACCAGATGCTTTGGTTTCCTGAATGAATCCAGCGATGGTAGCTAACATATTTCCAATTAGCTCGTTATTCGGATTTAAATTAATTCGAACAAGCGCACTGTCTGTTACAAGAACTCCAGTCCTTATGAGTGTGCTTCTCATAATAGAAACTTCCTGTCCGGAGCCCGCCAACCCAAGGTTATGTTCCAACTCGTTTCTGAGCAGACCTGCAATAATTTTATTTCTGCTGTTGTTAGCAATAGAGGTAATGTCATTACGATTAATTGCTTCGTTATTGATGACCGGAGTGAGCGAATACACATCATCACAAATATCCGATAGCAAACCTGTAAGCGCTGCTTTTCGAGTAATCGGTTTCTCCTCGCCCATGTAAATGTAAGTGGACTTAAAACTTTCCGGGTGCGTATAAGTGCCTATGAAGTCGGAAATTACTTCACGAAGATCTTCATATACGACTTCATATTCATCAAACAGAACCTTGTCTCCAGAGGCTTGTTCTCTCAGCAATGAAACAGCATTGAATTCTTGGATAATCTCGGTAATTTCTTTATACTTTTTGGGTAGGATGAAAAGAAAACGTTGATGGCCGGCGCTGGACTGAATCAGTGCGTCACGAAGGTGGTTGATGGATTCATCGCTTTTAGGAATAACACCATACACAACACCATCCGCATCGATTGACTCACTCTTCATAGTCCAGTCGACATCAGGACGAACCTCACCTTCGTCAATAAACTCAAAAGAGAAATAGCGAGTCATCTCTCGCGCGCCATTATAACGAGAAGGATAAATATAGTTGTCAAAGTTCGAAGCGTTCAAAGTCGCTTTTGTTGAAACCTTTCCTGCCAACGCTGCAACGGCATCATGGATCTTTTGTCCGATATCAACGCCCGAGGTTTGCTTTAGACGCAAATAATCGTTGCTTCTCTTTAAGTAAACAACATATTCTTTCTCAATTAGATTGGCGATTGCTTCCTCAATCTCTTCAACAGTATAATTGATAGAAAAGATGCCCACAATCTCGTCCTTAGTTGGCTTTAGCTTTTCAAACTGCTCCAAAATATAAATGAGAGACAGCGTTTTTACAATTTTACTTTCCAAGGATTCATGTTGAAGTTTTGGCAGAATAGCTGTAGTCAGTAAATATGTTTGATGGATTTCGCTGGTATAAATCTCTTTTCTAAACAGCGGCTCAAAGTAATCGTAAATTTCATCCGGAGTGATCACATCAAAACATTGATCATCATAGCCTGCAAGGAATTCTGGCAATGTAGAGGTGCCCATTGCAGACAAGAAAGTAAACAATGTTCTTTCGTTTTGGGCAACACGCTCAGAAAGTCTCGGCAGAACAAATGTCGAAACAGGATGAAGCGGATAGCAGGAGTAGAGAATATGTTTTAAATCCTTCCTTGTAGCATCAGCGAAAATCGCATGGTTTGCATAGCGATGTTTTACGCTATCAAACTCTCCTTTATGCTGCTGGCAAAATTCTGCCCAAAGAGCGGCGTCTTTTTGAATAACAGATGCAATGATTTCATAGGTTTGAGCAAAGTTGTTGTTGAGGTGGACATGTTTAAAACGTTCAGATACTCCTCGCCAGCCATCGACTTTCTGTTTGGGTAAAGTATCGATATAGTTGGAAATTTCTTTGTGAGAAATCAGCATCAAGTGAATTTGGTTCTCACCGCTGCGATTGCATTTTTCGGCAAAATCCTGGAGCATTTTTGTATCGCTAACAGATGCCTCAGAGATATTTGCCTCTAAGAACTTGCTGAATTCATCATAAACGACGTAAATACCAGTATATCCTTTTGAACGCAATCCTCGAACAGCGCTTTCGTACAGTTCTACAACGTCAAAGCCAAGAAAGGGACTGAATACGCTACCAGCGGTCAGCGTAGGGTAAATTCGTTCGAATTTCTCATATGCAGTAATGTTATAGTCTTCAAGATCTTCAATGAACTTTCCAAGAGGTTCATCAATTGCCTTTTGCAACTGAATATAGGTATCTGGGAAATCAGTTTTCCATCGTTGAAGCACCGCAACAGCAGCTTTGTAGTTGGTCTCCGGCATAATATCCAGCAGCTCATTTTCTGCCAATGTTCTCTGAAGTGCCAGGAGAAAAGCCTGCGGAAGACTGGTGTTGCTGCCATTAATAATCACAGGAAGAAGCTTTTGGTCGCTTTCATAATAACTTAACACACATTGATGAAGTCTCTTATTACCCTCCAGTTTGGGCAGAAGCTTTTCAAACAAGGAAATGTCCTTTTTCATCAGCATGGAAAGAATCATCAAAATAATATGCGATTTTCCCTTGCCATAGGCACCAATTAAGACCCGAGCCCTTTCAGTAGATGTAATCCGGGTACTCAAAAGAATGTCCTCAAGAAGAGTAAGTGCCGATTGAGTCGGTATGAAATTTTTGAGTTTATCATCATTGTTCAGGTCATATCCGATATTCACAGAATACTGAAAACCCGAAGCAACAGAAATCATGTTACTCATTTCCGTTTTCTCCTAATCTTACTCTTCAATACTTGCGTAATACATATCTACGCATTCTTCGAAAGTGCGTTGATTGCTTAGCCGGACAATATCCAAGCCAGCCGTTCTAATAATTTTGATTTCGCCAGTTTTTTCTACTCGATGGAGTATATCGAGCATAGTAATGGCATCAAGGTTAAAAATGCGGCCAATATTGCACGGAGCGGTCAGAAGTTCATTTAGTGCGATTTCTTCTCTACCCGTTACTTGATCCTCGATAACCGCCAGAATAACCCATGGACTAAAGCTTTTTGCTGCTGGGATTGACTTTTTATAAGTGCGTTTTTCTTTACTTAAAATATCGATGAACCCCAGCTCTCCGAACGGGCAGTCTATATTATTTTCGGGAGAAATCTTTCCGGGGGTTGATTTGTATCTTGGCAAGTAGGTATTTACGATACATGCAAAATCATCATTGAGGGAACGGATAGCAACGGAAACATCTTCGTCACTCATTAGCACATAGCTTTGTAACGCCGAAACAAAATCCTCTTTTGTGAATTCGGTCATTTTGAACTCATTGAAAAAGTAATACCATGCAGTTGCTTCCTCGCTATTAGAGGCTAATTTATAATGCAAAAGATGGAGAGTTCCGAGTTCCTCAATGTATCGGTCGTGCTCATAGATTTGATTACCCAGGTCCGTAAAAGTTTGAACTCGTCGTCCAGTTGTGGGTTCCTGAGTCACCCCAACAGCCTGCAGCCAATAGCGCAATGCCTTTACCATGTTTGTACCGATACCAAGCACATCAGTTGGGTTTTCATCCCGAGAAACAAAGACATCAGCTTTATTATGAACATGTTTCATGCCCTTGCTTAGCCAACCTTTTCTTATGAAAAATGTATCATGGGCACGAAATTTCATAGCCATCGGTACATACCTCCAAATGTCTTACTTCGTTCTTAGATATTTATCCATCATGCAACCGCCATCCAAGTACTTAGCGGTAACACACATTTTGCAGCGAACACATTTATCGGGATTAATATAATAACTATCACCAACGATAGAAATAGCACCCGCCCGACAGAGCGATTCGCATTTTAAGCATTTACGGCAAGCGTTGAATTTTCGGATTTGATATCCAATCATGCGTTGCAAAGACTCATGATCCGCAACATTCATAGTTCTTACTTTTACAGAATGCTTATATCCATCTTGGCCAAACGGCTGAATGGAAATGATTGGTACATTGGTCTTGGGCTCAAGAACTAAAACCTCATTCAGTAGCTTTTGACCTAATTCTGGGGCAACTCTCCCGAATGGAGTAAACATACCAATTAAATCGTCATCTAACGGACGCACCAAACTGTAGATCTTTGCATGATCTTCCGTAGTACAATTTGTAAACCGAATTTTTACATCGCCAGCTGCCACCAAACCATTTCCACCTTGACGGGCTTTCCATTTTCCGGTATCGACATATACTTCAGCATCCGGTTTGCCAATTTTTTGGGCAAAGGAAATGAGGAACTCTCTCCATTTTTTAGACTGCTTTGGCATATAAATTCTGGATAAAAACTGCGCACGCTGGTTGTTGTTTGGACAACACCAGCAGCCAACACGATCGTATCCCAATCTATAAGCATCGTTAAAGTCCACTTCTTCGGACAGAATATACAGCCAAATATCAAAATCTTTCCAAAAGAAGATAGGGGAGGCCACTGTTTGCTGCTGAATCTTGACGGATTCGGCATCATCTTCGATTCGGTTATACTTGCTTCGGCTCACAGACTCTGCCTTTCTTATTCCATAAAAGGTCAGAATCTGCTGGTTGCGATACAAACTGTTAATAACCCTTGTAATAGGTCCAGTCTTAAACATGGAGCAGCACCAACGCATCATTCTTGCCGGTGGACCGATATCTTCGCAAACATCGTAGAATACTTGTTCTCTATTTTTGGCGATCTGGAAAATTGCAAGAGGGTGGTCTCTTCTGTATCTTGATGCATACTCGATTGTTGCCGGAAATTCTAATGTTGTATCGCCAAAAATATGAACTAAGCTCGGATTACTTAGGGCCTTTATGACGATATCCGCTGTTACTGTAGAATCCTTGCCGCCAGAAAACGACAGCACAATATGTTCTTCATCAAATTTCTCTGCTGCCTTTTTGATAAACGCGTGAGCTTCATCCTTAAGATAGTGTAGTCTTAATTGATTTGCGCTGATAAATCGAGCAATATGCTTCTCAAAGTACTCGTAAGTGTTCTGGCCTTTATACTGTTCAAGCTTTTGGGATAAAGCATCGGCATCAGTTTCTTGGAAAGTTTTGCTTGAGATTGAAATAGATTTTCCGTTGATATAATACCGACTATTTGCTGCCCATACAGACTTTTCAATATAGGTAAACGGCTCCTCATCCAAAAGCAGTTCGAGCAACAACCGTTCCTCTGGAAATACAGGCCGCAGGTCCGCAGAAAGATACTTCATTTTTCTTGTGCACAGAGGACAAAGCCCTTTGTCTGCCTGAGTTGCTACTTGAATAATCGGGACTTCACAATGAGCACACCAATATACTTCGGTAGGGAAATCTTCAATTGTTATAGAGCCACAAACCGGGCAAATCTTTTCATTTGTTTCAATATTGCAGGTGTTGCACCACATTTTGAGATTCTCCTATGCTTTTATGCTTTAGTCTATACTGTGCCTATCTTGATTGTAGCATACCTGATGTCCATTAAACCGTACAGATGCTATACCTCCGCATCTGGCATAATTTCCATAATGTCCTCTACACCACAATCCAGTGCAGTGCAAATCTTCAGAAGAATTTCCGTGGTGACATGACCGTTCCGACCCATCTTAGTAACGGATGCCGGGCTAATGCCTGCCTTTGCACATAGATCCTTCTTCTTCATATCTTTATCAATAAGCAATTTCCAGAGTTTTTTATAACTCACAGCCATATGCGATTTCCTCCCGGCGATATAAAAAAACTCCACCTCTTAGCAGAGCATTTGATCTGTGCAGCTATGCTGCCAAGGCCTTACAACACTTGACAGCGTTGTTTATAATAATAGCATATCCGGTCGCAGAAAACAAGAAAATGATGGATTCGCACGATTTTTCATGTTTTCGAAATTTTAAAAAAACAGAGAAATTTCTTCTTGACTCTCACGCTGCGTCATAGTGTACGCTTATCTCACATGGAGGAGGGATACCCATGATGACCATTCACGAAGTCAGCAAGCTGGCAGGGGTCAGCGTCCGGACGCTGCACCACTACGACGCCATCGGGCTGCTGCCGCCCACCAGGCTCACAGACGCGGGCTACCGGCTGTATGACGATACGGCCCTGGCGCGGCTGCAATCCATCCTGCTGTTTCGGGAGCTGGAATTTCCGCTCAAGGAGATCAAACGGATCTTGGATGATCCCGGCTTTGATCAGTCCGCCGCTCTGGCAGACCAGATCAAACTGCTGGAGCTGCGGCGGAAACAGCTTGGAAAACTCATCGCCCTCGCCCGTGAGACTTTAAAAACAGGAGTGACACCGATGAAATTTGACGCATTTGATAAGACCGAGCAGAAGCGCTTTGCCGCCGAAGCCAAGGAGAAGTGGGGCGGCACCGCCGCCTATCAGGAGTACCAGCAGCGCGAGCAGGACGGTACCACCGGCGATCCCGCAGATCTGATGGCACAGTTCGCCGCACTGGGCAAGCTGAAGGAGCTTGCTCCCGCCGCGCCGGAGGTGCAGGCCGCCATCCGTGATCTGCAGCAGTTCATCACCGACCATTTCTATACCTGCACGCCGGAGATCCTGGCGGGGCTGGGGGAGATGTATGTGGCCGATGACCGCTTCCACCAGAACATTGACAAGGTGGGCGGCGAGGGCACGGCGGAGTTTGTCGCCCAGGCGATCCGCGCTTACTGCGGGAATTAAGTTTTCTTTGACTATAGCCAGCCAAAAACTGATACGCCCGTTTCGCGAAGAAGTGTCGTTTTCCTGCCTCAAAACGATACGACAACCCCTTCGGCACAGCCGAAGGGGTTGTCCTTGTCAGGACCGGAATTTGTTCACCCGGATGTTTCCTTTTTTGCCCGGACCAACAGCATCATGGGGCGCCGCATCTCATCTTTCATGCCCGGGATCTCCAGCATTTCCTCTGACGGCTGAACTTCTTCCACCACCTCCAGGGTGAAACCGCAGTTGAGCAGCCCCATGAGGATCTGTGTCAGGGTGTGGTGCTGCTTGCACACTTCACAGCCCAGGAATCGGGTCACCCGCTGGCCGGGGCAGTAGTAATCATCCACGGGCCAATACTTGGGGGCTCCGTCTTCCCCGTAGATCCAGTCCTGGTGAACGCCGGAAGTAAAGACCGGATGCTCGATATTGAACAGAAATGTGCCGCCGGGTCTCAACGTCTGCCAGACATTCCGAAACACCTGCTCCAGATCCTCAATATAGTGAAGGGCCAGATTGGACACCACCATGTCCCAGGCGCTCTCGGGGTACTCATACGCCTCGATACCGCAATGCCGGTACTGAATCCGCGCATCTGCGTTTCTCTGCTTTGCCTGGGCCAGCATTTTCTCACTCAGATCAATGCCGAGCACTTTGACTGCACCCTGGTCCACGGCATATCTGCAATGCCAGCCATAGCCGCATCCCAAGTCCAACACGGTCATGCCAGCCAGGGGAGGGAACAACGGCTTTAGCTGATGCCATTCTCCAGCGGCTGCCAGCCCGCCTTTGCTGCGGTCCATTTGGGCGTATTGGGTAAAGAACACATCGTTATCATATTCGTTGGGCATAGCATCTCCCGGCCTTTCTCTGGAAAGCAAAATAATCGCGCAGCAGCACGCAGCGCTTGCGGGGTTTTATCGTACCATTTCCGACCGTAAGATACAACCATCTCTCGGGCAGAGAGGAAAAAACAACTTGCATTTCTGCTACAACAGAGCTACAATACCCCAAACCCGAACATGGAAAAGAGCCCTTCTGAACAGGCTACGGCAACTGATTCCGTACCTGGTCAAGAAGGGCTCTTTGACCACATGTTTGACCACAGACAGCGCCGGAGCACTCGGAGACAGCGGAATTAAGAGTGGAAAAAGTGAGAGAAATTTAGCAAAAATGGTTAAAAGCCATTATAAAGTATCAGAAAAAATTTAGTTCAACCGTTTGGGACCAGGAGACCGTGCGTTCGAGTCGCACTACTCGGGCCAGACGAATCTGGGGCAGGGTGCCTTATTAGGCACCCTGCCCCGATTTATATTGCTGCATAACAACTGAACTGCCTTGTGGTGATACAGCACGGCGAAGTGATCGAAGCATTCAACGGCAGGGACACCAACACTTATATTATCAAAACAACCCATGATACCGCGAACGGCCATAGCCGGTTGCGCAAGCCTCACAGGCTTGTTCGACCGGCTGTGGCCGTTCATTGTCCTCTGGAGTTCACCCCTCCCCCAATTCACGGGGCATTGCCGCTACGCAGCAGGTCGCACAGCAGGCGGTAGAGGGCGTTCACGTCCAGCGGCTTTGGGAGGAACCCGTCCATACCGGCGGCCGCCGCCGCGTCCACATCCTCCTGGAAGGTATTGGCGGTCATGGCCACGATTGGGATGGCGGCCGCGTCAGGGCGGGCAAGGGCCCGGATGGCACGGGCGGCCTCCAGGCCGTTCATCTCCGGCATTTGGATATCCATCAAAATCACCTGGAACTCCCCCGGCCGGCTCCCGGCGAACCGCTCCACGGCCTGCCTGCCGTTTACGCTCCGTGTCACACCCGCGCCCTGGATCTCCAAAAGCCGGACCGCAATCTCCGCGTTGAGATCGTTGTCCTCCACCAGGAGGATATTGACGCCGTCCAGCAGTTTGCCACCCATCAGCCCATCCGGGGCCTTTTTAAGCTCCTCCCCCGGTTCGCCCGGAGGCAGAGCGACGGCAAAGCGGAACTCGCTCCCCCGGCCCGGCCCGCTCCTGACCTCCAGCGTTCCGCCCATCATCTTGACGATACTGCTGCTGATGGGCAGGCCCAAACCGGTCCCCTGGCTCTTGGACCGGCTGTTTCCCACCTGCTCAAAGCTTTCAAAAATCCGCTTCTGATCCTCCGGCGCAATGCCCACTCCACTGTCGATTACCCGGAAGGTGAAGACAGACGCCCCGCCCATCTCCTCCTCCGTCACCCGCAGGAGGACGCTCCCCCCTGCCGGAGTGAATTTAAACGCGTTGGAGAGCAGGTTGGTAAGCACCTGACGCAGGCGGATGCCGTCACCGGTGACGCCGCTGTGGACGATCTCCTTTTCCAGTGTGTACGCAAGGCCGCGCCGCTGGGCCTCCGGGCCCATCATAGCCTGGATCTCCCCCAGCATACCGTCCAGGGAAAAGGGCTCGCTGGCCAGGGACAGCTTCCCGCTGTCGATCCGGCTCATGTCTAGGATATCGTTGATCAGGTCCAGCATGTAGTGGGCGGAGGCCCGCAGCTTGTCCAGGTTCTCCCGCACATCCTCCGGGACCCCCTCCATCATGCCGGTGAGGTCCGTGAGGCCCACCACGGCGTTCATGGGCGTGCGCAGCTCGTGGCTCATGCGGGAGAGGAATTCCCCTTTGGCCCGGCTCTCCGCTTCCGCCCGTTCCAAATCGCTCTGTATGACAGCCGCGCGCATCCGGGTCCGATAGATCCCCAGCACCGCCGCCACCACCACCAGGAGAAACAGTGTCAGCACAGCGATAAAGGTCACGGGGTTTGCGTAGATGAGTTCCATCAGCGTGAGACTGCTGGTCCCGATGGAGACCATGTTCCGGTCCAGGATCGTGGAGCGCTCCTTGGCGGAGAGGCTGTTGATGGCCTTGTTGAGAACGGTCAGCAGGTCAGGGTCCGCGGGCCGACTCAGCGCGAAGCTGAGGTCGCTGCGGTCGTTGACCGGAGTCACGGGCACCAAATTCGCGAAATGGTAGCGCTGGATATCCAGCTCCAGCCGGCTGGCCAGGCCATAGATAAAGTCGGCCTCCCCCCTGTTCACCGCCATGAGGGCATCGGTGACGGTGGGATAGCTTCGCACCTCGGCCGCCGAAATCCCGGCGGGCATCGCCTGTCCCGCGACGAGGGCGCAGACCAGTCCGTCGTCCGGATAGGTGGACGCTTTATTGCGCACCACGATATTGTTCATATCCACATAGGGCGACGTGAGGGTCAGCCCATTCCGGACCGACTCCTCCTCGCTCCCCATATAAAAGCAGAGCAGATCCGCCTCCCCCTCCTGGACCATACGGACCGCGTCGCCATAGCTGTCCGCGGGGATGTAGGCAAAGGAGAGCCCGGTAAATCCGGACACCCCGGCCAGGACATCGGGCACGATCCCGTCGTGAAGATCCTCCTCCGTGTTGAGGCAAAACAGCGGATGGTAGCTCTCGGGCACCGCCACGGTCACAGTGCCCCTGCTTTGGATATAGTCCCGCTCCGCCTCGCTGAGCCGGATATCCACGCTGCTCCCGCTTGGGAAGTTTGCCTCATACCGCTCCGCGCTGAAGTTGGGATTGGAGTCCGCGATCTTTTCCAGGGCCATGTTCAACCCGTCCAGGACCTCCTGGTTCCCCACATTGGTCACGATGTAATATGGCTGTGACTCGAAGGAGGTAACGACGCGGAACTCCGTGGGATCCTCAAACCCGTTTCCCAGCAGCAGATCCACCTCGCCCTCTTCCAGGTAGCGGTAGAGGTTCCCATCCGCAGTGAGCTGGTCGAATCTGTAAGCGCGGATCTCACAATCGAGGTCGTGCATGGACAGGTATTCCCGCAGCCGCCGGATATTCTCCACCGCCCGCTCGTAGACGCCGATGGTCTTGCCGTTCAGGCTCCGCAGGTCATAGCTGTTGATGCTTTCGTCATCCAGGCGGGCCATGAGCACCGCTCTGCTGTACCCGATGTTGTAATCCGGGTAGGCGTAGAACTCCTCAAAGCCGGGGGCGTAGTAGTTGCCCCCCATGAGGTCGTATTTGCCCTCTCTGAACTCCCCGAGCATATGATCGCCGTCGGTGTCGATGTACTCATACTCCCAGCCGGTGTACTTGGCGATCTCGTTGAGGTAATCCACCACCAGGCCGCGGCGGGTGCCGTCCTCCAACGTCTCGGAGATCCCCGTCACTTCGGGAAAAGGGACCCTGAGCACACGGGCCGGCGCCTCCGCCGCCAGAGTGCCCAATCCCGGGACGGCGGTCAGAAGCGTTGCCAAAAGCAGGGCGCTCCCCCGCCTGATCCAATTCTTCAGTCGTTTTCCCATGGCCATCCGTACTCCTCCAAGCCGATCGCGGGCGCCCGCTTATTCGTGACCGTTTCCGTGAATACAATCCGACAGTGTTTTGCAAAGCTGGACCACATCCAGCGGCTTGCCCACGTGGGCGTTCATCCCGGCCGCCAGGGCGGCGGAGATGTCGTCGCTGAAGGCGTTGGCCGTAGTGGCGATGATGGGGATGGCGCTGGCCTGGGGATGGCCGGAGGAGCGGATACGCCGCGCGGCCTCGTGTCCGTCCATCACCGGCATCTGGACATCCATCAGGATGGCGGCGTAATCACCGGGCTTGGAGGCCAGGAAAGCCTCCAACGCCTGCCGGCCGTCCTCCACACAATCCACCCGTGCCCCGTTCATGCGCAGCAGCGTGGCCGCGATCTCCTGGTTGAGGGCGTTGTCCTCCGCCACCAGCAGGCGGAAGCCCTCCAGGGGCTTCCCGGCGGGCTTCCCATCCCCGGCGGCAAAAGGCCGCCCCCTGTGCTCCAGCGCCGTCTTGACGGCGGCGTAGACGGAGGAGCGGTAGAGGGGCTTTGGAAGGAACCCGTTGACCCCCGCCGCCCGGGCCTCCTCCTCCACCTCGGAAATATCATAGGCCGAGATCATCACGATGGGCACGTCGCTGCCCACTTCCCGTCGGATGCGGCGGGTCACCTCGATCCCGTCCATGTCCGGCATCTTCCAGTCGATGAGACACAGATCGATGTCCCGGCCAGACCGGTGGATCTCCTTGACCCGCTCCACCGCCTCCGCGCCGGACAGCCGCCACTCCGCGGCGATCTTGATCTTTTTCAGAAGGAGGGTTGTCTGTTCGCACACCGGCTGCTCGTCGTCCACGACCAGCGCCCGCAGCCCTTGCCGTTCAAAGTCGGGCTCCGGCACAGCGCTCCCCTCCCCCTTTTGGAAGGGCAGGTCCACAATGCAGGTGGTCCCCTCCCCCGGCGCGCTCTCGACCTGGATCTGGCCCCCCATCAGGGCCACCAGGTTCCGGGTGATGGACATGCCCAGCCCCGTGCCGCCAAACCGCTTGGCGATGGAGGCGTCGGCCTGCTCAAAGGGCCGGAAGATCCGCTCAACCGCCTCCCGGGTCATGCCGATCCCGGTATCGGACAGGATGAACCGCAGCACGTCGGTCTCGCTTCCGCTCTTGTGCCGGGAGACGGCCAAATGGATATGGCCTCCCGGCGGGGTAAACTTCACCGCGTTGGAGCCGAGATTCAAAAGGATCTGGTTGAGCCGCAGCGAATCACCGATAAAGACGGTGTCCTCCCCGAAGCCCTCCATGGTCTCCGTGAATTCGACGCCCTTCTCCCTGGCCTGGGCGTAGACGGTGGAGACATATCCGTTGACGATTTCAAAGATGTCGAAGGGTTCGTCCATCAGCACCATCTTGCTGCTCTCGATCTTGGACATGTCCAGCACGTCGTTGATGAGCATCAGCAGGTGCTTGGAAGAGAATGTGATCTTGGACAGGCAGTCCTCCACCCGGGCGGGGTCCCCGACCGAGGCCGCCGCGATGGTGGTCATGCCGATAATGGCGTTTAGGGGCGTGCGGATCTCGTGGCTCATCCGGGACAAGAACTCGCTCTTGGCCGTATTGGCGTGCTCCGCGGCCAGCATGGCCTCTTGAAGGACTTGGCGGGAGCGGACCTCCTCGGTGCGGTCGGAAAAGACGGTGATGAGCTGTGGGGTGTTCAGGTCCTCCACCCGGTAGACCCGGATCAGCATCCACCGTTTTTCATGATTGGGCTTGGTGTATTCCACCAGCTTCTCAACCAGCGAGGGAAACCGGGGATTCCCCAGCTCCTCCCGGAAGGCCCGGGCATCCTCCTCACGCAGGCCCCGGTAGAGGCTTTCCACGTCCGCCATGTGAATGCCCAGGATCCGCTCCAGGTTGAGCCCCCGGTAATTGATGACGCCGGTCTCCGCGTCCCGGATGATAAACGCGTCGTCGATGCTCAGCGACAGGTTGTCAAAAAGCCTGCTGCGGTCGGCCAGCTCTTTGCGCTGGCGGTGAAGGACGTACTGGGACACCAACAGCACCACCACCATCAGGCCCATCAGCACGACGGAGCCGATCAGGCTGGTGCGCCGCAGGTGTTCCGCGGTCTCGCCGTAGCCCACCTTTTTTGCCTGGGCGGTGGAGATGATCTCCTCCGTCCGGCGAAGTGCCTCGTCATAGAGCGGCTCCAGCCGTTCCCCGGAATAGGCTTCGATGTCCCCCGCCGTGGTATCCGTCCGCCCGCAAAAGGCCAGATAGTCCCTCCGCTCCGTCTCCAGGCGCGACAACGTCTCTTCCAACCCCCGCACATCCTCCGCGTCGCCCAGATACAGTTCCTTGATCCGGGCCACCGGGGCCTCCAGCAGGCGGTCGAGCTCCTCCAGCTTTCCCCTGGCGTACTCCACGTCGTCGGTGCTGAAGTGGCGCTCCAGCCGTCCGGTCCGCAGGCTCATTTCCGACACATAGAGCTTCACGTCCCCGGCGGAGATCACCACCTCGAAGGGATGGTTCGAGATGATCTCCGTCTGCGCCGCCAGGCTGGCGGAATTGTGGATGGTCATGGCCAGGTAACAGAGCATCAGCAGGATAAGGACCGCCGTGCTGACTACGCTGAACCGCTGGCTCCTGATCACGGACCGCTCCTGGGGCTCCGCGTTTTTCTTCATGATTCTTAACTCCCCGTCTCCCAGCCGCATACCCGTCATGGCTGAATACCCGCCGGATACCCGCGGCGGAGCTCCCGTCCCCCGGCGTTTTCCGCCAGGAGCCGCTCAAACTCCCCCACCGGCATCGGCTGGGCGAAATAGTATCCCTGGACACACTCACAGCCGATCACTCTCAGCCGCTCCAGCTGCTCCGCCGTCTCCACGCCCTCCGCCACCACGCCCAGCTTCATCAGGTGCGCCAGGTTGATGACGAATTTCATGATCTCCTGGTTGACCGGGGTCACCGGCTCGCTCTGGATGAACTTCATATCCAGCTTCAGGATATCCACCGGCATCTTGTGGAGCATGTGCAGAGAGGAATAGCCGCTTCCGAAATCGTCCATTTCAATGATGAAGCCCAGCCGCCGCAGCTGGCTCACCGTGTCAATGATCTGCTGGGGATTTTCTGTGTAGGCGCTCTCCGTGATCTCCAGATGAAGGCTGGAGGGCGGCAGGCCGTGCCGCTGCAGAAGCCCCGTCAAGATCCCGGCCAGGTCCATGTTATAGATATCCGCCCGGGACACATTCACCGAAATGGGAACGGAGGGCAGGCCCCTCTCCCGCCAGTCCCGCAGAACGGCGCAGGCCCTATCCCAGACATACTGGTCCAGTCCGGTGATGAACCCGTTGCGCTCAAAGAGCGGGATGAAGGCCGCGGGGGACTGAAGGCCCCACTTGGGGTGGTTCCAGCGCACCAGCGCCTCGGCGCCCACCATCTGCCGGTCCGCGATCCTGTATTTGGGCTGCAGGTAGATCTCAAACTGCCCGGCCGCCAGCGCCGGCTCCATGCCGTCCACGATCTCCTGCTCCAGCAGCAGCCGCCTGCGCAGCACGTCGTCATAGCAGGCGAAATATTTCTTATACTGCCCCTTGATGCTCTGCGCCGCCAGCAGAGCCCGGTCGCACATCTGCTCCACCGGGACCTCCCGGTCCTCCACGTGGTAGACCCCCCACTTCATCACGATATCCTGGGTCTGGGACTGCGCGTTGATCCGGGCGCAGGCGTCTTGAAACATGGCCTCGGTGTATTCCCAGTCACGTTCGATCATGCAGGCGAACTGGTCGGCATGGAAATGGCTGCAGATCCCCTTCCCCTGGGTATTCTCCGCATAGTTTCGGGCGATGGTCTTTAGGAGCCGGTCTCCGGCGGCGATGCCGAATACGTCGTTGATCAGCTTGAAATTGACCACGTCGGAGCAGATGATGTCGTATTCCTTATCCGGGTTCCGAAGGAGCTGTTCCCTCGCCTGCCGGCAGAAAAAGGCCTTGCTGTAAAGCCCGGTCAGCCGGTCGTACCGGAACTCGTTGACCAGGGCGGCGGTCTCCCGCAGGTGGATGATGTTGGCGGCCCGGTGCAGGATGATCTGCGGCTTGTAGGGCTTGGCCACAAAATCGGCGGCGCCACAGGACAGGGCCGTCACCTCCTCCGACTCCCCGTCGTTCTGCGTGGTGACGATAACCGGGATGGCGGACAGGGCGGGGTCCTTCTTGACCTCGGCCAGAAATTCATAGCCGTTCATGACCGGCATGACGATATCCAGCAGTATCAGGTCAAAGCCGCCCCCGTCCCGCCGCAGACAGTCCAGGGCCTCCCGGCCGTTTTCCGCCTCCACCACGTCGTAGCCGGGACACAGTATCTCACACAGGAGGCTGCGGTTGAGCGCGTTGTCTTCCACCACTAGGATCTTTCTTTTCGCGGCCATGGCGCCTTACCCCTCTTTAACCCGGTTGACGAAAAAATATAATTGTTCACATCCATATATATGTTTCAGTATAGCAAATCGCGGCAAAAATAGCAACCTTTTGGCAAAAGCCGCCAGGTTATGGAAAACCGGCGCGAAAAATGATATACTGAATCCGCCGCCGGTCGGATTTTTACGAAAAAAGGAGGCGCCGGAATTGGAAAACAGTACTGAACTGCGCAGCGTTGTCTACAACATTTTGCTTGACCAGATACAATTCGGCACCTACCGCCGGGGGGAGAAACTGCCCACCATAGAGGAGACCGGCGCGCGGCTCTGCGTGTCCATTGATACGGCCCGGTCCGCCTATTTGCGGCTCAAGGAAAAGGGCTATATCTCCCTTTCAAAGAACGTGGGCGCCACGGTAAAAGTAAACTACGCCCCCCAGGAGAGCGAACAGTTCATCCAGACCTTTTTCTCCCGGCGCAAACACGCGATGCTCGACCTGGGCCGCTCCATGCGGCCCCTGTTCGCCAACGCCCAGTGGGTGGGGCTCAAAAGCGCCCCGGCGGAGACGCTGCGGGCGATGGAGGCGCTTTTGAAGGAAGGGCGCGCCGCCGTGCCCTACGCGATGCTGGAGCATCTCAGTCAGAAATACGGCGGCCTCGGCAACTCCCTCCTCATGCGCCTTGTCTGGCAGACCTTTATGTTCCTGCACGGCCCCTTTTTCAGCCTGGAGGAAAATTTACAGTACTTCGACCAATCCGCCGACTACCTGCCTGAGGTCCTGACCCTCTGCCAAAATAGGGACTGGCCCGCCCTCCGCGCCGCGCTGGACCGGTCCACCGAAAAGCTGTCTCTGGCCCTCGTCCGGTTTTATGACTCCAGGATCACCGCCCCTCCCCCAGAGCAGGAGGAAGCCTTTGCCTGGAGTTCCTACAAAAAAAGCCGGCAGCTCTGTTATTCCCTCGCCATGGACCTTCTCATCTCCATCAGCCGGGGGGAATACCCCGCCGGAAGCCTGCTCCCCTCCCAGGAGGAGCTGGCCGGGCAAAAAGGGGTGTCGGTAAGCACCGTCCGCAGGTCGCTGGAGCTTCTCGGCAGCGTGGGGGCGATCAGGTCCGCGAAATATGTGGGCACGCGGGTCCTGCCCTTTGACCAGGCCACGGAGAACAGTGATTTCACCAAGCCCGTCCTCCAGCGGCGGCTCCTGGATATGGCGGAGAGCCTTCAGATCTTCGCCCTGTCCTGCAAAGACGTCTCCCTGCTGACCCTCTCCTCCCTCGACGCCGGTTCGGTGGCGGCGCTGTGCGGGGAGCTGAAGGCGCGCAAGCAGTGGCGGCGCGGCGATATCTTATCCTACTTCGTACTGGATCTGATCACAAGGCACGCCCCCTGTCAGGCGATACGGACCGTCTACTCCGAATTGCTGCGGCAGTTTTTCTGGGGGTACGCGCTCCACGGCCTGCTGGAAAGCCCGGAGGCCCTCAACGCCATATCCGATCCCTATTTTGACGCGCTGATCGCGGCCCTGGAAGGGGCGGATTACCCACGGTTCTCCGCCAAGCTGGAGGAGCTCATGCTTCACGAGCTTCGCAGGACCGTGAATTCCCTGTCCGGCCTCGGTGTTCCAGGCGTGGAGCACCTTCTGATCTCCAGTGACAGCATAACTTGAACCCATCAAGGCCCTGTGGATGTTTCCACAGGGCCTTGATGGGTTCAAAGGAGCACGCCGGGGCAGCATGGGCGCCGGTGGTCATGGCGCCACTGTCCCAGAGGGATGGGAGCTAATTCTTTTCCTGGTCCCGCGGCTGCTTGTGTTCCGTAATGTCGGTGCAGTTGATCAGATACGCGTCCTTGTCCTCCCACTTCATCGTGGAATACCAGGCCCGGGTCCAGACGCCGTACCGGGGATTATAGACCTCCGTGTCCCCGGACAGCGGGCAGCTCTCACAGGGGGTGTCCTGCCCGAAAAACGCCTTGTGGCAGGTCATGCCGGCCTTGGCGGAGGGGTCGAGCCGAAGGGTTTTGCGGTTCAGGTACAGCAGTTCGTAGTTGTCCTGACGGATGACGTAGATATAGGAGTCCTGCATATCCAGGATGGCGTTGAGCTGGACCATGATCTGTTGGTTGCGGTCCGACTCCCGCTTTTTCAGCAGGAAGGTGGTCAAAAGCTGGGCCACCAGGGAGAGCATGCCGATCTCCTCCTGGTTCCACATCCGCAGGCCCGTGCACTCGTCAAATCCGACGAACCCCCGGAACTCCTTCCCGTCGTGCAGCGCGCACTGGAGCGTGGAGCGGATGCCCTGGCTTTCAAAAAGCGCGGCCTGGGCCGGGGTGAGGGCGTGGATGTCCCGGCAGTAAAAGATGGCGTTATCCCGAAACAGTTCCCGATAACCCTCCACCTTTTCCAGGGGATAGTGCTGCAAAAACTCCTTCTGGGGCGGAATGCCCTCGTTGCACCACTCGTAGGTGTTGTCCACGTATTCTCCCCCGGGGCTGTTCTCAAACACGTAGGCCCGGCTCACGTCGAAGCGCCTGCCGATTATCTCCAGGATCGCCTCCACGGCGGCGTTGATATCCTCACTGTCATACAAGATCTGGAACACGTAGTTGACCAGATTTCCCTTGTTCCCGCCCGTATTTTGGTCGGAATCGATGACCGCGCCCAGGGAGGAGTATCCGATCCGATCCACCGCCGCCATGCTTTTGGGGTCAAACCGGGCATACCTGTTTTTCCCCTGGCTCTTGGCCTGGTAAAGGGCCAGATCCGCGCAGTGGTATAGCGTCTGGAAATCCAGTCCGTCCCACGGATAGATGGCCAGGCCGATGCTGCAGGTCACCTCGATGGGCTTCTTTTCCCCCCGGAACAGGTTTTGAAAGATCTCCAAAAGCTTCCGCGCCTTCTCCTCGGCGATTTGGGAGGAGGGGATGTCCTTCAGAAATATGGCGAACTCGTCCCCGCCGATCCGTCCGATCACGTCGGATTTCCGGGTCAGCTTCTTCATGCCCGCCGCCAGCTCGGCCAGGACCGCATCCCCGAAAAGGTGCCCCTGCCCGTCGTTCACCAGCTTGAAATTGTCCACGTCGATGATGAACATGGCGCAGATGGTCTCCGGCATGCCGTCCAGATAGATCCCCGCCCGCCGCTCCGTCTCGGCGTGGTTGTAGAGCCCGGTCAGGGCGTCCAGCTCCGCCCGGCGGCGCAGGTCCTCCACCATCCGCTTCTCTTCGTCGATGTCCGAAATCGTGCCCACGGCCCGGAGGGGCACGTTCTCCGCGCTGTACTGGGTGGCGGCCCGGATCCGGCACCAGACGTACTGGTCCTTCGAATTGCGGATCCGCACATCCAGCACCGAGCCCGGAGCGCCCTCTTTAGCCGCCTTCAAAAACTCGGCCATGGGGTCCACGTCGTCGGGATGGAAGTGGCGGAAGGTCTCCTCCTTCGACAGGCTGCCGTCATAGTGCGGCGCGTAGCCGAACTTATCCAGCCAGTTGGGGGAAAAGGACATGGCGTCGGAGGCGAAATCCCACTCAAAAATAATGTCGGAGGACTGGTTCATGATGATCTCCAGGTGCTCCAGGGAGAGCCTCAGCTTTTCCTGGGCGTCCCGCACCTCGGTGAGATCGAGAAGGATACAGAAAAACCGTTCCTCCCGCTCGTCTCCGAAGAGCTTGGCGCTGCTGGCGGTCCACTTATAGCCGCCGTCCTTGCAGACCACCCGGTAACTCAGGGAGAGCCGGTCCCCCCGGCCCAGCTGCCGGTCCACCTCGATGAGAAAATTCTGCCGGTCCGCCGGGTGGATCATCGCGAGGAATTGGTTTTGAAACCGCTGGGTCAGCTCTTCCGCGGTGAATCCAAACATGCCGCGAAAGCCCTCGTTAACTTCCACGATGGTGTAATTCCCGTCGTTCCTGCACTGCATGACGCCCCCGGGTATGAGGTCCA
The DNA here is from genome assembly GCA_022846075.1 of Oscillospiraceae bacterium. Classification (GTDB taxonomy): domain Bacteria; phylum Bacillota; class Clostridia; order Oscillospirales; family Oscillospiraceae; genus Vermiculatibacterium. Next base: position 2,211,365 of record AP025582.1, read on the forward strand.
GCAGGGCCTCCCCCTCAGGGCTGAGCCCTTTCAACAGTCTTTGCACGTCTATCTCCCTCACGATTTGAAAGCCGGGGCCCCATGGGGCGGGTCCGGGCCTCTCCATATTGGAATTCAGTTATCTGATCCATCTCTTCAGCGCTTCCATGAGCCTGTCCACCTCGATGGGCTTGGCCACATGGTCGTTCATACCGGCGCTGTGGGCCTTCCCGATGTCCGAGGCAAAGGCGTTGGCCGTCAGGGCCAGGATGGGGATGGTCTTCGCGTCGGCCCGGTCCAGGGCCCGAATCGCCTCGGCCGCCTGGTAGCCGTCCATCACCGGCATCTGGATATCCATCAGGATACAGTCGTAGTACCCCGGCCCGGCAGCCTCGAATTTTTCCACCGCCAGCCGGCCGTTCTCGGCCCCCTCGATCAAAAAGCCGTGCATCTGAAGCAGCTCGGTGGCGATCTCACGGTTGAGCCAGTTGTCCTCCACCAGCAGGATCCGCTTCCCCTCCAGGCAGGAGGAGGCCTCCCCGGCGGGGAGGGGCGCGGCGTCGGCCGAGCGCCCGCTCTGGCGGAGCTGGTGGAAGGTATGGGCAATCTTTGATTTGAACAGCGGCTTCGTCAGGAAGGCGTCCGCCCCGGCCTGGCGGAACTCCTCCTCGATCTCGGAGTAGTCGTAGGCCGAAATGACGATGACGGGCACGTCCGCGCCCAGGCGCTTCCGGATCTCCCTGAGGGTCTCCAGCCCGTCCATTCCGGGCATTTTCCAGTCCAGAATCACCGCAAAAAAGTCGTCCCTGGCCTCATGGGCCCGGGTCACCCGGGAGACCGCCGCCTCCCCGGACAGCTCCCAGCTGCTCCGCATCCCCAGTTCGTCCAGGATCTCGGCGGCGCTCTCACAGACGATCCGGTCGTCGTCCACCACCAGCACCGGCAGGCCGGAGAGCTCCCCGTTATCCCCCTCGGCCTCCCTGCACAGCTCGAAGGAGACGGCAACGATAAACTGACTTCCCCCGCCCAGGACGCTTTTGACCTCGATGGTGCCGTTCATCATCCGCACGATATTCTGCGTGATGGCCATGCCCAGCCCTGTGCCCTGGATCTGATTGACCCTGGACTCCTCCGCCCGGGAAAAGGGCTCAAAAATATGGGGGATGAAGGCCTCGGACATCCCGATACCATTGTCGGTGACGATGAACTCATACTGTCCCCTGCCCTTGGCGAAGGACGGCACCTCACGGACCCGCAGTCCCACACAGCCGCCCTCGGGCGTATATTTGACGGCGTTGGACAGCAGGTTCACCAAGACCTGCTGGAGGCGGCTTTGATCCGTCACCACGGTCTCGTGCCGCACGTGGTCGGCGTTGATCTGCAGCTCTTGACGCTTTTCCGCCGCCAGAGGGCGGAAGACGTCCATAACGTCCTCGATCAGCTCCGGCAGCGAGACCGCCTCGGAGATAAGGTCGATCTTCCCGCTCTCGATCTTGGACATGTCCAGCACCTCGTTGATCAGGCTCAAGAGATGACGGCTGGAGACATTGATCTTGTTCAGGCAGTCCTGTATCTTTTCCGGGGCGTGCATATTGGCCTGGGCGATGACCGTCATGCCGATGATGGCGTTCATGGGTGTACGGATATCGTGGGACATGGAGGAGAGGAAGTTTGTTTTGGCGTCGTTGGCGATCTGGGCCGCCTTGCAGGCGTCCTCCAAGGCCTGCCGCTGACGGGCCTGCTCCGTGCGCTCCGCCGTCACGTCCACGCCCACGCTGTAATAGGAGGGGATCCCATCCCAGCTTTCCCCGCCGGCGACATAGCTGTACGTCAGCATCAGGATCTTGACCGCCCCGGTCCGGCTGACCACGCGGCATTCCACCGCCGCCGGCTCGCCGGTCTCCCTGGCCTGCCCCATGGCGGCTTCGACGCGCGCCACGTCGTCCGGATACACATAGTCGCACCGGGAGTGCAGCTCCTGTTCAAATTGCTCCTTGGTATAGCCGATCAGATCCAAAAAGCCACCGCTGTACCACAGGACGGTGCGCGTGTCCCTGCCGTCCACCCGGGCCAGTCCGCCGGGGACGCTGCGGATCAGCGCGTCCCGCTCCTGGTCTTTTTTCGCCAGCTTGTACTCGGCGCTGTACATATCGTGGGAAAGCTCCAGGCGCGCCCGGCGCCCCTCCCAGTTGATGATCCGGTTCTTGATCCGGAAGGTCCGCTCCAGGACCGGGTTCTCAAATTCCCACTCGTAGAAGTCGTCCTCGGTCAGTTTGCTGTTGGTGCAGAAGGGGCAGGGGGTCGTTCTCCCCTGGATGACCTCGTAGCATTTCCGCCCCACCAGCTGGACCGCGGGGGCCCCCAGGACCTCGCAGGAATTTTGGTTCAGATACAGCAGCTCATAGGTATCCATGTCGCTGATGTAGACGTTGCCCTCATAGGAATCCAGCATCCAGTGAAAATAACCCAGCTTCTGCCGGTAGAGCCGGGCCTGTTCCTCTTTTTCCGCGGCCAGCGCGTCCACATCCGCAAGCTCCGCCCGCAGCACCGGTCCACCCGCCGCCGGGTCCTCCACAAGGGTCCCATAGAGGCGGACCCAGGTGAACCCGCCCTCTTGGCGGGGCAGGCGGAGGGTCGCCTCGATCTCGCGGCCGCCGGTTTCGGCGGCCTGTGACAACGCCTGCCGGATGGCGTCAAAATCGTCGGGGAATCCCGCGTAGTATTGCCGCAGATCATGGAACCGGCCGCAAAAGCCGTCCCGGGAATACCCAGCACGGCGGAAAAAGCTGGAATTTCCCCAACAGAAGGTCAGATCATCGTCGGGAAGGCAGCAGATCACGCCGGTTTTCAGCATGTCCAGCGCCGCCGGACACTGGATTGCGTTCTCTCCGCCGCCCCGCTCCGTCACATGTTTGTTTTCCATGATTTGACCACCTATTCTGTCCGATCCGTGATAATCGTCCCCCATTTGGGGGGCCTGCACGCACAGCCATGTTATCTGAACGGAGCTCTAATTGTTTACATACATATTTATTGTTTAGTATAGCAAAATCAGGTGCAAATAGCAACACATTGGCGGAAAATGTGGAAACAGAAACGGCATGCCCGCAAGCCCGGACAGAGCCCGGATTTGGGCTCTCCACACGACGAAAAACATAAAGGCCGCCGGGGTACCCCGGCGGCCTTTTCTGGTTCCTGTATTTTCGGCGGGTTTGCCCGTTCCGCACCCGCCGCGGAGGCTGTGAGGCCGGCCCCGTCAAAACGGGGTGACAGCCCTTCGGATAAATGGTATAGTTATTCATAGTCCATTGGGGATCGCCGAGCGGGGAAACCCGCTCTGGAGCGGCCGTCCAAAGACACCGGCAAGTTCTGCCGCCGCTGTGGAAGCGCAGGAAATTCGACCCGTCTCCCCACGATTTTCCCTCATATCCGTACAGCCCTCTGGCCACTTCCCCCCGGCACAGGGGCGGGCGGTTCGAAACTCCCATGTCCCCGAAAGGAGCCCACCATGCCCAATATCATAGAAATAACCGACTTTTCCCTGCCGGAGCTGGACGTCTTTGCCCGCCTTACCCAGGCGCAGCTGCTCAACCGCCGGGAGCCGGAGAAGGGCCTCTTCATCGCGGAGAGCCCGAAGGTGATCGGCCACGCTCTGGACGCCGGGTACGAACCCGTCTCCCTTTTGATGGAGCGCAGGCAGATCGACGGACCGGCCCGGGACATCCTGGCCCGCTGTGGAGAGGTCCCCGTCTATACCGCCGGGCGGGACCTGCTGGCCCAGCTCACCGGCTACCCCCTGACCAGGGGCGTGCTGTGCGCCATGCGCCGCCCCCCGCTGCCCGGCGTGGAGGCGCTGTGCGCCGGGGCCCGCCGGGTGGCGGTGCTGGAGGGCATCGTGGACCCCACCAACGTGGGCGCCATCTTCCGCTCCGCCGCGGCGCTGCACGTGGACGCCCTGCTGGTTACGCCTACCTGCTGCGACCCCCTGCACCGGCGGGCGGTGCGGGTCAGCATGGGCACCGTGTTCCAGATCCCGTGGACCCGCATCGGCAGCGAGCCCGCCCACTGGCCCCGGCCGGAGATCGACCGCCTGCGGGCGCTGGGCTTCCAGACAGCCGCCATGGCCCTCAGTGATACCGCCGTCAGCATCGAGGATCCCCGGCTCATGGCCGAGGAAAAGCTGGCCATCGTCCTGGGCACCGAGGGGGACGGCCTGTCGGCGCGCACCATCGCCGCCTGCGACTACACCGTGCGCGTCCCCATGTCCCACCAGGTGGATTCCCTGAACGTGGCGGCGGCCAGCGCCGTGGCCTTTTGGCAGCTGAGGGCCCGCTGAGGGTTCAGCCCAGGGCCCTTACGGACGGCGGGGCCGGATGCCGCCCGTGGCCGGGTTGTCGATCAGTTCTCCCCCCGCCCTGAAGCGGGAACCATGGCAGGGGCAGTCCCAGGAGCGCTCCGCCCCGTTCCATTTCAGCGCGCATCCCATGTGGGGACAGCGCGGGGCCGTGGGGGTCAGCAGGTCCACCGCCGCCTCCATGGCGTTAAGCGCCAGCTGGGGCCGGAGCATGCTCCTGGAGGGGGAAAACACCCCGGCATAGGGGTTCTCCTTCCCCGTGATCAGATCGGTCAGCACCAGGGCGGCCGCCATGGAGGAGGTCATGCCCCATTTGTTGAAGCCGGTGGTCACATACAGCCCCGGCGTATTTTTGGAATAGCGGCCGATATACGGCACGTCGTCCAGCGTCATGCAGTCCTGGGTGGACCAGCGGTACCGCTCCTTGGCGTTGGGATAATGACGGGCGGCGAACCGGCTGAGCTCCTCCCAGTTCCCCCCGCTTTTCCCCGTGCGGTGATCTCCGCCCCCGATGAGCAGTAAATTTTCAAAATTGCGGAAGGACATCCCCTTGAGGGCGTCGTCCACGTACATGCCCCCCACGTCCGGAGCGTCCTCCAGGGCAATCACATAGGAGCGGTGCTGGTACAGCTTCAAAAAGTAGCTGCCCCGCAGATTGAGAAAGGGAAAGTGGGTCGCCACGATGATCTGGTCCGCCGTGATGGTGCCCCGGTCCGTGACCGCCCTGTGCCCCGCCACCTCCCGCACCATGGTGTGCTCGTAGATCTCCAGCCCTTCGGTGATCCCGTGGACAAATTTCAGCGGATTGAACTGGGCCTGATCAGGGAACCGGACGGCGCCCGCCACGGGAAAGGGCAGGGGGAGCTGGCCCACAAACTCCGCGGGAAAGTCCAGCCGCCGGAGGGCCTCCATCTCGTCCTCAACGGCCTGGGGATCGTCCAGGGAATAGACGAAGGCGTCCCGCCGCTCAAAATCGCAGTCGATGCCCTCGCAGAGCTCCCCGTAGGCCCGCAGGGCCTCCTGATTGGCCCGGAGGTACAGCGCCGCCGTCTCCGGGCCGAACCGCTTGACCAGCTTGTGATAGATGAGCCCGTGCTGGGAGGTGATCTTGGCGGTGGTGTTTTTGGTGTCCCCGCCGCAGACGGTGTCCGCCTCCACCAGGGCGCAGGCCACCCCGGCCCGCTGGAGCATATAGGCGCACAGGACCCCCGCCATGCCTCCGCCGATCACAAGGACCTGGACCTTCAGGTCCCTGTTCAGGCTTTTGAACCTTCGCGGCGTGACGGAAGCGCTCCATAGGGATTTGGGGTGGACGGTTCCTTCTTTCATTTTCCGGTCCTCTCTTTCCGCTCAGTTGCCATAAAGACAGACTTTAGTATAACCCATTTCACGGAAATAAGAGGCGGGGCCCTTTTTCCCCGCTCCTGTGGTATTATGATAGGGACACATTTCCACTCAGGGAAAGGAAGGCGCCAACATGGCAGACATCATCGATTTCAGCCAATACGCTCAGACCCCCGGCCTGGACAGCATGGACCGGGAGGGGCTGTCCGCTTTTCTGCGGGACGTCCGGGTCCAGATTGCCCGGCTGGACGAAGAGGAGCCCGGGGACATGGAGAGTGAGGAACACGAGATCTGGGGCGACCGCCACGAGGAGCTGGAGGATCTGGCCGACGAGATCCTGGACCGGCTGGACGAACTTGATTGACCCGGATTTTCAGGAGAGGATGGGGCCCATGCGCATTTTGATCGACGCCGACGGCTGTCCCGTGGTGGACCTGACCCTGTCCATCGCCCGCAGACGAGGAGTGGAATGTCTCATCCTCTGCGATACCTCCCACGTCTTTGAAAAGCCCGGGGCCGCCACCCTCACCGTATCCAAGGGGGCGGACAGCGTGGATTTCGCCCTGGTAAACCTCCTGCGGCCCGGAGATATCGCCGTCACCCAGGATCACGGCCTGGCGGCCATGTGCCTGGCCCGGCGGGCCAGGGCCCTGGATCAGAACGGCATGGAATATACCTCCGGCAACATCGACGCCCTGCTGCTGGCCCGGCACACCTTTCAAAAGATCAGCCGCGCCGGCGGGCGCCTGAAAGGCCCCGCCCGCCGTGGGCCGGACCAGGACCGGGCCTTCGCCGCGACTCTGGAGCGGCTTCTGGACGAAACCCCCTGAGACTGCTCCCGGGCGGGGCTTCGGTTCATGCCGGGCATCCCATCAAAGCCGCCTCAAAAAAGGGGCCAGGAGCGCATCACGCTCCGGGCCCCTTTTCTTTTTGCCCCTATGCCCTGACAGCCCAGCGCAGCTTGGTGGAACGGGCCCGTGGGTTTTGAAAGCACTCCTGGGCGGAGGGGCGGGTGACGTCCCCCGCGATCTCCCGGTAGAGCCCCTCCCGCAAATGCTGCTTGAAGGCCTTTTTTACCAGCCGGTCCTCCCCGGAGTGGAAGGTCAGCACCGCCGCCCGGCCACCGCTCTTCAGCACGCCGGGCAGCTTCTCCAAAAAGGCGTACAGCGCCTCGAACTCGCTGTTGACGTCGATGCGCAGGGCTTGGAAGGTCCGCTGGCAGGACTTCTTCACCGCCTCCTTCCGCTCCGCCTGGGGCAGGAAGGAGAGGGCCTCCTCCACAATGGCCGCCAGCTGCCGGGTGGTCTCCACGCGCCCGCCCCCCTTGAGGGTCCCCAGGACGCCTTTGGCGATCCGTTCTGCGTAGGGCTCGTCGGCGTTCTCTACCAGCAGGGCCGTCAGCTCCTCCTCGTCCAGCTCCCGCAGCCGCTGGGCGGCTGTGATGCCGGTGGTGGGGTCCAGCCGCAGGTCCAGGGGGCCGTCCCGCTTGAAGGTAAAGCCCCGCCCGGGATCGTCGATCTGCATGGAGGAGACCCCCAGGTCCGCCAGGACGAAATCAAAGGCCTCACCGGGGGCCACCTGATCCACCTGGGAGAAGTTCATGCGGCGGATAGTCAATATCTCAGGGCCGTACCCCAGCTCCGCCAGACGGGCCCGGGTCTTTTCCGACTCTACCGGGTCCACGTCGGTGGCGTAGAGATGGCCTTGCCCCTGGAGCCGCTCCAGCATTTTCCGGGTGTGGCCGCCGTAGCCCAGGGTGGCGTCATAGCCCGTCATGCCCGGCTGGATCTGGAGCACGTCCAGGATCTCCTCCACCATGATGGGGATATGCATCCCGGCGGGGGTCTTGCCGCTCTGGATGATCTTCTCCACGTCGGACCGGTACTTCTCGGGGTTCAGCTCCTTGTACTTCTCCTGAAAGTTCCGGGGGTGGGTCCCCTGATAGCGGACGCGGCGCTTGTGCTCCTGCTCCATGGCGATCAGCTCCTTCTCTCGTGGTGGATATCATACCACAAAACCGCCGGAAAGAGAAGGGCGGGCCGCCGGGGGACGGCCCTACCCCAAATCCGGGATATGTGGTAGAATCAGATATCATACCAGACAGACGGAGGAAACGCCATGGTCAGAGACATCATGAAAGACCCCCTTTTTCTCGCCCTCCCCTCCTCCCCCGCCACCCAGGCGGACCGCGCCGCGGCGGAGGATTTGCTGGATACCCTGCGCTCCAACGCCGGCGGATGCGTGGGGATGGCCGCCAATATGATCGGGGTATCCAGGCGCATCATCGCCTTCGACAACGAGGGGAGCTATCTCCTCATGTTCAACCCGGAGATCGTCAAACGCTCCGGCCCCTACGAGGCGGAGGAGGGGCGCCTCTCCCTCCCCGGCGTCCGCCGGGCCAGGCGGTACCGCTCCATCAAGGTACGGTACCAGAACGAGGATTTCCAGATTCGGCTGAAAACCTTCACCGGCTGGACGGCCCAGATCATCCAGCACGAGATCGACCACTGTGACGGGGTGCTGATCTGATATGGAAAAAACGATGGAGCTCTCCCCCTATACGGTCCGCCTTTTTCAGGCTCCCGACAGCCGGGATCTTGTGTACTGCCCCCTCTCTCCCCGGGAGGCGGAGGAGGTCTGGCGGCTCCTCCCGGAGCCCAGGCCCGCCCTGGCGGCGGTGAGCGGCTTGGACTGGGAGCGGGACCTCTCCCCCTGGCCCGCCCCACGGGCCTTTCGCGGGGGAAAGGACTTCGGCGGGGGCGGCCCTCTCTTTCTGGAGGAGCTGACCCGCCGCCTTCTCCCCGCCGTGGAGGGGGAATTGGGGTTCCTCCCCCGTTCCCGGGGCATCGCGGGCTACTCCCTGGCCGGGCTGTTCGCCCTGTGGGCGGTCTACCAGGGGGACCTCTTTGACCGGGCGGCCAGCCTGTCCGGCTCCCTCTGGTTCGACGGATTCTTGACGTACATGGAGAACCACACCTTTCCCAGGCCGCTGGAAAAAGCGGTCCTCTCCCTGGGCGACCGGGAGAAAGCGGCCGGGAACCCCCGGCTGGCGTCGGTGGAGGAGCGCACCCGCCAGGCCGCCGGGCTGCTCCAGGCCCAAGGCGTCCCCGTAACCCTGGAGTGGAACCCGGGCGGACATTTCAAAGACGTCCCGGAGCGGACCGCCAAGGGCATTTCGGCCCTCTTCTGAGTCGGCATTTTCAAAACACCCCTCCCCTTTTCTCGGAATACAATGGGTATGTCATTGTGATTTGAAATCGGGAGGGAACCGTCTTGAATATCCGAAAATACGCGATCCTGGAGCCGGCCGCCGTGCAGGTCTGCGTGGAGAACGCCAAGCCGCCGCTCATCTTCCAGCTCCCGCCGGAGCAGGGGCGGGCCGCCCTGGACGCCGCCCAGGCCTCCCCGGTCCCCATGTGGCCCGCCAGGATCGACAGCTATCACGCGGACACCGGACCCTGGGGCCGTCTGCCCGTGTATGTCGTCACCCCGGAGGAGACCCGGACCCCCGCGGACGTCATCTTTTACATCCACGGCGCGGGCTGGGTCTTCGGCAATCTCCGCACCCACGAAAAGCTGGTGCGGGAGCTGGCCGGGCGGACCCGTTCCATCGTCATCTTCCCGGAGTACAGCCTCTCCCCCGAGGCCCGGTACCCCACCGCCATCGAACAGTGCTACTCCATCCTCTGCCAGCTTCCCCGGCTGGCCGAGCTGGCCGGGTTCCAGTTCGACCCCGCCACCCTCACTGTGGCCGGGGACAGCGTGGGCGGGAACATGGCCGCCGTCATGACCCTCATGGCCAAATTCCGTCAGGGCCCCGCCATCCACAAGCAGCTGCTCTACTACCCCGTCACCAACGCCTGCTTCGACACCCCCTCCTACCGGGAGTTTGCCTCCGGCTTTTACCTCTACCGGGCGGGGATGCAGTGGTTCTGGGACCAGTACGCCCCCTCGGAGGCCGCCCGCCGTCAGATCACCGCCTCCCCCCTGCGCGCCTCCCTTCAAGACCTGGAGGGCCTGCCCGACGCCATGATCCTGAACGGCGAGTGCGACGTGCTGCGGGACGAGGGGGAGGCTTACGCCGACAAGCTCCGTCTGGCCGGGGTAGACGTGGCCTCCATCCGTTTCCGCGGGATGATCCACGACTTCGTCATGCTCAACGCCCTGGACCAGACCAATGCCTGCCGGGCGGCCATGGATGCCTCCACCGGCTGGATCGACCGGAAAAACCGGGAGTCCGGCTGTCCCGGCTGACCCCCCCTTTGAAAAGACCGCCTTCGGGCGGTCTTTTCTTGTGCCCCGCAAAACTTTAAAAATATTTTTCAAATACCTGCGATAAAAGGGCCCCCTCCCGCATTATCAGGGCAGAGACGGAAAACCGGCTCCCCACACGAACCACACGATCTGAAAGGATGGTATCACTATGAAACGGATCTCTATGCGCACCCCCGCCGCCGTCTGCCTGCTGGCCGGGGCCCTGACCCTGGGCGCCGCGGCGGCCACCGGCATCCAGTCCATCACCGCCACCCTGCGTCCCGACATCAGCGTGGAAGTCAACGGCGAGAAACAGACCATGTACGACAAAAACGGCGACGTGGTCTACCCCATTGAGTACGGCGGCTCCACCTACCTGCCCATCCGGGCCATCGGCGGGCTGCTGGACCAGGAGGTCCTCTGGGATTCCAAGACCCAGACCGTATCCCTGAGCCCCAAGACCGAGACTCCGCCCGAGGAGCTGACCGCCGGCGCCCTGACCCGCCGGGCGGAGAGGCTGGAGGCCCGCTACGTCAACCTCATCGCCGACCGGGACGCCGCCGATAAGGCCGGGACCTACGGCGAGAACCTGACCATCTACCGCCGCCTGGAGGACCGCCGCCTGTCCCTGGTGGACGATCTGCGGGAGATGCAGGTGGACCTGAGCGAGGCTTACCGGCTGGAGCTTTTGACCAAGGCCCAGCGGGACGCCCTGAACGACCGGATGAACACCCTGGACAGCCGCTTGGTCACGCTGGCCAAGGACCTGATCTCCAAGTACGGCATTGACGCCGGAAGCACCTACCAGACCCTTCGGGCCGAGGCCGACCATCTGGAGAAGGACCGGGCCGCGCTGAAGAGGCTGGTGGACTCCGCCGCCTCCGCCAAGGACTACAACGCCTGGAAGACCGCCGACGCCAACGCCCGGGAGGACTGGAAAACCTTCCGCAGCGACGTCACCGCCCTCCAGATCGCCCTGAACGACAGCCTGCGCCAGTCCGCCATCAGCTACGCGGAGTATAACGAGCTGGTGGCCGCCGCCGACGTGCTGGACATCGCCTGCAAGGACTATAAGGCGACCCTGGACCAGGCCCAGGCCGGCTGGACCGGCTCCCAGTCCAAGCCCGACGACAACTGGGCCAATCAGGATACCGAGGCCTATTCCAATCAAATCGCCGCCCTCAGGGACCGCGCCGACACCCTGTTCGTCCAGTGCCGGGACCACTTCACCTCCCACTCCGGCGACACCGACTCCGGCCGGGCCCTGATGTCCCAGGTGGAGGCCCTCTCCGATGAGATCGACCACCTGGAGGACGCCATTGAGGACAGCTCCAAGCTGGGCCGCCAGGCCAGATGGGAGCTGCTCCGGGATCTGGACAAGGCCGAGGACACCTTGGATAAGGCCGAGGATTTCCTGGAGAAGGCGGGCATCGACGACGACTGGGACGACGACCATCACGACCGCGGCTGGCACAAGGGCTGGGACGACGAAGACGACGATTGATCCCTCCGCGCCATGGGGGCGGGCCCACAGCGGCCCGCCCTCTTTCCAAGCGTACGGGGGATTGCGCGGGCGTCCCGATTCTGATACACTGAGAAAAAGTCAGTTGTTTGAGGAGGGATGCGCGCGTGATGCTCTGGCTGGCCATGGAATCCGCCTCCGCCCGGGCGCGGGATGCCCTCTCCGACGGGGCCTGTGAACGGCTCCTCCTGGGGGTGGCCCAGGGGCGGGCGGAGGACTTTGACGCCCTCTACCGCCTGACCGCCCGCTCCCTCTACGCCTTCGCCCTCTCCCTGACCCGCAATTCCCAGGACGCCCAGGACGCCATGATGGACACCTATCTGGCCATCCGCACCTGCGCGGGGCAGTACCGCCCCCAGGGCAAGCCTCTGGCCTGGATCTTCACCATCGCCCGCAACGCCGTCCGGATGCAGCAGCGCCGGTCGGGGCGGGAGGCCCCTCTGGAGGACCTCCCCCCGCTGGAGCTGGCCGACGACAGCGACCCCACCGCCGCCCTGGCCCTGCGGGAGGCCCTGCGGATCCTGGACGGGCAGGAGCGGGAGATCGTGCTCCTCCACGCCGTCTCCGGCCTAAAGCACCGGGAGATCGCCGCGATGCTGGGGCGGCCGCTGTCCACCGTGCTCTCCAAGTACAACCGGGCCCTGCGAAAACTGCGCCGCCAGCTGGAGGCGGCAGACGAGGAGGTGGACCTGCGTGAAAAAACGAAATAACCGGGCGCTGGAGGAGCTGCTCGCCCGGGGGGTGGACCAATCCCTCCCCGATCTGCGCCAGGCCGCCGCCTCGGCCCCACTCACCTCCCCCGCCTATTACGAGAGCCTTCTCCCGCGGGAAGAACGTCCCGCCGTCCGCCGCTCCGGCGTCCCGCGGCGGCTGGCCGTGGCCGCCGGGCTCTGCCTGGCCCTCCTGTGCGGCGGGGTGGCGGGCTACTACCACCCCGCCGCCCGCATCGGGATCCAGGTCAACCCCAGCATTGAGCTGACCACCAATCTGCTGGACCGGGTCCTGGAGGCGAAGGCCCTCAATGCCGACGGGGAAGCCATCCTCAGCACGCTGGAGCTGAAAAACGTGGATCTGGACACCGCCGTCAGCGCCATCATCGGTTCCATCGTACAGCACGATTATTTTGTGGACGGCACCGGCACGGTCCACATCACGGTATCCGCCGCCAGCGCCAGCCGCGCCCTCTCCCTGGAGGAGCGGGTCTCCCAGGACGTGCTCAGCGCCCTTCCGGAGGATCAGAGCGTCACCATCTCCACCACACCCGCCTCTCCGTCTCCCGCCCCGCCGGCCTCCTCTCAGGAGGCCGTGCCCACGCCCACGCCCGTCCCCACTCCGGACCCCGTTTCCACCCCCACACCAACGCCCGCTTCCACTCCGGTACCCCAGCTCACCCCGACGCCCCGGCCCACCGCCGCGCCGGAGCCGCCTCCCTCATCTACGCCGACGCCCAGGCCGGATCCCTCCAACGGCAAGAATTTTTGGATCAATTACCTGCTCTCCCTTGACCCCACCCTGGATCCCGGCAGGCTCCAGACGATGAGCGTCAAACAGCTGCGGGACCTGGCGGAGGACCTGGAAGAGCGGCTGGAGGATGCGGACGACGACCGGGATGACGATGATGAGGACAGAGACGACGACCGGGACGACAACGAGAAAGACCGGGACGATGACAGGGAGGATGACAATAACGACAGAAACGATGACCGGGATGATGACGACGAGGATAGAGACGACGACTGGGACGGCCAGGACGACGATAACGGAACAAAAGACCGCCACGGCCGGGACGAGGATGACGACGATGATTGACCGCCGCCGGTCCCATCGCCGGGCGCGCAAAGAGCGGGAGGCCCATATGGGCCTCCCGCTCTTTTTCATATCTGTCAGCTCAGATAGTTCACCGCCAAAATGGCCGCGCCCAGGACGGTGAGGACCACGCCGGTGGCCCGGTTGAGGACGATGGGATCGGCCTTGTTGGCAAACCGGGCGGCCACCCTGGCCCACAGGAGGGTGCTCAGCACGCAGAAGACCAGGCTCCACAGGTCGGGGGCGCCCCCTATGGCGAAATGGCCGGCGGCCCCGGTAAAGGCGGTAAAGGTCATGATGAACACGCTGGTCCCCACGGCGGTCTTCAGCTCATAGCCCAGAACGCTGGTGAGGATGAGTAGCATCATCATGCCGCCCCCCGCGCCCACAAAGCCGCAGATGGAGCCCACCACGGCCCCGCAGAGCACCGACTGGATAAACCGCTTCCTCGGCTCCACCGCCTTCATGTTCTCCTTGGTGGTCATGACGGGCCGCAGGATGAATTTGATCCCCAGCAGCAGGGTCATGCAGGTGGAAAATCCCCCCATGGCGGTCCCCGGCACCAGGCTGGAAACATAGCTCCCCACCAGGGTGAAGCAGAGGACGGAGGCCATCATCACAAGGCCGTTGCGCACGTCCAGGTTCTTGTTCCTGCCGTAGGTATAGGCCGATACGGCGCTGGCCAGCACGTCGCTGGCCAGCGCGATCCCCACCGCCGTATAGGGCTCCATGTGGAGAAAGGTGATCAGCATGGGGCTAATCACCGCCGCCGCGCTCATCCCGGCAAAGCCGGTGCCCAGCCCGGCCCCGATGCCGGCGATGAAGCAGATGACGAAGGTGTAGACCATCTCAGCGGCCGCCCTTCTGTTCCAGCTCTCCCAGCGCATGCCGGACGTTGGCGTCCAGCCGGAGCATCAGCTCCCGCAGCCCCGCCAGCTCCTCCTTGGTAAAGCCCGCCAGGACCGCGGAAAAGCACCGCTCCTGGCACTGGGCCATGGCCGTCACCGCCGCCTGCCGCTCCGGTTGGAGGAAAAGCCGCTTCATCCGCCTGCTGTCCGGATCGGGGGCCACCCTCAGCCAGCCGTCCCGCTCCAGGGCGTCCACCGCCGTGGAGACGTTGGACTTGGCGAACCCCCGCAGGGCCACCATATCCCGGGCGGTGTTCCGCTCCGGGTTGTTGTGCAGAAAAAGGAGCATGTCCATCTCCAGCTGGGACAGCCCCCACTCCTCCCCCAGAGGTTGAAAACTCTTTTGGTACAGCCGCCGGAACCGGCTGGCATATTGCAGCATTTCCCGCATGTGCTCACTTCCTGTTTCAAATAAAACCGTTATAATTATAACTATACCGCATTTTCTTGTCAATTCCTCTTTTTTTGATTTAGGCCTTGACTATTCCCGGAAATCTGTTATAATAACTTTCGCTGTCCACGTAAATATCTGGAGTGGTATCGAAGTGGTCATAACGAGCACGATTGGAAATCGTGTAGCCGCTAACACGGCTCGAGGGTTCGAATCCCTCCCACTCCGCCAGAAGAAAAACCCTAGAGCTTCAACGGCTCTAGGGTCTTTTTTTATGTCCCTCAAGTGGTGTTTTCCCTTTAGTTTTCCCTTTACAGCCCCAAAACGTCTTTGATATACGAATCCATCCGGGCGGCGCTCTCCTTCTTCATCTGGTCTGTAACATGTCCATACACGTCCAGGGTGAAGGCGGCGGTGGCGTGACCCATGTTACCTTGGACTGTTTTTACATCGTCTCCCGAACGAATGGAGGCGACGGCGTAGCTGTGCCGCAGATCGTGGAACCGGGCGTCTGGCCGGCCAATCTCAGCGGCTACCTTCTTGAACGCCCGATAGATAGTATAGACTGCCAGGTGGTGGCCCAGCTCATCGGTAAAGACAAGCCCGGAATCCTCCCACAGCTTGCCCGCCTTCAGCCGTTGTTCCGCCTGTCTGGCCCGGTGAGTGCGAAGGAGCTTCATCACCCAGGCCGCAGGGGTGACGGTCCGGGCCCTGTCATTCTTTGGGGGGACAAATACGTGTTGTCCGCCCTTCTTCTTTTCAAGCTGGAGCTGTTTGTCGATGGTGAGCGTACCTTTCTTGAAGTCCACACAATCCCATTTCAGGCCAAGGACCTCACCTTCCCGCAGGCCAGTAAAGAGGGTAACGGTATAAAGTGTCTCGAATCGGTGGCCCTGGATGGCCTTCAAAAATGCCTTGCTCTCCCCTTCGTCCAGTGGTTTGATCTTGTGCTTTTGAATCCGGGGCATGGTACAGGCATCCGACGGATTAAATCGAAGGTACCCAATAGCGACGGCCTGCTGTAGCGCTTTGTGGAGGACCCCGTGGACGTTCTTCACCGTCTTGGGGGACAGACCGGGCTTTCCCTCCCGCTCGGCGGTGAGGCCATTGTAAAAGCTCTGGATGGTGTGGGCGTTCAGGGTGGGCAGCTTGATAGCCCCCAGAGCGGGCTTAATGTGGTTTTTAATGGTGCCGGTGTAGGCTACCACTGTGTAAGGCTTCACTCCGCCCAAATAATCCCTGGCCCAAATGTCCAACCAGTCACCCACGGTCATTTTACTGGGGGAAATATAGGTCCCTTGGTCTATGGATGCGGTGGCCGCTTTCAGCTTTTGGGCGACCTCCTTTTGGGTCTTGCCCGTAATACTCCGCTGGATCTGCTTCCCGGTACCGGAATCTCGGCCTTCGGTATAGCGGGCCTCCCAATAGGTGTACTGTTTTCCCGAGCGGGTAACCGTCTTTTTCCTGATCGTGCCAGTTCCGTCTGCGGCTTTTCTTGCCATAATTAAACACTTCCTTTGCGTTTTAGTTGGCCGAGGTCCCCCACGCTGTGAGGGGTACCTTTACCCAACCACCCACAGTTTGTAGGTGGTTCTACATCCTCACATTTCGGAGTCCCTAAAAAGGCTGAAACATGGCAGACCCCCACCCTCAAAAAATTGGGTTTAATCTTTATCGCCCGACTCGGCACGGTCCTGGACAAAAGGGACAGCCTCGCGCGCATGAGAGATCCCCCCCCCCCCACCCCTTGACTCTGGCCAGCAGTGGGCAAGTGACCGGGAAGGGGCACCTCTTCCAATAGAGCGGTGGTTAAAAGAAAAAGGGGGCAACAGATGCCCACACCGCAAGGTGTCGTGCCCAGGTCAACGGGCCTTTTAAAGCCGAGTTTCCGCCCTTTTCTGCCTGATACCATCGAGCCACCCGGCGTTATAGATAGTCTGGAGAAAATCGAAGAGGGCATCATCGCTGCCGGGTTCTGGTTTCGCTCCGTAAATATCCATCAGTTCCGCCACGAACTCACGACGGTCAGGCAGATAGGGCCTAAGCCTCATAATTTCTCGAATGTCAATATTCACTCTTGCGTTTCTCCTTCATAGCCCATTCTGGTGAACGTAACCCCATACCTGAATCCATTGATAAATCCCTGCTCTTCCATGGCCTCCCCATACTCCGCCACTTCATCGGTCATACCGAGAGCCTTCCGGGCCTTCTCCGCCTTCTGGGTTCGCTCGTAATAGTCCGACAGGCTGGGGACGGTGGCGGGGTCCTCGTTGGAACAGGCCAGAAACAAAGCCCGCATCAGATCGCTCATATTCTCCTCCTTGTATTTCAGGAGGGGACCCGATATAATAGGGTTACCGGGTCCCTCTCTTGGGTCTTGGTGTGTGGGTCCGCTATCCTTGCTTTGATCGGCTGGGGGTAGCGGGCCTTTCTTATGCAGCTCCATGTTCTCTTCGGCTCCACCGTCTGGCCGTATCATTGACGGCGTCATGGATACTCGTTTGTGTCCCAGTGAAATAGTCGTAGCTTGGCCCCACGCTTGCGGTGCGCCCATGGCAGTGGGAACACTCGACGGTAACGGACGGAGTTGTGTACATGGTACCTAGCACAAACACCGCCTCACCCCCACAGAATGGGCACGGCGGGAGGTCTAGGCCCTTGACCTGATCCCTGACCGCCTCCAGAGCCTTCAAGCCGCCAAACGCATCAACAACGGGAGCGGATACGGAGTAGTCATGTTTTAGTCTGCTCACGCTACACAAAACCTCCGCACGGTGGTTTCCCTGGTGAATCTCTCCACGACCTCGGGCAATGCCGCTCTAAGGGCCACAGCGTCGATTCTGGCGGACTTTACCGTTTTCCAGGTCACCCGGTATTCCCCGGCCCGCAACTCCTCGCTATCGCCCATGTGGGCCTTGATAGCGTCCTTAATGCCCTCCGCCTCCGCTTCGGCCTCCTCAATCAGGGCTTGAAGCTGGCGCAGCTCCCGAAGCTTCCCCTCCAACTCGTGGTTGCTCATGCTGCCCCTCCTTCCTCGTTGAGCTGTTCCAGCAGGGTAACCAGACGGTTATTCACCCGCTCGATGATTTCCATGCTGTCCGGGTTCAACCCCTCGTCGACGAGATAGCCCAACTCGGAGCTGATCTCCAGCATACAGGCGATGAACTCGGCATTGACCTTGAAGTGACGTTCCATATTGTGGACCTCCTATTCTTGATTCAAGAGAGCGGGGCGAAGTTCGTTCCCGGAGCTTGTCACGGTACTGGAGAAGTCGTTCCCCTTGTCCCTCTTGCTGATAATATAATACTATATTGTACCCGATATATCAATGGTCAACACCAACAAATATCGTACCCAATATATGTATACATTGTATATTGTCCCCTATATACTTTTGTGGTAAAATACAGGTATACTAGGAGAAGGTATCGGCATTTTGCCGACCCCAAAGTGGAGGTGAATGATGTGCCAGCATCAAAAGCGCAACAACGTGCTGTGAGCAAGTACATGAAAGAGAACTATGATGAAATCAAGGTTCGTGTCCCCAAAGGGGAAAAGGAAACCATCCAGGCCCACGCAGAGGCCCACAGCGAGAGCGTGAACGGGTTTATCAACCGGGCCATATCCGAAACCATGGAGCGGGACAAAGCCGCTCCTGGGGCCACAGAGTGAGGAGAACGAGAGCCGCCCTTGTGTGGGGCGGCTCCTGTTCTTATTGTCTATAAAGCCCCATCCAGTCCTCCAGCCTCATTGTCACCAGCCAGGGGTGACGGTTGCGCCGGTGGAAGAGGACGGGCACGCCGTCATGAAAGCGGTCAGCGTCCCGGATGGCCTGTCCCATAGCCTCGCCCACATTCAGCCGTTCCACACGCTTGACCTCGATATGTACCCCCGGCAGGCCCACCAGATCGGGCACCTTCCCGAAGGACAGAGATCCGCCCCGCTCGACGGGGTAGCCATATTGGGCCAGGAGGGCGGCAAGCTCCCGCTCACCGTCGGCTCCCTTTCGCTGGGATGATCTACCCGTCTAGTCCACACTCCTTTCAAAATTTACTTATGGGTGGAAACGATGGAAACGATGGAATTTATGCCGCATCATTTCCATGCTTTCCATCAATTCCAGCTATGGCCGGATTTATTAAATAGGCCGTCTTGGTTCTGTTGTTATAGCCCACGTCGCTTTCTACTTCCCGGATATACCCACGCTCTTCCAGCACCTTTAATGCGGGGTCCATATCGTCGGACCTGTTGAATCTCCCACGGCACAGACGGGTCAACTCCGAGCGGGTTATTCTGGTGGTGGAAGCCATGGAAAGCCGCTTCAAGATATATCTTGCTGCTGATTGACTTTCATCAGCCCCCATGATCTGATAAGCGGCCATTGCGTGAACACCCAAGAACTCGGCTATGCTGACGGCGCTTGCCATGACCTCTGGACTGATAGGTGTTTCCGCCGGGTCTCCTTGGAGCTGGGCGGCGTGCATGAGGGCGGCGATTCTCACCATGGCCCCCACCAGCTTACAGCCCCAATCCCGCATGAACTCCCACTCGTTCCCCAGCTTGGTTTCAATGTGCCCCTGATACTGCTTTCTGATCTCGTCGGCCTCCGGGGAGAGACGGATCGTCCCAGCCCCAGGGTCGGCCAAGATGCGACGGACAAAGGACCGATAATCAGCCTTTACGGTATCTGGGACAGGTGGAGGGGATACCGCCCGCTGCCCCACCTTGGACTTGCACATGACATACAGGAACCGCCCGCACAGCCCACGGCCCCGCATGGTGACGTTGCTCATAAGGCCGCTCAACACTTCTGGTTGGATTGTCAGCATCATGGTGAGGCGGGGAGCGTCGATGCGGTTTTGCCTTCTGCCAACACGGTCAACGGTGATAGGGTCCCCGGCGTGGCCTTTCAGGTAAACGTCAAAATTTGCTCCCTTGTCGTACCGCCCGGCCATGCTGTCAAAAATGCCGCCCTCGGCGCTAGATACGGTGATACACCCGTTTTGCGTGTCCATAATGTCCATCAGCTTTTCCGGGGTGGTATCGTCGGCCAGAAGCCGAAAGGGGTGCTTGTCCTGAAACTGTGCCAGCTCGGCGGACAAGGCAAGGGCCTCTTCCCGGCCTGCTTCCAGGTCTGCCCGCTTCCCTTTGGTGGCCCTGTCCTGCGCAGCCTGTAACGCTTTTTCAAGTAGTTTTCGCTCGGTCCTATTTTGGTCGATCTCTACCGCCTCCGCCTGTCTGCGCTCCGCCTCATACTCATAGATGGGTTTCGTCAGAGCGGAGATCACGGCGCTTTTCCGCTCACCTGGAGGGGCAACAGCCACCGGGTACAGGCACAGAGGCTCCCGCCAGTCCGGGGTGACCTCTACCTCATACTTCGACTGAAAGGCAGTAGCCAGAACGCCCAGGGAGAGGATACCCGCCATTTCCTCCGGGGTTTGCGTACTCTCGGCCAAGCACTCCACAAAAGCGGACAGCGGCCCCGGCAAGCTCTCAACAGGGAAGTTTGGGGTATCTATGGTATCAAAGGGAATCGGTTCTTCCCAGGCCAGGAAATCGCCGGTAAGGCTCCCGTTGCGGGCAATGATACTTTCCGCCGCCTCCGCCAGTTGATCGATGGTAAGACCGTCCCGCTCCTTCAACCGTTCGATCTCTTCCAGGGTCATACCGTTTTCCAGAAGGTAGTTAAGACTGTCCATCCCATCACCCGCCCTTGCTCTGTTGCCGCACCCACTCCCGCAGGCCATCCACGGAAACGAGGGTGCGCTCTCCGAGCTTAAAGGAAGGAAATCCCTCTTGGTGGGTGAGCTGGTACACCGTCTTTGTGGACAGGCCCAGCAGAGCCGCCGCCTCCCTCACGCTGACCGCCAGTTTGTCGGGCATGGTTATACCTCCCGGCTCAAGGTGGAAATAGCTTCCGTGATAAGGGCTTCCTTTTCCTTTGTCAGGGGGAAGCGCATCCAGCGGATCAATGTGGGCTCACTCACGCCGATAGCGGCGGCCACCCTCCAAAGGGGAACACCGGCCACTCGTGCCGCCTTGCGGATATGTTCATTCTCACGCATCTTGTTATCCTCACTCTTCTATAATTTGGTTGCAACCATATTATTAGTATAATTGTTATTATAAAGTTGCGCAATACAGGTGCAAACGCATTATTTGTGCACTTTTATAGTTCTTTTTAACACACAGAGATATGCTAACAAATTCAAACACAAGAGATCATTACAAAACATCCGTATTTTTTCTACGTTTTGACCAGAGATTTTTTGCCACAACGCTGGCCATAGATGGCAGAGGACAGAAGGGATTATCTGCATGAGCTGGCGAGGGTACCCCCGGTGTATGTCAGGCTTATAGGGAGGAAGGGTGTAGACCTTACTGCTCCCATACCCGCAAAGACTTTTCCCGCAATGGGATTCGGGGCAAAAGTTTTCCCTTAAGTTTTCCCTTTACGTTGTTCAGCCGATTTCCAGCCTATTCCACACCATACCACGGAAGCCTTGGGGCGCAGTACTCCAGGGAGCCGTATTCCACCCATGAAACACATCATCTATAATTCGAATCCCTCCCACTCCGCCAGAACCGGAACCCTTGCTGTCACTAAGAAAATGAGTGTCAGCAAGGGTTTTTCCATGCTTTGCGGCAGGCGTTGCCGCCATATGCTCCCCACGCCGCAGGAATGAAGCAAAAAGTCCCCGCCGCCTGGATTCTCTTTCAGGCGGCGGGGGCTTTTTGTTTCATCGTTCCTCTTCCCTGTCCAGCTCGGGCGGCGTCTCTTTGGTGAACCCGTCTCCGGGGCCGGACACGGGGACAGGGTATGCGCTTTGCCCAGTTCGGTCCTCCGGAGCACGCCAGTCCGCATCAAAGGCCGGGCCGCCTCATACAGTTTAGCATCTGAAACTGATGGGAGTTGGTATCGTGACTGACGAGGTGTTGAACTCAAAAATAAAGGAATTGAAAAAGTATAAACGGGAGGTGGAAGAACTTCAGCACAACATTGACGCCATCCAATCCGAAGTGAAGGAGGAGATGCTGCGCCGCGGCGTAGAGCAAATCATGACCAGCGATTACAAAATCTCTTGGCAGACGGTGTCCAGCGTCCGTCTGGACACGAAGTCCCTCAAAGAGGAGCGGCCGGAGATCTATGCCCGCTACGCCGTCACCGCTGAAACGAAACGTTTTTTGGTGTCATAAAAGTCAGCCCATCCCGGAAATACTAACTCCGGGGTGAAAATCATGTCACACAGCAGCGCTTACTTTTCGGTGGGCAAAATTGCCGGCAAGCACGATTCCAAAGAGCTGAAGCGCGGTCTGGATGCCCTTCCGGGCGTTATGTCTGTCAGCATAAACAGCGCGAAGAACCAGATATCCGTCGACTTCGACGATACGGGCGTGACGCAGAACAAGATCCAGCGGAAGCTGGAAGATTTGGGCTACCATATCGAGAGCGTAACCATGGAGCAGATCACGGAATAAAAGCGCCCCCGCCGCCCGGACCTCAATCCAGGCGGCGGGGGCCTTCTCTGTCACAGCCCGGCCGCCGGGCCGACAGTTATCCTATGACAAAAGCAGATCGTGAAAACGCTGTTCCAATCAAAACCACCGGATCGAAGCCGCCTCTTTTTGTGCGGTGCGGCGATAGGTAACGCCGGAATAGCCAAGCACCAAGGCGGCAACGGCCTTCTCCCCGCGCCCCAGGCCCAGCGCCTTACGCAGCGGGCGGGAGTGACCGGCAGCCATGCAGAAAAATCCGCTGTACAGCACGCCCAATCCGCAGGCCTCCGCCATCAGCGCCATATTGGCCGCGGCAAGAGCTCCATTCACCTTATCCCGCGACACAACGACGATTACCGCAGGCGCCTTTTTGAAGAAGAAGTGGTCATCAATCGTCATGCGCCCAGCCATGGCGCTCGTCAGTTTCGCCAGTGGAAGAATCCGTCGAAACAGGCGCACCGCCAAACGTTCCATTTGCTCCATCTCATCCCTCAGCACAAGGAACGAGACGTCCTGGGCGTTTCCGCCGGTCGGCGTCAGGCGTCCGGCCTCAATGATCCGCGCGATGAGATCCGGCTCGACCTGCCGGGCCGCAAACTGCCGGATGCTCCTTCTGGTCTTGAGGGCGTCAAGAAGCGCCCCGGGATCCAGCGGGGCGGGCCCCCCGATCTCCTCCGGCGGCGCGTCAAAGCCCGTGATGGAGACGGCGGCCTTGGGACAGACCGCCACGCAGTGCCCGCACAGGATGCAGTCCTGCGTCAAAACCCTGGCCGTTCCGTTTTCCACCAAAAGATTGCCCGCCGGGCAGTCCGCCCGGCACAGGCCGCATCCAACACATTTTTCAGAGTCGATCCGGATAATGTGTTTTTTCTTCAACGCTCCTGTTCCCCACTTTCCCAGCACAAGGTATCGTCCATGATATAGTATTGATTCCGCGCCCCGGATTTTGCCTTGTATGTGATTGCCGCCGTGGGGCAGCCGCCGATACACGCCATGCAGTGCGTGCAGTTCCCCCGCCACGTGGGTCTCCCCGCCACCAGTTCGATGTTGTTCAAGGGGCACCGGGCGGCGCATTTTCCGCAGGAAACACAGCGCTCCGAAACGGCAAACCCCTTATCATGCACGCAAAAGGCGTAAAACAGCGGATTGACCGGGCCGCTTTCCAACCTGCTTACAAGGGACACGGAGGGCTTGGGAAAGCACTGGCCGGCCCTGATCCGTTCCGCCACCCCGGCGATCTGCGGCAGCGCGCGGTCCATGATCGACCGGCATTCCGCCTCATCAGGCGTGGGAAAAAGAGCCAAATAGTTCTCCGGCATGACCACCGGAGCCAGCCCGCAAAACCGCAGGCCCTTCTTCGCGCACAGCTTTTCCGCGTGAGCGGCGGCGTTTCCGCAGTCGCCGCCGCAGGTCAATACAAAGTAGGCGTCTTGACAGCCCTCAAAACCGGTGTCCATGATCCACCGCTCCACAACCTTGGGCATGCGCCAGCAGTAAGTTGGGGCCACAAAGACCAGTGGACGCTCCGAGCGAAGGGCTGCATGCTTTCCCTCTTTCAAATGGCGGTTGATCGAAACCACTTCATCGTCCCCGATCCCCTCCGCCAGCCGGAGCGCCGCGAACTGGCTGTTTCCGGTCCCGCTGAAATACAAAACCATATTGTCCTCCTCTTGACGCTTGACAAAAAAGAAACCGTCTAATATGATACATATTGTATCATATATTGTCTGGCTGTCAATGCGCCAACCTGAGACAAATCGAGGGGAATTGTATCATGGACAAAAGAAAAGCGGCCAATGAAAGAGTGAAGGACCGCCTGTTTTCCGCGCTGATCGAGTTTGCGGGGCACAAGGACTGGTCCAAGCTGACCGTTACAGAGCTGATTGAAAAGTCGGGCGTCGCCCGGGCCTCCTTTTACCGCAATTTCAAGTCTGTGGAAGAACTGATCGATTATGGCATCCAGTGCATGGCGGCGCGCTACCATGAGGGAAACGGGTGCCGGAGCGAGGATTTTCACAGCCGGGAGGCCATGCTGTACAAATTCCGGTTCTACCGGGAAAACGCCGAGATCGTTTTGGCCTTTCACCGCGCCAAGATGTCGGTCACGCTGTTGGACATCATTACCGACTGTGAGATCGACGCCTATGGAGATATGCCGGTCAATTCCATATCGAAATATGAGCTTTACTATTTTTCAGGGGCCTTTTATAACATGATGCTCCACTGGCTGGAACATGGAACGAAGGAAACGCCGGAAGCCATGGCGGATGAATTTTTGCGAATCGCGGGCCAAATCAATCCTTCCATAGACTCATAACCCTTCGGCCTTCCGTCCCGTCATCCCCGAACCCCTCCACGGGCATCCGGTTCGCCGTCCCGGTCATGGGTATGGCCCTGGGCCGCCTCACGGAACGCCTCCATCTCGGCCTGTTCCCGGGACAGGCCCTCCGCCTCATGCCGGGCGATGGCACGCAGCATCCGGGCGTAGTCGAAGGGGACCACCTTCTTGAACTTCGGCAGGTACTCCTCGAACCGCTCCAAGATCTCCCGGCCACGCCAGGACCGGGTGGCGGCCACGTGCTCTTCGATGAGGGCCCTCAGCTCGGCGGCGTCCCCCGCTCCGGCGACGGGCTCCATGGAGACCAGCTCCTTGTTCAGCCGCAGATAGAGATCCCGGTCCTCGTCCAGCACGTAGGCCACGCCGCCGCTCATCCCGGCGGCAAAATTGCGCCCAGTGGGGCCCAGGATTACCACCCTGCCCCCCGTCATGTACTCGCAGCCGTGGTCGCCCACGCCCTCCACCACAGCCCAGGCACCGGAGTTGCGCACGCAGAAGCGCTCCCCCGCCGTCCCCCGGAGGAAGGCCTTCCCCGAGGTGGCCCCGTAGAGGGCCACGTTGCCGGCGATGATGTTTTCCTCCGCCTCGAACCGGCTCCCCGGGGGCGGATACACGATCAGTTTGCCCCCGGAGAGGCCCTTGCCCAGGTAGTCGTTGGCGTCCCCCTCCAGCACCAGGGTGAGCCCCTTGGGGAGGAAGGCGCCGAAGGACTGGCCCCCGCCCCCGGCGCAGTTCACCACAAAGGTATCCTCCGCCAGGGAATCGCCGTGGAGGGCCGTGATCTCGGCGCCCAGCAGCGTCCCCAGGGCCCGGTCGGTGCTGGACACCCGGAGGGCCGCGGCGGCGGGCTCGCCCCGCTCCAGTGCGGGGCCCAGCGCCGGCTTCAAGACCCGCAGGTCCGCCGTCTCCTCCAGATGGAAGTCGAAGGCATCGGCGGGGTCGAACCGCTCCTTCGCCCCGCCGCCCCGCCAGGGGTTTTCCAGCAGGGCGGAAAGGTCTACCCCGCCGCCTGCGTCGGGCCGGGGGCGGAGCAGGTCGGTCCGCCCCACCAGGTCGTCCACCGTGGGCACTCCCAGCTCCGCCATGATCTCCCGCAGCTCTTGGGCCATGAAGCACATGAAATTCGCCACGTATTCCGGCCTGCCCCGGAAGCGCTCCCGCCGGGCCTGATTCTGGGTGGCGATGCCCACGGGGCAGGTGTCCAGGGCACAGGAGCGGCACATGACGCACCCCAGAGCCACCAGCGGGGCGGTGGCGAAGCCGAACTCCTCCGCCCCCAGCATGCAGGCCACGGCCACGTCCCGGCCGGTCATGAGCTTCCCGTCGGCCTCCAGGGCCACCCGGGACCGAAGGCCGTTGGCCATCAAGGTCTGGTGGGCCTCGGCCAGGCCCAGCTCCCAGGGAAGGCCCGCCCCCTGGATGGCGCTTCTGGGGGCGGCGCCGGTGCCGCCGTCATAGCCGGAGATCAGGATCACCTGGGCCCCCGCCTTGGCCACCCCGGCGGCCACGGTGCCCACCCCCGCCTCGCTGGCCAGCTTCACAGAGATGCGGGCCCGGCGGTTGGCGCACTTGAGATCGTAAATGAGCTGGGAGAGGTCCTCGATGGAGTAGATGTCGTGGTGGGGCGGCGGGGAGATGAGGGCCACACCGGGGGTGGCGTGGCGGCAGCGGGCGATCCAGGGGTAGACCTTCCCGGCGGGCAGGTGCCCCCCCTCCCCCGGCTTGGCCCCCTGGGCCATCTTGATCTGGATCTCCTCCGCGCTGAGCAGGTAGGCGCCCGTCACGCCGAAGCGGCCGGAGGCCACCTGCTTAATGGCCGAGTTCCGATCCGTCCCCGCCCGCCGGGCCGGTTCGCCCCCCTCCCCGGAGTTGGAGCCGCCGCCCAGCCCGTTCATCGCCTGGGCCAGGCACTCGTGGGCCTCCTGGGAGATGGAGCCGTAACTCATGGCCCCGGTCTTGAAGCGGCGGACGATGGACTCCGCGGACTCCACCGCCTCCAGGGGCAGCGGGGTTCTCTCCCGGCGGAATTTCAGCAGGCCCCGCAGGGTGTGGCGCTTCTCCTTGCCGTCCACCAGGGCGGTATACTGCTTGAACAGCCCGTAGTCCCCCTTTTGGACGGCCTCCTGGAGCAGGCGGACGGTCTGGGGGTCGTAGAGGTGGTCCTCCTTCCCCGTCCGTCCCCCCTCCTCCGGGTCAGAAAGGTCGAAGGCCCGGGAGTGGCGGCGGTCCACCATGGCCCCCATCTCCTCCAGCCCGATGCCGCCGATCCGGGACACCGTGTTGGTGAAATAGGCGTCCACCACATCCTTCCGGATGCCCACGGCCTCAAAGAGCTGGGCGGACTGGTAGGACTGGAGGGTGGAGACCCCCATCTTGGAGGCGATCTTCACGATGCCGTGGAGCACGGCGGCGTTGTAGTCGTCCACGGCGGCCTGGGGCTCCTTGTCCAGCAGGCCCTCGTCGATGAGGGCCCCGATGGTCTCCTGGGCCAGGTAGGGGTTGACCGCCCTGGCCCCGTAGGCCAGGAGGGCGGCGAAGTGGTGGACGTCCCTGGGCTCGGCGGACTCCAGCAGGATGGACACCGCCGTGCGCTTCTTGGTGCGCACAAGGTACTGCTCGATGGCGGACACGGCCAGGAGGGAGGGGATGGCGGCGTGGGTCTCGTCCACCCCCCGGTCGGAGAGCACCACGATATTGGCCCCGTTCCGGTAGGCCCGGTCCACCCCCAGGAAGAGGGCCTCCAGCGCCCCCTTCAGGGGGGTGTTTTTGTAGTAGAGGATGGACACCGTCTCCACCCGGAAGCCGGGGCGGTCCATGGCCTTGATCTTCAGCATATCGGTGGTGGTGAGGATGGGGTTGTGGATCTGGAGCACCCGGCAGTTCTCCGGGGTCTCCCGCAGGAGGTTGCCGTCGTCCCCCAAATAGACGGTGGTGTCGGTGACGCAGGCCTCCCGGACGGCGTCGATGGGGGGATTGGTCACCTGGGCGAAGCGCTGCTGGAAATAGTCGAAGAGGGGCCGGTCCGCCCGGTCCAGCACCGCCAGGGGGATGTCCGCCCCCATGGCCGCCGTGGGCTCCGCCCCGTCCCGGGCCATGGGCAGGATGACCCCCCGGACCTCCTCCCCGGTATAGCCGAAGGCCGTCTGGAGCCGCCGCCGCTCCTCCGGGCCGCAGGTGGGGGCCCGCCGGTTGGGGATGGCGAGGTCGGAGAGGTGGAGCAGGTTCCCGTCCAGCCACTCTCCGTAGGGCTGGCGGGCGGCGTACCCCTCCTTGAGGGCCTCGTCGTCCACCACCCGCCCCTCCCGCAGGTCCACCAGAAGCATTTTCCCCGGCTGGAGCCGGGTCTTTTTCACGATACGCTCCGGGGGCAGGTCCAGCACCCCCACCTCGGAGGCCAGGATGAGGCGGTCATCGTCGGTGATATAGCACCGGGCGGGGCGCAGGCCGTTGCGGTCCAGCACCGCCCCCACCGTGTCCCCGTCGGAGAACAGGACGGCGGCGGGGCCGTCCCAGGGCTCCATGAGGGTGGCGTAGTACTGGTAGAAATCCCGCTTGGTCCGGGAGATGGTCTTGTCCCCCGCCCAGGGCTCCGGGATGGCGGCCATCACCGCCTGGGGCAGCTCCATCCCCGCCATCATCAGAAATTCCAGGGTGTTGTCCAGCATGGCCGAGTCCGACCCGCCGGGGTCCACCACGGGGTAGATCTTTTCCAGCTCCCCCTCCAGCAGGGGGGAGGACATGGTCTCCTCCCGGGCCAGCATCCGGTCGGCGTTGCCCCGGATGGTGTTGATCTCGCCGTTGTGGGCCAGCAGCCGGTTGGGGTGGGCCCGCTCCCAGGCGGGGTTGGTGTTGGTGGAGAAGCGGGAGTGAACGATGGCCAGGGCGCTGTCGTAGTCCTCGTCCCGGAGGTCCCGGTAAAAATTCCGCAGCTGGTCCACCAGGAACATCCCCTTGTAGACCACGGTGCGGCTGGAGAGGGAGCAGACGTAGGTCTCCTCCCCCGCCGAATGCTCGAACTCCCGCCGGGCCACGTAGAGCTTCCGGTCGAAATCCAGTCCCCGTTCCACCCCCGCCGGGCGGCGGACAAAGCCCTGCTCGATGCAGGGCATCTTGTCCAGGGCCTTGCGCCCCAGGATGCCGGGCTCCACCGGCACCCTCCGCCAGCCCAGGAAGTCCATGCCCGCCTTGGCGGCGATCACCTGGAAGAGCCGCTTTGCCTGGCTCCGCCGCCGGGTGTCCTGGGGAAAGAAGAACATCCCCACGCCGTAGTCCCGCTCCCCGCCCAGGGGGATGCCCGCGGCCTTCGCCGCCTTCTCAAAAAAGCGGTGGGAGACCTGGAGGAGGATGCCCGCGCCGTCGCCGGTCCGGCCCTCCGCGTCCTTGCCGGCCCGATGCTCCAGCTTTTCCACGATCTTCAGCGAGTCGTCCAACGTTTGGTGGCTTTTGCGTCCCTTGATGTCCACCACCGCGCCGATGCCGCAGGCGTCATGCTCGAAGCAGGGGCGGTACAGCCCCTCCGGCCGGAACCCCTCTTGTCTGTATTTCTCCATATTCCCCTCTCTCCTTCTCTGAGCGGCCCGCCGTGGGACGGAACAAGCGGCGGCCGGGCCCTATTGGCCCAGCCGCCGCTTTCAGCCGCAGGACCGCCTTGTCCAGTGCCGTGTGATCTGTGCTCTTTTTCTCAAAGGCTGTCCAGGACCATCCGCGCGGTCTCGGCCAGCTTTACGCCGCTGTTCATGCTCTTCTTCTGCAAAAAACGGTGGGCCTGCTCCTCCGTCATCTCGTTGCGGTCCATCAGCAGGGCCTTGGCCTGCTCCACAAGGGCCCGTTCCTCCCCGCTGCGGTGGGGGCGGGAGAACCGCTCCAGCCGCCGCCCCATCTGGAGGAGCATCCGCACCGAGGCGGTCAGGTCCTCCCGCCGCACCGGGGCGGCCAGCTTGAAAATATCGTCGCTGCCGCACAGGTCCAGCATGCTCTGGTCAGCCACCATCAGCATGGCGCAGGAGGGGGGCAGGTCGGCCAGCAGCTCCTCGGCGGAGCCGTCGGGAAATTTGTAGCCGCAGACCACCACCGTGACCCGCTGCTTATTTGCCGTCCGCCGGACCTCGGCGGCGCTGCGGCAGACGATACAGGAGGCGGCGCCGCCGGACTCCAGGATCTCCCGGACCCGTCGGCAGCTTTTGTCGCCCTCGAAGGCGACGATGACCTTTTCCATCATGACGTTTCAACTCCTTTTCCCCAAGGAGCGGCCGGAATCCGGGCGGCACTCAATAGTTGATGATGTACTTCTCCCGCTCCCAGGAGGAGACCCGGGTGCGGTACTCGTCCCACTCCTTCTCCTTGCCCTCGATGTAGCTCTCCGCCACGTGCTCTCCCAGGGCGGAGAGGATGAGCGGGTCCTCCCGGAGGGCGGCGATGGCCTCCTCCAGGGTGCCGGGCATGGCCTCGATCCCGTGGGCCGACCGGGCCCCGGCGTCCATCTTGAAGATGTTCTCGGTGATCTCCGCCGGGGGCGTCATGCCCTTCTCGATGCCGTCCAGCCCCGCCGCCAGGCAGACCGCCAGCTCCAGGTAGGGGTTGCAGGCCGGATCGGGGGAACGCAACTCCACCCGGGTGGCCTGGCCCCGGGAGGCGGGGATGCGGATGAGGGCGGAGCGGTTGGAGGCCGACCAGGCCAGGTAGCAGGGGGCCTCATAGCCGGGCACCAGCCGCTTGTAGGAGTTCACCAGGGGGTTGGTGACGGCGGCCATCCCCTTCACGTGGTGGAGGAGCCCCGCGATAAAGCTGTAACACTCCCTGGAGAGCCCCTTCTCGCCGTTGGGGTCGTAAAAAACGTTCTTTCCGTTTTTAAAGAGGGACATATTGGTGTGCATCCCGGAGCCGTTGATGCCGAAGATGGGCTTGGGCATGAAGGTGGCGTGGAGCCCGTTTTTCTGGGCCAGGGTCTTGACCGCCAGCTTGAAGGTCATGATGTTGTCGGCGGTACGCAGGGCGTCGGTGTATTTGAAGTCGATCTCGTGCTGGCCCACCGCCACCTCGTGGTGGCTGGCCTCGATCTCGAAGCCCATCTCCTCCAGGGCCAGGCAGATCTCCCGGCGGGTGCCCTCCCCGTGGTCCAGGGGGCCCAGGTCAAAGTAGCCGGCCTCGTCGTTTGTTTTGACGGTGGGCTTGCCCTCCTCGTCGGTCTGGAAGAGGAAAAATTCCGCTTCGGGGCCCACGCAGAAGGAATCGTAGCCCATGGCCTCTGCCTTTTTCAGCACCCGCTTCAGCACCCCCCGGGGGTCGCCGTCAAAGGGGGTGCCGTTGGGGTTATATACGTCGCAGATCAGCCGGGCCACCTTTCCCTGCTGAGGCCGCCAGGGAAAGACCACGAAGGTGTCCAGGTCGGGATAGAGGTACTGGTCGGACTCATTGATGCGGGTGAATCCCTCGATGGAGGAGCCGTCGAACATGATCTCATTGTTCACGGCCTTCTCAATCTGAGACGCGGTAATGGCCACATTCTTCAGCTGTCCGAAAATATCGGTGAATTGGAGCCGGATGAATTCGATATCCTGCTCGCTGACCATGCGGACGATGTCTTCCTTGCTGTACGCCATGATGGATTACCCCTTTCTTCTTGCAAAAGCGTCCAAAATCCGCAGCTGTAAAACGCAACAAAGGCGTTCCCTCCCTCAAGGAGCGGAACGCCTTTGTTCTCAACTGTTGTGTGGAGTATACCGCCAACCGGCCGCCGCTGTCAAGGGCTTTTCGCCCGCCCGCCGACATTTTGTCAGAACTCACAATCCTGCAAGTTTTGGCCAAGCGCATTTCTAATCCTTTGACACATCACAGCGCCGCGAAGCGCCGGGCCGAAGAAGGCAGGTATAAAAAGGCGCCCGCCCGGTTTTTCCGGGCGGGCGCCTTTTTTATTTTTTGGTCTCCCCGCCGCCGGGAGGGCAGCGGTCTCTGCAATAAGAGAGCAGCGCCTCTATCACCTCGTTGGCCACGGCCAGATCCTCCAGCTCCACGGGCAGCTCTTCCACCACCCGGTTCGCCTCTCGCTGTTCCTGGATCTCCCGGGCCCGTTGGACCTGCCGGCCCAGATCCGTGAGGTAGAGAAGGCACCGGGTGTCGCTCCGAACCCGCCGGACCAGTCCCTTCCCCTCCAATTTGTCCACCACGGTGGAGGTGGCGCCCTTGGTGCGGACCATTCTCTGGGACAGCTCGGCCTGGGAGATCCCCTCCCGCAGGGAGATCTCCTGCAGGGTGTGGATCTCCCCCTCGAACAGCTCCACGCCGTCGTGGTAGCGGGCGTGCCTCATGTTTTCCCGCAGGAAGCGCTCCATCTCATAAAGGTGGCCGACGAACTTGACCAATTCCTCCGGGCTCGCCATGGCCCCAGCCCTCTCAGTAGTTCTTGGACAGAAGCTCGAAATAGGCCTGGGGATGGGCGCAGACGGGGCAAACGCCGGGGGCGCTCTTGCCCACATGGATGTGGCCGCAGTTGCGGCACTTCCAGACGTACTCGTCCCCCCGCTGGAAGACCATTCCCTCGTCCAGGTTCTTCAGCAGCGTGAGGTATCGCTCCTCGTGCTCCTTCTCGATCTTGCCCACGCCCTCGAAGAGGAACGCCAGCTTGGTGAAGCCCTCTTCCCTGGCGGTCTCGGCCATCTCCTTGTACATCTGGGTCCATTCCTCGTTCTCCCCGGCGGCGGCGGCCTTCAGGTTGGCGGCGGTGTCGCCGATGCCGCTCAGCTCCTTGAACCACAGCTTGGCGTGCTCCTTCTCGTTGCCGGCGGTCTCCTCAAAAATGGCCGCGATCTGCTCGTAGCCCTCTTTCTTGGCCTTGCTGGCGAAGAAGGTATACTTGTTGCGGGCCATGCTCTCCCCCGCGAATGCTTTCCACAGATTGGCCTCAGTCTTGCTCCCCTTGAGTTCCATATGTATTTCTCCTTTCTAATTCAAGATCGGAATCTTTGTTTATTTTATCACGGAAGACCTGGGAAATCAAACCAATTCTTCCCCGCGCTCCTCCTGTTCCCCGCAGTGGGGGCACAGGCCGGTAAAGATCAGATCATGCCGCTCGATCCGAAAACCAGGCTCCGCGGCGCAGGCCGAAGCGTCGATCTCCGGGTCGTAGGCCAGCTCCAGATCGAAAACCCCGCCGCAGCCCCGGCAGCGGAAATGGGTGTGGGGCTCGGTGTTGGCGTCGTAACGCTCCACCGGGAAGGGCATGCGCATGATGATCCCCTCGTCGGCCAGCAGGTTCAGGTTGCGGTATACCGTTCCCAGGCTCAGATTGGGGTTGGCCGGCTTGAGCCACTGATAGACCATCTCGGCGGTGGGGTGCTGGTCGGTGCCGCAGACCGCCTGATAGATCATCTCACGCTGTCTGGAATATCGTTTGCCTACCATAGGCGCCTCCTTTCCTTATAACAGGAATAATTCTCGTTATTAGAATACCATGTCACTAGGAAAAAATCAACCCCTTTTTTTCATCTTTTTCCCGGTGCCTTTTTCCGGGGTTTCCAAACCCGTTTTGACGCATACTAGCCTCGGATGGAGATTCCGACGACCATGCCAAAAACCATGTAAGTTCAGGAGGAGAGGGAATGAAGCGAAACATCAGCTTGTTCGCCCTGGCCATGGCGATGACTCTGGTTCTGGCGGGCTGTTCCACGACCAAGGCCCCCGCGGTGACGCCCACCCCGGCCGCCACCAGCACCCCTGAGGCGACAACGCCGGCGGAAACGCCCGCGGCCTCGCCTGAGACCACCGAGGGCAGCACCGCCGCCCACCGCGGCGACAACGCCATGCGGGGCGCTCTTCACGACGCGGGCGACGTAGCCCGGGGCGCCGTGGATGGGGTCGGCGACGTGGCCCGGGGCGCTGTGGACGGCGTGGGCGACGTCCTCGACGGCGTAGGCAATGCCGCCCGGGACGTGGGCAACGGCGTCAAGAACGCCGTCCATTAACGGAAAAAGACCGGACCGCGGGAGACCTCGGTCCGGTCTTTTTTTGCCGTCCGCCATCCTTTTCCAGCCAAGCGCGGAAAACAGAGATTGTAATATCCCGTCTAAAAATGCTATAATAGCATAACTTGAAATAAAAAATGATCTACGCCCATCGGCCGGATCAGGGGGTAATGGCATGCAGAAGCGAATCATTCCCGCACTCATGGCCGCAGCGCTGTTGATTACGGGTGTGATCTCCATCATATCCATCCACGGCCTTCAGGGGAACGCCCGGGTCATCAACTACGCCGGCGTGGTCCGGGGCGCCACCCAAAGGCTGATCAAAAAAGAGCTCAACGGCCAGCCGGACGACGAGCTGATCCGGCGGCTGGACGGCATTCTGGCGGAACTGGAGACCGGGGACGGGCAAAACGGCCTGGTCCGGCTGGATGACGACAGCTTTCAGGATTTGATCTCCCAGATGCAGGCCCAGTGGGCCCAGATAAAAGAGGAAATCGGACGGGTGCGGGCGGGCGCCGATGGGGCCCGCCTCTATCAGCAGAGCGAGGACTATTTCACGCTGGCCGACCTGACGGTCTCCGCCGCCGAGGACTATTCCGAGCGGCAGGTACATACCGCGGAACTGGGGTTGATCTTCCTCTCCGCCCTCTTCCTGCTGCTGTCTGCCGCCCTGGCCTGGTTCACGGCGGCCCAGACCCGGCGGCAGCGGCTTCTCCAGGAAGCCGAGGAGAAAAACCTGCTGGAGCGCCAACAGCTGGCCCAGCTCTCCGAGGATCTGCGGGCCCCCATGGACGAGATCTCCGAGCTCATCTACGTATCAGACATCGTGACCCACGAGCTTCTGTTCATCAACGAGACGGGGCAGCGGACCCTGAACCTTCCCAAAGCCTGCGGACAGATGTGTTATGAGGTCCTCCAAGGCCTGGACCACCCCTGCGAATTTTGCTCCACCCCCCACCTGGTCCCCGGGGAGACCTATACCTGGGAGCATTCCAATCAAATCACCAAGCGACACTATCTCCTGAAGGACCGGCTGATCCAGTGGGAGGGCCGCCCCGCCCGGCTGGAGATCGCCTTCGACATCACCGAGGCGGAGGCGGAAAAGCAGGCGATCAGGCACACGCTGGACGTGGAACAGATGGTGATGGAGTGTGTGCGGACCCTTTACCAGGGCCACGACCTTTCCCAGTCCTTTCCCGTGGTGCTGGAAAAGCTGGGCCGTTTCCTTTCGGCGGACCGCGCTTACCTGGCCGTAGCCCGGGACGGGAGGCTCTGCACGGATTACGAGTGGTCCCTTCAAGCGTCGGAGACCAAAGAGCTGTCCATCGAAGACATCTCCCCCAAAACCCTGGAGCGCTGGCGGGCCGCCTTCGGCCAGGAGGGGTGCATCTCCTACGACAACATCGAGCGCCTCCGGGAGGCCCACCCGGAGGAATACGGACTGCTGCTCTCCCACAACGCCCACAGCCTTGTGGTGGCCCCCCTGGACCAGGACGGCCGCCTGAAGGGCTTCCTGGTGGTCATCAACCCGCCCGCCGAGCGGATCCAAAGCATCGCTCCCCTCCTGCAGACGCTTTGCTATTTCCTCATGCTGACCTTCCGCCGGCTGGAGAGCGAGCAGCAGTTGGCCCAGCTGAGCTACTACGATTCCCTGACCTCTTTTTATAACCGCAACCGCTTTATCGAGGACTCCAACGCCCTGACCGGCGCCTCCGGGCCGGTGGGCGTAGTGTATCTGGACGTGAACGGCCTCAAGGACATCAACGACCAGCGGGGCCACGCCTACGGGGACCGTGTGCTGGCGGAGTGTGCCCAGATGATACGGGAGGCTTTCCAGGACGCGGATTTCTACCGCATCGGCGGCGATGAGTTCGTCATCCTCTGCCCCGGGGTCTCCCAGTCCAGCTTCGAGACGAGACTGGCGGCCCTGCGCCGCCGCTTTCAGGCCGGGGGGCTCTGCCGCGCCGCCATCGGCGCCCAGTGGGCCGGGCATTTCGCCAATATCCATCAGATCATCGCCGCCGCCGACGCGGAGATGTACGAGGACAAGAAGAATTTTTACCGCCAGAACCCCGTCTCCAACCGCTACCGCCACCTCAGCGACGAGGCCCTTCGCCTGTCCGACCCGGAGGTGCTGCGGGAGGAGATCCGGCAAAAGCGCTTCGTGGTCTACCTCCAGCCCAAGCTCTCCTCCTCCGACCGCTCCACGGTGGGGGCCGAGGCCCTGATCCGCTACCAGTCCCGCTCCGGCTCCCTGACCCTGCCGGGCAACTTTCTCCCCATGCTGGAGGAGAGCCAGCTCATCAGCCAGATCGATTTTTACGTCTTTGAGTGCGTCTGCCTCCAGATCAACGCCTGGATCGAGCAGGGAAAGCAGCTTCTTCCCATCTCGGTCAACTTTTCCCGCTCCTCCCTGTCCCAGCCCGATTTCGTGGACAGCCTGGTCCGGCTCTGCCGGAAACACGGCGTGGAGCAGCGCTATCTGGAGATCGAGCTCACCGAGACCTCTCACGAGGCGGACACCGTCGACCTCAACGGGTTGATCCAAGAGCTGCGCCAGGCGGGCTTTACCGTCTCCATCGACGACTTCGGCACCCGATACGCCAACGTCGCCCTCCTCGCCAAGGCGGAGTTCGACGTCCTCAAGCTGGACAGGAGCCTGGTGGAGGACGTGGCTGTCAACCCCAGGGCCCGGGACGTGGTGGAGTCCATCGTCAATACCTGCAAAAAGCTGGAGATCCAGGTGGTGGCAGAGGGGATCGAGATGGAAGATCAGCTCTCCGTTCTGCGCGCCTGCGGCGTCGACCTGGTCCAGGGCTTTTTGTTCAGCAGGCCCATCCCCATCGGGGAGTACGAGGAAAAATTTCTTTGATCAGAGGGCCTTTCGCCCCCGGAGCCTATCGCTCCGGGGGCTTTTTCTCGGGAAAACGCTCCATTTTGTATCGGGACAACACCTTGGAGAATAGGATAGGGGCAGAACGTTGATAAAGGAGGCCCCGCCCATGCTCTCCGCCTGGCTCGTCCTGATGCTCCACTCCCTCTTTTTCCCCCTGCGCCTGTCCAGCGCCACCGGCTCCTTCCCCCGGGCTCTGAAACCGGAGGAGGAACGGGACTATCTGGACCGCTACGCCGCCGGAGATATGGCCGCCCGGGACGCCCTGATCGAGCACAACCTGCGCCTGGTGGCCCACATCGTGAAAAAATACTACACCCAGACCGGGGACCAGGACGACCTGATCTCCATCGGCACCATCGGGCTCATCAAGGGCATCTCCACCTTCAAGCCCGACCGGAACGTCCGTCTGGCCACCTACGCCTCCCGCTGTATCGAAAATGAGATCCTGATGCACTTCCGCTCCCAGCGGAAATTTCAGGGTGAGGTCTCCCTCTCCGACTCCCTGGACTCCGACGGGGACGGCAACTCTCTCTCCCTCATGGACGTCATCCGGGTGGACGACAACATGCTGGAGGAGCTGGACACCCGGGACGCCTGCGCCAAGGTCCGCTCCTGCGTGGCCAAATGCCTGGACGAGCGGGAGTCCATGATCGTCACCCTGCGGTACGGCCTCAAGGGGCAGACACCCCTCACCCAGCGGGAGATCGCCCAAAAATGCGGCATTTCCCGCTCCTATGTCTCCCGCATCGAAAAGAAAGCCCTGGAGAAACTGAAGGGGGCGCTGGAGGGGACCGTCACCGCCGCCGAGCCCTGACCTTCCCGCAAAAATGGGAAGCGGTCTTTTGAAGGCCGCTTCCCATTCTTTATTGCTCTGTGCGGCAGTGCCATCAAGACGGCCAAGCGGGCCGTCCCCGGTCCACGGCCTTGGGATCTCAGCGCCCGTTCATGGAATGAACGGATGCGCGTCAAAAACAGCGTCCCACGCTGTTTTTAAAATCCCATGTCCTCGGACAGGTTCTCCATGACCTGGCCCACCGTCTTCATGGCCTTTCCGGCGGCCTTCTTCACGGAGTGCTTCTTCCGGGGCATCATGGCCGCGCCCAGCGCGGCCCCCGCCAGGACGCCCAGTCCCATGCCCTTGGCAAATTCGTGATCCTTCATACCTTCCACCTCTCTTTTTTTCAGTGAGCCTTCGCTCCCGGTTTTATTATTGCCCTGAAACGGGAAAAAACCGTTGCTAAAAACCGCCTTCTCCTTTATAATAAAAAAGGTAAATTGGAAGGGGCGGGGGCATGGGCCTCGGCCCTTTTTTGCAAATAGAAACTTTTTCATTCATTTTGAAAATTCCCCAGGGAAAGGAAGCGAAGCCGTGTGAAACTGCTCATTCGCCAGGGCCGTCTGGTGGATCCCGTCGGCGGCATCGGCGGGGTGCTGGACATCCTCATCGAGGACGGAAAGGTAGCCGTCATCGGAAGCGACCTGCGCTCTCCCGGCGCCCAGATCATTGACGCCAAGGGCCTCACCGTCTGCGCCGGGCTTGTGGACATGCACGTCCACCTCCGGGAGCCCGGCTTTGAATACAAAGAGACCATCGCCACCGGCGCCCGGGCCGCCGCCGCGGGCGGCTTCACCGCCATCGCCTGTATGCCCAACACCAGGCCCGTCATCGACATCCCCGAGGGCGTGGCCTTCATCAAGGAGAAATCCGCCCAGGTGGGGGGCGCCCAGGTCTTCCCCATCGCCGCCGTGTCCAAGGGCCAGAAGGGCCAGGAGGTCAACGACTTCGAGGCCCTCAAGGCCGCCGGGGCGGTGGCCCTGTCCGACGACGGGGTGCCGGTGCAGAACGCCAACCTCCTCCGGGACGCCATGATCCTGGCCCACCGGCAGGAGCTGACCATCCTCTCCCACTGCGAGGACGCCGACATGGTTCAGAATTTCGCCGTCAACGAGGGCCGGGTCTCCCGCCGGCTGCGCATCCCCGGCCGCCCCGCCATCGCCGAGGAGCTCCAGGTCATGCGGGACGCCATGCTGGCCGAGGAGAC
The DNA here is from genome assembly GCA_022846075.1 of Oscillospiraceae bacterium. Lineage (GTDB taxonomy): Bacteria > Bacillota > Clostridia > Oscillospirales > Oscillospiraceae > Vermiculatibacterium. The sequence goes on from AP025582.1 coordinate 2,249,653, forward strand.
CGGCGCGGCGGTCCATATCTGCCACATCTCCACCGCCAAATCGGTGGCCATCGTCCGCCGCTTCAAGAAGAAGGGGGTCTCCATCACCTGCGAGACCTGCCCCCAGTACTTCACCTTTACCGAGGATGAGGTGCTCCAGCAGGGCTCCCTGGCCCGGGTGAATCCCCCCCTGCGCACTCCCGTGGACGTGGAGGGCATCATCGAGGGGCTGAAGGACGGCACCATCGACGCCATCGCCACCGACCACGCCCCTCACTCCGCCGAGGAAAAGGCCCGTCCCCTCACCGAGGCCCCCAGCGGCATGATCGGCCTAGAGACCGCTCTGGCCGCCGCCCTCACCGCCCTCTACCACACGGGACAGATGAGCCTCAGCGATATCCTGCGGAAAATGACCATCAACCCGGCCTGCATCCTGCGGATCCCCGGCAAGGGCCGTCTGGCCATCGGTTCGGACGCCGATCTCGTCATCTTTGACCCCGACCAGGAGTGGGTGGTGGATCCCGAGCAGTTCCGCTCCATGGCCCGGAACACCCCCTTCGCCGGGAAGACCCTCAAGGGGAAGGTGCGGTATACCGTCCTGAACGGTGAGATCATCTACCGGGGGGAAGAAGGCGCGGGGGCATGAGCCAAAGGAAACGGCGCCTTCTTTATTGGCCGGTCTCTGCGGTTTTGGCGGTCACCGGGTGCGTTTTGCTTCTGGGCTCCTTCCAAAACCGGTGGTCTAGGGACGGGGGTTATTTTGTTCTCGGCCTGCTGCTGATCTGGGTCGGCTGGGCCGAATTACTGAATTTTCATCCCTATCGATCGGTCCAGTCAAAATCCCTGGGGACACGCTGGTTCTCCGGTGTGATAAACCTGGCTCTGGGCTGTCTCTACTTTTTCTTTGTGATCTCGGACCGCCGCTATACGGCCATAGGGCTGGGCACGGCGCTGCTGGCGCTGCTCTCCGCCGCCGCAGTGACGGCATTAACCAAAAAAGGAAACTCCATTCGCTGAAGGATAGAGAGAAGGCGGATTGACGTGGTCCGAACAAACATGCGGCGTCTCTTTTGGCCCGTCCCCCCCTGCCCATGCTGTTTGTGCTGATCGGCCTTTTGCTGTGGTCGCACACGAAAAGAAAGGAGACCGACCCATGAAAAAGGGAAAAGAGCTGCTCCTCTTCTGGCTCCCCTTGATCGGACTGACGGCGGCAGGTGTCGCCCTGTGGCCCCTGGTCTTCAAGGCCCGCTTTCCCGAGGGGCAGGCCCTTCATTTCGTGGTTGGGCCCCTGTGGGGCTGGATGGGCCTGGCCCAGTTGATGGGCTTCTTTCCCCGGCGGGAGGACAGGCCGCCGGAGCCCCTGCCGGTCCGGCTGTCCCTGGGCCTGGCCATGCTGGGTCTCTGCGCGCTCTATCTGGGCAAAACCTTTTTGCCCGCCCTCTGGTCCTCTTTCCGTCCTCCCCTGTTGGTTCTCCAGTGCCTTTTCCTGGTTTGCTACCTTGTTTTCACTTGCCTTTCCAGCCGAAAAAAATATAGAGAGGAATGATTTTATGTCCTTCGACAAACTGCAGGAGCTCATCAAAGCCAAGAAAAACCCCACCGTGGCGGGCCTGGACCCCAAGCCGGAATACGTACCCCCCCACATTCTCAAGGCCAGCCTGGACAAGTACGGCGAGACCCTGGAGGGTGCCGCCGACGCCATCCTCCAGTTCAACAAGGGCCTTATGGACGCCCTGTGCGACGTGGTCCCCGCCGTCAAGCCCCAGTCGGCCTACTACGAGCGGCTGGGCTGGCAGGGCATGAAAGCCCTGGAGGAGACCATCCGCTACGCCAGGGAGAAGGGCCTCTTCGTCATGGCCGACGTGAAGCGGGGGGACATCGGCTCCACCGCCCAGGCGTACAGCGACGCCTGGCTGGGCAAGACCCGGGTGGGGAGCGCCGATCTGCCCGTCTTTGACGCCGACTGCCTGACCATCAACGGCTACATGGGCTCGGACACCATTCTCCCCTTCCTGGAGACCTGCCGGGTAGAGGACAAGTGCCTGTTCACCCTGGTCAAGACCTCCAACCCCGGCTCCGGGGAGCTCCAGGACATGGTGGCCGGGGACCGGGTGGTCTATCAGGTCATGGGCGATCTGGTGCAGCGGCTCGGCAAGGACGATATCGGCAAGTACGGGTACAGCCGGTGCGGCGCGGTGGTGGGGGCCACCTACCCCTCCGACCTGCGGGCCCTCCGCAAGCGGCTGGAACACACCTTCTTCCTGGTCCCCGGCTACGGCGCCCAGGGGGGCACCGCTGAGGACGTGCGCTTCGCCTTCGACAAATACGGCCGGGGGGCCATCGTCAACGCCTCCCGCTCCATCATGTGCGCCTGGCAGAAAACCGGCCACGACGGCCAGGACTACCAGGACGCCGCCCGGGCCGCCGCCGAGGCCATGCGGGACGACATCAAGCAGTTCGTCACCATCCTGTAAGGCGATGAAGTGTCCATTTTGCGGGGAAGAGATGGAGCTGGGCGCCCTGCGGTCCCGGGGGCGGTATGAGAGCGACTTCGCTTTTGTGCCCCCGGCGGCGGACCCGCCGGAGGACGACAAGCTCCACATTCTCTGGACCCAGAAGAAATGGGACGACAAAAAGGCCGTCTCCCTGACCCGGACCTTAAAGGAGCGGAAAGCCCTGAAGGATATGCTCCTCACCGGGGACGACTATTTTGCCCAGGCCTGGAGGTGCGCCAAGTGCGAAAAGGCTCTGGCGGTCTTTGAGGCCTTCGGTCCCTACATACAGGAGCCCCTCTCCACGCCCGACACCCCAGACGGCCCCCTGCCCACCGAGGGCGAACTCCTGTCCCAGACCTGGGACAGGCCTCCCGATCAGGAGCCGGCCAAGCCAAAATCCAAGCCCAGGCGAAAATCCGGCAAGGACCCCTGGGACAAGGGCCCCTTCGGCCGGCGTGGGGACAAGCCCGATTGGGAGCTGTGAGGAGGAAAGTGTATGGAACACCAAGCCTGTCCCTTCTGCGGCGGGGAAATGCGCCCTGGAGGGATGTATCTCTCCCTGCGCCTCCAGCACGCCGACCCCATCCGCTGGGTGCCCCTGGAGGGCGGCTTTTACGCTCCCTGGGACGCCGACGGGGCCGTCACCCTGAACGGGACCCTGGAAGCCCAGGCGGCCGACCGGCCCCTGGCCGAACAGCTTTTCGCCTCCTTCCCCCAGGCGGAGGCCTGGTACTGTCCCGCCTGCGAAAAGGCGGTGGCCGTTTTTCAGAAGGCGGAGTTTTTTGCCGACCCCTTCCCCAACGTCTCCAACGGGCTCTTCCCCACTGAGGCCGAGGTGATGGCCTCCCTCCGGGAGGACAAGCCCGGAGGAAAGGCGGAGCCCGCCCCGGAACCCAGGCCCCGGCCCGGCAGAGACCCCTGGGACAAGGGCGGGCCGTTCCGCAGGAAAAAGAAACCGGATTGGGAGTTTTGAGCCCATACCGCCGATTGGGAGGTCTCTATGGAAACAAAAACCTGCCCCGCCTGCGGCGGGACGCTGAACTTGAAGCTTCAAAAGCTGGATGTGGGCAGCGACGGCTGGAGCCCTCTGATGGCGGTCCTCTCGGAAAGCCTCACCGTGGACGTCTACGCCTGTCCCAAGTGCGGGAAGGTGGAGCTCTATCTGCCCGAGACGGAGGAAGGGGCCTTTTCGGAGATCCCCGACGGCCCACTGCCCTCCGAAGCCGAGATTGAGACCATGGCCAGGGGCCAGGGCTCCGGGGAGAAGCCCGCCCCCAAAAAGAAGGGCTTCTTCCGCCGTGACAAAGATAAACCAGGCTGGGAGCTCTGAGCCCCGGCCCATTCCCCAACAAACCTTCGGAAAGTGGTGATCCCCTTTGATCGTGGAAACCAAATGCCCCATCGTCTATAAAGATACCCCCAGCGCCCATGCCGTCCGCATGGAGCTGGAGGTAGGCTGGATGGTGGCCCAATCCTTCCGCTCCCCCGGCCAGTTCGTCCATATCAAGTGCGGCCACTCCCGGCTCCTCCGCCGCCCCATTTCGGTCTGCACCTGCCAAAGTGACGATCCCGCCGACCTGCTGACCATCGTCTTTGAGGTCCGGGGAGAGGGCACCGAATGGCTGGCCCGGCGGGAGGTGGGAGAGTCCCTGGACGTGCTGGGCCTGCTGGGCAACGGCTTCCAGATGGATCCCAAGAGCCGCTGCCTCCTGGTAGGGGGCGGCATCGGCGTCCCCCCCATGCTGGGCTGCGCCCAGTACGCCAACGGGAACTGCGACGCCGTCCTGGGCTTCCGGGACGCCGGCCACGCCCTTCTGGTCAAGGAGTTCCAGGCCCACTGTCCCACGGTGGCCGTGGCCACGGAGGACGGGAGCCTGGGGGAAAAGGGGTTCGTCACCGGGCCCATGGAGGCCCTTTTGGCCACCCATTCCTATGACGCCGTCCTCTGCTGCGGGCCCAAGCCCATGCTGAAGGCGGCTGCCGCCCTGGCCAAGGCCCACGGGGTGCCCTGCCAGGTGTCCCTGGAGGAGCGGATGGCCTGCGGCGTGGGGGCCTGCCTGGGCTGCGCGGTCCAGATGGCCGACGGGACCATGAAACACGTGTGCAAGGACGGGCCGATTTTTGACGCTTCGGAGGTGGACTGGAATGGCTGATATGCGGGTGAACCTCTGCGGGGTGGAGCTGAAAAACCCCGTCACCGTGGCCTCCGGCACCTTCGGCTTTGGCCGGGAGTACGGGGCGTTTTACGACATCTCCCGGCTGGGAGGCATCAGCGTCAAGGGCCTCACCCCCCTGCCCCGGAACGGAAACCCCTCCCCCCGCATCGCCGAGACCCCCATGGGGATGCTCAACTCCGTGGGACTGCAGAATCCGGGGGTGGACGCCTTTATCGCCCACGAGCTGCCCGAGCTGCGGCGGCATGACATCACCGTCATCGCCAATATCTCCGGGAACACCCCGGAGGAGTACGGCGAGATGTGCGAAAAGCTGTCGGCGGCGGGGGTGGACATGATCGAGGTCAACATCTCCTGCCCCAACGTGAAGGCCGGGGGGCTGGCCTACGGCACCCGGCCCGAGCTGGCCGCCGAGGTCACCGCCGTGGCCAAGGCCCACTCTGCCGTGCCCGTGATGGTGAAGCTCTCCCCCAACGTCACCGACATCACCGAGATCGCCCGGGCGGTGGAGGGGGCGGGGGCGGACGCCGTCAGCCTCATCAACACCCTCCGGGGCATGGTCATTGACGTAAAGACCCGCCGCCCCATCTTAAAGATGAACACCGGCGGCCTCTCCGGCCCCGCCGTGCTGCCTGTGGCGGTGCGGATGGTCTGGGAGGTCCACAATGCCGTGAAGGTGCCCATCCTGGGCATGGGGGGCATCTCCAGCGGGTCCGACGCCGCCCAGATGATGCTGGCGGGGGCCTCCGCCGTAGCTGTGGGAGCCGCCACCTTTGCCGATCCCTTCGCCCCCGTCAGGGTGCTGGAGGAGCTGGAGGCCATCTGTGACGCCCAAGGACTGAAAAGCGTCACGGAGCTCACCGGGGCCGTACAGCCCTGGTAGGGCCGCGCCAATCCAAACACAGAGAGGAACCTGAAGCAATGACCCGAATCTACATCATCCGCCACGCGGAGGCCGAGGGCAACCTCTACCGCCGGATCCACGGCTGGTACGACAGCCGCATCACAGAAAACGGCAAGCGGCAGATCGCCGCCCTGGAGCACCGCTTCCAGTCCATCCACATCGACGCCGCCTACGCCAGCGACCTGCGGCGCACGCAGACCACCGCTCAGGCCGTGGTCCGTCCCAAGGGGCTGGAGCTCCATATCGAGCCGGACCTCAGGGAGATCGGTATGGGCGTCTACGAGGACAAGACCTTCGGCGATCTGGCCTATCACGATCCCGAGGGCCAGCGGCTTTTCGTCACCTGTTCTCCCCAGTGGGACCCCCAGGGGGGAGAGACCTTCGCCCAGGTGGCCCAGAGGGTCACCACCGCCGTCTTTCGCATCGCCAGAGCCTACCCGGACCAGACGGTGGCGGTCTTCAGCCACGGCACCGCCATTCGCTGCCTCCTCTCCTCCCTCCGGGGCAAACACCCCCACGAGACCCCGGAGCTGGGCCACTGTGAGAACACCGGCGTCTCCTGCCTGGAGACCGACGGGGAGCGGGTCAGCGTCCTCTTCGAGAACGACGCCTCCCACCTGCCCGAGGAGATCGCCACCATGGCCCGGCAGAAGCGGGCCATGTCCACCGGCTCCTTCCCTCTCGTGTGCTGGTTCCGCCCCCTGGACATGGACCGGGAGGCCCAAATCTATTTCGAGGCCAGAAAAGACGCCTGGCAGGACATCCACGGCAGCCTTCAAAACTTCGACGGCCCCGGCTTCCTGGCGGAGGCCCGGGGCCAGTGGGACGCCGACCGCCGGGCAGTGGAGTGCGTCATGCTGAGGGACCAGGTCATCGGCGTCCTCCAGATGGCCACCCTGCGGGACGCGGACCAGGGCGTGGGCTACGTCCCCTTCGTCTACCTGAAGCCCGATTACCGCCGCCGGGGCATCGGAGTCCAGCTCATCGGAGAGGCGGTCTGCGCCTACCGGGCCCTGGGCCGGGACCGCCTGCGGCTGCGCTGTGCCCCCGATAACCACCTGGCCCAGCGTTTTTACAAGCGCTACGGCTTTGTGCGGATCGGCCAGGCCCCCGGCTCCAGGGTCCCTCTGGATCTGCTGGAAAAGGAAATTTGAGAGAGGGCTTCGCCCTCTCTCTTTTCTATCCCCACGCGTTCGCCAAAAACGCCGAAAGTTCTTCCTCTTTTTTGTTTAAAACATAAATTTTGAATTTTCTCCTTCTTTCGCCTGTTTACGAACCGGGCTTTGCCGTATATAATTAGCGTGAACGGCATTTCCAGCCGTTTACAAGAACCATACCAAATCTTGACATTTTTGTCAGTTCTGGAGGCTAGCTCTTGGACATTTCAAATGTGATCTCCATGTTGGGAGCCATCGCGCTGTTCCTCTTCGGCATGTCCACGATGACCGACGGCCTGGAAAAGCTCTCCAGCGGCCGGCTGGAAGGGATCCTGGAGAAGCTGACCAACAACGTGTTCAAGGGGGTCCTCCTGGGCGCCCTGGTCACCGGCCTCATCCAGAGTTCCGCGGCCACCACCGTCATGTGCGTGGGCTTCGTCAACGCCGGCATCATGAAGCTGGAGCAGACCGTGGGCATCATCATGGGCGCCAACATCGGCACCACCGTCACAGCCCAGCTCCTCCGTCTGGGCAACATCTCCTCGGACAACGCCTTCATGGCCCTTTTGAAGCCCTCCTTCCTGGGGCCCATCCTGGCCATCGTCGGCGTGGTCTTTTACATGTTCATCAAGGGCGGCCGGAAAAAGAACATCGGACAGATCGTGCTGGGCCTGGGCATCCTGTTCATCGGCATGAACACCATGACCGTGGCGGTGGCCCCCCTCCAAGACCTGCCGGAGTTCCAGTCCCTCTTTACCGCCTTCTCCAATCCCCTGCTGGGCGTGGTGGTGGGCGCCGCGGTCACAGCCCTCCTCCAGAGCTCCTCGGCCTCCATGGGCATCCTCCAGGCCATCTCCACCACCGGCGTGGTCCGCTTCAACATCGCCATCCCCCTCATCATGGGCCAGAACATCGGCACCACCGTGACGGCCCTGCTCTCCAGTATCGGGGCCAGCAAAAACGCCAAGCGGACCGCCATGATCCACCTGTTTTTCAACATCATCGGCTCCCTCTTTTTCCTGGTGGTCCTTTACGCCGGGAACGCCATGCTGGCCTTTCCCTTCTGGGAGAACGTGATGGACATGGGCTCCATCGCCAACCTCCATCTGCTGTTCAACGTGGCCTGTACCGCCCTGCTGCTCCCCTTCAACAAGGTCCTGGTGCGGCTGGTGGAGCGGATCATCCCGGGCGGCTCCGAGGTGCGGGAGGTCTCCGTCCTGGACGAGCGCTTCCTCGCCTCCCCCTCCCTGGCCCTGGAGCGGGCCCACGACGCCGTCATCCAGATGGGCCTCTACGCCCAGGAGAATTACCGCACCGCCGTGGAACTGCTGGGCCATTACGATCTCAAAAAGCTGGAGCGGCTCAACGAGACCGAGATCGCCCTGGACAAGATGGAAAACGCCCTGGACAACTATCTGGTAAAGCTCACCGACCGTGCCCTCACCCCCCAGGAGAACATCAAGATCTCCGAGCTGCTGCACACCCTGTCCGACTTCGAGCGGATCGGCGACTACTCGGTGAACGTGGCCGAGTGCGCCACCGCCCTGCACAACAAGGGCATCGTTTTCTCCAATATCGCCAAGCGGGAGCTGAAAGCCCTCACCGACGCGGTGGACGAGACCATTGAAAAGGCCCTGGAGTGCTACCGGGAGCGCTCTTACGACCTCTCCCTCCAGGTGGAGCCCTTAGAGGAGGTGGTGGACCTGATGCGGGACGACCTGCGGGCCCGGCACATCGAACGGCTCAAATCCGGCGCCTGCACCATTGAGCTGGGCACCCAGTTTTTAGAGCTGCTCATCAACCTGGAGCGTATCTCCGACCACTGCTCCAACATCGCCATCGGCATCCTTCACCAGACCGCCCCCAAGGGCAACCTGGTCCTTACCGACACCCACGCCTATACCCACGAGCTCCACCACGGCCACAACCCGGAATTTGAGCTCATGTTCGCCGCCGCCAAAGCCAGATATTACGACCCCCTCATGGAGGCGGAACCCCCTCTGGGAGAGGAATGATACAAAGGACGCCCCGGACAGATGTCCGGGGCGTCCTCTCTTTTTCCCTCTGATTCAAACTCTGCGGTACTGCGCCTTCCCGCTCTCGTAAAGGTTGGCGCCGGAGGCGTCGATGGCCACGGTGAGAGGCAGATCCAGCACCTCCATCCGCTTCACCGACTCGCACCCCAAATCGTCGAAGGCAACCACCTCCGCCGACTGGATGCACTTGGCGATGAGGGCCCCCGCCCCGCCCACGGCGGCGAAATAGGCCGCCTGGTTGCGGACAATGGCGTCGATGACCCCCTGGTCCCGCTCCCCCTTGCCGATCATGGCCGCCAGACCCAGGTCCAGGAGCCGGGGGGCGAAGGCGTCCATCCGCCCCGCCGTGGTGGGGCCGCAGGCGCCCACCGCCATCCCCTGCTGGCCGGGGGTGGGGCCGGCGTAATAGATGACGGCGTCCCTGATGTCGATGGGCAGGGGCCTGCCGGCGTCCAACAGCTCAAAAAAACATTTATGGGCGGCGTCCCGGGCCGTATAGATGACGCCCGACAGCAGCACCCGGTCTCCGGCCCGGAGGGCGGGCAGGGCGGCGCGGAGCCCGGCGGTGGTCAGGCGCTTTGCCTCCCCGCTCATTTCTCCTCCAAAGGGAGGGGCTGGGGGGCCTTGGGGCCGGACAGGGTCTCCACAGTCTCCTGCAGGGCCTTCAGGGCCGCGTCATGGGCATCGAACTCCCGGGAAATGCCCTCCAGGCTTTGGTTCACCCGGTCCAGCTCCCCGGAGGCGTGGGTGATGGTGGCGTCCAAATCAGCCCGCAGGCGGCTGTACGCCGACTGGAGCTTGCCGAACCAGCACTCCATCTCCGCCTTGGTCTTTTTCACCTTGGCCTGGGCCTCCTGCTCGATGGCCTGAGCCCGGCCGTGGGCCTCCAGCTCGATGCCGGCGGTGCGGTCCTTGATGGCCTCATATGAGGCGGCGGCGGGGGTCAGCTTCTTGACCTCCTGGGTCAGTCCCGCCACCTGGGCGGCCAGATCGGCCCGCTCGGCGCTCAGCTTGGACAAAGAGGCCTCCCGGTCCGCCAGGTCGGCGGCCAGACGCTTGTTCTCCTCTTCCAGGGTAGACAGCCGCTTCTCCTCCGCGGACGCCTTCTCCTCGGCCTCCGCCTTCCCCTTTTTGGCCTCCTCCAGCTCCCGCTGGAGGGCGGAGAGCTTCTCCGCCTGTTCCCGGGCGCTGGTCTCCAAATAGGTCAGCACGTCCTGCTTCTGGAAGCCGCCGAAGGCCGCCGTGCGGAACTGCAGCTCTGTCTCGTTCATGGAGGGTTCCCCCTTATTTCTACAAATTGAGATATATTATCATATCACATTTTTTTCCCGGTGACAACCGGACAAAACCGCCCTTTCTTTCCCGATATTTTCCGCTGATAAGCCCCGGCGGTTTGAATCAGTCCATTGTGGGAAATCCGTTTGTATGTTAGTATTGAGTGAATCAAACATCATCCCCGGCAGAGAAAGCACACGCGGCAAACCGGAAATGCGCATGGGAGAATTATTATGTATGAAAGAATGCTTGATAAGCAGACCAGGCCAACCTTCGATGATATGGTCGCATACTGCGGCAAGGGTATGGAGCTGTTTGTCCGAATCAATGAGTGGCTGTCAGATGTGTGTCACACGACCCAGGAGATTTCTTTTCCCTATGGAAACAACTATGGCTGGGCAGTCGCTCACAGAAAAAAGAAAAAGCTGATCTGCAACGTGTTTGCGGAGAATGGCGCCTTTACCGTTATGATTCGGTTGTCAAATAACCAATTTCATATGGTATATGACCAGATGGAAAAAGAAACGCAGGCCTGCATCGACAGCAGATACCCCTGTGGTGACGGCGGCTGGCTACATTACCGAGTGACCAGCGAGGCTCATTTCTGTGATATACAAAAGATGCTGGAAATGAAGTGCGCATCCTGAACTGCAATTATTCATTGATGCAGGCCATCAAACAGCAGGCGGCCCCGCGAGGGTGCCCGTCTGCTTTGCGCATTTCCACGGCAGGTCTGCAAACGATGCTTGTCGTATAAAATTCAAAAAGGGAGAGACCACATATCCCCTCCGATCTTTGCCGGCACCGTCCCCCCTCCCTCTCCCAACTGAGCAAGAATGGTCGAGCGTCTTTTTCCCCGATCCGCTATGATGAGAACGTCCACAGGAGGTGACAGAGATGACAGATCAGATCGAGGCCGTCCAGCGGATGCAGGATTATATCGAGGACCACCTGGCCGAGGAGATCACCCTGGCGGACCTGGCCGGGGCCGCCCGCTTCTCCCCCTGGTACTCCGCCCGGCTCTTCCGGACCCACACGGGTCTGGCCCCGGCGGACTACATCCGCCGCCTGCGGCTGGCCCGCTCCGCCCTGCGGCTGCGGGACGAGGGGTGCCGGATCACCGACGTGGCCTACGAGATGGGCTTTGGCAGCGTGGACGGTTACCAGCGGGCCTTCCGGCGGGAATTCGGCCGCAATCCCCGGTCCTACGCCGAAGAGCCGGGTCCCCTGCCTCTCTTCACCCCCTACGGCGTCAAGTTCAGGGAATTATGGAAGGAGACGAGCCACATGGAAGAGGTTAAAAGCGTATTTATCCAGCTGGTGGACAAGCCCGCCCGGAAGGTCATCTGCAAACGGGGCGTCCGGGCAGCGGATTACTGGAGCTACTGCCAGGAGGTGGGGTGCGATGTGTGGGGCATCCTCACCAGCATGAGATCCATCTCGGGGGAGCCGGTGTGTCTGTGGCTGCCCCGGCGCTACCGGAAGCCGGGCACCTCGGAGTATGTGCAGGGGGTGGAGGTGGACGCCGGGTATGACGGCCCGGTGCCGGAGAGCTTCGACGTCATCGACCTGCCCGCCTGCCACTATCTGATGTTCCAGGGGGAGCCCTTTGCCGAGGAGGACTACTGCCAGGCCATCCAGGCCCTTCAAACCGCCATGGACCGCTATGACCCGTCGGTCATCGGCCGCCGCTGGGACGACGACAGCCCCCGCATCCAGCTGGAGCCCGTCGGCTCCCGGGGTTACATTGAACTCAGGGCGGTAGAGTAAACCAGAAAGAGGACGGCCGTAAGGCCGTCCTCTTTCTGGTCTGAGGCCCTCTTCAGCCTGCCAGCCTCTCCCCCGCCGCGGTTTTCTGACCCCGGGTGGGCTCCCAGCTCAGCCGTAGCTTCACCAGCCGGTCCGGCCAGCACAGGACATAAACCTGCCTGGGCTCCCCCGCCCGGTCATATTGGTAGGCCTCCTCCGCCCCCCAATCCCCGGCAGAAACCGTCCGCCAAAGATCCCCATCCTCTTTTTGGTAGTCGGTGATCTCCAGCAGCTCCGCCTTGCAGGCGTCGTAGAGCGGCCCGAACTTCACGTCCACGACCTCATAGCTCAGCTCCGGGGCCATCGGCTCATCCAGGACGGTCTGCCGCTGGTCATATGCCGTGTAGTCCAGCAGGAAGGAGTTCTGCGTCAGCTGTTGTTGATAGGTATAGTATTCATAGCCCGTCTCCAGCAGGTCCTCCACCCGCAGCGGAAGTGGATCGCGGTGGATCACCCACCTTCTGGTCTCTCCGGGGGCGATCTCAACGGAGTATGTCTCCCCGTCCGCCCCCGAGAAGTTCCTCTCCAGGGCCGTGACAGACACATAGCGCACCATGGCAAAGACGCCAATCACGGCCACCAGGATACACCCGGTCCAGGTGACGATCCGGTTGGTCCTCCGGCTGGCTCCGCACCACTTCAAAAGGCTTTTCAGCCCCAGCGCCGCCGCCAGCACGGCGGCCACGTAGAGAAAGGCGGGCCCCGCGATCCACCCATTGCCCATTCCGGCGACATAGGCCAGCCACACCGCCAGAGAGCCCAGAGCCACCACCATCAGGACAAGGCTGGTCCTCCGGACGGCCGCCCCTCTCACCACACAGGCTCCGCCCCGCTCCACCGATTTTTGAGAGGCCCGGTACCACAGGGCGTAGCCCGCCAGGTTCATGACATAGTTCGCCAGCAGCAGGGCCCACATGGCCGCCGCCCACAGCCCCATGCCGTTGGACCAGACCTGGATCACGCTTCCGCCGACGTTGTGGGTCTGCATCCAGATCTGGAGGATGGACAAGACCACCATCACCGCCTGGGAGGGCAGGAAGTTCTTTTTCATGGCCTGATGGATCGTGTTCAGCTTGACCCCCTCGTCGGTCTCCAGGGGGACCGCGCCGGGGTCCTCCGAATAGAAGATATCCATCTGGAGCCACTGGGCCGCCATATGCCACCCAGCCTCCTCACAGTAGTCCAAAAAGGTCCGCTGTTTCGGAGTTGGACCGGCGTCGAATTCGGAGGCCCCGGCAAAATAGGTGACGGCGACCCCCCGTTTTTTCGGCTCTGCCTGACGGTAGGTCCACCAAACCGTTCCCGCCTTTTCCAGCACCCAGCCTTTCTCCGACATCCGCTCCAGATGGGCCGTGACCCCGGCGTAATCGTAAAAGCAGTAGGTCCACATCTCCCGTTTTTTCCTCATGCCTCTCCCCCCTCCCGGTACCGGCGGTAGTCCCCCGCCAGCTCCGTCAGCCGACGGTACTCCTCATCCAGAGCCCTCAGCCCATGCTGGGTGATGCGGTAGCTGCGTCTGCGCCCCTCCACCTTGGTCTGGCGGATCATCCCCGCCTCCTGGAAGCTCTCCAGCAGATTGTAAAGAGTCCCCGGGCCGATGGCCACCCGCCCGGCGGTCATCTCCTTGACCCGCTCCATCAGGTCCATGCCGCACCACTCCGACTGAAGGCACAGCAGGATATAAAACATCTGCTCCGTCAGGGTGCCGAACTTTTCCCGGGCCATACCCCTCCCCCCTTTTTTCTATTATCGATTATCGTAATTACAGTATATTATCGAATATCGATAATGTCAAGAAAAAAACGGCCCTCCCTGATTGGGGAGGGCCGCCGGATGTTTCTGCCGCTCAGTGGGCCAGATAGACCGCCTTCATGCCCTTGTAGGTCATATAGCAGTCCAGCTTGCCGGTGACCTCAAAGGGGGCGTGCATGGAAAGCACGGGCACCCCGGCGTCCAGGGTGTCGATGTCCCGCTCGGCCATATAGACGGCCACGGTGCCGCCGCCGCCGGCGTCCACCTTGCCCAGCTCCGCCATCTGCCAGATGACCCCCGCCGCGTCCAGGGTCCGGCGGACGAAGCCCACCACCTCGGCGGAGGCGTCGGAGGCGCCGGACTTGCCCCGGGCGCCGGTGTACTTGCAGAAGCCCATGCCGTAGTTCACCCGGGCGCTGTTGCGCTTTTCGAACACCTCGGGGAAATTGGGATCATAGGCCGCCGTCACGTCGGCGGAGAGGCAGAAGGAGTGCTCATAGCAGGTCTTGAGCATCACCCGCTGGGCGTCGCACAGATCGCTCATGAAGGTATCGAAGGCGGCGCTCTTCATGCCGGAGACCCCCTCGGAGCCGATTTCCTCCTTGTCCGCCAGCATGCACACGGCGGTGTGGGCGGGCCGCTCGATATCAAAGAGGGCCGCCAGGGAGGCGTAGGCGCACACCCGGTCGTCCTGGCCGTAGGCCCCGATGAGGGAGCGGTCGAAGCCGATGTCGCTGGCCCGGAAGGCGGGCACCACCTCCAGCTCGGCGGAGATGAAGTCCCGCTCCACGATGCCGTACTTTTGATTGAGGATATCCAGAATGGCCAGCTTCACCCGGTCAGAGCCCTCGTCGTCCTTGAAGGGGCGGGAGCCCACCAGCAGGTTCAGATTCTCGCCGGGGATGGCCTCGTTCAGGGGCTTCTTCCCCTGCTCGGCGCCCAGGTGGGGCAGCAGGTCGTCCACGGTGAACACCGGGTCTCCGGCCCCCGCGCCGATGGCCACCTTCACGGTGGAGCCGTCCTTCTTGACGATGATGCCGTGGAGCTCCAGGGGGATGGTCACCCACTGGTACTTGCGGATCCCCCCGTAGTAGTGGGTCTTGAGGAAGCCCAGCTCCCCGTCCTCATAGAGGGGCTGGGGCTTCAGGTCCAGCCGGGGGGAGTCGATGTGGGCCGCGCCGATGGACACGCCGTCGGCCAGGGACTTCTCCCCGATGACCGCCAGCATGACGGCCTTGCCCCGGTTCACCCGGTAAAACTTGTCTCCGGGGTTCACCGTCATGCCCCGGGTGAAGGGGACGAACCCCCGGGCCTGGGCCTGGCGCACCACCTCGTCCACCGCCTCCCGCTCGGTCATGGCGGCATCCAGGAACTTCTTATAGTCCTCGCAGTAGGACTTCATGGCCGCCTCGTCCTCGGCGGTCAGGCAGTCATACCCGTTCTTCTGGTCATCCATCAGCGCCTCCCGGCGCAGCTGGGCCGGAGTCTTTTCCTTTTCTTCCATGGAACATACCTCCTTATAGTTTCACTGTCTCCAAATTACCATGTAATTATGAACTTTTCTACTGCCAAAAGGAACTTTTCTCCTCAGCGTAGCAGTTCCTCAAAGAGGGCCCTCGCCCGTTTCCCGAACTCCTCCGGGGTGTCCTCCTGGGTGTTTTCCAGCACGTGGCCGCTGTGGGAGCGGAAGAAGCCGTCATCCGGCTGGGCCAGGGCCCTGCGGCGGGCGTATGCCTCGTCGATGCCGTCCCGGGCCATGATGCGTTTCACCCGCAGCTCCAGGGGGGCCAGCACGGCCACCACGGTGTCGCACTTGGCCGCCGCCCCGCTCTCGATGAGGGCGATGGCGTCGATGGCGGCGGCGGGACGGCCCGCCCGCCGGGCGGCGGCGACGCGGTAGTCGATGGCGGTCATGACGTAGGGATGGGTGATCTCGTTGAGCCGCTCCAGCCCGTCCGGGTAGACCGCCGCCGCCAGAGCCTTCCGGTCCACCTGCCCCGCCCCGTCCAGGATTCCGTCCCCAAAGGCCCGGACCAAATCCCGGCGCAGGAGGTCGCTGCTCTCCAGCAGGTCATGGTAGACGGCGTCGGCGTCGATGATTTCCGCCCCCAGCTCCCGCAGGGCGTTCAGCGCCGTGGTCTTCCCCGCCCCGGTGGGGCCGGTGATGCCGATGACCTTCATGGGCTTTCTGTGGGGCCACAGCCACCCCAGGGAAAAGGCCAGGACAATCAGCGCCAGGGCTATGACCTCCGAGGCAGTCATGGTGGCCTGACCGACGTAGTTGGGCTGGCTTTCAAAGAGGAGCGCCAGCCGGGTGGTATAAATGGCGAAAACGTTGAACCATTGGCTGAACCCCGCCAGAAGCATGCTCCTGGCCTCGTCTCCTACCAGAAGGAACTGCCACAGGTAGACCGCCACCTCCGTCGCCATCACCCAGTGGGTCAGCGCCAGGGTGGGCAGGTAGCGGCGGCCTTTGGCCCGGCAGTTGTAACCCAGCAAGCCCCAGAAAGCGAGTACCGCAAGGGGGACGCCATACCAAATGAACATGCCCAGCACAGGGATTGTGGCCCATATCATAAACGTGACGTTGTACACCCAGCCCACCGCCGCAGGCGCCAGGCCCGCCAGCAGGAGCTTCCAGGCGCTCTTTTTCACCGCTCCGCCCTCTCAGGTATTGGCGGTCACATCCGCCTCGATGGCCGCCTCGCATTCCCGCATGGCGGTCAAAGTCTTGTCCAGCAGGGTGTCCAGCTCCCAGCCCAGCTGCTCGGCCCCCTGGAGGATGGTATCCCGGGAGCAGCCGGCGGCGAACTTGCGGTCCTTGAATTTCTTCTTGAGGCTCTTGAGCTCCATGTCGGACACGCTCCCCGAGGGGCGCATGAGGGCGGCGGCGCCGATGAGGCCGGTCAATTCATCGCAGGCGAAGAGGACCTTCTCCATCTCCAGCTCAGGCTTGGCGTCGGTGCCAGTCATGCCCCAGCCGTGGCTCGTCACGGCGTGGACGAACTCCGGGGTGAAGCCGGCCTGGGTGAGCAGCTCCACCGCCTTGACGCAGTGCTCCTCGGGCCACTTCTCGAAGTCCACGTCGTGCATCAGCCCCACCAGGGACCAGAACTCGGCGTCCTCCCCATAGCCCAGGTCTTGGGCGAACCAGCCCATGACGGCTCCCACGGTGAGGGCGTGGCGGACGTGGAAGGCCTCGGAATTGTACTCCTTCAGCAGCTTGAGGGCCTCTTCCCGGCCCACTCCGGCGGACAATGTGCTCATCATGCTTCCCTCTTTCTCTTTATTTGCTCAGCCACGCCAAGGCCTCGGCCTCGGTGGGAACGAAACAGACGCTTCTGCCCCGGTTGCTCTCGCCCAGGAAATCCAGCAGGTTTTTGCTGGTGTAGCGGGAGAAGTCCCCCACCACCGCCAGCCGGGTCTGGTAGTTGACGAATTTTTGCAGCACCTCCCCCGCCAGCCCCGTGGGCAGGCGGAAAAAGTCCTCGTCCAGGGCCTCCTTCGGGAGGATGAGGGCCCGGCACTCCGTCCCGTACCGGGCGGAGGCGATCAGGTCCAGGGCGTCCTGGGCGGAACGGATGACGGTTTCGTCGGTCCGGACCGCCGTGATGGTCTTGCTCAGCGGTTCCAGTTTCATATTGTTCAAACTCCTTTTTATAACTCGATGATATGAAAGCCCGCGGCCTTGTTGAGGCGGTTGGTCACCGCAAGGCCCAGGCCGGTGTCCGTGGGGGACTGGGCCCAGATATCGGTGACGTCGGCGTGGTCGAAGGCCCGCAGGGCGTCGAAGACGCGCCGCGCCTGCTGGGCCTGGTCGGCGGCGGGGCCGATGGCCTCCACCAGATGGCCCCGGAAGTACCCGGCGTACTCGTCAAAGCAGATGACGCCGCTCCTCTCCCCCATCCGGGCCACGATGTACCCCGCCGTCTCGTCCGGGTCCCCCCTCACCACGGTGACGGGGGCCTGGGGGGCGTAATGGCGGTATTTCATGCCGGGGGCCTTGGGCTGCTCCCCGGGGGCCATGAGACGGCGGACCGCCTCGTCCACCGCCACCTCCCCCAGGGCGTCCTCCAGCTCCTCCAGGGTCACCCCGCCGGGGCGGAGGAGGCGGGGGGGCGTGACGGTGAGGTCGACGATGGTGGACTCCACCCCCACCTGGCAGGGGCCGGCGTCCACGATGGCGTCGATTTTGCCGTCCATATCCTCCAGCATGGCCGCCGCCGTGGTGGGGCTGGGGCGGCCGGAGGCGTTGCCCGAGGGGGCGGCCACCGGCACGTCGGCCCGGGCGATGATCTCCCGGGTGACGGCGCAGTCGGGGCAGCGCATCCCCACGGTGTCCAGCCCCGCGGTGACGGCGTCGGGCACTATCGGCTTCCGCCGCAGAATCATGGTCAGCGGGCCGGGCCAGAACTGGTCGGCCAGGGCGTAGGCCACGGGCGGGACGTCCGTGCAGTAGCGCTCCAGCCAGCCGGCGTCCGGCACGTGGAGGATGAGGGGGTTATCCTGGGGGCGGCCCTTGGCGGCGAAGATGGCCCCCACGGCGGCCGCGTCCAGGCCGTTGGCCCCCAGGCCGTAGACCGTCTCGGTGGGGATGCCCAGCAGGCCGCCGGCGGAGATGACCCGGGCGGCGGCGGCAGCATCGGCCGGGGTCAGGCGCTTCGTTTCCAAATCAGGTCACCCGATTTCTCAATAGATGGGCGTGCGGGTCCCCGCCAGCTCGATGGTGGTGCCCTTGTCGAAGCCCTCCCGCTGGAGGTAAGCCCGGACGGCCATGATGCCGTACTTGGGGTTCATCTTCTCGTCCTCCAGCTCCAGTTCCACGAAGCCGGCCTCGCCGGTCCGGCCGGAGGAGAGGAGCCAGCCGTCGTCCTCCAGGACGGCGTCCAGGTCACTTTTGAATTGGTCCAGGTCCTTGCCCTGGGGAAGGGCGGGAAAGTCGATGCGAAGTTCCATAAGAGGGTGTGCTCCTTTCGGTTGGTGGTTTCAAGATGGGACGGGGCTCGGGCGGATATTATCCCCCCGCCGTCTCCTGCTCCAATCGCTGGGCCTGGTCGGCGGTGACCAGGGCGTCGATAATTTCATCCAGGT
Source organism: Oscillospiraceae bacterium (assembly GCA_022846075.1). Taxonomy (GTDB): domain Bacteria; phylum Bacillota; class Clostridia; order Oscillospirales; family Oscillospiraceae; genus Vermiculatibacterium. Next base: position 2,268,325 of record AP025582.1, read on the forward strand.
CCCCGTCCATCACCGCGTCCAGCTTGTAGAGGGTCAGGCCCACCCGGTGGTCAGTGAGCCGCCCCTGGGGGAAGTTGTAGGTGCGCACCCGCTCGTTGCGCATGCCGGTGCCCACCTGGCTTTTGCGCTGGGCGGAGTGCTCCCCCTCCACCCGCTCCCGCTCCTGCTCGTAGAGGCGGGAGGCCAGGATGCGCATGGCCTTCTCCCGGTTCTGGAACTGGCTGCGCTCCTGCTGGCACTCCACCACCATGCCCGAGGGCTTGTGGATGAGCCGCACGGCGGAGGAGGTCTTGTTGATGTGCTGCCCCCCCGCCCCGGAGGAGCGGAAGACCTGCATCTCGATGTCGCCGGGGTCCAGCTTCACGTCCACGTCCTCCAGCTCGGGGAGCACCGCCACGGTGACGGTGGAGGTGTGGACCCGGCCGCCGGACTCGGTCTCCGGCACCCGCTGGACCCGGTGGACGCCGCTTTCAAACTTGAGCCGGGAGTAAGCCCCCTCCCCCTGGATGGTGAAGCATATCTCCTTGAGGCCCCCCAGCTCGGTCTCGCTGGCGGAGTCCACCTCCACGCCCCAGCGGCGGCCCTCGGCGTACATGGAGTACATGCGGTAGAGGCTCCCGGCGAAGAGGGCGGCCTCCTCCCCCCCCACCCCGGCACGAATCTCCACGATGACGTTTTTGCCGTCGTTGGGGTCCTTGGGCAGGAGCAAGACCTTCAGCCGCTCCTCCAGCTCCGGGAGGGCGGCCTTGGCCTGGGCATACTCCTCCCGGGCCATCTCGGCCAGCTCCGGGTCGGAGAAGAGCTCCTGGGCCTGGGCCATGTCCGCCTGGGCCTTCTCGTAGGCCCGGTAGGCCTCCATCAGCGGGGAGAGCTCCTTTTGCTCCTGGTTGAGCCTGGCGGCCAGGGCGTGGTCGTCGTAGGTGGCGGGGTCGGCCAGCCGGGCCTCCACCTCCTGGTAGCGCTGCTCGATGGTTTTCAGCTTGTCCAGCATAAGCTCTCCTTATCGGTCAAAGACGAAAGATTTCACCAGGGCCAGCGGCTCCCGGAAGAACATCTGGATGGCGGAGGGGGCGTGGCTCACCGGGGCGGCCAGGGTGGAGACGTTCTCCGCCCGTCCCCCGGCCCTCGCCCACAGCATCTTGATGCGGGCCAGGTGGAAGCCGCTGGACACCAGCAACACCTCACCGCCGGGATTCATCCGATTGTCCGCCTCCCCTGTGGCGGCGTTCATGGTCCCGCCTGCCTCCCCCATGAGGTCCAGGGTGTAGTTCACATTCTCCCAGGTGTTGCTGGCCCGGTCCTCCAGAAAGATGTTCTCCCCGTTCGCCCCATGGGCGGTGAGGTAGTCGTACATGGCCCGGGCCTCGGTGACATGCTCGTCGTCCCCCTGGCCGCCGGTGACCACCACCAGCGTGTCCGGGTGGTCGTTCAAATAAGTCAGGGCGGTGTCCAGCCGGTCCTGGAGGAGAACGGAGGGGCCCCAGGTCTCCACCTTACAGCCGAAAACCACCATCACGCCGGGTTCCCCGGCCACCCGCGTGCGGCTGTGGACGCCGATGTAAATTTCCAGTGCGGCGAAAAAGAGCACCCCCGCCGCCAATAACAGCAGCAGGGTATTGCGCAGGGGGTGCCGCTTCCCGGCGTAGCCGCTGCGCCCGTCCCAAACCCGTCTGTCGCTCATCCTCTCGCCTCCTCCAGCTCGGCGGCCAAGGTCTCCCACACCGTGTACAGGTGGGCGATCTCCTCCTCCAGCGCCTTTTGCTCGTCGCAGACCTTTTGCAGCTCCAGATAGTTGGAGGCGACCTCCTCCGCCCGCTGGGTCAGCTCAAACTGCCGCTCCTCGGCCTTGGCCACCGCCCGCTCGGCGGCGGCCACCTGCTTTTCCAGCTCCTTGGTGCCGCCGGGGCGCTTGGGCTTCTCCTTCTTGGGTTCCTCTTTCACCGGGGGCGGGGCCCCCTTGGCGAAGGCCTTCTGCCGGTCCTGATAGTCCAGATATTCCTGGTAGGTGCCCTTGAAATCGCTGATTTTGCCGTCCTCCAGCATCCAAATGCGTCCGGCGAACTCGTTGATAAAGTACCGGTCGTGGGAGACGAAGAGGAGGTTCCCCTCGTACTGGGACACCGCCCCCTCGATCCAGTCCCGGCTGTCCACGTCCAGGTGGTTGGTGGGCTCGTCCAAAATCAGCAGGTTGATCTGCTGGCTCATGAGCTCGCATAGCTTCAGGCGGCTTCTTTCCCCGCCGGAGAGGCTCGCCACCACCTTGAACACGTCCTCTCCCCGGAAGTTGAAGGCGGCCAGCCGGTCCCGGGCCTCCTGGGGGGTGCAGTCGAGGTCGTAAAGGAGGGTGTCCACCAGATTGCGCTCCGGATGGTCGAAGGTGACCAGCTGGGGCAGGTAGCCCACCCGCACCGTGGGGCCGAAGCGGAGCTTCCCCTCGGTGGGGGCCAGCTCTCCGAGCAGTATCTTGACGAAGGTGGACTTGCCGGTGCCGTTGTCCCCCAAAAGGGCGATGCGCTCGCCGCCGACCACCTCCAGGTTCACCCCGGAGAAGAGCGTCCTCCCGTCGAAGGCCATGCCCAGGTCCTTGGTCTCCAGCACCTCGTCCCCCCGGAACTCCTTCTCCCCGAAGCCTATGGTGAGCTTGCGCTCCTTGGTGGGCCGGTCGGTGGTCTGGATGCGCTCGATGCGCTTTTCCATGGAGAAGGCCTGCTTGAAGAGCTTGTCGTTGCCCAGGAAGGCCCACAGCCGCAGCCGCTCGGCGGCCTCCTGGAGCTGCTCCACCTTGGCCTGCTCCTTCTCGTACTGGCGCAGCTTTTCCTGGAAGCGGCGCTCCTTCTCCTCCACGTAGAAGCTGTAATTGCCCGAGTAGAACTCGGCCTTGCCGTTTTGGATCTCCACGCAGCGGGTCACCACCCGGTCCAGGAACCAGCGGTCGTGGGAGATGGCCAGCACCGTTCCCTTGTAGCGGGACAGGTAGTCCTCCAGCCACTCGGTGGCGTGGAGGTCCAGGTGGTTGGTGGGCTCGTCCAGCAGTAAAATCTCCGTGTCCCGGAGGATGAGCCGGGCCAGGTTCACCCGGGTCTTCTCCCCGCCGGAGAGCTGATCGAACAGCTGGGCCCGCATGGCGGGAGGGATGTCCAGGCCGTTGCAGACCTTGTTGAGCTCGATGTCGGTATGGTAGCCGCCGCCGGACTCGAAGGCGGCGCTCAGCTCGTCGTAACGCTTGAGCTGGGCGGGGGTGGCCTCTTCCATTCGCTCGGCCAGCTCGGCCATCTCCCGCTCCATGGCCCGCAGGTGGTCGAAGGCGGTGGCCAGCACGTCGGCCACGGTGTACTCGGGGGGGTAGACGGGGATTTGGGAGATGAGGCCCACCCCCTTGCCGGGGGCGGTGCGGGCCTCGCCCTCGTCGGCGTCCAATTCGCCGGTGAGGATTTTAAAGAGGGTGGTCTTGCCCGCGCCGTTGCGGCCCAGCAGGCCCACCCGCTCGCCCTGGTCCACCTGGAAGGTGAGGCCGTCTAAAATTTTCTTACCGACCTCAAATTCCTTTGACAGGCCGGTGACTGTGATGTCGATCATGATGGTGTTTTCCTCATTTTGTGTAGTGGGGTCCGTTTGATTGGTGGCCGATTGCACGTCAAACGTGCGTGTTTCTGGGGGATGTTTCTTTTCCCGAGGAAAAGAAACATCCCCCAGGCCCCCAAAGAAAAGTCTCTGGTGCTGACCTGCCCGAAGATTCCCTTTTTGATAGGAGGTCTACTGCCCAAAGATAGGGGTATAAGCACGGGTGCGTCTGTGCGACCCGTGGTCCCTCTTGCGCCGCTGCCGCTGATAGCTTCTTGATACCGCCTGGTCCTTAGCCTTCCCCTCGGGGGAAGGTGGCAGCCGGTCGGGCTGACGGATGAGGGGAGCTGGTAAAACGGGGAAAAGCTCTGCTAAACGATAAGTTCCCCTCATCAGTCTGCTTCGCAGACAGCTTCCCCCCAGGGGAAGCCTAATTTCCATTTACCCAGGCGCGCCAATGAGTTGCAAAAGGTTTCTGTACAGCAGCCCCCAGCGGCAGCGGCACTAAGAGGAGACGGAGTTGACAGACGTGAGCGCCGGTCGTTAGGAGTTGCCACTTGTATATTTAATCGGCGCTTTTCTTTGGCATCCAAAACCGTTTCTTTTGGCAAGACAAAAGAAATGGGTTTGGGCCCCGCAGGGCCGCCCTGCCATTCGTCCCCGCCCGCGGGCAGGCGCCCCGTCCTACCCCTCCCGGGTGATGGACTTCAAATACCCGACAATGCTCTCAAACTCCATCCCCCGGGATGCCTTCACCAGCACGGTGGTGCCGGGCCGCAGGAGCTTCTCCAGCACCGGCAAAGCCTCTTCCTTGGTCCCGAAGTAGTGGCACTCGGGCACGTCTTGGGCCGCGGCGGCGTCATAGATGTGTTTGGCCAGCTCCCCTACCGCCACCAGGCAGTCCACGTGGCTGCGGCCCAGAAATTCCCCCACACCGGTGTGGAGCACCGAGGCCAGAGGCCCCAGCTCGAACATATCGCCCAGCACCGCGATCTTGTAATCCCCGGTGTAGCCGTCCAGCACCTCAATGGCCGCCCGCATGGACTGGGGGTTGGCGTTGTAGGCGTCGTCCAGGATTGTGATATTGTCGGCCCGGTTGAGAATGTTCATCCGCATCTTGGTGGGGGCGAAGTTGCGCACCCCGGCGGCAATCTCCTCCAGCTTCATGCCGAATCGCTCCCCCACTGCGGCGGCCATGAGGGTGGGGTAGATCATGTGCTCGCCCAGGGCGGGGATGTCCATGCGGCAGGTCCCCCGGGGGGTGTCCACCCGGCAGGAGACCTGGCTGCGCCAGTCGCTCTCCAGCTCACTGGCCCGGTAGTCCAGGCCCTCTCCACTGCCGCAGAACACGGCGTCGCCGGGGGTGTGGCCCCGGAGCGTGGCCAGCAGGGGGTCGTCCCCGTTGAGGATGGCGTAGGCTCCGGGCTTGGCGTAATGGAAAATCTCGCACTTGGCCTCAAAGATCTTCTCCCGGGAGCCAAAATTCTCGATGTGGGAATCCCCGATATTGGTGATGAGCACCACGTCGGGCTGAGCGATGGCGGAGAGGTAATCCAGCTCCCCGGCGTGGTTCATGCCCAGCTCCAGCACGGCGATCTGGTGCTTTTTCTCCAGACGCAGCAGGGTCAGGGGCAGGCCGATATCGTTATTCTTGTTGCCCTCGGTCTTGAGGACCTCGTATTTCTCGCTGAGCACCGCTGCCACCATGTCCTTGGTGGTGGTCTTTCCCACGCTGCCGGTGATGGCCACCACGGGGATGTCGAAACGGTGCTTGTACCACACCGCCAGGTCCCGCAGGGCCCTGTGAGTGGAGTCCACCTTGATATAGAACTTCCCCGGCAGATAGCTCTCCCGCTCCCGCTGGGTCAGGCACCCGGCGGCGCCCCCCTCCAGGGCCGCGTTGATATAGGCGTGGCCGTCAAACCGTTCCCCGTTCAGGGGCAGAAAGAGGGCCCCGCCGGAGATGGTCCGGCTGTCGGTCTCCACCTTGGTGACTGCGGCGTCCAGGTCGTTGAAGTCGCCCAGCAGGCGGCCGTTTACCGCCTCCAGGATCTCTCGGATGGTCAAGGCTTCCATGTGGGAGTCCTCCTTCAAGGCTTCCGCCGCTGGCGCAGCGAAGCGTCCACGATGTGCTGGCACAGGGTGGGGTAATCCAGCCCGGCGGCGGCGGCCTCCTGGGGCATGAGGCTGGTGGGGGTCATGCCGGGGAGGGTGTTGATCTCCAGGAACCAGGCCGTTCCGCTCTCGTCCAGGATGAAATCGGCCCGGGAATAGACCCCCAGGTCCAGCGCGGCGTACACCGCCTCGGCCGCCCGGGCCACCTGCCGGGCCGCCTCGGGAGAGATGGGGGCGGGGCAGATCTCCTCCGCCGCCCCGGCCTGGTATTTGTTCTCGTAGTCGTAAAAGCCCTGCTTGGGGATGATCTCGATGGCGGGGAGGGCCTTGCCGTCCAGCACCCCCACCTGGATCTCCCGGCCGGAGACATACCGCTCCAGCACGCACCGGCCGCCGAATTTGAGGCCCTCCAGCAGGGCGGCCCGCAGCTCCTTTTTGTCCCTGGCGATAGCCACGCCGATGGAGGAGCCCGAGTCCACCGGCTTCACCACACAGGGCACCGGGGTCTTGCTGGTGAGCCGGTCCACGTCCTTTTCCGTGTACTCGGCATAGCTCCACTCGGGGGTGGACACCAGCCCCTTCACCAGTTTCTTGGTCATATCCTTGTCCATGGCCACCGCGCTGCCCAGGTAGCCCGAGCCGGTATAGGGGATATCCATCAGATCGAAGGCGGCCTGGACCCGGCCGTCCTCCCCGCACTGGCCGTGGAGGGCCAGGAACACGATATCGGCCCCCTGGCACAGCTCCAGCACGCCGGGGCCGAAGTCCCCCTTGCCGTCCCACTTCCGGCTGTTCCGCACGGCCTCCAGGTCCGGGGCGGCCCGGTCCACCTTCCGCCACCGCTCGGGGGCGGGGGCTTTATACAGCTCCTCCCCGGTGAGCCCGGGATAATCCTCCAGGCCAAAAAACATATCGATCAGGGCTGTCTGATGCCCCAGGCCCCGCAGGGCCTCGGCGATCTTGGTGCCCGAAGAGAGGGAGACGTTGCGCTCCGGCGACAGCCCCCCAGCCAAAACTACGATTTTCAAAGGGATGACCCTCCCATATTTCCATGATGATTCCATTTTATGCTTGATTTTATATTGTAACACAAGGCCTTGGGAATGACAAGGTCGGCAAGGCAAGGGCTGTGTGGAATATTCTCTGGGAAAAGCACTACGGAGGGACGCCGCCGGATGTCTCCTCTCCGGGGAACCGCGCCCATGTCCAAACGCTCCGGGTTCCGGCCGGAACGGAATGAGTTTCCACCCGCTTGATATTGTGGTAGAATGAAAAAAAGATAAATCAATATTGCTTTGATGCGTCTTAGGCGGATAAGGCGCACATAAGGATTATTTATATTTTTTGAGGAGAGAGGGTCAATGAATCAGATTGATTGCTTGCGATGTAGAACCAAAATGCAATATGTGTCCAGTGAGAAAATACAATTAGGTCAAACTGGCTGGATGTTAGGCAACCTGCCCAACTTGCTTGCAGGCGCAATGGAAGTTGATGTGTATTCATGCCCTGTCTGTGGCAAATTAGAGTTTTTTCAAAGCGAAAATGTTGAGGATGATCTTCCTCAAAGGCAATGTCCTAAATGCGGTAAAATGCATGATTTTGACTACCCTAAATGCCCTTTCTGTAAATATGACTACAGCAGATAATGAGCATTTGTCAAATGCTCATTATTGATATGATGCGTCTTTGCCAACATTCCCCTCGTTCGGAGAGACAGCGGGGCAAGGCGGCCTTCTTCGCCGACAGGAGGGAAAACCCTGAACGGGCTTTCCCTCCTGTCGGCTTTTGCGTGAACAATTCCTCCCTGGCTCCAAAAAAACCTTGCTTCCCCGGTGCCCGCATATTATAATTGCTATGTATCCATTCGTTATAACGTCCCGGAAAAGGCAAACCCGCCCCGCGGGTTGCGAATCCCGGACATGGAGGTAACGAACATGGTCAAAGCAATCGTGGGCGCCAACTGGGGCGACGAGGGCAAGGGCAAAATCACCGACCTGCTGGCGGAGAAATCCGACGTGGTCATCCGCTTCCAGGGCGGGGCCAACGCGGGTCACACCATCATCTGCGATTACGGCAAATTTGCCCTGCACCAGCTCCCCTCCGGCGTGTTCTATCCCCACACCACCAACGTCATCGGCACCGGCGTGGCCCTGGACGTGGACAAATTTCTGGCCGAGCTCAAGCAGCTGGCTGACGGCGGCGTCCCCGCCCCCCACGTGCTGGTGGACCAGCGGGCCCAAATCATGATGCCCTATCACGTCCTCCAGGACACCTACGAGGAGGAGCGGCTGGCCGGGAAGGCCTTCGGCTCCACCAAGTCGGGCATCGCCCCCTTCTATTCCGACAAATACGCCAAGATCGGTGTGCAGTTGGCCGACCTCTTCGACGAGAAGCGGCTCATGGAGCGGCTGGAGCACGTGTGCGAGCTGAAAAACGTGCTCTGGGTCCACCTCTACCACAAGGAGCCCTTGGACCCCAAGGCCCTTTTCGATCAGCTCATGCCCATGCGGGACGCCATCGCCCCCTACATGGGGGACGCCGTGACCTTTGTCCACACCGCCCTGAAAAACGGCAAGACCGTCCTACTGGAGGGCCAGCTAGGGTCTATGAAGGACCCGGACCTGGGCATTTACCCCTTCACCACCTCCTCCCACACCCTGGCCGGTTTCGGCACCGTGGGCGGCGGGGTGCCCGCCACCGCCCTCAAGGACGTGGTGTGTGTCACCAAGGCATACTCCTCCGCCGTGGGAGCCGGGGCCTTCGTCTCCGAGCTCTTCGGGCCCGAGGCTGACGAGCTGCGCCGCCGGGGCGGCGACGCCGGGGAGTTCGGGGCCACCACCGGCAGGCCCCGCCGGGTGGGCTGGTACGACGCCGTGGCCAGCCGCTACGGCTGTATGGTCCAGGGGGCCACCGAGATCGCCCTCACCGCCATCGACTGCCTGGGCTACCTCGATGAAATCAAGGTCTGCGTGGGCTATGAGGTGGACGGCACTGTGACCAGGGACTTCCCCGTCTCGGCCAAGCTGGACGCCGCCAAGCCGGTGTACGAGACCCTGCCGGGGTGGAAGAGCGACGTGCGGGGGGTCACCGACTTCGCCAAGCTGCCCCAGGCCGCCAGGGACTACGTGAAGTTCATCGAGGAGCAGTTGGAGGTCCCCGTCAAGATCGTCTCCACCGGCCCCAAGCGCCACGAGATCATCGACCTGCACTGAAACACGGCAGCCCCCGTTCCCCTTGTGGGGAACGGGGGCTGTTTTTCTTCCCTCCGCGGCCCGTTCACCTTTTTATTTACAATCCAGTCTATTTCCGATATAATAAAGTGTTAATTGACCAAAACCGCAAATCAAAGAACAAGGAAGTGCTTTCTATGAGCCGTATGGTCGGCACTATTTCCAGGGGCCTGCGTGCCCCCATTATCCGCGAGGGGGACGACCTGGTCTCCATCGTCACCCAGTCTGTGCTGGACGCCGCCAAAGAGGACGGCTTCTCCCTTCGGGACCGGGACATCGTGGCCATGACCGAGGCCATCGTGGCCCGGGCCCAGGGCAACTACGCCACCGTGGACGACATCGCCGCCGACGTGCGCGCCAAGCTGGGCGGCGGCACCGTGGGCGTGGTATTCCCCATTCTGAGCCGCAACCGCTTTGCCGTGTGCCTGCGGGGCATCGCCATGGGCTGCGAAAAGGTGGTGCTGGTCCTCTCCTACCCCTCCGACGAGGTGGGCAACCACCTTATCTCTCCCGACGCCGTAGACGCCAAGGGCGTAGACCCCTACAAGGACGTGCTCACCCTGGAGCGTTATCGGGAGCTCTTCGGCTATGAGAAGCACCCCTTTACCGGCGTGGACTATGTGGAGTACTACGAAAACCTGATCCGGGACTGCGGCGCCCAGGTGGAGATCATCTTCGCCAACGACCCCCGGGCGGTGCTGGCCTACACCAAGGACGTCCTCACCTGCGACATCCATACCCGCCAGCGCTCCAAGCGGCTCTTAAAGGCCGCCGGCGGGGAGCGGGTCTTCGGCCTGGACGATATCCTCACCGCGCCCGTGAACGGCAGCGGCTATAACCCCTCCTATGGCCTGCTGGGCTCCAACAAGGCCACCGAGGACAAGGTGAAGCTCTTCCCCCGGGACCCCAGCGCCCTGGTGGAGGCCATCCAGGCCAAGCTACTGGAGCTCACCGGCAAGCACATGGAGGTCATGGTCTACGGCGACGGGGCCTTCAAGGACCCGGTGGGCAAGATTTGGGAGCTGGCCGACCCGGTGGTCTCTCCCGCCTACACCCCCGGGCTGGAGGGCACCCCCAACGAGCTCAAGCTCAAGTACCTGGCCGACAACGACTTCGCCGACCTCTCCGGGGCCGCCCTGCGGGACGCCATCGCCGGGGCCATCCAGAAAAAGGACGCCGACTTGAAGGGCAATATGGCCTCCGAGGGCACCACCCCCCGGCGGCTCACCGACCTCATCGGCTCCCTGTGCGACCTGACCTCCGGCTCCGGCGACAAGGGCACGCCCATCGTCTACATCCAGGGTTACTTCGACAACTACACCACGGAGTAAGCGATGAAACAACAGCGGAACTATCCCATTGTCACCATCACCAAAAAGGGCCAGCGGGCCATTGAGGGAGGCCACCCCTGGGTCTACGAGGGGGAGGTCCTCTCCTGCCCCGGGGATGCCCCAAACGGCGCAATTGTGGACGTGCTGGGGGAAAAGGGGACCTGGCTGGGGGCGGGACTGCTCTCCCTCCAGTCCAAGATCCGGGTGCGCCTCCTCTCCCGCAACGCCAACGACGCCTTTGACGACGGCTTCTGGCTGCGGCGGTTCCAGTACGCCTGGGCCTACCGCAAGACCGTGCTGGCGCCGGAGGACCTGGCCTGCTGCCGGGTGGTCTTTGGGGAGGCGGATGCCCTCCCCGGCCTCACGGTGGACCGGTTCGGGGACGTGCTGGTGACCCAAACTCTCTCCTACGGGATGGAACAGCGAAAGGCCCGGCTCTTCCCCCTGCTGGTGAAGGCCCTCCGGGAGGACGGGCAGGACATCCGGTGCGTCTATGAGCGGGATGACGAGGCTCTCCGGGACAAGGAGGGCCTACCCCAGGGGAAGGGGTTCTTCCCCCTGCCCGGGGAGGAAATCCCTACTGGGACGGTCACGGAGATCGTGGAAAACGGCGTCAAGTACGCCGTGGACTTTGAAAACGGGCAGAAGACCGGCTTTTTCCTGGACCAGAAGCTGAACCGCCGGGCGGTGGCCCGGCTGGCCAGGGGCAAGCGGGTGCTGGACTGCTTCACCCACACCGGCTCCTTCGCCCTCAACGCCGCCCTGGGCGGGGCGGAGAAGGTCACCGCCGTGGACGTGTCCGAGGCCGCCGTGGCTCTGGCCCGGGAGAACGCCCGGCGCAACGGGGTCTCCGACCGGATGGAGTGTATGGCCGCCGACGTCTTTGACCTCCTGCCCAGGCTGGCTCAGGAGAAGCGGCGGGACTGGGACTTTATTATCCTGGACCCGCCCGCCTTCACCAAGTCCCGCCGGACGGCGGACCAGGCGGCCAGGGGCTACAAGGAGATCAACTACCGGGCCATGAAGCTGCTGCCCAGGGGTGGATACCTGGCCACCTGCTCCTGCTCCCACTTCATGGAGGAGCACCGCTTCGCCGGGGTGGTGGCCGCGGCGGCCCGGGACGCGGGGGTGCAGCTGCGGCAGATCGAGGCCCGGCAGCAGGCCCCCGACCACCCCATCCTCTGGGGCGTGCCTGAGACGAACTACCTCAAATTCTATCTTTTCCAGGTGGTGTAAGGGTATGGAAACGCTGCGCGTCACCTCCCCCGCCTTTGCCGACGGCGGCCTCATCCCGGTGGAGCATACCGGCTTCGGGGCGGACCGCTCCCCCGAGCTTCGGCTGGAGGGACTGTGCGCCGGGGCCCTGTCTCTGGCCGTCATTCTGGACGACATGGGCCACCCCATCCCGGCCTACAACCACTGGACGATCTGGAACCTGCCGCCCCAGCCCGTCATTCCCGGGGGCATCCCTCCAGGGGAGCGGGTGGAAGCCCTGGGCGGAGCGGTCCAGGGGCGGGGCTACGGGCGGAACCGCTACCGGGGGCCCAAACCGCCCTTTCATTGGTCCCACCTTTACCACTTCAACGTCTACGCGCTGGACTGTGTCCTGGACCTGCCGCCCACGGCCCGAAAAAAGGACCTGCTGGCCGCCATGGAGGGCCATATCCTGCAAAACGCACTTCTGACTGGGCATTATCGATAAACGAAAAGAGCGGCGGGACAACTGTCCCGCCGCTCTTTTTGTTTGTCTCAGTCCTCCACGGGGATGAGGATGGGCTCCTTGCCCAGGTACTCGGCGATGGTCTGGGTCAGGCGGCGGTGGTCCTGGAGGTGAGGCAGGCCGGAGATGGTCACGAGGCCCCGGTATTCCCCCTTCACCACGATGGGGAAAGCGCCGCCCTTGAAGGCGTAGTGCTCCTCGTCGCTCTGCCAGGTCTCCTTGGCGCCGAAGAGCTCCCGCTCCACCCCCGCCATGAGGGAGCAGTGATGGGTGCGGCTGACGGTGGCGCACTTGCGGTTCATCCAGCCGTTGTTGTCCTCGCCGGTGCCGGGGAGAAAGGCCTGGTAGACGATGAGGTCGTCCAGTACGATGCGGATGGAGGTGGGCTTGGGCTCGGTCTGGCCGTCCCGCCAGAGCCGCTCCCCCAGGTCGTGGGCGTCGGTCAGGTCGAATTTGTCGAACACGAACTCTTTTTCCGCCCGTTTCAGGGCCTCCAGGGTTGCCGGTGTGTACATGTGAAACACCCTCCTATGTCAAAATTTGTCCTACCATTTTTGCCTATCATACCACATCACAGATAGGGACGCAAGGAAAAAGCGGCGGGGTGTCCCGCCGCTTTTTCAATAGATGTGCTCCGCCTCTTCCGCCGCCTTTACCATCTCCTCATAGGTGGCCGGGCGGTGCTTCCGGTTGTTGATCTGGGCCTGGATATGGCCCGGAAGGCTTCTGAAATAGGCCTCCGCCCTGGGATCCATGGGAAGCGGGGCATACTGGTCGGTGTAAGTCTCCATCCCTCTCACCTCACAAAAAAGCCTTGAGCTCTTCGGCCCCGGCCTCTTCGGTGGCCAAAAGCCGCTGGGCCAGCTGCTTGGCCGGCCCGCCGCCGTGGTAGTCGTGGAGGTGCTGGAGGGTCTTGCTGACCCCCATGTTGTTCCCCTGGATGGTCATCTCGGCGATTTTGGAGGGAGAGCGGTCCATCAGCAGCTTTCCCGCCGACATGACCTCGGTGGACATTTTGGCCATGGCCCCCACTCCGTTGGCCTCCGCGCCCTTCTCCTCCAGGAGCCGCCGGGCCTCATCTTTCAGCTCCCGGTACTCCTCCATCTGCTCCTTCAAGGCCTCCTTCAACCGCTGGTCCTCCACGTAGTCCAGCACGGCCAAGATCCCCTCGCATCCCATGTCGGCGGTTTTGTGGATATATTGCAGAAGCTCTTCTTCCTTCATCATGACGCTCTCTCCCCTTTCTTTTCTGCCAGTGTTCCACCGGCGGACGGCGGCTATACCAGAAAAAAAGAAAAAATAAAATGACGGAACGAGCGGCTCTGCCAAATCCGGGTCGGAACCGCCTTCCTTCCGCTTAACAGAACGGAGCCGCCCCATTTCTGGGGCGGCTCCGCCTTACAGCAGGTCGCTTTCCTCAGGATGCTCCGAAAACCACTTGACGGCGTAGGGACAGGTGGGCCTGGCTCTGAGCCCGGCCCTCCTGATCTGCCCTACCGCCTCGGAGACCAGCTGTCCGGCCACCCCCCGGCCCCGCAGGGAGCCGTCCACGAAGGTGTGGTCGATGGTGGCCACGCCGTCCGCGGCGGGGAAGGTGACCTCCGCCAGCAGCCTTCCCTCCGGGTCCTGGGCAAAGATGCGGTTCGGTTCGTATAAAAATTCCATAGGGCTCACCTAAGCCCCAGTGTAGCAGGTTTTCTCCAGCCGCACAACCGCTTTGCCCGGCGGTCCCTCCGCCGGGGCGGAAACCCGGGGGTATCACCGTCTGACCAGATACCCCACGTAGCCCCGCATGATCTCGGCGGCCTGCGCCCGGGTGATGGGGGCGGTCAGATCCCCGTCCTCCCCCAGCCGCACCAGACCGGCGTTGATGGCCCAGGCCACGGCTTCCGCCGCCCAGGAGGAGGTCCCCTCCGGCGCCCCTGCCCCGGTGTCGTCCGCCGCGGGCACCAGCAGGTCGGCGTAGGTGGTGTAGCGATAGAGCATCACCAACATCTGTTCGGCGGTGAGGGCCACGTCGGGGGCAAAGCCCTCCCCCGTGCCCTGGACCACGCCGCTCTCGCCGCCCCAGGCCGCGGCGGAGGCGAACCAGGCCTCCGGCGGCACGTCGGGGAACAACTCCAGCCCCTCCGGGTCCTCCGCCCCGTTCAGACGCCACAGCACCGTGGCCAGCATGGCCCGGTTCATAATCATCTCCGGGGAGAACTCCCGCTCCCCGGTGCCCGTCCACAGGGCCCGGGCCGCGCCGAAGTCGGCGGCCGCCTTGGCCGCCCCCTCCACGTCATCGAAGAAGTCCCCGGCGGTGACGATCCTCAGCTCTTCCGAGGCCTCCAGCACCACGTAGGCCTTGCCGTCCTCCACCAGTGCCAGGGCGACGGGGGTGCCGTCCCCCCGCAGCACCACCGTGCCGTCGGTCACGGGGATGGCCACGATCACCGGGGTGTCCAGCGCGCCGGGCAGGTCCACCGCGATGGCGGTGGACCCCTCCCCCGTCCCGCTCCCGCTGGTGGGAATGCTCTGGCCGGGGATCTCCACCAGAGGCACGCCGCCCTCCTTCGGCGGCGTCAGCGCCGTCTGGGGCACCGTGACGGCGGCGGTCACCGTGCCGTCCTTCTCCGTCTTTACCACGGTCTCCACGCCGTTTTCGGCCTTGGTGGTCTCGGTGACCGTGCCCGTTTTCTTGTCCGTGACGGTGGTGGTCTTGCTCCCGTCCGGGTTGGTCTGGGTCGTGGTCGTGGTGGTAGTGGAACTGCTGGAGCCGCCCGTGCCGCTCGAACTTCCGCCGCCGGACTTGGTGAAGTCCGGGTAGGCCCCGGCGTGGGCGTACCACGCGGCGTAGTCCGCGCCCTCGTCCTGGGCGGTCACCCAGGCGCTCAGGGTGTCGGCGAAGGCGGGGGACTGCATCTCATCCGCCGTCATGGCGGTGGGGGTGTTGACGAAGGTGCCGTAGCCCGAGGGGGCGCCCATGGTGTTCAGGTAGTAGAGCGGGCCGGTAACTCCGGTGGCATTCTCTGCGTCACCCACCAGAGCGGCGGTGCGGACAGGTCCGGCGCCGGGCTGGACGGTCACCGCCCCCGCCGCGTAGCAGTTTCTCATGTCCACCTTCGGGTCACCATCATAACCCGACATACTACCCACCAGGCCCCCGGCGTATACAATATATATGTTGCGGACGCCGGTCGGACTGCCGACGGGCCCCACGAACACCTCCGCCAGAGCGGCGCAATTGCTCAGGGTCGTGTCGGATACCTCCATCTGGCCCACCAGGCCGCCCACCATTCCATCCCGCCCGGCCAGGGAGACCGTGCCGGTAAACAGGACGTTGTAGATCTCGATGGGGCCGCCAAATACCGACCCGGCCAGGCCGCCCACGCAGGCCGTGCCCGAGGTCCTGGCGGCGGACACGTTCCCAGAGAGGGTCAGGTCGTGGATCGTGCCCCTGCACATGCTGAACAGTCCGGCGCACTCCCAGTTGCCCGTCACGTTCATGCCGGTGATGGCGTGGCCCTGGCCGTCAAACTCGCCGTAGAATATACCAACAGTTCCCCCAATGGGGACCCAGTCGTGGGCGCTCAGGTCGATGTCGGCCCCCAGCTTGACGGTCTTGCTACCCAAGCCGTTCCTGTCGTCCACCAGCTTCGCCAGACCCGCCAGTTGTTCGGCGGTGGTGAGGGTGAATTCCGACTTCTGACTGTCGTACCAGGCGGTGTCGGCAAACTCGGTCCAGCGGGCCCGGCCCACGGTGATGGGGCCGGTCAGGGTCAAATTATTACCATCCTGGGTTCCAGACAGGTCCACCACCATGTTCTGGTCCCCGTCGTAGAAGTGGTAGCCCTCCGCCAGCAGGTCGGCCGGGGTGGCGTCGCCGTCCACATCCGCCAACGTGGGCTTGTACATCAAAATGGCCTTCTCCCCCAGGAAGCTGCCGCCGGAGAGGATGCCCTTGTACGCGAATTCCGTGCTCGGCCTAATCCAGAGGGCCGCCTTGCCCTCCGCCCCTTGGAAGGTACCGCCCGAGATCGCAAGGCTCTGACCGCTCGAAAAGCGACCCCCGTAATTGCTTGAGCCGGTGAAGCTCCCCCCGGTGACGGTGAGCGTGGCCGATTTGCTGTTTTCTATGATGATTCCGCTATTCCCGTAGTAGCTGCCTCCGGCGATTTGGACTGTTCCCATCAGTTGCACTCCGTATCCTCTGGAGCTCTCCGACGGGCCAGCGCCGCCGGTCACCGTGGGCGAAGCTCCCTGAGGGACCCGCAGGGTCCCCACCGTGTTCACAACGACACCATAGCCACCGCCGCTTTTCCCGACGCCGCCGGTGATGAAGGGGGTCCCGGTGAGGGTCAGACTTCCGCCCAACACTCGGACGCCCTGGCCGCCGTAGCCAAGTTCCGCGTCCCCCGTGCCATCTCCGCCTGTCACGTGGGCGTCTCCCGTCACGGTGAGGGCCCCGGCCTTCACCTGGATGCCCGCCCCGCCTGTGGCGATTTTGATCTCATCGAGGTGATAAAAGGTCCCCGCCGCGCCGCCGGTGGCGGCGCTGGGGTAGTCCTCGTCAAAATCGCTGTCCATGACGGTCAGCTTCACCCCCGCCCCGTTCAGGACCAGGGCGGGCTTACCGTCGGCGGCGCTGTCGATATTATTGGTCTCCAGCGCCGCCCCCGGCGCGCCGGTGATACTGTACCCGCAGAGGTCCAGGGTGTAGGTCCCCGCCGTGATTTCCACGGGGAGCATCAGGGTCACGTTTTTGTCCAGGGTGACGGTGTTGGTCTGGGGGTCGATGAGGGCGTTCTTCGCCCCGCCCAGGGCGGCCTGGAACTCGTAAATGTCGTGGACCGGCCCGCCCCGGCGGGCGATGTAAACGGTGTCGGAGGTTCTTTCGCCCGAGGGCTGTTCGTCCAGCTTCTCGCCGTATTCGTCCGCGTAGTAGCAGTAGTCCGGCAGGAGGGCGGACAGGTATGTACTCCCGACGATGCGCAACTGAATCCCCGCATAACATCCGCCGATGAGCAGCGGACGGATGGCATTATCTGGCCACCCGATGTCCAAGCCGTAGGCTGCGCTTTGGCTTCCCTCTCCGCCGGTATAGGTACCGCCGGTAAGGGTCCCGTCCACCTCGCTGTAATGTTCCAGAGCCAGCCCGGAGCCGCCGTTGGTGCTTCCGCTTCCGCCGGTGAGGACAGGCCCCGCGCCGAGGGCCAGGGCCAGGGTGCCGCCGTCCCCGCAGAGCACGCCGGAGCCGCCGTCGCCGCTGTCGCTCGCGCCGCCGGTGACCCGGACCTTGCCGGACAAAATCAGCTTGCCGCCGTCCTCCACCGACACCCCGGAGTGTTGGCCCGCACCGCCAATGACCAGCCCCGCGCCGCTGTCGTCGTGGAGGGTCAGCTCCCCGCCGTTCTCCACCTCAACGGCGACATTCCCCACCGCCCCGGTGATGGTACAGCCGTTCAGGTCCAGGGTCACCTTCTTGTCGATTACCAGGGCTTCTTGCAGAACCGTGTTCTGCAAGAGCCGGACGGACTGGCCGTCCACGGCGGCGGCAAGGGCGGCGGGCAGGCTCTCGTAATACCTGCCGCCCACCTCCGCCGCTCCTTTGGAGGTCATGACGATGGCGTTGCCGTCCAGCGCCAGCGCGTAGTCCGGGCTGTCGGAGAAGAAGGCCGCCAGGTCGGTTTGGGTGAGGGTGTAGGGCGTCAAGCCGTCCTCCGCGGTGGCCCCACGGGCCACCACGCCGGGGGCGGGGACTATGCTCATGGTCCAGGTGCTCTCGTCCATGACCATTGACACCCGGCTCACGCCGATGGAGCCCGCCCCGCCGGTGAGGGGGCCGGTGACCACGGCCACGGTCTCCGGGGGCGGGGCCATGTCATAATAGTCCTCGTCCCCCATTTCGGGCAGCTCCAGCAGCACCAGATTGGCGGGGGTTCCCGTCCCCTGGCCGACGTAGTTGCCCTTGACGGTCACGTTCCCGGAGAGGATGACCTTATTGGTCAACACGCCGCCCGCCATGGGGGGAAGCTCGGCATAGACCTCGTCCTCGTAGTAGCTGGGGAAGTCCGGCATGGCGGCCCGGTTGCCGGTGATGAGGGTGGGGTGTTCCGCCGTGCCAGAGAGGGTGAGGGTGAGGGGGTCCTCATACCCCCTCAGCATCACGCCCCCCGCCGTAATGCCGGTGTTGCCGCGAATGGTGACGCCGGACATCGCCAAGTCCGCCTCACTGAGCACGCCGCCCGCATCGCCGCCCAGGTTGCCGCTGACCTCGCTGTTCGTAACGGTGGCCTTTCCGCTGTTATAAATCATAAGTCCGCCCACAAAATCGCCCAGGTTGTTTCGGATAGTGGTGCCGGTGAGGTTGGCTTCCCTGCCGATGACGACCGCCGCATCGGGCGGGCCCTCCTCCACCGGCTCCGCCGGGGGCGGGTCAAAATAGCCGTTGTTCTCCACCGTCACGTTGTCTATCACCAGCTCCGGGCAGCTGGTCTCCGGGCTGTCCACCACTGGGCCGGGATATTGGGAGCTGCCGGGAAGCTCCGGGCCGGCGCCGTTCAGGGTGAGGTCTTTCAGGGTGACGGTTCCAGAGTTCGTGTGTTTCAATTCCACCAGCGGACGGAATATCCCCGCCTCCCGGGACAGGGTGTTGCCGCAGCCTTCTACGGTGAAGGTGACGGATATAGCATACTCATTCCTGTCCGCCAGGGCCCCGGACAGGTCCGTCAGGAGGTTGAAGGTTTTTCCGTCGTAGTCATAGTCAAAATAGGAGTCCATGTCCTTTAGGCTACTGAAATAGCGGGAGGCGGTGGTCCCCTCCGGGTCCTCGTAGTCCACCAGAATGTTCTTGTCGAAGGCCCGGACCTCCAGGACGGGGGGAACGGGGTCGCCCAGGCCGAAGAAATACTCCCGGTCCTCCTTCGGCTCGAAGTAGCCATAGCCCGCCGCCAAGGGGAGGGGGTTCCCGCTGAAGGCTTTGCTGTTCAGGCCATCGCCGCCCTTAAAATAGCCCTTGGTGAGGGTACCCTCGACCTCGGCGGCGTCGCCGCTGACCCCCATACCGCCGTTGTCCGTGCCGTTTCCACCGACGCAGGTGAGGTCCAGGCCCTCCGACAGGTTCAGCAACGAGCCGGACACCAGCGCAAGGCCGCTCCCCCCCGCGCCGTCGGTACTTTCTCCGCCGGTCAGGGTCAATTTCCCCTCCAGGATGAGCTCGCTGGCGTTCCCCACCGACACGGCGGGGCCCGCCGCTTCGCCCGAGCCCCCCGTCACGGCCCCCGGCCCTTTCAGGGTCAGGTCGCCGCCGTCCAGGAACAAGGCGGCGCTGGTCCCCGTCCCCAGGAGGGTGTGGCCGTTCAAGTCCAGGGTCCACGTCCCGGGTTTAAACTCGACTCCACTCTCCACCTGGATGTTGCCGGTAAGGGTGACTGTCTTGCCGTCGGCGCTCACCGTGGCCTTGTTGCCGAACACGGTCCGAATCTCATCGGCGGTACTGTCGTTGTTGATGCTCCCGCCGGGGACGGTGATGGAATCCTTCACCGCCAGGTAGGTGGCCGTAGCCAAAGCGCCGTCGGCCACGGGGTCGCCGTTTTGGTCCACGTATTGGCACTCTTCTCCCAGGAGGGTCGGGAGGGGTTCGTTTTCAGAGTCGATGGCCGGACCGCCGGCGCTCTCGAACACGCCGCCGGTGAGGGTAGGAGTGCCAATCGTGCCCAGCGCCGGTTCGCCCTTGAACGCGCCGCCGGTGATGGTCAGGCTGGTGCCGGTACTAAAGACCGCGCCCGCTTCGCCGCCGTCCACTCCGCCGCCGCCATAGCCGTCCGTGATGGTGAGGGCGCCGTCCACGCACATCACGGCATAGGACACCGACAGCCCTTCCGCCAGGGAAAGGGTGTATCCGTTCAGGTCCAGGGTCCAGTCGCCGCCGCTGAACATCACCTCTTGCCCCAGGGTCACGTCGTCGGTAAGGGTAATGAATTGGCCGCGCTGGTCCTTCTCCGCGTTGCCGCCGAAGATACTTTCCACGGCGGCGGCATCGGTGTCACTCGTGACGCTGCCGCCCAGGGGCTTGACGGTCACGGCGGGGGTGACGCTGCCGCTGCCGTTCACCCAGGTGCCGTCATCCTTGTAGAAGCCGTAGCCGGGGGCCAGGAGAGATTTGTTTCCGGGATTGTAGATTGCCGAACCGCTCCCGCCGCTTGCGGGGGTAAATGTACCGCCGGTGAAGTGCCCCTCTACGGTAGCGTTGGCGTTCAGTTGCAGGCCCGAACTGCCGGTACACACGGGGGCCGCGCCGTCGCCGATGGTCAGCGTGGTGCCGTAATCGCATTGAAGCCCCACCCCGTCGGGCGAACCCCTTCCGCCGGTCAGCGTCGGCTTTGCCCCCTCGCCCAGGATGAGAGCGCCAGAACCGTGAGCATAAACGCCATTGCCGCCTGCACCTCCGCCGGTGAGGGCGACAGAACCCTCCAGGGTGAGGGTGCCGGATACGTCCACGGTAGCCATTCCTGACGTTTCGCCGCCCAGCACCCCGCCGCCCTCGGTGGAGGTGAGGGTAAGCTTAGCGCCCGCCCCCACCGCCAGTGCGCTGCGTCCATCCGGCCCGGTAATGGTGTGGCCGTTCAGGTCCAGGGTCCACTCGCCGCCGGTAAAGGTGATTTTGTCGGTGAGGGTAACGTTCTTTGTAAGGCGGAGGGTGCTGTCCTCCGCCTCGCAGCCCTCCATGAGGGCTGCGATTTGCCCGGCGCTGGTACCAGCGCCGATTTCTCCGCCGGGGGATGTTGTGGGGCCGGTGCCGGGGTCCTCTCCGCCACCGGAGCCGCCGCCCGATGAGTCCACGTAGACCGAGTAGGCCAGACTGGTTTCGTCGTTCAGCGTCACTTTCGAGTTGTCCGAAACCTTGTAGAAAGAGTAGCCCTCCGCCAGGAGATCGGAAAGAACAGGGGTAGAGCCTCCCCCAAACAGGTCGATTGCTTTGATTCCGTCTGTGTTGCCGCTTCCGGGAGCAAATTTTCCGTCGGTAAAATGACCCACTACGGCCACAGTACCCACCAGTTCCAGGCCGGAGCCGGGGCCGCCCTCCTCCGTTCTGGTCGAAGCGCCGCCAATACATACTGGGGCTGCGCGGGTTCCGATATTCAGCGTGGAACCGTCGCTGCAGCGAAGCCCCGCCCCGGCAAAAGATGTACTGCTTCCGCCTGTGAGCGTCGGCGCCGCGTCCTCACCGAGGAACAGCGTGCCGCCCTCAGAGACCAAAAGCCCATACGCCATCACGTTAAAATTGTCACAGGCCCCACCCGTCAAGGTAACAGCGCCTTCCAGTGTGAGGGTGCCCGATACTTTCACCGCCGTACGGTTGACACCGCCCAGAACCGCACCTCCTCCCCCACTGTCCCGCAGCGTGAGCGTAGCGGAAGAGTCAACGGTCAGCGTAGGGACATCATATATAACGTAACCATCATTATTTATGTTCCCTGCTCCGATGATAGTGTTGCCTCCAAGATTTAAGGCCCACACGCCATTGTCAAAAGATATTGTATCTGTGGCCACAATATCTTTTTGGAGCGTGATGGTGGTTCCCTCAATCTGAATATTGTCCTCGCCGAACGCCGTTTTCGCGCTGGCCCCGTCCGCGATGGACCCCCCGGGGGCAACCACCGGGTCCCCCGCCGCCCACGCCGACGCCGGCAGCAGGCTCCACACCATGCACGCCGTTAACAAAATACTCAATAGTCTCTTTCTCATTCCGCGTCCCTCCCTTGATGGTCTGTGGTCACAAAAGTTTCTTCCTAGCTTCGATTATACCAAAGAACCTCACCGGCAATTTTCAATCTTTCGTCAATTTTTCACAGCGGGGCGGTCCCCAGGGCAAGCCGGGGCCCGCCGGATATTGACGAAAAATTGAGGATTGGGGCGGATGGATTCTCCGGGATCTATGCTATAATGGAGAAAAAGACCGCGAACAGGGAGGGGAACGGCCATGTACCGTGTACTGCTGGTGGACGACGACCGGGCGCTGCTGGACGCCAACGAGGCCTATTTCGCCGACCACGGCTATCTGGTCCACCGGGCGGAGACGGCCCGGGACGCCCTGGCCATCCTGCGGGGGGCCAAGCTGGACTGTGTGGTGCTGGACGTGGACCTGCCCGACCAGGACGGCTTCCAGGTCTGCCTCCAGGCCCGGAAATATTCCAGCATCCCCATCGTCTTTCTCTCCGGCTACACGGAGGAGGAGAGCCGGGTGCGGGGGCTGACCATCGGCGGGGACGACTACGTGACCAAGCCTTTCTCCGTCACGGAGCTGGAGCTGCGGGTACGCCTGCGCATCCAGCGCCACCAGACCGCCCAACCCCTGACCGTTCTGGACTTCGGGCCGTTGTCCATCGACCTGAGCCGCCGCGCCGTGTCCTATGAGGGCAGGGAGCTGGAGTTTTCCCGCCTGGAATTCGACGTGCTGTCCTATCTGTGCCTCCATCCGGGCCGGACCTTTTCTTATGGGGAGCTTTACGCCGGTGTGTGGGACGAGCCCATACAGGCGGGGCTTCACAACCTGCAGGTGAACATCGCCAAGGTGAGGCAAAAGCTCTCCGGGCTGGCGCCCGGCCGGAACTATATCCGAACGGTGCGGGGCAAGGGATACCTGTTCGATCCGGAGGGATAAAAAAGCAGCTCTCCGAGCTGTTTTTATCCGCGTCCGCCCACTCCAGTGGGCGGACGCTTACGGTTTCAGGCCGTGGGCCGGGGCGGCCTGGCTGAACGTTTTTACAGCGCTGTACGGCAGAGCTGTAAAAACGCACGGAGGCCAGGTCTTGGCCTCCGTGCGTTTTGGACAGGCTATGGGGATCTGACGGTCACGCCCCCTCTCCGTCAGCTTCGCTGACACCTCCCCCGGAGGGGAAGGCTTTTCCTCTTGGGGGGGAACGGGCCCGGGCTCACTTCCTTCCGCGCCGGAGTTTCCTCCACAGTGCCCTGGCCGCGCCGGGGTTCAGCAGCGCCGCGGCACCGCCCGTCACCGCCGCGATGGCGGCGATCCCCAGGGCGATCTGGGCCGCCGGGGGCAGAGCCGGGGCCTCTTCCGCCGTCTGGGGAGGCGGGGTGGGGGCCGGGGCCTCCGTCTCTTCCGCAGGGGGCTGGCTGGGGGAAGCGGACGGCTCCGCCGTGGGCCCAGGCGTGGGCTGGACGGGTTCCGCGGTTTGGGTTACAATGGGGGTATCCACAGGCTCCACCGGCTTTGACGGTGCCGGGGACACCGCCGCCGCCGGCACGTAAGGCTCCGGCGTGACGGCGGCCTCCGGGGACTCCGGCGGCGCCTGGCTCGGGCTGGGTTCCGGGGTAGGGACCGGCTCCGGGGTTGGGGACACGGAGGGTTCCGGCGAGGGCGTCGGTGTGGGGCCCGGCGTCGGCTTTGGCGTCGGGCTGAGACGCGGCGCGGCCGTCGGCTTTGGCGTGGACACCGGCCTGTCGTCATCCTCGTGATCATCGTCATCGTGGCCGCCGGACGGTTCCGGTGGCGGGAGAATGGGTTCCCCGCCGCCCCGGTGGCCGTCGTACCAGGGCATGGGAGAGGTATTGTCCTCGTCGATCCGCACCGTGTCGGTGTGGACCAGCCGCTCCCCGCCGGGGCTGGCCGGGTCGGGATAGACCAGTTCCAGCAGGAACCAGCTCCCCGGTTGGAAGGGGATCGCTCCCACCGTGAGAAATTGGTCTTTCTTGTCCTGAAACTCCTGCTCCACCCGCCAGGTCTTTCCCTCGTCCTCGGAGTACAGGGCCCGCACGGCGGTGGCGCCTGGGTCCGCGATATAATAGACGTACCCCACCATGCTGGTCATGCCCGAGGTGGAGGTGCCCACCTGAAAATCCAGGTTGAGCAGGGCCGCGCCCCCCTCCCGGAAAGCCACCACGCACTCCGGCGTCACCGCGGCGGCGCAGTCCTCGGCGGCGAAGGTCATTCCGTCTACCGTGACCTCCCCGGTGAAGCGCCCCTGAAGGGTGACCCGCTGGCGCTGGGCGAAGGCCTCCGCCGCCGGGGCGGTGTCCCAAAGGACGGCCACCTCCTGGGTCTCGGTGACCCCCTGGAACTTCACCTGGACCTCCACTGAGGCGGGCAGGGCCGCCAAATCAGGGGCCTCCCCGTCGGGCACCGCCAAAGCGGGGACGAAGAGGGGCGGCACCTCGCAGAAAATGGTGGGCCGCTCCCCGTACACGATGGTTCCCGTCAGCGCCAGCCTCGCCGGGTCGGTGTTCAAAATGCCGCCCTCTTCTTGGCCCAGCGCCACACCGGCCTCGCTCCCAGCGTCCAGGGTGATATAATAGGCGTTCAGGGTCCCGCCGGGCAGGACCCTCAGCAGCCCCTCCTCCGTCCCATCGCCGGTAAAGGTCAGGAGATGGGTCAAGCTCGCATTGATACAGTCGAGCTCCAGCACGCCCTGGACATAGATGGTGTGTTCCCCGCAGTCCACCGTCACCGGTCGGAGCTTCCCGGTGTTGGGGCCCAGATTCGCCAGATAGCCGAACATTCCATCCATGGTGATATCGTCTGTCAGCCGGACCGTACCGCCCACCAGCCGGTTGTCCAGCAGCCAGGCCCGCAGCTCCCCCCAATCGGAGACGGTGTCCTCCTCCACCGGGGCGCCGCCCACCCCGTCCTCCGGGACACCCCCGCCAGGCGGGGTTTCTGACGGCGGCAGGTGCAAGTCGGTCGGGACGTCGGACGGCAGCGCGCCGGACGCCTCCGGCGCCGGGCCGGGGGGCGGGGCCTCCTCCGCCATCGCCGGCGGCAGGGCCAAACACAGGGACAGCAGCAGCGCCAGCGCCGCCGCGGCCCGTCGCGGGCAGATGGTCATTCGATTCTCCCCCTTGAGGTGATGGTTATGAAACGAAGCTGGAAGCGCGCCGGGCCCGCCCTGGCCTGCTGCCTTTTGGCGGCGGCGGCGCTGTGCCTGCTCTACCGATTCGACAATAAGTATACCGCAAGGGCGGCTTTGACGCAAGACGGAGCGGTGGCGCTCTCCGCCGGGGCCGTGGACCGGGGGGTGCTGTTCCCCGCCGTGGACGGCTGGCAGCTCTGGCCCGACCGGCTTCTGGCCCCCGGGGAGCTGGAGACCTCCGGCGGGCCGCCGGTAGAGACCTACATCGGCCAGGCCCTCACCCTGCGGCCCTACCACGCCGACGGCTCCCCTTACGGCGTGGCCACCTGGCGGCTGCGGCTCACGTCGGACCGGCCCGTCACCGTGAGCATGCTCATCCCGGAGGCTTACTGCGCCAGCGCGGTGTGGGCCGGTGGAGCCTATCTGGGCGGCACCGGCTCTGTGGAGCCCTATACCCCCCTGGTGGCCGACGGGCTCTACTCCTTTTTACTGGACGGGCCCACCGAAGTGGTGGTCCAGACCGCCAACTACTCCCACTACTACTCCGGCCTCACTTTCCCGCCGGTGATGGGCTCCCCCGGCGCCTTGGGGCGGTATATGGCCCTGCGGCTGGTCCTCTACGCCTTTCTCTGCTTCTCCTCCCTGGCTGTCGCCCTCTTTTCCGCGGCGGTCTGGCTGGGGCGGAAGGGGCGGCGGGACCCCCTGCACCTCTGGTTCGGGGGGCTGTGCCTGGCCTTTGCCCTGCGGGTGTGCTACCCCTTCGTCCGGGCCGCGGGGGTCCCCCTGGTGTGGCCCCTCTACGCCCTGGAGGATCTGGGGGCTTTCGCCCTGCTCTACTGCGCCGGGCGGATCGTCTGCCGCCTGGGGGGCTGGGAGGACAGGCCATGGGCCCGGTACGGGCTGTTCCCCGTCTCCCTGGCCATGTGCGCTGTGGGTGCGCTGGGCCCCGGCCTGCTCCTCCCCGCCCTGCCCGCCTTCTCCCTGGTTTACGGCCTCCTGGTGAGCTGGTACCAGCTTATCACGGCGGTCCTGCTGCTGGCCCTTGCCCTCCGGGGGGCCTCCGGCAAGAGCGCCGCCCCCCTGTGCGGCCTGGGGGTCTTTGCCGTAACGGAGTTTTTCTCCGTGGTGTGGAACGGCCCCTTCGAGCCCCTCCGGGGGGCCTGGCCGGAGGAGTACGGCGGCTTCGTCCTGGTGCTGTGCTTCGCCTGGCTCATGGTGGAGCGCAGCCGCTCCATGGCCGCGGAGAACGAGCGCCTCACCGACTGCCTCCAGGAGGAGGTGGCCCTGAAGACCGCCTCCCTCACCGCCATGACCCAGGAGCGGGCCCGGCTCCTGGCCGGGATGCTCCACGACCTCAAGTCCCCCCTGTCCGCCATCCAGAACTACGCCGCCCTGATCCGGGAAAACGGCGTGCTTTTGGACGAGGACACCAGGGATAAGCTGGCCCTGATCGACGGCAAATGCCGGGACCTGGGCGGACGGATGAAGGCCATTCAGACCGTCAATTCCAGCCGTCCCGCCGCCCTCCGGCCCGAGCCGGTGGACCTGGCCGCTCTGCTGGAGCGCTTCTACCGGCGCAACAAGCCCGATATCGAGGTGGGGGACGTGGATTTCCTCCTCCGCCTGCCGGGGGAGCGGTGCATCCTCCAGGCAGACCCCGCCGCCCTGGAGCAGGTGTTGGAAAACCTGGTCTACAACGCCGTCTCCTTCACGCCCCCCGGCGGGCGGATCCTCCTGTCCCTGGACACGGCGGAGGGCCGCCCGGTCCTCCGGGTTTCGGACACCGGCGCCGGCATCCCACCAGATGTCCTCCCCCACATCTTCGAACCCGGCTTCACCACCCGCGCCGGGGACGGTGGACAGGGCCTTGGCCTGGCCATCGTCAAGTCTACCGTGGAGTCTGCCGGCGGCAGCGTCACGGCAGCCTCCACGCCGGGGCTGGGGACGGAGTTTGTCCTCAGGTTTCCACCTTTTTCAGGTTGATCTGGCCGGTTCCGCCCCTGACTCCAGTGATAACGGCCCGGGCCTGTAATCCCCGCCGCGCACTTATCTGAAACAACAGCTCTGGCCGATCCGGCAGGTTCGCAGAACCCATCGGATCGGCCAGAGCTGTTGTTTGCATTGTTTACTCGGCGGCGGACACGCTGTATGCCCCGGATCTCATCAGGGGCGGCCCCTGGATCTGCTTCATCAGCAGGCGGCAAAAATAATCCGGAGGCGGCCAGTTCCCGGTGTCAGGCTCCCGCTCCGGGGAGAGGACAAGCAGGCACCCGTGGGGGATAAGGAACAGCCGCTCCGCCCCCGGATAACGCGTCAATATCTGCTGGTACAACGGCCGCAGGTTCATATAGCCTGTCCCATCGTGGTTTTGGAGGTCGATGTCTCCCCCCTCTTCAGCCGCCAGTGCGAAACAGTCTCCGCAGGCATAGGCCGCCAGCCGTTCGCCCAGGATCCGCACCGCCGGCGCCGAGACCCACATCTGGAAGTAGCGGCCCATCTCCAAGGTCAGCGGCGTCTCGATGGTCAGCTTGTGGAAGCCCTCCAGATTTTCCAGCGTGGAGAGGGCGCAGATATCGGCGGACACCACCAGGGCGCCGTCCACCCTGCGGCAGTAGATGTCCTTTTCAAACCAGTGCTCCCTGGCAAAGGACACTACCTCCGGCTTTCGGATGACATGCATGTCCCCGTCCTTCTCCAGCACGATGGAGCCGTTGCCCTGCTCAAAAAAGGCCAGCATACCGTCCTTCCGCCGCACTTCAGAGCGCCGCCGCAGGACCCGCTTG
Source organism: Oscillospiraceae bacterium (assembly GCA_022846075.1). Lineage (GTDB taxonomy): Bacteria > Bacillota > Clostridia > Oscillospirales > Oscillospiraceae > Vermiculatibacterium. Next base: position 2,295,916 of record AP025582.1, read on the forward strand.
ATCCGAAGGGCCTCCCCTGATATCTGGCAGGTCAGGCAGCGGATTTTTTTGGTCTCAATCCGGATGTAGCCTTCGGGAGAAAACACCGTGTCCGGGTCCACGTCTCCCATCAGAAGGGCGTTGGCCCCAAGGTCACATCGGGCGGGCACGTGACGGTGGGGCCCCCGCTGAAAAGGGCGCAGGCAGCTTACCAGAATCCTGGAACACACCACCCGTCTCGTCCCGTTGTTGGCGGGGACATCCGTGACGCTCAACTCTCCCTCCCGGCAGTTGACGAGGGCCAGCACCCGCCCATCCCGCCGGACATACAAATCCGCCTGGTCCTCAAGCGCCTCCCGAACCGCCGCGCCCAGAGAAACAAACCAACCGCTGACCGCGGGCTGTACATATTCCCGATTCATCCCCATATCATTCCCTCCATACGGCACACCGCAATGCCCTTGCCGCGATCCATCCGTCTTTTCCGCCGTGGTGGTCCGAGCTTCATCGCGCGCAGGCCTCCAAAGCGCGGCGCGCCTTGGAGCGGCACAGCCCCACCGCCTCGCCCATCAGCTCTATCAGCTCAAGGGCGCTGCGGAAATGCTGCTCCCGGTCCGTCCCCATCCAGCGGATGCCCCCCTGCCAGCTGGCGTTTTGGCGGTAATACACATGGACCGTAAGCGCGAGCTGGCCTGTCATGCGGCTGAACGCCTGCAGGAGCTGGTCCTGGGGAAGCGGGGTTTCCCGCAGGGGGAAGGCTTCCTCCCCGCCCTTTGACTGCTTGAAAAAGGACCGTTTGGCCAGCCCGCGCTGGGGGAAGTTTTGCTGGTCGAACAGCCGGTTCGCGAGCAGGAGGAACTGGTCAAGCCCGACAAAGGAAACCGCTTCCCTCAGGCAGGGGGTCAGGAAGGCGCCGGACACGTCTCCCTCCGGGGGGACGGATAGTTTCACCATGAGCACGGCCCGGTTGCTGCAATTTACGATCGCGTTGTTCACTGTTGGCCCTCCTATCTCCTTCTCCGCTCTGGGTCCCAGCGGCGGAATGTCGTGTGTGGAACCGGGCGCCGGGGCAGCTGGCGTTTCCCTCCCGCGGGGGACGCCTCCCGGCTGTGTGCCCCCTGCTTCAAACCCGGATATTGTTCAGCAGATAAGGGATATCCCGGTCCAAAAGATTGATCGAGACGAAGCCCGCCATACGTCCCGCGCTGTACCCCTCGGCGGCCAGCAGATTCAAATTGCTCTGGCTGGCGCCCCGCCCCACGAGGAAGGCGGTCCACCCCGTATCCTTCCGTTTCTGCGCAAACTGCCGGTAACTCATGTCGTTGACGCGCACGCTGATAAACATGAAGTCCACATCATGGTTCGAACAAATTTCCAACGCCTGCCGATAGGAATCGCATCGGAAAACCACCTTGAAATCCGGAAATCCTCCCAATGCCTCCAGCAGTTTCTTTTCCTCTTCCTGCGTCAGTCCGACCAAGAGCGTATTCATCGCCCACTCCTCCCGCTTTTCTATCTCTCTGTCCGCGCCCGGTCACAGCCGCATGATTTTCAGGGCGGGCCCCTGCCCCGCGCCGGCAGACGGGAACCCCGATTTCAGCGTGAATCCCCCGGTGTCCAGCCCGGCGCTTACGCCGGAAAAGAGCAGTGTGACCGGCACGGCCGCCGTGAGGTCCCCGGTCAGCCGGATCTGCTTGTCAATGACCAGCACGTCGCCGGTCTCGGCCCCGCCCGTCCCATCCGGGGACAAGAGGGCGCGCAGGGTCTCTTCCTTCTCCACGATCCATATTTTCATGTGTCCCTCCTGCCCGCTGCCGGCCCTCCTCGGAGGAGGGGCCGGCTGTTCCAATGGAGCCCCCGGTCACGACAGGGTGGGGTCGTAGAAAAAGGCGGGGACCTTCTCTCCCCCGTACTGGGCGGCGTCCGCCTCCAGCGAGATCTTGGCCGCCCCGTTCAGTTTGATGGTCTTGGTCACGATCCCGCCGGTATAATCGGAGGAGGACAGCACCTTGCCGTCCTGGTCGTAGATCTTGATGACGGCCGCCCGCTGGCAGGCGAATTGGAAGGTCAACTGCTGATAGCCCGCTACGTCAAAGAGCAGTTGGGAGGGCATCCCGCTGGACGCGGTGTCGTTCCAGAGCTGGTAGGCGACCCCGTTCTGGAATTCCTGAATCCCGGAATCCCCGGAGAACTTGAGCTGGTCGGTGTCTGAAATGATCCAGCTGTACCGCGTCCCGCCGGAGTTGGGGCGGGTCACCAGGTAGGTGGGCTGCTGGCTGTCGCTGCCCAGCCGCACGGTGTTGCTGGCCTGGTCCCAGTTCACGGCCACCCCCAGCAGGTCGCTGACGCCCCGGACGGGCAGGTAGGTGGAGCCGTTATAGGTGATGGGGTAGACGGCGTTGCCGTTCACGTCCTGGAAGGTCTGGGGTTGGCCGTTGTAAGTGATGGTGATGTCCCGGTTGAGCAGGGCGGAGATGGTCTGGTTGTTGGAGGCGGCGTAGGCTCCCGCCGTGGTGCAGAGGGCCATGGCCAGGATGGTGGCCGCCGCCCGCACGCTCTTCTTCATATTGGTCTCTCCTCTATTTCAAATTTGTCCCGGAGGCGTGGGCAATTTTGTATCTTCCCTCACGCCGCCGTCTTGCGGCCTGTTTGGGCCGGGTTCCGGCCCGGCAGGTCCTTATGGGAAAGCCGTAGGGGGCAGGCGGCTCGCCTCCCCCCTACGGTTTCCTTTCTTACTTCTCCCGCAGGGCGGTCCACTTCTCAGCGCCGCTTTCTTTGGTGAAGTCATGGGCATTGGTGGCCTCGATGACGTCATAGTAGGCCCAGTAGGTCTTTGCCAGGTCGGGGAAGGCCTTCACATCCTCGGAATCGTCGATGTAGTCCTCGTCCGCCACCCGCTCCAGCATACGGTTGGTGATCACCGCCGCCTCGGCGCGGCTGATGGGGTTGAGGGGGCGGAAGGTGCCGTCGGTGTAGCCGGTGATCCAGCCCTTAGCCGCCGCGGAGGTGATGTACATATAGGCCCAGTTCTCCACGGGTACGTCGCTGAAGGTCTTGTCCCCGCCGGAGACCTCGCTGAACCGGGCGATCATGGCGGTGAACTCACTGCGGGTGATGGCCTGGTCCGGCTTGAAGGTGCCGTCCACGTAACCCTTGATGATCCCCTTGCCCGCCAAGACCTGCACCGCCTCGGCGTACCAGGCGCCCTCCTCGATGTCGGAGAAGGTGCGCTTGGCCGTGCTGGTGTCGGTCAGCAGGCGGTAAAGCATCATGGCGGTGGAGGCCCGGGTGATGTTGCCGTCCGGATCGAACAGCCCCTCGTCGTTGCCCACCATGTAGGCGAAGTGGTCGGCCCGGTTCACTTCGATGACGGCCTCCCAGCCGGCATAGACGGTCATGTCCTTGGTCAGGGTCACCTGGGTGACCTTGTTTTTCAGCTCCTTGTCGCTGTACCAGCCCAGCAGGCTGTACCCGGCCCGCTGGGGCACGTAAGTGCCCAGCTGGATGGTGGTGCCGCTGGCTTTGGTGACGCTGTCGATCTTGGAGCCGCCGTTGGTCTCAAAGGTCAGGGTGTACTTGGTGGAAGAGCCGCCGGAGGAACTGCCGCCTCCCCCGCCGCCACCGCCGGAGCCGCCGGAATAGCTCCACTGGGCGTACAGGATGACGCTGCCGCTGATGGCAAAGGTGGCTCCGTTGGCGTAGGCGGTGCCGCTGCCGTTGGCGGCGGTGTTCCAGCCGGTAAAGGTGTAATTGCTGCGGCTGAAGGTGTTGTTCAGAACGGTGACCGTGGCGCCCGCGGCATAGGGCGAGTTGGGATCGGTCATGGTCCCGGTGCCGCCGTTGGCGTTATAGGTGACGGTGTAGAGGGCCGCCCCCGTAGACACCAGGGCCATGTCGGCCGTGGTGCCGGCGCCGTTCACCGTGACGCTCATGGTGCCGGTGGAATAACCGGCGGCGGAAGCGGTGAGGGTATAGGTGCCGTCGCTCACGCCGGTGAAGGCGTAGTGGCCGCCGGCGTCGGTAGTGGCGCTCTGCCCGCCCAGGGTCACGGCGGCGCCGGGGATGGCGGCGTGGGTCGCCGCGTCGGTCACCTGGCCGCTGACGGTGTAGGTGCCCACAGGGGGCGTGGCGCCGGTGGGCGTCAGCGCCACGTTGGCGATGGTGTTGCCCCCCGCCACCGTCACGGTGACGCTGCCGCCGGTATACCCGCTGGCGGCGGCGCTGATGGTGTAGCTGCCGTTGGGCACACTGGTGAAGGTATACTCCCCGGCGGCGTTTGTAGTGGCCGTGCCGCCGTTGCTGCTGGTCACCGTGGCCCCGGCGATCACGGCGCCGGTGGCGGCGTCGGTCACACGGCCGGTGATGTCAAAGGAGTTGGCCGTCCCGGTGACGTCCACCCCCAGCATACCGGTGGCCTCCACGTCCAGGACGGGCCCGGGGGCGGTATAGTGGGTCATTTTTCTGATGTAGATGCTGCCGCTGCCCGAACCGATGCCGGTCACCCGCAGCTTGAGTACGCCGCCGTCGTTGATGGCTGTCACGGTGATATTGCCCGCGGTGGTCATGGTAAAGTTGGCGGTATCCTGATAATCGCTGTACGGGATGTTGTGCAGGGCCGTGGCGTCGTCGCTGATCTGGTACTTGGGGGTCACGGTGAGGGTCTGGCCGTCGGCCACGCTCAGACTGGTGAGCAGATTGCCCATGTCGTCCTCATAGACGATCCCTACCGGGGCCGCCGCCCGGACGTATACCACGATCTCCTGCCGGAAGTCCGCGCCGTTGGCGGCGTTGGCGTACTCCAGCCACAGGGAGGTGCTGCCCTCGGCCGCGCCGTGGATGGGGGTGGTGGCCCAGTCGCCGGAGGTGAACCCGTTCACCTTGCCCGGATCGTCCACGCTGGCGATGAGGAAGTCGCTCAGGGGCGGATAGACGGTGTCGGGGGCGCCGCTCTCATTGATGATCTCCACGGTGGAGGAGAAGGTCCCCAGCTCCTCCAGCTTCTTGGTGTCCCCCTTCAGGATGGACACCTCGTGGGGGGTCATCGTCATCGAGGTGATGGTCCAGTCCCGCTTGGGCATCCGTACGGTCTCCATGGAGCCGTTCTCCAGGATCAGCACGGTGTAGGTCAAGATCTGATCGGTGTGGAAGTTGGTAAACTCACCCACGTTGTTGCTCAGGTAATACTGGCTGCTGCCGTCGGGAAGGGTGGTCTGGTTCAGGTAGTGGGCGGTGAGGGGCAGGAAGCAGACCTCAACGCCGCTGGACCCCGGGGTAAGCTCCTCGTCCTGGACCAGGAAGGACCAGTAATCCACCCAGATCACGGCGTGATAGGCGCCGCTTCCGGCGTCGGCCCCGTCCAGTCCGGTGAGGACCCGCATCATGGGCCTGTTCCAGCCGGTAGAACCGTGGTGGTCGTCCACGAAGGGGATGGTGTTTTTCTTCCCGCCCATCAGCGCGTCCCCGTCGGTCAGAAGGGCGGCGCCGTTGTAGGGGTCCACCGGGCGCACGGTCACGTCGATGGCGCCGTTTCCGTAGACGATGGTCTTGCGGCCCTGGTTGTGGTTGGCCGGGGACAGGCTGCCAAGTCTGATATAGGTATTGTTCAGGTAACCCACGGTGTCGCCGCCGATGACAGTCCCGGTAAAGGCGTCCCAGGTGGGGCGGTCCGCCGTGGCGCTGATGTCGTTGCCCGCCGGGTCGGTAAAGGTGTCCCCTGAATAGCCCTCAAACTTGATGTCCAGCCACATACTGGGGACATTGATGTAGGTCACCGCGGAGGTGGCCAGGTCTGTCACCCGCAGCTCCGCCGTGGGCTGCATCCTGTTCTCGCCGTCGTTAGATGGGTCCCCGTCGGTGAGGTAGGCGGTGGAGCCCACCGTGAACACCACCGGGCGGACCCACAGGTCATAACTGTACGACGCCAGGTTGCGCACCAGCACTGTAACGGTGATGGTGAGGGTCGGATCGGCCTGAGAGGTGATGGTAACGGTGGTCAGCCCCTCGCTGGCGGCGGTGGCGGGCTGCAGGCGCAGGTTTCCGCCGGCATTGGCCTGGACATCGGCGGTGAGGATGCCGGTATCCATGGCGGTAATGGTATAGTCGGCGGTCAGCTGGGCGGCAGTCAGCTCGGTCCGGGTGGTCACGCCGCTGCTGTCGCTGCTGTCCAGGTAGATATGGGCCCGGCTGGTCCCCAGGACCCCGGCGGCGCTGACGTCCGTCATGTAGAAGGGCTTATCGGCGGCCAGGCTGTACACCGTGGTGTTGGGCGGCGCCACCGTGATACCGGCGCTGCCCATGTGGCCCTGGAAAGTGCCGGCGGCGTGGGCGGCGCCGTTGCTGACGCCTCGGACCACCCCCATGCGGTTGACCGAGGCCACGCCGGTGTCATCACTGGCCAGGTCTGGGGCGGCGGCGTACAGGTCGGCGCCGGGGATGGTCTGCCGGGCGGTGACGGTGGGAACTCCTCCGGCAATGGTGCCGAACTGGATCTCCCCCTCCAGCACGCCGTACTCCCCCACCGCAAGGGTCAAATCGGGCTTCAGGTCGAAGCCCACGATGGTGGCGGGGTCCTGATCGGTGACCAGGGCGGTGGCCAGGCCGGAGACGGTGTTGTCGGGCAGGTAGCGCACCTCATAGCCCGCCGCGCCGGAGTTCAGGCCCCGGAGGGCCAGGTCGGCGTCGGGGCTGGCGGCGAGGACGGCGGACAGGTCCCCCGCCCCCACCCGGCCGCTGTAACTGGGCACCGTGTTGTAGCGCCCGCTCACCAGGCTGGGGATCATGGGGATGGTGTCGATGACCGCCCCTGTGATATCCCGCAGCTCCAGGGACACCTCCACGCCCACGTCCTTGGTGGCGTCGGCGGCGGAAGCCGCCTTCTGGAGGAGGACCGGGTCAACGGCCGCCACAAGGGCGCGGGTATAGCCCGTGTCGTGGGGGTCACGGGTGTGGTTGACGATGGTGACGCTGGTGGTGTTGCCGCCCCCCAGCGCCAGGGTGAGGGTCTCCAGCCCCGCGGCCGCCCCCGCCTTCTGGGTCAGGGCCAGGTAGTCCCGGCCCGCCGCGGCGGCGAAGCCGTATTCGTTGCTGGCGCTGGCGGCCGATCCGCTGCTGGCCCACTGCTGGGTCAGGGCGTGGAGCTGGGCCATGCTTAAGGCCTGGTTGGTGGCGGTGTCGTAGACGGCCACGTTGACCGTCTCTCCCGGCCACAGCTCCACCACGCCGGGGCGGGCCTCGATGGCCCCCAGGCTGGAGCCGGTGCCGGTCACGGTGACGGCAAGGCTGGCCGAGGCACCCGCCCCGCCCCCCGCCAGGAGCGGAGTCGAGGCGGTCAGGGTACCGGTAGCGGCGGTCACCACGTTGGCCCCTGTCACCTGGATCTGAGTGCCCGCCACGCTCTTGCTGGCGGTGGCGGAGGGGAAGGCGGTCTCGTCAAAGACGATGCCGTCCGCGGGGTCGATGACGGCCCCCAGGTTCCCGTTGTCGTCCTTCAGCCGCAGCTGGGCGCTGCCGCTGCCGCCGGAGGGCAGGTTGAGGGTATCGGGGTCGAAGGCGATGCCGTTGGCCCCCACCACATACACCTTCACCTGCTTGCTGTTGCTGGTCCCCAGCAGGGTGAACACCAGGTTGGTGGCCCCCGCCCGGGAGCCGGTCACGGTGTAGGTGTTGGCGGCGGCCCCCTCGGTGAGGTTGGCCGTGGTGGCGGATGCCGACGCGGCGGTCAGATAGGGGCGCAGATCCCCTGTGAAAAGCCCGGGATTGTCCAGGGAGACGGTCACCGCCCCCGCGGCGCCGCCGCTTTGCAGCCACATCCTGGAGGGGGTCACGTTGAGGGCCGCGTTATTGTAGAGCACCAGCACGTTGACCGTGTCCGTGCCGATGAGGGCGGTGGCGGTCAGATCGTTCACCCGGGTCTGATGGGAGCCCATCCCGTTGGGCGGATAGGCCCGGACCGAGCGCTGGTTGGCGGCGCTGATCTCCAGGTCCGCGCCGGTGGTGGTCATGGTGAACATGCTGTTGGGGATGTCGTAGGCCTCGTTGGCGTAGACGGCCTTCACGGTAAAGACCCGGGTCTCCCCGCCGGACATGACGGAGTACGCCGGGGACAGCTCCAGACGGCCCCCCGCGCCGTTGTCAGCCACCAGAAGGTCCACGTGGGCCCGATAGGTGGTGCCGCCGGTGGTATAGGCCACCGTCAGGCCGCTGACGCCGCCGGAAACGGCGGTCACGGTCACCTCGTGGGCGGCCGTCCCCGCGGCCTGGGCCACACGGCCGTTGTCGGGGGTGCAGACGGCGCTGGCGTAGGGCACCTGGGTGTCGCCGGGGTCGATCGTGCCGTTGTTGTTGGTGTCCAGCCAAATCTCATAGGTGGCCGTATCCGCGCCGTTGGTGACGCTGAGGAAGCCGCCGGTGGCGGTGGTCTCCCGCAGCATCAGTTGGGCTCCGCCGGACGTCGCGGGAGAGACGTCCACCTCGGCGTTGGCGGCCACGGCGGCGTCCGCCCGCAGCGCGGCGTTCAGGGTGGTCGTGCCCATGGCGACGCCCTCCACCGCCTCAGGGTCGGCGGCGCTGAAAGAGGCCACCGACGGATCGTCCAGGGACAGGTTCAGGGCCGCCCCGGGGATGATCTGGTCAAAGGCGGTATAGCTTCCAAAGTGGAGTACATAGGTGGGGGTCATGGTATCGCCGATCTCCAGGCGGATGGGGTCGGGGGTGATCTCCAGGGTAGTGCTGGCGTCCACCGGCAGGTTGGTGACCAATATCTGGGCCACCGCACCGGCGGAACCGCCCACGCTGGGGGTCAGCTTGGCGATGCCCGCGGCCGCGCTGTGTACCGTGAAGGCGTAGAGGTCCCCCGCCTTCGGGGCCACGGTCACGTTGGCGGTGGAGGCGGCCACGGCGGACAGGGTGCTGGGCACCTTTTCCGGCGCGCCGCTGCCGCTGTTCACTACCACCACGTCCAGATCGTCGCCCAGGGCCAGTGTCTCATAGTCCAGGGCGGTCAGGGCGGTGTCCCCGGCCCGCGCCAGATAGATGCCGCCCACCACCGGGCCCACGGAGGGCGCGTCGATGGTGATGGTCATGGTGTGGGAGATCTGGGGATGGGCGGTCAGGGCCACCTTGACCACAGCCGAGCCGTAGACCCCGGTCTGGAAGGTCACGCTGCCCTGGGCGTCCACGCCGCCGGTCAGGATGCCGTCGGTGTTGTCCGCCACGCTCCAGGTATAGTTGGTGCGGACCGGGGAGGTGATCTCTCCGGACACGTCCCAGGCTTTGAAGTCCAGCCGGGCGGTCCGGCCGCTCCAGGCGCTTGGGACGGTGACCTCATTGGCCGGGCCGGCGGAGCTTTCCGTGGCGCCGCCGCTGGTGATGCCGGTGAGGCGCACGTCCCCCGCCAGCAGGGGCAGGTCGATGGTGTTGACCACGCTGCCCGGCTGGTAGGCGGCCACGTTGCTGCGCGTGGCGGTGAGGACCGCCTCGCCGGACAGGCCCCGGTAGCCGCCGGGGACGTTGTAGGTCACGGTCACGTTGGCGCCCGCGGGAACGGCGGCCTGCATAGTTTCGCCGGGGTTGGTCCCCACGGCCAGGGTGGTGCCGGAATAACTCAGAGTGGCGGAGCCGCCGTAAACGGTGGCGGTGCTGCCGCTCACGTGGGGCTCCAGCTTGACGATGGCCTGTCTGACCATCTGGATCGTGTAGTCGATCAGGGCCGCCGCGCCGGGCTTCAGCTTGAAGTGGAAGGCCCCGTCCACCACCTCCGCCACTTCCAGCGGAGAGGAGGCGGGCTGGGCGGCGCCCAGGATGACGGCGGTGGTGGTGCCGGTGATGTCGGTGACGTTGATGGAGTCGAACTGGCCCACGTAGCCGTTGGCCGCGGTCTCGTCCAGCCAGACATAGTAGTCTGTATTGTCCTGGAGCCCGCTGCTGGGGGTGGGGCCGATGACCACGCCGCCGCCCACGGACTGGGCGGAGTCGGCGGCGACGCCGTTGGTGGTGCCGATGTGGACGGTCTGGCCACGCACACCCTCGGCGGCGTCCATGACCCCGTTGCCGTTGATGTCCCGCCACACCTTGCCGTTGAGGCCCAGGGCGGTCAGCTTGGGCAGGGTGACGGTCTGGACATCCTTCAGATAGCCCAGCTCGGGGTCCGCGTCATAGGGGGCGTAGCCCGGGACGTGGAGGCGCAGGGTGATGTCGGTCTTGGCCCCGTCGAAGCCGTCGCTGGAGTCCACGTCGGCGTAGACCGGCTTGCCCTCCAGAGCCACCGGGGGGATGACGGAGCGCCCCGCCGCGTCCACTTCCAGGGTGCCGATGTCCAGCTTCCAGGTCTGGATGCCGCCGGGGTCGGTGGAATCCAGGACCCAGTGGGCACCGGAGGCGGTGGTCATGGAGGCGTCGGGCTCCAGATATTGGCTGTCCAGCTCCAGGGTCAGATAGGCCCCGGGGAAGGCCGTCTGGGTGTCGTTGGCGTAGAGGGCGTCCATGGTGACCTGGTTGTCGTAGGCCACGTTGGCGGCGTTGGCCGTCAGGTCGGTGGCCGCCATGTTCACCTGGAGATAGGGCCGGCCCGTGTAGGCCTGGCCCACCACGCCCTGGCCGTAGTCAAAGCCGTAGAAGCGGGTCTCACCGGGCAGGATCAGCTTGGGGTCGTGGCGGACCTGGAAGCCGCTGTCCACGCTGGTGTAGTCGCCCCGGCTGGTGTGGCCGTATTGCCCCGCCGGGTTGGAGTAGGAGGACATGCCCCAGTAATCCGCTTTTTCAAATCGCTCACCGGGGTAATAGATGTCGCTGCCGATCTGGGGATAGATGGTGGAGACGAAATTCGTGTAGGGATCTTTCCCGTAGAGATAGTTGGGAATGGCCTCGTCATAGGCCGTGCTGGCGGGGTCGCTGAGCACACGGGAGCCATAGGCGGCCTTGTTGAAGGTCATGGCGTTCGTGGCGTTGGCCGGCCCGTAGTTCATGGGGAACTGGGGGGCCACGTCCCCCGTGCTGAACTCCTTGATGCCCTGGCCCTGGAAGGTGGCGGCGTCGGAGGTGCCCGACCACAGGTCCACGCCCCAGGCCAGGCCGTAGACCTGGGCGGTGTCGGCGCTTTTGTTGGTGGCCGCGATGGTCATGCGCACCATGTCCACCGTGCCCGTCACCGTGTTCAGCGTCAGGTAGACCCGGGCCTCCAGCTCCAGATTGGCGTTGCCCCTGGCCGGGCCGATCACGCCCCAGACGTCCGGCTTGCCGTCGGGCAGCGGATCACCGGTGCTGTTGTTGATCCGGTCCTCGGTGTAGGCGCTAGTGACGCTGGCGAAAATCGGGTTGTTGGAATTGGCTCCGGTGGCGTTTTCGAGTGTGTTGTACCTGGTATAGCTTCCGCTGGCCGTTACAGACAGCTTGGGCGTTTTCCAGTGGGCCGGATCGCTGATATCCGCCCCGGCGTCGGCCACCTCGGCCGTGCCGGTGACGCTCAGCATCCGGTTAGAGGTGCTGAACTGGTATTTATAACCATTGCCACTGTTCAATACCCCTACATCGGCCACGTTCCCGTTGATGAATTGGGTGTAGTAGCCGTCCTTGAGGAAAAATACCGGCTTACTGCTATAATTTGTTCTTACAGGTGCGGTGTAGTTATAGATTCCGGAGGCGTCCGCGGTGGCTTCCGCCAGACCGCCGAAGTCCAGCACCGTCACCCCGTCACCGGGGGTGGTGTTCAGGGTCACGGTGCCCGTTACAGGCCGTAGGTTGCCCGATTCCCTTGCATATTGGCTCAGGTTCACCGAAGTTGTGGATGCCCCCACCTGGCCAAACCCCCACGTGGAAGCTCCCGCCTTGTAGGCCACGACGTAGTTGGTCTGCCCGTCGTAGTAGTCCACATTGAAGGTCACGGTGGAGGAGCCCGCCGCGCTGATCGCGGTGGCCCCGTTGCAGTAGACCGTGTAGCCGCCATCCGTGGGGATGCCGCTTACCGTCAGGCTCTTGCTGCTGGTGGGGACCGCCGGCAGCGGCAGCAGGTCCACGCTGCGCATAGTGCTGACGGTGGCCTGCTGGTACATTCCGATGGAGCTCAGGGTCGCGGGGGACTGGAAGGTCAGCACGTCCGATCTCAAATCGATTTGGGTGTTGGCCGGGGTCACGGGGGTCTGGGGGACGCCGCTGTCGGCGTAGGGCTGCGGAACCGCCCGGGTCTGCGGGCTGCCGCCCGTGTCCCCCTCCGGGCCGGCGGCGAAGGCGGCAGGGACCATCCCCGCCACCAGGGCCGCCGCCAGGGTCAGCGACAGCAGTCTGCACCGGACGTGGACCCGCGTCTTATCGCATACGATCATAGAATCAAACTCCTTTTCTCTCGCGGTTTCAGTGGGGCCGCTCTCCCGGAGGCCCATGGCAACGCCTCCGGGAGAGGCCCCTGATAGGGAGCGCGGGAATCCGTCAGGTCATTTGGCCAGGAACCGGGACAGGAGCACCGCGCACTCGGCACGGCTGATGTTGTTCTCCGGCCGGAAGGTGTTGTCCGTAAAGCCGGTCACAAGCCCCTCGGCGAAGCAGTTCTCCACCCCGGGCAGGGCCCAGGCGGCGATCTCCCCGGCGTCGTCGAAGGTCAACTCCACCCTTCCGGCGTTGGACAGCAGCCGGGCCAGGGTGACACACACCTCCTGGCGGCTCACACCGCGGGCGCCGTCGGCGGCGTAGCTGCCGGCGTTGAGGGTGCCCAGCATCACGCCGCGGCCGTACACGGCGGCCCAGCTGTTCCTGGCCCAGTCGGGAACGGAGGACCAGTCGGCGAAGTGATCCGCGGCGGCGGAGCGCTCGGCGGCGGTGACGCCCTGCTCCCAGCCCATGCCCTTGGCGATGAAGGCCGCGAACTCGTCCCGGGTCAGCAGGCCGTCGGGATCGAAGAGGCCGCCGCCCTTGCCGCTGATGACACCCTTGTTCACCAGGTCCATGATCTCCTCATAGGCCCAGTGGTCCTCGGGCACGTCGGTAAAGCCTGCGCCGGGGGTCACAGCGGCAGCCTTCACCGTCAGGGTCGCGGCGGAGGAGGTGACACTGGTCTTGCTGTCCTTGACCACACAGCGGTACTGGACACCGTCCATCTCCTCCGTCACGGCGGAGATGATATAGCTGGCGGCGGTGGCGCCGGACACGTCGGCCCAGGCCCCGGAGCCGGTCTTGCTCTGCCACTGGTAGGTCAGGGTTCCGCTGCCGCCGGAGGCGGTCACGGCAAAGCTGGCGGAAGCGCCGGATTCGACGCTCAGGCTGGCGGGCTGCTTGGAAATGGCGAGGGCGGTGCTGCTGGAGCCGCCGCCACCGCCACCACCGCCGCCACCGCCGGTGCCGCCGGAGGCGTTCACGGTGAGAAGGGCCGCGTTGGAGGTGACCGTCCCGCCGCCGTCGGAGACCACGCAGCGGTACTGGTTGCCGCTCATGGCGGTGGTGGTGCCGGAGACGACGCAGCTGGCCCCGGTGGCGCCGGAAATGGCGGTCCAGGCGCCGCTGGCGGTCTTGCTCTCCCACTGGTAGGTGTACACGCCGCTGCCGCCGGCGGCGGCCACGGTAAAGGTGGCGCTGCCGCCCGCCGTCACGGTCTGGTTGGCGGGCTGGGCGGAAATGGACAGGGCGCTCACATGGAGGCTCGCCACACAGCTGTTCAGGGTGTCCGTGCCGTCCGTGACCGCGCAGTAGAACTGGGCGCCGTCGTCGGCGGCGGCCACGGCGGAGACGGTATAGCTGCCGCTGGTGGCCCCGGGAATGATATCCCAGCTGTTGGTGCCCGTGTTCCACCGGTACCACTGATAGCTCACGGCCGCGGGCGGCGGGGCGGTGGTGGACGCCGCCACGGTAAAGGCGGCGGAGCCGCCCACGGAGGCGGTCTGGTCAGCGGGCTGGGTGGTGATGCTCAGGGTGGTGGCGGGGGTGTTGATCAGCAGGGACGCCCCGCCGGAGGTGACGGCGGCCGCCGGGGCGGCGCTGTCCGTCACCACGCAGCGGTACTGGCCCGCGTCGGCAGGGCTGGCCGTAAAGCTGTAACTGGCGGCCGTGGCACCGGGGACCGCGGTCCAGGCACCGCCGCCCGCGGGCTGGAACTCCCACTGATAGGCATAGGGGGCCGTTCCGCCCGCCGCCGCCACGGTGAAGGCGACGGGATCACCGGCCAGGGCCGTGACGCCCACCGGCTGGGTGGTGATGGTCAAAACCGTGGGGACCGCCGTCACGGTGAGGGTGGCCCCGTTGGAGGTGGCGGTGGCACCGCTGGAGGAGACCACACAGCGGTACTGGCTGCCGTTGTCCGCCGCCGTGGCGGCGGGGGTGGTGTAGCTGGCGCCGTTGGCCCCGGCGATCACGTTCCAGGTGGCGCCGCTGTCGTTGGAGCGCTCCCACTGGTAGGTATAGGTCCCGTCGCCGCCGCCGGCCGCCACGGTGAACAGGGCGGAGGCGCCCTCGGCCACGGTCTGGCTGGCGGGCTGGGTCGTGATGGACACGGGGGCGGTCACGGAGCCGCCGGAGACGGAGACCGTCACGGCGGCCGTCCCGCCGTCCGTGGCCGTGAAGGTGATCACGGCGGTGCCGTTGGAGACGGGGTAGACCTCGGTATCCATTCCCGTCTGGAGAAGGGTGACGGCGGCACTGGAGGAGACCGCCGTATAGGCGCTCTGCTGGACGGCGCCGTCCTGCCACAGGGTGAGGGCCGCCGCCGGGTCCCCGGCGGTCATGCTCAGGCTGGTCACCGGGGTCACGCCCTCCCGCACCTCATAGGTGTGGACGGTGACGGCGGCGGTATCCAGGCGGGCAAAGAAGGTGACGGCGGCGCCGGAGACCGGGTCAACGGCCTGATAGACGCCGGTCAGCACGCCGGCGGGCGCCCCCGCGGGGGCGGCGGCGGTGTAGAGACCGTTGCTGCCCGAGGCGGTCAGGAAGGAACCGGCGGTGCCGGTCACATAGGTCAGGGCGGCGGGCTGATATTCCACCGCGGCGGGCACGGTGCCCACGGCGGGGTAATCTAGCCGCCACTGCATATTGACGCTGCCGCCCTCGCTGATCATATAGGGCGCGGCGGCGCTGCCGGCGGGGGTCAGGGTAACGGCGGGGGTGCGGTCGTGGAGGGTCGCCTGTACGACCTGCATCAGATCGCCGCCGTTGCGCAGCTCTACCGTAGCGGTGCCGGGGGCGTTGCCGGTCATCTTCATCACGCCGCCGCTGAGCAGTCCGGCGTCCAGGGCGCTGCCGGAGGTCTCGGTCACGGTGTAGCCGGAGATGAACCCGGGCAGGGGTTCCACCTGGGCGTAATAGAGGTCGGTATTCACGGTGGCCGCGTCCACGGTAAAGGTGATCGTCCGGGCCAGGCCGGTGCCCGGGTCGCCGGGGATGACCACCCCCGCCTTATTGTAGGTATACAGGGTGAAGGTATAGTTCCCCGGCAGGGTGGGGGTGAACACCAGCGTGGAGCTGGGGCCGTAAGTAAAGGTGCAGAAGGCCGGGTTGGCCGGGCTGCCCTCCACCCGCAGGTAGTGGGGGTTCGTCCCGCTGGGGGCGTACCCGCTCATGCCGGGCAGATAGGCCGCCGTCCCGTTCTCATAGGAGGTCAGGTCCTTGGGCGAGGGGTTCCCCTGCTCCCGGTACTGGATCTTGTAGCTGACAGGGTCCCCCCCGTAGATGGGGCCCACCGTCAGGTTCTGGGCCACGATGTCCTCCACCAGGCCCTCCGAGACGGCCACCACCCGCACGCTGTCCTGCACGGGAGAGGGCACCTTCGCGGGATCGGTGGTGTAGTCGGCCAGGGGCAGGGGCAGATTGGCGGTGAAGCTCAGCGCCACCGGGGTGACCGCTTCGCTCAATACGGTCACCTCATACCCCAGCTTTCCGTTGGGGCCGATGGCCAGGGCGCCCACGCTCAGCTTCGCCGGATCGGCGGAGACCAGCGACAGGGAGGCCGCCCCCGTAAAGCCGTCGGGCAGGTAGTTGAGGCTCCGCTTCGCCCCCACCTCGCTGTCCTCAAAGTGGGTCTTGATGGGGGTGGCCGCCCCCTCGTCCATGTACCAGCGGGTATCCACCAGCACGGGATAGAGCCAGAAGGAGCGGTAGCCGCCGCCCACCGTCGGGGTATTGTCGAAGTTGTACTGGTCGTTGACGGCGTCATAGGACAGGGTGTTGCCGCCCACCAGGCGGACCGCCTCCAGCCTAGCGGCGTCGGGGTCGACCTTCAGCACCAGCTCGTCGCTGGAGCTGTCAAGGTCCTTCAGCGCGTAGGTCTGGTGAAAGCCGTTGGCGGTGTATTTGCTCTCAAATCTCAGCTCATAGGCGCTGCCCCGGTCCTTCTGGAGCTTGACCGAGTAGTGGCCGGGCATGATGGTGCCGTCAGAGGCGTTGAGATAGGTGGCGTCCAGCTCCGTGCCGCCGGCGGCGTCGGAGATGATGGAGATACGGGTGGTCAGCTCCTTGAGCTTCTGCACGATCTGGTCGGCCGTCATGGACCCGTTCCAGCCGGCCGCCGCGATGGGGGCGGTCATGAGCAGGTTGCCGTAGACCGAGGGCTGCCGCCCCAGCAGATAGGCCCGCAGGACGTCGTAGGCGTCCGCCCCCACGGCGGCGGCGATGTCGGCCGGGGTGGTGGTGGGGCCCACGGTGGGATCATAGGTATCGCAGGTATCCTCCGGCATGAAGTACACGCCGTTTTTGAAGTAGTCGTCCAGGCCCGTGGTGTCGCCCAGGATGGCGTCCAGGTCCTTTCCGTCGGTGTACTTGACCTTGACGCGCAACTTCAGCTCCTCGCCCACATAGGCCTGGTCCACCAGGTGCACGCCGCCCCCCTGGGGGGTGATGCCGCCCACGTAATCGCCGGTGCCGCCGTGGTAGAGCTCCACCCGGACGGACTCCACCAGGGGCTCCACCACCCGGACGGGCACGGACAGGGTCATGGTGGTGCCGGTGACGGCGGTGGTAAAGCCGTGGTTTTTCCCGTTGACCGGCAGGATGGTGCCGGTGACGGTGTAGCGCATCCCGAAGGTGATGTCCGCGTTGGTCTCAGGCGCGTCGGCCATGGAGTTCTTGGCGCTGACCGCGTAGGGCGCGCTGCCGCTGCCCGAGTCCAGCTGGCCGGCGTCCACCGTCACGCCGGTGGGGACCATATAGTCCTGCCAGTCGCCGGTGAGGGGGTCCTGGCTCATGATCTCCGTGTTGGTGAAGGTGAACACGGGCCAGACCTTGGCGGACAGGCCCCGGGGGATCTCCAGCACGGGGACGCCGCCGGAGGCGTTGGCCGGGTCATCCTTCCACACGGTGGTGGTATCGATGCTCCCGTACACGCCCGTTCCGGCCCCGTCCGGGGTCTCATAGTAATAGGTCATGCCGTTGATGCGGGAATTGCCCAGGGTGACGGGCAGGGCGGCGTTCTTGCCGCCGCCGCTGACGGTGACCGTGGCGGCGCTGCCCGCCTTCGCGTCGTTGACGCCGCCCCGGTCGGTGGCGGTCACGCTCAGGATATAGCCCGACCCGGTCACGGTGCTGAGCAGGCTCCCGTCGCTCCCAGCGGGGGCGAGGGCGCTCACGTCGCTCACCAGCTCCAAATCGTCGTTGCTGTACACCGCGCCCACCTTGAACCGCTCGGTGGTGCCGATGTCCACGGTGGCGGCGGTCAGCTCCGTGCCGCCGGAGGCCAGCCAGGCGGTCCGCTTCACGGTCCCGACGATGGCAGCGTCCCCCGGAAGGAACACGTATTCCTTCAGCGTGCGGCCGGCCACGTCGATGGCAAGGCCGATGGCCCGGGTGGCCGAGCCGTCGTTGACGCTGGCCACCGCCTGGGCGCCGGTGACGCCGCCGCTGCCGCTGTCCGCCGTCACCTCCAGGGCCCGGGTGCCTTTCCAGTTCAGCCGGACCCCGGCGTGGAGCTTGTCGCTGGCCACAAAGTCATCCACCAAGGGTGCGGAGGGGAAAGTGCTCCCGGGATTGTCGAAGTCATACCAGTGGGACAGGGGCCCTCCGGCCACCAGATACACCCGGCCGCTGGAGGGATATTTCGCCGCCAGCACGAACACGGCCGTGGTGTTCTCCTCCATGAGGGCGGGGCCCGCTGCGGCGTCCCTGTCGTAATCCGCGCCGTCCCAGGTGTACCGGGAGACCAGCGTGCCCACGGCGCCGTCGTTGATATCGGCCTCCAGGTCGGAACCGGCGTAGGCGCCGTCCACCTGGTAGACCAGATATTCCTCGGCCTGGGCCTGGAC
This sequence comes from Oscillospiraceae bacterium, assembly GCA_022846075.1. Classification (GTDB taxonomy): domain Bacteria; phylum Bacillota; class Clostridia; order Oscillospirales; family Oscillospiraceae; genus Vermiculatibacterium. The sequence continues at coordinate 2,314,098 of AP025582.1, forward strand.
GTTGGCCACGCTGAAGGTCAGCGGCGCGGCCGCGCCGGTCACGTTCACCGTGACGGTATGGGTGGCGCCGTGCTCGGCGGGCACCAGGGAGGTGACCGTCAGCGCGGCTTCGCCATTTGCCGTCCTCACCCGCTCCACCCGGAAGTTGGCGCTGGAGCAGGAGGCGGTGATCAGGGTCAGGTACTCGGCGCCCAGGGGCGTGTGGGTGGTCTCGTCCACCAGGCGCAGGTAGGTGGTGTCGGTATAGCCGCTCAGCCCGGCCATGGTCTGGGAGGCCACACCGGTGCCGCCGTCGACCAGGAGGACGTTGGAGGCGCCGCTGGTGGCCGCCAGGTAGGGCGTCTCAGCCGTCGTACCGTTGACCACCTCGAGGGCGATGTCGGAGGGAAGGGTCAGCACGTTGACCGCGAAGTCCATCTCCACCCGCCTGCCCGTGGCGGCGTTCTCCGTGACCCGCAGAGTATAGGTGTCCGCCGGGGTGCCCAGGGGGATCTCCACATTGATCTCCAGCTCTTGACCGCTGGCGGTCACGCTGGCGGCGGGAACCGTCAGCAACAGAATCCCCATGCTGTCAAACACCTGGTATGTAAAGTCCGACGGATCGCCGGCGGCCATCTGCGCGCCGTCGTTGTCAAACTTTTTTAAGGTGAAGTCCTCGTTGCCGCCGGCATAGATCATCGGCGTGGCGGAGGCGGTGGTCAGGGTATAACTCACATCCCGGACCTGGAGGTTGAATCTCACCATGGCGTAGACCCCGGTGCCCCCCACGGCGGTGAGGTTGAGATCCAGCGTGTGGGCCCCCTGGGACAGCCCGTCCAGCGTCGCGGCCGGGATGGCGGGGCTGGACACCGGGGCACCCCCGTCCAGGCTGTACGTCACCACGTCCAGGAGCGCCGCGGGCACCGTGGCGCTCAGCTCGCCGCCAGTGGCGGCGTCCTGGACCGCCAGTTTGTCCGTCAGGTCGCTGATGGTGACGGCGGCGGGGGCCTCTTTGTCAAAGACCACGGTATTGTCCTCGCCGGTCCTGACGGCGATGGTCTTGCCCCCGTCGATAAAGGTGTTCCCCGTGTCCACCAGGACCGGGGCGGAGCCGGTCACTTCCGTGACGTTGGTCCCCGTCAGATTGACATAGGCCAGACCCGGGAATTCGCTTGTCAGCTCTCCCAGGTCCACAGCGCCGGCCACGTCCTGGCCGGTGAAATCCAGGCCCACCGCGCCGGCGGACGGCCCCATCGCGGTCAGCGCCGCGTCCACAGTCGGGTTGGTAAACGTGGTCGAGCCGTAGGCGAAGGCCGACGGGACCATCCCCATCAGCATCGCCAGCATGACCAGCAAAGCCAGACTGCGTTTGGTAAGAGTTTGCTTTACCATGTTTTAAGTTCCCTCCATATCATTTTTCATATTCCCGCGCACCTGTACCTTTAGCTGGAGTCAAGTGCCCGCCGTTCAGCCAGATCAAAAACCATCTTCTCTCACCGCTTTTCTCTGTTGAAATAAGGCCCGTTTACACAAACGAGGGCCGGCAGTACCAATAGTCGAGACATTCCGCCGCGGCCTCCAGGCTCTCCCGGCGCAGCGGAAGGGTCAGGTAGTAGGCAAAGGCGTCGGAGTTGAGCGCCTTGATCCCCAGGAGATTGTCCCGTGCCCCCACCAAAAGGCCCCGCCGCCAGGTGGGGCCGAGGCTCCGGGCCAGGTCCAGAATCTTCTCCCCGCCCCAGGCGGTGGGGAGGGCAAAGACCGCGTCCCCGTCCCGTCTTAACAGGGCAAGGGCCTGCTCCCGGCCTTCGCACCGAAGCAGGGAGCGGGCCAGGCCGCAGTCCAAAGCAGTCCGGGCAAACCCCTCGGGCAGCTCGCCCAATAAAGCCAGGTCCCAGCCCCGCCGTCTCCTCCTGCCTTCCATTTGACCGCTCCCCCCTTCTGTTCCCCGCTTCGGGGATCACTTCGGATCATCGTCCCCCAGGCCGATCACGGGATCGTCCCGGTCCCCGCTCTGGATCTTCCCAAGGCCGTCGATATCCTTCAGCTTCCGGCGGAGGACCCATTTCACCAGGGCCCCCGCGACGGCCAAAACCGCCAGAACGAGGATGGCCGCTATTGCGGCAGGCGGCATGACGAACCACTCCTTTTTTTCTTGGCATACCAATTCAGCACCCGCAGGTCGGAAACGATCCCCGCCAGCAGGGCCCCGCCCAGCAGGAGATCCGCGGTGACGATCGCGGCGGTCAGCATGGAACCCTCCCTGTCATAGCCTCCCGCTCCCCCTGTGGGAGGGGGCCGGTCACCCCCCTGCCCGCCAAAGCCCACGACCGGCGCGGGCGACTCCTCCGGCTCCGGCGTGGAGACTGGTTCCAGCGTGGTTGGCACGGAGACGGACCCGGTATCCGGCGGCATAACCAGCGCCGGGCTGGGCTTAGGCACGGTTGGGGCCGCCTGGGACGGCGGGGATACCGGCGGCCGGGACGGCGGGGATACCGGCGGCCGGGACGGCGGCAAGGACTGCTCCGGTTCCACCGGCGCCGTGGACTCCGGCGCAGGCGTTGGTTCCGGCGTTCCCACAGGCTCCGGTTCCGGCGTTTGGGACGGTTCCGGGGTAATCGTGGGCGGCGGTGTCTCCGGCGCGGGGGTGGCCGCCGGTACCGGGACCGGTCTGGGCACCGCTTCAAAATAGACCGTCACCGTGACGTCCCGCCCCAGGTACCCGGAAACGGCCCCCTCCACTCTGATTTGCCGGTAGCCCTCTATCCTCAGCCCGGTCTGGGCGGAAACATCATACTTTTTCCCCTCCCGTATCCGGTCGCTGCGGTAGTCGGGGGCCAGCTTCGTCCCGCTGCTTTCCTCCACGTACCGCACCACCACGCGATAATAGGAATCGGATGGTTCCGGGTCGGCAGCGGGACCGGGCGGCGGCTCAGGCTTCGGGTCCGCCGTCACCGTGAGGAGGGCGGGACCCTCCACCGGTTGGCCCCGGATCTGAAACCGCAGGGAGATGGGATACGCGCCGGGCTCCGCCCGGAGCCCCTCGGCCTCCGCCCGTTCCAGTGAAGCCTCGCCGGACAGGTCGTCGCCGCTTTGCAGAGCGGAGACCCGGAAGGTCACGGCCTGTTTCAGCTCCGCCTCCACCCTCCCCTCGTCCAGCCAGGCGGCCACCTGGCCGGCCCGGGCGGCGCAGTCGTTATAGGAAAGGCAGATATCCTCTATGTCCATATGGTGGTCATAGCCGGGCGGCCCCTCGTGGGGCAGGTCCTCCACCACATACACTAGAAAGGTGATGGAGGAGGGCTCCCCCCTCTCCCGGCGGGGCGGAAGGGTGATCGTCACCGGATAACCCCCGTCGGAGGGACCGTCACCCAGCCCGGAGAGGTCCACTTTGTACTCGTCCGCCAGGGGCCAATCCTCCCATGGGGTCTCGTCCCCCACTCTCAGTCGCAGCCAGGGGGACGCCGCCTCCAGGACGGCCCCCTCCAGCCCTTCCCCCGCGGCCCAGCTTTCATACTCGGACAGCGGCATTGACACGTCGTGGGCCATCATGCAGTAGTCCCGGGTGTCACAGTGGTTGTCGTTGGGCAGCTGGTCGGCCCCATGGGCCGCCCCGGACAATCCGGGGAGCAGGACCGCCGCCGTCAGGCACAGGGCGGCCAATTTGCGCGGGCTTCCTTTCATCTGCGTCCCACCCTTCCATCACTCATGTCACCCTCTCCGCCTGCCGGCGTATCTCTGGCTCATGGGCAGCAGTGTTCCATCCGTCAGCAGGATCTCCTTTTCCCGGGTCTCCCGGATGTGGCGCTCCGAGATCAGGTAGGCCCTGTGGGGCCGCCAAAAGCCCCGGCCGTACAGCAATTCCTCGATTTTCGACAGGGTGGAATAGAACTCAAAGGTCTGTGCGCCGTAATGCACCGTGATAATCCGGTTGGTCACCTCGAAGTAGAGGATGTCGTCTATGGGGACCCGTCTATGTACCCCGGCGCAGGAGAGCAGGAGGGTCTCCTCCGTCCGCCGCTTCATCCGGGCCACGGCCTTCAGAAACACTGATTCAAATTTTTCATCCGCCGCCCCGCCTTTGACCAGGTAATGGAGGGCATCCACATCGAAGGCCTGAAACACCGGCTCCCGCTCCTCGGTGAAAAATACGATGTCCCCCATCAGCCCCGCCAGCCGCAGCCGGCGGGCCACCTCCATCCCATCCATGTCTTTCAGGGCCGTGTCCAAATACAGCAGGTCAAAGGGCTCCTTGGAGTAGGAATCCACCAGCGGGCGGCCGCTGCTCCATTCCTCCACGCGGACCAATATACCGTGCCGCTTTGCCAGCGCGTCGACCCGCCCCGCGCAGAGTTCCAGGTTTTCACGGCTGGAACTGCAGATTAAAACCTTCATCTCGCTCACACATCCCATATCCAGCGAAAATACACCAAAGAAATGTAAAAGCATGTGGTCACCACATAATGTTAATTATGTGGTAATCACATGCTTTCGTGTGATTTGGCAAAATGTGCAATATGCATAATTTTGTCAATAAATCACCTTAAAATGTGTTCAAATGAATAAAAATAGACCAAACGGACGTTTTATTGGCCGTTTGGTCTATTTGTGCTGCGCAGAAGGCCGCATAGCTTATCAAAAATATACACATAAATGCGAGCGATCTATCCAGGGGGTAAAAAATCAGGCCGGGCACCTGTGGATCAAGCCGGCTTACATGGTCATTTTGATGATTCACAACATGAAAACAGTCTTTTACAACATGAGGGCTTCCTTTTTTCTAAAAACCATTGTATAATGGCCACAAGTAAACGACCCCTTCGCCGCTGGAAGCTGTTCTGAATCTTTTCTTGCCATATACAAAAGAAATATGCTATACTATGTATCAAAGAAAAATGAATTGTATTTGTATTGATTACCACATAATTAACATTATGTGGTTATTTTTATGTCTGGGACAGGACAAGGCCCATTCGATCCATCTGTTGAAAATGTGTCTCACCGCTCTCCGCGGTATAGATGCGGGTAGTGGTTATATTGGTGTGGCCCAGGAGATCGGCCAGGCGGGACAGGTCCTTTTCCAGGCGGTAGTAGGTCCTGGCAAATAGGTGGCGGAGATTGTGGGGGAATACCTTGCGGGGATCCACCTGGGCGGTTGCGCACAGCGCTTTCATGTCCTTCCAGATATTTGAGCGGTCTAACGGCTGTCCGGTTTTGGTGCAGAAGATTGGGCCGGAGTCGATCCGGCGGTCCCGGCAGTAGCGGCGCAGGATCCGGCGCAGCTCCGTAGGCAGAAACACGACGCGCTGCTTTCCCTTGCAGTTGACGGTCGCCCGCCCCAGTTCCAGGGCCTCCGCGGTGATGAAGCACAGTTCGGAGACACGGATGCCGGTGGCGCAGATCGTCTGCAAAAGCAGGGCGAGGCGCCGGTTCTTGTGGTCCTCCGCCGCCGCGACCAGGCGGCGGTATTCTTCCTGGGTCAGCTCCTTTTCCGTCTTGCAGAAGATCTCCCGCTGGATTCGGAAGGGCTTCACCTTGCACTGCGGCGCGCCGATCCAGTCCAGAAAGCCGTTGACGGCGGCAAGCATCGAATTCGCGCTCGACAGCGCATGGCTTTCCGAGAGCTGCCTCTTCCAGGCGAGCACCGTCTCTTTGGTCAAAGACGCTCTGCCCAAAAAGGTGTAAAAGGCCCGCAGGTCCCGCATATATTTGCGGATCGTGTTCTCGCTGCGGTCCTCACAGCGCAGGTAGGTCTCGTACTCCGTGAATATTTTTGTGTTGTCTTTCTTCAGAAAATATCTTTGCTTCATCATATCCTTTAACCTCCATATTCTGCCGGACACCGTTATTGTGCCCAAGACAGGCCCGCAAATATCATTAAATCGACTGGGTAAGCGGTGGGCGTTCCTGTTTCGGCCCCTCCCATGGGCGCTCCTCCACCTGGAGCGGAAGGCCGGTCTGCGCCCTTACGAACGGCGCCGTGGCACCCATCCCATCGAAATTTCACGCGAGATGACATAATTCAACTTTTTCCATTCCATTTTCTTTCAAAAAATAGAAAAAGTGACCAAATAAAAGAACAGCCCTCCCGCCAAAGCGGAAGGGCTGTTTCGTCCTTGCCAAGAAAACCACCGGCTCTACCATAGAGACGTCCCGTAAAAACAAGCACCGGGCACAGCAAACATGGACACGATCTTGCAGTTACGAAAGATTATCAGACAGAGAGTTTCCCGTCCGTTTACAAGCTGTTGGGCTGATAAAAAGATCCAGCATCCCCTGAGGAACCTGCCGAAACGGCCCCATAAAGGCCCGCTCAAATCACCGTGTGACCGGCGGTCATAACTTGCGGCTGGATGCCGGTCCCGCAATAGCGGCACACGCATTTTCTGTTGTAGTATAAAATACTTCCAAGAAAAAGTCAATTAAACCAAGTTAAATGGAATGATTTAAAAGAGTTTAACAGCTAAACTATTTTAGAAAAGCTTGACTCAGTCCTGCCCCGCCGCGCTTCATTGGCCCGCGGCCCTTGCAAACTGGAAACAAGGCCGATTTTTTTACGGCACCCCGTCCCCGCAGCACTCCCACCACAGGCTCCCGCACGGGATTTTGTAGCTCTCGGCCTTTTCCCATTCTGCCGCATAAACGTTCAGCTAGGAGCGGCCGTCCCTCCCGCTCTCTTTTGTTGTTATTTTTGCACGGAAATGTGTAAAAATAGAACGCTTATTTTGTCGAATTTTGTGTTATGCTGTCAATAGAAGAGAGGAAAAAATTTATTTGGAAAGGAGGCTCTTTCTCGTTCTCGGTCCACATGCCTTAGTCATATTTAGGGAGGGATTTCGGAATGGCAGAAAAGAAAAAATTCAGCTCGTATGCCCTGGTTATGATCATCGGCGCGTTCTTTATGTTTGTGTTTGGCTTTATCGTCCAACCGTTCAACACCGTCACCGTGACGGGGGTGAAGATGCTGGGGGTCCTGCTGGGGCTGATCATCATCACCTGCTTCAACGGCGACATGCTGGGCGGCTCCCTCATGGCCCTGCTGGCCACCGTATTCCACGGCTACTATACGGGAGGAGACCTCCTCAAGGAATGGCTCGGCTCCACCTCCACCGTTCAGCTGGTCTTCTGCGGCGCGCTGTGTCTGGCGCTGAAGGAATCCGGCGCCATGAACGTGCTGGCGAAGAAGCTGCTGACCAACAAGCTGTGCAAGGGCCGGCCGGTGATGACCATGGTCATGCTCTTTGTCGCCACTTATATCGTCGCCGCCTTTGTCAGCGGCCCCCCCACCTACATCCTGTTCTTCGGCCTCATCGAGTCCATCCGTGACGTGTGCGGCTACGATAAGGACGACCCCTTTGTCAAATTCACCCTGCTGGGCGCCTATATTGCCGCCACCGGCATTTTCTTCTTCGCGTTCAAGTCCCCCCAGGTCATGACCATCGCCATGATCAATTCGGCGATGGAGCCCTACGGCCGCACCTTTAACGAGGGGACCTGGATGCTGGTCATGTTCACAACCACCATCGTCTACATGATCATCTATGTCATCATGATGAAGACGGTCTACAAGACCAATTTGGAGCCTTTGAAAGAGCTGGACTTCAATAAGATCGAAACCATGCGCGACACCCCAGACCACTTCAACCGCAGCCAGCTGGCGTCCATCGGCCTGATCGTCGGCTGTATCGTCTACATCCTTTTCACCACCATTTATCCGAAGGACGCCCCCGCCTACGCCGCTCTTACCTGCCTGGGCAACTCCTGGATCTGGGTCCTCGGCGCGGCCATCTGCGCGGTGATCCGCCGCAAAGGCACCAAGGAGAACTATATCCCCATCTCCAGGCTGCTCTCCCAGTCCTCCATGTGGCCCATGATCGCCCTGATCGGCGCCCTGGTCATGCTGGGCAAGATCACCTCGGACGCCGAGCTGGGGATCCGCCCCTGGCTGGTGGAGATCCTCAACCCCGTCTTTGGCGGCACCAACATCTGGATCCTGATGGCCATCGTGGTCCTCTTCTCTACCCTGGTCACCCAGATCGCCAACGGCCTGGTCCTCACCATGGCGGTCTGCCCCATCGTCACGCCCTTTGTCTGTGAGCTGGCTGTGACCACCGGCATCAACCCGGACGTCATCCTGATCATTTCCAACCTGTGCTCGGGCTATGCCTTCTGGACCGTCGCCGCCTCCACCAACGCGGCGTTTATCCTCTCCCGTCCCGAGATCACCCAGAAGTTCGTCTGGACCAAGGGCGTCCAGGTGACCGGCGTATTTATGGTCGTGGCCTACGTGATGGGCATGCTCTTCACCTACATCCTGTGAAACAGGCCATTCGCGCATTTGAAAGGAGACGTTTTATGAGTAAGACAATTTTGGAAGGGGAGCGGCAGATCCCTGTCTATGCCGAATGTGAGGTCCTGGTCGTGGGCGGCGGCGCCGCCGGGCACTCTGCGGCCATCGCCGCCGCCCGGGCGGGCTGTAAGCACGTGGTCCTCATGGAGCGCTACGGCTACATGGGAGGGGACGTGACCGGGGGTTACGTCATCATGGTCCCAAGGCTCTCCTTCTTCAGCAAGCAGTACGTCCGCGGGCTCCAGGAGGAGTGGTTCACCCGCATGGCCCATATCCCCGGGGCTGTTTTGGGCCCCTCCCAGGAGGAGATCGGCTGTGAGGACCCCGCCCTGGTCAACGCCTGGAAGAACGTCCACGACTGCTTCAGCACCGACGCCAAGCTCCCGGTGCGGCTGGTCCGCTCGGTCTACTTCGAGCCCAACCAGCTGAAGATCGAGATGGACAAGATGCTCCTGGAGCACAAGGACTCCATCCAGGTCATGTGCCACTCCTGGGGGACCCGGCCCATCATGGACGGGGACACCGTCCGGGGCGTGATCTTCGAGAGCAAAGAGGGCCGCAAGGCCGTTTTGGCCAAGATCGTCATCGACGCCACCGGCGACGGCGACATCTTCCGCCAGACCGGCTGTCCCTACTTCGGCCTGGCCGACAAGCTCACCCGCTGCGCCACCACCGCCCTGGTGTGGCGCGTTGGCGGCTGCAACTGGGACGCGTACTGTGAGTGGAAAAAGGTCAACCCGGAGGCGGCCCAGGCCCTTCGGGAGAACTTCTCCAAGGTCTCCGGCTTCCGGGCCCTCCCCCTGCCCGGCCCCACCAACGACGTGTGCTGGATTAACAACTGGCACCCGGAGCGGGACTGCGCCACCATCAAGGACGCCACCGAAACCGAGATGGAGACCAGGGACACCATGCGCGCCGCCCTGGACTATCTGCGGGAGGCCTGCCCCGTGGGCTTCCGCAACGCCTTCCTCTACGACATCGCCCCCCAGCTGGGCACCCGCTGCTCCTATCGCCTCGATGGCGAGTATATCATCACCTCCAACGACTTCGCCTTCCCCAAGGAGCAGGAGGACGTCATCGCGTGGCACTCCACCATCTGCTTCATCAACGACAACTGCCCGGTGGAGATCCCCTACCGCGCCATGCTCCCCAAGAAGATCGATAACCTCCTCTGCCCGGGCCGCCACATCTCCGCCGACGAGCTGGGCATCGACTACGTGAACTTGATCCCCCAGTGCGTGGGCACGGGGCAGGCGGCCGGCGTGGCGGCCGCGGTGGCCGCGGCTGACGGCACAACCGCACGCACCGTCGATATCAAAAAGGTGCAGGACATCCTGGCCCGGGACCAGGACGTGCCTCTGCCGCGGAACCAGTACACCGATCCCTCTTACATGCAGAACGTGGTCGACCACGAATACGGCCTCTACACGGACCTGGCCAAAAAGGCCCGGGAGCAGGCGGACTACCTCAACAGCGTCCGCCAGTTCGGCGCGAACCAGGGAGAGGTCAAAGACACGGACAGCCACAGCTTCAAAGGGTAAACGGGAAGCAAGCATAAGCCGGAGGAATCCGGCTTATGCTTGCTTCTGTCCCCGCCCCCTCCAGAGGAAAAGGGGGTTGAACCCTATACGGCTCCGCTTGAGGAATGGAGGGTATCTTATGGAAGAATATGAGCAAGATGAACCCAAGCCTGAAACAGATCCTTCGGACTGTCCCAAGGAGCCCCCGTCCCTGCCCAACGATTTCTTCATCCAGCTGCTTCACCTGCCCGCGTGCAAGTCAACGGGACACTGCGACCACTGCGGCCGCTGTGAGCGGTAAAACGCCGGGCGGTCCCGCACCTCAGAATGGACGATTCCTGCCGCATTTCGCATAAGGGGTGGTTATATGAACCTGAAGCAAGCGCAATATTTGGAGGCCATCTGTAAAACGGGAAGCATCACTGCCGCCGCCGCGGAGCTTTACGTATCGCGGACCGTCATCTCCCACTGCCTCCGCGACTTGGAAAACGAATTCGACGCGCCGCTCTTCACCCGCACGAGGACCGGGATCAAGCTCACGGAGGCCGGCGAAATCCTCCGGGAAAGCTGCCGCCAGATGAAAGCTTCCTATACCATCGCCAAGGACAAGATCGACGCGCTGACCTGCAAGATGCCCCAGGCCCGGCTGAACATTGCCGTTACGACCACGACGGGCCTGCGGCTCTTCCCGGAGTTCTTTACCCTCTTCGGGGAACAGTGCCCGGACATCACCTATACCATCAGTGAAATGTCCGCTTATGACACCATAGAGAGCATTCAGGAGGGTGTCATCGACTTCGCCGTTACGCCGGTATCCTTTCAGAGCGACGACTACTTTGACATCGACAAGCTCTTCCTGCACAAGCTGAGCTCCGTCATCTATATGAGCAAAAATGACCCTCTCAGCAAAGAGCCCTTCCTCACCAAGGCCCAAATCGTCAAAAGGACATTTGTGACCCCCGCGACCCCCAACCCGCTCCCCTACCCGGTCAATATCACCATGCGGGTAAACTCCCTTGACCTGATCCACAACATCGTCGCCAGCGGGCTGGCCATCACCGTCCTGCCCACCGACTTTACAAAGGGCTGGGACGACATCGCCTGTGTCCCGCTGGAAACACCCTTGATCAGCAGTGTCCACATCATTTGGAACAAAGCCCTTCCCCACTCCAGCGCCTTCCACAGATTCCTCAGCTTCGCAAAAAAGTACGACATCTCGAAGCTGGAAAACTATTAAACGGCAGACGGAGAATTTATACGCCTTACCGGACAAAGGGAGAAAGACCCCGGAGCCTTATGGGATGTGTCGATAAAGAAGGGAGAAAAAACAACTTTATTGGTAGTCCCACAAGGCATATCTGACGACAAAAGAGGCTTCATCCTGTTTGGATGGAGCCTCTTTTCTATACCTGAACACACGGGAGACATTGACACCTGCGGCGTCAATGTCCGCGCAAGCACGGCATTTTGACTGCAAATGCCGCTTGTGAGGGGCTGCGGCCCCTCATACCCCTTGGACGCAGGCTTTCCCTTTCGCCGGAGCGTAATTCGCCGCCCGCTCTCCGTCAAGGCTAAACGCTGCCGGCCAGTCTGCGGACTGGCCGAGCCTTGACAGAGAACAGACGGCGAATGGTGTGTTGCTCAAGGGGAAATCCCGCTTCTGCGGCTGTCTCTTTCCTATATCCCAGCTATGCGAAATCAGTCGGAAATAGGTCTCAAATTGAGACGCATTTCCTGTGGCGGCCACGCTGTTTGCGCAGTCCGCTCAATCATCAGAAAAGGGGCGTGCAAGCCGCACTGCGGCTTGCACGCCTTGGCGACAGATAAGCGCGGGAGCCGGAGGCAGTCAAGGGCGGGCGAAGCCCGTTCATTTTACCCTTGACTGCCTCCGGCTCTCGTGCTACGGGGTTTTAGGGGCCGGGCCCCTAAACAGCGGCATTTGATGTCAAAATGCCATGCTGGCGCGGACAGCAGCGCGGAATCTTCGCTATTTTATCGGCCAATAGAACTCACATATTCTCGTGGAGAAACATGGTAATAATCCCGAAATGCTTTGTAGAAATTGCTGCTGTTGCTATATCCTAAAACTGAGGAGATTTCTTCTATTGGCAGATCTGTTCCTTGCAATAGGATGACCGCCCGCTCCATTCGCAGCTCCAATAAAATCTCCGAAAAGGATTTTCCAATTTCCCTATGCAGCAACGTAGAAATATAGTTTGGGTGGTAGGAAAAATATCTGGCGATTTCTTTAAGTGTTACGGTATCAACGTGTTCCCCAATATACTGCACGATCTTTTCTGAAGGACTTTTCTTTACAGATTCCCGATTTGCATTCACATACTGACGTGCAATTTGAATGAGAAACGACAATGTAAGCGACTTCAGGACTACCTGTGTGTCCTCTTGCCGATTGGCATACTCTATCACCATCATTTCAAGAAGCGCCCGTATGTTGCAGCCGTTCTCAATTTTGAAATGGATATATTCGTCGGAAAATTCATTGGTTGACGGATCAAGCAGAAAATGAAACAGCTTAGAATTTGCGGAAAGCATAGGCAAGAAGGCCCGGCAAAAGGTGTCTTTCTGAATCAGTACGCCAATAATTGTTGTCTCCTTGTCGTCATGGACGCAAAGAGCATGACCAGCAAAGGGCTGGCCAGCATATAGCTCCCCCTCCCGGATCGTGATACGGTTATCATACTTAAAGCTAATGGAATCGTATTCGCCCTGATAAGTGTAATTGAAATAGAAATAATCGTGCCGGTGAAATAGCTCTTGCCGCCCACTGCTTTGATGAACGACAACCATAATTTCATCTTCCAGCGCGCCGGGCCAATGAAACATTTTTTCCTCTTGATTTTCACCAAGGCAATTATGATATGTCCAATCCAATGTTGAATATTCTTCGCGCAATCTCTCGACCGCCGCGCATAAAATCTCCTGCCCCACCGTACCACTCCTTTACCTAAAGCCCCCTGTTTTATTTTCATCATATCACACCACATGAGAAAATACCACTGCATATATTAAGATTTGGCGCTGATTCTTTGAACATATTCTTTTATACTGAAAGTTATTAAGAAAAACAGGAGGCTATTCAATGAAAGTCAAAGAGTTAGGCGGTGGGGAAGCCTTTTTTTACAGAAAATTGTTCTCGCTTGTTCTGCCAATTGCATTTCAACAGTTCATGCTGGCGGCGGTGAGCGCTTCGGACGCTCTTATGCTTGGATTTGTCAATCAGGATTCCCTGTCGGCGGTTTCGCTGGCTGGACAAATTACCTTTGTGTTCAACCTATTTATGGGTGGATTGACAATGGGAACGAGTATTTTGGCTGCGCAATACTATGGGAAGGGGGACGTAACCTCTATCGAAAAAATCTTTGCTTATGTCACAAGGGTTTCTTTTCTGATTTCGTCCATCTTCTTTTTGGCGTCCCTTTTTATGCCCGAAATGTTAATGAGAATTTTCACCAATGAGCCGCAACTTATATCGGGGGGAAGTGTTTATCTTCGTATTGTATCAGCCTCCTATCTTTTCACTGGCATATCACAAATCTACCTTTGTATCTTAAAAAATACAGGGTATGCCATGAAAAGTATGGTGATTGGGTCAAGCGCCGTTATCATCAACATTTTCTTAAACGCTGCACTGATTTTTGGACTATTCTTTTTTCCAACAATGAGTATCGCGGGTGCAGCTCTTGCAACATCTATTTCAAAGCTCATTGAAATGCTATGGGCCTATGTGGAGTCCTTGCGTGGAAATCGAATCAGGCTGCGTATGAAATATTGCTTTAAGGCAGATCGGCTTTTAGTTAGGGACTATTGGAAATACACCGTACCTATGATGGGGGATTATTTGGTGTGGGGGTGCGGCTTCACGATGTATTCTGTCATTATGGGGCATTTAGGCAGCGACGCTGTGGCCGCTAATTCGATTGCAAATATTGTAAAGAATTTAATCGTTAGTTTTTGCACTGGCCTTGCAAATGGCGGCGGCATTATTGTAGGCAACGAATTGGGAATGGGAGATTTGAAACAAGCAAAGAAATATGGTGGACTACTCTGGAAAATGGCGATTATTGGCGGTGCAGCGTCCGGCCTGCTATTGCTTGCATTGTCACCTGTCATTTTGAAAGTAACGACTTTAAGCAGCCGAGCAACCGAATCCTTAAAATGGATGTTGATATTCTGTGCTTGTTACATGGTCGCTAAGGCTATCAACATGACAACAATAGCTGGCATTTTTCCCGCTGGCGGCGATTCTAAATTTGGTTTGATTTGCGACGCTATTACTATGTGGATATTTGCTGTTCCAGCCGGTTTTCTTGCGGCATTTTATTGGAATCTCCCTGTTGTCGTTGTGTTCCTAATCATTAATTTAGATGAAGTCGTCAAACTCCCCGCCGCCATTATCCATTATCGGAAATATGGTTGGTTAAAGAATATCACGAGATAAGACCAAAACAGGAGGTTTGAAAAATGACCGAACTTGAAAAATTGGACGCCGGACTGGAATACTGTTTCTTTGACGCCGGTGTTGTTGCCCGTAAAGAAAACGCCTTAAAGGGCTGTGCAAAATTTAATGCCATTGACCCTGCCGATTATGAGGCCCAACTTGTGGCAATCAAGGAGCTGTTCGGCTCGACCGGAGAAAACGTCTATATTCAGCCCAATTTCAACTGTGACAGCGGGAAAAACATTCATGTAGGAGAGGACTTCCTTACAAATTACAATGTCACGATTTTGGATATAGCCCCGGTGCATATTGGCGATTATTGCATGATCGGGCCGAATACACTGATCACCACTATCGGACACCCGTTAACACCGAGGGGCAGACGGGAGAAAAAAGCGTATAGTAAGCCTGTGCCGATTGGAAATGATGTATGGATTGGTGGTAACTGTACCATACTCCCCGGCGTTACGATTGGGAATAACGTGGTCGTAGCTGCCGGGGCGGTAGTTACGAAAGATGTACCGGATAATTGCGTTGTGGCAGGAGTCCCGGCAAGAATTATCAAACGATTTACGCGAATTACACAAAATGAGTAAGGGCAAAAGCCACAGGGAAATGCGTCTCGAATTGAGACGCATTATGAGGAGAGGTGGTGAAATATGGACAATGTTGCATTGTCGATTGGCGTTTCCTATGAACTGTTCGACGCCTTGAAGCGGGAACTGGCCTCGCTGGACGTTGCACCCGTCATGGCTCTGGACGTGAACGACGGCCTGCGGCGGTTTGCCAAGTCGCCATATCAGCTTCTGGTGCTGGATTTGCGCGGCATCGGTGGGGCCAGCCATTTGGAATTAGTAGCGGCGATCCGTAGCACCCGTTATACGCCCCTGCTGGTCCTCAACGACCAAGCAGACGCAGACAAGGCCGCGGAAATCTTGAAACGGGGCGCGGATTTGTGTCTGCCGTCAGACGCCCCCTTTGGAATAATCGTCTCCCACGCCGCCGCCCTGGTACGGCGCTATGCCCGGTATGACCGCTACGATGACCCGGAGAACGTCCGGGGCGCCCCCTTCCGGGTGGGGGACATTTTTATCGACCCGTTGCGCCATATCGTGGAGGTCCAAGGCCGCCCCATCCACCTCCGCCTGCGGGAGTTCTATCTGCTCCTGTATTTTATGCGGAATCCCGGCATCGTCTTGACCGAGAGCCAGATTGCAGAGCACGCCAGAGGCAGCAGCGAAAAGTTTATCAACAATGTCTCATCGCCGGTCTCCAATCTCCGGCAAGCGATAGAACAAGACCCTAAGCACCCCGTCTACATTGAGACCATCCCCCGCCTGGGCTACCGCTTTACCGGGCATCAGACCAAGTAACTGGCAGGAAGGCCGCCTATTCTCGTGTAAGAATAGGCGGCCTTCCTGTAACCTTTTGCCGGTCTCCCACTGCTTTCGCCCCGGTTTGGCAGAAGTACCCCCTGTAACCGTAATATTGATATAGGGGTGTGATAAACATTTCCCCAAAAGGGAGGTGAAACCGTGGCTGAGTCCATGCAGAAGCCGCCGGAGACAGAGAGAACCATCGGCAAAACGACTTACACCGTGACCTCCCATTTCAAGCTCCAGGGCAGCACCGCAAGCCAAATCATCAAGCGCCTGATTGATACTGACACAAAAGGCGGGAAAGGCTAATTTTTTGCGTCTTTACCCCAATTTTGGTATAATTATAGTGTCAGATAAGGCTTGCATGGACTGCCGGAACGGAGGTCAGAATGAACAGGCAGTCAAGCAGAATCACAGCCCTCTACTGCCGCCTCTCCCGGGACGACGAGAACGAGGGGGACAGCGACAGCATCCAGCACCAAAAGTTCATGCTGGAGAAATACGCCAGGGAGCACGGCCATTTGCCCTACCGCTTTTTCGTGGACGACGGATACAGCGGCACCACCTTCAACCGCCCCGGCTTTCAGGAGATGCTGGGCGAGATCGAGGCCGGGACCGTGGGCACAGTCATCGTCAAGGATATGTCCCGCTTCGGGCGGAACTATCTGGAGGTGGGGCTTTACACGGAGATCCGCTTCCCGGATATGGACGTGCGCTTCATCGCCATCAACAACGGTATCGACAGCGACAGCCAGCAGGATAACGACTTCACGCCCTTTTTGAACATCATCAACGAGTGGTACGCCAAGGACACCAGCAAAAAGATACGGGCGGTGTTCCGCGCCAAGGGGCTGTCCGGCCAGCGGGTAGGCACCCGCATCCCCTACGGCTATCTGAAAGGTGCGGATGGGGTTTTGGTGGTGGACGAGGAGACGGCCCCGGTGGTACGGCTGATCTTTCAGCTCTGCGCCGAGGGCAATGGTCCGGGCAGAATCGCCCGGACCTTGACGGAGCGGCAGATACCCACGCCGGGGACCATTCGCTTCCAGCGCACTGGGCAGACGGCCCAGTATCACCCGGATTTCCCCTGCTTCTGGCAGGACAGCACCATCGCCAACATTCTGGAACACAAGGAGTATCTGGGCCACACGGTGAACTTTAAGACCACCAAAAAGTCCTTCAAAAGCAAGAAAACCATTGAGAACCCGGAGGACAAGCAAGTGGTATTCGAGCACACTCATGAGGCCATCATTGACCAGGAGACATGGGAACTGGTACAGAAGAACCGACAGCAGAGGCGGAGGCCCACCAAGATGGACGGGATGGGGCTGTTCTCCGGGATGCTCTACTGTGCGGACTGTGGGCACGTCCTCCACCTGAGCCGCACCCAATTCTGGACGCGAGACAAAGACTGCTACTTCTGCGGCACCTACAAGGAGAAGAAAGGCCAGTGTACCGCTCATTATATCCGGGAGGTCGTGCTGGAAATGCTGGTGCTGGAAAACATCCGAAAGGTCATCTCCCTGGCCCATTTGGACGAGGCCGAGCTGGTCCGCCAAATCACGGAGAACAAGACGGCGGAGCAGGAGAAGGCCCAGGTCAGAGACAAGCGGCAGTTGGAGAAGCAGGAGCGGCGCATGGCGGAGATCGATGGCATCATCAAGCGGCTTTACGAGGACAACGTGGCGGGAAAGCTGACAGACGAACGCTTTTCTAAGCTGTCCGGGAACTATGAGCGGGAACAGGCGCGGTTAAAGGCAGAGACGGGAGAACTGCGGCAGACCGTGGAGCGATACCGGGCGAAAGAGGATAGCGTCAAGCAGTTTTTGAAGCTGGCGAAAAACTACATAGAGCCGGAAAAATTGACCCCGGCAATGCTCCACGCTCTGGTGGACAAAATCGTTGTCCACGCCCCGGACAAGTCCAGCGGCCACCGCCGGCAGAAAATCGACATCTACTACAACTTCGTGGGCCGCTTCGACTTGTCCCACGAAACGGCAACAAGAGAAACGGCGTGATATGCCCATGCACATCACGCCGCCCCTTTTAATTTCAAAACTTCTTTATCATCACGCTACTTATGGCTCCGGGGTCTTTCTTTACACGGCCTTGGGCTCCGGCGAGGCGTCCGCTGGAAGTCCGGTCCCCTTCTTGACCAGCCGCCATCCACCAGACGGCGGTCACTTGCCGTCGGCCGCGGGGTAGAGCAGGTCGGTCAGAGAATCCAGAAAATAGTTTCGATCCGTCACGTTCAGGAAAAATTCCGCCAGGGGCGGATTGTCCGTCACCAAGCCGTCGGTGCCCATGCGGATGATCTTCAGCATGCTCGCGTCGGAGTTCGCGGTCCAGGCGTAGACCTTTTTCCCATCTGTTTGAAGCGTCGCCACCAGCTCGGCGGTCAAAAACCCGGTCTCCACGCTGTATCCATCCACATAGGGGAGGTCATAGCGTTCGGAAAAGGCCATGACAGTGATATAGACGGTGTTGATCCGGGGGGCCAGCTCCTTGCTTTGACGGAGCAGGTCGGGGTCCATGGAGGCGATGACGCACTGCTCCTCCATCCCCGCCGCCTGGATCCGCTCAATCGTCTGCGGCACCAAATCGGTTTCGTGTCCGGTGGCCTTCAGTTCGATCATCAGCTCGATTTTGCCCTTGGCCGCCTCCAGTATCTCGTCCAGGGTGGGGATCCTCTCCCCCGCGAATTCGGCGGAGAAATGGTACCCCGCGTCCAGGGTCCGCACCGTGGCGTAATCCGTCTCCCAGACCTTCTGATTGAGCCCCGCCACCCGCTGGAAGTCCGTGTCGTGCAGAACGATAAGCCGGCCGTCACGGGTCTGCTGTACGTCGATCTCCGCCATGCCCACCTCCTCCCGGATGGACCACTCCAGTGCCGCCAGGGTGTTTTCCGGCGCGAAGGCGGCCCCCGCCCGGTGGGACACCACCACCGTCCCAGCCTGGGGCACGGCATAGGGGCTCCCGCCCAGCTCGGTCTCGCTGAAGATGCCCAGGAGGATCAGGGCGGCGGCCACAGAGAGGACCCCGGGGAGACCAGATTTGAGTGAGCGCTTGGCGGGAATGGGCTCCGGCCGGACGTCGCCGCGGTAGTGGTGATACAGGGAGAGGACCGCGGAGAACAGCGACACCGGACCCAGGACCCCCAGCAGGACCCCTCCCATGGCGCTCAGCTTGAGGTAGTGGAAGGTAAACAGCCCCCTGCCGCCGTCGGGCGCCGCCCTCCATTTGCTCCAGAGCCAGAGCAGCAGAATCATGCAGGCCGACAGCAGGAGGGCGGCCAGGAGGAAGGCCAGCACGCAGGCCAAAAGGGCAAGCGCCGTCTTGATCTTCCTGCCCTTCAAAAGCCGCCCGCTCTCCCGCAGCGCGCCGCGGTAGCGGCCCCCCTCCAAAATAACGCCGGGGAAGGCGAAGAGATAGAAAAAAAGCAGCATGTTCAGCCCCGCCATGACGGCCAGGAAGACGGCGAACAGGGCGGGCGCGCCCTTGATATAGTCGAAGATAAACTCTGGAATTTGCACTTTCCCCACAAAGCCGTTGGCCAGCGGCAGGGCGGACAGCCCGATCACCGGCACCAGCGCCAGCACCACCGGCAGGTTCCGCGGATGGAAAAGCGCCAGAGACCGGGAAAAAGCGCGCCGCCAGAGACACCAGACAGAAATGGACCGGCCCTGCCAGCCCTCCTCGCAGTAGAGGACCAGCGCCGTGACCTCCAGATAGACGTAGAACGCAAGGAGCAGAAAGGCGCACAGGAGCAGGAGCACGCACATGGGGTCCCGGAATACCAGGCCGATATTCTGCTGTCCGATCACCGAAACGCCCAGCGCCCGCAGCATGGCCGACCGGAGCAGCTCCCAGAGGTTCAGGAACAGGAAATAGCCGGCGATTTTATAGGTGATCTCAAAGAGCAGCACGGCAGGCCAGCTTTTCAGCCCGGCCCCCAGCCCCGCCCTTACCAAAGGCTTCAACATGTTCAGGCTCCTCCCGCGGTGATAGCTTCGTACCGATAGTATGCCAGTTATTGCGCGTCTTAGATAGCCTCGGATCTTTTTGCTTCCCAAAAGCGAAGCCTTTAAAACAAAGGCTTGGGAGCGCCGCTTCCAAGCCTTTGTTTTTTCATATTCCAAAGCTTTTGAGGGTATCCTCCACTTCCTTCACGAAGTCCTCACCCATGTGTCGTTTAAAGTCCTCCACGGTAAAGCTCAGATTGAGCGTGCCGGTGATCGCCCCCGAACCGTCGTGGACAGGGAACGCGACGCAGGCGATCAGGTCGTAGAGCTCCCCCACCACCACGCCGTAGCCCTGGGCTCTGGTCCGGTCGATCTCCCGCAGCAGCTCGTCCCGGTCGATAATGGTGTTGCGGGTATGGGGCACGATGCGCTCCCTGGCGAGCCACTCCACCAGCGCGTCGGGCTCCATCTGGGCCAGGAAGAGCTTGCCCGCCGCGGTGCAGTAGGAGGAAAAGGTCTGCCCCGGCATGGGGTACAGGGTTCCGAAGCTGATGTTCTCCCCCACGCTGATGATGTGGATGATCGACATCTCATGGAAGGCGGCCAAACCCACCTCACAGCCGTACCGCATGGATAAGTAATTCATGATGGGGATGATCTTGTCTATGGCGTCATCCCGGTTGATCACGTCGCCGGAGAGCTGGTAGAGCTTATAGGTCAGATAATACTGCTTGTTGGCGTGCTGCTCCACGTAGCCCATGGACTTCAGCCCGGTCAAGATCCGATAGACCGTCGCGGTGGACAGGTCCAGCGCCGCCGAGATCTCCTGGATGGAGAGCTTGCGCTCCATCGTGCTCATATACTCGATGACAGAAAAGATTTTCTTCATGGAGTCCTCATTGCTTTTCATGCGCCACCGCCGTTCCTACAACCCAAAATTTATCATTGCCTTGCGCACGTCCTCAGTGAAGCTGTTGCGCATATTCTCCTCATAGACCTCCGGCAGCATCCGGAAATTGAAGGTGCCGAGCACACAGCCGTCCTGATCATGGACGGGGAAAGCCACCGCGTACACCACGTCGTATAGCTCTCCCTCGCTCACGCTGTAACCCCGCTCGCGCGTCCGCAGGATCTCCTCATAGAGCCGCTCCTTGTCGACGATGGTCCGAAGGGTATGCGGGAGAAGGACCTGATCCGCGATCCAGCTTTTGAGCGCCCCGTCCTCCAGCTGTGCCAGGTATATCTTGCCCGGCGCGGAGCAATAGGCGGGAAAGACCTGCCCCGGCCGAAGAAACGCTTTGCCGAAATTGATGTTCCGGCCCACGTTCAGGATGTGGACAATAGCGCCGTCATTGAACGCGGTGAGGCCCACCTCAAAACCATAACGCAGGGCAAAGTAATTCATATAGGGGATCAGCTCCCGCAGGAGCCCGTCCCGGTTGAGCGCCTTGCCCGCCACTTTGTAGATCTTATAACTCAGATAGTAGCGCTTGTTCTCGTCCTGCTCCGCATAGCCCAGGTCCATCAGGCCCTTTAACAGCCGTTGGACCGCCGCGCCGGAGAGGGAGAGGGCCTCGGCGATTTCCTGAAGAGAGACCTTGCGCCTCTGCCCGCTCATATATTCAATGACGGAGAACGTCCTCTGCATCGTGCTTTCACCGGAAGCTGCCATATACTCCCTCCTCTTCTATTTTAAGGACTTATTGTATCATAAAGCCCGCTCAAATTGCAAGAGGCGGAGTTTCCTCCGCCTCTTGTGGCAAACGTCCGGACAACGGTCTATTCGGCGTCCAGATCCCGGAGCGTGATCGCGCCGGTGGGACAGGTGCGCACACAGGCCGGCTCCATCCCATGCCGCCAGCGCTCGATGCAGCCGTCGCATTTCATCATCTTGCCGTCCACCCCGAAGGAGGGCGCGCCATAGGGGCAGGCCATGGCACAGCTGTGGCAGCCGATGCAGTTGGTGTTGTCATACACGGTCAGGTTGGTTTCCGGGTCCTTTCTCAGGCAGCCGGAGGGACAGCCCGCGATACAGGGCGCGTCATCGCAGTGCATGCAGGACACCGACATATAACAGTCCTTGCCCAGCTCCTCCACATCGTAAATATGCCGCAGGGGGCACACGCCGGCCTCCACGTCGATGTCGTGCTGGTCCATACAGGCGACGGCGCAGGCCCCGCAGGCGGAGCATTTCCTGATATCCAGCTCCAAACGCAGCTTCAACCCTTTTCGCCTCCCTTCCGAATCCGGCAGCAGACACAGTTATAACCGGGGTATCCGGAATACGGGTCCAGATGGACGCCGCCCACCAGCTCGTTTGCGTCCGCCTCTTTGTAGCCGTGATAGATCTGCAAATGTCCCGGCATGATCCGATCGGTGGGATTGGCGCGCAGAGAGACGGTCCCCGAGGGGCTTTCCACCGTCACCCAGTCCCCGGCCCCGATCCCCAGGGCGGCGGCGTCACCGGCATTCATGTCCACCATGGGATCCGGGCGGAGCGAGCGGGTCCACGGCACATCGTGCATCCGGCTGTGCAGGGCGAAGGGCAGCCGGGCGCCCACGGAGAGTACCATGGGATATGCCTGCCGGTCCGCCCCATCCCACGGGGGCGTGTAGGCGGGCAGCGGGTCCAGCCCGGGGGCGTACCGCTCGATGCTGGTGGAATAGATCTCGAACTTTCCCGTGGGTGTGGCGTATCCCCTGGCGGTGTAAGCGCCCGGGACAAAGGGCTTGGCGTCGGGCACCTTAACGGGCATATCCTCCCGGATGCAGTCGTCCAGCTCCAACTCGCAGTCGGAGAGCATCCAGCGCACACAGTTCTCATAGCCGGAGCGCAGCAGCGGATCGTCCAGATCCAGCGCGTCGGCCAGCTCCTTGATGATGGTGGAGTCCGGACGGGCAGAGTGCAGGGGGGCAATGACCGGCTTGATATAGGTGGCGAAGCCGCCGGGATAGACCTTGAACTCCTCCCGCTCGAAGGAGGTGCAGGCCGGCAGCACGATGTCGGAATGGCGGCAGGTCTCGGTCATGAACAGCTCCGCGCTCATGACAAAATCCAGCCGGTCCACCGCCTCCAGCACCTTGTGGGGCTCCGGGAACATGCGGTGGTTCAGGCCGAAGGCCATGACCGCCTTGACCGGGTATGGCGTCCCCTCCCCGATCTGGCGCACCAGGTCGGTCATCTGGCACTCATCCATAAAGTGGGCCCACAGGGGGAAGGCCCCGTCCCCGATGCGGGGCGGCGCGCCTTTGGGCTTCGTGGCATGGGTGAATTCGTGCTCCCTGGTCTCAAAGCCCGCCCACTGGTGGGAGTAGGTCTCCCCGACGGGAAAGTTTCCGCCCAGCACGTCGTAGTTGCCGGTGATGGCGCTCAGGCTCATGATGGCCCGGAAGGCCTGATAGCCGTTTTTGTGGTGGACGATGGGCGCGCCGCTCTGGCTGATGCAGGAGGGCTTATTGGTCGCGTACCACTCGGTCGCCTGCTCGATGTCCCGCGCCTTCAGGCCCGTGATGCCGCAGACCCGCTTCAGGTCGAACTGCCTGACATAGTCGGCGTATTCCTCAAAGCCGTGTACGTGCTTTTCCACGTAGTCCCGGTCCACCCAGCCGTTGTCGATGATGAGCTTGCCCATGCCCAGGGCCAGCGCCCCATCCGTCCCCGGGCGGATGCGCAGGTGCAGGTCCGCCAGCTTGGTGGTCGTAGGCGTCACACGGGGGTCGATGACCACGATCTTCTGCCCCCGCTCCTTCACCTCATAGAGCTGCTTGAGCTGGGTGGGCTTGGAGTAGTATGGGTTCACCGCCCAGGCCAGGAAGGTGGCGGCGTTCTGCACATCGTAGCCGGAAAAAGTCCCCGCCATGTCCCGCCAGGCCTCCACCGTAGCCAAAGGAGTGGGCCAGCCGTTGCAGGAAAGAGCGGTACCACTTGGCGTAGCCTGAGTAAAACAGCACGGACTGGGGCCCGTATTCCGACTTGATCCCGTTCAGCCGCCGGGCGATCTCCCGGTAGGCCTCCTCCCAGGTAATCTCCTCAAATTGGCCGCTCCCCCGGGGGCCCGTCCGGCGAAGGGGCGTTTTGATGCGGTCGGTCCGGTAGATATATTGGCGGTTGGCGTGCCCCTTTGGACACAGATTGCCGTTGCTGACCGGATAGCCCGGGGTGCCCTCGATCTTCACCAGCTTCCCGTCCTGCACATAGGCGTCGATGCCGCAGTGGAACAGGGGCTCACATACGGAGCAGAAGGTGTGTTTGATCTCGATGCCCGTCTCGGGCCCCGGTATCTTGGCCTGCCGCAGGTGTTCCAGTTTCGTCATTGCCCACGCCCTCCCAACAGATCGATCAATTCCCGGGGCAGGCCGCTTTTCAGCAGCACGGCCCGCTCCTGGGGGTCCGGGGGAACGTCGTGGGGATACAGGCCCCGCAGCATATGGTCCTTCACCGCGCCGCTGTTTTTATACAGGTCCAGCAGGTTGACGCAGTTGACCCGCCCATCCGCCACGGTGGCCTCTATATACCGGCCGTCCCGGTCCTGAAAGACCCGGCGCTCTCCCGGCAGGCTCTTGTCCCCGAAGGAGACGAAATCCATGCCCATAAAGTGGGTGATGTTGTGAAGGATATTGCCGGGATAGGAGGCGTCCAGGCCGGCCATGTTTTTTCCGGCCGTCTCTCCCTGGAGCACCGCGCTGGCCCACAGACCGATGATCCGGGTGCCGCCGGTGGACAGGTCCCTCCCCTGGCAGCAGTCCCCGGCGGCAAAGATCCCCGCCGCGCTGGTGCGCATGTGTTCGTCCACCACAATGCCCCGGTCAATCAAGAT
This sequence comes from Oscillospiraceae bacterium, assembly GCA_022846075.1. Lineage (GTDB taxonomy): Bacteria > Bacillota > Clostridia > Oscillospirales > Oscillospiraceae > Vermiculatibacterium. The sequence goes on from AP025582.1 coordinate 2,338,561, forward strand.
CTCCTCCGGAGAGACATAGCCCACCGCGGCCCGTGTGCCGATGCACATCGCCACCGCGTCCACCGTCACGGCGGCGCCGTCGGAGAAACACACCTCCGCCCGGCCGTCCCGCTGGGCGGCATGGGTGGTCTTGACGCCGAAGCGCAGCTCCACGCCCCGCTCCCGGAGCTGGCCCTCGATCCTCCGGCTGGTCTCCTCAAAGGCGGCAGTGGGGAAGATGTATTCCGCCAGGTCGGAGAACACCACCTCCACCCCCTGCTCCAGCAGCAGCTCCACCAGCTTGATCCCCACCATGGAGGCGCCCACCACCAGCATCCGCCTGATCCCGCCGGAGGCCAGGGCCTCCTTGAGCCGCACCGCGTCCTCCACATTGCGCATGGCAAAGATCCGGCTCTGCGGCAGGTCCCCCACGGGGGGCACGAAGGCCCGTGCCCCGCTGGACAGAAGGATCTTGTCGTAGGCCCTCTCCCGGCCGTCGGACAGGCGGACGGTCCGCGCGGCGGCATCTATTTGGGACACCGCGCACTGATCGTACCAGGTAAAGTCCAGCTCCCCGCGCAGCGTCTCCATGGTCCCGAAGGGAAACATGCCCTCATAGGGCAGCGTCCCCTTTACGTAGTAAGTCGTCAGCATCGGGTTGTACGGCGGAAGGCCGGTGTCGCTGTACACGTCCACCGCCGCGGCGCAGCCCGCCCCGCGGATGGCCTTCAGCGCGTGACAGCCCGCGCAGCCGAAGCCGACGATCGCAAAACGTTCCATAATGGCTTCTCCCTTCTGAATGCGCCCAACTCTATTTCATCATGGTGGGCAGCCAGGTCACCAGCCCAGGGAAGAACAGCAGCAGGGCCACCACCGCGATCTGGATAACCATCCAGGGCACGGACGCCCGGAAGATCTGCCCCAAAGACGCCTCAGGCACACAGCCCTTGAGCACATATACGTTCAGGCCCACGGGGGGAGAGAGCAGGCTCACCTGGATCATGATGATGACCATGACGCCGAACCAGATGGGGTCCACGCCCAGATTGGTCATGATGGGATAGAAAATGGGGATGGTCAGCAGGATCATGCCCATGGTGTCGAAGAACATGCCCAGGGGGATGTAGACCACCAGCATCAGGATCACCGTCGCCATCACCGACAGATTGGAGCTGATGAACAGGCTGGAGAAGGCGGTGGCGAACCCGCAGCGGGTCAAAAAGAGCTGGAACACCGCCGCGCCCACGGAGATCAGCATGATCATGCAGGTCATCTTCACCGTATCCACCAGAGCGGATTTGAGGGCCTTCCACGTCAGGTTCCCCTTGATGGCCGCGATCACAATGGCGCCCAGGCAGCCCACGGCGGCGGCCTCGGTGGCGGTGGCCCAGCCCAGATAAATGGAGCCGATGACGCCGCCGAACAGCACCACGATGGCCCAGATGCCCTTGAGCGACCGCAGCTTTTCTTTCAGAGGGACTTTTTCAGAGGCCACGGGGGCCAGCTTGGGGTTGAACGCGCAGCGAAGGCCCAGATACAGCAGCATGGCCACCGCCATGATCACACCGGGGATCACGCCGCCCAGCAGGATACGGCCCACGGACTGTTCGGTGGTAATGGCGTACATGACCGCCGGGATGGAGGGCGGGATGAGGATCCCCAGGGTCCCCGCGCCGGCGATGGTGCCCAGGCTGAGGCTCCGGTCATAGCCATAGCGGTCCATCTCGGGCAGGGCGATACGGGTCATGGCGGCCACCATGCCCACGGAGGAGCCGGTGGTGGCGGCGAAGCCCGCGCAGGCAAACACCGTGGCCATCCCAAGCCCGCCGGGCAGGCGGCCCAGCAGCTTATAGCCGGTGTCGTACAGCTCCGTGGTGACGCCGGCGGCGTTGGCCAGATTGCCCATCAGGATGAACATGGGGATGGCGACCAGCGTGAAGGAGGAGATGGCGCTGTACGGCGTGGTGGACAGGGCATACTCCGCCAGCACGGTCCCCTTGGTCAGCAGGAGCCCGCCCGCGCCCACAATGAGCATGGAGACGCCGATGGGGACCCGCAGCAATAAAAGCACGATCAGCGCGATGAATGCCAGCGCTCCAATCATCAACGGACTCATACTTTTCCCTCCTCTGCCGCCGCGGCGCCGCCATGGCCCCGGGCCGTCCTCACCGCGTCCACGGTATCTATGATCATTTGCAGCAGCATGACCGTGACCCCCAGGGCAATGGTAAATTTCAGGACATAGACCGGCATTTTCATGGCCGAGAGCTGGATCTCCTTGATGGCCCAGGATTGGAAGAAGGCCTTCCAGATGCAGCCGGTGAAGCATACAAACAGCGCGTCGCACAGCAGGTAAGCGATCACGTTTACGATCTGCTTGGCCCGCTCCCCCAATTTGTCGTACAGAAGCTCCACGCTGATATGCCCCTTCTCCTTCTGCGTATAGGAGAAGCCGAAGTAGGCCGCCGTCACATAGAGGTAAATGGCGATCTCGCTCACGCCAAGAATGGGCGAAGAAAAGACGTTCCGGGCCACGACTTCCGCCGTCATCAGCACCCAGATCACCGCGATCAGTACAGCCGACAGCAGGCCGAACAAGTTGGGTATCTTGCGCAAAAGTTTCATACACACATTCCTTTCCCCTTTGAAAGGGCAGGGGACTCGCAGGTGAGTCCCCTGCCCTATTCATGCTGACCGATGCGGTTATTCGTAGATCTGGTAGGCGATGTCGTCCGGCGTGTATTTCTCGACCAGAGCCCGGTAGGTGTCCAGGATCTCCTGGCCGTCATATCCATAGGAATTGGCGGTATCCACGAACTCCTGAGCGTTCACTTCCAGCTTCTCCGCCCATCTGTCCCGCTCTTCCTTGGGGAGAATGATCACTTCCCCGCCGGCGTCCTCGATGGCCTGGACAGACTCCTTCAGGGCGCCACCCATCCACTCCTCGCTGGAGTATTCATCCACAAAGCGGTCGTAGACCGTCTGGAACGCCTGCTTATAGGCGTCGGGCAGCTTGTCATAAACGTCCTTGTTCATGTAAATGCTGGAGGTGGTGTACATGCCGTAGCCGGTGAAAATGAAGTAATCGCTGATCTCCTGGAGCTTATAGGAGACCGCCAGGGTGACGGGGATGCCGGTGGCGGCGTCCACGGTCTTGCGTTCCAGCGCCTCGTAAATCTCATTGGCGCCCAGAGCCACCGGGGTGGCTCCCAGCCTGCTCATATCGGCGTTGACCGCGCCCATGGCGCGGATCTTCAGCCCGGCCAGATCATTCAGGGACTCGATCTTGAGGTTGGAGCACATGGACAGCTCACTGGGCGCCACCACGTCCAGATTCACCACGTTCTGATCCTGGCACATCTTCTGGAAGGGCTCATAGGTCTGGAACATCTCATTCAAGGCCTTGTTGGTCACCCACTCCGACGTCGTGGTGTATGGGATGGTAGCCACAAATGTGGGATAGAACTGGGTCTCGAAGAACCCCTCGGGCACAAAGGCGATATCCACCAGCCCGTTGGTCACGGAGGTGAGGGAATCGGTGGCGTTCACCAGGGACCCCGCGAAATAGTAGTCGAAGGTGAGCAGGCCCCCCGTCTCCTTGGAGACCTCCTCGAAAAAGTATTTCAAGGAGGCGCCGTCGATGGCGGTCTCAGGCAGGTGCGTGGCAAACGTCAGCGTCATAGGCGCGGGCTGTTCTCCCGGCGCGGCGGTATTCGTACCGGCCGGCTCTTGGGACTGCTGGGCTGAGGGGCTGTTTTCCGTGGGCGTCGTCCCGCTGCAGCCGCAGGCGATCGCCGCAAGGGACAAAACCAGGAGCAGAGCGACAATTCTTTTACCGATTTTTTTCATAATAGCCTCCCTTATGACATTGTGTCCGATGGGTCTCTATTGCCAATATTCCCGGCGCCAGGAATATAACGCAATCGTAATTGATGCTATTATTTTCATTTTAATATTCGTCTATTAATTTTGAAAGAAATAATTATTTCATTCAAGTTTTTTATATCATAGAATTCCCTCCCTGTCAACACAAATGTACGGGAAACCCGCAGACAGGCATTATTTAATTCCCACCGTTGTTTATTTTTGACGAACCTCTGACGAACCTCTATCCAACTTTTCACCCCCTTTTACCCGCTTTTACTGTCGCGCCGCAAAAAGAAAAACCTCTGTATCCGTTGAAACACAACAGATACAGAGGTTTTCTTCTGCATCACGCTGACAAAAAAGATGCAGCCTCCAACCGAATTATCGCCGGGAGTCCGGCGTAAATCTGGCAGCGAAGCAGAGCTTTCCGCAGTGAGGCTTCGCTGGCCGAGGATGTGAAATACCTGTGGGTGGAGCCGCCAAAGGCGGCGGAACCCAAAAAGAAAGACTTGCCAAAGGCAAGTCTTTCTTTTTGGAATAATACAACGCTTTTGGTGCAGGCTTAATCAAACCCTTGCACCGCAACCGTCCTTGACATCTAAGTGCCTGCTTTTCAATAAAATTCTCAAAAAGCGGGAGCCGTCCGGGTTAGGCGGATTCGAATTTTAAAACGAATCTATTAAAGGTACCCTGCTTTTCTGCGAGCCTTTGTATAGAGTTGCTTCAGTACAGAGTCAACTAGCATATTCCGGTCATCATGATAAGTGTGTACGGGTAGCGAGATATATCATTTAGAGCCTTGGTGTAGGAGGTAACACAATAAACCTTGATATTTTCGCAGGCCTCTTGGAGCTTGCGTTTAATCCTCTGGCAATTTTGCGGATCTTGGCCAACAATCAATATCTTCTGATCCATCTGGGACTTCCCCCTCTCCTGCGCCCCCCGTTAGATACACTCCAAATTGATTTCCGAGATGTTCTCAAACAGGACGTTTCTTTTTGCGCTTTACAAGAAGGAACACCGCTATCATACCAATCACGAAGCAAACGATACCCAGAGTACGTTTCGTTTTATGTGTCATTTTATCCTCCTTTCAGTACTTGTATATTACGTATACCGTAGAGCACGAAGGAGACGGCGATCATTACGGCACATATAGCAATCGATAACATGGAAACCATTTCGGGAATGGCGTACCAGAAAACATGAAGAATCATCGCAGCGTAAAGCAGGACAGTGGCGGCCTTCCCATGCCATTCCGCGCCCAGCACCCGCCCGGTTTTCCGAATGATCCACAGGCCGGTAGTGGCCATGAACAGCTCCCTCACCACCATCAGGCTGAGGGGCAGCCACATCAATGGGAATCGGGTGAGCAGACACAGCAGCATGGCTCCCTGGGTCAGCTTGTCCGCCACCGGGTCAAGCACTTTGCCCAAGTCGCTGACCGCGTTGAATCTTCTGGCAATATAGCCGTCCAAAAGATCGGTTACGCCGGACAAAATTAAAATGGAACCCGTCCAGGCGTATGCCTGCTTCCAGCAGTAGAGCCAGACCAAAAGCGGAATCAGGCAAAGGCGGAAAACCGAGAGCAGATTGGGTATGGTCAGGATTTTACCGCGGCTATCTGCTACGATACTATCTGTATCTTCATTGGTCATATGAAAGCTCCTCGCTCATCGATTTGATATATTTTTCAAGCGCCTTGGCGGCGATCTTCAATTCTTCCGGGGACAGCGCACTCACCGCCCGCTGTTCCGCGTCGTGGATCTGTCTATACAGGCGCCCTCCAAACTCCATGCCCGAATCGGTGGGCAGGATGGCCTTTTTGTTGCGCATTCCCGGAATAGGCTTCAGGAAAATATATCCCTTGTTCAACATGCGGTAAACGATGGAGTTGACCGTCTGCTTGGAGAGTGCGTACATATCACAAATATCCTGCTGCGTCCGCTCACCTTCCGCGGACAAAACAGCATACCAAATCCAAAACTCGCTGTCAGGGATTCCGTATTGGCTCACCGCATTGTGATAAACTGCCGTCAACTCCTTAAACTGCTGATTCATCACGCCAACTATTTTTTCATTTTCTGTACCCATATGACATTCCCTCCCTGTAAAACACCCCAATAAGGTCAAAAGTCCATACCAAACCCAAAACTCACTGCCAGGGATTCCGTATCGATTCACCGCCTGATTATGAACCGACATCGGCTCCTCAGTCTGCTGATCCATATCTCCAATTACTTTTTCACTTTCTTGATCCATCTAACATCCTCCCTGCGTGGTATCCAAAATTTGAGCACTTGTAAAAATAGTGCGTTAGGAAGTCAACACCTTTTTCGTTTCTGCGCTCTTCGCTTTTTTGCGCGGGGAGGGCATCATGCTGGGGTAAATGCGCCGCATCCGATCATCGGGAAAACACTTGTCCAGCCAGAGGTCCATGCTCTTAGTCGGGGCCTGGCCCTCCAGCCGCCTGTGCCAGCGCCCAACGGCCAGAGCCGACAGCCACAGGTCGTAGCCGAGAAAGGCGGAAAGAGCGATGACCGCCGGGGCTTTGACAGCAATCGGGATTTGGTCAAACAGTCCGAATAAGAAAGGGTGGAGCACCCCTATATATGCCGTGCCCAGGAGGCCCCAGAAGAACATGAACGAGAGGCTCGTCCGTCCGTCCAGCAGGGAGAAGCGCCGCCCGGAATATTCCCAGGAAACCGTGCCGTACATAGCCTCCTGCACGCAGCTGCACGCCGCCTCAAACAGCCCGCCCAACAGGGCGGAGCCCAGGAACAGCAGCCAGACGCCCTTGTCGGACAAGGGGGAGAGCGCCGTGGTCAGCAAAACAGCGCCGAAGCCGTACACCTGATTGAACGGTCCGTACACCATACCCCGGCGGCTGGTGATTTTCCCGGTTCTCAGAAAGCAAAAACAGGTCTCTACCACCACGCCGAGAAAGCTGCCCACGATGAACAGGAGCAGGAGATTCAGCGCCGCCATTTATCCCGCCTCCCCGGACGCTTTTTTCGCAAGTTGGTCCGCCGCCAGCTGGCGCAGGTAAACCGCCTCTACCCGCTTGGCCAGCCCCGTCTGGTCCAGCCCGCTGACGGAGGCCACCGTGGAGGCGCGCAGTTGAGCCTGTCCGGCCTCTCCGCTGACGCGGAAGCGAAGGATGGCCTCAGCCAGCTCCTCCGCCGTACGAAAGATGAAACCGTTGACCCCCTCCGTGACCTGGCCGGGGTTGGCCTCGTCCAGGATGTGGAGGACAGGCAGGCCCATGGCCATGGCCTCCAGCATGGAGATGGAGTTCACCTCGGAGCGGGAGGCGGTGACGAAGAGATCGCAGCAGGCGTAGACCTCCCGGATATCCTCATGTGGCACACCGCCGGCAAAGACGACCACGCCGTCCAGGCCCAGCCGCCGGGACTTCTCCTCCAGTTCGGCCCGGGCGGGGCCGTCCCCAATGAGGAGCAGCTTGACGCGGCCGTCCTCCCCCCGGCACCGGGCGAAGAAGTCCAGCATCATATCCACGTTCTTTTCCTGCCCCAGCCGCCCGCAGAAGCACAACACGGTGTCGCCGGTTTGGATGCCGTATGCCTTCCGGAGTTCCGCTACCGTGTTGATGTCTGCCTTATCCCGAGAAAACCGATCCAGCTCCACCGCGTTGGGGATGATCTTCACCTCCCGCTCCACACCGCATCTGCGCAGAAACGCCCGTGACCTTACGGAGGGTCCGATGATGGCGGCGGCCCGGCCGGAAAAGTATCGAAAATAGGTGTGGGCCAGCTTGCGGGCGGCGGGCAGAAAGGCGGGCGAAGCCACATAGTGCAGATATTCATCCCACATGGTATGAAGGGTATAAATCATAGGAACCCCCAGTGCCCGCGACAACTCGATGGCACAGGAGCCGATACCGAACTCTGTGTGGGTGTGGACAATGTCGGGGGCAAAGTCCCGAAGATGGCGCATACGCTCGGCATCGCGGTAGGGGGCCATGCCGAAGCCGTACAGCTCTTTCAGCTCTGTGGCCGGGCAGCGGAGCACCCCGTCCTCCAGTCGGTGCTCGGTCACCCCGGGGTCCGCCGTCACCACCAGAACCCGGTGGCCCAGCGTCTCCACCCCCTCTTTCAGGGTCTTGACATGGGTTGCCACGCCGTTGATCTGGGGAAGGTAGGTCTCGCTGAAGAGCGCAATTTTCATAGTGTCCATCCTTTCTGAGGAAAAAACGGCCCGCCGATCACTGCACCTGCTCCTTGTCTTAGTTTAGATTGAGCAGCCTGATTGCCGTTCTGCCAGATGCGCATAGTGCGCATAGAGGGCGGTAAATGTCTTGGGCTGATCGGCCAACCACGGCTTGTTCTTACCGCAGAAGTGAAGAACCGCCGTGTTTTCCATGATCCAATTCAAATCGTAGGCCCCGGTGCTTCGCAAGAGATACTGGGCATAATTTCGGGCGTCGTAATTCCACACCGCATCATCCACCGGCAGGGTCTGAGCTCCGTATATATAGTTGAAAACATCCTGGTCGGGTAAGAGAAGTTCTGCCTCATGCTCTCTAACGCAGCAAAAAATTTCATCAAGATTGACCAGAGGCCGGGCGTGCTCCAAATTGATGAGCATGACGCCGGTATTGTAGTAGTCGTGCTGGGTGTTCAGCCGTACCCGGTTAATACCATTCATGACACCTGTGAACCCTATGTGAGACGCAGCGGCAAAGGCCCGGCTCTCCAACGGTAAATCCCAGAGGGGACGCAAGGGGTTGATGACCAGCAGATCCGTGTCCAGATAGAGTACTTTATCCAAGGAAGAGGGCAGCAAATGGGGTGAGATCAGCCGGTAATACATCTCCTGGGGGTAACGCTCAGAAATAGGTGCGTCCCGGAATAAGTCCCGGTCCACTGAAATTGTCGTCATAGGGACCCCGTTTAAGCTGCAATACTCCCGCAGGCTGTCCAGCTCTGCTGTGGGGATTGCGCTGTGGAGCAGCCACACGCGCACGGTCTCACCGGGATTGTTCCATAACAGGGACCGCAGCATCACCTTGAACGGTTTTATGTAATTCCGGTCAAAGGTCACTAGAATGTCAAGCCCTTGCTTTTTCATAAACGAACCTCATTTTCATCTAATCTGCCCCTCTCTCGTTCCGCACATATCCATGCCTGCTATTCTGCTTCAGAGCTGCCTTTGCAGCCGTGAGAACAACCCCACAGCTTTTCTGCGGTGGGCGCCCAGTTCTCTGCATAGGGAATACATTTTTCGCAGAGATGTTCGGCACTCTCCGGGGACTGCAAATCGGTGGAGTGGGCGCCGGAATGGTCTGCCATGGCCCGCAAGCACTCCGGATTTTCCAGCATTGGGCAGGGCCGCAGCAGGTTCTCATGGAAGGGCTGGCCCTCCTTGTAGGCCATAAATAGCGGAGATTGGTATGCCTCCAGCAGAGTCTTTTCGTAGATGCTGGAATCAGAGTAGTGGATAAACGCGCAGGGCTCGATGTCGCCATTGGCATTGATATGCAAATAACAGTGCCCCCCGGCGATGCAGCCGCCCACATACTCGCCATCATTCTGAAAATCAATGGTGAAAATAGGCTTGGTTGCCCGGTACTGCCGGATTTTGTGGTACATGGTCTCCCGCTGTTCAGGGGAGGGCAGCAGCTCCACAGGCGCGTCGATCCCCACAGGCATGTAGTGGAAGAACCACGCAAATTTTGCGCCGTGAGCGATGAGGCTGTCGATGAACTCCTCCGAACTGATGGATTCCACGTTTTTGCTGGTGTAACAGCAGGATGCGCCAAAGGGCAGCTTTTTCTCCTGTAACAGCTTCATCGCCCGGATCACCGCCTGATAAGTACCGTCACCCCGTCTGGCATCGGTGGCCTGCTGGTCTCCCTCAATGCTGATGGCGGGAATGAAATTTCTTACGCGCAGCATTTCTTCGGCAAACTTCTCATCAATCAGCGTGCCATTGGTGAAAGCAAGGAACTGACAGTCGGGGTGGGCCTTGCATAAGCGGATGATGTCGGCCTTGCGCACCAGCGGCTCCCCACCGGAGTAGATAAACATATAGGTCCCCAACTCTTTGCCTTGGCGGATGATGCTGTCCAACGTCTCATAGCTCATGTTCAGCTTGTTGCCGTACTCTGCCGCCCAGCAACCGGTACAGTGCAGGTTGCAGGCGGAGGTCGGGTCCATGAGGATGGCCCACGGGATATTGCAGCCATATTTCTCCTTGGCCCGGTTCTGCCGATTCAGGCCGATGAGGGCGGTATTGACAATAAAGTTTTCAAAAAAGGTAGCGCGCACCTCGGGATCGATGTCGGTCCAAAGGCTCTTGATCAGGCGGTACCAGTTCCCCTCCGGGTCATCAAGAACCTTGCGGAAGGCTCTGCGCTGGCCGATGGCCACGTTCTCCCGGTCGAATTTGTCCGCCCAGTCCAGAAGCTTGGGAAGCCCTTTGTCCGGGTCCTCAGTAAAGTACTTCAGCGCGGTTGCGACCGCAAAGTGCTCCATGTTTTCTCTGAAATTTAGATCGTTCATGATTTCTCCCTCTTTCATTCGATTTTTGTGGTTACTCTGCCTAATGGCCTCGGCCGTTGCCGCCTGCCCGGCTTTCCTCATCCAGAAAGCTCCACTCACAAAATCTGGTCTCCATCTTATCATCAGGATAGGTTGCATCAATGAACGCTTCCACACGGTTCCTCGGGGGCACCCCCTCATGTCGGTCCTTCCAGCGGACAAGGCACATGGCGGTCAGCACGATGTTGAGCACCATGAACACCGTCACACAGGCGGCAGCGATTCTCCACGGTCTGCCTTGCAGCAGACTGAACAGCTTTTGGATCAATGGAACAAGCAGATAAGAAAATATTGCGCCCAGTGCCCCCCAGATCAGGGCCATTTGCAGACTGACACGACCTGCGATGTTCCCGAAATGGTTGCTATAATCCCACGCCCGCATGTGAAGCCCATATTCCAGAAGAGCACTGGCGGCGTACTCGACTGCGGTGCCGATTGCGGCAAACGCAATAAACCGAGTCAACATCCCTTTTTCGTTTATTAAGGCGGATACGAGGTAAAATCCCACGGCCCCAATTCCATAGATCAGGCAAAATGGTCCCCAAATGGTAACAACATGTGTTTCCCAGTGACCAAACCGAAGGAAGCACCAGACGCCCTCTACAACGACGCCAAGGACATTTCCGATCATGAACAGCCAAAACAGATTGGCATAGGTTGCGCGGGCGGCTGTCAGCTTTTGTTTCATCGCCACCTCCTATTCGCCGGTGCTGCGGATGCGCTTACCCGGCATCCTCGAACTGGCTGTTATAGAGAGAGGCGTAAAAGCCGTTCCGTGCCAGCAACTCCTCGTGATTCCCCCGCTCCACGATGTCGCCGTCCCGCACCACCAGGATCATGTCGGCGTTTCGGATGGTGGAGAGGCGGTGGGCAATCACGAAGCTGGTCTTGCCCTGCATGAGACGGGTCATGGCCTTTTGAATCTCCACCTCCGTGCGGGTATCCACGCTGGAGGTGGCCTCGTCCAGCACCAGAATGGCGGGGTTTGTCAGCATGGCCCGGGCGATGGTGAGCAACTGCATCTGTCCCTGGGAGAGGGTGGCATTGTCGCCGGAAATCACCGTATCGTAGCCGAAGGGGAGGGTACGGATGAAGTGGTCGCAGCAGGCGGCTTTTGCAGCGGTCACGATCTCCTCCCGCGTGGCGTCCTTCTTGCCGTAGGACAGGTTCTCCGCCACCGTCCCTTCAAACAGCCAGGTGTCCTGGAGCACCATCCCGATTTGCCGCCGCAGGGCGGCCCGGGGCATCGTGGAAATATCCACGCCGTCAATAAGAATTGCGCCCCCGTTCAGCTCGTAAAACCGCATGAGGAGGTTGATGAGGGTAGTCTTGCCGCCCCCTGTTGGGCCGACAATGGCCACCATCTCGTTGGGTTTCACCTCCAGGCTCAAATCATGGATGAGGGTGCGCTCGGGTGTGTAGCCGAAGCGCACATGGTCGAAGCGCACCTGCCCACTGGGCATATCTGCGGGGGCCGCCCAGGTTTCCTGCTGCTCCTCCTGCTCATCCAGCAGGGCAAACACCCGCTCCGCCCCGGCGATGGCGGCCTGGGTGGCGGTGATCACATAGGACATCTGCGTGATGGGCTCGGACACCTGGCCGTAATACTGCAAAAATGCCTGTACCGCGCCCAGGGTCATGCTCCCGGAAAGGGCAGCGGCGCCCCCGGCCACCGCAACCGCCACAAAGCCGAGCTGATTGATGAGCCGGATGCCGGGATAAATGGCATAATCGGCAAACTGGGCCATGCGGTTGGCCTTAAACTGCTTTTCGTTGAGTTCGGTCAGCTCCTCCAGCACAGCCTCCTGGCGGGAGAAAAACTTGACGACCCGGTTGCCGGTATAGGTCTCCTCCGCCTTGGCGCTCAAATCGCTCATGACAGCCATGTTTTTGGCGTTCAACCGCTGGCTCCACACCGCGACGTATCGGGTGACAAAGAGACACGCGACGATGGCGGCCAGAGTGATGAAAAAGAGCTTGGGGCTCAGATAGAGCATGACGCCGAAGCTAAAGAGAATGGTGAACCCGGCGGATAAAAACTGGACGAGCTGGCTCTGAACCACCATGGAGATTTTCTCCACGTCGTTGGTGACCCGGCTCATGATCTCGCCGGGCTGGTGGTTGTCGAAAAACCGCAGGGGCAGATGATTGAGTTTCTTGCTGATCTCACGGCGCAGGGAGAGCGCAAGGGTCTCACCAACGCTGGCCAGCAGATACTGCTGGATGTAGGAGAGGATGCCACTGACGACTGCTACGCCGATCAGGAGAAGGACTGGAAGCCCCAAGGCACCCGCCACCAGTGCGGGAAGGGCGGAAGGGGCCGCCCCGCTTTGAAGCGCGGCCACCAGCCGGTCCAGAGCCATGCCGACAACGAGCGGCATGGAGGTGAACACGACGCTGCTCAGCAGCGTCAGGACCGTCACCCAGACCAAGCGGCGCGATTGCTTACCCAGCCGCTTCAGCAGCCGGCGGAGTGTCTCCTTTCCGTTATGGGGCACATCCTCCATGTGGAGGATCACTTTTTCGTTGCTCATGATGGCCTATGCTCCTTTTTGCTCTAATTGGCTTCTTACAATGTCTTGGTAAGTGGGACAGGAGAACAGCAGTTCCTCGTGCCGCCCCTTGCCTACCACCCGGCTCTGATCCAAAACCAGAATTTGATCGGCGTTTAGGATTGTGCTCACCCGCTGGGCGATGATGAGCTTGGCGGCGTTCCCGCCGTGGGATTCCAGCGCCCGCCGCAAAGCCGCGTCCGTCTTGACATCCAGAGCGGAAAAGCTGTCGTCAAAAACGTAGAGATCGGCCTTGCGGACCAAAGCGCGGGCGATTGCCAACCGCTGCCTTTGTCCACCGGAGAAGTTTCCCCCTCCCTGGGCCACCGGGGCGTCCAGACCCTTCGGGAGCGACCGGACAAAATCCTCCGCCTGGGCGGTGCGCAGAGCGTCCCAGAGCTCCTCGTCGGTGGCATCTTCCTTTCCCATGCGGAGATTCTCCGCGATGGTCCCGCTGAAAAGGAACGCCTTTTGGGGGACACAGCCGATTTTACTCCGCAGCTCCTTTTGTGTCATATGTCGGATGTCCTGCCCATGGAGACGGATGGCTCCGTCGGTCACATCATGCAGTCGAAGCAACAGGTCGCCCACCGTACTTTTCCCAGAGCCGGTGCCGCCGATGATCGCCGTGGTTTCACCGGGATTGCAGCAGAAGTCCAAATTCTGAAGCACGGGTTCTTCCGCGCCGGGATAGAAAAAGCTCACGTTCTCAAAGGAGACCACCGGTGCATCCGTGACGGGCTCGCCAGCGGATGCCTGTGGGTCAGCTACGTCAGGAACGGTGTCCAGCACCTCTTGCAGCCGCTCCATGCAGGATCGGAGCCTGGGAAGATATAGCACTGCCCCCGCCGCCGTGATGAGGAAGCCCAGAGCCATGGTGGTATACTCGGCCACGGCCATGATCTGCCCCACCTCCATGCTGCCTCTGCCGGTCATCATGCCGCCGATCCAAAGGACCCCTGCCATGCAGAGACCCAGAATCAGCCAGACTGCGGGGTTGACTACGGCGAACATACGTCCCAGGCGGATCATCGTGTCGGCATAAAGGTCAAAGGCGGTGCCGGAGCGTTTCTCCTCATGTGCTTCTCTGCCGAAGGCTCTAACAACTCTGGTCCCGGTTACATGTTCACGAACCATCTGGTTGACTCGGTCTAGCCTTCTCTGAATGAGAAAGGTCATGGGGCTGGAGGCGCGTACCATCCATATGCAGAATGCCAGCAGCAGCACCAGGCACACCAGCAGCAACAAAGCGATCTTACTGCTGGCTCTAAACGTCATTACCACCGCCGCTGCCATTAACAACGGAGCGGGCAAAATCATTTGAATTACCATAGAAACAGTAACTTGCATGGTGGTCACATCGGCAGTGGAGCGGGTCACCATGGACGACAGCCCAAGGTCGTTAAACTGCCGCAGGCTCAGTTCCTGGCTGCGCTGAAAAAGTTTTTGTCGCATGTCACGTCCGAATGTGGCTCCCGTATCTGCGGCAGACCAGCTGAACAAGATTGCTACGACTGTGGAAAACGCTGTGACCAAAAGCATTCCAATGCCGATACGCTTGATGGCGTCCATATTCCCGGCCAGAATCCCCTGATCCACGATGCTCGCCATAAGCATTGGGAGCAACAGGATTCCAACTGACTGTGCCAATGCAAGAAGCACGTTTACGGCCACCTTGCCTTTGTGCTCCGATAAAAAACGTTTTAAGTACTTCATAACTACATAATTACCTCCTTGAACTTGGAAATGGTGCTTGCAATCCTGTTGAAACAATGCTACTCTAAACCTTATAACGATTATAATGTCAATGAATGTTTTGTAAACAATGGAGCGGAGGTGCAATCGTGCAGGATGCTTACATGTCCATCAAGGAGTTTTCCAGGCTGACGGGAATTAACAGGGAATTGCTGCGCTTCTATGATAAGATCGGGCTTCTCACGCCGGAGGCCCGGGGTAAGAACAGCTATCGCTATTATGGGTACCGGCAGCTTGAAGTGGCCAATCTCATCAGCGGTTTGCGGAGCATTGATGTCGGGTTGGAGGACATCAAGAGCTACCTTGGCAAACGCTCGCCGGAGCAAATGATTGAGTTTTTTCAAGAAAAGGATGCCAATATCGGCCAAGAGATAGAGCGGCTGCAATCCATTCAGGAGCTGATGCGTCTGCGCTGTTCCATGGCGAAAGAAGCGATGTCCTGGGAGGAGGATCGGATTATATTGATGGAGCGGGAACGGGAGCCCATCTTCCTCTGCCCCATTCTCACGGGCGGACGAGTATACTCGGACGGTGTCTATGGGGACAACATTATCTCGGCCTACATGTACGCGTTGAATCATGGTATTAACATCAATTTTCCCGTGGGCACAGTAGTACCCCGACAAAATTTGACGTCAGGCCCTTGGCCAAACCCATCCCGGTGCTATTTCAAGGTCAGTAAAAATCACAACGCTTGGAAAAGCGCGGGAACCTACGCGGTGGTTTATCGCCGGTATCCCAAAACAATGAGCGAGACCTTTTACCGTCCGCTGCTCACGTTTCTTGAAGAGCAGGGGCTTCAAATGGATGGAGACGCCTACGAGGAGTATCCACTGGATGAGCTGACCACAAATGACAGAGAACAATCCAGGATCAAAATTGAAGTGAAGGTAAGCAGATCATGAACCGACAAATAAGCAGGCCGCCGCCTGGAGCGTACACTCCAGGCGGCGGCCTGCTTATTTCCACCTTATCCCTCCTTGACAAGTATCCCATCTCGGACTATACTGCAAGTATCCGAAATGGGATACTTAACTTGGAGGGATACTCATGCATGAGGATATAAAAAAACAACTGGAGACGTTTAATCAGCAGGTGAAAGACCTGACTGCCATCTATCGCTGTGCTGCAAGCCAGCACAGCGTCTCTGAGAATGAGTTCTGGGTGTGGTACACGCTTCTCGTATCAGGAGAGGAATATTCCCAGCAGGACATCTGTGAGATGTGGTCCTTGCCAAAACAGACCATCAATTCGGTGATCGCGCATCTGCGTCAGAAGGGATTTCTCTCTTTAGAGATGGAGCCGGGTACACGCAATCGGAAGATCATCCGGCTCACAGAAAGCGGAAAAGCATTTGGAGAAAAAATTGTCACACCCATCTACGAAGCCGAGCAGAGGACGTTGGCAAGGCTGACCGTACAGGAGCGCGAACAGTGCGTGGCACTCATGGAGAAATACGTCACCACATTTAGGGAGGAGCTCGATGAAAAATAACTTGACATGGTCAACAGAGAATCAGACTTGCACCACCCCCAATCTGCCGTCTCTGTTTCACATAGGGCTGGTCCCTCTGTTTGCCTGGACGTACTGTCTAAAAGGAGATTGATGAGCATGGGGAATCAAACGAAAAAAACACTGTGCTTTATCGCCTTTGGCGTTCTTTTGTACGCCGGGGCCATGAATCTGCAAGCAGTGTTATCCTTTTTGCAAACAATCATCGGGCTTGTTTTCCCGATCCTGTTGGGAATGGTACTCGCCTTTGTATTGAGCGTACCCATGAAGGGTTTTGAGAATCTATTTGCGCGAATGTTTTCAAGGGCACGGAAAAAGCCAAGCGACAATTTTCTGCGTGTGCTCAGCCTTGTTTTGACGCTTTTTTGTATCGTCTTGGTGATTACGCTTGCGGCAACAATGGTAATTCCTGAACTGGTGAAGTCTGTGCGAAGCATTTGGCCGTTGATTCAGGAGAGGTTGCCGGAATGGATGTCCTATTTGAGAGAACACTCCATTGACCTGACTGCGATTTCGGAATGGGTAGAGTCATTTGATTGGGAGCAGATATCCAACAGCGCGGGTGTGCTGTTTGGTTCAGCGATGAATTTTGTATCCTCTACCGCTTCCAGGGTAGCCAATGTTGTGTTCGCCATCATCCTTTCAGTCTACATTCTGCTGAGCAAACAGATTCTTTCCAGGCAGGTAAGAAGGATGATGACGGCAAATCTACCAGATCAAATTGCAGACAGAGTATTTCGCATCGCGGCTCTGGTACGCGATACATTTACTAAGTTTCTATCCGGGCAGTGCGTGGAGGCAATTTTGTTGGGCTGCTTGATTTTTGCGGCTTATAGTTTGCTGCGGCTGCCCTACGCCGGTCTGATCGCTTTTATAACGGGAATTTCTGCGTTTGTCCCGATTGTGGGAGCCTTTTCCGCTGGACTCATCGGCGCATTTTTAACGCTACTGGTCTCGCCATCTCAGGTGTTACTCGGCATCATTACGCATTTCGTCGTACAATTCATTGAAAATCAGTTCATTTATCCACATGTGGTGGGTACTTCCGTGGGCCTCTCTCCTCTGTGGACGTTGATCGGAGCACTGATAGGCGGAAAACTGTTCGGCCTGCCGGGCATCATATTCTTTATTCCTCTTGTAGCGGTACTCTATCAATTAGTACGGGATAATACCAACCAAAAGTTGATGAAAAAGGGATGCTTCCAAGAGGATGTTCCCGCCCCTATGCGTCCGGACAGGGAAAGGGCCCACGGCGCCGGCAAACTATAAATTTTGACGCATCCCGCACATACCTTGTTGGAGCTCCAGGAGCGGCAGAGGGACAAGGCGATTGGTTAGATTTATTCTTTTGTTCTGCCAATCGGGATGAGTTGTACCGGAGGAAGATTCATATACTATGAAAGAAAAAGAGATAGCGCCAAGGCACTAAAACCTTGGCGCTATCTCTTCTGTTACGGCAAATACGTTTCGCACCACAAAGAGTGTTCGTATCTGCGCGTCTTGTCTTGTGCTGACGAAAAAGATGTAGGCTGGTCGCCCCTCGCCGTGAGTCCGGCGTGAATCTCGGAGCGAAGCGGAGAGTTTCCCCAGCGAGGCTTTGCCCACCGAGGATGTGAACTAAAGGGGGTGGAGCGCCGCTTTGCGGCGGGAACCCCCAAAAAGGATGAGGTCTTTGGCCGTCTTGCCTCCGTTGCTTCCACCCGATCGTTTCCCCGTGTGGGTCAGGAGATGAAAAATACCGAAAAGGAGCTTTGCAGTTCAGATAGGAAGCACTAATTCTTTTTTCTTGGAGTTCTTGTCCATTTTGTTACCGTCCTTCTTTAATTTGTTCACCTCGCCACGGCGTAGTTTTTCGTATTTAAAGAAACACGGAAAACTGCGCCGTTTATTTCATCCACCGACAAACATTATATTTTAACGATGTTCTTTGTCTCCTCGATTATCCTTTCCTTGATCTGTACAGCATCCCGAATAGCCAGCTTCTCCTGTACCCGGATGTACTGATCCATATAGGTATAGTCTGGCCGCCCCTCTGCCGTAACAGGGAGCAAGATGCTATCATTTTCCACCTTGTTTTCCCACCGTGGCGGTCTTTCACGGGAATACTTCGGGTAAAGAACTTTGTTCAACACACTCGCAAGATATAAGTTTGTCCGATAGGGAACCTCGACATTTTCCAGCCTGATAAAATAAGAATGGCTGTACACTCCGGTCTCTTCCGGTTGTGCATAAACAAGTCCAGCCGAAACCGCCCCATCTGCTATAATAGAGATAACATTCGTATAGGTGCGGAAATCCCCTTTCTTTCCCCAGTACATAATACCATTATCTCCAAGCTTGGCGCACGTCAGCGGAATACAATATTCCTCGCTACGCGCTTTCATTGCAGAACCAATTTTCTTTCCGGTGCCAATATACCCGCCTTTCAGCGGGACAAACAAATCTCCAATACGGAAGGAGTTAAATGTAGCTTTCTTGTTCAACGTCTCCTGATCCTCAGTCGTCAGCTTGTAGTCATTCAATCCAGCAGCTAAGAGATACCGCTCCAGCTCGCTGATTCGTTCCCGCTCCAGCTCGCTGATTCGTTCCTGCATATACTCCCAGTCCGGTGTTCCGTCATCTGTCACCGGGAGAAAAATCTCATCATCTTTTACTTTAGACCATACCGCTTTGTTGTCATAGCTGTATTTCTGTTTAATGGCCCTTTTTAAAATCGTCGTCAAAAACAGCAAACTCTGATAAGTAACACATGTGCATGAACACAATTTAATTAAATACGCATCCCACAACACCCCTGTTCGCTGTGGTTGAGCATACACATTTCCCGTAGCAATCGCACCATTACTCACAATGCAAATTGTCATTTCCGCCGAGTCAAAATCTTTTGGCCGGCCCCAAAACATAATTCCATTATCACCATCTTTCGCATTGACCAATGGAAGTGAGAATTCTCTGGATGAAACTTTGGACACATCTGTTCGTTTATTAATAGACTTTTTCGCTTTCAATTCCAGCTTCTCAAATAGATCTCCTATCCGGAATGCCTTATGATCCATACCCACCATTCCTTTTAATCGCTTGCGAAACCTTCCACGCCAAATAATCCGCCACGGTTTTTCGGAAATCCTCCTCTGTAGGCATGGTATCGATCACCCGGTGCTGAGCAAAGGTCCAATCGTTCCCTTCCAGCGACACGGTATCCCGAATCACAAGGCCGTTCTCTTCTGTATAATATCGAGTTCTGGCTTTTTTGCCCAGCACGATGGCCTCAACTTCTGCATACCGCTCGGTAGCGTGATCGGCATCCCGCAGATTGACCTCCTGACTGGATTTTTTGCGATTCTGTCGAGCATAACCGTCGTTACTAAAATCAATAAAGATCACCATGTCATCCACCTCGTGTGGGCGGGCAACTTGGAACACATAGATAGCCGTCTGAACGCTGGACTTTCCGCAGAAAATGTCACTCATGTGGATACTGGCACAAAGGGTGTTTTTCTCCAGTATCTTTTTGGTATAGGGCAAGCCGTTTCCACTGCCTGCATTTTCCTGAATCAAAACACAGGCGTAGCCAGAGGTCATCTTTTCCAGCGCCTCCTGCACAAAGTTGAAACCCTTACCATCCGCAGAATAAGGAGGGTTCAGGAGAAATACTGTGGCTGGGAACTTGCCGGTCTCATTGTTGTAATCATGACCATCGCCATTATAAATGTTGGATGAACCATCTCCCATTAGAATCATATTCAGCACAGCCAGAATATAGATATTACCGAGGATTTCCACGCCCAAAAGCTGATGTTCCTTAATATTGGTAATTTTTTTCTCCAACTCTTTTTGATCGTGGATTTTTGCCTGCGCATCTTTTATCATGATGTCCATGGCTGACACAAGGAACCCTGCCGAACCCATGGCTCTATCCCACGCAAAAGAGTCCATATTAGTGCGGGCCAGCTTTGCCATCAGCGTTGTTACATAGCGCGGCGTGAGAACAACATCATTCTCTCTGTCATTTTCGATATGTACCCAGTCTCCCAGAGAGTTGAGGATCTTTCCCGTGAAGTCGAGGTGCAGATTGCTTTCCAAACAAGGGATAATGTCCTGTTTCACCTGATTAAACAAACTTTTGAGAATGCTCTCACCATTCACCGGCCTCCACAGAGTTTCCTTTTTGAATACCGGTTGCAAAAGGTCTAAAATCATGCGAATCTTATCATCGCCGCACTTTTTCTTTTTCAGGAAAGAGCGAATTCGGGTAATAATGATCGTACTGTCGTTGTCCTCCTGATCGTCATTACCAGTAAACTGATTTACACCCAGCGGTGACACACCCTTGGTGGTCAATCCAGACATGATAAGACCACAGAACAAGTATAGTTTTTCATTCGTAGTCAACGCTGTCCGCAGCTTGGGATCATCGTACAGGCTTTGGTGGATCGATTTGATTTTCGTTTCCAATGCAGTCTCTGTCCGCTGTCTCAAATCTTCCAATTCCTTCTCCGTCAGCGTCATTTTATCCAGCATTGCAAAAAATCTATCCAGATTGTCCGCTTTCAACAGTGACCATTCTCTATCCAATTCTGGAATATGCTTAGGGACACGATTATTCTTTTCAGAGATATAATACGCCCTGCACTCTGCATCCTGAACAGAACCATCGGCGTTCATCTGTGTTCCGTTAATACCGATGGCAATCACTTCAGTGTAACCTCTGCTGTCCAAGATAGCGTTGGCGTAGTGGACAGCTCCATTCACAGCGTAATTCATAATGCTGGAATAATTGGCATCGCCAGCGTGATGTTGTATCGTGCCGTCCTTACGCTTGCTGTCTTTCTCGTAATAGGTAATAAGCTCGATCTGCCCAGACTTCGAGAGCTTTTCCAATCGTTTCTTTAAGCCCTTTGCTTCAATCATAACGGGAATTCGGTGAGCGGTACTATTTTCCAAAAGAAGCTGAATATCGGGGTAATTATTTCCAGCACCGCCAGATTTGGAGTCCGCAGACCGCAGAGCATCTGTAATGGTTCGATTGATACTCTCTGTTTTTCCATAGTGCCTGATTCCTAACTCATCCAGTATCTTCTTGTAATGCTCCTCAACTTTTTCCTCAATGCTCGCCATGGTCACTCACCTCCTGTTGCTGCTCAATATGCTCTTTTAGCCATTCACGGATTAACGCAGATGCCGTGGTATCCTCATCCAAAGCGAATTGTTTTAATGCTTTTCGCTCCTCCCGCGTCATTGTAACAGTTATATTGACCATATTTCTGTCGCTCATTACAGTTCCCCCATCCCCTTGTGTATCTGTGTAATAGTGTAGCACAGAGAAATAGTCATTGCAAGAACGACTTTTAAGCGACAAGACCGCTAATTACAGGCAATCCAAACCGCTGGGGTCTCCATGTTGCTGTTCTGCGCATTAACAACTCCGTTGCCCAAAATTGTCAATTTGAAAAAGTATATTTAGCCGCCGCACAGCAATGGGTCAAAGTTAAGACAGAAAAACTGGGCTTTAACTTCATCCCCGCGGATGATTGGTAGTGCGCATGACTGCCCGTGTTTACCCCTGTGCGCCGCTGTGTGGGGCTTTGGAGCAGAGCGAGGGAAACTGCCCCACCCAGGGTATCGTCGGCGAATTTGCGCCGCAATAATCAAAAAAGAACCGCAAACACCAAATTGATAACTTTCTGATAACTCGAGCTTGTCGAAAAAGTGGTATCACGCGAAATGAGCAAGGGGGAAAAGAGTGAAAAGGGGGCGGCGAGCCCCCTTTTCGCGTTCAATCAAGAACCATTTTGATGGAATCAAAATGGTCGTCAGGCTGGCGGGAAAGTCCGAATGGACTTTTTCGCCAGCCTGAACTCCTCGCTTACCCCATAGCTATTGCGATTGCTGTATGGTATTGTGGGTTACTGCAAGGAGGCGAGTTCATGGCAAAAAAACGAGCCAATGGCGAAGGCAATATCCGCAAGCGGTCTGATAGCCGCTGGGAGGGGCGGTATACTGCTGGGTACGATCCAACCACAGGAAAGCGACTTATCAAAAATGTGTTGGGCAAAACCCAGTGGAAGTCAAGGAAAAGCTAAAACGGGCGATGAAGGAGATAGTCGGTCTTGATACCAGCCGTGCGGACGATCATACCGTTGCCACATGGCTGCGCACCTGGTAGGAGTTGTACGCCAAGCCCAACGTTCGGCTGGCACCCAAAACCGCTACGAGCTGATGATGAATATTTACACCATCCCCCGTATCGGGGGCATCAAGCTCTCCAAGCTGGCTTCCCGCGATTTGCAGAAGCTTTATAAGGACCTGCAGGAAAACGGCAGGTCTCACCCCACGGCCAAGGGCGGGACCAGCCTCAGCAACACCACAGTACGTAGCCTCCACCTCATGCTCCACTGCGCCTTTGAGCGGGCGGTGGAAGAGCGGCTGATTCAACGCAATCCTACCGATGACTATATCGCGCCCAAGGTACCGAAAGTAGAGATGCAGGTGCTCTCTCTGGAAAACATCGGGGCCTATCTGCGCACCGCAACCAAGCGGAACGCCCTGCCCATGCTTTATCTGGAGCTGGTCAGCGGATTGCAGAAAGGCGAGCTGGTGGCTCTCCTCTGGTCCGATGTGGATGTGGAGCAAAGGACCATCTCTGTCAGCAAGCAGTACGTCCGCAACCCAAATAGGGAATGTGTCCTCTCCCAGCCAAAGACAGAGAGCTCGGTTCGACTGGTATCTATCCCCCAGGATGCCATCGACCTGTTGATCCAGGAGCATGACAAACACCCGGACAATTCCTGCCAGTTTCCCTCCCTGGTAACCGGCGAGATGTACCACCCCGACTCGGTGGTGAACATCCACAAGAAGATCCTGAAGGATGCGGGGCTCCCCCACTTGAAATTTCACGAGCTCCGGCACACCTTCGCCACCACAGCACTACAAAACGGCGAGGATGTCAAAACTGTTTCCGCCATGCTGGGCCACTATGACGCCGGGTTTACCCTGCCCACCCCCCCGGCAGACACAGGACGCCGCCGCAGCCACCATGGGCGCGTTCATGGCCCAAACGATGTGAGCCAGTAACGCCAGCCCAAGAGGGCCAAAGACCACCGGCCAGCATTTGTCCGGTGGTCTTTGTTCGTCTCTGATTATTTCCGCGTGTGGGTCAGGGCGTGGGTCAGAACTTGACCCACATTTTGACCCACACCGTTTCGTTACTATTTCCAACAAAAGTCAACTGTTTTCCTAAGAAAGCAGTTGACTTTTGTCCTATATTGGTAAAAAAGATGCAGATACACAATCATTGGGCAAATTAGGCAAAGAATGAATCATCAATTGGGACAATATTTGCGGATGGATACTTTTCTTGAAACCATGTATTTATATAAACTTTGTACCATTGCAATTTTTGAAGTGCTTTTTCATGATATCTGCCACTGGGTCCCTTTATATCTGAAAGCAATGTCCTAAAACTGTCCCGAATCGTAGGTACAATATTATCGCTACCATCAGATGCATGGTATTCCATATAAGATAAAAAGTTAGTAAAATATTTTCCGTCAGTATCTCGGCAGAATCCAACAAAACTATCAGGAAACAATGTTACAACATTTTCATCAACTACAACTCTCGGATAAAAGGCAACTTGGCTCTCCAACTCATATGCCCGAAGTAATCCGGTGCCCCAAACAAATATATCGTCGATAAAAAGATTGCCCACCGCGATGCCCCCTCTTACAAGCCACGAATACAAGACATTAGCATAGTTTTGGGACACTGATACAAATGCGATGAGTAAGTTTAAATTATTTGTATCATCAGATGAATCTAATGGAATTGCCATGATGATGTTGTCCGAAAATATTTTTGTTTTGATTTTTCTATACGGTGAGGATGCTAATGTTTGGTTATTTCTATATAAGACCGCCATATTATAAATCGTATATATTCTAAAAAATAATTTCCCTTTTCATCGTTTTTGATTTTCTCGGTTGTTCCAAGCAAATCAAGATATGCAACAGCGTATAACTTATGCTCTTTACTTGATGGATACTGGATATTCATAATCATTTGTTCAAACCACCTTTTATAAAGCGGGATCCCGTCTCTTGGAGATATACCTCTCTACCTGCAATGAGACCCCTGATATAGTCAATAAAAGCCACTGCCACTATACACTTCTTTTAGCCACCTAAGCCGTTACTTACTGGAATAGATTCCTCGTCTTGTAGGTATTTTCTTTTTTGAGTGTAATTAATATGTCTTTCCAGTTTTAACATAGCCAATTGTTCTTTCTGACTATCTTTAACCTCGTCTTCGGGTTTAATCATATATGGAAGTCTGCAGCAATTTCAGGGTAGGCACTCACGCCTCCGCCTTTGCCCTGTTTTACGCAGATCCCAACAGCATGTGTTTTCCTAACCCACAAAGAGGGCGTAATAGTGAGCGACGTGGTGTGTCCTTGGTGGATCAGCTCTGCGCAGGCCTGGTCATCGAATTCCGCATTCTGATTAACAAGAGAAATGGGCTCTGTATAGTCTCATTTTGTATCAAAAACGGGAGGCTGATACCTAAATGCCTTTCGTGGATGCCCGGCTTTATCATAGTCTACATTGCAACGTCGAGCTTTCTCAAACTGAGTGTCCGTGTATACCTTAACACCAACTAGGGGGATATATTTTTTGTTCGTCAGTAGTTTATCCACGGCCGCCCTCGTCCATTTTGCTTTCCCAGTTGGAGAAACCACCCTTCTTTTGAAAAGCAGATCAACGATCTTGCCTAAGCTGGCTCCGGCAAGATAATCATCAAAAATGCTATGGACAACATTCGCCTTTTCTTCATGCACCACGATTTCCTCGCTAATCAAAACATAACCATATGGAAGTTTCATAGTTGCCTCACTTTCTAAACATAAATAAAAGCAGGTTTTTGTGAGCGTCAATCTCATCAAACCTGCTTGCCGATCCCATTGATATGTAATTATGCCCGATCATTAGGTTTATTTTTATGCATTTTCGCCAACAAAATAACAAAACCTGCGTATAACTATCATCATACGCAGGTTTTGTCTACATTGGTGACCCGGCGGGGGCTCGAACCCCGGACAACCGGCTTAAAAGGCAGGTGCTCTACCAACTGAGCTACCGGGTCATCTTTGATATGGACCCACAAAAGCGGGCGGCCGCTTTTGTGGGAGAGGAGAAGCGGCGGAGGGAATGGGCCCGCGCTTGCGCGCGGAGGCGCATGATCCGCAGCTTGCTTCGACGTGGCTGGGATGGCTGGACTCGAACCAGCGATGCGGGAGTCAAAGTCCCGTGCCTTAACCGCTTGGCTACACCCCACTATCGGGATAAAAAGCGCAGGGCCGGAGCCGAGGCTCCGGCCCTGCCGCCTTCTTTTCTGGGGTGGGCGATGGGACTCGAACCCACGACACCTGGAACCACAATCCAGTGCTCTACCGACTGAACTACGCCCACCATATAAAAGCAAAGGAAAAAACAAGAAAAGAACGCCGCGTCTGGAGCCGGCCGTGAAGAACTTCCAGCGCCCCACGCGCGCTCACCAACCAAAAAGTTGGTACGCCTGGAGGGACTCGAACCCCCGGCCCACTGCTTAGAAGGCAGTTGCTCTATCCACCTGAGCTACAGGCGCGTATCGAGACACCCGCCGCCGCAGGGCGCGCCCGCAAGAAAAGGCTTTCGCCTTGGAGCGGGTGATGGGAATCGAACCCACGCGACCAGCTTGGAAGGCTGGGATTCTACCATTGAACTACACCCGCATAGGTCTGACGGTCTCAACGTCAGCCTTAGTATGATAGCATATCCCTCTTTTATTTGTCAATCCTTTTTTTGCATTTTCTCACCGCAGAGGGGCGTCGCAGAAGGCACAGCACTCCACGCCGCCGTTTTGCTTGGTAAGGGGGGGCAGATAGAACTCCGTCTGGGTGACGCAGTTGGGGTTGGAGCATACCGGGCCGCGGCCGATCTCCACCGGCTCCGGCTTCCGGCGGGGCTGGTTGGCCAGGTCGGTGAGCAGGGCCATCCGGGCGAACATGCCGTACCGGGCCTGCTCAAAATAGACCGCCCGGGGGTCGTCGTCCACGTCGATGGAGATCTCGTCCACCCGGGGCAGGGGGTGCATCACCAGCAGGTCCTTTTTGGCCCGGGCCAGCTTCCGGCGGGTGAGGACATAGACTCCCTTGTTGCGCTCGTACTCCAGCGGGTCCACGAACCGCTCCCGCTGGATGCGGGTCATATACAGCACGTCCAGCTGGGGGATGACCGACTCCAGACCCGTGACCTCGGTGAACCACATGTTGTTTTCCCGCATAAAGGCCCTCATATACTCGGGCACCGCCAGCTCCCGGGGCGCGATGAGGAAAAACTTGATGCCCTGGAACTTGGCCATGGCCTTAATGAGGGAGTGGACGGTGCGCCCGTTCTTCAAATCCCCGCAGAGCCCCACGCTGAGCCCGTCCACCTTCCCCCGCAAGCGGGTGATGGTGGTCAGGTCGGCGGTGGTCTGGGTGGGGTGCATGTGGCCGCCGTCCCCGGCGTTGATGACGGGCACGGCGGAGTAGAGGCTGGCCGCCTTGGCCGCCCCCTCCCGGGGGTTGCGCATCACCACCACGTCGGCATAGCCCGAGACCATGGTGATGGTGTCCTTCAGGGTCTCCCCCTTGGACACCGAGGAGGACTTGGGGTCGGCAAAGCCAAAGACCGTGCCCCCCACCCGCAGCATAGCGGTCTGGAAGGAGAAGTTGGTGCGGGTGGAGGGCTCGTAGAAAAGGCTAGCCATCACCTTGCCCCTGCACGCGTCCAGGAACCGCTCCGGGGCGTCCATGATATCGCTGGCACGCTGATAGAGGACCTCCCACTCTTCTCTGCTCACGTCCCCAAAATCGATCAGATGCCGCATCCCGCTCGCCCCTTCCTCCGTTTTCGCCATGATACCATAATTTAAGCCCCTCCACAAGGTGGAGCGGTCAATTTCGCCCCCCTTAAAATGGCCAAAAAGCCGACATGCCCTGTCAGCTTTTTTGTGGTATGATGGACCCATCATAAAGAAAAGGGGCTGGGCCGCATGGCTTTTGACTTCAAAAAGGAATACCGGGCATTCTATCTGCCCAAAAACAAACCGGAGTTCGTCCTGGTCCCCGCCATGAACTACGTGGCGGTCCGGGGCGCCGGGGACCCCAACGAGCCGGGCGGCGCCTACCAGCAGGCCATCAGCGTCCTGTACACCCTGTCCTACACCCTGAAAATGAGCGAGAAGAGCGGCCACTCCATTGACGGCTTTTTCCAATACGTGGTCCCGCCTCTGGAGGGCTTCTGGTGGCAGGAGGGGGCCAACGGCATCGATTACCGGGACAAGGCCGGCTTTCGATGGATCTCGGCCATCCGCCTTCCCGGCTTTATCACTCCCGCCCACCTGGAGTGGGCGGCCGGTGAGGCTGCCCGCAAGAAAAAGCTGGACTGCTCCAAGGCGGAATTCCTTACCGTGAAGGAGGGCCTCTGCGTCCAGATCATGCACCTGGGCCCCTTTGACGACGAGCCCGCCTCCGTAGCCCTCATGGACGCCTACCTGGCCGAGCAGGGCTACGAGAACGACTTCTCCCCCGCCAGGCTCCACCACGAGATCTACCTCTCCGATGCCCACAGGGTCCCTCCGTCCCGCTTTCAGACCGTTATCCGCCATCCCATCCGAAAAAAATGATCGTTTTTTATTCCAGGCCCCGCCGCATTTCTGCGGCGGGGCTTTTTTACAAAAAGTGTTCCGTATGCTTTTTCCGCCGCCGGTCCAAACTGAAACCACAAAGGACGGTGAGGCGTTTGGCGGCTCTTTTTTGGCAATTTTTGTTTTACAGTTTTTGCGGTTTCTTGCTGGAGGTGGCCTTCGCCCGGCTCACCCACAGCCCCAAGCCGGACCGGAAGTGCCACCTTCTCCTCCCGGTCTGCCCGGTCTACGGCGTGGGCGCCCTGGGCATCCTTCTGCTGCCCGGCTGGGTGAAGGGGTCCCCTCTCCTTCTTTTTCTGGGCGGCGCCCTTGTATGTACGGCGGCGGAGTGGGGCCTGTCCTGGTTTTATGAAAAGGCCGCCGGGGTGGCCTTTTGGAACTACCGCCGGCTCCCCTGGAACCTGGGCGGGCGGGTGTGCCTCTTTTTCAGCGGCTTTTGGGGCCTGCTCTCCCTGCCGCTGGTCTACGCCGTCCAGCCCTGGCTGGGGGCCTGGGCCGCCGGGGTCCCCGCCGCCGTCACCATTCCCGCCGCCCTGTTCTACCTGGGGGACGCCGCCACCTCCCTCTTGCTCCTCCGCCGGGGCGGCACCGGGGCCCTGCGGTGGTACGCCCGCCCCGGGGGACGAAAAGGCCGGGCGGCGTCGTGATGACGCCCGCCCGGCCTTTGTTTCACACCTTTTTCAATTCGTTCAGCGTCTCGTTCACCATGTTCTTGGGGATGTAATTTCCGGCGAAGGCGATGAGCTGCTCCAGCGTCACCGTCCGGGCCGCCCCCAGCATGGGGTGGCGCATCACCATGGGGAACCGCTTTTGGAACACCGCCCGGGCCGGGGCGTAGTCCAGCAGCTCGCCCACCGTAACTTTATTGTTTTTCAGATCCATTCCTGGTATCACCTCCCAGCCATTCTATGCGCCTACCCAGGGATTTTGACTTGTCAGCCTTCCCTCCACAGGCTATAATGAGGGGAAAAGGAAGTGATTTTGCCGATGTTTCAATATGTTTACCGGGGCAAGACCCCCAAGCTCGCCCCCGGCGTCCGGGCGGCGGAGACCGCCGTGGCGGCGGGCGACGTGATCCTGGGCGAGGACGTGAACCTCTGGCACGGCGCCGTCCTCCGGGGGGACCACCGGTCCATCCGGGTGGGAAAGCGCTCCAACATTCAGGATAACGCCGTGGTCCACACGGACGACGAGCACCCCACCGTGATCGGCGACGACGTGACGGTGGGCCACGGGGCCATCGTCCACGGCTGCACGGTGGAACAGGGCTGCCTGATCGGCATGGGGGCCATCCTGCTCAACGGCTGCGTCATCGGCGCCGGCTCCCTGGTGGCCGCCGGGGCCCTGGTGACCCAGAACAAGGTCGTGCCGCCCGGCTCCCTGGTGGTGGGCTCCCCCGCCAAGGTCCTCCGCCCCCTGACGGAGGAGGAGCTGGCGGAGAACGCCCTGTCCGCCGCCGACTACGCCGCCCTGGCGGCGGAGTCCCTGCCGCTTGTGGAGGAAGGTGCCCCCTCGTGAAAAGAAAGTATCCCCAGGTAAAAAAGCAGTGGCTCTCCAAGCCCATGGAGAAAAAGATCCTCGCCTTCGTCTACTTCATCCTCCGCTTCTCCGTGGTGGGCGTCCTCATCGCCCAGATCTCCAACCGGGACTTTGAGAGCGCCTTCCTGTGCGTGCTTACCCTCATCCTGTTCCTGGCCCCCAACTTCATCGAGCGGCGGCTCCACATCGACGTGCCGGATACGCTGGAGATCATCATCCTCCTGTTCATCTACTCCGCCGAGATCCTGGGGGAGATCCGGGCCTACTACATCACCTTCCCCTACTGGGACACCATGCTCCACACCATCAACGGCTTCCTCTGCGCCGCCATCGGCTTCTCCCTGGTGGACATCCTCAACCGCAACACCAAGATCACCACCTTCTCCCTCTCCTCCGCCTACATGGCCTTCGTGGCCTTCTGCTTTTCCATGACGGTGGGCGTGCTGTGGGAATTCTTTGAGGCCGCCATCGACCATTTCCTCCTCCTGGACATGCAGAAGGACACCATCGTCAACACCATCGGCTCGGTGATGCTGGCCCCCGACGGCAGCAATCACCCCCAGGTCATCAAGGACATCGCCGACGTCATCATCGTCCACTCCGACGGGACCCAGCAGGCCCTTGGCCTGGGCGGTTATCTGGACATCGGCCTGCTGGACACCATGAAGGACCTTTTCGTCAACTTCATCGGGGCCGTGGTCTTTTCCATCATCGGCTATTTTTACGTCAAGCAGCGGGGCAGCGGCCGCTTCGCCCGCCGCTTCATCCCCAAGCTCATGACCCAGGCCCCCGAGGACGCCGGGACACCGTCGCCGGAAGAGGCCGGGCAGCCGGTGCGGGAAGAGGCCGGGACAAAGGCCGGGGACCCATAAATGCCATACATATTTCCTCTCTCCGCGTCCATACTAATCTTGTCCCCGGACGGATTGTGAATAAGGGAGGAATTTAATATGCAGCGCAATAACGGTAACCCCAGCATCAAGTGTTCTGTCAACTCCTGTGCCTACCACGCCGCCAGCGACGGGCTGTGCACACTGGGTGAGATCAAGGTGGGCTGCTCCTGCCAGGACGTGTCCAACTGCACCTCCACCGAGTGCGCCTCCTTCAAGCTGGGCGACCACGGCACCAACTGCGGCTGCCACTGATTCGGAGCCAGGGGCCCCGCCGGGCCCCTACATAAAAGGACGGTGTTCCATGGCCTACTGGCTTTATATCCTCCGGTGCGGCGACGGCACCCTCTATACCGGCACCACGGACGACGTGGCCCGCCGCCTGGCCATCCACCAAAGCGGCAAGGGGGCCAAATACACCCGGGGCCGGGGCCCGCTGACTCTGGCCTACCAGGAGGCCTGCGCCGACAAGTCCGCCGCCCTCCGCCGGGAGATCGCCGTGAAAAAGCTCACCCGGGCGGAAAAGCTGGCCCTCATCGAAGGGGGCGGCGGTTGACGTGCGCCTCTTCTTCGGCCTTTCCTTCGATCCCCCGGCCCGGGCCGCCTTCGCCGCCGTCCAGGCGCGGCTCCGCCGGATGGCGGAACGTGGGAACTTCACCGCCCCGGAAAATTTTCACCTCACCCTGGCCTTTCTGGGGGAGGTGGAGCCCGCCCGCCTCCCGGAACTGTTCTCCCTCCTCCGAACCGCCTCCTTCCCGCCCCTCGCGCTCACCTTTGACCGGCTGGACCGCTTTGACGGGGGGATCTGGCACCTGGACCCGATGCCCAGCGCCGCCCTGTCCGAGGGCCAGGCCGGGCTGGAGGCCGCCCTCCGGGCCGCCGGCTTCCCGCTGGAGGACCGCCCCTACGTCCCCCACCTGACTTTGGGGCGCAAGCTGGTGCTGCCGGACGGGTCCGACCCCGCCGGGCCCCTGGAAAAGCCCATTGCCGCCCACTCCCCCGGCCCCCGGCTTTTCCACTCCCACCGGGAAGGGGAGCGGCTGCGCTACACCCCCCTGGACCCCTCAGACTTTTAACGGGACAAGCGCCTGAATCAATCAGGCGCTTGTTTTTTTGGTATATTTATGAACGCGTTCATTTATGCTTGACATTTGTCTCTTGCTCTGTTATAACATAAATGAACCTGTTCATTTTAGTTTGCCAAGGAGGCGGCACCATGCGAAAAAAAGACGACACCCTCCGCGCCGTCCTGCTCTCCCACGCCCGAGACCTGGCGGATGCCGAGGGCATCGGGGCGGTGAACATCCGCTCCCTGGCCCGGCGGGCAGGGGTGGCCACAGGCACGGTGTACAACTACTTTTCCAGCAAGGACGAGATCCTCCTCTCTCTCACGGAGGAGGACTGGGCGCGGACCCTGGAGGAGCTGCGGGGCCGCCTCACCGCCCCCTCCTTCGACGGCCAGCTGGAGCAGCTCTTCACCTTCCTGCGCGCCCGCATCGACGCCTCCGCCGGGGCCCTCATGCGCAGCCTGGGGAGCGTGGACCCCGAGGGGCAGGCCCGTATGGCCGCCATGCAGGAAACCTTGGGGCAGGCTCTTCTGCGCCGTATGGACCAGGACCCGGCCATCCGCCGGGACATTTGGGACGGGGATTTTTCCCGGGAGCGGTTCGCCCGGTTCCTCGTCGCCCACCTCACCCTGCTGCTGCGGGCGCCGGAGCCGGACGTGGGCTTTTTCCTGGCCCTGGTCCGCCGCATTCTCTACTGATTGAAAGGAGCACACATCATGGCACAAGCGATCGCTGAAACGATTTTCGACGTCCTCTACCTGGGCTTCGCCCTGCTGGCGGGACTCACCATGCTCTTCCGGGGAAAGAGCCCCCTGATCAAAAAGGCGGGGGCCATGGCGGCCCTGCTGGGGGCGGGGGACGCCTTCCACCTGGTCCCCCGGTCCTTCGCCCTTTGGACCACCGGCCTGGAAGCCAACGCCGCCGCCCTGGGCGTGGGCAAATTTGTCACCTCCATCACCATGACCATCTTCTACCTCATCCTCTACTACATCTGGCGGGACCACTACCGCATCCAGGGTCGGAGGGGCCTCACCCTGACCATGTGGGTCCTGGCCCTCCTGCGGGCGGCCCTGTGCCTTCTGCCCCAGAACCAATGGCTGGTGTACCGCCAGCCCCTCTTCTACGGCGTACTGCGCAACATCCCCTTCGCCGTCATCGGCATCCTCATCATCCTCCTCTTTGCCCAGGAGAACAAGCGGACCGGGGACGGCGCCTTCCGCTTCATGCCCGCGGCGGTGGCCCTCTCCTTCGGCTTCTACCTCCCCGTGGTCCTCTTCAGCGGGGTGGCCCCCGCCGTTGGTATGCTCATGATCCCCAAGACCCTGGCCTATGTGTGGATCGTCCTCATGCTCTGGAAGCTCTATCGGAAGGAGAATGGAAAATGATCAAACGCTATGCGAATACCGCCCTCATTTACGCCGTGACCGCCATGGTGTGCGGCGTGTTCTACCGGGAGTTCACCAAGTTCAGCGCGTTCACTGGGAAAACCACCCTGGCCGTTTTACATACCCACTACTTTCTCCTTGGCATGTTCTTCTTTCTGGCCCTGCTGCTCCTGGCCAAAAACGGCCTGCTCCCCAGCGGGAGGTCCACCGGGCGGGCCCTGATCCTCTACCAGGTTGGCCTGAATATCACGGGCCTGGGCCTCCTCCTGCGGGGCCTGACCCAGGTGTGGGGCACCGAGCTGAGCCGGGGGCTGGACGCCTCCCTCTCCGGCGCGGCCGGGATGGGCCACATCCTCCTCTCCGCCGGTCTCATCCTCCTGCTGCTCCAGATCCGGCGGGAAGCCGCCGCCGCGTAACCAAAAACGGACTGCCGGAAAACCGGCAGTCCGTTTTTTGATTTCAGGAGCGCAGGGCTTCCCGCCGCTCCTCCCACTTCCGGCAGAGCCACCAGGCCAGCTCCCCGCAGAGGGTGCCCACCAGGAACCCGCAGAGCACGTCACTGGGGAAATGGACCCCCACGTAGAGCCGGGACAGGCCCATCAGGGCCGCCAGCGCCAGCCCCGCCGCCCCCATCCACTTCCGGGGGAGGGTGTGGTACCAGGCCGCGGCGGCGGCGAAGGCGGCGCTGGTGTGGCCCGAGGGAAAGGAGTTAGGGTCCCGCTCCACCACCAGGGGGACCAGGCCCTCCAGCACCAGCCAGGGCCGGGTCCGGTTCACCAGGTGCTTGATCAGGATGTTGGTAAACAGCAGGCTGAACACCAGCCCCACCGCTCCGGCGATCCCCGCCTTCCGGGTCTTGGGAAAGAGGAGCATCAGCCCACACAGGACGATCCACAAAAGCCCCGCGTTGCCCAGCTGGGTATAAAGAGCCATGACAGGGTCCAAAACGGCGTTTCGCACCGTCTCCTGCACCCACAGCAGGAAGGGGCCCTCGGCCAGGGAAAGGGCGGTCAGCAAACGGTCCACCTAGCCTGGGCCCGCCAGCCCCCCGCGGACACCACGGCGCCGGCCTCCTCTTGAGAGATGGTGAGGCGCACCTCGGCTCGCTTCCCGGCCAGGCCGGCCCACCGCAGCAGCTCCGCTGGGGCCAGGGCGGAGGAGGGGAGTTCCACGTCCAGGCTGCCCCCCTCCGGCGTCCGGATCAGGGTGAGCACAGTCCCGCCCTGGCTCAGGGAGACCCGTTCCTCCCCCTCCGCCAGGGCCGCCGCGGCCTGGGAGACCAGGCTCCAGGAGCTCCCGGCGTCCGTCAGGGGGATGGCGGAGAGAAGCGCGGCCACGGGACGTCCGGGGTCTACCCCCGCCGCCATCCGGGCGGCGGCGCCCGCCAAACGCTGGGAGAAGGGCCCGGCCTCCACCCCGGTCCCGGCCAGGCGCCACGTCTGCGGACTCCCGGCCTGGGCAACCATCTCCGCCAGAGCCCGGACATCCGCCAGCAGCACCGTGCGCTGTGCCCGGTCCCAGCCCACGCTGAAGCCCAGGGCGTTCCCCGCCGCCCGGATGGGCAGGTAGGCCGTCCCCTCCCGCCGGAAGGCCGCGTTCAACACGGCGCTCTCCCCGTTTTTGGTGAGGGTCACCCGATCCCCCTCCGCCTCAGCCGAGGCGCCCAGGGCTACCGCCAGCTCCCCGGCGGGAAGATAGGACACGCCGTCCACAAGCTCCGGGACACAGTCCAGCGTCACCCCGTCCACCTGGAGGGCGGGGACCTCCGCCGCCCCGGCGGGCACCGCCAGGGCCAACGCGAGCGCCGCCGCCAAAACCAGGGCCGAAAACCGCTTTTTCATCCAAAAACACTCCCTTTCGCAGTATACAAAAAGACGGGGCGGGGATGCCCCCGCCCCGTCTCAGGGACCTTCCTCAGGTTCTGGCGGCGTTGTCCGCGCCGGTGCCCTCTTTCCACTGGCAGGTGAGAATGACCCCGCCGTTGAGCTCGTAGTGGGTGGTCTTGACGATGTGGGTCTTGCCCACCCGGACCTCCTGGCTGCCCAGCTCGGTCTTGACGTTGTTGGTGACGAAACCTTCCACGGTGAAGGTCACGTCCAGGGTGTCCTCCAGGACGGGGATGATCACGTCTCCGTCCATGGAGCTGATCTTGGCCTTGGCGTCATGGGGCACGGCGGTCATATCGGTAACATAGGCGTTCAGCAGTTCCCCGTTGGACATGAGCCGGTCGCCCGCAAAACCGTTGGCCTTCGCCTCGGCCTGGAACTCCTCAATGGCGGCGTAGACCTCCTTGTCCACCCCCTCCACCCGGACGGTATAGACGATATTGGCCCCCACCTCGGGCCGGGCGGCGCCCATGCGTCCGGTCATCTTGAGGGCCACGGCGGCCACCACCGCCACGGCGATGATGATGACCAGCAGGTCGATGATATTGATCTTTCCAAAGAGCTTTCCGTTCTTGTCCATTCCACGTTCTCCTTACGAAGCGGGGAAATTCCCCGTCGATTCCTGTTGTATATTTTCCCTGCTGTGGTAAAATAACAAGAGTATTGTATCATATCTTACGTATACTTCTCAAGTCTTTTTTGGAGGAACCCATGAAAGTCATCCACCTCATCAGCGGCGGCGACTCCGGGGGCGCCAAGACCCACGTGCACATGCTGCTGCAAAATTTGAGCCGCACCATTGACGTGACCATGGTGTGCTTTATGGAGGGCCCCTTCTCCCAGGAGGCCCGGGAGCTGGGCATCCCCACGGTGGTCCTCCCCGGCCAGAACGTCTTCCGCGCCTTCCGCCAGCTCAAAAAGCTGGTTCTGGAGGGGCAGTACGACCTCATCCACTGCCACGGCGCCCGGGGCAACATGATGGGCGCCCTCCTGCGCTGGGCCACCGGCCTGCCTGTGGTGTCCACCGTCCACTCTGACTACCGTCTGGACTATCTGGGGCGGCCCTTCTCCAAGCTCACCTACGGCACCATCAACACCCTGGCCCTGCGGCGGCTGGACTACCGCATCGGGGTCTCCGACGCCATGACCGACCTGCTCATCTCCCGTGGCTTCGACCCGGACAAGCTCTTCACCATCTATAACGGCCTGGACTTCACCCCCCGTCAGCCCAAGCTGTCCCGGGCGGAATACTGGCGGTCCGTGGGCCTCCAGGCCGACGAAAACTCCGTGGTGGTGGGTATCGCCGCCCGTCTGAACCCCGTCAAGGACATCGCCACCCTGGTCCGGGGCTTTGCCCTGGCTTACCAGGAGTGCCCCGACCTGCGCCTCCTCATCGGCGGCGACGGCGAGGAGATGGAGCGCCTCAAAAAGCTGGCCGCCGACCTGGGCGTCGCCCACGTGGTGTGCTTCGCCGGGTGGGTCACCGACACCGACAGCTTTTACAATGCCCTGGACGTGAGCACCCTCACCTCCATCTCCGAGACCTTCCCCTACTCCCTCACCGAGGGGGCCCGGGCGGGCCTGCCCACCGTGGCCAGCCGGGTGGGGGGCGTGCCCTACCTCATCGACCACGGGGTCAACGGCTTCCTCTTCCCCGCCGGGGACGCCCAGGCCCTCTCCCGTCATCTGGTCGCCCTGGCCCGGGACAAGTCCCTCCGGGAGCATATGGGCCGGCGGCTCTACGAGAAGGGCCGGACCCAGTTCTCCCTGGAGAGCACCCTGGAGCGGCAGCTGGAGATCTACCGCTCCATCATCCGCCGCAAGGGGCGCAAGACGGGGAAGCGGGACGGGGCCCTGGTCTGCGGGGCCTACGGCCGGGGCAACGCCGGGGACGACGCCATTTTGGAGGCCATCGTCCGGGAGCTGCGGCAGATCGACCCCGACCTCCCCGTCTGGGTCCTCTCCCGCAACCCCACCGACACCCGGCTGTCCTACCGGGTCAACTCCATCTACACCTTCAACATTCCCCGGTTCCTCTGGCGGATGGGAAAGACTCGACTCTACATCAACGGCGGCGGTTCCCTCATGCAGGACGCCACCTCCCGCCGGAGCCTGTGGTTCTATCTCTTCACCATCTCGGCGGCCAAGGTTTTGGGCAACAAGGTCATGATGTACGGCTGCGGCATCGGCCCCATCCAGTACCCCTCCAACCGCCGTCTGGCCGCCGGGGTGCTCCAGAAGCGGGTAGACGCCATCACCCTGCGGGACACCCACTCCAAGACCGAGCTGGAGCGGATGGGGGTCACCGCCCCCGAGATCATTCTCTCCGCCGACCCTACCGTTATCCTCCCCGCCGCCGACCCCGCCACGGTGGACGGCATCCTGGAGAGCGCCGGGCTTGACCCGGCGGGGCGGTATATCGGCTTCACCCTCCGCCCCTGGCCGGGCTTTGAGGCCAAGGCCGAGATCTTCGGCCGGGCCGCCGACTATGTCTACGAGAAATACGGCCTCACCCCCGTCTTTCTGCCCATCGAGCGGCGGCTGGACGTGGGGGCGGCCAAGCTGGCCGCCAGGCACATGAAGGCGCCCTACCACATTCTGGAGGAGACCGGCGCTTCCGCCCACACCATCGGCCTCTTCGCCCGGATGAAGGTGGTGGTTTCCATGCGGCTCCACGCCCTGGTGTTCTCCGCCGGCCAGGGGGTGCCCCTGGTGGGCGTGGTCTACGACCCCAAAATCAGCTCCTTCCTGTCCTACATCGGCCAGGACCTCTACACCGACCTGGACCAGCTCACCCTGGACGGCCTCAAGGCCCATTTGGACGCCGCCGTGGCCCGCATCGGGGACGAGGCCTTCCTGGCCGGCGGCGTGGAGCGGCTGCGGGAAGTGGAGCGGCGCAACCGGGACACCGCCGGGCGGCTCCTGGGTTTGAAAGGAGGAGACGCCATATGAGACAGCTGGTCTGCCTCTCCGGGGAGCCCTGGGCTCAGGTGCCCACCCGGACCCAACAGCTCATGAGCCGGATGCGGGACACCGAGGTCCTCTTCTTCGAGCCCCCCGCGCCCAGGGGGGACAAAAGCTGGAAACAGCCGGGCCGGAAGGTGCGCCCCGGCGTCATCGTCTACACCCTGCCTCCCATCCTCACCGACGATCCGGCCAAGGGGCTCCTCTACCGGTACAGCCGCTCCCGGGTCACCCGGTTCCTCCAGTCCAAGCTGGAGCGCCACCGTTTTAAAGAGCCCGTCCTCTGGTGCGCCAGTCCCGCCGGGGCGGAGTACCTGGACGCCATCGCCTACCGGGGGCTGGTGTACGACTGCTACCAGGACTGGCCCGGCCTGCCCGAGCAGTGGGAGAGCGACCTGGCCGTGGCCGCCGACGTGGTTTTCGCCGCCTCCCCCGACCTGGTGAGCCACATCGCCCCCTGCAACGCCAACGTGGCCCTTCTCCCCTACGGGGTCAACTACCCCATGTTCGCCAAGGACGGCCTGCCCAAGCCAGAGGCCCTGTGGGACATCAAGGGCCCCATCCTGGGCTTTGTGGGCACCCTCTGGGAGGATTTGGACCTCTCCCCCGCCCTGAAGGCCATCCGCTCCCACCCCGACTGCACCCTGGTCCTCATCGGCCCCGACCGGGGCAACCGGCTCCTCCCCGAGCTGCTGGACGAGCCCAACGTCCGCTGGCTGGGCCCGGCGGCGCCGGTGGATCTGCCCGACTACATCTGCAATTTCGACGTCTGTCTCTACCTCCTGCGCCGCACCCACCTCTATGACGACGTGATCCACGCCCGGATGTTTGAATACCTCTCCACCGGACGGCCCGTGGTGGCCATGCTCCGCCCCGGGCAGGTGGAGGACTTCCCCGACGTGGTCTACGGGGCCCACTCCCCGGCGGAGTTCTCCCTGATGTGCTCCAGCGCCCTGGAGGAGGCGGGCCGCTGGGCCTTCGACCGCCGCAGGGCTTACGGCCAGGCCGCCGCCTGGAGCGAGCGGGCCAAGGAGGTCAACCGGATCTTGGAGAGCATCGGGATGTTCTGAGGGGTGTGGGGACGTTTGATTATTGACTGATTGCACATCAAACGTGTGCAAATCTGGGGGACGTTTCTTTTTGCTTTCAGGAAAGGGTGACCTGGCCGACATAGCCGGCCAGCCTCCGCTAAAAATGCGCCACCGGCGCATTTTCTTCACGCTGCGGCCCCAGACCCCCAAAGAAAAGTCTCTGGTGCTGACCTGCTCGCAGATTCCCTCTTTCGTAGAAGGTCTACTGCCCGAAGCTAGGGGAAAAAGCACGGGAGCGTCTGTGCGACACGTGGCCCCCCTTGCGCCGCTGCCGCTGACACGTGCTTGATACCGCCTGGTCTTTAGCCTTCCCCCCGGGGGAAGGTGGCAGCCCGAAGGGCTGACGGATGAGGGGAACTGCGGACATGGGAGAGGCTCTGCCAATTCGACAAGTTCCCCTCATCAGTCTCGCTTCGCTCGACAGCTTCCCCCAGGGGAAGCCTAAGACCTGCCGAACCCCGGGGCCGCTACGAAGTGCGGCCCCGGGGTTTTCTTTGTTCTTGTGGACAGCCCAGGGTGGTTTCCAAAGGGAGGGGGACTGCGGTCCCCCTCCTTTGGTTGGTGAAAAGGGGGCCAGGGGGAGAGAGTCGAAACCGCAGCGTCAAGAAAATGTGCCTGTGGCACCGCAGCGTAAAGCAAATGCGCCAGTGGCGCATTTGTAGCGTAGGCCGGGTGGCTGTGCCACCCGGGGCTCTCTTGCGCAAGCGGGATAACGTGGCAAAGTTGCCCGACGGCACAAGCGTAGGCCGCCCGGCTATGCCGGGCGGGTCTCTCTTTCAAGGGGAGCAGAGCAGGGGAATCACCTCCCAGAGGTGGAAAACCCGAATACCCACCCCTCCCCCGCCGTATAGATACGGCGGGGGGTGTTCTCATCATGCCGCTTCTGCCCGTCCTGCTCCTGCTCACCGCCGTCATCTTCGTCAACGGCTGGACCGACGCCCCCAACGCCATTGCCACCCCGGTGGCCTCGGGGGTGCTCCCCTTCCCCGCCGCCGCGGCCATGGCGGCGGTGTGCAACCTCCTGGGCGTGGTGTGCTCCGCCGCGGTCAATGACGCGGTGGCCCGCACCCTCTACTCCATCGCGGACTTCGGCCCCCACGCCCTCACGGCCCTCACCGCCGCGCTGGCCGCCGCCGTCCTCTGGGGCGTGGCTGCGTGGCGGTTCGGTATCCCCACCAGCGAGAGCCACGCTTTGGTGGCGGGCCTCACCGGGGCGGCTTTGGCTTTGGGCGCGGGGCGGCTCCGGCTGGCCCCCCTGGCCCTGGTGGGGCTGGGGCTGGTCCTCTCCCTTGCCCTGGGGGCCGCCCTGGGGCGGCTGGCGGGGCGGCTCCTCCCCAAGGGCAGGCCCGGGTTTTACCGCAAGGGACAGGTGGCGGGGGCGGCCCTCA
Source organism: Oscillospiraceae bacterium (assembly GCA_022846075.1). Classification (GTDB taxonomy): domain Bacteria; phylum Bacillota; class Clostridia; order Oscillospirales; family Oscillospiraceae; genus Vermiculatibacterium. Next base: position 2,378,726 of record AP025582.1, read on the forward strand.
CCGCTTTTCTCCACGGGGCCCAGGACGGCCAGAAATTCCTGGGGGTGCTGGCCCTGGCCCTCACCCTGGGCGCCGGGGGCTACGCCGCGCCGCCCTGGGAGGCCTTCTGGTGCGCCGGGTGCATGGCCCTGGGGACCCTGCTGGGGGGCAGGCGCATCATCGACACCGTGGGCCGGAAGATGGTGCTGCTGACCCCCCGCTCCGGCTTCGCCGCCGACCTGGGCTGCGCCGCCGCCCTGGCCCTGTGCACCGCCCTGGGCCTGCCCGTGTCCACCACCCACGTGAAGACCGCCGCCATCCTGGGGGCGGGGGCCTCCCCCGACGGAAAGGTGGCCGGGTCCTTGGGGCTGGCGTGGCTCCTCACCTTCCCTCTCTGCGGCGGCATCGCGTTTTTCCTCGTCAAATGCCTCGCGGTGTGGTAAAATACCTTCGTCTTTGATGGAGGAGGTCGTTTCTTGAACCGATACGATACGGTCATTTTTGATTTGGACGGCACTTTGCTGGATACCCTGGAGGATTTGGCGGACGCCGTCAACTTTGCCCTGGGGGCGATGGGCTGGCCCGCCCGGTCCTTGGACGAGGTGCGGCAGTTCGTGGGCAACGGGGTGGGGAACCTCATGGCCAGGGCCGTCCCCGCCGGGACCGCCGAGGAGGACGAGGCCAAGTGCCTGTCCCTTTTTCGGGACCGCTACGCCGCCCACATGATGGACAAGACCGCCCCCTATCCCGGTATTATTGAACTGCTCAAGACCCTGTGGGAGAAGGGGTACAAGCTGGCGGTGGTGTCCAACAAGTTTGACGCCGCCGTGAGGGGGCTGGTGGAGGACTACTTCCCCGGCCTGTTCCACGCCGCCGCCGGGGAGTCCCCCGCCGCCCCCAAGAAGCCCGACCCGGCCATGGTGTTCCAGGCCCTTCGGGCGCTGGGGGAGGACGGGGCCAAGGCGGTCTATGTGGGGGACTCCGACGTGGACCTGGCCACCGCCCGGAACGCCGGTCTGCCCTGTATCAGCGTGACCTGGGGCTTCCGGGACGCCGGGTTCCTCCGCGCCCACGGGGCCGCTGTCCTGGCCGACACCCCCGACGAGCTGCTGGAGCTGGTCTGACATCAAAAAAACGAGGCGGAGCCCATGCAGGGCTCCGCCTCGTCTCTTTTGTTCTCACGCGGGCAGCACGGTCCGCTTCATGCTGGTGTAGGCCATCAGGATATAGGTCAGATAGATGAGCAGGAACAGCCCCAGGGCCACCCCCACGATGGCCGCCACCTGGGCGGGTCCGGCCAGGACGCCGGGGTCCAGAAGCCCGCCCAGCCCCGCGATGAAGGGCACGCCGATGAGCAGGGGCGGCACGGCGGGCAGGGCGTAATAAATCGCGAACTGGCGGCCCAGGGCCCGTCTCATCTCCCGGCGGTCCATGCCCAGCTTCCGCAGCAGCTCAAACTGGCGGCGGTAGCGGCCCGCCTCGCTGAGCTGCTGGATGGTCAGGATGGTGGCCGCCACCATGGTGAGCACCAGGGCCAGGTAGTAGAGGGGGAAGACGATCATGGCGTAGGAGGCGGCGTTCTCCGCCTCCACGGCCCCCTTGGAGAAGAGGGTGTCGTAGCCGTCGATGGAATCGTCCTTGTCGTCCCTCATCTGGGACAGGCCCCGCATGACGGCCCCCTTCACCGGCTCGTCGGTCATGGCGGCGTAGATGCTGTGGCTCACCGGGCGGGCCTTCGCCGCCTCGTCGGACACCACCAGGATGAAGCCCCGGCCGTTGCCGTCCCAGAGGGCTTGGGTAAAGTGCTCGGTGTACACCCCGCCGGGGGCGAAGGTCTGGTCCCCCACCGTCACGCTCCGGTCGTACCCCTCCATGAGGGGGCCCAGGTAGGACATGCAGTGGATGAGGTAGGTCCCCGGCACCAGCTCGGCCTCCGGGTAGTCCAGCATGGCCCGCAGGGCGGCGTAGTCGCTGAAGGCCATCACGGTATCGTACTCAAAGGTGGACCAGTAGTCGGCGTTGGCGTCAAGATAGGAGGTGACTTGGGCGTCGTTCCCCCGGTAGACGCGGTACCGCCAGTCCGCCCGGACGGGGATGTTCTCGTCCACGTAGGCCAGGTAGTCGTCGAAATTGTGCTCGTCCCGGTCAGTGGAGCCGATATACAAATCGAAGCAGGTGGTCTGCTCGTTTCTGCTTTGGAAAAGGGCGTGGAAGACGAGGCCGGAGCCCTCGGAGATGAGGGTGGCCGTGAACAGCAGGGCGATGGTGGCCATGACCACCCCCATGGTGGCCAGCTTGGCCGACAGGGTGCGGAAAATCAGCAGCCGCTCCCCTGTGTACTTGCGCTCCGCCCTCTCGTCGAACCAGGCGGGGACGCCGGAGGAAAAGCTGATAAAGAACCCGTAGAGGAAGGCGATGATGAGCGCCGCCCCCAAAATGCCCAGGGCCAGGGTCCGGGTCATGATGAGCGCCGTGCCGATAACGCCCAGCAGGATGGACACCACGAAAATCCGCTTTCGGCTGCGGCTCTTCTGGATGACCTCCTCCTCGTTGCGCCGGTCGAAGTCCATGAGCTCGCTGATTTTCATGCGCCGGATGCGCTTGCGGCTCTTCCCCAGGGCGAAGAAGTAAATGAGGACGAAGTAAAACAGGGTCAGCCCCACCGCCGGGAGGGAAAAGGCGAAGCTGAATGCGTAGGGCGCGCCGAAGAGGGCCAGGGTGACGGCTCGCAAGGCCTGGAAGAGGAGGTTGCCCAGCAGGACACCCAGGGCCAGGGCGATGCCGCCCACGGCCAGGTTTTCCAGGAAGAAGAGCCGGGCCACCTGCCGGCTCTCCAGGCCGATGAGGATATAGGTCCCCAGCTCCCGGCTGCGGCGGGCGAGCATGAAAGCCATGGTGTACTGCACCAGCCAGCCGATGACGCACACCACCACGGCGCTGGCCAGCGTCAGCACCAGGGGCATGGCGTCCATCATATCGGACAGGCTTTGCAGCTCTTGGGAAAACACAAGGCCGTTGAAGGCGTACATCAGGGCGGCGGCCATGACGATGGTGACGAAGTAGACCAGATAGTCCCTGGCCTGCCGCCTGGCGTTGCGGAGGGAGAGCTCAGATAACGTCACTGACGTCACCCCCCAGCAGGGCCAGCACATCCAAAATCTCGTGGTAGAAGACCTGTCGGGTCCGCTCGGCCCGGATCAGCTCATTGAAGAGCCGTCCGTCCTTCAAAAAGAGCACCCGGGAGGCGTAGCTGGCGCTGTACGCGTCGTGGGTGACCATGAGAATGGTGGCGGACATGGCCCGGTTCATTTTGGACATGATTTCCAGCAGATTCTTGGACGCCTTGGAGTCCAGGGCCCCGGTGGGCTCGTCGGCCAAAATCAGCGACTGCCCCGCCACCATGGCCCGGGCGCAGGCCGCCCGCTGCTTCTGGCCGCCGGAGACCTGGTAGGGGAACTTGGCCAGCTCGTTTTCAATGCCCAGCCGCCCCGCCGCCTCCCGCACCCGCTTCTGGACCCCCTGGGGGTCGGCGTGGTTGATGGTGAGGGCCAGGCCGATGTTCTCCTCCAGGGTGAGGGTGTCCAGCAGGTTGAAGTCCTGGAACACGAAGCCAAGCCGCTCCCGGCGGAACCGGGCCAGCTCCCGTTCCGGCAGCTCCGCGATGTTCTCCCCGTCCAGCAGGATGCTGCCCGCGCTCACCGTGTCGATGGTGGAGATGCAGTTGAGAAGCGTCGTCTTGCCGCTGCCCGAGGCCCCCATGATGGCGATGAACTCGCCCTTCGCCACCGAAAAGCTCACCCGGTCCAGGGCCTTGGTGACATTATTTTTGCTCCCGTAGTATTTCTCGATGTTCCGTACTTCCAGCATATAACCGCCTCCTCGCTTGTACCTTCAGGATACACCGAACGGGGGGCCGATGGTATCGCTCTGGCATGGACTTATCTTACACTTTTGTAAGGTTCTCCTTGGCCGGGAAGGTCAGGAGGACTTGGGTGCCCTGCCCCTCCTCCGACTCGATCCGCAGATCCAGATCCAAAAAACCCGCCAGGCGGCGGCAGATGTAGAGCCCCATCCCGGTGGAGCCGCCCCGGGCCCGGCCGTTGCTGCCCGTGAAGCCCCGCTCGCAGACCCGGGACAGCTCGTGGGCGGGGATGCCGATGCCGTTGTCCGCCACGGTGAGCCGAGCCTGCCGGCCCAGGGGCTTGGCGGAGAGGGTGACGACGGGTTCCTCCCCCCGGTAGCGCACCGCGTTTTGAAGCAGCTGGCCCAGCAGGAAGCACGCCCACTTCTCGTCGGTGTAGACCTCCCGGTCCAGTCCCTCGGTCTCCACCCGCACCCCGCTTTGGATGAGGAGGGCCCGGTGGCGCTCCACGGCCTGGGCGGCCAGGTCCGCCAGCTTGACCCGGCGGATCAGGAAGTCCTTTTCCGGGCTCTCCGCCCGGGCGTAGAAGAGGGCCCGCTCCACGTGGTCCTCGATTTGGCCCAGCTCCCGGTCCAGTTTGCGGCGGGTGTCCCCGTCGGCCCCCCGGCTGATGAGCCGGGCCGCCGTGATGGGGGTCTTGATCTCGTGGACCCAGTCCTCCACGTACTCCCGGTACTCCCGCTGGGCGGCCTGGGCGTCGGACACCGCCTCCAGCATGGCCTTCCCCGACCGGCGGGCCAGGTCGAAGAGCTCCCGCTCGTAGGCGTCCTTGGGCTTGGGCGCGCACGCGGCGAAGAGGTACTTCTCGTCCAGGCCGTCCATGACGGCCTGGAGCTCCTTCAGGTGGGCGCGGGTTTTCAGGTAATCGAACCCCTGCGCCGCCAGGAAGGCGAGGCACCACGCCGCCAGAACGATGACCAGCACGCCGCCCTGGGTGCCGGTGGCGGCCAGGAAGGCCGCCGTCACCGCCATGGCCGCCGGCCACAGCAACAGACGGCCCAGCCGGTCGGAGAAAAACGCCCGGGCCGTCATAGCTGGTACCCCATGCCCCGGCGGGTCTTGACGCACCCGGCGGCTCCCAGCCCCGCCAGCTTGTCCCGCAGGCGGGTCATGTTGACGCTGAGGGTGTTGTCGTCGATGTAGATTTGGCTGTCCCACAGCGCGTCGATGAGGTCGGCCCGGGAGACGATCTCCCCGGGCCGGGCCATCAGATAGGCCAGTATTTTCAGCTCGTTCCGGGTCAGCTCCGCCGTCCGCTCCCCGGCGGAGACGACGCCCTTCGACAGGCACAGGCGCAGCCCGCCCGCCTCCAGGATGTCGGCCTCCTCCGCCGCCCCGCCCCGGCGGAGCACCGCCTTCACCCGCGCCAGCAGCACGGGGATGTTGTAGGGCTTGGTGATGTAGTCGTCGCCCCCCAGGCTCAAGGCCCGCAGCTCGTCCATTGCGGAGTCCCGGCTGGTGACGAAAATCACCGGGGCGGCGGACACCCTGCGGATGTCGGCGCACAGGGAGAAGCCGTCCCGGCCCGGCAGGCCCAGGTCCAGAAGGATGAGGTCCGGGGCGGCGGCGGACACCTGCCCCGGCACCCCGGTGAAGTCGGTCACAGGAAGAGCCCGGTAGCCCTCGTTGTTCAGCAGCAGCTCCAGCTCCTCCCGGATGGCGGCGTCGTCCTCGATAATCATGATTTTCCGCATGGCTCACACTCCCGGCTCATTTGTTCCTATCTTAACACAGGCGGCGGGGGCTGTCCATCCGGGGCAGAGGAAAGCCGGCCCCTTGGAGGGCCGGCTTTCCGCGCCGCCTTATTTGCGCTTATAGAGGATGGGCCTGTCGTAGCCCATGGTTTTCTTCCCGTTGACCTCCATGGTCTCGGAAACCTCCAGGACCTCGGGGGAGAACCGCTCCCAGAGGGTGAACTTCAGCACCGGGGAGAACATGCTCACGCTCCCCCCCTCCCAGGCCCCGTCCTTCCGCCGGTAGCGGGCCGGGGTGAACTTGGACGAGGGCTTCAGCGCCCCGTAGGGCGTTTGGGGCATGTTTTCATAGGTGAAGTGGGCCCCATCGCAGCCCTCGGGGAGGTCGTAGGAGGTCAGGAGGATGTCCTCCCCCTCCTGGGTGAAGAGGAACAGGTGGGCCACGGCCCGGGTCTTGTCCTCCACGGTGTAGTAGCTTTCCTCCACCAGGAACACCCCGGCGAAGCCCTCGGGCAGGCCGTCGATTTTTCCGTTGCAGACGGTGTTCACGTGCTCGGAGAAGGGGAAGCCCTTGACCCCCTCCGCCTCCACCGTCTTCATTTGTTCCGAATTGTCAAATTTTCCCGCCAGTAATCCCACAAATTCTTCCAAATTGTTCATGGTTCTTCCTCCTTTGTATCTGGGGCCATCCTATCACATTCCCGGCGGAATTCCAGTCCAAATTGTATTTATTTTGTGAACTTTTTCAGCTCCCGCCACGCCTCGGGGGCCAGGAGGGCCACCGCCAGGAGGTTTGGAAGGGCCATGAGGCCGTTGCAGATGTCGGAGAGGGCCCAGACCACCCCCACCTCCCCCACGCTCCCCAGGGCCACCGTGGCCAGGAAGATGAGCCTGAAGGGCCGCCGCAGGCCGTTGTCCCCGGTGAGGCAGGCCAGGCCCCGCTCGCCGTAATAGCTCCACCCCAGCAGGGAGGTGAAGGCGAAGAGGAGCAGGCACACCGCCACCAGGATCGGCCCCCGGGGGCCGAACACGGTGGCGAAGGCGGCGGCGGAGAGGGGGGAGCCCGTCATGGCCCCCGTCACCGTGCCGCTGTCCAGGGCGGAGAGGGCGGCGGCGGGGTCGTAGACCCCGGAGGTAAGGATGGTGAGGGCGGTGACGGTGCACACCACCAACGTGGCGAAAAAGACCTCGAACATTCCCCAGAAGCCCTCCTCCGCCGGGGCGTCGGTGTCGGCGGCGGCGTGGGCCATGGCGGAGGAGCCCACCCCCGCCTCGTTGGTAAACACCCCCCGGGCCACCCCGTAGCGCAGGGCCCCGGCCACGGTATACCCGGCGGCGCCCCCCAGGGCCGCCCTGGGGGTGACGGCGCAGACCACGATCTCCTGAAGGGCGGGCCATACCATGGCCCGGTGGGCCCAGATGACCAGGAGGCCCGAGCCGAGGAACAAAGCGGCCATAGCGGGCACCAGCTTTTCGCTGACCTTCCCCACCCGGCCGATGCCCCCCAGGATGACCGCGCCGGTGGCCAGGGCGGTGACCAGACCCACCGCCAGCTCGTTCCAGCCCAGGGCGGCGTGGAGGGCGGAGGCGATGGAGTTGGACTGCACCAGGGCCCCGCCGGTGAGGGAGGCCAGCACGCACCACAGGGAAAACCACTTGGCCGCCCCCTTCCAGCGGAGGCCCCGGCCCATGTACTCCATGGGCCCGCCCTCCCAGCCGCCCCCCTGGGCCCTGCGGCGGTACTTCACCGCCAGGGTCTTTTCCACGAAGCTGGTCATCAGCCCCAGAAGGGCGGAGACCCACATCCAGAACACCGCCCCCGGCCCGCCGAAGAAGATGGCGGTGGCCACCCCGGCGATGGAGCCGGTGCCGATGGTGGAGGCCAGGGCGGTGGAGAGGGCCTGGAACTGGGTCAGCCCCCCGCTCGCCGCCTTTTTCCGCCTGTGAAAGAGGCTCCCCGCCGTTTTCCTCAGCCATATCCCCAGCCCGAAGAACTGGAAGAAGCCGGTGCGCAGGGAGCACCACAGCCCCACCAGCAAAAACAGCCCCAGCAGCCAGGGCTGCCAAATCAGATCCGCCAACCGCTCTAGCATGGACAACACCCCTTTCCTCCCAGGGGTATGCGGCGGGCCGGCCAAAAAGAAGGGGGCCGGTCCTTTTTCTTGCCAAAGGGTGGGACAGGGGCTATAATGAAGCTGCTTGAAAACTGTTTTGAGGTGGTTGAAATGATACGCAAAGCGACTGAGGCAGACCTGCCCCGGGTGGCGGAAATATACGAGCGCATCCTGGACCGGGGCGAGGAGCGCACCGGCTGGCAGAGGGGGGTCTACCCCACCCTGGACACGGCCCGCCAAGCCCTGGACAAGGGCGACCTCTTCGTGCTGGAGGACGGCGGCGTTGTGGTGGCCGCCGGGCGCATCAACCAGGAACAGGTGGACGTGTACGCCCAGTGCCCCTGGGCGTATGAGGCCCCGCCGGAGCGGGTGATGGTCTTCCATACCTTGGTGGTGGACCCGGCCGCCGCGGGGCAGGGCTACGGCTCCCAGTTCCTCCAATTCTACGAGGAGTACGCCCGCGCCCAGGACTGCCCCTACCTGCGCATCGACACCAACGAGCGTAATACCGGCGCCCGGGCGCTCTACCGCCGCCTGGGCTACCGGGAAGCCGCCATCCTGCCCTGCACCTTCAACGGCATCTCCGGCGTGGGGCTGGTGTGCCTGGAAAAATATCTGATGGAAGCCCGATAAAAAGAGAAGCGCCGGCCTGACAGCCGGCGCTTCTCTTTTAATTGAAATCAGGCCCAGACTTCCTTCAGGACCCGGATGGCGTTGCCGCCGATGACCTTGCCGATGTCCTCGTCGGAATAACCGTGCTTCACCAGCCACCGGATGATGTTCCAGCTGGACTCGGTGGGGTTCTCCAGGTACTTGACGAAGGGCACCTCCTCATAGGGCGCCACGCCGGCCTTGGACGTGGCCGCCAGGGACAGAGCCTTGGCGAAGGCGTGGTGGACCCCCACGTGGTCACCGTAGAGGCAGTCCACCCCGAAGCCCACGTGGTCGATGCCGACCATGTTCTTCACATACTCGAAGTGCTCCATAAAGCTGTCCAGGTCGTGGGTCATCTTGGTCTTGGACATGGTGGTGTGGGGGGCGGCCTCGATCCCGACCACGCCGCCCTTGGCGCCCACCGCCTGGATGAGCTCGTCGCTGGCCATCCGCTTGGTGTTCCAGACCCCCTTGGCCCCCACGTGAGAGGCGATAATGGGCTTCTTGGAGTACATCACCGCGTCGTAGGCGGTCTGGGGCCCGCAGTGGGACACGTCCAGGAGCATGCCCACCTTGTTCATCCGCTCCACGCAGGCCTGGCCGAACTTGGTCAGCCCGCCGTCATGGTCCTCCTTGCAGCCGCTTCCCAGGGCGTTGCTCTCGGAGTAGGTCACGCCCAGCTGGCGGATGCCCAGGCCGTAAAGGATGTCGATGCGGTCCACCTCGTTCTCGATGGGGGCCGCCCCCTCCACCACCGCGACCCAGGCGATCTTGCCCGCCTTCTTGGCCGCGAAGATGTCCTCCACCGTCTTGCAGTGGATCAGGAAGTCCTGGTGGGCGATGTCGCACAGGCGCATCCCCAGGTCGTGGATGATGTCGATCCACTTCCAGCCTCCAGGGCTGGAGATGATGTTCACCCCGTCCAGCTGGTTGTCAAAGACGCAGTCCAGGTTGGAGTAGGCCAGGGCCTCGTAGGCGGTCATCTCCCGGCCGTTTCTCATGGCGCTGTAAATATCGTCGGCGCTGTCCACCTTCTTGGGGAACAGGGTGGGGTGGTCATGGACGCTGACGTAGGGATATTTGGCCAGCAGCTCGGCCACCCGGGCCTCCTCCTCGGCGGAGAGCTCCACCACGTGGCGGCCCGCCCAGTCCCAGTCGGTCCAGTCGAACTTGGGGTAGTCCAGCCCCTCCTCCAGATATTCATAGGCCCGATAGCCCTTGTAAGCCGGTTTTTTCTGAAATTCCATCTTCTGTTCCTTCTTTCCGTTGTCTCAGGCCCAGACTTCCCTCAGGACCCGGATGGCGTTGCCGCCGATGACCTTGCCGATGTCCTCGTCGGAGTAGCCGTGCCTCACCAGCCACCGAATGATATTCCAGCTGGCCTCCGTGGGATTCTCCAGATATTTGACGAAGGGCACCTCGGTATACTCGCTCTGGCTCTTGCCGGTCTCCCCGGTGGAGAGGGCGGCGGCAAAGGCGTGGTGAAGCCCCACGTGGTCCCCGTACATGCAGTCCACGCCGAAGCCCACGTGGTCGATGCCCACCAGGTTTTTGACATACTCAAAGTGCTCCATGTAGCTGTCCAGGTCGTGGGTCATCTTGGTCTTGGACATGGTGGTGTGGGGGGCGGCCTCGATACCGATGACACCGCCTTTGGCCCCCACCGCCCGGATGAGCTCGTCGTCGGCCATCCGCTTGGTGTTCCAGACCCCTTTGGCCCCCACGTGGCTCACGATGACCGGCTTTTTCGAGTGGGTGACGGCGTCGTAGGCGGTCTGTGGCCCGCAGTGGGACACGTCCAGGAGCATACCCACCTTGTTCATCCGCTCCACGCAGGCCCGGCCGAACTGGGTCAGGCCGCCGTCGTGATCCTCCCGGCATCCGCTGCCCAGGGCGTTGCTCTCGGAGTAGGTCACCCCCAGCTGGCGGATGCCCAGGCCATAGAGGATATCGATGCGGTCCACCTCGTTTTCAATGGGGGCCGCCCCCTCGATGACGAAAACGCAGGCGATCTTCCCCGCCCGCTTGGCCGCGAAAATGTCCTCCACCGTCTTACAGTGGACCAGGAAATCCTGGTGGGCGATGTCGCACAGACGCATCCCCAAATCGTGGATGATATCGATCCACTTCCACCCCTGGGGGCTGGAGATGATATTGGTGCCGTCCATCATATTGTCGAAGATGCAGTCCAGGTTGGACCAGGACAGAGCCTCGTAGCCACAGCGGTCCCGGCCGGAGCGCATGGCGTCGAACAGGGGCTCGCAGGTGGACATGTCCCGGGTGGTGAAGTCGGGGTGGTCGTGGAGGCTGATGCAGGGAAAGCGCTCCAGCAGCTCGACCACCCGGGCCTCCTCCCCGGCACTCAATTCCAGCACGTGGCGGCCAGCCCAGTCCCAGTCCGCCCAGTCGATGACGGGGAAGTCCTTTCCCGGCTCCAGGTATTCGTAGGCCTCGTAGGGGCGGTAGCCCTTTTTCTGTTTGAATTCCATGTCAGGCCCAGACTTCCTTCAGGACCCGGATGGCGTTGCCGCCGATGACCTTGGCGATGTCCTCCTCCGAGTAGCCGTGCTTCACCAGCCACCGGACGATGTTCCAGCTGGACTCGGTGGGATTCTCCAGCCCCCAGACGTAGGGGACCTCCTCATACTGGGGCCCGCTGGCGCTCTCGGCGGTGGAGAGGGCGGCGGCGAAGGCGTGGTGGACCCCCACGTGGTCGCCGTAGAGGCAGTCCACCCCGAAGCCCACGTGGTCGATGCCCACCAGGTTCTTCACGTACTCGAAGTGCTCCATGACGCTGTCCAGGTCGTGGGTCATCTTGGTCTTGGACATGGTGGTGTGGGGGGCGGATTCGATACCGACGACGCCGCCCTTGGCCCCCACGGCCTTCAGCACCTCGTCGCTGGCCATCCGCTTGATATCCCAGACCCCCTTGGCCCCCACGTGGCTCATGATGATGGGCTTGCTGGAATACATGACGGCGTCGTAGGCGGTCTTCTGGCCGCAGTGGGACACGTCCAGGAGCATGCCCACCTTGTTCATCCGTTCCACGCAGGCCTGGCCGAACTTGGTCAGCCCGCCGTCGCTGTCCTCCTTCATGCCGTTTCCGAGGGCGTTGCTCTCGGAGTAGGTCACGCCCAGCTGGCGGACTCCCAGGCCGTAGAGGATATCGATGCGGTCCACCTCGTTTTCAATGCAGGCGGCCCCCTCGATGCAGGCCACCCAGGCGATCTTCCCCGCCTTCTTGGCCGCGAAGATGTCGTCCACCGTCTTGCAGTGGACCAGGAAGTCCTGGTGGGCGATGTCGCACAGGCGCATCCCCAGATCGTGGATGATGTCGATCCACTTCCAGCCCCCGGGGCTGGAGATGATGTTCACCCCGTCCAGCATGTTGTCAAAGACACAGTCCAGGTTGGACCAGGACAGGGCCTCGTAGCCGCACACGGCCCGGCCCTGGCGCATGGAGTCGAAGATGTGGTCCACGCTGGACATGTCCCGGGGGTAGAAGGTGGGGTGGTCGTGGAGGCTGATGTAGGGATGCTTGTCGAAGATCTCCCGGGCCATAGCCTCCTGTTCGTCGTTCAGCTCCACCACGTGGCGGCCCGCCCAGTCCCAGTCCGCCCAGTCAAAATCCTTAAAGTCCTTGCCCGGCTCCAGATACTCGTAGGCCCGATAGCCCTTGTAGGCCGGCTTCTGTTTGAATTCCATCGCGTTCCCTCTTTTTCATCAAATTTGCCCCGGACGGACGCCGGGGACCGCTGATTAAATCGGGAGGGCAAGGCCGCTGCCGGCTTGCCCTCCCGAGCCGGAGGAGGGGTCCTTATTTGGCGTGGACGTTCACGAACTGAGCGCAGGCCAGGAAGGCGGAGTTGCCGGGCACCAGCTCCCAGCCGTCAAACTTCTCCGTGCTGGCCGCGTAGGTGTTGTTGGGCACCAGCAGATGGCAGGCGGGCAGGTTCTCCACGAACCACTCCTGCCACTGGTCCACCATGGCCACCCGGGTGGCGTAGTCGGTCTCCCCCTGCATCTTCTGGAGCAGGTCCTCCTGGGTCTGGTCGTTGAACTCCATGAAGTTCAGGGTTTGGCCGATGCCGAAGCAGGTGAGCAGGGTGGTGTCCACGTCGTCGATGGTGCCCCAACTGCTGTAACTGATGTCGTAGGTGTGGCCCTGGGTCACGTTGGCGGAGAAGGTGGCGGCGTCCACGGGCTGGAGCACCAGCTCGATGCCGGCCTCGGCGCAGCCGGACTTCAGGATGGTCATGATCCCGTCCACGTTGGCCAGGGTGCTCTTGTAGGTGATGGTGAAGCTGAGGGGCTTCCCATCGGCGCTCTCGCGGATTCCGTCGCCGTTGGCGTCCTTGTAGCCGGCCTGCTCCAGCAGCTCGGCGGCCCCGGCGGTGTCAAAGGCGGGCTGGCGGATGTCGGAGGCGGTGAACTCCTTGTACACCGGGCTGATGGGGGTGTTCATGGCCGTGGCGGCCCCGGCGTAGGCCACGTTCACCAGGGCGTCCCGGTCACAGCACATGGCGATGGCCTTGCGGACATTCCCGTCGGTGAGAAGGGCGTTGGTCTGGGAGAAGCTGATGAAGGCATAGCCCAGGGAGGCCACGCTGTCGATCACGTAGGAGGGGTTGTTCTGCAGCTGGGTGACGGAGGCGGCGCTGAGGAAGTTGGCGCACACGTCCACCTCGCCGTTCTGGAGGGCCAGGACCATGGCGTTCTCATCGGTGAAGACCCGGAACACCACCTGGTCTAGGTAGGCGCCCTGCCCGTCGTTGGCCAGGGTGAAGTAGGGGTTGCGCTCCAGCACCACGTACTCGCCGTCCACCCACTCGCTGATGTAGTAGGGGCCGTAGCCGGCGCCGCTGTACTTGTAGGTGGTCGGGTCCTCCACGCTCTCCCACTCGCTCTGGCGCATGATGGGGATCCAGAAGCCGGCGCCGTTCCAGAAGTTCACGTTGGCGGAGGTGAGGCGGAAGACCACCGTGCGGTCGTCCACGGCCTCGGAGGCGTCAAAATCCACCAGGCCGAAGTAGCTGTCGAAGAAGCCGATGTGGTGCTCGGTGCCGTATTTGCCGGTGAAGAGCAGGTCGGCGGCGGTGACGGGGGTGCCGTCGTTCCAGCACAGCCCCTCCTTGAGAGTGATGGTCCACTCGTCGCAGGCCTCGTTGGAGACGGAGGACTCGGCCAGGTGGTTATACTTGGTGCCGGTCTCGTCCATGGCCACCAGGTTGGGGCAGACCAGGTTCATGATGGTTGCGGAGTTCAGGTCGTTCTGATACCAGATGTTCTCACTGACAGGGGCGGAGTTGAGCCCCACGTTGATGGAGCCGCCGGTCTTGGCCTCCCCGGTCTCCGTCCCGGCGGACGCGGCCTGGGAAGGGGCGGGGGTCTCGCTGGTGTTGCCGCCGCAGGCCGCCAGGGAGAGGGTCAGGCAGCCCGCCAGCAAGAGGGATACTGCTTTTTTCATGTCTTTTCCTCCTAATTTCATCCATATGATCTGACTGCGGGTCATCCCCGCTATCATTCCGTTTCTCCAGGGGCTCAGAGGCCCTGCTCGTTCTTTTTCAGCACCCGCCCGGCATAGGTGCGGAAGAGCTCGCCGTCCCGCAGCTCCACCTGGCCGTTGCACAGCACCAGATCGCAGCCCTCGGCGTTGAGCTGGGGGGTCTTGTACTGCATCTGATCCATCTCGGGGTAGCGGTAGTTGGGCAGGTCGATGACCGCCACGTCGGCGTAGCAGCCCTCCATCAGCCGGCCCCGCTTGTGGATGCCGAAGTGCTCGGCCACCAGGGTGGTGTTGCGGCGGACGATCTCCTCGTAGGGCACGCCCTTTTCCAGGTACATCTGGGCAAAGACGGCGAAGCCGCCCCGGCGCCGGATCTCATACCAGTCGAAGGGGTCCTCCGGGTCGCCCATGATGGTGTCGCTGCCCACGGAGACGTAGGGGTTGGCCACGATGGAGTCGCAGTGGTCGATAAAGTTGCTGGGCACGTGGGCGGCGGGGGCATTGAGCCAGAAGACGTAGTTGAGGTCGTCGGCCATCAGGTCCAGCATGCACTCGTCCTCGTCGATGCCCCGCTCCTGGGCGATATCCCGCACCGAGCGGTTCTCCAGGTGGGGATCCTCGGAGTGGACGATGTAGATCTTGTCCTTGGGCCCGGCCATGGTGTAGTTCTCCCGCTTGATCAGCTCCCGGCCCTCGGGGGTCTTGAGGGCCCGCTTGACCCCCTCGATGCCCTGGCTGAACAGCTCGTCGCTGAGGGCCATGGTAAACAGGAGCATCCGCTCCTTGCCGGTGCAGTGGCCCACGCTGCTGGGGATCACGTCGATGTGGGCCCGCACCCCCTCCTGGATGGCCTTCAGGGCCACGTCGTAGGCCTCGGGCACGGCGGAGGCCAGGTGGGAGATCTGGATCTTGGCCCCGGTGCGGCGGCCCACCTCGCAGAATTCAGCGGTAGACTCGGGAATGCCGATGCGGTGGCGCAGATGGGCGGCGGAGACGGCGTCGTAGCGCTTGATGAGGCTCACCACCTGGCACAGCTCATCCATGGTGGCGTACCGGCTGGGCACGTAGTCCAGCCCGAAGGAGATGCCCCAGGCCCCCTGCTCCATATTGTGGCGGATGATGTTCTCGATCTGGGCCTGCTCCAACTCGTCGGGGGCCCGGTCCCAGGCCCCGTGCATTACGTACTGGCGGATGCTGCCGTGGCCCAGAAGGGTGACGAAGTTGCAGTTGGTGCCCACCTGGGCCACCGCGTCGCAGTAGCCGGCGAAGTCGTGCCAGTCGGGCCAGGACTCCAGGTAGCGCTGGTACTGCTTGATGCCCACCAGGCCGTTGCCCAGGTAGTAATCCAGAATCTCCTTTTTGTGGCCGGGGACGATGGAGTGGCTGCAGTTGCCGTTGACCAGGGTGGTGACGCCCTGGCGGATATAGGACTCGTAAGCCCCGTCGTCAAAGCAGTACCACTCCTCGTGGACATGGGGGTCGATGAGGCCGGGAATGACGTACTTCCCCGCCGCGTCGTAGGTCTGGGCGGCCTCCCCCTCGATGTTGGGGGCGATCTTGACGATCCGGTCCCCCTTCACGGCCACGTCCGCCGGGAAGGCGGGCCGGCCCGTGCCGTCCACCACCAGGCCGTTTCGGATCAGGAAATCATACATGGACCCTTCAGCTCCTTTCATACAGTTCGGTTTGACTCACTCCCGCCCCTTGGGGTTGAGACAGTCGTTGAGGGCGGTGCCCAACAGGTTGAAGCAGATGACGTAAACGGCGATGCACAGGCTGGGCACCAGCCACCACCACCAGGGGTTGGGACTGCTGATGACGGCGTTCTGGCTCCAGGCCCGCTTGAGGACGGTGCCCCAGCTCCAGGTGGTGGGATCCCCCAGGAAGCTGAGGCTGGCCTCGGTGAGCACGGCGGAGGCCATGACCAGGGTCATGTTGACGAACACCGGGCCGGAGGCGTTGAGCAGCACGTGCTTGAAGAGGATGCGCCGCCGGGGCAGGCCCAGGCACTTGGCCGCCTCGATGTACTGCATCTCCCGAATCTTCAGGGTACTGTTCTTGGTGACCCTGGCCAGCTGGGGCCAGGAAAAGATCCCCAGGATCAGCGCAACGTTGGTGATGGAGGTGCCCATGACGGCTGCCACGATAATCATGAGGGGCAGCATGGGCAGAGTCATGAAAATGTCGATGAAGGCGTCGATCACCTCGCTGAAAAAGCCCTTGGTGTAGCCGCACAGCAGGCCCAGGGGGATGCCGATGACCCCGGAGATGAGCATGGCCAGCAGGGAGACGTACAGCGACGTGCGGGCCCCCCAGGCCAGCTCCGCGAAGATATCCAGCCCCAGATTGTCCGTGCCCAGCCAGTGCTGGGCGCTGGGGCCCATCAGGATATCGGTGGTATAGCCGTCCGGCTTGGGCACCACGGCGGGGCCCAGGATGCCGATGAGGACGATGAGGAGCACCCCGATGAGCCCGATCATGCCGTTCCGGTTCCGGACAAAGTAATAGAAGAAACTCTTGCGCTCTTTCATGTTCAACCCCCCAGCTTGATTCTCGGATCCAACCAGGCCACCACCAGATCCGTCAGGAAGCTCATGATGACCACGGCCACCGCCATCAGGAGGAAGGCCCCCTGGAGGACCGGGTAGTCCAGCGCGTTCACCGAGTCATAGACCAGCCTGCCGATACCCGGCCAGGAGAACACGGTCTCGGTGACGGTGGCGCCCCCCACCATAAGGCCGATCTGCATGCCGATGATGGTGACGGTGGGGATGAGGGCGTTCTTCAGGGCGTGGACCCGGAGGACCCGGCCGCTGCTGTTGCCCTTGGAGTAGGCGGTGCGGATATAATCCTCCCGCAGCACGTCGATCATGCTGTTGCGGGTGTAGAGCACCGCGTTGGCCAGATTGGTGATGGACAAAGCCACCGCCGGCAGGATGAGGTGCCGGGCCACGTCCAGATAGAAGGACATGCCCACCCCCTTGGGGGGCGTATAGGCGCCGCCCGTGGGCAGCACCTTCAGCCGGAAGGCGAATATGTACAGCAGCAAAAAGGCCATGAATGGGATAAATACCGAGATCCCCATAGTCACCACGATGCTGATCAGCCTGTCCGCCAGCTTTCCCTTATGGGCGGCGGCAAAAAGCCCCACGCTGATCCCGATGAGAATGACGATGACCATGACGGCGGCCAGCAGCAGGAGGGTCCAGGGCAGCTTTTCCGCCAAATACTGGGTCACCGGCACCCGCTTGGCAAAGCTGGTGCCCAGGTTCCCGTGGAGGAGCTCCCGCATATAGAGGACATACTGGGTCCCCTTGGGCTGGTCCAGGCCGTAGGACTCTATAAGGGCCTGCTGGGCCTCCTGGCTCATCTGGGGGCTGATCATCAGCGCCACCGGGTCGGAGGGCATGGCCCGGACGATGAAGAACACCAGGGTGACCGACACGAAGATCGTGAGGATGCCGCGGCCCAGGCGGCGGATGAGATAGCGAAGCATCAGCCTTCCTCCTTTGCGAAGTGACAGCGGACAAAGTGTCCCTCTCCCACCTTGACCAGCTCCGGCTCCTCTTCAAAGCACTGGGGCTGGGAGCGGAAGCATCTCTGGCAGAACCGGCACCCCTTAGGCGGGTCCACCACGCTGGGAATGTCCCCCTCCAGCAGGATGCGCTGGGTCCGGGGGGCGGTGCTGGGCTCCGGGATGGCGGAGACCAGGGCTTGGGTATAGGGGTGGGTGTGCTCCCCGAAAAGCTGGTCGTAGGGGGCGATCTCCATCACCTTGCCCAGGTACATCACCAGGATCCGGTCGCTGATATAGCGGATCACCGCCAGGTCGTGGCCGATAAAGACGTAGGTCAGGTGGAACTGCTCTTTCAGCTCGTTGAAGAGGTTCAGGATTTGGGCCTGGACCGAGACGTCCAGGGCGGACACGGACTCGTCGCAGAAGAGCACCTTGGGGTTCACCGCCAGGGCCCGGACGATGCCGATGCGCTGGCGCTGCCCGCCGGAAAACTCGTGGGGGAAGCGGTCGTAGACCTCGCTTCTCAGCCCCACCGTCTCCAGCAGATGGCGCACCTTCTCCTCCGCCTCCTTATGGCCGGAGGCCTGCCCGTTATTGAGCATGGGCTCGGCGATGGCCTCCCCGATCTTGATCTTGGGGTTCAGGCTGGCGTAGGGGTCCTGAAAGATCATCTGCAGGTCCCCCCGCAGCCGCCGCTTGTCGGCGGAGGAAACCCGGAAGTTGGTGACCTTCTGCCCCTCGTAAAACACGTTCCCCGCCGTCACCGGAGTAAGGGCCAGGATGGCCCGGGCCAGGGTGGATTTGCCCGAGCCGGACTCCCCCACGATCCCCAGCGTCTCCCCCGGGTAGAGCTCGAAGCTCACGTCCTCCACGGCGTGGACGTAGCGCTTGGGCTCGATGAGTTTGCGCTTCTTCACCGGGAAATATTTCGTCAGGTGTTCCACCTGAAGGATGGGCGTCTGTTCAGCCATCGCTCTCAGCCTCCCCCTCAAAGTTCAGCCAGCACTGGATCAGGTGGTCCTCCCCCACCAGCCGGGTGGGCGGAGCCTCCCTGCCGCACCGCTCCATGCAGAATTCGCACCGGTCGGCAAAGCGGCAGCCCGGGCCGTAATCATAGACCGTGGGCACCGTGCCGGGGATGGTGTGCAGGGGCTTTTTCTCGCTGCGCATGGTGGGCACCGAGGCCATGAGCCCCCTGGTATAGGGGTGCAGGGGATGGTCGAAGATGGCCTTCAGGGTCCCCCGCTCCACTGCCCGCCCGGCGTACATGACGGCCACCTCGTCGCAGATCTCGGCCACCACGCCCAGGTTGTGGGTGATGACCATCAGGCTGCCCGAGGCACCCTTGAGCCGCCGCATGATGTCCAGGATTTGGGCCTGGATGGTCACGTCCAGCGCCGTGGTGGGCTCGTCGGCGATGAGGAGGGCGGGGTGGTTGATGATGGCCATGGCGATCATCACCCGCTGCCGCATCCCGCCGGAAAACTCGTGGGGATACTGGTCGATCCGGGTCTCCGGCGCGGCGATCCCCACGTCGGAGAGGGCCTGGATCACCTGCCGGCGCACCTCCTCCGGCTTCATCTCCGGGTGGTGAAGGGTGAGGCTCTCCCCGATCTGCCGGCCCACGGTGAGGACCGGATTCAGGGCCGTCATGGGCTCCTGGAAGATCATGGCCAGCTTGGCCCCCCGGACATGGCGCATCTCCTCCTCGGACATCTCCAATATATTTTTGCCCTCCAGCAGGATCTCGCCCCCCTGCACCTCCGCCGCGTCGGGCAGCAGCCGCATCATGGACAGGCTCGTCATGCTTTTGCCGCAGCCGGATTCCCCCACCACGCCCAGAGCTTTTCCTTCCTCCACCTTCAGGCTCAGTTTGTCCAGCAGATTGAACACCTTGCCGTCGTCGTCCTTGAAGCCCATGCTGTAATCTTTGAATTCTACGATGGTCGCCATTGCCTCTCTCTCCCATCTCCGCCGCCCGGACGGGCAGACTGTTAGCGCTGTAAAGGGCTAAAGTAGTATCTTTCAAAAAAAGCGCTGCTCCAAAGGGAGGCCAGCGCCCTTGCCGTCTGCCTGTTTGGGAACCCGGAAAAATGTTGCACTTAGCATACATCGTCCGCTGTAAGGTTGTAAATGACACAAGTCACAATGCTATTATTTTTTCTGCTTCCTCCCAGCGGGCCCGAAATGATGTTTTTAACCGTCGAAGCCCGTTTTTTTCCTCTGCATTTTGTCGAAATGAGGATTTACATCCACCCTCCGCCCTGCTATGATAATTTTATCAACCGATCCTGCCCCGCAAGACCGGGGCTCCCCTGCGGCGGCGCTCTCCGGGGCGCCGGAAATGGAGCGTGCCATGAAACAGATCAAAGATCCGGCCGCGCTGAAGCGGGCCATCGACAAAAATAAGCTCCAGGACATGTTCTCCCTGGATCTGTGTTCCGCCGCCAACCTGGTCCACTATGACGCCGGCGAGCTCATCGGGCAGATGGGCGCTATTGAAGAGAGCTTCATTATCCTGTTGGAGGGGGAGTGTATGGCCTACGTGGTCACCGGCGCGGACAAGATCCACTGTGAGTGCCACTACCGGGGCGTCAACATCATGGGGATGGTGTCCGTGCTTTGGCGGCAGCCCTCCATCAACAGCATCCGGACCATCACTCCCTGCGTCTGCCTGTCCATCCCCGCCGAGCCTTACCGAGAAGCGCTGCTCAACGACGTGAAGTTCCTGCGCACGGCAGTGGAGTGGCTGGCCGCCCACATCCGCAAGAGCGCCGCCCACTTCGAGCCCCTGGAGACCCGGCTGGCCGGCTTCATCCTGGAGATGGAGCAGGACGGGGTCTTGCGCTACAACCTGACCCTGTGCGCCGACCTTCTGGAGTGCAGCTACCGCCACCTGCTGCGCACCCTGCGGGCCTTCTGCGACATGGGGCTCCTGCAAAAACGGGCCAAGGGGAGCTACGCCGTCACAAACCACCCCGCTCTGGAGGACCTTCAGTCCGGCACCTCCCTTCTCCGCCCCCAGCTTCCTTAATATATAGGTATATGAAAAAGAGATCCCTTTCCCCCGACTGCCCGCCGGGGAAAAGGGATCTCTTTTTTCACACTGGCATAAAAATACCGGCACCCCCAGCAGAGCCGGCGGAAACAAAAAAGAAAGACATTCCAAAAGGAATGTCTTTCTTTTTTGGAGGCGACGCCCAGACTCGAACTGGGGGTGGAGATTTTGCAGACCTCTGCCTTACCACTTGGCTACGTCGCCGACGTGTCCGTCCCTGGACTTGTCAAACGGGGTCCCCGCAAAAGCGAAGGCTTTTGTGGGGAGAGGAGGAAGGAACCTGCGGATATGGAACTTTCGCCTTCCGGCGAAAGTGGAATGGAGCAGGTTTCTTCCGACGATTTGGAGCGGGTGACGAGGCTCGAACTCGCTACCTCCACCTTGGCAAGGTGGCGCTCTACCAGATGAGCTACACCCGCATCTTATGCGGCTTCCCCGAGGGGTATTCTCCCGGGATACAAAAAATATCCCGGGAGAATGTTTTGGTGCCTCCGACCGGAATCGAACCAGTGACACGAGGATTTTCAGTCCTCTGCTCTACCGACTGAGCTACAGAGGCAAATTGGGGGGATGGTCTTAACGGGCCCCCGAAAAGCCGCTTGCGGCTTTTTGGGGATAACGAAGAAGGAATCAGCGGATGTGCAATTTTCGGCCGCTCCGCGGCCGGAAATGGAACGGAGCTGATTTCTTCTGAGTGGCGACGCGGATGGGACTTGAACCCACGACCTCCGGCGTGACAGGCCGGCGTTCTAACCAACTGAACTACCGCGCCAGCTTGGTCGCCAAGGGAATCGGGTCTGGTGGGAACAACAGGGCTCGAACCTGTGACATCACGCGTGTAAGGCGTGCGCTCTACCAGCTGAGCTATGCTCCCCTGCCGCCGCCCGTTGCTTCAAGCGGCGACTGTTATTATACTAAAACCTCCCCATCCTGTCAACCGAAAAATTAAAATTCGGAAAATTTTTGTTTCCCGGCCCCGGAGAAGGCCGCCCCTCAATGGGTGGCCTTCTCCAGAAGCTCCTCCAGCTCCTCCCGGTCAAAGCGGTACACCGCGTCGCAGAACTGGCAGGTGAGCTCCGCGTACCCCTGTTCCTCGATGAGGTCCCGCAGCTCGTCCCGTCCCATGCTCACAAGGGCCTGGGTCACCCGGTCCCGGCTGCAGTAGCACTCGTAGGCCACGCTGTGGCGGTCCACCACCTCCAGCTCAAAGCCGCCCAGGGCCCGGCGGAGCATCCCCTCGGCGTCCATGCCCTCCTCCATGAGGGCCGTGGTGGCGGCGCCCAGGCGGGCCACCCCCGCCTCCACCTTCTCGATGACGTCCTCGCCCGCGCCGGGGAGCAGCTGGATGAGATAGCCCCCCGCCCGGAGGACCGACTGGTCGGTGTCCACCAGCACCCCCAGGGCGCAGGCGGTGGGGATCTGCTCGCTGACGGCGAAATACTCCGTCACGTCCTCGGCGATCTCCCCCGAGACCAGGGGCACCATGCCCACATAGGGCTCCTTCATATCCAGGTCCTTGATGACGGTGAGGCTCCCCTCCCGTCCCACGGCGCCCCCCACGTCCAGCTTGCCGTCGGCGCGGGGGGGCAGGACCACGGTGGGCTCCTGGACATAGCCCCGGACGTTTCCCCCGGGATCGGCCACGGCGGTGATGGAGCCGATGGGCCCCCCCCCCTTGAACCGGAGGGTCACGGAGCTCCCCTCCCCCTTGAGCTGGTCCCCCATCATAGAGCAGGCCATCAGGGAGCGGCCCAGGGCGGCGGTGGCCACCGGAAGAGTCTTGTGGATCTGGCGGGCCCGCTCCACCAGCCCCCGGCCGGTGATGGCGGAGGCCTTCACCGGGGCGTTTTTCGCTAACATTCGGACGATCTCGTCGGCCATGGTCTTATCTTCCTTTCCCGCTGTCTGTACCCTCACGCCGCTTTCCGCGCCGCGAAAAAGATCCTCTGCTCCCCCGGGCGGGGGGCGCGGAATTTCAGCTCGCCGTATTGCTTGACGGCGGCGAATCCCGCCTGGCGGAGATAGCCCTCCAGCTCTTCCATCGTGTAGGCGTACTCCTCATGGAGCTCCTCCCCACGACGCCAAAGTTCCCCCTCCCGGCGGAAAATATCCATCCAGAAGGAGCACACCCGCCGGCGGGAGCTGTACTCCCCCCGCCAGACGCAGTACTCGTCCTCCGTCTCGTCCAGAAAGACCTGGCCGTCCATGGCGGCCAGCTTTTCCGGCGTATCAGCGTCGAAGAGGAACAGCCCGCCCGGCTCCAGGCAGTCGTACACCCGCCGGAAGGCCCGCTCCAGCTTCCTGGGCTGGAGGACGTAGTTGACGCTGTCCAGGCAGCACACGCAGGCGTCCACCCGGCCGGGCAGGCGCAGCGCCTCCATCCCCTCACAGAAGAACCGGGGCCTGTTGTCCAGGTCCCGGCATTTTTCCTCGGCCAGCGAGAGCATCTCGGGGGACTTGTCCACCCCCGTCACCTCATACCCCCGGTGCGCCAGCTCACAGGTCAGGCTCCCGGTGCCGCAGGCCAGGTCCAGCACGGCGCGGACCGGCCGGCCCAGCCGGGCGAAGTGCCGCTCGATATAATCGGCCCAGGTGGGGTAGTCCACGTCGGTGGTCAGGGCGTCGTAGCTGCCCGCCAGAAAATCATAGCTCCCCATCGCCCAGCTTGTCCTTCACCCGGGGGAGCACCGCCTGGTAGCCGTCCGCCCCGTAGTGGAGGGAGCGGTTCACCCGGCTGATGGTGGCGCTGGAGGCCCCCGTCCGGTCCAGGATATCGTTGTAGATCATGCCTTCGCTCAGAAGGAGGGCCACCTCGAAACGCTGCTCCATGGCCCGCAGCTCCGCCACGGTACATAGATCCTGGAAAAACTTTTTACACTCGTCCAGGTCTTTCAGGGAAAGGATGGCCTCATACAGCAGCTTGCTCTCCCCCTGTTTTCCGCTTTTCGTCATAGGGCATATGCCTCCTATTTTTATTCTGAGGGTATTTTATCAAAGTGAAGTGTGAAAGTAAACCCCCTGAACCAAAAATTTTTCTCCGCATAGGCTGGAACAGCGAGAAAGGGGGAGTTTCTATGCAAAAAAAGCCGGTAGAGCCCAGACTGGCCCGGCCCGGGGAATATCAGCAGGTATTCAAGGACGGGGAGGCCGTGCTCCTCACCGTCAGCATGCGCTGGCCCCGTCTGGAGGAGGACAGCCCGGGCCTCAAGCGGATCAACCGCTATTACGACGCCCTGGCCGACCGCTGGCGCAGGCGGTGGGAGGGGCCTCTCCTGACCCAGGCCAGGGCCGCGGCGGGGCCGGACACGCCCCCCTGGTCGGCCAGTCTGGACTTCACCGTCACCCTCTTCCAGGAGGGCACACTCAGCCTCTATGTGGACGCCGCCGAGGATACCGGCGGCCGCTACCCCGACCGGGTGCGCCAGGGGGACACCTGGCGCATCCCCTCGGGGGTGCCCGTCACCCTGCCCGAGCTTCTCCCGCCCCGGCGCTGGTGGCGGGGCCCCGTGGTGGAGGAGGTGCGGCGGCAGGTGGGCCAGCGGGTCAGCGCCGGGGAGGCCATTTTTTTCGAGGACTGGCTCAAGCTCTGCTCCCAGCGCTTTTCCTCCGACCGGTTTTACCTCACCCCGGAGGGGCCGGTGGTCTTTTATCCCGTCCGCTCCATCGCCCCCGACCTGGAGGGCTTCCCCGCGCTTCTCCTAAAGACGGACCCAGTTTGAAAAAAATACTTGCTTTTTTCGCATATCTCTGCTAATATGGTAGCCGATGCTTTTTACAGCGTGATACTGACGAGCGAGGAGGTAATAGCGAATGGCCAAATGTGAATTTTGCGACAAGGGCGTTGTGTTCGGCAATCAGGTTTCCCACTCTCACCGCCGCTCCAACCGCCCCTGGAAGCCCAACGTGAAGCGCGTCAAGGCGATCGTGGACGGTACGCCCAAGCACGTGTATGTCTGCACCAGATGCCTCCGTTCGGGTAAGGTCACCCGCGCCGTGTGATTTTGTGCCACACATGAGAAACCGACATCCAAAACAGGATGTCGGTTTTTTTATTGCCCGGAAACGGTCCAGGCGTCACGCGCCGCCCGCTTACAGCCAGGGCATGACCGGTGGCAGGATACAAAAGGGATGCCCCGCGGGGTCGATCATCACCCGCCAGCGTTCGTCGAATTGAACGTCTGACAGGGTCGCGCCGCAGGACAGGGCATGCCTCACGCCCGCTTCCACGTCCGCCACATGGAAGTCCAAATGGGCCATCTGCTGCTGCTCGTCCAGCGTCGCGGGCCAGACGGGCGGGGTGTAATCATCCACCTGCTGAAAGGTGATCCAAGTGGGAAGCCCCTCTTGCTCCAAGTTGACCAGGACAGTGTACTCCTCGCCCTGGAACCGGGTCCAGCCCAGCAGCTTTTCGTAAAACGCGGACAGCTCATCCGCATGGTCGGAATCCAGGACTGTATTCCACCCTACAAGGTCAAGCGCCATAATATGATACCTCCACTTTCTGACCGCTGATAGTTCCCGGCCGTCCAGTCCGTGTTCGCCGCCAAAGGCCGGCGAATACGGCTTTTCTTTTTTCATTTTAATGTCGATGTGGGGAAAAGTCAAACGGCTCCTTTCCTGCCCTACCCTTTCCAGCCTATCCGGAACGTGAAAAGAGATCGCTTCTTTGTTGTCTCCCGCCGCAAGGATATGATAGAATCAGTCCGGATGAATCAAAATAGAAGGATATGAGGGTTTCGTCTATGGCCTTTTTCCTGCTGCTCCCCTTTTTTCTCGTCCGCTTCGGGCTGTTGTCCTTATTCAATAAGGAAGCGGTCCGGCGCGCCGCCCATTTCGCGCCGCTGTTGGAGCGGGAGAAAGGGGCCTACTGGCTCTACCAGCTCTCCAATGCCGTGCTTTTGATCGCCCCATTTTTTCTCCGGGTCAAGTCCACCCCCAGATGGCTCTTTTTCACGGGGGCGGGCGTCTATCTGGCCGGGCTTGTCCTGCTGGCCGCCGCCGTGGCCAGCTTTGCCGCCCCGGCGGAGAGCGGGGTCAGCCTGGGCGGACTTTACAGGTTCTCCCGCAACCCCATGTACGTGGCCTATTTTGTGTTTTTTCTCGGCTGTGTCCTTCTGACCCGGTCGCCAGTCCTCCTCGCGGCCCTGCTGGTCTTTCAGGCCGCGGCCCACTGGATTATCCTGTCGGAGGAGCGGTGGTGCTTACAAAAATTCGGCGGCGAGTACCGCCGGTACATGGACCGGGTGGGCCGGTATCTCTGACCGCGGCACGGAGGCCGGGCGGTGCCGCCCGGCCCAGCATCTTCCGCTGATGATTTTCTCCCCGGTGGGCACACTTTCTGGTGGAGGTGAGGTCATGACCACCGGAATCGTCATAGAGAAAGAAACGACCGCCCGGCCGAGGAACTGTCTGCGGCTGGATCCGGAAGCGCGCCTGTGTCCCCTATTTGACAGCACGAGCATTGCTCTGTTCCCTGTGGCAAGTCGGGATCGGATGGGCTTTCGGGTCCTGGATGACTGCTGCCAGGAGCATATCATGTAAATTCACCTCCCCGCCGCCGTCCGCGGCGGTACATACCGTCTTTTCCCACTGGAAAACATTGTCCCTTGAAACAGCTCCTTCCATTGATTACAATTTGGTTACAACTTGTAATCAATAAGGAGCGATGGACCATGAAACGACAGCTTGCCGCCCTGGCCCTGGGGGCCCTTCTTCTCACCCCTGCCGCCCGGGGTGCCTTTCTCACCCTGGACGGCGCCCCTCTGGCGGTGGAGGCCGCCCCGGTGTACGACTGGACCACCTACGTTCCCCTCCGCGCCGTGGCGCAAGCCCTGATACCCGACGCCGCCGTGATCTGGTCGGGCGACCATGCCCTGGTCCGGTGGGACGATTTTCTCCTCTCCGCCCGGCCGGGAGATCACTACCTTACATATAACGAAACCCGGATCGACTGTTCCGGTCCCGTGCGGCTGGAGTCCGGGCGCACTCTGGTCCCCGTGCGGGCGCTGGCCGCCGCTCTGGGGGCCGGAGTGGACTGGGACGCCGCCACCGGCACGGTGGCCCTCACCACCCGCCAACCCTCTCAGGACGCTCCCGACGCTCTCTTCTGGCTCTCCCGCATCATTTCGGCGGAGAGCCGGGGCGAGCCCCTGGAGGGCAAGATCGCCGTGGGCAACGTGGTTTTGAACCGGGTCAAAAGCCCCGATTTTCCCGACACCATCTACGGCGTCATCTTCGACGACCGCTGGGGCGGCCAGTTTGAGCCCGTCCGCAACGGCACCGTCTATGACGAGCCCACCGCCGAAAGCGTGGAGGCCGCCCGGCTGTGCCTGGAGGGGGTCAACACCGCGGGAGACAGCCTCTACTTTCTCGCCCCCCACCTTACCGACAACCACTGGACCATGGAAAACCGCACCTATGTCACCACCATCGGCTGTCATTGGTTCTATCAATAAACGGCTGTTTTTGGCCCAAAAAGCTGCCTCACCACCCCCGGTGAGGCAGATTTTTTATTATTTTTTTCGTTTTCGGGTATAATACGATCTGTAATATTTTTACAACCGCTGTTTCTTTTGGGCCCCAAGGGATTCCGCCGTTTTCATTTGTAACTGTTTCACGTCATTTTTTCGGGTCGAAAGGTGGCAAAAACGCTCGTTTTAGCCTGTTCTTAAAAATTTTTCTTGATTTTTGATTTTGAATAGGTTACAATGTGGTAACAATTTGGTGAAGAAACGGAAACACTTAATTGTTTTCAGGAGGAATTTTATTTTGATGAAGAAGCATCTTCTCACTCTGGCGCTGGCTTTCTGCCTGGTCCTCGGACTGGGTGTGCCCGCCACCGCCGTCGAGAGCGACGGCATCAGCGTCATCGTCAACGACGCTGTCATCGAGCTGGACGTCCCCGTCCAGGTTTTCGACCAGGTGACTTACGTCTCCTACTTTCCCGTGGTACGGGCCCTCTATCCCGACGCCGCGGCGGTCTGGGAGAACGACCAGGCGGTGGTCACCGCCCCCGGGCTCACCATGACCATCCAGCCGGGCCGCGACTACATGGTGGCCAACGGCCGGTACCTGTACCTGCCCCAGGGCGTCAAGATCTCCGGCAACGTTATCCTGGTCCCCGCCCGCACCCTGGCCGCCGCCCTGGGCGCCAACGTGGCCTGGGATCCCACCGGCAACGCCGTGGTCATCACCGCCGGCAGCGGCCCCATCACCTCCGGCGATCTGGCCTACCAGTCCGACGTGGTGTACTGGCTCAGCCATATCATCAACGCCGAGAGCGGCAACCAGCCTTTGGCCGGTAAGATCGCCGTGGGCAACGTGGTTTTGAACCGGGTGGCCAGCTCCCTCTTCCCCGACACGGTCTATGAGGTCATCCATCAGCGCAATCAGTTCACCCCCGTTACCAACGGCTCCATCAACCTGACCCCCAACGCCGAGAGCGTGGCCGCCGCCAAGCTGTGCCTGGACGGGGCCAACACCATCGGCAACGCTCTTTACTTCATCAACCCCCGCTCCGCACCCAACAGCTGGGCCGCCCGGAACCGCTCCTATGTGGCCACCATCGGCGCCCACGCCTTTTTCGCCTAACTTTTTCCGTTTCATAAATTGTGGAAAAAGCGCCCTTTCTTATAAGAAAGGGCGCTTTTTTATTCCAGTCTCACGTTTACCATATCAACATTCCTTCCACCATCTCAACATTGTGCTTGCTTCTCCCGGCCTTGCCCGCTATAATAAGAGGTAAGAAGACCGGGATGAAGGGGGATGTGGGTTTGAAAGAACAGAAAGGCGGTCCGCTGACCATCCAGTCGGTGGAGCGCGCCCTGGCCATCCTGGAGACCCTGGCCCAGGCCGCCCGCCCCCTCAGCGTCATCGACATCTGCGAGGCGGTGGGCGTCCAGCGCACCACCCTCTACGCCCTCATCAACACCCTGATCGCCGGAGGCTATGTCCTCCGGGGGGAGGACGGGCGGCTCACCATCTCCAGCAAGCTCTATGAGCTCAGCTCCATGTACCCCGCGCGCCTACCCATCGTCCACCGGGGCAACCGCCATATCACCGAGATGGCCCAGCGCTACCACGTGGCCATGCGGCTGTCCATCTGCACCGACGAGGGGCGGGTGGTGACGGTGGCCTCCTCCGAGCCCGCTTTCCACGTCTCCAACGTGGCCCCACAGGGGGGCGAGCTGGCCCTTCACGCCACCAGCACGGGGAAGGTCCTGCTGGCCTACCTGCCCCGGGAGGAATCCCACGCCCGCATCGCCGCCTGCGGCATGGAGCGCTTCACCGCCTATACCATTACCGACCGGGAGGCCCTGGAGCGGGACGTGGCGGAGGTCGCCCGCCGGGGCTACGCCCAGGATGAGCGGGAGTACCTGGACGACACCACCTGTCTGTCCTTCCCCATCCTGAACCGGGACAAGCGGCTCATGGCCATCCTCAGCGCCACGTCGGACTACTGGCACATGAAGGAGGTCTACGACGCCGTGGTGCGGGAGGGGCTTCAGAGGAGCAAGATCATCTCCATGGACCTGTCCGGCGGAACGCCCATTTCGGCCTTTTGAGCGCCCGCGGGCGCTCAAAAGGCAATCGGATTTCACACAAGGCGGTCCGCCGCCCCCTCGTGCTCCCCCGAAAAGCCAATACCGCCTTCGTTCTCTCACAAACCAAGGACCGCCGCCCGGCCAGCCGGGCGGCGGTCCTTCCGTTTTCCCTTGTAGGGGCGCATATCATGCGCCCGCGAAACGCCGGCGGTTCCCCCGCCTTCCGTTATTCCGGCAGCCGGGAGAGCCAGTACCCCTCCCCCGCCCCGCCGTTCGCCAGGGGAATCATCCAGTACCCCAGGGACACCCCGGTGATCTGATCCAGGTCCACCGGCTCCCGGAAGTCCCACCGGGCCAGATCGGGCCCGTCGACGCCGGAGGGTCCTGTGAAGCCCCGCTGGGGGCGGAGCACCGTGCCGTCCGCCAGATACACCGCCAGCGGGTAGCCGCCGACCCCCGTAAAGTCCGGGGAGGTGGTGACGAGGGTGACCCCCAGGGGCGAGAGCACCATGCTTTGGAGCGTGCTGTGGTCGATAGTCCCGGTGAGGGAAATGACCCGCTCCTCCGCCTTGCGGATGGTGACGGGCACCTGCCAGTCCCCCTCGATACGGGTGCCGGTATACTCCATAGAGCCGTAAATGGGCGTCAAAATGATGTCGTCCAGGTTTTCCGGCTTGGCCGGGACGGAGAACTCGTAGTAAGCCTTCCCGTTCTCGGTAAAGCCGACTCTTTTCCAATCCCGGTTGTAGGTTTGATCCCCGCCGTCCCCCTCCCGCCAGGCCTTGCTGTACACGTTGGTGAGGAGGGAGCTCTTCTCCGGGTCGGCCCCCTCGGGGAGCCGGAAGAGGATGTGGAGCCGACCATCGGCGGCGAAGCCCATGGAGGACAGGCTCACGCCCTCCGCCCCCGGCAGCTCCGCAGGGGTCTGTCCCGGCGTCAGCACCGTCTCCCCGGAGGGCAGGACCCTGGTCTTTAACAGCTGGGCGGTGAGCAGGTTTTGGGGCAGGGCCTCCTCCGTCTCAAAATCCGTATAGCCGCCCCGGATGGTGTCTATATACAGCGTCCCCGCGGTGCCGTCCGCCATCAGGGCGCCGTTGTAGCGGTCGAAGGCGTAGAGCAGGGTTTTCGTCTCCGGGTCGCAGCCCAGCTTCTCGCTGCCGAAGGCCCAGCCGCTGCCCTCGCTGCCGCCGGTACTGTCCAGCTTCAGATAGCTGTCCATGCTCTGGATGACGGCGTGCTCCAGCCGGTTCCCTGTGAGGTCGGTGAGCTCGGCGTACACCCGCACGTTGGTGCCGTCGGCCAGGGCGGAGACCACCTTGACCTGGATGCCCTGGTCCACCGCCGTCCCCTCCATGGCATGGGCGTAGGGGGCGAACTCCCCCAGGGCCTTCTGCAATGCCTCGCTGAGGGCGGGGGCCACCGCCAGGGCGGTGCCGGTGAGGGCCACGGCCGCGGCGGTGAGCACGGCGGCCAGTCTTACTTTATGTCTCATATACAGCTTCCTCTCTTTGGGCCGGGCGGAGAGCGTCGCCTCTACCCGGCGGCTGATGGCTTTGGCGTCCATGGGAAAGGGCGCCGGCACGGCGGGAAGGCCCAGCTCCCGCTCCAGTCCCTTGAGCCGGTCAGGCATGTTCCTCGCCTCCTGTCTCGCGTAATTGCTCCCGCAGGCGCTTCCGCCCCCGGGCCAGCTTGGTCTTGGCGGTGGAGAGGTTCAAGCCCAGCTCTCCGGCGATGGTCTTGAGCCGTTCCCCCTCGTAGTAGTACCGGAAAAACAGCGTGCGCTCCGGCTCGTCCAGGCCGTCCACCGCCCGCCACAGTGCCTCGCCGGTCTCCCGCTCCTCCACCGCCCGCTCGGGGGCGTCCGGGGCCGGGGAGGCGTCGTCCAGCGGCAAGGTGGGGGCGTAGGAGCGCAGGCGGTTCTTGGCCTTATTGGCGGCCACGGCCCCCAGCCAGGCCCGGAGGGTCCCCCGCTCCGGCTCCAGCCCCCCGGCGTGTGACCACAGGGCCACGAAGGTGTCCGCCACCACCTCCTCCAGCTCCTCCCGAGGCAGGGAGCCCAGCACACGGTAGGCGGCGGCGCTCACGTAGGGGGTGTAGCGGCGGATGAGGGCCTCCAGCGCCCCGGTATCGCCCTTCTGCAGCCGCCGGAGCAGCTTTTCGTCGTCCACCCGCCCACCTCCTTTCGAAGAAACATGTTTCTATCTAAGAATACACCAAAAAAGCGGAAGGGTTTCAAAAAAAGCAAAAAAAGAGGCGCGGCCCAGGTCGGGCCGCGCCTCTTTCCTTATTCCTCCACCACGTCGCCGCGGAGCACTTCCTTCGCTGACAGGGTCAGCTCCCCGTCCCTGACGTCCACCGTCAGGGTGTCGCCGGGGGCCACGCTGCCGGCGATGATCTCCCGGCTGATGAGGGTCTCCACCGTGTGCTGGAGGTACCGGCGCAGGGGCCGGGCGCCATAGAGGGGGTCGTAGGCCTCCTCGATGACGAAGTCCTTCGCCGCCGGGGTGAGGACACATTTGAGCTCCTTGCCCGCCAGCCGCTGGTTGAGGCTGTCCACCATCAAATCCACGATGTGGGAGACGTTCTCCTTCGTCAGTGGCTTGTAGAACACGATCTCGTCCAGCCGGTTCAGGAACTCCGGCCGGAAGGACCGCTTCAAAAGCTGCTCCACCTCGCCCCGGGCCTCCGGGGTGATGTCCCCGTCGGGGCCGATGCCGTCCAGCAAATACTGGCTGCCCAGGTTGGAGGTGAGGATGATGACGGTGTTCTTGAAGTCCACCGTCCGGCCCTGGCCGTCGGTGATGCGCCCGTCGTCCAACACCTGCAAAAGCACGTTGAACACGTCCGGGTGGGCCTTCTCCACCTCGTCGAAGAGGATGACGGAGTAGGGCTGGCGGCGCACCGCCTCGGTGAGCTGGCCCCCCTCTTCGTAGCCCACGTATCCGGGAGGGGCGCCGATGAGCCGGGAGACGGAGTACTTCTCCATATACTCGCTCATGTCGATGCGCACCAGGTTCTTCTCGCTGTCGAAAAGCGTCGCCGCCAGGGTCTTGGCCAGCTCGGTCTTGCCCACGCCGGTGGGGCCGAGGAAGAGGAAGGAGCCGATGGGGCGGCTCTCGTCGGCGATTCCCGCCCGGGAGCGGAGGATGGACTCGCTCACGAGGCGCACGGCTTCGTCCTGGCCCACCACCCGCTCATGGAGAATGTCTTCCAGGTGGAGGAGCTTTTCCCGCTCCCCCTCCATGAGGCGGGCCACCGGGATGCCGGTCCACCGCTCCACGATTTTGGCCACCTCCTCCTCGGTGACCTTGTCCCGCAGGAGGCTGGCCTCCTTCCCCTGGTTGGCCACCAGCTCCTGGGCCTCCAGCCGCTTCTGGAGCTCGGGGATTTTTCCGTACTGCAGCTCGGCGGCCCGGTTCAGGTCGTACTCCCGCTGGGCCTTTTCCAGCTCCGCGTTGGCGTCCTCCAGCTCCTCCCGCAGCTTCTGCACCGCGCCGATGGCGTTCTTCTCGTTCTCCCACTGGGCCTTCTTGGCGTTGAAGTCCTCCTTCAAATCGGACAGTTCCTTGCGGATGTCGGCCAGATGCTCCTGGGACAGTTTATCGGTCTCCTTCACCAGGGCCGCTTCCTCGATTTCCAGCTGGGTCATCTTGCCCTGCAAAACGTCCAGCTCGGTGGGCATGGAGTCAATCTCGGTGCGCACCGTGGCGCAGGCCTCGTCCACGAGGTCGATGGCCTTGTCGGGGAGGAACCGGTCGGTGATATAGCGGTTGGAGAGGGTGGCGGCGGCGATGATGGCCCCGTCGGTGATCTTCACCCCGTGGAACACCTGGTAGCGCTCCTTGAGGCCCCGGAGGATGGCCACGGTGTCCTCCACGGAGGGCTCCCGCACCAGGACGGGCTGGAACCGCCGCTCCAGGGCGGCGTCCTTCTCGATATACTGGCGGTACTCGTTGAGGGTGGTGGCCCCGATGCAGTGCAGCTCCCCCCGGGCCAGCATGGGCTTCAAGAGGTTGCCCGCGTCCATGCTCCCCTCGGTCTTGCCCGCCCCCACGATGGTGTGGAGCTCGTCGATGAAGAGGATGATGCGGCCCTCGGACTTTTTCACCTCGTTCAGCACGGCCTTCAGCCGCTCCTCGAACTCGCCCCGGTACTTGGCCCCGGCGATGAGGGCGCCCATGTCCAGGTTGAAGATGGTCTTGTCCTTCAGGGAGCCGGGCACGTCCCCCTTGACGATGCGCTGGGCCAGGCCCTCGGCGATGGCGGTCTTGCCCACGCCGGGCTCGCCGATGAGCACAGGATTGTTTTTGGATTTGCGGGAGAGGATGCGGATGACGTTCCGGATCTCCTCGTCCCGGCCGATGACCGGGTCCAGCTTGTTTTTCCGGGCCGCCTCCACCAGGTCGGTGCCGTACTTCTTGAGGGCGTCGTAAGTCTCCTCCGGGTTGTCTGAGGTCACCCGCTGATTGCCCCGCACGGCAGTGAGGGCCCGCAAGATGCCCTCGTAGGTGACATTGTAGGTCTTGTAGAGCTCGGCCAGCTCCCGGTCGGCGGTCTTCACCAGGGCCAGCAGGAGATGCTCCACCGAGACGTACTCGTCCTTCATCTGCCGGGCGGTCTCCTCGGCAGCGTTCAGGACGCGGTCCACGCCTTGGGAGACGTAGATCTTCCCCATCTCCCGCCCCGGGCCGGAGACCTTGGGGAGCTTCTCCACCTGGGCCTTCACCGCGGCGGCGAAGCTGGGCACGGTGAGGCCCATGTTGGCCAAAAGCTGGGGTACCAGGCCGTTTTCGGCGGTCAGCAGGGCCAGCAGGAGGTGGCTCTGCTCGATCTGCTGGTTGCCGTATTCGGTGGCGAGGGACTGGGCGGCCTGGACGGCCTCCAGGGTCTTTTGGGTGTAGTTTTGAGTGTTCATGATAAACAACTCCTTTCCGGAAAAATACCTTTATTTGTGCTTAGTATAGGCGGTTTTCCGGGAAAAATCATGAACGGCGTGTAAACAATTAGCACTCTTGTTATTCGAGTGCTAATTCGTTCTGATTGCTACCTGCTTGCACGTCGGAACGTGCGTCCTTCTGGGGGACATTTCTTTTCCCGAGGAAAAGAAACGCCGCCCCAGACCCCCAAAGAAAAGTCTTGGGTGCTAACCTACTCGCAGACTCCCTTTTCAGTAGCAGGTCTACTGCCCGTTGATAGGGGGAAAAGCACGGGAGCGTCTGTACGACCCGTGGTCCCTCTCGCGCCGCTGCCGCTGACGTGTGCTTAACAGATAAGTATGTTCGCGCACGCCCTTAGCCTTCCCCTCGGGGGAAGGTGGCAGCCCGGAGGGCTGACGGATGAGGGGAACTGCGGATATGAGAAAGGCTCTGCGAAACGACAAGTTCCCCTCATCAGTCTCGCTACGCTCGACAGCTTCCCCCAGGGGGAAGCCTAAGATCTGTCGAACCCCGGCTCCGTTACGAAGTAAGGGGCCGGGGTCATCCTGCGCTCTTGCGGACATCCCGGGGTGGTTTCCAAAGGAGGGACTCCTGCAGGTGGCCCGCAGTCAGGCCACCCATAAATCTCCACAATTTTAGAATATAAAACTTTTTACATTTAATTAGGTGTAAATCAAACACTTTTTCCAATTAACACTTATAGTAAGCACAAGGGGCACCTATTGCCCCGTCAGAAGGAGGCAAACCTATGGGTACATTCAAAAAAGACCTTTCCGAACGCAAACTCTGCGGTACCTGCGCCCACTTCTACCAGCATTACGTCTTGAGGCGTTCCAGCTTCACCTCCGTCTGGTGCGGACACTGCACCACGCCCCGTCTCAAATCCCGGATGCCGGATGACACCTGCCCCAACTGGACCACCCGGGACGAAGAAGAGCCGGTCAGCGAAAGCTGACCGGCTCTTCTCTAGTTTGCTTACTGGATGGCAATTCTGTGGGTCTCCGGCTCCACGGGCCTGGCCTTGGGAAGGGTCAGCGTCAGCACGCCGTTCTGGTAGGCGGCGGTGATGCCGCTCTCGTCGATGCCGGTGACGTCGAAGCTGCGCTGGAAGGAGCCGTACCGCCGCTCCCGGCGGATGTAGCTGCCCTTGTCGTCCTTCTCCTCGCTGCTGTCCTGGTGGACGGCGGAGATGGTGAGGATGCCGTCCTTCAGATCCAGGGAGATG
Source organism: Oscillospiraceae bacterium (assembly GCA_022846075.1). GTDB lineage: Bacteria > Bacillota > Clostridia > Oscillospirales > Oscillospiraceae > Vermiculatibacterium. The sequence continues at coordinate 2,413,875 of AP025582.1, forward strand.
TCCTCCTTGTTGAACCCGGGCAGATCGGCCTCCAGCAGGAAGCTGTCCCCGGCGTCCCGGATATCGGTGCGGAAGGCGGGCAGGTCGGCGTTGGACTTGCGGAAGAAATCACGGGCGAAGTTGTCGAAGGTGTCGAACACGTTGCTGTCACTGCGCTCAAACGGAAGCATACCAAACATAGAAATGAACTCCTTTCTTTGGAGGCCCGGCCCTTTTCGTCCCGGCCTCCCGTTCCTTTTTTCAATGCTTAGTATAGCCGCGGCCTGTGAACAAAGATAGCAAAAAATATGTCCAAATTGTAAATGTTAGCACTCCACAAAGCAGAGTGCTAACATTTCTGCTTTTTATTCCGCCTCCAGCTCAGACCCCCGGGGGATAAGCCGCCCAGCCGCCGGGGACTCTTTACTTTCCTTTGAAATCATGTATAATGTGACCTTGTGTGTATGATTTGTTTCTCAAAGGAGAGGATACCTCCATGCGGCGAAAAATCGACCTGGGCAATGACAGCGTGGGCCGGCTGGTCCTGCGCCTGGCCATCCCCACCCTGCTGGCCCAGTTCATCAACGTGCTCTACTCCATCGTGGACCGGATGTTTATCGGCCACATCCCCGTCATCGGGGACCTGGCCCTGGCGGGGGTGGGGGTCTGCGGCCCCATCGTGACCCTGCTGTCCTCCTTCGCCTACCTGGTGTGCCAGGGGGGCGCGCCGCTGATGGCCATGAAGATGGGGGAGGAGGACCACGAAGGGGCCTCCGGCATCCTCTCCAACTGCCTGCGGCTCCTGCTCGTTTTGGCCCTGGCCCTGTCCGCCGTCTTTTTCCTCCTGCGCCGCCAGCTCCTTTTGTGGTTCGGCGCCAGCGCCGACACCTTCCCCTACGCCCTGACCTACCTCACCATCTATATCGCCGGCACCGCCTTCGCCCTCATGGCCACCGGCCTCAACAGCTTCCTCATCTGCCAGGGCCGCTCGGGCCTGGGCATGGGCACGGTGGTGCTGGGGGCGGGGCTCAACATCACCCTCGACCCCATTTTCATCTTCGTGCTGGACCTGGGCGTGGCCGGGGCGGCCTGGGCCACCCTTTTGTCCCAGGCGGCAAGCTGTATCTTCGCCCTTTTGTGCCTGCGCCGCAAATCCATGCCGGTGCCCCTCCATTGGGGCCGGTTCGACTGGGGGGCCTGCAAGAAGGTGCTCACCTTCGGGGTCTCCCCCTTCCTCACCATCTGCTCGGACAGCGTGCTTCTCATCGTCCTCAACACCGTCCTCCAGCGCTTCGGTGGGCCCGGGGAGGGGGACGCCCTCCTCACCTGCGCCGCCATCGTCCAGAGCTACATGCTCCTCATCACCATGCCCATGGGGGGCATCACCCTGGGCTGTCAGAGCATCGTCAGCTTCAACTACGGCGCGGGCCGGCCCCGGCGGGTGGAGAAGGCCCTCAAGCACATCCTGGCCCTGTGCGTGGGCTTCACGGCGGTGATGCTGGCCGCCACCTGGCTGTGCGCCCCCCTCTTCGTCCGCCTCTTCACCCAGAACGCCGCCCTGGCGGCCCGGAGCGTCACCTTCATTAAAATCTACACCGCCGCCGTCATCCCCCTGGCGGTGCAGTACGTCATCGTGGACCAGTCCACCGCCCTGGGGCAGGTCCGGCTGGCCCTCTTCTGCTCCCTCTTCCGCAAGGCGGTCTTCCTCGTCGCCACGGTGGCCCTGCCCATGCTCCTCACCGCCTCCGCCGCCTTCTGGGCCGAGCCCATCTGCGACGTCATCGCCGCCTGCGTCTCCTCCTTCCTCTTCCTGCGCTTCATCCCCCGGCTGCTGGCGGGCCGGGCGGGAGACAATCTTGACACCCTCCCCCGGGATGGGATATAATTCGACGTGTTAGCGTACAAAAGTCTGCCACAGAAAGCAGGTGCGGCTATGAAAAAGCCCTTTGTGTCCCTGGAACAGCTCCAGGCCATCACCCAGCAGTACCCCACCCCCTTCCACCTTTACGATGAGAAGGGCATCCGGGAAAACGCACGGCGGCTCAAGGCCGCCTTCGCCTGGAACCCCGGCTTCAAGGAATATTTTGCCGTCAAGGCCACCCCCACCCCCGCCATTTTGAAGCTCCTCCGGGAGGAGGACTGCGGCGTGGACTGCTCCTCCCTCACCGAGCTGATGCTCTCCGACAAGTGCGGCTTCTCCGGCAGTGAGATCATGTTCTCCTCCAACGAGACCCCGGCGGAGGAGTTTGAGCTGGCCGCCAGGCTGGGGGCCACCATCAACCTGGACGACTTCACCCACATCGACTTTCTGCGGGAGACCCTGGGGTACATCCCCGAGACCATCTCCTGCCGCTTCAACCCCGGCGGGGTCTTCCAGCTGGGGGAGAGTAAAGAGGGCTTCCAGGTCATGGACACCCCGGGGGACTCCAAGTACGGCTTTACCCGCCCCCAGCTCTTCGAGGGCTTCAATAAGCTGAAGGACTTGGGAGCCAAACGCTTCGGCATCCACGCCTTCCTGGCCTCCAACACCATCTCCAACGACTACTACCCCGCCCTGGCGGGCATCCTCTTCCAGCTGGCCGTGGACCTCCAGAAGGAGACCGGCTGCAAGGTGGCCTTCATCAACCTCTCCGGCGGTGTGGGCATCCCCTACCGCCCCGACCAGCCGGAAAACGACATCGCCGTGATTGGCGATGGGGTGCGGAAGCAGTTCGAGGAGATTTTGGTCCCCGCGGGCATGGGGGACGTGTCCATCTTCACCGAGCTGGGCCGCTTCATGCTGGGGCCCTACGGCTGTCTCGTCACCAAGGCCGTCCACTTCAAGCACACCTACAAGGAGTACGTGGGGGTGGACGCCTGCGCCGCCAACCTGATGCGCCCGGCCATGTATGGGGCCTACCACCACATCACCGTCATGGGCAAGGAGGACAGGCCCTCGGACCACGTCTACGACGTGGTGGGGTCCCTGTGCGAGAACAACGACAAGTTCGCCGTGGACCGCCCTCTTCCCGAGATCGAGCTGGGCGACCTGCTGGTCATCCACGACGCCGGGGCCCACGGCTTCTCCATGGGCTATAACTACAACGGCAAGCTGCGCTCGGCGGAGGTGCTTTTGCGGGAGGACGGCTCCACACGGCTCATCCGTCGGGCCGAGACGCCGGAGGATTACTTCTCCACCATGGTCTTTGATTGACCCAAAAAGAGAGGGCGGAGTGATCCGCCCTCTCTTCCTTACGTATTATATTGATATCACCGGCAGCAGATGTCCTTTCCCCGCTCCTTGGCCCGGTACATGGCCTGGTCGGCCACGTGGAAAAGCCCTTCGAAGTCCTCCCCCTCCTCGGGGGCCACGGCGATCCCCACGCTGCACGACACCCGGCCCAGCCCCCTGGCGGGGGCCCGCTCCCGCAGGGCCCGGCAGAAGGCCCGCCCCGCCTGGCAGGCGTCGGAGGCCCCTGCCCCCGGCAGGAGGATCAAAAATTCGTCGCCCCCTGCCCGGCCCACGTGGGCGGGACAGGGGAACAGCTCCCGCAAAAGCTGGGCGGTGAAGGTGAGCACCCGGTCCCCCTCCAGGTGGCCCCGGCTATCGTTGACCTCCTTGAAGTTGTCCATATCCACCATCAGCAGGGTGGCCCGCCCCTCCTCCGCCAGGGTGTCCTCCACCCGCTGGGACATGCCCTGCCGGTTCCACAGGCCGGTGAGCCAGTCCCGGTGGGACTGCTCCAGAAGGCGCTGGCGCTCCATCTGCTCGGCCGTGGTATCCCGCAGCAGCCCCGCCAGCCGCCCGTCGCTCCGGCGCAGACCGGCGCACTGGTACCACGTGCCTCCCCGGACCGGCTTTTCCAGCCGCACCTGGGCCTCCACAGAGGACTTTCCCCGTATCTCTTCCCGCAGGACCGGCTCCAGCGCCCGGGCCAGGGTCCCAGTCTCCCCCGGGGAGAGGGGGCCCTCCGGCCCCATGACCCGCAGGCCGTCCCGCCCCCAGACAAACGCAAGGGCGCCGGCCAGCCGAAGCATCTGCCGGGGCCCCAGGGGCCATCCCAGGCCCCCGAACCCGTCCTGCAATTTCATCCCTCCTATGTTCTGTCATTATGTACTCCCCACAGTATATGATATCCCATCGGTGAACGGGAACGAATCCCGTCGAGGGGAAAGGAGATACCGCCTATGGAACCGACCACCGTCAAAGGCCGCTTCGCCCCCAGCCCCAGCGGGCGGATGCACCTGGGCAATCTCTTCTCCGCCCTGCTGGCCTGGCTCTCCGTCCGCTCCGCCGGAGGGCGGCTGGTGCTTCGGGTGGAGGATCTGGACCCGGTCCGCTGCCAGCCCGCCCACGCCTGGCAGCTCATGGAGGACCTGGAGTGGCTGGGTCTGGACTGGGACGAGGGGGGCGACGTGCCCTCCTATTGGCAGAGCAGCCGGGGAGCCCGGTACGCCGCCGCCTTCGCCAAACTGGAGGAGCAGGGCTTGGTCTACCCCTGCTTCTGCACCCGCCTCCAGCGGCTCAACGAGGCCCCCCATGTCCACGACGTCTCCCCCGCCTGCCCCTGCGCCGCCCTCACCCCGGAGGAGGTGGCCCGCCGCGCCCAGGAGCGCCCGCCCAGCTGGCGGGTGCGGGTGCCCCGGAAAAGCGTCTCCTTCACCGACGGCTGCCAGGGCCCCTACACCCAGGATTTGGCCCGGGAGAGCGGCGACTTCCCCGTCCGCCGATGGGACGGGGCCTGGGCCTACCAGCTGGCGGTGGTGGTGGACGACGCCGAGATGGGGATCACCCAGGTGGTCCGGGGCCGGGACCTCCTCTCCTCCACCCCCCGCCAGCTCTGGCTCTATGAGGCCCTGGGGCTGAAGGCCCCCTCCTTTTACCACGTCCCCCTCCTCCTGGCCCCCGACGGCCGCCGTCTGGCCAAGCGGGACGCCGACCTGGACATGGGGGCCCTCCGCCGCCGGTACACCCCCCAGCAGCTCCTGGGGCTCCTGGCCCATCTGGCCGGCCAGCGGGCCGATCCCTCCCCTGTTGCCGCCGCCCAGCTTGCGGAGGACTTTTCCTGGGAAAAAGTGCCCCGCCAGGACATCACCGTGGCCCCCGGGCTCCTGGCCTGAGAAAGGCGCGGCCCCTTCCCAGCCCGCACAAAACGAAACCCCCACCCGCGTCCCAAGGGACGCGGGCGGGGGTTCTCTTTTTCGGTTAGCGCAGGGTGTACAGCACTTTGGCCACCTGGCCCCGGCTCATGGGCGCCAGAGGCCGCAGGGTGTTGTCCTCATACCCGTTGACCACGCCCTGGCCCACCAGGCTGCGGACGTAGGCCTCGGACCACGCGGGCACCTGGGCGTAGTCGGTAAAGCCCGTGATCTCCGCCTCGGGGTACCCCCGCATCTGGGTCCGGCCCAGGATGGTCATGGCCTCGGCCCGGTTGATGCTGTCATTGGGGTGGGCGTAGAGCCCGTCGAACTCCTGGCTGCCCTGGACGATGCCCCGGTCATACATGGCCTTCACCGCGGACAGGGCCCAGGAGGGGATGTCCTTGGTGTCGGCAAAGGGCAGGGACACCCCCTCATACCGGCTCAGGTCCAGGCCCATCCACCGGGCCACCATGGTGAAGAACTCCGCCCGGGTGATGTCCGTGTCGGGCAGGTAGTTCAGCACGTCACCGGAGGTGGCCCCCTTGGTCACCCCCTGCTCGTAGAGGTAGTTGGCGTAGCTGGCGGCCCAGTGGTCCTCCATGTCGTCGAAGATGAGGGTGGCCCCCTCCCCCACGTCCAGGGAGGCCCGGCCCAGGTTGCCGCTGGCGTCCACCGCCGTCACCGTCACCCGGTGGCGGATAGCCCCGGGGGCGGGCAGCGTGGCGGTGAGGGTGCCGGTCTGCTCGTTCCAGCTCCCGGTCAGGGTGGCCCCGTCGTATTGGAGCACCACCGCCCCGGCGGAGAGGGAGCGGTCCACGTTGTCGTTGACGGTGGCGGTGAGCTGGATACCCTTCACCCGGATGTCGATGGTGGGCGGGGTGGTGTCCTCCAGGTCCTCATTGGAGCTGGTGAGCTGGTCCAGCCACACCGTGCCGGTCCGGCTCTCCCCGCCGCCGTAGATGAAGCGCAGGCCGGTCAGGGTACTGGCCCCCTCGGGGATTGCCACCAGCACGTGTTTCCAGCCGGTGAAGCTCAGGCCGGCCACCGGCGCCAGCAGCTCCTCGCCGCCGGCGTTTTCAAACACGGCGGTCAGGTTGTTGCCCGAGCCGTCGGAGAGGACCCACAGGCCCAGGTAGTGCTCCCCGCCGGGGATGGCGATCCTGGCGTCCAGCTGGGCGGTGCCCTCCTCGCCGGTGTCGTAGTCCACCTTCAAGCTCTGGAGCCCGGCGCGGACATTGTTCAGGGCCTTTTCGATCTCGGCCGTGGCGGTGTCGGTGGAGGTGAAGCCGGTCTCGGCGCCCTCCATGTCCTCCAGGCTCTTCACATGGCCGGCCACGTTCACGGGGATGGCCACCGTCTTGCCCCCAGCGGTGACGGTCAGGTTCCCCGAGGCGCTCTTGGTCCCGGCGGTGAAGGTGCCGTCCTCCGTGATGGTGCCCACGGCCTCGTCGCACTTCCAGGTATAGCAGCCGTCCTGGGACTGGAGCAGCAGGTTCCGCCAACCGCTGGAGGCGGTGAGGGAGACGGTCTCCCCCGGGTCCAGGGACAGCGCCGAAATGGTGCCCCCGGTAGCCTCGTTCTTCACCACGATCTGGTCGGGGGTGTCCACCACCGTGATGTCCGCCCGGCCGGTGATGCCGCCGGAGCCGGTACCCGTCACCACGGCGCTCCCGGAGGAGGCGCCCGCCGTAAAGACCCCCTCCGGCGTCACCTCACCGGCCCCCTCGGCGGTATAAGTCACCCCCGAGGCGGTCCCCATGCTGTAATAGGCGGTGTCCAGGACCGCGGCGCTCAAAGAGAGCTCCGCCCCCGCCAGCAGCAGGGCGTCCCCGGGGGAGAGCGCCAGGGAGCCCGGCTCCCCGGTGGCCTTCAGCTCGGTGGTCAGAAAGATGGCGGTGGAGTTGGACCGCTCCGCCCCGTCGGATGGGCTGTTGACCACCTCCATGTAGTTCTTGTCGGGATAGGTGACCCCGATGGTGGTGGAGCCGCCGCCATCCAGGCCCACGGCCTCCACACAGCCAAGCTCCTGGAGCCGCATGGCCACCTGGGCGCAGGTGGCCCCCACGCTGACCCCGGCCTGCTTGCCGTCCACGGTGTAGAAGATGACGGTGCCGTCCTCCTTCACCCCGATGGCGGTGCGGGCGGTGCGCTCGGCGTTCAGGTTGGCCCCCACCTGCCCGTTGTCCAGCAGGCGGTACATGGCGCCCAGAGCCTCGGTGGCCTCGGCCCAGCGGGTGTCCTCGCTGGTGATGTCGATGTTCACCTCGTCCCCCGGCTGGAGGGAGCGGAGCATATTCAGGGTCCCTTCGTCGTCCTTGGCGTTCATGGTGAGGACGAAGCAGCCCTCCGGGATGGGGTTGTCCCCGGCGGCCTCGATGACCTGGTCCACGGTGCAGCGCACCCGGCCCCCGATCCTGGGCATGTCCGACAAGGTGAGCTCGAAGCCCGCCCCGCTGTCCTCGGCGGAGATCACCTCGCCCAGGTCCTCCGCCACCGGCCGCAGGATCACGTCCACCCCGGCGGAGGTGTTCTGGGTGGTTTCCCCGAAGTCCCGGGTGAGCAGGGTCAGCCCCCCGCCGTCCACCGAGCGAACCTGGCGGATCTTGTTCACCCCGCCGAACACGGTGATTCGCTCCCCCAGCATGGTGGCGGTGATGAGCAGGTTGGGGGTGCCCACGAAGGCGGTGCCGTCGGCGCGGAAGCCCACGGCGGAATGGTAGGAGGCGGAGGAGCGCAGAATGCCGTCCGTCACCACCAGGCCAAGGGGCTGGCCGGTGGCGAACACGTAGAAGTCCCCGTTGGTGCCCCCCACCACCCGCTTGCCCTGGGCCTCCAGGCCCCGGGCCATGGTGGAGAGGGTGGCCCGCTTGAGGACCGTATCCCCGTAGGCCACGGTGGGCTTCACCTCCTCGTTGGGGGTGTAGGACACGTAGCGCTCGGTGCGCAGGTCCTTGTATGTATCGCTCCAAAAATAGGCCCTTGTCAGCCCGGCGCCCTCAGACAGCGCCGTATGTCCGGCGTGGAGGTCGTGGCCCAGGGCGTCGGAGGCCAGGGCGGCCTGCCCCAACAAAAGCGACAGGGACAGCCCCGCCGCGGTGATCTGTTTCATCCAGTGCTTCATGCTTCCTCCTGTTCCGGTCAACAAACGATGCGTACCGGGACAAGCCCGGTACGCATCATCTTATCACAGCCGGGGAGCGGTGTAAACCGCCCCGGCAATATTGGAACCAAATGTCATTTTTCCTTCAAAAACTTCCCCTCCGCCCGCAGGCGGGGCAGGGTGGTCTTGAGGGTGGCGGCCTCCTGGATGGTCAGCAGATCCCCGATGAGCTGGTTGGACACCAGGAACCCCTTGGGGGTCAGGTGCCACCGGCGGTCCTTCTTCACCGCCCAGCCCTGGCGCTCGTACTCCTCCAATTTCTGCTCCAGAGGGTCGAAATTGAGGGAGAACTCCCGCCGGTATTCCCACTCCTCGATCCCCCGGACGGTCCGCAGGCGGAGCATGAGGTACTCGCTGCCCCGCTCCCGGTGGGGGATCAGCTCGGAATCGTCGATGACCGCCCCGCCGCCCAGGATGCCCGTGATATACCGGTCCAGATCCCGGACAAAGGAGTAGCGCCGCCCGCCGAAGTCGGAGTGGGCGCCGGGGCCGAAGCCGATATAGGGCTTGCCCATCCAGTATTTCAGGTTGTGCCGGGACTGGAAGCCGGGCCGGGCGAAATTGGAGATCTCATACTGGGGATACCCCGCCTGGGCCAGCCGCTCCACCGTCCACAGGTACATGTCGGCCTGGGCGTCGTCATCCGGGAGGACCTCCCCCCTGGTGACCCGCCCGTCCAGGGGGGTGCCCGGCTCCACCTTCAGCCCATAGCAGGACAGGTGCTCCGGCGACAGGGACAGGGCGGCCTCCACGCTTTTTTTCCAGCTCTCCATGCTCTGGCCGGGCAGGCCGTAAATCAGGTCCAGGGAGAGGTTTTTAATCTTGGCCTTCCGGGCCAGGGCCACCGCCTCGGTGACCTGGCTGAAATTGTGAAGGCGGTGGACGGCGTGGAGCTCCCCGTCGCAGGCCGACTGCATCCCCAGGGACAGCCGGTTCACCCCCGCCCGGCGCATGGCCGTCAAAAAGTGCCGGTCGGCGCTCTCCGGGTTGGCCTCGCAGGTGATCTCGGCGTCCCGGGCCACGTCGAAGCGGCGCTTCACCTCACCCAGCAGCCCGGCCAGACGCTTGCCCCCCAGGACGCTGGGGGTGCCGCCGCCGATATACACCGTGTCCACCTGCCAGCCCTTGGCCAGGGGCGCCGCCTCCTTGATGTGGGCGGTCAGCGCCTTGCAGTATTCGTCCATGACCCCGTCCCGCTCCGGCAGGGAATAAAAGTCACAGTAATCGCACTTGGCCCGGCAAAAAGGAATATGGAGATAGACGCCCAGTTTTTCACCCATAGGTTGCACCTCGCTCCGACTGGGGTTTGAATTTTATTATTATACTACTTTTTTCACTGTTTGGAAAGAGAGCGGGTGCGGTTTTCCAAAAATTGTGGTAGAATCAATTCAAACCGCTTTCATTTCCGAGAAGGGAGGCGCCCCCTTGCGCTATCTGGAATTTTCCGTCCCGGAGGACGAGGCGGGCCGCCGGGTGGACGCCCTCCTCCGCAGCCGGGGCCTGTCCACCTCCGCCATCCGCCGGGCCAAGCACCGCCCCCGGGGCCTCTTAGTGGACGGGGAGGACATCTACACCAGCTACCTGGTCCACCCCGGGCAGACGGTGTCCATCCTGGCCGACGACAGGGCCCCCTCCGACATCGTCCCCTTTGACGGCCCGGTGGACATCCGCTACGAGGACGACGATCTTCTGGTGGTGGACAAGCCCGCCGGGCTCACCGTCCACCCCTGCGCCGGGAACTGGGAGGACTCCCTGGGGGCCCGGCTGGTGGCCTACTACCAAATGATCGGCCTCCCCGCCGGCTTCCACCCCGTCCACCGGCTGGACAAGGGCACCTCCGGGCTGATGGTGGTGGCCAAGCACCCCGCCGCCCAGCATTCCCTCACCGCCGCCCTCCACTCGGGGGCCTTCCACCGGGAGTACCTGGCGGTGTGCGAGGGCCTCCCCTCCCCCGCCGCCGGGGTGGTGGACGCCCCCCTGGGCCGCAGTGACGATTCCTACATCCGCCAGGAGGTCCGCCCCGACGGAAAACCGGCCCGCACCCACTATGAGGTGATCTCCCCCGGCGGGCCCTTCTCTCTGGTCCGCCTGGTGCTGGAGACCGGCCGCACCCACCAGATCCGAGTCCACATGGCCCACCTGGGCCACCCCCTGGCGGGGGATTTCCTCTACGGCACCGAGATCCCGGAGCGCATCTCCCGCCCCGCCCTCCACTCCGCCCGGCTGGAGCTGCGGCAGCCCTTCACCGGGGCGGCCCTCTCCTTCCGCTCGGACCTGCCGGAGGACATGGCCCGGCTGATCCCCTCCTGATAAAAAAGCTCCTTGGGCTATTTTTACAGCCGGGCTCCGCCCGGCCGCAAAGGAAGCCGCCCTCCCCAGCGGGAGGGCGGCTTCCTGGTCATTCTTCCAATCCGCACAGGCGCAGCCATTTCCCCCGCTTCCAGCGCACGGCGCACAAAACGCCCCGCAGGGTCAGGTCGATGGCCATGGCCACCCAGATGCCGGCCAGACCCCAGTCCAGCTTCAGCACCAGCAGGCAGGCCAGGGGCACCCGCACCAGCCACATGCACACCAGCCCCACGACCATGGGGAAGCGCACGTCGTCCGCCCCCCGCAGGGCGTTGGTGAGGATGATGGACACGGCGAAGAGGGGCTCGGCAAAGGCCACGATCCGCAGGGCCATCGCCGCCTGGGCCACCACTTCGGCATCCGAGTTGAAGAGGGAGGCCAGGGGCGGGGCAAAGAGGAACAGGGCCGTGCCCGTCACCAGGCACAGCAGGAAGCCGATGCCTCCCGTCAGGTTCCCGTAGGCCTTGGCGTCGGCCTTCTCCCTGGCCCCCACCGACTGCCCCACCAGGGCGATGGCGGCGTAGCCGATGCCGTAGGCGGGCAGATAGCACAGCCCCTCGGCGGTGTTGGCGATCTGGTGGGCCGCCAGGGCCACGGTGCTCAGTCGGGCCACCAGGGCGGTCATGGCGATCTGCCCCAGGTTGACGGTGGCCCGCTCGGCGGCGGAGGGCAGGGCCAGCCGGGCGGCCCGGCTGATGATGCCCGCGTCCGGGGCCAGCCCATCCCGGAGGGAGGTCTCATAGCCCGCCTGCCGGAAGGTAGCCCAGGCGGTGCCCGCCCCGGCGGCGGCCAGGGCGATGGCCGAGGCCAGGGCGGCCCCCTCCACCCCCATCCCCGCCCGGGGGACGGTAATGCCCAGGAATTCCCCCGTGGGGTAGATGAGGAAAAAGTTCAGCACGATATTCAGCAGGTTTGCCGCCGTGTTGAAGATGAGCGGTGTCTTGCTGTTGCCCATACACCGCAGGATGGCGGAAAATACCGCCAGCATGGAGCCCAGAGGCAGGGCGGCGCAGTAGATGCGCATGTAGCTGACGGCGTGGGGCAGCACATCCGGCTTGGCCCCCAGCCACCGGGGGATGCAGCCCCCCAGCGCCTCGTAGATGGCACACAGCAGCAGACCGCAGACCAGGGCCGCCAGGAACCCCTGCCGGATCACCCGCTTGACCCGCTCCTTGTCCCCCGCCCCCACGGCGTTGGATATCTGGACCGAGTAGCCCACGCCCACGCCCACCAGGATGCCCTGGACCAGCCAGATGGGGGCGGCGTTCACTGAGACGGCGGCGGTGCCCGCCGCGCCCATAACGCCCACCATGGCGGTATCCACGTAGCTGACCATGGTCCCAAGCACCTGCTCGATGATGGCCGGCCAGGAGAGCCGCCAAAGCACCTGGAGGCGGGTCATGTTTTGTCCTTCTGTGAGCGTCACGGCCTCACACCCCCGTCAAATCAAAGTCCGGTACATAGTCTCCGCTGGCCGCCTCCGGGTCCTGGGCGTAGCCCGCCAGCTCCAGAGCGGCCATATATTCCTCCGCGCTCCGCCGCTCACTGGCGCGGAGCTTCCGGTCGATCTCAGGATACTCCCCCGCCCGGCCCAGGGGCACATATTGGCTCATGAGGGAAAAGCGGACCTCCCCCGGCGGGAAGGTCCCGGCCACCCAGTCCATCACCGCCTTGGCCTCGGGCAGGCCGCCGGGCAGAAGCAGGTGCCGGATGACCAGCCCCCGCTTTAAAAGCCCCTCCCCGTCGAACACGCAGGGGCCTGTCTGGCGGAACATCTCCAGGATGGCCGCCTTGGCCCGCTCCGGGTAGTCCGGGGCGGCGGAGTACCGCTCCGCCCGGGCCGGGTCCAGATACTTCAGGTCGGGCAGGTAGACCTGCACCTTCCCCTCCAGCCCTCGCAGAGTCTCCACCGACTCATAGCCCCCCGTGTTCCAAACCACCGGCACCGGCAAGGGCTCTTCCAGAGCCCGGGCCACGGCGTGGGCGAAATGGGTGGGGGTCACCAGGTTGATGTTGTGGGCCCCCTGACCGATGAGCGCCCAAAAGATCTCCCGCAGCCGCTCCACCGTCACCGCCTTCCCGAAGCCCTCCTGGCTGATGACACTGTTCTGGCAGAATACACACCGGAGATTGCACCCGGAGAAAAACACCGTCCCCGACCCCCGTGTGCCGGAGATGGGGGGCTCCTCCCAGAAATGGAGGGCGGCCCGGGCCACCACCGCCTCGGCGGGCATGGCGCACACCCCGCCGGGGCGGTCCTCCCCCCGCTCCGCGCCGCAGGCGCGGGGGCACTGTGCACAAATCATAACGTTCTCTCCCCAGCCGTCAAAAAAAGCGCCGCAAAAGCGGCGCTTTTTTCGTGCGTATCAGTGAAGCTCAATCCCCAAAGTTGCCGGAGATCAGCTCGATGAGGGCCTCCACGGCCTCCTTCTCATCGGCGCCATCGGCGATGAGGTTGATGGCGGTGCCCTTGACGATACCCAGAGACAGGACGCCCAGCAGGCTCTTGGCGTTCACGCGCCGCTCGTCCTTCTCCACCCAAATAGAGCTCTTGAACTCGTTGGCCTTCTGAATAAAGAACGTCGCCGGGCGGGCGTGCAGGCCCACCTGATTGTTCACGGTAGCCTCTTTCATGTACATAGCAGTTTTCCCCCCAAAATACATTGCGGTACTGTTCCTATAGAATATCAAATTTAAGCTTTCCCGTCAATGGCATTTTACACAAAATACAAGCGCCAACCTTGGCCCCATACCCTGTTTCTCCCCATTACCAGTGCCGCTCAGCCCAGCCTTCCCCCCGGGGGAAGGTGGCGCCGCCCAAGGGGCGGTGACGGATGAGGGGAACTTAGTCTCTATGGACCGGTTCCTTTTCGTGCCGTTCCCCTCATCCGCCCCCTTCGGGGGCACCTTCTGCCCACAGAGCATGAGCTGTCCGTATGCGGCACATCCGCTGACGGACAGCCAACCCCAAGGGGAAGGTGTTGTTCTATGGGGATTTCTATTTCAGCTCCGCCACCGTCACGCCGTCCTCACCCTCGCCGAAGCGGCCGGGGCGGAAGGCCTTGACGTAGGGGCTGCGCTTGAGGTGGGTGCGCACGGCGGTCCGCACCGCGCCGGTGCCCTTGCCGTGGATGATGCGCACCTCGGCCAGCTTGCCCATGACGGCGTTGTCCAGGAACCGGTCCAGCTCCACGATGGCCTCGTCCCCGGTGAGGCCCCGCAGGTCCACCTCGGGGGAGGCCCCCAGGCTTCTGAGCTGGTGGGAGGCCCGTTCCACGATCTTTTTTACCGACTGCTGGGTCTCCCCCTCGGTGACCCGGACCTCGTCCTGAGCGGCAGTGAGCTTCAAAATGCCCGCCTGGAGCTGGAGAGTGCCGTCCTTCTTCACGTCCAGCACCGTGGCCCGGGTGCCGTTCATCTTGATGAGCTCCACCGTGTCCCCCTTTACCGCGGGGCGGGTGGGGGGCGGCACGGGGGCCTCGGGAGCCCGGCCCAGCTTGCCCTCGGCGGCGTTCAGCTTGCCCCGGAGCCCGGCCCGGGCCTCGTTCACCCGCTGCCAGTCCTCCTCCTGCTTCCGGCGCTTCTTCATCTCGTCCAGCTCCCGGAAGGTGTCGTCGGCGGCCTGCCGGGCCTCGGCCAGGATGGCCCGGGCCTCTGCCTGGGCCTTCTCCACAGCCCTGGCCCGCTCCTTCTCCAGCCCGTCCCGGTACTCCCGGGCCTGGCGCTGGTACTCCTCGGTCTCCCGCCGGAGTTTTTCCGCCGCCTCCTTCTCCCGCTCCATCTCCTGGCGCTGGCGGTCCAGTTGGGTCAGCACATCCTCGAAGCGCACGTTCTCGGCGCTGACCCGCCCCGCCGCCGCGTCGATGACATGGCCGGGCAGGCCCAAACGCTGGGAGATGGCGAAGGCGTTGCTCTTTCCGGGGATGCCGATAAGCAACTTATAGGTGGGGGCCAGGGTCTCCACGTTGAACTCGCAGGAGGCGTTCTCCACCCCCGGGGTGGTCATGGCGTAGACCTTCAGCTCGGCGTAGTGGGTGGTGGCGGCCACCAGGGCCCCCAGGGACCGGGTCTCCTCGATGATGGCGGCGGCCAGGGCTGCTCCCTCCACCGGGTCGGTGCCCGCCCCCAGCTCGTCGAAGAGCACCAGGCTCCGCTCCCCCGCCTCCCCCAGGATGCCCACGATGTTCACCATGTGGGAGGAAAAGGTGGACAGGCTTTGGGCGATGGACTGCTCGTCCCCGATGTCGGCCAGCACCCGGTCGAAAACGGGCATCCGGCTTTCCCCGGAGGCGGGGATGTGGAGCCCGCACTGGGCCATAAGCACCAGGAGCCCCAGGGTCTTGAGGGTCACGGTCTTGCCGCCGGTGTTGGGGCCGGTGACCACCAGGGTGTCGAAGTCCTCCCCCAGCCGCAGGTCGTTGGCCACGGCGGTGTCCCGGTCCAGGAGGGGGTGGCGGGCCCGCTGGAAGGAGATGCCCCTATCCACGATCTTGGGGGCCATGCCCCGCATCCGCAGGGACAGCCCCGCCCGGGCAAAGATGCCGTCCAGCAGGATGAGGAAATCGTAGTCCTGCCGGATGTCCTCCCGGTGGCCGGCGCACTCCGCCGACAGCTCGGCCAGGATGCGCTCGATCTCCTTCTTCTCCTTGGCCTCCAGCTCCCGAAGCTCGTTGTTGGCCTTCACCACCCCCATGGGCTCGATGAAGAAACTCCCCCCGCTGGCGGACACGTCGTGGACCAGGCCGGGCACCTCGTTCTTGCACTCCGACTTCACCGGCACCACGTACCGGCCGTTTCGCTGGGTGATGATAGGCTCCTGGAGGTACTTGGACTGGTTGGAGGAGATAAGCCGCTGGAGGATGTCCCGCACCTTTCCGGCGGTGGCCCGCTTGTGGCGGCGGATGTCGGCCAGCTCGGGGCTGGCGGCGTCGGCGATCTCGTCCTCGGCCAGGATGGAGCCGGTGATCTTCTCCTCCAGGAACCGGTTGGCGGTAAGGCCGTGGAACAGCGGGTCGATGGGGGTCTTTTTGTCGCTCCCCGCGGCGTACTCCATGGCCCCACGGGCGCAGCGGAGCACAGCGGCAATGTCCAGCAGCTCCCGGGTGTTGAGGGAGCCGCCCATGTCCGCCCGCTGGAGGGAGGCCGCCACGGGCCGCACCCCCGAAAAGGAGGGGGAGCCCCGCAGGCTCACCAGGTCCACGGCGGCGGAAGTCTCGGCCAGGGCCCGCTCCACGTCGTCGGCGTCGGTGAGGGGGCGCAGGGCCAGGGCCCGCTCCTTCCCCTCCTCGGTCACCGCCTCGGCGGCCAGGAGTTCCAGGACTTTGGGCAGCTCCAGGGTCTCGATGGATTTTTCAAATAATTCGTCTCGCATAGTTAACCTCGATGTGGGTTTGTTTCGGTTGGTGACTGACTGCACGTCGGGACGTGCGTCCTTCTGGGGGATGTTTCTTTTCCTCGGGAAAAGAAACATCCCCCAGACCCCCAAAGAAAAGTCTTTTGGTGCAGCCTTGAGCGCAGTTTTCCTTCCCAGTAGAAGGTCTACTGCTCATTGTTAGGGGGAAAAGCACGGGTGCGTCTGTGCGACACGTGGTCCCCCTAGCGCCGCTCGGCCGCTGACGTATTCTTGACTGAAGGCGTTGCATTGCCAAGGGCTCCCCCTTTGGGGGAGCTGTCAGCGAAGCTGACTGAGAGGGGGCCGCTGACGTGCGCTTGACAGAAGGTTGGTCTTTAGCCTTCCCCCTGGGGGAAGGTGGCAGCCCGAAGGGCTGACGGATGAGGGGAACTGGGGACATGGGAAAGGCTCTGCAAAACGATAGGTTCCCCTCATCAGTCTCGCTTCGCTCGACAGCTTCCCCCAGGGGAAGCCTAAGAGCTGCGGAACCCCGGACCCGTTACGGAGTAAGGGGCCAGGGTCATCCCACGCCTGTAAGAACAGCCCCGGGGGATGAATCCAAACAAGGGGGCCAGCGTAGGCCGGGTCGCTGTGCCACCCGGGGCTCTCTTGCGCAAGCGGGATAACGTGGCAAAGTTCCTCGACGGCACGAGCGTAGGCCGCCCGGCTACGCCGGGCGGGTCTCTCTTTCAAGGGAAGCAGGTCACGGGCTATTCTTTCCAAAAAGAATAGTCCCCCACGTCCTCCCACATGCGGTCCGCACGTAACCATCAGTGGAGGAACAAGCTCCCCACTTGATATATTAGGAAGCTCACCACCCAGGCGGTGGCCACCTGGAAGGCCACGGAAAACGCCGTCCACTTCCAGCTCCCCGACTCCCGCCGGATAACGCCGATGGTGGCCGCGCAGGGCACGTAGAGGAGGCAGAACACCATGACGCAGTAGGCGTTCAGCGGCCCAAAGCCCATGGCGGACAGCCCCCCCGCCACCGCCGCCATCCCGGCGGCGGAATTGATGTTGTTCACCCCGAAGAGGATGGCGGTGGAGGACACCACCACCTCCTTGGCGGAGATCCCGGCGATGAGGGCCACGGCGATGGGCCAGAAGCCCAGCCCCGCCGGGGCCAGGAAGGGCACGATGGCCTTGCCCAGGATGGCCCCGAAGCTCTCTTCCATAAGGGAAGTATACCCACCCGGCCCGAAGTTCAGGAGGAACCAGAGCAAAATGGAGGCCACGAAGATGACGGTGCCCGCCTTGGTCAGGTAGTCCTTCACCTTTTCCCACACATAGACCGCCACCGTCCGGGCCGAGGGCATCTTGTACTCGGGCAGCTCAATGAGGAGGTCGTTGGTCTGGATGCCCTTCCCCTTCTCCAGCGTATGGAGGACGAAGGCCACCAGCAGGGCCACCAGGATGCCGATGAGATACATGGAGTAGGCCGCCAGCATGGCGTACCGGTCAAAGAACAGCCCGGAAAAAAGGATGTAGATGGGCAGCCGGGCGGAGCAGGACATGAAGGGGGTCACCAGCATGGTCTTGAACCGGTCCCGCCGGTTCTCCAGGGCCCTGGAGGCCATGATGGCGGGCACCGAGCAGCCGAAGCCCAGCACCATGGGCAGAAAGGCCCGGCCGGACAGCCCCATCTTCCCCATGATGCCGTCCATGATATAGGCCACCCGGGCCATATACCCCGTATCCTCCAGGAAGGCCAAGGCCAGGAAGAGAATAAAGATGTTGGGCAGAAAGGTCAGGATGCCCCCCACGCCGGCGATGATGCCGTCGGTGATGAGGGCGGTGAGGAGCTCCCCCACCCCCCAGCCCGCCAGGAGGTCGGCCGCCGCCAGGGTGAGCCAATCCACCCCCAGCTCGAAAAAGCCCTTGAGAAAATCCCCCACTGTAAAGGTGAGGAAGAACACCAGCGCCATGATGCCCAAAAAGATGGGCAGGCCCCACACCGGGTGGGTAAGCACCTGGTCCACCCGCTCGGTCAGGGCCGCCTTTTCCTCCCTGTGGACCAGGACCTCCCCCATGACCTCCTCGATGAAGTCGTACTTCTGGTTGATGATGTCGGTCTCATAGCTGCGGTCCAGGATGTCGGGCAGGTCCACCGGGTATTGGGCGGTCACCGCCCCGTCCCCCTCCAGCAGCTTGATGGCATGCCAGCGGGTGTTTTTAATGGCGGGATACTTCCGCTCCAGGGCTGTGGAGACGGCGTCGATGCGGAATTCCATCAACTCGTCGTACACCATGACGTAACGCTCGTGTTTTTCCGCCGGGCCTGTCCGGCGGCGGCTGTGCCACTCGTGCTCATGGATGATGGGGTCCCTGTGCTCTGTCCCGGCGTGGTGGGCGGCGGCGTGGATCAGCACCTCCAGCCCCGTCCGCTTCCGGGCGGACACGGGGATGACGGGCACCCCCAGCATCTCGGGCAGGCGGTGGAGGTCGATCTCCATGCCCCGCTTGGCGATGATGTCCATCATGTTGAGGGCCACCACCACCGGCTTTCCCAGCTCTAAGAGCTGAAGGGTCAGGTAGAGGTTGCGCTCCAGGGAGGAGGCGTCCACCACGTCGATGATGACGTCCACCTCGTCGGAGAGGATGAACCGGCGGGACACCTGCTCCTCCATGGTATAGGAGGTGAGGGAGTAGGTCCCCGGCAGGTCCACCAGCTTGATGTTCAGGTCGTGGTCCTTCACGGTCCCCTCCACCCGCTCCACGGTGACGCCGGGCCAGTTGGCCACCTTCAGGTTGGCCCCGGTGTAGGCGTTGAAGAGGGTGGTCTTGCCGCAGTTGGGGTTGCCGATGAAGGCCACCGTCAATTCTCTGGCCATGTCAAGCCACCTCGATCCTTCGGGTGATGCCCCGCCCAATGGCGAACCGGGTGCCCCGCACCTTCAAAATCAGGGTCCCGCCGCCTTTGCTGCCCAGGATGGACACCCGGGTCCCCAGGGTCATGCCCAGGGCCTCCAGCCGGTGCTCCACCTGCTCGGGCAGCTCCATGCGGGACACCGTATAACTCTGTCCCACTTCGCCGGAATCTAACGTCATATGTACCTGCCTCCTTAAAGCCCTCCCCTCCAAGGGAAGGGTGCCCCCTCGCCGGTCCGGCCCCCGGCCGGACGGCTTCCCCCCTCAGGGAAGCCTATGGCGATATCTGTAAACTCTTGTAAAAATCCAGGGTGCGGAAGCCCCGCTCCAGCTGGGTGAGCAAAAAGCTCTCGCAGGCCCCCGCGAACCGCTCCAGGCTCCCCCCCTCCAGCTGGAAAGAGAACAGCCGCTTGGGCGGGCCGTACACCACGTGCCGGAGGGCCGCCAGCGAGGGGCCGTCCAGGGGCATGGAGATGCCCTCCTCCCCCACCTCGCCCCGGCACCGCTGGCAGTGGAGCACCCCGGCGGAGAGGTTCAGCCGGGGCGCCTCGGGCTGGGGCAGGCCGCAGACGGCGCAGGCGTCCAGCAGGGGTTCGTACCCCACCAGGCAGGCCAGCTTCATCTCAAAGGCCCCCTTCACCAGGGCGGGGGGCTTGCCCAATTTGTCCAGAGCGTAGAGGGAGTTGAGGACCAGGGACAGCAGTCCCGGCGTCTCCACCCCCTCCTCGGCCACCGCCTCCGCCGTCTCGGCGAAGTAGGAACCCAGGGCCAGCTTCTCCAGGTCGGAGCGCACCCCCCGGAACTCCTCCAGGGTGCTGGCCTCATTCAGCGACCAGAGGTCCTGATAGTCGAACACCGTCATGTCCGACCACACCAAAAGCTGGGCGGGGGCGGCCAGGGGGCTGTTCTTCCGCCGGCAGCCCCGGGCCTTCACCGTCCGCTTCCCCTGGCCCTCGGCCAGGACGGTCAGGATCTTGTCGGTCTCTTTGTAGTTGACCTCCCGGAGCACCAGGCCCCTCGTCACCACGTGCATATCCTATGTACGGGCGTCAGGCGGATCGCTCCGCGGCCTGACGCTCCTCCTCCCTCAAGCAGCAATAGAGGCTGTACGCCTCCGGAAGTCCGGTCTGAACAAAAAGCTCCCAGGCAAGTGCGACGGTCATGACGGCGCCCCCTTCGATTTTCTCTCTGGGGTTAGCTTGCCGTATTCGCGGGGAAATATCAGCGTTAAATTTATCCCCTCAAAATGGAAATCATATCCGGACCGCTTTGGGACAATATCATTTTACCCTTGTAAAATCAGCGCTGGTATCTCCGCCGGTCTCAATGCGCAGCGTATCGCCCTTCAACGTATAGCCGATGCCCACGCTCACCTCGCCCGACGTCAGGGTCAGCGTATCATCCGTCAGCTTGTATGTGAACGATGTCTCGGCGCGGGTGCCTTCCCCGGTCGTGACCTCCAGCGTACCCGTGCCATCCTCGTCGAACGTCAACGTGTCAGCGCCTTCAAAAAACACCTGCTCTCCCTGTATCTCCCAGGCGCCGTCACTCTCCCACGTGCCGATGATCTGCCCTGACGCCCCGCAGGCACACAGAACAAGCAGCAGACCGCCTGCCAGCAGACTCACAAAACACCTTTTCATCACAAACTCCTTTTTAGCTTTTAGCCTCAGTCGTCCCGGTAGCCGAAGTTGTGGACCAGGTTCAGGTTGTCCCGCCAGTTCTCCTTCACCTTGACCCAGGTCTGAAGGAAAACCTTGGTGCCCATAAAAGCCTCCATATCCTCCCGGGCCATGGTGGAGATCTTTTTCAGCATGGCCCCCTTCTTGCCGATGATGATGCCCTTGTGGCTCTCCTTCTCACAGTAGATGGTGGCGTCGGCCTCAATGACCTCGTCGTCCCGCTCGGAGAATTTGGTCAGCTCCACGGCGGTGCCGTGGGGGACCTCCTTATCCAGGCACAGCAGCAGCTTTTCCCGCAGGATCTCCCCGCAGACCTGCCGCTCGGGCTGGTCGGTGACCATCCCCTCGGGAAAGAGGTGGGGCCCCTCGGGCAGATAGCCCTCCAGCAGGTCCAGCAGGTCCCCCACCCCGTCCCCCTGCCGGGCGGAAATGGGCATCACCGCGGCAAACTGGTGGTCCTGGGAATAGGCGGCGATGACGGCCAGCAGGTCCTCCTTCTTCACCGTGTCGATCTTATTGATGACCAGCACCGTGGGGGCCTTTACCGCCGCCAGCCGCGCCATCAGCTCCTTTTCCGGCTCCCCCACGTGGGGGATGGGCTCCACCAGCAGCAGGGCGGCGTCTACGTCGGCCACGCTCTGGCGCACCACCCCCACCATGTAGTCCCCCAGCCGGGTCCTGGCCTTGTGGAGGCCAGGGGTGTCCAGGAACACAAACTGGCTCTCCCCCCGGTCCACCACGGCGCAGATGCGGTTGCGGGTGGTCTGGGGCTTGTTGGAGACAATGGCGATCTTCTCGCCCACCAGGGCGTTGGTGAGGGTGGACTTGCCCACGTTGGGCCGTCCCACGATGGCGATCATGCCGGCTTTGCTTTTCTTCATAGGTGATCCTCAGCTTTCTTTGAGCGTTTTATCTGGATCGGGGCCTGTGCCCCCGGCTTCCCGGGTCACAGGCTCCAAATGTAGCACAGCGAGAGGGCGGTTAAAATCAGGTGGGCCCCCGCCGTGATGGCGGTGGGAATACCCAGCGGGGTCTTGAATTTCCGCTGTTGGCCGATGGCGAAAATCAGGCTGAACACGGACAGCGGCGCGAAGCAGGCCCCGGCAATGACGAACCCGGTGCCCAGATAGAAGGGGGACAGTCCGGCGGTAAACAGGCTCAAAAGCAAGGTGACCATCCCACCCACCACCAGAAAGGGGCCGATACACAAAAGCCCGCAGGCGACGGCCTCCAAAATCAGCAGGGCCAGAATCATCTTTTTGCTCTCCCGCCGGAACATGCGCCTCACCCACTTTCTTTTCCGCTTCGCTCCCCTATGCCTCTTTATCCCCGGGCTTGTCCGGCCCGTCCCGTGTCTCGCCCAGCTTTTCGCAGACGGCCCAGGTACAGCCCACGATCAGGCCGGGCAGGGCAAAGAGGATCAGGAGCACCACCGTCTCGCCCAGCAGGGCGGACAGCAGGTAAAATGCCAAAAGGGAGAGAAGCGCCATCCCAACAACGGCCCAAATCATACCGGGTCCTCCCGGGTAATACCCAGCTCTCCCAGGATGGCCTCTTCCCGCGCCCGCATCCGGGCCTTCTCCGGGCCCTCGTCCATGTGGTCGTAGCCCAGCAGGTGCAGCACCGAGTGGACGGCCAGATAGGCCGCCTCCCGGCGGGTGCCGTGACCGTACTCCTCCCCCTGGGCACGTGCCCGCTCCAGGGAGATGACCATATCCCCCAGGGGGGTCAGGCCGGTGGCGGGGTCGGCGTCGGAGGCGTCCACAGGGGGGTGCCCCGGCTCATACTGGAACATGGGGAAGCTGAGCACGTCGGTGGGGGCGTCCACCTCCCGCTGTTCCAGGTTGATGGCGTGGATTCCGGCGTCGTCGGTCAGCAGCACATCCACCTCACAGGGGACGGCCACCCCCTCGGCCTCCAGGGCCGCGGGGATAACGGTTTGGAGAAGGGCCTCCACCTCCCTGGTGTCCTCCTCCAGGTCGGAGCTGATGATAATATTGTGGTTCACTCCATCATCCCCCCGACCAGCGCGGCATCCTTCCAGATGTGGTAATAGGTATAGGTGTAATAGACCGCGCTGACGGCAAAGGCCAGCAGCGCCGCGAAGGCCAGGTCGGTCCCCAGCAGCGCCAGCACCAGGGAGAGGACAACGCTGATGGCCAGCACATACCAGGTGGTGCGGAATTTTTCCACCCGCCCGGTCTCCCAGCTGCGCAAGGAGGCCAGCTCCTCCACCCACACCACCAGCCGGTAGGTGACCAAAAGCTGGAATACCGCCCCCAGGGGGATGGGCAGGCCGGCGCCAAAGGCCCCCAGCACCCACAATACGCCGTCCACCACCGCGCCCACCGCGGCGATCATACGGCTGGTCTGGGTGGAGGGGCACTCCTCCGCCTCCCTCAGGCCCAGGTAAATCAGGATATACCCCACAAAGGCAGGCGTCAGGTTCAGATCATTGATGCTGAAATTGATAAACACGAACAGCAGGCCGATAAAGACCTTCCGCATCTCCGGCTCCCTCCTCTTTCACAAGCGCCGTCCTTACTTCTTCCGGCTCCTCCGGTTCTCGTCCTCCTCGTATGCCTTGATGATGCGCTGGACGATGACATGCCGCACCACGTCGGCCCCGGTGAGCTGGCAGATGGCGATGTCCTCCACGCCCTTCAGCACCCGCATGGCCTCCTTCAGCCCGCTGACCTTGTCGGTGGGCAGGTCGATCTGGGTCACGTCGCCGGTGATGACGATCTTGGACCCAAACCCCATCCGGGTCAGGAACATCTTCATCTGCTCCCGGGAGGTGTTCTGGGCCTCGTCCAGGATGATGAAGCTGTCGTCCAGGGTCCGCCCCCGCATATAGGCCAGAGGGGCCACCTCGATGTTCCCCCGCTCCAGGTACTTCTGGTAGGTCTCCGGCCCCAGCATCTCGAAGAGGGCGTCGTACAGCGGCCGCAGGTAGGGGTCCACCTTGGACTGCAGGTCGCCGGGCAGGAAGCCCAGCCGCTCCCCCGCCTCCACGGCGGGCCGGGTGAGGATGATGCGGTTAACCTCCCCCGCCCGGAAGGCGGCCACGGCGGCGGCCACCGCCAGGTAGGTCTTGCCGGTGCCCGCCGGGCCGATGCCCAGCGTCACCAGGTTTTTCTTGATGGCGTCCACGTACCGCTTCTGGCCCAGGGTCTTGGCCTTGATGGGCTTGCCCTTGGCCGTGACGCACAGCACGTCGGCGGAGAGCTGTCCGATCTTGTCCTCGTGGCCCGCCTTCACCAGGTTGAGGATATACCGCACGTTCTGCTCGCTGATGGCCTCCCCCCGGCTGATGAGCTTCAAAAGCCCCTCCACCGCCTTCACGGCGTAGATGACCCTCTCGGCATCCTCTCCCGCCACCTTCAGTTCCCCGTCCCGGCTGACCACGGTCACGTCCAGGTCCTTCTCGATAAGCTTGATATTCTCGTCCAAAGAGCCGAAGAGGCTGACGGCCTCCTCCATGCGCTCCACACTGATGGTCTGTTCAGTCAAATCAGGGTCTCTCCTTCGTATTCGTCGTTCCTATCCCGCGGGCACGAACCGGCCCAGCTCCTCCCGGCACTCGGCGGTGAGGGTGACCCGCAGTGCACCGGAGCGCTGGACGGCGGAGTAGGTCTGGCTCACCACCTGGCCGGTCTCCCCCAGCAGTTCCCGCAGCTCCCTGTCCAGCCGCTCCTCCAGCATGGCCTGGGCGGCCTTCCCGTCCACGGGGAGGGAGACCACCTCATAGGCCCGGTACACCTCCCGCCGCAGGGTGAAGGGGAGGACCAGGCCGCCGGGGAGGGTCAGATTCCATGTCTCGCTTATTTTATCATATCTGTCAAAGGGAATTCCACTATTTTGAGCAAAATTCACCCTTTGCCCCAAAACCGACAGGGACAGACGGCTTTTTTCGTCGCCGGTGTATTCCTTCACCCCCGCCTCCAGGGGAATGACGGCGGTGAGGGTCCGCCAGGTGCGGCCCTCCACCCGCCCCATAGCCCGCACGGGCATCCACAGGGTGGGATTTTCGCTGTACTGGGGCGGGTCCATCCGGATGGAGCCCCGGATGAGGACGTCCCCGGGGAGCACGGTGGCACCCTCAGCCACCGCCGGGTCCCCGGACCAGACCTCCATCTGGGTGACGATGCCGGGGGCCTCGGCCACGATATCCCCCAGCTGGCTCCTGTCCACGATCTCCGGCTTGGCCACCTTCTCCCGCACCACCACCTGGGCCCGGATGCCGTGGAGGTTCACGGCCATCCAGGACAAGTCCTCCAGGCGGAGGAGGGCCTCGTTGGAGATCTCCCGGGTGGCCAGCCCCGGGCCGTAGGCCCCCGGCCGCAGCCCCGCCCGCCGCAGCTCGGTGAGGATGACCTGGGTGGGCACCGTCTCGTTGCCCTCCACCTCCACCACCAGCACGAACCGGGAGAGGAAGCACACCGCCGCCAAGGCCAGGGCCAGCCCGGCCAGGAGGGCGTACCGCTTCCGAAAGCGGATCAGGAAGGGGGGCACCCCCTTCCGCTCCGCCTCGGCCACGGTGCAGCCCGTCCGCTGGGCCAGCTCATCCAGGCCCTTCCGGTCCTGCCAGGCCACCGTGAGCCGCAGGACGTGGTCCTCGGGCCACTCCACGGCCCAAAAGGCCACCGCCTTCTGGGCGCACAGGTTCAAAAAGCGCTCGGGAAAGGCGCCGGATACCTCCAGCCGCACACTCCCCCGCAGCAGGTTCACGATTTTCCGCGCCGCCATGCCGCCCCCCTATTCCAGCTCTACGGCCAGGAGCGTACCGGTGATCAAAAGCTCGCTGGCGTTCATGGCCTTCAGCTCCAGGCCCACGCCCCGGACCTTGACGATCAGCTTGCCCCCGCTGACCAGGATCTCCTCCGGCCCGTAGGCCAGGATCCCCTTGTGGTTTTCCATCCGCAGCTCCTGCCGCCCGGTGATCTCCACCCGGGGCAGGCCCACCAGGTCGCCGGGCAGATCAAAGACCTCGGCGGTCTTTTCCAGCAGGCCCTCTTTTTTCCCTTTCCGCTCCATAGGCACCCTCCATGCGCCCCTTGGCGCCCCGTCAGAATATAAAGTCATGTTCGGGGAGCTTCGGGCCGCCCTGGGCGGCCTGACGGTCTTTCCAAGCATACGGAAACCGCCCTCCCCGTCCCGCTATGTATATGCGGGCGGGGAGGGCGGCATGAGTTCCAGTGTTGTCGGACGGCGGTCAGCCATTCGAGAGCCTTTCCAGCAATTCCCGCAGGCGGGGGGGCGTGTTGTCCTCCGGGTGCTCCAAGACGTGGAGGGCCAGCCGCCGCTGGGCGGCACTAATGGCGGGGCCCTCGAGCCCCAGGGCCATCAGCTCCCGGCCCGAGAGGGCCAGGGTGGGGATGACCGCCAGTTCCGGGTGCTCCACCGCCCTTCGGAGGGCCCGCTCCACCGGCAGGGCGGTGATGGGAAAGCCCGTCAGGGCGCAGAACCCCCGCCACCGGGCCTCCTTGGTGGGGGGAAACCCGGCCAGTTCTTCCAGAGCGTCCAGCTCCGGACCCTTGGGCATGGAGTGCAGGTGGTCCAGCAGCCCCGCCCGGACCATGGCGGCGATGTACTGGGGCCGGGGAGAGAGGAGGGTCTTTTCCATCTCAGCCTTGATCCGCTCCCGGGACACCTTCGCCGTCAGCGGGGCGTTCCGCCCCATGGCCGCCCAGGTCTCCGGCTCGATGGAGAAGCCCAGCTGGGCGGCGAAGCGCACCCCCCGGAGCATCCGCAGGGCGTCCTCGGAAAACCGCCTGTCCGGGTCCCCCACACAGCGGATGATCCGCCCCTCCAAATCCCTCTGCCCCCCGAAGGGGTCCACCACGGTCCCGTCAGGGGCCAGGGCCATGGCGTTGACGGTAAAGTCCCGCCGGGACAGGTCCTCCACCAGCCCCGCATCGAAGGTGACGGCGTCGGGGTGCCGCCCGTCGGCGTAGCCCCCCTCCCGGCGGAAGGTGGTGACCTCCACCGGCCCGTCGGGGTTGGGGACGGTGACGGTGCCGTGCCGGATGCCCGTGGGGACGGCGTTTGGGAACAGCTCCATCACCCGCTGGGGCCGGGCGGCGGTGCACACGTCCACGTCCCCCGGCGCCCGCCCCAGCAGCAGGTCCCGGACGCAGCCCCCCACCGGGTAGGCGGCGAAGCCCGCCGCCGTCAGCCGCTCCAGACAGTCCCGCGCCCCCGCGGGCAGGTCCTTCCATGTCATCTTCTCCCCTCCTCCCGGTATAACCCGTCTTTCTTTTGTATAGAATGTCCTTGCCAATTTTTCCGCCCTGTCATATAATAATATGTCAAATGTAGAAAAAAGGTTGTGTCCTCATGACAAACATGGATATTACGGAATATTTGCTCCCCGGACGGCGGGCCCATCTGGTGGGCATCGGCGGGGTGTCCATGGCCCCCCTGGCGGAGGTCCTCCACGGCATGGGCATGGTCATCACCGGCTCCGACATGCGGGAGAGCGCCACGGTGGAGCACCTGCGGGGCCTGGGCATCGAGATCGCCATCGGCCAGAGCGCCGAGCACCTGGGGGACGCGGAGCTGGTGATCCGCACCGCCGCCGCCCACGACGACAACCCGGAGATTTCCGGGGCCCGGGCCCGGGGCATCCCCGTCTTTGAGCGGGCCCAGGCCTGGGGGGCCATCATGAAGCGGTACAAAAACGCCCTGTGCGTCTCGGGCACCCACGGCAAGACCACCACCACCAGCATGTGCACCCACATCATCATGGCCGCGGGGCTGGACCCCACGGTGATGATCGGCGGTACCCTGCCCCTGCTGGGGGCTGGCCACCGGGTGGGCCGGGGGGACACCATCGTGCTGGAGAGCTGCGAGTACTGCAACTCCTTCCTCTCCTTCTTCCCCACCATCGCCGTCATTTTGAACGTGGACGCCGACCATCTGGACTTTTTCAAGGATTTAGCGGACGTGGAGAAGTCCTTCCGGGCCTTCGCCGACCTGGTGCCCGAGGATACCGGGGTCATCGTGGCCAACGCCGACGACGCCAACACCATGGCCACCCTGGCCGGAGAGCAGCGCCCCATCCTCACCTTCGGGCTGAACGCCGGCGACGTCCACGCCGAGCGCCTCACCTGGAAAAACGGCCTGCCCTCCTTCGACGTGGTGTACCGGGGCGAAACCTACACCCACGTGGAGCTCCAGGTCCCCGGCGAGCACAACGTCCGGGACGCCCTGGCCGCCGCCGCCGCCTGCATCACCCTGGCGGTGCCGCCGGAGGCTGTCGCCCAGGGGCTTGCCGGCTTCAAAGGTGCGGGGCGCCGCTTTGAGAAGAAGGGGGTCTTCCACGGGGCCGACGTCTACGACGACTACGCCCACCACCCCAGCGAGGTCCAGGCACTTCTCACCATGGCCATGGGCCTTGGCTACAAAAGGGTCATCTGTGCCTTCCAGCCCCACACCTACTCCCGGACCCACGCCCTCTTTGAGGAGTTCGTAAACGTCCTCTCCGAGCCGGACGTGACCCTCCTGGCGGAGATTTTCGCCGCCAGGGAGGACAACGACCTGGGCATCTCCTCCAAGGACCTGGCCGACCGGGTCCCCGGCAGTGAGTATTACCCCACCCTGAAGGCCCTCACCACCCGGCTCCGGGCGCTGGCCCAGCCCGGCGACCTCATCCTCACGGTAGGGGCCGGCGACATCTACACCGTGGGCGAGGCCCTGGTCTCGGAGCCCTAAAGCCTTCCCCTGGGGTTGGCTGTCCGTTAGCGGCTGCGCCGCTTACGGACAGCTCATGCCCTGCGGGTAGAAGGTGCCCCGAAGGGGCGGATGAGGGGAACCTCTCGTCTCCGCCCCACTCAATCCAGAACGTCCCTACTCTTCGGCGTCCGCCCCCACCGGGGCGGGCGCTTTCTCTTCCTCCGCCGTCTCCCCCTGAACCGCGGCCGTCAGCGCCGCCTCGGCCTCCTCCCGCTCCCGGCGGGCGGCCTCCAGCTCGGCCTGTTTGCGCGCCTCTTCGGCCTGGGCCTCGGCCTCCTTCCGGCGCGCCCGCCGCTTTTTCAGGCTCTTGAACTGGGCCAGCATCCCGAAGACGGCGAACACGGCGATGATGAAAAAGGTGCAGATGGTCCCCGCCGTGGGCGCGAAGTCCCCCTTCAGTCCGGCGATGAACCACCCCGCGCCCCACCCCAGGGCACAGCCCGCGTAGTAGAGCAGGGTGAACCGGTACAGCCGCAGGAACACGGCTAAAGCCCCGGCCAGCGCCAGGGCGGCGTACACCACCGCCAGCTGGGCGGAGACGAACTCCCCCGCCGACAGGTAGTACCCTGTCAGCCCGATGGCCAGAAAGGCCGCGAAGCTGACGATGGCGGAGACCAGGTTGGCGGCGGTGAACAGGGGCCGCTTTTCTTCCTTCTCTTTCATGAAAAACCCTCCAAAAAGCCCCGCCCGCACTGCGCGGGCGGGGCTTTTGTGTTTGAATTCAGCCGTTGAGCTGCTTGCGCCGGGACAGGTTGATGGTGCCGTCCTGCATCCCGTCCAGGGATTCCAGGCTCTTGCCCGTGCCGTAGGCCACGCAGGAGATGGCGTCGTCGGCGATGTGGGTCTCGATGCCGGTGTGGGACTCGATGAGCTTGTCGAAGCCCTGGACCAGGGAGCCGCCGCCGGTCATGACGATGCCGTTGTTGGAAATGTCGGCCACCAGCTCGGGGGGCGTGCGCTCCAGTACGCCGTGGATGGCCTCCAGGATGCGGGCGGAGGGCTCCTCGAAGGCCTCGATCATCTCGCCGGAGGTGACGGTGAACACCCGCGGCAGGCCGGTCATCAGGCACCGGCCCTTGATCTCCACGCTCTGCTCCTCCTCCGGGGGGAACACGCAGCCGATCTTCATCTTCAATTCCTCGGCCGTCCGCTCGCCGATGAGCACGTTGTGCTTGCGGCGGATGTACTTGATGATGGCCTCGTCGAACTGGTCGCCGGCGATTTTGATGGAGGTGGACTCCACGATGCCGGACAGGGAGATGACGGCGATATCGGAGGTGCCGCCGCCGATATCCACCACCATGTGGCCGTCGGGCTTGGCGATATCGATGCCCGCGCCGATGGCGGCGGCCACCGGCTCCTCGATGAGGTAGACCCGCCGGGCGCCGGCCTGGATGCCCGCGTCGATGACGGCCCGCTCCTCCACCTCGGTGATGCCGGAGGGGACGCAGATGATGATGCGGGGCTTAAAGAGGCGGAAAGAGGTCACTTTGCGGATGAACTCCTTGAGCATCCGCTCGGTCATGTCGTAGTCGGAGATGACGCCCTCCCGCAACGGGCGGATGGCCACGATGTTGCCGGGGGTCCGGCCCAACATCTGCTGGGCGTCGGTGCCCACCTTCAACAGCTTGCCGGTGTTCTTGTCGATGGCCACCACGGAGGGCTCACGCAGGACGACGCCCTTGCCCTTGACGTAGACCAGGATGGAGGCGGTGCCGAGGTCGATTCCAATATCTTTACTGAACATAGCTGCACCTCATATATCTTCTTCCAGGCTATTGTAGCCCGGAGCCGTTTCTTTTAGTCCGGGGTATGATTCAGTGTATTATTATATCCGCTTTTTCCACACTTTTCAACGTCAAACGGCAAAAAAGAGGAAATTGGCAGACATTATCATTAGGTTACACAAGGTCATTCGACCGCGTGTGACCTAATTTTTTTGTCCGTTTGGAGGTGAGGACATGGCCGACTATGCTTTCAGAACCATCGAGGACCGGCGGAAGATACAGGAAATGTGGGAGGAAGGAAGATCGCCGCGAGAGATCGCGGGGGCCTTTGAGAAATCCCTGGACGTAGTTTATACCGAACTTTCCCGGGGCCGGGATGGGACGCGCCTGCCGGATCAGCGCCTGCGGTATAGCGCGGATCTGGCCCAGCGCAAGGTGCAGCAATCCCTGGAGCGGCGGGGCAGAAAAGCCGGAAAGCCCACCACCGGGAAAAGAGCGGCGGGCCTGTAACGGCCGCCGGAGAGGAGAACCGCATGAAAAGAAAGGAAATCAAGTGGCGGCGGGAGGGCCGCCGGGTAATGACCGGACGCCAGGACGGCGTGATCTTTCGGATCTGGACACCGTATGACGCCCCGGAAAAGGGGTATTACGTGGACAGCCACGACACAAAAGGAAAAGGCCGGAGCATAAAGACGGCAGACCGCAAGGCTTTCCCGACCTGGGAGGCGGCCGTGGAGTTTTGCCAGCAGATCATGGTGGGAGAGGTTGACCTGGAAACCATGCGGGCGGAGTTCGACGCGGCGGAGGCGGAAAAGGAACGGCGGGCGATCCGCAGGGCCGTGGCAGAGGCCAAGGAGTTCCGGGGACACCTGGAGCGGGCGGGAATTTCGTACACCACCCTGCTGCACCTGGTGGCATTACAGGAAGGAATGAGCGGCCTGGCCCACAATATCCTCCTGGGATATGAACACGGGGAGGGCTGGCCGGATGGGACCTGACGAAAAGGGCACCGGCCCGCTGACGGTTTACATGGACGGCCAGCCGGTGGGGATCGCGGGCGGTGAGATCCCGGAGATCTCCCTGGCGGCGGAGGAACCCGTGGAGGCCGTACCGTCGGCCGTATTCTCCGGCGGGTCCGCGACCATCACGCTGGAGCAGGCCAGTGAGGCCATGAAGTCACTGGCGGGGGCGTGGGACGCGATATGCACAACCGTGGAGCAGGCAGGAAAGGCGGTGGCCAGGGTGTGGGCGGCCTGCCGGGAGGCGCTGGAGTTCCAGGAGGCCATGCGGTTGGCCTCCGCCTACAACCGCCCCCTGGCCTACCGCTACCGGCACACCAAGAAAAAGCGGACCCGCAAGAAGTACGCCAAGCGGATCCTGGCCTGGTATCGGGAGGAGGTCCTGTAAATGCTACGGCTGACGGCGAACAAGACGAAACTTTACACACTGGTGGCGGATTATGTGGACAACCTGCCGCCTATGCGAAAAACCGAGTTTATAAAATACCCGCGCACCCCCGACTATGCCCTGGAGTGGGCCACGGAGCGGGAGAAGGGCCGCGCCTTTCTCTCTGCCTGCATGGGCCGCCCCCTCCTGAAAATCGACATTGACGAAAAAGAAACCGGCCGACTTGTACGGGGCGCGTGCAAGTACATAGACCTGCAGGACCTCCGGGAGCGGGGCATGGTGGAGGAGTTCACCACGGCGGCGGAGCGCCGGCGGATAGAAAGGGGTGCCGACAATGGCGGACTTTCTCCCGCTACCTGACAGGGAATACCAGGTGATTTACGCGGATCCCCCGTGGGAGTACCGGCAACACGGGACCACGGCCAAGAGCCGGGGAAACGCGGCCCAGCACTATCCCACCATGACCACCGAGGATATATGCAAATTGCCAGTGAAGAAAATCTGCGGGGGGGGGGCAGCCTGTTTCATGTGGGCGACTTTCCCAAACATCGCGGAGGCGATCAAGGTTCTGGAGGCGTGGGGGTTCGTTTACAAAACCGCCGCTTTCGTGTGGGTCAAGACCTACGCCAAGAGCGGGCGGCCGTTTTGGGGAATGGGCGCCTACACCCGCGCAAACGCGGAGGTGTGCCTGCTGGGGGTGTCCCCCGGGTTCAAGGCCCGGGAGCGGATCCGCAGCCACCGCGTCCACCAGGTGATCACGGCCCCCTTTGAGGGGCACAGCAAAAAGCCGGACGAAACGCGGCGGCGGATCGTGGAACTGCTGGGGGATGTGCCACGGCTGGAACTGTTCGCCAGGGACCGCGCCCCAGGGTGGGACGCCTGGGGGAATGAGGCGCCGCCGGAAGAATAGGAGGAACCCATGAGCGAAAAGCGGAGGCGGCCGGCCAGGCTGGAGATCGGCCAGGAAGTGGTGCGGACGCCGGAAACCATCTTCGAGGAGGCGCACGGAAAAGCCATCCGGCGGCCCATGCGGGGCCGCGTGGACTATATCCACCCCCGGGGGCGGTTCCACATCGTGGCTTTCGAGGTGCGCGGGAAAACCATCAAGGAAACCTTTCAAGGTGTGGAGGCATAACAATGAAATTTTTGGAAAAGAACGGGCTTAAAACAGCACAGACCTGTTTCAGGGACATTTTTCAAAGCAACATCCACCGGAACTATGCGGACGACCTTCTGGCGTGGCTGGAGAGGGAAACGGACTTTTTCGAGGCCCCGGCCTCCACCCGGAACCACGGAGCGCACCCCGGCGGCCTGCTGGTACACTCCCTGAACGTGTACCGCCGCCTGCGGGCCATCGTGTGCGTGGAAACCTACGGGGACACCACCTCCTCCGACCTGCTGGCGGGGGACGTGGAGGAAACGGTGGCGATCCTGGGCCTGCTGCATGACGTGTGCAAGGTGAACTGCTACCACACCGAAACCCGCCGGCGGAAGAACCCGGACACCGGGTTTTGGGAGGACTACCGGGCGTATGCGTTCCGGGATCCCCTTCCCCTGGGGCACGGCGAGAAAAGCCTGTACCTGATCCAGCGGCACATGGACCTGGAGCCAGAGGAGGCCCTGGCCATCCGGTGGCACATGGGGGCCTATGACAACGCGGTGAAAGGTGACGGCCGCGCCCTTTCGGCGGCCATGGAGGCCACCCCGTGGGTGTGGCGCCTCCACCAGGCGGATATGTGCGCGGCCTGGGTGGATGAACGGGAGGCGGAGGAGGAATGAAAAAGGTTCTTTGCAAGCCCTGCGCGGTGGAAACCGCCGCCCGGAAGGATCGGGAGGTCAAGCAACTGCCCGGACGGTCCGAGAAGATCACCTGCGACAAGTGCGGCCGCCGGCGCTATGGCCTCCCCTATGAGGTCAAGCGAGTATTTTTCACGGGAGGGTCCAGGAAATGAGCCAACGAAAAGCAAAAGAGTACCGCCGGGCCATGGAGCAGTACCAGGGTGTGGCGGCAGACGTGGACGACCTGAAACGCCGGATCGGTGCCATGGAGGTCCGGCACCGCCGGGAGGATCAAATGGAGGAGGCGGCCAGACGACGGGCGCGGGCCGCCGCCCGGGAGCAGCAGGAACAGGAGAGAGTGCGGGCACAGGAGCAAGCGGAGGCGGAGCGCCGGGAGGCCAGCCGCCGCCGGAATGAGCGCCGCCGGCGTATCGTCCGGCGCCGCCGGATCACCGCCCTGGCCTGCATGGCCGCCCTGGTCCTGGCTGTGGTGTGGGCCGTCGCTATGGCCTGCGCGGCCGTAGGTGCTGACGAACCGGAAACGATCCTGCCGGATCCCGTGGCCGTCACGCCAATTACCACGCCGGCGGCCGTCCTGGGGGAGGATCCGCTGGAGGCGGAGAAGATCGAGGCCGCCCTGCTGGAACAGGGGTATTTCTCCGAGGAGATCCCGCTTTCCTACGACCTCCAGGACGTTATGCGGACCGCCTGCGCGGAATACGGGTGCCCCTACACCCTGGCCCTGGCCGTGGCGGAGGTGGAAAGCCACTTCGACATGGACGCCGTGGGTGCCGTGGGTGAGGTGGGGGTCATGCAGTTAAATCCGGGGCCGGAAAATACATACTGGATCAACCTGCAGGCGGAAACCAACCAGGACCCAACCACGCCGGCCGGGAATATCGTCTGCGGGGTGTACCTGCTGGGGACCCACCTGATCAACTATGAGGACACAGAAAAGGCCCTTATGGCCTACAACATGGGGCCGGCCGGGGCGCTCCAAGCGTGGGAGGCCGGTGTCACCTCCACGGAGTACACCGAAAAGGTCATGGAGGCCGCGAACCGCTGGGAGGCGGTGCTGGGTTGAAACCGTTCAATTTCAACGAGGGGAGCCGGGAGCAGACCAGACGCGAGGCGGTGGCGCGGGCCAGGTTCCACCGCTGGCAGGTCCCGGGACGCTCCAAGGTGGTCCACCCGGCCCATGGGGCCATCGTGGTGCCCCACGCCTCCAACCTGGCCGCGATCCTGAACGCGGCGGAGGTGTGGCGGTGCGACTGGGCGACAATCCTGGACGCAGAGGTGTGGGCCGCCGATCCGGCGGAGCCGGTGGCCAAAATGCCTATACATATTAAATAAAGGAGGACAGGCTGGTGATCATCGAGGAAAAGGGCCTGGTAAAGGCCATAAAGGCAGCATACCGACATAGTGGGTACACCGTCTTGAACCAGGGCGGGGAGGTCACGATCTACACGGAAGGGTGGTTCGTGCGGTGCCTGTGGACCAAACTTCCACGCAAGGCGCTGGCCACCATCGTGGAACACATGGGAATGATCCCGGACGACGGCGAGGCCATGGCCATCGAGAAGGACGACCAGCCCCAGGCCATCATGGCCGGGATCGTGAGCGACGACGTGGCCGGGTGGATGGGCGGAGAGGCGGCCAGTATGGCCTCCTATGTCCCCGTCACCTTCCGGGGGTATCAGTTATTCCAGGAGGTGAACGGCCGCCAGGCGTATGGCGTGGATCCCACCGCCCTGGCCATCGTGGAGCGGGTCACGGCGGAAATGGGGACGGCCGCAATTTCCGGCGGCCGTGCGCTGACCTGGAGCCACGACGGGGAAACCGTCATGCTGGAGGCGATCCGAAAAACCACCTGGGCGTGGGAGTGGGAGCGGACCGTGTGGGAGGCCCTGGAGAGTGTGGACCTGCACAAGAGGGAGGGTTGACCGTGACGGAGTTCGAGAAGATCACCGCCTCCCCTGCCGTCCTGGGCGCTTTCCTGGGTTCCCTTCCCTGCCTGGAAGGTCCGTGGGACGACGCCTTTCACCGGGAGTTCTGCGACAAGTGCAAGGCGGAAAACTGCGACGCCTGCCCGCATGAGGCAGAGCGGAACAGCCCGACGTGGTGGCTGGGGCTGATCCACACGGGGACCGGGCCGGTGAGGACCGAGAGCCGGAACCCATACCTGCAGCAGGCCGCCAACCTCCGCCTGGAGGCCATGCACCAGCGGGACCGTTTCGGCCGTGACCTGCTGGCCCGGGAACTGGAGAGCGCGGCGGCCACCATTGAGGAACTGGCGGCAGAAATGGAGGCGCGGACCCATGGAGAACCGGGCCTTTAATATGGATTGCATGGAGGCCATGCGGTCCATGCCGGATCAATGTTTTGACCTGGCCGTGGTGGATCCGCCCTATGGGATCAGGATAAGCAACAATATGGGGCGGCGGAAGGGTGAGCGGCCGAGCGGATACAAAAAAGTGACCTGGGACGACACGCCACCGCCGCCGGAATACTTCACGGAACTGGTGCGGGTGTCAAAAAACCAGATCATTTTCGGGGCCAACCATTTTGTGAGCCTGATCCCGGCGGCGGATAGTTCGTGCTGGATATGCTGGGACAAGGGATTTTCCAGTGAAGTGTCCTTTGCCTCCTTTGAACTGGCCTGGACCAGTTTTGACAGACCGAGCAAGCGCGTGGCGCTATCCTCCGCCCAGGCCGGAAGGATACACCCAACGCAAAAGCCGGTGGCGCTGTATGCCTGGATTTTTCAACACTATGCAAAGCAAGGGGACCGGATCCTGGACACACACCTGGGGAGCGGGTCAAGCCGGATCGCCGCGTGGGACGCCGGCCTGGACTTCACAGGGTACGAGATCGACCCGGAGTATTTCGAGGCCCAGGAAAAGCGGTTCCAGCAACACACCGCGCAAATGTCCCTGTTCGGCGGGGGGGGGGTATCTGATCACAATATACATTTTTAGGAAAATGAAAGCCACCTGCGCCTGGTGCTGACAACACGGCGCAGGTGGCGATATAAGCGACGGCGAAACCGTCCCGGATACCTATATTATATCAGTTCTCCGGGCGGTTCGCAACGGAAAATTTTTGACGGGGCCACGGCCCCGTAAGCGCCGGTAAGAGGCATTAGTAAAGTGACCAGCACCCACAAAGGAGGGGGCACCATGCCATACGTACACAGGATGGTGCAGGCTGGCCGGACCGTCGAACACAGGAAAATGCAATCCTTCCGGGTCCACACCAAGGGGGTCAAGCGCGGCCCCAATAAGGGGACCACCACGGAAAAGCAAGCCCGGATCAACGAGCGGGTGGCAGAAGAACACCTGCGCTGGGACCTGAACGCCAACTTTGACCACCGGGACCTCCACGCCGTCCTCCACTACTACGACAAGGACACGACCTTTGAGGAAATCCTGGCCCACAAGGCCGCTTTCCTGGCCAACCTTCGGAAAGCCTGCCGAAAGCGCGGGATCAAGTACAAGGCCGTGGTGGTGATCGAAACCAAGCGCATGACCAACCCGCACATACACGTGGTGATCAGCCGCATGGACCCGGAGATCATCACCGAGGCATGGGAGAACGTCCCCAGGGGAGGCGGGGGTATCAGTTTCAAGCCCCTGGACCGCCGGGGGAACCATGCAAAACTGGCGGCCTACCTGATGAAGGAAAGCCGGTCCACCATGGAGAAGTACCGGGAGGCAGGAAAGCGGGGAAAGCGGTACAGCAAAACCCAAAACATGACCAAGCCGGTGATCACCTACAAGGTGGTGTCCGCCTCCTCCTGGAGGCATGAGCCAAAAGCGCGGAAAGGCGCGGTCCTGTATAAGTTCGACGATGGGGCGACCTGCAAAACCGGGTGGCACGAAATGACGGGCTACCCATACCAGGAATATTTCGAGGTTTTCAACGAATAGGAGGACAAGCTGATGAAAATTTACATAGCGGGCAAGATCGCCGGGGATCGGCGGTATCGGGCCAAGTTCAGGGAGGCCGCCAAGGCCATGGAGGCGGCGGGCCATGTTGTCCTGAACCCGGCCACGCTGCCGGACGGCCTGACCGACGGGGACTATATGCGGATCTGCATGGCCATGGTGGACGCGGCGGACCTGGCCGTGTTCCTGCCGGACTACCAGGAGAGCCGGGGCGCCATGGTGGAATGGGCGTACTGCCAGAGGATCGGCAAGGACTGCGCCATGTACCTGGACATGAAGAAGGGGGAATAAGCCATGAAATACTACGAGGGGTGCGAGGAGATCACCAGAGAGAAAACGCGGGACTTCCAGGCAAAAATGAAACTGGGGTATGACTTCAAAAAGGCATACGCGGCCAGACGGGCGTGGGAGTTCTACAACCACCCGGAAGTGGCGGGGCGCTGCTACGTGGCCGTGGGCGGTCTGGACAGTATCACCCTTTTCCTGTTCCTTCGCTCCATCGGGATCGACGTGCCGGCCACGTCCGTGTCCATGCTGGAGGATAGGAGTATTCAGAGGGTCCACAAGGCCCTGGGAGTGAAGGGGCTGCTGCCGGTGGTCAACCAGAAAACCAAACGGCCGTACAACAAAGTGGAGGTGATCCGGGAATATGGGTTCCCGGTCCTGTCCAAGGAAATCGCCGGGAAAATCTACACGCTGCAGCACCCGACGGAGAAAAACGCCACTGTGCGCCATGCCATTATGACAGGGGAAACCGGAGCCTATGGAGGATACCGGAAGGGCACCCGCATGAAAATGGCCCAAAAGTGGCTGGAGATCTTCGGAGGCCCGGAAAACGAGCGGGAGGGCACGGACTATAAAACGGCCCCCTTCCAGGTGTCGGAGTTGTGCTGCTATTACCTGAAAGAAAAGCCGTGCGACGACTACGCAAAAGAAAGCGGACGTTTCCCGTACATGGGCCTTATGGCCTCCGAGGGCGGCCGGCGTCAAAAGGCCCTTATGCTGAACGGGTGTAATTATATCAGCAAGACCACCAAGCGCAGCGCCCCCTTTGCCATATTCACCAGGCAGGACCTCTTGACCATGACCCTGGAAATGGAGGCATGGTATCAAGAACACTGGGAGGAGTTCGACGGGAACGGCGAACATCTGGAAACCATCGTCCCGGAGATTTACGGGAAAATCGTCCGGGATCCGCTGAACATGACCCAGGAGGAGATCGAGGAGTATAAAGCAGAACACGGCGGAACGGAGCCGGAGGGGCAACTGCGGACCACAAAAGCGCAACGGACCGGCTGCTCCATGTGCGGGTTCGGGATCCACATAGAGAAAAGGCCAAACCGATTTGACCAACTGCGGCACCGGAACCCGAGAGAGTGGGAAATGTGGATGAAACACATCTGCCAGGACGAAACCGGGGAATGGTACGGCTGGGGCCGCGTTTTGGACTATATCGGGATCGGGTGGGAAGATGATCTCTTTGACCGAGAGGACCCGAAACCGCTTTGCGAGGAGTGCGTGGAGCGACTGAAAAAGGACTTTACCCTGGAGGGGCCGGAGGAGGCACCGCACAAGGGAACGTGCTGGGCCTGCAGAAGAAAGCGGAAGGTGGTCAACCGTTTTGCCGTTGAGGAGGTGCAGGGATGAACGTATATGCGGACCATGCGGCCACAACCCCCATGCGGGCGTGTGCCAAAGAGGCCATGCTGGAGGCCCTGGAGGACTTCGGGAACCCGTCCAGCATACATTCTGCCGGGAGGCTGGCGGCCGTGAGGCTGGAAAGCGCCAGGAAGGAAGTGGCGGAACTGCTGAACTGCCGCCCCTCTGAAATCTATTTCACCTCCGGCGGAACGGAGGCGGACAACTGGGCAATCCGGGCGGCAAGGTACGGGGACGGCCACGTGGTGGCCTCTGCCTTTGAACACCACGCCATAATCCACGCCCTGGAGGCCATGGCGCGGGAAAAAGAAAGGCACGTGGAACTGGTCAAACCGGAGCGGGACGGGATCGTGGATCCAGAGAGGGTCCGCCGGAATGTGAGCCAGTACACAAACCTGGTCACGGTCATGGCAGCAAACAACGAGGTGGGGACCATCCAGCCTGTTGAGGAGATCGGGAGGGAGATCCGAAAGGGCGGAAACAAAAGAACGATTTTCCACACGGACGCAGTGCAGGCGGTGGGCCATATCCCGGTGGACGTTCAGAAAATGGGCGTGGATATGCTTTCTCTGTCCGCCCACAAGTTTGGAGGCCCCAAGGGGGTGGGCGTCTTGTATTGCAGAAACGGGATCATTCTGGACCCGCTCCTGTTCGGCGGAGGGCAAGAGCGAGGAAACCGACCGGGAACAGAGAACACGCCGGGGATCGTTGCCATGGCGGTGGCCATGCGTGAGGCTTGCGAAAACATGGAGAGCGCAGCGGCCAAGACAAGGGAACTGCGGGACCGCCTGATCCGGCGCATTAAGGAGATCCCGGACAGTTACATACACGGGAGCCTGGAAAAGCGCCTACCAGGGAATATAAACTGCTCATTCGCCGGCGTCGAGGGTGAGGCCGTGGTGATCATGCTGGATCTGGCCGGTGTGTGCGCGTCGTCTGGTTCCGCCTGCACATCGGGGACCGGGGAACCGAGCCACGTACTGACCGCCATGGGACTGTCCAGGAAGGACGCCTATGGGGCCATACGGATCACGCTGGCGGAAACGAATACCGAGGCGGAAGTGGACTATATAGGCGACCAACTGGCGGAAATCGTCCGAAAATTGAGGGGGTAACATCGTGGGCGTTATCGGGATCGGAGTAGGCACCGCCAAAATGGGGCGGATCTGCCGGGACAAGGATGGGAACATCACGGAGCAATCGACGGCCAGGTGGGACGTGGACCCCGACGGCGGATCGGTGGCAATCTGGCCAATGGACCCGGAGAAGATGGAACCGAGCGGGCCGGCGGAGGTGTACGGGGACTGGGACGCGGCCGCATACCTCCGCCGGGTGGTGGAACTGATCCACCCAAACCGGCAGATCAACATACCAAACCTGGAGGCCATGATCCGGGCCGCCGCAAAGGATGGGGTGGATATTTGCACCTACTGCCCGGACTATAACTGCCGGGACTGTATCGTGAATGAGTGGAAGGAGGATCCAGACGATGAATGACCAGATTATTTTGAACGTGACCAAGAGGGACGGCGGCCTGGAAGTGACCACCAGAGGAACGGGGCACGACCAACTGGCGGCCATAGAGGCGGTGGCGGCCTCCGCGTGGCGGGTTATGACCGCCAATCGGAACGTGCCGCCGAACGCGGCCACCGGAGTGATCCTGCTTTCCGTGCAGCGCGGGATCCAGACTGCCGCAGGCAAAAGCGGGCGCATGAACATGGAGGAGATCGGGCTGGACCGGAGCGGGAAGTGAGGCGGAACCATGAGAGAGAAAAAGAACCTGCGGCGGGTCACTCTCCTGGTGACAGCGCAGACCGCCTATAACCTGGACAGGCTGGCCGCCATGTGCGGGTATCGGGAGCCGGGCCACGTCGTGGATAAACTGGTCCGCGAGAAAATGCTGGAACTGAACGGAGGTAAACACCATGAACGAAACGAAAATTGACTGGGCGGAAATGTCCTGGAACCCCGTCACCGGGTGCCGCCATGGGTGCCCCTACTGCTACGCCAGGCGAACCGCGCACCGCTTTGACGCCGGCCTGGAGGACCACGCCGCCGTGGGCGGCCTCCACGTCCTGGAGGAGAGGATCAAGGGGACGCCGTACCCTTATGGGTTCGAGCCGACCCTGCACCGCTACCGGCTGGACCAGCCGGAGCGGAAGAAAGAGGGCCGGACCGTGTTTGTGTGCAGCATGGCGGATCTGTTCGGCCGCTGGGTGCCGACGGCATGGATCCGGGACGTGCTGGACGCCTGCCAGAGAGCGCCCCAGCACAGATACCTGTTTTTGACGAAAAACCCCGCTCGATACCTGGAACTGGACCAGGTGGCCCTCCTCCCCCATGCGGAAAATTTCTGGTACGGGTCCACGGTGGCCAATGAGGACGCGGCGGCCATGTATCCCATGCCGTGGGCAAATATCAACACATTCTGGAGCATGGAGCCGCTGCTGGAGCCGGTGGACATGAGCGCGGCGGAGGGCCTGCCCCAGTGGGTGATCCTGGGGGCCGAAACCGGGAGTCGGCCGGACAAGGTAACGCCGCGCCGGGAGTGGGTGGACCAGATCACCGAGTTTTGCGCGGAAAATGAAATCCCGGTTTTCTACAAGGACAACCTGCGGGCCTACTTCCCGGACCTCCCGCCCTCCGCGTCCCCCTGGGAGGTGTGAGCCATGAGAAAGATCATCAACGTGGAAATCGGACAATCCCTGCCGAAAGAGCGGTGGCAAGAAGCGGCCAGAAATTTGACCGACCTGGGAAAAGTGCTGGCCCGCAACCTGCTGGCACAAAACAGGGACGGGAGAGGTAAAGAGGACGCGGACGATCTCATGGCGGACATTTCCCTGGCCGCGCTGGCCCTGAACTATGTGGCGGAGTTCGCCACGGATAAATGCCGCTTTATCGCGGTGCCGGGAGGGCAGGAAAAATGAAAGCCGTGCTTTTGAGCCTGAAACCGGAATGGTGGGAGAAGATCCTGACCGGAGAAAAGGACATGGAGATCAGAAAGACGGCACCGCAGGGCGGAGCGGGAGAGCCGGAGCCGTGGCCCGTGCTGGTACTGGTGTATGTAAGCGGGACCGGAGGGGTGCAGGGGAAATTCCGTTGTCCGGGATACGTAAAAACCAACCTGCTGGCCGGACTGCAAAGGAGGGCCTGCATACCAATGGGAGATCTGGTAGACTACGCCGGAGGACCGGGGAAAAGCGTGTGCGCCTGGATCGTGGAAAACCCGGTAAAATTCGATGAACCCAGACCGCTGGCGGAGTTTGGGCTGAAACACCCGCCCATGTCATGGCAGTACATTGAGATACCAGAAACGGAGGAATAAGGCATGAAAGAATACCTGCGGGCGGTGTGCCTGTGCATGGCCACCCTGGTGGCGGTGCTTTTTGCCACGGGTGTGGTGTGGTACGGGTATCTGGTGGCGGCCACGCTTTTCGGGCTGACACGAGGCGAAACGGCAACCGCGATCCTGGGGATCGCGCTGGTGGCTGGGGCCGTAAAAGCGTACCGGGAAAGGCGGAGGCAGCGGGCACAGAAAGAGGCCATAGACAAAGCGATCCAACTATGGGAGGCGCTTATGGCAAAACAGCAGTATGAAATGCCGGCGGCCGAGTGGCGGCGCCTGCGGCCCTTCTACACCCTGACCGTCGAGGCGCTGAAAAATGAGCGCGACCGGGCCGCGAGGCGCGGAGGGGTGAAACAAGTCCGAGAGAATGGTGAGGGCGCATAAATGGCCATCAACATTTCCGACCTTCCGCCGAAATACCAGGCCCAGGCCGTGAAAAAGTACATGGAACAGCAGGCGCGGCGGGGGCTTGTGCCCTCCGCCGCCGCCGTGCAGGATCCCGAGAAGGTGAACAAGTACCGGAACACCCCCACCACACGGGTGACGGCCTCCGGGGCTGTCCTCCGGTTCGACAGCCAGAAAGAGGCCCGTCGGTATGACTTCCTGATCGAGCGGGAGCGGCGCGGGGAAATCCGGGACCTACGCCTGCAGGTTGACTTCACCCTCCAGGAGGCATACACGGACGCGGAGGGCCGCAGGGTCCGGGCCATCCGGTACAGGGCCGATTTTACATACTACGAGGGCACCCAGGGGCGGCAGGTGGTGGAGGACGTAAAAAGCCGGCCGACACGCACCCGGGAATATGCCATGAAAAAGAAAATGCTAAAGGACCGTTTTGGAATTGACATAACCGAGGTGTAACAATGAGAACAACAAGGGGCACGAACCCGGAGCGGGAGGCCGTCAAAGAGTACCTGCAGCAGTACCATGACGCCAAAGCCAAAAAGCAGATACTGGAGGAGCGCCACCGCACCCTTTCCGCCGACCTTCGGGACCCTGGCGTGGGATCCGCATACAGGACCATGCCGACCTCCAAGAGGCAGGCCAGAGAGGGCGGGGCGGTGTCCCTTGTGTACCGGATCGCGGAGGTGGAGGACCGGATCGGCCAGCAGCGGGAGGCTATGGCCAAAGCGGTCCTGCACGTAATGGACATGATCGACATACTCCCCCAAAACTCCATGGAGCGCACCGTGGTGGAAATGCGGCACATCGACTGCAAGCCCTGGGAGAAGATCGCCCAGGCCGTACACATGAGCCGGTCCCGCGTATTTGACTACTACAACGCCGCCCTGGACACCCTGCTGGCCTGTAAGCGCACGGGGAAACTGGTGGGGGAATACATGGCCGGCAAAGAGAAAAACAAGCGCGGATAAAAGATCGGACGTCATCGGACTTTTTACTGTGCTATATTGATAGCATGGAAATCGGGAGGGCCACCAGGGAAACGCCTGGCGGCCCTCCCCTTTCCATACCTGAGCCGGGCGGAGCGTAGGCGCGGGGGCTTTCCTCCTTTCACCCCGCAGCGTCCGCAGTACCAGGGCGGACGCAGCCCGGCAATCACATGGCCATGGGCGTCATACCATGGGCGCCCATGGCCTCCCCTCTCCGAAAAATGAGAGGGCGCCCCCCATTTGGGTCCTTCCCAGGGGGTACGACCGTGCGGGGCGCGGAAGGCCCGGCGTTTTTCTCCAAGAAAATCCCTGAAAAACGGGCCGTTACGTTACGCATTGACGCGCCGGCCGGAGCAATCGGGAGGCACCCACCCCCTAAAGGGGGTGAGGCCCGAAAAAATCCAGAGGAAACGAGGTCAAAAAAACGAAATCCACCACCAGGCGGAAAGCGAAACCGGCGGGGCCATCCGGCCGGCGGCGGAAAAGGGGGTGCTGCAGGTGGCGGGAACGACGAAAAAAACAGCGCCAAAGAGGTCCACGACGCCGGCGGTGCTGACCGGGACGGTGCCGGAATGGGCCAATTCCACCGCCATCGCCCAACTGCTGGGGAAAACCACCCGGCGGGTCCAGCAGTTGACCCAGGACGGGATCCTGGAAACCGAGGTCCCGCCCGGCGGCGGGGCCAGGAAGTACCGGACCTGCGAAACGATCCAGCGGTATATCGCCCACGTGGAGCAAAAGGCCCAGGAGATCGGAGAGGGCGGCCGCCTGGCGGAACTGAACCTGAAAAAACTGGAGGCGGAGGTGGCCCTGAAAGAGAGCCAGGGCAGCCTCCACCGCCTGAAAACCGCCATAGCGGAGGGGAAATACCTGCCGGCGGAGCAGGCCACCGAGGAACTGGCGGAGTTTATGGCGGCCTTTCAAAAGTTCGCCATGACGATCCCGGCCCGCATGGCCGGGGCCATGTCCGGGTATGCGGACGCCATCACGATCCGCAACGCACAAAAGGCCATCCGCAAGGAACTGGAAACCATGCTGACGGCCTATGTGGACGCCATGCAGGCGGAGGACCCGCCGGAGGCCGCGCCGTGAGGAAGTACCGAGTAAAACCCTACAAGGTGCCCCGGTGGATGGTGCCGGCCATTGAGATCCTGCGGCCAAGGGAACGGGTAAGCACATCCGCATGGGCGGAGCAGAACCGGGTCCTGCCAAACGGAAACGCCATACCAGGGCCGTGGCGGAACAACGTCACCCCGTACCTGGTGGAGATCATGGACGCCTTTTCCGACGAAACCACGGAAAAGATCGTCTTTGTCAAGCCCACGC
This sequence comes from Oscillospiraceae bacterium, assembly GCA_022846075.1. Taxonomy (GTDB): domain Bacteria; phylum Bacillota; class Clostridia; order Oscillospirales; family Oscillospiraceae; genus Vermiculatibacterium. Next base: position 2,458,745 of record AP025582.1, read on the forward strand.
AGGTGGGCGGCACCTCCGCCATGGAGAACGCCCTGGGGAGCCTGATAGACCAGGATCCGGCGCCGGCCATGTTCGTGTACCCTTCAGACGAACTGGCAGAGCGCACGGTGGAGGCGAAACTGGAGCCAATGATCCGCCAGTGCAAGGCCCTGGCGGAGAAGTACCGGGAGCATGACAGCAAGCGCCTGGCCCTAAAGTTCCGGGATATGATCGTCTACCTGACCGGAGCCAACAGCCCGGCCAGCCTGGCCTCCACCCCGATCCGATACCTGTTCCTGGATGAAGTAGACAAATTCCCGGGGGCGACCAAAAAAGAGGCCGACCCCGTATCCCTGGCCATTGAGCGCACAAAGACATTTTTCAACCGCAAGATCTTTATGGCCTCCACCCCGACCCTGAAAACCGGGCCGATCTGGAAAGCCAAGGAGGAGGCGGACGCGGAAAAACACTACTTTGTGCCGTGCCCCCATTGTGGGGAATTTATCGAACTGAAATTCGCACAGATCAAGTGGCCCAGCAAGGACGACGTGCCGGACCAGGCGGAGCGGGCCGAAATGGCCACATACGTGTGCCAGGCGTGTGGGTGTATCATCGCCGACCGGGACAAGGCGGCCATGCTCCAGGCGGGCCGGTGGCAGATCGTCCGGCAGACCACGACGACACCCAAAAGCGTGGCCTACTGGATGAATACCCTGTATTCACCGTTTACCAGGTTTTCCGACATCGCCCGGGAGTTCATGCGGGCCAAGGACGACCCGGAACTGCTCCACAACTTCGTCAATTCGTGGCTGGCGGAGCCGTGGGAGGACACCAAACTGAAAACCAACGCCGAAATGGTCATGGAGCGGCAAACGGAGGTTCCGGCCTGGTCCCTCCCGGCGTGGACAAAACTGCTGACCGGCGGGATCGACGTGCAGGAAAATTGCCTGTACTGGGTGATCCGAGCATGGGGCGACTTTATGACCTCCCAAAACGTGGCCCATGGCCAGGCGCTTTCCATGGCGGAAGTGGAACGGATTATGAATACCGAGTTTTCCCTGCCAGACGGCGGAAAGGTCATGGTGGACCTGGCCCTGATGGACAGCGGAGACCAGACCGACGCGGTGTATGAGTTCTGCACCATGAACATGGACTGGGTGCGGCCCTGTAAGGGCGTCCCGTCCCTCCAGGGCCATTACAAGATCTCCACCGTGGACAAGGCCGGGAGCCGGGCCAACGGTATGCAACTGGTCCTTGTGGACGGCGGCAAATACAAGGACATGATCGCCGGGCGCATGAGGCGGCCAAACGGGAACGGATCCTGGATGGTGCATAAAGACTGTGATCTGGAGTATGCGGAGCAGGTCACGGCGGAGCATAAGATCACCGAGCGGGCCGCCGGAAAAGAGGTTCAGCGGTGGGTGCTGAAATCCTCCCACGCGGACAACCATTACCTGGACTGCGAGGTGTACGCGGCGGCGGCCGCCGACGTGCTGGAGGTCCGGTCCCTGTTCCTGAAAAACCCGGACCGAGCGGAGGAGCAGGCGCCAAAGCCGGCACCGCCAAAGCCGCAGCCGGCACCGGAGGAAACATGGATCCAGCAGAATGAAAACTGGTTCTGACAGGAGGCAATCATGGAACTGGACAACACAACAGCGGCCCCGGCGGAACTGCTGGAGCAGGTCAACAAGGCGATCACCACCGTGCTGGTGGGCGGGCAATCCTACCGGATCGGCAGCCGCCAACTGACGCGGGCGGACCTGGCCATGTTGAAAACCCTCCGGGACGACCTGGAGGCGCAACTGGCGGCCGACGAAAGCGGCCCCCTGCTGGGGCGCACCTACATGGCATTTTTCGAGGGGAGGTAAAGCGGTGAGTTTCATTGACAGCATGATCGCGGCCGTGTCCCCAAAGAAAGCATACGAGCGGGAGGCGTGGCGCCAAGGGCTGGAGGCCATGCGCGGGTATGACGCGGCCGGGTTCGGCCGGATCAATTCCGGGTGGAGGGCACACAACGAGAGCGCGGAGATCACAGACCGATACAGCCGGGACGTGGTACGCGCCCGCGCCCGGGACCTGGAGCGGAACAGCGACATTCTCCAGGCCGTGGTCCTGGCCTACAAGCGCAACGTGGTGGGAAAGGGCTTTACCCTCCGGGCAAGGACCGGGGACGACGACCTGAACCGCCAGATCGAAAAACTGTGGCGTCAATGGTGCAAGGCCAGAAACTGCGACGTGACCGGGGAGCAATCCTTTACCGAGATCCTACGCATGGCCGTGGAGCGCAAGAAGGTGGACGGCGGGATCCTGTTCCTGTTCCGCCACACCTCCGGCGGCGTGGTGCCGTTCAAGTTGCAGGCCATTGAGGTGGACGAACTGGACGTGACACAGAGCGCCCCGCACCGGCAGGGAAACCGTGTCGTGGGCGGGATTGAATATAATTCCTGGCGCCGGCCGGTGGGCTACTGGATCCAGCAATATGATCTGGAGGGGTGGCGCCTGCTGCAGCCGATCTACATTGACGCCAAGGACGCCTATTTCCTGAAATCGAAACGGCGGCCCAGCCAGATCCGGGAAATGTCGGATATGTCCCACACGATCACCAGGATCCGGGACGTGAACGAGTTTATAAACGCGGTATCCGTCAAGGAGCGGATCGCGGCCTGCCTGGCGGTGCTGATCAAAAAGACCATTCCGACCGGGACAAGCCTGGGGCGGTCCGGGGTTCGCGGGCCGGACGGCCGCGTGGACTACGCCGGCAAGAAACTGGGGCCGGGCATGATCATGGAAATGGGCGCTGGCGACGAGGCCCAGGTGGTGGATCCCAAGGGAGCGGCCACCGACGCCACCGCGTTCCTGAAAGTTCAGCAGGGACTGATCGGCGCGGGCCAGGGATTGAGTTATGAGGCGGTGTCCCGCGACATGAGCGGGTCCACCTACTCCTCCGCCCGGCAAAACGCCATCGAGGACGAGGACACATACGCGGAGGACACGGAACTGCTGACGGAGTTCATGTCCGAGGTGTACGAGCAATTTATTATTTCGTGTTATCTCTCCGGGGTGATCACCTTCCCCGGGTTTTGGGATAAAAAGGCGGAGTATATGGCCCATGACTGGGTGAAATCCCCGAAAAAGTGGATTGACCCGGCCAAGGAAAGCACCGCCGACAAAACCGCCCTGCAGAGCGGGCAAAAGACCTACCAAGAGATCTGCGCCGAGCGGGGCAAGGACTGGCGCCAGGCCATCGACGAAACCGCCGAGGTCCTGGAGTATGGCCGAGAAAAAGGCATTGAGATGGGAGGTGTAATTTTTGGAAATGGAACGGCAGCAGCCCAGCAGAACGCCGGAGGGCAACCGCCCCAGGGATAAGGACCATGGCACCAGGAGCATGGGCCAGATCCTTTCCCGGGAGGACCAGCCCCAGGAGAGCAGACGCCGGACAATCAGTTTTTCCAGTGAGGAGCCATACCGGCGCTTTTTCGGCATGGAGATCCTGGACCACGGGGAGAACGCGGTGGACCTGTCCCGCCTGAACAGCGTGGGCGTTCTCCTGTTCAACCACAACACCGACAAGGTGGTGGGAAAGGTGATCCGGGCCTGGGTGGAGAACCACCGGGGCATGGCAGAAGTGGAGTTCGACACGGACGACGACGCCGAAAAGATCTTCGGGAAAGTGCGGTCCGGCACACTGAAAACCACGTCCGTGCGGTATAGCGTGGACGCCTGGGAGGAAGTGGTGGCCGGGAAACAATCTGCGGATGGGCGATTTACCGGCCCTTGCCAGATCGCCCGGAAGTGGACGCCGCTGGAGGTGTCCGTGGTGTCCGTGCCTGCGGATCCCACTGTGGGAGTGGGACGGGCCGACACGGGCCAGACGTGCGCCCCCCTCTCCGTGTATGAGCGACAGATCCAAGCAAACAAAAATCTGATTTTCAACAGGAGGTAAGAAAAACCATGAATGAACTGCAGAAAGCCCTTGCCCGCCAGCAGGAACTTGTGACCCTGGCCCGCAACGAGGGCCGGGACCTGACCGCCGAGGAGCAGGCGGAGTTCGACCGCTGCCAGGCCGTGATCGACGCCGGCAACGAGGGCGGAGAGGCCGGCGGCCAGCCCGCCGGCGGTGAGCGCGGCGCGGAGAACGGCGGCCAGGGCGCCCCGGCCGGCACCAACCAGCCCAGCGTGGCAGACACGCAGAGAGCGATCCAGGCGGAGCGCCAGCGCACCGCCGACATTATGGCCCTGTGCCGCCAGACCGGCATGGACGCGGAGGAGTATATCCGCAGCGGCGCCACCATGGACACCGTGCGGGCGGCGGCCGTGGACTTCCTGATCCAGCACAACGGCCCCGTGGGCGCCAGAATGTCCGACAACAGCCGGGAGCAGGACAACTTCCGCCAGGCGGCCGTGGACGGCCTGCTTATGCGTAGCGGCATGGAGGTGGAGCGCCCCAGCGAGAACGCGGAGCAAATGCGCGGCCTGTCCCTGCGCGATCTGGCCATTGAGTGCATGGCCCGGGAGGGCCTGGGGACCACAGCCTCCCTTCTCCGTATGTCCAAGGACGACCTGTGGAACATGGCCTGCCGCCAGTTCTTCAACCCCACGGCGGCCTTCCCCGCGATCCTGGACAACACGATCCGCAAGGCCATTGTGCAGAGATACCAGGCCGTCCCCACCACCTTCCAGGTGTGGACCACCAAGGGCAGCGTGACCGACTTCAAGCCCACCAAGGATCACGAGTACCTGGCCGGCGGTGCCGGCGAGTTCCTGCGCGTGGGTGAGGGCGGCGAACTGAAACACGACACCCCGCAGACCGAACTTCTCCCCCAGCGCCAGGTGGCAACCTACGGCCGCCAGTTCTCCATGACCCGGGAGGCGTTTATCAACGACGACGTGGGCTTTATCACCCAGGTGCCCGGTATGTACGCGGCCTCCGCCAAGCGCACGATCAACAAGCAGGTGTATTCCATCCTGTTCAACAACCCCACGATCTTCGACGGTGTGGCCCTGTTCCACGCCAACCACAACAACCTGATCACCACCGGCGCGGCCCCGTCCATCGAAACCCTGCAGGCCATTATGATCAAACTGCTGAACCAGAAGGACCCCTTCGGGGACAGCATTATGGTGCAGCCCCGGTACATCATCGTGCCCGTGGGTTACGGGTTCCTTATGTCGCAGATCCTGGAAACCGCGCAGATCGACGTGGACGGGATCGGCAGCCACACCGCAAACGCCCTGTATCAGTACCGGAACCGCCTGCAGGTGATCGAGGAGGGCACCCTGAACGCCCTGGCCGGTTCCAACGCGGTGCCCTGGTTCGTCGCGGGCGATCCCACCTATGCCCGTTCCATCCAGGTGGACTACCTGAACGGCCAGGAAACCCCGACCATTCGCCGCATGGAGGTGGCCGGCCAACTGGGCTATGTGTGGGACATTTGGCTGGACTGGGGTATCACCGCCGTGGACTTCCGTGGTATTGCCAAGAACCCCGGAACCACCATCACGCTGTAAGGCAGTAAGGAGGTAAAACAGATATGAGCGCGAAATACTGGCAGAGAGGCGAAACCATCGACTACACCCCCACCGACGACCTGGCAAACGGTGACGTGGTGGACCTGGCCACCCGGATCGGCGTGGCTGGGAACGACATTCCGGCCGGCGAAACCGGCGCGGTCCACGTCGTGGGCGTGTTCGAGATCCCCAAGGCCACCGGCGCCGTCACGGTGGGCCAGGCCCTTTACTGGGACAAGGCGGCGGAAAACATCACCACCGCAGCGGGCAGCAGCCCGGCGAACACCCCGGCAGGCTGGGCCGTGGCGGCGGCCGGGTCCAGTGACGCCACGGTGCTGGTGAAACTGCTGGGCTAAAGGAGGGCCAGGCCATGAAAGGATTGATTGCAAAGCGGCCGATCCTGTACCGGGGCCGTATGTATCGGGACGGGGAGAACCTGCCCGGCGACGACACCAGAATGGTGGCCGCGTGGCTGGAAAATGACAGCGCGGAACTGTGCGGAGCGGAACAGGACACCGCCATGGGAGGCCGGGAGGAGGCCCAGGAGCCGCCCAGGGGGCCGGAGAACACCCCGGAGGTATCCGGGGATACCGAGGGCCAGGGAGCGGCAGACGGCGGCCAGGAGGCCCGGGAACAGGCCGGAGAGGGCGAAACCGGAGGCATGATCGCCGGGCACCTGGATCCCAAAGACCTGGAGGGCCTGAAAAAGGCTGACCTGGAGCGCATGGCCAACGATATGGGCCTGGATATTTCCAAGGCCAAGATCAAGGCGGACCTGATCGCCGCGATCACGGCGGCGGAAGTCTACGCCCCCGCAGAGGATGAAAACGGGGGTGCCCTGTAATGGGCGCCCCCTCCTTCAAGGACTGCGTGGCGGCGGATATTCACGGAGTATTCCTGAATACCCAGGAATTTGCAGACACACATACCATCGACGGCCGGAAAATGGACGCGGTGGTGGACGACGACGCCCTGCTGGAGCGGGACGCGGCCCGGGGAGGCGTCCACACGGATGGGACATACCGGACGCGGCGCCTGCTGTATGTGGATAAGACCGACTACGGTGGGCGGCCCATGTCGGGCAAGATCCTGAACCTGGACGGCCGGGAGTATCGCGTGGTACAGGCAGACGAGGCGGCCGGCGTCCTGACCATTGAAATCGAGGCGATCCGCACATGATCCATATCGAGGTTGACACCCAGGCCGAAATCGTGAGGATCGGCCAGCGACTGGAGCGCCTGGCGTTCCAGGCCCCGGACATTCTCCGCCTGTCCATCAATGCGGCGGCCCGCAAGGTCCGAAAGCAGATCACCAAGGACGCGGCCGAAACCTACACCATCGACGAAAGCATACTGAAAGACCGGAGCAAGGGCGCTCCAAAGGTACAGACGGCAAAGCCGGGAAATATTGAGGCCGTGATCCGGTCCAAAGGCCCGGTAAACGATCTGATCGACTTCCTTGTGAGGCCGGGGAGCGACGGCGCAAAGGCCAAGGTGCTGAAATCCGGCGGCATGAAACCGCTGGAACGCGGCGGCGCAAAAGCCTTTATCGGAAGGTTCCAGAGCGGCCATACCGCCGTTTTGCAACGGCAGATCCGGCAAACCTACACCGTGGGCGGCGCGGCGGACCGTATCAAAAAATACGGATACCCAAGCGGGGGCCAATGGCCGGACATGACCAGGATCAAGAAACTGCTGGGGCCGTCTGTACCAAGTATGCTGGGAAACGAGGAAATCCAAGAAAAAACCAGGACCATGCTTTACACGGTCCTGGACCAGGAGATCGAAAAACGGATCAATAAGGCGATCCGGCAAAGCGCCTGATCACCCCGCATGAGAGCGGAGAAACGAGCGGGCGGCCCGATACGCCGGGGACCCCTTAACCGGCTGGAGCAATTCGCGGGGCGACAGTTCGCTGGCCCATTCGGCGCCGGCGGAGGCGTCCGAAAAGGCGTAGCAAACCGCGTCCACCGGGTCCGTGGGTGCGTCCACCAATGAGGAACCGGCGTCAAAAAGCCGGACAGAGGCGGCGTACAAGGCCAGAACATCACGCGGGGAGAGTTTTTCAAACAAAAGGAAAGACAGATCCCAGGCGGAGGACAGGAGAGAAACCCGGAGGCGCTTTCCGGTAACGAACTGGAGCAGGCCCACCGGGATCCCCGTGGCGTCCTCCCTATCATAGCGGGAAAGCACAGCGCCGGCGTCCTTTTCGTCGAAATCCGGGGCAAATGTCACCTGATATTCAGCGGCAAAGGCTTTCTGCCTTTCACTGACGGGGTGCATATTTTGCGCCGCCATGTCGAGCGGGAGGACCTCCACCGGATCGGCCAGGCCAATTTCGCGGGCGGCGGCCACGGCGTCCTCCTCCCCGCAGGCGGAAACTGTACGCTTGTTTTTCCGGCCCGTTTCAGGGTTCACGCCGCGCACATCGTAGCGAAAAACCCCGTTTGAGTAACCGGAGGCGGGGCGGGGTATGACGCCATCGGCGCAGGCCACGTCCAGCCAGGAGGCCCAATAGTCCGCCGGAGTGTATCCGAGAAAAGCCGCCAAAGCGTATATGTGCTTGCACGGCAGGCCGCGCTCCTGGAAATCCGGGCAGGTGCAGCGATCCAGCGAAACCGTATAAACGCGGTCCAGCCGGCCCTGAACCTTCACAGCCCCGGCCTTTGCGTCGCAATCCAAAACCTTTGTACGTTCTCCACCCTTTGAAAAAACGGAGAGCGGGCGGGCGGCGGCGCGTCCAAAGCGGGCGTATTGCCCCGGGGCGGCGTGTACTGACGGATCCCAGGGACCAAACAAGGGGCCGCCGGAATAGTTGAACCCACCACGGGCGCCGGCGGCGGAAGGAGCGGGCCTATCAGTTTTCGGAAGGAACTTCCGCAGAAAATCAAGCATTTTTTACACCCCTTTATGCCGTGTATTACCACGGTTTTCAGACTATTACCACAACATGAATTTACCACAAAAAGCGCCGAAAAGTCAAGGAGGCGAACACCACGACACCGGAATTTTTGCAGGACGCCATCGTGGCGGACCTGGCGGACCTGTTCGAGGGGCAGACCCTCCCCAGTTCTGCCGGGGACCGGCGGCCGATCCGGGTTTACTCCCAGGACCTCCCGATCATTGAGGGGCTGGACGAAACCGAGGACCGGACCGAGGAGATACCGGAACCGTATATCATCGTGCGGACCAATGAGGGAAACATTCCAGACGCCAACAGCGCCCAGGAGATCGACCTGATCCTGGTGGTATGCGCCTATGACCGGAACCCGAACCGACAGGGATACAGGGACGTGCTGCACATCATCCAGGAGATCTACGGGAGGTACGCCAAAAATCCGCTGGTGCGGATCAAGGCGGACAGCGGCGGCGCGAGAGGCGGCCCGTGGTCCGTCAAGTACCCGATCAAGTGGGTTACACAGCAAGAGGACACCCACCCCTATTATTTCGGGGCCATGTCGCTGAAATTTGAGGCGCCAGCGGTGCGCCAGGAGGTGCCATTCACATGACCAAGAGAACAACCAGAAAGGCGGCGGAGGCCGCCGGCACGGTGGTGTACTGCGGCCCGTCCATCAAGGGCGTGGCCAAACAGTTCACCGCCTACAACAACGGGATCCCGGAGGGGCTGAAAGCGGCGACCGAGAAAAACAAGGTCCTGGCCGCCCTGATCGTCCCCCTGGAGGACCTGCCGGAGGCCATGCGCCAGTTGCGCCAGAAATCCGGCCGTATCCACACCCTGTATAAAGCCGTACAGGGCAGAACCTAAAGGGAGGGATCAACTATGCCTTATAATCACGGCGTTTACAACCAGGAGCAGGAAACCAGCCTGACCACACCGATCCAGGGGACGGCGGGCCTGCAGGTCATCTTCGGAACCGCTCCGATCCACCTGGCGGCGGATCCGGCGGCGGCCGTCAACAAGCCCGTGGTGTGCTATTCCTTCGCGGAGTGCCAGCAGGCCATGGGCTATTCGGACGACTTCGAGAACTTCACGATTTGCCAGAGCATGGACGCCTGTTTCCGCGTGTTCAACGTGGCGCCCATTATCCTGGTGAATGTGCTGGACCCCAGCAAGAGCAGCCATACCACGCAGAACGCGGAGGAGGAGTGCGCCGTGGCGGACGGTGCCGTGGCCTACGCAAAGCAGTTTGTCCTCCTGGACACCATCGTGGTCAAGAACGCGGACGCCACCCTGGTGGCCGGCAGCGACTACGTGGCCACCCACGCGGAGGACGGTACGGTGACGATCACCATCCTGTCCGAGGCCGCCAAGGAGGCGGAAACCCTGAAAGTGGCCAGCACCAGCCTGAAACCGGACGGCGTGACGGCGGCGGACATTGTGGGCGGCGTGGACGCCCTGACCGGGAAGGAAACCGGCCTGGAACTGGTGCGCCAGATCTATCCCCGTTTCGGCATGACGCCCGGGATCCTGCTGGCCCCCGGATGGAGCCACAACCCCACCGTGGCGGCGGCCCTCCAGGCCAAGACCGAGGGGATCAACGGGAACTTCGACTGCGTGACCTACCTGGACATTTCCACGGACCCGGAGGAGGACGGTGCAGAGGTTTACACCGACGTGAAAACCGCCAAGGAGGCCCTGGGCGCCACCTCTCCCCACGCGGCGGCCCTGTGGCCCATGGGCGCGGTGGGCGACAAGGTTTATTACCTGTCCGCCATGTTTGCCGCCCTGACGGCCTACACGGACGCCGGCAACAGCGACGTGCCCTATGAAAGCCCGTCCAACAAGGATTTGAAGATCACCAAAACCGTGCTGAAAGACGGAACGGAGGTCCTGCTGGACCAGCAGCAGGCCAACGACCTGCTGAACGCCAACGGCGTGATCACCGCCATCAACGCAAACGGGTACAAAGCCTGGGGCAACAACACGGCGGCCTATCCCTCCACCACTGACCCCAAGGATCGGTGGCTGGCGGTGCGGCGGTTCTTCGACTGGGACGGCAACAACTTTATTTTGACCTACTTCCAGAAGGTGGACAAGCCGGGCAACACCAGACTGATCCAATCCATCGTGGACAGCCAGAACATCATCGGCAACGGGTACGTGGCCCGGGACTACTGCGCCGGATACCGGACCGAGTTCAAGAGCGACGAAAACCCGATCACCAACCTGCTGGACGGCCACCTGACTGTCCACACCTACCTGGCGCCCTATATCCCGGCGGAGTACATCGAGAATATCAGAGAATACGACACGGAGGCCCTGGAGGCCGCCCTGACTGGTGGAGGTGAATAAACCATGAGCGTTCCCAATATTCCCAGCAAAATCAATAGTTACAACGTCTACAACGACGCGGAGCGCCTGATCGGCGTGGGCGATGAAGTCACCCTGCCGGACTTCGAGGCCATGGCGGAAACCATTTCCGGCGCCGGGATCCTGGGCGAACTGGACGACCCCACCGTGGGCCATTTCTCCAACATGGAAATGGAGATCCCCTTCCGCGTCCTGGACCGCGAGGCCACCGATATGCTGGACATGACCAAGGCGGTGCGACTGACCCTCCGGGCGGCCCAGCAGGCGCTGACCGTGGAGGGTGACACGGAATTTCGGTCCATGCGCGTGGTGGTGCGCGGCAAAAGCGCCACCCTGGCCATGGGTAGCGTACAGAACGCCAACCCCATGGAAAGCAGCGTGACCCTGAATGTGTCCTATATCCTGATCGAGGTAGACGGCACCACCCTGGTAGAACTGGACAAGATCAACCCGACCTTCAAGGTGAACGGCGTTGACCTGCTGCAGAAAGTGAGGGAAATGACCTAATGAGCAACATCACCGAGAACACGGCCGCCCTGGGCGCGGCGGAGCAGGAAACCGAGGAGGAAAGCCTGGTCCTGAAATTCCGAAAGCCCTACAAGTTCGAGGGACAGGAATACACCGAGGTGGACCTGTCCGGCATGGAGGACATGACGGCCGGGGACCTGTGCGCCGTGGCCAAACTGGCCAACCGGGAACTGGGCGTGACGCCGATCCCGGAAATGACCCTGCCTTATGCCATGTATATGGCGGCCAGGGCCAGCCACAAGCCCGTGGAGTTCTTCAAGGGCATGCCCCCGGTGGAGGCCATGAAGTTGAAAAACCTGGTCACGGGTTTTCTGTACGGCGGGGATGGAGAGGAATAAACCCGCCGGAAATCAAAAAAGGGTGTGTTGCCCTATCTCTCCGACTGCATAGCGGCGTGGACTACTTCCTGGGCCTGCCGCTGGACGACCTGAACGACATGGCAAAGGTGGTGCTTGAAATTGGCAAAAAGCAAGGTCATGGAACTGGCCATAAAAATCGCCGGAAAGGTAGATAAATCCCTGGGGACCAGTACCAAGGCGGCCAACAAGCAACTGGCGACCATCCAAAAGGCGGCCAACAAAGTATCCACCACCATGACGGCGGGACTGGCGGCGATGGGGACCGGGGCCATCGCCGCCACCAAGTACCTGGCAGACCTGGGCGGAGAATGGCAGACGGCCACCAACCAGGTGGCCGCCTCCACCGGCGCGGCCGGGAAGGAACTGGAGGGCCTGCGGGACGTTATGGAGGACGTGTACGCGGCCAACTACGGGGACAGCGTGGCCGACGTGGGCGACGCGGTGGCCATGGTCAACCGGAACATGGCCAACCTGGACCAGAACGGATTGACGGCGGCCACCGAGGGCGCCCTGGCCCTGCGGGACGCTTTCGAGTACGACGTGGCGGAAAGCACCAGGGCGGCGGAGGCCATCCGAAAGAACTTCGGTTCCTCCGCAGAGGAGGCTTTCAGCCTGATCGCGGCCGGCGCACAAAACGGCCTGGACTACTCCGGGGAACTGATCGACACCATCAACGAGTATTCCTCCCAGTTTGCAAAACTGGGCTTTGACGCGGATGGAATGTTTAACATTCTCCAGGCGGGGGCGGACGGAACCGCCTGGAACCTGGACAAGGTGGGCGACGCCATCAAGGAGTTTTCGATCCGGGCCATTGACGGGAGCGACAGCACGATGGAGGCGTTCACGTCCCTGGGGTACAACGCGGAGAACATCATGGCCACCTTTGCCGCCGGAGGCGAGGGGGCCAACAAAGCATTTTTTGACGTGATCAACACCCTTATGGCCGTTGACGACCAGGTGGAGCGGGACGCCCTGGGCGTGGCCCTGTTCGGCACCATGTGGGAGGACCTGGGGACGGAGGCCATGGAGGCCATGGCCGGCGCGTCCCAGGCCGCCTACGATACCGAGGGCGCCCTGGAGAAGATCAACCAGGTCAAGTACAACGACCTGGACAGCGCGATCCAGGGGATCGGCCGCCAGATGGAGGTGGCCCTGCTGCCGGCGGCGGACGCCGTGTATCAATCCCTTATGGACAGTATGCCGGAGATCACGGAGGCCATGGAGGAGGTGTCCCCAGTGATCGCAGAGATCGCCGGGGACTTTGCCGACTGGGCTGGCGGGGCCATTTCGGACGGCCTGCCGGTCCTGGTGGACGGGATCCGCGACTTTGCAGACTGGGCGGGCAAGGCATACGAAAAGGCCAAGCCGTTCCTGTCCTTCCTGTGGGAGCATAAGGGGACGGTGCTGGCCGTGGCGGCGGCCCTGCGGGTGCTGGGGCCGGCCATCGGCGCCGTGACCACGGCCATGAACGCATTTAAGACCGCCAAGACCTTTATGGCCCTCTTGCAATCCTCCGGGAAAATCGCGCAAGTCACCGCAGCATTTCAGCGGTTCGGATCCATCCTGACGGGGCCGCTGGGTATCATCATCGCGGTGGCGGGGGCCATCGCCCTGCTGTATAAGAACTGGGACACCGTAAAGGCGTGGCTGGTGAATTTCGGCAACACCGTGAACCAGATCTGGACCAACTTTTCCAACATGGTGGGAAATGCCATCGCGGCCATCGGCCAAAAATTCCCCATGCTGGGCGCGTACCTGCAGGGATGGTGGGAGAGTATCCAGGCGGCGGTGGATAACGTGAAAGCGATTTTTCAAAATATCATCGACTTTATCAGCAACGTATTTTCCGGCAACTGGAGCGCGGCCTGGCAGAACATTGTAAACATCTTCGGAAATTTGTTCGGCATGATCGTGAACCTGGCCAAGGCGCCGATCAACGGGGTTATTTCTGCCATTAACTGGGTTATTTCCAAGATCAACAGCATTTCCGTGACGATCCCGGACTGGGTGCCGGGCGTGGGCGGCAAAACCCTGGGCTTTAATATCCCCACGATCCCGCAACTGGCGGAGGGTGGCGTGGCCACCTCCCCAACCCTGGCGGAGATCGGCGAGGGCGGGGAACCGGAGGCCGTCATGCCCCTGTCCAAACTGGCGGCCCTGCTGGATGAATACACCAAGAAACCGAAACCGACCGGCGGCGCAGACGGCCAGGAGGGCGGCGACGGGGAAACTATCGTATTCTCCCCCGTGCTGAACTTCTACGGCAAAGCAGACCGCGAGGAGGTGGAGGAGGCCACCCGGATCTCCTTTGAGGAGTTCAAGCGCCTGTATAAGCGCCTGAAAGCGGAGGAGCGCCGGAAGAAATTCAAGCCGGAGCCTGCGATGGGGTAAGGAGGGCGCCATGGAAAAGACCTATACGACGAAACAGGGCGACGCCTGGGACGCCATCGCGTTCCGGGTGTACGGCGACGTGAAATATACCGGCTTTCTCATGCAGGCCAACTTCCCGCACCTGGACACCTTCGTGTTTGACGCGGGGGTGGTCCTCCAAACGCCGGACCTGCCGGAGGACGACGACCTGGCCAACGCGCCGATCTGGAGGACCACCGCATGAGGACACGGAGAGCGGAAACGGATCTGACCTGGAACGGCGCGGCCGTCACCAGCAAAATGGTGGGCTACAAGGCCACCGTGACCTATACGGACGCGGCCAGCGGCGAGGCGGACAGCCTGGAGATAAGCATGAACGACCGGGACCGCCAATGGACCACGGCGTGGATGCCGAAAACCGGGGACACCCTGACGGCCGCCATTAAGGTGTACGACTGGGAGCGGGAGGGGGACAACCGGACCCTGGACTGCGGATTTTTCATCCTGGACAATTACAGTTTTTCGTGGTGGCCAATGACCGGGACCATTTCGGCCGTGTCGGTGCCGGCGGATAGTGCTTTCCGGGCGACGCAGCGGACCAAGACATGGGAAAAGGCCACCCTGCAGGCCATAGGAAACGAGATCGCGGCCAGGGCGGGCATTACCCTGACCTGGGACGTGGAGGGGGAACCCATTACCGTCGAAAGCGTGGAGCAATCCGAGCAAACGGACTGCGAGTTTTATATGAGCCTGTGCGAGGAATACGGCCTTTCCATGAAGGTGTACGCCCAAAAAATCGTGGTGTACGACCGGGAGCAGTACAAGGAGCGGGACGTGGCGGGCACAATCCGGGAAAGCGAGATCGAAAGCGGTTCCTGGAATACCACCCTTGACGGGACCTATACCGGCGGGGAATACACCTACACGGACCCGAACACCGAGGAGGAGATCAAGGTCACGGTGGGGACGGGAACCCGGATCCTGAAACAATCCGGCAAGGCCGACAACAAGGCCGACGCGGAGCGCAAGATCACGGCGGCGGTGGCCAACGCCAACCACGGCGCCACCACCCTGTCCCTGACCATCATGGGGCGGCCGGACCTGGTGGCCAGCCAGTGCGTCACCGTGGTGGGGATCGGCCGCCTCTCCGGCAAGTATTTTATCGACAGTATCACCCACACGGTGGGCGGAGGATACACCATGGACATGGAACTGTCCCTGGTGGAGGCCATGACCGAGGAAGTGATCAAGGACGCCACGGAGCGCCTGGCGGCGGTGGGCGTCATGGACAGCCCGGAATACTGGGTGCAGCATTACAAGGACGTGGCAAACCTGGACGGCCTGATCCTGAACATGGCCACCAGGATCAAGACCAACCTGGGCGGCAGCAGTATCACCACCGTGGACGACGCCCTGGACGTGCTGACCCGCACCGGCGTGATCAACTCCCCGGACTACTGGGCCAGCAAGCACAGCGCCCTGGCGTGGCTGGATCGGCTGCTGATCAATGCCGCCAACGCCCTGACCGAGTAAGGAGGAACCAATGAAGGGAGAAATTCGCCTGGGGAAAATATCGTCCATCGACTACGCCAAGGGCATGGCCCGGGTGGTGTACCACGAAAAGGACGACGACGTGACGCGCCTGATCCCCCTTCTCTCCCATGAGTACAAAATGCCCCCGGTGGGGTCCCAGGTCCTTGTGGTCCACCTGTCCAACGGGACGGAGGCCGGCGTGGTCCTGGGCCGGCCGTGGAGCGAGAAGAACGCGCCGCCGGAGGGCGGGGCCACCCTGTACCGGAAGGACCTGGGGCAGAACCCCGGGGACGCCATGATCCGGTACGACGGCAGCACCATGACCATCAAATGCACCGGGGCCATCAACATCGAGGCCGGCGGGGCCATCACCATCAACGGCGCCACCATCGACCTGAACTAAAAGGAGGCGGGAACCATGCCAAACGCGGCAAGACTGACGGACGCGGTGGACGGGACCACCGCCGGGGAACATTCGGGGCACGTGCCCCCACACTCCCCCGAGCCATTCACCGGGGAGATCTCCGGGGCCTGTTCCGGGGACGTGCGGGTGAACGGCCTGGCGGCCGCGACGGTGGGAAGTATCACCACCGAGCGGGACGGGTGCTGTGGATCCAGCCAGGGCGCGGTGGCGGCAGGCAGCGGAACCGTGCGGATCAACGGAAAAGCGGCGGCCCGCACCGGCGACGCCCTGGCCCCCCATAGCGGGAGCGGGACCATCACCGGAGGCAGCGCCACCGTGCGGATCGGAGGGTAAACCATGGCCATCGGAACACTGGGAAGAAAGATCGTTTTTGAGGTGAGCGACGACCGGGTTTTTACGTTTTCGGAAATGACCCGGGAGATCACGAGCCGGTGGGCCAACCACGAACCCCAGGGGGTCAAGCCAAAGCCGGAGTTTTTGGGCGCCGGCCTGCAGACGGCCAGCCTGACGATCACCATTTCCGCCACCCTGGGGGTCCGCCCCCGGGACGTGCTGGAGGCCATCGAGAACATGGTGGAGAACGGCACGGCGGAAACCCTGGTGATCGGCAACAGGCCGGTGGGAAACAACCCCTTCCGCCTGACCGGATCGAGCGAAACCTGGGGCGTGGTGTATAACCGGGGCGAACTGGCCAGGGCCTCCATGACCATCAACCTGGAGGAGTATACATGAACGAAACCGGCGTTTACGACTTCAAACTGGAATACACCTTCGCTGGCGACTACATGGCAGAACTGGACCGGCAACTGGCCCTGCTCCTGTCCACGCGGGAGGGCACCATGCCCCTGGATCGGGAGTTCGGCCTGAACATGGACTTTGTGGATATGCCGCCGGAGGTGGCCAAAAGCCTATACACGGCGGAGGTCACGGAGAAGGTGGCCAAGTTTATCCCCACGGTACGGGTCCAGGAAGTCAAATGGAGCAGCGGAGGACAAGGGAATTTAATTGCAAAGGTGGTGATCACAAGTGCCTGACGAAATGAACGCGATCAAGAGCCTGCCGGACATTTCTTTCATCGACAACAAGGACATTGACCAGGTGCGGCAGGAAATGGTGGCGGACTATGAAAGTTTTATTTCCGAGGCCACCGGCCAGACCGTGACCCTGGAGCGGTCCAGCGTCCACCGTATGGAACTTTACGCGGCGGCGGCGCAGATCTACCAGGCCATGCAGTACATTGACCGACAGGGAAAGCAAAGTATCCTGAAATACTCCTATTCGGATTTTCTGGACAACCTGGCCATTTTTAAGGGCGTGACCCGAAACCCGGCCACGCCGGCCACCACCACCCTGCGCTTTACCCTTTCGGCGGAGCGGGACACGGCCACCGGGATCCCCCAGGGGACCCGCGTTTCCACGGCCGGCGCCATCTACTTCGCCACGGACGTGTACGCGGAGATCCCGGCGGGGTCCACCACCGTGGACGTGCCGGCCACCTGCACGGTGGCGGGCACGGACGGAAATGGGTTCGCCGCCGGAGAACTGGCCACCATTGTGGATCCGATCCCCTACGTGGCCAGCGTGACCAACACGACAGCAACCGAGGGCGGCGCGGAGATCGAGAGCGACGACGACCTGGCGGAGCGGGTTTTCCTGGCCCCTGGGGCCTATTCTACGGCCGGACCGGAGGACGGATACCTGTACCACGCCAAGGCGTACAGCGCCGCCATAGGCGACGTGGTGGCCACCAGCAACCAGGCGGCGGGGACCGTGGACATTGTTTTCATCATGGCCGACGGCAGCACCCCGGGGGAGGAAATGATCGAGGGCCTGGAGGGATACCTGCAGGGCAAGACGATCCGGCCCATGACGGACCTGGTACGGGTGGCCGCGCCGCAAGAGGTCACGTACACCATCAACCTGACCTATTACATCAACCGGAGCGACAGCGCCAAAGCCGTGACCATCCAGGCGGCGGTGGCCCAGGCCGTGGCGGACTATCAGACCTGGCAAAGAGCCATCGGGCGGGATATTAACCCCTCCCAACTGGTCCGCATGGTCATGGACGCGGGCGCCAAGCGCGTGACCGTGACGGCCCCCACGTACACCGCCGTGGACGCCACCAAGGTGTCCGCCCTCCAGGGGGACGCCGTGATCAGTTACGGAGGGCTGGAGGATGATTAAACTTTCCGGGAGCCGGTTCACGGACATTATGCCGGACAACCTGGCCAGCCAGGTGGAAACCCAGGCTTTCGCCTACGCGGTGGGGCGGCAGATCGAAAAACTGTGCGCCTACTCCGACGCGGCAAGGACCTACGCGGCCATAGCGACCATGCCGGAGTGGCTGCTGGACTATATGGCCGTAGAACTTCGCACCCCGTCCTATGATGAAAACTATTCCCTGAAAACCAAACGGGCGCTGATCCAGGGGTCCCTCCTGTTTTACACGCAGATGGGGACACCGGCGGCGGTGAACCGGATCATTGAAACCATCTTTGAAACCGGGTACATCGAGGAATGGTACGAGTATGACGGGGATCCCCACCACTTCCGCGCCTACGTAGGCGACGGCGGAGAGGTGGGGCCGGGGGAACTGGAGGAGTTCCGGCGGGTCCTGTCCTCCGTCAAGCGCCTTTCGTCGTGGCTGGATGATATTATCACGATCACAGCCATGGACCCGGATATGGTGACGTTTACGGGGACCATGGGGAAGGGCTACACGTCCACACCCCTGCCGGAGGCGGCGGTGGACTACCACCTGGAGGACATGATCCGAGCGGGCGGAACATTCGGCACCATTACACAAACCGCCATCCCGGCGGCAATCTAAACAGGAGGAAAACCCATGTTTTACGGATTTGTAATCACCGAGGCAGGAAACAGCCTGCTGGCCAGCATGGTGGCGGGCCAAACCCTGACCATCACAAAGGCGGTCATGGGCGAGGGCACCGCAGACAACGCGGAGGCCGCCCGGAAGTTGACAAACCTGATCACCCCGGGGCCGGAGGCCACCAGCACCGAGCCGACGGTGGACGGGAACAACGTCAACATGATCGTGGAGTATCGGTCCGACCTGAACGGCGGCCTGCAGGAAGGGTTCTGGATCGGTGAATTTGGCATTTTCGGCAAGGTAGGGAACGGCGCGGAAACCATGATCGGGTACGGTTCCCTGGGCGACGCCAAGCAGTACGTGAGCGCCTACGTGGCCGGGGCCGCCCCGGACGTGCGCCGGTATCCCGTTTCCATCACCGTCACCACCGGGATCCAGGTTGATGTGGCATACCCGGCGGAGGCGTGGATGACCGCCGAGGACGTGGCGGAATACTTCAACCAGACATTGAAACCCGACCTGGAGGAGAGCCTGCAGGACCTGATCGACGACCACAACGAGGACCCGGACGCCCACGGCGGCGCCCTGGAGGGCAAGCAGGACCAGATCAAGGCGGAGGGGATCCTGAAAGGGACCAAGACCACCACCGAGGAGGGCGACACGTACAGCGTGGGCGCGGCCACGCCTGGCACCGACTACCAGGCCCCCACCAACGCCCTGACAGCGGCGGCGGCCATGACCACCCAGGACCTGATCCCCTTCTATGACGTGGCGACCGGCCAGCACAAGCGGACCACCCTGCAGGCGCTGAAAGAGGCCATCGGAGTGCAAAGCCCGGCCATCAACGTGACCACCTGCGCGGGGGCCTCTGTGACCTGTTCGGACGGCGTGACCACCCTGGAGGGCACCGGGTCCACGGAGTTTGAACTGCCAAACGTGGGAAACTGGACCGTGACCGCCACCCTGGACGGGGAGAGCGTGTCCGAGGTGGTGGAGGTAAGCGGCGCCCTGCTGTATGAGGTGGACCTGATGATCACGAGCGGGATCGCCGTGACGGCACAGCCGGACAAGACCACCTATTTCATCGGGGAGGAGTTCGACCCGGAGGGCATGGTGGTAACGGCCACCTTTGCCGACGACACCACCGCAGACGTGACCGAGGACTGCACCTTCTCCCCGGAAACCATGGCGGCGGGCACCCAATCCGTGACCATTACATACGTCCGGGCGGGCGTCACCAAGACCACCACGGTGGCGGTGGCGGTGCGGACCCTGGACCATATCGCCGTGACCACGCCGCCCAATAAGACGGCCTACAAGTACGGGGAAACCTTCCAGCCGGCGGGCATGGTGGTGACGGCCTACTACACCGACGAAACCAGCCGGACGGTGACGGGGTACACCTACTCCCCCACCGGCGCCCTGGACATGGACGACACCACGATCACCGTTTCCTATACGGAGGGGAGCGTGAGCAAGCAGACCACCCAGGCCATCACCGTGGCCAAGGTGCTGGAGAGTATCGAGATCACCACGCCCCCCAACAAAACCGCCTATTTCTCCGGGGAAACCTTCAACCCGGCGGGCATGGTGGTGACGGCCCACTACAACGACGGGAGCAGCGCGGCGGTGACGGGGTACACCTACTCCCCCACCGGCGCCCTGGCCACGGGCAACACCACGATCACCGTTTCCTATGCGGAGGGCGGCGTGACCAAGACGGACACCCAGGCCATCACCGTGACCGCGATCTCCAACACCCTGAACAGCAATTCCTGGGCTACCATCAAGGCCGTTTCGGACGCCGGGCAGGGCGCCAACTACTGGGACGTAGGCGACACCAAGCAGAT
This sequence comes from Oscillospiraceae bacterium, assembly GCA_022846075.1. Taxonomy (GTDB): domain Bacteria; phylum Bacillota; class Clostridia; order Oscillospirales; family Oscillospiraceae; genus Vermiculatibacterium. The sequence continues at coordinate 2,479,400 of AP025582.1, forward strand.
CACGATCAACGGAAAGGTGGGGAATACGAACATTTCCAACCTGGCGATCAACGTGTTTATTATCGGGTTCAACCACAACGCCAGCCGGGAGGGTTCCAACCGGATCCACTTCAAGATCGGCAAAATCAGCAATACCCAGGTGGGCCTCTGTGATAGTGAATACGGAAATTATACTTCCACCTCCGGCGCGTTCACGATGAACACCAGCAACACCAACAGCGGCGGGTGGGCCAACAGCCACATGAGAAAGACGGTGCTGGGGTCCGACGCAAGCCCCACAAGCCCCCGGGCCAACACCCTGCTGGCGGCCCTGCCGGCGGACCTCCGGGCCGTTATGAAACCGATCACCAAGTATTCGGACAACACCGGCGGCGGCAACAATACGGCCAGTTACGTGACCAGCACCACGGACTACCTGCCCCTGCTTTCGGAGTTCGAGTACCACGGCGCCCGGACCTATGCCAACAGCGCGGAGCAGAACTTCCAGCAGCAGTACGCCTATTATCAGGCGGGCAACAGCAAGGTGCATTACAAGCACAACGCCACCGGCACGGCGGCCTATGCGTGGTGCCGGTCCGTCTATGCGGCGAGCGCGGACACTTTCTGCCTTGTCGGCACCAACGGCGACGCCTCCGCCAGCTACGCGGACCATTCCTGGGCCGTGGCCCCCGGCTTTGCGGCCTAATCCGGCGGAGCAATCGGGGAAAATCCCGCCCACGGAAGTGGGCGGGATCCCGCCGAACACACACCGAGAGGAGGGGCGGCCATGTCTGTCCTGAAAAGCAAGCGATCCACCAGCAAGGCGGAGTATGTGAACCTGGCCAATGAGATTTACACGGAAACCGTGGCATTTTTGACCCGGCTTTCCGCCAGGTACGCCCGCCTGCTGGCGGAGCCGGTGGCGGCGCTGGCCGGGGAGGTGATCGACCAGACGGAAAAGGCGAACAGCATTTTTCCAAAGGGAGAGCCGAACCTGGGCCTGCGGAAAGGCCACCTGCTGGAGGCCAGGGCCGCGCTTATGGCCCTGGACGTGCGCCTGGGACACTGTTACACCATCCTGGCGCTGAACCCGCAGGGGTGCTTTACCAAGCCGGACGGGAAAAGTGTACCGCCGGCGGAGGCCACCAAGAAACTGGATGATATGTCGCAGAGCCTGGGAGAGAAGATCGACCGGGAAAACGAACTGATCCGGGCCGTTCTGGAGAGCGACCGGAAAAGAAAATAAATCACTGGCCATTTGGGTGTATCTCTGAAAACGTGCCGAGTGGCAGGGCGGCGGGTGCTTTGACGGCGGCCAATGCGTGGTGCCGGTCCGTCAATGCGACGAACACGAACAATTTCTGCCTTGTCAACACCAACGGCGACGCCAACAACAACAACGCGAACAATTCCTGGGCCGTGGCCCCCGGATTTCACAACCCCGCGAGGGGGACGGGTCAAATGCAGTAGGAAACGAACCGGACCCTTTGTGAAAGGAGAGATACTTCCCGGGCGATAAGCCCGAAACCGCCCTTTGTGGCCCCTTCACGGACGCTGCTTGCATGGCGGGGTATTGTGCTACCCCCGTTTCATGTGAAGGGTCTACGCGGTTTAGCCGCACACCTACACCACAACCGCACGGAGGCGCGAATACTTATTATGACCAGCGAGGAGCGCCGGGAGGCGCGATACCATAGACGACAGGCCAGCCGGGAGGCGCGGCGGAGGAAACGCAGCGAGGACCTGGGCGGGATCGCCCAGGCGTTCAGTTTCCGGAAAATGTTCAAATGGGGAAAGAAGTGCTGCAACAATGTACGGTGGAAACAATCCACGCAGAACTTTGAACGGCACCTGTTTTCCGGTACGGCCCGCCGGCGGCGGGAAGTTCTATCCGGGAAGTGGCGGCCAAAGCCGGGCGCCCACTTCCTTCTCCGGGAGCGGGGCAAGATCCGGCCCATAGACGCCCCGCACATCAACGACCGGCAGATCCACAAAACCCACACAAAGGAGGTCCTGGAGCCGCTATACACGCCGGGCATGATCCGGCGGAACGGCGCCAGCCAGAAGGGAAAGGGCCTGTCCTTCCACCATGAGGAACTGAAACGGATCCTGCGGGAGCATTTCAGGAAACATGGCCGGGAGGGTTACGTGGTCCTTATGGACCTAAAGCAGTTCTTCCCCTCCGCGCCCCATGCGGCAATCTATGAGCGCCACCGGCGCTTGATCCTGGACCCGGAGATCCGGGCGGTGGCGGACACGGTGGTGGCCGCCGTGCCGGGCGGCGTGGGTATGCCCCTGGGCGTGGAGCCGTCGCAGATGGAAATGGTGTCCCTGCCGTCCGACGTGGACAACTGGATCGCCTGCCAACTGCGGGCGGAAGGGCCGGCCCACTATATGGACGACTACCACATGATCGCGGAAACCAAGGAGCAGGCGGAGGCGTTCCGGGACGCCGCAACCGAGCGCATGGAGGCCATGGGGCTGACCGTGAGCCGGAGCAAAACCAGGATCGTGCCACTGTCCAAACCCTTCCGGTTCTGCAAGGTCAAATTCTACCTGACGCCCACCGGGAGGGTGATCACCCACGGGAACCGGGACGGGATGAAACGGGCGCGGCGGAAACTGCGGGCGTTCAAGGCCAAGGTGGACGCTGGGGAAATGACCGTCCAGCAGGTGCGGGAGTGGCTGACCAGCCAGATCGCCTATTTCGAGAACTACAACGACCACGGCCGGGTCCTCCGGCTGAACCGGATATTTCATGCAATTTACGGAGGTGCAGAACCATGTTCAAGATCATCAAAGACGGGACAAGCCTGGGAATGACCGAGGCGCCCACCTACGTGCGGCAGGCGGAAAACGGGTGCTTTGTGCTGTGCCAGGAGGCGGAGGCCACGGGGATCGCCCACAACGGAACCGTGTACCACCTCCTGGGCCGGGAGGCCCTGGAGGGAGCGGAGAGCGTGATCCTGGAGGCGGCGGACGCCGGCGCGGAGATCCAGGCGGCCGGAGAGAGCGCGGCCAACAACGCCAAACTGTCCGGCCAGTTGTCGGCGGCGGCCAAGTTGTACGTGCAGGCGGCCACGGACGTGCCGGACGAAACGGCGCTGGAAATGCCGGACCTGTTCAAGACCTGGGAGGAGGTCCTGGCGGCGGGCCAGAACGTGGCGCAAAATGCCATCATCAACGACGGCGGGACCCTGTACCGCGTTGTGGCGGCCGGAGGCGTCCTCCCCCAGGAACACCAGCCGCCCCACGGGGAGGGTATGCTGGCGGTGTACCGGCCCATTGACACGGCCCACGCGGGCACCCTGGAGGACCCGATCCCGTGGGTGTACGGGATGGACTGCACCGAGGGCCTGTACTACTCCTATAACGCCACCGTGTACCTGTGCAAGGCCAATATGACGCCCTGCGTATGGGCGCCGGGAACGGCCGGCCTGTGGCAATGGGAGGCGGTGGAGTAAGCCATGGAAAAGGTCCGCTACATCGTTAAAAAGCGCATGAGAGAGGCGGGGATCTCCGGCCGCGTCAATATCCCCTATGGCACGGCGGTGGAGGCTGTGGACGGCCTGATCATCCACCAGGGCGCGGCCGTGTGCGCCGTGACCAGCCGAAACGCCCACCTGTATTTCGCCCGGGACGACGACGGCCAGGGGCGGGAGCGGGGCGCCCTGACGCTGGCCATCACCTCCACACTGGAAAAGCAGGACAAAGACCATCAAGCCCGCTGGGATCGGGTGTGGGAGGATGAAACCGCCAAAAAGTACCGCAGGCAGGACCATGAAGATCATTTCCTGTGGGGCCATGCCTTTTTCGAGGCCCCGGTGGAGGACCTGCGGCACATCGCGGATCTGATCGGCGCGAGGAGGTGACGGCCATGGACAGCACAAAAGTGATCGCGGACCTGTGCGCCGTCATTGACCGCATGAACGTGATCATTCAGGCCCAGGCCATGGAACTGGCCCAGTTCGGGGCGCTGGCCCACGAGGAGGAGATCGCGGCCGTGCGGCGGCAGTACGCCAGGGCCGTCGGTGAGGGGGTGGGACCTTGAACCTGGAGGAAATTCTGCTGGGCGGCGGCGGGGTGCTACTGGTAGCCATGACGCTGATCCAGGTGGCACCGATCAAGGTAAATCCATGGTCCGCCATCGCCAAGGCTATCGGCCGCGCCATCAATGGGGAGGTGATCGCCAAGGTGGACCAACTGGAGCGGGATCTGGAGGCCATGAAAGCGGCCCAGGAGGAGCGGGACGCGATCAGTTGCCGGTCCCGGATCCTCCACTTCGGGGACGAAACGATCCACGGGGTCCGCCACACAAAGGAGCATTTCGACCAGATCCTGCGGGACATTACCAGTTATGAACGATACTGCGACGACCACCCGCATTTCGAGAACAACACCACCGTGCTGACCTCCCAGCGGATCAAGGATATTTACGAGGATTGCCTGGCAAAGGCGGATTTTCTGTAAAAAAGGGGGCGCAGGAATGAATATGCCTTTGATCGCGGCGGCCGCCATGGCCGGCGGGGCGCTGCTGGGCTTTTCCTTGTGCTGGGCCGCCACAAGGCTGGCCGGCGGAAACCACGCAGCGGCCGCACGGCTGGCCACCGCCGCAAAGAAGAAAATGGGGACCATGGACAAGGTGCTGATCCTGGAGGGCGTGATCCTGGTGGCCTATACGGCGGCGGACCTGGCCGTGTTCTGGCACACCGGGAACGAGCCTGCCACCCTGACCGCCTGCGTGTTCGGCGTGTGCGGTTTTGAAAACGGGGTCATGGGATGGATCAAGACCACAAAGGAAAAGGTGCGGGACCGGCGCTGGGAACAGGAGGACCGGGAGCGCATGAGGAAAGAAGAACAGGAGGCGCAAAACAATGGGTAAAATGAAAGCCAATGTATTCGTGGAAAAGGCGGTGGAGATCGCCAAGAACTTCAAAACCCTGTACGTTATGGGCTGTTTCGGGGCACCGCTGACGGGTTCCAACGTGAGCCGCTACTGCAATAACCATTCATACAACCGGGCGGCAGACCGCACGGCCATGATCAAGGCGGCGGGAAACCAAAACCCGCCCGTATATGGCTTTGACTGCGTGTGCCTGATCAAGGGCATTTTGTGGGGGTGGAGCGGGAACGCCTCCAAGACCTACGGCGGAGCCAATTATGCCAGCAACGGGGTCCCGGACATAGGGGCGGACACCATGATCACCAGGTGCCTGGACGTTTCCACAACCGGATGGGCCAACATGGCCGTGGGTGAAGCGGTGTGGATGTCCGGCCATATCGGAATTTACATCGGGGACGGCCTGGCGGTGGAGTGTTCCCCAAAGTGGGAAAACAAGGTGCAGATCACGGCCGTGGGGAACATCGGGAGCAAAGCGGGGTACAACACGCGGACCTGGACCAAACACGGAAAACTGCCCTATGTGGATTACTCCGAGAGCGGGACGACCACCGGCGGCGGGACCGCGACAAAGCCGGACACCGGCGGCGCCACCATCTACAAGGTAGCGGCCGGGGACAACCTCTCCAAGATCGCGGCCAAGTATGGCACCACCGTGGACGCCCTGGCGGAGATCAACGCCATCCAAAACAAGAACCTGATCCGCGTGGGCCAGGTGCTTATGCTCCAGGATACACCCCAGGCGGCGGCCGACAAACTGGAGACCCTGGGCGTGATCAACTCCCCGGACTACTGGGCGGAGGCGGCGGAGGCCGGAAAGGTCCAATACCTGGACATTCTGCTGAAAAAGGCCGCGCAGACCATCACAAAGGCCGGGGTGCGGACGGATACGCCCCAGGAGGGCGTGGCCGCGCTGGTGGCCGCCGGCGTGATCAATACGCCGGAATACTGGCTGGCCAACTATGGCACATTCCCCAGCCTGGACCTGCTGCTGCAGGCGCTGGGCGGGGCTGTGAAATAATCGGAGGAGGACATACACATGGAAAACATTATGCAGTACATTCCCCTGGCGGTGTCCGCCATCCTGCTGGCGGCCCTGATCCTGACCGTGATCACCAACATCATCACCCAGGTGGTCAAGAAAATCACCTGGGACAAGATCCCCACCAACATTCTGGCGGTGCTGGTGGCCATGGCCGTGACCCTGCTGGCGTTCTTTGCGGTGTGCCAGATCATGGGCTGGGCCGTCACCTGGTACATGGTGGCCGGCGCGGTGGCCCTGGGCCTGTTCGTGAGTTATGCGGCCATGTTCGGCTTTGACAAACTCCGGGAGGCCCTGGAGCAGATCACCAACTGGGGAAAAGACAAAACGGAGTAAAGAGGACCCCCGGCACCGTGTAGGTGCCGGGGGTTCGTTATCGGGCAAAGAACACGCCCAAGGGGCTGCCGGAGGGGGACCGCCACCCGGCGGGGTGAATGTCCTCCAGGGCCTCCCGGGAGGTGCGGCCATCCGACCATCGGATCACCGCCATGGTGGCGGCGGGGGTCCAGCGGGTGGCCTCCCTCTCCAGGAAACCGACGATCACGCCGACCTCCTGGGGGTACATGGCGCCAAAGTTCCCGATCACGGGCTGGCCGACCATGACCAGGCCGGGGTGCGCGGAGGGCTGGGCGTCCTGGGGAATGTAGGCAGACAAGGGATCCGCCGGGGCGGCCTCCTCCACCTCCTCCTGGTCCTCCACGTATTCACAGGAGGCCCGGAACACTGGGGCCATGCTGTACCGTTCCGGGACGATATACTCACCGTTGTGGTCCGCGTAGATCTTCGCCCGGCGCTCCTGGCCATCCCGGCGGAATGTCACCGTTTTGGCTGTACGCTTGACGATCTCCACCACGAAAACACAGTTGTGATCGCAGGCGCTGGTGGCGTAATAAGATTTTCCGACTTCAAAAGTGGACATTCTGGAAACCCCCTTGATTTATTCGCCTTACTCTTGTAAAATCAGGGTGGGCCGGCGTAAGGCTGCCGGCCGCCCTGTTTGGGTTTGGTGCGCGGTTCACTTGCGAGGTGGGGCCGCGCACCGCTTTTTATGCCTTGACCTTGCTATCCCGCACGATCTTTGCGGCGGCCGCAGGGTCCGAGGCGGTGGCCTCAATCAGTTTTGCGATATTCTCTAAAAACTGATTGAGTTCCGCTGTGGTCATTTCGTCCATTCCCTCACTTCCTTTCGTAAGGGGCTGGCCGCCCCTGCCTTACGAGTATCATTATATACTTGAACAAGTATATTTGCAAGAGTGAACCTGCACAAACTTACACAAGTATATTTGTGCAGATTATATACTTGAACAAGTACACAAAAGGCGCTATAATACAGGAAAAGGAGGCGATCCCATGGAAGGAACAAAGGGGACGGCGGCAACCAGAGCAAAAAACAAGTATGCGGCCGCGAATTATGAGAGGCTTTCCCCCTTCGTGAAGAAAGGGAAAAAACAGAGGTACAAGGACGCGGCGGCGGCTGGAGGATATAGCAGCCTGAATGAATTTATAGAAACCGCCATGGACCGCCTGGCGGACGAAATCCTGGGGAAAGAGTAACGGCACCACACGCGCCGGTGTAGGGGCCGCCCAAGGGCACCCCGCCGGAATAATCATTTTTTCTTTGTTCAGACTATTACCACGGGTTTTTACCTGATCCCGTGCTAAAGTTAAGAAAAAGTCTGGTTATTCCCACACGGAGGCGCGGCGGTGAAGAAATTTCTATATCACGGGAAAAAGAATATCTGCGGGGACCGCATACGCATGGCGAGGCTGGGGAAACGGCTATCACAAACGGACCTGGCCCGCCTCCTTCAACTGGAGGGCGTCCCGATGGAGCGGGACGTGATCAGCCGGATGGAGATGGGGGATCGCCTGGTCACGGATTATGAGGTGGTCACAATAGCGGAGGTCCTGGACGTGCCCGTGTTATGGCTATTAGGGAAAGAATGAGAGCGGCCGGCGTGAAAATCACGCCGGCCGTTTTTCCGCGCAAAGGGGGAAAATATGAACTACAAAGGGTATCACCATCTAAAATGGGAGGACCGCCTGAAAATCGAGGGGGCGCTGAAAACCGGGGGCAAGCCTGCGGAGATCGCGGAAATGCTGGGGGTTTGCGTCAAGACCATATACAACGAGATCAAGCGGGGCCTGTGCCTCCAGCAGAAAGAGGGATACATATTCCAGGAGGAATACTGCGCGGAGGTGGCGGAGCGGAAGTACCAGGAGCATTTAAGGGCCAAGGGGCCGGAGATCAAACTGGGCCGGGATCATGCTTTCGCCAACTTCGTGGAGCGGAAGATCATAGAAGAACACTATTCCCCCGGGGCGGTGCTGGCCTATATCGAGGCGGCCGGCCTGGAGTTTGAAACCCATATCTGCGAAACAACCCTTTATTCCTACATATACCGGGGGGACGTGTTCCTGGAACTGACGGAGGAACACCTGCTGTATAAAGGGGAGCGGCGGCGGGACTACGAGCAGCGGGAGCGGGCCAAAGAGGCCCCCGGGGACACCATCGAGGACAGACCGCCAGAGGTCCGGGCGCGGAATACGTTTGGACACTGGGAAATGGACAGCATTATGGGGCCGGTGGGGTCAAAGGCGGCCCTGCTGGTGCTGACCGAGCGGCTGACGCGGTGGGGGCTTGTGATCCGGGTCCCGGACCATACAGCGGAAAGCGTGGTCCGGGCGCTGAACCGGGTGGAGCGGAGGATGGGAAAGCGGTTCCGGGAAGTGTTCCGCACCATCACCGTGGACAACGGCAGCGAGTTCATGGACTGCGCCGGCCTCCAGCGATCATACCGGCTGAAAGGACCACGGACGAAAATATATTACTGCCACCCCTATTCCCCGCAAGAGCGCGGGAGCAACGAGAACATGAACCGGATCCTGCGGCGGTGGTTCCCAAAGGGGACCAACTTCGACCAGGTGACGGAGGAGGAGGTGGCCCAGGCGGCGGAGTGGATGAACAACTATCCGCGCCGGATCCTGGGGTGGAGATCCGCCGGGGCCGTGTTCGAGGAGTACGTGGCCGCCTGAAAATCTGAACAGCGGGAGCGGGACGGCCGGGGCCGGGTTTTGGCCGCCGGTGATTTTTCACGCCCTGGGATCGCCGGGAACGGGAGAAAAAGGCCGCTCCACCATGGTGGAGCGGCCCAAGTATACCACACGTCAAAAATTTTTCTTGATATTTTGTAATTTATCCTTGACTTTTTCAAAAAAAGAGGAAATTCCTTCACCTGGCTCGGGCCAGGGCGGCACAGACCACCCCCTCCGCCCCCGCCAGACGCAGCACCTTTGCGCATTCGGAGAGGGTCGCGCCGGTGGTCACCACGTCGTCCACCAGTAGGACGGTCTTCCCCTGGACTGCCTCCGGGTCCAAAATCGCATAGGCCCCCAGCACGTTGGCCCTGCGGGCGGCCTCACCCGTCAGGCCCGACTGGGCGGGCACCTCCCGCTTGGAGAGGGTGGACGCCACGGGCCTGTCCAGGGCCTTCCCCACCGCCCGGGCCAGCAGCTCCGCCTGGTCGTAGCCCCGGCTCCGGCGGCGCTTTTTGGACAGGGTTGGCCAGGAGACGAGGTCGAACCGGGTCCCCCGGTCGGCAAGGCACTGGGCGATGAGCGCCCCAAAGACATGGCTCCGGGCGCTCTTCCCGCCAAATTTATAGGCGTGGATGGCCTCCACTACCCTGCCCTCGTACCGCAGGGGCGCCACGCACCCGCCGGTGAGCTCCACCGCCTTCTCCCCCGCCGCCCCGGTGAGCCACGGCAGGTCTTTCTGACAGTCCGGGCACAGCAAAGCCCCCTTCTCCAGCAGCCCGCCGCAGAAGGGGCACTTGGGCGGGAACAGCAGGTCCCACAGAGGATCAAGCCTGCCCATGGCCGTTCTCGTCCGGGTCGATGGGACCGTTGGCGCGCTCAAACTCCCGGATGCAGGTCGTGATAAGATGCAAGACCTGTTTATTGATGGACCGGCCCTCATAGGCCGCGATATACTTCAGCTTGTCATGGGCGGATCGCTCCATCCGCAGTCCCAGATGGGCCTCTTTCTTTTCCACAAAATCACCTCAAGTCCATTTTAAGGCGATTTTGTACTTATATACTTTATTTGTACTTGTTTTAAGTATATAAAAATTTCATAAAGAGGACCGCGCGCCATTGGCGCGCGGTCCTCTTTTCGGTATGCTCAGTCCGCGCTGACCAGCTCCACGGTGTAGCCCAGGTCGATCAAGCCCTGTACCACGCCGGTCTCGCCGATCATGTGGCCCGCGCCCACCACCAGGATGCCGGTGTTCCCGGTGCCCTGGCTCAGATAGTCCGCGGCGTAGCGGATCATGTTGGGGTCCCGCTCGGTGAACAGCTTCACGTTGAGCTCGTCGCCGCTGTCCAACACAGCCTCCTTGTCGAACACGCCCTCGAAGGCCTCCAGGTCCCGGTCCTTCCAGGCCGTCAGCATAGCGGAGATCACATCCAGGGATTCATCGGCCCCGTCCCCGGCCTCCGCCCCGGCAGCGCCCGCCTCGTAGGTGGCGAGGCCGGCGGCCAGATATTCCTCCTGGTAGGCGTCGGACAGGCTGTTAAAAATTTCGGACTGGTAGACGGCGCTCTCCACCCCGTCCACCGTGACGCTGTTGTTGAGGGCCTTGCTCTGGACGTACAGGTCCACCGCCCAAGCCGCGTCGCCGGTGCTCTCGTCGCTGATGCCCAGCTGGGTCAGGGACCCGGCCAACACCCAGGGCCGGTAGGCGTCGATCTCCTCCTGGGTCAGGCCCAGGCTCAGGAAAATATCGGAGACCGCCTCATAGAGCTCCGGGGAGATATGGTCGGCCAGGGTGGTGCCGTCGTCATACATCTGGAGCTGGGCGAAGGCCTCCATGTCCGCCTCCTGGGTGAAGTCCACCTCAAAGGCGGCCAGGGTGCTGGAGGTGATGGCGTCCCGCACGGACTTGTGGAGGGGGTAGACGTTGTCCCGGTCCACGTGGATGGTGCCCAGTAAGTACAGGGTGTTGCCGTTGCCCTCGGCCTTCCACAAAAGGCCCTTGGAGCCGGCGTCCTGAAGGTCGTAGACGTTCAGCACCAGCCGCTGGGCCATCACCAGGGCCTCCTGGAGGGTGCACGCGCCGTCCAGGGCCAGGTCGCCCCCCTCCCGGCCCTTCACCACGCCAAGCGCCTCCATGCAGGCCACGGGCCCCTCCGCCACGGCGGGGACCTCCCAGGCGGAGACCTGCTGATAGAGGGCGTTCAAAACGCCGCCCCGGGTGTGGTCCACCACCAGGGGCGCGGGCTCCCCGGCGGGGACATAGGCGGGCAGGCCCAGCAGGGCCAGCTTGTTTGCCGCGGCGGTGGTGAGGCGGTCCATCTGCTCGTCGGTGACCTCGTCCAGGATGCAGTAGTAGAAGCTGTCGTCCCACATCCCCAGGGCGTTCACCTCGCTCATGGCGTCCCAGGCCCAGGGGGCGATCTCCTGGGGGGCGGGCGTCTCGCTGATGGGCATCACGTCGCCCTGGGCGGGCTGTTCCATGGGTTCGCCGGGGGTAGCGGGCACATCCTCCGCCGCCAGGGCGGGCAGGGAGAGGGTCAGGCCCAGGGCCAGCAGCAGGGCCAGCAGTCGTTTATTCATTGTCAGGCTCCTTTATCTTTATATTAGGGTCATTCTACACCTTGGAGCAGTTTTTGTCAAAAAGAGGAATTTTCTTCCTCCGCCAAACGGGCCCGGAGCCCGGAATAGCGTTTGGATTGTCGGTTGTTGGCGGTCATCCGGGCCACCACCCCCTCATCCCCCACGATGACCAGCAGCTCCCTGGCCCGGGTGATGGCGGTGTAGAGCACCCCCCGGGTCAGGAGCCGGGGGGCGGTGTCCAGGGCCGTCAGGATCACCGCCCGGTACTCGCTGCCCTGGGACTTATGGACGGTGACGGCGTAGGCGGGCTCCAGCTCCCCCAGCATGTCGGGGGCGTACTCCACCAGGTGGCCGTCGAAGTCCACGGTGATGAGCTCCCGGCGGTTGTCCACCTCCAGGATGTGGCCAATGTCGCCGTTAAATACCCCCATGCCCATCTCCAGCCCGTCCTGGGTCTTCCAGAGAATGTCGTAGTTGTTTTTCACCTGCATGACCCGGTCCCCCCGGCGGAAGATGTAGGGGCCGAATTTCCGCTCCCCCTTGTCCTCCCCGGGCGGGTTCACGGCGGCCTGGATGGCCCGGTTCAGGCTGGCGGTGCCCCCGGCGTACTTCCGGGTGGGGGAGAGGACCTGGATCTGGTGGGAGGGGATGCCCATATTCTCCGGCAGCCGCTTCTGGATGAGCTCCACGATGGTCTCCTCGGCGTGGACCGGGTCGGGGCGGCGGAGGAAAAAGAAGTCCCGGCGGCTGTCGTTTTTCAGCTCGGGGACCTCCCCCCGGTTCACCTGGTGGGCGGAGCGGATGATGGCGCTCTCTGCGGCCTGGCGGAACACCTCGGTGAGACGCACCGTGGGCACTCGGCCAGAGCGGATGAGGTCGGACAGGAGGTTCCCCGCCCCCACGGAGGGGAGCTGGTCCGGGTCCCCCACCAGCACCAGGCGGCAGTCCTCCCGCAGGGCGGAGAGGAGGGCGGACATGAGGGAGATGTCCACCATGGAGGTCTCGTCCACGATGACGGCGTCGGCCTTCAGCGGGTCGCTTTCGTTGTGGGCGAAGGTGAGCTGGCCGGTCCTGGGGTCGAAGCGGGTCTCCAGCAGCCGGTGGATGGTGGCGGCCTCGGCGGAACACAGTTCCCCCAGCCGCTTGGCCGCCCGGCCCGTGGGGGCGGCCAGGGCGGTCTCCAGCCCCAGAGCCTCGAAGAGGGCCAGGACTCCCCGGAGGGAGGTGGTCTTGCCGGTGCCGGGGCCGCCGGTAAGGAGCATGACCTGCCGCTGGGCGGCCAGCTCCACCGCCAACCGCTGCTGGGGGGCATAGGTGATGCCCTGGGCCTTCTCGATGCGGGAAATCAGCCCCTCCAGCCCATCGGGAGGATACAGCTCGTTCCGGCTCATGGCTGTGATCCGCCGGGCCACCTCCACCTCGGCGTCATAGAGCGGGGCCAGATAACAGGCCTCCTCCCCCGCCACCGCCTCCTCGGTGACCGCCCCCCGGGCCGTCAGGGCGTCCAGGGCGGAATCCAGGGCCTCGGCGTCGGCCACGCCGATAAGGGCCTGGGTGGCGTAGAGCAGCTTCCCCCGGGGCAGAAATGTGTGGCCGTTGTCCAGATTGTGCTGGAGCTCAAAGGTGAGCCCCGCCTCCAGCCGCCGGGGATGGTCGGAGCCGAAGCCCAGCTCCAGGGCCAGGTCATCGGCCACGCCGAAGGCCACCGCCAGCTCCCCCTCGGTGAGAAGGTAGGGGTCGGCCCGCACCGCCTCCAGGGCCCGGTCGCCGAAGCGGCGGTAGAGGGGCATCCCCAGCTGGGGGGGCAGGCCGTGGCCGGTGAGGAAATCCAGTAGGCGGCGCATCCCCATCTGGAGGCGGAAGGCCTCCCCCATGGACAAGGCCCGCTTCCGGGTGACCCCCTTGATGGCGGTCAGCCGTTCCGGCTCATTCTCCAGCACCTCCAGGGCGTTCTCTCCGAACTCCTCCACCATCCGGCGGGCGGTGGCCATGCCGATGCCCTTGACGGCCCCGGAGGCCAGATAGTCAAAGATGGCCTTCTCCCCCGTGGGCATCCCCCGGCGGGCCACCTCGGCCTTGAACTGCTCCCCGTAGGAGGCGTGGCGGGTCCAGGCCCCCTGGACCCAGAGGCTCTCGCCGGGGGCCGCGCCGGGGATGCAGCCCACCACGGTGACGGCCTCCTCCTCCCCCGTGTCCAGCTTGAGGACGGTGTAGCCGTTCTCCTCATTTTGATAGATGACCGTCTCCACGGTGCCTTCGATGCAGTTCATAATTTCGTCCATGGGGGTCACCTCCCGTTCAGATGAGGGAGAGCCGGCCCGGCGGCCCCGCCCTCCAAAAAAAGACGGGCATTGTGTCAATGCCCGCCTCTCGCTTTTTCCCGTATGTAGTCTGGCAGGTCGGCCGCCGGACACACGTCGATGCCCGGCTCCCGCAGGGTCAGGGCCGCGGCCACGGCCTTCCCCGCGGCGTTGAGCCCGCAGTCGGCGATGACCACCGTACCCTTGATGAGCCCGCCGCCCCGGAGCCAGAGGACCCCGGTCACCGCCTGCTCCAGATCGCCGCCGTCCCCGGTGCCGGGGACCACGCAGCAGGCCCGGCCGCCCCCCGCGGGGGTCAGGATATGGCCGAACAGGATCCAGCCCAGACTCAGCAGCCCCATCACCGCCAGCAGGGACAGCACGATCTCCAAAATTGCCCGCATGATGCCTCACCTCGGGCCATTCTATGCCGGAGGGCGGCCTTTGGTCAAAACATGGCGGTGACGCCGTAGGTGATGCAGGAGACGATGACCCCGGCGATGCAGACGCCGGCGAAGATGGAGGGCAGGGCCTTCCGAAGGGGCATGTCCAGGAAGGCCGCCGCCAGGGCCCCCGTCCACCCGCCGGTGCCCGGCAGGGGGATGGCCACGAAGATCATCAGGCCCAGGTATTTATACTTGTTCACCTTCCGGCCCTTCAGGTGAGCCTTGCGCTCCAGGGCGTCCACCATGCCGTCCAGCCGGGGCATCCGGCGGCGCATCCACTGAAAGACCCGGCGGATATAGACCACAATGAAGGGCAGCGGGATCAGGTTGCCCAGGATGCTGGCCACCAGAGCCACGATGGGGTGGAGCCCCAGGGCCACCCCAAAGGGCAGGCCGCCCCGCAGCTCGATGACGGGGATCATGGAGACCAGCACGGTAAAGACGAACTCCCCCGCCATGGTCTCGTTGAGCCATTGAAGCAGATCCAAAACCTGGTTACCCCCTGTTGTTTGTATTGGCCCTATTGATACCACAGGAGGGAAACGCCTTTGTGGCACCGGCATAAGAGCAGGTAAAACAGCCTCTTGGGGCTATTTTACCACAGGACAGAGGGCTTTGAAATAAAGATTTTATAAAATCCGGCCGGGGCCCTCACAGCATCCGCTTCAAATACTGGCCGGTGTAGCTCTTTTCGCACTTGGCCACCTCCTCGGGGGTGCCGGTGCAGACGATGCCGCCGCCGCCGTTACCCCCCTCGGGACCCAGGTCGATGAGATAGTCCGCCGTTTTGACCACGTCCAGATTGTGCTCGATGACCACCACCGTGTTGCCCAGCTCCACCAGCTTTTGCAGGACCTCGATGAGCTTGTGGACGTCGTAGGAGTGCAGTCCGGTGGTGGGCTCATCCAGGATATAGATGGTGCGGCCCGTAGCGTGGCGGGCCAGCTCGGTGGCCAGCTTCACCCGCTGGGCCTCGCCGCCGGACAGTTCGGTGGAGGGCTGGCCCAGCTTCACGTAGGACAGGCCCACCTCGCTGAGGGTGAGGAGCTTATTGTAGATTTTCGGGAGGTTCTCGAAGAAGGGCAGGGCCTCGTCCACCGTCATCTCCAGCACCTCGTAGATGTTCTTGCCCTTATAGCGCACCTCCAGGGTCTCCCGGTTGTAGCGCTTACCCTTGCAGACCTCGCAGGGGACATAGATGTCGGGCAGAAAGTGCATCTCGATCTTCAGAAGGCCGTCGCCGGAGCAGGCCTCGCACCGCCCCCCCCGGACGTTGAAGGAGAACCGGCCGGGGCCGTAGCCCCGGGCCTTGGCGTCGGGGGTGGAGGCGAAGAGGTCCCGGATATCGTTGAACAATCCGGTGTAGGTGGCCGGGTTGCTTCGGGGCGTGCGGCCGATGGGGGACTGGTCGATGTCGATGACCTTATCCAGGAACTCCTCCCCCTCGATGGCCTTGTGCTTCCCCGGGCGGGTCTTGGCCCGGTTGAGGTCCGCGGCCAGCTTTTTGTAGAACACCTCGTTGACCAGAGACGACTTGCCCGAGCCGGACACGCCGGTGACGCAGGTGAAGGTGCCCAGGGGGATGGACACGTCCACGTCCCGGAGGTTATTTTCCGCCGCCCCCCGGACGGTGAGGAACTGGCCGCTCCCCTTCCGCCGCTGGGCGGGCACGGGGATCTTGCGGGCCCCGGAGAGGTAGGCGCCGGTGATGGACTCGGGGTTGGCCATGATCTCCTCCGCCGTGCCCTCGGCCACAACGCGGCCGCCGTGGACCCCGGCGCCGGGGCCCACGTCCACGATATAGTCCGCCGCCCGCATGGTGTCCTCGTCATGCTCCACCACCAGGAGGGTGTTGCCCAGGTCTCTGAGGTGCTTCAGGGTCTCCAACAGCTTGTCGTTGTCCCGCTGGTGGAGGCCGATGGAGGGCTCGTCCAGGATATAGAGGACCCCCATCAGGGACGAGCCGATCTGGGTGGCCAGGCGGATGCGCTGGCTCTCGCCGCCGGAGAGGGTGCCCGCGGAGCGGGAGAGGGTGAGATATTCCAATCCTACCGACTGGAGGAAGCCCAGGCGGGACTTGATCTCTTTCACGATCTGCCCGGCAATAAGCTGCTTTTGGGGAGTTAGCTCCAGCTCCTCCATGAAGGAAAGGGCGTCGTTCACCGGCTTGTGGCAGTAGGCGTCGATGTCCATGTCCCCCACGGTGACGGCCAGGGATTCCCGGCGCAGGCGCTTGCCGTGGCAGTCGGGGCAGGGCTTCTCCGACATGCACTCCTCCAGCTCCCGGCGCACCGAGTCGGACTGGGTCTCCCGGTAGCGGCGCTCCAGGTTGTTGCAGATGCCCTCGAAGGGCTGCATGAGGGTGCCCTGGCCGTTAGCCCGGTCGTAGGTGAGCTTCAGCTTCTCCCCCTTGGTGCCGTAGAGGATGACGTCGATGACCTCCTCGGGTAGCTCGGCCACGGGGGTGGTGAGCTTGAACTTGTACTTTTTGGAGAGGGCCTCGAAGTACATCCGGGAGATGGAGTCCCCCTTGATGTTGTTCCAGCCCGAGGCGGTTATTGCCCCGTCCAGGATGGAGAGGCTTTTGTTGGGAATGATGAGGTCGGGGTCCACCTTGAGCTGAACCCCCAGGCCGGTGCAGGTGGGGCAGGCGCCGAAGGGGTTGTTGAAGGAGAACATCCGGGGGGTCAGCTCCTCGATGGAGATGCCGCAGTCCTCGCAGGCGTAGTTCTGGGAGAAGGTGATGTCCCGGTCCTCCCCCACGATGTTGATGACCACCAGCCCCCCGGCGAGGCCCGAGGCCACCTCTACCGAGTCGGTGAGGCGCTGGGCGATATCCTCCCGGATGACCAGGCGGTCCACCACCACCTCGATGTTGTGCTTCTTGTTTTTGTCCAGCTTGATTTCCTCGCTGAGGTCGTAGAGGGAGCCGTCGGCCCGGACACGGACGTAGCCCGACTTCCGAGCGTCTTCGAAGATCTTGGCGTGCTCGCCCTTCTTCCCCCGGATGACGGGGGCCATGACCTGGATGCGGGTGGCCTCGGGCAGGCGCATGACCTGGTCGATGATCTGGTCGATGGTCTGCTGCATGATCTCCTTGCCGCAGATGGGGCAGTGGGGGGTGCCCACCCGGGCCCAGAGAAGGCGCAGGTAGTCGTAGATCTCCGTCACGGTGCCCACGGTGGAGCGGGGATTTTTGGAGGTGGTCTTCTGGTCGATGGAGATGGCGGGGGACAGCCCGTCGATGGAGTCCACGTCGGGCTTCTCCATCTGGCCCAGGAACATCCGGGCGTAGGAGGAGAGGCTCTCCACGTACCGGCGCTGGCCCTCGGCGTAGATGGTGTCGAAGGCCAGGGAGGACTTGCCCGAGCCGGACACGCCGGTGAGAACCACCAGCTTGTCCCGGGGGATGGACACATCCACGTTTTTCAGGTTGTTGGCGCGGGCGCCCTTGACGGTGATATGGTCATGCATAGGCTTGGTTCTCCTTTTTTACTGGGACGGACTTTGGGGGAAATAGCGGTCCTCCCGCCATTTGGCGGGGTTTTCGTCCATGTACCTCCAGATGAGCAGATAATCCGCCTGGCTCCGGATAATGTGGTCGTGGAAGCTTCTTTGCCAGAGTGGCGCGCCCGCCGCGCGGCTGCTTGCCCGCTTCATCTGTCCAACCACTGTGGATAGAGATTTGGTAGGCGGGCGGATAGCATCCGCCCGCCGCCTGGTCCCAGAGCCAGGATCATGTGGACGTGGTTGGGCATGATGACGTATTTGTCCACTCTTACGCCGGGGTAGTGGTTGGGAATCTCTTGGATGGCTGTGTCCACGATTTGGCCCAGGGATGTCAATAGGGGCGGGGACGGGCGGATGCTATCCGCCCCTACGGGAATCTGCCAGAACAGACACGCCCTGCCTTTGGTGCAAAGCGTAACAAAATAATACCCGGACGCCCCGTAATCATACCCTTTCAAGCGCAGGGACTTCCGCCGGGGGATATCCTCCCCCATTTTACTGCCCGAACTCCTTCGCCACGTCCTTGAGCATATCCCGAATGGGCAGATCGTAGGGGCAGCGGGTCTCGCAGACGCCGCACTCGATGCAGTCGCCGGCGTGGACGGCAAAGGAGCCGTAGCGGGCCTTGGCCCAGTCGGCCAGGTCGTACTTGCGCAGGTAGTTCACCATGAGGAAGTTGGAGGGGATGTCGATGCCCACGGTGCAGGGGGCGCAGTAGCCGCACCGGCGGCAGAAGTGGGTGCCCAGATCCCGGCGGATCTTCTCGCACTCCGCCAGCTCCTCCGCCGTCAGGGGGGAGAGTTCCTCCGCGGCGGCGGCATTGCGCTCCACCTCCTCCACGCTGCCCATACCGGGGATGGACACGTCGATGACGCCGGAGGCGTCGATATACCGCAGGGCCAGCTTCCAGTCGTCCAGGTTGCCGCCGGCCATGGGCTTCATGGCGATGGTGCCCACGCCCTTGGCCCGGGCGGCCCGGAGAAGCTCCTCACCCTGGGCCTCCACGATGTTGTACGGGAACATGACGGTCTCGATCTTGTCGGAGTAGTCCTCGATCATCATTCTCAGGGCGTCCAGGCTGTGGGCGGTGGCGCCGATGTGGCCGATCTTCCCCGCCGCTCTGGCCTCCTCCAGGGCCTTGTAGGCGCCGTCGGGGCCGAAGACCAGCTCGAAATCCTTCACGGGCAGGTTGTGGAGCTGGTAAAGGTCGATATAGTCGGTCTGGAGGTTATGGAGGCTGGTCTCGATGTCCTTCTTCATGTTCTCATAATTCCGGGACATGGACTTGGTGGCCAGGAGGAACTTTTCCCGGCGGCCCTTCAGGGCGGCGCCCAGATATTCCTCGGAGACGGTGTAGCCCCGGGCGGTGTCGATGAAATTCATGCCGTGCTTTTCCAGGGCGTCCACCACCGCCATGGTGTTGGCGGCGTCGGAACGCTGAATGGGGATGCCCCCGAAGGAGACTACGGCGCATTTAAGACCAGTTTTACCAAGTTCCGCGTACTTCATGTTTCAATTCCCTCTTTATTTATGTATTTCAATATATTTATTTCGCGAGCATTTTCAGTTCGGACAGCCGTTCCACGTCCTCCAGAACGGGGCGGGACCTCACGTCCAGCACCAGCCAGCGGCTTCCGTTTATGCCCCCGGCCTGGGCGAAGCGGTCCCGGGTCTCCGGGGAACACTGTTCCATCAGGCCCTCCGCCA
This sequence comes from Oscillospiraceae bacterium, assembly GCA_022846075.1. Lineage (GTDB taxonomy): Bacteria > Bacillota > Clostridia > Oscillospirales > Oscillospiraceae > Vermiculatibacterium. Next base: position 2,498,901 of record AP025582.1, read on the forward strand.
GGGGGACCAGCTTGGGGCCCAGCACCACCATGGCGGCGAAAAAGCCCCGCCGGGGATAGAGCGCGCAGACGGCCTTGCTCTTTTTCTTCAATTTCACGTTCCAGCCGGGGTCCATGCCGCAGCGGCTATACTCCAGCGATGCCGTCAGACCGTTTTCCGCCCCCCAGCTAAGGAGCTCATCAAAAAGCGGGGCGGCGATCCAGGCGGAGACCTCCTCCAGTGCGGGCTGGTGGTCGGACGGGTAACACTCGTGCCAGCGGGGTGTTTCCATGGGTGTTCCTCCTTACTCTTCTTCATGCGCTCCCTTAGGACAGCCCGGACAGGCTGAAGGCGTAGCAGACGATGGCGAGAACGGTCAAAGCGATCTGGCCGAAGGAGCGGCCCAGCAGCTCCCATTCGGAGGGCTCCGCCCCCTCCGGGTCCCGGATCCGAAAGCGCAGGTCCCATCGGAACAGAGCGTCTGCAAACAGGACGCTCACGGCGGCCGCGGCCGCCACGAAGAGGCCCACGAGATAAAACTCCACCGCTCCCCGGCTGACCAGCGCCGGGCCCGCGGACAGGCGGAGGATGATTCCCACCGAGGGGGCCGCCCCGGCGGACGCGTGAGAAGAATCGTACACCGGGCCGCCGTCCTCGGCGACCAGGGCGGAAAACCGCTCCCCGGCCCAGCCGTCCCGGAAGAGGCGGGTGTTCCCCTCCCACACCTCCACGCCGGTGAGGACGCCGGCCAGCTGGCTGTCCCGGGGGACCGCCGTGTCGTCATAGATCACGGTATAGGGGCCGTGAGTCACGTCTCCCCACCGGCAGGTCACGCTTTGGTCCGTTGCCACGGTAAAGACGATGTCCTGGCCCTTCGCCCGGCCGGAGTAGGTCTTCCCATCCTCCGTCTGGGAAAAACGCAGAAAGCCGTCCCCATACTGGATGCCGGTCTGCCGCCCGATCAGGGCGTAGAGGACGCTGAACACAAGGGTGGACAAGGCCAGGATCACCAGGAGGGCCTTTTGCAGCAGGCCCAGGCTCTTCCATTTTTCCATGGCGGCCCTCACTTGCCCCTGAGTTCGATGATGCGGTCCCGGAGGACAGCGGCGTATTCGAACTCCAGGCGCTTGGACGCCTCCTTCATCTCCTTCTCCAGCTTGGCCACCGCCTTTTCGATCTCGGTGCGGGTCATCTTGGTCTTTTCCCGGACGGCCCGGTCGGCCTCCTCCTCCCCCTCGGCCAGGTTCACCACGTCCCGGACCGACTTGATGATGGTCTTGGGCGTGATGCCGTGGGCCTGGTTGAACTCGTCCTGCTTCTTCCGGCGGCGCTCAGTCTCCCCGATGGCCGCCATCATGGAGGGGGTCATCTTGTCGGCGTACATGATCACCAGGCCGTCGGCGTTCCGGGCGGCCCGGCCGATGGTCTGGATGAGGGAGGTCTCGCTGCGGAGGAAGCCCTCCTTGTCCGCGTCCAGGATGGCCACCAGGGACACCTCGGGCAGGTCCAGGCCCTCCCGCAGAAGGTTGATGCCCACCAGCACGTCGTAGGTGCCGAGGCGCAGGTCCCGGATAATTTCCTGGCGCTCAATGGTGTCGATGTCGTGGTGCATATACTGGACCTTGATGCCCACGTTTTTCAGGTAGGCGGTCAAATCCTCCGCCATCTTTTTGGTCAGGGTGGTGACCAGCACCCGCTCGCCCCGCTCCACCCGGGCGTTGACCTCCCCGATGAGGTCGTCGATCTGGCCCTCCACGGGCCGCACGTCGATTTTGGGGTCCAGAAGGCCCGTGGGGCGGATGACCTGCTCCACGATCTGGCCGGAGCGGCTCTTTTCGTACTCTCCCGGGGTGGCGGAGACGTAGACCACCTGGTTAACTCTCTGTTCAAATTCCTCGAATTTCAACGGTCTGTTATCAAAGGCGCAGGGCAGGCGGAAGCCGTAATCCACCAGGGTGGTCTTTCGGGCCTTGTCGCCGTTGTACATGGCCCGCACCTGGGGGAGGGTCACGTGGGACTCGTCGATGAACATGAGGAAGTCATCTGGGAAATAGTCCAGCAGGGTCATGGGGGCGGAGCCCACGGGCCGGCCCGCGATGACCCGGGAGTAGTTCTCGATGCCGGAGCAGTGGCCCAGCTCCTGGAGCATCTCGATGTCGTACATGGTGCGCTGCTTGACGCGCTGGGCCTCCACCAGCATATTGTTCCGCTCGAAGAAGGCCACCCGCTCCTCCAGCTCCTTGTAGATCTCCTGGATGGCACCCGCCATCTTCTCCTTGGGGGTGATATAGTGGCTGGCGGGGTAGATGGGGATGTGCTCCAGGCGGCGGATGGGACTGCCGGTGACCACGTTGATCTCGCTCAAACGGTCGATCTCGTCCCCGAAGAACTCCACCCGGATGGCGGTATCCCGCCAATAGGCCGGGAACACCTCGATGGTGTCCCCCCGGACCCGGAACATGTTGCGCTCGAAGGCGATGTCGTTGCGCTCGTACCGGTCCTCCACCAGCCGGCGCATGAGCTCCTCCCGCTTCATGGTCTCCCCCACCCGGAGGGTGATCATCATGTGGGCGTAGTCGTCGGGCTCGCCCAGGCCGTAGATGCAGGAGACCGAGGAGACCACGATGACGTCCCGCCGCTCGATGAGGGAGGCGGTGGCGGACAGGCGCAGGCGGTCAATCTCGTCGTTCACCGCCGAGTCCTTTTCGATAAAGGTGTCGGTGTGGGGGATATAGGCCTCGGGCTGGTAGTAGTCGTAGTAGGAGACGAAATACTCCACGGCGTTGTTGGGAAAGAACTCCTTGAACTCGGCGCAGAGCTGGGCGGCCAGGGTCTTGTTGTGGGCCAGCACCAGGGTGGGCTTCTGGACCTTCTCGATGACCTTGGCCATGGTGAAGGTCTTGCCCGAGCCGGTGACGCCCAGGAGGGCCTGCTCGCTCAGGCCGTTTTCCACCCCTGCCGCCAGGGCCTCAATGGCCTGGGGCTGGTCGCCGCTGGGCTCAAAGGGACTGACCACTTTCAGTTCCGGCATGGACGGACCTCCTCTCCTCCAAATCAGATAGGACCATTGTATCAAAACATTTGTTCTATTGCAACAGGAAATTGTGGGAGCTCTCTCTTCTGAGGAAGAGCGTCCGCCCGGCCTTCGCGGCCCGGCTCCCCGCGGGAAGCCCCCGCGCTACTCCTGGAACTGGAAGCCGCTGTCCCGCAGGGACACCATGTCGTCGTCCACAAAAATCATGTGGTCGGCCAGCGTCACGCCCACAGAGGACAAAACGCCGGTGAGATAGCGGGTGGTGGCCTTGTCCTCCGGGGAGGGGAAGGCCAGGCCGGAGACATGGTTGTGGCCCAGGATGACCTGGGTGGCGTTGAGGGAGAGGGCGGCCTCCACCACGCCCCGGGTGGTGACCTCAGCGGCGTTGACGCTCCCCTCGGCGATTTGGCGGACGCCCAGGCTCTTCCCTTTTCCGTCCATGCAGAGCAGATACACCCGCTCGGTGCGGGCGCCGAAGAAATAGGGCCGGAGGATCCGGTAGGCGTCGGCGGTGGCGTTCACCGTCTCCTCCGTATCGGTCCGGGCGGTGAGATACCGGCCCCCTGTTTCCTTGACCGCCTTCAGCAGGGCGACGGCGTGCTCCCCCACGCCCGGCACCTTCATAAGATCCTCGGGCAGGGCGTCCAGCACCCCGGCCAGGGAGCCGAAGCGCTCCATGAGGAGGTGGGCGGTGGGGTTTGTGTCCCCTCTGGGATTGGCGTAAAAGAGCAGCAGCTCCAGCAGTTTGTGGTTGGGGAAGGAGTCGGGGCGGGCCAGGAACTCCCCCTTCATCCGGCTCCGGTGGCCGTCGTGCATCGCCATAGTCTTCCCCCTCTCCAGCAGTTGGATGCGCTTGTCCAGGAAACCGCCCCTCTCCTCTCTCAGAGGGGGCGTTTGGATTCCTTATTTCCCGCCGTACTGGGCCAGGTATCCTTCCATCCTGTCCTTCATGGCGTCGTCGATGTACACCTTCCCGTCGATCTCCCGGTTGTGGAGGAAGGCGATGACCTCCCGGACGGTGACGATGGGGAACACCTGGATGCCGTACTGCTCCCGCAGCTCGTTGATGGTGGTCTTCTCCCCTGTGCCCCGCTCCATCCGGTCCACCGAGACGATGAGGGCGGTGAGCTCCACGTCGGCCACGTGCTGGAAGAGCTCGATGGTCTCCCGCACGGCGGTGCCGGCGGTGACCACGTCCTCCACGATGACCACCCGGTCCCCGGCCTTAGGCTGGTAGCCCACCATGCTGCCGCCCTCGCCGTGGTCCTTGGCCTCCTTGCGGTTGAAGCAGTAGGGCAGGTCCCGGCCGTAGTCCCGGTAGAGGCTGGAGGCGGCGGCCACGGTGAGGGGGATCCCCTTATAGGCGGGGCCAAAGAGGCAGTCCACCCCCTGGGGCAGGTTTTGCTGGATGCAGGCGGCGTAGTAGTCCCCCAGCTTGGAGGCCTGGGCGCCGGTCTTGTAGTTGCCGGTGTTGATGAAGTAGGGGGTCTTCCGCCCGGATTTGGTGGTGAAGTCCCCGAAGGTGAGCACGCCGGAGCGCACCATGAAGGTGATGAATTCCTCCTGATAGGTCATTGAGTAGCCCTCCCCTGAAATTTGTGTTCCAGTGTTTAAATGTCGAAATATTATATCACCTTTCCCGCCCCCGGACAAGGGCAAATCCCCGGCTGTTTTTTGATCCCCGGAATGTTTTTTGCCCCTTGCGCTCCCAGGGCGGGAGTGGTATCATCATCCCAATCCCAAATCAAAGGAAGTGCTTCCCAATGGAGACCATGCAGGCTGTTTTTGGACGGAAAAGCTACCGCGGCGGGTTCACCGGCGCCCCCGTGCCCCGGGAGGACCTGAGAGAGATCATGGAGGCCGGACTGGCCGCCCCCTCGGGCCACAACCTCCAGACCACCCAGCTCATCGGGGTGGACGACCCGGAGCTTTTGAGGCGGCTGGCCGATTGCTTCCCCCACTCGGGGATGACCACTGCCGGGGCCATGGTGGTGGTGCTGGCCAAGAAGATCCAGTGCGAGGACGGGGCGTTCTACCACGTGGAGGACTTTGCCGCCGCTACGGAGAACATGCTCCTGGCCATCCACGACAAGGGCTACGCCTCGGTGTGGCTCCAGGGGGTTATCCGGGGGGAGCCCGCCGCCCGGATGGCGGCCATCCTGGGCGTGCCCCGGGAGGCTGAGGTGGTGGTATGCCTGCCCATCGGCATCCCCGCCGGTCCCTTCAGGGAGGCGCCCAAGGCCCCCTTTGAGGACCGGGCCTGGTTCAACGGCTATCAGGTCTGACCCCGGCAAGGAGGACGCCGGTCTCTTTTAAGAGGCCGGCGTCCTCCTTGCTTTTCGCACCTGCGCCCCCTCCGGCGCATAGAATGACCCGAAACGGAAGGGAGGCGGATATCTATGGAGGAAAAAGACACCCTTTGCCGGTCCCTCAGGCAGGTGGACACCTCTCTTGTTTTCCTGGTGCTGATCCTTTTCTCTGTCCTGCTGTCCTACTGGTCGGTGGGCATCCAGCGCGACCAGCTGTGCCGGACCATCCAGGGGAAGGACGTGTCGGGCCTCCCCTCCGTCTATCCCATCAAACACGCCGCGGCGGCCATCGTGGTAGGGTCGCTGTCCTTTTTCCTCTGTCTGGCCCTGTCCGCCGACCGCCAAGCCCAGGCCGGGAGCGATCCGGCGGCCTGCCGGTCCGCCCGGGTCAACCTGTGGGCCTCCATCCTGGTGCTGGCCGCCGCCCTGCTGCGGCTGGACGATCTGACCTTCGTGGAGCGGTCCCGTCAGAGCGCGCTGCTGGAAGAGGACACCCTGCCGGACTGACCCGCGGGCGAAAAGGAGTGAGGAAATGGCTTATTCCGACCTGGAACTGCTGGCCCGCATCGTGGCCTGCGAGGCGGGCGGCGAGGGCGACAACGGGATGCGGGCGGTGGCCAGCGTGGTGATGAACCGGGTGAACGTGACCTACGGGGAGTATTCCCGGTACAAGACCGTCCGCCAGGTGGTGTTCCAGCCCCGGCAGTTCGTCTGCGCCATGGAGACCGTGGGCGGCGAGTACAACGCCCAGAACATCTACAACATGGCCCTGGAGCAGGTGCACTGGGACATCGCGGAGTGGGCGATGGCCGGGAACCGGCTGACCAACCTGGGCACCGCCCTCTGGTTTTTCAATCCATACAGCCCCAACTGCCGCCCAAACTTCCCCACTCAGGTGGGGGAGTTTGTGATCCGCATCGGTGACCACTGCTTCTACAACCCCACCGACGCTTACGCTCTGACTTGAAATGGAGGCAAACGACATTATGGCCAGACTCTATCCCGACGCGATGCAGGACATCGCGCTCAATTCCGCCAATGAGAACGGCTCCATCAACACTCCGCCCCCCCAGGACTTCAACACCCCCGCCATGCAGGGGTCCGTGCAGCAGTTCTTGTCCGATAACCTGGGCGAGTTCGTGGTGGTGGAATTTCTCATCGGCACCCAGACCATGGTGCAGAAGGCAGGCATCCTCTACGCCGTGGGCACCAGTGTGCTGACCCTCTACGACGAGGTCAATCAGACCTTCGTCACCTGTGACATTTTCTCGGTGAAATTCGTCACCTTCTACCTCCCCGGCCGCCGGCCCTGGCAGATGAACAACCCCTATTTCACCGGCCAGGGCGGCCTGGGGATGGGCGGGTTCCCCGGGCAGTCCGGCATGGGCCTGCCCGGCCAGGACGGCTCCCTCTTCCCCAGCCAGGGGGCCACGGGTGGCTGCACGGGCAGCGGATGCGGCTTTCTGTCCACTCTGGGCCGGTGAGGTCCTCCCCCGCGCGAAAAAGAGGCTCCATCCCTTGGGATGGAGCCTCTTTTTGTCCCTACCTGATCCGGGTCCTGCGGTAGGTGGCCGTCTCGTGACAGAGCCGCCGGGCCAGCTCCGGGGTAAACGCGCCGGGGAGGGCCCGCCATTTCCAGTTGCCCCCCAGGGTGGCGGGGACGTTCATCCGCGCCCCGGCTCCCAGCCCCAGCAAGTCCTGGGCGGTGACCACCGCCAGGTCGGCCACCGAGGCCAGGGCCCCCCGCATGAGGCCCCAGTGGGCCCCCTCCTCCTCGGTCAGCTTCAGGTAGTCCACGGCGAAGGCCCGGTCCTCCGGGGCGGCGGAGGCCAGCCAGCCCAGGGCGGTGTCGTTGTCGTGGGTGCCCACGTAGCACACGCAGTGCTTTTCATAGTTGTGGGGCAGATAGTCGCTCTCCTCCCGGCTGTCGAAGGCAAACTGGAGCACCTTCATGCCGGGGAAGCCGGACTCCCGCAGCAGCTCCCGCACCCCGTCGGTGAGGAAGCCCAGGTCCTCGGCGATGATATCCTGCTTCCCCAGGGCGGCCTCCACCGCCCGGAGGAGCTTCATGCCCGGACCGGGGCGCCAGCGGCCGTTCCGGGCCGTGGGCTCCCCGTAGGGGATGGCGTAGTACGCCTCCAGCCCCCGGAAGTGGTCGATGCGCAGCACGTCGTAGAACCCCCGCTGGCGGCGGATCCGCTCCACCCACCAGGAGAAGCCGTCGGCCTCCATCCGGTCCCAGTCAAAGAGGGGGTTGCCCCAGAGCTGGCCGTCGGCGGAGAAGCCGTCGGGGGGGCACCCCGCCACCTCCACCGGGTTTAAGTCCCCGTCCAGCTGAAACTGGTCGGGCCGGGCCCAGACGTCGGCGCTGTCCCCCGCCACATAGATGGGCAGATCCCCGATGAAGGAGACCCCCTTCCCTTTGGCGTAGGCCTTCAGGGCGTTCCACTGGCGGAAAAAGAGGTACTGCACCCCCCGCCAGAAGGCCACGGCCTCCCGGTGGTCCTCCCTGGCCTGGGCCAGGGCCGGGCCCTCCCGGCGGCGGAGGGGTTCGGCCCACTCCTGCCAGGGCCGGCCGCCGTTGGCGTCCTTGAGGGCCATAAAAAGGGCGTAGTCGGGCAGCCAGGTGGCGTTCTCCGCCAGAAAGAGGGGGTAGTCCTCCGGGGGGTGGGCCAGCAGCCGCTCCACCGCCCTGGCCAGCACCGGCCAGCGCTTTTCATAGAGCAGGCCGTAGTCCACCCCCTGGGGGTCCTCCCCCCAGTCGATCCCCTCGTACTCCCCCCGCTCCAGCAATCCCTCCGCCGCCAGGTCGTCCAGGTCGATGAGGTAGGGGTTGCCCGCGAAGGTGGAGAAGCTCTGGTAGGGGGAATCCCCATAGCTGGTGGGGCCAATGGGCAGGATTTGCCAGTAGCTTTGCCCCGCCGCGGCCAGAAAATCGGCGAAGTCCCGGGCCGCCTGCCCCATGGTGCCGATGCCCCAGGGGGAGGGCAGGCTCGTCAGGTGCATGAGCATGCCGCTTGTCCTCACGTTACATCCATCCCATCACACGCAAAATCGGTTCAGTTCTTCCAAAAGCCCCTCCTCGGGCTTGCCGTGGAGCTCCAGGTCCAGGGGCTTGGACAGGTCCAGGCTGAAAATACCCATGATGGACTTGGCGTCCACCGTGTACCGGCCGGAGCGCAGGTCAGCCTCGCCGGAAAAGCGGAAAATGATGTTCACAAAATTTTTCACCTTATCGATGGTGTCCAGTGCGATCGTCAGCGTCATACGCTCTCTCCTCTCAAATACGTTGTTCCGTCTCGGGGTCAAAGAGGTGTACCTTGTTGCCGTCCACCGCCAGCCGGACGGTATCGCCCCCCCGGATGGCCATGCGGGAGGGCACCCGGGAGATCAGCTTTTGTCCGTTCACGGTGATGTAGAGGTAGATCTCCGCCCCCATCATCTCCGCCAGGTCCACGTGGGCCTCCAGCTGGCCCGAGGTGGACAGGGCCAGGAAGGCCTCCTCCCCGTGGATGTCCTCGGGCCGGACCCCCACGGTGACCTCCCGCCCCTCGTAGGGCTCTAGCCCCGCCGCCGGGGTGGGGACGCGGCAGTCCCCAAAGACCAGGACGTGGCCCCCCTGGGCCCGCTCCACCCCGGCCTGGAAAAAGTTCATGGGCGGGGTGCCGATGAAGCCGGCCACGAAGCGGTTCACCGGATGGTCGTAGAGCTCCTGGGGGCTGTCCACCTGCTGGATGACGCCGTCCTTCAGCACCACGATGCGGTCGGCCATGGTCATGGCCTCGGTCTGGTCGTGGGTGACGTAGACGAAGGTGGTCTGGAGCTTTTGGTGGAGCTGGGAGATCTGGCTGCGCATCTCGGTGCGCAGCTTGGCGTCCAGGTTGGACAGCGGCTCGTCCAGCAGAAAGACCGCCGGGTCCCGGACCATGGCCCGGCCCAGGGCCACCCGCTGCCGCTGGCCGCCGGAGAGGGCCTTGGGCTTGCGGTTCAGGTAGGGCTCCAGCTCCAGCACCTTGGCCACCTGGCGCACCTTCCGGTCGATCTCCTCCTTGGGCGCCTTTTTGAGCTGGAGGGCGAAGGCCATATTCTTGTAGACCGTCATGTGGGGATAGAGGGCGTAGGACTGGAACACCATAGCGATGTTCCGGTCCTTGGGGGGCACGTCGTTGACCCGCCTGTCCCCGATGAACAGGTCCCCTGAGGTCACCTCCTCCAGCCCCGCGATCATCCGCAGGGTGGTGGATTTGCCGCAGCCCGAGGGCCCCACCAGGATGATGAACTCCTTGTCCCGGATCTCCAGGTCCATCCCGGGGATGACGGTGACGTTGTTGTCATAGGTCTTGACGATGTTTTTCAGTGTGATCCCAGCCACAGGGCATCACCTCCTATTCGTTCAGATCCCGGACGCTCTCGCCGGGCAGCAGTTGAAAGGGCACGATCTCGTGGACGGCGCCGCCGCCCCCCGCGGCCTGCCGGAGCAGGATCTCCACGCTCCGCCGGGCCAGCCGCCCCGACCGCTGGCGCACCGTGGCCAGCCGGGGGACGCAGTAGCCCGCCTGCTCGATGCCGTCGTAGCCGATGAGGGAGATGTCCTCGGGCACCCGCAGGCCCCGGTCCCGGATGGCCCGGAGGGCGCCGATGGCCATGACGTCGGACATGGCGAAGAGGGCCGTCAGGTCAGGGCACCGCTCCAGCAGAGCGTTGGCCGCCTCGTAGCCCCCCGGCATGGAAAAGCGGGCGGCCTGAAACTGGAGCTCCTCGTCAAAGGGAACCCCCGCCTCCAGAAAGCCCCTCCGGCAGCCGAAGAACCGGGTCTGGCTGGTGTTGGCGCCCCCCCGGCCGCAGCCGGCGCAGAAGTGGCCCCCGATGACGCCGATGCGCCGGTGCCCGGCCTCGATCAGGCGGCGGATGGCCTGGGCCGCCCCCTCGGCGTCGTCTGTGGAGACGCTGGAGAGATTTTGAAAGCCCATGGTGTCCGCCCGGGTGGTCACCAGGACGCAGGGGCAGGTGACCCGCTCGAAGCGGTCGGCGAAGTTGTTTTGGTTGCCGCCCAGGAAGAGGATGCCCAGGGGCTTGAGCTCCCGGCAGACCCGGACCGCCTGCTCCACCTCGTCGTCGTCCTCGTCCAGATAGTAGACGGCGGCGGCCCGGCCCGCGGCGCGCACCCGGCTTTGGATCTCCTCCAGGATGCCGGCGAAGAGCAGGTTGCGGGCGCCCTTGACGATGACGGCGATGCTGCTGCTCTCCCGCTGCTTGAGGTGGCGGGCGTTGTCGTTGGGCTGGAAGCCGGTCTCGGCCACCACCGCCAGGATCTTGGCCCTGGCCTCGTCGCTGACGTCGGGGTGGCCGTTGAGGACCCGGGAGACCGTGCCCACGGCGTACCCCGCCCGCTGGGCGATGTCTTTGATGGTCATGGCCCTCACCCCTTCACCGCGCCGGCGGCCACGCCCTTGATGATATACTTCTGCCCCGCCAGGTAGACGATGATGATGGGGATGATGGTGAGCATAATGCAGGCCATCATGGGTCCCATCTCCACCCGGCCGAAGCTGCCCCGGAAATGCTGGATCAGCATGGGGATGGTCATATATTTCTTGATGTCCAGCACCAGGGTGGGCAGCAGGTAGTCGTTCCAGACCCACATGGCCTCCAGGATGCCGACGGACACCAGGGTGGGCTTGAGCATGGGCATGACGATGAGGAAGAAGGTCTGCAAGGGGTTACACCCGTCGATCATGGAGGCCTCCTCCACCTCCACCGGCACGGAGCGGACAAAGCCACAGAACATGAACACGGCCAGCCCCGCGCCGAAGCCCAGATAGATGATGCAGATGGTCCAGGGGGTGTTGAGCCGCAGGTCAAAGAGGCCGAAGAAGCTGACGCGGAACCGGTCCGCCGTCTGGGACAGGGTGAACATCACCATCTGGAAGGGCACCACCATGGACAGCACGAAGAGGAAGTAGAGCCCCCGGCTCAGCCGCCCCTTCACCCGGGTGATATACCACGCGCACATGGAGCAGCACACCAGAATCAGGGCCACCGAGGAGATGGTGATGAACAGGGAGTAGCCCAAGGACTGGAGGAAGCCCTGAGAGATGATGGCGCTGACGTAGTTCTCCAGCCCCGCGAAGGTCTCGGCCGTGGGGAGCTGGAAGGCCGCCGAGGTGGTGATGGCCCGCTCGGTCTTCAGGGAGTTCATCAGTATCATGAAGATGGGGTAGAGATACACCAGGCTCAGCAGGGAGAGAAAGACGGTGATGACCACGTTGGAGGCCTTGCGCTGTTTTTTCATCACTGCTGCACCTCCCTGGACCGGGTGGCCCGGAGCTGGAACATGGAGATGGCCACCACCAGGATACAGAAGAGGACGGCCTTGGCCTGTCCCAGCCCCTTCCACTGGGCCCCCGCCCGGGCGTAGAAGGTGTTGTAGATGTTGAGGGCCAGCATCTCGGTGGCGTGGGCGGGCTCCCCGGCGGTAAGGGCCAGGTTTTGGTCAAAGAGCTTGAAGGAGTTGGTGAGGGTGAGGAACATGCAGATGGTGATGGAGGGCATCACCATGGGCAGCTTCACCCGCCAGAGGGTCTGCCAGGAGGTGGCCCCGTCGATCTGGGCGGCCTCCGTCAAATCGTCGGGCACCGCCTGGAGCCCGGCGATATAGATGATCATCATATAGCCCACCTGCTGCCAGCACATGAGGACGATAAGCCCCCAGTACCCCGCCGCGGAGTTCAGCGCCAGCAGGGGCCGGCCCGCCAGGGACAGCAGGCAGTTGATAAGGATCTGCCAGATATAGCCCAGGACGATGCCCCCGATGAGGTTGGGCATGAAAAACACCGTGCGGAACAGGTTGGTGCCCTTCAGCTTCCGGGTCAGCAGCAGGGCCAGGGCGAAGGCGATGACATTGATGAGGACGATGGACACCACGGCAAAGGCCACGGTGAACCAGAAGGATTTCAAAAATTGGGCGTCGGCAAAGGCCCGCTGGTAGTTGCCGATCCCCGTCCAGGTGGCGTCGCTCACCGTGGTGAACTGGCAGAAGGACAGATAGATCCCCTGGAGAAAGGGGAATAAAAACCCGATGGCAAAGGCCAGCACCGTGGGAAGAACGAACAGGGGGGCATAGCGTTTCAAGGCCCGTTCCATGACATGGATCCACCTCCGTTTCGTGATCTCGGTTTGTGTTGAAAAAAGGGGCGGGCTGGGCCCGCCCCTTTCCGCTTACGATGGATGTGTCCCTCAGCCGTTGGCCAGCTTGTACTCGGCGGCCCAGCCGTCCACAAAGGCGGTGACCACGCCCTGCCAGTTGGCGTCGGTGGGGTCGGCGGCGTAGATGGTCAGGGCGGTGCCCAGGCCGTTCTTCCACTCCTCGGAGGGCATGGTGGAGAAGCACCAGTCCACGGAGGTCTTGCCGCTGGCCACGTACTCGTTGGAGATAGCCACCAGATGGTTGGTGGTCTCCTTGGCGCTCTGGAAGGGGATAACGAAGCCCAGGGACTCGGCCATGGCGGTAGTTCCCTCGTCGGAGGTCACGCACCAGTTGATGAAGTCCAGGGTGGCCTGGATGTCCTCGGGAGAGGCGTTCTTGTTGACGCACCAGTAATTCTCGGAGCCGGTGCAAAGGCCTTGATTGGCCTCGCCGTCGGCGCCGATATAGATGGGCAGCATGCCCAGGTTGTCGTCGCCCAGACCCTTCACGTCGTCATAGGCCCAGGTGCCGTTCTGGTAGAAAACGGCCTCGCCGCCCGCGAACTCGGCCACGGCGTCGTCTCCGGTCTTGGCGGAGAGCTCGCTGCCCGGGCAGGTGGCGTCGGTGATATAGAGGTTCCAGATCTGGCGGTAGTCGTCCAGGAAGGTGCCCTTGATGGCGTCGGTGGAGGAGATGCCGTCGGCCTTGTACTCATAGTAGATGGGCAGGTTGGCCAGATGGGTCTTGAACCGCCAGTCGGAGGAGCCGTCCATACCGGCGGAGGTGAAGGCTCCCTTGACCCCCAGCTCGTCCTTGCGGGCCTGGATGTCGTCGGCCACCCGCTTGAGGTCGTCGAAGCTCTGGATGTCCTCCTGGGTGTACCCGGCCTTCTCCAGCAGGGCCTTGTTGTAGATGATGCCGTAGGTCTCGATGACGTAGGCCACGGCGGCCACCTCGTCCCCGTTCTTCAGGGCGAAGTCCTCACTGGTCAGGTTCTTGTAAATATCGGAGCCGGACAGGTCGTAGCAGTAGTCCTTCCAGTTGTTCAGGCCCACGGGGCCGTTGACCTGGAACAGCGTGGGCGCCTCGGTTTTGCCCATCTCGGCCATGAGCTGGGTCTCATACTGGCCGGAGGCGGCGGTAACCACGGTGACGGGCACGCCGGTGGCCTCGGTGTAGGCCTTGGCGATCTCCTTCCACTGCTCATCCTGCTCGGGCTTGAAGTTCAGGAAGTAGACGGATCCGCCCGCGGCGGCCGCGCTCTCCACGGGGGCGGTGCTGTTGCCGGGGGCGGCGCTCTCTTTGCTGTCTCCCCCGCATCCGCTGAGCAGGCCGACGGTCATAGCGGCGGACAGCCCCAAGGCAAGCCATCTTTTTTTCATCATTGTTCCTCCTTTTCGATTCGCGCCGGATCGGCGGCGCGCCGGGTCTGGAAACGTTTCCAGACTTCTATGGTTTCATCATAGCCTTTCTCGGTCGCGAAAGCAAGCAGTTTTTGCGCAAAGTGCACAATTTTGTGGAAAGTCGCAAAAGCTATCCCTTGCAAATTGTAGCATTTCACCAGAGACCTCTTTTCATTCAGTCTTGCCATTTTCGATTGGAAACGTTACAATAAAGCTGCACCCCCTTTCTACTCCGGTCCCAATCCCCCAGGGGGAAGTTTTTCATGAATCGCGGTGACGTCCCATGGCCTTTGAGCCCGCCCCCGCCCCGCCGGTGAAGCGGGGCCCCAAATGGTATTTCAGCGTCCTGTCCCGGGAGTTCAGCCGTCTGGCGGGGCTCAACCTGATCTTCGTCCTCGCCTGCCTGCCCGTGGTCACCCTGGGGCCCGCCCTGTCGGCCTTCGGCCGCGTGCTGGGCCGGATGGCCGACGACCAGCCCACCGAGCCCGTGCGGGAATTCTGGGACGCTTTCCGCTCCCGCTTTCTCCTCAAGCTGGGCTGGGGCCTGGCCCTGCTGGCCGCGGCGGGGGTCTTGGGCTCCGCCCTTTGGTTTTACGGCAGCCTGGGCGGGATGTTCCTGCCCCTGGCGGGACTGTCCCTGGCGGGGCTTCTCTGCCTGTGGGGGGTGGCTCTCCACCTCTTCCCCTCCCTCTCCGACGCCGTCCCGCCGCCCCATCCCCTTAAGGCGGCCGCCCTGGCCGCTCTGTCCACCTTTCGCCGGACCGCCCTCTCCATCTTGGCCGCCCTGGCCTTTCTCCTCCCCCAGGCTCTCTTCTTCCCCGTCACCGTCCCCCTCACCTGCGTCATCGGACTGGCCCTGCCGGGGCTGGCTCTGGCCTTCCCCCGCCTGGAGGGCTGAGGCGATTTTTGGGATTGACTGCACGGGGAAAATATGATAAACTTTTCACTTGTAAAAGCCCTACGGTGCCACTGCGGGCCCACACAAAAAACAGGAAGCGGCGGCCCCGCTTTCTCATCCCCGCTACTGTGGCTCAGTTGGTAGAGCAGCTGATTCGTAACTACCAGACGAGGGCAGGAAGAATTGAATATGCTGATGTGGCTCAATGGTAGAGCATCTCACTCGTAATGAGAAGGTTGTGGGTTCGATTCCCACCATCAGCTCCAGTAAGCCCCGAATATCCTGTGATGTTCGGGGTTTATTGTACTTTTTCGTCTATTTCATATTTTGCCGCTTTTTGCTTTTTTCAAGCAAAGGCTTCACTACTGCCTCGCATTTTCCTCGCTTTATTGAGGCAAGACCCACAGCCTGACCCACACGGGGAAAGGTTGCGAAATGGGCAGAAAGTACCGGGCGGGAAGTTTGATCTTCCTGCCCGGATTTTCTCTGTGGTTGTCCTTTATGTCACATGACCTGTGTCATGAAGCTGCCCATCTTCTGCGCCGCCTCCTCCTGGGCCTGCCGGGTGGCGTGGGTGTAGGTGCGGAGGGTAAAGCCCGCGTCGTAGTGCCCCAGCATGGAGGACACTGTCTTTACATCCACGCCGTTCTGGAGTGCCATCGTCGCAAAGGTATGGCGCAGGTCGTGGAAGCGGATGTGCCCAAGCCCGGCGTCCTTTAGAATTTTCTTATGCAGGTTCACCACCGAGTCTGGGTGATACATCTCCCCTGTTTTCGGAGATGGGAACATATACGGATTGCCAGGGTGGTTCTCGTGTTCCTGTATGAGTAGATTTACCGCTTCTCGCGGAATGGATATTCTACGAACGGAGGTCTCCGTCTTGGGACGGCTTATTGTGATTTTGCCATTTCTCACTGCCGCCTGCTTGCTGACCAAGAGCGTCTTTCGTTCCATGTCCAAGTCATCCCAAAGGAGGGCGACCAGTTCACCCTTTCGCACTCCGCTGACCAGTTCCAGATAAAACATTGGCAGTACTCCCCTGCTCTCTGCCGCTTTGAGGTAGGCATGCATATCCTCCGGGTGAAGTATTTTCATTTCCTGCTTTTCTATTTTGGGTATAATGCAGTCCTCCGTGGGATTGCGGAGAATGAGCCGCTCTTTGACCGCCCGGTCAAGGGCATTGTGCAGCATCATGTGGATCCCCCGGACGGTGGCGTTGCTTAGTCCCGGTTTCTTCGCTTTCTGAACCTCCCTTAGTCTGCCGTTCTCTTGCAAGTCACGATACAGCTTTTGGATATCTCGACCTGTCAGCTGGCTCAGCTTGATGTCTCCCAACCGCGGGATAACGTGCTGTTCGATACAGCGGCGGTAGTATTCGGCGGTGCTGGGTCGGACATTGGGCTTGGAATACAGCTCGTACCATGTCCACAGCCAAGTTGCCACCGTGTAGTCGTCCGCCCGGATCACGTCCAGCTGATGCGCCTGTTCCAATGCGGTCTTGAGCTTCTTTTTGACCTCCGCTTGGGTTTTACCCAGCACATTTTTGATGATCCTCTTGCCGGTATTGGGATCATAACCTGCAGTATACCGCCCCTCCCAGCGTCCGTCCTTCCGTTTACGGATGCTTCCCTCGCCGTTAGCACGTTTCTTTGCCATACTTTTTCACCTCGGTTTCTGGATATGGCCATCGTCTTCATACATGCACTCCATGATCAACCTGGCGCCCAGCCTGAAGCCCAAGACGAAATTTTCAAGTGCCGTGATGCTGTTGATCTCCTGCTGCGCGTTTGTCAGGGCATGGAGCGGATGGCAATCTTTTTTGTTGAGCAGCTCTGCCAATTCACGCTCACATTCAGCGGCGCGGCTTATCAAGCCTTGCAATTCAGATTTGGCGGCAGGCTGTCTTTCACTTGGGGAGATGCTGCCGTAGTATAGGTCTTCCAATGTGTTTCGCATATTTTATCCTCCTTTGCAACGACACACAATACCATGCCCCGGCTCGGAAAGCTACCGAACCGGGGCAGAGTTATCAGTTCAGACACATCTTTTTGCAAAGGCCTTTTTCTTTGTTTTCTGAGAGGTATCTGTTGCTACTACCCATAATAACATTTGTGTCTTGTATCCAACCCGATTTTGCGCTATACTAAAGCCAGTACATGAATGGGAGGTGTCTCCATGAGTGCCGCTGAAATTGAGAAGTCCATTCGCACAGCCACTGTTTCCCTGGCGATGGAGGGCCTTCATGTTGATGAGCAGTGTGTGGCTTGGTGCCGGCAGATGCTTTCGGGCGAGATCTCGCCCGATGAATACCTGAAGCTGGTCACCGCCAGGGCGGGTGTCTAATCTATGGCTTACAGCATTGAAGCGTCATCCGACCACTGCTATGAGGGAACTACTTGCCTCATTAACAAGCTGGACATCCGGGACGAGGCAAAGCTGGCGGAAGTAGAAGCCGCCATTGTTTTAGGGAAAACTACCCTCTTGGATCTGCAACCCATCCAAGGGGCTTTTGACCTTGACCACTATAAGCGCATCCACCAGTTTCTTTTTTGTGACCTCTACGACTGGGCGGGCCAGCTCCGCAAGGTCAACCTTTCTAAAAAGAGAACGGCGTTTGTTCCAGTAGATGAAATTGAACCTTGCGCTACGGCTTGTTTTCAGCGGTTGCAGGAGTTTAAGCCTGAGGGCATGAGCCACCACGAGTTGGCCGAGGAAGTGGCAGACTTTTATCATACCGTCAATATGCTCCACCCCTTCCGTGAAGGGAATGGCCGTGCCCAACGAGTTTTCTTTTCCCAGTGGGTACAGCATATTGGCTTTCAACTGGACTTGACCGCCGTAGATTCTGACGAGTTCATATTTGCGACGATTCTGGCCGCCCAAGGGGTCATGGATCAACTGGTCGATTGCTTTGATAGAGCAATTCGCTCCCCGCAGTTGCAAATGGATATGGAAATGACCATGCCATAGATTTTGTTGCCTCCCACCATGTGGCGGGAGGCTTTTCATTGTTTAGGCGTATCAGTTTTTGACCTCTCACATCCCCATAGTCATGCTGCCCCAGGTCTGGGTGGGCTCCTCGTGGTCGTCGGTCTTGTGGCCCATGGCGATGCGCTTTTCCTGTTGAGCACTGCAGAGCTTGTGGTCCGTGCGCAGCCGCATGGTCGTACCATCGCGGGGCATAGGCACCTCCCGGAAGGTCTGGGCGACACGGTGCAGAAGCCTGGTCACGGACAGCATCACCGAGGGCGGGCCCATAGAGTCCCAGCGGTCCAGGAAGAATTGAGCGTACTCGTTTCCTTGCTCTGCCGACTTGATGAACCAGTAGAGAGCCGCCTCCCGGTCTTGCGGGATGTCCCGGCCCATAAGGTACAGCTTGCCCAGGGCATACTGGGCGTATTGGTTACACGCTTTAGCAGAGGCGGTCAGGTGTCTGACCGCCTTTTCCATGTCTTTTGGGACTTCTTTGCCTGTCAGATACAACTTGCCCAGACGATAGTCGGCGTACTGGTTGCCTTGAGCCGAGGCTTGCTCATACCATTCCACCGCCTCGGTAATTCGCCCCTGGTTCTGGAGCAACTTGCCCAGCGCATATTGGGAGTAGTCGTTCCCAGCTTGGGCAGATCGGAGGAACCACCACTCCGCCTGTTCCTCGTCCGGGATCACACCAAGGCCATCCCGGTAGCACTTACCCAGTTGATGCGCCGCCACCGTCAGGCCCTCGTCCCAGAGCTGTTTCAGAATTCGGACGGCCTCCTCCTGTTTCGTCCAGCTTGCGTCCTCATCATAGAGGACGGCCTTGGCCTCCTGGTAGGCCATAACCTGCTGCCAAAGGTTCCGAGGTGCGGCGGTCAGTTCATCATCCTCCATCTCGTCATTCATTTCTCTGTCCTCGAAGGTCACCCCGCCCAGACGGATGTTTTCCGCCTCTTGGATGACGGCGTTCAGGATGGAGCGGAACTCCTTTTGCTCGGAGAGCTTTGGGCGTTCCCTCTGCCGCTCTGCGTAGTAGTCCATGATCTCGCATTGGAGCTCCCACCAGGTCTGGTAGCATTGGTTCACCACCGGCAGCAGCTCCAACTGGTCCACGGCCTTCTTGACGGTCTCCTTGACCCTTGGCGGGAGGTAGCCGTACTTCTTCTTGCCCTTTACCTCACCCAGCTGCATCACCAACGTCTGGATCAGCGACTCCATCTCCAGGCTGTCGGAGATCCCCTCCCGCATCTGCTGGGTCAGCTCCCGCAGGGTGTGACGGCTCTCCCGCACCAGTTCGTCTCTGGACTTGGACTTCTGCTCATAGGTGTGGAGCATCTCCTGTTGGAAGATATCGTTGGTGAGGACGGACTTGATTTTCCGAATTCCCTCCTTGGACAGATACGCCTGCCCCGGCTTTGCCGACCAGGCCATCATGTGAACATGGGGATGGTCTCCCTCATCGTGGAAGGCGGCGTACCAGCAAAAATCCTGGGGCGGGATATGCATGGCAGCGGCGATGTCGTTCCTGTGGGCTCGGAGGAGGTTCCTCCACTGTGGCGCGTGGTCGTACCCCAACCGCTGGGCGTCCTCTCGTTTCAGGGAGATGATGTGAGTCCAGATGTTGCCGGGGTGCTGGTTGACCTCCCGGATGGCAGAGGTCAGGTCAACGGCATCCTGGTCACCGAAGAGACCGTGGGAGCGCGGGCGCTGGGCCATGTACTCCATGTGCCCGGCGGGCAGCAGCTCCACGCCATCCCGCGTGGCGATATACTTAGCGTAGCCGCCCTTGCCGCCGCCTTTGATGTAGGGGCTCTTAACGATCAGTCTTGCCATTCTTCATCATCCTGTTCCTGCGCTTTTCGCTCAAAAGTCAACCGCCCATTGGTGGCCTTCACGCTTTTCACGCTCTCCGCCCGGAGCTTCTTTAGGTAGTCCGGGTCGATCCCCAGATGCTCCAACAGAATACTCAGCGCCATGTCAGTCTCCACCGCCTGCTTGAATAGGAGCTTGGACATCCTGTCCTCAAACATACCCAGGCGACCATCGATGGCGGACTGGATGGCCACCGGGAGCGTTCCGTTGCGCTCCGCCTCCAGTTGGTCCAGGTAGTAGAGGATGGCCCTCTCGATAAACTCGTTCTTACTTCTGCTACCATCCTGCTGGTAGCCCACCCCCAGCCGATACTTGGCCAGGGGCGACAGCCGGATGGTCATTTTGTAGGTGTTTTCCGTTTTGCTCATAATATCCTCCATTTTGCCTGTTTGGTGCCGGGGAACCGTTGACCGCTCTAAGGCTGGGCCTAAGAGTGAGGTCAAACGGTCTTTTTCTCCTCTGGAATGAGGTCACTTACGACCCCCGTAAACTGCCCGCACTGCGGGCAGAAGTGGCTGGAGGGACGCCGCTTGCGGCGGCACTCCTTTATCCTGCACGGTTTTCGACCGGGGGTGTCACCGCGTCGGAGCGGACTGCGCATCCCTCGCTTCCGTGCAGGCACGAAAGCTCGCTCCTCCTCTCCAAAGCACAACCGCTGCGCTGGGGTGTGCTTTGGGGCCGCGTGGACTTCTGCCACAAGGCCCCAACGTCGCGTTCTTGGCCGGTGGAGGGGTACGGGTGCCACCCCGCCCGGAAAAGGGCACACAGCTCGTACAATGGCCTCACGCCGGGGTTTCCTCCCGCTGCTTGGCTGCGCTTCTGGCGGTATCAACTTCCAGCCGCTCAAACTGCCGCCGGTATTGTTCATCCAGTGCTTCCTGTATGGGACGGATGGTGTAGAGCAAACTGCCGTTGCGCTTCTGGCCGGACTTGGTGTAAACCGAGGTTGGCTCCGCCGTGATGAGCGCCTTCTCCTCCAGCGCCATCACATATTTCCGCACCGTGTTCTGGCTCATGCCAACCGCCTTGCCGATGGTCTTGTAGCTGGGCCAGCATTGAAAGGTATTCCGGTTCTCCCGATAGAGCAAATAGGAGTACACCGAAATCTCACCGGCGCACAGCCCCAGCATAAAAATTTCGTTGGGCAGAGGAAAATAATTTTTGATGGCATCGCGTTTTGGATAGGGGTTGTACTTCAAATTGCACCTCCCGTGTTTTGCTCCACCCATGTGATGAATTTTTCCTTTGGCACCACGATACGATTTCCGATTTTCAGAATCGGAAAATCCTTTTCATGCATCAACTCGTATCCCGTTGACGGTGACACGCCCAGCACCCTCGCCACCGTATCCGCGTTGAGGAACAGCGGCAGCTCGTCGTAGCTTTTGTAGACCGATTCCTTCATTGATACCTCCATAGTTTTCTGATATGATATTATATAAATACCGCGCCCCCGGCGGCGCGGCGCGAGGTAAGCAAACCTTCCGCAGACAAAATCTGATGCCGGTATACGGCCAATACCGTGATGCACAGTGACCTGTCGGAAAGCCGAATGTCCGTCAGCGCATTTCTGTGCCGTTCCGGAAAAGGGAAACGATGCCGGGATCATTGTCCCTCTATAAAAGAGTGGATGGAAAACATAAAAACGGAAGGTCGGCTATAAAAATTTTTTTCTGAGAGGTGAGAGCAGTGGCATGGCAGCGGAGAGCGAAAAAGGAAATCGCCCAGGGCTGGAAGTGGATGCGGATGCAGGATTCAGATGCCGCTGCGGAAGCTGAGTGTTGGGCCGAGGAGCATAAGGGGGACATGAAAGAGATCGACCACATCCTCTACCGAAGTGACGAGAGCTACTACGGTAAGACCGTTTCGCTTGATCCGGAGGATGCGGAATCGCCGGATGTCGAAGCCGGTTACCCTGACCCGGAGGCGTTTTTGCCGGAGGACGTGCGTGATCGGCTCTATGATGACCATGCCTATATTAAAAATTCGTATCTTCCAAAGGATTCTGACAGCGGTGATGCGCTTTATCTGTCCAAAAGTATTGTCGCTGGGTTGCAAGGTTTGACAGACTTACAGCGGGAAGTGATTTTCCGTAATGTGATCAGCGGCGAGGACGTTTCTTCCATTGCAAAAAGCAAAAAGTGCTCGGCAAGAAACATCAGGGACATTCGAAATCGCGCGTTAAAGGCCCTGCGTGTAGCCACCGCAGGTGAGGCGGGCAGTGGCTCTCCCGACGCGGCGCTCTTTGTCCTCTGGGCATTGTTGCTTGGCGCGACGGCGTATTTACTCTTGGTGCCCGGAGCGGCTGCCGCATGGACGCGCATGACTGTCTTTGTCGCTCTGCCCATCGTCACGGTGGCGGCTGTCTGGCGAATCGTGCGGCTTGCGCGGAACTCGACAAAGGGGCAGCTGCGGAGCTCTTTATAAGAAAAAACACAAATAGAAAGAGAGGGGAGCTTGGTGTTTGCGCCAAGCTCCCCTTTATTCTTTATACACCTATTCTTTATACGCCGCATTGGAAGCTTGCCATGAGCAATTACCATATTCATTCTCAACGGCCTCAAAGAGAATCGTTGCTGCTTCAATCATTTTAGCAATATGAGCGTATCTGCGTTGATGGGTCAAGAGCAAACTTTTGTATGCATCATTCAATCGGTTGAACAAGAACTATTCTCGAATGAAATTTGTAAACACAAACGGCTCCTGCTCCGGCGGCAGAACGCCGGCCTGTTGCGCCGCGTTCTTGCATTTGAGGAAATAGGCCATGTTTTTCCCCAGGATACGCATGGTTTGCATCCCTTCCGCATCCTTCACCACATCCTCTGGCTTGGCGCCGTGGACCATGTTCCAGTACCGAGACGTGATAATTGGCATCTGCATCAGACCAAAATATTTATTGAGCTGATCCCATGTGGCGGTGGTGCCTGCCCGCCGAGCGGAAATGACGGCGGCTGCGGGCCTGAGCAAAAAGCGGTTCCCACCGCCGTTCAAGTCTGCATAGAAAGCCCGGTCCAAAAATGAGGTGATGGCCCCGGTGGCCCCCGCCCAATGGACGGGGGTCCCGAACACGAAGCCGTCATAACTGCTGGCAATATCAAGAAACTCGTTGACCTTATCATTGAAAACGCACCGACGGGTTTGGGCGCAGGCTTTACAGGCAATACAGCCGGAGAGGGGTTTGTTGCCGATCCAAAACTCTGCCGTGCCGATCTGCTCCTGATGCAGAGCCTCCGCCACCTGTGCCAGGGCGGTATGTGTGCAGCCCTCCTTATGGGGGCTGCCATTGACCAGTAAAACGTTCATCTCACTGTGCCTTTCTCTTACAGATCGAGGCCATCCAGCCAGCCAATAATCTCCTGCTCGGCGTCCTGGATGCTGTTTCGGGAAATGGTGAGTCCGTCCACTATTTCAGCACCCGGCTCCAGTTCCCGAATGGTGCCCGGCGTTCCCGCAAAGCTGCTGCCGCCGTGGGTACTGAAAGGGACGATAGTCTTGCCGGTGAAGTCGTTGGCCGCAATAAAGCTGTCTACCGGCCATGCGGCGATGCCCCACCAGATGGGGTAGCCGATGAACACCGTGTCGTACTCGTCCCAGTTGTCCACGGTGGAGGCGGTAAGCTCTACCATCCGCTGGGCGGGATCGTCATGCTCTGCGTTGACCCGGCTGCCGTCCGTCGTCCAGTCCAGATCGTCAGCGGTATAGGGATCGGTCGGGACCAGCTCAAAGAGGTCGGCGTCCAGCGTGTCAGCGATGGTGTGGACTACCTTCTCTGTGCTGCCGGTGGCGGAGAAGTAAACCACCAGAACATTCCCATTGCCGGTTTCCGGGGTCTGCTCACCACCCTGTGCCAGCGTCATATAATTGCGCAGAATGGTGGCGACCTGGGCGCGGGTGGCGCTGCCCTGGGGGTCGAAACGATTCCCTTCCTTGCCGTTTACGATACCGTTGGCTCTGGCCCAGTCCACTGCGTCGGCGGCATAAACAGCAATCGTGCTTTCATCTGCAAAGTCCTGGCCTGCTCCGGCGCTGGGGCTACCGGCATACCTCCAGAGGATGGTGGCGATCTGTTCCCGGCTCACGGAGTCATTGGAGCCGAACAGCCCATTGCCATAGCCGGAGACAATTCCGGTCTCCGCCGCCCAGGCCACCGCGTCGGCGTAGTAGGCGTCTGCCGCCACGTCGCTGAATGCCGCGGAACCCGACACGGCGGGGCCGCCCGCCGCCCGATAGAGGATGGCGGCCAGCATGGAGCGGCTGGCCTCGGTATTCGGAGAGAAGGTCGTGGCGCTGGTGCCGCTCATCAAGCCATTATCCCGGATATAATCCACGGCGTCGGCATACCATGCGTCGGCCGCCACATCGGAAAAGCCGGTGTCGTTCATTGCCGCAAATGCAGTGGGTGCCGCCGTCAGCAGCAACGCAGCCGCCAGCAGAGAGGACATTAGTCTTTTTATTTTTTTCATTTCACGTTAACCTCTTTCTTATTTTTCTTTCTGGATGATCCAGCTTCGGATACTCTCATCGTCAAACACAACACTTCCGCCGCCGTGGTAGTTGTAGATGCCGAGGCGGTTAAAATAGGCGTTGTCCGGGATTTCAAGCTGCAACAGCTCATCGATTTGCTCGTCGGACAGCCCCGCTTCCCAGTAGGCATCATGTAGACTGGCATAGGCATCCCGTGCTTTCTGTGAGCCGTAATACTCGTCGTTTTCCGCCATGAAGATGTAGACGGCCACTTTATGTTCAGCGATGGGCGCAAATGTACCGTCCCATTGAGCGCCGCCGTGGAGGTAGGCGGCATACAGATCAGGCCGCATGGAGACAGCCTGTGACATAGTCTCGCCGCCCGCGGAATACCCGGCGGCATAAACCCTGTTTTCATCCACGGCAAAGTTTTGGAGAAAATACTCGGTCAGCTCGTTGACCTGCCTTGCAGACTTTTCTCCCCAGTCCGTGAGTTGGGCGGAAACCACAATCATATTCTCCTCCAACTTCGTCCACACCTGCACCCCGTTCCAGTCCAGATTGCTGCCGGAGGACTCCTCCCCGAACCACATCCGATCATAGCCGGGCATGACCACCATCATAGGATAGGATTTGCTCTCGTCATATCCCTCCGGCAGATAGTAGCTGTAATGGATCGCACCGTCCGCACCATTCAGGATTTGCTCGGTAACAAAATCCGCTTGCGCCGTTGAAACAGAGGTCTGCGTTTTAATCGGCGCAGATTCGCTGGCCGCTTGTTGTGTACCTGTGCAGCCGGTCAGCAGAAAGCCCAGCGTCAAAAGCCAAGAAATCAAGTTCATCACTGTTCTGCCTTTCATAGTCGTTCCTCTAAAAGCGCAAGGGAGCCTGAGCCTATCGCGGCTTCGGCTCCCTCGCCTTGCTGTGGTGTTATTTTGTTCCTCCAAGTCCGTTGACCCAGTCCACCACGTCAGTCTGGTCCACACTGCTGCGGAACCGCTGGCCCTCCTTCCAATCGCCCGTTCCCGCCTGCTCTGCCAGAAGCTCACCGCTGTCGCCCAACCCAGAGGAAGAGGATGTGCAGAAAGGAATAACCGTCTTGCCAGTGAAGTCGTTGGCCGCAATAAAACCGTCTACCGGCCACGCGGCGGCACCCCACCAGATGGGATAGCCGATGAACACCGTATCATACTCGTCCCAGTTTTCTACGGTGGCGGCGGTCAGCTCCACCACCCGCAGGGATTCATCCTCATGCTCCCTGGATACGCGGCTGTCCGAATTGCTCCAGTTCAAATCTTCGGAAGTATAAGGCTCTGCCGGGGTAATCTCAAAGGTGTCGGCATCCAAAGCGTCCGCAATGTATCCGGCCACGGCCTCGGTGCTGCCGGTGGCGGAGTAGTAAACGACCAGCGTTTTGCCGCTCTGGCTGGGCTGGGCGTCTGCGGCAGGCGGACTGCTCTCAGGCGACTGGGGTTCCTGACTCTGGCCGGGCGTAGGTGTCGGCGTAGGCGTGGAGGTCGCGCCACCGTTTCCGCAGGCAGCCAGGGAACCAGCCAATGCGCAGGCCAGTAAAATGGCGAAAACTTTTTTCATATCTGGTAACTCCTCTCTTTACTGGACATTGGCCTGAATCCAGGCTTTCACATGGTTGGCAATCACATCGTTGTTCATCTCCTGGAACATGAAGTGGGAGTTGCCGGTGATCCCCTCGTCAGGAAGATGGACCACGGTGCTGCTGCCACCTGCGGCGGTGTAGGCTTCGGTAAAGCTGTCGGCACTGGAGGCCATCATGGACCACATTCCAGCCGCCGGAACATCTGTAAATTCCTCTCCAATATAATCGCCATAGTAGAGGGTAACGGGTATCTTCTTTTCTAGTAAAGCGGCATAGTCCTCGCTGTCCACCATGGGCGCTCCACCCGGTTCAATAGCTACGATTGCGGCAATGTGATCCGTATACTGTGCCGCTGTCCAGCCGGGGCCGCCGCCCTGAGAGTGTGTCACCAGAATGGAATTTTTCCCGGTGCGTTCATACACCTCGTCGATGGTAGCAGCCACAGCCTGAGCCACCACAATGTTGTCAATATTCTGGTCGCCGCCTGCGGAATCCATGCCTGTGTCCGGGGTCATCTGGCGGAAAAACTGATCCAGAGCCTCCTCGCTGGCAGGGAACTGGGAACCCTCGTTGTAAGTAAACTCATCATTCAGGTAAGTGCCGATGCGAAACTGGGTGTACCAGGTCTGGTCGGAGGGGGCGGTGCTGATGGTGCCCGCCACCGAGGTCTGGCCCGCTTCACCGCGCCGGGGCTGGTCAATGAGGAACACGCTGTGGCCCATCCGCAGGAACAAATCGGACCAGCCCTCCCGGCCATCCGGGGTGGTCATCCAGCCCATGCGGGACTGGCCGTAGCCGTGCAGGAATACCATGGGCAGGCCGGTGTCATTCTCCGGGATCTGGTAGAGCACGTTGGCATGGTCCACATGGGAGGTGGAGCCCTCTCTGGACGTATAATAGTTTGACACATCAAAGGTGCCGTCGGAGGTGAGCACCGTGCCACCGGCGGAAAAAACGCCCTGCTCCGCGATGGCCAGAGCGCCGGTACTGACTGGCTCACTGGTCTGGGGCTGCGACACGTCCGGCGTGCCGGTAGACGCGCTGGGGGTACTGGGAGTGACGCCGCACCCCGCCAGCAGGGAAAGGGTCATCGCGCCGGTCAAAAGCAGAGCGGCGATTCTGTGTTGTCTTGTCATAAAATTTCCTCCATTCATGCGTTGCGTTAATCAGGCGTTTTCATACTGTGAAGCATTTTGATAAACTGCGGGTCGCTGTGATCCACAATTTCGCTGTGGCCGATGTCCAGCCCCGCGATCTCGGCCATGTCCTCCTTGCTCAGAACAAAGTCCCAGATGTCGAAGTTCTGCTCCATCCGTTCCCGATGAACCGACTTGGGGATGCCCACCACGCCCCGCTGGACGTTCCAGCGCAGGGCGACCTGCGCGGCGCTCTTTCCGTACTTCTGGCCGATGGCTGTCAGAACGGGATGAGTAAAGATGCCGTGCTTGCCCTCGGCAAAGGGTCCCCACGCTTCAGGGCGGACGCCGTATTCCTTCATGACCGCCAGCGCCTTTTCCTGCTGAAAGAAGGGGTGAAGCTCCACCTGATTGACGGCGGGCATGACCTCCACGGTTTCGCACAGGTCGGTCAGCCGCTCCGGGTAGAAGTTGCACACACCGATGGCCCGCACCCTGCCCGCTTTATACAGCTCCTCCATCGCCCGGTAAGCGCCGATATAGTCGCCCATCGGCTGATGGATTAGGTAGAGGTCGAGCGTTTCAAGCCCCAGCTTGTCCAGCGACTTCTGGAACGCCTTTTTGGCCCCCTCGTAGCTGGCGTCCTGCACCCATAGCTTGGTGGTGATGAACAGTTCCTCCCGCGCAACGCCGCATTTCTTGAGCGCCGCGCCCACTGCCTCCTCGTTGGCGTAGGCCGCGGCGGTGTCGATCAGCCGGTAGCCGCTGGCGATAGCGTCCAGAACGGCCTGCTCACACTGCGCGGCGTCAGGCACCTGAAACACACCGAAGCCCTCCAAAGGCATTTTGATTCCATTGTTCAAAGTGATATATTCCATGATTGTTTTCCTCCTGCCGTTATATTTTTTGAATGATGGGACTGCCGCCGAACACTTCCCACAGCGGAAACCCGCAAATCGGTTCCCAACGTGTGGTAGCGCATCGTGTCACACCCCCTTGCCCATCTCATAGGCTTCCCGCATGGCGGGCATCCCTTTGATGGCTCCGGCCTCGTACACGCCCTTTCCGTAGATCACGCCCTTCTCCTTCGCGCCCTTCAGGCAGGCTGCAAAGCCACGGAAACACGCCAGCGTGCAGTCCATGACGGTTTCGCTTTCCTCAGCGGCGGTCATGATGTAATAAAACTCCTTGTTGGGAATGTCCATCCATCGGGCCACCGAGCGGTCAATGACCGCTTTCATCTGGGCATCGATGGAGTAGAAATAGACAGGGCTGGCCATGACGATCACATCGGCGGCCTGCATCTTATCCAAAATCTCGCCCATATCGTCCTGAATAGCGCACTTGCCATCCTTTTTACAGAAATAGCAGGCATTGCAGGGCGCCACCTTTTTACTTCTCAGGAATATCTTCTCTACCTCGTTGCCGGTCTCCTGCGCTCCCCGCAGGAACTCGTCACACAGCAGATCGGAATTGCCGCCCTTTCTGGGGCTTCCGGACAGGATCAATACTTTTTTGCTCATATCGAACGTCTCCTTGATTCTTCAAAATTTGTTCTATCGGCTGTGCTTATTCTCCGTTCAACAGCACGCCTGCAAAATAGCCAGAACATCCTCACGGGTCATCTTCTTGTAGCTACCGGGAGCCAGATTGCAGGAATCGGCCACCGCTTTCAGCACGGACTGGTCGGTAATGCCCAGTTCCCGCAGAGTGGTGGGCAGGCCCAGCTCCTTGATAAATGCCGCAAGCGCCTCCACGCCTGCCAGCGCTAGTTCCTCCGCCGACTTTCCGGCTGGATCAATGCCCCATACACGCTGGGCAAAATGTCCGAACTTCACCAGGCCATACTTGTAAATATGGCGGTAGTAGGCCGGGTGGAGCACCGCCAGCCCCAATCCATGGTTACAGTCGGTAAAGGCCCCCAGTTGATGCTCCATCTGGTGGCACTGGAAGTCCATCTTTTTGCCCAGCTTGATGATACGGTTTTCCGCCATCGTGGATTCCCACATCAGATTGCTCCGGGCGGTGTAGTCCAGCGGATCTTTTGCGGCCGCTCTCAAATCCCGAATCACGCCCCGCATCAGAGCCTCTGCAATGTCATCGGACACATTCTCCTCGTCCGGGGCGCTGAAATAGGTTTCCATGATGTGGCTAAGGATGTCAAAACCGCCGGAGAGCATCTGCGTTTTAGGAACGCTGAGGGTATAGGTGGGGTCCACCAGGGCGAAGCGGGGATTGCATTTCGGATAGTCCCGTCCGGTCTTGACCTTCAGCGCCTCATTGGTAATGACCGCACCGCCGTTCATCTCGCTGCCGGTTCCCGCCACGGTGACGATCACGCCCAGAGGCAGTGGTGTAAAGTCCACCACGCCGGGCCGCGCCCAGAAGTCATTCCATATATCGCCCTGATAGACGGTCGCCATGGAGATAGCCTTGCAGCAGTCCATGACCGAGCCGCCGCCGATGCCCAGGATCGCGTCCACTCCCTTCTCACGAGCCAGAGCCGCGCCCTCCTGCACCTTGGCATAGGTGGGATTGGACATGATGCTGGGGAACTCCACCACGATCTTTTCCGCATCCGCCAGAATGGCAGTCACTTCTTCATAGAGTCCATTTTTCTTGATGGAGCCGCCGCCATAGGCCAGCATTACGGTGGTCCCGCAGTCTTTCAGCAGACAGCCCAGATATTCCTTGACACAGCCCTTTCCAAAATAGGTTTTGGTCGCATTTTCAAAAATAAAGTTGTTCATCTGTCAGTTCTCCTTTTTAATATAGTTTTTCTGCATAAAATCCAAGTCAGGCGTTTGATTGCTGCTTTTCCCAGAACTCCACCGCCAGATCCAGCCAACCCTCGGCGGCAGTTCCGGTTCCAAGGCCAAAGCCGTGCCCCAGGCCGGGATAATGGCGAAACTCTGTTTCAATGCCCAGCGCGGACAGCGCATCCAGTCGCGCCTGCATGGTGCGCCAGTTGGCGATGCCGTCCTGATCTCCGACGCAGGCAAACGTGGGTGGGTCAACCTCGGAATACTCTCCCAACCCTGTGTACTGCATAATGACTGCGCCGGGGCGGGGCAGATTGCTGCCACCAAAAGCCTCCGGGCCATAAGTGCCAAGCCAGGCTGCCATTCTGGCCCCCGCCGAACCTCCCCATAGGGAATAGCAGCCGGTGTCCACCTCCAGCTCCTCCGCGTTCTCGAAGATGAAGCTGATGGCCCGTGCCAAATCCTCGCAGGCGGTCTGCGCGCCGGGGCGGTAAATCAGGGCAAAGGCGTTGTAGCCCCTTTTAGAGAGCTCCAGCGCATGAGGAAAACTGTCGTGCATGGCCCCCACATAGGCAAATGCGCCGCCGGCGTTGCAGACAGCAAATTTTGCCCCCGGCTCCCCTTTGAAGAAGAACAGCCCAGTGTCTGCCTTTTCCGGATCTGCCGCCTTCTCCTCCTCGGTGTAAATGTCATAAAACACGGTGTCTCCCGCCAGAGCATGGTCTTTCAGATCATTGACGATTGCCACCGTTTCATTGGGGTCAATGTGGCTGTAATAGGTAAGTTGCAAATCTCCCAGGGTTTCCCCGCTGTAATAGCGGTCATTGACTGGAAAGAGTAAGCGGCCATAGTCTCCAAACGCAGGGTCCGTCATAACATCCTGAATCGGTGTTTCCACAGTAAATTTCGCTTCCATCGTAAGCTCACTTTCCGGTGTTCCTCCGGGCGGCGCTTCAGCCTGAACCTCTCCGCAGCCGGTGAGCAGCACAGCCAGAAGAAGTGCGCCGGTCATCAGCAGTGTTTTCAATCCGGTTTCCTCCCTTGCCCTTTGCCGTTCTATAGCTAAATTGTAACGCTAGAGGTTTTCAAACAGAAGTATCCGTTTGTTGTTCAGCATCAAGTCTACGGTTAAAACTAAAAGAGCGCCTACAAGGTAACTCCTTGCAGGCGCTCTTTTCACGATCTCTATTTTAATTCCTACTGATTCAAGTCAAGTGCAAATACCTTTGCAGTCGCCTGAACAAAATCTTTCACAATTTGAGATGGGGTATGGGAATACAGCAGGCCGAAAGGAATTTCATGCTTCCAGTCCACCGGGATGATCTTGAGCAGTGGGTGGACATTTGCCCACTGCGGAACCGCCATCAGCAGGACATTATCATGCTCACACTGGTTGAACGCTTCCAGGTTGTAGAAGGAAAAATCTACAATTTCAATATCAGGATGATGCTCCCACAAGTCATCCCTGAGCAGGTCCGTATACTTACTCCAGTTTCGTTTCATCAGCATGAGCTTCTGCCCATACAGGTCTTTGACGGACAGGCGTTTCTTCTGTGCCAGCGGATGGTAGATGGAAACCGCACAGCAGATGGGAACCCGCAGCAGCTCTTTAGCGTCACAGCCCCGCAGTGTCAGCATCGTCTCATCAAAAATACCGGCCACTACATCAATGTTCTGGCCCATATTTTTCAAGATTTCTCTTGCGTTCTCCGGCGTGTTTTCAAAATTGACAATCTCGAATTTTAACTCCGGCAAAATCTCGTGGATGCGGGGCCACACCTCCACCAAAAACTGACATGGCGTTGTCAGCGAACTGCCAAAGCGGATAATATTCTTGTTGCTCTGCATGGCGTTCTTAGCGCGAACCTGGGCGTCCTTTGCGTACTGGATCATATACTTGGCATCCTGATAATAGGACTTCCCGGCATCAGTCAGCGTAAGGCCGCGGGGAGTGCGGTCAAAAAGCTGCACGGCCAAATTGCTCTCTAACAGATTGATCTGCTTCATCACCGCTGTCGCTGAGATAAACATGGTCTCCGCCGCCTTGGAGAAGCTCCCGGCATCGGCTACTTGAATAAAAGTGTCTAATTGATGGCTGTACATACCGGGGCCTCCTTTCAATAAAAGCGACAGGGTATTATTTTTGAGTATAGCACAAAGTGGATTTGACGTAAATATTCGCTTCCTTCAGTTTTTAGCAGCCGTGTATTCTTTGTTTACCGCGACGCAAAAACTGCTTCCTTTCTATGGCACCTGCCGTAGGCGGGAAGCAGTTTTTGACCACACAAACAGCCACAGACCCGCCCGGAGCACTCGGACCTCCTGCGGCCAAAAATGTCTAAAGAGAAAATAAAACGGAGCAAAATCGGCTATAAACCGCCCGAAATAATATAAAAAATGTTTTGATTGCTCTTTGTTTACTGCGAGGTAATGGTTGCAATTCTCTGTGCATGTGTTCGCCATTTGGATCGACAGCCCTTTGAGCCCAAGCATCTCCCTGACCCACATTCTGACCCACAACAGGAAAACGCCATGCGGAACCAACGGGACAAAGAGGCCCGAACAAAACTTTATACCCAACAAAAAGCGCTCAAGAGGGCCGGAAACGGCTCCTTGGGCGCTTTGGATACACTTCGTAATCAGCAGGTCGCCGGTTCAAGTCCGGCCAGTAGCTCCAAAAACTGGTCGAAATCCACGGATTTCGACCAGTTTTTATTATTCCAAGTATTTGTCTTACACCAAGACTATTTTAACCCACACCGCACTCGCTGGATAAGTGTTCGCCTGTGTCAACTATTCCAAGTCAAAGGTTTACTGACCAACACGCCGAAAGTCCCACAAAAAGAGGGAAAGCACCAGAGAAAAGATTGTGTCTTTTCTCTGGTGCTTTTAAGCCTGCATCGTAGTATCCCAGCATGGTGGATGCAGCTTTCACATCCACCTCGTTATTCACCTCGTTTGAAGGGCCATGGTTGCGAACGTATGCCGTAGATCATGGAACCTGATATGCTCCAGTCCGGCATCCTTCAAGCGCTACACCACCGAATCAGGGTGGTACGGGTTATCCGGGTACTTTTGGTGTTCCTCCCCAAGTAAGGTCACTGCTTCCTGCAGGGCAAAGATAATCCGGATGGAGTTTATCGTCTTTTGCCAGATTACAGTAAAGCGGCAAGTCCTCGTAGGACTTGTAATCAGGCATCTTCATCCTGTTCCTCCTTGGATTCATTGTGATAAACCATCTGCAAAAATTTGTCCACGGCGCGACTTTTTCAGTTGCCGATACCGGAGCAGATCACAGCAAGTCCAAAAATTAACCTCTGTGCGTTCCAAAAGCTTATCTGCTGCCACCATCCGCTGATGAGGGATGCGGGTAGCAGGCTTGGCTGTCGCCTGGAGATACGTACACACCTGTTTCGCTTCCAACTGATCCTCGTTTAGCACTTCCTCCATCTCATCAAGAACATAGTCCACTGTCTCCCGTTTTACTCTTGAGTACAAAAAGTCTTTCCAAAAGATTTTAACCCATTTCAACTCCCTTCATATTTGACTCCTCTCATTTGAAACGGTCAGGTCTTGTCTGGCTGCGGCCACCCAGTTAGTCCTGATTTACTCCTCATCAATAAGGACACTCACCGCGGATTATTGAAACAGATCGTGGAGCATTGACAGTCACTTTGATGCCGTTGCTTTCGGTATGCCGTGAACCTTAGCGACCTCTTCCATAGTCAGGTCTCCACCATATCGGAGCACCATAAGATCTCAACCTTGGGCACCCAGATTTTCAACGGCTTTCCGCAGATTACCATGCTAGAGGTTCCAGTGTGCGGTATCCTCTACCGTCCGTTCAACGCGCTCCAAAAACAGGACAGCACCATTTCAAACTCCTTTTTATGGCAGATGCCCATGGTCCCGTTTCTCTGCGCATGTTTCCGTTTCTGATCCTGCTCCAAGAAATCCGCAGCCTCCTTTCGCACCGATATTTGCTCACCATTGTAGATAGTAACGACAGTGTCGTTCGCTTGTGCTCTTCCCACTCTGCGACAGAGAGATACGTACTTACGCTGCCAGCACAGCCGGAGAACAAATATTCTCCAGCCCTCACTTCACCATTTCTAACGATAATTTGTTTAAACAATCAATCAAAACATCAAGAGGTATTTGAACGTATATGAAGCAAGCGGATAGATAGATATAAAAGCTCCGACCATTATTCTTAATGGTGACTGCCTGAAAAAAGTGGGACCTTGACTGCGGAGACAGCATTGTAGTGGGGTGCTATAATGGATAAGTGTTAGTACACTTGCAAAAAAGCGCCTGACCTAATGTAACGAATAAATTTAATACGAATAATATCCACAAAAATTAGTGGCCAGCAGAGAAAAATTCTGCTGGCCACACTTATTCATGTTTTAAGTTTAAGGACGCAATTCAGGACGATTTCTAAAAATTCTTATTAGCAGTTCGTTTACCTCGTTCATAGACAAACTTCCTTGGATTCGATTCCCGTCATCCGAAATCCAGCCGATATTTCTGGCATCATGGCGGCCCGTCAATTTTAAGGGATTTAAATGGCCAACTTGAAAACTTGATTTACCATGAGTAGGAAAAAGCACTTCCTGTTCGAAATCAGAATATTTCAAAGGATCTCCCGTAATTGGACATTTATATTTTTCAAAAGCTGCTGGCAATAGGCCATTTTGCTGTAACATTGCTACAAGCTCTGTGTCAGCTCCGTCAAACATACAAACCTGGAGGACAAGAGATGTTTCAACTTCGTTGCAATCTCTACGAAAGGCAAACTGATAATTCTCAGGATGACTTTCCCATCTCTTTTCTCGGTTCGTTTGATGGGCTCCCGTTTGAGCTCTATCAGTCTGATACGCTTTAACCTTTATTTTTTGAGAAATAGCCTTTTTAAAAATCTCTGCTTTAGGGTTCTTAGCAGGATCTTTAATTAGACTTCTTATTTTGGTGCATCTTACGATTTCCGGAGTAATAAAAATATCGATGTTGCCCGCATCGTGGAATGGTACGGCATAACGATCAACATAATCAATTGGTAGTTCGAAGTTGTAAATACTATTTGAACAGTAATCCTTTAATATGCCAAGTTGAAAATCACTTAACTGACTAATCTTCTGTATAATTTTTTCACAGATGTCAACGCACTGTTCATATGTAGCAAAACGAACATCGTTTTGTTTCTTTAAAACATCGACCCAACGGACTTGATATTTTGTTGAATCTGTTTCAGCTGTTGGATTTGTTAA
This sequence comes from Oscillospiraceae bacterium, assembly GCA_022846075.1. Lineage (GTDB taxonomy): Bacteria > Bacillota > Clostridia > Oscillospirales > Oscillospiraceae > Vermiculatibacterium. Next base: position 2,533,805 of record AP025582.1, read on the forward strand.
TTCGATCAAGAATGATGATCTTATAATTGCAGATTTAAAAGAGTTGTATAATTTTGCAGATAATCTTTTCATTAACACATGTAATCCATTAGTTATTTCGGGATTTATAACTTCTTCTATCTTTAAGCAAGGTTCTAATCTAAAATTCTTAGCTGATACCGCGGCTTCCAAGGTTTCTTTATATGACACAAAAAGACCTCCTTTTGAAAAATTTTTATATATTTTATCATAGCTAAGTGTATATGTACAGGATTTGACATGCTAAAAGCTAAAAGCAGGAAATGAAAATTACATTAATTGAAACAGAAAATGTTTTGTGATATGATAATCTTATAAAATGAAAGGAAATACAATATGGAGAAATTTTCCGCTAAGAATACATTTGAAGATATTAGAAATTTTTTGGCCGGTAGGTTTTTGGGTGCATCACGAGACGAATTTCTTCTGGAAGAAACTATTAAACTAATATTTTGTAGGTATGCATTAAAGGATAAAAACACTGCCGAATTAAGTGAAATTGAGTTGTCTGGGCTTTATAGAAGAACATTTAAATTAGTTTTACAGGAACACGAAGATATATACGCGGACAGTAATTGTGAGCTTGAATTCGATCCAGTTAGCATAAAATATGTAGACGATAAGTTGGGGAAACTTGACCTTACTAATTTAGAGAGAGATATAATCGGCGATGCATATGAAATCTTTATTGGTGATGCTATAAAGGGGCAATCAGGACAGTTTTTCACCCCTCAAAATGCAGCAGAAGCCTTAGTTGAAATGATTAATCCAAAAGGTGATGCAAAAGTATTGGATCCAGCTTGTGGCGCTGGCGGTTTTTTAGTGGCCACCGCAAACCATTGGATGCGAAATAATGTATTAAATGGAGGTGGCCTATACGGTGTCGATAAAGACAGCTATTTGACAAGATTAGCCAAGATTCATATGGCGTGTCTGAACTATAAATCAAAGAATTTTCTATGTGCAGACAGTTTAGTTTGGGATGAACAGGTCCTTGGAAATAGAGAATCCGAATATGATGTAATACTAACAAATCCTCCGTTTGGCGTGAACATTCAAGCAGGCACAGTAGAGACCTTGAGCAAATTTGAGCTTGCTATGAAATATAAGAAATCCAAAGATGGAATAATGGCAAAAACCAATGTGCTAAATGACTCTGTTCCTCCCCAGGTTGTTTTTGTGGAGCAGTGCATAAAGCTTGTTAAAAAGAGTGGATCTATTGGTATCGTAGTGCCAGAAAGTATGATATCAAATAAGAAATATTCTTATGTTGTTGATTATATTTTTTCTGAGTGTCAGGTAAAAGTAGTTATAGGGATGCCGGATGAACTATTCAAAACATCTGGAAAAGGCGGCACACATACAAAGACTTGTCTTTTAGTTTTAGAGAAAAACCGTGTTGTTGATGACTATGAGATTTTTATGGCCGAGGCTAAATGGTGTGGACACGATTCAAGAGGCCGGGAAATTCCGAAAGATGATATTCCTGAAATTGTTAACAATTACAAGCTGTATAAAAATAAGGGTTCAATCGTGGTCTCGAATCTTGGATTCACCATGAAAAAAAGCGAAATTCAAAATAACGTGCTTGCACCAAGGGCTTATGTACATTTTGCAGCTGGTACTGAACATAAATTAGAAGAAACTCATAAGTTGGTGACAATAGGACAATTGATAAAAGAAAGTGTTCTTCAAGTTTCAACGGGAAATGAAGTCGGTAAATTAGCATATGGTACAGGCAATATACCTTTTATAAGAACCTCTGATATTTCAAATTGGGAGATTAAGTCAGACCCCAAACATCTTGTAAGTGAGAAAATATATCAGGAATTAGCCGAAAAACAAGATGTAAAAGAAGGCGATATTCTTATGGTCAAGGATGGCTCATATTTAATCGGAACTTGCGCTATGATAACAAAGTATGATACTAAGATAGTGTATCAAAGTCATCTATACAAAATCCGTGTTAATCCCGATAATGAGTACGGACTAAATAATTATTATTTGTTAGCTGCTCTATCATCAGATTATGTAAGGCAGCAGGTTTTAGCTAACACATTTTCACAGGATATTATCAATTCTTTGGGGGATAGATTAAAGGATCTTGTTATCCCCATTTCTCATGAGCGGAAAAAAATTGATAAAATTGCCAATATGGTTAAGAAGTCAATAAATGAAAGTATAGAAGCAAGAGAGTTATCCAAAAAAGCTCGTATTAAGGTACTGCAGTAACCTTACTTCAATTGACGTGGATGAAATAAGCTTTTTGTAATATGATCAACTAAACCAAGCTTACTTTCCGCATACTCAGCATTATCCCGATGAGGCTGAGCTAAAATTAAATGATGATAAAATGCAATCAACAAGATATTAAAAACCTGTCAACTTTTGCGAGGAATTCGGGATTTAATATTCAGATTATCAGTGCTGAGCACGCTGATGATAGTATGTAAAGTAACACATTAACGGTTTTGACAAACGCCATGATCCACGTAAGCAAAAATACGGACGGAAACAGCGGAGAGAAGCGCGTCAAAGCGGATGTGCAGGGACAGCGAAAGGGGCTGAAAAGGCCGAGAAATCTGTGATTTCCCGGCCTTTTCGTATCCTCCACGCCCATTATGAATGTAAACACCCGAGCGCGGCGGGCCAAAAAACGGCGGCTTCGGTAGATAAAGTCCGTTTGGAACCAGCCCGACCTATTTTGTCCCGCAGTCGATCCTGCTGCCCAGCACAACACAGTTCCGGACCGCGTTCTTGGCCTGGTACAGCGCCTTGTCGGCCTGGTTGTAGAGGGTGGTAAAGTCGCCCTGGCGGAGGCCGTGCCCACACTCACCGTGACACAACGGTTCACCACGTCGGTGGCGGTGAGGCCCGGCAGGACGGCGTTGCAGCGGATGCCGTCCCGGGCGAACTGCAGGGCGATCTGGCAGGTCAGGTTGTTGATGGCGGCCTTGGACACCCCGTAGCCGGTCCGGGTCACATCGGGGATGAGCCCGCCGATGGAGGATATATTGACGATGCTGCCGCCCCCGCGCTTGCGCATGTGGGGGATCACCAGCCTGCTGACCCGGTAGACGCTCCCCAGGTTCAGCTCCAGGATGCGGAAAAAGGCCTCCTCCGAACCTCTGACCACGTCCAGATCCTCGGCGGGCAGGCCCATGCCGAAGTTGTTCACCAGGATGTCGATCCCCCCTGTCCGCTCCGCGGCGGCGTCCACCATGGCGGCATAGCTCTCCTTCCGGAGGGCGTCGAAATACACGGGAAAGAGCTCCCAGCCCTCCGCCCGGTGGCTGTCGCAGATCTCCCTGGCCGCCTCCAGCCGCCGGACCCCCATGGCCACCTTCGCCCCCTCCCGCGCCAGCGCCAGGGCGCAGGCCAGGCCGATGCCACGGGTGGCCGAGGTCACCAGGGCCGTCTTTCCCTCCAATTTTTTCGCCATGCTGATCCCTCCTTTTCCTTTCAGTATCTACTCCGCCGGGCGTTCTATTCGTCCGCGCCCCACGCGGCCGCACATAAACAGGCCCGGCGGGGCCCATAATAAGCGAAAACCCAGGAAAGGGGCACGGGATGAAAAAGAGAAAGCCGCATGGCGCGTGGATCATTCTGCTGGGGGTCATCCTCATCCGGGGCTTTGCCGGAGGCGGGCTCAACACCGTCTCCGCCCTGTTCCTCTCCCCCGTGGCCGCCGAGCTGGAGGTGGGGATCGGCAGCCTGTCCATCTACCTCAGCATCACCTCCATCGTCACGGTGGTCTGGCTCCCCGCGGCGGGCAGGCTCATCAACCGGTACGACATCCGGGCCGTGGCCCTGGCGGGCGCCCTGCTGCAATGCCTCTCCTTCGCCGGTTTCGGATGGATGGACAGCGTGTTCGGCTGGTACCTGCTGGGCATCCCCTACGCCATGGGGGCCACCATCCTGGCCACCCTGTTGGGCCCCATCCTCATCAACCGCTGGTTCGCCAGGAACACGGGGCTGATGCTGGGGCTCCAGATGGCCTTCGTGGGGGTGTTCGGCGCGGTGTTCCAGCCCCTCGCCTCCCGCCTCATCGCCCAAAGCGGGTGGCGGAGGGCCTACCTCACCCTGGGCTGCGCCGCCCTGGCCGCCATAGCGCTGTCCATCCTGCTCTTCCTCCGCAACCGCCCCCAGGATCGGGGGCTCTCCCCCTACGGGGCGGATCAGCCCCCCACCGGGGCGGACAGGCGCAGCCGCCCCGAGGACCAGGTGAACGTGGACGAGCAGACCGCCCTGCGCTCCTCCTCCTTTTACCTGCTTCTCCTCTTTATGATCTCCTTCACGGGGGTGGGGGTGTTTGCCCAGCATATCCCCACCTACGGCGGCATTTTGGGCTACTCCCTCCAGCGCACCGGCGCCGCCCTGGCCTTCGCCTCCGTGGGCAGCGCCGTGGGCTCCATCGCCATCGGGATGATCAGCGACCGGATCGGCGTTTTAAAGACCTGCTACGGCGTCCTCGCCGCCGGGCTCGCCGCCGTGGCGGGCTTTCTCCTCAGCGGCGGCCGCTTCCCCCTCTTCGCCCTCTCCACCTTCCTCCACGGCCTCACCAGCTCCGGCATCATGGTCCTCGCCCCCATCCTCACCCTGAAATTTTACGGGCAGCAGGACTATGAGAAGATCTACGCCAAGGTCTCCATGGGCGCGCCCCTGGCCTCCATCCTTCTCATCCCCGCCTACGGCTTCGTCTACGACCTGACGGGCAGCTACCGCTTCGTCCTGCTGGCCATGGCCTTCCTGCTCCTTCTGGCCCTCTTCTGCATCGTAATGGGCTGGAGACGGCGCTGCACCATCTACGGCTGTCCCACCTGGCGGAAGCGGTGACGCTCCCGCCCCAGCCCACGCGGAAAACGGCATGGCTTTTCAAAGCCATGCCGTTTTCCTATCCCCGGACCACCGGATCGAGGTCAGTGCCCCACCCCCCTTCCCCCGCCGGAGCCTCTTCCCCTTTTCTCCCCCATGCCTTATAATGAAAAAAGAATTTTTCCTCTTTTTCTGTCACAAAGGGGCCGCCCGGGCCGTCCAATCAAACAGGAGGTGCAAACATATGAATCGAACCGAAGAAACGGCCCTGCTCCAGGCGGCGGTCTCCGGCGACCAGAATGCCCTGGAATCCCTTTTGTCCGGCGTGCAGGACATGGTTTTCAACCTGTCCCTGCGGATGCTGGGCACCGTCCCCGACGCGGAGGACGCCGCCCAGGAGATCCTCATCAAGGTGATGACCCGCCTGTCCTCCTTCCGGGGGGAGAGCGCCTTCTCCACCTGGGTGTTCCGGGTGGCGGCCAACCACCTGAAGGACTACCGCAAGGGCATGTTCGCCCAGCATCCCCTCAGCTTCGAGGCCTACGGCGAGGACATCGCCTCGGGCCGGGAAAGGGACGTCCCTGACCTGAGCGGCGGGGTGGACCAATCTCTGCTGGAGCGGGAGCTGAAGCTCTCCTGTGCCAACGTCATGCTCCAATGCCTGGACCCGGACAGCCGGTGCGCCTATATCCTGGGCACCATGTTCCGCCTGGACAGCCGGACGGCCGCCCAAGTGCTGGACCTGACCCCCGAGGCTTACCGCCAGCGGCTCTCCCGGGCCCGGGCCAAGATGTCCGCCTTCCTGGCCGAGTACTGCGGCCTGAGCGGCACCGGCAAATGTTCCTGCGCCCGGCGGACCAACTACGCCATCGCCACCCACCGGCTGGACCCGGCCCGCCTCTCCTTCCAGGCCCTCCCCCCGTGCCGGTATGAGGAGATCGTCCAGTGCGCCGACGCCATGGAGGCGCTGGACCAGATGTCCCAGATCTTCGCCGCCTTCCCCGCCTACCGCTCCCCGGAGCGGGTCTCCGCCTGGCTGAGGCAGCTGGTGGCCTCCCAGAGCTTCTCCGCCGCGGTGAGAGGGGAGGGGACGGTATGAGCCTGAGCACTATGCTGGATTTCCTCTCCCAGCTGGAACAGCACAACGACCCCGAATGGTTCCACAGCCACAAGGCCGAGTACCAGCGGGCCAAGGGGGACTTCGAGGACCTGGTGCGCCGGCTCAACCTGGAGCTGAGCGCCCGGGACGGCGCCATCCCTCTAACGGAGCCCGCCGCCCTCACCTTCAAGCTGAACCGGGACACCCGGTTCAGCAAGGACAAATCCCCCTATAACCCCTCCTTCCGGGCCCACATCGGCCCCCAGGGCAAGCTGCCCATCCCCGTGGGCTATTACCTCATGCTCCGCCCCGGGGACCGCTCCTTCCTGGGGGGCGGGCTCTTCGCCGACATGTTCTCCAACGCCACCGCCCTGGTCCGGAACCACATCGCCGCCCACGGGGCGGCGTGGGGGGACATCCTGGCCACCCAGCCCTTCCCCGTCGGCGGCTCCGCCCTCAAAAACGTGCCCAAGGGCTTCGACCCGGCCCACCCCCAGGCAGAGTACCTCAAATATAAAAGCTGGTACATCGAGGACCCCGTCCCCGACGCCCTCCTCCTGGAGGGGGACTTCGTCCCCTACGCCGTGGAGCGCTTCCTGGCCATGAAGCCCCTCAATGACTTCCTCAACGAGGCCCTGCGTGACTTCCAGATGCCCACTCGATAACCCAAAAAAGAGCCGCGGGGAAACTTCCCCGCGGCTCTTTTATTCTGTTTTACGCCTGTGCCAGGGCGTGTTCCACGTCGGCCAAGATGTCCCGGATATCCTCGATGCCCACGGAGAACCGCACCAGGTCGGGGGAGACCCCCGCCGCCGCCAGCTCTTCGTCGGTCATCTGCCGGTGGGTGGTGGACGCCGGGTGGAGCACGCAGGTCTTGGCGTCGGCCACGTGGGTGGCGATGGAGGCCAGCTCAAGTCCCGCCATGAACCTGGAGGCCGCCTCCCGTCCCCCCTTCACCCCGAAGGAGACCACGCCGCAGGTGCCCTGGGGCATATACTTCCGGGCCAGGTCGTAGTGGGCGTCCCCCTCCAGGCCGGGGTACTTGACCCAGCTCACCTTGGGGTGGTTTTTCAGGAACTTGGCCACCGCCAGGGCGTTTTCGCAGTGGCGGGGCATCCGCAGGGCCAGGGTCTCCAGCCCGATGTTCAGATAGTAGGCGTTCTGGGGGGAGGGGATGGACCCGAAGTCCCGCATGAGCTGGGCGGTGCACTTGGTGATAAAGGCCCCCGCCAGCCCGAACCGCTCGGTGTAGGTCACCCCGTGGTAGCTCTCGTCGGGGGTGCACAGGCCGGGGAACTTGTCGGGGTACTTCGTCCAGTCAAACTTCCCGCTGTCCACAATGGCACCCCCCACGGCGTTGGCGTGGCCGTCCATGTACTTGGTGGTGGAGTGGGTCACGATGTCCGCGCCCCACTCGAAGGGCCGGCAGTTCACCGGGGTGGGGAAGGTGTTGTCCACGATGAGGGGCACCCCGTGGGCGTGGGCGGCCCTGGCGAACTTCCCGATGTCCAGCACCGTCAGGGCGGGGTTGGCGATGGTCTCTCCGAACACCGCCTTGGTGCTCGGCCGGAAGGCGGCATTCAGCTCCTCCTCGGTGCAGTCCGGGTCCACGAAGGTGAACTCGATGCCCATGCGCTTCATGGTCACGTGGAAAAGGTTGAAGGTGCCGCCGTAGATGGCGGTGGAGGCCACCACGTGGTCGCCGCAGGAGGCAATGTTGAAGATGGCGTAAAAGTTGGCCGCCTGGCCCGAGGAGGTGAGCATGGCGGCGGTGCCGCCCTCCAGGGCGGCGATCTTGGCGGCCACCCGGTCGTTGGTGGGGTTTTGCAGACGGGTGTAGAAATACCCCTCGGCCTCCAAATCGAAGAGGGCCCCCATGGCCTCCCCGGTGGCGTAGCGGAAGGTGGTGGACTGGACGATGGGGATGTTCCGGGGCTCCCCGTTGGCGGGGGTATACCCGGCGTGGATGCAGTCTGTGCCGCGCTGATGGTCGGACATGGGCGCTCTTCCTTTCTCTTGGAACGTTTGGTTTATTTTAGTCGGCGGGAGGGCGGTTGTCAAGGACTTTGGGACGGATCGGGCACAGGGTCCGCCGTCAGGGGCAGGGAGAGATCGGTCTCCCCAAACCGCTCCAAATCCTGCCCCTCCACCTGGAAGGACACCTGGACTCCCGGCTCCAGGGCGGCCAGAGTATCCACCACGGCGTAGAGCCGCTGGGCGGTCTGCTCCCCCTTCATCCACTCCTCGCTGAGGTCCACCACCAGGCGGCCCTTTTCCCGTTCCAGGGAGAGCAGGCGGGTCCCCTCAGGGCACACGGGGGAGAGCCCGGCGGTCTCCGGCCCGGCCAGGAGGGCCTGGAGGGCTGCCACCAGGCGGTCGTCCCCCACCTCCAGCCGGAGGGTGCGGCTCTCCCGGGACAGGACTTGCCCGCTGGGGAACCACAGCTCCGCCTCCAGCTCCGAGGGTCCTCCCTCGCCGTTGTCCAGCACCAGGTCGGAGGCGCGGAGCATCTGGTCCCGGAAGGGCCGGGGGCGGCCCTCCACTGTCAGGTAGACGGCCTCCACGCTCTCCAGCTGGCACAGGGTCAGCACGATGCACCCGTCCGCCAGGGACAGGTCCACCCCGGAAAGCCCCCCGTAGGCCTCGGACAGGTCCACGAAGGCCACCCCCTCCTCCACCCGCCAGCCCCGGAGGGTGGTGCCTCTGGGGAAGGGGGAGGCCAGCTCCGGGCTCTCCGGGCCGGAGAGCAGCAGGCGCAGCAGGCCGTCCACCGCCCCCCGCCCGGCGGGGAGGGCCCGTGTCTCGCTGTCCAGGGCGGCGCCGTCCTCCCGGCCCTGGTGGGTGGGGAAGTAGACGCTGTACTCCCCCTCCCTGCTCCCCCCATCCCCCTGGGCACATCCGGCGCAGAGGAGCAGGAGGGCCAGCAGCAGGGCGGAGATCCGTTTTTTCATAGACTCCCCTCCCCCCGGCACAGCGGGAACGTGACGGTGAAGCAGGTGCCCTCCGGCTCCCGCCGCTGGGCCTTCACCGTGCCGCCGTGGCGGCGGGCGGTGTCCTGAACGATGGACAGGCCCAGGCCCGTGCCGCCGGCAGCCCGGGAGCGGGCCTTGTCCACCCGGTAGAAGCGGTCGAAGATCTTGGCCAGATCCTCCTGGGGGATGCCCACGCCGGTATCCTCCACCGTGAGGACGGCCCGGTCCAGCTCGGACCGGGCCGTGATGAGGACCCGGCCGCCGGGGAGGTTGTATTTCACCGCGTTTTCCACCAGGTTGAAAATGATCTGATAGAGGTCGTCCCGGGTGCACCGGATATAGAGCCCGGGGGCCAGGTCCAGAGTGATGGACACGTCCACCGCCCGGGCCAGGGGCTCCAGCATGTGCTCCACCCGCCGGGCCACCTCCTCCACGTCCACCGGCTCGGTGTTCACGGGGGCGGCGGCGTCCAGCCGGGTGAGGGTGAGGAGCTTTTCCGTGATGCGCTGGAGCCGCTCGGACTCCTCCCCGATGTCCCCCACGAACTCCCGGACGGTGCCGGGGTCGATGTCCCCGTTCTGGAGAATGGAGTCGGTGAGGAGCCGGATGGAGGCCAGGGGGGTCTTGAGCTCGTGGGAGGCGTCGGACACGAAGCGGCGGCGGACCTCCTCCGTGGTCTGGAGGCGGCCGGTGAGCTCGTTGAACTCCTCCGCCATCTGGCTCAGCTCGTCCCCGCCCCCCATCTGGACCCGGTGGCTGTACTCCCCCGCCCGGACGATGCGGATGGCCCGGAGAAGCTCGGCGATCCGCCGGGTGAGGGCCTTGGAAAAGACGAAGGACAGGGCCAGGGTGACGGCGGCGATGACCAGCGAGATGGTGCGCAAGGTCTGCTGGATGCCCACCAGCAGCTTGCCCTGGTCGGCGTCATATTCGTCCACGTAGACCGCCCCCACCGTCATGCCCCGGTAGACCACGGGGGTGGCCGCCCGGCTGTGGAAGGCCCCCCCGGTATAGTCGGAGCGGAAGGTGTCGTTCCCCCGGAGGGAGGAGGTGATCTCCCCCAAAAGGGCGTAGCGGCCCACCGCCCCCGAGGCGGGAGAGCTGTCGTAGAGCACCACCCCGGCGGGGTCGGTGACCAGGACCCGGCTCAGTCCCGTGTCCCCCAGCACCTCCATGACCCGGCCCACCCCCTCCTGGCTCAGCCCCTCGGGGCCGGCCAGGGTGGAGGCGATGACGGCGGCCTGGCTTTGCAGGGAGTTCTGCTTGGACTTGAACACCAAGTCCTGGGAGACCAGGATGGGGTATGTGTTGAGGAGGATCAGCACGGCGGCGATGACCACGATGTAGGTCATGGCGTACTTGGTCTGGAGGGAGCGCCACAGGGGGATCTTTTTCGATTGTTGCTCGGCCACGGCGGCCCCTCCCTTCCCACGTTTTATAGAACAAATGTTTCACATGAAACATCGGCTTTTCGTACACCTATCCCCCGCGGGGGATCACAGGGGCGGTCAGCCCCCGCTTTTCAGATAGTAGCCCACGCCCCACTTGGTGAGGATATACTCGGGGTTGGCCGGGTCCAGCTCCAGCTTTTCCCGCAGCCGCCGCACGTGGACGTCCACCGTCCGGTAGTCCCCGGCGTACTCATAGCCCCAGACCACGTTCAGCAGGTTCTCCCGGCTGTATACCCGGCCGGGGTTGCGCATGAGCAGCTCCATGAGGTCGAACTCCTTGGCGGTGAGCTCCACGCTCTTGCCCTCCTTCCAGGCGGCCCGCTCGTCGGCGTCCAGAAGGATGTGGCCGGCGGCCAGCCGTCCGCCCCCCTCCTTCTGCTGGGCCATGCCCGCCCGGCGCAGGAGGGCCCGGATGCGGGCCTTCAGCTCCAGGATGTTGAAGGGCTTGGTGATATAGTCGTCCGCCCCGCACTCGAAGCCCATGAGCTTGTCGGCGTCCTCCCCCTTGGCGGTGAGGATGATGACGGGCACGTTGGAAAACTCCCGGATGCGCATGCAGGCTTGGAGCCCGTCAATCTTGGGCATCATCAAATCCAGGATGATGAGGTCGAAGGCCCCGCCCCGGGCCAGGTCCACGGCGGCCTGGCCGTCGTAGCCCACCTCCACCTGGTAGCCCTCGCTCTCCAGGTTGAACTTGATACCCTTCACCAGCACTTTTTCGTCGTCCACGACCAGTATTTTCATTGGGTCTCCTCCCCTGTTGTGATCTCGTCGATCAGCCCCGCCAGCGTCTCTTCCCCGATGCCGCTGACCCTGGTCAGATCCTCCGGGTAGCGGTAAGGGCCGTTGGCCTCCCGGTCGGCGATGATGTCGGCCGCCCGCTTCTCCCCGATGCCGGGCAGGGTCATGAGGGCCGCGGCGTCGGCGGTATTGATATTGACCGGCCCGGGCTGAGCCGTCTGGGTGGGGGCGGGCAGGGCGGTCACCGCCGCCTCCAACCGCCGCTCGGTCTCCACCCGGAGGGGCTGGGCGGAGGTGTTCCCCCGGAGGAACCAGCCCGCGGTGAAGGCCAGGAACACGGCGGCGGCCAGAATGACCCCGCCCTCCAGCTTGGAAAGTTTCACCCTTTCTCCCCCTTCCCCGTTGCGCCCGGCTGCCCGGTCTGCTATAATGACGTACGAATTGATTATATCACACGAAGCAGGAGTTTCCTATGAAAAAATATCGTTCCCTCCCACCGTTTTTCCTGGCCCTGGTTCTGGCTTTGAGCCTCTTCACCCCCGCCCTGGCGGTCTCCTCCCCGGGAGAGGAGTTCTCCCCGGTCAACGCCGCCTCCGCCATCCTCATCGACGCCGATTACGACGAGGTCCTCTACGAGCAGGCGGCCGACGAGCTGCGCTACCCCGCCAGTATCACCAAGGTGATGACCGGCCTTTTAACCGTGGAGGCGGTGGACCGGGGAGAGCTGTCCCTGGACGCCCAAGTGACCCTGGGGGACACCCTCTACACCGGCATCGGGGAGGGGGGCTCCACCCAGGACTTGAAGCCTGGGGAGATCCTCACCGTGCGGGACCTGCTCAACTGCGCCCTCATCCCCTCGGCCAACGAGGCCTGCAACGCCCTGGCCGTGGTCGTGGCCGGGAGCATCCCCGCCTTTGTGGATCTCATGAACCAGCGGGCGGCGGAGCTGGGGATGGACAACACCCACTTCGTCAACACCCACGGCTACCACGACGACAGCCACTACACCACCGCCCGGGACATCTCCCGCATGTGCCTGGAGGCCATGAAGCACCCGGATTTCCGGGACATCGTCTCTTCTGTGAGCTACACCGTCCCCGCCACCAACCTTCACGCCCAGCGGGAGCTCCACGACACCAACGCCCTGGTGTCCAACTTCCGGACCGGCTCCACCGGCCTGCTCTACCGGTACGCCATCGGCATCAAGACCGGCTCCACCCCCGAGGCGGGCTACTGCCTGGCCTCCGCCGCCGAGAAAAACGGCCGCACCATGATCGCCGTGGTCCTGGGGGGCGAAAACTGGCGGGTCAAGGGCGTGGACGTGGAAAACAACTACTTCACCGAAAGCAAGCGCCTGCTGGAATACGGCTTCAACGCCTTCTCCCGGAAGGAGGTCCTCTCCCCCATCGACCCCGTGGGCACCATCCCCGTCTCCCTGTGCGCCGAGCAGGACTACGTGACCGTCCAGCCCGCCCTGGGGCTGGAGGCCACCCTCCCCAACGACCTGGACCCCGCCGTCTTTGACCGGCAGGTGACCCTGCCCGAAGCCCTGGAGGCCCCCATCGCCAAGGGGCAGGTGCTTGGCTCCATCGCCCTGTCCTACGAGGGGAAGGACTACGGCACCGTGGACCTGGTGGCCACCACCGCCCTGGAGCGCTCCCAGTTCCTCTACGTACTGGACCAGGTCCAGCGGTTCTTCGGCCACCTGTGGGTGAAGATCGCCCTGCTGGCGGTGGTGGTCCTCATCCTCATCCTGGTGGTAAGGCACCTGGTGTTCGGCTCCTCCCGCCGCAACCGCCGGGGCGGGAGCGCGCCGAAGGTGTACCGCTCCAGCTACCGTGGGAAGAGGCGGTAATAACGAACCCCGCGGCCGCTTGACAGCGGCCGCGGGGTTTTTTCAGCCTTACCGGGAAAGGCGTTGGGGCAACATGTCGTGAAGCGGGGAGGGGGGCACCAAAAGCCTTTCCCTATTAGAAGAGAGATTCCCGCGCCCAATCGAAGTCCCCGCTCTTCTCCACACATTCGGGCCAGTGGGCGCACCAATCCGGCACGGCGGGCCGCTCCACCCGGTCCAGGCTGGGAACGTAAGGCTTCAAATCCAGCACGGGACTGCCATCCTCGGCATCCAGGTAATCCAGCGCGACCACGCCCCGCTTCCTATCCAGTCCCAGGATGCCCGCGCAGGACAAAGCCAAGGGATTGGGCCGCTCCGGGGCCCGGGTGGCGAAGGTCCCCAGCCGGTCGGGGGCGTTGGTATAGGGCTTACTCTCCCACCGCTTGGCCCGGGAAGGGGCGTTGTCACAGCGGTCGAACCACCACAAAACCTGGAGGTGGCTGTACCCCTCCAGGCCCTCCAGGGCAGGGCAGTACTCCGGCTCCAGCTCAAGGCGGTAGCCCTCACTGCCGGCACGGATCACGCCGATGGGCCTGATGATATACTGTTGTTCCATAAAAATCTCCTTCGCTTTTTTGATTTTTACGGCGCCGTTGAGGCCAGTATAGCAGATGGGTTTTATACTACAAGCCCTTTTTGAAAAAAGAGGCGGCGCCGTTTTCACGGCGCCGCCTCTTGGCTGTCACATGGCCTGTTTGAGAGCCTGGGCCAGCTGATCGGGGCAGGAGGTGGGCTTGAAGCCGCACCGGATCCCCTCCAGGCGGCCGATCACCTCGGCCACCGGCATGCCCTCCACCAGCTTGCTGATGCCCTGGAGGTTTCCGTTGCAGCCGCCCCGCACCTGAAGGGACTGGACCACGCCGTCCTCCACCTCGATGATCATCCGCTGGGAACAGACTCCCCTGGGTTTAAAATCGATGGTCATTGGAATCTCCCCTTTATCTTTGATTAAGCTACTACATGATATCATAGGCGAGAAAAAAAGGCAATGCCGGAGAATTTTGGCCCCCCTCCAAAGTGTAGGGGCCGGACCCGCCGCTTTTTGGTCGTTTTCACCCTTGCGCCGGACCGCCGATACGCCTAGAATAAATATCCTGCAAAGGAGGCAAACCATGGACTATCAATTTCTGCTGCGGCTGGCGGTGATCCTGCTGTGCACCAAGCTGCTGGGCATCCTCACCAAGCGGGTCTCCCTGCCCCAGGTGGTGGGCGCCCTCATCGCGGGGGTCCTGCTGGGCCCGGCCTGCTTCGGTCTCATCGGCGAGACCACCTTTCTGGATCAGATCGCCGAGCTGGGGGTCATCGTCCTCATGTTCACCGCGGGGCTGGAGACCGACCTGGACGGACTCAAGCGCTCGGGCAAGGCGGCCTTCATCATCGCCCTGATCGGCGTCATCGTCCCTCTCGCGGCGGGCTTCGCCGTGGCCTGCTTCTTCAACCGGGGGGAATTTCTGCAAAACGTCTTTATCGGCGTCATCCTCACCGCCACCTCGGTGAGCATCACGGTGGAGACCCTCAAGGAGCTGGGCAAGCTCTCCACCCGGTCGGGCAACGCCATTTTGGGGGCCGCCCTCATCGACGACGTGCTGGGCATCGTGGCCCTGACCATCGTCACCTCCATGGCGGGCCAGGGGGCGGGCATCGGGATCGTGCTTTTGAAAATTGTCCTCTTCTTCGCCCTCAGCCTGGTGGTGGGCGTGGTGCTCCACAAGCTGGTGCAGAAGTGGTTTGAGACCACCGCCAACGACAAGCGGCGGTTTCTGGTGGTGGCCTTCGCCCTGTGCCTCCTCTACGCCTATGTGGCCGAGGACGTCTTCGGGGTGGCCGACATCACGGGGGCCTATATCATGGGGGTCATCTTCGCCGGGACGCCCAAGGTGGCCTATCTGGAGAACCGGTTCGACACCCTCTCCTGCATGCTCCTCTCCCCCGTCTTTTTCGCCAGCATCGGCCTGAAGGTGGTGCTGCCCCAGATGTCCGGCGCCGTGGTGCTCTTCTCGGTGCTCCTCATTCTGGCGGCGGTGATCAGCAAGGTGGTGGGCTGCGGGCTGGGGGCCAGGCTTTGCGGCTACACCGGCAAGGACGCCATCCGGATCGGCGTGGGCATGATCTCCCGGGGCGAGGTGGCCCTCATCGTGGCCAACAAGGGCATTGCCTCCGGGCTGATGAACGACGCCTTCTTCGGCCCGGTGGTGCTGGTGGTCATCGTCACCACCGTCATCACCCCCATCCTCTTGAAGCTGGTCTACAAGAGCAAGGAGAAGGACTACTCTGATCTGGAGGAGAGCGAGCTGGTCAACCGCTACGAGGACCGGCAGGACTTCGACCTGGCCTCTCAAATGCTGCTGGACGACCACGATACGCTTCAGGAAAAGAAGCCCAGGAAATAAAAGAAAGGGGCCCATGCCGGCGGCATGGGCCTCTTCTTTCTATTCGGGACCTTCCCGAGGCCGCGCCTCGGGGGTATCCCGCCGCTGATGGAATCTCTCATTGGAATTTCAGCAAACAAACCCTCCGCCGCGGGTCCCCACAGTTGGTGGACCCTTACCGCCAATAACGCAGCCTCCGGCCGGGACAGAAAAGTCTTTTTCCCTTTGAATGTGAAAGACTCCCAGTCCGCCGGTTCCGGGAACCAAGAAATTGAGCGAGCGCGTTTGTTGCCGCAAACAATCAATCGGCGATTGAAACGATAATGATCGCCGCTGCCTATTTTTTAAGAAAGCGCAGCCTGTCAGGACACTAGAAATTTTGCCTCCTTTACTTTTCCTTCCGCTGGAGCTGGAGCCGATCGGCGATCATGGCGATGAATTCGGAATTGGTGGGCTTGCCCTTGGCGTTGGAGACTGTGTAGCCGAAGTACTTCTGCAGCGTTTCCAGGTCGCCCCGGTCCCAGGCCACCTCGATGGCGTGGCGGATGGCCCGCTCCACCCGGCTGGCGGTGGTGCCGAAGCGCTTGGCCACCTCTGGATAGAGGACCTTGGTGACGGCGTTGATGACGTCCATATCCTCCACGGCGATCATGATGGCCTCCCGGAGGTACTGGTAACCCTTGATGTGGGCGGGCACGCCGATCTCGTGGATGATGCCGGTGACGGTGCCCTCAAGGCTCTGGCCCCGGCGCTCGGTCTCGGCGGTGTCCGCCCGGGCCATGCTGGTCACCTGGCGGATCCGCTCCACCACGGAGCCCGTCTTGCAGGGCTTCATCATGAAATAGTCGGCCCCCTTGGCGGCGGCCAGGTCGGCCACACTGCCGCTGGCAAAGCTGGAGATGACCAGCACCTTTGGCCTGGGGTTTCTGCTTTCCAGCGCGGAGAGGAGCTCCACGCCGTCTACCTTGGCCAGGATCATATCCATGACGACCACGTCGGGCTGGCGCTTGTCGCACAGGGACAGGGCCTCTTCACCGTCTCCGGTGTCCCCCACCACAGTGAGGTCGTTCTCCGCGTCGATGGTCTCCACCAAAAGGCGGCGGAATTCCTCTCCCGCGTCCGCCACCAAAACTTTCTTCTTATCCATTCAATCGGACTCCCTTTCCGCTTCTATGTTCGCCTGGCCATGGCTGATTACCGGTCTTCAATAATTTACCATAAATAGACAGCGAACGCAATGGGGTTTTGCCAATTTTTGGATAAGAATAAATCGACTTGATTCGACTGGATGTCGATGAAAGAACCTCGAAAAATGAAAAATTGTGTTCTTTTGTGCCTTATTTTTGTCCTATTTCTGGAAGAAAACGGAATATTTAAGGCCTCCATTTTCCTGTTATCCCCATTTCTCCCAGTTCCCACATGTTCTATTTCCATTTTCGCAGGGGAAGGGCCCGCCATCCGGCGGGCCCTTCCCCTATTTGGTTTGTCAGACCGCTTCCGCTCCCGCCTGGAGCATGTTTTCCGCCTGGATGCCGTAGCCCTGGGTGGGATCGCCCACCAGCACGTGGGTCACGGCCCCCACCAGCCGCCCGTTTTGCAGGATGGGAGAGCCGGACATCCCCTGGACGATGCCCCCGGTGGCGGCCAGGAGGGCGGGGTCGGTGACCTTCACCATCATGTCCCGGCCGTCGGAGGCGTTGGGGAAGAGCTTGGTGATCTCCACCTCATAGGCCTTTACCTCGTCCCCGGAGATATTGGAATAGATGACGGCCTTTCCGGTCTCCACCTGGTTCCGGGCGGCCACCTCCACCGGCTCCAGGCCCGAGGCCAGGCTGTCGTTGGAGAGGGTGCCGAAGATGCCGTGGGCCGTGTTGGCCCTCAGCTCCCCCAGGTCCCCGGTCAGGTCAAAGGCTCCGTGGAGCTCCCCCGGCTCGCCCCGGCGGCCTTTTTTCACGTCGGAGACGGTTGCCCCCAACACGTTGCCGCTCTCCATGGGCATGAGCTGGGCGGTGTCCACGTCGTTGATCCCGTGGCCCAGGGCGCCGAAGTCCCCGGTGGCGGGGTCGTAATAGGTGACGGTGCCGATGCCCGCCATGGAATCCCGCAGCCAGGCCCCCAGCTTATAGCTGCCGTCGGTGGAGCACTGGACCGCCTGGGCGGTGACCTGGAGCGCGTGCCCGTTCCGCAGGGCCCGGATGCTCATGGCCTGCCCGCCCACCTGGGCCAGCTGCTCCTGGACCTCCTCGATGGTGTCCACCTCGGCGGCGTTGATATGGGTGATGATGTCACCCTCTTTTAAGCCGCAGGACTTGGCCGGGGTGGCGTTTCCCCCCGCCGCCGGGATCTGGGAAAAGCCCACCACCATCACGCCGTCAGAAAATAACTTGATGCCTACCGCCCGTCCTACCGGGACCACGGTCCGCACCGATGCCGCCCCGCTCACCGGCAGGACCTCCGCCGCCCGGGCAAAGGCTCCGCCCTGCCCCATGAGCCCCAGCAGCACCAGGGCCACCGCAGCCGCCCGGAGCAGAGGCAGGGCGTATTCCGCCCCGGGCCGCTCCCGATGTTCCTCTTTCAATCGACCACCCCCATCAAAATTTGAAAACAGCGCCCAAGGGCGCCGTCTCCCGCCGGGTCCGAAAACAGGGGCGGCAGGGCAAGCGGCCGCTGCCGCAAAACTGCCGCCGGTATTTTGGGACCCGGTTTTAATATGAGCCAATGGGGGAACGGGCACACTGGAAATGAACAGCGGCTTTGGCTTGGTGGTTTTTGCCGGGCGCGGGGCGGCAGGGCGGACGGATTCTATCCCGGCAAATGGGGCCAGTTATCCATTTTTTAACATTGTCAGAAGAGGGCGGAACCTCCCCGCATATTTTTTCTCCCTTGTCCATAGATTATACGGAAAAAAAGGGAGGCGGCGACCATGAAAAATTGTTCGAAAAAAATCTGGCTGGCCTTCGCGGCCACCACGGTGGCCGGGGCCTGTCTCCATTTCCTCTACGACCTGCGCCCCGCCCTTCTCACCGCCCTTTTGAGCCCGGTGAACGAGAGCCTGTGGGAGCATTTGAAGATCCTGTACTGGCCCTGCCTGATTGCCGGGGCCCTCTTGGCCCGGGGCCGCCGGGAGGAGCTGGCCCCCCGGATGGCCGCCCTGCTCCTCTCCTGCGCCGCTATGCTGGCCGTGGGCTGGGCCTATCACGTCCTGCTGCGGGGGGAATCCCTGTTTTTCGACATCGCCCTCTACGTGGTGCTGGCGGCGGTGTGCTTTTTCCTCCCCTGTTTTGGAAATACGCCCCTGGGCTCCGGCCGCTTTTTCCCGCTGGCCCTTTTGACGGCCCTGCTGGGCGCCGCGCTGATCGTCTTTACCTTTTTCCCGCCGGACAACATCCTCTTTTTTGACCTCTCCGGCGTCTGGAGCTGGGTCACCCTCCCCTGCTGAGCTTGACTTTACCCTTCCCCTCCTGTATGCTTTTCATAAATGAAAACAGGAGGGACAAGGATGGAAAAGATCGGCGTTTACGGAAGCGGCGTCATCGGCGCCTGCGAGGCCACCCTGTGCACCGGCAACGGCTTCGAGACCGTGGTGGTGGGGCACTCCGCCCCGGGGCTGGAGCGGTGCCGGGCGGCCATCGGGAAAAACTGGGACGATCTCATCGCCCAAGGCCTGGCCACCCAGCGGAACAAAGAGGCCGCCATGGAGCTCCTCACCCTGACGGACGACCCGGCGGCCCTGGCCGGGCGCACCTTTATTTTTGAGGCGGTGGCCGAGGATCTGGCGGTGAAGCGGTCGGTCTACGCCGCCGTGGAGGCCGTGTGCGGGGCGGACACCATTCTCGCCTCCTGCACCTCCTCCCTCACTGCCGCCGCCCTGGCGGCGCTGGTGGAGCGGCCGGAGCGGCTGGTCATCGCCCACCCCTTCCAGCCCGCCCATATGCTCCCCCTGGTGGAGCTGGTGCCCAACGAGCGGACCGAACCGGCGGTCCTGGACCGGGCCAAGATCCTGCTGGAGGGCTGCCTGGACCGGCAGGTGGTGCTGCTGCGGCGGGACGTGCCCGGCCTGCTGGTGAACCGGCTGGCCCAGGCCATGTTCCGGGAGTCCCTCTACCTTATCGAGCAGGGGGTTGCCACGGCGGAGGACATCGACAAGGCGGTGAAATGGGCGGTGGGCAAGCGGTACGCCTCCATCGGCCTGCTGGAGTACTTCGACGAGGTGGGCTTCCAGCTGGAGCGGGACATCGCCGCCAACGTCTACCCCTCCCTGTGTGACACCAAGGACATCCAGGGCATCGTGACGGCGGGGCTGGAGAGCGGAAAGACCGGCGTGGCCGCCGGGCAGGGGCTCTACGACTGGTCGAAAAAGGACGTGGCGGAATTCCGCATGCGCAAGCAGGCCCCCTATTTCACCGATCTGAACTGGAACCTTCCCGAATAGGAAAAACGGCCTTGGGGGCCGGTTTTCCTCCGGAGGCTTGGAGGGCCGTGAAAGCAAAAAGAGAGTCCGCGCCGTTGGGCGCGGGCTCTCTTTTGTTTGACCGCTCAGTTCTTCCGCTTGCCGAAGATGCGCAGCACGTAGAGGAACATATTCACAAAGTCCAGATAGAGCTGCAAAGCGGAGTAGATGGAGGCCTTTTTCAGCATCACCGGGTCGCCGCTGTACGCCTGGTAGAAGGCCTTGATCTTCTGGGTGTCATAGGCGGTATAGGCCAGGAAGAGGATGAGGCCCACGGTGCAGATCACCTGATCCATGACCTGCAGGCCGGGAATGAACATCATCAGCAGGTTCATCACGATGAGGAAGATGAGCCCGCCCAACAGGACGGTGCGGATCCGGGATAGGTCGATGTGGGTGACGTAGCCGAACACCGCCATGCCGCCGAAATAGAGGGAGGTGGCGGCAAAGACCAGAATGAGGCTGGGGATCTCAAAAATCAGGAAGTAGGCGGAAAAGACGATGCCGTTGAGGATGGAGTAGAGGAAAAAGAACACGGTGGCCGTCCCGGTGGAGATCTTGTGGAGGAAGGCCGTCATGCCCAGCACCACCGCCAGCTCGGCCACCAGCAGCACCACGTGGAACATGGGGATATAAAAGACGTAGATGATCGCTCCGGTGGCATAGCCGAAGAAGGCCACGCCGAAGGTCACCAGCAGGCCCAGGAACATGGTCAGAAAGGTCTTGGCGGTGTATCTGCCGATGCTCTCCCCCGTCACGCCCTGTTCCTGCATTTTTTCCTGCGCATAAAAGTTTTCTTCCATTCAGAACACCTCTCTTTGTTTCATCATACGCACATTGTAACATTTCAGTCCGCTGTCTGCAAGAAAATTTCAGCTTTTCTTCCTTTTCTTGATACCGGTTTTGTTCCAAACCGACCACACCAGGCGGCCCAGCCGGCGGAAACACCACAGGATGGCCCGCATCACCGGATAGGACAGGGCCAGGAACACCGCCAGCACCAGCCCCTCCTGGAGGCCCAGGGGGCTGAGGGAGAAGAAATCCTGAAGGAAGAGCACGCAAAAGACCATGGCCGCCGCCACGCCGCCCCAGAGGGCCCGGCGCTTGCCGTCGAAGGGCTTGCAGACCTGGAAAAGGATGAGCAGGCCGATGAAGGCCATGCACAGGGCGGCCAGGGTGGAGAGGGACTGGGTGGAAAAGTTGAAGGCAAAGGCGAAGGCCTGGATGCCCAGGATGATGATGAGATCGGTAAGGCCGCCGGGAAAGGCCTCCCGCAGGACGTTGACCATGAATTTCCCGCTGACCCGGCTCTTGTTGGGCTCCAGGGCCAGGACGAAGGAGGGGAAGCCGATGGTGAGGGCGCTGACCAGAGAGAGCTGGATGGGCACCAGGGGATAGGGCATGTCCACCAAAATGGTCAGGAGGGACAGGCAGAAGGAGAAGATGTTCTTCACCAGGAACAGGGAGGCCGAGCGCTGGATATTGTTGATGACCCGCCGCCCCTCAGCCACCACCTGGGGCAGGCAGGCGAAATTGGACTCCAACAGCACCAGCTGGGCGGCGTGGCAGGCCGCGTCGCTCCCCGAGGCCATGGCGATGCCGCAGTCGGCGTCCTTGAGGGCCAGCACGTCGTTGACGCCGTCGCCGGTCATGGCCACGGTGTGGCCCTGCTTTTGGAGGGCCTTCACCAGCTTGCGCTTCTGGCCGGGGGTCACCCGGCCGAAGACGGTGTACTCCTCCGCCGCCTTAAAGATGGCCTCGTCGGTCTGGAGGGTGGCGGCGTCCACCCACTTCTCGGCGTTCTCCACCCCCGCCTTCCGGGCCACCTCGGCCACGGTGAGGGGGTTGTCCCCGGAGATGACCTTTACCGCCACCCCCTGCTGGGCGAAGTAGGCGAAGGTCTCGGGGGCCTCGGGGCGGATGCGGTTGGAGATGAGGGCCAGGGCCATGGGGCGCACCCGGCGGCCGTCCAGGGGGCCTTTGCCGTCGGGGGTCCCGTCGTACTCGGCCAGGAGGAGGACCCGGTAACCCTTGGCGGAGTATGGCTCCACCATCTCCTTCAAGTCCTCGTAGCGCTCCCCCATCACGAATTCCGGGGCCCCGGCCACGAAGGCCCCCTGGCCGGGAAAGACGGCGGCGGAATACTTGTTGGCGGAGGTGAAGGGGACCGTGGCGGAGGGCTTCCAGCCCACCTTCTTTTGGAAGCGCTCGGCCATGGCCCGCCCCGTGTCGTTGTCCGCCCCCAAGGCCTGGTAGAGGGCGCTCACCGCCTCCTCCACCCGCTCCATGGGATAGCGATCCTCGTCCAGGGGCACCACCTCCCGCACGGTCATCTTCTGCTCGGTGATGGTGCCGGTCTTGTCCACGCAGAGGACGTCCACCCGGGCCAGGGTCTCGATGCAGTTCATGTCCTGGGCCAGGGTCTTTTTCTGGGCCAGGCGGATCATGCTCACCGCCAGGGCCACGCTGGTGAGGAGGTAGAGCCCCTCGGGGATCATGCCGATGAGGGCGGCCACCGTGGCGGTGACCGCCTGCTTCAGCCCCAGCTCCAGCACGAAATACTGCTTCCAAAAGAGGATGGCCCCCATGGGGACCAGCGCCACGCCGATGACCCGGATGAGCTTGTCCAGGGAGGCCATCATCTCCGACCGGCCCGCGTTCACGTCTTTCTTGGCCTCCAGAGTCAGCCGGGCGGCGTAGGAGTCCGCCCCCACCTGGGTGAGCTGGGCCCGGCAGGAGCCGGAGACCACGAAGGAGCCGGAGCGCAGCTTGCCCCCCGGCCCCTTCTCCAGGGGGTCGGCCTCGCCGGTGATCATGGCCTCGTTGACCTGGACCACGCCGGAGCGGACCACGGCGTCGGCGGTGATCTGGTCCCCGGCGGAAAAGACGGCGATGTCATCCCGGACCATGTGGTCGGTGGGGACGCTCATCTCCGCCCCCTCCCGCACCACGGTGCCCCGGGGGGCGGCCAGCAGCTTCAGCTTGTCGATGGTCCGCTTGGAGCGGATCTCCTGGAAGATGCCGATGGCGGTGTTGGCCACGGCGATGAAGATGAAGGTGGCGTCCTTATAGGATCCCACGGCCAGCAGGGCCACGGCCAGCACCAGAAAGATGAGGTTGAAGAAGGTGAATACATTCTCCTTCACGATCTCTTTTTCCGTCTTGGTGGGGCTCTCCACCGCCACGTTGGACCAGCCGCCCTTCTGGCGGAGGTTCACCTGCTCCCGGCTCAGGCCCGATTCCGGGGCCGGATTCTCCACCGGGATGGCCGCCCGCTGGACGGGGATCTTCGATTGCGGCGCTTTTCTTTCTTTCATTGCGGCAAATCATCCTTCTATCATGCCTCGTCCCCCGCATACATAGGGATAAGGAGGCGGTGGCTTTGAAACTGGAACCGAACAAAGGCGAACTGATGACCCGGCTGGCGGTGTGCGTGGTGATCGCCATCGCGGTGGTATACGCCGCGGAAAAACTCTGTGCCGGGAAGGGATACCCCCTGTGGGAAAAATACGGCCCCTGGCTCATGGACAACAAGGTCCAGGCCATCGCCGTGGCCGCGGCGGTGCTCTACGGCGCCTCTCTGGCCTTCTTCCCCGAGGGGGGGCAGCCCTTTGCCCCGCCGCCGGAGGAGGAGGACGGCTTTTCCCCCTGCTGAGCCTCAGCGGTACACCGGGACCAGGGCCGCGCCGATGATGCCGGCGTCATTGCCCAGCCGGGCCGGGCACAGCCGGGTCCGGCGCGCCCCGTCCCGGGTGAATTCCTCCCGGTCCAGGATGGCCCGGATGGGGGCGAGCAGGGCCTCCCCCTGCCTGGAGACGCCGCCCCCCACGCACAATACCTCGGGCTGGAAGAGGTTCACCAGGTTGACGATGCCGCAGGCCAGGTCCCCCACGTAGTCCTCCACCACGGTTCGGGCCGCGGGATCCCCCGTCCGGGCGGCGTCGAAGGCGGTCTTGCCGTCCACCGCCTCCGGGGTGGGGGCGAAGGTCCACAGGGCGCTGTCCGGGTGGGTGGCCATGGCGGCCCGGGTGGAGGAAATGAGGCCGGTGGCCGAGGCGTAGGCCTCCCAGCAGCCCAGGCGGCCGCAGGTGCAGGGACGGCCCCCCCGGTGGATGACCATGTGCCCGGCCTCCATCCCGGCGTAATTGAAGCCGGTGTAGAGCTTTCCGTCCAGCACCGCCCCGGCCCCCACGCCGGTGCCCAGAGTCACCGCCACCAAGGAGCGGGCTTCCTTCCCCGCCCCGGCCACGAACTCCCCCAGGGCGGCGGCGTTGGCGTCGTTTTCCAGCACGGCGGGCAGACCCAGCAGATCGGACACCATGCCGGCCAGAGGCACGTGGTCCAGGCCCAGGTTGAAGGCGTGCTCCACGATGCCCCCGGCGGGATCGATGGAGCCGGGAGAGGCCAATCCCACAGACTGGGCCCCGGCGGGGTCCACTCCGGCGCGGCGGGCCGCCTCTTGGGTGGCGTGGGCGACGGCCTGGGCCACCGCCTGGGCTCCCTTGGGTGTGGGGTGGCTGAACTGGCCCAGCAGACGGCCGCCGCCGTCCACGATGCCGGCGGCCACGTTGGTGCCGCCCAGGTCAATTCCGATGTAATACATAACGTTCCCTCCGTTGAAAGCGGCCGGACGGCCTGAAAAGATAACAGCGTTATTATAATCCAAATCCGCCCGCCTGAACAGTCAGGGGGCGGATTTTTAATGGTTTCGCAATAATTGGATGGATTTTGTATCGAGAGGGCGGCGGAGAAGTCCCTTTCCCGCGGTCACTTCAGCGCCTCGCACACCGCCCCCCGCCAGCCCTCCCCGGCCAGGGTGGTGAACCGGAAGCCCTCCCGCTCCGCCGTCCCGCCGGGGTCCAGCAGGGGCACGGCGATCTCCCGGGCCGGACGGCGCAGGCCCTCACCGGTGCATTTCACCCGGGCCTCCTTCAGGGTCCACAGGGTGTAGAAGTCCTCCCAGCGCGCCCCACGGGCGCGGAACCACTCCAGTTCCCCGTCGCTGAACACGTACCGGGGCAGGCCCTCCCGCCTGGGGCGGAGGCGCTCCACGTCCCCCCCCACCGGCCGGTCCGACAAAACGCACAGGGACAGCGGCCCGGAGTGGCTGAGGCTGAAGCAACTTTGGGGGTGGTCCGGGAACCAGGGCTTCCCCCCAGGCAGGCGGACCAGCTCCGGCAGGGGATCCAGCCCCCAGACCTCTCCCGCCAGCCGGGCCAAAAGGGCGTGGGCGTCCCCCGCCTCCACCGTCCAGACCATGCCCCCACCCCCTTCTTTAGGGTGCATCTGAAAACCGGCGAAATGCCCAGTGGCGGGTCTTTTCCCGCTCGGACATCGCCATTTTTCCTTGAAATCCGTCAGGATTCCCGCGGCAAAATGGCTCGCCGAGCGAAAAAATCCCTCGCCCCTGCCTATTCCGCCAATTCTCAGATACACCCTGAAAAGATTTTAGCATTTGTTCCCTTCCCAAAGCAAGGGTTTTGCGTTAAAATACGATTATTGAAATAAAAGGAGGCTTTTCCATGGAGCAGCAGCAGTACGTCTGTCCCAAGTGCGGGTGCACCACCTATGAACACGACCAGTTCCAGGCCACCGGCGGCAACTTCGCCAAGGTCTTCGACGTGCAGAACAAGAAATTTCTCACCATCTCCTGCACCCGCTGCGGGTATACCGAGCTCTACAAACAGCAGGGCAGCGACGGCTGGGACATCCTGGATTTCCTCATCGGGCACTGAGTCGGAATCGGCCAAACGGTTGCTTGAGCAGAAAAGTCTGAACAAAAAAATGGATATGGACGCTGCAGACGTCAGGAGGCGGCCCTGTGATTGAATTGTTGACGACCAATCATTTGGAGACGATTTTAGACCTCTTTGAAGAGTCCCAAGCGGAAATCAAAATGATCAGCCCTTTCTTAACGGTATCCATGGCAGAGCTCTTATGCGCGGCTGCGGCCAGGCGGCACATTTCCTGTACCTTCATCACTCGTTTATATTTAGAGGATTTGATTGCGAAAGCAAACAGCCTGGACGCTTTGGAACTGATGCTGCATAATGGCATCACCGTTTACGCCGTCCAGAAGCTGCACACAAAGCTGTATCTCTTCGATGGCAGGAACGCCATCCTGGGCTCCGCGAACTTCACCAGCGGCGGGTTTAAAAGCAACGTGGAATTGTCGCTGCTGCTTTCTGACGAGGCCCAGGTTTTGGAAGAGCTGGGGGCGTATTTTGACAATATGGCACGGGAGCTGAGCTCCTCCGAGGGTGGAATCGTTACACCTGGAATGCTCAAAGACGCGAGGGAAAAGTACGCGGCGCTCTACCAATCAAAAAAGAATGAGGGGAAGAGCACGGTTCGCAGCATTCAAATGTACGGTGCCTCCCTGGATAAGCGCAAAAAGGAATTGACCGTTGATGAAAAACTGAAGGAATTGGACGCCTGTCAGGCGGACCATGACCTGGTATGCGAATTGTTTCAGGAAATGGAGCGCACGGAACAAATCCGGTATCCATACACCATCTGGCTGAAATTTGTCGGGGAGGGCGACGACCGATTTCTTCCCGATGAGACGTATACCTTGACCTCCTTCCCTTTAAATGGCAATACGGCCTATCTCTCCAATTATCCTTTCAGGGCCGGGTCCGTCAAGGAAGATGATGAAATTTACATCGCCGCTTTGACCTCCGACCGGCGCGGTAAAAAACAGCCAGTCATCATAGGCAGAGGGCATCTGGCGGAATTTTCCTCCGAGCACTATGCCACCGAGCCCATGCTTCAAAAATATGATTGGATGGATCGGTTTCCTTGGTTCTGCATCATAAAAGATTGTGAAGTGCTCGATACCACTGTAAAAAACGGTGTCCCTATGGATGTGGTTTGGGACGCTCTGGGCTCTGACACCTATGTGGCTTCCTTCGGCAGGCAGGAGGATATTCCCGCAGTTGCCAGAAAGCACTATCAAAAGGCGCATATCAGGTTGTCGGGAAACGCAAAACAATTTATAGATCAGAAGTTTGACTTGCTGAAAGCGCAGTATGGTACAGTCGAATATCTCTCCAAGTAAGGAAGAGGCGATACGCCCGTCGGCGTATCGCCTCTTTTTTGACGGCGGCAAACCGGTCCGTGCCGTAAGATTCCTTTTATGGAAGAGAAATCCGCCCTTTTTTGTGTTATACTCTATTTTAAATGGTTCTTAAAACTTTCCCCCCTTTCGTTTTAAAATATTCTCCCTATACTGGGGAGCATGAGGTGATCGCATGTATAACATCCTGATCTGTGACGACGACAAGGACATCGTCTCCGCCCTGGACATCTATCTCACGGCCGAGGGCTACCAGACCTTTTCCGCCTACGACGGCCGGCAGGCCTTGAAAGTGGTGGAGGAGCAGGACATCCATCTCATCCTCATGGATGTGATGATGCCCAACCTGGACGGCATCCGGGCCACCGCCAAGCTGCGGGAGAAGTGCAACGTGCCCATCATCCTCCTCACCGCCAAGAGCGAGGACGCCGACAAGGTGCTGGGACTGAACATCGGGGCGGACGACTACGTCACCAAGCCCTTCAATCCCATGGAGGTGATGGCCCGGGTGAAGAGCCAGCTGCGGCGGTACACCACCCTGGGCGGCCGGGGCGGCGCCCTCCCCGAGGAGGAGGCCAACCTCCTGAAGAACGGCGGCATCGCCCTGGACGACGCCGCCAAGACCGTCACGGTGGACGGGGAGCAGGTGAACCTTACCCCCCTGGAGTTCAACATCCTGCGCCTCCTCCTCCAGCGCCCCGGCCAGGTCTTTTCCACCGCCCAGATCTATGAGCAGGTGTGGAACGACCCGGCTTACGGCTCGGAAAACACTGTGGCCGTCCACATCCGGCATCTGCGGGAAAAAATTGAGATTGACCCCGCCAACCCCCGCTACATCAAAGTCGTGTGGGGCCTGGGGTATAAAATGGAGAAATCATGATGAAACACGATCTGCGTTCCAATGCCTGGATCAAGGCCCTCGCCATCCTCATCACCATCTCGCTGGGCGTGGCCTCCTTCTTCGGCTGGGTCTACTGCGGCCTCCACTGGGACACCCTCTTCGACATCGGGGACTACACCTATTCCGCCGCGTACAGCCAGGCGATGAACGACAAGTACTCCCAGCTCATGGCCCTGCTGAGTTACGAAAAAAACCTGTCCTACGGCGGCACCCTGAGCTACACGGAGCAGAAGGACTACGAGAACTGGAAGGCCGTCCTGGAGCCCTCGGCCACCAACTTCCGCTACATCGTCCGGGACAACGCCACCGGCGAGATCCTGTACAGCACCATGGGGGAGGACAGCCTGGCGGGCGTGAGCGACGTGAGGACCGCCGTGCGGAACTGGTCTCCCTCCTACTACGGCACGGACTATGACGACGACACGGGGATGTACACCTACTATGACGACATCGGCCGCGAGTACACCACCCCCTATCCGCCCGACAGCGGCAATTCGGAGGACCGCTTGGAGCTGGCCATCGAGTACGGCGTGGACAGCACCCTGCCGGTACAGGACGCCTTCACCGAAGCCCGGGACTCCTTTACCAAGGGGGACATGGATTACCTCTACCTCACCTGCATCTCCACCCTGTCCTTCCTCGCCTTCTCGGTGTTCCTCCTGTGCTGCGCCGGGCGGCGGAAGGGATACGGCACCTTCGTACGCAACTGGCAGGACAAGATCCCCTACGATCTCTATCTGTGCCTGTCCATCACCGCCATCGCCGGCTGCACGGCCATCGCCATCCAGGGCCTTGAGAGCGTCATTTTCTACTATGGGGGCGAACCCTACGCCGACGCCCTCTACGGGGTGTCCGGGACTGCCCTGGCCGCCGGGTTCGGCCTCTACGCCGCCCTCCTCATGACCACCGCCACCCGGTGCAAGACCCACACGCTTCTCCGCAACACCCTCGTCTGGCGCCTCTGCGCCTGGATCGGCCGGGGCTGCGGCCATATCGGGAGCTGGTGGCGGGCCACCTTCGGGAATTGGGACGTCACCAAGCGGGCCGTCATCCTCTTCGCCCTCTATCTGCTGGGCACCATTCTCACCACGGCCACCATCATCCTCATCCCCTTCTACCAGGGCTTCGTGCTGTGGCTGCTGTGCCGGTGGGTCAAGGAGTGGAAAAACATCCGCACGGGCACCCAGGCCATCGTGGGCGGCGCCCCCGACACCGTCATCGACGTCTCCGGCATGCGGCGCTTCCCCGACCTGCTGGAGCACGCCGGGCAGCTCAACGACCTGGGCTCCGCCATCAACTCGGCGGTGGAGGAACGGATGAAGTCGGAGCGGATGAAGGCCGAGCTCATCACCAACGTCTCCCACGACCTCAAGACCCCCCTGACCTCCATCATCAACTACGTGGACCTGCTGAAGAAGGAGGACATCCAGGACGAGAAGGCCAAGGAGTATATCGAGGTGCTGGACCGGAAGAGCCAGCGGCTCAAAAAGCTGACGGAGGATCTGGTGGAGGCCTCCAAGGCCTCCACGGGGGCCCTGACGGTGAGCCCCGAGCGGCTGGGGGTGACCCAGCTGGTGACCCAGGCCCTTGGGGAGTACGCCGAGAAGTTCGCCGACGCCGGGCTCATCCCCGTGGTGAGCCTCACCGAGGAGGAGGTCTACGTCAGCGCCGACGGCCGCCACTTCTGGCGCATCCTGGACAATCTCATGGGCAACTGCGTCAAGTACGCCATGCCCGGCACCCGGGTCTATCTGGACCTGGTATCCTGGGACGGCTACGTGACCCTCTCCCTGAAAAACATCTCCGCCAGCCAGCTGAACGTCCCCGCCGAGCAGCTCATGGAGCGCTTCGTCCGTGGTGACGAGAGCCGCACCACCGAGGGCTCCGGCCTGGGCCTCTCCATCGCCCGGAGCCTCACCGAGCTCCAGGGCGGGCTGTTCCGGCTGGACGTGGACGGCGACCTCTTCAAGGCCGTGGTCAGCTTCCCCGAGATCAAATAGCGCCTCTTAGCCTTCCCCCTGGGGGACACCCCAGGGTGGCCTCGCCCCCAGGGGCCCCTCTCGCCGCCTTTGGCGTCTCA
This sequence comes from Oscillospiraceae bacterium, assembly GCA_022846075.1. Taxonomy (GTDB): domain Bacteria; phylum Bacillota; class Clostridia; order Oscillospirales; family Oscillospiraceae; genus Vermiculatibacterium. The sequence goes on from AP025582.1 coordinate 2,563,673, forward strand.
CCTTGTCTTGCCCCTCCGGGGCAATTCACCTCCAGGTGCCCCGAAGGGGCGGATGAGGGGAACCTCATTCTTCCCAAAACGCCCGTCTAAAGGAAATCCCCCCGTATAAAACATCCCCTCCTCCGGCAAACTGCCCGGTAGGAGGGGATGTTTTTATGGTTTATGACGTCATTATCATCGGCGCGGGCCCGGCGGGGCTTACCGCCGCCGTCTACGCCCGGCGGGCGGGGCTGTCCACGCTGATCCTGGAGGGCACCCTCATCGGCGGCCAGGCCGCCGTGACGGCGGACATCGAGAACTGGCCGGGGAGCTTGCGGATGGCGGGGGCCGACTTCGCCCAGGCCCTTTGGAAACAGGCCGAGACCCTGGGGGCCGGGCTCCTGTTCAGCCGGGCCGAGGCCCTGTCGGTCCAGGAGGGCGGCTTTCAAATCAAGGCGGCCAACGGGCTCCTGGAGGCCCGCACCGTCATCCTGGCCCCCGGGGCCAAACGGCGGAAGCTGGGCGTGCCCGGGGAGGAGAGCCTTGCGGGCAAGGGCGTCAGCTGGTGCGCCGTCTGCGACGGGGCCTTTTTTCAGGGGAAAGACGTGGCCGTGGTGGGGGGCGGCAGCACCGCCCTGGAGGACGCCCTCTTCCTGGCCCGGCTGTGCCCCCGGGTGTGGCTGGTCCACCGGAGGGAGGCCTTCCGGGGAGAGGCCCGGCTCATCCGGCAGGTGGAGAAGACGGGCAACATCCAGCGCCGCATGAACAGCACCGTCCGGGCCATCCTGGGGGACCACCAGGTCCAAGGCCTGCGGATCGACGGCCCCGAGGGGGAGCTGGACCTGCCCGTCCAGGGGGTCTTTGTGGCCGTGGGGCTGGAGCCGGACAACCTGTCCTTCTCGCCCCCCGTGGAGCTGGACCAGTGGGGCTATATCAAGGCGGGGGAGGACTGCCGCACCAACGTCCCTGGCCTGTTCGCCGCCGGGGACTGCCGCACCCGGGACCTGCGGCAGCTGGTCACCGCCGCCGCCGACGGGGCCATGGCCGCCAAGCAGGCCGAGGAGTGGCTGAACCATTGAAAAAACGGGGGCCTCTCCCATGGAGAGGCCCCCGTTTTTTATACTGTCTCGTCCAAGAGCTGGATGCCCGCTCCCAGAACGCCCTTGCCGATGTAGACGCTGAGGGTGGCGTCCAGCTGGGAGTCCCAGATGTGCCGGCAGCCGGGCAGGGCTGCCAGAAGGCCCGCCTTCAGCTCCTCCATCTCCTCCGCCGCGCCGCCGTTGGCCACCGCCAGGTTGAACTGCTTGTGGTCCCCCAGATGGGCCTTCACCAGCTCGATGAGCTTGCCCTGGACCTGCCTGCGGCCCCGGACCTTGGCGATGGACTGGAGCTGTCCGTCGGAGGCGAAGGTGATGAGGGGCTTGATGCTCAGCAGGGTCCCCGCCAGGGCGGTGACCTTCCCGATGCGCCCGCCCTTCTGGAGGTATTCCAGGGTGTCCACCGAGAAGTAGGGGAAGGTGTTTTTCAGCAGATAGGGCACCCGCCGGCCGATCAGCGCCTCCCAGCCCATGCCCGCCTGGATGTCCTCCCACAGCTGGAGGACCACGATGCCGATGCCCAGGGACCCGCTGAGGGTATCGAAGGCCACCGCCTCCAGGTCCCGGCGGGCCATACACTGGAGCCGCACCATATTGTAGGTCCCGGAGAGGCCGGAGGACAGGGGCAGGGCGATGACCCGCTCGTAGCCGTCGGCCTTGATCCGGTCCAGGGTCTCGGCCACCCGCAGCATGTCGGGCAGGGAGGTGCGGGGCAGCTGGCCCATCTCCAGACGGCGGTACACCTCCTCGGCGGAGATGTCCTCCCCGTCGCTGAACTCCCCGTCGGTGCAGGAGATGCGCAGGGGCACCGTGTAGATGGGCTTATCCTGCCGGTGCCGCTCCAAAAGGTCGGCGCAGGAATCCATCAGGAAGGCGATCTTTTCAGGATTCAAAGCAATATTCCTCCATCGGTTGACAGCCCGCCGCCGTCACCGTATAATTGGGATAACAGTGTTATGTGAGTATTATAAGGGTTTCCAAAACTTCTGTCAAGGAGGGCACGGCATGGATTATCAGGCACGCAGGCAGGCCCGGGCCCAGGAAACCCGCCGGGCCATCCTGGACTCGGCGGTCCGCCTCACCCGGGAGCGGGGCTTCGACAAGGTGACTATCCGGGACGTCTGTTCCGCCGCCGGGGTGACCACCGGGGCCTTTTACCACCACTTTTCCTGCAAGGAGGATCTTTTGAACCAGGGCTTCTCCTCCCTGGACGCCTACATGGAGGAGGCCCTGGCCCCCTATCTGGACCGCCCCCCCATGGAGCGGCTGGAGGCCCTGCTGCGGCTCTACGCCCAGTACATGGAGGACCAGGGGTGGGAGACGGTGGCCCTCTACTACGGCCGCCGGCTGGCCGACCCTGCCGCCGCCTCCATGTCCCCCCAGCGCTTCACTCTCCGGGCCATGCTGGACTGCCTCACCGCCCTGGACCGGGAGGGGGTCCTCTCTCCCTCCTTCACGCCGGAGTGGACGGCGGAGTTTTTCTTCCGCCACTTCCGGGGGGTGGTGGTGGACTGGGTGCTCCACCGGGGCGCCTACTCATTATGGCCCAAACTGGCCCAGGATTATCAGCTTTTTGAGGGGGCGTTCCAGGCATAGCCCTCTCCTCCGCCGCATAGGGTTTAGGGTATATCTGAGCTTTGGCGGAGGTGATGGGAATGGGACGGCTGCTGTCCAGGGAGGGGTTTCGGGAGATCTGCGCGGGGGCGGCCCTTCTGTGCTGCGCCCTGGCCCTCATCTGCTGGCCCAAGGAGATCAGCGCCGCCGTCCGCAGCGGCCTGGGGCTTTGCTACAACGTGATCATCCCCTCCCTCTTCCCCTTCTTTATCCTCTCCTCCCTGGTCATCTCCCTGGGGCTGGCGGGCTATTTGGGGCGGCTCCTGGAGCCCGTCATGCGCCCCCTTTTCCACGTCAGCGGCTCCTGCGCCGCCGCCCTGGCCCTGGGGTTCATCGGGGGCTATCCCGTAGGGGCCCGGTCGGCCCTCACTCTCTACGAGAGCGGCCAGTGCACCAAGACCGAGGCCGAGCGGCTGCTGGCCTTCTGCAACAACTCCGGCCCCGCCTTCATCCTGGGGGTGGTGGGGGCTGGCATCTTCGCCGACAGCCGGGTGGGCATCCTCCTGTGCGTCACCCACGCCGCCGCCTCGGTCTGCGTGGGCCTTCTCTTCCGCTTCTACCACTGGCGGGACCGGGACAGCCGGGAGCCCCGGCCCAGTCCCCCCATCGCCGCCCAGCGCTTCACCTCCGCCTTCACCGGGGCCGTGAAGGACTCCCTGGCCTCGGTGCTCAACATCTGCGCCTTCGTGGTGTGCTTCACCGTCATCATCCAGCTTTGCTTCCGCTCCGGCATCCTCCCCGCCCTGGCGGAGCTGCTGGGGCGGCTCCTGGCCCCCCTGGGCTTCACCCAGGCCTGGGCCGAGCGGCTCCTCACCGGAGCGCTGGAGCTCTCCTCCGGGGTCTCCACCCTCAGCGGGGACGGCTCTCTGGCGGGCAAGCTGTCCATGGCGGCCTTCATGCTGGGCTGGGCCGGGGTGTCGGTCCACTGTCAGGTCCTCTCCTTCCTGGGCTCCAGCGGGCTGAATATCCGCACCTATATCGGCGGCAAGCTGCTCCACGGGGTCCTCTCCGCCGCTCTCACCGCCCTGCTGTTCCGCCTCTTTCCCCTGGAGGAGCCGGTGTCGGCCTATTTGGTCCAGCAGGTGGCGGGGATCGCAGGGACGGATTTTTACACCGCCCTCACCATCTCCACCGCGGCGGCCTGGGTGGTTTTTCTCCTGTTTTTCCTGGCGGCGGCCATGGGCCTCAAAAAGGGTCGAAAAACCTGTGGTAAAGGCCGTCGGAACATGATATAATAATTATAATTACGGCAGTCATTCCAAATTTCACAGCGGTCAAAATTGACGAGAGAACCCCGCCGAGGAGGAGAGCCCATGCTGTTCCAGAAGAAGATCGAGCCCCGCTGCACCTACTGCGCCAAGGGCGCCCCTCTGACGGACGGGCAGATCCTCTGCGCCCGGAGGGGCGTGGTGGCCGCCGGCGGGAGCTGTTCCGGCTTTCGCTACGACCCCCTGAAGCGGACCCCGCCCAAACCGGCCACCCTGGACACCAGCCGGCTGAAGGACGAGGATTTCCGTTTGGATTGACGGCAAATCAAAAAAATCGGGCCGGGAGCGTTTGCTCCCGGCCCGTTCCTTTTTGTTATTGCTTCGCTGCCTCGAGCCCGTCGGCCTCCAGGGCGCCCAGGATGGTGCGGTCCTGGGCCTCCTTGGCGTGCTTTTGCACGTCCACCTGGTTGCGGGGGCTGCGGATAAGGATGCCCGCCCCCTGGACGCAGCCGCCCTCGCAGGCCATGCCCTCGATGAAGTTCACGTCGCCGATGCCCTTGGCCATCTTCATCAGCTCGGCCTTACAGGCGGCGATGCCGCTGCAGGAGACGGCGTTGAGCTTGAACTGCTCCTCGGTGACCCCGTGCTCCTTCAACCCCTCGGCCACGGCGGCGGCCACGCCGCCGGAGTGGGCGAAGGAGCGGCCGAAGCCGCTGGCCTCGTCCAGAGGGGTCTCCTCCAGGCTCTCGATGTCGATGCCCTTGGACTCGAAGAGGGGGTAGAGCTCCTCAAAGGTGATGGCGCAGTCGATGGTGCCCATGGTCTTGCCCAGCTGGAACTCCCGCTTCTTGGCCACGCAGGGGCCCACAAAGACCACCCGGGCCCGGGGGTCCTTCTCCTTGATGCGCTTGCCGATCATCACCATGGGAGAGGGGGTGTGGGAGATCAGGGGGGCCAGGTCGGGGAAGTTCTTCTCCACGTAGTCCACGAAGGCGGGGCAGCAGGAGGAGAGGAGCTTGCCCTTCTCCACCAGCTCCTCGCTCTCAGCCTTGGCGGTCATATCGGCGCCCAGGGCCACCTCGGCCACGTCGTAGAAGCCCAGCATCTTCAATCCCGTGACCACCTGGCCCAGCTTGGCGGGGGCGAACTGCCCGGCGATGGAGGGGGCCAGCACGGCGTAGACCCGGAAGTCCCACCGGGCGGCGCCCCGGAGCATCTGGATCACGTCCACGATGTAAGATTTGTCCATGATGGCGCCGAAGGGGCACTGGTAGACACAGCTGCCGCAGGCGATGCACTTATTGACGTCGATGGCCGCCTTCTTGTCCTCGCCCATAGTGATGGCGCCGGGGGCGCAGCCCCGCTCGCAGGGGCGCTGGTGCTTTTCAATGGCGCCGTAGGGGCAGGCGGAGACGCACTTGCCGCAGGTGATGCACTTGGAGTGGTCGATGACGGCCTTGTGGTTGATGATGGTGATGGCGTCCTTGGGGCAGGAGTGCATGCACCGGGTGGCGATACAGCCCCGGCAGGCGGGGCCCACCTCGATCTGGGTCACGGGGCACTCGTCGCAGGCCACCTCCATGACCTCCACCATGGCCGGGTTGGAGCTGTCCCCCCCGATGGCCATTTTGATGCGGTTGGAGACCACCGCCCGCTCTTTATAGATACAGCAGCGCATCTTGGCCTCGGGGCCGGGCACGATCTGCTCGGGCACGTCCAGGACGCCGGTGGCCAGGCGGTCCTCCCAGGCCAGCTCGGCCACAGCCTTGAGCACCTGATCCTTCAGCTCTTGTACCGATGTCTCAAATTCACGCATAAAATGTTCTCCTTTTTGAGAGGATCTTGTCGTCTTTTTCACAATGCAATTCATTTTACTCTCTCCCGCGGCGGACTGTCAACGACAATATTTTCTACTTCGAAGGGCCTCTTTTGTGAAGGTTGACCAAGTCCCCGCGGGCGGGGCTTGCCCTCCGCCGCCCCTCCGGGGTATAATAGCCGTAAGAGATTTGCGGGAGCCGGTCTCACGCCGGTACCACGGCGGCCCGTACCGCCCGCGGCATCCCAAAACACCTTTCCCGACGGAATACGAAGGAGGCGCTCGACATGGACCCTTCCCAGCTTCGGAACCTGCCCAAGATGGACGCCCTGCTGGCCCTGCCCGCCCTGGCGGACTCCGGCCTGCCCCACGCCGTCCTGCTCCAGGCCGCCCGGGCCGAGCTGGAGGCCCTGCGGGCCGGGGAGGGGCCCCTGCCGGACCCGGACGCCCTCTCCGCCGCCGTCCTGCGCCGGGCCCTCCGCGCCATGACCCCCGGCCTGGGCCGGGTGGTGAACGCCACCGGGGTGGTGCTCCACACCAACCTGGGCCGGGCCCCCCTGGCTAACGCCGCCCTGGAGGCCATGGCCGGGGCCGGGGGGTACTGCGCCCTGGAATACGACCTTGACACCGGCCGCCGGGGGGACCGGGGCGGCCGGATCGAGGCCCTCCTCCGGGACCTGACCGGGGCCGAGGGGGCCCTGGTGGTTGGCAACAACGCCGCCGCCGTCCTCCTGGCCCTTACCGCCCTGGCCCAGGGCAAGGGGGTGGCCCTGTCCCGGGGGGAGCTGGTGGAGATCGGCGGCAGCTTCCGCATGCCCGACATCATGGCCCAGAGCGGGGCGGAGCTGGTGGAGGTGGGCACCACCAACCGCACCCGGCAGGCCGACTACCGGGCCGCCGTGGAGGCCGGGAAGGTTCAATACCTGCTCAAGGTCCACACCTCCAATTACAAGTTGGTGGGCTACACCCAGGAGACCTCCCTCTCCGAGCTGGTGGGGCTGGGCCGGGCCTACGGGCTGAGCGTCCTTTACGACCTGGGCGGCGGGCTCCTCCTGCCCCCCAGGCTTCTGGGGCTTCCCGAGGGCACCCCCTCGGTGGCCGAGGCCGTCCGGGCGGGGGCCGACCTGGTGTGCTTTTCCGGGGACAAGCTGCTGGGCGGGCCCCAGGCCGGCATCCTGGTGGGGCGGAAGTGGGCCGTGGACCTCCTCAAGGCCCACCCCATGGTCCGGGCCCTCCGGCCGGGGAAGGAGACCCTGGCCGCCCTGGAGGCCACCCTTCAGCTCTACCAGGACCCGGCCCAGGCCAGACGGGACATCCCCACCCTGGCCATGCTCTCCGCCCCCCTGGAGGAGCTGGAGGGCCGGGCCAAAACCCTGGCCCAAGCCCTGGAGCCGGTCTGCGGGGCCCGGTGCGCCCTGGCGGTGGAGCCCGGCGAGAGCGAGGCCGGGGGCGGCGCCTTGCCCGGCGTCAGCCTGCCCACCGCCCTGGTGACCCTGGCCCCCGCCGCCCTCACCCCGGAGAAGCTGGAGGCCGCCCTCCGGGCCGGGCCCACGCCGGTGGTGGGGCTTCTCCGCCGGGGAAAGGTAGCCCTGGACGTGCGCACCCTGCGCCCCGGAGACGAGGAGGCCGTCTGCCGGGCGGTGGCGGCCGCCCTGTGAGGGCCCTCACCTTCGCCGTGGCCGGCCACGTGGACCACGGCAAGACCGCCCTGACCCGGGCCCTCACCGGGGTGGATACCGACGCCCTGGCCGAGGAAAAGCGCCGGGGCCTCACCATCGAGCCGGGCTTTGCCCCCCTCCGGCTGGAGGGGGCCCTCATCAGCCTGGTGGACGGCCCCGGGCACGAAAAATTTATCCACAACCTGCTCTCCGCCAGCGGCGGGGTGGACGCCCTCCTCCTGGCGGTGGACGGCCGGGAGGGGCCCATGCCCCAGACCTGGGAGCATCTGGAGCTTCTCACCCTGCTGGGGGTGGAGCGGGGCGCGGTGGCCCTCACCAAGGCCGACCTGCTCTCCCCGGCGGAGCGGGAGGCGCGGCGGGACGCCCTGGCCCTGGCCCTCCGGGGCACCATTCTGGAGGGGGCCCCCATCCTGCCCGTCTCCGCCCGGACGGGGGAGGGGCTGGGGGAGCTGAAAGCCGCCCTGGCGGCTCTGGCCGCCGCCTGTCCCCCCCGGGAGGAGGGGCGGCCCTTCCGCCTGCCGGTGGACCGGGCCTTTTCCGTGGACGGCTTCGGGGCCGTCATCACCGGCACCATCTGGGACGGGAGGATTCAAACGGGGGACACCCTTCAGCTTTTCCCCGGCGACACCCTGGTCCGGGTCCGGGGGCTCCAGCGCCACGGAGAGGCGGAGGACGCCCTCTCCGCCGGGAGCCGGGCCGCCCTCAACCTGGCGGGGGTGGAGGCGGGGGCGCTGTCCCGGGGCATGACCGCCGCCGCCCCCGGCTCCCTCCTCCTAACCGACCAGCTGGACGCCTTCGTCACGGTGTGGGAAAAAAGCCCCCTCCCCCTCTCCTCCGGGACCCCCCTCCGGTTTTACCACGGCTCCGGCTGGGTGACGGGGCGGGCCTTCCCCCTGGGGGGGCAGGCTTTGGCCCCCGGCGGGGCCGGCTTCGTCCAGCTCCGGCTGGATGCCCCCGCCGCCCTCCGGCCCCTGGACCGGTTCGTCCTGCGCGCCCTCTCCCCCGCCGCCACCCTGGGAGGCGGGCGGGTGCTGGACCCCCTGGCCCCCAGGCACAGGCGGCGGGAGGCCGTCCCGCCCGGCCTGGAGGCGATCCGGGCCCGGGGCCGCCCCGCTCTGGCCCGCCTGCTTCTCCGGCGGGCGGGGGCCCCCCTGTCCACCGGCACTTTGGCCCGGCAGCTGGGCCTGTCGGAGGGGGAGGCGGCGGAGCTGCTGGCGGGGCTGGACGACGCCCTGCCCCTGGGGGGAGAATGGATCAGCCGGGAGGCCCTCTCCCTGTTTCGCCAAAAAGCGGAGGAGGGACTGGGGGAATATCACGCCGCCCACCCCCTCTCCCCCGGCATGGGCCGGGAGGAGCTGCGCACCCTCCTCCCCGACGCCGCGGCGGAGGCCCTGGCCCGGGAAGGGGCCATCCGGCTGGAGGGCCCCACGGCGTCCCTGCCCGGCTTTGTCCCCGCCTGGCCCTCCCAGCTCCTTCCGGTGCGGGACGCCCTGCTGGCGCGCTACGAGGCCTTCGGCCTGGCCCCGCCGGAAAATGCCCGTGTGGAGGCCCTCTTCGGCCGGGATGCCGCCCTGGCCCGGCAGGCGGGCCGCAGGCTGGAGGAGGAGGGGCTTCTCATCCCCTACGCCCACCGGCGGCGCATGGGAAAATCCTCTTATGACAGGGCCCTGTCCATTTTGCGAAGGCTCTTCTCCCAGTGCGAACGGGTCACCCTGGCCCAGTTCCGGGACGCCGCCGGAGTGAACCGGGACGCCGCCCTCCTGCTGCTGGAATACTGGGATGGGCTGGGCCTCACCCGCCGGGTGGGGGACGGCCGGGTCCTGCTGGAGCATTAAAAAGGTGCCGCCCCCCTCTCAGGAGAGGAGGGCAGATGCTTTGTGAGAGATTCAAGGCCCCGAAAGCCCGCGCCGGGGAGGGCTTTCGGGGTACGGTGCAAAGATTTTCCCCGCATGGCCGTGCCGGGAAAATTCCGGCATTGATATGGAAGCGGAGCGGTCCTGGTGGGCCGCGCGGTCTTCAAAACCGTTGGGGGCGGCAGACCCGCCCCGGTGGGTTCGATTCCCATCCGCTTTCGCCAGAAAGGGCCGGGAGGGTGATCCCTCCCGGCCCCTTTTTTCCTTTCCCGCATAGGATGGTGTGACCCCCTGCCTTGGTTGGGGGCACACCATCCTTCTCCAATGAAAGGAGTTTTCAACATGGAAACCAACTTCAGCGCCCCTCTCGGCCGGGTGGCCGGACGGGACGTGCCCGTTGCTCCCCTGCCCATGCCCGGCGAGGGCGGGGCCATCGACAGCGGCGCCACCCCCGTCGTCCCCCTGCCCGACGTGGGCGAGGGCGGCCCTGTGGGCGGCGGCCAGACCCCCGGCGGCATGCTCCCCGACTTCGGCGAGGGCGGCCCCGTGGGCGGCGGCAGCCAGACTCCCGGCGGCATGCTCCCTGACTTCGGTGAGGGCGGCCCCGTGGGCGGCGGCAGCCAGACCCCCGGCGGCATGCTTCCCGACTTCGGTGAGGGCGGCCCCGTAGCCGACGGCAGCCAGACCCCCGGCAACATGCTCCCCGACTTCGGCGAGGGCGGCCCCGTGGCCAACCCCAGCCCCAGCCCCTCCTTTGCCTACGTCCGCTTCCTCAACGCGGTCACCGACGGCGTCCCCCTGCGGGTCAGCCTGGGCAACCGGCTGCTGGCCACCAATCTGGCCCCCGGCAGCCTCACCGGCTACTACACCGTCTCCGCCGGGTTCCGCAATCTGACTCTGGCCGACGCCCGCTTCCCCTGGACCGTCCTCTTCCGCTCCGCCGTGCCCTTCTCCAACCGGGAAATCGTCACCCTGGCGGTGGTCCGCTCCGGGGCCGGGGTGGATCTGGTGCGGGTGGACGACCGGCCCTGCTTCAGCCGGGGCACCAACCGGGCCTGCGTGCGGACGGCGAACCTGATGTACAACAGCCCCGGGCTGGACGTGATCCTCACCGACGGCCGGGTGGTCTTCAGCGACGTGCGCTTCAAGGAGGTCACCACCTTCCGCAGGGCCAGGGCCGGGCAGTACGATATGTACATCGCCCAGACCCCCTACGTCCTCCCCCTGGACTATACCGACATCGAGACGGTGGAGGATATGCCCGTGGTGATCCCCGACTACTTCCTCCCCGGCTACGGGGCTGTGGAGCCGCTGGCCTCCTTCTTCCTGGACGCCCGGCCGGGCGCCATGGTGACCATCTACCTTATGGGCAACTGGAACCGCTCCCACAACGTGCGGGTGCGTGTGGTCCAAAACTTCTAAACCGGCAAAAAGAGGAGGGCTTACGCCCTCCTCTTTTTATGACTGGATCACGACGGATTTTTCCCCTTTCGCCGCCATTCGACCGATGACCGCAGCGGTGAGCCCACGGTCCCGGAGGCGGCGGAGCAGCTCCTCCGCCCCCCCTTCCGGCAGCGCCACCAGCAGCCCGCCGGAGGTCTGTGGATCGAAGAGGAGGTCCGCCCTTTCCCGGGAAATACCGCCGGCAAGGGCCACCTCGTCCCCGGTGTCCGCCCGGTTGCGGTGGCACCCGGCGGGGAGCAGCCCCTCCCGGGCCAAGTCCAGTGCCCCCGGCAGCAGGGGGACCTCCCCCGCCCACAGCCGGGCGGTCAGGCCGCTCCCCCGGGCCATCTCCAGGGTGTGGCCCACTAGGCCGAAGCCGGTGATGTCGGTGCAGGCGTTGGGCCGGAGGGGCATCATGGCCTCCCAGGCCCAACGGTTGAGCAGCGCCATGGTCTCCACCAGTTCTCCGGCGGCGGCCTCACTCAACAGCTCCGCCTTGGCGGCGGTGGTGAGGACCCCCGTGCCCAGGGGCTTGGTGAGGACCAGCAGGTCCCCCTCCCGGGCCGTGCTGTTTCGCAGGACGGCCTCCACCGGGGCAAAGCCGGTGACACACAGGCCGTACTTGGGCTCGTCATCCTGGATGGAGTGGCCCCCCGCCAGCACGGCTCCGGCCTCGGCCACCTTGTCCGCCCCTCCGGCCAGAATGGCCCGGACGGCCTCGGCGGGGAGGCAGGCGGGCACCGCCAGCAGGTTCATGGCAAGCCGGGGCGCGCCCCCCATGGCCCACACGTCGGACAGGGCATTGGCGGCGGCCACCCGGCCGAAATCGTAGGGGTCGTCCACCACGGGAGGGAAGAAATCCACCGTCTGGATGAGGGCCTGGCCCCCGTCCAGGGCGTACACGGCGGCGTCGTCACTGCCGCTGTGGCCTACCAGCAGACGGTCATCGGACCCCGCGGGCAGGTCTTTAAGCAAGTTTTCCAGGGCACCCGGCCCCATCTTGGCCCCTCACCCACCGGCCGAGGTCATCTGGGTCAGTTTCACCCGTTCCAGCGCCGACATGGCCGCCACCTCCCTTCCCTTCAGCTGACCCTATTGTATCCTTTTTTGGTGGCTTTCGCAACGGCTGGCACCCCTTTTCTCCGGCGGGCATACTCTGAATTGGGTCAACTTTCTGAACGGAGGGTCATTTTTATGGAACCAAAGGTCTCATTTTTCCTGGGAGCCAACACGCCCTCGGGTTTTTATTCCCTGTACGATCAACTCATCGACCCCGACGAAGCCCGCCGGGTCTACCTGCTCAAGGGCGGGCCGGGCTGCGGCAAGTCCTCCCTCATGCGCCGGGTTGCGGCGGCCCTGGAGGAGGCGGGGGAGGCGGCGGAATACATACAGTGCTCGGGGGACCCGGGCTCCCTGGACGCCGTGGTCTTTCCCCGCCTGGGCGCCGCCATCGTGGACGCCACCGCGCCCCACGTCATGGAGCCCAAACTGGCCGGGGTGGTGGACTGCTACGTGGATCTGAGCCGTTTCTACCGCCGGGAGGAGCTCCTTCCCCTGCGGGGGGAGATCGCCGGGGCCACCAGCGGCTACAAGAGCCACTACAAGCGGGCCTACCACTGTCTCACCGCCGCCGCCCAGCTCATGGAGGACAACCGGGCCCTGCTGTCCACCCCCGCCCTGGAGGCCAAGGCCCTGAAGCGGGCCAGGGGCATCCTCTCCCGGGAGGTGAAAAAGACGGGCCGCCAGCCGGGGCGGGCGGTCCAGCGTTTCCTGGGGGCGGTCTCCTGCCAGGGGGTCTCCTGCAATTTTGAGACGGTGGACGCCCTGTGCCGCCGGGTCTACGAACTGTCCGACAGCTACGGCCTGGCCTCGGGGATGCTTACCGCCCTGGCGGCGGGGTGCATGTCGGCGGGATACGACGTGATCCTCTGCCCCTCCCCCCTGTTCCCGGAGCGGGCGGAGCATCTGCTGGTCCCCGAGCTCTCCCTGGCCTTCGTCACCAGCACCCCCGCCCTGCCCTATCCCCAGCGGCCCTACCGCCGCATCCGGCTGGACGCCATGGCGGACGCCGAGCTCCTGCACAAGTACAAGGCCCGGCTCAAATTCTCCCGGAAGGTCACCGCCGCCCTCATGGAGGAGGGGGTGGACGCCCTGGCCCACGCCAAGGCGGTCCACGACCAGCTGGAGGCCCTCTATAACCCCCACGTGGACTTTGAGGGGGTTTACCAGGAGGCCGGCCGCATCACGGAAGAACTGCTGTCCATGAAGTAGGAGCAAAGGAAAGACGCGCCGGGGGAAAATCCCCCGGCGCGTCTTTTTTGTTTTTCTCAGCGGATGCGCAGGCCGGTTTCCCGGTCGAAATAGTGCATCCTGCTCCGGTCCAGGGTGATGGAGATGCCCTCCCCCGGCCGGGCGGAGAAATCCGCCCCGGCGGCCATGGTGAGGGGGCCGATCCCCTCGGCCTCCAGGAACACCAGAGCCTCCCGGCCGGTGCGCTCCACGTTTTCCACCCTTGCCCTGTACCCCTCCCCGCCGGGGTGGACGTGTTCGGGCCGGATGCCCGCCACGCAGGGGGCGTCCAGCACCGTCTCCTCCCACACGTTCATGGGCGGGGAGCCGATGAACCGGGCCACGAAGAGGTTGGCGGGCTCGTTGTAGACCTTCTGGGGGGTGTCGGCCTGCTGGAGGACGCCCTCCTTCATGACGGCGATGCGGGTGCCCATGGTCATGGCCTCGGTCTGGTCGTGGGTGACATAGACGGTGGTGGTGCCCAGAGAGCGCTGGAGGGAGACGATCTCCCGGCGCATATCCACCCGGAGCTTGGCGTCCAGGTTGGAGAGGGGCTCGTCCATGAGGAAGAGCCGGGGGCTGCGGACCATGGCCCGGCCCAGGGCCACCCGCTGGCGCTGGCCCCCGGAGAGGGCGCCGGGGTAGCGGTCCAGGTATTCCGTCAGGCCCAGGGAGGCGGCCACCTCCGTGACCCGGGCCCGAATGTCCGCCTTCTTCCAGCGACGCATTTTCAGGGGGAAGGCCATGTTGTCGTAGACCTTCATGGTGGGGTAGAGGGCGTAGTTCTGGAATACCATGGCGATGTCCCGCTCCTTGGGGGGGACCTTGTTCACCACCCGCTCCCCCATGCGGATGGTCCCGCCGTCCACCCGTTCCAGCCCGGCGATCATCCGCAGGAGGGTGGACTTGCCGCAGCCCGAGGAGCCCACGAATACCATGAATTCCCCCCGGTCCACCTCAAGGTCCATGTCCACCACGGCGTGGACGCCGCCTGGGTACCACTTATTGGCCTTTTCCACGCTCAGGCTGACGCTCTCTTCCATAGGGGGACCTCCTTGCCGGCTGGCTCTGAAAATTAGGCGGACTAATCCTTCATGCCCGCGGCGCTGATGCCCGCCTCCAGGTATTTCTGCCCGAAGAGGAAAATGAGGAGGGCGGGGACGAGCATGATGACCGACGCCACCAGGGAGACCCCGGCGTTGTCGGCGGTGACGGTGGGCAGATAGAGGGACAAGGGCCACAGGGTCTTGTCCTTCAGAAAAACAAGGGGCTGCTCCAGGGCGTTCCAGTACTCCAAAAACCCCAGCACCACGGCGGAGAGGATGCCCGGGGCCCCCAGCGGCAGGCCCACGTGGAGAAAGGTCTGGAAGGGCCCCGCCCCGTCCAGGGCCGCCGCCTCGGTGAGGGCCGAGGGGATGGCGGTAAAGAATCGGACCATGAGGAACACGGGAAAGGTGGACACCGCCCCGGGCAGGATGATGGCCCACACCGTGTTCATGAGCCCCAGCCCGTCCAGCACCAGGTAGCTGGAGACCATGGTCACCTGGAAGGGCATGAGCATGAGGACGATGTACAGCGAGAAGAGGGCCTTCTTCCCCCGGAAGCGGAACCGGGCGAAGGCCCAGGCCGCCGGGGCCCCGATGAGGACCTGCCCCAGCACCACGGGAAAGACCTGGCGGCAGGAGTTCCAGAACATGGCGAAGAACTGGGGGGTATCCAACAAAAGCTCCACGTAGGGCTTCAGGGTGGGGTACATGGGCAGCAGGGGCCACACCGCCGTCCCCTCCGCGTTTTTCAGCACGGGGGCCAGGTTTTGGGCCATCTCCTCCGCCCCCATGAGGGAGCCGGAGAGGAGCAACCACAGGGGGACCCAGACGAAAAAGGCCACCAGGACCAGCACCATGCCGATGAGCCATTTCTTCATCCCATCCCCTCCCTTCCCCACACCCGCTGGAGGACCAGGATCAGCAGAAAGACCACCAGGGCCATGAGGACCGCCCCCGCGCACATCTTGTCCACGTCCAGGTCCACGAACCAGTTGTTGAAAAGGTGCTGGAGCATGTAGATGCTCTTGTTGGGGTAGCTGCCCCCGATGAGGTATGCCTCCCGGAACACCTTGAAGGAGTTCAAAAGAGAGAGAACCGTCACGGTGAAGAGGGTGGGCTTCAGGTTGGGCAGGGTGATGCGGAAAAACCGCTGGAGCCCGCCGGCCCCGTCGATCTCGGCGGACTCGTACAGGGCGGGAGAAATGGCGGTGAGGCCGGAGAGCCACAGCACCATATCGTAGCCGGTGTTTTTCCACAGGTAGGTGAACACCAGCACGAAGAAGGTCCCCGAGCTGTCCAGCCAGTTCACCGGCTCCAGCCCCCAGGCCCCCAGCAGGACGTTGAACAGGCCGTTTTCATGAAAGACCACCTGCCACAGCAGCACGATAGAGGCCACGGGGATGGCCATGGGCACGAGGAAGGAGGTCTTGAAGATCCCCCGTTTTTCCTGAAAGGCGTTGACCAGCAGGGCCAGAAAGAGGGAAAAGAGGAGCAGCACCGGGATGTACACCGCCGCGAACTTGGCGGTGTTGGCCGCCGCCAGCCGGAAGGCGCCGTTTTGGAGGACGGAGAGGTAATTCTTCATCCCCACGAACTGGCCGCTCATGGCGGAGAAAAAGGAGCGGCGCACCGCGTCGGCGAAGGGGAGGAGCACCAGCACCGTCACCGCCAGCAGGCTGGGCAGGAGAAAGAGCCAGGGGGCCGCCCCGTCGGTCTCGGGGGGCAGGCCGGAGCCCCGGTCATTCCCCGTCCCCTGGCGCTTCCAGAGCTTCATGTTCTTCCCCCCTCTCCCTCGGTCTTAAAAATTCCTCATGCCGGGCAAGGCCCCAGCCGAACAGAGGCCACAGCACCGGCAGCAAAAGCATGGGCCGGCTGAGAGCCAGGCCTCCCCGGTCCCCCAGAAGGAACACCAGGGCCAGCAGGGTCCCCAGGCTGAGGGCCCAGCCCGCCACGACCCCCTGGCCGTCCCGGGGCCTGACCCGCTCGGCGGCCAGCAGGGTGAGGGCCAGGGCGGCCGCCGACAGCAGCAGGCAGCCCAGGGCCAGGGGCCACAGCCGCAGGTCCCGCAGGGTCAGCGGCCCGGACAGCCAGGCCCCCAGGCTCTCCCCCAGCCCCGACGCCAGCCGGGCCCAAAAGCTGAAGTCGGACCACTTGGTGGGGATGAGGGCGGCGGGCACCCTGGGGGGGAAGTTCCCGCACCACAGGGCCAGGGCACCGGCGCACAGGGCGGGGGGCAGGTAGGACGCCAGCAGCAGCGGGCTGGCCCGGAGGGCCAGGCCCCGGCGCAGCAGCTTCCACAAAAGGCCCAGCAGCAGGGCGGCCCCGGGCAGACCCGCCAGGGCCGTCACGCACCAGGACAGCAGCTCCAGATCCAGCAGGTCGCCCCCGCTCCAGCCGTTCCGGTTCAAGAAGGCCTGGGCCGCCTCCCGGCCCCCCTGCTGGGGAAAGCGCAGGAACAGGTTGGGCCAGGCATCGGCGTCGTCCGCCCGCCCCGGCAGAAGGGCCAGGCCGCCGTCCCCCCGGAATACCCCCCGGAGGACGTAGGTTTTCCCCTCCCAGCGGACGATCTGGCCGGGGCGGCCCACCCCGCCCCACAGGGCGGCGGAGAGGGCCTCGTCCACGGCGATGCCCTCGGCGTCCCCCTGGGCGGGATAATTGCCCGTGAGAAAGGGGACCGGCCAAAGGTCGGCCCCCTGGCCATAGAATTCCACCACCGAGGCGGCGGCGGTCCGCTCTTCCCCCTCGTCCCAGAGGACCGCCCCCGGCTTCTCCCGCCACAGGGTCATTCGGGGGACATTCTCCCCCCCGTCCTCCCGGGCGTAGCGAAGGGCCTCCTCCACCTGGGCGGGGCTGACGCCCCCCTCCCCCTCCCAGCGGGCGGACACGCCGGAGGAGAGGGCCCCGATCTCCTGGGCCAGAAAGGCGCACAGTCCCCAGGCCAGCAGGGCCAGCACCCCCAGGAGGGGGGCCGCCCACTTACTTGTCTCCCGTTTCAAGGCGCACCCGATCCCCTTCCCCGATGGGCTTGCTGGAGCTGGTAACCACCTGCTCGGTCCCCATGAGGGAGGATTCCACGGCCATGGACTCGCTGTCCCGGTCCAGGACGGTCACCTCCACCCGGACCACGGTCTGCTCGATGCCCATCACGGTGTTTTTCTCCTGGAGGACCAGCACATAGTCCTTGTCGCCGTCGCTGCGCAGGGCCCCCAGGGGCAGGCAGGCCCCGTACTGCTCGCTGCGCTTGGAAAGCTCCAGCTTGGCGGACACGCCGGCGGGGTAGCTCCCCTCGGGCAGGGTCACGGTCACCTTGACCTGGCCCTTGTCGTCGGCGGCGCCGATGGCCGAGACCACCCCCACCGCTTCCCTTGCCTTGCCGTCCTGGTGGTAGGTCACCTTGCCCTGGTCCCCCAGGGACAGCTTTTCGGCGCTCTTCTCGTCCGTGGCGGCCTCCATCTGGAAGCCCTGGTCGCTGCGGGACAGGGAGGCCACCGACACGCCGTCCTGGGTCCGGCCCGTCTCGGTGAGAATGCTCTGCACCGTGCCGGCGATGGGGGCGGTCAGCACGCCGCCCCCGGCCGCCACCCGCTCCAGCTCGGCCAGGGTCCGGGCCTGCTCCCGGCGCTCGCTCTCATAACCCAGCCGCTCGATCTCCCGGCCCCGCTGGTCCTTGGCCGCGGACAGGCGGTTTTCCTCCGCCTTGCGCTGGGCCTGCTCCACCGCCCGCTGGGCGGCCTCCACGGCCCGGCCGGCGGTAAAGATCTGCTCGTCGGTGGCCACGTCCGTGTCCTCCACCCCCCGCTGGGCGGTCTTGAGGGCCCGCTCTGCTCCCTCCAGGGCGGAGCGGGCGGAGACCACCAGGGCCTCCTCGCTGACGTCGCTTTCCTTCTTCACCTTCTCCAGCTCGGCCTTGGCCTCTTCCAAGGCCTGCTCCGCCTTCTTGACCTTTTCCCCCTGGCGCTCGGTCACCTTGGCCAGCTCCTCGGCGGCCCGGGTGACGGCCAGGTCCCCCTTGTAGTTATAGGACTCCATGCTCCAGTTCGCGGCGTCCACCTCGGCCTGGGCGGCGTCCACCTTCTCCTGGGCGGCCTGGAGCTGGGCCTCGGTGGCGGTGCCGGAGTCCTGGAGCTCCTGGAGCTCCGCCTGGGCCTTTTGGAGCCGCTCCTTCGCCGTTTTCAGGTTCCGCACGGAGTTGTAGTAGGGCTCGCTGAAGGCTTTCGCGCTGTCCTGGGCGGCGGTCAGGCTGGCCTGGGCGCTCTCGATGGCGGACTGGGCCACCTCCTGGACGGCCTCCAAATCCTTCTGCGCCCCCTTCACCTTTTCCTCCGCCTCTTTGACCAGGTTTTCCAGGGCCTTTTTCTCGGCCTTCTCTAAATCCTCCAGGGCCTTGTCATAGTCGGCCTGGGCCGTGAGGAGGTCCTCCTCACTCCGGCCCTCGGCCCTCTCGCGGCTGTTCACCAGCCGGTCGTAGTCCTCCTGGGCGTCGGCCAAGGCCTGCTGGGCGGCCAGGATGGCTTCCGTGTCGTCCCCGCTGTTGCCCGAGAGGGCGTTTTGGATCTTCAAATCCAGCAGGCGGATGTCGTTTCTCAGCTTTTCCATGGTCCGGTCCAGCCCGGCGCCGTCCAGCTCCAGCAGGGGGTCCCCCGGCTCCACCCGCTGCCCGGCCTGGGCCCGGATGGAGGTGACCTGGATGCCCGCGGGGAGGGTGAGGTCCAAGTCCCCCAGGGGCTCAATGGTGCCCGAGAGGTCCACCCGCTGGGTGAGGATGCCGGTCTTGGGCCGCTGGGTCTTTACCCGGGCCACCGTCACGCCCTCCGCCGCCCGGGACACCAGGGTCAGGCACAGCATCAGGGCGAAGAACCCGGCCAGCAGCCGGACCGCCGTGCGCTGGAGCCTGCTGGTAAAGCGGGACTTGGGCTTCTCCCCGCTTTGCAGGCGGACCCGCTCCTCCTCGGCGCGGATGTTCAGTTGTTCCATCGGCTTCAGGGCCATGGGAAACACCACCTTCTGGGTCGTCTCTGTTTGTCCTCCGCCGGACTTTGGCTGGCGGGGGAATTATTCGGAAAGATAGATCTGGGTCTTTTCCACCACCTGGGCGGCGGCCTCCTCCGGGGTAAGCCTGCCCTCCAGCAGGGCCTTGGTCTGATCGAGGACCACGTCGGTCACCACCTGGTCGGTGAGCAACGGCTGAGACAGGCTGCCGCACAGGGACAGGAAGCCCATGTCGTCGGCGCCGTCCAGGATCTTGATCACGGATTTTTCCAGGGAGCCGCGGACCACGGAGAACCCGTCGCCCAGGTACTTGTCCTGGACCGTGCCGGAGAGGAGCATCTTCACAAAGCTCTGGGCCAGCTCCTTCTGCTGGGAGGTGGTCACGATGCCCACCGCGCCGGAGGGGGTGTAGGCCCCCTGGCCGAAGAGGGAGTCCAGCGCCCAGCCCTCTTCCCGGCCTAAGTTGGTGCAGATCTGCTCCAGGCCGTAGATTCCCCCAAGCTCCTGGATGTGGAAGAGGGCCTGGCCGTTTCTGAGGACAAAAGAACCCATGTCTATGACCTCCGCCCGGCCTCCGCCGTCCGACATGGTCACGAGGATCGCGCTGGTGCTGCCGTTTTGGGGCGTGTTCTTTTTCAGGGCGGCGTCGATCTGGGAGACCTGCCGGAAGAACTCCGTCAGGGCCCCCTCCTCCACCCCCGCGCCCTGGCGGGCCGGGGCGAAGAGATTCACGTACAGGGGGGCCGCGCCGTCCTCACCCCAGAGGGTGTCGGGGGCTTTGAGGAAGGGGGTGGAGCCGCCCTGCCGCTCCTCCACCTCCCGGGCCAGGTCCGCCAGGGCCCGGACGGCCATCACGTCCTCCGACCTGCCCATCATGACGGGCAGAGTGAACCGGGAGGGAAGGGCGAATACGCCCCCGCCGGTGCGGTAAGCCCCCATGAGGTTGGGCATGAGACCCTGGGCCTCCAGCTCACCCTCCAGGCCGCTCAGATCCTCCAGCACGCCCTTTTCGATGTAGGAGGCGGCGGGCAGACCGTCCAGCACCAGCAGGTCGGGGCCCTTGCCGTTCAAAAGCTCGGTGTTCAGCGCCCGGATCACGTCCTCCGGAGTGGCGGCCGACTCCCCCTCCAGCAAAATCTGGAAGTTCACCTTCACGCTGGTGTTGCGGCGCTGGAACTCGCCGATGGCCTGGCGGATGGTGGCATTGTCGTCCAGGGCGGCGATGGTGAGCTCGGTGTCGGGATTGGTGGGGGTGTCGGCGCTGTAAGTGTAGCGCATGACCTCCACCCCCTCTTCCCCGGAAAGCAGGGCCCAGAAGCTGCCCTCGGGGCCGGACGCCGTGGCCGCGATGCTCAGATCGGGCATGGACAGGGAGGTGAGCTCGCCGTCCACCAGCTTTTCCCACAGGGTGCCCCCCTCGGCCTGGCGGTAGATGCCGCCGCTGTTGGCCAGGAATACGCCCTCCTCGTCCAGGTTGGGCACGGTGGCGTAGTCCAGCCCGTCAAAGACGCACTCGCTCTTCGCGCCGGTGTCCAGGTCATAGAGCCACAGCCCGCTGTAATTGGGGTCAAAGGCCAACAGCTGATTGCCGTAGACCGCCGTGGAGCCGGCGAAGGCGGTGCAGGGATACTCCCGGATCAGCGCGCCGTCCGCGCCGCTGTACCGGGACACGCCCTTATTGCCGTAGGAAATCAGGTAGTCCCCGTTTTCCAGCACGCTGAACCCGGTGGGGGGAATCAAGGAGAACGGCTCTCCCACTGCTCCCCCGTCTACCCCGACGGAGACGCTGCCCTCCACGGTGATCCCGCCAAAACTGCCCGAGACGACCGCACCGCTCTTGCCGTCGGAGGTGGTGACGCCGGGGTCGTTTTTGCTGCCGGAGACCGTGATTCCGGGCTCTTCCCCGCCGCCGCCCGCCTCCTTTTCCCAGTCCGGGATCTCGATGTCCTGGGGCGTGTCCCCCTCCGCCCGGACCAGATGGGGGGCCCCAGCCTGGTCCATGTACAGCGCGAAAAGGGCGCCGTTGGAGGTCTCGTTGATGCCCAGGACGCTGTTCCCGGCGGCCATCAGGCCGGAGAGCCACGTGACGTCCTCTTCTTGTATCTGGCCGTCCTGGGAGATCTCGTACCGCTTGGCCCACTGCTCGGTCTTGCTGTACCCGTAGGTCACCAGCACGCCGTCCTCCCGCAGGCAGGTCCCCCGGACCCGCTCGACCCCCGGCAGGGACCCGGTCTGCTCCTCGATATACCGCCCCATGGGCACGTTTCCGCCCTGGGTCCCCTCGGAGCTCCCGCAGCCGGACAGCAGCCCGGCGGTCAGGCTCAGGGACAGTGCCGCGCATAAAAATCGTTTCATGATCTTGCTCCCTTCTGAAATGGTGTCTCCAGGATATCTCATTTTTCTCTAATCCACCTGTAAGAATCTTTGTAGATTTTTTAGAGATAAGGCTGTTATACTGGTAACACCGACATCACTGTTTAAAGGTGGGAGCACTGCATGCGCATTTTGATGATCGAGGACGACCGGGACCTGTGCGGGGCCGTGGATATCCATTTAAAAAGCCAGGGCTACACGGTGGACTACGCCTACGACGGGGAGGACGGCCTCCACTTTGCCCGGCAGAACGCCTATGACCTCATCCTCCTGGACCGGATGCTGCCCGGACGGAGCGGGGTGGAGGTGGTCTCCGCCCTTCGGCGGGAGGGGCTGTCCACCCCCGTGCTGATGATCACCGCCCTGGACGGCATCCAGGACCGGGTGGACGGCCTGGACGCCGGGGCGGACGACTATCTGCCCAAGCCCTTCGCCACCGAGGAGCTGCTGGCCCGGATCCGGGCTCTGGCCCGCCGGCCCCGGCAGGTGGAGACCACCCACCTCCTCCGGGCCGGGGACCTGGAGCTGGACGTGGAACTGTGCGCCCTCCGGGGCCCCGCCGGGCCCTGCCCCCTCTCCCGGCGGGAGGCCCGGCTTCTGGAGCTGCTGCTGCGCAACCGGGGCCAGACCTTGACCCGGGAGCTGCTGCTGGCCCGGATCTGGGGCCCAGACGCCCCTGTGGAGGACGGGAACCTGGACAACTATATCCACTTCCTCCGCCGCCGTTTAAAGACCGCGGGCAGCCGCTCCCAGATCGCCACGGTGCGGGGGGTGGGCTACCGGCTGGAGGAACCGCCATGCTGAAACAGCTGCGTCTGCGCCTGACCCTCCTGGCCGCCGCCCTCACCGGGGCGGTGCTGGTGGTCATGGCCCTGGCCGCCCTCTCCCTGTCCGAGGGACGGCTCCAGGAGAGCCTTCGGGCCAACTTCCAAACCAGCGCCAACGGCATCGTGGTCAAGCTCCAGACCGACCGGGTGGTGAGCGCCGCCTGGCTGGCCCAGCTGGAGGCCGGGGAAAACCTGGTCATCTCCCTCCGGGACGGGGGGCGGCCCATCACCTTCCGTGGGGCCTGGGCGCCGGCCACCGACCGGCAGGTATTGATCGACCGGGCTGCGGAGCAGGGGCGGGCCCTGGGGGTGGACCCCGGCCTGCCCCCCATCTCCATCCTGGAGCCCACCTCCACCCCCGCGTTCCAGGTCCAGGGGGACCACGGGGACAGGTATCTGGCCTCCGTGACCCTGATTCCCGCGGGGCGGGGATGGCAGAGCCTTGTGCTCCTCAAGGACATTGCGGACAGCCGCCGGGAGATCTGGCTCCTCCGGGGGGCCTTCGCCGGCCTGGTGGCCCTCGGGGTGGCCGCCCTGGTGGCCCTGTGCTGGCTCTTCGCCGGGCGGGCCATCCGGCCCATCGAGGAGAGCCAGAAACGGCAGGCCGAGTTCATCGCCGCCGCCTCCCACGAGTTGCGCTCCCCCCTGGCCGTCATCCGCACCGCCGCCTCCGCCCTGGCGGTGGACCCGGCCCAGGCGCCCAGGCTGCGGCGCAGCATTGAAAACGAGTGCGCCCGCATGGCCCGGCTGGTGGACGACCTCCTGTCCCTGGCCCGCAGCGACGCGGGCACCTGGAGCGTGGCCGACGCCCCGGTGGACGTGGACGCCCTGCTGCTGGAGACGGCGGAGAAGTTCCTCCCCCTGGCCCGGGAAAGGGGCCTTTCCCTCCATCTGGAGGTGCCGGACACCGACCTGCCCATGGTCAGGGGGGACGCCCAGCGTTTGGGTCAAATCCTCACCGTCCTGCTGGACAACGCCCTGAGCTACACCCCAGCCGGAGGGGCCGTCACCTTGAGGGCCCAGGCCCTTCCGGAGGCCGTGCTCCTCCGGGTGGCCGACACCGGCCCCGGCATCCCCTCCGCCGACGCGGCCCACATCTTCGACCGCTTCTACCGGGCGGACACCGCCCGGAACAGCAAGGAGCACTTCGGCCTGGGCCTCTCCATCGCCCAGGAGCTCACCCGGCTCCACCACGGGACCCTCCGGGTGGCCTCCACCGGGCCGGAGGGTACGGTCTTTGAGCTGAAACTGCCGGTGCCGAAGGAACCCCTCTCATAATGTGGGGGCGTCACTCCGCCAGGTAGAGCTCCAGCTTACCGAGCACCCGGTCCACCGCCCCGTCAAGGTCCTGCTTTCCGGCGAAATAATCCGCCGTCTCCTGCTCCATGATGGTCTGGATGCTGCCGTCCAGAAGGACCGGGGTATCCAGGGCCTTGAGGGTCTCCGCCCAGGCGATTCGGTAATCCTCCGGCGGGTAGTCGATGGTGACGTAGATGGGCACGTCGGCCCCGTCCTTGTCCGTCAGGGTGGTGCCGTAGGTGGAGAAGTGGCCGTTCCGATTCGGGTCCGGGTCCTCCTGGGTGGAGGCCTCAAAAGCGGCGGCGTTCACCGGCATCCCGGTCCCCACCCCGGAGCCCTGGACCTCCTCCGACAGGGCCGTGGCCAAGAACTGCCGGGCCACGGCGGTATTCTGGCTGCGGGCGTTGATGCCCAGGATGGTTTTGGGCTGGTACAGGCCATGACCGAAGAGGGGAACGGTCTCCCCGTCTCCCCGGTTCTGGCTGACCTGCCACGCGGCGTACAGGCTGTCGAAGCTGCACAGGTAGCCCAGGTCGATGCCCACGGCGTCGATGGACCAGGCCAGCGCGCCGAAGCCGAATTCCGGGTGGAGTCCCCAGCTGTCCTCCACCACCCGGCCCTGCTCCATGTCCCAGATGCGCTTCATCTGGGTCAGGAAGGCGGACCAGGCGGCCTTGTCCCCGGCGTAGAGGCGGTCCCGGTCGGTCAGGGTGAAGATCTCCATGATCCAGTCGATCTCCGTCACCGACAGGGGGTGGTTGAAGCTGTCCCGGTTGGCCTCCAGCCAGTCCACCATACTTTCCAGATCCCGGCTGGCGGACACCGCAGCCGTGGAGGCGTGGAGGACAGGGGCATCGAATTGCAGCGGGATCCCGGGCAGGGTTCCGTCGGCCCGGCGGCAGGCCGCGGCCTTGTGGGGCAGAAGCCGGTCTTCCAGGGCGGCAAAGTCCTCAGACAGGTCCAGCAGCACCCCCTTCCCGGCGTAGGAGTCCAGAGGCATCCCGTCTAGGACCAGCACGTCCGGCCCCTTCCCCGCCACCAGCTCGGTGGCGATGGTTTTCAGGGCGTCGTCCCAGCTGTAAGAACCCTCTCCCTCGGTGTAGCCCAGCTCATAGGTGACGTACACCTCCGGGTGGTCCTTTTGGAAGGTCCCGATGGCCTGCCGGACCAGAGGGTCCTCCTCCATGGACCACACCCGCAGCTCCTGCCCCGGCAGGGTGGGCACGCCGGGGTCGTAGACATAGGCGGTGAGGCTCCAGGCCTCGTTGACCCAGGAGACCATCAGGAAGCTGTCGTCTAAGGGCACAAAGAACTGCATCAGGAAAGAGGGGGTCCCAAGGCTGGTAAGGCCGCCGTCCACCACCTGCTCCAGCATACTGTTGCCCGTCTGGGTCCGGTAGATGCCCTTGGCGTCGGCGTAGCACACCGAACCGTCGGGGGCGTAGGCCGCCAGCCGGTTCCATGTGCTGTTGTCATTGGAGGAGTGGACAAAGGAGGCGGCAGCCACCCGGCCGGTCTCCCTGGCCGCCTCCATGTCGTAAAAAACCAGGGCGTCGTTGGCGCAGTAGACCGCTTCATTGCCCCGGATGTCATAGCCCTCGATGGAGCCGTCCTCCACCTCAAACTGGTTTTTGACCGCCCCGGTCTCTCCGTCCAGGTGGTAGAGAACCCACCAGCAGTCCACCAGCAAATCGCCGTTGTCCGCCACCTTGAAGCTGCGGGGGCCGGCGCCGTCCGGCTCCTCCAGGGGCAGCTCCGTGATGGTCCCGTCCGGGGCGATGCGCCAGAACAGGGTCGGGACGCCCTCCCCCTCCGGCACGTCCGCGCCGTAGTCATAGCCAAAAAACCACAGGTTCCCCTGGCTGTCCCAGCAGGCGCAGTCCTGGGAATACTGGTCCATCAGTCCACCATTGAGGGCGGTGCTGTCCTGGGCCTCCCAGGTCATACCCCCGTCGGCGGAATGGAACAGCTTCAGGTCAGCCCAGTGCGCCTCGTCCCCCTCCCGGCGGATGAAGGCCAGCAGGTCCAGTTCCCCCGCCTCGTCGGCCCGCAGGGCCAGCACTTGCCCCATCCGGTCGGGCAGGGTCCGGGTTTCCTCTACGTACCGCCCCATGGCGGGCGTTCCGCCCTCCTCCCCCTTTCCACCGCAGGCGGTCAACGGCAGCGCCATCGCCAGGGCCAGCAGCCCGGCCAACAGTCGTCTCATCTTCATGTTTCCTCCCATCGTTGCTGTTGGCTCCAGTATACCGCGCCAATCTCTAAGTTTTTCTCCAAAAACAGGGCCGCCGGCCCCGACAAATTGGAGAAAGGTTAGAGGAATGTATGCTATAATAGGGACAAAAGGGGCAAAGGGGGCGGCGGGATGCGCATCCTGATGATCGAGGACGACGAAAAGCTCTGCGAGGCGGTGTGCTATCACCTGGAGCGGGAGGGCTTCACCGTGGACGTGTGCCACGACGGGGACGACGGCCTGCGCTGGGCCCGCCAGCAGGCCCACGACCTGATTATTCTGGACCGGATGCTCCCCACCCTCAGCGGGGTCACCGTTCTGGAGCGGATGCGCGCCGGCGGCATCCAGACCCCCGTGCTCATCGTCACCGCCCTGGGAACGGTGGCCGACCGGGTCCAGGGCCTCAACGCCGGGGCGGACGACTACCTGGTGAAGCCCTTCGACCTGGAGGAGCTGACCGCCCGGGTCCGGGCCATGGCCCGCCGCCCCCGGCAGTGGGAAAACGCCAGCCTCTTGCGCTGCGGGGACGTCCAGTTCGACCCCGAGGCCCGCGTCCTCTCCGGCGCCGGGGGCAAATGTTCCCTGTCCAAGCGGGAGGCCGCCCTTTTGGAACCCCTGCTCCGCCACCCGGGGCAGACCTTCACCCGGGGCCTGCTCCTCTCCCGTGTCTGGGGCCCCGACGCCCCGGTGGAGGAGGGCAATCTGGACAACTACATCTATTTCCTCCGCCGCCGTCTGGCACAGGTGGGCAGCGCCATGGAGATCCGCACGGTCCGGGGCGTGGGCTACAAGCTGGAGGCGGGCCATGTTTGAATCGGTCCACCGCCGGCTGACCCTGTTCCTCACCTGTATCCTGGCCACCGGCGCCATTTTGCTGGCCACCGCCGCCGGGTTCCTCCTCTTCACCCAGAAACAGGCCTCGGAAAACGCCGAGGCCTCCTTCAACAGCACCGTCAACGCCATCCTGGCCCACCTGAGGAGCCAGCCGGTGCTGGACCACGCCTGGCTGAGCCAGACCGAGCACGACGGCGGCCTGACCCTCCACGTGGAGCTGGACGGCCGCCCCCTTCTCTACGCCGGGAACGGGGACGGGGAACGGGGCGGGCTGATCGCCGAGGCCAAGGCCGCCGCACTCTCCGGCCAAGGCCTGGATTTGTCCCTCCCCCCCACCTCCAACATCCAGACCCAGGAGGCCCGCTACGTCTTTACCGGCCGGGACGGGGGCCGCTACCGGGCCGCCGCCGCCGTCATCCCCCTGTCCTCCGGCTGGGCGGGGGTGGTGGTGGTCCGCTCCACCGCCCCCGAGTCGGTCCAGCTCACCGGCCAGCTGGCCCTGCTGGGCACTGTCACCCTGGGCGGGCTGTGCCTGCTGGCCCTCTTCGCCTGGATCTTCACCCGGCGGGCCCTGCGGCCCATCGAGGAAAACCAGCGCAAGCAGCTGGAGTTCGTCCACGCCGCCTCCCACGAGCTGCGCTCCCCCCTGGCCGTCATCCAGGCCAGCCTCTCCGCCCTTAAGACCGCCGAACCCGGGGAGCGGGAGCACTTCATCGCCCTGGCCGACGGCGAGTGCGCCCGCATGTCCCGGCTGGTGGGGGACCTGCTGGCCCTGGCGGGAGCCGACAGCGGCCAGTGGACCATCCGCCCGGCCCAGGTGGAGCTGGAGACCCTGGTCCTCAACGTCTGCGAGGGCTTCGAGGGCCCCGCCCGGCACGCCGGCATCCGCCTGGAGCCAAGGCTCCCCGCCGCCCCCCTTCCCCCCTGCCGCTGCGACGGGGAGCGGGTGGCCCAGGTCCTCTCCATCCTGCTGGACAACGCCCTGGCCTACACCCCCGCCGGGGGACGGGTCACGGTGGGCGTGGACCGGGGCGGGAGGGGCTTCCTCCTCACCGTGTCCGACACCGGCCCCGGCATCCCCGACGGGGAAAAGGCCCATATCTTTGACCGTTTTTACCGCGCCGACCCCTCCCGGTCCAAGCGGGAGCACTACGGCCTGGGCCTGTGCATCGCCAGGGAGATCGCCGGACTCCACAGGGGGAGCCTCACCGTGAGCGACCGCCCCGGCGGCGGGGCGGTGTTCACTCTGGCCCTGCCGGGGTAAGGCCTTCTGACGATAAAGAGAGCCGCCGCAAAACAGTTGTTTTGCGGCGGCTCTCCTTATCTGCCCTCTCGCTCCCGGCTCTCCTGCCTGAGCCGTTCCTTCGCCTGGGCCGTGCTCTCCCCCTCCCGGGTGAGACAGCGGTCTATGAAGGCGTCCTCGATTTTGGTGTATGCACCAACCACGGCGGCCTCAATCCGGCAGAACCCCGTCGTGACCACCCTGGCCGCCGCCCGGTTCGCCCGGACCAATCTTGACCCTGCCATCACCGCAGCCCCTTCACCATGGGGATGAGGCACAGCAGGACCACGATACCCGCAAGGCCGATGGCGATGCCCAGCGCCAACTGGCTCCACACCATGGTGAAGCACATGCCCACGCCCAGGGCCAGGGCCCCCACCACGCTGACCGCCACGGTCAGGACCGTCTTTCCGGAAATTTGGATGGGGGCCTTCCCCTCCATCTTCCGCCACACCGCCACGGTGACCAGGGCCAGGGCCAACCCCGCCACGCCGAGGATAATCCCCGGCCGGCGGGCCCCCCACTCCGGCACCAGGGCCATGCACATTCCCAGGGCGAAGAAAATCCCGCTGATGGTCCCCAGGACCATGGCCGCAAAGCTGCTCTTTTTCATGTCGATTCCTCCAAGCATTATGACTACAGTTGTTTGTTTATTGCAGTTGTAGTATAATACGGAAAAGTCCCCGGGGGCAATCAGCAATTCACAGACATCTGTTGGAATAATGGAGAGGCGCTTATGAATACCAAAAACAACCGGCGGAAAAAGGAGTCCCGGGAAAAGCTGGAGGGTGCGTTTATGGAGGTTTTGGAGAGCAAGGACCTCAACCAGATCTCCGTGTCCGAGCTGTGCAAGCGGGCGGGGCTCAACCGCAGCACCTTCTACGCCAACTACCTGGACATTTACGACCTGGCCGACAAGGTGAAGGAGCGGGTGGAGGCCGAGGTGAACCAGCTCTATGCCCAAGAGCTGGCTATGAGCTACAACAGCAACGACTTTTTGAAGCTCTTCCGCCACATCAGGGACCACCAGCTTTTCTACAAGACCTGCTTCAAGCTGGGGTACGACAGCGCTTATCAAATCACCAGGTACGACACCCACCTGACCAAGCTGTATTTCGACGACAGGTACGTGGAGTACCACATCGAGTTTTTCCGGGCCGGGTTCAACCAAATTGTCCGGATGTGGCTGGACCGGGGCTGCCCGGAGACGCCGGAGGAGATCAACGAGGTTCTCCTGAGTGAATACCGGGGCAGAGCGTCCACCGCATCCGCCCATGGAGAGGAATTGCCTTCATGAGGGAGCTGGTAAGCAAAAGCATCGATTATATCATCCGCTCCCTGAAAGACGACCTGACGGTAAAAAGCGTGGCGGATCATTTTCATTATTCAGAATTCCATTTTGCCAGGCTGTTTAAAGCGGAGACCGGCGAGAGCGTCTACGCTTTCATCAAACGCCTTAAAATGGATCAGAGCGCCATTGATTTAAAGCTGAAACACAATAAAAGCATCACCGAGATCGGATCGGATTACGGATACTCCCCCTCCAATTACAGCTCCGCGTTCAAAAAGCACACCGCCGCCTCCCCCGCCCAATTTCGGAAAACCGCAAACGCGGGGGAGATCAATAATCCCTTTTATCCCGCAAGGACTGACGTTTTTGAGACCTATGACGCCTACGACGACAGGATCAAAATTGAGGAGCTTCCGGATCTATTTGTACTCTACGAGCGAATGATTGGAAGCTATGCCGACATAAAAGAAAACTGGCTTAAGTTCATCAGCAAATATAGGGAGTATTTTCAGGGCGGCGCGCGGATGCTCGAGCGGTTTTACGACGATCCATCGGTCGCTTCTCCCGGCTGCTGTATTTGCGATTTGTGCCTATCTGTGGAGAATGCCTGCCCGCTGGAGAACGTGACGGCCATAAGGGGCGGCAGGTTCGCCGTCTACCGCTATGAGGGAGCAATCGCGGATATCTTTTGCGCCGTGCAGGGCGTTTTCAGCGTTTGGCTGTCCCAAAGCCGCTACGAGATGCGGGAGCGGTACGGTTTGTCCATTTACAGAGAGATCGAGTGGGACCACAACCACGTTGTGATGGATCTGTGCATCCCAATTCAATAGAGCAGGAATTCAGAAGTATTGATCCAGGACTTGCCTTATCATGTAACCATAAAATAAGGACTGGCGAGCAGTCTGTTTTGAGGGGACGGGGCAAGATGGAGAAACCGGCATTTGACATAAGGGACATCCAGGAGCGCGTCATTTGGGAAGCGGTCAAG
This sequence comes from Oscillospiraceae bacterium, assembly GCA_022846075.1. Lineage (GTDB taxonomy): Bacteria > Bacillota > Clostridia > Oscillospirales > Oscillospiraceae > Vermiculatibacterium. The sequence continues at coordinate 2,593,810 of AP025582.1, forward strand.
GCAGAGAGTGACGGCGGCACCGCAAAAGAAATCGTATACGGGCCTTGCGGTGATTCCCGGTGCGAGGACAACGCCGCTTGGGTAAAGTCGGCCATGCGCCGCCTGGAACGGAAATTTGACCCCGATACGGCAAAACGCATCCGAATGAACTGCCAATGCGGGTATAAAATGGATGACAAGCTGGCGCTTTTGAACGAGCTGATGGCATCCGCCGCAAGCATAGAGGAGCTTGCGGCCTCGGACCGGGCCAGGTCCGCCGGCCTTTCCTGTGAAGGCGGGGAGCTGTATCTTCAATTTTGGTTCTGCCCCTGTCCCATGCTGGCGGAGGTGGAAAGGCTGGAGACAAAGACCTGGTGCCAATGCACGACCGGGTACAGTAAGGTCCTCTTTGAAAAAGCGTTTGGCTGCGAGGTGGACGTTAAATTGCTGAAAAGCATAAAAACGGGGGACGACATCTGCTTAATGAAGATTGTCCCCCGCGGTCCCATTAAAAAGCGCCCCTCACAGACGTGAGGGGCGCTTGCCGTTTCATCAGCCGGGGAAGAATTTTTCCTTGTAGCCCATGAGGAAGATGAAGAGGATCATGATGGGCACCACCCACTTCATGTAGGCCCGCAGGCCCTTGGGGAAGCGCAGGCCCTGGCCCTCATTGGCCTCGGACAGGAAGTTGTCCCAGCCCCAGCCGCTCTTGCTGACGCAGAAGAGCAGGTAGATGAGGGAGCCCAGAGGCAGGAGGTTGTTGCTCAAAATGAAGTCCTCGAAGTCCATGATGCCGCCGCCCAGGATGGACACGCCGCCCCACAGGTTGAAGCCCAGCAGGCAGGGCAGGCTCAGGACGAAGATAAGGGGCAGGTTCATGGCCACTGACTTTTTCCGGCTCCAGCCCCACTTGTCCATGGGGAAGGAGATGATATTCTCAAAGACGGCGATGATGGTGGACATGGCGGCGAAGGACATGAAGAGGAAGAACAGCGCCCCCCAAAGCCGCCCGCCGGGCATGGCGTTGAAGATGTTGGGCAGGGTGACGAAGATGAGGGAGGGGCCGGCGTCGGGGGTCACGCCGAAGGCGAAGGCGGAGGGGAAGATGATGAGCCCCGCCACGAAGGCCACGAAGGTGTCCAGAATGGTGACGTTCACCGCCTCGCCCAGCAGGCGCCGCTCCTTGCCGATGTAGCTGCCGAAGATGGCCATGGCGCCGATCCCCAGGGAGAGGGTGAAGAATGCCTGGCCCATGGCGGCGAAAATGACCTCGCCCAGGCGGAACTTGCCGTCGTCGGTATAGAAGAGGCTTTTGAAGTCGGGCATGAGGTAGAATACCAGGCCCTTGGCCGCGCCGGGGAGGGTCACGGCCCGGATGGCCAGAACCACCAGCAGGGCCAGCAGGCAGAGCATCATCACCTTGGTGATCTTCTCCACGCCGCCCCGGAGGCCCTGGCCGCAGACGGCCATGCCCAGCAGGACCACCAGCGCCATAAAGACCAGCATCACGCCGGGATCGGCCTGCATGCCGTCAAAGGCCGCCCCCACCCCGTCGGGGTCCAGGCCCGCGAAGTCACCCTTGGCCATCTTGACAAAGTATAACAGCATCCAGCCGGCCACGGTGGTATAGAACATCATGAGCATATAATTGCCCGCCATGCCGAACCAGCTGTACCAGTGCCACTTGGTGCCTTTGGGCTCCAAGGCGTGGAAGGACACGGCGATGCTCTTGCGGCTGGCCCGGCCCACGGAGAACTCCATGGCCATGATGGGAAGGCCCATGATGACCAGGAAGAACAGGTACACCAGCACGAAAGCGGCGCCGCCGTACTGGCCCACGATGTAAGGGAACCGCCACACATTCCCCAGGCCGATGGCGCACCCGGCGGAGATGAGCACAAAGCCCAGCCGGGAGGCGAAGGTCTCTCTTTCTTTCACAGAACAATCCCCCTTTGGATTTTCACACAGGCAATATCATACAAGACTCGGGCGGATTTGTCAAAGGGGTCGTGGGGGGCCCTCTCAGTCAGCTGCGCTGACAGCTCCCCCTCCGGGGGAGCCCTTGGCAGAGGATGAGGGGGTTTCCTTCTGCTATTGCCCTTCTTCTTCCCTGGGCGCTGGGGCGGGCGGATAATATCCGCCCCTACGGGGTGGGACGGGGTTCGGGAGGTCTTGGGCTTCCCCTGGGGGAAGCTGGCTGGCCGAAGGCCAGACTGATGAGGGGAGCTTATCTCTTTAGCAGAGTCTCTACCATGTCCGCAGTTCCCCTCATCCGTCAGCCCTTCGGGCTGCCACCTTCCCCCGAGGGGAAGGCTGAGTTCGTAGGGGCGGATATTATCCGCCCCTACAAGTTCTTTATAAAAAAGGCCGGGCCGTGGAGAATTCCACGGCCCGGCCTTTTGTTTGAATTAGATTGCTTACTTGGAAGCCTTGAGGGCCTTGACGGCCTCGGTGAGCATGGGGGCCACCTTGTACAGGTCGCCCACGATGCCGTAGCTGGCCACCTCGAAGATGGGGGCGTCGGCGTTCTTGTTCACCGCGATGATGCACTCGGAGTCCTGCATACCGGCCTTGTGCTGGATGGCGCCGGAGATGCCCAGGGCCACGTAGATGCGGGGGTGGACGGTCTTGCCGGTCTGGCCCACCTGGTGGGAGGCGTCGATCCAGCCGGCGTCCACGCAGGCGCGGGAGGAGCCGACCACGCCGCCCAGGGCGTTGGCCAGGTCCTGGGCCAGGGCGATGCCCTTCTCGGGGTCCTTGCTGATGCCGCGGCCCACGGAGACCACCACGTCGGCACCGATCAGGTCCACCAGCTTCTTGGCGGCCTTCTTGATCTCCAGGATCTCCACGTGGATATCCTCCTTGGAGAGGGTGACGGGCACCTTCTCCACCACGGTCTTGGCGGCGCCAGCCTCATCGAAGGGCTGGGTGGCCATGACGCCGGGGCGGACGGTGGACATCTGGGGACGGAACCGGGGGCAGATGATGGTGGCCATCAGGTGGCCGCCGAAGGCGGGACGGGTCATCTTGAGGTTGGTGTTCTCCTCAAAGGCGGTGTTGTCCACGTCGATGGTGGAGGTGGTCTTGAGGAACTCCTTGTATTTGGCCACGTCCACATCCAGGTGGGTGCAGTCGGCGGTCAGACCGGTGTGCAGCCGGGCCGCGCAGCGGGGGCCCAGGTCACGGCCGATGTTGGTGGCGCCGATGAGGACGATCTCCGGCTTGTTGGCCTCCACCAGGTCGCAGATGACCTTGGTGTAGCCGTCGGTGGTGTAGTCCTTCAGCAGCTCATGGTCGCAGTAGTAGACCTTGTCGGCACCGTAGCCGCCCAGGGCCTTGATGTACTCTTCCTTCACGTTGGAGCCCAGCACCACGCCGCACAGCTCCACGCCCAGGTCGTTGGCCAGCTTCCGGCCCTCGCTCAGCAGCTGATAGCTGATGGACATGATCACGCCCTCGCGCTGCTCGCAGAATACCCACACGCCCTTGAAGGCGGCGGTGTCTTTACTATTGAATTCAGCCATTGTTTCCATCTCCTCTCAAGTTAGATAATGTGCTTGCCGTCCAGGATGCCGATCAGCTGGTCCACGGTGGCCTTGTCGGCCCCCTCCAGCATCATGCCGGCGCCCTTGACCGGGGGGGAGAAGGACTTGTAGACGTTGGTGGGGGAGCCCTTCAGGCCGATGGTGTCGGGGTCGATCAGGGGCTCGTCCTTCAGGGTCTCGTAGTTATAGATGGACAGCGGCTTGGAGTAGCACTCGAAGATGCCGGGCACGGACATGTAGCGGGGGTTGTTCAGCTCCTTGACGCAGGTGATGAGGCAGGGGGTCTGCACCTTGAGCATCATGTAGCCGTCCTCCAGCAGGCGCTTGATCACCACGCCGTTGCCCTCGGCCTTGATCTCGGCGGCGTAGGACACCTGGGGCAGGCCCAGCTTCTCGGCGATCTGGGGGCCCACCTGGGCGGTGTCGCCGTCGATGGCCTGGCGGCCGCAGAAGATGATGTCGTCCTTGTCCACGCCGATCTTGTGGATGGCAGCGGCCAAGATCTGAGAGGTGGCGTAGGTATCGGAACCGCCGAACTCACGGGCGGAGACCAGAACGGCCTCGTCACAGCCCATGGCCAGCAGCTCCCGGAGCATCCCCTCCGCGGGAGGGGGGCCCATGGAGACCACCACGACCTTGCAGCCGGTGGCGTCCTTCAGCTCCAGCGCCGCCTCCACGGCGGCCAGGTCGTCATGGTTGGTGATGGTGGCCATGGCGGCACGGTCCATCGTTCCGTCTTCCTTCACCGCCACAACGCCGGACGTATCCGGCACCTGCTTTACACATACAATGCACTTCATATGTTCTAATTCCCTCCCGTATCCTTATTTCACGCCCATGCTGCCGGAGATGACCATCCGCTGGACCTCGCTGGTGCCCTCGTAGATCTCGGTGATCTTGGCGTCGCGCATCATGCGCTCCACGGGGTACTCACGGGTGTAGCCATAGCCGCCGAAGAGCTGCACGGCCCGGCGGGTCACGTCGGAAGCGGTCTCGGCCGCGAAGAGCTTGGCGGTGGCGGCGGAGACGGTGTAGGGCTCGTGGTTCTGCTTATCCATGGCGGCCTTGTACACCAGCCACTTGGCGGCCTCAGTCCGGGCCTGCATGTCGGCCAGCTGGAACTGGGTGTTCTGGAACTGGGAGATGCGGCGGCCGAACTGGACGCGCTCCTTGGTGTAGGCGACGACCTCCTGAATGGCGCCCTCGGCCAGACCGAGAGCCTGGGCCGCGATGCCGATACGGCCGCCGTCCAAGGTCTGCATGGCGATCTTGAAGCCCTTGCCGAGCTGGCCCAGCAGGCGGTCCTTGGGAATGACGCAGTCCTCCATGATGAGCTCACAGGTAGAGGAGCCCCGAATGCCCATCTTCTTCTCGTGCTTGCCCACGGAGAAGCCCTTGTCGGTACGCTCCACGATGAAGGCGGAGATGTCCTTCACCTTGCGGCCCCGGCGGTCCACATGGGAGCCGGTGATGGCGATGATGATAAAGACGTTGGCGTAGCCGGCGTTAGTGATAAAGATCTTGGAGCCGTTGAGGATCCAGTTCTCGCCCTTCTCGTCCAGCACGGCGGTGGTCTGCTGGCCCTGGGCGTCGGTGCCGGCGCCGGGCTCGGTGAGGCCGAAGGCCCCGATCCACTCGCCGGAGCACAGCTTGGGCAGATAGTACTTCTTCTGCTCCTCGGTGCCGTGCTCAAAGATGGGGTTGGCGCACAGGGAGGTGTGGGCGGAGATGATGACGCCGGTGGTGCCGCAGACCTTGCTCATCTCTTCCACGGCCATGACGTAGCTCAGCACGTCGGCGCCGGCCCCGCCGTACTCCTTGGGGAAATAGATGCCCATCATGCCCAGCTTGGCCATCTTCTTCACGGTCTCCTCGGGGAACATCTCCTCCTCGTCGACCTGCTGGGCCAGGGGCTTCACTTCATTCTCCGCGAAGTCCTGGTACATCTTGCGGAGCATTTCCTGCTCTTTGCTCAGATGAAAATCCATATTGATACCTTCCTCCTACTTTATAATGAAAACGCAATCTGCGGGGTTGGGAGCCCCCGCCGTCCCACCGGGACTGATATATGCACGGGATCACGGGAGTGGGAGCTCCCGCCGTCCCTCGGGACTGCTTATTTGGAGTAGTCGTAGAAACCCCTGCCGGTCTTGCGGCCCAGGTAGCCGGCCCGGACCATCTTCTTCATGAGAAGGCTGGGGCGGTACTTGGGGTCGCCGGTCTCGGTGTACAGGGTGTCCATGATGGCCAGGCACACGTCCAGACCCACCAGGTCGCCCAGCTCCAGGGGGCCCATGGGATGGTTCGCGCCCAGCCGCATGGCCTTGTCCACGTCCTCCACGCTGGCCACGCCGGAGTACACCAGCTCGCAGCCCTCGTTGATCAGGGGGATGAGGATGCGGTTGACGACGAAGCCGGGGGCCTCGCTGACGGTGACGGGCTCCTTGCCCACCTCGGAGGAGAGGGCGAATACGGCGTTATAGGTCTCGTCGGAGGTCTTGGCGCCCCGGATGACCTCGACGAGCTTCATCACGGTGGCGGGGTTGAAGAAGTGCATGCCGATAACCTTCTCAGGCCGCTTGGTGGCCCCGCCGATCTCGGTGATGGACAGAGAGGAGGTGTTGGAGGCCAGGATGGTCTCGGGCTTGCACAGGCCGTCCAGGTCGGTGAAGATGCTCTTCTTGATGGTGGGGTTCTCGGTGGCGGCCTCGATGACCAGATCGGCGTCGGCGGCGTCCTTCAGCTCGGTGGTGAAGGTGATCTTGCCGGTGATGGCGGCCTTGCCGGCCTCGTCCAGCTTGCCCTTGGACACCAGCTTGTCCAGGCCCTTGTTCAGGCGGGCCTCAGCGGCCTTGATGAGATCCTCGTTGATGTCCCGGACCACCACGGTCTTGCCCTTGCGGGCCATGACCTGAGCGATGTCCAGGCCCATGGTGCCGCCGCCGATGACGACTACTTTTTCGATACTCATTTATGTAGTGCCTCCTATTTTATGTTGAATTTTTTGAATCTTTCCCTTATTTGCCGGTGAAATGCTTCTCCTTGCGCTTCTCAAGGAAAGCACTCATGCCCTCCCTCTGGTCGGCGGTGGAGAAACACAGGCCGAAGGCCTCGGCCTCGAAGGCCAGACCGGTGTTGATGTCGGTCTGGATGCCCTTGCGGATGCAGCGCTTGGACTCTCGCACGGCCACCTGGGCCTGGGCGGCGATCATCTCGGCCATCTCCATGGCCTTGTCCATCAGCTCCTCGGGGGGGCAGACGGCGTTCACGAGGCCGATCTTCTCGGCCTGGGCCGCGTCGATGGTCTTGGCGGTGAAGATGAGCTCCATGGCCCGGCCGGTGCCCACGATGCGGGCCAGCCGCTGGGTGCCGCCGAAGCCGGGGGTGATGCCCAGGCCCACCTCGGGCTGGCCGAACTTGGCCTTCTCGCTGGCCAGGCGGATGTCGCAGGCCATGGCCAGCTCACAGCCGCCGCCCAGGGCAAAGCCGTTGATGGCGGCGATGACGGGCTTGGTGCAGTTCTCCACCTTCAGGAAGACGTCGTTGCCGGCGTTGCCCCAGGCCTTGCCCTCCACGGCGGTGAGGGGCTTCATCTCCCCGATGTCGGCCCCGGCCACAAAGGAGCGGCCCGCGCCGGTGAGGATGACCACGTAGGCCTCGTCATTGGCCTCCACGGCGTCCATGGCCTCGCCCAGGTCCCGGAGCACGTCGGCGGTCAGGGCATTGAGCGCCTCGGGCCGGTCGATGGTCAGGATCGCCACATGGCCCTTCTGCTCGGTCTTTACAAATCCCATGTCTCTTGCCTCCATCTATGTATTCATTTCTTCCATGTCCGTTATTTTTTTAACAATGCCTTCTGTGAAAAAACGCAACTTCTCCATGGGGCCACGGTTTCAAGCTGCGTTATTCCGGATGCGGCCCAAGGCCGTCCATGTTGCTTAGTATAGCTCTTTTTCCCGCCCGGCGCAAGACAAAATCGCCGGGAAAGCAAAAAATTTTCCCTTCAAATCTCTGGACGGCGGGGCGCTCCCCTCCGCCCCATGAGAAAATTGGCAGGAAATATGCTCAATACCCCCCGGTTCCCAGGGGGAACGCGGAAAAACGGCCCCCGCCCCAAACCAGGATTTGGAGCGCGGACCGTTTTTGTCTCAGCCTATGAGCCCGCCCAGCCAATTCACCAGCGGGAGGTACAGGATGGGGAGAAAGATGGCGGGCAGCATATTGCCCACCCGGATCTTCTCCTTACCCATGCCCAGCATATTGAAGGCGATGCCCAGGATGATGGCGCCGCCCACGGCGCTCATCTCCGTAATGACGTCGCCCCCCAGGTAGGGCCCCACCACTCCGGCCAGGAGGGTGATGGCCCCCTCGTAGACCAGGAGGGGCAGGGCGGAAAAGGCCACGCCCACGCCCATGGCGGCGGCGAAGGTGATGGCGCTCACCCCGTCCATCACCCCCTTGGAAAAGAGGATGGCGTAATCGTGGTTCAATCCGGCCTGGATGGAGCCGTTGATGGCCATGGCCCCCACGCAGTAGAGGACGGTGGCGGTGAGGAAGCCCTCCACGAAGCGGCTGTTGCCCTCCCCCCGGACCAGCTTCCGGCGCAGGGCCTCCCCCACGCCGTCAATCCGCTTCTCGATGTCGATTTTCTCCCCCAGCAGGGTGCCCAGCACCATGCAGACGATGACGCACATGGAGTCCTGGGTCCTCAGCAGGGTGGTCAGGCCGATGCCGATGGTGCACAGGGCCAGGGCCGCCATCACCGCCTGCCCCATCCGCTGGGAAAACCGGTTTTTCAGCAGGATGCCCAGCAGGCTTCCCAGGATCACCAGGACCACGTTGACAATCACCGCCAGCACGGGGATCACTCCTTCTCTCTCAGACACGCAGAATTGACCTTATTTTACTCGCCCCGGGCCCGTTTGTCAAAACAGAATGACAAGTCCCCCCGGCATGTCAGACTTGTCCGTTGAATACCCTGCATTGTAAGAGAGGGGGCCTTCCATTGAAACCCATGTCCGCGCTGCGTTCCACCGTGATCCTCACCGCCGTGAGCCTCTTCGCCCAGGCCGTGGGCTTCGTCTACCGCGTCTTTCTCTCCCGAATGGTGGGGAGTGAGGTGATGGGCCTCTACCAGCTGGTCATGCCGGTGTCGGCGGTGTTCATGTCCCTCACCGCCGTGGGCTTCACCGTGGCCTGCTCCAACCTCTCCTCCCGCTACCACGCCCTGGGCAACGCCAGGGCCGCCGCCCAGACGGTGCGGACCTGCGTGCTGGGCTTCCTCCTCTCCTTCGCCGTGGTGGCCGCCGTGGTTGGGCTTTTTTCCGACCCCATCTCGGTCTACCTGCTGGGGGACGCCCGCTCCCAGCTGGGGCTGCTGCTGTTGCTGCCCTGCGTCCTCCTGACGGGGCTGGAGAACATCCACAAGCACTACTTCTACGGCTCGGGCAACGTGCGCCCCCCCGCCGTCACCGAGATCTGCGAGCAGCTCATCCGGGCCGGGGCGGTGCTGGGGCTGCTGTGGCGGTTCCTCCCCCAGAGCCCGGAAAAGTCCGTGGGCCTCATCGTGCTGGGCATGGTGGTCTGCGAGGTCTTTTCCGCCGTCACCCTGACCCTGCTCTACCGCCGCGCCATGGGCCGGGCTCCGGCGGGGGCGGGGGTGGACCGCCGGGTCCTGCGGCGGAAGGTGGGGAAGATCGCCCTGCCCATCGGCTGGACCTCCCTGCTTGGCAACCTAATGGGGGCGGCCACCTCGGTGATGATCCCCCAACGGCTGGTGCGGGCGGGAGCCAACGTGTCCCAGGCCATGAGCGCCTTCGGCGTCATGTGCGGCATGACGGTGCCCATGCTGGCCCTCCCCACCGCCGTCATCTCGGCCATGGGGCTGGTGCTGGTGCCCAAGCTGGCCGAGTCCACCGCCCTGGGCCGGCCCGAGCTCTCCCGCCGCCGGGTGGGCAAGGCCCTCTCCGCCACCTCCCTGCTCATCCTCCCCGCCGCCGCCCTGCTGGCGGTGCTGGGGCCGGTGCTGGGCCGGGCGCTGTTCCACGAGCCCTCCGTGGGGGACTTCGCCGCCCCCCTGTCCGCCGGGGTGGCCCTCACCTGCTACGAGGCGGTGCTGGCCTCCTCCCTCAACGGCCTGGGCAAGCAGACCGCCGCCGCCCGCAACTCCCTCATCTGCGGGGCGGTCCAGCTCATCGTCACCTGGGTGCGGATGGGCCAGCCGGGCATCGGGCTCCAGGGCTATGTGGAGGGCCTGCTCATCAGCACGGTGCTGGGGGTGTGGCTCAACTGGCGGTCGGTGTCCAAGGCCATCGGCCTCAAGCCCCTGATCTTCCAGTGGATGGTGGCCCCAGGGCTGGCCGCCCTTCTCTCCGGGCTGTGCGTCAACCTCCTCTTCCCCACCCTGCTCCGCTCCGGGCTGGAGGGAGTGCCCGCCGGGCTGGTGTGCCTGGTGTTCGGGGTGATGCTCTACCTGTGCGCCCTCATCGCCCAGGGGGCTCTGCCCCGTCGAAGGGCGTAACCGCCGCCCCGCCCGTCTCTTCCCTCCATTGCTGGGTCCTGGCCTGGAGATACCCGGCGATCATAAAAAGATAATCGTCCTTTTTCTCCCTGCCAAGCTGAAGGTACGTCTCCAGGTCCGCCCCCGCCAGACGGCCCTCTTTTGACAATGCGTCTAAAAAGTCAATGTTTTTTGCCACCCACATAACCGCACGCCGTTGTGGATTGCACAGGTTTAAAAACATTGCCTCAATATCACGCAACATTTTCTCTTTCTCTTCATTTGCCACCTAAAATATCCCTCCTCTGCTTATTTGCTTAATTGATCTGATATAACTTACAAGCCCTAACCCCCTGTATACGAATCAATATCTAAATATCAAATAATACTGTATCATAAAATTAGAAAAGCAGTGGAATGCAGACATTCCACTGCTAAAATTAGATAAAATATTAAGAGCGCGCCCGGAAAATCCGGGCGCGCTCTTTGCCGCTTATTTCAGCTTTTCGCTCATCATCCGGGCGCTGCGGTGGTCCACCAGGTAGATGCCCACGCTGACCAGCGTGTAGATGACCAGGAAGGACACCACCATGCTTACCGCCGCCGTCCAGCCCCAGGCGGCGAAGTACCCCAGCCGCCAGCCGGTGAAGAGGGTCACCCCCAGGCAGCCCAGCAGGTGGATGGCCTGCACCAGCCGCAGGGAGAGCTTCTCCGTCTCATAGACCAGAGAGATGAGCCCGTAGCAGGCCGAGGCGCACAGCCAGGCGATGACCTGCCGCAGGGTCCCGTCCAGATTGCCCATGAGGACCAGTCCCACGGTCGACACCACCGAGCCGATGCCCAGGCCGATGACGATGTGCAAAATCACGTTTTTAAAGCCTTTCATCCTATCTCGCCTCCATCACATATTGCCTGAACGCCTTGACGTACTTCCGGGACAGGGTGAGCCGGGTCTTTCCGTCCCGGAGGGAGCAGACGTAGTTGCCGGAGAACTCCGCCTCCACTGAGCGGACCCTGGCCACGTTCACCAGCACGCCCTTGCTGATCTGGAGGAAGCCGGGGGCCATCCCGGCCAGCTCGTAGAGCCGCTCCCGGGCCTCCAGCGTCTCCGCCCCGGCGTGGGCCAGCACCCTGCCCTCCCCCGCCTCGAAGTAATCCACGTCCTCCAAATCGTAGAGAAACGCCTTGCCCTCCCGGTACAGGAACAGCCGCCCGGTCCCCGACGCCCGGGAGAACGCGGCCATCAGCCGGTGAACCCTGGGGTCGGCGGGATCTCCCCGGATGACCACCTCCGGCTCATCTCCCGCCGGGGGTTCCAATGTCAGTTTCATGCGTCCGCCTCCTCTCTGATTCCCAGGATAGCACCGTCAGGGGCCTTTGTCGCCCCCTTTTCCACAAGTGGTGGTTTTTGGGCCCCAAGCGGCAAACAGGCGCCCGGAAATTCCGGGCGCCCTTCATTTTTGCTCCAGTTTGGCCAGGTATTGCTTCAGGATCGTCTCCACCAGGTTGGACAGGCTGCGGTTCTCCTCCTCGGCCCGCAGCTGGAGGCGGGCCACCATCTCCGGGTCGAAGCGGAAGCTGTATACCCTTTTTTCAATCCCCATTCTATCACCTGTTTACAGTGTACGTATATAGTATTACAAGCGCAAAGTTTATATTGTATTACATCGTATTTCATGTTAAACTGGGCGTATCTGGAGGGACAAAACACGGAAAAAGGGGGAAAATGCGGGTCATGCTGGACACCGACGAACTTCTGGAGCGGCTGCGCGCCGGCCTGGGCTGCGTCTACCTCTCCGACGTGCCCACGCTGGCGGCCTATCCCGAGGGCCGCGCCGCCCTGGGCCGCTGCGCGGCCGGCATCCCGCCGGAGGAGTACTCCGGCGAGGCCTGGCTCCAGGCCGCCGGCTACCTCTTTCCCGGCCGGACCTTTCCCGACGGCGAAAGCGCCCGCCGGTTCCTGCTCCAGGCCCCCGCCCATCAAGCCTAAACCGGACGCAGGTCGGTATCCCGACCCGCGCCCGGTCTTTTTTGGCTCATTTCGCCATGAAGAAATGCTTCAGCAGGTTTTGGAAGATGCCGGGGATGGTGAGCCGGGGCACCGCCTGGGCGGCCACGATGGGGATGGTCTCTTTTACCTCTCCCCCCACCAGCACCGTCATCTCGCCCAGCTTCTGGCCCTCCTCCACGGGGGCCTCCACGTTGGGGGTGAGGGCGATGCGGGTCTCCACCTCGTTGATCTGGGCCTTCTCCACCAGGACCCGGCTGGTGCCCGCCAGCACCGGCTGGACCTGCTCGGCCTCGCCCAGCAGCACGTCCACCGGGGCCAGGGCTTGGGCGGGATGGGCGTCCAGCACGGTGTAGTTGGCAAAGCCGAAGTCCAGCATGGACTTGGCGGTCTCGAACCGCTGGGCGGAGGTGGGGGATTTCAGAATGACGGCGATGAGCTCCATGCCGTCCCGCTCGGCGGTGGCCGACAGGCAGTAGAGGGCGGCGTCGGTGGAGCCGGTCTTGAGGCCGGTGGCCCCGTCATAGAAGCGGATGAGCTTGTTGGTGTTGGAGAGCTGGAAGGCCCCATCCCGGATGGAGTCCATCCAGATGGTGGTGTACTCCCGGATGGCGGGATGGTGCAAAATCAGCTCCCGGGACATCACGGCGATGTCGTGGGCGGAGGTGAGGTGCCCCGCCGCGGGCAGGCCCGTGCAGTTCATAAAGGTGGTGTCCGCCATGCCCAGCTCCGCCGCCCGCTGGTTCATCCGCTCCACGAAGGCGCTCTCGCTCCCCGCCACCCGCTCGGCCAGGGTGACGGCGGCGTCGTTGCCCGAGACCACCGCCACGGCCTTGAGGAGATCCCGGACGGTCATGGTCTCCCCCTCCTTCAGATAGACCTGGGAGCCGCCCATAGAGGCCGCCCGGGCGGAGACCTGCACGGTCTCGTCCACCCCCAGGGTCCCGTTGTCGATGGCCTCCATCACCAGCAGGAGGGTCATCACCTTGGTGACGCTGGCGGGCTCCAGCTTGTCGTGGGCGTGCTCCTCATAGAGCACGGTCCCGGTCTCTTTTTCCATCAGCACGGCGGCCCCCGCCGCCACCTCCGGCGCCCCGGCCACGGCGGCCCGGGCGGGAAGGATGCAAAGTGAAACGGCCAAAAGGGCCGCCATCCATTTTTTCATGGTCCTGCCTCCATTTATCTCATCTGGAAATCTGCCATTAAGATGCGGATTTTTCCCGGGAGTATTCCAGGCGAAATTTGGTCGGGCAGATTTTTGACCCGCCTTCCGGCAGACGGACGAATTGACGCGGCGGCGATTTTACGGTAAAGTAAAAGAAATTCGTCAAAGTGAGGCTGCCGCATATGGAAAAGCGTGGGGATTCCTTTGTCCAGAAATGGCATTCCGTCTATTTTTTTATCCCGGTATTTGAGGCTCCGGCGGAGATGCCGCCTCTGGACCGGTTTCTGTCGGCCATGCGCGAAAAATTCGGCGGGGTGGAGCCTATGGCGGAGGAGCCAAGGATGCCCAGCCGGAGCGGCGACCTGCTGGGCTTCGCCCTGCTGGACCACCCGGGCCGCTATGAAAAGGAAAACCGCCAGGTGCCCAGCCAGCTGGTCCTGATGGGGCCGGACGCCTTCGACCGGTCGCTGTGGGACGAGCAGATCGTGGCCCAGTTCTGGGACTGCGGCGCCCAGCGGCAGGCCTTCGCGGAGCAGTGCCGCTGCTCCATTATGTGCAGCAATATGATGGCAGCCTCTCTGCCCAGGCAGGAGCAGTACCAGCTCATCGCCGACTACGCCGGTCTGATCCTGGACCTCTTCCCCGCGTGCATCGGCATCTATTGGCCCCACAGCCAGAAATTGATGCCCCGGGAGCGGATGCGGGACACAGGCTGGAACGACCCCGCCCTCCGCTTTCTGGACGGCGGGCTGAACGTGCGGTTTTTCAAAATCTCCGGCACGGACGAGATGCTTTTCGACACCCTGGGCCTCACCGCCATCGGCCTGCCCGACCTGCAGTGCCACTGCAAGGGCCTGGACCCGGACGACGTGGTGCTGTTCCTGCGGAATCTGGCGGCCTACCTCTACCAAAGGGGCGACGTCATCCAGGACGGCAACACCGTGGAGGGCATCGACCACGGCAAATGGCCCTGCCGGCGGGAGGACGCCATGGTGGGTCCCGCCCGGACGGTCCTGGATATCTGCCCCGGGAAATTCGCCGGCGGGGGCCGGTAAGTACCCGCCGGGGCCCTCCGCCCTCTTTGTGAAAAATGCCGAGGCTTTTCCTCTTTACATTTTTCCTTTAGCGTGTTACTATACTAAAGTCTTAAGCAAAAAGGAAACAGGAGGAACCCGCTATGAACAAGAAATGGACTTCTCTGGCCCTGGCCCTCGCTCTTGGCCTCTCCCTCACCGCCTGCGCCGGCGGCGGGAATACCACCCAGACCACGCCCCCCGAGACCACGGCCCCCGCCGGCTCTGCCGCCCCCGTGGAGAGCGCCGCCGACAGCGACCTGGCCTACGTCACCGCCAACGGGAAGCTGAAAATCGGCTTCACCTACTTCGCCCCCATGAACTACATTGACGACAACGGCGATTTCGTGGGCTTCGAGACCGAGTTCGCCACCGCCGTGTGCGAAAAGCTGGGGCTGGAGCCCGACTTCCAGGAAATCAACTGGGACTCCAAGGTAATGGAGCTGGACTCCAAGCGCATCGACTGCATCTGGAACGGCATGACCATCACCCCCGCCCTCACCGAGGCGCTGGAGATCGGCGACCCCTACGTGAAGAACTACCAGGTGGTGGTCATCCGCTCCGCCGACGCCGACAAGTACAAGACCACCGCCGACCTGACGGACGCCCGGGTGGAGGCCGAGGCCGGCTCCGCCGGAGAGGCCGCCGTCACCGGCGAGGACGCCGACCCCAACCTGGCCCAGGCCCAGTACACCTCCGTCAACAAGCAGGTGGACGCCCTGTTGGAGGTCAAGGCCGGCGGCGCCGACGCCTGCGTGCTGGACTTCGTGCTGGCGGGCGCCATGGTGGGCCAGGGGGACTACTCCGACCTGATGGTCATTCCCGACCTCCAGCTCTCCGTGGAGGAGTACGGCGTGGGCTTCCGCAAGGGCAGCGACATCGCCCCCGCCTTCAACGAGGCCATGCAGGCCCTCATCGACGACGGCACCCTGAACACCATCGCCGAGAAGTACGACCTGGCCGACCTGCTTCTGGCCAACCAGTAAGCCTTTCCGCATCATAAATACCATTACGCCGAGGCAGGGGTTGTCCAACCCCTGCCCCGTGTCGTGTCTCAAGAAGGGAGCCGCCGACCATGAGTTTTCAGACCGTCACCACCATGCTGCTGGAGAGCTTCGGGCTCAACTGCCAGCTCTTCCTCGTCACGCTGGTGCTCTCCCTGCCCCTGGGGCTGGTGGTGTCCTTCGGCTCCATGAGCCGCTTCAAGCCCCTGTGCTGGCTGACCCGGTTCTACGTGTACATCATGCGCTCCACCCCCCTGATGCTCCAGCTGGCCATCGTCTACTACCTGCCGGGCATCGCCTTCGGCCCGCAGTATAACCTTCCCAAAATGACGGCGGCGGCCCTGGCCTTCGTCCTCAACTACGCCGCCTACTTCTCCGAGATTTTCCGGGGCGGCATCCAGGGGGTGCCCGTGGGCCAGCGGGAGGCCGGGCAGGTGCTTGGCATGACCAAAAGCCAGATTTTTTTCAAGGTCACCCTTCTCCAGGTGGTCAAGCGCATCGTCCCCCCCATCGGCAACGAGATCATCACCCTGGTGAAGGACACCTCCCTGGCCAACTTCATTATGGTGAAGGAGATCATCGCCATGGCCAAGGATTTCGGCAACCGGGCCATGATCTGGCCTCTTTTCTACGCCGGGGTCTTTTTCCTCATCTTCAACGGCGTGGTCACCGTGCTCTTGAGCCGGACGGAAAAGAAGCTGGATTACTTCAAAGTGTAAGGAGGGGACCGGCATGGCCCTTTTGGAAGTGGAGCACCTCAACAAATCCTTCGGCGCCACCTCGGTTTTGAAGGACATCTCCTTCTCCCTGGACGAGGGGCACAGCGTGGCCATCATCGGCTCCTCCGGCTCGGGCAAGACCACCCTCCTGCGGTGCCTCAACTTTCTGGAGACCCCCGGCGCGGGGCGCATCACCGTGGCGGGGGAGACCCTCTACGACGGCACCGCCGTCACCGACGAGCACGCCCTGCGGCAGAAACGGCTCCACTTCGGGCTGGTCTTTCAGAGCTTCAACCTCTTCCCCCAGTACACCGCCCTGGAGAACGTGACCCTGGCGGTCAAACTGCGGGAGCCCAGCAAGTCCAAGTGGGCCGCCATCGACGCCCACGGCCTGGAGCTGCTGGAGCGCATGGGCCTGGCCGACCGGGCCAAGCACTACCCCCACCAGCTCTCCGGGGGCCAGCAGCAGCGGGTGGCCATCGCCCGGGCCCTGGCCCTCTCCCCTGACGTGCTGTGCTTTGACGAGCCCACCTCCGCCCTGGACCCGGAGCTCACCGGGGAGGTGCTGAAGGTCATCCGCTCCCTGGCCGACCAGCACACCACCATGGTCATCGTCACCCACGAGATGGCCTTCGCCCGGGACGTGGCCGACGAGGTCATCTTCATGGACGGGGGCGTCATCGTGGAGAAGGGGCCCGCCCGTGAGGTCATCGACCACCCCCGGGAGGAGCGGACGAGGCAGTTTTTGGCCCGGTACGCCCAGGCGTGAACGTATAATAAAACCCCGGGACCGCACTTCAAGGCGGTCCCGGGGTTTTCTCACATTTTGCGTTAAAACGTCCCACTTGGAAGCATCTCCCCACTCCGTAGGGGCGGATACCATCCGCCCGCCTATCAGCAGGCAAAAGGCAGGAAAAAGACCCCGGCCCCTTACTTCGTAACGGGGCCGGGGTCCGTTTTTACAGCACATCCAGCAGCATTTGGGCCAGCTGGGTCCGGGTCAGCGCCCCGGTGAAAGCCGTGGAGGCGGCGTAGCCCCCGTCATAGCGGGCGAGCATCAGCGCCATCTGCTCGGCGGTCACCGCCTCGTCGGGGAGAAAGCGGCCCGCGCCGTCCCCCTCCACGATGCCGCCGTCACAGGCCCAGCCCACGTACCCGGCGTACCAGGAGCCGGAGGCCACGTCGGAAAAGGCGGCGGTCTCCGCACGCTCCGCCCCCGCCAGACGGGCCAGGACGGTGACGGCCTGGGCGCGGGTGACGGAGCCGTTGGGACTGAAGCTATTCTCCCCGGTGCCCGTCATGATCCCGGCCTTATAGAGGGTCTTGACCGCCTCGTAGCCCTCGTCGGTCTCCCGCAGGTCGGTGAAGGGCAGGGCCCCCACGGAGAAGGCAAGCTGGGTGGCGCCGGTATAGCCCTCAGTGCCGCTGACCACCGCCACGGTGAGGAGGTAGTCCCCGTCGTCGGCGGGGAGCAGGGCGTTGACGGCCTCCAGGCCGTCGGAGAGGAGGCAGGAGGCGGAGTAGCTCTCAGAGGGGTCGTCGGTGACGGTGATTTGGATGAGGGCGGCGTCCAGCTCCGCCGAGGGGGTGACGGCGGTGATGCTCTGGATGACGTTGGTCCGCCCGGAGCGGGTCACCCCCTCCACGGTGAAGGACACCCGGGTCTTGCCGGAGGCGTCGGAGTCGCACACCCCGGAAAAGCTCTTGGTGGCGGCGGAGAGGGTGAAGTCGGTGGAGCCGGAGCCGTCGGCCTGGGCCTGCCCACCACCGAAGCCGCTCTCGGGCCGCTGTCCCATCTGGCCGGGGTCGAAGCCCTCGGGGGGCTGGCCGTCAAGCTGCCCCTTGCCACCCCGGCCCCCAAAGTCCCCGCCGTCCTGGGGCGGCTGGCCGGCGGCGGGCATATCCTGGCCGTCCATGCCTTCGGGCCGCTGGCCGCCAAAGCCGCCGTGACCGCCCATCATGCCGAAGGAATTGCCGGAGTAGCACTGGAGCACCCCGTCCACGTAGACATGGTAGACAGTATCCAGGGCCAGGGCGGCGTTGGTGAGGGTGATGGACTGGCACTTTTTCAGGGTGACGGCGCTCCAGACCACGTTCCCGTCGCCGTCAGTCACCTCCACCTCGCTCCCGGCGGGGAGGGTGGAGGCGAAGGACAGCTCCATGTAGGGCTGGGCGGAGTCACTGGACGCGGCGTCGTTGCGGGTGCCGAAGGCGTAGAGGGCGCCGCCGTTCAGGAGGATGGGCATGTCGGCGTCGATGCCCCCGTCGGGGGAGCTCTCGTTGGACATGGTCCACACGGTGCCGCCGTTGATGACCAGATAGCCGTTGGAGTCGATTCCGTCCCCCTCGGCCCCATTGCCCGCGTCAATGGTGAGCATACCGCCGTTGACGGTGGTGACGCTCACCCCGTCCTCGTTGGTGTTGATGCCATCATCCTGAGAGACGATGGCTATGGTGCCGCCATTGATGGTCAGGTGCAGCTCGGAGTCCAGGCCCTCGTTGTCGGCCACGATGGACAGCTTGCCGCTGTCGTCGCCATTGTCGCCGTTAATGTTCATGGACATGCGGGAGTAGAAAGCCCCATCGTACTTGTGGAGCTTCTTGGTGGTGCCCTCCTTGTAGATACGGGCCACGTGGGAGCCGATGACGGAGTTCTCGCTGCCGGCGGCGATGATCACGTTAGCCCCGGCGGCGGAGGTGTCCTGGACGGCGGAGGGGGTGTAGCCCGCGCTCTCGTCCTCATCGTAGGCCACCCAGGCCTCGTCGCACTCGTAGACGTTGTAGAAGAACACCGCCGGGGCCACGGTGCAGGTGATGTCCACGCCGTCCAGGATGAGGGTGACCACCGCGTCGGGGTCGGTCTTGGCGTCAGCGCCCAGGTCCACGAAGATCTGGCCCTGGGAGAGGGTGCCGGTAAGGCGGTAAGTCCCCGGCTGGGTGATGGTGACCACGGTGTGGGCCTGGGCCTCGGCGGCGGTGTGCTTTTCGGCCTCGGTGCCCTCGCCGTAGGTGGCGTCGGTGCCGTCGGCGTAGTAGATGATGCCGCCGCCCACATAGACGGCGCTGTCGGCGCTGGTGGAGGCGGTCTTGCCGTCCACGGTGACCTTGGCGTCTGAGAGCACGACGCGGGTCTCGCTGTCGGCGGCCTGGGCCCCGCAGGCGGTGGAGGTGAGCACCACCGCCGCGGCCAGAGCCAGGGCGGGAAGCTGGATTCGCTTCATATAGATCTTCCTTTCTGGATAATAGTGGGGCAAGTATACCAGCGAAACTTAAAATTACTCTGAAACTTTTCGGCCACGGCAAAAATATTCCGCGCCTCCCCCGCCTGTTCACCCGGTCCCGCCGCCGTGCATAGACTACGGTGGTGCCATCCGATAGGGCACCCAAAACTTCGGAGGTGAACGACTTGAACGAAGGCATTTCCCTCACCGCCCTCCGTCCCGGACAGCGGGCGGTGGTGTGTGGTTTATCCGCCGCGGGGGAGACCCGGCGGCGATTGCAGGACATCGGCCTCATCAGCGGGACCCAGGTGGCCTGCCTGGGGCGCAGCCCTCTGGGCGACCCTTCCGCCTACCAGATCCGGGGCGCCGTCATCGCCCTGCGGGACGAGGATTCCGGCCGGGTCCAGGTGACGCTATGACGGCTTCTCTTCCCCTGACCGTGAACAAACGGGCCGACAGCGACCGGGTGGTGGCCCTGGCGGGCAACCCCAACGTGGGCAAATCCACCATCTTCAACGCCCTCACCGGCATGCGCCAGCACACGGGGAACTGGCCGGGCAAGACGGTGGCCAACGCTCAGGGCTGGTGTACTTACCGGGACCGGGGATACGTGCTGGTGGATATCCCCGGCTGCTACTCCCTCTTCGCCCACTCCGCCGAGGAGGAGGTGGCCCGGGACTTCCTGTGCTTCGACCGGCCCGACGCCGCCGTGGTGGTGTGCGACGCCACCTGCCTGGAGCGCAACCTCAACCTGGTGCTCCAGGTGATGGAGGCCGTGCCCCGGGTGGTGGTGGCGGTGAACCTGATGGACGAGGCAAGGAAAAAGGGCGTCACCCTGGACCTGCCCCTCCTCTCCCAGCGGTTGGGGGTCCCCGTGGTGGGCACCGCCGCCCGGGATAAGGACGGCCTGGACGCCCTGCTGGACGCCCTGGAGGGGACCTTCTCCCTCCCCCCCAGGGACCAGCCCCCCGTCACCTATCCGGGCTACATAGAGAAGGCCATTGACCGGCTCCTCCCCCTGGTGGAGCCGGTGGCCGGGCCGGTCCAGCCCCGGTGGCTGTGCGCCCGGCTGCTGGACGCCGACAGGAGCCTGCGGGCCTCCATGGTCCGCTCCCTGGGCCTGGACCCGGAGGAGGCCCCCCAGCTCAGCGAGGCCCTCACGGCCCTGCGGCGGGAGCTAGCCGAGGCGGGGATCACCCCCCAGAAACTCCGGGACGACCTGGCCGCCGCCTTTGTCCGCCGGGCGGAGGGGCTGTGCCGGGGCGTGGTGAAGGCGGCGGAAAACGCCGACCGCCGGGACCGGCT
Source organism: Oscillospiraceae bacterium (assembly GCA_022846075.1). Taxonomy (GTDB): domain Bacteria; phylum Bacillota; class Clostridia; order Oscillospirales; family Oscillospiraceae; genus Vermiculatibacterium. The sequence goes on from AP025582.1 coordinate 2,614,328, forward strand.
GCTGGACCGGTTCTTTACCAGCAAGGCCACCGGCTTCCCCATCATGCTCCTCCTGCTCATGGGCATCTTCTGGCTCACCATCACGGGGGCCAACTACCCCTCCGCCCTCCTCTCGGACCTCTTCCAGCGGCTTGGGGTGGTCCTGGAATCCGGCCTGTGGGCCATGGGCGTCCCGGCGGCCCTGGTGGACCTGCTCATCAACGGGGTCTATCTGGTGATGACCTGGGTCATCGCCGTGATGCTGCCCCCCATGGCCATCTTCTTCCCTCTCTTCACCCTGTTGGAGGACTTCGGCTATCTCCCCCGGGTGGCCTTCAACCTGGACCGGTGCTTCCACCGCTGCGACGCCTGCGGCAAGCAGGCCCTCACCATGTGCATGGGCTTCGGCTGCAACGCCGCCGGGGTCACCGGCTGCCGCATCATAGACTCCCCCCGGGAGCGGCTCATCGCCATCCTCACCAACAACTTCGTCCCCTGCAACGGGCGCTTTCCCATCCTCATCAGCCTCATCACCCTCTTTCTGGCCGGGGCGGGGGCCCTGGCGGGGCTGAAGGGGGCGGCGCTGCTGGCGGGGGTCATCGTCCTGGGGGTCTTTATGACCCTGCTGGCCTCCAAGGCCCTCTCCCGCACCGTTTTGAAGGGGGTCCCCTCCTCCTTCACCCTGGAGCTGCCCCCCTACCGGCCGCCCCAGGTGGGGAAGGTCATCGTCCGCAGCGTGGTGGACCGGACCCTCAAGGTGCTGGGCCGGGCGGTGATCTCCGCCGCCCCGGCGGGGCTCATCATCTGGGTGCTGGCCAACGTGACGGTGGGGGGCACCACCCTGCTGGCGGGGCTCATCGGCCTTTTGGACCCCCTGGGCCGGGCTATGGGGATGGACGGGGTCATCCTGGCCGGCTTCCTGCTGGCCCTCCCCGCCAACGAGATCACCCTCCCCATCATCCTCATGGCCTACACGGCGGGCACCGGCCTGCTGGAGCTGGAGGGCGCCGCCCTCTTCACCGTCCTGTCCTCCCACGGCTGGACCTGGACCACGGCGGTGAGCGTCGTCCTCTTCACGCTGATGCACTGGCCCTGCGCCACCACCCTCCTCACCGTCCACAAGGAGACGGGGAGCCTCAAATGGACGGCCCTGGCCTTCGTCCTCCCCACCGCCTGCGGGATGGCCGCCTGCTTCCTCTTCCACCTGCTCACCCTGGCCATTCTATGACAAAGCGGCTCTCTCACCCGTGGAGATACGGGTGAGAGAGCCGCTTTGCGCCGCCGGGGTCAGCCTCCGGCCAGCTCCCCCAGAAGGCCCTCGAACTGGACTCCCTCCTGGATGGGGGTCCCCAGCTCCAGGGTCCTCTGGGCGCACCGCTGGACAAAGGCCACGGCCAGGGCGGCGGCCTTTTCCAGGCTTTTTCCCGCCAGGAGGGCCCCCAGGGCCACGCTGGCGAAGAGGTCCCCCGTGCCGGGGAACTGGGCGGGCTCCTCGTGGGCGGCGGCGTAGGAGACCTCTCCGGTCTCCCGGTCCAGGCAGGCCGCCCCCACCGCGTCCACGGCGGGGTGGATGCCGGTGAGGATCACCGACCGGCGCCCGTCCAGGCTCAGCCGTTCCAGCCAGCCCCGGAGCCCCGCCTGGGTGGTGGGGACGGCGGAGTAGTCCTCCCCCAGCAGGATGGCGGCCTCGGTGAGGTTGGGGGTGATGACGTCGGCCAGAGCCGCCAGCTCACACATCTTCTCGCACATCAAAGCGGTGTAGGTGCGGTAGCGCTTGCCCCAGTCCCCCATCACCGGGTCCACCAGCACCAGGGTCTTTTCCCCTCGGAATTCCCGCAGAACGTCCCCCAGCACGCCGATCTGCTCCGCCGAGCCCACGAAGCCGCTGTAAATGGCGTCAAAGCCCACCCCCAGCTCCTTCCAGTGGGCCCCCGAGCCCTCCATCTCCCCGGTCAGATCCCGGAAAACGAACTTGTCCGAGGGGGGAAAGATGGTGGAGGCGGACAGGTAGGCCGTGGGCAGGGGCGAGCACCAGCAGCCCATGGCGGACAAAACGGGCAGCACGATGCCCAGAGAGCACCGGCCCATGCCGGACAGGTCGTGGACGGCGGCCACATGGGGCGCTTGCTTCATCATAAAAAGGGTCCCTCCCTTACAAATCGCTTTTTATTATAGCTGGTTTCCCCCCGGAACGCAACGATTGACGGGGCTGTTTTTTCTGTGGTATACTGGTCTCGTTTTCACGGGGGTATGGTGGAATTGGTAGACACGTTGGTCTTAGGAGCCAATGCTCACGCGTAAGGGTTCGAGTCCCTTTACCCCCACCAGCTCAGAAATTGCCTGTTTGTCACGAATCCCCGCCTGCGGCGAGGCTTCTTAGCCGGACAGGCAATTTCTTCGCTTTCGCGGCGGATTCGCTTCGCTGGATTCCGCCGCGAGGAGGACGCCGCCTGCGGGCGGGACGAAGGTTAGATATCGTTTTTGCCCAGCAGCGGCAGTTCAGGGCCCTCGCCGGGCGGGGTTTTCTTCTCCCCTTACGGGGACCCAACCCGGGACAGCGGCGGAAAAAGACAGGAAGGACAGGATGGACATGGATTGCAGATTTGTCAGTTTTGAGGAAAACAGCGGCGCTCCCTATTCCGACCTCGTGGTGGTGGAGGATCAGTTTTTATTCCTCTCCGGGCTGGTATCCGAGGACCTGGAGACCGGAGAGCTGGTCACGGGCAGCATCACCGAGGAGACCCGCCGGGTCTTTGAGAACCTGGCCGGGATCCTGGCCCGGTACGGCTCCGACATGGAGCACGTGGTCCGGGTGGAGGTCCTGCTGCGGGACTTCTCCCAGCGGGATCAGATGAACGAGGAGTACGTCAGGCACTTCACCCCCAGCCGCATGCCCTCCCGGCTGTGCTTCGGCGGCGTGGACCTGGCCGACGGCTGCAAGATCGAAGTGATGGTCACCGCGGTCAAGAAGAGCCGCTGAAACCTCATATTAAACGGGAAAAGCGCCCCCGCCGGGGGCGCTTTTTTGCGCTTTGAATGGAATTTTCGCCCCCAGCAACAGAATATGTGCAAAACGGCAGAAAAAGGATTATAATAAACCTGTTAAAAATGAAAATGCGGGAAGTGAGCCTATGACAGACAGGTCCTTGGAAGAGCTGGAGGCGGAAAACCACGCGCTGCGGGAACAGCTGCGCCGGTGCCGGGAATACGATTCCCTCACCGGTCTTTTGAGCAAGGACGCCTTTTTTGAACAGGGCAGGGCGCTGCTGTCGGAGCGGCAGGATACCAGCTACGACCTGGCCTGTGTGGATGTGGAGCGGTTCAAGCTCATCAACCACGTCTACGGCTCCACCGCCGGAGACCGGCTCCTGCGCTACACCGCCCGGGAGCTGCGAAAGGCCTTTCCCCCGCCGGCCCACCTGACCGCCCGGCTGGGCAACGACGTGTTCGCCCTCCTGCTCCCCTCCCGGCTGCGGGAGGAGGCCCAGCAGGCCGTCCTTCGGATCTTCCGGGACAATCCCCTTGGGGTCATGGTCACGCCCGCCATGGGCTTCTGCCCGGTCACCGACCGGACCCAGCCCATCTCCGCCCTATGCGACAGGGCCTCCCTGGCGCTGGAGCGCACCAAGGGCAACTATTTCCAGCACGCCGCCGTCTTTGACAGCGGCCAGATGGATCAGCTCCTGGACGAACACGCCCTGCTTCATGATGTGGAAGCCGCGCTGGAGCGGCGGGAGTTTGAGGTCTACTTCCAGCCCAAATGCAACATGCTCACCGAAAAGGTGGTCGGCGCCGAGGCGCTGGCCCGCTGGCGGCACCCCACCAGGGGCCTGATTCCGCCCAGCAGCTTCATCCCGCTGTTTGAGCGCAACGGCTTCATCAAGCAGCTGGATCTCTATATCTGGGAGGAGACGGCCCGCCGGCTGCGTCGGTGGATCGACATGGGCCACAGGCCCCTACCCGTCTCCGTCAACATCTCCCGCACCGACATCCTCACCATGGACGTGTGCGCGGCCCTGGAGGAGATTTTGCGCAGATACCGGCTGGAGCCCTCCCTCCTGGAGCTGGAGATCACCGAAAGCACCTACGTCAACCAGCCGGAGGCGGTCATCCGCACCGTCGAGCGGCTGATGCGGCGCAAGTTCACCATCCTGATGGACGATTTCGGAAGCGGCTACTCCTCCTTGAACATGCTCAACAATGTGAACGTGGACATTTTGAAGCTGGACATGCGCTTTTTGGAGCACAACGGCCAGAAGAGCAAGGACATTCTGGAGTCCGTGGTACATATGAGCAAGTGGCTGGACCTGCCCTTGATCGCGGAGGGGGTGGAGTACCAGTGGCAGGTGGATTTCCTCAAGGAGCTGGGCTGCGTCTACGCCCAGGGCTTTTTCTTCTACCGCCCCATGCCCGCGGAGGATTATGAGGCCCTTCTGCTGGACGGCCGGGCGGTGGACTTCTCCGACGACGGGACCCTGCGCATCGACCAAAAGATGCTGCTGGATTTTCACGATCTCTTCCACAAGGACGTGATGTCCGACCGGCTGCTGGGAAACGTGCTGGGCGCCATCGCCCTGTGCAGCTTCGACGGGCAGCGGCTCCGGCTCCTGCGGGGGACGGAGGCCTATTACCGCCTCACCGGGCGCTCCGACGCCTTTGAGAATCTCCCCGCCGGGGCGCAAGACCTGTTCTCCGACGTTCAGGAGGAGGACCGGCCCCTCCTCCTGGACGCGCTGGAGCGGGCCCGGCAGTCCCAGGATGAGCGGGGCGCGGAGGTCTGCCTCCGCCAGTGCCGCCCCGGCGCCGCCCGCTGGCTCAAGCTCCAGTTTTTCCACCTGGCCAGGAAGAACGGGGAGGACATTTTTTACGGCGCCCTCTCCGACGTGACGGAACAAATGGAGTACCTGGAACACCTTCAGATCAGCGAGGAGCGGTTCCGCGTGGCCATGGAGGCCACCAACATCCTCCTCTTCGAGCTGGACATCGCCACCCGGGAGGCCCGCTACTCCGAGTACGCCCAGCGGACGTTTTCTCTGGACGCCACGGTGGCCAACGCCCCGGAGGGCTTTATCGAGCAGGACACGGTCTGCCCGGAATCCCATGCGGATTTCCGGTGGGTCTACGACGCCATCTACCGGGGTGAGCCCCGGGCCTCCAGCATCATCCACGCCAAGCTAAAGGACGGCGTCCTCATCTGGAACCGGATCACCCTCACCGCCATCAAGGACCGGGCCGGACAGACGGTCAAGGCCGTCGGCATCGTGGAGACCGTGAGCCGTTCCGCCGAACCCTCGCCGGAGATCCAGGCGGAATTGGAACAGCAGGCCATGCGGAGAAAGGGAGGGAGTTTATCCCCATGTACCACTGTCAACTGACCGTCCATGTCGTCAGCCCGGATGACCGGCTGGCCCAGGCCCTCCGCCGCGCCCCCGTCCCCCAGCGGTTCACCTGCCGAATCGAGGCCTTTTCCGCCGCGGACGGGGCAAGCCTCACCGGCGCGGACATCCTCGTGCTGGACCTGCCGGGCCTGGACCCCTCGCCCATCCTGTCCCGGCTGGCCCCGGAGGTACAGGTGATCCTATGCGTCCCGGCCGGTGAGATGGCCGCCGCCCAGGAAACCTTCGGCCTTCGGTGCGCCGGGCTCTGGCTCAGCCCGGTCCCTTCCGCCTTCGCGGCGGACCGGTTCGGCCGCCTGCTGGAGGAGCGCAGGCTCCGCAAGGACCTGCGGCTGACCCAGGCCTACCTGGACACCGCCATCGACAGCATCCCGGACCTGGTCTGGTTCAAGGACCTGCGGGGTTCCCACGAGAAGGTCAACAACGCCTTCTGCCAGGCGGTGGGAAAAACCAAGCGGGACATCCAGGGCCGGGGGCACTACTACATCTGGGACCTGGAGCCCGACGACTACGCCGCGGGGGAATACGTCTGCCTGGAGACGGAGGAAGAGGTGCTGCGCCGGAAGGAGACCTGCCTTTTCGATGAAAAGGTGCTGAGCAAGCACGGCCTGCGCCAGTTCAAGACCTACAAGTCCCCCATCTTCGACGACACCGGGGAGCTCCTGGGCACCGTGGGGATCGCCCACGACGTCACTGATCTGGAAAACGTCTGCACGGAGCTGGAGATCCTGCTGAACAGCATCCCCTTCGCCATCCTGGTCATCCTGGACCAGGGCACCGTCATCGACGTCAACGACAAATTCACCGAGTACTTCTCCACCCCCCGAGGGGACATCCTGGGCCAGAGCTATCAGGCGTGGAAGGAGCGGGCCCTCTCCGGCTTGAAGCCTCTGGATGCCAAGGGCTATTCCGAGGTCCGCCAGACCGCCGGCGACGGGGTGGAGCGGATCCTTGAGATCCACGAGGAGCCCATCTTCGATATCTTCGAGACCCAGGTGGGACAGCTGTGCATCTGCCGGGACGTGACGGTGGAGCGCAACCTGGAGGAGCAGATTCTGCACAATTCCAACACGGATTTTCTCACCGGGCTCTACAACCGCCGCTGGTTTTACGACTACGTGGGGAAAAACCGCGCCGACCGGCGGGTGAGCCTGATCTACGTGGATCTGGACCAGTTCAAGCTGGTCAACGACACCTATGGGCACAACGCCGGGGACCAGGCCTTGATTCTGGCCGCCCGGGTGTTGAAGGAGGGGTTCCCGGATGGGTCCATCACCCGGCTGGGCGGGGACGAGTTCCTCATCACCCTGCTGGGGCCCTATGAGCTGTCCGACCTGCAGGCCCGCTCGGAGCGGCTGCTGCGGCAGATGGAGCACGCCTTCCAGGCCTCTCCCCAGCTGCGCATCCTCTCGGCCAGCATCGGCATCGCCCAGACCGACGACCCGTCGGTGAAGCTCGACACCCTGATCCAGCAGAGCGACCAGGCCCTCTATACCGCCAAACAGCAGGGCCGTGCCCGCTGCCACGCCTATCGGGATGAGGCGGGCCGGGGACCCCGGAGCTCCTGAGTCCCGCGGGAAAGACCGCGGCGGCCCGTCTGAAAGGGCGGGCCGCCGGTCATCCCTCCCTCACGTCACTTCGCCAGGCGGCGGAAAAGGCACAGGGAGCCCTCCGCCGGTGCCCCGCCCTCCTTTCCCGCCAGCCCTTGCATGGTGAAAAAAACTATGTTAAACTATCGAAAAGGCTCAGAAAGGGGACGGTGAAATGAAGATGCAGGAATCCGGGGAGGATTACCTGGAGGCCGTGCTGGTCCTCAAGGAGGAAAAAGGCCTGGTCCACTCCATCGACGTGGCCCGTCACCTGGGCTTCTCCAAACCCAGCGTCAGCCGTGCCATGAAGCTGCTGCGGGAGGACGGCGACGTGACCATGGACGCCGAGGGCGTCATCGAGCTCACCGCCAAGGGCCGGGAGATCGCCGAGCGGATCTACGAGCGCCACCGCCTGCTCACCCGCTGGCTCACCGAGCTGGGCGTCGGAAAAGAGCAGGCCGCCGAGGACGCCTGCCGCATCGAGCACGACCTGAGCGTGGAGACCTTTCAAAAGCTGAAAGAACACTTCGGTTCCCCTTAAAAAAATCAGCGAAAAGGGTTGACAAAATCGAGGGGTCTGTGGTAACATATCACTTGCGCTGAACGGCGTAGCCACAACGCACGAGTGGTGGAATTGGTAGACTCGCCGGCTTCAGGTGCCGGTGTTCGCAAGGACGTGTGGGTTCGAGTCCCACCTCGTGCACCAAAAGTACAAGGCAAAAAAGATATTTGGACCGAAAAGCCAGTGTTTTCAAGCCTTGTGAGGCCCCCAACTTTAAAAAGTTGGGGGCCTCGAACTTTAGATATCCATCCAACCAAAAGTCACTCCGGCAGGAGTCGAACCCCCAGTTATCAGTGGGTACGAGGGGTGTGAAAGAAGAAAATCGGACAAAGCACAGGGGCGGTCCTTTTGTGGACCGCCCCTGTGCTTTGTCCGGGGACCGATAATAGAAAACAGCTAAGCCAATTCCTGCTGCAATTGCTTCAGAAACACCTCGGCGACCCTTGTAAACACCTGATACTTTTTCCAGACAAGATACAGCTTTGTCTTCAACGCGGGCATGAGCGGCCGGAAGCACAGCTCGCTGTCAGAGCCGGTGTTGATCAGCTGATCGAAGGACAGGGCGTAGCCCATCCCCTCCCGTACCAGGATTCCGGCGTTATAGGCCAGATTAAAGGTGGCCACGATATTGAGCCGATCCACCTTCTCTCCGAACCACTTTGGAAAATCCTCCGTGATCCCCTGCCGGGAGCAGATCAGCGGCAGGCCCAATAAATCCTCCATTTGGACAGCCTCCTTTCCGGCAAGGGGGCTGTCTTTTCGCATCACCAGGCCCCAGCGGTCGGCGTGGGGGAGCCCCAAATAATTATATTTAGACAGGTCCACCTCCTGGGCCAGGACCGCGAAGTCCAGCAGACCCTTGTCCAACCGCTCCGACACATCCTCGGTGTTGCCGCTGTACAGGTGCAGCCGGATACGGGGGTATCGCTCTTGCAGGGATTTGACGCACCGGGCCAGGTATTTGACCCCGTCGGACTCGGCGCAGCCGATGCGGATATCCCCGCCGGCGATCTCCCCCATGGCCTTGAATTCATCGGCGGTCTTATCCACCATCTCCAGGATGTCCTCCGCACGTTTGCGCAGAAGCATCCCCTCGTCGGTCAGCTTGACGCTGTAATTGCTGCGGACAAACAGCTTTTTGCCCAGCTCCCCTTCCAGGTCCTTGAGCTGCTTGGATAGGGTGGGCTGGGAAACATGAAGGCGTTCCGCCGCCCGGGTGATGTTCCCCTCCCGGGCCACCTCCAAAAAATAGCGCAGGACACGAAATTCCATACTGGCACCTCCTGCCTCCAGCATAGCAGAAACAGTTATTCGATTCAAGAATAACTTGATATAGAAAACGGGTATTTGATATTTCTAGATGACAGACTTATACTCAAAACAACAGGAGGTGGTACCATGGCGGAGGCGTCAGACATCCAAGGCATCCTCTATCAAAATCTGATGGACGCGGGCTGCGACCGGAAGACGGTCCAGCAGTGTATGGCCCTATCCCAAAGCGGGAAAACATCCGAGCTGCTCCGGCTGCTCGCCGGTCATCGGAAAACACTGCTGGATGCGGTCCACCGGAACCAAAAACAGCTTGACTGCCTGGACTACCTTGTCTATCAAACAGAAAAAGAACAGCGTCAGGAGGAATCACAATGATCCAATTTGATTTTAACAACCCCACCCATCTGATTTTTGGCAGCGGCAGCATCGCCGAATTGGGCAAACAGAAGCTGCCGGGCAAAAAGGCGCTGCTGCTCATGTCCGTCGGCAAGTCCGCCCAGGTCAGCGGCGCCTATGGCAAGGTGACGGCCCAGCTCAAAGCGGCGGGCGTGGCGTGGGCCGAGTTCGCCAAAATCATGGAGAACCCGCTCAAGAGCGTCATCATGGAGGGTGCGGCCTTTGCCCGGGACAACGGCTGCGACTTCATCCTGGCCCTGGGCGGCGGCGCGGTGCTGGACGCCTCTGTCGCGGTCTCCGCCATGACTACTAACCCCGGCGACCTGTGGGACTATGTGCAGGGTGGCACCGGCAAGGGGCAGCCCCTGGCAAATCCCGGCCTACCCATCGTCACCGTCACCCTGACTGCCGGCACCGGATCGGAGATCAACTTCTGGGGCGTCATCTCCAACCCGGATACCCACGAGAAGATCGGCTTCGGCGGCCACCCGTCCCTGACCCCGGTGCTGGCCATCGTGGACCCGGAGCTCATGCGCACCGTGCCGCCCAAGTACACCGCCTACCAGGGCTTTGATGCCTTGTTCCACAACACCGAGGTGATGATGAGCAAGGGCGTGAACCTGATGAGCGAGACGCTGGCCCTCTCTGCCATCGAGCACATCGCCCAGTACCTGCCCCGTGCCGTCCGGGATGGGAACGACCTGGAGGCCCGGGAGCACGTTGCCTATGGCAGTACGCTGGCGGGCATGACCATGCAGCTCACTTCCACCACCGCCCAGCACTCCATGGAGCACGCCATGAGCGCCTATCATCACGACCTGCCCCACGGCGCGGGCCTTATCATGATCTCCAGGGCCTTTGCCCAGTTCTTCATTGAGCGCCACGCTTGCGACGGGCAGTTTGTAAAAATGGCGCGGGCCATGGGGATGCCCACCGCCGACAGGCCGGAGGATTTTATCACTGCCCTGGTAAAGCTCCAGGAGGACTGCGGTGTGGCCGGTCTGAAAATGAGTGACTACGGCTTTGTGCCGGAGGAGGCCATGACCCTGGCCAAGGGGGCCCGCTCCATGCAGGGCGGCCTGTTCGCCGCCAATCCCTGCGAGATGACTGACGAGGACTGCGCGGAGATCTTCCGCAAGTCCTACCGCTGACGGGGAGGGCCTGCGATGAATCCCGATGACCAGATTAAGACCGGACTAAAAGACCCGGAGGCCATGCGTGCCGCCAGCCAGCGGGCGCTCCGCCTGACCATGGAGCTGAACGGGGCCTATCACACCCCGGAGGAGGTGCGGGAGCTGTTCTTTCAGCTTATCGGCCAGCCGGTGGATGAGACCTTCTGCCTGTTCCCGCCCTTCTACACTGACTATGGTCAGAACATCACGGTGGGTAGGAACGTCTTCATCAACACCGGCTGCCGCTTCCAGGACCAGGGCGGCATCGTCCTGGGGGACGGCGCGCTCATCGGCCACAACGTGGTGCTGGCCACCCTCAACCATGACGAGGACCCGGCCAGGCGCCACATCCTCCACCCGGCCCCCATTATCCTGGGCAAAAACGTCTGGATCGGGGCCAACGCCACCGTGGTCCCCGGCGTCACCATCGGGGACGGGGCCGTTGTGGCCGCTGGGGCGGTGGTAACGAAGGATGTGCCGCCCAATGTAGTGGTAGGCGGCGTGCCTGCCCGTATCCTGAAACAAATCGAAACGGAGGAAACAGAATGAAAAAGAAAGTTCTGGCCCTGTCCACCAGCCCCCGGCGGGGCGGCAATTCGGAGCTTCTGGCTGACGCTTTCCTGGCCGGCGCGGCGGAGGCGGGACACGAGACGGAAAAAGTCTGTCTTTACGGGAAAGACATCCAGTTCTGCCGAGGATGCCTGACCTGCCAAAAAACAAAACGCTGTGTCATCCGCGACGGCGTGGAGGAGATTCTGGAGAAGATGCGCCGTGCAGACGTGCTGGTCTTCGCCACCCCCATCTACTTTTATGAAATGAGCGGCCAGATGAAGACCCTGCTGGACCGCACCAACCCCCTGTTCCCGGCGGAGTACGCCTTCCGGGATATCTACCTGCTGGCGACGGCGGCGGACGGGGACGAGAGCGCCATGGACGGCGTGGTGAAGGGATTGGAGGGCTGGATCTCCTGCTTTGACCGGGCCAAGCTCTCCGGTGTGGTACGGGGCGTGGGCGTGGACGGACTCGGCGCGATCCAAGCCTACCCCGCCCTCCTGGAGCAGGCTGCCCAGATGGGGCGGAGCCTTTGAACAGGAGGCTGCATATGAGAAAACGGTTTTTATCCTTGGCGCTGGTATTCTGCACGCTGAGTCTGCTGACGCTGCCAGCCTGCGCGGTGGAGGGGCCCACGGCGCCCTCCGCCGCAGCGGGCTCGGGGGTATTTACAGATGTAGCCTCAGATGCCTGGTACGCGGAGGCCGTCCGATTCTGCGCCGAACAGGGTATCATGGGCGGCACCACCGATACCACCTTTTCCCCCGACGGTTCCATGACCCGCGCCATGCTGGCCGCCGTGCTCTACCGCATGGCCGGAAGTCCTTCTGTGACATCTGATGTCGATTTTACCGACGTGGCCGGGGGCGCGTGGTACAGCGGCGCGATATCCTGGGCCTCCGGCTCCGGCATCCTGTCCGGCTACGGGAACGGTGTGTTCGGCGTGGACGATCCGGTGACACGGGAACAGGCCGTGGCGGTCCTCTGGCGCTATGCCGGGTCCCCCACATCCGGCACGGCGGGGGACGCCTTTGCCGATGGGGCGTCCATCTCCACTTGGGCGCTGACCGCCGTGAACTGGGCCAAAGCCAACGGCATTCTGAATGGAAGGACAGGCAACCGATTTGACCCCAAGGCGGAGCTCACCCGCGGGGAAACCGTCGTGCTTTTGTATCGCTACATGAGCCGCGCTCCGGAGGATGCGCCGCTTTCGGAGCAAGTTCTCGTGATTTCCGTGGGCGGCAGGGACTTCACAGCCCTGTTGGAGGAGAACGCTACGACCCGCGCGCTGGCGGAGCGGCTTCCCCTCACAGTGACCATGAATGAGCTCAATAGCAACGAGAAATATCACGATCTCCCGGAAAGCCTCCCCACCGACCCGGAGCGGCCGGGGGCCATTCAGGCAGGAGACCTAATGCTGTACGGCTCGGACTGTCTGGTGTTGTTTTACGAGAGCTTTAACAGTTCCTATTCCTATACCCGCCTGGGACGGATCACTGATCCGGCCGGATTGGCCGAGGCCGTAGGCAGAGGAAATGTGGAGGTGACCTTCCAGATGCAGACACAGGAAAACGCACCAAATACCAATACGGGGAATAAAATCCTGGTGGCCTATTTCTCTGCTACCGGTACCACCCGGACCCTGGCTGAATACGCGGCCGATTTCCTGGATGCCGACCTCTATGAGATCGTACCGGAGGTTCCCTATACCGCCGATGATTTGAACTACAATAACAGCACCAGCCGGGCCAACCGGGAGCAGAACGATTCCTCTGCCCGCCCCGCGATTTCAGGGAGCGTGGAGGATATTGAGGATTATAATGTCGTTCTCTTGGGTTACCCCATCTGGCACGGCCAGGCGCCAAAAATCATCTATACATTTTTAGAAAGCTACGATTTTTCCGGGAAGACCATTGTGCCGTTCTGTACCTCCCACAGCAGCGGCATCGGCTCCAGCGATACGAACCTCCACGCCCTGGCGCCGGGCGCAGACTGGCGATCCGGCAGGCGGTTCCCCGGTGGGACTGGCCGGGAGACGATCACGGACTGGATCGACGGACTGGAGCTGCCCCGGACGTCTGCCGCGACGGATGTTGGGGTATTCGACTTTGAGACGAGGACCGTCATGCTCAACAGCGGCTACACCATGCCCATCAACGGCCTGGGGACCTACTCCCTGACCGGCGAAACCTGCTTTGCCTCCGTGTCCGCGGCGCTGGAACGGGGCGTCCGGCTCATCGACACCGCCTATATGTACCACAACGAGGTGGAAGTTGGGCGCGCGGTGCGGGAGTCCGACATCCCCAGGGAGGAAATTTTCGTCATCACCAAACTCTACCCAAGCCAGTTCTCCGATGCGGAAGCGGCCATCGACCAGGCACTGGAGACCCTGGGACTTGATTACATCGACATGATGCTGCTCCACCACCCGGGCGATGGAGATGTGGCCGCCTATCAGGCCATGGAGCAGGTGGCGGCCGAGGGAAAGATTCGCTCCATCGGCCTGTCCAACTGGTATGTGGAGGAATTGGAGGAATTTCTGCCCCAGGTGAGCATCCCCCCGGCCCTGGTGCAGAATGAGATACACCCCTACTACCAGGAAAACGACGTGATCCCCTATATCCAGAGCCTTGGTATTGTGGTGCAGGGCTGGTATCCTCTGGGCGGCAGGGGCCACACTGCCGAGCTGCTGGGGGACGAGGTCATCTCCGGCATCGCCGCGACCCACGGCAAATCATCCGCTCAGGTCATCCTCCGCTGGAATCTCCAAAAGGGCGTGGTGGTGATTCCGGGCTCCAGCAACCCCGACCATATCCAGGAGAACACGGAGCTCTATGATTTTGAACTGACTGAAGCGGAGATGGCGCGGATCAACGCCCTTGACCGGAATGAAAAGCATGACTGGTACTGACGTGCAGGTATACCACACCTTACAAGCCCCAGTCCATTCCGGGGTTTAAAAATGAAAAGCGATTAAAACGATAGCCTGATGATAAATATCAATTTTACCTTGTTATAAAGAAGTGGCTTAAACACTGGGCTTTTTAGCCTTTCTTGCTTTTAGGACTCTAAAATAGGCCAGTTTTTAATAGAAAAACACGTAAAAAAGTAGGATTTGCGCAGGTTCTAATCCCTACACTTGTGGCAAAAAAAGAAGGAATTTTGTCATAAGACAAAATTCCTTCTTTTTTTGGGTTTCGTGCCGCGGTGCGGCACTCCCCCCGATTTGATTTCATCCGCGGCCGGGCGAAATGAATTCGCCCTGCGGAAATTCTCCGCCGCTTTTGGCGGCTCCGAATTTACGGCGCGCTCGCGCCGCCCCGCTGTGCGGGGCCCCTTCTTCTCAATATCGTTTTTGCCGCCCGCGGCTCTGTCCCTTTCCCCTCATCCCCAGGGAACGGTATGAAAAAGCCGCGGCCGACTCTCCCCAAACCCGGCTTTTGCTTTTCTCCGATCCGTGCTATAATGATGCCGGGCCTCCGGCGGAGCGGAGGCCCGGCATCATTATGGAAAGAGCGTGGGAGACATGCACAACGAGCTGACCCGGAAGGATATCGAGCTGATGAAGCAGGAGCTGGACGAGCGGCGCATCCGCCTGCGGCCCAAGCTGCTGGAGGCGGTGAAGGAGGCCCGGGCCTTCGGGGACCTGAGCGAGAATTTCGAGTACAAGGCCGCCAAGCAGGAGAAAAACCGCAACGAGGGCCGCATCCGCTACCTGGAAAATATGATCCGCACCGTCCGCATCATCGACGAGGGGGGCAAAAACGGCGGCGTGGCCCTCTACGACAAGGTCACCGTCTTTCTGGAGGACGAGGGGGAGACCGAGGTCTACCAGATCGTCACCACCATGCGCCAGGACGCCCTTCACGGCCTTATCAGCCGGGAATCCCCCGTGGGAAAGGCCCTTCTGGGCCGACAGGTGGGGGACCGGGTCCACATACAGGTAGATGAGCACTATGGCTATGACATGCTCATCCAGGCCATCGAGAAGGGCCGGGACGACGGGAGCATCCCCCTGAACAAGTATTGATCCGGGGGCGGAGCGCTCCGGGCGGGCCCGTTGGACCCGCCCGTTTTTTACACAATTAGGGCTGGAACCCTTTCCAGCTTTATGGTATACTACATTGGTAGACTTTACGGAAGGAGGCCCACCCATGGCCGAACTTTTTTTGCCCGTCCTCTCCCACTTCGAAAACGGCAACCCCTGGTCGGCCAGCGCCGGCCGGATGCGCTACCGGATCAGGCCGGAGGACGGCGGCCTCACCACCCAGGTATGGGAGGGCCCCTGGGCCTATGAATTTTCCGACGTGGAGGAGACCCGCGCCTTTCCCCTCTCCCAGGAGGGGCTGGACCAGCTGCCCTCCTGGCTGGAGCAGTGGCGGCAGACCATCGAGGCCCGCCCCCGGCGCACCCTGGCCGAGGACATCGCCCGGCGGGACGCCCACGCGGCCCGGGAGACACAGGATTGACGGCTTTCCGCACAATTTCATCGCCCCCGGCGGGCCGGCACCGCTCCACCCAGGTGGAGACGGTGCCGGCCCGCTGTTTTTTGTCTCCGCTTTTTTCCATTCGAGGGAATCTTCCCTTGACCTTTTCTTGAAAGAGTTGTATAATTTACACAATTTAAATCTTTAGTTTAGCGTTCTTTGTGTACATTTTACAGCACCCAATTTCTGGGGATTTCAATTTTTGTAATAATTTACCAACTCGTCGGGAGGTCTTTATTGTGCAAAAGAAAACAACGGCCGTCCAGCGCTCGCCGCTGGACCGGTTTTTACAGGGAAGCGAGACCCATCTCCAGGATTTCCTGGGCAGCCATCCGGTGACCCAGGGAGGCCGGGAGGGCTACTCCTTCCGGGTATGGGCCCCCCACGCAAAAAAAGTCTGCCTCATGGGCGACTTCAATGGCTGGGACGTGGAAGCCCTCCCCCTCTCCCCCATCGGCGGCGGCGTGTGGGAGGTCTTTGTCCCCGGACTGGAGCGGTACGACACCTATAAATACGTCATCCACACCGCTGACGGACGGGCCCTGGCCAAGGCCGACCCCTTCGCCTTC
The DNA here is from genome assembly GCA_022846075.1 of Oscillospiraceae bacterium. Taxonomy (GTDB): domain Bacteria; phylum Bacillota; class Clostridia; order Oscillospirales; family Oscillospiraceae; genus Vermiculatibacterium. The sequence continues at coordinate 2,630,302 of AP025582.1, forward strand.
CACGCCGAGACCCGGCCCGGAAACGGTTCCAAGCTCTATGACCTGTCCGGCTACCAGTGGGGGGACGCCAAGTGGCTGGAGTGGCGGAAAACCCACCCGGTCTACACCGCCCCCCTCAACGTCTACGAGCTCCACCTGGGCTCCTGGCGGCGCACCGGGGAGGACGAGTTTTTGAGCTACCGGGACATGGCCCAATACCTGGTGCCCTACGTGAAAGAGATGGGCTTCACCCACGTGGAGCTGATGCCCGTGATGGAGCACCCCCTGGACGCCTCCTGGGGCTATCAGTGCACCGGCTACTTCGCCGCCACCAGCCGCTTCGGCACCCCCCACGACCTGATGTGGCTCATCGACCAGCTCCACCAGGCGGGGATCGGGGTCATCCTGGACTGGGTGCCCGCCCACTTCCCCAAGGACGGCTTCGGCCTCTACCAGTTCGACGGCCAGCCCTGCTACGAGTACGCCGACCCCCGGAAGGGGGAGCACGCCGAGTGGGGCACCATGGTCTTCGACTACGCCAAGAACGAGGTGCGCTCCTTCCTCACCTCCTCCGCCCTCTTCTGGCTGGAGCAGTACCACGCCGACGGCCTCAGAGTGGACGCGGTGGCCTCCATGCTGTACCTGGACTACAACCGCTCCGACGGCCAGTGGGTCCCCAATATCCACGGGGGCAAGGAGAACCTGGAGGCGGTCAGCTTCCTCCAGGATTTGAACACCGCCATCTTCGCCGCCTGTCCCGACACCATGATGATCGCCGAGGAGTCCACCGCCTGGCCCCTGGTCACCGCCCCGGTGAGCGAGGGGGGCCTGGGCTTCAACCTGAAGTGGAACATGGGCTGGATGAACGACATCCAGCATTACATCAAGCTGGACCCCTACTTCCGGCAGTACAACCACCGGGACATCACCTTCTCCCTGGTGTACGCCTTCTCGGAAAACTATATTCTCCCCCTCTCCCACGACGAGGTGGTCCACCTGAAGGGCTCCCTTCTGGCGAAGATGCCCGGAGAGGACGAGATGAAGTACGCCGGGGTGCGGGCCTTCTACACCTACATGCTCACCCATCCGGGGAAAAAGCTCCTCATGATGGGCAGCGAGTTCGGCCAGTGGCACGAGTGGCAGTTCGAGCACTCCCTGGACTGGCACCTGCTGGACCAGCAGGACGCCGACGGCGAGCGCCACCGCCGGCTCAAGGCCTTCTTCCAGGCCGCCAACAGCCTCTACCTCCAGCGCAGCGAGCTGTGGGAGGAGGACTTCGACTGGAAGGGCTTCCAATGGCTGTGCGCCGACGATTCCGGCGGCAACACCGTGGCCTTCCTCCGCAAGGATAAGAAGGGCTCCTTCCTGTTGGCGCTGTGCAATTTCTCCCCCGTCCCCCGTCCCGGCTACCGGGTGGGGGTCCCCGTGGGCGGCAAGTACGAGGCCATTTTGAATTCCGACGACGCCGCCTTTGGCGGCAGCGGCGCGGGGGACGTGGGACTCATCTCCTCGGAGAAGATCCCCTGCCACGGCCAGGACCAGTCCATCGCCGTGGATCTGCCCGCCATGAGCTCCGTCATCTACCGCTGCGCGCGGAAAAACCCCGTCCGGAAAAAGGCGGAGCCCAAAAAGAAGAGCCCGGCAAAAAAGGAACTTTGAGCGTTTCAAGCAGTTCCCCTTCGGGTCCACCGGCGGGGGACGCCCCTCCAGCGCACCACCTGTCCCAGCGTCCCATCAACAACGAGGTGATAAGATGAAAAAGGAATGTGTAGCCATGCTTTTGGCGGGCGGCCAGGGCAGCCGGTTGTTTGCCCTCACCCGCAAGGTGGCCAAGCCAGCCGTCCCCTTCGGGGGAAAGTACCGCATCATCGACTTTCCCCTGTCCAACTGTGTCAACTCCGGCATCGACACGGTGGGCGTCCTGACCCAGTATCAGCCCTTGGAGCTCAACGCCTATATCGGCAACGGCCAGCCCTGGGATCTGGACCGTTCCGACGGAGGGGTCCACATCCTGCCCCCCTATGTCCAGGAAGGGGACAAGGGCACCTGGTACAAGGGCACCGCCAACGCCATCTTCCAGAACATCAGCTTTCTGGAGCAGTACGACCCGGAGTACGTCCTCATCCTCTCCGGCGACCACATTTACAAGATGGACTACTCCGAGATGCTCCTCCACCATAAGCAGACCCACGCCGCCTGCACCATCTCGGTGATGGAGGTCCCCATGGATGAGGCCTCCCGCTTCGGCATCATGAACGTGGACGAGAACGACACCATCTACGAGTTCGAGGAGAAGCCCAAAAAGCCCAAGAGCAACCTGGCCTCCATGGGCATCTACATCTTCACCTGGTCCAAGCTGCGGGAGTACTTGATGGCCGACGAGGCCGACGAGAAGTCCTCCAACGACTTCGGCAAAAACATCATCCCCGCCATGCTGAACGCCGGGGAGGTGATGAGCGCCTACCGCTTCTCCGGCTACTGGAAGGACGTGGGCACCATCGACTCCCTCTGGGACGCCAACATGGATATGCTCTCCCCCGACGCGGGCTTCGACCTCTACGACCCCGAGTGGCCCATCTACGCCCGGGCCTCGGCCCAGCCTCCCCACTTCACCGGCGCCTGCGCCCAGATCACCCACTCCATCGCCACCAGCGGATGTGCCATCTACGGCAAGGTGGAGAACTCCGTCCTCTTCCACTCGGTGACCATCGAGGAGGGGGCCCAGGTGCGCTACTCCATCCTCATGCCGGGCACGGTGGTCAAGTCTGGGGCGGTGGTGGAATACGCCATCGTGGCCGAACGGGCCGTCATCGGCGCAGGGGCCCACGTGGGCACCGCCCCCCCGGGCGGGGACGAGTGGGGCATCGCGGTGGTGGCCCAGGACATCAAGGTGGGTGACGGGGCCGTGGTGCCGCCCAAGGCCATGGTCACCCGGAACGTAAAGGGGGTGAGGGCATGAAGGATCTGCACGGCATCATTTTCGCCTACCGCCAGAGCCCCGATCTGCGGGAGCTGGCCCAGAAGCGCAACGCCTGCTCCATCCCCTACGGCGGCCGCTACCGCCTGGTGGACTTCGCCCTGTCCAATCTGGTGAACGCCGGGGTGGACGACGTGGGCATCATCGTGCACACCTCCTACCAGTCCCTCCTGGACCATGTGGGCTCCGGCAAGGACTGGGACCTCAGCCGCAAGCACGGGGGCCTGCGCATCCTGCCCCCCTTCAGCTTCTCGGGCAAGCACCAGTCCGGCCACTACCGGGGCCGGATGGACGCCCTGGCCGGGGTGTACTCCTACCTCCAGAACATCCGGCAGGACTACGTCCTCCTCACCACCGGCGACCTGGCGGCCAACCTGCCCATCGCCGAGATCTTCGCCCAGCACCTCTCCTCCGGCGCCGACATCACCGCCGTCTGCGCCCCGGTGAGCCAGGCCGATCCCCGGATGACCAACTATTTCACCCTGGACGACGAGGGCCGGGTCACCGACATCGCCGTGAATCCCCCCGCCCACAACGGGGACGCCTCTCTGGAGACCTACATCCTCTCCAAGTCCCTCCTCCTCTCCCTGGTGGACCAGTGCGCCGCCCACGACGTGGCCTCTTTCAGCCAGGGGGTGCTGCTGTCCACCCGGGGCCGGGTGGACCTGCGGGCCTACCGCTTCGACGGCTACGCCGCACGGGTGCTGTCGGTGGCGGGCTACTTCCAGCGCTCCATGGAGCTGCTGGACCCCACGGTCCGCGCCTCCCTCTTCAACCCAGACCGGCCCGTCAAGACCAAGGACCAGTCCAACCCCTCCACCTACTACGGCCCTGACGCCCGCTCGGTGAACTCCCTCATTTCCGACGGCTGCGTCATCGAGGGCACGGTGGAGAACTCCATCCTCTCCCGTGGGGTCCGGGTGGAGAAGGGGGCCCGGGTGGAGAACTGCATCCTCATGCAGCGCACCACCATCCAGCAGGGGGCCGTCCTCCGGTACGCCATCACGGATAAGAACGTCCGGGTCTGCCAGAGCCGGATGCTCATGGGCCACGGGACTTACCCCCTGGTCATCGCGAAGAACGAGATCGTGTAAGGCGGGAAAGGAACGCCGTGGAAGCCTCCCCTTCGGCCCGCGGCTTTCCGCTTCCCCCCGCCCCCGCTTCCGCCGCCGGCTTTTCCCCGTTTGGGGAAAGGCTGTCCGCGCCCTTACCTCCACCAACGAAAGGAGACCTGTTCTATGAATATCCTCTTTGCCGCCTCCGAGGTTGCTCCCTTTATCAAGACCGGCGGACTGGCCGACGTGGCCGGCTCTCTCCCCCAGGCCTTGGCCCGGCTGGGCCATGACGTGCGGGTCATCCTCCCCCTCTACGACCGCATCGGGGAGGACTGGCGCAGCCAGATGACCTACCTCCAGTGCTTCCACGTCCATCTGGCCTGGCGGACGCCCTACTGCGGGCTCTTCGAGCTGAAGAAGGACGGGGTCACCTACTATTTCGTGGACAACGAGTACTACTTCAAACGCAAGGACATCTACGGCCACTACGACGACGCCGAGCGCTTCGCCTTCTTCTCCCGGGCGGTCATCGAGTCCCCCGGCCACCTGGGCTTCTGGCCCGACGTGATCCACTGCAACGACTGGCAGACCGCCCTGGTGCCCATCTACCTGCTGGAGGAGCGGGGGGTGGTGCCCGAGCTGGCAAACGCCAAAAGCGTCTTTACCATCCACAACATCGAGTACCAGGGCCGCTACGGCCGGGAGCTCCTGGCCGACCTCTTCGGCCTGGCCGACGGGTATTTCCATGAGCATATGCTCTCCTATTACGGGGACGTGAATTTGATGAAGGGGGCTATTTACGCCGCCGACTACGTCACCACCGTCTCCCCCACCTACGCCGAGGAGCTGCGCTACGCCTTCTACGCCCACGGGCTGGAAGGGGTCGTGGCCGACAACGCCCACAAGATGAAGGGCATCCTGAACGGCATTGACACCGTCCGCTACGACCCCTGGCGGGACAAGGGCCTCAGCAAGCTCTACAACGCCAAGCAGCCCCAGGGCAAGAAGGCCTGCAAGACCGCCCTCCAGAAGATGGCGGGCCTGAACGAGGACCCCCACGTCCCCATTATCGCCTGCGTCTCCCGGCTGGTGAGCCACAAGGGCTTCGACCTGGTAGTAGAGGCCCTGGGCGGCATCATGGACATGAACGTGCAGATGGTGGTGCTGGGCACCGGCGACTGGAAGTATGAAGAGGCCTTCCGCAACGCCGCGGGCCAGTATCCCGGCCGCTTCTCCGCCCAGATCATGTACTCCGACGCCTTCTCCACCGCCATCTACGGCGGCGCCGACCTCTTCCTCATGCCCTCCATCTCCGAGCCCTGCGGCCTCTCCCAGATGATCGCCATGCGCTACGGCACCCTGCCTGTGGCCCGGGAGACCGGCGGGCTGCGGGACACGGTCATCCCCTGGAACCAGTTCACCGGGGAGGGCACCGGCTTCACCTTCGCCAACATCGACGCCGGGGACATGCTCTGGGTCCTGCGCCAGGCGGTGGAGCTCTACCAGGGCGATACCAAGGCGTGGAAGACCCTCCAGAAGAACGCCATGACCACCGATTTCTCCTGGGACCGCTCCGCCGGGGAGTACCGGGAGATCTACGGCTGGATCACCGGCAAATAAAAGGCCTTTTTAGAGGGAACGCCCACGTCGTTTGGCTCACGGCCAAATGAAAGGCTTCCCCTGGGGGAAGCTGGCTGCGAAGCAGACTGATGAGGGGAACTTATCCCTTTAGCAGAGCCTTTCCCATTTTCCCCAGTTCCCCTCATCCGGCCCTTCGGGCCACCTTCCCCCAAGGGGAAGGCTGTGGCGGCTATCTTACGGCCAAAGGAAGGGCTTTCCCCCGGGGAAGGCCAATGAAAGGCCCATCCCGGTATGTGCGATGCGGAAGGAGGCCGCCGGAGGCGGCCTCCTTCCCTGTCCCCTCTCCCCGCCGCATATTTGACAACCCGGCGGCAATATGATATAGTGACGCCGCTGTTCAACTTGGAAACGTTTCCAACTCACAACCCCGAGAATGGAGTGAATTTTTTGCGGAAATATACAAAAAAAGAACTGATGGACCTGATTATCGGCAAGCTGCGCCGGAACTTCGGCCGGGACGTGGACGAGGCCACCTCCCAGCAGATGTTCCAGGCCTGTGCCCTGGTGGTGCGGGACATCATCTCCGAGCGCCAGCTCAAGTCCGCCGATAAGGAGCGGGACGAGCACGCCCGCCAGGTCCACTACCTGTCCATGGAGTTCCTCATGGGCCGCTCCCTGCGGAAGAACGCCTACAACCTGGGGATGGTGAAGCCCCTGACCCAGGCCATTGAGGCCCTGGGCTTCTCCGCCGCCGACCTCTTCGAGGAGGAGCCTGACGCCGGTCTGGGCAACGGCGGCCTGGGCCGCCTGGCGGCCTGCTACCTGGACGCCGCCACCACCCTGGACATCCCCCTCACCGGCTACACCATCTGCTACGAGTTGGGCATCTTCAAGCAGAAGATCGTGGACGGCCAGCAGATCGAGCTGCCCGACAACTGGCTGGACAGGGGCGGGGCCTGGCTCATCACCAAGATGGACGAGACCGAGGAGGTCCGCTTCGGCGGCACGGTGAAGGACGTGTGGTACCCCGACGGCTCCCACGGCATCGACCACTCCGGCTACACCACCGTGCTGGCCGTGCCCCGGGATATGCAGATCGCCGGCTACAAGACCAACCAGGCCAACGTCCTCCGGCTCTGGGACGCCAAGAGTCCCACCCCCGTGGACATGTCCCTCTACTCCGCCGGGGAGTACCTAAAGGCGGTGGAGCAGCAGGCCAACGCCGAGGTCATCTCCAAGGTCCTCTACCCCGAGGACAACCACCGGGAGGGCAAGTCCCTGCGGCTCAAGCAGCAGTATTTCTTCGTCTCCGCCACGGTGCAGTCCATCTGCCGCAAGCACAAGGCCGAGTACGGCACCCTGCGGAACTTCCACGAGAAGCACGTCCTCCAGATCAACGACACCCACCCCACCCTGGTCATCCCGGAGCTGATGCGCATCCTCCTGGACCAGGAGGGCTACTCCTGGGAGGACGCCTGGTATATCGTCAGCCGCAGCGTGGCCTACACCAACCACACCGTCCTCTCCGAGGCCCTGGAGCGCTGGCCCCAGGATCTTGTGGAGAGCCTTCTGCCCCGGATCTGGCAGATCATCGTGGAGATCTCCAACCGCTACCAGTCGGAGCTGTCCGCCTACTGGAACGGGGACCAGTCCAAGCTGGAAAAGCTGGCCATCATCTGGGGCCACGAGGTGCGCATGGCCAACCTCTGCGTGTGCGCCTGCTCCGCCGTCAACGGCGTCTCCGCCCTCCACACCGAGATCCTGAAAACCGACGTATTCAAGGACGCCTACCAGCGCCAGCCCGACAAGTTCCACAATGTGACCAACGGCGTGGACCACCGCCGCTGGCTCAGCGAGGTCAACCCCGAGCTGGACGCCCTTATCATCGACTGCTGCGGCTCGGACAAATACCTGCTCCAGCCCGACGCCCTCACCGAGCTGGAGAAATTCGCCGATGACGCCGCCGTGCTGGAAAAGCTGGCCGATATCAAAAAGCACAACAAGGCCCGCTTCGCCGCCTGGGTCCAGCGGGAGAGCGGCGTCCTCCTCAACACCGACGCCATGTTCGACGTGCAGGTGAAGCGCCTGCACGAGTATAAGCGCCAGCTTTTGAACGCCCTGCACATCATCTACCTGTGGCAGCAGCTCCACGCCAACCCCAACTTCGAGCTGACCCCCCGGGTCTACCTCTTCGGGGCCAAGGCCGCCCCCGGCTACGCCGTGGCCAAGGAGATCATCCACCTTTTGAACTCCCTGGCCGACACCGTCAACAAAGACCCAGTGTGCAGGGATAAGCTCCAGATGGTCTTTTTGGAGAACTACCGGGTGTCCATGGCCGAGACCCTCATCCCCGCCAGCGAGCTGTCCGAGCAGATCTCCACCGCCGGCAAGGAGGCCAGCGGCACCAGCAACATGAAGTTCATGATGAACGGCGCCCTCACCATCGGCACCCTGGACGGGGCCAACGTGGAGATGCACCAGCGGGTGGGCGACGAGAACTTCTTCCTCTTCGGCCTCAAGACCGAGGAGGTCAACGAGATGCGCCGCCGGGGCTACAAGTCCTACGAGTACTATATGCAGAACCCGGCCCTCAAGGCGGTCATCGACCAGCTCACCGTGGGCTTTGACGACGGGGTGAGCTACGCGGGCCTGGCCAAGCGGCTCCTCTTCGGAAACGGCTGTCCCCCCGACGAGTACTTCCTCCTGGCCGACTTTGAGAGCTACCGCTCCGCCCAGCTCTCGGCGGGCCGGACCTATCTGGACCCCAAAGCCTGGAACCGGATGTCCCTCATCAACATCGCCCGGTCCGGCATCTTCGCCGCCGACCGGTCGATTCGGGATTACGCCGACGAGATTTGGCACGTGCCCCATAGATGAATGAAATGAAAACCGCCTTCCCTCTTTGCTGTAAGGGGGAAGGCGGTTCCTTTTTCTACGGACTGGTTGCATGTCAAACGTGCGTAAATCTGGGGGACATTTCTTTTCGGTCTTAGGGAAGGGTGACCTGGCCGGCATAGCCGGCCAGCCTGCGCTAAAAATGCGCCACCGGCGCATTTTCTTAACGCTGCGGCCCCAGACCCCCAAAGAAAAGTCTTTGGTGCTGACCTGCTCGCAGTTTCCCTTTTCAGTAGGAGGTCTACTGTCCGTTGATAGGGGTATAAGCACGGGTGCGTCTGTGCGACCCGTGGTTCTCCTTGCGCCGCTCGCCGCTGACGTGTACTTGATACAGCTTGGTCTTTAGCCTTCCCCTTGGGGGAAGGTGGCAGCCCGGAGGGCTGACGGATGAGGGGAACTGAGGAAAACACGAAAGGCTCTGCTAGAAAGATAACTTCCCCTCATCAGTCTGCTTCGCAGACAGCTTCCCCCAGGGGAAGCCTAAGGGCTTTCGAGCCTCACCCAATCTCCTGCCAAGGGCTCCCCCTCCGGGGGCACCCCAGGGTGGCCTCTTTTGCGTCGCTCGGCCGCTAAGTGGTGCGGCAGTATTCTTGATCTCAAAAATATTGTGCCACACTATGGTAGCATATTGAAGTTATTATATTGGATAACCGATATAATGATGTCACTTTCCTGTCGAGTGACAGTATAAATTTGGGCTTAAATGCCATATGATATACTTAAAGCTCATAAATGGAGGTATCTTATGGCTACAACGAAACGGGTGTTTACCTTGCGGCTGGAAGATTATACATATGATAAAATTGGGGTGCTGGCCACTCGGGAACACCGTTCAATGGCAAACTGCATCGAGTATATCCTTATGGATTATATCTCAAAAATTGAACAAGAACAGGGCGAAATCAAACCAGAGGGCGAAAGCTATGAATGACATCACACCTCGTGAACTCGAGGTCGAAGCCCTCCGGGAAAATGACGGGCTCACCTATAAGGCCATTGGGGCGTATCTGGGGGTCAGCCCAACCATGGCCCGCCATCTCTATGTTCACGCCAAACGCAAGCGGCGGGACGCCCTTCGCCGGGAGCTGTCCCACGGTGAAACAGAATGCCCCGTCAACGTCCCTTTCCTCCCCAGTGAGTTGACCGCCCTGCAGGACCTGCTCAAGCACGTGGTACAGACCCGCAGGCATAAGGGCAAAACCCTCTCCGCCTGCTACACCGACCGCGACTACGCCGCCGCCCGCCTGCTGTACAACAAACTGACCGGCAAAGACTAACTCCCACCTTCCAAGCCCTACCCAACCGAACCCCGGCCCCTTACTTCGTAACGGGGCCGGGGTTTTCCCACGCTCTTGTGGACAGCCCCGGGGGATGAATCCAAACAAGGGGGCCAAGGCCCCCTTGGCTGGCCGTTGAGAGTGGGGGTCCAGGGGGAGAGAGAGTCGGAACTCTCTCCCCCTGGCGTTTTTTCTGGGGGGTCTGGGGGTGCCATCTTTTCCACGCGGAAAAGATGGTCCCCCAGGCTTCTCACGTCCCGATGCGCAATCAAGCGAAAAAAGAGGGACCACCCTCCCCGGGTGATCCCTCCCATATCACACTTCCATGATGACGGGCAAAATCATCGGATTCCGCTTGGTTTTCTTGAAGAGGTACCCGGACAAATCGTTCTTCATGTCCCCCTTCACGGCGGCCCAGTCCCGGCCATTGGACATCTGGCTCTTCTCCATGGACTCCAGGGCCACGGTCTTGAGCTCCTCCATCAACCCCTCGGACTCCTTGACGTACACGAAGCCACGGGTGATGATGTCCGGCCCGGACATGAGCCCGCCGTCCATGGCGGACACGGAGGCCACCACCACGATCATGCCGTCCTCGGCCAGGTGCTTGCGGTCCCGGAGGACCACAGCCCCCACGTCGCCCACGCCGTAGCCGTCCACAAAGACCCGCCCGGCGGGCACGGTGCCGTTGATGCGGGCGCTGTTGGCGTCCACCTCAATGACCTTGCCGATGTCGGAAATGACGATGTTCCGGGGGTCCATGCCCATCTCCTGGGCCAGCTTGGCGTGAATTTTCAAGTGCCGCTGCTCGCCGTGGACGGGGATAAAAAACCTGGGTTTCACCAGGGCGTGGATGATCTTCAGCTCGTCGGCGCAGGCGTGGCCGGAGACGTGGAGCTGCCCGGCCCGCTCGTTGACCACCTCGGCCCCCTTGCGGTAGAGCTCGTTGATGACGTTGCCGATGGCGTTCTCGTTGCCGGGGATGGCGGAGGCGGAGAAGATGATGCGGTCCCCGGCCTGGATCTCCACCTGCTTGTGGGTGTTGAAGGCCATGCGGGTCATGGCGGACATGGTCTCCCCCTGGCTGCCGGTGGTGACCACGCACACCTTGTTCCGGGGCAGGCCCTTGATCTGGTTGAGATCCACCAAGGTGCCCTCGGGGATGCTCATGTAGCCCAGCTCGGTGGAGACCTTGATGGCGTTCTCCATGCTCCGGCCGGTGATGGCCACCTTCCGGCCGTACTTGGCGGCCACGCTCACCACCTGCTGGATCCGGTCCACGTTGGAGGCGAAGGTGGCCACGATGATGCGCTCCTCACAGCCCCGGAACAGGCCGTCGAAGGAGGCGCCCACGCTGCGCTCGGACTTGGTGAAGCCCCCCCGCTCCACGTTGGTGGAGTCGCACAGCAGGGCCAGGACCCCCTCCTTGCCCAGCTGGCCCAGGCGGGCCAGGTCGATCATCCCGCCGGAGATGGGGGTGGGGTCGATCTTGAAGTCGCCGGTGTGGACGCACACCCCCGCCGGGCACTTGATGGCGAAGGCCACCGCGTCGGCGATGGAGTGGTTCACGTGGATGAACTCCACGCTGAACCGCCCCGCCTTCACCGTCTCCCCCGCCTCGCAGGTGATGAGCTTGGTCTTGCCCAGCAGGTGGTGCTCCTCCAGCTTCAGCCGGATGAGCCCGGCGGACATCCGGGTGGCGTACACCGGCACGTTCAGCTCCCGCATCAGGTAGGGCAGGGAGCCGATGTGGTCCTCGTGTCCGTGGGTGATGAAGATGCCCCGGATGCGGTTCTTGTTTTTCAGCAGGTAGGTGAAGTCCGGGATGACCACGTCGATGCCGTACATATCGTCGTCGGGGAAGCCCATGCCGGCATCCACCACGATCATGTCGCCGCCGTATTCGTAAACGGTCATGTTCTTGCCGATCTCGTTGAGACCGCCCAGGGAAATAATTTTCAGTTTTTCTGCCATGTGTGAATCATACACTCCTTTATCAGTACAGGTTGGGTGGATATGTATGGCATCCCTGAAAACCGGGGGAACGCCTGGGGGCGCTCTCTCCACGGACAGGGACACCTGGGGACAAAGGAGCGCGGCGCGGGTTGCAAAGCGCACGCCAAAATCAGGCCAGGGGGCCGCCCCCAGTCCTGCCCGGCCCTGTATCGCCGGACAGTTGGGACGGTCCCCTCGCCGGGGCCCTCAATGTCCTTTTTGCCTTATATCATAGCGCTCATAGCGCATAAAGCCGTTCAAAAGCACACCAATAACGGTGTTATTCTAAGTTAGTATACCACATCCAAGCGGAAAAGTATACCTCTAATTTTCCTGGTCCAGCTCCCGCACCTTCCGCCGGTAAAAGTCGCACAGCTCGGCGGCGGTCTCGGCGTCGGCGGCCTCGGCCACCACCCGGAGGGCGGAGCGGCGGGACATGGGCACCAGGTACACCCAGCCCTCCCCCACCTGGGCGCGGACTCCCTCCCCCTGGCTCCTGGCGGCGGGATCGCTGTTCAGCACCGCCCCCATCACACGGCCCCGGCCGGAGCGGAGGGGCACCTCTCCCCGGGCGGTGGCGAACCGGGGGCAGGCCTGGTCCAGGTCGGCCAGCCGCTCCCCCGTCAGCCCCAGCCGGGCGCAGATTCGGCAGCCGGCAAAGACGGCGTCCCACAGCCAGGGGAGGCTTCGCCACAGCTCCTCCGCATCCTCCCCGTCCCGGCCCAGCCGCAGGACCGCCCCGTGGAAGGCGGCGGCCACGGTGTCGGCGGCGGCGGGGGCCCAGGCGGGGAGGGCCGCCCGCCCCCCGCCGTTTTCAAACTCGATGAGGGTCAGCAGCACCAACAGCCGCTCCGGGGCCACGGCCCGGCCCTCCTCGTCCCAGGCGGAGAGCCGGAAGCCCCCCAGGTCGGCGGACAGGATGGGCTGGCCCCGCCCCTCTCCCCGGCTCACCCGGCACCCCATGGCGGTCAGGGCGGCGGCCAGCGCCTCGTTGGCCGCGCCCCCCTTGGGCACCTGGACCCGGGTGGGACGCAGGGGGATGGAGGAGAGGCGGCTGAGCCGGGCGGCCTCCTGGGCGTAGCCGGAGCGGGCCCCGGTGACGGTGTCGATGGTCCCCACCCGTCCGGCGGGGACCCGGCTCCCCTCCCCCCGGAGGAGGGCCCCCTCGATCTTCCGCCGCTCCCCCCGGGGCAGGGGCAGGCCCCAGGGGCCGAAGAGGCGCAGTTCGGCGGCGTCAGAGTCCTGCTGGATAAAGAGGGTGACGGGCAGCTGGTAGTAGCGGCCCACCCAGGCCCCCGCGGAGGGGCACAGGGCGTCGCTGGCCAGGGCCCGCCCCCCGGCGGCGGCCACGCCGCACCCGGCGGCACGGCCCAGCATCCCGGCTCCGTCTCCCCCGGCCCAGCCCAGGCCCACCTGGCCCCGCTCCCCCAGGATGGCCCCCAGGGCCAGCATGGCCTCGGGGGTCAGCTCCTCCCCCACGGTGCCCCGAAGGGCCCCGCCGTCGGAGAACTTTAATGCCCCGGCGCTGCCGGCGGTGACCAGGGAGGAGGTAGCCTTGCCCCCCTCGGGCACCCGGCGGCCGGGCCACAGCTTGACGCCGGGTGCCACGATGGCCTCGGCCCCCACGGCGGCCCCCTCCCCCAGCACGGCTCCCGGGCCCACCATGGCCCTGCGGTGGACAGCGGCGCCCTTGCAGAGGATGGCCCCGGTGACCTCGGCCCCCTCCCCCACGCTGGCCCCCAGAAGGACGGAGCGCTCCACCACCGCCCCGGTCTCCACGGTGGAGCCGTCCCCCAGGACGGCGCAGGGCCCCACGATGGAGCCGGGGGCCAGCCAGACCCGCTCCCCCACCCAGCAGGGTGGGCGCAGCTCCACCCCGGCGGGGGGCGTGGTCAGCAGCCCCCGGCCCAGGTCCAGCTTCACCTTCCCCGTCAGGGCGTCGGCGGCGGAGTCCAGGTAGGCCTTGCAGTCCCCCATGTCCTGCCAGTAACCCTCGCTCTCCCAGCCGTAGAGGGGCTCCCCCTTGGCCAGGAGCTGAGGGAAGAGGTCCTTGCCGAAATCGTACTCGGTGTCCTCGGGCACCAGGTCCATGGCCCGGCGGGTGAGGACGTAGACCCCGGTGTTCACAAGCTCCGTGTCCACCTGGCTCCACCCCGGCTTCTCCACGAAGCCCAGCACCCGGCCCTCCCCGTCCACCCGCACGAGGCCGTATTCCAATGGCTCCTCCCGGCGGCACAGGGCCAGGGAGGCCGCCCAGCGGCGGCTTTGGTGGAGGGCGCAGAGCTCCGTCAGGTCCAGATCGCACACCGCGTCCCCGCTGATGACCAGGAAATCCTCGTCCCCCAGGAAGTCCATGCACTTTTTGACGCCCCCCGCCGTCCCCAGGGGGGTGTCCTCCACAAAGTAGGTCAGCTTCACGCCGTAATCGGCGCCGTCGCCGAAGAAATCGGTGACGGCGCCGGGGAGGTAGCGCAGGGTGACGGCGATGTCTTTTACCCCGTGGCGGCGCAGGAGGTCCAGGATGTGGCCCAGCACGGGCTTGCCCAGCAGGGGGGTCATGGGTTTGGGGCGGCCCAGGGTGAGCGGGCGCAGACGGCTGCCCTCGCCCCCCGCTAAAATCACTGCTTTCATGGGGAACACCACCTTGTTTTTGTGATGCTCCTTAGTATGGCTAGAGTTTTATAAAAATACCCGGCTTTACTTTTGGGGGAAAAATGGTAGTATAATGAAAACGATTTTTATTGTCAGGCAGGGGTGGCTGGGGAACATAAAAAAGCCCGGGCCCATTACGAAGTAACGGGCCCGGGGCAGCTCAAAGGCTTCCCCTGGGGTCTAGTGGCCCTTAGCGACAGCTTAGGGCCACTTGATGCAAGCGAAGTCGTTGAAGTTGTCGAGTGAAACGAGACTGATGAGGGGAACTTATCATCTAGCACAGCCTTTCCCATAACCCCAGTTCCCCTCATCCGTCAGCCCTTCGGGCTGCCACCTTCCCCCAAGGGGAAGGCGAGAGACCCACCTTCTGTCAAGCACACATCAGCGGCAGCGGCGCGAAAGGGACTGCGTGTCGCACAGACGCACCCGTGCTTATACCCCCAACAATGGGCAGTAGACCTGCTACCGGAAAGGGAATCTGCGATCAGGGCCGCACCAAAAGACTTTTCTTTGGGGGTCTGGGGGAGGTTTCTTTTCCTCGGGAAAAGAAACCTCCCCCAGAGTTACGCACGTCCCGACGTGCAATCACGCAAAAGAGAAAGGAACTCCCACCATGAACATCCAAATCTTCGGCAAATCCAAATGCTTTGACACCAAAAAGGCCGAGCGGTACTTCAAGGAGCGCCGGGTCAAGTTCCAGGCCGTGGACCTGCTGAAATACGGCATGAGCCGGGGTGAGCTCCTCAGCGTCATCCGGGCTGTGGGCCTGGATGCGGTCATCGACCAGAAGCACCCCGACGCCCCGCTCCTGAATTACCTGGCCTACGACGACGCCAAGCTGGAAAAGCTGGTGGAGGACCCCCGGCTCCTTAAGACCCCCATCGTCCGTAACGGAAAGCTGGCCACCGTGGGCTACCAGCCCGAGGTGTGGAAGAGCTGGGAGCCGTAGCGTTAAGCAAACGGGCCAGTGGCCCGTTTGTAGCGTAGGCCGGCCGGCTATGCCGGCCGGGTCTCTCCCCCTGCGGAGACTGGGTGGGCACCTATGTACTTTCCAGAGAGGCGCGGAGCATTTTGCGCCACTCCTCCACCGCCCAGCCGGGGGCGGTGAGGACCACCCCGGAGCCCAGGCCGAAGAGCCAGCCGTAAAACTGGGGGGACACCACCGCCTCCACCGTCAGGAGAAAGTGGTCCGGGCCGTCGGGGATGAGGATCACGTCCTGGCCGAACCGATCCAGCATCACGTTCACCAGGGCGTTCTCACACCGCAGCCGCACCTGGGCCTCCTTCCCCGAGAACATATGGAAGTGCTTTTGGCCGTACTGGGCCAGGTCGAAGGTTTCACAGGCCCGGTTGGACGTCCGGGGCAGGCCGGTCACCGTCAGCTCGGCGGTCTTGTCCACCCGGTAGTGGCGCAGCTCCTTCACGGCGTGGTCCCAGCCCACCAGATAGTAGTTCTCGTCGCTCCAGATGAGGCCGCAGGGGGAGACGGTGTACCGCTTCCCCTCCCGGCGGAAAACCTTTTCCTTTTTCACGTTGTAGTCAAAATACTGGAAGGTCACCGCCCGCCCCGCCGTGATGGCCGTATGGAGCTTGTCGATGGCATAGTACACGCTCTCGTTGTCCGTCTTTACCCGCCGGTCCACGTAGACCTGCCGCTGGAGCTGCCTGGCCTGTCCCTGGCTGGTGAGGCCCTCCAGCTTGTGGATGAGGGCGTCGCTTTTCCTGCGGCTGATAAACCGGGAGGACTGCACCGCGTCCACCAGCAGCTTCAGCTCCGGCAGCTCGAACTCCCGCTGGCCGATGAACCAGCCAGCGTCCTTCCCCTTTTTGAACTGTACGTCCAGCCCGAATTCCCGCAGGATCTCCATGTCCCGGTAGATGCTCTTGCGCTCGGCGGAGATACCCTGCCGGGCCAGGGCCTCGATGAGGACCGGGGTGGGGATGGGCTGGTCCTCGTCCCCCCGCTCCAGCAAAAGCTGGCGGAGGATGAGCAGCTTGGCCTTCTGCCCGCTCTGTTTCGGCATCCTTCATTCCCCCTTTCACAGCCTTATCCTACCAGATATGCTGTACCATAAAAAGGACTCTTCCGCCAGGATACCACATTTTTCCTCCCCGCGCAAGGGCGGGCGGCGGCTTCCGACGCTTTGCAACCCCTCCCCGCCATTCCTGCATTTTTTATTTACAAACGTTGGCCGGCGTGGTAAAATTAATACAATAGTTTGCTAAAGTGTGATTTGAGTTTTAGGTGGTGTTTTCCTTGCGCATTTGCGATATCCAGGTGGGCTCCATCTCCCTGCCCCTGACCCACCCCTTTAAGACCGCCCTGCGCAGCGTGGACCACGTGGACGACGTGGTGGTACGGGTCATCGGGGAGGACGGCCGGATGGGCTGCGGCGAGGCCCCTCCCACCGCCGTCATCACCGGGGAGACCAAGGGCTCCGTGGCCTGCGCCGTGAAGGAGTTCATCGCCCCCGCCCTGATTGGGATGGACCTGATGGACCTGGAGGCAGTCATGGCGCGGCTCCAGGGCTGCATGGTACATAACACCTCCGCCAAGGCCGCCGTGGACATGGCCCTGCTGGACCTCTGGGGCAAGGCCCTGGGCGCGCCCCTGTGGCGGCTTCTGGGGGGCGCGAAAAAGTCTTTTTCCACCGACCTCACCATCTCGGTCAACGGCGTGGACGAGATGGTCCGGGACAGCCTGGAGGCCGTGGGCCGGGGCTTCAACATTTTGAAGGTCAAGGTGGGCAAGGAGAGCAAAACCGACGTGGAACGGCTCACCGCCATTCGGAAGGCCGTGGGGCCGGAGGTGAAGCTCCGGGTGGACGCCAACCAGGGGTGGAGCCCCCGGGAGGCGGTGCGGATCATCTCCGCTCTGGAAGACGCGGGGCTCAACATGGAGCTGGTGGAGCAGCCGGTGCCCGCCGCCGATTTCGAGGGGATGAAGTACGTCACCGCCCGCGTGAACACCCCCATCCTGGCCGACGAGAGCGTCTTTTCCCCCGCCGACGCCGTGCGGGTCATCCAGGAGCGGGCCGCCGACCTCATCAATATCAAGCTGATGAAGACCGGCGGCGTGTGGCCCGCCCTGAAGCTGTGCGCCATCGCGGAAACTTTCGGGGTGGAGTGTATGATCGGGTGTATGCTGGAGAGCAAGCTGTCGGTCTCCGCCGCCGCCCACCTGTGCGCCGCCAAGGGGGTCATCACCCGGGCCGACCTGGACGGGCCCAGCCTTTGCTCCGTGGACCCCTTCTCCGGCGGGCCGGTCTTTGACGGGCCCACCGTCACCATGACCGAGGAGCCGGGCATCGGGGTGGGGGATATTCCCTGTACCGACTGGCAGTAAGCCTCTTTTATAAGTGAGGGCCATGGCCCTCACTTGGCTTCCCCTGGGGGAAGCTGGCTGGCCAAAGGCCAGACTGATGAGGGGAAGGTACCGTTTTGGCAGGGCCTTTTCCGTATCCACAGTTCCCCTCATCCGGCGGCTGCGCCGCCACCTTCCCCCGGGGGAAGGCTCTATATTGCACTGCGTGCAACGGGGCACGAAACACCCCTTGTGATAAAATTGGAACGGAAAGAAGGATCAGCATGAAACGAATGAAGCGCGTATTGGCCCTGACCCTGTCCGCGGCTCTGGCCCTGTCTCTGGCCGCCTGCGGCGACAAGAAGGACCCCGCCCCCAGCGCCGGCGGGGAGACCCCCGTCAGCTCCGCCCCCGGCCAGGAGGCGGTGTATACCCGCCTCTACGGCAGCGAGGTCACCACCTTCAACTACCTCTACACCTCCAACACCAACGACCTCCAGATGTCCGCCAACTGCGTGGACTGCCTGGTGGAGTACGACAGCTACGGCGTGATGATCCCCTCCCTGGCCGAGAGCTGGGAGAACAACGCCGACAACACCGAGTGGACCTTCCACATCCGCAAGGGCGTGAAGTGGGTGGACTACCAGGGCAGCGAGGTGGGCGACGTCACCGCCCACGACTGGGTCACCGCCGCCCGGTGGGCCAACGAGGCCAAGAACCAGGCGGGCAACCAGTACATGTACAACGGCATCGTCAAGAACGCCGAGGCCTATTACAACTACACCGCCTACCTGCTGGAGAGCGACAACGGCACCAAGACCGTCAATGAGGACGGGGAGGCCATCGACCCGGTGGCCGAGGTGAAGTTTGAGGACGTGGGCGTCAAGGCCACGGACGACTACACCCTGGTCTACACCATGGAGGCACCCTGCTCCTACTTCCCCTCCGTCCTCTCCTACTCCAGCTATATGCCGGTCTACGCCCCCTTCCTGGAGCAGATGGGGGAGAACTTCGGCGCCGCCACCGGCCCGGACACCATCCTCTATAACGGCGCTTTCCTCATGAGCGAGTTCGCCCCCCAGGACCACCGCACCCTGGTGAAGAACCCCACCTACTGGGACAAGGACAACGTGTTCCTGGACAGGATGGAGTGGCGCTACAACAACACCGCCAACACTCTGGGGCCCGAGCAGTTCGTCCGGGGCGAGGTGTCCTGGGCCCAGCTGGACGCCTCCCTGCTGACCTCCTGGCTCCAGGACGACGCCAAGTATGAGATGGTCTCCCCCAGCCGCCCCAGCGTGGCCTACTCCTACTTCTATGCCTTCAACTTTGAGCCCCGGTTCGACGCCTCCCTGGAGCCCGATAACTGGCTGCTGGCCGTCAACAACGAGAATTTCCGCCAGTCCATTCTGCACGCCCTGGACCGGGTGGGCGCTCTGGCCATCCAGGACCCCCAGAACCCGGAGACCTTGGTGAACAACACCATCACCCCCGCCACCTTCGCCAGCGCCGAGGGCCTGGACTACACCCAGTACCCCGCCTTGAAGGCCATCAGCGATGGGGACAGCTTTGACGTCGACGCCGCCCTGGTGTACAAGGCCGCCGCCGTGGAAGAGCTCACCGCCGCGGGCTGCACCTTCCCCGTGAAGGTCTATATGCGCTATAACCCCGACACCGCCAACTGGGACAAGGAGTGCCAGCTCGTGGAGCAGCAGCTTGAGAAGGCCCTGGGCGCCGACTACATCGACATCATCGTGGAGGCCGGCCCCGCCAAGAACTTCCTCTCCACCGTCCGCCGCACCGGCGACTTCGGCCTGATGAAGTGCAACTGGGGCGCCGACTACGCCGACCCCCAGACCTGGACCGACCCCTTCGGCGAGAACAACACCTATAACTTCATGAACCAGGACGCCTCCCGCTCCGTAGCCGACGCCCCCTGCGACAGCAAGTCCCCCGAGACCCAGGCTTTGGTGGCGCAGTACTACGAGCTGGTGAACGCCGCCAAGGCCATCACCGACGACGATGCCGCCCGCTATACCGCCTTCGCCGAGGCCGAGGCCTTCCTCATCGACCACGCCCTGGTGATCCCCTTCTCCCTCTCCACCGACGGCTACGTGGCCACCCGCCTCAACGTCTTTGAGGCCCAGTACGCCCCCTACGGCCTGGCCCTCCAGCGTTTCAAGTACCAGCACCTCATGGAGAAGCCCATGACCATGGAGCAGTTCAACACCCTCTACGCCCAGTGGCAGACCGACCGGGCCGCGGCCCTGGCCAAGGCCGGTGCGTAAGCACGGGCTGGCCGCTCTTTCAGAGGTCCCCCTCATCCGTCACCGGCGAAGCCGGTGACACCTTCTACCCACAGGGCATGAGCTGTCCGTAAGCGGCGCAGCCGCTAACGGACAGCCAACCCCAAGGGGAAGGCTTGGTTCTCTTCAACAGCGGAGAGAGGAAGGCGGCTTTGCCGCCTTCCTCCCCGCATATATGACGGCTTCACCCCCATGTGGAGCCGCGATATATGCGTCGCCCTCTTATACAAAGGAGGTCCACCTATGGCGAAATACATCGGGAAGCGTCTGCTGCGCTCCATCCTGACGCTTTTTATCATTATTACCATCGTCTTCGCCCTGCTGCGGCTCATGCCCATCGAGGGCTATTTCCAGAACTTTGAGAAGATGAGCTCGGTGCAGATCAAGGTTGGGCTCCAGCAGCTTGGGCTCACCGATCCCCTCCCCGTCCAGCTGGGCAACTTCTGGAAGGGGGTTTTCCGGGGGGATCTGGGGGTGAGCCACAAGTACCGGGTGGGGGTCCCCGTGCTGGAGATCATCGCCGGGAAGCTGCCCCTGTCCCTGGCCATCGGCCTGTCCGCCCTGGGCATCGCCCTGGTGCTGGGTCTGCCCCTGGGCATCCTCATGGCCCGCTCCACCCGCACCAAGTGGAAGATCGGGGACAGGCTGGGCACCGTGTTCGTGGTGGTCATCCAGGCCATCCCGGCGGCGGTCTATTACCTCCTCATCCAGTTCTACGCCTCCCGGCTGCCGGGGCTGTCCATGTTCTTCTACCCGGACAGGCCCCTGACCTGGATCCTCCCCGTCTTCTCCCTGGCCCTGGGCAACATCGCCTACTACGCCATGTGGCTGCGCCGCTACATGGTGGACGAGTCCAACAAGGACTACGTGAAGCTGGCCCGGGCCAAGGGGGTGCCCGCCGCGGACATCTCCCGCAAGCACGTTTTCCGCAACGCCTTCGTGCCCCTGGTGCAGTTCATCCCCACCTCGGTGATCCTGACCTTGATGGGTTCCCTCTACGTGGAGAGCCTCTACTCCATCCCCGGCATGGGCGGTCTGCTGGTCACCGCCATCCAGAACCAGGACAACACCCTGGTGCAGGCCTTGGTGCTCATCTACGCCGCTATCTCCATCCTGGGGCTGCTGGTGGGGGATATCCTCATGGCAATTTTGGACCCCCGCATCACCCTCGGGAAGAAAGAAGGTGGCCGCTGATGGCGTTTTTCCGAATCAAGGACAGCAAGACCCAGCAGTTGGCCGACGGGCTGAACGCCCAGGCCCGGCGGGAGTTCACCGAGGAGGAGCTCTTCCAGAGCGCCCCCTACGACCCGGACGCCGGGGAACGGGGCGGGTACTCCAATTACTCCTACTGGGGCTCCACCTTCCGGGCTTTCGGCAAGAACCGGGTGGCCATGTTCTTCCTGTGCGTCATCCTGGCCACCCTCCTCTTCACCTTTCTGGAGCCGCTTTTGCCCTACGACCGGGAGCCCAACACCATCTACTACACCGAGCAGGCGGAGGTGAACCTCTTCACCCGCCAGCCGGTGCTGGACGAGCACGGGAACCCGGTCATCAAAACCTCCCTGGCCAAGGACCTGGCCCCCGGTTCTGAATTCTGGTTCGGCACCAACACCATCGGCCAGGATTTGTGGAGCCAGATTTGGTCGGGCACCCGGAACAGCCTGTTCATCGGCTTCGCCGTGGCCTGTGTGGATGCCATCCTGGGTATCCTGATGGGGGTGTTGTGGGGCTATGTGCGCAAGCTGGACTTCCTCTTTACCGAGGTCTACAATATCTTCGACAACGTGCCCCAGACCCTCATCGTCATGATTATCTCCTACATCCTCCGCCCGGGGATGTCCACCATGATCTTCGCCATGTGCCTCACCTCCTGGCTCCAGACCGCCCGGTTCGTGCGCAACCAGGTGGTCATCATCCGGGACCGGGACTACAACCTGGCCTCCCGGTGCCTGGGCACCTCCACCTGGAAGATCATCACCAAAAACCTCCTGCCCTACCTTGTCAGCATCATCACCATGCGCATGGCCCTGGCCATCCCGGCGGCCATCAACAACGAGGTCTTTATCACCTACATCGGCCTGGGCGTGCCGCTGGAGACCCCCACCCTGGGCAACCTCCTGGAGGCGGGGCGGAAGGTCATGAGCGAGGCGGCCCTGCGCTACCAGCTCTTCTTCCCCGTCATCATCCTGGCCGCCATCACCATCTCCTTTTACATCATCGGCAACGCCTTCGCCGACGCCGCCGACCCGAAGAACCATGTGAACTAATAGCCTTCCCCTGGGGGAAGGTGGCAGCCGGTCGGGCTGACGGATGAGGGGAGCCTTTCCCTTTCGCAATGCCTGGTTCTGTTTCCCGCCGTTCCCCTCATCCGCCCCTACGGGGCACCTGAAGGTGAATTGCCCCGAAGGGGCAAGAGAAGCCCCCCTGGGGTGTCCCCCCAGGGGAAGGCTTTTAGACCCCTATCCTCTTCCAAGGAGGCCACCCTATGACAACCGACAACATCATCCTCTCCTTTGAGGACCTGGACGTCCGCTTTACCCTCCGGGGCCAGGTTTTACGGGCCATCCGGGGCATCTCCCTGGACGTTTACAAGGGGGAGAGCCTCGCCATCGTGGGGGAGTCCGGCTCGGGCAAGAGCGTCTTCACCAAGTCGGCCATGGGCCTGCTGGACGCCAACGGCACCATCGCCGGGGGCCACATCTGGTACGATGGGAAGGACATCGCCCAATATCAGACCGAGCAGGAGTGGCTGTCCATCCGGGGCCGGGAGATCGCCATGGTCATGCAGGACCCCATGACCTCGCTGAATCCCCTCAAGACCATCGGGGACCAGATTTTGGAGGCGGTGGTCCTCCACCAGGGCCTGAAGGGCGAGGCGGCCAAGGCCGCCGCCGTGGAGGCCCTGGCCGCCGTGGGCATCGACGAGCCGGAGCGGCGGTACAAGCAGTACCCCCACGAGTTCTCCGGCGGGATGCGCCAGCGGGTGGTCATCGCCATCGCCGTGGCCTGCCGGCCCAAAATTTTGATTTGTGACGAGCCCACCACCGCTCTGGACGTGACCATCCAAGCCCAGATTTTGGACCTTATCAAGCAGCTGCAAAAGAAGCTGGATCTGACCACCATCTACATCACCCACGACCTGGGGGTGGTGGCCAACGTGGCCGACCGCATCGCCGTCATGTACGCCGGGGACATTGTGGAGGTGGGCACCTGCGACGAGGTGTTCTACGACCCCCACCACCCCTACACCTGGGCCCTGCTGTCCTCCCTGCCCCAGCTGGGGGTGAAGGGGGAGGCCCTCTACTCCATCGCCGGCACGCCCCCCAACCTCTTCTACGAGGTGAAGGGGGACGCCTTTGCCCCCCGGAACCCCCAGGCGCTGAACATCGACTTCGTAGAGCGGCCCCCCTTCTTCCAGGTGTCCCCCACCCACAAGGCCCGGACGTGGCTGCTGGACCCACGGGCCCCCAAGGTGGAGCCCCCGGCGCTCATCCGGGAACTGCGCAGCCAGGGAGGGAAAGCCAATGCCTGAGACACGCCAAAAGCTGCTGGAGGTCAAGGACCTGCGGGTCACCTTCGGCTCCAAGCGCCACCCCTTCACGGCGGTGGACGGGGTGAGCTTCGATATCTACAAGGGGGAGACCTTCGGCCTGGTGGGGGAGTCCGGCTCGGGCAAGACCACCATTGGCCGGGCCATCATCCGCATCAACCCGGTGTCCGGCGGCACCGTGACCTACAAGGGTGAGGTCATCTCCGGCAAAGTGAGCCGGGAGGTGGACCGGCGGGTCATCCAGGAGATCCAGATGATTTTCCAGGACCCAATGGCCTCCCTCAATGAGCGGGCCAAGGTGGACTACATCGTCTCCGAGGGGCTGTACGCCATGGGGAAGCACCTCACCGAGGAGGAGCGGCGGGCCAAGGTGGCCCGGGCCCTGTCCGACGTGGGGCTGCTGCCCGAGTTCGCCAGCCGCTTCCCTCACGAGTTCTCCGGGGGACAGCGCCAGCGCATCGGCATCGCCCGCTCCCTCATCATGGAGCCGGAGTTCATCATCGCCGACGAGCCCATTTCCGCTTTGGACGTGTCCATCCGGGCCCAGGTCTTGAACCTCATGTCCAAGCTCCAGAAGGAGCGGGGGCTGACGTACCTCTTCATCGCCCACGATCTGTCCGTGGTGCGGTTCATCTCCGACCGCATCGGGGTCATCTACAAGGGGCGGCTCATGGAGCTGGCCGGGAGCGAGCAGCTCTTCGCCCATCCGCTCCATCCCTATACACGGGCGCTCCTCTCCGCCATTCCCATGCCCGACCCGGTGGGGGAGCGGGGGAAGAAGTTGGTGGTCTACGATCCGGGACAGCATCAGTATAGTGATACCAACCCGCCTTTGTGGGAAGAATTGGAGCCGGGGCACTTTGTGAGGGGGAGCGAAGCCGAGCTGGCGGAGTATCGGGGGATGCTGTGACGGGGCGGCGTTTGGCTGATTGGTGGTTGCACGTCAAACGTGCGTGGTTCTGAAAGACCATTCTTTTCTAGAAAAGAATGGCCTCTCAGACTCTCCAAGAAAAGTTTTTTGGTGCTGACTTGGGCACAGCCTCCCTTTCTGGTAGAAGGTCTGGTGGGCGTTGGTAGGGGGATAAGCGCGGGTGCGTCTGTCAACCCGTGGTCCCTCTTGCGCCGCTGCCGCTGACGTGTGCTTGATTGGATGGTGGGTTCGGGCGGATACGTAGCACCGCACATGACCTGGGCTTTCTTTGTAGGGGCGGCTACCAGCCGCCCGCCCCTCGTCCCCCGTCCCCCGCGGGGCGAGGCTCCCCCCTTGGGGGGAGCTGTCAGCGAAGCTGACTGAGAGGGACTTGCGCTGGCGTGTGCTTGACGGATAGGTGGGTTCGGGCGGATACTATCCGCCCCTACGGATACGTGGTACCTTACATGCCCGGGCTTTCCTTATAATGGATATGTGGTACCACCTATGACCCGGACTTGTGGTACCACTCACGATTTCAGTTTTCCATGTAGGGGCGGCTATCAGCCGCCCGAGTTCCTCACAACTTCCACCGCCCCTGCCCGTGGGCGGGAATTTTCCTCCCCAAACTGTGTAATAGAAGGTGAATTTCCCCATGATAACCCCCAATTCCCTCTACCCCGGCGCCCGGGTGGCCCTGGTGGCCCCCTCCTCCGCCGTCCCGGAGGACCGGCTCTCCCCCGCCGTGGAGGCGGTGAAGGCCCTGAGTCTGGAGCCGGTGGTCTACCCCTCCTGCTATTTTGACAATCACCACGGCTACTTCGCCGCCGACGACGGCCAGAGGGCCAAGGATCTCCAGGACGCCTTCGCCGACCCCTCCATCCAGGGTATCTGGTGCATCCGGGGCGGCTACGGCGCCGGGCGGCTGCTGCCCCTCCTCAACTGGCGGGACATCGCCCGCCATCCCAAGCTCTTCTGCGGCTATTCCGACGTCACCGCCCTCCACATTGCCCTCAATCAGTGCTGCCGTCTGGTGACCTATCACACCCCCATGCCCTCCACCGAGCTCTACCAGCCGGTAGACGACTTCACCACGACCTACCTCCGCCGGGCCCTCTTCGGGGCCCTCACCGGCCCCCTGCCCCTGGGGCAGGAGGTAGCGGCTCTGGCCCCCGGCCGGGCCAGCGGGCCCCTCTGCGGCGGCAACCTCTCCCTCATCTGCGACAGCCTGGGTACCCCCTGGGAGATCGACATCAAAGGTAAGCTCCTCTTTTTGGAGGACATCGGGGAAAAGACCTACCGGATCGACGGGATGCTCACCCAGCTCCGGAACGCCGGGAAGCTGGACCAGTGCGCCGGCATCCTGCTGGGGGCCTGGACCGACTGCCTGCCCGAGTACCCCGAGAAGACCCTGACCCTGGAGGAGATCTTCCGGGAGCTGATCCTCCCGGCCGGGAAGCCGGTGTTGGCGGGCCTGCCCGCCGGACATGTCCTGCCCACCCTGTCCCTCCCCCTGGGGGCCACGGCGGTCATGGACGCGGACGCCAAGAAATTAGAGGTGTGCTCATGACCAGGGATCAACTGACCATTTACCTGGAGCGGGAGATCGCCGTTTTTCCCGGCCAGACCTCCCTGCTGGTCTCCGACGCTTTTTCCCCTGATCCCTTCTTCAGCCATCAGGCCGAGGCCCGCTTTCCCTCCGCCTCCCTCATCAAGACCCCCATCCTCCTCACCGCCCTGGAGCAGGTGCGGCAGGGCATCCTGTCCCTCCGGGACCGGCTGGAGGTGCCCCAGCGGGCCATCCTTCCCGACAGCCAGGTTTTTGAGGAGGGGCCCGGATTCTTCACCCTGGAGGAGCTTCTCTACTGGATGATCGCCGACAGCGACAACACCGCCGCCAACGTCATTTTGGACACCCTGGGCCTGGACGCCGTCAACGAATACTGCGCCATCCTGCTGGGCCTTTCCAACACCCTGTGCCAGCGGAAGATGCTGGACTTTGACGCCGCCAGGGCCGGGCTGGAAAACTACACCTCCGTGGCCGATCAGAGGCGGATGTTCTGCCTGCTCCAAGGTGGCCAAATCCTGAGCCACGGCCTGCGGGAAATCGCCCTGTCCATCCTCCGCCGCCAGCGGCACTCCGACTGTATGCTCCGCTATATCGCCGACGACGTGGCCCTGGCCCACAAGACCGGCTCTCTGGACGGCGTGGCCCACGACTGCGGCCTCTTCCTCCTGACGAAGCCCCTCTTCGTGGGCATCTGCACCTGGGACGGCCCCAGCCCCGACGGGGACCCGGTCCAGCGGCGGTATATCGGCCGCCTGGCCAAGGCCATCTACGACACCTACAAGGAGGGCTGAACCATGGAAGCTGTGGTCTCAACGCCCCGCTGTCCCCTCTACCTCCGCCCCAGCGCCCAGAGCGAGCTGGCCGACGAGGCCCTTCTGGGCTGGGCCGTCACCATCCTGGACGACCCCTGCCCCGGTTGGTACCAGGTCAGGACCGACTACGGCTACACCGGCTACGCCCCCGCCGGGGCGCTGACCGTGGGCGACGGCAATGCCCGGCGCTGGGCGGGGCTGGAGAAAAAAACGGTCTGCCGGGCCATCGCCTCCGTCCGCTCCCGCCCCAATGTCCAGGGCTGGCAGGTGGAGGAGCTTCTCCGGGGGGCCTGGGTGGCCGTCCACGGCGATCCAGACGGCGACGGCTGGCAGAAAATCTCCCTCCCCGACGGGCGGGAGGGGTTCACCAAGACCGGCTTCCTCCGCCCCCTGCCCGCCGCCCCCCTCACCGAGGCGGCCTTCCGCCAGGCGGTGACCCACAACGCCGGGCTCTACCTGGGGACCCACTACCTCTGGGGGGGCAAGACCCCCATGGGCATCGACTGCTCCGGCCTCACCTTCATGGCCTACCGGCTGGCGGGGGCCGCCATCTGGCGGGACGCCTCCATCAAGGAGGGCTATCCCCTCCACGCCATCGACCCGGCGGACAAGAAGCCGGGGGATCTGATGTTCTTCCCCGGCCACGTGGCCATGTACCTGGGCCAAGGCCGCTACATCCACTCCACCGCCTTCAACGGCAGTGATGGGGTGGTCATTAACAGCCTGGACCCGGCCCAGGCGGACTACCGGCCCGACCTGCCGGAAAAGCTCACCGCCGTGGGGAGCCTGTTTTGAGGACGAAAAACGCCTGTACCCCAAAGGGTACAGGCGTTTCTTTTGGCTCAGTCCTTTTTGTCCAGCAGCTCCTGGGCCAATTCCACGGCCTCGAATACCATCCGGTCGCAGTGCTCGCCCCGGGGCTCCCCCCGCTCCACGGCGGCCTTCAGGAGTTCGGCGCAGTTGATGGTGCCGTTCTTGTCCCGGAACCGGCGGAGCAGCTCCGGGCCGGCCTTGTCCCCGGCTTCGGCCATGCCCAGGGCCATCAGCGCCCCGGTGACGGCGCCGCAGACCGAGCCGCAGCGCATCCCGGAGTTGAAGAAGGCCCCGGCCTTCCGGGCGGTCTCCTCGTCGATGCCGCAGGCGGCGTGGAAGGGCATCAGGGTGGCCTGGCAGCAGTTGTAGTGGGCGGTGGTATCCGCCCGAAGGGCTTTGGCTTTTTCCAGTGCTTCGCTCATGTGTGGTGGTCTCCTTTTTCTGTATTTATAGTGAGTTTGGTTGGGTATGTGGTTGTGGGACGGCATTTCGGTGTGGTGGTCACTGGTTGCACGTCAAACGCGCGCTTATCTGGGGGAAAAGCACGGGAGCGTCTGTGCGACCCGTTGTCCCTCTAGCGCCGCTCGGCCGCTGACGTGTGCTTGACAGACGGTTAGCCTTTAGCCTTCCCCTTGGGGGAAGGTGGCAGCCCGAAGGGCTGACGGATGAGGGGAACTGGAGACATGGGAGAGGCCCTGCTACACGATAAGTTCCCCTCATCAGTCTCGCTTCGCTCGCCAGCTTCCCCCAGGGGAAGCCTAGGACCTACCGAACCCCGGACCCGTTACGAAGTAAGGGGCCGGGGTTTTCTCACGCTCTTGTGGACAGCCCTAGGGGATGAATCCAAACAAGGGGGCCTCGGCCCCCTTGTTTGGTCGTTGAGAGGGGGTCCAGGGGGAGAGAGTCGAAACTCTCCCCCTGGTGCTTTCTTGGGGGGTGTGGGGGGCTATTCTTTCCAGAAAGAATAGCCCCCCACGTTCCCCCACCTTGGAAGGTGGAAAAACCTTTAATTAAAGATATCCCCCTCCTCGGCGAACAGCCGCCTCACCTTCCCCATCAAAGCCCGGTGCTCCGGCCAATCCAACTCCGGATCAACCTCCAGCAGCTCGTTCGCCGCCTCCTGGGCCTCCTTGAGGACCCGGGTGTCCCCCGCCAGGTCGGCCGCCCGGAGGGTGGGCAGGCCGTGCTGGCGCTGGCCGAAGAAGTCGCCGGGGCCCCGCAGCTCCAGGTCCTTTTCCGCGATTTTGAAGCCGTCGGTGGTCTGGGTGAAGTATTTGAGCCGCTCCCGGGTCTCAGGGGAGCGGTTGGCGCTCACCAGCACGCAGTAGGACTGCCACCTCCCCCGGCCCACCCGGCCCCGGAGCTGGTGGAGCTGGGACAGGCCGAAGCGCTCGGCGTTCTCGATGACCATGAGGTTGGCGTTGGGCACGTCCACCCCCACCTCCACCACGGTGGTGGACACCAGGATGTCGATTTCCCCGTGGGCGAAGGCGGACATGACGGCGCTCTTGTCCCTGGGCTTCAGCTTGCCGTGGACAAAGGCCACCCGCAGGTCGGGGAACACCGCCTCGGACAGCTCCCTGGCGTAGGCGGTGACCGCCTTGAGCTCGGCGGCTTCCCCTTCCCCCTCCTCCACGGCGGGACAGATCATGTAGACCTGACGGCCCTCGGACACCTGTTTACGGACGAAGTTGTACATCCGCGCCCGCTTGTCCTCCCCCACCAGGAAGGTCTCCACCGCCGTCCGTCCCGGGGGCAGCTCGTCGATGACGGTCACGTCCAAATCGCCGTAGATGAGCAGGGCCAGGGTCCGGGGGATGGGGGTGGCCGACATGACCAGCACGTGGGGGGGCACCTCCGCCTTGGAGGCCAGGGCCGAGCGCTGGCCCACCCCGAAGCGGTGCTGCTCGTCGGTGATGACCAGCCCCAAATTCTGATAGACCGCCCCTTCGGACAGCAGGGCGTGGGTGCCCACCATCAGGTCGTATTCCCCCGCCGCCAGGGCGGCCTGGGCGGCCTTTTTCTCGGCAACCCTCATCCCGCCGGTGAGGAGGCCCACCCGCACCCCGGCGGGGGCGAGAAGCTTGGTCAGCGTCTCATAGTGCTGGCGGGCCAAAATCTCCGTGGGGGCCATCAGGGCGCTCTGGAAGCCCCCGGCGTGGGCCAGCCAGGCGGCGAAGGCGGCCACCGCCGTCTTGCCCGAGCCCACGTCCCCCTGGATGAGCCGGTTCATGGGCCGGGGCTGGGTCAGGTCGGCGGCAATCTCCTCCATGGCCCGCCGCTGGGCCCCGGTGGGGGGGAAGGGCAGGAGGGCGAGGAATTCCTCCAGCTTTCTTTCGGGAAAGGCCCTGCCCTGGGCGTCCGTCCGGCGGCGGCGGAGAAAGGCCATGCCGCAGGAGAGGGTGAAGAGCTCCTCGAACACCAGCCGCCGCCGGGCCACCGCCAGGGCCTCCTGATCGGCGGGAAAGTGGACGTTCCGGCAGGCGAACTCCGCCGTGCAGAGCTGGTGCTTCTCCCGGACCGCCGGGGGCAGCTCGTCGGGGACCTGGTCGGCGCAGCCCTCCACGCTCTGGAGGGCCAGGGAGGCCAGCAGGTTGTTGGACACCCCGGCAGTGAGGGAGTAGACCGGCATGATGCGGCCGGTGAACCGGGCCCGGTCCTCCCGCTCGAACACGGGGTTGGTGAGCTGGCGCTTACGGCCTAATAGCTCCATGCGGCCGTAGAAGATGTAGCTCTCCCCCACCACCAGGGCCCGGCGGACGTAGTCCTGGTTGAAGAAGGTGACCTCCGCCGCCCCGGAGCCGTCCACGATACGGCACTTGGTGAGGGTCAGCCCCGCCCGGATGCGGGAGACCCGGGGCGTCTCAGCCACCAGGGCGCAGACGCAGCCCGCCTCCCCGGTAGGGGCGGAGGCGATGGGGTATATCTGGGTGCGGTCCTCGTAGGCCCTGGGGTAGTAACCCAGCAGGTCCCCCGCCGCCGTCAGCCCCAGCTTTTGCAGGGCCTTGGCCTTGGCCGGGCCGATGCCCGGAAAGGACTGCAAGGGCCTGTCCAGCGTCATGTCTCCTCCCCCCTCTCCCGGTCTTTTTTGTATCCTACCACAAAACCGGCCCCGCTTCAACACCCTCCGCCGCCCCTCTTTCGCCCTTTTTTGCAATTTTTGCTTTTTCCACTTGCAAAACGCCCTTCCACCCGATATAATGTGATACATCTAAATTTGAGAGGAAAGGCGGGGTCAGCCTTGCAAGAGAAGACCTTCCAAAAAGTGATGGTGGCCAACCGGGGGGAGATCGCCATCCGCATCTTCCGGGCCTGCTACGATCTGGGCCTGCGGACCGTGGCCATCTATTCCAATGAGGACACCTACTCCCTCTTCCGCACCCGGGCGGACGAGGCCTATCTGGTGGGCCGCAACCAAAGCCCCCTGGCGGCCTACCTGGACATCCCCGCCATCATCACCTTGGCCCAGCGTCGGGGGGTGGACGCCATCCACCCCGGCTACGGCTTTTTGTCCGAGAACGCCGACTTCGCCAAGGCCTGCGAGGAGGCGGGCATCACCTTCGTGGGGCCCTCCTCCCGGGTGCTGGCCCAGATGGGCGACAAGCTGGCGGCCAAGGCCACGGCCATCGCCTGCGGCGTGCCCATCATCCCCGGCTCCACCGAGCCCTTGAAGGACGCGGACGAGGCGGTGGAAAAGGCCCTGTCCTACGGCTTCCCCGTCATCCTGAAGGCCGCCGCCGGCGGCGGCGGGCGGGGCATGCGCCGGTGCGACAGCGAAGAGGAGGTCCGCCGCAACTTCGAGCTTGTGAAGGGGGAGGCCAAGAAGGCCTTCGGCAACGACGACATCTTCATCGAAAAGTACCTGGTGGAGCCCAAGCACATTGAGGTGCAGATTTTGGCCGACCAGTACGGCAACGTGGTCCACCTGGGGGAGCGGGACTGCTCCCTCCAGCGCCGCTACCAGAAGGTGGTGGAGTTCGCCCCGGCCTGGAGCGTGCCCCAGGAGGTGCGGGACGCCCTGCATGCCGACGCCGTGAAAATTGCAAAACACGTGGGCTATGTCAACGCCGGCACCGTGGAATTCCTGGTGGACAAGAACGGGGGCCACTACTTCATCGAGATGAACCCCCGCATCCAGGTGGAGCACACCGTCACCGAGATGGTCACCGGCATCGACCTGGTGCGGGCCCAGCTTTTGATTGCCGAGGGCTGCCCCCTGTCCGACCCCCGCATCGGCATGGCCCGGCAGGAAAACCTGAACGTCAACGGCTACGCCATCCAGTGCCGGGTCACCACCGAGGCCCCGGCCAACCACTTCGCCCCCGACACCGGCAAAATCACCGCCTACCGCTCCGGCGGCGGCTTCGGCGTCCGGCTGGACGGCGGCAACGCCTACACCGGGGCGGTCATCTCCCCCTACTACGACTCCCTCCTGGTCAAGGTCACCTCCTGGGACAACACCTTCGAGGGCACCTGCAACAAAGCTCGCCGGGCCATCAGCGAGGAGCACGTCCGGGGGGTCAAGACCAACATCCCCTTCATCACCAACATCCTGGCCCACCCCCTCTTCCGGGCCGGCCAGTGCCACACCAAGTTTATCGACGAGGCCCCCGAGCTCTTCGAGTTCCAGGAGGGCCAGGACCGGGCCACCAAGGTCCTCAAATACATCGCGGAAATTCAGGTGAGAAACCCGGACAGCCAGCGCAAGCAGCTGGAAATCCCCCGGGTGCCCGTGCCCAGCCGCCTCCAGACCCCCGCCGACGGGCTGAAGGGCCTGTTGGACGCCCAGGGGCCTGAGGCCCTGTCCAAGTGGGTGCTGGACCAGAAAAAGCTTCTCGTCACCGACACCACCATGCGGGACGCCCACCAGTCCCTCCTCTCCACCCGGATGCGCACCCGGGACATGGCCCTGGCCGCCCCCGGCACGGCGGAGATTTTGAAGGACTGCTTCTCCCTGGAGGTTTGGGGGGGCGCCACCTTCGACGTGGCCTACCGCTTCCTCCACGAGTCCCCCTGGGAGCGGCTGGACATTCTCCGCCAGGCCATCCCCAACGTCCCCTTCCAAATGCTGCTGCGGGGGGCCAACGCCGTGGGGTACACCAACTACCCCGACAACGTGGTGCGGGCCTTCATCGGCGAGGCCGCCCGGTGCGGCATCGACATTTTCCGGGTCTTCGACTCCCTCAACTGGGTCCCCGGCATGGAGGTGGCCATGGATGAGGTGCTCAAGCAGGGCAAGTTCTGCGAGGCCACCCTGTGCTACACCGGCGACATTCTGGACCCCAAGCGGGACAAATATACCCTTGAATATTATGTTAACCTGGCGAAGGAGCTGGAGAAGCGGGGCGCCCACATGCTCTGCGTCAAGGACATGTCCGGCCTGCTGAAGCCCTACGCCGCCAAGAAGCTGATATCGGCCCTTAAGAACGAGATCGGCATCCCCGTCCACCTCCACACCCACGACACCTCGGGCAACCAGATCGCCGCCTACCTGATGGCCGCCGAGGCGGGGGTGGACGTGGTGGACTGCGCCGTGGAGTCCATGGCCTCCACCACCTCCCAGCCCTCCCTGGACGCCCTGGTGGCCGCCCTCAAGGGCCAGGAGCGGGACACCGGCTTCGACCCCAAGGAGCTGCAGAAGCTCTCCAACTACTGGGCCGACGTGCGCCTGCGCTACGCCCGGTTCGAGGCGGGCATCAAAAACCCCTCCGCCGACATCTACCGCTACGAGATGCCCGGGGGCCAGTACACCAACCTGAAGGCCCAGGTGGAGAGCTTAGGGTTGGGCCACCAGTTCGAGGCGGTGAAGGAGATGTACCGCTCGGTCAACGCCATGCTGGGGGACATCGTGAAGGTGACCCCCTCCTCCAAGATGGTGGGCGACCTGGCCATCTTCATGGTTCAGAACGAGCTGACCCCCGAAAACATTGTGGAAAAGGGGGAGGCCCTCACCTTCCCCGACAGCGTGGTCAGCTACTTCAAGGGCATGATGGGCCAGCCCGCCTGGGGCTTCCCGGAGGACCTCCAGAGGGTGGTCCTGAAGGGCGAGAAGCCCATCACCTGCCGCCCCGGGGAGCTGCTTCCCCCGGTGGACTTCGCCGCCGCCCGGAAAGAGGTGGAGAAGTTCTACCCCGACTGCTCGGACCGGACGGTGGTGTCCTGGTGCCTCTACCCCAAGGTGGTGGAGGAGTTCTGCCGCCACCGGCAGGAGTACGGCTATATCACCCGCATGGGCAGCCACGTGTTCTTCGACGGCATGGCCCTGGGCGAGACCAACCAAATCAGCATCGAGGACGGCAAGACCCTGGTTATCAAGTACCTGGGGCTGGGCGACCTCAACGAGGACGGCACCCGGAACGTCCAGTTCGAGCTCAACGGTATGCGGCGGGAGATCGCCGTGGACGACCCCAGCGTGGACGCCCAGGTGGCCGCCGTGCCCATGGCCGACCCCTCGGACAAGAGCCAGGTGGGGTCCTCCATCCCCGGCATGATCTCCAAGATTTCCGTCAAGGTCGGGGAGGCAGTGAAGAAGAACCAGGTCATCGCCGTCATCGAGGCCATGAAGATGGAGACCTCCGTGGTGGCCCGGATGGACGGCGTCGTGGAGGAGATTTTGGTGAAGGAGGGCTCCACCGTCAAGGCCGGGGAATTACTGATTACCATAAAGTAGGGGTTTGCCCACCTCGGAGGTGGTCCCTCAGCCCCCCAGAAAAGACGCTTTGGGGAGAGTTTCGACTCTCTCCCCCAAGCCCCCTTCTCAACGACCATCCAAGGGGGCCTCGGCCCTCTTGTTTGGATTCATCCCCCGGGGCTGTCCTTACGGACGTAGGATGACCCCAGCCCCTTACTCCGTAATGGGTCCGGGGTTCGGCTGGTCCTAGGCTTCCCTTGGGGGAAGCTGTCGAGCGTAGCGAGACTGATGAGGGGAACTTATCGTTTCGCAGGGCCTTTCCCATGTCCTCAGTTCCCCTCATCCGTCAGCTCTTCGGGCTGCCACCTTCCCCCGAGGGGAAGGCTAAAGACCAACCTTCTGTCAAGCATATGTCAGCGGCCGAGCGGCGCAAGAGGGACCATGTGTCGTACAGACGCACCCGTGCTTTTCCCCCTATCAACGGGCAGTAGACCTCCTACTGAAAAGGGAATCTGTGAGCAGGTTTGCACCCAAGACTTTTCTTTGGGGGGCTGGGGCGGCGTTTCTTTTCCTCGGGAAAAGAAATGTCCACCAGATAAGCGCACGTCCCGACGTGCAATCAGTGAACTTGAAAACGAACCACCGCTTACAAGAACGCGCCCCCGTCACATCCCCCCACCCAAAACAACGAAAGGAGCCTTCCCATGGAAACCATCCTAAACCTCCTCCCCCTCACCGACGCCGAGCGCGCCGCCTTCCTGGCCGCCGCCCCCCACGAGGACCAGATCTTCTGCCCCGCTCCCAAGCTGGCCTTCACCGGTGAGACCGCCTCCCTGGACAAGATTGCCCGGGCCACCATCATCCTGGGCAACGTCCCTACCCATATGCTGGCCGGGAGCACGGGGCTGAAATGGCTCCAGACCTGGTCCGCCGGGGTCAACCCCTACCTGCTTCCCGGCGCCTTCCCCCAGGGGGCCGCCCTCACCTCCGCCGTGGGGGCCTACGGCCAGGCGGTGAGCGAGCATATGTTCGCCTCCCTGCTGGCGGTGATGAAGAACCTGCCCGCCTACCGGGACCTCCAGATCGTCCACCGCTGGGACGACGCGGGCCAGGTCCTTACCCTCCGGGGGGCCAGCGTCCTCCTGCTGGGCACCGGCGACCTGGGCAGCCACTTCGCGGGCCTTGTCAAGGCCATGGGAGCCCACACCATCGGCCTTAACCGCCATCCGGACAAGCCGGTGGAGCACGTGGACGAGCTCCACCCCCTGGCCGACCTGGACGCCTGGCTCCCCAAGGCCGACGTGGTGGCCATGACCCTCCCCGAGACCCCCCAGACCGTCCACCTGATGAACGCCCAGCGGTTGGCGCTGATGAAGCCCACCGCCATTCTGGTGAACGCGGGCCGGGGCACCGGGGTGGATAACCTGGCCCTGGCCGAGGCCCTCCAGGCCGGAAAGCTCTGGGGCGTCGCCCTGGACGTCACCGAGCCCGAGCCCCTCCCCCAGGACCACCCCCTCTGGGACTGCCCCAACCTCCTGCTGACCCCCCACGTGGCCGGGGGCGACCACCTGGACCAGACCGTTCGCAACATCGTGGCCATCGCCCTGGAAAACCTGCGCCACTTCATGGCCGGGGAGCCCCTGCGCAACCGGGTGCTCTAAGCCCTTCCCCACGTTTCCCATCCTTTTTCTTCCAAAATATGATACCCTCCAGACAACAACGTCTGGAGGGTATTGTTATGCGGTCTGTTTTCTGCCTGCTCCTGTCCCTATCCCTGCTCTCCCTCCCCGCC
The DNA here is from genome assembly GCA_022846075.1 of Oscillospiraceae bacterium. GTDB lineage: Bacteria > Bacillota > Clostridia > Oscillospirales > Oscillospiraceae > Vermiculatibacterium. The sequence continues at coordinate 2,666,401 of AP025582.1, forward strand.
GGGGCGGCGGCGGAGGCGCCCGTCACCCGGGGGGAGTTCGCCATCCTCCTCTGGCGCTCCGCCGGGGGCTTCCCCTACGACGTCAGCACCCTCCCCTTCTCCGACGTGGAGAAAAACGCCGACTGTGCCCAGGCGGTGTGCTGGGGCTATGACGAGGGTCTCCTTCGGGGCACCGGGGACGGCCTTTTCTCCCCCGGCCGCCTCCTCACCCGGGAGGAGTGCGCCGCCCTTCTGCGCCGTTACGACGCCCGCCTGGGCCGGGACACCTTCTTCCCCGACGCGGGCATCTGCAACGACTTCCAGGACATCTCCCCCTGGGCGGACGACAGCCTCTACTGGGCCTGCTCCACCGGCCGCATGGCCTGGCGGAACCGCCGCCTGGCCCCCTATGAAACGGTGACCGCCGCCGAGGCGGAGGGCTATTTCGACACCCTGGGATAGGGCGCCGGGTCACCGCACCAGCTTCTCTAACTGCTCCCAGGTGTAACCCCCCGCCTCGATGGCCCCCCAGGTGCCGAACCGCTCCTCCACCATGGCCCAGGTGATGTACCAATAGACATAGTCCACCTGGAGGTGGCAGGGCAGGATGTCCTCGATGATCTTCCGCAGGGTCCCGTACCCGTCGGGGATGCCGGGCACGTCGGGGAAGCGCACCTCCACCACGCCGGGATCGGCGGTCTCACTGACCACGGCGTTGAGCCCGCAGCCCTTCAGATTGTCGTTGACGGCGGCCAGGGTGAAGCTGTCCCCGCCGATGCGCAGCAGGGCCGCCAGCGCCTTTCGCCGCCCCTGGGGGGTCCCGGCCACCGGCCTGCGGACCAGAAGCTCCTCGATCCGCTCCAGCCCCCAGTCCTCCGCCGTATCCAGAAAGGCCTCCCGCTCCAGGCTTTCCAGCTGCTCCTCCGCCCCGTCCAGGGCGCGGCCCTCCCCCGCCAGCTCCCCGGCGGTGTACTTCCCCAGCGCCCGGTAAGGCCCCAGGGGCCGCAGCAGCTCCCAGAGCCGCTGGGCGTGGCTCATGCCGCCACCTCCACCGTCAGGCTGCCCAGCCGGGGCAGCTCCCCGGCCGCCACGGCCAGGTCGGCGGCGGGGGAGAGGACCGCGCAGTTGGCCACCCCCGCCTGGTTGAACACCAGCCCGCTGAGCTGGGCGGTCAGCACGTCCTTACTCAGCCGCGCCCCGGAGAAAAAGCCCCGGAGGGCGGCCTCCACCCCGGCCCGCACCGCCTCCGGGTCCGCCCCCTCCGCCGGGACGGCCCGCACGGCCACGTCCACCGTCCGCACCGTGGGGGCCTTCACCGCCACGTCCACGGCGATCTCCCGCCGGGCCTCAAAATAGTCCGTCAGCTCCGCCAGCAGCTCAGCCCCCGGCAGGCCGGAGGGAGTGGCCACCACCACGTCCACCGTCCCCCGCCCCCTGGCCCGGGGGATGACGGTGACGGCGGCCACCTCGGGAAAGGACAGGGCCCCCTGCTCATAAAAGGCGGCGTTGGCCCCGTTGGGCATCCGGCGGTAGGTCTCCATCACCCGGCGGCGCAGGGTCTCGTCGTCCTCCGCCTCCGCTCCGCCGGTGAAGGGCCCCGGATTGACGCACCGGCTCACCCCCACCGGGGGCACCGCCATGGCCAGGACGCTCCCGGCGGGCACGTTTCCCACCGCCCCCGGCTCCACCGCCCGGGCGGCGGCCTCCACCGCCGTCTGCCCCGCCGCCAGCACCGCCGGGGCCGTTGTCTCGAACCGCGCCATCCCCGCCGTGGCGCACACCGTCCCCGCCGGGATGGCCAAGTCGGCGGAGGCGGGGGCGTCCACGGAAAACCGGAGGGTCCCCTCCGCCCGGACCGCCCCCCGCCGCTCCAGCCCCCGGAGGGCGGCGTGCCGCTCCAGATACTCCCCAGCCGCCGTCTGGGGGAAGCACTGCCGGGACAGCCATTCCCCCTGGACGTAGAGGGCGTACACCTGGGCCGCCACGGCGTAGAGCCGCACCGACAGCTCGCTCACCGCCGACGCCTCCGCCCCCGTCTCCCGCCGGAACAGCTCCAGCATCTCGTCATAGATCTCCTCGATGGTTTTCATCCCAGTCCCCCCAGTTCCACCGTCACCGTCAGCTCCTCCCCCTGCCACGCCAGCTCCGCCGAGAGGAGGGCCCGCCCCTCCTCCTGGGACAGGCCCACCCCGGTGACGGTCAATGCCTCGTCGGCCAGGGCCTCCTCCACGTACCGCCGGGCCAGGGCCTCCCGCTGGGCGGCCTTGGCCTGCCCCAGCAGGTGGAGGCGGCTGCCCAGCTCCGGCAGGAAGGGAAAGCTCCCCCGCCGGAGGGTCAGCTTCCACAGCACCCGCTCCAGCAGCTCCCGGGCTCCGGTCACCGTCACCAGGCCCCCCCGACCGTCGGAGACATAGTCTCCCTCCCGCAGCATCAGCGCCATGCTCACCCCTCCTCCCGCTCCGGCTGGGGCCCCACCACGGTGCCGTTGACCTTCAACAGGCCCGTCACCTCCACGCTCCCCTCCAGGGTCAGCCTGACGGCCGCCTTTCCCACCGTCAGGGCCACCTCTCCGGGCCGCAGGCCCAACGCCCCGCTGTCCTGGGCCGCCCCCAGGGCGCAGGGCTTCTCCCCCTCGCCCCCGGCCTTGAGGACCAGCACCTCCTGTCCCGCCGCCGGCACCCAGTGGTAGCCCCCGGGGGCGTACACCGCCACCCCCCGGCGCTCCCCCTCCAGCCAGGCCCCCGCCGGGTCCCCCGGCACCGTCACCGGCCCCGTCAGGGCGGCAGCCCCCCGCCGGGACACATCTCTTTGTCTGGAAAGCCACATTCTCTCTCACCTCAATTTCAGCTTCACCCGGGAGCCGTTGCCGTCCAGCACGGCTTCCGTCTCCCCCACCGTCCACGTCCCCGCCAGGGCGGGGCGGGAGAGGGTCACCGCCACCCGGTCCCCCGGCTCGCAGAAATACGCCCCCGGCACCGTCAGCTCCAGGGCGAACCGCTCCTCATAGGACCGGTCCAGCTGGAACTGGCCGGAATAGCGCATGGCCTGGTAGGCGCTCTTCCCCGGCATGGTCATCACCCTCCGGCACCGCCCCCCCTGCCGGAGGAACCCCTCGTTGACCATCCGCTGGGGGGACAGGCTCCCCCGGTCCTGGACCAGGACCTCGGACCAGACCCCATACCGCTTGTCCCGCCAGGAGACGGCGGTGACCCCTGTGCGGTCGTCCACCGCCACCCTCCGGGGCTCCTCCGCCGCCACCGTCAGGCTGCCGTAGGCGTCGAACCGGGGCTGGACGCCTCCGTGGTACCGGGCGAAGGAGTAAAGCACCTGCCACTCGCTGCTCCCCGTGGCCACAGAGAACCCCGGCACCGGCGGCAGGTCCCCCGCCTTCCCCACCGGCAGGCCATAAGGGGACACGTGGTCCCGCAAAATGTCCGCCAGGGTGGCCACCTGGTAGTCCTGCCCCGCCGCCTCGTTGTCCAGCAGAAGGGCCGCCAGCCCCCGGCCCGACACCGACAGGGCCCCGCCGTTCTCCCCCCAGGACAGCTCGTATTCGTCCAGCACCCCGGTGAACCGCCTGGCCCCCAGGTCCTCCAGAATCAGCCGGCACGCCCCCTCCAACGCCGGCTCCACCCCGGCGTCCCAGAGGCAGCTTCCCTCAAAGCTGTCGCAGGGCACCGTCCCGGTGCGCCGCAGCTTCCAGCCGGTGAAGGGGGGCAGATCGATCCGTCTGTTCTCCGCCGTCAGCAGATATCCCGTCATCATCTCACCCGCACCTTCTCCCCCGGATGGATGAGGTTGGGGTTCTTCAGCTGGGGATTCAGGGTGATGACCCCCGTCAGCTCCGCCCCGTAGTCGGCGGCGATCCGCCAAAGGCTCTCCCCCTTGGCCACCGTGTGCCACAGCTCCCCGTTGGCCGCCCCGGCCGCGGTCGGGGCGCCGTTCTCCCCCCGCCCCCCGCCGTTGGGGCCGGGCTCCTGGCGTAGGCCTCATAGCCGTCATAGGCCTCCCAAAAGGTGAAGGAGTACCCCACGTAGTCCCGCCGGGGCTCCTGGGCCAGGGTGAGGGAGACGAAATAGGCGTTGACCGCCTGCCAGATGGGGTGCACCAGCACACCGGGGCCCTCGCTGTAAAACACCGAGGCCAGCTTCTTGAACTCCTCGTAGGCCCCTTCCCCGGTGAATTCCCCCTCCCCCCGCATCACCCGCCGGACAGGCCCCAAATCCTGCAGGTGATAGCGGCCGAAGGGCACCTTCTGGTTCCCCATCCGCCGCTGGTACTCCATGGCGTACACCCTGGGATTGTGGGGCCAGGTGTACTCCTTGAACCGCATGGGCGCAAGCTCCACGGTCCTTCCTCCTTCCCGTTCCGGGGCATCCGCTCCCCGTCAATACAACTCAAAGCCCCCGCCGTACCGCCGGGCGTCCCGCTCCACCGCCCGGTCCAGCTCCTCCGCCCCCATGGCCGGGAGGGAAGCCTCCTCCGGGGCCAGAAGGGCCAAGCCCCCCCGCCGGTCCCGGACATACCCGGCCGCCTCCGCCGTCCGCGCCAGCCGCCGCAGCCACGCCGCCCCGGAAGGCTCCGCTATGGCCGGGGCACCGCCGGAAGCAAGGGGCAAATCGAGGGGGCTCTCCGTCGCCGCCCCCCGCGCCCAGAGCCTTCCCGTGGGATCGACCATCCCGACGGAGGCGATTCCGCCCCCGCCCTCTTCCGGCAGGGCCCCGCCCCGCCCCTTCCAGGGCCGTTCCCCGGCAAAAGGCGTCCTCACAAGAAGGGACGCCACGGCTTCTCCCGCCGCGGCGGCCCCTTCCGCCTCTTTCAAATCCGCCTCTCCACGGGAGGGGACCTTCCCGGAAGCCGGGCGGGAGACCCCGACCGCCAGACCCCCGACCGCCAGCTCTGGCGTCTCCCCCTCCTCCTGCCCGGTCTCCTCCTGGGCCAGCGCCAGGGCCAAATAATCCGTCATCCGCTCTCCCCCCGCAGTTCCCGGAATTTCCGCTCGTCAAAGCCGCCGTTCTCCCCCCAGTCTCCCGGCGTGGCCCCGCACACGGGGCACCGGCCCTCCTCCGCCTCCGCCCGGCAGCTCGGACACAGCCGGGAGAGGGCCTCCTCGTCGTCCAGCAGCAGGTTGAGGGCGCACCACAGGTAGTCCCGGTGGGTCATCTCCCGGGCCCGCGCCTCGGTGGGCAGCGCCCCAAAAGCCTTGAGCACACGCCATTGAAGGCGCTCATAAGGCGTGCGCTCCAGGCTTTTTTTGCCCCGTCCACCGCCTCCTCCCCGTCCAGGGCGGAGGGGTTGTTCTCCCGGTCAAACTCTCCCCACCGGCGGGCCAGGTCCCCGATCTGCCCCGCCGTCAGCGTCTCCAGGACCGCCCGCCCGCTCTCAAAGGCGGGCTTTTTGTCCCTTCTGAGGGCCCTGGCCAGCAGGCAGGCGTTGGCGCACAGGGCCCCCTCCCGGCCCTCCCCCGCCAGTTCCTCCCCCTCGGCCCTGGCCTCCATGGCCTCCCAGGCCGGGAGGAGCCGGAGGGACCAGCCCCGCCCCAGGTCCTTCTCCCTGGGGCGGCTCAGCAGCCCGCCCGTCATCTCAGGGCGGTCTCCACCCGCCGTGCCGCCACGATGGTCACCTTCTTCAGCACCATGTCCCCCAGCTTTCCCGTCTCGCTCAAATCCTGCCACTGGCAGCCGGAGTAGATGATCCGCCGGTCGGGCTTGCAGATGACCAGATTGAAGTCCTCCAGGTCATAAAAGCTCAGCCCGTCCCGGCTGGCCTCGTCGGTGGCGTAGAGCCGGGTCAGCACCACCGTGTGCTTGCGCTGGCCGGGGATGGTGGCCACCGGCTCACTCTCCCCGAAGGCCTCCACCACAGAGCTGGTCTTGCTGGTCTGGGCGGAGTAGCTCTGCACCACCGCCAGCTTTTTGCCGTTTAACTCCAGATAGATGTCCGCGCTGGTGGGAAATCGGCTCGCGATCATAAAATCCCCTCCCTCAGACCGTGATGTGGGCCGACAGCCAGATCTGGCTCAGGCCGTGGGCCACCGTGAAATCGAATTCCACCAGGCACACCGTGGGGTTGTCCTCCAGGGCCGACACCTCCACGCTGCCGTAGTCCGTGATGATCTCGCCGCTCTTCTTCCGCTCCAGCTCCACGATGACCTGGCTGCGGATAGCCCCCCGGCCCTGCTCGGTGTTCTTGGCCCGGCTGAACCTGGCCCCCAGGGCGTTTCGCAGGTCGGGGATCACGTCGTCTATCACCCGGATGGTGGTCAATTCCCGCCAGGTGGCGTCGGCGGCGGAGCCGGTCTTGGTCCGGGTGGTGATCCCTCTCGTCACGGCCACCACGCCGCCGCTCTGCTCCAGGGGGGTCACCCCGCCCACCACCAGGGCGTCCACCTCCCCGTCCGACCAGTCCCGGTCCAGACCGGCCAGCCCCTTCAGCTCCGCGCCCCCCAGGGGGACGGCGGGGTCTGCCTCCCCGGCGATGGCCCCCGCCACCGCCGCGGCGGCCCGGACCCCGCCGGGGGCCGCCAGCACCACCCGCTCGCAGTTGAGCTCTGCCGCCCGGGCGGTGAGGGCCTCCACCCCCTCGTCCCCGCCGCCGCACACCACGGCCAGCCGCTCCCGCCGGGCCCCGGCGGCCGCCTTCACGCTGTCCCGCAAGGCCTGCTGGACGGCCAGGGTGTCGCTGCCGCACACCACCACCGCCAGCTGTTCCACCTTTTCCAGGGCGGCGAAGGCCCCGGCGTAGCCCGCCTCCTCCGCCACCGGCACGGCGTATACCCGCCCCGCCCCGTTTTTCAGCAGCAGCTCGGCCAGGACGGCCAGCTCCGCCCCGTCGCCGAAGGCGGCCCGGGCCTCCTCGGCGCTGGACAGGGGGTAGACCTCCCCCGCCGTCCCCGCGGGGCACACCGCCGCCACTCCGGCCCAGCCCCCGCCCCGGCGGCCGCTCACCGCCGAGGAGGCGTCGTAGACCGAGTAGACCCCCGGCCTCTGATGCTCCGTCACATTCATCCTCTGCTCTCTCCTCTCACCGTAAAGTCCAAAAAGGCCCCGTCCTCCCCCGTCACCGCGTAGGACCAGGCCTCAAATTCCGCCTGGACGGGACAGAAATACCGCCCCGCCTCCTTCCGCCACACCGTCTCCCCAGCGGAGAAGGCCACGGGGCGCAGTCCATCCGGCCCGCCCCGGGCCAGGGCGGCGGTCAGGGCGTCCAGCCCCTCCTGGACCTGGGCCGCCGTGGCGGCGTAGAGGTCCAGGCCGAAGGTGAGCCGCACCTTCTTGCCGTAGAGCTCCTCCCACCGGCCGGCGGCCTCGTCGTACCGCTCCCCCAGGTAGTCCTGGAAGCCGGGGGGGCCGCCGGAGCAGGCACGCAGGGACACCGCCGCCACCGCCTGCCCCGCCGGGGCGCGCCGCTCCCCGGGCCAGGCGGCCACGGCCTCCACCCCTGCCCCGGCCAGATACCGGATCAGCCCCCGGCGCAGCTCCTCCGTCCCCCTCATGTCCGCTCCCCCCTGTCCTGCTCTTCCGCCAGCGCCCACCGGTAGGCCACCCGCTCCCCCACCTGCACGGCCCGCGCCCGGAGGAAGCGGAAGGAGCGGCCCTCCCAGGCCAGCTCCTCCACCCCCTCCGGGTCGATCTCCGGCGGCCCCAGATAGAGGTATCTGCCCGCCGGGGCCGCCCCCAGGGGGGTCTGCTCCTCCCCCGGCGCCCGCTCCCGCACCGGCTGGAAAAAGGCCCGGACGGGAAGGTCCTCCCCCCCTCGGCGGAGGGTCACCCTCTGGCCGTATCCCTCCAGCAGGTTCTTCCACACGGTCCCGTCCATCAGCCCCGCACCCCCCAAAAGGCGAACCCCTGGTCCCGGAGGTAGGGCTTCATCACCTGCCGGGCCTGGAGCCGCAGGGCCTCCCGCCGCTCCCGGCCCTCCCGCCGGACGGTCACATCCCCGGCGGTGAAGGCCCTCACCCCGTCCTCCTCGGTCACGGCCAGGGCGGCCAGCGCCATCCAGGCCGCCGCCAGGGGGAAGGCCCCGCCGCAGTCCTCCGGGGCCGTCCCCGGCCGCAGCAGGCCCGCCAATTCCGTCTCCGCGGCGGCGCACAGGGTCCGCAGCCGGCCGCTCTCCTCCACCTTCCCCAGCGCCGTAGCCAGGGCCAGGATCTCCTCCGTCATCGGACCGCCTCCCATCTTCCCGGGCCGCTTATACCGTCAGCACCTTGGCCGCGTCCCGGAACACCTTGGCAAACCCGGCCACAGTGGTGATGGCCGCCCGCTCCATCTGCCGGTCGATGAGCTTGTCATACTCCACCAGCACGTCGGAGCCCTTCACCATCTCCAGGGCGTACCGCCGGTCCAGGCCGATGAGCGTCCCGCTCCCCAGGGCGGAGGTCCGCAGCAGGTTGGCCCCCAGGGGGGTGGTCAGCTTGCCGGTGCCCTGGAAGTTGAGGCCGGTGAGGGGGTCCCGGAACTCCTCCATCTTCAGCATTTTGAGCATCACGTCCCCAGACACCAGCAGGGTATTCATCTCGTAGGGGTCGAACTGGGCCCAGAAGTCCACCAGGTCGTCGTAGGCCAGCGTCCCGGCGGTCCCCCCGATGGGGGCCGTCCCCACCTTCAGCTTGGCGGCGGGGTTGTCGTTGCCGTCGCCGTTTTCCAGCACGTCGATGGCGTCCTCCAGCAGGGAGCGGCTGATCTGGGCCCCGATCTGCCGCAGGGTCACGGAGAAGAGGTCCAGCTTCTGCCCCCGCACGGCCTCGTAGGAGGCCACCAGCATCCGCCCCCGCTTGTGCAGCCGCACCAGGTTCTCCTGGGTCCGCACCTGGGTCTGGGGGATGACCGCCCCCTCCTCCACCCGGCGGGGCTCCTTCTTGCCCTTCTCGGGCACCGAGGCGATGGAGCGGTAGTCCGAGCCGTCGAACCGGGTCACGGCGGCGGTGATGGAGGGCAGCAGATCGGCCTCCTCCATCCCCTGCCGGACGCTCCGGGCCACGTACTCGGGAAAGAGGACGGCGGACTGGGCGGTCTGGAAGAACTTCTCCACCACGTCGCTGCCCGCGCCCTTCACCTTGATGTCGAACCGCTTGAGCTGCCGCTGATAGGCGTCCAGCCCCTCCAGGGCGGTGCCCCGATAGCGCTCGGAGGGGTCGGCCCCCTCCAGCACGGCGGTAAAGCTCTTTCCCGCCACCCGGTACATCCCCTTCTCCAGGTCCAGATTGTCAAACTGATGATTCATGCTTTCCTTCCCCCTTCTCACAGCTTCACGGCGGCCACGCCGCCGCCCACCGCCGCCACCAGGTACTCGCCCCCGGTCTCCCCGGTCCCGGCCTTCTTCACCCCACCGGTGCCGTCGGCGGTGAGACTCACCCACCCCGGCGCCACCGTCTCATCGGCGCAGGGCACCTCGGCGAAGCCGGCCACCTGGACGGCGGCGTACCCGGTCTTGACGGACACCGCCACCCCGCAGAACCGCTCCCCGGCGGCGCAGGGGGCCACCGTGCCCTCCCCGGACAGCTTCACCACCCGCCCCGCCTCCACGCCGTCGGCGGCGTAAAACGTGGCGTTCACCTCTCCGATCCCCTCAAACGAAACCTTGCTGCTCATCCTTTATTTCCTCCCTTTCCCTGTGTTTGGCGGGCCTTACACTAAAAAGGCCCCGTCCTCCCGGTCCCCGTCCTCCTCCTGCTTGGCATAAGACAGCCTGGGCCCCTGGGGCCACCGCTCCTCCGCCTGCCGCCGGAACACCGTCCTCAGGGCCGTCAGCTCCCCCTCCTCCAGCTTCCCGGCGATGGACTCCACCACCTCCACATCCAGCTCCGGCTGGCTCAGCGCCGCCAGCCGGGCCACCTCCCGGCGCAGCTCCTCCAGGTATTTCCGGCCCAGCACGGCCGCCCGCTCCAGCGCCTCCAGCTCCCGCCGGGCCTCCGGCGCCTGTCCCGCCAAAACCTTGAGGGTGGGGGCCAGGGTCTTGATGACCCCCGCCTGGGGCTGGGCGGGCACCGCCACGAAGGACCACTCGTAGGCGTCCGCCGCCCCCTCCAGCTCCGCCCAGCACAGCTTGCCGTTGTAGGTCCGCCCCTTCACGTGGTGGCACTCGTCCAGCCCCCGGCCGCACACCGAGCACACCGCCCGCTCCACCGAGCAGCCCACGCTGACCTCTTTCTTGATGCCCCCCTCGATCTCGGCGATCAAATCCCCGTTGGCCCCGGTGCGCAGCATATAGGCCCAGCCCTTCAGATAGCGGTAGGGCTTCCCCGCCCGGGTCACCCGCCCCGCCTCCTCCACTACCTCGGTCTCATAGACCCGGGCCGTCTGCCCGGCGGCGGACCAGTTGTGGTCGAAGAGGCCGCTCTTGCCCACGAACAGCCCCGCCAGGCCCTCCAAGGTCTCCTCGGAAAACCGCTCCCACTCCCGGTCCACCTCGTTGTCGCAGAGCTTCACTGTGAAGGTGTACACCTCCTCCGCCGTCAGCTCCCTCCGGGCCAGGGCGTTGATCTTCTCCAGATCCTCCCGGCCCACCACGCACCCGCCTCCGGCGTTTGCCTCCTTGATGATGTTCATCTCTCCCGCTCTCCTTCCTCAAATCCTTCCTGTGGCGCAAAAGCCCTCCGGGGGATGGTTGGCGGCCCTCATGCCCCGCCCTCCCGCGCCCGTTTCAGCCCCTCCGCCTGCTCCCGATAGAGCTGGGCTCTCGCCTCCTCCACCAGGTCCTGCAGATTGATGTCCTCCCAGTCCACCGCCACCCGGGCCGGGTAGCCGTGGAGCCGCAGCCAGGTCTCGCAGATCCGCTCCACCACCGGCGTCACCGCCCGGCGCAGGGCGGTGATCTCGCTGGTGAGCATATCGGCCTGTTGGGCGCTCATCCGCTCGGTGGCCGACCAGGACAGCCCCAGCAGGAAGGGGGGCACCCCCGTCTTGGCCACCAGCTGCTCCAAAATCTGCCGCACCGGCACCTGGCTGTCCAACACCTGGTTGTCCGCCCCGATAACCTTGATGTCCACGTCCCCCACGGCCACAAAGTCCCGCAGGTTCCCGCCCTTCCCGGCCTGCATGGCAGAGGACCACGCCCGGGCGATCTCCTCGCCCCGCTCCCTGGCCCAGTCGGCGTCCCCGCTCCCCGGCTTATACACCACGGCGAAACGGGCGTTGCCCATCCGCTCCCAGTTGGTACCGGTGGCCTGGTAGATCTTCAGCAGGATCCCCGCCAAAAAGGGCATGGACCTCAGCAGGGACACCCCGTAGGGGTGGTCGGCCTCTGGCTGGAAGGGGGTAAACAAAATCAAGTCCTGCCCCTCCAGCTCCTCCACCCTTCCGTCCCGCCGCCGGGCGCAGACGGCGAAGTCCAGGGGGCTGTCCCCCTCCTTGAGCACGATCCGCTCCGGGTCGGCGCACAGCAGGGCAGCCACCTCCCGCCGGTCCCGGCTCACCACGATCTCGCCCACCGCCCGGCCGCACACCAGCAGGGAGTCCAGATAGCAGTCCAAAAAGGACTGTATCCCCCGCTGTCCCCGCCCGGTGTCCACCTTCCGCAGAAATTCCTCCAGCTCCTCCTGCCCGGCGCCGGCGGAGACCTTCACGCCCCCCGCCAGCCGCACCAGCTTCCCCACGGCGGCGTCCACGATGGGCACCGCCTCCCGGATGCACCGGTAGAGCCCTACCTCCCCGTCCCCCAGGGGGACGTACCCGTCCAGCATCCCGAAGGGGTGCCGCCCCCCCTCCCGGATCTGCGCCACCGGCGGCGCCGCCGCCTTTTTCCGATCCAGCCATTTCATATTCCGCACCTCTCCCTCCAACGGCCTACCAGCCTGTCCGCTCCACGCTCAGCCCCCCGATGTACCCGTCCCCCTTTTCCAGGGACACGGCGAAATACCGGATGTCGTCCATGGCGTGGTCAAACCGCTTCACCACCCGGTCCCCCACCGCCCGCTGGTCCCAGCAGTAGAGGGAGAACTCCCGGACGGCGTCCCGGCAGGGGGCGCAGATGACCAGCCGCCCCCGCCGCAGCAGGTCGGCGGTCACCCGGATGCCGGACACCACGTCGTTGTCCGCCCGGGCCACCGGCCACCCCTCCTCCCGGAGGCAGGCGATGAAGCTTGCCGCCGACGGGTCCACCACCACCCGCCGCAGGTGCCGCCCCGCCGCCAGCCGCTCCAGGTCGGCGGCATATTCCCGGTCGGTTTTCTGCCGCCCCTCCCGCCGGGCGTCGTAGTAAAACTCGTCCACCCGGTACCACACCTCTCCCTGCCGCCCCCACAGCCCCATGGAAGTGGGGTTCACCGTCCCGTAATCGCAGGACACCCGCCACTCCTCCATGGCCCCCGTGGGTACCGGCCGCACCATGGCCTCGTCGAAAAAGTCGTAAACCCGCCCCTCGGCCACCGCCCACTCCCCCAGCACGAACCGCCGGTAAAAGGCCCCGTGGAAGCTCCTGCGGTACCGCTCCAGCACTTGGGGGCTCAAAGAGGGGTTGTCCGCCATGGCGAACCGCACCCGCAGGGCCTTCCGCTCCTCGGCCCGCAGCACCCACTCCTTGTAGAACCAATGCTCCGGCCCCTCCGGGTTGCAGGAGAACCAGGCCTTGGCCCCCTCCACGCTGCACCGGGCTAAGGCCTGTTCCACGAAGGACCGGGGCATCAGGGCCGCCTCGTCCAACAGTACCCCCGCCAGGGTGATCCCCTGGATGAGAGCCCCGCTGGCCTCGTCCTTTCCCCCGAAAAAATAAAAGGTGTTCTCCCGCCCCCCGAAAGCCACCCGTACCTGATGCTGGCTCACCAGCTCCCGGACCGAGAAGCCCAACTCCCCCAGCACGGGAGCCAACGGGCTCCACAGGTTCCGCCGCACCGAGGCCACTGTCCTGCCGCACAGGGCGAGCCGTTCCCCATGGAACCGCCGCATGGCCCAGCAAAAGAAGGACAGCCCCAGGCAGAAGGTCTTTCCGCTGCGCACCGCCCCGTCGCAGATGATGGCCTCCCGGTCCCGCCAGGGGGAGCCGTCGCACCACCAGTCCAGCACCAACCTCTGCTTGGGCGAAAAATCCCGCACATCCACCCTACGTCTCCTCCCGCTCCCGCCGGGCCGCCCCCTCCAGGGCCTCGTAGAGCCGCCGGGCCTTGGGGTCCTCCCCGGCCCGCTCCAGCAGCCATTGGAGCGCCGCCAGCCGGTCAATGAACTTCAGCTCCACCGTCCCGGCGCTGCTGCGCTTGAACTCCGCCACGGCGGACAAATCCAGCCCGTCCAGCGCCCCCAGTTCCTCCTCCGAAAGAAAGGCCAGCCGCACCGCGTCGTTCACCCGGCTCTCCGCCAGCTTCCTGATCTGCTCCAAAACCGCCTCCCGGTCCTCCATCCATACCCCTCCTCACACCCCTCCCGTTCCACCCCCTCCGGTTGTCCGTTTGGATACACCCATCCCGACGAGAGTTGCCCAAGTCTACCAAAAGTCAACCATAAAACCCGCCCAACCCCCTTGAAATCAGTCCATTCCGCCGTTTTCCCTCACCATTTTGTCAACCAAAAAGTCTACCACCACAACAAAAAGGGCCGTGAAGCTGTGCTTCACGGCCCTTTTTTACCTTTTTTGCAACTTATTCTCAATTCCCAGGGGCGTTATACTTGCATAATTCTGCCAAAAATAGCTCACCCGCCAAAAATAGAAGGAGGAATTTCCATGAACAACCTCAAGCGTGTTCTCAGCTTGGGTCTGACTGGCGCCATGCTCTCCGGCATGATGCTCGTCGGCGCCTCGGCTGCGGACTACAAGGATTTCACCGACAAGGATGAGATCAAGAACACTGAGGCCGTCAGCACCATGACCCTGCTGGGCGTGATTGCCGGCAAGGACACCGGCGCTTTCGACCCCGCCGGCACCGTCACCCGTGCCGAGATGGCCAAGATGATCACTGTCGCCCTGCACGGCGGCAAAGATCCTGTCCTGGGTATCAAGTCCACCCCCAGCTACTCCGACATCAAGGGCAACTGGGCTGAGTCCTACATCGAGTACTGCTCCAGCCAGGGCATCATCTCCGGCCAGGGCGACGGCACCTTCAACCCCGGCGGCACCGTCACCGGCTCTCAGGCCGCCAAGATGATGCTGACCGCCATGGGCTACGACGCCACCGTCTACAACTTCACCGGTGTGGACTGGGAGATCAACGTCAACGCCGAGGCCAACAAGGCCGACGTGGAGCTGTATGACAACCTGGACGATCTGAATCCCTCCGAGGGCCTCAGCCGTGATGACGCTGCTCAGCTGATCTACAACGGCATCCAGGCTCCCACCATGACCAAGACTCCCAGCAAGACCGTTGCCAACGGCGAGGTTGAGTACACTTACAACCTCAACGGCAAGTCTCTGCTGAAGAGCGCCTTCAAGGTCGACACCAACTACGGCCAGCTGGTCAATGTTGACGAGGATAAGCTGAGCATCAGCTTTGACGCTACTTACGCCAACAAGGCCTCCGGCTCCATGACCAGCTTCCGCAAGGTCGCCACCGACTACACCGAGTACCTCGGCTACACCGTCAAGGTCCTGTACAAGGCCAACGACGATGTGGTGGGCGTGGCCCCTGTGGACGACAACGTTGTTTACACCACCGCCATGAGCGGCATCGAGGCCAAGGGCGATAACAACGAGAAGGTCAAGTTCGACGGCTCCACCTACACCATGGAGCAGCTGGTCATCGGCGGTTCCGCTTCTGCCGGCTGGACCATCAGCAACACCGCCAAGAACATCGACGTGGTGACCATTGCCCACGACGGCTCCGTCTCCACCAGCACCGGCAACGCCGCCACCTTCACCACCGGCAACAAGAGCTCCTACAACACCGTGACCTTCATCGACAACGATGGCGACGGCGTTCTGGAGTATGCCGTCATCCGTGAGATGGTCCCTGGCAAGGTGACCTACTCCAACTCCAGCGAGATCATTGCCGCCGGTACCACCTATGACCGGGACGACGACAACATTGCCGACGGGATCGCCAAGGACGACTATGTGGTCACCTTCTACAATCCCTTCACCGACAACTACACCGTTGAGAAGCTGGAGAAGAACACCGGTGTGGTCTCCATCAACGCCGACACCACCAAGTATATGTTCGACGGCACCTGGTATCATAGGGGCGCCGCCACTCTGAGCGACACCCCCAGCGCCGGTGATACCTATGACTACTACACCTACAACGGTGTCATTGTCAACACCGTCCTGTCTGAGACCAACACCAGCGTGTCCAACCTGGCCATGATCCTGAACCTGAACTCCGCCCTGAGCAACCAGGCCCGCATCATGTACTCCGACGGCACCAAGAAGATCGTGGACGTGGTCAGCGACGATTACAGCGCCAGCGACGTGGACTTCGGTTCCCTCGCCGCCGCTACCCTGTACACCGTGACTGAGACCTCCAAGGGCTACTCCTTCAAGGCCATCGCCGACACTCAGAAGATCGGCAGCTACACCTTCCATGCCGGCGCCGCCAACGACGTGGTCCTGGGCTCCGGCGGCACCATGGGCAGCGGCAGCACTTACGGCATCGACGACACCGCTGTGGTCTATGTCTACGGCGGCACTACCCTGAACGACGGCAAGATCATGACCGGCAAGCAGCTCAAGACCCTGACCGCCGGCGCTGCCAAGGGTAATGTCTTGACCACATCCGCCGGCTTCTTCACCTCCAAGGTGAGCGGCCTGACCCGCGCTTCCATTATCGCTGTCAAGCTGGAGAACACCACTGACGCTCTGCCCGGCGGTTCCGCTGTGGGCAGCAACTACGGCCTCATCGTCTCCGCTGGTTACGACCTGGACAGCAACTATGTCCAGTACACCATCTGGACCGGCGAGGAGAACGTTGTTGTGAAGGAGAAGGGCGCCACTGCTTCCCTCCGTCCCCAGTTCGCCGTCGTCACCTACGAGAAGATCGGCGCTGACAATGTCATCGAGGACGTGACCGTGCCCACTCTGGCCACCAGCTATGCTGACAACCAGACCGTCATCGGTTCTGTTTACAGCGTCAGCGACGGCAAGCTTTGGTACTCCGACACGGGCAGCCTGGACATCACCGGCAAGACCGTGTACATGACCTATGACTCCAGCACCACCACCGCTGACGAGATCGGCAAGGCCAACATCGACCTGCAGCAGGCCGACATCGCAGTAGGCACCACCCGTGTGCCCAACGTGAAGTTCATCGGCGAGACCGGCGACCTGAAGTTCGTCCTCATCGACGTGAAGAACAAGGTCCAGGATAAGCTGGCCAAGGACGCTTACGGCTTTACCGCTCCCGCCTCCACCACCATCCAGACTGATGGTACCCTCACCTTTAGCAAGAGCACCGGCATTATGGCCGGCGAGACCCTGACCATCACCGTCAGCGTCCCCGCTACCAAGGCCATCGCTGGCGGCACCCTTACCCTGACCAATGCTTTGAACACCGCTGACAACAGCACCACCATTACCATTGCGCCCATCGACAACAGCGGCACTGCCGCTGGCGGCGCCGCCAAGACGGTCACCTACTCTGTTGTGGCTGATGGCGTCGGCAATATCACTGTCAGCTTTGCCTAATTCCCTATTAGACTAGGCAACGGCATAACGAGTACCGCCCCCGGACAAGTCCGGGGGCGGTATTTTGCCGTCTACCGCACGGCCCAGTAATAGTAGAAGCGGTTGGGAGCGTTCAGCTCCCGGTTGAACAGGTATCGTGAACGAAAGCCGTTGTCGGTGATGGTAAACAGCGCCATCGTGGTTGCCACGCCGTCCAGGGTGAGATAGTTTACCCCGTTTGTCCCGTCCTCCATGGTGACATATATCGCCCTGGGCCGGAATCCCAGGACGATTTCCTGCTCGTCTCCCACGTTCACGCCGTTTCCGGTAAACCCACCGCATACCACCCGGGCGGCGGCGTCCAGGGCGGCGAAGTTATCGTTGAACTCCTCCCGCAGAAAGTCGTCTCCCGGCTCCCATAGGTGAAGGCCGTAGCTTGCTGTTTGATTGATTGACATAAAGTTAAATCCCTCCCTTTCCAAGGGAAGCGGGAGCACAGGCAAAGTGCTCCTTTTTCGTCACACAGTTCCCTCAAGGCCCCACCGCGCCCCGCGGCGAAAAAAAACAGGCTGTACCGAAAAGTACAGCCTGTTTTTTGTCCGTATTCTCAGCCCTTCAGCGTTTCCGCCCAGGCCTCGTACTTCGCCACCTTCTCGGCGCACTCGGCCTTGCTGGCCCCCTGGGCCAGGATGTAGACCTTCACCTTGGGCTCGGTGCCCGAGGGGCGGACCACCAGGTCCGTGCCGTCGGAGAGCTTATACTTGAGGACGTTGGAGCCCTTGAGCTCCATCTCGGTCTTGGTCCCGGCGGTGAGGTCCTCCTCGATGCCGGTGGAATAGTCCTTCCGCAGGGTGACGGGCACCCCGGCGATCTCGGTGAGGGGCCTCTCCCGCAGGTCGGCCATGAGCTTGGCCATCTTGGCCAGGCCGTCCAGCCCCGGCATGACGAGATTGAGGGTCTTCTCGGCGTAGTCGCCGTACTTGGCGTAGAGCTCCTGGAGGGCGTCGTAGAGGGTCATGCCCCGGTCGTAGTACCAGGCGGCCATCTCGGTGGCCACCAGGGCGGCGGTGACGGCGTCCTTGTCCCGGACATAGTCGCCCATCATATAGCCGTAGCTCTCCTCATAGGAGAAGATGACCTTGCCCTCCCCGGAGGCTTCCAGGGCGTTTTTCTTCTCGGCCATGAACTTGAAGCCGGTGAAGGTGTCGAACATATTGACGCCGTTGACCTCGGCCACCTTCCTGGCCATCTCGGTGGTGACGATGGTCTTGAGGGCGGTGGCCTTCTCGGGCAGGGTGCCCATGCGCTTCTTGGCGCCGATGACGTAGTCCAGCAGCAGCACGCCGGTCTGGTTGCCCGAGAGGGGGATGAACTTGCCGGTGTGGTCCCGGACCATCAGCCCCACCCGGTCGGCGTCGGGGTCGGAGCCCAGGATGAAGTCGGCCCCTTCTTTGTCGGCCAGGGCCACGGCCAGGGCGAAGCCCTCCGGGTTCTCCGGGTTGGGGGAGGCCACGGTGGGGAAGTTGCCGTCCAGCACCATCTGCTCCGGAACGCAGAGGACATGCTTCATGCCCAGGCGCTTCAAGGCCTCGGGGATGAGCTGGTAGCCGGTGCCGTGGAAGGGGGTGTAGACCATCTTGAACTGGTCCGCCACCTTGGCCACCACGGCCTTGTCGGTGGCCTGGCCCATGACCTGGGTGAGGAAGGCCTCGTCGGTCTCGGCCCCCATGATGGTCACGAGGCCCTGCTTCACTGCCTCGTTATAGTCCATGCGCTTGATGCCGTCGAAAATGTCGATCTCCCCCATCTTCTTGGCGATGGCATCGGCGTGGTGGGGGGGGAGCTGGGCGCCGTCGGCCCAGTAGACCTTATAGCCGTTGTACTCCTTGGGGTTGTGGCTGGCGGTGACGTTCACCCCGGCGGTGCAGCCGTACTCCCGGATGGCGAAGGACAGCTCCGGGGTGGGGCGCAGGGCGTCGAAGATGCGGCTGGGGATGCCGTTGCCCGCCATGACGGCGCAGACCTCCTCGGCAAACTCCCGGGAGTGGTTGCGGCAGTCGTGACAGACGGCCACGCCCTTCTTCACAGCCTCCGGCCCCTCGGCCAGGATGACCTCGGCGAAGGCCTGGGTGGCGTGGCGGATGACGTGGACGTTCATATTGTGCAGCCCCACGCACATGGTGCCCCGCAGTCCGGCGGTGCCGAACTCCAGGGGGGCAAAAAAGCGGCTCTCGATCTCCTTGTCGTCGCCGGAGATGGCCTTCAGCTCGGCCTTTTCACCGGCGCTGAGGGCGGGGGAATCCAGCCACTTCTGGTAAGTATCCTGGTACGTCATTGTACTTCCTCCTTTATTTTACTCGGCGTCTTCCGCCGGGGCTAAAAGCTCTTTCGCCTCCTGGAGGCGGCTTTCCGGGACAAAAAACTGGATGCCGGTGATGGAGCTGCCGCCGTACAGGAAGGACATCTCCCCCAGATCGGGGCGGTTGGTGAACACGGGAATACCGAAGGCCTCCAGCTTGGACAGGGTGATCCCGCCGAAGGCCGCGAAATCGGCCTCACAGTCCAACAATACCGCTTTTTCCGGCTGGCCGTCCGGCCCGACGGGCCAATTTTCCACGCCCATGACGCTCGTCCCCCTTTTATTTGTGGTAGCTGGAGCCCTCGTTGATCTTAAACGCCCGGTAGAGCTGCTCCAAAAGCATCACCCGGGCCAGATGGTGGGGAAAGGTCATGGGGGACATGGACAGCCGGGCCCACGCCTCGCTCTTGAGGGCCCCGTCCAGGCCGTAGGAGCCGCCGATGAGGAACACCAGGTGCTTGGCCGCGTTGTGGGTCCAGGTCTCCACCAGCTCCGCCAGCTCCTCACTGGAACGCAGCTTCCCCTCCACGCACAAGGCTATGATACTGGAATTTGGAGGCAGTTTCCCTCGAATGGCGGCGGCCTCCTTTTGGAGGGCGGCGTCGATCTGGGCCTGGGAGGGGTTCTGGGGCAGCCGCTCCTCGGCAAGCTCCGTGATTTGGAGTTTGCAGTAAGCCCCCAGCCGCTTGCGGTATTCCGCCACGGCGTCGGCGTAAAACTTCTCCTTCAGCTTGCCCACGCAGATGATCTGTACATCCATCATAGGCTCACACAGAATAGGCCGGGGACAGCTCCCCCCGGGGTGCGGCGGACAGGACCACGTCCCGCTCCGGGTCGATGCCCGCCCGGCGGAATACGTCCTGGGCCACCTGGAGGGCCCGGGCGGGGGTGTTGTTCTCGGCGGAGAGATGGGCCAGCAGAACGGTGGCGGCCCCCGCCTCCACACACCAGCAGGCCAGGGCGGCCCCCGCCTCGTTGGACAGATGGCCCTTGCTGCCCAGGATCCGGGCCTTTAAGTAGTAGGGATAGGACCCCGACTCCAGCCAATCCACATCGTGGTTGGCCTCACACACCAGCAGGTGGGCCCCCTGGACGCCGGAGCGCACCTCGTCGGTGACATAGCCCAGATCGGTGACCACCGCCGCCTT
This sequence comes from Oscillospiraceae bacterium, assembly GCA_022846075.1. GTDB lineage: Bacteria > Bacillota > Clostridia > Oscillospirales > Oscillospiraceae > Vermiculatibacterium. The sequence goes on from AP025582.1 coordinate 2,686,408, forward strand.
CCGTCCGCCGTGGGTCAGGGCGAAGCCCATAGGCTGGGCGGCGTCGTGGGAGGTGGGGAAGGTCTCCACCCCGAAGGGGCCGATGTCCAGGCTGTCTCCCGGCGCCACCGGGCGGACCAGGTCCTCCAGGGCGGCGATGCGGTAGCACAGCCGCCGGGCGGTGCCGGGACTGGTGTACACCGGCAGGGCGTACTTTTTCGTCAGGGTGGCAAGGCCGGAGACGTGGTCGGTGTGCTCGTGGGTGATGAGCACGCCCGCCAGCTCCTCGGGCCGCACGCCCAGGGCGGCCAGGGCAGTGGTAACGCGGCGGCAGGAGATGCCGGCGTCGATGAGCACGTGGGCCCCGCCGGCGCTGGCCAGCAGGCAGTTGCCCGACGAGCCGCTGGCTAACGTATGGATTTCCAAAGAATCGCTCCTTCTATGTATGGAAAAAGCGGCGGCGTGACGCCGCCGCTTTCGGGCTTGCTGTTCCGATTTTCTTTTAACCCACCTGGGCGGCCTTGGCCTCGTCGGGGGTGACCACCACCCGGATGTCGGCGCCGATGCCGGAGAGCTTGCGCACGATGTCCTCGTAGCCCCGCTCAATGTGGCGGATCTGGCTGATTTCCGTGGTACCCTGGGCGGCCAGGCCGGCGATGACCAGGGCTGCCCCGGCCCGCAGGTCGCAGGCCTCCACGCAGGCGCCGGTGAGCTGCTTCACGCCCTCGATGACGGCCACCTTGCCGTCCACCTGGATCTGGGCCCCCATGCGGCGGAACTCGTCCACGTAGCGGTAGCGGTTATCCCAGACGCCCTCGGTAAGGACGCTGGTGCCGTCGGCCAGGCACAGGCAGGCGGCCACCTGGGGCTGCATGTCGGTGGGGAAGCCGGGATAGGGCAGGGTTTTCACGTTGGTACGGATGAGCCGCTGGGTCCGGCGGACCCGGACGGCGTCGTCCAGCTCCTCCACGTCGGCCCCCATCTCGATGAGCTTGGCGGTGATGCACTCCAGGTGCTTGGGAATGACCCCTTGGATGAGGACCTCGCCCCCGGTGGCGGCCACGGCGGCCATGTAGGTGCCCGCCTCGATCTGGTCGGGGATAATGGAATAGGAGCCGCCGGAGAGGTGGCTCACCCCCCGGATCTTGATGACGTCGGTGCCGGCGCCCATAATGGAGGCGCCCATGGAGTTCAAAAAGTTGGCCAGATCCACCACATGGGGCTCCTTGGCGGCGTTTTCGATGATGGTGGTGCCCTCAGCCAGGGTGGCGGCCAGCATAATGTTCATGGTGGCGCCCACGGAAACCATATCCATGTAGACGGTGGTGCCCACCATGCGGCCCTTCTTGGCCACGGCCCGGATGAGGCCGCCCTTCACATCCACCTCGGCGCCCATGGCGGCGAAGCCCTTGATGTGCTGGTCGATGGGACGGCCGCCGAAGTCACAGCCGCCGGGAGGGGGCACCTCCGCGGAGCCGAACCGGCCCAGCAGAGCGCCGATGAGATAATAGGAGGCCCGGATCTTCCGGGCCAGAGCATCGGGGACCTTGGCGTTGCGGATGCGGGAGCAGTCGATCTCCACCGTGGTGCGGTTGATGGTTCTCACGTCCGCGCCAAGTTCCTGAAGGATGTTCAAAATCAGCGTTACGTCGCTGATCTGGGGGATGTTCTCGATACGGCAAACGCCGTTCACCAGAAGGGCCGCGGGCAAAATCGCCACAGCCGCATTTTTCGCGCCGGAGATGTCCACGGCGCCGTAAAGCGGTTTCCCGCCGTTGATCACATATTTTGTCAAAGCTGCACCCTCGATCCTTACCGCGGGTCCCACACCAGGACTGCGGCTATTGTATCAGACCGGCAAGAGACGACCGGTCATTCCTATTGTGTCCAATTCTCCGCGGATACACGCAGAAATACATTGTTATTATAGCATCGAGGCCTTTTAAAAGTAAAGATGTTTTCCAAACTTTCCACATGGTTGTGGAAATCAAACGAAGATATGGGCCGGATCATATCGATTTCCGTCGCCCGGGACACGGCGAAATATTATCCCGTTTGGGCGCAGAAGTCCCCGGGAAAAACAGTTTGCCCCAAGGGAGCAACGTTCCGTCCGCGGACCCCCTGTTTGGAATGGAGGAATGCGATATGGCAGCAAACAAGACCCAGCGGTACGGGCTCCACCTGTGGGAGCCGGGGGACGACTTTCTGCGGGAGGAGTTCAACGAGAACTTCCGCAGGCTGGACGGCGGGGCCGCGCGGGTGGTGTGCGGCTCCTTTATCGGGGACGGGACGGCGGGGCGGGTGATCGGGCTGGGGCTCACCCCCCGGGCGGTGATCGTGAAGCGGCCGGACAACTACGAGACGGCCTTCCACACCAACGAGGTGGACTACGCCCCCGCCATGGCGGTGCGGGGGGTGACGGGGAACACCCTGAACGTGGTGGAGGGGGGCTTCCGGGTCTCGGACCACGGCCTGGTGAACCGGGACGGGGTCCGGTATTTGTACGTGGCCCTCCAATGAGGGGCAAAAGAGACCTCCCGCCGAAGCGGGAGGTCTCTCTTTTTGTGCCTTTGCGGATCGTCAGCTCAAATTAGGTCGCGGGGATCCACTTATGGTTGCCATCCGCGGTGTAGGTGTGGCCCACCAGATCGGCGGGGGCGCTGATCAGATGCCCGGTGGCGGCGTCGGCGTTGCTGTAGAAGCCGCCGGCGACGTCGCCGTACAGGTTGGTGGGAGCCTCGGTAAAGGTGACCTTGGCGCCTGTGGTAGCGGCGTTAGCCAGAACCGTCTGGACGTCGATGGCCTTCTCAAAGGTGACGACACTGGCGGCGTTCAGGGTCAGCTTCGCGGTGGGGGTCTCCTTGATGACCACCTTACCGGCGGGCAGAGTGGCGGCGGTGGTGATGGCGCTGGTGATGGTCAGGGTGCCGGTGCCGCTGTTGGTCATGGCGCCGCTGACGCTGGCCGCGGTGACGTCGGCGGTGCCAGACATGGTCAGGGTGCCGGTGATGGCGCCGGTGGTCACATCGCCGCTGGTGGCGACGGTCACGTTGCCGGTGACGGCGGCCAGGGTGGCGTCGGTATCCGTCAGGCTGACGTTGCCGGTGATGGCGCCGCCCACGGTGACGGAGCCGCCGGTGGCGGTGATCGCAGCGGCGGTGCCGCTGACCTTCACGGTGCCCGCGGAGGTGATGGCGCCGACCACGTTGCCGGTGACATCCAGCTCAGCGCCGGCGGCCAGGGTGGTGGCGGCGGTGCTGGTGATGCCGTTCTTGGCGACCAGCTTGGAGTTGGCGGCCAGAGTGATGGTATAGTTGCCGGTCAGGGCGTTGCCGTCCACGGTCAGGGTGCGGCCGGCGGGAATGGCCAGGTTCGCATCCAGAGCGACGGTGCCGGTGAGCTTCACGTCGTTGGTGGCCAGAGCGGCGGTGATGTCGCTGGTGGCGGTCACGGCGCTGCTGATGACGGTCAGGATCTGGTTGGCGTTGGCGTGCATCTCCTGATTCACGTCCACGACCACCAGGGCGAAGTTCTTGTCGCCGCCCTCGAGATAGAGGACGTTGGCTTCCTTGGTGCCGTTGCCGTCCTGGTCCACGGCCTCGGAGATATCGCCGCCGTTAACGCCCTTCTGATCCTTGGAGTTGACGTACAGGATGACGGTGTCGCTGTCGACCTCGCTCTTGGAGGAGCCGGAGATCTGGAGCTTCTTGCTGCCGTCCCAGCCGTCCACGGTGCCGATGCCCATCTTGGGGGCGGAGACGTTCTTCACGGTGATGTTGCCGTTGTCGTCCTCGGTGGCGTTGGTGATGTCATAGGTGACGACCACGCCGGACTTGAAGGCGGTGAGGCCGGTCTCGTCCTTCTCCTTGGCGTTGACGACCTTCTCGCCGTCCCAGAACTCGAAGTAGCGGTAGTTGGTGCCGCTCTCCTTGCTGGTGTAGGCGTCGGCCACCAGGTAGCCGTAGTTGGAGCCGGTGTTGATGGTGGGGTAGTCGGTGGCCTGGAGCACGACGGCCTGGGCGTAGGTGAAGCCGTTGGACTTGCCGTACAGGCCGGAGGCGAAGGTGCCGGCGCCGGTGCCGAAGGTGGAGGCCACGGTGTTCTTCAGCTCCTTGCCGGAGTAGACCTTGGCGGCGTCCTTGGTGGAGTTCCACACAAAGACCACGGCGTCGTCGGCCAGCTCTTTGCCGCCCACGGTGTCGCTGGTGTTGTTAAAGGTCTGGGCGGCGGCCAGGGTGCCGTCAAAGCCGATAATCTTGTTGCCGGAGCCCGGATCATAGGCGGCGGGAATGGTCCAGAAGGACAGCTCGCCGTCGCTGTTGACCTCGTACTTGACCAGGGAGCCCTTGAGGGTGCCGATCTGGAAAGCAGCGGGCGCGTTCTCGGAGGCGTCGATGCCAGAGACGGTGGCGGTGACGCCGGTGGTGACGTCGCTGGTCTGGATCTTATAGCCGTTGATCTCCACGACCTTGGCGGTCTTCTTGGTGCCGTCGGCCATGATGATGCCGGCCTCGAAGTAGTTGGAAGAGATGCCGGAGTTGGTCTTCTTGGCGATGTCGTACACCAGGGCCAGGGCATCGGTGCCGGTGGAGCCGGAGGTGACCTTGGCGTAGTAGATCACGGAGCCCAGGGCGATGTAGTCGATGGTGTCGTTGGCGTTCAGCGTGGTGGAGGTCACCTTGGTGAACCACTTGCCGTCCATCTTATACTCGCTGCTGGTGCGGGTGCCGGTGACGGTGCCGGAGGCGACCGTCAGCTTAGTGTAGGTGGGCATCTCCTTGGGGGCGTAGTTCTCGTTGACGCACATCACGTAGTCGTCCTTGGCCACGCCGTCGTAGACGGAGATGTCCTCCAGCTTCCGGCTGCCGGAAACCAGGGAGTCCACGTTGCCGTTCTGGAGGGCCACGGTGATGGAGTCCTTGCCCACGTAGGTGACCTTACCAACGGTGAAGGGGGCCACGTAGACCACGTCCACCTTGCCGTTGCCGTCGGCGTCGACCATCTTGTAGCTGTAGTGGCCGCCCAGGGTGTCCAGAGTGTACACGTTCTTGCCGGTGCTGGCGCCGGTCTGAGTGTACTTGACGGGGACGGTGTTGGCGGCGCCTTCCAGCTTATAGGACACGTCGTTGATCTTGATGGTGGTGTCGGTGGCGGCGGGCTTGTTGCTGGCGGCAAAGTCGCCGGAGAAGCCGTCCAGGATCACCTTGCTGTCCTTGAGGAACATGCCGTAGACCACGGTCTTGGTGGAGTCGTCGTCGTCCACCTTGTACAGGACGCGCACCTTCATGCCGTACAGGCCGGTGTAGTCCTCGGTGGTGGTGACGAAGCCGTGGTCGGTGCCGGGCAGGGTATAGGTCCACTCGCCCTTGCTCTCGTCGTAGCTGTAAGCGGTGAGGGTGGAGGTCTCGTCGAAGCCCTCGTACTTGTCAACAAAAAGGGAGGGACCGTCGGTGTACTGATAGGTGACGTTGCCGTTGGTGATCTCCAGGCTGGGGCTCATCTTCTTGCCGGGAGCCAGTACGCCGTTGTACAGCAGTTGGGCAACGTTGTCGCGGGAAATGCCCTCGTCGGGGTTCACGCCGTCGAGTTTGTCGTACATCTTGGCATTGTTGGCCTCGGTGTTGACATTGATGGCCCAATCCACGCCGGTGAACTTAAACACGGTGGCGTCATAGCCCATGGCGGTCAGGGTCATCTTGGCGGCCTCGGTGCCGGTGACGGTGGCGTCGGGCTGGAAGGTGCCGTCGCCCCGGCCGGAGATGATGTTCAGGCTGGAGCAGTACTCGATGTACTTCTCAGCCCAGTGGCCCTTGATATCGGTGTAGGTGGGAGTGGCCTTGACGCCCAGGACGGGATCACGGCCGCCATTGCGGGCGATGGTGATCATCTTGGCCATCTCGGCACGGGTGACCACCCGGTCGGGGGCGAAGCTGCCGTCGTCGTTACCATTGATGATGTTCAGAGCCACCATGGTAGAGACAGCCTGGGCATGGTCGATTTCGCTGGCGTCAGTGAAATTCTCCACACCCGCAGCCGAGGCGCCGACCATCATCATGCCCGCGAGCATGGTTCCGGCCAGACCCAAGCTGAGGACACGCTTGAGGTTGTTCATGGAAATTCCTCCTTCTGTTTTTTGACAAGGTTCGGTTTTGCACCTCTAAAACCCTGGAATTCCGAGCTTTTTTAGGGATTTAGGGGCGTATAACGCCCCTGAAGATTTGAAATAGGTTGCAAAAAGAGTGAAAAAGGGCCGTGAAGCTGCGCTTCACGGCCCTTTTTGTTATAGTGGTAGACTTTTTGGTTGACAAATTAGCGGGGGAAAACGGTGGAACAGGCTGGGTTCAAAGGGTTTGGGCGGGTTTTGTGGTTGACTTTTGGTAGACTTGGGCAACTCTTTTGGAAAAAGGGCACGGCTGGGCCCTGGGGGAAGTAAAAGCGGATCAATGGCACTTTTATGGACGCTCCCTCAAGGAGAAGAAGGGGGAATGGATGTGTCACAAAACCAGACGGAACGCTTTGGGCTGCATTTATGGGAGCCGGAGGACAATTTTTTGCGGGAGGAGTTTAATGAAAACTTTGCGGCACTAGACAAAGTATTGGGGGCAAAAAGCGAGGTGGTGTTCGGATCTTATACCGGGACTGGAACCGCAAACAGAGTGATATCGCTGGGCTTTACGCCTAAGTGCGTTATCCTGGTCAACGACCGGTGGCGGCTGTTTTCCACAAACAACCCCAACGACGTGGAAGGGGGTATTTTCTTTTCAGAGACGGATATCCCTAATTTTAAGATCGTCACGAATGGCTTCCGGGTGTCCAATGAGGAGAGCTATGGAGGTTCCACCAACAGTACCAGAAGCCATTATTATATTGCGTTTCGATAAACAGGCTGGAAAAACACCCCCGGGTCATGTCTGACCCGGGGGTGAAACTTTATTTAGATAAGTTTTTTCGCAGGGAAAGATTTAGGGCTTGTCGGCCACGGTGACAGTCAGAGCGACGTCAGCCGCAATGGAGTTATCCACAGTGACAGTCACAGTGGCGACCTTGTTAGAGTTGAAGGTGATGTCCTGAGCAGTAATGGCGGTGATGCCAGAGCCGCCCACGGTGACGGTGACATTCTTGCCCTCAACGGGAGCAGCGCTAGAGGTCAGGGTCAGGGTCAGAGTCTCACCCTTCTTCAGGAAGAGGTCATCCTTCGTTGCGTCGATGGTGCCAGTGATGGTGGCACCGCTCAGAGCGGTGGAGGCGCTATTGGTGACGGAGGCAGGCTTGCTGATCTTGTAGTAGCCGTCAGCAAAAGTAGTGTCCTTGCTGATGTTGATGGTGGCACCAGTAGCCTTGTAGTTCTCGCCGGCATCATCGGTGTACCACTTGCCGTCGGCCACGTCGCCCTTGATATCGGTGCCAGCCAGGGCGTACTTCGCGGCACCGCCGTTGACGGTGTACTTGAAGACCTGGTGAGTCGCGGCGCTCAGGGGGTTGGTAAAGGTGGTCTCGTTCTCCATGCCGCCCTTGGTAAAGGTGACCTTGGTGTTGCCGACAAACTTAATGTCGGTGCAGCCGTCGGCAGTCATGGTCTTGGTCAGAGCAACCTTCATATCGGAGAGGGAGATAGCCGTGCCGTTCTCACGGTAGAAGGTGGGGGCGGCATAGTCGCTGCCCTTGTCGCTGTTCACGACCACCACGTCGGTGCTCAGAGAGGGGGTCTCGGTGCTACCGTTCTTGGGGTTCTGCACGACGACCAGCTTGGCGGTGTCGGGGTTGCCGCTGTCCAGGTCGAACAGGACGTAAGCGATCTTGTCGCCTTCCTGAGGACCAGCGCCCAGCTCGGCGGTGGGATCGTCCAGATACTTGCTGTCGTCCACCAGCAGGGTGTTGGAGTCGATCTTCATCTCGTACTTGTCGCCGCCAGCGGTCTTGACCACGAAGGTCTTGTTGTTGGAGGCCTCCACAGTGAGGTCCTTCAACAGGTTGCCACCAGCGCCGAGAAGCTTAACATCCTCAGTCTCGTAGTACTTGTCGGAGTTGATGGTGTAGGTGTAGACGCCAGTGGAAACACCCTTGCCGTCCACCTTCAGGTCGGTGATGGGATCGGTGCTGCCGGCCACAAAGGCCTTGACGCTGGTGTAGTCGCTGGAGGTGTTGTTCACGCTGTAAATGTACATGTTGTCATCCACATTGGCCTTGGTGATGTTGGTGCCATTGAAGAGGACAGCCACGATCCGGTTGGCGGCGTTGGTAATGTACTTACCAGTGACAGTGCCAGTCAGAGAGGGAGCGGAGGCATAGCCGGTGTAGGTGTTGACCTTCTTGCTGTCGATGGTGGTACCGCTCATGGAGCCATCCACATAGAAGAAGGAGGTGTTGGCGTTGGTGTAGCCCGCCACGGTGCTGCCGTCGGTGAGGGCGGTCTTGCCCTTGGTGAACTTGGCGTTGGTGAGGCTGGTGCCAGTGGCCTCGGTCAGCTTGATCTTGCCGTTGCTGCCGATGCTGTAAGAGCACACGGAGCCGACGTCGAAGTAGCCGGCGCCGCCGCCGTCCTTGTAGGTGTCGCCATTGGTGTTGACGGTGTAGGTGCCCACGGAGCCGTCGGACAGGACAACCTTGACCTGGTCGTCAATGGCGGTGCCCACGCCCAGAACCAGAGCGTAGTTGTAGGCGTTCTCCACGACCTCGCCCACGGCGGCGATGTAATCGCCCTTGCCCAGGTAGAAGGTGGCCTCGGTGTCCAGGTTGTTGGGGCCGTAGCCGGTAGCGGCGGTGATGCTGTCGGCGCCGCCGGTGTAGCCGGCGATCCAGGACACGTTGTAATTGGTGCCGTCGACCTCCAGCTTGGTGGCCTTGCTGGTGTCCTTGTCGACCTTGTAGCTCTTCAGCTCGCCGGTGACGGACTCGGCCTTCTCCACGTAGAGGTTGCCGCCGATGTAAGCGGCCAGGACGTAGTCGTCCTTCTTCACGTCGTCAAAGCCAACCACGTCGTCCTTGTCGGAAGCGGTCATGGCCTGGCCGGCGGTGACGGTGATGGAGCCGTCGCCGGAGGTGACGTAGGAGGTGACCTTGCCGAAGGCGTAGGTGTTCAGCAGGACGTAGTCCACGTTGCCGTCGTCATCGTTGTCGATGAGGACCTTTTCCACGCCCCGGATGCCAGCCTTGGTGGCGTTGGCATTGGTCAGGGTGGTGGAGCCGCCGTAGTTGGCGGCGGTCATGGTGCCGGAGACGATCTTCAGGCTGTTGTCGTCGGCCACTTTGCTGATGGAATCAGCGGAGTAGTCGGTGACCACGGTGTTGTCAGCGCTGACGATGACGGAACCCAGGACCTCAGCTTTGGAGGCGCTGGAGTTCTTCTTCACGTACACATTGACGCTGCGGCCCAGATCCTCCAGACCAGTGGCGGCCTGCACGGTCAGGCTGGTCTTGAAGTCGTCCTGCTCGCCGTTGCCGGTGCCATAGTTGGTGACACTGATCCGGGTGCGGTTGGCGTCCAGGCTGCTGCCCTTATCGGCGGTGGAGGCCAGGTCGGCGACCTCGTTGGCCACGACCACGCCCTCGACCTTGACGGCGTCGAACTTCTTCTCCATCATGGTCACGTTGCTCAGAGAGTACTTAAAAGTGACCTCGCCGGAAGAGGCGACGGAGTCATAGTTGCGGTCCATGACGCGGGCGTCCAGAGCGTTATAGAGCAGCTGGGCGGCGTTGTCACGGCTCAGGCCCTCGGAGGGGTTCAGGCCGGACAGGTCGTCGTACAGGTCGCACTCGGGAGCGTTGGCGGTGGAGTTGACGTTCACTTCCCAGTCGATGCCGGTGAAGTTGAACACGTTGGAGTCGTAGCCCAGGGCCACCAGGGCCATCTTGGCGGCCTGGCTGCCGGTGACGGTGCCGTTGGGATTGAAGGTGCCGTCGCCCTGGCCGGCGATGATGCCGTTCTTGGAGCAGTACTCAATGTACTTCTGGGCCCAGTGGCCGCCGATGTCGCTGTAAGCGGGGGTGGCGTTGGTGCTCAGGACGGGCTCCTTGCCGCCGTTGAGCATGATGGTGATCATCTTGGCCATCTCGGCGCGGGTCACAGTGGCGCTGGGATCGAAAGCGCCGGTGTCCTTACCCAGGATGACGCCCAGGGCGCTCATGGTGGTGACCGCCTCTTTGTTCTTGATTTCAGACGCGTCGCTGAAATCCTTGACGTCCGCAGCAGAGGCGCCGACGAGCATCATGCCGGAGAGCATGGCGCCAGTCAAGCCCAAGCTGAGAACGCGCTTGAGGTTGTTCATGGAAATTCCTCCTTCTGTTTTTGGCGGGGTGTGTCATTTTGCCGTAAATCCCTGAAAACATGGGCTTTTTCAGGGATTTAGGGGCGTATAACTCCCCTCGCCTTACGCTCCACATGATAACCCAAAGAAATCCCCCCGTCAACGGCTTTCCGGGTTTTGTAACACAACCGTAAAAATCGGGGGCTTGTGTTACAGAAGGACGTCAGCGTACAATCAGCGCCCTTTTTTCGACGGTTTTTATTTATATTAAGGTAGGGAACCTTTTCCTCTCTGGGACCGTCTAAAACCAAGACAGACCCGAGGGGGTTCAGAAAGTTTTAAGAATTTGTCACCGCTTTGTTCTTGCTATGCTTTTACCCCCACCTTATAATGTACTCTGACAGAATTTGAACAGCCAGGAGGAAACGCCATGTCTGAACAGCAGACTCCCGTGGTCGAGCAGGCCGCGGCCCCGCAGTCGCCCAGCACCCCGCCGAAGAAGGAGAAGACCCCCGCCACCCATGAGCAGAAGCAGAAGAAGCGCAAGCTCATCCGGCGGATCATCGCCCTGGTGGTGGCGCTGGCCATCATCATCACGTCCGCGGTGCTTTTAAAAAAGTTCGTGTTTACCGACAAGGAGGAGCTGGGCGAGGTCATGACCATGCCCGTCACCCTTGGCTCCATCCAGTCCATGGTGGAGGGCACGGGCAACGCCCGGGCCAAGAACTCCGCCACCGTCACCCCCGACGCGGGGTACAAGGTGCTGGAGCTCTTCGTCAAGGAGGGCGACATGGTGGAGGAGGGACAGCTCCTCTACAACCTGGACGACTCCGCCGCCCAGGAGGCGGTCTCCACCGCCCAGAACAACGTCCGCAAGGCCCAGGAGACGGTGGACGACTACAACACCGAGCTGTCCAAGCTCTACGACAACGTGGCCGACCTGACCATCAAGGCCCCCCATGACGGAAAGCTCATCGACATCAACGCCGACATCAAAAACGGCAAGGACATGGCCGTGGGCGACGCGGTGGCCACCGTGGTCAACGACACCAAGCTGCGCCTGCACCTCTATTACAGCTGGGCCTACGAGGGCCAGATCAGCGTGGGCCAGACCGCCCAGATCACCCTGCCCGCCTCCATGACGGCGGTCACCGGCACGGTGGAGCAGGTCAACTACGTCAAGCGGGTGGTCAGCGAGGGCGGCGTCACCTTCGAGGTGGTGTTCGTGCTGAACAACCCCGGCACCCTCACCGAGGGCATGACGGCCTCCGCCGCCCTGACCACCTCCGACGGCACCCCCATCTATCCCTACGAGAGCGGCAAGCTGGAGTACTTCGAGACCACCAAGCTCACCGTGAAGGTGGCGGGCCCCGTGCAGTCGGTGAACCTGATGAACTACGCCGACGTCACCAACGGCCAGGTGTTGGTGCAGCTGGGCGACAAGGACGCCAGCGCCAGCATCGCCTCCAAGCAGAACAGCCTGCGGGAGGCCCAGAAGAGCGTGGACGACGCCGTGAAGGCCCTGGAGGAGGCCCAGAAGAAGCTGGAGAATTACCACGCCACCGCACCTATCTCCGGCCGGGTCCTCTCCTGCAACCTGGTCTCCGGCGAGGACGTGGCCTCCGGCCAGGCCATCCAGATCGCCGACACCTCCACCATGATCGTGGACATCAACATCGACGAGCGCAACGTGGGCTACGTCTCCAACGGCATGATGGTGAACCTCCAGGACCAGATGGGCAATTTCTACATGGGCATCATCGAGCAGATCGCCCTCACCGCCAAGGCGGAAAACGGCGTGGCCTCCTTCCCCGCCACCGTGGTGGTGGATAACCCCGAGGGGATGCTGATGACCGGTACTTACATCCAGTACTCCTTCGTGGCCAGCCAGTCCGACAACTGCCTGGTGGTGCCCATCCAGGCCGTGATGAACGTCACCCTGCCCCAGACCGCCATGCCCGGCGGCGAGATGGGCGAGGACGGGATGGAGCCCGGCATTGACGATGGCGGCATGGTGGACGGCGACATGGGCGTGGCCGAGCCCGCCGTGGACGCCCCCGCCGCCGGCGGCCCCCGGGCCCAAAGCCTGGGTATGGTGGTCATGGGCGGCGGCTCCTTCGCCGTGGACGGCGGCTCCATGGGCGGCGGCTCCTTCGGCGGCAAGAGCGACACCGCCACAGTCTGCTTCGTCCAGGGGGAGCCCGACGAGCGGGCCATCGAGGCCGACCCCTCCTGGAACATGCCCGAGGGCTTCTTCGCCGTGGTGGTCACCACCGGCCTGTCCGACGAGACCAACGTGGAGATCACCTCCGGCCTCAACGAGGGCGACATGGTCTTTACCGGCTACATGACCAATTCCGCCAATACCTTCGGCTGATAGGTGACGACATGCTGATTGAAGTCAAAGACCTATATAAGATCTATAATGAGGGGAAGGAAAACGAGGTCCGGGCTTTGGACGGCCTCGACCTCCAGATCGACCGGGGGGAGTTCGTGGCCATCATCGGCGCCTCCGGCTCGGGCAAGTCCACCCTCATGAACGTGCTGGGGCTGCTGGACATCCCAACCTACGGGGAATACCACCTGGACGGCACCGACGTCACCAGCCTCACCGATAAGCAGCAGGCCCATCTCCGAAACAAGCAGATCGGCTTCATCTTCCAGGGCTACAACCTGATCCCCGCCCTCAACGCCGCGGAAAACGTGGAGCTGCCCCTCATCTACCAGGGCATGCCCATCGACCAGCGGGACGTTCGGGTGGAGGAGGCCCTGAACAAGGTGGGCATGTTCGACCGGGCGGGGCACAGGCCCGCCGAGATGTCGGGCGGCCAGCAGCAGCGGGTGGCCATCGCCAGGGCCATCGGCACCCACCCGCCCATCATCATGGCCGACGAGCCCACCGGCGCCCTGGACTCCAAGACCGGCCGCCACGTGCTGGAGATCCTCCATAATCTCCACGAGGAGGGCTCCACCATCATCCTCATCACCCACGACAACGGCATCGCCGCCACCGCCGAGCGCATCGTGCGCATCTCCGACGGAAAGATCATCCTGGACGGCACACGAGAGGAGGCGGGATTGTGAATCTGAAACAGGCCTTCAAGATCGCCGCCAAGTCCATCGCCGCCAAGAAGGGGCGTTCCGCCCTGACCATGCTGGGCATCATCATCGGCCTGGCCGCCGTCATCATCCTGGTCTCCTTCGCCCAGGGCCAGAACAAGTGGATTGAGGACTATTACGCCAGCCTGGGCGACAACACCATCAACATCTCCGCCTGGACCTACAACGGCAAGGACGTGACGGAAAAGCTCTACTCCTACTGCCAGAAGATGGACGAGTACATCGTAGGCGTCACCCCCAACAACCAGGTCTACGGCAACACCACGGTGAAATACGGCGCCAAGACCCTGGGCCGGAACAACACCGACTGGGAGAGCCGCCCCAATATCATCATGGGCAACCAGCAGTTCGGCGTCTGCCAGAACTACACCCTGGAAAAGGGGCGGGACCTGGCCTATCTGGACATCGAGAATCTCAACCAGGTCTGCGTCATCGGCTCCAAGATGGCAGACAGCCTCTTCAACTACTCCAACCCCGTGGGGGAGACCATCACCATCAACGGCATCCCCATCAAGGTGGTAGGGGTCTACGCCGAGACCGACCCCAACAACATGTCGGGCAAGGACCGGGTCATCCTGCTGCCCTACACCCTCCAGCGCTACTTCGCCGACAACGTGGACACCGGCAATTTCGTGGCCAAGGCCAAGGACGCCCGGTCCACCACCATGGCCATCACCCTCCTCAACGGCTACCTCAAGGGCCTGGTGGGAGACAACGGCTACGGCTACGCCGAGACCCCCAACCAGTGGCAGGAGAGCTCCAACGAGCAGAACCGGATGCAGCAGATGTTCCTGGGCGGCATCGCCGCCATCTCCCTGCTGGTGGGCGGCATCGGCATCATGAACATCATGCTGGTCACCGTTACCGAGCGGACCCGGGAGATCGGTATCCGCAAGGCCATCGGCGCCGAGCGCAAGAGCATCATCGCCCAGTTCCTCATCGAGGCCTGCCTCATCTGCGGCCTGGGCGGCATCATCGGCATCGCCATCGGCTATTTGGGCACGGCCATCGTCTGCCAGCTGGTGCTGAAATTCATCGTCTGGCCCAGTGTGTCCGTCACCGTGGGCTCCTTCGCCTTCTCGGTGGCCATGGGCGTCATCTTCGGCCTCTATCCCGCCATCAAAGCCAGCGGCCTCCAGCCCGTGGAAGCCCTTCGGGCGGAGTAACGGCCCGCCACCCCATACCAGAAAAGGATGTGTTGTTCCATGCGTGTGAATCGTCTCCTGGCCGCCGCCCTGGCTGCCGCGACCCTGGCGGGGACGGCCCCGGCCCTTCAGCCGCCGGCCTCCGCCGCCCAGCCCTCCTCCTTTACCGACCTCTCCGACCCCAAGCAGGCTGAGGCCGCCGAATTCCTCAAGCTCCTGGGGGTGGTCAACGGCGTCCCCGGCGGCGCCTACAACCCCTCCGGCACTTTGAGCCGGGCGGAGTTCTGCAAAATGGCGGTCTCCGCCCTGGACCGGGCCGACGAGGAGCTGGCCCAGCGGGGCCGCACCATCTATTTCGACGTAGGCCCCACCCACTGGGCCCGGGGCTATATCAACCTGGCCTCCACCATCACCCTGGGCTCCGACTCCGACGGCAAGGGCGGCACCGCCCTGGTGGCCGGGGCCGGGGACGGCAATTTTTACCCCGACCAGCCCATCACCTACGGCGCGGCGGTGGCCATCCTCTGCCGGATGCTGGGCTACGGCGTCAATGACGTGGCCACCGGCGGGGCGTGGTACGACGGTTATCTGGCCACCGGCGCCGCCAACGGCCTCACCGAGGGCATCTACCTCTCCGGCGACGACGTCATCGACCGGGGCCAGGCGGCCATCCTCTTCTATAACCTCTATTTCACCAAGTCCAAGGGCTCCGATAAGACCTACCTGGTGAGCATGGGGGGCAAGGAGGAAGAGGGCGGCATCATTCTGGACACCGACGCCACCGCCGACGACGGCACCACCGGCTCGGTGGAGACCACCAAGGGCACCTATAAGACCGACCGTTCCTTCGATCCCTCCCTGGAGGGGCAGGAGGGCAAGGCTTTCCTGGATAAGGACGGCAAGCTGCTGGCCTTCCAGCCCAAGGAGGGCACCAGCCAGAAATCTGTGAACGTCCTCTCCACCAGCACCACCTACCTCACCATCTCCGGCGGGGACAAGTTGGATGTGGAGCCCGACACCGTGGTCTATCAGGATGGCAAGGCCACCACCTGGGACAAGGTCTATCTGAATGTGGCCTCTTCCACCGCCGTCACCTTCCACTACGGCGCCAACGGGAAGCTGGCCTATCTCTTCTTCCCCTCCGAGTCCGCCGACGGCCCCGCCGTCATGGTGGCCCGCTCCACCCCCAACGGCACTGTCAACCCCTTCTCCGGCATGGCCGGGGGCGGGACCTACACCATGTTCAAAAACGGCGTGGCGGCCTCCGCCTCCGATATCCGGCAGTACGACGTGGCTACTTATGACAGCGGCACCCGCATCATCCAGGTCTCCGACCTGAAGCTCACCGGCATCTATGAAAACGCCTCCCCCAGCCCCTCTGATCCCACCAGCGTCAAGGTCATGGGCCACGACTTCCCGGTGCTCTCCACCGCCCGGAATGACCTGTCCTCCTTCAAGGTGGGGGATAAGATCACCCTCCTGCTCACCTCCGACGGCCGGGTGGCGGGAGCTGTCCCGGCCACCGCCGTAAAAGGCGAGGCCGTAGGGATCGCCACCGTCAGCAAGGGGGACAGCAATAAGAGCACCGCTACCGTCAAGCTCCTCCAGGGCGGCCTGGAGGTCAAGGGCGAGGTCTCCTCCGGCGCGGCCGACACCTATAACAACCAACTGGTGACGGTGACCAGCAACGCCACCGGACGGCTGTCCCTGAACAAGATCTCCGGCAGCGCGGCCAAGGGCACTCTGGACGTGGCCGCCCGCAAGCTGGGAGAAAAGGAGATCGCGGAGAACGTGGCCATCTATGACCGGGTCAAGGATGGCGCCATGGTGGCTGTTGAGTACGAAAACCTCTCCGCCGCTGCCATTCCCTCCAGCAAGATCAGCTTTGTCTCCTACGACTACGCCGGCCGGGTCAAGTATCTGGTGCTGGATGACGCCACGGGGGATGCCTATACCTATGGGTATCTGTCCTATACCAGCGCGGAAACACGTTGGGTAGATGATGAGAGCAGGCCTATTTATAAAAAGGATGAGTCTGGAAATCTTGTCTATGATGGAAATGGAGACCCGATCCTCTTGGGCTATGAACAGCAGCTCGAGACCACCGGAACGCCCACCCTCTGTGTAAGGCAAGGGGACAAAGATGGCAAAGAAGTGGTCTCCTCCAAGGGCTCCTTTATCGGCTCTGTCCGTAACGGCGCCGCCGGCGGCGTAGCCTATGGAGCTGACGGCAAGGTGGTGGCCTCGGTTTACCTCCAGTCTCTCACTGGAGTCAACCGCACCGCCTTCGACCCCGAGGAGATGACGGTCACCGTGGCCGGCGTGGCTTACCCGGTGTCCGACACCGTCCAGTGCTATAACAAGACCACCAAGACCTGGTTTGCCCCCGGCAAGGACGGCATGGAAGCCGCCCGGGCCTATTCCGACGACCTGACCCTCTACTACGACCGCGCCCCCAGCGAGGGCGGCAAAATCCGTATGATCGTCGTCCCCTGAACCTTAGCAGAGACAGCCCGGAAGCAATGCTTCCGGGCTGTTTTTTATCGAAGAGGGGTCCGGGTCTACCAAAAGTCAACCACAAAACCCGCCCAAACCCTCTGAAACCAAGCCATTCCGCCGTTTTCCCCCGCCATTTTGTCAACCAAAAAGTCTACCACCATAACAAAAAGGGCCGTGAAGCATAGCTTCACGGCCCTTTTTCTTTTTTTCTGCAACCTTTACCAAATTACTAGGGGCGTTATACGCCCCTAAATCTCTGAAAAAAACCATGTTTTCAAGGATTTACGGCAAAATGACACACCCCGCCAAAAACAGAAGGAGGAATTTCCATGAACAACCTCAAGCGCGTTCTCAGCTTGGGCTTGACTGGCGCCATGCTCTCTGGCATGATGCTCGTCGGCGCCTCGGCCGCGGACGTCAAGGATTTCAGCGACGCGTCTGAAATCAAGAACCAGGAGGCCGTCACCACCATGGTGGCCCTTAACGTCATCGCCGGTAAGGACACCGGCGCCTTTGATCCCAGCGCCACTGTCACCCGCGCCGAGATGGCCAAGATGATCACCATTATGCTCAACGGCGGCAAGGAGCCCGTCCTGAGCACCAACGCCACCCCCGCTTACAGCGACATCGGCGGCCACTGGGCCCAGAAGTACATTGAGTACTGCTCCAAGAACGGCATCATCGCCGGTCAGGGCGACGGCACCTTCAATCCCGACGGCACCGTCACCGGCAGCCAGGCCGCCAAGATGGCCCTGGTGGCCCTGGGCTACGACTCCAACGTGTTCAACTTCACCGGCATCGACTGGGAAGTGAACGTCAACTCCACCGCCAACGCCCCTGAGTCCGACCTGTATGACGATCTGTCCGGCATCAACCCCTCCGAGGGCATGACCCGCGACAATGCCGCCCAGCTGCTCTATAACGCTCTGGACGCCCGCGTCATGGACCGCAACTATGACTCCGTCGCCTCTTCCGGCGAGGTCACCTACAAGTACGCCCTGAGCAACGTGACCATGATGGAGAAGAAGTTCGACGCCGTCAAGGTCGAGGGCATCGTGGTCGCCAACGAGGCCGCTACCCTGGGCACCACCACCAAGAATAGCGACAACATCGTGATCGGCAACGCCCTGGACGCCGAGCGCACCCGCATCACCGTGACCAACTATGGTACTGGCAACGGCGAGCAGAACAGCTTCAACGGCTCTCTGACCCTGAAGGCCAGCACCGGCGTCTCCGAGCTGGGCCAGAAGGTCAACGTCTACGTGAAGAACGGCTCCAGCACCACCAAGGCCGACATTCTGGGAACCGTCATCGTCAGCGCTGACAACACCGTGGTTGTGGATCACTCCGGCGACTCCATCGCCGACGTGGCCGACGACAACGACCTGAAGCTGGCTTCCGGCTACGCCGTCTACACCGACTACGCCACTAGCCTGTCCACCAGCGGCAACATCGGCTCCCACAAGGTGAGCGGCGTCGATACCGCTTGCACGATCGAAGACGACACCAAGAACTACGTCTACGCCGGCGTTACCAAGACCCTGATCGACAACGACGACGACGGCGAGGCTGAGTATGTCTTCCTGAACAACTACGTGCTGGGCTACGTGTCCAAGTACTCCACCAAGGACGACGGCTCCATCTCCGTGGTCGCCGACGGCGTGACCTACAACTTCGACGACAAGAAGGACGTGGTGGGCTTTGACGACGTGGCCCGCGAGGACTATGTCCTGGCTTCCGTCTACGGCGGCAAACTGCACCTCACCAAGCCCGAGACCGTCACCGGTGATCTCACCGCTTACGCCTCCGGCTCTCTGACTGTGGAGGGCGAGAAGTACGATATTTCCAAGGCCACTACCATTACCACCGGCAGCTACGCCCTGAACGCCGCCAACGGCTATGGTTCCAGCACTACCATTGATACCGAGGCTACCTTCTATCTGGACGCCAACGGTCGTGTGGTCGCTTCCGGCGACGCCGAGGAGGCCGCTTACAAGTACGCTCTGGTCTGGGGTGCCAGCAAGGGCGGTAGTATTGACGACAATAAGGTCAAGATGACTACCGAGGACGGTACCACCAAGACCTACGTGATCAACTCCAAGAGCACCCTGAAGGTTGCCAGCGCCGACACCTTTGACTCCAATAATCCCCAGACCAGCAGCGCTTCCGCCATCGGCGCCGTGGTGGCTTACAGCTTGACCAGCGGCGGCGAGGCCAAGCTGGAGTGGCCCGGCAGCACCACCAATGGCTCCGGTAACGCCACTTTTGAGAAAAACAAGACTCTGGTGAAGCTGAATGGCTCTGCGGGCAGTGCCTCTGCCAGCGTCAACACTACCTTCTTCTACGTGGAGATGAACGGTTCCGCCGTGGATAAGGTGTCCGTCTACACCGGCTACACCAACGCCCCCTCCGTGGATACCTCCACTTCCGCTGCCCTGATCCGCAACACCAACAACAAGCTGACCGCGGTTAAGTTTGTGGATTCCGGCGCTTCCTCCGACGGCGCTTCCCAGCTGTTCGTCTACAAGTTCGGCTCCACCTACAGCGACTACACCGAGGCTCACGTGTACCTGAACGGCTCCGATGAGAACGAGGTCATCAAGCTGGACGGCACCGGCTATGTCAGCGGCGATGCCGACAAGCTGTACACCTACACCGTCAACTCCGACGGCTACTATGAGCTGGATAACCCTGCCGACAAAAATGGCGACGGCACCGAAAACGACCCCGAGGACTACTACAAGACCGGCACCGTCTCTGACGTGTCCCGCAACACCATCGTGGTGGGATCCAACGAGTACGTCATTAATTCCAGCTCCGTGATCATCGACAACATCGACAACCCCAGCACTCCCTCCGCCATCCTGGGCGGCTCCGTCAGCGAGTACGACACCATTCAGATGATCGTGGACGACGACACCGTGCTGATGCTGGTTATCACCGGCAGCAACCCCGACTTCACCGTGACTACTGCCGGTAGCGCCGACAAGGCCTCTTACAAGGCTGGTGAAACTGTTACCATTACCGGCCTGAGCAACAACGCCACCTACTTCGTCAACGGCGATGTGGGCGTTGTGACCGCCAATGGCAGCGGCACCCTGACCTTCACCATGCCCGCCATCAACGCGACCGTAACCCAGGTGTACGCCCTGGGCTTCACTACCGCCACCATCACCGCCGCCGCTCCCGCTGGCGCTTACACCGCCACCATCACTGACGGCACCCTGGCTACCGGCTACGCCGCAGGCGGCGCCACTATTACCGTTACCGTGGAATGCACCACTGCTCCTACCGCTAACACCGACACCATTACCCTGGCTGGCACTGGCATTACCCCCAGTGGAACTCAGACCTTTACCGCTCTGGGCACTAAGACCATTACCTTTAACATGCCCGCTTCCGCCGGTGTGAGTGATCTGGCCATTAGCGTTAGCAACGCCTGATTTACCCCAACTTTAAACCAATCCCTAGCGAATAATGAAAGGACCCCCGGGAGAAATCCCGGGGGTCCTTTCCCGCTCTCATCAGCGGTAGGCCAGAAAGTGATAGATCTGCCCGTTGGAATTGTTGTCCCCGGCGTATCCGTCGTAGCGGTATACCCTGAAACCTCCGAACTCCACGGCGATGACGGGCCATCCGGCGCTTTTCTGCACTGGATGGCCGGTAAGAGCAAGGCCTCCGTTAAGCGTATAATTGCTTCCCGCAGGCCGGGTTCCGTTGCTCTGCTCCACGAGAACAGCCATCGGTTGGAAGCCCAGGCTGATAAACTGGCTGGCCTGTCCATCTCCGATATAAACACCCGACATCACACGCGCGGCGTCGTCCAGCTTTTCAAAATTCTCGTTGAACTCCTCCCTCAAAAAGTTGTCCCCCGGCTCCCACAGGTGGAGCCCAAAGCATTCCGTCTGATTCTGTGACACATCCATTCCCCCTTCTCCCTCTTGGGCAACAGACCATAAAAGTGCCATCAATCCGCCCCTACTTTCTCCAAGGCCCAACTGCGTCCTTCTCCACAAGAGTTGCCCAAGTCTACCAAAAGTCAACCACTATACCCGCCTGAACCCTTTGAATCCAAGCCATTCCGCCGTTTTTTCCTTCGTTTTGTCAACCAAAAAGTCTACCACTATAATAGAAAGGGCCATGAAGCTACGCTTCATGGCCCTTTTTTGCCCTATCCACAACTTTTTTCCAATCTCCAGGGGCGTTATACGCCCCTCAATCCCTGGAAAAGCCCGGAATTCCAAGGTTTTAGAGGCGCAAAACCGAACCTTGTCAAAAAACAGAAGGAGGAATTTCCATGAACAACCTCAAGCGCGTTCTCAGCTTGGGCTTGGCCGGAACCATGCTCGCGGGCATGATGATGGTCGGCGCCTCTGCTGCGGACGTCAAGGATTTCACTGACGCCAGTGAGATCGAGCACCAGCAGGCTGTCACTACCATGGTCGCCCTGGGCGTCATCAATGGTAAGGACAACGGCTCTTACGATCCCGAGGCCACCGTCACCCGCGCCGAGATGGCCAAGATGATCACCATTATGCTCAACGGCGGCAAAGAGCCCACCCTGAGCACCTCCAGCACCCCGATGTTCAGCGACATCGGCACCCACTGGGCCCAGAAGTACATCGAGTACTGCGCCGGCAAGGGCGTCATCAACGGCCAGGGCGACGGCACCTTCAACCCCGACGGCACCGTCACCGGCTCCGCCGCCGCCAAGATGTCCCTGGTGGCCCTCGGCTACGACTCCGAGGTGTTCCACTTCACCGGCATCGACTGGGAGACCAACACCAACGGCACCGCCAACGATCCCAACGCCGACCTGTACGACGACATCTCCGGCAGCTACGACCCCTCTACCGGCCTGAGCCGTGACAATGCCGCCCAGATGCTCTACAACGTGCTGGACGCCAAGACCATGACCCGCAACTACGACAAGGTCGTCTCCAACGGCGAGACCACCTACAGCTACTCCCTGTCCGACAAGACCTTCATGGAAGACAAGTTCGGCGCCATCAAGGTCGAGGGCGTTGTCACCGGCAACGAGTTCGCCCGCCTGGGCGCCGCCGGCACCAACAACAAGGGGACTGCCGAGGACGAGGGCAAGACCCGCGTCATGGTTACCAACGGCGAGGACCAGGACGAGTATAAGGACAACACCTCTTACCTGTTCTCCATCGCCACCGGCGAGAACGAGCTGGGCAAGGCTGTGTCCTTCTATGTCAAGCCCTCCTCCACCTCCCAGAAGTCCACCATCCTGGGCTCCGTGATCGTGGCCGAGGACAACGTGATCGTCACCGACGCCTCCAGCGACTCCATCGCTGACGTGGCCGACGACAACAGCCTGGACCTGCCTTCCGCCACTCCCATCTACGTCAACTACGGCGCCGGCGGCACCCTGAAGCTGGCTGATGCCGGCGCTGACGGCAAGACCGTGGAGAAGCAGGACGGCCTGACCGGCCAGCTGAAGACCCTCATCGACTATGACAACGACGGTGATGTGGACTACATCTTCCTGACCTCTTACGTGCTGGGCAAGGTCTCCCGCTACGTCACCACCGGCGACGGCGCCATCACCGTGTCCAACTCCACCTACGCCGCCGACGACAAGGACGACGTGGCCGGTTTTGACGACGTGGCGAAGGACGACTACGTGCTGGCCGCCTGGATCGGCGGCAAGCTCCACGTGGCCAAGGCCGAGAGCGTCACCGGCTCCATCGACGCCTACAAGGCCGGCTCCGTCCGGGGCAGCGTCAACACCAACATGAACTCCCTGACCGTGGACGGCACCGCCTACAACGTCTCCCGTGTGGCTCTGCCCTCCAACAGCGATCTGACCGACGCCGTCAATCAGACCGGCTCCACCCTGCTGGACACCGAGGCCGTCTTCTACCTTGACCACAACGGCTACATCGCCGGTATGGGCGACGTGGAGGCCGTGGTGCGTAACTTTGCCTACATCTGGGGCAACGACAGAAGCACCTCCGTTAAGGACGCCGTGGTCAAGGCCACCCTGTCCGACGGCACCACCAAGTCCTACACCCTCAGCGACAACAGCGACGCCTCCGTCAAGACTCTCGCCGGCGGCAACGCTGACGACGGTCTGGCCGGCCAGATCTACAACTACTCCATCACCAGCAGCGGCGAGCTGAAGCTGACCGCCCCCACCAGCAACACCTACAAGGGCACCAGCAAGGGCAACAGCGTGATCACCAGCGGCCAGGCCATCACCAGCTTCTCCAAGGGCCTGCGGACGGTGACCTACAACTCCACCGCTAAGTCCACCGCCACCTCCAGCACCGCGTTCTTCTACGTGACCACCGGCAATAACAACAAGACCACCAAGGTCTCTGTGTACACCGGCTACGCCAGCGCTCCCAGCGTTGCCGCCGGCGGTAAGATCGGCGTCGTGGAGAACGGCGGCGACGCCGTGGCCGTGGTCATGGTGAACAGCACCGCTGCCACCGCCAGCCTGGGCGACAACTACCTGTACATCGCCAGCGCCGGCTCCACCACCTCTGATTACACCAACGCCACCGCCATTCTGCAGGACAGCGACGTAATCGAGGACATCAAGGTCAACGACGACGGCAAGGCTCCCGAGAAGGGCCGCGTCTACACCTACACTGTGGATTCCGACGGCTACTACGAGCTGGCCGATCCCCGCACCTCCAACGGCGGCAACAACGAGACCTACTACGTTGAGGGTCTCATCACCAGCGGCGGCAGCAGCACCGTCATCATCGGCGCTGGCATCGATAACGCCGGCAACAGCATCTCCGCCATCCTGCCCGCCGGCAGCAACGGCGAGTTCAAGATCACCAACAACACCGTCATCATCGACTTCACCGACAAGCCCAGCAAGCCCGCGGTCTCCCTGGGCGGCGCGCTGACCAAGCAGGACGACGTGGTCGTCGGCGCTCTGATTGATGACGACGAGCTGAAGATGGTGGTCTTCCAGACCCGCACCTCCACCAGCGGAAACACTCCCACGCTGAGTACCGACGTGAAGGTTATCAACTCTGACAAGAGCAACAGCTATGCCAACCCCACATTCTATGTGGAAGACGGCAGCACCATCGGCACCGCTGACATGAAGACCGCTCTGGCTGCGGTTATGGCCGCGGACGGCTGCACCAACATTGAGTTCAACGGCACCGCCTCCGTGAAGTTCACCAAGGGCAACAACACTGATACCACTTCCTTTGCGAATGGCGGCCTGTCCGCCGCCAAGAACCAGGTCTTCAAGTACACCGTCAACGGCGGCGCCGCCAAGTACGCTCTGGCCGCCACCGACATCAAGGCCGACGTGGCCGGCGGCAAGTGGTACACCGACGACGCCGGCAAGAACTACAAGGCCATCGTCACCGGCGGCAACACCCTCACCATCAGCAA
Organism: Oscillospiraceae bacterium; assembly: GCA_022846075.1. Taxonomy (GTDB): domain Bacteria; phylum Bacillota; class Clostridia; order Oscillospirales; family Oscillospiraceae; genus Vermiculatibacterium. The sequence goes on from AP025582.1 coordinate 2,710,784, forward strand.
GGACACCGACTTTGAGGACGGCTACTATGAGGTCGCCATGCCTAACTCCGTCACCGTGTCCGGTGCTACCAATGCTGGCCTGGGTTCTGCCACTGTGACCGCCAAGGTTGGCACTGCGGCTAAAGCCTACGCCAAGGCGTCCGGCACCGTGACTATCACCCTGACTTCCGATACCGCTCCCACCGCTGGCAAGGCCATCACCGTTAGCGTGACCGGCACTGGTGTCACCGCGATTACCACTCAGGAAATCGCCTTCTCCGGCATGACTGCCACCGTGACCGTCAGCCTGACTAGCGGCATCAGCAATGATGTCAGCGACCTGGCCATCACTCTGGCTGACAAGGCCTAAATCTTCCGCTCCCGCGTAAAAAACTTTTTCAAATAAGGTTTCACCCCCGGACCAGAAATGGCCCGGGGGTGTTTTTACCCTCACTCGAAGGCGGCGTAGTGGTAGACGATGCCGTTTGTATTGACGCTGCCGGAGCTGTATGTGGGGTCGAAGCAGACCCGCAGGCCGCTGCCCTCAATGGCCACCGCCGGCTGTGCCCCCGGCACGGACGCCAGCGGGTGGCCCGCGACCGCCAGCCCGCCGCAGGGACCGGTGCGGGTGTTTTCCACCCGTACGCCGCTGCCCTGCTTCACCAGCACCGCCCGCGGGGGGAAGGGCAGGGGGATGTACCGGCTTTCCGCCCCGTCGCCCAGATACGCCCCCGCCGCCACCCGTCCCAGCGGCCCCACGGCGGCATCAATAGCGATAAAATTCTCGTTGAACTCCTCCCTCGAAAAGTTGTCCCCCGGCTCCCACAGGTGGAGCCCAAAGCATTCCGTCTGATTCTGTGACACATCCATTCCCCCTTCTCCCTCTTGGGCAACAGACCATAAAAGTGCCATTAATCTGCCCCTACTTTCCCCACGGCCCAACTGCGCCCTTTTTCCGCAAGAGTTGCCCAAGTCTACCAAAAGTCAACCACAAAACCCGTACAAACCCTTTAAAACCAAGCCATTTCACCGTTTTCCCCCTTCGTTTTGTCAACCAAAAAGTCTACCACCACAACAAAAAGGGCCGTGAAGCATAGCTTCACGGCCCTTTTTGTTATTTTTTGCAACCTTTTCTAAATCCCCAGGGGCGTTATACGCCCCTGAATCCCTGAAAAAGCCCATGTTTTCAGGGATTTACGGCAAAATGACACACCCCGCCAAAAACAGAAGGAGGAATTTCCATGAACAACCTCAAGCGCGTTCTCAGCTTGGGTCTGGCCGGAACCATGCTCGCGGGCATGATGATGGTCGGCGCCGGAGCTGTGAACGGAAAGGATTTCACCGATCAGGATGAAATCAAGCACTCTGAGGCCGTCAACACCCTGGTGACTCTGAACGTCATCGCGGGTAAGGATACCGGCGCTTATGATCCCGCCGGCTCCCTGACCCGGGCTGAGATGGCCAAGCTCATCGTCTACACCCTGAACGGCGGCAAGGAGCCCGTGCTGAGCACTAAGGCTGTCCCTACCTACTCCGACATCAAGGGCCACTGGGCTGAGAAGTACATCGAGTACTGCTCCAACCTGGGCATTATCGCCGGAGTGGGCGACGGCACCTTTGCTCCCGACGCCACCCTCACCGGCGCCCAGGCCGCCAAGATGCTGCTGGTGTCCATGAACTATGACGCCAAGGTCTTCGGCTTTACCGGCATCGACTGGGAGCTAAGCGTCAACTCCGAGGCCAACAAGGCGAAGCTGTACAAGGATCTGGGCGGCATGGACCCCACTCAGACCATCACCCGTGACGACGCCGCTCAGCTGATGTACAACGGCATCCTGGCCGGCACCATGGAGAAGAGCTGGGGCCAGAACATGTCCACCGGCGAGATCTCCCAGAACTACACCCAGACCGGTGCCTCCCTGTTCAGCGACAAGTTCGACGGCGTGGCCTATGAGGGCATTCTGACCGCCTCCGGCAAGTACGCCCTCTCCGGTTCCACCCACAACAAGGACTATTTTGACGTTCAGCTCAAGAAGGTCGACAACCTGGAACTGACCGCCACCACCTCTCCCACTCTGAACCACACCCAGTCCTTGAAGTACGTTGACCAGGACCTGACCAGCCTGCTGGGCCAGTACGTGAAGGTTCTGTACAACGCCAAGGACAAGGAAGTTTACGGCGTGTACGGTGTGGCGGAGAAGAACAACATCGTCATTACCACCACCACTGACAACGTCAGCGAGGTGAAGAGCGACTCCATCAAGATCGACGACGTGAAGTATGACACCGACGGCCTGACTTACACCGCCAGCGATTCCTGGGCCGACAAGGTCACCTTCATCGACAACGACGGCGACGACAAGATCGAGCTGGCCATCGTGCAGCCCGTGTCCGTCTACAAGGTCTCCTACGTGGGCGCCTCCACCGTCACCCTGACCGACAAGAAGGGCAACTATGCCGAGAGCAGCCTGAGCAACAAGCTCGACGACATTCTGTACTATGACGGCATGGCCAAGGACGACATCGTCATCGGCTATGAAGACCTGTACAGCGGCAAGCTGATGCTGGAGAAGGCCGAGGTCCTCACCAACCAGATCACCGGCTACAAGGCCTCCAACAGCACCTATCAGCTGGACGGCGCCTGGTACTCCAACCAGAGCGGCAAGTCCATTGCTCTGAACGACACCCTGAACTACGTGGCCATCGGCGGCGTGGTCTACTACGCCAAGGTCACCTCCGGCGCCAACGACGTGACCAACATGGCCATGGTCATCAACACTGGCTCCGACATGAACGGCAGCCAGGCTAAACTGTTGTTCTCCGACGGCACCAAGAAGGTCGTCTACCTTGCCTCCGGCACTGCTGCTGCTACTGCCGGTAACCTGTACACCTATGAGATCAACAATTCCAACGAGTACAAGCTGGCCACCCTGACCGCCACCATGGGCGATTACACCAAGACCGGCACTGACGTTGTGTCTCTGGACGGCACCAGCAACGGCGGCACCTATGGTACCACCCAGATTGCCGACGACGCTGTGATCTTCCTGTATAAGGGCCAGGTCGGTACCGCCCAGTCCTACAACGACGGCAAAGTCATCACCGGCAAAGAGCTGAAGACCATTGTTACCAACGCCGGTAGTACCCAGGCCTCTGAGGCTGGCACCGATGCCTCCCTCCCTGCCGCCACCACCGATATTTTCAAGACCGGTATGGGCGGCTTCACCAAGGCTACCAACGGCCTGACTAAGGTAGCCGTGGCCGCTGTTGCGACCTATAAGTATCCCGCTTCCGCCAGCGCCGTCGTAAATTGGCCCACCACCGCCTCCTCCGCCAACTATGGCTTCATCGTGGCCGCTCCCTACCAGACCACCATTGACGGCACCAAGTACATGATGTACAAGGTCTGGGACGGCGAGAACACCGTGGACTACAAGTTCAAGACCGACAGCACCACTCCCGCCGGCGTGAAGTTCCAGGTCATCGGCTACGACATCGTGGACGACAGCACCATCAAGAACGTCACCTCTATCAGCACCACCTCCAACGCTGTCACCGGCCTGTCCGGCAGCGAGGTCAGCTTCAAGTACGCCATGACCAACCTGGGCGCCGGTGTCATCGGCAAGCTGGACGGCAACACCAAGTACCTGTACGTCAACACCGATGCTGACAAGGCCGAGGAGATCGGCGTCACCGGCGGCTCCGTGCAGACCGCCATCCAGCCCAACAGCGGCATCTACGTCAAGAACGTGCTGGCCACTGTCAACACCGACAAGACCATCCAGCTCATCGTGGTCGACGTGAACAACACCATGGCTCTCCAGAGCAGTGAGAAGAGTGCGCTGACCATCACCGGCCTGCCCACCGGCTACACCGTGACTGTGGATGGCGTGGAGTACTCCGCCACCACCGCCAATGTTGTGAAGCCCGGCGATGTGGTCAAGGTCAGCCGCGACGCCACCGGCTCCGCTACCGTTGCCGGCCTGACCATCAGCGACACCACCACCACCAACGCTGCCGCTCTGCCCGCCGCCGGCCAGTCCACCACCTTCATTGCCGACGGTACTGCCCTGACCGTGGCGTTCGGCGCTCCCGTTGCGACCGCCAACATCGCCATCAAGTATCAGGCTACCGGCCTTGTCGGTGGCTCTCAGACCGCCGCCGCTCCCGGCGCTGCCGCTGTTGCAATCAACAATGCGGTTAGCTCCGTGGTCCTGACCCTGACTGACACTGCGGCTCAGGTCATTACCGTGACTGGCACCGATGCCGCTAAGGTTTCTTTCACTGACAGCGGCGCCAACACTGCACTCACTGTGGACACCAGCGCTGTGTCTGCCGCCGGCGGCACTGTTGTCTTTGACATCACCGTTACCGAAGCTGGCTGCACCTCCATCACCTACAATGTGACTGTGACCGTGGCTAACCCCTAATAGCGGTACCAACAGGCACAAGGTACAAACAAGGAAGCGCCCCGGAGAATTCTCCGGGGCGCTTCCTTTATCCATGTTTACCAGATCGCCAGATAGAAAAACAGATTGTTGTCGATGTTGTTGGAGATGTCCACGGAAAACCCCTGATTGGTCACGGTAACGCTCCCGCCCAGGGAGTGCTGTCCCGGCATGGCCAGCCCTCCTGCTTGCACGTATTGGTCCCGCACTCCGCTGGCCCGTTCCACCAGCACCGCTTTGGGGGCAAAGCCCAGCAGAATTGCCCGTCCGTTCGTTCCGTCTCCAATGTAGACGCCATACACAACTCTTGCGGCGTCGTCCAACGCCTCAAAATTCTCGTTAAACTCCTCCCTCAAAAAATCGTCCCCCGGTGCCCACAGGTGAAGCTGATAGCTTGCCGTTTGATTCGTTGACATACTATGAAATCCCTCCCTCTCTGCCCATGGCGGAAATGGTGAACGCGTTCCTCTTTTTTATCCTCTACCTGCCCCCAGGCCCCACTGCGCCTATTTTAAAAAAGCCGGCCCGGAACGATTTCGTTCCAGGCCGGCTTTTTCATTATCGGGTTGATCTGTATTGCAGTTCGTCACTCCGCCTTTTATTCCGCCGCCGTCACCGCGCCCGTGACGGCGTCCACGGCGTAGCGCCAGGGCCAGGTGTCCGTCTCGATATACCAGGCCGGGGTCAGGGTCACAGGCCCCGTGCCTCCGGCGGCGTACCCGGCGTACATCTCCGTGATCCCCGAACAGACGTAGCCCTCCTTGTTGAGGGCCTCCAGAAAACGGGACAGGGCGGTGGAAGCGGTGAGCAGGTTTTCCCCCGCCGTGCGCTCCGCCGTCCCGGTCAGCCAGCGGCCGCTGAGCTGCCGCAGCGCGCCGTCCTGATAGGTCAGGGTGACGGCCAGATCGGGCACAGGCGTCCCCTCCCAAAGCTGGGTGAAGGTGAGCCGCAGGGTGCTGCCCTGGGTCTCCCGGGACGCTTCCTGAACCTGAAGGCCCAGAGCCTCCAGCAGCTCCGCCCCGGCCTGATCGGCGTCGGTGCCGTCCAGCGGCCAGGCGGCGGCGTCAAATTCCGCTGACGCTTCCCCCGTGGGGGAGAAGGTCACGGTGCCCTTTTCCCCCGTGTACAGGGTCCTGGAGCCCACCGGGGCCGCCTTGCTCACCGGCCCCACCAAAAGGGCGGCCTCGGCCTCTCCCATGGGAGAGGCGGTCACCCGCAGGCTGGACAGGGGCATGGCGCCCGGAACCTCCTCCGGCGCGAAGGCGATGCCGCCCCGCTCCAGGATGGTGATCATCCGCTCCCGAGTCTCCCGCTCGCTGCGGGCGGTCCGGCCGGCCCGCAGGCCCACCATTGCCAGAAGGCAGACATTGACCACCACCAGCAAAAGCAGGATGATATTTTTGATTTTCGACCAGCGCATGGCCCCGCTCCTTTCCCCTCAGGGAGATTCCGCCACCCACCCGGCCGTGACGGTGGCAGCGTTGGCGTCACTGTAACAGAGCGTCAGCCGCCCCCCCTGGCCGTCCAGGGCCCCCAGGGCCGCCGCCGCCAGCAGCTCCCGGGGTACCACGGAGGTGGCGCCGCTGTTGCTGTAAGACCGCAGGTTGAGGGTGAAATCGGTGATCTCATTTCCCTTCACCAGGAATTGGGCCGCCCAGCCGGAGCCGCCCACCAGCACGGGCAGGCCGTCCAGCCGGTAGTGGAAGGAGACCACCCAGCCCTCGGCCCGGGCCTCGGCCCCGGTGAGGACCAGGGCCCCTTCGCCCTTCCAGCCCGACATGGCCTGGTTGGCCAAGTCCCAGGCGGCCAAGGCGGCCTCCTCACAGGTGGGTTCGGAGCCGGCGGAGGCCACCGGGTAGCCCCCGTCCTCTCCGGCGTGGTACACCACGGCGCCCGTCTGGCTCACCCGCAGGCGGCCCGTGCCCTCGCTGATGGTCAATCCCTCGGCGGTCATATAGGCCGAGTCGCCCCCGGACTGGAATCCCAGGTATCCCAAAAGCTGGTCCAAAGCTTCCGCGTCCCCCACAAAATCCGGGCTGGAGGCGCTGTACACGATGGGCTGGGGCGTCGCCATGGACACCATCACGTAGGGGTCCAGCACGGCATAGGTCCCATCGCTCTCGGCCAGGGCGTAGGCGAAGCCCGCGCCGTTAGGGTTGAACTCGTCCAGGACATCCTCCAGATGGCCCGTCCAGGCCACCTGGGTCCGGGCGGCCTTATAGTCTCCCCCGTCCCGCCAGCACAGCCACACGGTGGAGCCGTCCCAGGCCAGCAGGGCCGCCTGGGCGCCCCCCGCCAGGGTCTCCGGACCGCCCCCCAGCCAGGCGGACAGCGCCGCCAGAGGGGGACGGCCCTGAAAGGCGCAGTAGATCCCCGGCATCTCCAGCAGGGTCCGCCAGCGGCCCTCGGTGATCTTCTCCGCCGTCCCGGCGGTGGCCAGCCCCTCTCCCAGGAGGGAGGCCGTCAGCTGGAAGGCTTTGCCCACCAGATCCTCGTCATAAGCCACGCCGTAGAGCCCCCGCTCGTTGCGCACGGCCAGCAGATAAGGCTCCAGGGCCTCTTCCGGCTGTCGGCTCTGGGGCTGATTGGTCTGCACCGGCTCCGCCATCCAGCCCCGCAGCTCGTTCACCATGGGCGTCTGGCCAGCCAGAAAGAGGGCCGAGCAGGCCAGGGCCACGATGAGGACGTCCTTCCCCAGCTCGATGAGCCTGCCCTTCCCTCTGGGGCGGGGCACCTGGGGCACCTTGTTACGCCTTGCCATGGCCCGGCCCCTCCAACAGCAGTTCCACCCGGATGGTCAGGCCGGGCCCCTCCCGGTCCACCAGCTTGATCTCCCCCTGGTGCTGGTCCACGATCTCCTTGGCGATGGACAGGCCCAGGCCGGTGCCGCCAGACTCCCGGGAGCGGGCCTTGTCCACCCGGTAAAACCGCTCGAAAATGCGGCCCCGGTCCTCGGCGGGGATGCCCATTCCGTTGTCGGCCACCTCCAGCCAGACCTTGTGCCGCCCCATCCGCCCGGCGGAGACCTCGATGCGGCCCCCGTCGGGGGTGTATTTGATGGCGTTGGAAACCACGTTCATCATCACCTGGGTGATCCGCTCCCGGTCCGCGGTAATGGAGGGCAGCCCCGGCTCCAGGGTCAGCTCCAGCTCGTGGCCGTGGCGCTGGGCCTCCATGCGGTTGGCGTTCACCATGCTCTGGATGGCCTCGGCGAAGGAGAAGGTGGTGAGATTGAGCTCGCTGCGGCCGGAGTCGAACCGGGACAGGGTCAGCAAATCCTGGACGATGTGGGCCATCCGGTCGGACTCGCTGAGAATGACCTCCAAAAAGTTTTTCTCCGTATTCTGAGGAAGGGCCCCCGCATTGTCCACCAGGGTCTCGGCGTAGGAGCGGATGTTGGTCAGGGGGGTGCGCAGCTCGTGGGAGACGTTGGCCACGAACTCCCGGCGCATCTCCTCGGTCTTGTGCTGCTCGGTGACGTCGTGGATGACCACCAGCACACCGGCCTGGGCCTCCTTGTCGAAGGGGGCCAGCAGCAGCTCCAAACTCCGGCCGCCCCGCTCCCGGGCGCCCTCCACGTAACCCTTCTGGCCGGGCTCCAGCACCGCCTCCAGGGGGGCGATGTCCCCGAAGAGGGCGGCGTAGCCCACCGCCCCGCCCAGGGGCAGGGGACAGCCCAGCATCTCCTCGGCGGCGGGGTTGGACTGGATAATCTCCCCCAGCCGGTTGAAGGCCACCACGCCGTCGGTCATGTGGAGGAAGAGGGTGTCCAGTTTGTTGCGCTCGTTCTCCACCTCCTGGATGGTGTTCTGAAGCTGCCCGGCCATGCCGTTGAAGGTGGCGGTGAGCACACCGATCTCGTCCTTGGAGTCCACCTCGATCTTGTGGGAGAAATCCCCGGCGGCCACCTCCTCGGCGCCCTCGGTGAGCCGCTCGATGGGGGTGATGAGGGTCTTGGACAGCAGGAAGGAGAGGAGCACCGAGATGGCCAGGCCGAAGGCCAGCGCCTCCAGGATGAGGGTCACCAGCTCGCTGTTGAGGCTCTGCACCGTCTGTTTGGTGTCCTTGACGTAAATGACATAATTCACCCCGCCCCGCTCCACGGGGATGGCCACGTCCATGTAGGCGGCGGAAACGTCGCTGTCGTCTCCCACCTCTCCCGCCAGGGCGGCGGCCAGGTTGTGGGTCATCTCCAGGTTCGTCACTTCTTTTTCCGAGCTGGTCAGGTAGGCCCCGGTGGCGCCGTCCAGCACGTAGTAGTTGCGGTTTCCGCCGTCCACTCCCAGACGGCCCTTGTTGGTGTCCAACATCTGGCCGATCTGCTCGGCCCCGTTCTCCTCCCCTGGCACGATGCTCTCCAGGTCGTGGAAAAACTCCGGGTCGTTTTGGAACACGTCCTGCATCTGGGTGTAGAACTGGTTGAGATAGAACCCGGACACCGAGTTCACCAGAAAGGCCCCCACCACCGTCATCAGGGAGACGATGAGCAGCGTCATGATGAGCATGAGTTTCATATGCAGGCTGCGAAACATGGCGGCACCTTCCTACTTCAGCGTTTGTGCGACAGTTCTCTCCACCGGCGGCCGGGAGACCTATCCCTCGTGGAACAGGTAGCCCAGCCCCCGGCGGGTGATGATGAACGACGGGTTGGCCGGGTCGTCCTCGATCTTCTCTCTCAGCCGCCGGACGGCCACGTCCACCGCCCGGACATCCCCCACATAGCCCTCATAGTTCCACACGTGCTCCATCAGGGCCTCCCGGGAGAACACCTTGTCGGGCTGGGCGGCCATGAACTTCAAAAGCTCATACTCCCGCTGGGTCAGATCCAGGGCCCGGTTATCCTTAAAGGCCATCAGCAGGCCCATATCCACCAGGATACGTCCCCGCTCCAGCCGGTCGGCTGTACTGGCGGCGGGGGCCTGGGGCTGTTCGGAGATCATGTCGATGCGGCGGATATTGGCCTTCACCCGGGCCAGCAGCTCCCGCATGGAGAAGGGCTTGGTTATGTAGTCGTCCGCCCCCAGCTCCAGCCCCAGGACCTTGTCGGTCTCCTCCTCCCGGGCGGTGAGCATGATGATGGGGGTGGATCGGTTCTCCGCCCGCACCGCCTTGCACACGTCAAACCCGTTCATCTTCGGCAGCATCAGGTCCAGAAGGATCAGGTCGGGATTCTCCTCCAGCGCCAGCTTCAGCCCGGACTGGCCGTCGTAGGCCTCCAGGGTGTCGTACCCCTCCTTGCTCAGGTTGAAGGAGAGAATATCCACGATGTTTTTTTCATCTTCCACAATGAGGATGCGTTTGCTCATTTCGTTCCTCCCGCCTCACGGCTCAGATATTCCTTGGTCTTTAAAACGGCGGCCACGGTTTTGGCGTCGGTCAGCTCTCCCGCCATCACCCGCTCCACCAGAATGGAGAAGGGGGTGCGCTCCACCTCCAGGAATTCGTCCTCGTCCGGGTGCTGTTCCCCGTGGCGGAGCCCCCTGGCCAGATACATGTGCAGCACCTCGGAAGAAAATCCCGGCGAGGCCATCAGGTATCCCAGGTAGACCAGCTCCTCCGGCTCCGCCCCGATTTCCTCGCTCAGCTCCCGCAGCGCCGCCAGCCGGTGGTCCTCCGGCCCGTCCAGCTTCCCGGCGGGCAGCTCCTCCGTCACCCGCCCGAAGGGATAACGGAACTGCCGCACCGTATACACGGTGCCGTCGTCCTCCATGGGCAGGATACACACCCCGCCCGGATGCTCCACCACCTCACGGCTGGCTGTTTTCCCATTTTCCAGTTTAGCGGTATCCAGACGCACGGTAATGATCTTTCCCCGGAAAACGATCTGGCTGTCCACCGTCTCCTCGATCAGCTTCATGCATACCACCCCATTATGATTTTTGATTTTAACATAGAGTAAGTATACCACAACAGATCTCATTGTGCCACCTTGAACTTCTTGGGTCATAGAGTTGCCCAAGTCTACCAAAAGTCAACCACTATACCCACCTGAATCCTTTGAAACCAAGCGGTTCCACCGTTTTCTCCCTGCATTTTGTCAACCAAAAAGTCTACCACCACAACAAAAAGGGCCGTGAAGCTACACTTTACGGCCCTTTTTTGGTTTTTTCTGCAACCTTTTCTAAATTCCCAGGGGCGTTATACGCCCCTAAATCCCTGAAAAAGCCTGAAATTTTAGGGTTTTAGAGGTGCAAAACCGAACCTTGTCAAAAAACAGAAGGAGGAATTTCCATGAACAACCTCAAGCGCGTTCTCAGCTTGGGCTTGGCCGGAACCATGCTTACTGGCATGATGATGGTCGGCGCCGGAGCTGTGGGCGTCAGCGACTTCACTGACGGTGAGGAGATCAAAAACCAGGAGGCCGTCACCACCATGGCCGCCCTGGGCGTCATCCTGGGTAAGGACACCGGTGCCTTCGACCCCGCCGGCAACGTCACCCGTGCCGAGATGGCCAAGATGATCACGGTCATGCTCAACGGCGGCAAGGACCCCGTCCTGGGCGTCAAGGCCACCCCCAGCTACACTGACATCGGCGGACACTGGGCCGAGAGCTACATCGAGTACTGCTCCACCCAGGGTGTCATCTCCGGCCAGGGCGACGGCACCTTCAATCCCGACGGCTCCGTCACCGGCAGCCAGGCCGCCAAGATGGCTCTGGCCGCTCTGGGCTATGACTCCAGCGCCTACAACTTCACCGGCATCGACTGGGAGGTCAACACCAACCGTGTGGCCAACGCGGACGCCGACCTGTACGACGGCCTGGCCGGAATCAACCCCTCAGAGGCCATCAGCCGCGACAACGCCGCTCAGATGCTGTACAACACGCTGGACGCCAGGACCAAGAAAATGACGCCCACCACCAGCACCAACGGCAGCATTGAGTACACTTACACCGACGGCGGCACCTTCATGCTGGAGAAATTCGGTGCCGTGAAGGTGGAGGGCGTGGTCACCGGCAATGAGATGGCCGTCCTGACCTCCTCTGCTACCGGCAGCCACCTGGATGCCAACCGCACCCGTCTCCAGGTCACCAATTACAGCACCAACCCCGGCAACGATGAGCAGAGCTACTTTGGCAGCTCCGGCACCGTGACCGTGCAGGCCACCACCGGCTTGGACGAGCTGGGCCGCAGCGTCAGCGTGTATGTGAAGACTGGTTCCAGCGCCTCCCGTGCCGAAATCATGGGCGACGTGATCCTCTCTGAGGATAACGTGGTCGTCACCGACTACTCCGGCGATTCCATCGCTACCGTGGCCGACGACAACCACCTGAACCTGGTCTCCGGCACCCAGACCGCCCGGAACTACGCCAATGTCGCCGTGTACAGCGCCAGCGTGCCCGGCAACAGCACCCGTGGTGTGGAGAAAATCCTCATCGACAACGACGATGACGGCGATATCGACTACGTCCTGCTGAACACCTACCGTCTGGGCCGTGTCACCAGCTACGTCACCACCGGCGACGGCTCCATCACCGTCAACGCCGGCGTCGGCGGCAACACTTATAGCCAGAGCGACGCCGACGACGTGGTGGGCTTCGAGGACGTGGCCCGCAACGACTACGTCATCGCCGCTGAGATCGGCGGCCGCCTCCACGTGGAGAAGGCCGAGACCGTCACCGGCGAGCTGACCGCTTACCGTACCAGCACTGACAGCAACAACGTTCTGGGCGGCGGCGCCAGCGCCACTTACAGCAACCGCCTGGCCATCGACGGCACCAACTATAACGTCGCCTGGCTCACCGGCTTCATCAATGGCACTGACAACGTCCAGCCTGCCTACAACTACGGCGCCACCTTCCTGAACAACAACGCCACCTTCTATCTGGGCAAGGGCGGCTATGTTCTGGCTGTGGGCGACTCCTCCGAGAACGCTTACAACTACGCTCTGGTCCTGGCCGCCGACACCGCCGGCGTGACCGATCAGGTCCGTGTGGTCCTGTCTGACGGCACCAAGGCTACCTACACCGTCAACTCCAACGGTCACACCTACAATGCCGCGAACAACTTGACCGACAGCTACTTTACGGTCGGTTCTCTGTGCTCCTACACCATGGCCAGCAACGGCTCTATCCGCCTGACCGAGGTGGCCAACATCACCGACAGCTCCGCCAAGACCACCTCCAGCGACGCTTCCTTCACCAAGGGCCGCACCGGTCTGACCATTAACGGTAGCACTGCGGTGTACACCAACTCCAGCACTGCCTTCTTCTACGTGAAGGACGGTAACCTCACCACCAGCACCGCCAGCGCCGACGTGAGCACCTACACTGGCTACGCCAACGCCACCTCCGTCACCGGCGCCAACGCCCTCTACTACACTAACGCCGCCGGTCAGGCCGTTGCCGTGGTGCTTTACAGCTCCACCCTTTCCGCCAACGCCGATGTGGACGATTTCGTCTATATTTATGGTACCGGCAACTCCAACAACGACTACACCGACGCCAGCGCCTTTGTGGCCGGCATGGATGGCCCCCAGGATATCCACGTAGACGGAGGGGTCTACGCCTACGCCGCCGGCGGAGCCACTCTTGGCACCACCGTTACCAACGAAGGCCTGTATAAGTACTCCACCACTCCCGAGGGCTACTACGAGCTGGCGGCCATTGCCGACTATGTCAGTGGCACCGGCGGCAACAAGTTGGTCTCCGACTACAACGCCAGCACCAACCCCGGCGGCAAGACCTACGGCGTGTACTCCGCCAGCGGCAGCACCGTCGTCATCGGCGAGTGGGATGCCGGTAATCAGGCTTTTGACAAGGCCGGCACCCTCTTCGAGGTAAAGATCACCTCCGACACCATGGTGGTGGACGACAGTTCCGATCTGGACGATCCCACCATGTCCTACGGCGACAACACCTTCTCCGAGGGTGACCGCATCGCCTACCTGCTGGTGAACCGGGACAGCAGCAACGTGGCTGACGAGGCCCTGGCCATCGTCACCAAGCGCAACCAGGCCGTGGCTGCCAAGCCCGCGCCCACGATTGCCAACGCCACTCTGGCCGCCGGTACCACCACCCCCGTGACGGGCGTCAGTGGCACCACCACCCTGGTGGCCGGCACTCCTGCCACCGCTACCGCCTCCGGCTATAACGCTTCCACCGCCAACACCGTGAAGGTGACCATCGGTGCCGTCACTGGCGGTACCGCGGGTCAGGCCACCGTTGCCATCGACGGCGGCGTTGCTACCAACTACACCTCCAACGATGACATCACTTTGCCCGGCACTGGCGAACACACTGTGACCATCACCGTGCCCGTGACTGGCGATTCCACCCACTCCAACGCTACCTTCACCTACACTGTGACCATCACCGTCTCTTAATCGAGTTCCCACAAGCGATTTGAACGGCTGACACAGCCAAGAAAAGCGCCGCCCCATCTGGGGCGGCGCTTTTCCCATGCCCTCACCGAAATGCGAGATAGAAATGCTGAAACCGATTGTTGGTGGAGCCGCCATAACTGGCCTCGTTGGATACCCGGAAGCCCCCGTCCACGATGGTGAAATTGGTTAAGCTCATTTCGGGGAAAAAGACGCCGCCGCCGATGTCCGCGCCCGCGTATATCTGGCCGTTGTGGTTCACCAGGATGACGCACTTGGGCGTGAAGCCCAGAAAGATGACCCGATTGGCGGTATTGTCTCCTGTGTACGAGCCGAACACCACCTCGGCCTTTTCCCCCAGCGCCGCCTCGATGGCCAAGGTGTTCTCGTTAAACTCCTCCCTTAGAAAATTATCCCCCGGCTCCCACAGGTGGAGCCCGTACCGCTGGGTCTGATTCGTTGCCATACGCATAACCTCCCTCTCTGCCCATGGGGGGCGCCCCCCTGCCGTTGTCCTTCCCCCGCATCCTCTCTCCCCCAGGCCCCGCCCTGCCCTGCCCTGCCGCCCCTTTTTTCCACCTCTCCCAATCATTACAGCTATACAGCCAAGCCCCCCGCTCATATAATGGAGACAAACGATTCAAAGGAGGTCCCCTATGACCATCCAGCCCATTGGAGCCGCCAGTGTGGCCCTCTACCTGACCCCCGCCGATCTCTCTGAATATGGCTTCACCCCCGCCGGGCTTACCCTGGAGCAGGCCCTCCTTCTCACCCGCTCCGCCTGCGCCGACGCGGGCATCGTCCTCAGCGGCTCGGTGGAGATTGAGGCCTATCCCGAGTGCTGCGGCGTCCTGGTCTTTGCCCGGGTCCGCCCCGACGGGGAGCAGTGGTTTACCTTCGACGACCTGGAGGCCCTGCTCCAGGCCGCCCTGGCCCTCCGCCACACCCCCGTGGACGGGGCGCTGTGGTGGTGGGAGGGCAAGTACTGGCTCTCCCTCCCCGTTCAGGCGGAGGCCGCCGCCGCCATCTGCTGCGAGTTCGGCACCCCCCAGAGCGCCGATCCCCTCCGCCCCGCCCGCCTGGACGAGGCGGGAAAGCCCATCTTCTCCCACAACGCCCTCTCCGCTCTTTTTTACCATTTTTTACGTCTGCGGTCTTGACAGTTATGGTATAATACCATTACTGGCCAAGTGGAGAGGAGGCGCCCAATGGACCGAAAAGGAACCAAGCAGATCGCCAAAAATAGCAAGGCCTTTCACGACTATTTCGTGGAGGACCGCTTTGAGGCCGGCATGGTCCTGGCGGGCACCGAGGTCAAGTCCATCCGGCAGGGGGCTGTCAATCTCAAGGACAGCTTTTGCCAGGTGAAGGACGGGGAGCTGTGGCTCTACGGGCTGCACATCAGCCCTTATGAGAAGGGCAACATCTTCAACAAAGACCCCCGCCGTACCCGGAAGCTCCTCATGCACCGCCGGGAGATCCTCCGTCTCCAGTCCTCCGTCCAGCGGGACGGCCTCACCCTGGTCCCCCTGTCCCTCTATTTCAAGGACGCCAAAGTCAAGGTGGAGCTGGGGCTGTGCAAGGGCAAAAAGCTCTACGACAAGCGGGCCACCGCCGCGGAGCGGGACTCCAAGCGGGACATCGACCGGGCCATGAAAGACCGGGGCCGCTATTGACCCACTTTTTCTTGAAAAAAAGTGGGCAAAGAGAACTTTTATACATTTATCTGAAATTGTCTGCCAAACAGCTTGAAAGGACGTGTTTCCCATGGCTCAGAATCCCATCGTCACCTTCGAGATGGAAAACGGCGCCAAGATGACCGCCGAGCTCTATCCCGAGATCGCCCCCAACACCGTCAACAACTTTATCTCCCTGGTCAAGGCCGGTTTTTACGACGGGCTCATCTTCCACCGCTGCATCCCCGGCTTCATGATCCAGGGCGGCGACCCCAACGGCACCGGCACCGGCGGCCCGGGCTACGAGATCCCCGGTGAGTTCACCGCCAACGGCTTCCAAAACGACCTCAAGCACGACAAGGGCGTTCTCTCCATGGCCCGGACCAATGATCCCGACTCCGCCGGCAGCCAGTTTTTCATTATGGTGGAGAAGGCCCCCCATCTGGACGGCCAGTACGCCGCCTTTGGCAAGATCATCGAGGGTATCGAGACCGCCGACGCCATCGTCAGCGCCCCCACCGACTGGAACGACAAGCCCAAGACCCCCCAGAAGCTGAAGGCGGTCACGGTGGACACCTTCGGCGTGGATTACCCCGCGCCGAAAAAATCCTGACAAAGCAACTTACCTCCGGCTCCCCCAGCAGGGGGCCGTCTCATCCCTGAGGGGCTCTCCGGCCCTCATCCCTCGTCTCCTTCGTCTTTTCCCCCCACAAAAGCGGCCTGCCGCTTTTGTGGGGAGAGAAGGCGCAACGGAGAGAGCGAGCTTTCGGGCTTTGCCCGGAAGCGAACGATGCGCAGTTTGCGCCGACGAGGGGGCGTACTGGTTTCGACGGGGGTGTGGAAGTGGGAACAGCGGGCGGATGCGCCTAACATCCTTAAAATGGGCAAAAAACAATTAAACGCCAACAATAACGTTGAGCTCGTCGCGGCTTAAGCCGTGACCGTCCCGCCCGGAGGGGCCACGATCCGGGACGGGGCGTCGTGCAGTGGCGAACGTGAGTACGCAAAGCTTTGAGCGTGCCATGCATCATGAAGCTACCAAGCCTTTGAGTGTGTCAGCCCACGCCTGGGTAAGGGAATGTAAATGACTGTCTGCGCCCGGAGAAATTCCCATGAAAACGCTTTCGGACAGGGGTTCGACTCCCCTCGCCTCCACCAGCTGACCCTTAAGTGAACTCACTTCCTTAAGGTCAACATCAAAATGACCGTCTTGTGTATTACGCAGGACGGTCATTTTGTCGTCATAAAGTCAGATTTTGTTGACAAGCATATCCACCAATCCCTGCCGATGTTTTGGGTCATTGATATCCCCTTTGCGGAACCGGTTTAAGAAAAGTGGATATCTTTCATGCTGGACACAGGGTGTTGCACCGTTTCCAAAAGCAGTTGTGTAGAAAGCTCGACCTGCTCCTTTTTCTTCTGAGTAATCCGTTTAGCGATAATATTAACTGCCTGTCCACTCTCCAGAGCCTTCAGCAGATTGTCCATGGCCTTCTTATTTTCGGCGATGTGCTTTTGAAGCCGTTTGGCGTTACCGTTGTTGCTCTCCTTTTCACAGAGGTCCACCACTTCTTTGACAATCGTATTGATAATTTCTTGGGTGAGAAAATCCCGGAGTCTGTGGATTACCACTAATCCTTAAAAGCCATAAAAAAACCATGCTACCCCAATCGGGCAACATGGTCTTTTTGCTTGATGTTTACGGATCTAAAAGGGTTTCTATTCGTTTTAGCAGGGCCAGAAATGTACCCTCTTTTATTGCTCGCCCCCATAGTCCATCACAGAAACGTTCCTGGCGAATATAGCAGGTCAAAATGGCTCTTACCAGTTTGAAATCAGCAGAATCAATTTTCTTTGTAAGTCCATTGTTCATTTCAAGCCCATATTCCTCTAATGTTTCTCCATAACTAAAATCCATAAGGTCACTGTTGGAAACATCATCTATAAAGTTTAGAAACTGAGTTTCATAGACAGGAAACGGCATGGAAAATGCACCACTTTTCAGTTTTCTACTTCCTTCCCAGCGACAGGCGGTTTCCGCATGAACCGTTTCAAAGTAAGATATGTAATCACGAATTTTCTCCATCTCCATATCAACCCCCCCTTCATGTAAAGATATTATATCACATGGGGGTGTCCCCTTCCATGCCAACCTCGGTCCGTTTCCAAGTTGTGGAATAGCGCAAGATAAGGCTGCCCGCCATTCCTTTGCTTTCGCTTCCGTGCTTTTCCTGTTTTGGCCGCTTGGTGAGGATACACAAATATAGGGGACGGCGGCGTTCTTGAAAAATCGCTTAAAACATTTATAAGCATCGTTGCTATGAAATACCAGCAATTTTATATTGGGATATCGAGATAGGAACAGAGGGAGATTATTCGGCACTTCATCGGATATGTCTTTGTCATTAGAGGTTTTACGCACAGCAGAAGCCAGTACATCCCAAAGCGCGATATGATATTTCTCCAGCAGTCTTTTCTTCCCACGGTCCGTTTTATCTATCTTTTCTCCACACGCCATGAATAATATGTCCCAAAATTTATTGGAGGGGTCGGCATAGTATTTGCCATAGGTCAGCGACCTTCTGCCGGGAAGCGTTCCCAAAATAAGAACAACCGAATTTTGGTCGATGCTTGCGGGTAAACCTTCGATTCGATTTTTTGACAGGCTACCGTCCATGTTCATACCCTCCATTAGACTATGTGTAGCTTAATGGTATCACGTATAGTTTACAAAAACAAATAAAATCCCTTACCCTAAGTTCGTAAGGGAGGATAACCTATGAACACAACAATGACTGTACGCAACCGGATATTGCAGCTATGCCACGAGCGGGAGATAACAATAAATGGTTTAGCCACAATATCCAGTTTACCCCCTTGTCCACCAAGAAGAAGGAATTTTGTCAACTGACAAAATTCCTTCTTTTTGCTCCCGTGCCGCTCTGCTCCGAAATTTACACCTGGTTTCCAGCAAGGGTCCTAATGAATCCCGCGTCACTTTTAGCAATATAGACCAAAAGCTGGGACAGAATAGATATGCCCCCACGTTTGTATTGGCCTGGCTTTTTTGCTATGATGTGAACATAGGTTATTTGTATTGGCCTGCAATCCGCCAAAACAAATGCCCCGCAACTTATAGTTGCGAAACTTCCATGTTCATTTGGTGGAGTCCGGCCTCAAAAATTGTTATGCTGCAGCCATGGAAGGAGATGAGCGCTATGACATTCGGGGAAAAGCTCCAACTGCTGCGGAAGCGGCAGGGTTTATCCCAGGAAAAGCTGGCGGAACAACTGGACGTATCCCGGCAGGCCATTTCCAAGTGGGAGCTGGGAGAGTCTCTCCCCGATACCGAAAACGTGGTCCAGCTCGGCAAGTTGTTTGACGTCTCAATCGACTATTTATTAAAGGACGAGATCCTGCGGGAAGACGGGATTCCTGCGGCGCAAAACAACACGGCCGGCTCACAGCGTAAATTCCGCTCCAATATACAGCTTGTGATCGGCATCCTATGTACCGCCATCGGCTGTATTGGAAATATTGCGCTGATGGTTCTGTCCACCATGATAGAAGTCCATGTAACCAAAACGCGGATCCTGCCTGACGGCTCCGTTCAATCCTATGGCGGCGGAGACGTGCTTGGATATGACTTTGGGACGTTCATCAGCGAGTATCGGCTGCAGGCACTATTGGTGATCTTTATTCTTCTCGTGATCGGCGGCATCGTGGCCATATGGATATCCCGCATGAGCTCAGACCGACAGCCCCTTTGATCCATCACCCAGGCCGGCAAATACGATTCGCCCATCTATTTTGACTTTTTGACGCGAAAAAAGGACGCGCCGCATTCTGGATGCGGCGCGTCCTTTTTTATCTATATTTTTGCGACAGCGCAGGTGGTCTTTTGTGGAAAGTTCTCTCCGTCCGGCTTTCTCAATCACCCTCCGCCGTTTTGCGGAAAAGTCTTTTTCAGCGGCCCTCAGTGGTGCCTGTCCCCATGATGTTCCCCCGCGCCGCAGCCCTCGCCGGGAGACGTCCACGCCCCTCCGTTTCCCGCCCCGCTGCCGTGGGACCTGTGGCACTGCTCGATCTGCTCCTCGATCTCGCCGATGCCGCAGTGGGCGTATTCCGTAATGTCCACCCTGGGGTCCGCCGCCTGGAGCTCCAGCAGAGCCAGGTACTTCCCCGCCGTCACGCCGTGGCTGTGGGCCTCCTCCACCAGCGCGCCGTCCACCCCGTGGCAGGACACCCGGGCCTGTGCCCCCACCGAGGCGGAGGCCGTCTCGTCCACCAGGGTCAGCAGCCGCCCGGCCAAATCCTCGTCCTCAGACTGGACCGTGAGGGTGACGTAGTTCTCCCGCTCCAGGTAGGGCTCCAGATAACCGCTGTCCAACAGCGCCGCCACTGCCCGCTCCGCCGGCATCCCGTTCACGGTACCGGCCTCCAGCAGGGCGGCCCCCTCCGCGTTCAGGGCCCGGGCGGACACCACCCGCTCGAAGCGGTTCAGCGTCAGCTCCACCGACGGGTTCACGTCCATGCTCACCAGCGCCGCGGGGCTCAGCCAAAGCCAGCTCCCGCCGCTGGCCAGCGCCAGAACCAGGCAGGCCGCCGCAGCGGCCAGAGCCCCCGCTTTCCCACGCTGTCCCGGCAGAGGCACCACGTCCCCCGGACGCCACTCCGGCCGGGCGGACACCGCCCGGAAGCCCCCCGATCCGTCCAGGACCACCGCCCTGCCCCCGTTACATTCCAACACCACGCCCGTCTTCACTCCGCCGCCTCCCCCTTGGGTAAAAATGCCCGGATCCCCGGGTGGTCCCCGGTCAGCAGGACCGCCAGGGCCGCAATATATTTTCGGTGCTTCTCCACCGTCTTTACCGACAGCCCAAACCGCCGGGCCAGCTCGCCCTGGGGGAGCCGTCCCGTCCGCCTGAAGCCGGTGCGCAAGGCCTCGTCCGCCGCCACGCAGGCGGCCAGCCGGAGGCACTGCGTCCTGGCCCGCCGCTGCCTGGGGCAGGCTTGGGGCAGCTCCGCGAAGGTCACCCCGCACAGGGCCAGATCCCGGTCAAACTGCTGGATCTCCTGGGCCAAGGCCTGCCGTTCCAGCTCCCGGTCCCAGACATCGACCACGGCCCGCTCCCCCTCCCGGAGGGGGACCACGTTTCCCGCGTGCCGCAGCTCCCGGCGGCTCTCATCCAAAAGGCGGTTGCGGATACAGACCTCGGCGAAGGGAAGAAAGGCCCCCCGGGGGGGAACGTACCGCCGGGCGGCCTCCGCGAAGGCCACCATGGACAGGCTCAGCCGGTCGTCATAGTCCAGCCCGGGCCCGCCCTGTGCGGCCTGCTTCTTCACAAAGGGCAGGTAGTCCCGCACCAGTTCCTCCATCGCCTGCCGGTCCTGCCCAGCGGCCAGGACCCGCGCTTCCAGCTCCTCCACTCCCACACCCCCTTGGTTCTAGAATACGCCCGCCGGGCCGGTTTTCATAGGGCAAAATAATATTTTTTCTCACCCTACGTTTTGAAACATCACATGCGTATCCTATCTCAGACAAAATGAAGGGAGATCCTTGCCATGAAGCTGAAACAAACCCTGGCGGCCACCGCCGCCTGCGCCCTCCTCCTGGGGGCGGTCACCCTCCCCGCCTCCGCCCACGGCGGGCGGCACCACAACGCCTCCCCCTCCTACGCCGTGTGCGCGGTGGAGGGCTGCGCCGAGACCGGCCGCCACACCCACGACGGCGTGACTTACTGCGGCTACGACCACGCGGGCGGGACCTGCACCGGTGCCTCCTGCTCCGGCTACGGCCACTCCTCCGGCCGCCACGGCGGGCGGCACTGCTGATCCTCATGAGACGCCCCGGCGGCAAATCCGCCGGGGCGTCTCATATTCCCAGACCTTGTCTAAAAACCGTTTCTTTCTTCTCCCCCACATGTGGATCTGCCCAAACCCTTTCGACAGCGGGCCGGTGTTCCCACCGGCCCGCTGTCGTTTTCACAGTCCGGCCCCCGTGGCCTTCAGCCGTTAAGTTTCTGTAAATTGTTCACATACCGGTTCCTTTTGGGCCATAAATATGTTAATATTATGACAATAGGTTTTCATCAGGCCCACCGCTTTTTCGCGGCGGCGCCGTTACGACATGTCAGAAAGAGGTGTTTCGTGGGTAGGCCGAATCAAATCATACTGGAAAAAAACCGCACCATCCTGATGGAGAAGCTGAAGGAATCCATTTCCTCCGTGCTCCCCGTGACGGGGATCGTCTTTTTACTGTGCTTCACCATCTCGCCGGTGCCCAACGACCTGCTGATGGGCTTTGTTCTGGGGGCCGTAATGCTGATCCTGGGTATGGGCCTCTTTACCCTGGGGACCGACCTGGCCATGACCCCCATCGGAAACCACGTGGGCTCCGCCGTCACCAAGTCCCGCAGCGTGTGGATGATCGTGCTGGTGAGCCTGCTGGTAGGGATCTTCATCACCATGTCCGAGCCGGACCTCCAGGTTTTGGCGGAGCAGGTGCCCGGCATCCCCAACATGACATTGATCCTGGCCGTAGCCGTGGGCGTGGGCTTCTTCCTCGTGGTGGCCATGCTGCGCATGCTGCTGCGGATCAAGCTCTCCCACCTGCTCATCGCCGTCTATCTCTTCGTCTTTCTGCTGGCCCGGTTCGTCCCCCGGGAGTTTTTGTCGGTGGCCTTCGACTCCGGCGGCGTCACCACCGGCCCCATGACGGTGCCCTTCATCATGGCCCTGGGCGTGGGCGTGGCCGCCATCCGCAGCGACAGCAACGCCGAGAACGACAGCTTCGGCCTGGTGGCCCTCTGCTCCGCCGGGCCCATCATCGCCGTGCTGGTCCTGGGCATCGTCTACGGCGACGTGGCGGGGACCTACGTCCCCGTGGCCATGCCCCAGATCGCCGACTCCAAGGAGCTGTGGCTGCTGTTTCTCACCGCCTTCCCCAAGTATCTCAAGGAAATGGCCCTGGCCCTGTGCCCCATCCTGGTCTTTTTCCTCCTGTTCCAGGTCACCAAGCTCCACCTGCCCAAGGGGGAGCTCATCAAGATCTGCGTGGGGCTGGTGTACACCTACGTGGGGCTGGTCCTCTTCCTCACCGGCGTCAATGTGGGCTTCATGCCCGTGGGCAGCTTCATCGGCCAGCTCATCGGCGGCATGTCCCACAACTGGATCATCATTCCCATCGGCATGGTCATCGGCTACTTCCTGGTGGCCGCCGAGCCGGCGGTCCACGTCCTCAACCGGCAGGTCTACACCATCACCGCCGGCTCCATCCCCCAGAAGGCCCTCTCCACCAGCCTGTCCATCGGCGTCTCCATCTCCGTGGGTCTGGCCATGCTGCGGGTGCTGACCGGCCTGCCCATCCTGTATCTTCTGGTTCCGGGTTATCTGCTGGCCGGGGTCCTCACCTTCTTCTCCCCACCCCTGTTCACCGCCATCGCCTTTGACTCCGGCGGCGTGGCCTCCGGGCCCATGACGGCCACCTTCCTCCTCCCCCTGGCTATGGGGACCTGCAGCGGCGTGGGCGGCAACGTGGTG
Organism: Oscillospiraceae bacterium; assembly: GCA_022846075.1. Taxonomy (GTDB): domain Bacteria; phylum Bacillota; class Clostridia; order Oscillospirales; family Oscillospiraceae; genus Vermiculatibacterium. Next base: position 2,733,750 of record AP025582.1, read on the forward strand.
GTGGACGCCTTCGGCGTGGTGGCCATGGTGGCCATGACCCCCCTCATCACCATCCAGCTGCTTGGGATCTACCACAAGTACCGCTTCCGCCCGGAAGAGGTCCAGGAGGAAGAGGCCGCTTCGGAGGACGAGGACGGCGGCGACATCATCACATTTTAAAGAGGAGCCGGCATGAGTAATATGTACTATATGGTCACGATCACCAAGCGGGAATACGGGGAGGAATACCTGCGCTACCTGTACGGCGGCGGGGTCCACTGCCTGTCCGCCGCCCTGTGTGAGGGCACCGCCCAGCAGAAGACCCTGGACCTGCTGGGCTTGGAGAAAACGGAAAAGGTCATGATCTCCTCCATCGTCTCCAAAGACCTGGCCGGTGAACTGCTGCGGGGCCTGATGCGGACCATGCGGATCGACGTGCCCGGAAACGGCATCGCCTTCACCGTCCCCCTCCAGAGCGTCGTCAACCACTCCAGCCTGAAACACCTCACCCAGGGCCAAAATTTTGAATCGGATAAGGAGCGCGAAATGGAAGAGAACCGTTACTCCCTCGTGGTCGTGATCGCCCAGAACGGGCATACGGAATCGGTGATGGACGCCGCCCGCAGCGCCAACGCGGGGGGCGGCACCATCGTGCACGCCAAGGGCATCAGCGAAAAGAGCGCCGCCCAGTTCTTCGGCATGTCCATCGCCTCGGAGCAGGACCTCATCTATATCGTCTCCAGGCAGAGGGACGAAAAAAACATCATGCGGGCCATCATGGAGCACGCCGTCGCCAAGGACGGGGGCGTGCAGGCCGTCTTTTCCCTGCCGGTGAACCAGGTGGTGGGCCTGCGCAGCCTCCTGGACGACTGACGTGATAAAAAGCCGCCGCCCCGACCGGGGCGGCGGCTTTTTCGCGCGTCAGTGATAAAAGACCTGAAAGAACTCCTCATAGGTGTCCTTCAAAAATCCCAGGTGCTCCTTCATATAGAAATAGGCAAATTCCCCGTTCCCATCCCGGATGGCCTCATAGATCTTCTCATGCTGGCTCTGAAGCTTGGCCGCCACGCTCTTTTGACGAAAGGGGGGCACCAGCTTCACCATGGGCGGGGCGTTCTCCAGCTCCAGAAGCCGGTCGAACATGTCAATGAGCACCTGGTTGTGGGTGGCGGCAATGATGGCCCGGTGAAAGCCCTCCAGCTCATCCCCGCCGGCGCTGAGGTAGTCCCCGATAGCCCGGCGCTCCTCCTCGTCGGCCCGGAGAGCCACCTCCCGGGCCGCCTCCGGCTCCAGAAGAATGCGCAGGTTGGTGGAGTCCAGAAAGGTCTGGGGATAGCCCCCCTGGACCGCCTGGCTCTCCGCCAACTGCTGCCAGTCCATAAGCAGGTAGCTCCCCTTCCCTTTCACGGTTTGGATCACGCCCGTCTCCCCCAAAAGCCGCAGGGCCTCCCGCACCGTGATGCGGCTGACCCCCATCATCTCCATCAGCTCTTTTTCGCTGGGGAGCAAATCCCCCTTTTGGTAGATCCCCTGGGCAATCATGGTGTTGATCCGCTCCACCACTTGTTCATAAAGCTTTTTTCCCGAGGTCACTTTCGTCATCTCTGGTTCCTCCCATCCCGGGTCTGTCATTCATGTCTTACAGTATAACAGCGCCCGGAGGGAAATGCAAACGGAAACACCCGATCCGCTCCCGGATCGGGTGTTTCCGTTTGGAGTTTAGAGAAAGGAGGTGTATCCAAAACAGTCCTAAGACTGTGTTTGGCCGGTTAATTCCGCTTCCTTGGCCCGCTTTTCCTTCCGGGAGCTGTCCAGGGTGATGAAGCATACGCTGGTGAGGATGAGGACGCTGCCCACCACCACGCCCACGGTGACGGGGTCGGAAAACCATATGGTGCCGAAGACCACGCTCACCACCGGCTCCAGCATGGACAAAAACGAGGCGGTGGAGGCCCCAAGCTTCTGGATGCCGAACATCATGAGGAAGTAGCCCCCCACGGTGGCGAGGCCCGAGCAGACAATGAGCTGGAACCAGCTCACGGGGCTAGAGGGCACCGCCAGGTTCCCCGTGGCGGGGGCCAGGACGGCGAAGAGGAGGGTCCCGGGGAGGGAGACGTAGAAGAGCTTCACCTCCAGCGGCAGGTCGTTGGCGGGGCCCTTCTCGTTGGCGATGAGGTAGGAGCCGTAGGTCAGCGAGGAGATGGCCGCCAGGGCGATGCCCAGCACGGGCAGGCTGCCGTTCTTGCCGGTGAGGAAGAACATTCCGGCGATGGAGACCACGATAGCCGCCACCTGGAGCTTGGAGAAGCCCTCCTTGAAGAGGGTGCCCATGACGATACACACCACCGTGGGATAGAGGAAGTGGAGCATGGTCACGGTGCCCACGGGCATGAAGAGGTAGGCGGTGTTGATGAGCATGGCGGTGGCCACCATGCCGGTGAGGCCCATCAGGACCACCTGGATGAGCTGGGGGCGGCTCACCTTCAGGGAGCGGCACCTGCCCAGGGAGACCGCCAGGGTCACCAGGGTGATGATGAGATTGGTGAAGAACATCAGGCTGAAGATGGGCAGGCCGTCCACCATCAGCTGCTTCTGCATGGAGGGCATGACGCCCAGGATGGTGGCCGAGGCCACCACCGCCAAGATTCCCTGTCCCATGGCGTCTCCTTACTGCCGGGCGGGGGCCCCGTTGACCCCCGCCTGGCGCAGGGCGGTCTGCCGGGCGTGGAAGTCGTTCTCGTCCAGCAGGGTCAGCGCCCCCGTGGGGCAGACCTTCACGCAGGCGGGCGTCAGGCCGTTCTCCTGCCGGGTGATGCAGGCGTCGCACTTGCGCATCTTGCCGTTCAGATCGAAGGTGGGCACGCCATAGGGGCAGGCCATGGCGCAGGAGTGGCAGCCGATGCAGCGGGTGTTGTCGTAGAGGGTGAAGCCGGTGTCCGCGTCCTTGGTGAGGCACCCGCTGGGACAGCCCACCACGCATGGGGCGTCGTCGCAGTGCATGCAGCTCACGGAGTAGAACTCCAGGTGACGTGCCGCCTCCAGCGTGAAGGTGTGGCGGAAGGGCTGCTCCCCGCCGGGGATGTCCACGTCGTTCTGGTCCATGCAGGCCAGGGCGCAGGCCCCGCAGGCGGAGCACTTTTCAGGGTCGAAAAAGAGGTATTTTTTCATACCGCATCATCCTTTCTCACCGCGCAGCGGGTGGAGCGGTAGGCCGGGAAGCCGGAATAGGGGTCCAGATGGTCGCCGTCCAGGATGCTGTTGGCGTCGGCCTCGGAATAGCCGTGGTAGAGGTTCACGAGCCCCTGGGGCATGGCGGGGGTGGGGTGGACGAAGACCCGGAGCTCCCCCCGCTCGGTGGAGATGACGATGCGGTCCCGCTCCTTGAGGCCCAGAGCGGCGCAGTCCTCCAGGCTCATGTCGGCGGTGGGGTCGGGCCGCAGGGAGCGGTTGTTGGGGCAGCCGTGGAGCCGGGAGTGGATGGCGTGGGGGATGCGGGAGCCGGAGGTGAAGGTGAAGGGATACTTCCTCTCGTCGGCGGCGTCCAGGGGGGGCGTATAGGTGGGCAGGGCGTCCAGGCCCCACTCGGGGTGGCTCTCGATGATGGAGGATTTGAGCTCGAACTTGCCCGTGGGGGTGCGCAGGCCCTTTTTCACGTGCTCCAGGGGCTCGAAGCGCTCCACCTCGGCCACCTTGATGGGCAGGTCGGCCTGCTTGAGCGCTTCGGTGGTCACGTCCAGGTCCCGGATGATGTCCTGGACGCAGGCCTCGTAGCCGGCCTTGAGGAGGTCGTCGTCCAAATCCAGGCGGTTGGCCAAATCGCAGAGGATGTCCACGTCGGACTTGGCCTCCCCCAGGGGGGGGATGACGGGATTGGTATAGATGGCCACGCCGCCAGGATAGGGCTTAAACTCCCCCCGTTCCATGGAGGTGCAGGCGGGCAGGACGATGTCGGCGTACTTGGCGGTGTCGGTGAGGAAGAGGTCGGTGTCCACGAAGAAGTCCAGCTTTTGGAGGGCGGCGAACATCCGCCCGTCGTCCGGCCACATACGGGCGTTCATGCCCAGGGCGAAGACGGCCTTGACGGGGTAGGGCTCCCCGGTTTCAATCTGCCGGGGCAGGTCCATGGACTGCATCTCCCCCTCCAGGTGGTTCCACAGGGGGAAGCGGTCCCCGCCCACGGGGACGGGGGCGTCCTGGGGCCTGGTGCCGTACTGGAACTCCTCCTCGTGGAGGGGGAAGCCGCACTCCACGTGGATGTAGGTATGTACCACCGGGCTCTGGCAGCCGGGGCGGTCATAATTGCCGGTGATGGCCAGCAGGGAGATGATGGCCCGGTAATTCTGGAAGCCGTTTTTGTGGTGGGGAATGGGGGCGGAGGACTCATAGGAGGACATCCGCTCGCTGGAGGCGATGAGGTCGGCGGCCTTCACCACGTCGGCGTAGGGCACCCCCGTCAATTCCTCGATGTTCCCCTCGTGGAAGCCCTTGACGTACTCGGCGTACTCCTCGAAGCCGTAGACGTAGCTCGCGATGAACTCTTTGTCGATCTGCCCCCGGCTGATGAGCACGTTGGCGATGGCGTGGGCCAGGGCGCCGTCGGTGCCGCTGCGGGGCTGGAGGAACACGTCGGCCAGCTTTTCCGCCGCGGGGGTGTAGCGGGTGTCCACGATGAGGAACTTCACCCCCCGGGCCTTGGCCTCCATGGCCCGCTTGGCGGACATGTAGTTGGAGTAGAAGGGGTTGTAGGCCCAGCCCAGGAAGAGGTCACAGTGCGCCATGTCGGCGGCCCCCTGGTCCCCGGCGGCGGTCTTCCAGGCCATGAAGGCGGAGGTGTAGCAGGAGCTGGACTCGCTGCCGTAGTTGGGGGAGCCGAAGGAGTAGGCGAACCGCCGCAGCATGGGCCGGTACCACTTGGAGTAGCCGGAGTAGAAGGCCACGGACGCGGGGCCGTACTGGGCCTTGGCGGCGTTCAGCTTTTCGGTGATTTCAGCGTAGGCCTCGTCCCAGGAGATGGGCTCGAACTTGCCCTCCCCCCGCTGACCCACCCGGCGCAGGGGGGTCATGATACGGTCCTTGCGGTAGAGGTATTGCCGGTTGGCCAGGCCCTTGGTGCAGAGCTTTCCGTCGTTCTGGGGGTGGCCGTCGGTGCCCTCGATCTTGATGACTTGGCCGTCCTTCACGTAGCAGCTCAGGCCGCAGTGCATCCCCGGCGAGCAGATGTCGCAGATGGAGCGCTTGACCTGGATGCCGGTATCCGCCCCGGGGATTTTGGCCCGGAGGCGCCGTTCCTCGTTTGTCATACCATTCCCTCCAAAGTGTCGATGAAGTCGCCCTCCAGGCCGTAGCGCAGGAGCTGGCCCCGCTGTTCGGGGGTGAAGCCGCTCTTCTCCCCCCGCAGGACCTTGACGAGGTGGGCCTTCAAAATGCCGCTGATGCCGTAGTTGTCCAGGATGTTGAAGCCCACGGGCCAGCCGTCCTTCAGGACGGCCTGCAAATAGAAGCGCCGGTCGGGGCTGTAATACTGGTACACCTCGCCGGTGGCCCGGTTGTCCCCCAGGCCGATGAAGTCCATATCCAGGAAGTGGGTGATGTTGTGGAGGATGTTGCCGTCGGTCTCGTCCCCCACCCCCGCCATGTTCCGCCCGGCCACCCGGCCCTGGACGCCGGCGTTGGCCCACAGGCCGATGATTTGGGTCTGGCCGGACTGGAGGTTCCTGCCCTGGCAGCAGTCCCCGGCGGCGTACACGCCGGGGGCGGAGGTCTCCATTCTCTCGTTGACCACCACGCCCCGGTCGATGTTGACCTGGGCGGGGTCCAGCAGCCCGGTGGCGGCCCGGGTGCCGATGTTCAGCACCAGCAGGTCGGTGTCCAGGGTCTCGCCGTCGGCGAAGGTGACCCGGTAGCCCTCCGGGGTCTTTTCCGCCCCGGCCAGGGCCCGGCCGAAGGCCATTTGGATGCCCATTTTGTCGATGCGCTCCTCGATCATGGCGGAGACCTCTGGGTAGGCGGCCAGGGCGAAGATGTGGGGGGCCATGTCGGCCAGGGTGACCCGGATGCCCCGCTTTAACAGCAGCTCCGCCACCTTGATGCCCACCATGGACGCGCCAACCACCACGGCGGAGCGGTACTCCCGTTCTTCCAGGGCGGTTTTGAGGCCCACGGCGTCGTCCACCGTCCGCATGCAGAAGGCCCCCTCCACCCCGGCGAAGGAGGGCGGCACGAAGGCGGTGGCCCCGGTGGAGACCAAAATCTTGTCGTAGCTCCGGGCCTCTCCGCTCTCCAGCGTCACCGTACGGCGCTGGGCGTCCACTTTGGCCGCACGGGTGCCGGTGAGGAAGCTGGCCTCGTACCGCTGTCCAATCTCGGCCAGGGTGCCGAAGGGGAACAGCCCCTCGTAGGGCAGCTTGCCCCCCACGTAGTAAGTGGTGAGCATGGGGTTGTAGGGGGGCAGGTCAGTCTCGGTATACACGTCCACCTGGGCGTCACACCCCGCCTGCCGGATGGCCGCCAGAGCTTGGTAGCCCGCGCAGCCGAAGCCGATGATGGCAAATCGTTTCATAGCTGTGTTCTCCTTTACGGAAGGCGTCTTCCAAAACTGGTGCTCAGGGAGGCCCCCTGCGCGAAGGGGCTTCCCTCAGCACCCACCCGGAGCAGTTTGCGGAATAAACGGCAGGAAAGGAGGCCGGGAAAAATAGATACGTGACAAGGCGAAGGACGCCGACGGGCTGACGCCCGTCAAGGACGACAACGAAGTCACGTGCGATTTTTCCTGCCGAACTACTGCCGGTTATTTTGCAAGCTGCTCCAAGGGAGGAGGGATGCCGCAATGGGCATCCCTCCTCTCGGGTGGATACGGAAGTTTTTCTTACTTGTTCAGTGCGGCGCCCTCCCGGCGGGCGAGCACGTGCTTGTAGCGGACCTGGGTGTAGACGAACAGCACCACCACGTAGACCACGCAGGCAATGCCGGCGGGCAGGGTCAGGTCGGACAGGTTGACGTAGGAGGTGCCGATCATCAGGATGCCCACGAAGATGAGCAGGATGTGGAGGGTGCCCTTCTTCATGTAGAAGTTGGACTTCCTGTACTCCTGGGGCAGGATGTCGGGGAGCTTCCAGCAGGCCAGGAGCACCATGAACTCGGTGATCATGTCGGTGCCGATGCCCATGTTGGAGATGAGGGTCAGGTCCATGCCGGTGACGATGGGCAGGGCGCCCATGACAAAGAAGACGATGAGCAGGATGACGGGCACGCCGTTCTTGTTCTCCTCGGCGCACTTCTCGGGGAGCCAGCCCTCCTTGGACGCGGCCTGGAGGCCCCGGGTCACCCAGGACAGGGTGCCGTTCAGGGTGGTCAGCAGGGCGAACATGGCGCCGCCGAAGACGAAGAACATGTAAAGCCAGGTGGGGAAGATCTCCTGGGCCACGTGGGTCAGGTTCTCAAAGGCCACGGTCTCGATGGGCAGCACACCGGAGGCCACGATGCCGATGAGGGCGTAGAACACGGCCACGATGGAGGTGGAGAGGATGATGACCTTGGGAATGGTGGTGGAGGGGTTCTCGATGTCGTCGCCGTTCTCGGCCACGAACTTGGCGCCGCCGCAGGCGAAGGAGAGCAGGGCCACGCCGGTGAGGAAGTTCTTGGGACCGTTGGGCATGATGTTCTGGGTGGCCAGAGACAGGGTGGACCAGTCCACCTTGGGCAGGCCGAAGGCGATGAACAGGAACAGGCTGATGAACAGGAAGGCCACCATGACCTTCTGGACGATGGCGGAGCTCTTCAGGCCCACCATGTTGACGATGGTGCACAGCACCAGGGCCCCCAGGGCGATGACGTTCTCGTTGAAGCCGGTGAAGATGGTGCAGAAGTAGCTGGCAAAGCCCTTGGCGAAGGTGGCGATGAGCACCTGGCTCAACACAAACATGCCGATGTACATGAAGCTGGCCTTGTCGCCCATCAGGCGCTTGACGTAGGTGTAGCCGGCGCCGGAGGCGGGGATGGTAGACGTGAGGATGATGAAGGGGATGCAGGTGGCGATGGCAAGCAGGGCGCCCAGGATGAAGGCGTAGGGTGTGCCGTGGCCGGTGAGGCCGATGACGATGCCGGTGAGTACCATGATGCCGGAGCCGATGATCTGGCCGATGGCCAGGCCCATACAATCGCTGAAATTCAGCTTCGTATGGCCGTTCGCGGGCTGTTTGCTCATAGTGGTTCCTCCCTTAACTTTTGTGTTCCCTTTTCAAAAAAGCTCTCTCTCAGCTTTATTTGACGTAATCGCGGTAGAAGCGCTCCAGGCCTTCCAGGCCCTCCTTCAAGGTTGCGTGGGTGCAGCCGATGTTCAGGCGCATGAAGCCCTCGGCCTGTTTTCCGTAGTGGCTGCCGTCACCCAGGGCAAGGCCGTACTCCTTGGCCAGGATGGAGGTCATCTCGCCGCTGGTTTTGCCGGCGCAGGCCATGTCCAGCCACATGAGGAAGGTGCCCTCGTGCCGGGTGACCTTCACCTTGGGCATGCGCTCGGACACGAAGCTGTTGACAAGCTCCACGCTCTGGCGGAGGTAGCCGCACACAGCGTCCATCCAGGCGTCGCCGTGGGTGTAAGCCGCCTCCATGGCGGTGAAGGCCAGGTCGGCGGGGCCGAACATCCAACGGCTGTCGAACTCGTAGCGGACCTTGGCGCGGACGTCGGCGTTGGGGATCATGATGCAGGCGGAGACCATACCCGCCAGGTTAAAGCTCTTGCTGATGGCGGTGAAGATGACCAGCTTATCATGGACCTTCTCAAAGATACCCATGGGGGTGTACTTGCGGGTGAGGCCGTAATCCGCGTGGATCTCGTCGCTCAAGAGCCACACGTCGTACTTGACGCACAGGTCCGCCACCCGCTCCAGCTCTTCGGCCGTCCACACCCGGCCCACCGGGTTGTGGGGGTTGCAGAAGACTACGGCCTTTACGCCGTTCTTGAGCTCGTTCTCAAAGCGGTCGAAGTCGATGGTGAAGTAGTCGTCCTTGTGCTCCAGGGGGCAGTCCACCAGGGTGTGGCCGCTGTTCCGGATGGCGGCGAAGAAGGGGTCGTAAACGGGGGTGAAGGTGAGCACCTTATCCCCCTTGTCCACCAGGGCGTCCAGGGCAAAGTAGATCCCCGTCACCACGCCGCAGGTCATGAACATCCACTCGGTATCGGGCGTCCAGCCGTAGCGGCGGCTCCACCAGCCCTGGATCGCCTGGAAGGTGGAGGGCAGAGGATCGGAGTAGCCGAAGACGGGGTGGTCACAGCGCTTTTTCAGCGCCTCGATAACCTCGGGCACCGTGGGGAAATCGGTGTCGGCGATCCAGAAGGGCAGCAGGCCGTCCTGCTGGCCAAAGCTGTTCTGGAAATTCCACTTGATGCTGGTGGTCCCTCTCCGGTCCACCGCTTGGTCAAAATCGTACATCAGAATAGGTCCTTTCTCTCATTGGGATTAGCTGCCGCGGGCCTCCCGGCCGTGAAGTCCGCATGGGCGGCAGGTTTTTTGCCGCCCCGACCTATCATGTATTATAACAAGATAGGTTTAATTAAGCAACTTATTTGTTTACAGAATGTTCAAATTTGGCTCTTATTACAAGAATCATTTGGTTAAATTAGCGGATATGCACAAAAAATTGGTAAGTATGATGCCTTTTTACCTGTCCTACTAATTTTCAAGTCAATACAAGTCAGCCATTAGATTCCCAGCAGGGACAGCAGCCCCACCGCCACCGGGGGGACCAGCAGGGCGGGCAGCAGGTTGAGGGTCTTGAACTGCTTGATGTTCAGGATACTCAGCCCCGAGCTGAGGATGAGCACCCCTCCCACCAGAGAGATCTCGGTCAGAAGCTCCGGGGTGAGGTAGGGGGCGATCAGGTTGGCCAGCAGGAAAATCCCCCCCTGCCAGCAGAAGAGCACCCCCGCCGCGATGGCGATGCCCATGCCGAAGGTAGACGAGAGCACGATGGAGGTGATGCCGTCCAGGATGGCGTTGGTAAAGAGATAGGTGTGGTCCCCGTGGAGGGCGCTCTCAATGGGCCCCAGGATGGACAGGGTCCCGAAACAATAGAGCAGGATGGCGGTGGACAGCCCCTTGGCCAGGTTGGAGCCCTTGGAGAACCTGGCCACCAGGGAATCGAAGGCCGTGTCCAGGCGCAGCCTGGTGCCGATGAGCCCGCCCAGGGCCAGGCTGACGATGAACAGCACATGATAACGGCTGTCGGGCATGGCCCCTACGATGGAATTGATGCCCAGGGCGGTGGCGGCCAGGCCCATGGCATCCATCATGATGTTCTGGTACCGCTCCCCGATGCCTTTCTTCAACGCGCTGCCCAACAGGCTGCCCAATAAAATGGCGCTTGTGTTGGCAATGGTTCCGATCATACAAGTTTCCTCCTTGCGGCAATTTTCGCAGTCTCCAGCCTAAACCCTCCACCTACCGGAGAGTCAATACTTTTTTGTTAATGCAAGGAGAAAGGCCCGGCCATAAGCGGCCGGGCCTTTCTCAGAGAGAGAAAAAGAAAACAAAAGAGGGTGGGCGCCCGGCTCAGCGGACCAGGCTCTCCCGCTTGGCCACCACGTGCTTGTAGCGCACCTGGGTGAAGATGAACAGGGCAACCAGATAGACGGCCAGGCACAGGTAGTTGATGGGGGTCAGGTCGGACAGGTTCACGTAGGACGTGCCCAGCATGATGACGCCGATGCAGGCCAGGATGACCTTGAAGAGACGCTCGTCCATGTGGAACATGGAGCTCTGGAACTCCTTGGGGAACTTCTTGGGCAGCTGCCAGCAGGCCACCAGGATCACGAACTCGGTGAGCACGTCGGTGCCCACGCCCATGTTGGAGATGGCGGTCAGGTCCATTCCGGTGAGGATGGGCACGGCGCCCACCACGAAGAAGACCAGCAGCAGGATGACGGGGGTGCCCGCCTTGTTTTCCTTGGCGCACCGCTCGGGCAGCCAGCCCTGGGTCGCGGCCACCTGGAGGCCCCGGGTCACCCAGGACAGGGTGCCGTTCAGGGTGGTGAAGAGGGCGAACATGGCGCCGCCCACCACGAAGAAGATATACAGCCAGGGCGGGAAGATCTGCCGGGCCACCAGGGTCAGGTTTTGGAACGCCACGTCCTCCACAGGGAGCACGCCGGCGGCCACGATACCCACCAGGGCGTAGAACACGGCCACCAGAACGGTGGCCAGGATGACCACCTTGGGAATGGTGCGGGAGGGGTTGGGGATGGCGTCGGCGTTCTCCGCGATGTACTTGGCGCCGCCGCAGGCGAAGGACAGCAGGGCCACGCCTGTGAAAAAGTTCTTGGGGCCGTTGGGCATCATGTTTTTCGCGGTGATGGTCAGGTTGCTCCACTCCACCTGGGGCAGGCCGAAGGCGGCGAAGAGGGCCAGGCTGACCAGCAGCACCGCCACCATCAGCTTTTGGGCCGTGGCGGAGTTCTTCAGGCCGATGATGTTCAGAGCCACGGCGATCGTCAGGGCCAGCATGGCGATGACCGCCTCGTTGAACTGGGGAAAAATCTGGCAGAAATAGCTGGCGAAGCCCTTGGCGAAGGTGGCGATCAAAATCTGGCTCAGGACAAACATGCCCAGATAGAAAAAGCCCATCTTGTCGCCCAGCAGGCGGTTTGCGTAGGTGTAGGCCGCGCCCTTGGCGGGGATGGATGAATGCAGGACCAGGAAGGGAAAGGCGTTGCACAGGGCCACCACGGCGCCCAGGATGAAGGCCAGGATGGTGCCGTGGCCGGTCAGGCCGATTACGATGCCGGTGAGCACCATGATGCCCGAGCCGATGATCTGGCCGATGGCCATGCTCATACAGTCCGTAAAGGAGAGCATCTTTTTCCCGGAATTTCCGGTGTCACTCATGTCGGTTTTCCTCCTCAAAATTCTCAAAAAAGAGAGCGATCTCGCGAAAATGCCGTCCCCCCCGGGGTCATGACTCCCGGAGGACACAGGCGGGTATGGCGTTGTCCAGACTGCCAGCCGGACCCAGCCTAAACCTTCCACCTGGTGGAGAGTCAATGGCATTTTCGCTAAAATCGCTCTTTCTTTTTTGTTCAACTTTGGGGAGGGCCTTCCCTCAGCCGGGCCCCGGAGCCACGGGGATCTGGAGTTCGGTGATAAAATCCTCCGGCCGCTCGGTAAGGCCGAAGTCCAGCAGGGCAAATTCCGCCCCGTCCCCGGCGGGGACCATGCCACGGTTCCGCAGCAGCTCCAGCATCCGGGCGTACTGTCCCCCGGCGTCGGCGTGGGAGCCCCGGAAGCGCCACAGGGCCCACTTGCCCCCGGCCAGGGTCCCTCCCAGCCCTTGGGGGGCCTCCCCCGGGTCCAGCAGGCAGAAGAGGCTGCGGTAGCGGTCGAAGCGGCCCCGCTCCAGGTCCTCCCGCCCCATGGACAGTCCCACCTTGCCCAGAAAATAGCTGGGTGCCATGCCGCTGGTGTTCTCCAGGGAACGCAGGGGCAGCTCCAGGCTCTCCCCCGCCCGTAGGGGCTGGTCCAGCACGGCGATGGGCCTGGGGTCCATGTCCTGGAAGCGAAGCAGGTCCAGAAGAGAGGTGTCCATCACGTCGTCGATCTGCTTCACCCGTCCAGCCAACCGGGCCTTGGCGTTCTCCAGCGCGGCCAGCTGGCGGGTCACCGCCTCCTCCTGCCGCCGCAGCAGGTCCCGGATGCCCGCCGGGTCCCGGTGGGCCAGGGCGGCGCGGATGTCCTCCAGCCCTACCCCCTGGGTGCGCAGGTAGCGGATGGTGTTGAGCTGCTCGAACTGCTCCACCGAATAATAGCGGTAGTTGGTCTCCGGGTCCACCCGGACGGGGTGGAGGAGCCCCGCCTCGTCATAGTAGCGCAGGGTCCTGATGTTCATGCCGAAGAGCTTGGCCATCTCCCCGATGCGGAAAAGCTGTCCCATGTTCTCTCTCCCCCTCTCGCCGTCTCACTGCTCCGCCTCTTCCCGGCGGGCCAGGATCAGCCTTTTGGCCTTGCCCCGGGCCCGGCTGAGATAGACCCGCACGCTTCCTTCCTCCACGCCCAGGTCCGCCGCAATCTCCGCGTCCCGCCGGTTCAGGAAGTACTTGGCCATCAGCAGGGAGCGGCTCCGCTCGTCCAGCTCTCCCATCACCTGGTAGAGCTCATCGACGCGCTCCATGCGGATGATCTCCTCCTCCGCCCCGCCGCCGTCCAGAGGGTCGGAGCGGTCCAGGGCCTCCTCAAAGGACACCCGCTTGTGGCGGTCCTGGTAGCGCAGGAAGTTTTTCGCCTGGTTCTCCGCCGCCACCACCACGTAGCTGGTGAGCCGGGGGCGGTTCAGCCGCCGCATGGTGTCGATGTGGTCGCACAGGGCCGCCGCCGTGTCGTGGAGGATATCCTCCCATTCGTCCTTCCGGCCCCTGGCCACCAGGCTGATCTTGTAGTACATCAGGTCCCGGTATTCCGCGTAGATCTCCATCATAAAATTCCGGTCGCTTTCGTTTTCAATGGCAAGGATACAGCTTGGGTAAAAAATCATTTTTCTCAGCCCCCTGAATCCGCATTCGGCATCGTTGCGTCCCGCTCCAATTTGTGGTAAAGTTTTTTGTTGTGTCGAAAATCGTCTATTGCCGCAAAAGAAGGGGTTTTATTATGACCATTCGGGAAGAAAAAATCGAGCGCTACGAGGAGGCCCTCTTCACACTCTGGGCGGACGAGGTGGCCGTCCGGGAGGGCCGGGACCTGGAGCGGGAGAACGCCGCCCTGCGTCTGGACGCCAATTTCCGGGTGCCCGAGGAGGTGGTCCGCAGAGGGAGAGAGCTCATCTCCCGGAAGCTGGCCGCCCGCACCGCCCGGTCCGTGGGGCACCACGCCTGGAGGCTTGTCCACGCCGCGGCGCTGGTCTGCCTGTTCAGCATGCTGGCCTTCTCCGCGGCCTTCGCCGCCTCGCCCGCCTTCCGGGCCAATACGCTGAATCTGGTGATCGAGACATTTGACGAAGGGACAGATTTTCGGTTCTCGCCTATTCAAGAATCACAAGATTTCACTGTCGGTTGGCTACCAGAAAAATTTGTGATATCAGGAGAGCAACAAAACGGTCTTATTACACAGAAAGAATATACCTCAACTCTCGATGACAGCTTCATCATAATGAGCAAAATAGCAGGGCCAAGTACCAATCACACACTTGATACCGAAGATGCAATACTCGAAGATACTTTAATTAATGAAAAGTCGGCGGTAATCATTACCAAGGGTAATGACACACAATTACTAATAGTAAATAAAGAAGATTCTTGCTTCATGCAAATCATTTCTAGTGGGGTATCAAAATCTGATATAATTCATATTGCAGAAAATATTATTTTTTAAGTAACGTTTTTTGTCGAACGGTGTCTTCTATATGAGCTTAAGCTCAAAATAAAAGGAGGTCATCCGACATGAAAAAGCGTATTTCCAAGTTTCTCAGCATGCTCCTGGTACTTTCCTGCATTACAGGCACCCTTTCTACCGCCACTGCCATAGAACCTCGTTACACTGGACTTTATAGTCTCACTGTCTCTTTGGATATTGCGGCAGGAGGAGCCTCAACATCTTACGGATATGCTCTTCTCCGCAGTGGCTATACCGCAGACATGACCCTTACATTACAGCGTAGCAGCAATGGATATAGCTGGTCCTCTGTAAAAGAGTGGACTTCGTCTGGGTCTGGTACCATTTCTTTGGATAAGACCTATTACATCACTTCTGGCTACGATTATCGAGCTAAGTGTTCTTTGGTAGTCTACGACTCCAGCAATAGCATTGTTGACAACGTAACTAAATACTCCGCCACAGTCTCTTACTAAGAAAGGAGCCTCTGCATGGCACCCGAACAGAATCCGTCCCCGGTGACCGCGGAAGCTCTGCTTCGCCGCCTGGGCCTGACGGGGAAGTTCACCGGCTTTCAAAGCGCCATCTGCCTGGTGGAGAAGGTGGTGGAGGATCCAACCAACCTCAAGCTGGTCACCAAGCGGCTCTACCCTGAGACCGCCGCCCAGCTGGGCATTACTCCGTCCGCCCTGGAGCGCTCCGTCCGCACCCTTGTCCAGGTGTGCTGGAACAGAGGCGACCGCAAATACCTCGACCTGGTGGCGGGTTTCCACCTGACGGAACGCCCCTCCAACACCGAGTTCATCGACATCCTGGCCAATTATCTGAGAAAAGCCGTTTAACAAGAAAGCCGGGCCTGCGGGCCCGGCTTTCTTTGTCTTCTCAGTGGAACAGCCTGCCGAAGAACCCCTTCTTCTTGGGCTTGGGCTCCTCTTTGGCCTCGGCCTGGGGCGCCGCGGGGGCGGCCTCCGGCCCGTCCGCCTGAGGGGCGGCTTCGCCCCGGTCCATGCGCTCCAGGGCCTTTTTGGCGTCCTCGTCCCCCTGGCCGGCGGCCTTCTCGTAGAACTCCCTGGCCTTCACCTGGCTCTTGGTCAGCCCGCCCAGGCCGCTTTCGTAGTATTCGCCCATCTTGTACTGGGCGCCGGGGTGGCCCTTGACGGACGCCTTCTGGAACCACTCCACCGCCTTGAGCCGGTCCTTGTGGACCCCGTCGCCCCGCTCGTAGCACAGCCCCACGCTGTACATGCCCCGGACGTTGCCCTGCCCGGCGGCCTTCTCAAACCAGAAGAAGGCCTTCTCCATGTCCTTGTCCACGCCGGTGCCCTGGGTGAAAAACCAGGCGATATTGCACTGGCCGTAGGGGTCGCCCCCCTCAGCGGCCAGCAGGTAGAGCCGGGCGGCCTCCTTCATGTCCTTGGCCACCCCCTCCCCGTTTTCGTAGCAGTAGCCCAGGTTGCACTGGGCACGGGAGTAGTCCTGCTCGGCGGCCAGGGTATACCAGTGGACGGCCACTTCCTTGTCCACGGGCACGCCGATGCCCTCGTCATAACAGTAGGCCAGGTTGCACTGGGCACGGGCCTGGCCCTGCTCGGCGGCCAGGGTGTACCAGTGGACGGCCTCGGCCAGATCCTTTTCCACGCCGATGCCCATCTCGTAGCAGTAGCCCAGGTTGCACTGAGCACGGGGGTAGCCCTGCTCGGCGGCCTTGCGGTACCACCGCACGGCCTCGGCCTTGTCCTCGGGGACGCCCTGGCCGGACTCGTAGCACCAGCCCAGATTGCACTGGCCGGCGTCGTCGCCCAGGTCGGCGGCCTTGCGGTAGCACTCCACCGCCTTTTCCCAGCTCTTGTCCACGCCCCAGCCCTGCTCGTAGCAGACCCCCAGGTTGCACACGGCGGGGGGATAATCCTGCTTGGCGGCGGCGGAGTAGAGGCGGAACGCCTCCTGGTAGTCCACCTCCACGCCCCGGCCCCGCTCGTAGCACCAGCCCAGGTTGCACTGGGCCCGGGGATAGCCCTGCTCGGCGGCCGCCCGGTACCAGCTCACGGCCTCCTCCCAGCTCTGGGGGACGCCCTTGCCCGCCTCGTAGCACCAGCCCAGGTTGCAGATGGCCCGGGGGTAGTTCTGCTCGGCGGCCGCCCGGTACCACTTCACGGCCTCCTCCCAGCTCTGCTCCGCGCCCTTGCCCGCCTCACAGCACCAGCCCAGGTTGCACTGGGCCCGGGGGTAGCCCTGCTCGGCGGCCGCCCGGTACCACTTCACGGCCTCCTCCCAGCTCTGCTCCACGCCCTCGCCGGCCTCATAGCACCAGCCCAGGTTGCACTGGCCGGGGGCATAGCCCTGATCGGCGGAGCGGCGGTAATATTCCACCGCCTTCTCCCAGCTCTGTTCCACCTGGTCGCCCTCTTCGTAGAAGAGTCCCACCCGGCACAGGCCCCGAGGGAAGTTCTGCCCGGCGGCGGCGCTGAACCAGCGGAAGGCCTCAGCCAGGTCCTTCTCCACCCCCTTGCCGAACTCACAGCACCAGCCGTAGTTGCACATGCCGGGGGCGTAGTCGGCCTGGGCGGATTTCAGGTAGAGGGCGGCGGCCTGCTCCCAGCTCTGCTCCACCACCTCGCCGTTTTCATAGCACAGGCCCAGGCGGCACACGGCGGGGGGATAGTCCCGCACCGCGGCCCCCTGGTAGAGGCGCACGGCCTCCTCCATGTTCTGGTCGATGCCCTTGCCGTACTCACAGCACCAGCCCAGGTTGTTGAGGGCCCGGGGGTCCCCCTGGCCGGCGGCCTTGGCGTACCACTGCACGGCCTCGGTCCAGCTCTGCTCCACCCCCAGGCCGCTCTCATAGCACCAGCCCAGGTTGCACTGGGCACGGGCGAAGCCGTTGTCGGCGGCGGCCCGGTACCAGCGGATGGCGTCGGGCCAGCTCTGGGCGATGCCCTCCCCCGCCTCGTAGCACCAGCCCAGGTTGCACTGGGCGGGGGGATAGCCCTGGTCGGCGGAGCGGCGGTAGAGCTCCACCGCCTTCTCCCAGCTCTGCTCCACCCCGTCGCCCCGCTCGTAGCACAGCCCCAGGTTGCAAAGGGCACGGGGGTCGTCCTGGTCGGCGGCGGCCTGATACCACTCCACCGCCTTGGCCTGGTCCTTTTCCACGCCCTCCCCGGCCTCGTAACACCAGGCCAGGTTGCACTGGGCGGGGGGATAGCCCCGCTGGGCGGAGGCCTCGTAGAGCTTCACGGCCTTTTCCCAGCTCTGCTCCACTCCCTCGCCCCGCTCGAAACACAGGCCCAGGTTGCAAAGGGCCCGGGGGTCCTGCTGGTCGGCGGCGGAGGAGTACCAGTAGATGGCGTCCTCCCAGCTCTGGGGCACGCCCTTGCCGAACTCGTAGCACCAGGCCAGATTGCACTGGCCCCGGGCGTAGCCCATGTCGGCGGACTGCCGGTAGAGGCGGGTGGCCTCCTCCCAGCTCTGCTCCACGCCCTCCCCTGTCTCGTAGCACAGGCCCAGACAGCACACGGCGGGGGCGTACTCGGCCTCGGCGGCCTTGCGGTAGAGCTCCACGGCCTTTTCAAAGTCCTTCTCCACGCCCTCGCCCTGCTGGTAGAGCTGGCCCAGGGCGCACCAGCCGGCGGGGTCGTCCTGCTCCCCCACCTGCTTGAAATACTCGGCGGCCTTCTCCGGGTCCTTCTCCACCCCCAGCCCCCGCAGGTAGCACACGCCCATGCGGTAGATGGCGGGGGGATACTCCTGGTCCATGGCGGTCTCTATGTAGCGCAGAGCCTTGGCGTTGTCCCCTTTCTCCTGGGCCTGGTCCGCCAGGCACAGCCACCCGTAGCCGGAGACGTACTCCTCCTCCACGGGGATAAAAAAGGTCCCGCCGCACTCCGGGCACTTTTCCAGATTGGCGTCTTCGGTCACGTATCCGCAGTCCGGAGAGTCACAGCGAAAATACTCCATGCGATCAAACCTCATTTCTTAGCGTTTAGGTAGATTATACACCGATGGGGCTGATCCGCACAAGAGTAAAAAAAGGTCCGGGCGCCTTTTCGCGCCCGGACCTCTCCTCACAGCTTTTCCAATAGACAGCGGCGCAGGGTAAGCCGGCGGAAGGCCCCGTACTCCCCGGCCAGCTCCTCCAGCCGCCCCTCCTCCGCCCGGGAGAGGGGCTCCCACACCGTCAGGGCCGCATCCAGCCTGTCCCCCAGGGTCTTTCCCTTCCAGATCCCGATGACCCGGCCCCCCTTCAGGACGGCCCCCGGATTGGCCACCGTCCTCCATACCCGTTTTTGCAGGGCGGGGTCGGCCAGGACCACTTCCCGGTCCCTCAGGTCCAGGTAGGGGTCGTGGGGACCCAGCAGCAGGAACCGGTCCCCACCGTCCCCGGCGGCGGCCAGGGCCTCCAGCTCCTCCGCCAACAGGTACCGGGTCCTCCCCGCCACCCCCACGGGGACGGTCTCCGCCGATACGCTCTCCCACAGGCGTTTGGCCTGCCTGGGGGAGGCGCCCAGCCAGTCCTGGAAGGCCGCCGGCCCGGAAGGCCCGTAGCAGCGCAGGAATTTCCGCGCCAGCTCCCGCTCCGCCTCCGGCCGGGGGGCGGGGGCACGGCCCACCCAGTTCTGAAAGGAGGTAAAGGCGGGGCTGTTCCCCTCCCTGGCCCCGAACACCACCTTGGCCGAAAAGGCGCAGGGCCGCAGAAGGAAGGACACCGCCGCCCCGCCTACGGTCTGCCGGTCCGGGGCGCCGTACATGGAGGGGTCCTCCCACAGCGCCCGCTTCTCCGGGGGCAGGTCCTCCCCCACCAGCGCGGCCAAGGTCTGGTCCAGGGCCTCCTTGCTCTTCACCGTATGGTTGTCCAAATACCCCGCCGCCTTCTCCACCAAGGGGAGGAGCTCGTCAAAGGTCATCCCCAGGTGGTCCAGGGCCAGGCCGATCCCCCGGGTGTAGATCCAGGGCTCCTCCCCCGGCCGGGCCCGCAGGGCGTCCAGGAACACCCCGCTCTCCCCGGTGGGGAATACCATGGGGACGCCCCGGCAGCTCCAGGCCTGGAGCAGCTCTTTTTCCTTATACAGGATGCTTTGCAGCCCCTCCTGCGTGCAGCCCTCCACCCGGTTGAAGAGGGCCGTCTCCCAGGCCCCCGGCGGGGAGTTCTGCACGCCGCAGGCCCCCGCGGCCGCCGCCTCTCCCCCCGGCGGCAGCTTCCGGTCCAGATGGTGGGCCCGAAGCCGGTAGCCCCGGACCTGTTCCAGCCCCACGTCCATTTCAGCGCCCCCCGTCTTTTTCCTGATGATACCACACCCCGGGCGGAAAGGCAAAGGCGGTTCAGTCCCCCAGCTTCTGGTCCACCTGGTCCCGCAGGGCCTTGGCCATCCGCTTGAGCCAGGCCGGCACCGGGGCCCCCATGGCCCCGGCGTTCTCCACGATGCTCCCCACCTCGGTGAGGATGTACCACACCACCACCAGCGGGCAGAGGAACACCGTATAGGCAAAGGGCAGGGCCGCCTCCGGCAGCCCTCCCAGGATGTGCCCCACCACCAGGTCCAGGATCCCCGAGATGGTCACGGCGGCCACGCACCCGGCCTTGTGCCAAAGCCCCTCCCGGGCCAGGGCGGAGGACCACTTCCCCGCCTTGCAGGCCGCGGCGGAGCCCGTCAGGTAGTCGATGGCCATGCACACCACCCAGGCCACGATGAGCCACCCAAACCACCCCCATAGGGCCGTGAGGGCCGCCAGGGCGGCGGTCACGGCGGCCTTGCCCCCCTTGATCCGCTCCTCCACCGTCATTTCCCCTCCTCCACCGGCCGCTCCAGCAGGCCCAGCCGATCCAGCCAGGTCAATACCTGAAGGCCCGGCTCATAGACCATCACCGCCCCCTGGGCGTTCATTTTCACCAGCCCCGCGCGGATGGCCTTGGCCGCCGCGGCCTGGAAGTCCTCCGGCATCTCCGCGACATAGTTGTAGATCTTCATCTCATCCTCCTCTTTCTCATAACCGGGCCGGGCCGCTCCGCCCACGTACTTCAGCGCCCTCCGCCGCCGGGCCACGGCGCCGCCGTTGGCCTCGTCCCCGTCGCCGGTGTTGCCGTCGATGGTGGTCACATACCCCGGCTCCACCTTCTCGCAGAGCCCCACGTGGTTCATGCACCCCGAGCGTCCGCCGTCGAACACGAAGAACACCAGGTCCCCCGGCCGGATATCCCCCTTGTCCACCGCCTGCCCCCGGGCCCGGTAGTCCCGGTACAGCTGGGTGCAGGAAGCGGTCTTGCCGCCCCCGTAAAAAAGGGCGCCCGCCCCGGCCTGCCGGAACAGCCACCACTGAAAGGTACAGCACCAGGGATACCAGCTCCCCGCCACCTCCCGGCCGTAATAGGCTGCGTTGTACTTCACCCGGTTGCTCCCCGCCGGGTCCTCCCGGACCCCCAGCTGACTCCTGGCCAGCTCCAGCAATGTCTCCGCCGTCGCCATTCGTTCTCCTCCCCTCGCTTCGTCCTCTTTTTCTTGTCAGGAATTTGCATTGACTTTTCGCCCCCGCCCTACTATTCTTTTGTGTGTGAAATCAAAGGAAAGGCGGATGTCCTATGATCAGCCAGGAACTGCGTAAGCTCTCCCCGGAGATCGACCCCCTGCGGATGGGCATGGGCTGGACCGTGGAGGACCTGTCCAAGCCCCAGGTGTTGGTGGAGAGCACCTTCGGGGACAGCCACCCCGGCTCGGCCCACCTGCTGGAGCTGGCAAATGAGGCCGTCCGGGGGGTGGCCCAGGCCGGGGGCCGGGCCGCCCGGTATTTCGCCACCGACATCTGCGACGGCATGGCCCAGGGCCACGACGGCATCAATTTCTCCCTGGCCTCCCGCTCCGCCATCTGCGACCTCATCGAGATCCACGCCTCCGCCACCCCCTTCGACGCCGCCGTGTTCCTGGCCAGCTGCGACAAGTCGGTGCCCGCCCAGCTCATGGCCATGGGGCGGCTGGACCTGCCCGCCGTCTTTGTCCCCGGCGGGGTCATGGCCCCCGGCCCCGACCGGCTCACCCTGGAGCAGATCGGCACTTACTCCGCCATGTACCAGAGGGGGGAGCTCACCGGGGAGCAGTTCGCCTTCTACCAGCACCACGCCTGCCCCTCCTGCGGGGCCTGCTCCTTCATGGGCACCGCCTGCACCATGCAGGTGATGGCCGAGGCCCTGGGCCTGGCCCTCCCCGGCACCGCCCTCCTCCCCGCCGTGGGGGACGCGCTGAAGGACGCCGCCTTCCAAGCCGGGCAGGCCGCCCTGGCCCTTGCGAAGGCCGGCCTCACCGCCCGGAAGCTTGTGACCATGGACTCCTTTGAAAACGCCGTCATGGTCCACGCCGCCATCTCCGGCTCCTCCAACGCCCTGCTGCACCTGCCCGCCGTGGCCCACGCCTTCGGCCTCACCCTGGACGCCGGCGACATCGACCGGCTCCACCGGGGGGCCCATTATCTGGCCGATATCCGCCCCGCGGGCCGGTGGCCCGCCGAGTACCTCCACCGGGCGGGGGGCGTCCCCGCCGTGATGGAGGAGCTGCGGGGCCTCCTCCACCTGGACGCCCGCACCGTCACGGGCAAGACCCTGGGGGAGAACCTGGACGCGCTGAAGGCGAACGGCTGGTACGACCGCTGCCCCGCCCGCCTGGCGGAGGTCGGCCTTCGGCGGGAGGACATCCTCCGCCCCTATGACGACCCCATCAGCGCCGACGGGGCCATCGCCATCCTCCGGGGCAACCTGGCCCCCCAGGGGGCCGAGGTGAAGCACACCGCCGTCCCCAGGGAGATGTTCCGGGCGGTGCTGAACGCCCGCCCCTTCGACTCCGAGGAGAAGGCCATCGCCGCCATCCTCCGCCATGACATCCGCCCCGGCGACGCGGTGTTCATCCGTTACGAGGGTCCCAAGGGCAGCGGCATGCCCGAGATGTTCTACACCGGGGAGGCCATCTCCTCCGACCCCCAGCTCTCCGCCTCCATCGCCCTCATCACCGACGGCCGCTTCTCCGGGGCCTCCCGGGGCCCGGTCATCGGCCACGTCTCCCCCGAGGCCGCTGAGGGCGGCCCCATCGCCCTGGTGGAGGAGGGGGACCTCATTGAGCTGGACATCCCCGCCCGCCGCCTGGCCATCGTGGGCGCAAAGGGCGTCCGAAAGGCCCCCGAAGAGATGGAGGACATTTTAAAAGAGCGGAGGGCCCGCTGGGCCCCCCGCTCCCCCAAGTACACCGCCGGCGTCCTGGGCCGGTTCACCCGCTGGGCCGCCTCCCCCATGGAAGGAGCTTACCTGCCCTGAGCCCCGGCGGACAAAAGCTCCTCCACCTCCGCTCCGGTGAGCCGTCCGGCCGCCGCCAGGGCGTCCAGCCGGGCCTTGTCCCACAGGCGGGGATAGTATTTCTTCGCCATCTCGTACACGCTCACAGCGCCACACCTCCCATCGCCGCCAGGAAGTCCACATCGGCCCGGAGCCGCTCGGTCTCCGTGGGCTCCGGCACGGGGGGCCTGGGCCGTTCGGTGGGGGTGATCCCCACCAGTCTGCCCTCCTCCAGGGTGAGCTCGCAGTAGCCCCCGCAGTCCCACACGGCCTGGGTCAGCTCTCCGGGCACCTCCACCCAGCCCTCCAGCCAGCACTGGGTGCGGTGGCTCTGGCTCTGGACCCCCCGGCCCCCGTCGGCTCTGGGGGTCAGCTCGATAATGGTCATCATGATTTTACATCCCTCCCTCTACCGCTCCGCGTTCCCTCCCATCCGGTTGCACGGGGCCGTACATCCTCCCACAAAAAGGAGTTTCCGCCTATGAAAAAGATCCTCATGGTCGGCACCGGCGGCACCATCGCCTCCGAGATGACCGAAGCCGGTCTGGTCCCCGAGCTCACCGGCGCCGATTTCCTGAAATACGTCCCCGCCGTCCGCCAGCTGTGCCAGGTGGACTGCCTCCAGGTGTGCAACATCGACTCCACCAACATGACCCCCGCCCACTGGCGGCAGGTGGCCCAGGCCATCCAGCTCCGCTACGGCGGCTACGACGGCTTCGTGGTCTGCCACGGCACGGACACCATGGGCTACACCGCCGCCGCCCTGAGCTATCTCATCCAGGACAGCCCCAAGCCCATCGTCCTCACCGGCAGCCAAAAGCCCATCCACATGGACGTCACCGATTCCAAGACCAACCTCCTGGACGCCTTCACCGTGGCCTGCGACGGCCGGCTCCCCGGGGTGACGGTGGTCTTTGGCGGGGCAGTCATCCTGGGCACCCGGGCCCGAAAGACCTATTCCAAGAGCTTCGGCGCCTTCTCCAGCATCAACTACCCTGTTCTGGGGGTGGTCCAGGAGGGCCGGCTCATCCCCTACCTCCGCCCGGCCCCGGAGGGGACGGTGAAATTTTATCAGGAGCTTGACGAGAAGGTCTCCCTCCTGAAGCTCATCCCCGGGGTCTCCTCCGCCCAGCTGGCCTTCCTTCTCCGGGAGAGTGACGCCGTCATCATCGAGAGCTACGGCGTGGGCGGCGTCCCCGCCGGGGACCAGGGGGAGTTCTACCCGGTCATCCGCTCCGCCGTGGACGGGGGCAAGATCGTGGTGGTCACCACCCAAGTCCAGAACGAGGGCAGCGACCTGTCCGTTTACAACGTGGGCCACCGGCTGAAAAGCGACCTGGGGGTGCTGGAGTCCTACGATATGACCACCGAGGCGGTGGTGGCCAAGCTCATGTGGGCCCTGGGCCAGAGCCGGGACAGTGAGCTGGTTTCCCGCCTCTTCTACACCCCCATCGCCGCCGATATCCTCTGCGGCCCCTGAGCCCTCCCGTGTTTCTCCACAAAAACGGAGATGATATTTCAGTGAATATTCCAAACAGTTTTTCAGGAAACCACTATCTTTTTCAGATTTTTTCATCTATACTCATGAGTATGGACTGATGGTCCAGCAATCGCCGCTGCCAATCCGGCAGCAAGAAAAGGAGTGTTTTGAATGGATTTGTTTGACCTTTCCGGAAAAGTGGCCATGGTGACCGGCGCCAGCGCGGGACTGGGTGCCGACGCCGCCCTGGCATATGCTCAGGCGGGGGCCGACGTGGCCCTGCTGGCCCGCCGGGCGGAAAAGCTCACCGCCGTCAAGGAAGAGATCGAAAAGACCGGCCGCAGGGCCATCGCGGTCCCCTGCGACGTCACCGACGAGGAGAGCGTGAAGGCCGCCGTCTCCGCCGTGCTCCAGGCCTTCGGCCGCATCGACATCCTCCTCAACAACGCCGGCGTGGCGGTCCGCGGGGGCGTGGACACCCTGAGCGTGGAGGACTGGAACAAGTCCTTCGACACCAACGTGAAGGGCATCTTCCTGATCAGCAAGTACGTGGTGCCCCAGATGAAGGAGCAGAAGTACGGCAAGATCGTCAACATCGCCTCGGTCAACGCCGTCATCGCCGACAAGAGCGACCTCTTCATCCGCCACTCCTACAACGCCTCCAAGGCGGCGGTGCTGGGCCTGACCAAGGGCATGGCCTGCTCCTACGCCCAGTACAACATCACCGTCAACGCCATCGGCCCCGCCCTCTTCGAAACCGAGATGACCGCGGGCACCCTCTTCAAGTCCCAGGAGTTCCTCAACGGCTACAACACCCTCAACCCCGCCGGCCGCCCCGGCAAAAAGGGTGAGCTGAACGGCACCGTGCTCTACCTGTCCAGCGACGCCTCCAGCTACGTCCAGGGCCAGTTCATCATTGTGGACGGCGGCGGTGCCCTGGTCTGATCCACTCTGAACCACCCGCAAAAACGCCCGGACGGCCATGGCCGTCCGGGCGTTTCTTACGCTCCGTAATACCGCAGCAGGTCCTCCACCAGCAGGCTTCCAATGAGCCCGCAGCCAAAGGCCACCAGCGCGGCGAACTGAAAGGCGTCCGCGTACTCGTAGAGCCGGGGCGCCATGCTGCCCCCCTGCCCCGCCCGGAACAGCAGGGCCAGGGTCCCCGCCAGCAGGATGCCGCACAAAACCAGCCCCCGCGTCAGCACGAACCGGGAGAGTCCCTTGTATGTAGACATTGTCTGCCTTCGCCTCACTTTCGTGGTGCTTCGTCGTCTTTTGTATTGTAGCAAATGTGATTTTTGAAAACAACCGAAAGAAATTTCCAGCATAATTCGAGCTGATTCGACGGCGTTTTTGTTTCCAGTTGACCGATAAGGGGGAAGGGTCAACATAAGACACGTGCCTTGTCGATTTCGGGTGAAAACTCTTCGTATACAAATGTCCTCCAATACAATATAATGTGGTCATATTGGTAAAAACGGGAGGCAGACTACAATATGAGGGAAGTTAAACTCGACCTGAAGTCCCTGTACCCGGACCTGGAGACCTCGGGCCTCCACGACTACTCCATCCTGGTGGACGAGATGGACGTGGGCAGCTTTTCCTGTGAAAGTTACGGCGTTTGTGTGTCGTCGAAACGCACGGAAGAGCGGATGGTGATTCCCCACATCACCATAAGCATCCCCCGCATCGATGAGCTCTTGGACAAGCTGATCCGCAACGACGTGGGTCCCACCCATCTCAAGGACGTGGTGGACGACTGGTTATAGGGGAAACTTTCACCATTACATCAAAAAAGGGCTCCGGCGGATTTGATTCCGCCGGAGTCCTTTTCTTCATCCGTTCCGCTCCGCCCAGTAGGCGGCGGTCTTTTCCCAGGCCGCGGCGTTCTCCGCCGTCTGCTCCCGGGGGGTATACCCCATGGCCAGCAGGACCTTTCCGGTGTAGTCCGAGAAGATTTTGGCCCCGTCGGCGTTCAAATGCCCGCCGTCGTAGAGGTGCCGCTCCGGGTCCAGCCCGATCTCCTCAAAGCTGTCCGCCCAGTTGGCAAAGACCGCCTCCGGGGCCAGCCGGGCCACGTCCTCCTCCAGCCTTTGATAGACCGCCTGGGTATACTGGCTGTATGTGGGGTTGACGGTGAGCACCAGATCCACCCCCGCCTCCCGGCAGACCTGGGCGATGCGCCCGAAGTCCTGGAGGTTCTGGAGGTAGACCTCCTCGCTCTGCCGCATGTCCCAGACCGCCGGCCCCTCCCAGGCCCGGTCGTACACCTGGTCCACGGCGGTGTGGCCCTTGAGCTGGTCGGCTTTGGGCGGGGTCAGGGCCTTCTTCACGTCCCCCGCCGTCAGTTCCTTCCAGCGGTCGTGGTAAAAGTACAGGTCGAAGAAGAGCCCCAGCCGCTTGTCCTCCTCCGCGGCGTCGAAAATGGCCCCCACCCGGTTGGCCCCCCAGGGCATATAGCCGATGTTGATCTGGGTATAGTTCTGATAGCGGTCAAAAAAGAGGGAGCTGCCCTCTATCACCACCACCGAGGGGCTCTGGGTCTTCAGAGCCTCCTTCAGATACCAGTACGTGATGGCCGGGGTCTGCTCCGACCCGCCCAGCACATACCCCGTCAGCCCGCTGCCCGCGTACATGGCGCCGGGGTTCCAGTCGCAGTAGGCGTAGGAGCTGCCGAAAAACAGCACGTCGATGGAGTCCTCCGGCTCACAGAGGTAGGCGTCCCAGGTGGAGCCGTAGTCCGTGTGGGCGGGCCGGAGGACCGCCGCGATAAAGTTCAGCAGCAGGGCGGCCGTCAGGACAAAGGCCAGGGCGAACAGGGGTTCCTTCCACTTTTTTCTCATGTCCGCGCCCCCTTAAAACTGCCCATAGATGAAGGACTGGGCGTCGTACCCGGAGCCGTAGCTGCCAAAGACCACCACGATCACCAGCAGCCCCAGGTACACGCACCACCGGACCCAGCGGGGGGCCTCCAGCACCCGGCGGGCCACGTCGGTCTTCTGCCGGGCGGCGTCCACGGCGAAGAGGAGGAGGAAGCCCGCCCCGGCGGCCAGGAACTCCCACCGGTCCATCCCCATACCGGACAGGGGCGGCACCCAGAGGGGCCCCGTCACCATCCCCCGGAGCACCGCCAGGGCGGCGGACACCGAGCCGGCCTTGAAAAACACCCAGGCCAGGGTGGCCAGGACGAACACGCAGAACATCTGCCAAAGAGCGGTGATTCTGCTGTCCTCCCCCAGGTGGAGGACAGCCCGGACCCGGGTCCGGGTCGGGGCGGTCAGGCCGCCCACCACCTGATAGATTCCGTTCAGCAGGCCCCACACCAGGAAGGACACCGCCGCCCCGTGCCACAGCCCGCTGACGGCAAAGACGGCCAGCAGGTTGAGATACTTCCTCGCCCGCCCCTTTCGGTTGCCCCCCAGGGGGATATAGAGGTAGTCCCGGAACCAGGTGGACAGGGAGATGTGCCACCGCCGCCAGAACTCGGCGATGGAGCGGGAGAAATAGGGGGTGCGGAAGTTCTCCATCAGGGTAAAGCCCATGGCCTTGGCCGAGCCCAGCGCCATATCGGAGTAGGCGGAGAAGTCGCAGTAGATCTGAATGGAGAAGGCGCAGGCGGCAGCGGCGACCTGGACCGCCCCAAACTGGTCCGGGGCGGCGAACACGGTGTCCACCACCGCCGCCAGCCGGTCGGCCAGCACCAGCTTTTGAAAGGCCCCCCACAAAAAGCGGAGAAGGCCCTCCCGCAGGTCGTCATAGCGGAACCGGTGGGTCTCATTGAATTGGGGAAGCAGCTGTTCCGCCCGGCCGATGGGCCCGGAGAGCAGATAGGGGAAAAAGGAGAGGAAAAGGGCGCACTTGACAAAGCTCCGCTCCGCCGGAAGCCTGCCCCGGTAGACGTCCATCAGGTACCCCATGGCGGCGAAGAGATAGAAGGAGATCCCGGCGGGCAGCAGCAGCTTGGGCACCGCGGGAGCCCAGTCCAGCCCCACCCAACCCAGGGCCCGGACCAGGAGGGAGGCCCCGAAGTCCAGGTATTTGAACAGGAACAGCACCCCGATGAAAAGACACAAGGCCAGGACCAGCAGCCCCTTCCGGGGCCGCTTTTCCAAGGCCCGGGCGGCAAAATAGGTCACCAGCGCCGCCCCCAGCAAGAAGGGGAAGCTCTCCGGACCGGCGCACAGATAGAAAAACCAGCTGCACGCCAGCAGCCAGCCGTTTCGGCCCCGGCCCGGCAGGAGAAAATACACCAGGGCCGTCAGGGGGAAAAAGAGAAAATAGCTCAGGGACAAAAAGCCCATGCCTTCCCCTCCGTTCGTCAAAATCAGATTTTATTTTAACGGATAAGCGTCCGGCTGTCAAACGGCGGGAGAGGGGCTCCGGGGGCCCTGGAGGGGGCCAGGGGCCGCCCGCCTCTCGTTGCGCCGGAAAATCAAATATGCTATACTGAAAAAACCTCGATTCAATCCCAACCATCAAGGAGGTGAGCGCCACGGACGCCCTTCTCTCCCTGCCCCAGACCCTTCTGGACGCGTTCCACCAGCTCTTGGCGGAGTATCCCGCCGCGGCAGGGTGGTATACCACCCTGGTCCGCTTCCTCTTTCCCATCCTGGCCCTCCTGATCCTGGTGAAGGCCATCCGCTCCCTCCTCACCGTCCCCCACCTCCCCGAGGTGTGGGCCTACCTCTCCCTGCCCAACGGGGCCGGGACTCCCCTCACCCACTGGGAGAACACCCTGGGCCGCTCCCCCCAGGCCGACGTGGTGCTGGAATATCCCACCATCTCCCGCCAGCACGCCGCCCTCATCCGGGACCCCCACGACCAGTGGACGATCTACGACCTGGACTCCAAGGGCGGCGTGGCGGTGAACGGCAAGCCGGTGGAGGACGCCGCCCCCATCCAGTACGGCGACGTGCTCTCCCTGGGGGGCGTGGAGACCGTGCTCCTTCCCGTCTCCCCGGAGGAAAAGGCGGAGCGCCGTAAGCGCCGCAAGCAGGAGGCCAAGCCCGTCTCCCCCTGGGGAAGCCTCATCCTCCTCACCGTTTTCCAGGTCCTCACCGGCATCCAGCTCACCCTCTCTGAGGGGGCCGGTGCCACTCCCGTCCTCCCCTTCACCTTCCTGGCTCTCACCCTTCTGATGTGGGCCTACTTCCTCACCCTCCGGGCCCTGCGCCGGGTGGGCTTTGAGATGGAGACCATTGCCTTCTTCCTCTCCACCCTCTCCCTGGCCGTGGTGGCCTCCTCCAACACCCCCGCCCTCCCCAAGCAGTTTTTGTGCCTGGTGCTGGGGCTCGTCACCTTCCTGGTGCTGGGGGTCTTTCTCCGGGATTTGGAGCGGGCCAAAAAGATCCGCTGGCTCATGGCGGGGGCCGCCATCGGCCTGCTGGGCCTCACTCTCGTGCTGGGCAGCCGGAAGTTCGGCGCCACCAACTGGATCACCATCGGCGGCATGTCCCTCCAGCCCTCGGAGCTGGCCAAGATCTGCTACATCTTTGCCGGCGCCGCCACCCTGGACCGGCTCTTCAAAAAGCGGAACCTGGCCCTCTTCATTCTCCTCACCGGGGCCTGCCTGGGCTGTCTGGCCCTCATGAGCGACTTCGGTACCGCCGCCGTCTTTTTCGTCACCTTCCTGGTCATCGCCTACCTCCGCTCCGGGGACTGGGCCACCCTGGGCCTCATCACCGGCGGGGCCGTGGGGGCCGTCATGGTCATCCTCAGCGTCAAGCCCTACATCCTCGCCCGCTTCGCCTCCTGGGGCCACGCCTGGGAGAACGCCAGCGTGGGCGCGGGCTACCAGCAGACCCGGGCCATGGCAGCGGCCGCCTCCGGCGGCCTCATCGGCGTGGGCCCCGGGGAGGGCTGGCTCCACGTGGTGGGGGCGGGGGACACCGATTTGGTGTTCGGCATGCTCTGCGAGGAGTGGGGGCTCCTCATCGCCCTTCTGGCCGTCGTCTGCGTGGTCACCCTGGCGGTATTCGCCGTCCGCTCCTGCCGCACGGGCCGGTCCAGCTTCTACACCATCGCCGCCTGCGCCGCCACCTCCCTGCTGGTCTTTCAGACCTGCCTGAACGTCTTCGGCTGCATGGACCTGCTGCCCATGACCGGGGTCACCTTCCCCTTCGTCTCCAACGGCGGCTCGGCCATGATCGCCTCCTGGGGCCTGCTGGCCTTCCTCAAAGCCACCGACACCCGCCAGAACGCCAGCTTCGCCATCCGCCTGTCCTCCAAGCGGGAGGACGCCGCCAACGCCGATTTGGCGCCCAGGGTATCCCCTGAGGGGGAGGAATGATGTTTTCCCCCTTGGGGGGACGAGGGCATGGAGCCCCTGCCGGGGGCCCAAACCCGGTTTATGTTCTCAAGGACAGAGCCCTGGCCGGCATAGCCGGCCAGCCTACGCTAAAAACTTGCCACCGGCAAGTTTTCTGAACGCTGCGGTGGATGCCAAAAAAAGCGCCGAGTAAATATAAAACTGGTGACTCCTAATGACCGGCGCTCACGTCTGTCAACTCCGTCTCCTCTTAGCGCCGCTGCCGCTGACTCCTGCTGTACAGAAACCTTTTGCAACTCATCGGCGCACCTAAGTAGGGGCAAATTTGTCAAATAGGCTTCCCCTGGGGGAAGGCTAAGGGCGTGCGCAACGACACGCATCAATCAAGTGCACGTCAGCGGCCGAACGGCGCAAGAGGGACCACGGGTCGCACAGACGCTCCCGTGCTTTTCCCCCTTTTTCGGGCAGTAGACCTTCTACTAAAAAGGAAACCTGCGAGCAGGTCAGCACCAAAGACTTTTCTTTGGGGGTCTGGGGCGGCGTTTCTTTTCCTCGGGAAAAGAAATGTCCCCCAGATTTACGCACGTCCCGACGTGCAATCACTCAATGATAGAATATCCTTATCCTAACACCACCCAGTGGACATCCAGAAAGGAGGCCCCTCATGCGCAAAATCGAAAAGCGGGCGGCGGTCTGCCTCCTGCTGGCCCTGGCTCTCCTGCTGGGCACCGGCCTCTTCGCCTTCCGCTTCGTCACCAGCGGGGGCAAGTGGGTCTCCTACCTCTCCACCTTCTCCGGCCGCCCCGCCTCGGGCCGGGTGCTGGACCGGGACGGAGATGTCTTGAGTTATGTCAACTCAGACGGCAGGCGGGTCTACTACGGCAACCCCGCCGTCCGCAAAGCCACCCTCCACGCCGTGGGGGACGCCCAGGGCCGCATCGGTACCGGGGCCCTGGTGGCCTTTTCCGACCAGCTCTCGGGCTACAACCTCCTCACCGGCACCTACTCCCCACTGGGGGCGGGCAACGACCTCTACCTCACCATCGACGCCTACCTTAATTATGTGGCCCACCAGGCCATGAACGGCCGGAAGGGCACGGTGGCGGTCTACAACTATGAGACGGGGGAGGTGCTGTGTATGTACTCCGCCCCCACCTTCGACCCCGCCGATCCCCCCGCCGTTTTGGATGAGGACCCCGCCTATGACGGGGTTTATGTCAACCGCTTTCTGGGGGCCACCTATCCCCCCGGCTCGGTGTTCAAGCTGGTCACCCTGGCCGCCGCCATTGAGAACCTCCCCGATTTGGACGAGCGCACCTTCACCTGCACCGGCGCCACCGTGGTGGGGGGCGAGACCATCACCTGCCCCTCGGTCCACGGGGAGTTGGACGTGGAGAGTGCCCTGGCCCACTCCTGCAACGGCTATTTCGCCCAGCTGGCCGCGGAGCTGGGGCCGGACGCCCTGGCCTTCTACGCCGAGGAGGCGGGCCTCACCCACAGCTATACTGTCAGCGGCCTCAGCACCGCCAAGGGCCGCTTCGACCTCACCGACGCCACCGCCGGACAGGTGGGCTGGGCGGGGGTGGGGCAGTACAACGACTTGGTGAACCCCTGCTCCCTGCTGGTATATATGGGCGCCATCGCCCGGGGCGGCGAGGCCGCCGTGCCCCAGCTGGTGCTCAAGACCCAGTCCGCCCTGGACCTCCCCCTCACCTTTTACCTAAAGAAAAAGACCGGCCGCCTGGTGGAGGAAAAGACCGCCGAAAAGCTGGCCGACATGATGGCCAACAACGTCCAGACCGCCTACGGCGTGGGCCGCTTCCCCAATATGGACGTCTGCGCCAAGTCGGGCACCGCAGAGGTGGGCGGGGGCAAGGCCCCCCACGCCTGGTTCGCCGGCTTCCTCCGTGGGGAGGACACCCCCTACGCCTTCGTGGTGCTGGTGGAAAACGGCGGCTCGGGCTCCGACGCGGCGGGGAACGTGGCCGCGAAGGTGCTGGACGCCCTGGTAAACGGATAAATGAACCAATTCCTGTCAATTATCATGAAATTCTGGTTATTCTATTTTCTGAATCCTCCCGCAAGACGTACGTCTTGCGGGGGGATTTTTGTTATTCGGTTTAACCCCCCCCCATTTTTCAGCCGGAATAAAATAAATAGAAAAAACCAACCATAATGCGAACTGCTTCATACCCCATTTTTCGTGCAATGTTTATAATTCTAAACGCTGGAGTGCATTTTTTGTGCCACCCCTGAGAAGGAGGACCCTGTGCTGAATGATTATTATTCTCCCTGGATCTCGTCCGACCTCTCCTCCTGGACCGCCATCGCCCGTCCGGAGTTTCTGGTCCCCATGCCCAAGGGGACCCACATCGAGCAAGGCCGCGACAACACGGGCTATATCTATCTGGTGGAGAGCGGCCAGCTTATGCAGACCGTCCTCTCCCAAAGCGGCACGGAACGCATCCTGATGTTCCTCGCCTCGGGCAGTCTGTTCAATGAGATGGGGCTGTTTGAGTCGGCGTTCACCTTCTATGCCGTTGACGCCCTGGTGGACTCCAGGCTCTACCGTATCCCGCAGGACCGGTTCCTCCACTGCCTCCACCAGGACAACGACCTGTGCCTGGCGCTGATCCGTCAGCTGACTCGCAAGGTGGCCATTCTGGCCCACCAGACCTCCGACCTGGTGTTCGGCAACGCCTATCAGCGCATTGCCGCCGAGCTGCTGTATTTTGTCTGCAACCACGGCGTCCCCGTGCCCGGGGGTACCATGATCGACATGGACATCACCCAGCAGTTCATCGCCAAGCGCATCAACACCTCCCGGGAGACCGTCTGCAAGGTTATGGGCAAAATGACGGCGGCGGGCATCCTGAAAAAAGAGCGGGGCCGCTATGTCATCCGCGATGAGGAGGCCCTGCACCGCGCCGTCGCCGCTCTGTGGGACACTTGAGGCAAGCCCTCTCTTCGGCGAGAGACGAAGTTGATCAAACATTGGGGAAAGGAGGAAAAAATATGATTATGAACATGCCCGTCAGTTCCTTTTTTGTTTACTACGTGGGATATTTCCTGCAGGCCGCCGTCATCGTTGCCCTGGGCATTTACTGGTACAAAACAGAAGGCCGCAAATAGCGTTCCGCAAACCGTTCTGCCCCTGACAGCGCCGAAGGGACCGCCGCACTGTACAGATACGAATGAGGAGGGATGACCGCATGATTATTTTTTGTATCGTTGTCTTTTTAGTGGCCATGATCGTGGTTGGATACGTCGCCACAAAAAAAGTCAAAAACTCCAACGACTATTACCTCGGCAACAAGGAATTCGGCCCCTTTGCCACCGCGTTCAAATTCGCAAGCACCTGGGAAAGCGGCTCCAAACTGGTGGGTTCTCCGGGCCAGGCTTACGCCAGCGGCATGACCGCCTTTTTGCAGGGATTGACCTCTCCCCTGGCCTATTTCATGAGCTTCCGGGTCTTCGGCCCCCGTCTGAAGGCCGCCAGCGACTACTATGACGTCATCACCGTCCCCGAAATGCTGGGGAAGCGCTACCACAGCCAGACGGTACATACCGTCAGCTCCCTGGCCCTGCTCGTGGGGCTGATGGGCACCCTTCTGGGCCAGTTCCAGTCCATCGGCAACGTGGTGGGCACTGTTCTGGAAATCCCCTATGTGCCCGCCCTCGTCGGCGGCGTGGCCATCATCGGTTTGTACACCGTCTTCGGCGGCTACCGGGCCTCCGTGTGGACCGATATGGCCCAGGGCGCCTGCATGGTGGGCGGCTCCATCCTGATCTTTTTCTTCGTCATCAAGGAGGCCGGAAACTGGTCCCTCCCCAGCCTGAATGAACAGCTGAACGCCATCCAGCCCACCATGCTCCACCTCACCGGCGGGGCGGAGATGACGGTGCTGACCCTGTGCACCTTCCTCATCATCCCGCTGTTCATGGGCATCGCCCTGCCCCAGCAGTCGGTGGCCATCTTCTCCATGAAGGACCGCCGGGTGGGCAACGCCTCCCTTATCATCTGCGTGCTGTTCTCCACCGTGCTCATCTGGGGGCTCTACCTGGCGGCCATGACCGCCCGCACCATGGACGGTTTCGTGGTCCAGAGCCCCGACGCGGTGACCACCACCCTGGCCATCCAATACATGCCCGAGGTGCTGGCGGGACTGTTTATCACCGCCATCATGGCCGCTATCATGAGCACCTGCGACGGCGTGCTGCTGGTGGCCTCCTCCATCCTCACCCGGGACATCTTCCGCCGGATCAAGCCCGACGTCTATGAAAAGCACGCCGTGGCCTATAACCGCCTGGCCACCATGGTGGTGTGCGTCATTCCCCTTCTCATCGCCATCAAGCCCCCCGCCGCCGTATTCTGGGTGGTCTCCTTCGCCATGGCGCTGACGGTGTTTACCTTCGCCCTGCCCATGCTGGGCATCATCGCCATCCGCCGGGCCACCAAGGAGGCCGCTCTGGCCCAAATCATCGTGGTGGTCCTGCTCATCCCCGCCTGGGTGGTCTTCGGGCTGGATAAGAGCACGGGCATCTCCGCCCTGGCCATCGGTATGCTGGCCGCCCCGGTGGTCTTCTTCCCGGTGATGCTGCTGACCAAGCCCCCCGCCAGCGACCCGGAGACCGACCGACTCTGGGAGATCTACGGGGAGATTCGGGAGGAGCGGCGCAAGGCCAAGCTGGCCCGCAAAAAAGGATGATTCGCCGACAGGCAAAACAGGAGGTATCTCAACCATGAAAATCGGCACCGCCACATGCGAAAAGGGCCAAAAGGCCACAGGTTACATCCACACCGCCTGGCTGGGGGACTGCAGCGAGGTCCGGGTCCCCGTCATGCTGGTCCGGGGCGCGCAGGACGGCCCCGTCCTGTGGATCAACGCGGGGGTCCACGGCCAGGAGGTCTCCGGCATCTTCGCCATCCACCGGCTCTTCGACCTTTTGGACCCCGCCCAGATCAGGGGCGCCGTCGTGGCCACCCCCGGCTGCAACCCGCTGGGGCTAAAAGGGCACAACAAATTCACCCCCGAGGACCAGCTGGACCTGGACCAGCAGTTCCCCGGCCGTCCGGATGGCTGGCTCAGCGAGCAGATGGCCTATCACTTCTTCCGCGAGGTGAAGGACACCGCCAACTACATGCTGGACCTCCACGCCCTGGGCGGCGTGGACGCCGCGCCCTACACCGTGTTCAAATCGGCGGCGGGGGTGGACCCCAAAATCAACGCCGACACCCAGGCCTTGGCCCTTTTGATGCAGGCCCCCTTCAACTGCCACGTGGACCTGACCACCGCCACCGGGGAGCTCCCCGGCTCGGTCATGGGGGCCCTGGACATCCAGTGTATCCTCAACGGCATCCCCGCCGTCATGGTGGAGATGGGCGCGGGGAACCGGGTGGTCTGGGAAAACGTGGACCGGGTCTGTGAGGGCATCCAGCGGGTCATGCGGTACATAGGCCTCCTGGACGGCGAGGCCACTTTCATCCCGGGACAGAAAATCGTCACCAAACGCTGCTTCCCCACCAACACCCGGGGCGGCCTGGTCTTCCCCCAGGTCAAGCCAGGCTCCATCCTCAAGGGCGGTGCGCTGATCGCCCTGGTCAAGGACTACGTGGGCAACGTGCTGGAGGAGATCCGCGCCCCCCAGGATTGCATCGTCATTGGCATCCTGGAAAACCCCATCGCCAACGCCGGCACAGTCATCACCGCCATGGGCCTGGAATGGTATGAGACCGACCAATGAAGGGAGAAAAAACACCATGATCAACTCTCTGAGAGATTACATCGCCCTCCTGGATGAGCTGGGCTGGATCGACCACATCACTGATGAGGTGGAGCTTCTGCAAATCCCCACCATCATGAAGGAGCAGGAACAAAAGCGGCGCACCGTCCTGTTCGAGCATGTCAAGGGCTGCCGCTCCCCCCTTATCAATAACCTCTTCCCCAGCCGGGACTATCTGGGCCGGCTCTTCTCCTGCGAGGGCCGGGACGTGACCCGGGTGTTCGCCGAGCGCTACGAGGCCTCCATCCCCCCCGTCCTGGTGGACAGCGGCCCCGTCCAGGAAGTGGTCCTGAGCAAGGGGGAGTTCGACATCCGGGACTTCCCCTTCATCCAGCACAACGCCGGAGACGCCGGGCGGTACATCACCGCCGGCATGGTCATCGCCAAGGACCCTGTCACCGGCGTGCGCAATTTGTCCTTCAACCGCATGCAGCTCAAGGGCCCTGACCGCACCGGCTTCCGCATGTCCCCCACCCAAGACCTGGAAAACTACTACAACAAGGCCAAGAAACTGGGACGGAATTTGGAGATTGCCGTGGTCATCGGCAACAGCCCCTATGAGCTTCTGGCCGCGGCCTGTGGCCCGGCCCGGGACGTGGACGAGCTGGGGATCGCCGGGGCCCTCCGGGGCGCTCCGGTGGAGCTGGTCAAATGCAAAACCGTGGATTTGGAGGTCCCCGCCAACGCCGAGCTGGTGCTGGAGGGCTACCTGGTCCCCGGCGAGATGGAGCCCGAGGGCCCCTTCGGGGACTTTATGGAGTTCAAAATCCAGATGATGGACAACCCCATCCTCCACATCCAGACCGTCACCATGCGCAAAGACCCCATCGTCCAGTGCATCGGCGCCGGCTCCAAGGACGACGGCACCCTCCTGAGCACCCCCCGGGAGGCCCAGATTTACAACGTGCTCAAGGCCGCCAACGCCGACGTGACCGCCATCAACCTCAACCTGGTCAACAACTACCTCACCGGCGTGGCCGCCATCCGCAAGCAGTTGGAGTACGAGCCCAAAAACCTCATCATGGCCGCCTTCGGCAGCTTCAAATTCCTGAAAAACTTCATCATTGTGGACCATGACGTGGATATCTTCGACCCCAAGGACGTCTTCTGGGCCCTCTCCACCCGCCTGCGGGCGGAGCAGGGGGTGATGGTGGTGCCCCACACCGTGGGCTTCGGACGGGACGACCACGGCATCCACACCGCCAAGCTGGGCATCGACGCCACCGCGCCGCTGAACTGCTGGGATGAGTTTGCCCGGGTGCAGCCCCCCGCCTGGCCGCCGGAGTCCTGAGCGGCCCCCGCCGGTGGCCGGGGCCGGAACCGGGCCGGCGGGCGAACTGCTGCGCCTGTCCGGCCCCATGCTGCTGGGCAACCTGTTCCAACAGCTCTACTATCTCACCGACATCTGGATGATTGGCCGCTTCCTGGGACAGGACGCCACCGCCGCCGTTGGCGCGGTCATGCCCGCGGTCAATCTGCTGCTCACCCTCCTCATCGGCCTGGCCGGCGGCGCCAGCGTCCTGTTCAGCCAGCGCGCCGGGGCGGGCGACCAGGCGGGGGAGCGGCGCTGCGTGGAGACCGCCGCCGTTCTCTGGCTGGCCGCCTCCGCGGCGGTCACCGCCCTGGGCCTGGCCCTCTCCCGCCCCGCCGTGACGGCCCTGGGGGTACCCCCCGCGCTGCGGGAGCCCGCACTGCGCTACCTGACCGTGGTCTTCGCGGGCACTGTCTTCAACAGCGGCTATAACACCCTAGCCGCCCTCCGCCGGGGCGCGGGGGACGCGGTGCGGCCCATGCTTTTTCTGGCCGCCTCCGCCGGGGCCAACATCGCTCTGGATTACCTCTTTCTCGTCCCCCTTGGCCTGGGGACGGCGGGGGCGGCTCTGGCCACGGCCCTGGCCCAGGCCATGGCCTGCGCGGGGCTTTACCGCTCCGTCCTGCGGACTAGCTCCCTCTACCGGCTCCGGCCGGGCCGGGTGCGCCCCGCCGCAGAAGACGTCCGGGCCATCCTGCGCCTGGGTCTGCCCGCCGCCCTCCAGCAGGCCGCGGCCTGCCTGGCCGCCTTCGCGGCCCAGATCATGGTCAACTCCCTGGGGCCCCAGATGATTGCCGGCTACGCCGTAGCCCTCCGGGTGGAGAATTTTGTGGTCTTGCCCGCCGTCAGCCTGGAGCACTCCGTATGCAGCCTGACCGGGCGCAGCGTAGGCGCGGGGCGGGAGGAGCGAATTACCAAAGCCCTGGGCTGGGCGCTGGCCTTTTCCGCCGTGCTGGGCGGAGGGCTGTTCCTCTTGTTCCAAAGCCATTCCGGCGCCGTCATCTCTCTCTTCCTCCCCGGCGCGGGCGAGGCCGCCCGCCTGGGCGGGGCCTATCTCGCCGGCGCGGGCGCGGGCTACTGGGCCCTTCTGTGCACCTATGCCCTGGGCGGCGTGTTCCGGGGCCGGGGCAGAGCGGCCGTCCCCCTGGCGGCGGCCCTGCTGGGCTCCTGGCTCATCCGCCTGCCCGTCACCTGGCTCCTGCTGCGCCGGGGCGGCGGGGCCGACGCCCTTTGGCTGGGGGCGTTCCTGGGCTGGCTGGCCGGGCTCTTTCTGGAGCTGGCGGTTCTGGTCCGGGACCGGCGCCGCAACACGCGAAAAAGGAGCTGTTCGATTTGAATCTGGTCGTCGCCATCTCCGGCGCCACCGGCGCCATTTACGGCGTCCGCCTGCTGGAAGTCCTCCACGCCATGCCCCAGGTGACCACCTACGCGGTCCTGAGCCACTGGGCCCGGCAGACCATCCCCCTGGAGACCGGCCGCGCGCCCGAGGAGGTGCTGGCCCTGGCCGACCGGGTCTTCGACGACGATGACCTGGCCGCCGCCATCTCCAGCGGCTCCTTCCGCCACGACGGGATGGCCGTGCTGCCGTGCAGCATGAAGACCCTCTCCGCCATTGCCAACGGCTACTCCGAGACCCTCATCGCCCGGGCCGCCGACGTGACGCTGAAGGAGCGCCGCCCCCTGGTGCTGGCGGTCCGGGAAACCCCCCTGAGCCCCATTCACCTGGAGAACATGCTCAAGCTGTCCCGAATCGGGGCCGTTATCATGCCCCCCGTGCCCAGCTTTTACAGCCGTCCCACCTCCCTGGAGCAGGTGGTGGACCAGTTCGTGGGCCGTGTGCTGGACAGCCTCGGGGTGGAAGGCCATTCCCTCTGCCGCCGCTGGGACGGCGCGCCGCCGCTCTGACAGCCTGAAAAGGAGGCGTTTTTCTTGACGCGCGAAAAAAAGGCCGGCCTGCTCCCCTTCCTGCTGGGATTGGCCCTGTGTCCCGGCCTGCCGGCAGTGGGGCTGCTGGCAGCCGCCCTGTGCCCCGAAGACCTGCCCGCCCTCTACTGGGCGGTGTCCCTCCTGCTGCTGGGACACCTGTTTTTGAGCTGTCTCACCAGCCGTCAGGCGGCGCGGCCCATCCTCTTCGCCCTGACCGCCTCGGCCAGGATGCTCTTCCTCCCCCCGGCGGCCACGCTCTTCCGGCAGATGTTTCAGGCCGTCTGTCTGGGCTCCCTGGCCGTCTTCCTCTTCACGGCGGCGGGAACGCTCCGAACCGCGTGGGTCCTGTCCCGCCGGGCCGGCTGGGAGGGCGGACGGAATGGATGACGCCTCCCTCCTGCTCTCCTTCGGTCAGGGCCGCCACCGAATCACCGCCCGCGCCCTGGCCTGCGGGACCGACCTGCTGGTCAGTTTCACCGGCGGCGACACCCCCCACATCGGCGCCTGCGCCACCGCCGTGCCCCGGCCCAGTCTGCGCCCAGGCGGACCCCCCTCGGCCAGCGCGTCGGTCCTCTGCGTCTCCGGTCACAAGGAGGACCTCCCCGCCCGGCAGGCCGCCCTGGCCTTAGCCTCGGCCTGCGGCTGCGTGGTCTGTGTCTGCGCGGGGTTCCACGTGGATAACGCGTCCCCTGCCGACATCGAACTGCTGCAGACAAACTTCACCTCTCTCCTGGAAGCGCTGACCAATGCCTGCCGGGGTTGGCCCTCTCTCCGGCCGCCGGCAGACGGCAGACCCTAAAGCGGCGTTTCCACCTCTCTCTCCCGCCGGGCGGCAATTCCTTGCCGCCCGGCCCTTTTTATGCTAAAATGGGGGCCAAGCATCAAAGGGGGGCGTTTCTCCGTGACAAAGCCAAAGCTCATCGTCATCCTGGGCACCACCGCTTGCGGCAAAAGCGGCCTGGGCGTGGCCCTGGCCAAACGATATCAGGGGGAGATCGTCTCCGCCGACTCCCGGCAGGTATACCGGGGCCTCGATCTGGGCACCGGCAAGGTAACGCCGGAGGAGATGGAGGGTGTCCCCCACCACATGCTGGACGTGGTGGATCCCGGCCAGCCCTACTCCGTGGCCCAGTTCCAGCAGGGGGCCTACGCCGCCATCGACGGCATCGTCGGCCGGGGAAACCTCCCCTTCCTGGTGGGGGGCACCGGCCTCTACGTCCGGGCGGTGGCCGAGGGCTTCGTCTTCCACGCCGCGCCACCCGACCCCGCCCTCCGGGCGGAATTGGAGGCCCTCCCCACCGAGGAGCTGCGGGCCCGTCTCGCCGCCCGGGGCGTGGCCCTGGACGTGGACGCCTGGAACAACCGCCCCCGGCTGGTGCGGCTGCTGGAGAAGGCCCGGACCGGCGGCGACCCCCACGCCGAGGCGGAGCGGGACCCCCGCTACGACGTTTTGACCCTGGGGGTCAATTTTCCCCGGGAGACGGTCTGCCGCCGCATCGACGACCGCCTCTTAGCCCGCCTGGACGCGGGCATGGTAGAGGAAGTGGCCGCCCTCCGCGCCGGGGGCGTCCCCGACGACTTCCTGGAGGGCCTGGGGCTGGAATACCGCTACATCCTGTGGTACCTCCAGGGGAAGCTCAAGACCGAGGATGAACTTGTGGACGAGCTGAGCCGGGCTATCAAGCGTTTCGCCAAGCGGCAGGTGTCCTGGTTCAAAAAGGACACGGACGTCCACTGGCTGGACATGGAAGCCGACCCGGCGGCGGAGGCCGGGGCCCTCATCGATGCCTTCCTGGCCTGAGCCCTCTTCAGAATTT
This sequence comes from Oscillospiraceae bacterium, assembly GCA_022846075.1. Taxonomy (GTDB): domain Bacteria; phylum Bacillota; class Clostridia; order Oscillospirales; family Oscillospiraceae; genus Vermiculatibacterium. Next base: position 2,774,972 of record AP025582.1, read on the forward strand.
CTTCATAATTCTTTACCAAATCCTCATGGTTTCGCTACTGTTTTCCTTCGATTTTTCGGGTAGACTGAAGTCACCCTTGAAAGACCGGAGGAAACCCATCATGTTTTGGAAATTCAAAGAAAACGCCGCATGGCTCGCCTGCATCTCCGACCTGCTGCCCGACGAGGCCGTGCAGTCCATGAAATCTCTGCCCCAGCACCGCCGGGGCTTCAGCTGCTACCACCACTCCCTGCTGGTGTCCTACGCCAGCTTCGTCCTCTGCCGCCGCCTGGGCTGGCGGGCCAAGGAGGCCGCCCGGGGCGCCCTGCTCCACGACCTCTACCTCTATGACTGGACCGACCGCAGCCTCCACACCGGCCGGGACCACCTGAAAAATCATCCTGACACCGCCCTGGAAAACGCCAACGCCCGCTTCCTACTCACCAAGCGGGAGCAGGACATCATCGCCACCCACATGTTCCCCGTGACCCTCACGCCCTACCACTATTTGGAGTCCTTTGCCGTCAGCACCATGGACAAGGTGTGCGCCGTCATGGAGCTGCTGGGGATCCTCCCCGAGACCGTCCCCGCCCCCTACGCCCTGCCCCAGAACGCTTACGCCTATCAGGAACTCTCCCTGGGCCGGGCCATCTCGTAACGTATAACACCACAAAAAATGGACATGCTGATACCATCCATAAAGGGGGTATCACCATGTCCGTTTCCTTTGAAAACAGCGAGACCAAACGCAATGTCCTCCGGGCCTTTGCCGGTGAGAGCCAGGCCCGCAACCGCTATACCTTCGCCGCCGGTCTGGCCAAGAAGAACGGCCTGGAGGTCATCGAGGCCGTCTTTACCTTCACCGCCGACCAGGAGCGGGCCCACGCCCGGGCCTTCTACGACTATCTGGAGAAGTGCTCCGGGGAGAACATCGCCATCGACGGCACCTATCCCGTGGACCTCTACCCCACCCTGGTGGAGCACCTGCGGGCCGCCCAGCACAACGAGTACCAGGAGTGGGAGCACGACTATACCGGCTTCGCCCACGTGGCCAAGGAGGAGGGCTTCCCCGAGATCTCCCACCTCTTCTCCCAGATCGCCCGCATCGAGCAGGTCCACGGCGACCGCTTCGGCCTCTTCGCCGACCTGCTGGAGCGGGACAAGCTCTTTGTCAGCGAGGTGGAGTGCCAGTGGATGTGTCTCAACTGCGGCTATCTGGTCACCGCCACCCGTCCTCCTGAGATCTGCCCGGTGTGCAAGGAGGGGCAGGGGTATTTCATTCGGATGGAAATGGTTCCCTATCAAATGGCAAAGAGATAAGGATAGGCATCTCCGTCAAAAAGAGCAGGATCTCCTCCGGGGTGGGCTCCTCCCCGGAACCGTGAAGGGGCGCCCAGGCGGAACGCTTTTGGGGCTTCTCGCTGGTCATGCCCCTGCGGTAGAGGTTCAGAATGCCCTGCCGCACCGTATCCACGTCGCAGTGCATACAGCGGGCCACCTCCGTGAAGATCCCCACAATGTGCCCCATCATCTCAGGCGTATCGTCCAAAAGGATGGCCCCCCAGTGGGGGCCTTTCTTTTTTGCCATTTTTATCCCCTCCTTTTAACAGTATACCTCATTTAAGGCTTAATATCAGCCTCTTATTAGTTCTATTTTATGCCTTAGTTGAGCGGTAAAATCAACTCAGAAGGGAGGGAATTACTGTGGACGTAGTGGCACATATTTATGAATTGCTAGACGCGCGCGGCTGGTCTGTATATCGTTTAAAAAAAGAATCCGGCTTGCCCCAGTCTACCCTCAGTAATTTCTCCCGTGGAACGGTCCCCAGTATTTCCACTTTGGAAACTATCTGCAAGGCCTTGGGTATCACATTATCCCAGTTTTTTGCCGAAGAGGGTGAAGCGGTAATTTTAACACCTAACCAAAGGAAGTTTTTAGACCGCTTGAATTGCCTCTCCCCAGAAAAGCAGGCGGCCTTGCTTCAATTCATGGATCAAATGTAAAACAGGACGGAAACCGGTGAAGGTCTCCGTCCTGTTTTTTGTGGCTGCACGTCGGGACGTGCGTAAATCTGGGGGACATTTCTTTTCGCTCTCAGGAAAGGGTGACCTGGCCGGCATAGCCGGCCAGCCTCCGCTAAAAATGCGCCACCGGCGCATTTCCTTAACGCTGCGGCCCCAGACCCCCAAAGAAAAGTCTTTTGGTGCAAACCCGTTCGCAGGTTCCCTTTTTAGTAGCAGGTCTACTTCTCGTTGTTTGGGGGAAAAGCACGGGAGCGTCTGTGCGACCCGTGGTCCCTCTTGCGCCGCTCGGCCGCTGACGTGTTCTTGACAGAAGGGGGGTCTTTAGCCTTCCCCTCGGGGGAAGGTGGCCCGGCCTGCAGGCCGGGTCGGATGAGGGGAACTGCGGACACGGGAAAGGCCCTGCGAAACGATAGGTTCCCCTCATCAGTCTCGCTTCGCTCGACAGCTTCCCCCAGGGGAAGCCTAAGACCTGCCGAACCCCGGGGCCGCTACGAAGTGCGGCCCCGGGGTTTTCTTACCTTCTTGTGAACAGTTTGGGGAGGTTTCCAAAGAGAGGGGGACCGCAGTCCCCCTCCTTTGGCCGTTGAGAGTAGGGGTCCAGGGGGAGAGAGAGTCGGAACTCTCTCCCCCTGGTGCTTTTCTGGGGGGTCTGGGGGGAGGTCTTTTCCAGAAAAGACCTCCCCCCAGGACTTCCCCCACCTTCCGAAAGGCGGGCTTACAAAAACACCCGATCCTCCCCCCGCCGGGCATACCCCTCCTCCAGTTCGGTCTTATGGTAGAGATACCCCGCGTCATCGTAGTACTTGGCCCCCACGGGGCACTTCTTTACGCAGGCCCCGCATTTGATGCAGATGCCCACGTACTGGGCGGGGTCCTCGGCGCTGATGGACCCCATGGGGCACACCTTCACGCACAGCCCGCACTTGTCGCAGGCCTCCGAGGTCAGAGGCTTGACCTTGAGGATGTTCACCGGCGCGCCCGCCCGGTCCCGGGGCTGGTAGTACCCCCGGTAGGGCTTGGGCGTCCCCTCCACCTCCACTTCGGGGCTGTCGGACCCCGCAGCGGCCAGCTTTTCCGCCGCCCGCTCCCCCAGCTGCCGGGCCAGGGCTAAGTCCTGGGCGTCGGGCCGCCCGGCGGCCAGAGTGGTGGAGAAGGAGTGCTCCCCCACGAAGGCCCCGGCGGCCAGGGGCCGGAAGCCGTGGTCGGCCAGGATGTCTCTGAGCTCCACCAGGGAGTCGTCAAAGTTCCGGTTGCCGTAGGTCACCACAGGCACGGCGGCGGCTCCGTGCCCCGCCAGGGTGTCTAAGTACTTCAGCAGCACGTTGGGCACCCGCCCGGCGTAGGTGGGGGTCCCAAAGACCACCGCGTCGGTGTCCCGGAACTCCGGCTGCCCCTGCCGCGCGGCGGGCAGGGTGAAATCATAGGCCTCCACCTCCAGCCCCAGCTTTCCCGCCAGGGCCTCCGTCACCGCCCGGACCACCTTTTCCGTGGTGCCCGTGGCGCTCCAGTACATGGCCCAAACCCGCTCGATCTTCATAGGTTTTCCCCTTTCTCTTCCTGTTTTATCCTGCCGCTTTTTTTCTTTCAGTATATCAGTCCCCCTTCCCACTTGCAAGTGCAAGCCAATCTGATATAATACCCATTAGCAGCGCCCGGAACGGGCGGAGGGATGGGAATATATGAATATCATCATCGTGGGCGACGGCAAAGTGGGCGCCGCCCTGGCCGCGCAGCTTTCCACCGAGGGGCACGACATCACCATCATCGACTCCAATCCCCAGGTGGCGGGCCACAGCGCCGAAAAGCTGGACGTCATGGCGGTCATCGGCAACGGGGCCTCCATGACCACCCTCCAGGAGGCGGGCACCGACAAGGCAGAGCTCCTCATCGCCGCCACCAGCCGGGACGAGCTGAACCTGCTGACCTGCCTGACGGCCAAAAAGCTGGGGGCCAAGCACACCATCGCCCGGGTCCGCAATCCGGAGTACGCCGACCAGCTGGTGGCCATGCGGGACGAGCTGGGCCTGTCCATGACGGTGAACCCGGAGCTCTCCGCCGCCTACGAAGCCTATCAGCTCCTCCAGTTCCCCTCCTTCCTCAAGCGGGAGTCCTTCGCCAAGGGCCGGGTGGAGATCGTGGCCATTCCGGTGGACGAGGGGTCCAAGCTGGCGGGCATCCCACTCTTCAAGCTCTACGAGATCGCCGGAGTCCAGGTCCTTGTGTGCGCCGTGGAGCGGGGAGAGGAAGTACATATCCCCTCCGGCGGCTTTACCCTGGAGGCGGGGGACACCATCTACGTCACCGCCGGCCTGGCCGACCTGGCCAAGCTGGTGAAAAACCTGAAGCTGGTGGACCGCAAGGTGAAGAACCTGCTGATCATCGGCGGCTCCCGCATCGCCTTCTACCTGGCCCACCGGTGCCTGGACAGCGGCGTCTCGGTGAAGATCATCGAGCGGGACCACCAGCGCTGCGTGGAGCTGGCCGAAGTCCTCCCCGGCGCCGTCATCATCGAGGGGGACGGCTCCCGCCAGGACGTGCTGGACGCCGAGGGCCTGCGGCTGGCCGACGCCGTGGTCACCCTCACCGGCATGGACGAGGAGAACCTGGTCCTCTCCATGTTCGCCAGCCACGTGGGGGTGCCCAAGGTCATCACCAAGATCAACCGCATCGAGTACGCCGACGTGTTCCGCAAGCTGGGCATCGGCTCGGTCATCAGCCCCAAGGGCCTGTGCTGCGCCAACATCGTCCGCTACGTCCGGGCCATGTCCTCCGCCAGCGGCATCGACTCCGTGCTGGCCCTCCACTCCATCGTGGACGGCCAGGTAGAGGCCCTGGAGTTCCTGGCCGGGACGGAGACCCGACACTGCGGGGAGACGCTGAAGGACATCCCCCTGAAAAAAGGCATCCTGGTCTCCTGCATCACCCACGAGGGAAAAACCATTCTCCCTAAGGGCGACAGCCGGTTTTACCCCGGTGACACGGTCATCGTGGTCACCGCCGGGGACCACGCCATCAGCGATCTGGACGACATCTTCTCCGACTGACCCGGCGAGGGGCGCGCCCCTACCTTATGACTTGGATGTGTGTGTGCATTGAATCGGAAAATGATTGGAAAGTTCCTGGGGTTCCTCCTTTTGCTGGAATGTCTCTTCCTCCTGCCCCCGGCCCTGATTTCCGCCATGGACGGGGAGGTGAGGGCCCTCCGGGCCATTTTTACCACCATGGCCATCTCGGCCGTGGTGGGCGGCGCCCTCTCTCTGGGCTGCCGCAACGCCCAGCGCAGCTTTTACGCCCGGGAGGGCTTCCTCATCGTGGCCCTGGGCTGGATCGTCCTGTCCATGGTGGGGGCCCTCCCCTTCTGGCTCTCTCAGGAAATCCCCCACTACGTGGACGCCGTGTTCGAGGTCATCTCCGGCTTCACCACCACCGGGGCCTCCATCCTCACTAACGTGGAGGCCATGAGCCGGGGCCTCCTCTTCTGGCGCTCCTTCACCCACTGGCTGGGGGGCATGGGCATTCTGGTCTTCCTACTGGCGGTGGTGCCCACGGGCAAGGGGGGCTACTCCGTCCACCTCCTCCGGGCCGAGAGCCCCGGCCCCAGCGTGGGCAAGCTGGTGCCCAAGATCCGCCAGACCGCCGCCATCCTCTACCTCATCTACGTGGCCCTGACGGTGCTGTGCGTGGCCTTCCTCCTGGCCGGCGGCATGTCCCTCTTCGACAGCCTGTGTACCGCCTTCGGCACCGCCGGCACCGGCGGCTTCGGGGTGAAGAACGACTCCATGGCCGGTTACAGCCCCTATCTTCAAAGCGTCTGCACCGTGTTCATGGCCCTCTTCGGGGTCAATTTCAGCATCTACTTTCTCGTCCTCCTGGGCAAGTTCAAGCAGGTCCTCCACTCTGAGGAGCTGGGGGTCTACCTGGCCATCCTCCTGGGCTCCATGGCCGTCATCACCGTGAACATCCTCCCCCTCTATTCCGGCGGCATCGGCGCCGCCTTCCACGACGCGGCCTTTACCGTCTCCAGCATCATGACCACCACAGGCTTCGCCACGGCGGACTTCAACCTCTGGCCCCAGCTCTCCCGCAGCATCCTGGTGGTGCTGATGGTGGTGGGGGCCTGCGCCGGGTCCACCGGCGGCGGCATCAAGTGCGCCCGGCTGGTGCTCCTCTACAAGTCCCTGGTGGCCCGCATCCGCCAGACCTTGCGCCCACGCAGCGTCAACCTGGTCCGGGCCGAGGGCCACACGGTGCCCGACGAGGTCTTGCAGGGCGTGAGCACTTACATGTCCGCCTACTCCGCCATCGCCGTGGTCTCCTTCCTCATCCTGTCCCTGGACAACTTCTCCCTGGAGACCAACCTCACCGCCGTGCTGGCCTGCCTGAACAACATCGGCCCGGGCCTCGACATGGTGGGCCCCACCAGCAACTATTCCCTGTTCTCAGACCTGTCGAAAATCGTCCTCATGCTGAACATGCTCCTGGGACGCCTGGAGATCTTCCCCATCCTGATCATGCTCTCCCCCCGGACCTGGCGGAAGGCCAACTGAAGCCCCTTCCCACCCACCACTGCGGAAAAGGAGGTCCCCATGCAGCTCCAGCAGCTTCAGTACTTCAAAGAGGTAGCCGACCACGGCAGCTTCAACAAGGCCGCCGACGCCCTCATGATGACCCAGCCCAATCTGAGCCGCGCCATCCAAAAGCTGGAGAGCGAACTGGGCCTGACCTTCTTCCTGCGGGACAACAAGGGGGTCCAGCTCACCGAGGAGGGAAAGATCCTCTACCAGTACGTCTGCGGCATCCTGGACCGCATGGAGATCATCCGCAGCATGTCCCAGAAGGAGGCCCCCCGGGTGCTGACGGTGTCCGCCTTCCCCACCCTCACCTCCTCCGGCCTCCTCCAGCAGCTCTATGAGCGCTACCGGAAAAACAGCATCCACTTCACCCTTCGGGAGGCCCGCATCTCCGAGATCATCGACGACGTCCACCAGCTGCGCTCGGAGCTGGGCATCATCCACGTCAACCAGGTCCAGCGCAGCCAGGTGCGCAACCTGCTGGAATACCGCCAGCTGGAGTTCCACCCCATCTGCAACGACACCTGGTACGCCTACCTGGGCCCCCACAGCCCCTTCTACCACCTGCCCCAGGTCCCCATCCGGGACCTGCTGGAATACCCCGTCCTCCGGGCCCCCGACGACTACTTCTCCCTGGTCACCTCCCATATGGTCATCGACGGCGTCAGCCTTTTGAACGGCACCAAGCGGGTCCTCTTCCTCAATAACGAGGGGGCCATCATCAACCTCCTGCGCACCACCGACGCCTTTACCTTCGGCATGAGCTGGAACCGGGACTTCTACGCCGAGCTGGGCATCGCCTGCAAGCCCATCGTCAACTGCGACGTGGAGATCTCTTTGGGCTGGATCAAACGGAAGAAGGAGCGGCTGTCCGGCGAGGCCGAGCGCTTCGTCTCCCTGCTGGAAAAAAATTATACCCCCTGAATCCGTACCTCCCAAAGCGGGGAGCCGTCTGATCGACGGCTCCCCGCTTTTGCGTCCCGTTCTAAAAAGCATTGCTGGGCAATACTTTTTCTTTATTTCCCATATCGCAGGCATAACTGAGCTATATTTTATTAAGATTATACAACACAAGATCTAAACTTTATAATTTATTTATGGAAAACACCCAACATCCGGCCGTTTGGAAAGGAGGTTTGGACACAGCGCCGCCGGATTGCCGCCCCTGTTGTTTGTGTCAGTTGTCAACGCGGACGTATCAGCCAAGTTGGAAAAGGAGGTTCCCTATGCTGCCGATTTTTGCGCTCGCCGTCCTGTTAGCCATCTACGCCCTGGGTGAGATCGTCGCCCAGAAAACCAAAGCCGTGCTGTCCATGACCCTGGTCATCGCCCTGGTGCTCCTGGTCGGGTTCTGGTGCGGCCTGCCCCCCACCATCTTTGACGACGCCGCCATCCCCGGGGCCGGGATGCTCCTGGTGGGCATCCTCATCACCTCCCTGGGCACCCGCATCGACTTCGCCGAGCTCCGCCGCCAGTGGAAGACCGTCATCATCGGCGTGGTGGGCGTCTCCATCGCCGTGGCGGGCATCATCCTGGTGGGCCAGTTCGTCATCGGCCGGGATATGGCCATGGCCGGGGCCCCCATCTTCGCCGGGGCCAACACCGCCTCCCTGGTGATGATCGACGCCCTGGGCAAAAAGGGCCTGAGTGAGCTGAGCACCTTCTGCATCCTCATGCTGGTCACCCAGAACTTCGTAGGCATCCCCGTGGCCTCCCAGCTCCTGCGGAAAGAGGCCAAGGATATGCTGGCCCGCCCCGACCAGCTCCGGCTCTACATGCACACCCAGGCCGACGCTGAGGAGGCCAAGCGCCGCAAGCCCCTCCAGCTCCCCGAGGTGTTCGCCAAGCCCTCGGTGTACCTGTGCAAGCTGGCCCTTGTGGCCACCGTGGCCAACGTGCTGGCAAGCCTCACCCAGGGCAAGATCCACTACTTCGTCTTCGCTCTGCTGCTGGGCATCCTCTTCTACGAGCTGGGCTTCCTGGAGGAGGACTCCCTCACCAAGAGCCACGCCAGTACCTTCATCCTCTTCATCACCACCGTGGTCATCTTCACCAACCTGGCCAACACCACCCCCCAGCAGGTGCTCAGCATGCTCCCCGCCCTTCTGCTGTGCCTGGGCATCGGCGTGGTGTTCGCCGTCGCCGCCGGCTTCGTGCTGGCTAAGGTCCTCAAGGTGGGCACCGGCCTGTCCATCTCCATCATCCTCACCTGCACCTTCGGCTTCCCCACCACCCTCTTCATGCCCCAGGAGGTGGCCCAGGCCATCGGCCGCACCAACGAGGAGAAAGCTGCCCTGCGCAACTACTTAGAGCCCAAGATGATCACCGGCGGCTTCGTCACCGTCACCATTTTCTCCGTCATTCTGGCCGGCATCGTGGCCGGGATGCTGTGACACCGGGAAAGGAGCTTTTTCATGGTTCTGGAATTGGCCCATAAATATCACCCCTACATGGTGGACCTGCGCCGCCACTTCCATATGCACCCCGAGCTGAGCTTCCACGAGGTGGAGACCTCCAAACGGGTCCAGGCCGAGCTCACCAAGCTGGGCATCCCCTTCCAGGTGGTGCCGGGGAGCAACTGCGTGGTGGGCACCATCGAGGGCGGTAAGCCCGGAAAGACCCTGGCCCTCCGGGCGGACATGGACGCTTTGTCCATCCAGGAGCTGTCCGACCCCCCCTATAAATCCACCGTCCCCGGCGCCATGCACGCCTGCGGTCACGACGGCCACACCGCCGCCCTCCTGGGGGCGGCCCACATCCTCATGGACTGCCGGGACCAGCTCCAGGGCACCGTCAAGCTCTTCTTCGAGTCCGGGGAGGAACTGGGCGGCTCCATGGACACCCTGGAAAAAGAGGGATTTTTGAAGGGCCTGGACAACTGCTTCGGCATCCACATCTGGGCCGACGTGCCCGTGGGCAAGATCTCCTGTGAGCCGGGGGCCCGGATGGCGGGCACCGACCTCTTCACCCTGAAAATCACCGGCAAGGGGGCCCACGCCTCCACCCCCAACCAGGGGGTGGACGCCATCGTGGCCGCCGCCTCGGTCATCATGAACCTCCAGACCATCGTCAGCCGGGAGCTCTTCCCCCAGGACGTGGGGGTCATCACCATCGGCAAGCTGACGGCGGGCCAGCGGTTCAACTCCATCGCGGACGAGGCCATTTTGGAGGGCAACCTGCGCTCCTTCGACCCCGTCATCCGGGACAATTACTGCAATATGATCAACCGTGTGGCGGAAAATACCGCCGCCGCTTTCCGAGCCAAGAGCGATATGATATACTATCTCAAGGGCACCCCGCCCCTCATCAACACCAAGGAGGGGGCCGACTTCGGCAAGTCCGTCGCCGTCAAGCTCCTGGGGGAGGACTGCGTGGCCGACCTGCCCCCCCTCATGGCCGGGGAGGACTTCGCCACCTTCATGGAGAAGGTGGGCGGCACCTTCATGTTCGTGGGCGGCGGCTTCCCCGACCGGGAGAACGCCCCCCACCACAACGGAAACTTCGACATCCACGAGGACTCCCTCTGGATCACCGCCGCCATCCACGCCCAGTACGCCATCGACTACTTGAGACAGGACCCCTGACGGGCAAGCCCGTCCCGGCCCGGAAAAGATAGGAAGTGCGCCCCATGCTGAACATCCGAAAAGACCCCGCCCTCACCCAGCGCGGCATCCCCTTCGGCCTGGTGGAGGTCCGCTACCCCGACCCCGCCGCCTGGCGGGCGGAGGACTTCTACGCCCTGGCCGAAACCGAGCTAGCCGGATTGAAGGAACGCTTCGCCCAATACGACCGCAAGGCGGTCTTTTCGGAGCACCCCTACTCCCGCTTCTTCAAGAAGTTCAAAAAGACCTACCCCGTCATGCTCCAGCTGGAATCCTTTCTCCTCAAGGGCCGCCCCTTTCCCAGCTCCAGCCCCGCGGCGGAGGTGCCCTTCCTGGCCGAGCTTATGACTCTGGTTCTCTCCGGGGCCCACGACGTCCAGGAAGTCCAGGGAGAAATCCGGCTCTATTCCGCCCTGGAAAAGGAGCCCTTTCCCGGCATGCGGGGGGAGGAAGCCCACACCTACCCCGGCGACGTCTGCGGCCGGGACGAGGGGGGCGTCATTTTCAGCATGATTGCCGGGGCGGACGAGCGCACCTGCGTCAAGCCCGGCAGCCGCCATGTGTTCTACCCCGTGTTCGGCGTCCCGGACCAGTCCGCGGAGGCCTTGCGGGAGCCCATGGAGCAAATCGCCCGCTACGCCCGGGTGCTCTCCCCCGGGGCGGAAGTGGAATACATGGTTCTATGAGCGGAAAAGAGCCGCCCCCGGTTGGGGGCGGCTCTTCTTATTCGTCGTTCGATAAAATTTCGTCCGTGGTGACGCCCAAAACCTGGGCCAGCCCTTTTAACTCCACGTCCGTCACAAACCGCTTTCCGCACTCGATTTGCTGGATCGCGTTTTTTCCCAGGTCCACGTCAATGAGCTGGAGCCTGTCGGCCAGCATCCGCTGTGACACCTTTCCGGGCAGTTGAAGCCGCAGCTTTGCTATCTTGGGGCCGGAAATATTCATTTTTCCATCTTCGGCTTTATTTTTAAACACGCTTCTACCCTCATTGACATTGAATACTTGTCATTTTAAGTAGAATTATATGTTATATTTTCCCTCAAGATGACCTTTACCACGGGTCAATTTACGGAGGGCTATAAAATGCTGGACGAAGCACTGGAAGAACTGTTTCAAGCCGCTACGGACTTTTTGGACGGGGAATTGGCCCAAACGCAGGAATACTTAGACCTGTTAAAGGAGCGCTCCGACCTGGAAGATGCGTTGATGCGAGTGTACGACTCCCGCTTCAGCCGGTTCCTGTTCAACTATTCCATGTGCATTTTGATGGAGGAAGATATCGTGGCCCGCCACTATTTTGAGCAGGGCTACCTGGCCGCCGGCGGGGGCGTCTGACGGACGCCCGGGAAGTTGAGGGGTTATTCTTTCTGGAAAGAATAGCCCCCCAAGCCCCCCAAGAAAGCACTCGGGGGAGAGAGTTTCGACTCTCTCTCCCCCGAGGCCCCCACTCTCAACGACCAAAGGAGGGGGACTGCGGTCCCCCTCCCTTTGGAAACCTCCCCAAGTTGTTCACAAGAGCGGGAGAAAACCCCAGGGCCGCACTTCGTAGCGGCCCTGGGGTTCGTTTTCCTATCTCCAAAGCCTTCTCTTGGGGTTGTCTGTCCGTTAGCGGCTGTACCCGACCATGCGCGCCCTTAGCCTTCCCCTCGGGGGAAGGTGGCAGCCCGAAGGGCTGACGGATGAGGGGAACTGCGGATATGGAAAAGGCTCCGCGAAACGACAAGTTCCCCTCATCAGTCTGCTTCGCAGACAGCTTCAACGACTTCGCTTGCATCAAGTGGCTCTAAGCTATCGCTAAGGGCCACTAGACCCCAGGGGAAGCCTAAGTCCTGCCGAACCCCGGCGGCGCTACGAAGTGCGGCGGCGGGGTCGTCCCATGCTCTTGTGGACAGCCTGGGGTGGTTTCCAAAGGAGGGGAAACCGCAGTTTCCCTCCTTTGGTCGTTGAGAGAGGGTCCAGGGGGAGAGAGTCGAAACTCTCCCCCTGGTGCTTTTCTGGGGGGTCTGGGGGGAGGTCTTTTCCAGAAAAGACCTCCCCCCAGCTTTCCCCCACCTTCCAAAAGGTGAAACTCTTACCCCAGCCGCTTCTCCAGCTCCCCCCGGATGGCCTTCAAAAACTCCACACTGGTAACAGCCTTGGCGGGGCTCTTCCCCTCCCAAAGCCCGGCCAGATCCTTGGTCATGGTACCGCCCTCAATGACGGCCACGCAGGCCTCCTCCAGCTTCCCGGCGAACTCCCCCAGGGCGGGGATGCCGTCCAGCTCCCCCCGCTTCCGCAGGGCTCCGGTCCAGGCGAAGATGGTAGCCATGGGGTTGGTGGAGGTCTCCTCCCCCTTGAGGTACTTGTAATAGTGCCGGGTGACAGTGCCGTGGGCCGCCTCATACTCGTAATTCCCCTCGGGGGAGACCAGCACGGAGGTCATCATGGCCAGGGAGCCGAAGGCGGTGGACACCATGTCGCTCATCACGTCGCCGTCGTAGTTCTTGCAGGCCCAGATGAAGCCCCCCTCGGAGCGGATGACACGGGCCACGGCGTCGTCGATGAGGGTGTAGAAGTACTCGATGCCCAAAGCGTCGAACTTGTCCTTGTACTCGGCGTCGAAGATCTCCTGGAAGATGTCCTTGAACCGGTGGTCGTACTGCTTGGAGATGGTGTCCTTGGTGGCGAACCACAAATCCTGCTTGGTGTCGATGGCGTACTGGAAGCAGGACCGGGCGAAGGAGGAAATGGACTGGTCGGTGTTGTACTGGCCCTGAAGGACGCCGGGGCCCTGGAAATCAAAGATGGTCTGGCGCTTCTCCGTCCCGTCGGCGGCGGTAAACACCAGCTCCGCCTTCCCCGGCCCCTTGGGCTGGAACTCGCTGTTTTTGTACACGTCGCCGTAGGCGTGGCGGGCGATGGTGATGGGCTTTTTCCAGTTCTTCACCACCGGGGAGATGCCCTTGACCATGATGGGGGCCCGGAACACCGTGCCGTCCAGGATGGCCCGGATGGTGCCGTTGGGGGACTTCCACATCTGGGAGAGCTTGTACTCCTCCACCCGCTGGGCGTTGGGGGTGATGGTGGCGCACTTCACCGCCACGCCGTATTTCTTGGTGGCCTCGGCGGAGTCCACCGTCACCTGGTCCTTCGTCTTTTCCCGCTCGGGGAGTCCCAGGTCGTAATACTCGGTTTTTAACTCCACGAAAGGCTCCAGAAGTTCCTGCTTGATCTCGCCCCAGAGGATACGGGTCATCTCGTCCCCGTCCATCTCCACCAGGGGGGTGGTCATTTTGATCTTATCCATGGGTAGCTCCCCCTTTTCGCATTTGTCACAGTTTACCACGATGAAGTAAATAAGTCAACGCCCGGCCCCGGCGCATAGGATGGCGGGAAACTGAATTGACGAGGTGTACCCGCCATGCTGAAAAAACTGCTTTCCGCCCTCCTGTGCGCCCTTTTCCTTCTCCCCTCCGCCCTTGCGGTGGACGGGATGGACGTCAGCGTCTTTCAGGGGGACATCAACTTTAACGCCGCCCGTGCCGACGGCATCGAGTGCGTCTATATCCGCTCCAGCTACGGCCAGTCCGGCGTGGACGAGACCTTCCGGCAGAATTACTCCCGAGCCTCCGCCGCCGGGCTCTCCTTCGGCTTCTACCACTACCTGGAGGCCCGCACTCCCGCCGCCGCCCGCTTGGAGGCCGAGCATTTCGCCGCCCTCCTCCGCCCCCTGACCTACGACTGCCGCCCCGCCCTGGACTTTGAGAACTACCGGAGCCTGGACGAGGCCCAGGCCACCGCGGTGGCCCTGGCCTTCCTCCAGCGAACGGAGGAGCTTTTGGGGGAGCGGCCCATGATCTACGCCGACACCTACACCGCCTCCACCCGGCTGGAGGACGCCCTGGCCGCCTACCCCTACTGGGCGGCGGAGTGGGACGTGGAGACCCCGGATCTCGCCGGCACCCCCTGGACCGACTGGACCGGCTGGCAGTATACCGACCGGGGGCTGGTCAGCGGGGTCAACGGTTACGTGGACCGGGACCGGTTCACCGACGGCGTTTTCCTGGCCGAAGAGGAGGCCGCCTTCCGCTACACCGTCCGCCCCGGCGATACCCTCTGGGCCCTGGCCATCCGCTACGGCACCACCGTGGACGCCCTTGTCAGACTCAACCACATCCAAAACCCCGACCTTATCTACGTGGGTCAGGTCTTGCGCATCCCCGGCCAGGCCCCGGAATATGAGACCTACACCGTCCGCCCCGGCGACACCCTCTGGGGCCTGTCCATCCGCTACGGTACCACCGTGGCGGAGCTGGTGGAGCTGAACCACATTCAGAATCCAGATTTGATTTATGTTAACCAAGTTTTGCGGATCCCGGTGCGGTGAGGGCTAGTCGCACGTCGGGACGTGTGTGTTTCTGGAGGGCGTTTCTTTTCCCGAGGAAAAGAAACGCCCCTCAGACCCCCAAAGAAAAGTCTCTGGTACAGCCCTGGCCACAGTTTCCCTCTTTCGTAGAAAGTCTACTGCCCGAAGCCAGGGGGAAAAGCACGGGAGCGTCTGTGCGACCCGTGGTCCCCCTTGCGCCGCTGCCGCTGACACGTGCTTGATACCGCCTGGTCTTTAGCCTTCCCCCCGGGGGAAGGTGGCAGCCCGAAGGGCTGACGGATGAGGGGAACTACGGACATGGGAGAGGCTCTGCGAAACGATAGGTTCCCCTCATCAGTCTCGCTTCGCTCGACAGCTTCCCCCAGGGGAAGCCTAAGACCTTACGAACCTCAGGCCTGTTACAAAGCTTAGGGTTGAGATTCCTCCCCCTCCTGCGCAAGCGGGACAATGACCCAAAGCCGCCACCCCAAGCCCGCCACCCCCCTTGCCTTTTCCGCAGAAAACCCTTATAATGGGTCTACTTGCGAAAAAAGGAGCCAAAACATATGGCCAAGACCGTCATCCCAGAGGGTTACGCCCCCTCCCTGAACCTCTACGACACCCAAAAGGCCATCGGCCTGCTCAACCGCCTCTTCGAGGACACCCTGGCGGGCGCCCTCAACCTCCGCCGGGTCTCCGCCCCCCTCTTCGTGGAGGCCAGCTCCGGCCTGAACGACGACCTCAACGGCGTGGAGCGGCCCGTCTCCTTCGACGTGCCCTTCGCCGCCAAGGACGCCCAGGTGGTCCACTCCCTGGCCAAATGGAAGCGCATGGCCCTCTACCGCTACCACTTTTCCGTGGGGGAGGGGCTCTACACCAACATGAACGCCATCCGCCGGGACGAGGAGCTGGACAATCTCCACTCGGTCTACGTGGACCAGTGGGACTGGGAAAAGGTCATCGCCCCCCGGGACCGCACCGAGGAGTTCCTGCGCCGGACGGTGAAGGATATCGCCCAGGCCATGCGGGAGACCCAGCTCACCCTCCGCTCCGCCTTCCCCGTCCTCACCAAGCTGCCCCTGATGGCCGGGGAGGTCTCCTTCGTCACCGCCCAGGAGTTGGAGGACCTCTGGCCCCAGCTGCCGCCGAAGGAGCGGGAGCGCCGCTACGTGCAGGACCACCCCCTCACCTTCCTCATGGGCATCGGCGGGGCCCTCAAGTCCGGCAAGCCCCACGACGGCCGTGCCCCCGACTACGACGACTGGAGCCTGAACGGCGACCTTCTGGTGTGGAACGAGGTGCTGGAGGACGCCCTGGAGCTCTCCTCCATGGGCATCCGGGTGGACCCCGACGCCCTGGACCGCCAGCTCACCCTGGCCGGCTGCGACGCCCGGCGGGAGCTGCCCTTCCACAAGCTGCTCCTGGCGGGCAAGCTGCCCCTCACCATCGGCGGGGGTATCGGCCAGTCCCGGCTTTGCATGTACCTGCTGGGCAAGGCCCACATCGGGGAGGTCCAGGCCGGTATCTGGGACCCGGACACCACCGACGCCTGCGAATCCGCCGGGGTCATCCTGCTCTGATCCAACCACAAAAAGCCCCCTGTCCCGATACGGGACAGGGGGCTTTTTTATCGCAGTACCTCCGCCATCAGCTCGTTGAAGCGCCCGCTCTCGCTCCACTGGGGGAAATGGCAGGACGCCTCAAACCAGAAAAACCGTTTTTCGGTCCGGATGGTCTCATAGTACTCCCACGCCAGGGCCGAGGACACGTGGGCATCGTACCGGCCCTCCACAAAGATCACCGGCGCGCCATAGGCGCGGACGTCCTCAAAATCGGTCTCCATAAGCTCCGGCCATAGCCGCTGAAGGGACTGAAGCGACCCCTTTTGCCGCCCCATCAGGTCCTTGAGCCCATATTGGCCCGAAAACAGGAAGGGGGCAACAAGGCTGTTATAGCTCCTCTTCCCGTAGAGGGAGCCCCCCTGCTTCACCACCTGCCCCGTGACGAACAGCAGGTCGTCCAGCCAGTGTTCCCCGGTGTAGGCGCAGTCGATGCCCCTCAGCTTTTCCAGCGTCTTGCCCGAGGCTCCGGCGCAGGCGAAGTCATAGGCCCTGCGGCAGGATTCCTTCATATGGACCACCTGGCCGCAGCCCACGTAGGCCCGGACCAGCTCCGGGTGCCGTTGGAGGAACCGCAGGCCAAGCACGCTCCCCCAGGAGTGCCCCACCAGGTACAGCTTTTCCTGGTGGAACCGCTCCAGCAGATACCGGGTCAGCGCCAGGAGGTCCTCCAGGAACACCTCGATGGTCACCCGCTCCCCGCCGCCGAAGGGGTAATAGGACTTCCCCGTCCCCCGCTGTTCCCAGACGGCCACGGTGAAGTCCCGCTCCAGCGCCCGGTTGTACTTGCGCACCAGCGGCAGCGCTGCGTCGCCGGGACCGCCGTGGAGGTACAGCAGCAGCGGGGCGTCCCGCCGATCCGCCCGCACCGACACATACTGGGGCACGCCCTGGAGGGGGATCATCCCCTCTTCGCAGACCGCCCCGCCCATCAGAGATTGACCGTGACGGCCTGCCGCCAGCTCTTTCTCTCCCCGTGCTCCATAAGCTGGGCGCCGGGTCGGCCCATCAGGTCGTGGCCGGGGCCGGGATAGCCCTGCCAGGGCTCGATGCACACAAAGCCGGGGATGCCGGGCTTGCTCCAGAGGAGGACGTTGGGATAGCCCGCCGTCTCCACCTCCAGATATTTGCCCGTCCCCTTGTGTTCCAGCCGGGCCCAGGCCCCCACATCGGTATAGCGGATGGAGTCGTCGTCGAAGATGTGAGAATCCAGCGCCACCACCCGGCCGCTCTCAAAGCGCACCTGGTACTCCTCCACCGCCGTCCCCGGCAGGAAGGGGCACCGCAGGGCCGGGTGGAACCCAAACTGGACTGGCATGGCCCGGCCCGCCCGGTTCTCCACCGTGCAGGTGGTGACGGCGGAGCTTCCCTCCAGGGTGTGGACCGTCTCGAACCAGAAGGCCCAGGGCCACATGGCCAGGCTCCCCGGCCACTCCAGCCGGAAGGACAGCCGCTCCGGCGTCCGCTCCACCAGCAGGTGCTCCATGTCCCGGACGAAGCCGTGGCGCCTGTCCGCCTCCCGGTACTGGAAGCCCCGGTCCTCATACCAGCCATCCTCGATGGCCCCCACCCAGGGGAAGCAGACCGGCGCCCGCCGGGGCCAGATCTCCTCCCTGCCGTCCCACAGCAGGGGCAGTCCCTCCCTGGTGGTCAGGCTGTGCAGCTCCCCGCCGAAGGTGCTGGCGGTCAGGGTCAGTTCGCTATTTTCAATGGTGTACTCCATATTATTCCGCTTCCTTTATTCACAGGTTGCTCCCATTGTACCAGCTTCCCGCCCCAAACGCAACCGCGCACCCATCACCCACCACCGGAATAGGATGGCCCAGCAAGTGATATGGAGGGAACGCCTATGCGGCAACGATTGAATTTCTGGGTCATCGGGGGAGACCCCCGGCAGATGACCCTGGCCCGGTCCCTGGCCGAGGACGGGCACACGGTACATACTTACGCCTTGGACCGGGGGGGCGAACCGTCCCTGGCCGCCGACGGCCTGGCGGGGGCGGCGGTGGCCGACTGCGTGGTCCTCCCCCTCCCCGCCGCCGACGGGGAGAACCTGAACGCCCCCCTCTCCTCCCTGCGCCTGCCCCTGGCCCAAGTGCTGGACGCCCTGCGCCCCGGCCAGCTCCTCTGCGCCGGGATGGCGGACGCCAGGCTGGTCCAGGCCGCCGAGGCCCGGGGCCTCACGCTCCGGGACTACTTCGCCCGGGAGGAGCTGGCGGTGGCCAACGCGGTACCCACCTCCGAGGGGGCCATCCAGATCGCCATGGAGGAGCTGCCCATCACCCTCCACGGCTCCAAGGCCCTGGTGGTGGGCTACGGACGGCTGGGCCACGTGCTGGCCCGGCAGCTTCGCGGGCTGGGGGCCGCCGTCAGCGTGGCCGCCAGGAACTACACGGACCTTGCCTGGGCCCAGGTATGGAGCTATGGGGTGGAGCGCTCCGACCAGCTCTCCGGCTGGCTGTGCGGCTACGACCTGGTCATCAACACCGTTCCCGCCCCCGTGCTGGGCCGGGCGGAGCTGGCCGATCTGAAGCCCGGGTGTCTGGTCATCGACCTGGCCTCCAAGCCAGGCGGGGTGGACTTCACCGCGGCGGCGGAGCTGGGGGTCAAGGTCATCTGGGCCCTGTCCCTCCCGGGCAAGACCGCCCCCGTCACGGCGGGGCTGGCCATCAAGAATACGATCTGCAATATTTTGACCGAGTTAGGAGTGTGACCATGGAATTGGAATCCTGCCGCGTCGGCTTTGCCTTCTGCGGTTCCTTTTGTACTTATGCCAAAGCCCTGGATGCCCTGGAGAAGGTGAAGGCCCGCTTCGGGGACGTGACGCCCATCGTCTCCCAGGCCTCCGCCGCCTGCGACACCCGCTTCGGCAACGCCCATGACTTCATGCGGGAGATGGAGCGCATCTGCGACAAGCGGGTGGTGGACACCCTGCAGAAAGCCGAGCCCATCGGCCCCAAGCAAACTCTGGACGCTCTCGTGATCTGCCCCTGCACCGGCAACACCCTGGGCAAGCTGGCCGCCGGCATCGCGGACACCACCGTCACCCTGGCGGCCAAGGCCCACCTGCGCAACGGCCGGCCCCTCATCATCGCCGTCTCCACCAACGACGGCCTGGCCTCCTCCGCCAAGAGCATCGGGACCCTCCTGGACAAAAAGCACGTCTACTTCGTCCCCTTTCGCCAGGACGACCCCACGGGCAAGCCCACCTCCCTGGTGGCTGACTTTTCCCTGGTCCCGGACACCGTCGCCGCCGCCCTCCGGGGCGAGCAGCTCCAGCCCCTTGTGCTGGGGCCCGAAAAATAAACAAGGACGGCGGCGCGGCCCCATGCCGCGCCGCCGTCCTTCCCTGTCAGGAGATATGGATATTCACCCCGTTGACCTCCACGCCCTCGTCGGCCCGGATGAGGATGTACTTTTTTCCGTCGATGACCCTGGTCTCCACCAGGTCCTCCCGGTCGGGACTGACCCGGATGGTCACGTCCGGGGTCTTGATCTCGGTCTGGGCGGTGTCTACCAGGTTTTTGGGACTCAGCGCCCTGCCGTCGCCGAACTCGGCGGCGTACCGGGCCTCAAAAGTCTCGGCCTGGCCCTCGGCCACCCCGCAGGCCGAGAGCATTTTCTTCACCACGTGTTGGTCCACCACCAGGGGCTCCTCGGCCTTGCTCTCCTTGTGGGCCTCGATGAGGCCCCGCAGCCGGCCCTGCACCCCCTGGACCACCTCCAGGGAGCAGTCGTCGGACAGGCTGTCCGCCAGGATGGACTGGAAGGTCTCCCGCTGGGTCTGGGCGGGCATGAGGGGGTCCACGTGGAAAATGGCGTCCACGAAGCCGGGGTGGCTGTCGGCGGTGTCCCGGCTGTAATAGAGAGCCCCATAGAGGTCGGTGGCGCGGTCGTTGAAGGCCGGGAAGAGGAACCCCAGCTCGGGGGCGGACACCACCCAGTCAATGGGCAGGTGGCCGAAGCGGTTCTCGTTGGCCCGGTAGCTGAGGGCGGGCTTGGTCATCTTCACCGGGCAGACCGAGCAGAGGATGTAGGAAAAGGTCTCGCTCCCGGCGTCAGCCTGCTGTTCCCCGTCCCCGGAGCGGAAGGCCACGTCGTAGGCGTCCCGGGCCAGGAGGATGAGGTAGTTCCCCTCCATCTCCACCGCGTCGATGACCTTCTGGAACAGGGCTTGCACCGCCGCCTCGTCGGTCAGGTTGGATTCCCGCAGGGCCATCAGGAGCCGGTGTTCCGGGCTGTCCACCACCTGCTGGGTGGAAAAGACGATGTCGGCCAGGTTCTTCCCAATCCCCCCCGAGAGAGTCTTGCGGAGGGTGGACAGGATCATGGCACTGTCGTCCTCGCTCATCAGGCCCAGGGATTGGTCGAACTGGGAGACGATCTCCCTGTTTTCATTGACGCAGCAGCCCCGGATGTGGGAAATGCTGCTCTTCTCCGGCTTGTACCGGCGGCGGAGCTCCGCCACTTCTTTTTCTGTCATGGTCTATCCGTCCTGTCTTGGAAAAGTGGGACGGCCCGCCGGAAAGGCGGGCCGCCGTGAGATCCCATTATAGCACGGCCGCCGCCGGATTTCAAAGCAAACCCTCCGGCGGATATGCCCGCCCCGGTCAGAATTTAAGACAGGGCATCCCATCCCAAGCATCCGGATTACCACCTGCTAAGAGCGGATGGGGAGCGGCCAAAGCCGCTCCCCATCCGCTCTTTCCATTCCCCGCCTGCCCCTCAGGGCAGGGCCGCCGTCAGGCCGCCGAAGGTGACGGACCGGATCTGGTCCGTGTCGAAAAAGACCTGCCCGCCATCCTCGTCCTTCGCCTCGAAGGCGATGGCACACTGGCCGTCCTCCCCGCCGTAGCCGCCGTGCCACTCGGTCTCCAGCGCCGTGCCGTCCTCCAGGGTAAGGACGGGGGTCAGTCCGGCCTCGTAAACCACGTGGGCGGTGTCCATGCTGTCGTCGAAGTAGAAGGTCAGCCCCAGGGCGGACAGCCGCAGCTGGACGGGGTGGAGAGTCACGCCCTCCACCTCCAGCGTCCCCTCCAGGTCCACGCGGAGAGCGGAGCCTCCATCCGCCCGGAAGGTCAGGGAGAAGGGCTCCTCCGAGAGCACTCGGTCCACGGCGTAGGTGACCTCCATCTCCAGATAGGGCAGGTCCTCCACCGTCAAAGGGCAGTCCCGCCAGTACCAGAGCACCGCGCTGCTGCCATCGGAGAGCTTGATGCCCTGGCCCCCCGACAAACGGTACCGCTCCCCGGTGCGCCGGTCGGTGAGGTCCTCCACGCTGACCGAGGTGCACACCCGGTCCCCCGACCGGACCCGGCCGGAGGAGGACACCGCCACCCGCAGCCCGCCGTCGTCGGTCATCAGCGCCCCCCGGAGGGCGAAGCCGGGGAACGCCTCCCCCAGCGCCCCGCCCAGAGGCACGTTCAAATTCTGGGCCTCGATGGCGGCGGCCAGGGTCTCCTGGACCTCCTTCTCCCAGTGGTTGGTCGCAAAGGGCTCCCCCGTCCAGGCCCCCGCCAGGGGGGACAGGTCGGCGGGCTTTTTCTCCCGCAGCTGGTAGAAACCGTCGGGCTCCCGGAGCTGAACGGCCACCCCGTCGGCCTCGAAGGTCATGGTCCTGCCCAGCAGGCTTTCCCGGCTGCCGGGGGAGCGGGTCTCAAAGCAGAAATACACCTTCTTGGGGTCCTGGACGGGGCTGCTGGCGCTGCCGCTGGAGCCCAGGAAGGTCTTTCCGTCCACGGTCAGCGTGGCATGCATGCTGTTGGTCCGCAGGGAGGCCTCCGGGTCGATGTCCCCCCCGTCCGCCCGGCTGAGGGCCAGCAGGAGCATGGCCCCGTTGTCGTCCACCACCACGTCCTCCAGGGTCAGGGTGTAGTCTCCCGCCGTCTGGCTCACCCCCACGGTCGTGACGGCGTTCTGGGGCAGCTCCGAGCGGAAAAAGTACCGCCAGGCCCCCGAGATGCCCGCCGCAGCAGCAGCCAGCAGCAGGACTCCGGCCAGGCAGGCCGCCAGCAGGGCGGCACGGGGCAGCGGGTGGGGTTGGGGGCGGCTCCCCGCCCCTATGGCCTCCTCCACCGCCCCGGCGATGTCGTACTCCGGGGTCTCCACCCGGGAGAGGGCGGCAAAGATGCGGGCCTCTTCCTCATTGCGTTTCATAAGTCCCCTCCTGTTCCGTCAGGGCCCTGGCCAGCTTGGCCCTGGCCCGCTCATATCGTTTGCGCAGCGTGGCGGCAGGGATGCGGTAGATCTCCTCCAGCTCGCTGTATGGCCGCTCCTCCATCACCCGGCCGAACACCAGCGCCCGCTCCCGGGCGGTCAGGGTTTGCAGGGCCCGGCGCAGCTCGGGGCCGATGTAGTCCCGGCCCCCGGAGGCGGGAGGGGGCAGCGGGCGGAGTCTCCGCGCCCGCAGCAGGTCCACGCAGGTGGTGTAGGCCAGCCGGTAGAGCCAGGCGGAGAGGCTCGTCCCCGCCCGGAACCGCTCCCGGCCCTCCCAGGCCTTCAGGAAGGCGGTCTGCACCGCGTCCTGGGCCTCTTCATAATTGCAGAGGATGTGGTGGCAGTAGCGCAGCAGGGGTTGCCCGTATTGGGCCACGGCGGCGCTGAATTCCTCCCGGGTGGCGATGCCCTGGGCTTCCATCCGCTCATCTCCTTTCCTGAAAACCGGTTTTCACATATTATAACGGACTTGCCCCCCGTTTTGTGACAGGCCCGGCAAAATTTTTACCCGGGGCCGATAGCCAGGCCCTTCCGCCGGTGCTATAATGGCGGTATCTGCCATATGAGAAAGGACGTAGCGCCATGGACAACGCCAGACTGCGGCGGGTCACCGCCCGCATGAAAGAGGCGGGGCTGGACCAGATCTTGGTCACCGCCACCACCTCCCTCTTCTACCTTACCGGCCACTGGGTGGAGCCCCACGAGCGGATGATCGCCCTCCTGCTGGACGCCGGCGGCTCCGCCGTCCTCTTCGGCAACGAGATTTTCGGCCTCACCTCCCAGCCGGGTCTCCCCTTCGTCGCCCACAAGGACGGCGACGACCCCGTGGCCCAGCTGGCCCAGGCCGTGAAGCCGGGAAAGCTGGGCATCGACAAATTCTGGTACAGCAAATTTTTGATTGGCCTCATGATCCACCGCCCCGACGTGGTCCCCGTCCACGGCTCCGACCCGGTGGACGTGACCCGGATGACCAAGGACGACCAAGAGCGGGCCGCCATGCGCCACTCCTCCGCCATGAACGACCAGGTGGTCGCCGCCGCCATCGCCGCCCTCCGGCCCGGAGTGCGGGAAAACGAGCTGGCCGCGTTGGTGAACCGGGAGTTTTTAGCCCGGGGGGCCGACTGCGAGGGCACCCAGCTCGTCTGCTTCGGCCCCAACGGGGCCGACCCCCACCACAGCGGGGACGCCACGGTGCTGAAGCCCGGCGACAGCGTCATCTTCGACATCTTCACCCCCATCTCCCGGTACTGGTGCGACATGACCCGGACGGTCTTTTACCAGGAGGTCAGCGACAGACAGCGGCAGGTCTACGAGCTGGTGCGCCGGGCCAACGAGGCCGCCGAGGCCGCCGCCCGCCCCGGCGTGCCCCTGTCCGAGCTGGACGGCATCGCCCGGAAGGTCATCACCGGCGGGGGGTTCGGCCCCTATTTCACCCACCGGCTGGGCCACGGCTGCGGCATCGACTGCCACGAGCCCCCCGACGTGTCCGGGGCCTCCGACGCGGTGTGCGCCCCCGGCATGGTCTTTTCCGTGGAGCCGGGGATCTACCTGCCCGGAGAGTTCGGGGTCCGCATCGAGGACCTGGTGATGGTCACCGAGGACGGGTGCGAGGTGCTCAATAAGTACCCCAAGGAGCTGCAGGTGGTGGGGTAAAAGCGCGGGTGGGCCTGTCAACCCGCGGTCCCTCTTGCGCCGCTGACGCTGACATGTGCTGGATGGATGGGTGGGCGCGGGCGGATAATATCCGCCCCTACGAATACGTGGTACCGCCTATGCCTCGCATTTTCCTTGTAACGAATACACGGCACCGCGCATGACCAGAATTCTCCATGTAGGGGCGGCTATCAGCCGCCCGCCACGCCTCATTTTCGGTTTTTTCCCAGGGGAAGCCAAAGCCCCGGCGGTCATTGACCGCCGGGGCTTTTATGATTAGGTCAATTTTACTATAATTTTGTCATACATTTTGCGCTACAATCGTCTTACAGACTTAAACCACATTTTGTAATAGACTTAACACAACAAGTCGTATTGTGGGTGGTACCGTGAGGCGAAAATTTAAAATTCCTCAGGTGCCATCCACTACGGTAAAAAGCATCCGTTTTCCCAACGATGTGATGGAACAGGTAGAGACCGCAATCAAGGGGACAGGCTGTACATTCTCCGCCTTTGTCGTGGAGGCCACACGGGTGGCCCTGGAGGATTTATGCGAAGAAAACAATACTTCCTGCTCGGGTGCGGAGTTTTCCCGGAATCTCTGACCACAAAGATTTCCGTCGCCGCCGCGGAGTGCGCCGTCTTTCTGGTGGACAAAAAAATCCCGCCCATCATCACTGACCTGCCCCTCTACGGCGTCCCCGTCGAAAATTGGATCTTCCCCCCGCAGCGGAGCATCTCACGGGATTACTGGCAGTGGTTCGACCGGGACGAGGCCTACTTTGACAGCCTGCTCCGCCCCGGGGACGAGGTCCACGCCTTCGCCTACGTCCGGGACCCCTCCCACCGGGACGTCCTGATGGAACTGGATGAATTTTGCGACGTCAAGGAAGCACGGCTCCGCCTTCATCTTTTTTGATGGGGGCGGATAATTTTTTGCCCCGCCGGGCGCGGGAGCGCAGGGGCCGCTGTCCACAGCGGCCCGCCTCCGTTTCCACATCTAGCAACATCGTCAAAAAATAAACACTATATCTTGTGTTTTTCCTCTTGCGGATTTCCTACAAATGGTGTATACTTTCCCTACTTCACCACAAGATAACACCAGAGAGGGGAACCAAAATGAAGATCATCAAGAGAAGCGGCACCGAGGTCGCTTTTGACGCCGCCAAGATCGCCGCCGCCATCGCCAAGGCCAACGCCGCCACCACCGGCGCACGGGAGCTGACCCCCGGCCAGATCACCGACATGTCCGCCCGTGTGGAGCAGACCGCCGCCCAGATGGGCCGCACCCTGTCCGTGGAGGAGATCCAGGAGTTGGTGGAGACCGAGCTGATGAAGGAGGGGGCCTATGAGACGGCCAAGCGGTACATCCGCTACCGCTACACCCGCTCCCTGGCCCGGGCCGCCAACACCACCGACGAGCAGATTTTGACCCTCATCGAGTCCAACAATGAGGAGGTCATGCAGGAGAACTCCAACAAGGACCCCAAGGTCAACGCCGTCCAGCGGGACTACATGGCGGGCGAGGTCTCCAAGGACATCTCCCGCCGGGTCCTCCTGCCCCAGGATATCGTGGAGGCCCACGAGGCCGGCATCATCCACTTCCACGACATGGACTACTTCGCCCAGCACATGCACAACTGCGACCTGGTGAACCTGGAGGACATGCTGCAGAACGGCACCGTCATCTCGGGCACCATGATCGAGAAGCCCCACTCCTTCTCCACCGCCTGCAACATCGCCACCCAGATCATCGCCCAGGTGGCCTCCAACCAGTACGGCGGGCAGTCCATCTCTCTGGCCCACCTGGCCCCCTTCGTGGACGTGTCCCGCCAGAAGATCCGCCGGGACGTCACCGAGGAGTGCCGCCTTCTGAACAACGGCAATGTGGACGAGGCGGTGGTCTCCCAGATCGTGGAAAAGCGCCTGCGGGAGGAGATCCGCAAGGGCGTCCAGACCATCCAGTACCAGGTGGTCACCCTCATGACCACCAACGGCCAGGCCCCTTTCATCACCGTGCTCATGTACCTGGGCGAGGCCCGGAACGAGCAGGAGAAAAAGGATCTCGCGGTCATCATCGAAGAGACCCTCAAGCAGCGCTATGAGGGGGTCAAGAACGAGGTGGGCGTTTTCGTCACCCCCGCCTTCCCCAAGCTTATCTACGTCCTGGAGGAGGACAACATCCACGCCGATTCCCCCTACTGGTACCTCACCCAGCTCTCCGCCAAGTGCACCGCCAAGCGGCTGGTGCCCGACTATATCTCCGAGAAGATCATGCTCCGGGACAAGGTGGATAAAAACGGCGAGGGCCACTGCTACACCTGCATGGGCTGCCGCTCCTTCCTCACCCCCTACGTGGACCCGGAGACCGGAAAGCCCAAGTATTACGGCCGCTTCAACCAGGGCGTGGTGACCCTGAATCTGGTGGACGTGGCCCTCTCCTCCGGCGGGGATATGGAGCGGTTCTGGTCCGTCTTTGACGAGCGGCTGGACCTGTGCTACCGGGCCCTCATGTGCCGCCACAACCGGCTGAAGGGCACCCTCTCCGACGCCGCCCCCATCCTCTGGCAGTACGGCGCCATCGCCCGGCTGAAGAAGGGGGAGCCCATCGACAAGCTCCTCTACAACGGCTACTCCACCATCTCCCTGGGCTACGCCGGACTCTATGAGTGCGTGAAGTATATGACCGGCAAGTCCCACACCGAGGAGGGGGGCACCGACTTCGCCCTGGAGGTCATGCGCTACCTCAACAAGGCCACCGCCGCCTGGAAGGCCCAGGAGCACATGGACTTCTCCCTCTACGGCACCCCCCTGGAGTCCACCACCTACCGTTTCGCCAAGTGCATCCAGAAGCGGTTCGGGGTGATCCCCGGGGTAACCGACAAGGCGTATATTACCAACAGCTATCACGTCCACGTCACCGAGCCCATCGACGCCTTCGACAAGCTGGCCTTTGAGGCCCAGTTCCAGACCCTCTCCCCCGGCGGGGCCATCAGCTACGTGGAGGTTCCCAATATGCAGGACAACCTCCCCGCCGTCCTCTCCGTCATCCAGTTCATCTACGACCACATCATGTATGCCGAGCTGAACACCAAGTCCGACTACTGCCAGGTCTGCGGCTTCGACGGGGAGATCCAGATCGTGGAGGACGACGGCAAGCTGGTCTGGGAGTGCCCCCACTGCCACAACCGGGACCAGGACAAGATGAACGTGGCCCGGCGCACCTGCGGCTATATCGGCACCCAGTTCTGGAACCAGGGAAGGACGCAAGAGATCAAGGAGCGGGTGCTCCATCTATAAAAAATCATTTTTCCCGCCGCTCTGCCGTTCCGTTAACTCACGCTAAGCTCGCTTCGCTCGCCAAGCGTGAGTAAATGGAACCAGGGCCGGACCCAGGAGATCAAGGAGCGGGTCCTGCATCTGTAAAGGGCCTCCCGCCTCTGCCCACGTTCCCCTCATCCGCCCCAGTTTGCGAACTGGGGCACCTTTCCCCCAGGGGAAGGCCTCCTCCTGCGGAAGGCTTTCCTGGGGGTTTAGTGGCCCTTAGCGGTAGCTTAGGGCCACTTAATGCAAGCGAAGTCGTTGAAGCTGGCTGGCCAAAGGCCAGACTGATGAGGGGAACCCCCCTACACCCTTTTTTGTGAGGTCATTGCATGAATTACGGCAACATCAAGCGCCGGGACATCGCCGACGGCATCGGCGTCCGGGTGACCCTCTTCGTCTCGGGCTGCACCCACCACTGCAAGAACTGCTTCCAGGCCGAGACCTGGGACTTCGCCTTCGGCCAGCCCTTCACCGAGGACACCCAGCGCCAGCTTTTGGAGGATTTGTCCCCCAGCTTCATTGACGGGCTCACCCTCCTGGGCGGAGAGCCCTTTGAGCCGGACAACCAGCGCGCCCTGACCCCCTTCCTCCACCGGGTGCGGGAGGCCTGCCCCCACAAGACCATCTGGGCCTACTCCGGCTACACCCTGGAGGAGCTCATCGGCCAGGTCCCCTCCCGCTGCCGCTGTGAGGTCACCGACGAGATGCTCTCTCTGGTGGACGTGCTGGTGGATGGAAAATTTGTGGAGGAGCTCAAGGACATCACCCTCCGCTTCCGGGGCTCGTCCAACCAGCGGCTCATCGACCTGAACGCCACCCGGAGGGCCGGGACCATCGTCCTCTGGGAGGGATAAAACCAACGCGCGGGCGGAATTCATCCGCCCGCGCGTTGGTTTTATCTGACCGCAAATGCCTGGCTCTATTTGACGCGGCTCTCCATATCGGGCGGCAAGGTTTGCATGAGGGCGAAGAAATGTTCCGGCTTCCCGGTGCTGAAATACTCATACCAAGCCTCCAGGGTGTCGGACCGAAAAACGCCTAAGCGGCCGATTATCTGCTTTGCCCACAGCAAAGCACCGGCGGAGCCAGCGGTAATCAGGTTGTGATCCGCCACAGAAAGTTGATCCACATAAAAGCTCCGCCCCCTATAACCGGGGGCCGCCATTTCAAGAAATCCCGGCCCGTTGCTGGTATGGGAACGCCGGTCCAACAGCCCCGCTCCGGCAAGCGCGGCGGTGGCCCCGCAGATGGCGCACACCGTGGCGCCCACGGAGAGAAGCTGAGCCGCTTTTTCGATGATCGCGCCATGCTTCGGGTCATTCCACTCGGCCGCCCCCGGCAGCAGCAGCACGCTTGTCTCGCTCACGAGCATCTCTTCGATCAGGCAGTCGGGCGTGACCGTCAGCCCGCCCATGGTGCGGACCGGCTCCTTTGAGCGGCTCACTGTTTTGAGGGTCACCCGCTGGGCGTCCTTTTTGAAAAACCGGCCGGAATTCAATTCCGCGGTGACATACCCCAGCTCCCAGTCGGCCAACGTGTCCAGAATGTAAACATAGATGGTAAGCATACAGTTCCTCCATTTTTATTCTTTGATTGATTTACCTGCGGTTTCATTGTACGATATCATTGTTGACAACAGCATGGCCACAATTCAATTTGAAAGGCGGTTGTCAAATGAAAATCGACAGGCTCGTCAGCATCATTATGCTCCTTCTCAATCAGGGACGGATCGGCGCGGGGGAGCTGGCGGAACGGTTTGAGGTCTCGCCCCGCACGATCTACCGTGACATAGACGCCATCAATATGGCGGGGATCCCTGTCCGCTCCACAACCGGCGTGGGCGGCGGCTTTGAGATCATGCCGGAATATAAGCTGGATAAAAAGGTGTTTTCCGCCGCTGACCTTTCCGCTCTCCTGATGGGGCTTTCCAGCCTTTCCAACATCGTGCGGGGGGATGAGCTGGTACACGCCCTCGCCAAAATCAAGAGCTTTATCCCCGCCGACCGGGCGAAGGACATCGAATTGCGGGCGGATCAAATACGGATTGATCTAAGTCCGTGGATGGGCAGCCCGGTGATACCCTCCTGTTTGGAAACGATCCAGGCGGCCTTGCAGGAAAACAGGCTGCTGACCTTTGACTATATCGCCCATCACGGAAACAAGACCGCGCGAACCGTCGAGCCCTATCAGCTGGTATGGAAAAGCAGTCATTGGTATTTTCAAGGCTACTGCCATCAAAGGAATGATTACCGCTTATTCAGGCTCTCCCGTATCTCAAACCTGCGGCTGCGGGAGGAGACCTTCGCGCCCCGTGGGTATCAAAAACCGATTTTGGACTTTGCGGAGACTTGGGAGGCGATACAAATAAAAATCAAGCTCCGAATCCATAAATCCGTGATGGACCGTGTGCTTGATTTTTGCGCCTATGAGAATTTTTCGCCGGACGGGGACGAGCATTACATCGTCAGCTTCCCCTTCCTGGAGAACGACTACTACTACGACATTCTTATGGGCTTTGGGCCCCGATGCGAATGTCTGGAGCCGGCGCCCGTCCGCGCGGAAATGAGACGCAGAATACATGATATGGCCGCCCAATACAAAAACTAGGACCAAATCACCCGCATCTAACCAGCGTTTCCCACGCGATTCCGGTTTCCCGGCGGTTTTTCTCCCAGGCGGAGACTTTTCCCTCTTTCTTTTGACATTTCCGCCGCAAACGGGTACAATAGGCGTGTATCACTTATGGAAGGAGCCAAACACGATGTTGTTTTCCGATAACGCCCGCTTTTCCTATGCCAACCCCCAGCTGATCGAGACCATCTGCCAGCTGCGTTTCCCCACCATCCTGTCCATTGGCAGCACCGAGCCCGCCCAGTTCCAGGAGGCCATCCGGGCCGATTTTCCCAAGTACGTGGCCCGGCAGGAGCAGCAGCCCCCCCGGGTGGTGAACAACAAGCTGGAGCAGCAGCCCCCCATCACCAACTATAACTTCATCTCCACCGACGGGCTGTGGAAGATCAACCTGACCAGCACCTTCATCGCCCTGTCCACCCTCCGGTACACCCGCTGGGAGGAGTTCGCCCAGAAGCTGGACAAGACCCTGGCCCTTTTCATCCAGATCTACCAGCCCGCCTTTTTCGAGCGCATCGGCCTGCGCTACGTCAACGCCTTCTCCCGCAAGCGGCTGGGCCTGGAGGGGGAGCTGTGGGACGACCTCATCAACGCCCCCTTCATCGGCGTTCTCTCGGAGCCCGACATTGAGGAGGGCGCCGTCACCAAGAACGCCCTGGACGTGGAGATGACCCTGGGGGAGAACCGCCGCATGAAGCTCCACGCCGGGCCCGGCCTCCTCAACGGGGGCAAGCAGGACCCCGAGCCCAAGTTCATCCTGGACGGCGATTTCTCCGTGATGGACAAGCAGATCCCCGCCGACCGCATCGCCGAGGACCTGAACGGCCTCCACGACTATGCTGTGCGGCTGTTCAACTCCGCCGTCACCCAGGAGCTTCGGGACGCCATGGGCCCCACGCCCCTGGACTGACCGGACTCCTTTCCCCATCAAACAAAAAGCGCGCTGAGAAATATCTCAGTGCGCTTTTTTTATAGCTTGCCTGCGGCAAGCTATAAAAAACGGCACGCGGCCGTCCCGGCGGCGGCCTAAAATCCCAGGCATGGCCCCAGAGGGGCCATATGCCGTAAAAAATAGCTCAAAGAGCTATTTTTTATCCCTCGAAATCGGGTATCTTTTTCTTCCGCCGGGCCGGTCCGCCCCGCTGGGCCAACTGGCGTTTTTCGATCCGCTCCGCCGCGAAGCGGGCGGCCTTGGAGCCCGGGCGGGCCGGGCGGCTCTTGGCCCGCTCCGTGCCCGCCAGCCGGACGGTGTGGGTGGGCCGTCCGCAGATCTTGCACCCCAGCATGGACTCCACCACGTCCCCCGCCCGCTCGGCGGGGACCGCCACCACGGAGTAGTCGGGCAGGATGTGGATCTTCCCCACCTCCCTGCCCGAGAGGCCGGACCGCTCGGTGATGGCCCCCACCAGGTGCTTGGTCTCCACCCCGTTGGCCGAGCCGATGTCCACCACCACCTCGGTGTAGGCCGTGGGGACCCCCTTGGCCCCCGTCCGGTCCGCCTCCCGGCGGCTCTGCCGGTTTACCTGGCTGTGGATGTCCGCGGGGAGGTCCCGCTGGGGAAAGCAGAGGCTCAGGGCGGCGGCGGCCACCTGCCGGGGAGAAAAGCCTCGGGCCTCCAGCGCCTCCACCATGCCCTCGCAGCTCTGGTCGG
Source organism: Oscillospiraceae bacterium (assembly GCA_022846075.1). Lineage (GTDB taxonomy): Bacteria > Bacillota > Clostridia > Oscillospirales > Oscillospiraceae > Vermiculatibacterium. The sequence goes on from AP025582.1 coordinate 2,806,591, forward strand.
GGCCGGCCTCCAGCAGGGCCGCCATGGCCTCCACGTTCCCCTGCTCCTCCAGGGCCCGGATCTCCTCCCGGGTGGGCAGCTGGTCCTGGCGGATCTCCGCCTTCACCGCCCGGGCCAGATCCCGCACCGCGTACATCTGCCGCTTTCCGGAAAAAAGGGTGATGGCGCTGCCCGACTTCCCTGCCCGGGCCGTCCGGCCGATACGGTGGACATAGTACTCGGTGCTCATAGGAATATCATAGTTGATGACGTAATCCACGTCGTTGACGTCGATGCCCCGGGCGGCCACGTCGGTGGCGATGAGGATGGCCACCCGGCCCCGCTTGAACTCGTTCATCACCCGGGTGCGCTGGACCTGCTTCAGATCCCCGTGGATGCTCTCGGCGGAGAAGCCCCGGCCGTTCAAATACTCCCCCAGCTCATCCACCATGTGCTTGGTGTTGCAGAAGATCAGCGCCCGCCGGGGCCGGTGGAACCGCAGCAGCAGGTCCAGCGCCTCTTTCTTCTGGCTGATGGGGGTCTCCACGCAGCTTTGGTCGATGCGCTCGATGGTGACCTGGCTCTTGTCGATCTCCACCATCTGGGGGTCCTTTTGGAAGGTCTTGGCCAGCTCCAGGATGGCGGGGGGCATGGTGGCGGAGAACAGGACGGTCTGCCGCTCCTGGGGTGTCTCCCCCAGGATGGTCTCGATGTCCTCCTTAAAGCCCATGTTGAGCATCTCGTCGGCCTCGTCCAGAATGACCATCCTCAGGTTTTTCAGCTTGATAGTCTTGCGGCGCATATGGTCCATCACCCGCCCCGGGGTGCCCACCACCACGTTGCACCTCCGCAGCTGGATGAACTGCCGCTCCATGTTGGCCCCGCCGTAGACCTCCGCCAGCCGGATGCCCGGCAGGAACCGGGCCAGCTTCCGCAGCTCCTCCCCCGCCTGCTGAGCCAGCTCCCGGGTGGGGCAGAGGATCAACGCCTGGATGGTGGGCTTCTCCTCGGCGGTGTCGATGGCCTCCAGGGCGGGGATGCCGAAGGCGGCCGTCTTGCCCGTGCCCGTCTGGGACTTGGCGATGACGTCCGCCCCGGCCCGGATCAGGGGGATCACCTGGGCCTGGATGGGGGTGGCGGCGTCAAAGCCCATGGCCTCCACGGCCTTTTCAATGCGGGGATCGAGCTCGAGCTGGGAAAACTGCGTTTGTGTCATCTGGTACCCTCAATTCTTTCCAAGTTTCGTTCCAAAAGAAAAAACGAGGATAAACTCCTCGTTTCAGTCAAAACCGATATGCCGTCATTTATTCTCAAACAGTATAGCACCTCCTGCCGCGTTCTGTCAAACCCTTCTTTCCGGGGCTCCGGCGTTCCAGTCGCGGATATCCGTTGAATAAGAATTCTGCCGCGTATACCGGCGCCCCTGTTGCGGTCAGGGCAATAGTTTGATAAAATGAGATCAAGAAATATGAGCGGAGGTGCGCCTATGGGCAAAGCAATGTGTCTCATCGGGGGAGGAATATTGCCGCTGTTCCTCGGATTCCTGCTGAATTGGTTGATGCTGGCTTTTCCGGTTTCAGGTTTCATCACTTTGCTGCTGGCCCTTTTATTCTTGCTTATGTGGGGATACCTTTCCTTCCAATTATCAGCTTCCGCCAAGAGCCCGGTTTTGCAGGCGTTTCTGATGTGCGCTTTTGGCCTTCTCATGCTGGCGCTTGTTTTATACCAGGAATTGGTCATGGGGAGATATTGGGGCGGCCTGGCCGGATTCGGCCCTCAAATGTTTTTCCTTCCGTGGATTTCACTTGCGTCCCTGGTGGTACGTCCCTTTATGAGCGTTGTCAGAATGTGGCCGATCTATATTGTCATTTGGATCGGCCTGTTTATCACCAGCTGCATCGGATGCAAAAAGAAACAAGCAAAATAACGTCCAGTCCATTGGGCAGCCGCCGGTTTCAAGGCGGCTGCCCTTTTTTCTATTTTCTAAAAAAGAGCGCGGAAAGGCCTCTCATCAGCACATTACTATATATAGACGACCTCTGCTGATGGGCTTGACAAAAGTCCGAATCCGTACTATACTATCCCTTCGCCGCAAGTACGAAATCAGACTAAATAACAGGAGGGCCTCCGATGGAACATCAGGCACAGTACAGCGACCTGCTCCAGCTCAGCAAGGAGCTGGACCACATCTACCATGAGGTCTCCCTCAAAATGGGGCTGTCGGACAGCGGCTTTTCCCTCCTGTACGCCCTGTGCGAGCGGGGGGTGCCCACCGCCCCCTCCGAACTCTATGCCGAGTGGTCCCTCTCCAAGCAGACGGGCCACTCCGCCCTGCTGGCCCTGGAGAAACGAGGGCTGGTGGCCCTCTCCCCCGACCCCAGGGACGGCCGGGGCAAGCTGGCGGCCCTGACCCCCGCCGGGGCGGTTTACGTCAAACAGACCATCCGGCCCCTTATGGCGGCGGAGCGGTCGTCCTTCGCCCGCCTGACGGGGGAGGAGCAGAACCAGCTGGTGGCTCTGACGGAAAAATCCGTGATACTATTGAAGGAGGAACTCTCGGGCCTGCTCTCCGGGCCCGCTGGAACACAGTTATGACCATCCAATTATCCGATCACTTCAGCTTTCACAAGCTCTTTCGCTTCACCCTGCCCTCCATCGTCATGATGATCGTCACCTCCATCTACTCGGTGGTGGACGGCCTCTTCGTCTCCAATCTGGTGGGGGACAACGCCCTGGCGGCGGTGAACATCATCTTCCCCCTCACCATGATCGTGGGGGCCTTCGGCTTCATGCTGGGCACCGGCGGCAGCGCCGAGGTGGCCCGGGCCATGGGCATGGGGGAGCCGGACAAGGCCCGGCAGTACTTCACCACCCTGATCCTCACCGTGGTGGCGGGAGGCGCCCTCCTCTCCGCTTTATGCATCCTCTTCATCCGCCCCCTCTCCATCCTGCTGGGGGCCAGCCAGGTGCTTCTGGCCGACTGCGTCTCCTACGGCACCATCATGCTGGCGGGCAGCGTGCCCTTCATGCTCCAGACCAGCTTCCAGAGCTTCCTGGTGGCGGCGGAGCGGCCCAAGATGGGCCTGACCCTCTCCCTGGCGGCGGGGGTAACCAACATGGTCCTGGACTACCTCTTCATCTACGTGCTGGGCTGGGGGGTGGCGGGGGCCGCCTTGGCCACCGTGTGCGGCTATCTGGTGGGAGGGGTCATCCCCCTGGTGTACTTCCTCCTGCCCAACAAGAGCCCCCTGCGGCTGGTAAAGACCCGCCTCTACCCCCGGATGCTGCTGAAGAGCTGCGCCAACGGCTCCTCGGAGGTGATGACCAACGTCTCCTCCTCCCTGGTGACCGTCCTCTACAACCACCAGCTCATGGCTCTGGTGGGGGAGGCCGGTGTGGCGGCCCTCTCCGTGATGATGTATATCAACTTCGTCTTTTCCGCCGCCTTCATCGGCTTTTCCATGGGGGCCGCCCCCATCTTCAGCTACCAGTACGGCGCGGGCAACGAGGGGGAGCTGAAAAGCCTCTTCCGCAAATGCCTCACCGTGATCGGCGTCCTTTCCCTGGCCATGGCCCTCTCCGCCCAGCTCTTCGTGGGGCCCCTGGCGGGGGTCTTCGTGGGCTACAACCCGGCGCTGAAAGAGCTGACCATCGGCGGCTTCCGCATTTTCGCCCTGTGCTTCCTCTTCTCCGGGCTCAATATTTTCGGCTCCTCCTTCTTCACCGCCCTGGGAGACGGCGCGGCCTCCGCCGCCATCGCCTTCCTGCGGACCCTGGTCTTTCAGTGCGGCGCCATCCTGCTCCTCCCCGTTTTCTTCGGCCTCACCGGGGTCTGGGCCGCCACCGCCGCGGCCGAGACCATGGCGGCGGGGATCACCATTTTGTTCCTCCACCTGCGCAAAAAACGCTACCGCTATCTGTGACCGGCGGCGGGCCTTGGGAAGTTTTTCTTTTCTTCCGGGCCGCTTGGGGGTATAATACGGTTAATATTTTGTTTGGGAGGATTTCTCCATGAAAGAGCACCTCAACTATACCATGCTGTGCGATTTCTATGAGCTGACCATGGGCAACGGCTACTTCGAGACCGGCCTGGCCGATCAGATCTGCTACTTCGACGTTTTCTTCCGCAACGTCCCCGACGAGGGGGGCTTCGCCATCGCCGCCGGATTGGAGCAGGTCATCGACTACGTGGAAAATCTGGCCTTCGACGACGAGGACATCCAATACCTCCGGGGCAAAAACTGCTTCAGCGAGGCCTTTCTCACCTACCTGAAGGATTTCCGCTTCACCGGCGACATCTGGGCCGTGCCCGAGGGGACCCCCATCTTCCCCAGGGAGCCCATCCTCACCGTCCGGGCCCCCGCCATCCAGGCCCAGTTCATCGAGACCTTTCTGCTCCTGACCCTCAACCACCAATCCCTGATCGCCACCAAGACCAACCGCATCGTCCGGGCCGCCCAGGGCCGCCCGGTCAGCGAGTTCGGCTCCCGCCGGGCCCAGGGGCCGGACGCCGCCCTCCTGGGGGCCCGGGCCTCCTACATCGCGGGCTGCTCCGGCACCGCCTGCACCCTGGCCGACGAGCTCTACGGCTCCCCCGCCGGGGGCACCATGGCCCACTCCTGGGTCCAGATGTTCCCCGACGAGCTCACCGCCTTCCGCACTTACTGCCAGCTCTATCCCCACAACGCCACCCTGCTGGTGGACACCTACAACGTCCTGGGCTCCGGCGTGCCCAACGCCATCAAAGCCTTCAAAGAAGTGCTCCTCCCCCAGGGCATCACCTCCTGCGGCATCCGGCTGGACTCCGGGGACCTGGCCTACCTGTCCCGGAAGGCCAGGAAGATGCTGGACGACGCCGGGCTCACCGGCTGCAGGATCTTCGCCTCCAACGCCCTGGACGAGTACATCATCCGGGACCTCTTCCTCCAGGGGGCCCAGATCGACGCCTTCGGCGTGGGGGAACGGCTCATCACCTCCCGCTCGGAGCCCGTCTTTGGCGGGGTGTACAAGCTGGCCGCCGTGGAGGACAAGGCCGGGAACATCATCCCCAAGATCAAGATCTCCGAAAACCCCGCCAAAATCACCACCCCCCACTTCAAAAAGGTCTACCGCCTCTTCGACAACGAGGGGGGCAAGGCCTTCGCCGACCTGGTCACCCTCCACGACGAGACGGTGGACGACACAAAGCCCCTGGAGCTCTTCGACCCCGACGCCACCTGGAAGCGAAAGACCTTCACCAACTTCACCGCCCAGGAGCTGCTGGTGCCCATCTTCCAGGGGGGAAAGCTGGTCTATCCCCGCCCCTCCATCCAGGAGATCCGGGCCTACTGCGCCCGGCAGATCGAGCTGCAGTGGGACGAGGTCAAGCGCTTTGAAAACCCCCACAACTACTACGTGGACCTGTCCCAGAAGCTCTGGGACATCAAGCAGGAGCTGCTGGAAGAGCAGGGTTGAGCCGGCGGCGGAAAAAGGCAATCAAAAGAGCGGGCCGTCCCTTCGGGACGGCCCGCTCTTTTTGTCTGTCTTTCTCCCGCACCCGGGAGTTGAAGCGGGGCCTGTTTTTAAAAGGTGATGCCCCAGCTCTCCACCTTCAAATCGTGGAGGGAAGCCAGGTCGGAGGCGGCCACAGAGGTGACGCCCTCCCTGGCGGTGACGGTTCGGGTCAGCTCGGTGACCATATCCCCCTCCACCACGGCGGTGTCCCCGCCGATGGTCAGGGTGTACAGGCTCCTGCCGTCCTTCTCCACCTCGACCTGGTCGGGGCGCTCGGCGCTCCAGGTCACCTCACAGCCCAAGGCCTCGGCCAGGCTGCGGACGGGCAGCATCAGCTCCTCGTCCTCCACGTAGGGGACCGCGGGCAGCTCCAGCTTTTCGCCGTTGACCGCCACGTCGTCCACACCGTTCAGGCTCAGCCAGCCGGCGTAGTCATAGGGGAACACCATCACCTTGGAAGGGGTGGTCTGGGCGGGCATGCTCATGGCCACCATGCTGTACCAGGCCAGGACCTTGGCGCCGGGCTTGATGCTGTCCAGCCCCACCGCGTCCTTGGTCTGGTAGGAGAACAGCTCGGTGTCCTCGCTCATGTGGAGCACGATGCTTCCGTTGGTAAGGGCGGAGACCGTGCCGTCCTCTTTCCTGCTCACCCGCTGGACCTCCAGGTAGGTGGGCACGTGGAAATCCTGGGGGATATTGCACACGATGACCATGGCGGAGGTCTGGGGCGGCAGGCTCCGGGTCATGGCGGGAGAGGCCCAGGCGTAGATCGTGTCGCTCTCCTTCACATCCTCCAGGCTCCGGCTCTCCCCGGTGACGGCGTCCACAACGGCGGTCTTTTCGGAGACGTGGAGGACCACATCCCCTTTTTCGTCGCCCCGGGCCAGCAGCAGGCCGTTTTCCAGCACAGAGGTGACGGTGCCGTACAGCTCCACGGGATCAAGCGTCCGCTGCTGGGGCAGCTGGAAGCCGGGGGCCCCGCCGCCGATGGCCATATCCTGCTCCCCGCCCTCCGCCAGGGGCGCCCCGGGGTCCGCCGCCAGGGCGGGCACGGCCAGCAGGACGGCGGCCAGGGCGCCGCAGGCAAAACGTTTCATATTCATATCAAACAACTCCTTTGATCTCTGCCCGGATACGGGCCTTTTGACCGGTTAGACGGCGCGGCCGGGAAGAAGTTCCCTCCCCCGCGCCCTTTATTCCTCGGGCAGCGGCCGCCGCCGGTGCTCCAGGGGCCCCCACTCGGGGAGGGGCAGGCGCTGCATGGCGCCGAACACCCGGTCCTTGAGCCCCGGGTATTTGTGCTCCAGCTCCGCCACCAGCCCCTTCACCTCCTGGCGCTTGGTATAGCCGTCGGCGGGACAGGGGTTGTGGACCACGGGCAGGCCGCTGCGCTTCGCCGCCCCCCGGACCATCCCCTCCCCGCAGTAGAGGAGGGGCCGGATCTGGGTGATGCCGGTGCGGGTCAGCTCGGTGACCGGCTGGAAGCAGGACAGCCGCCCCTCGTAAAAGAGGGAGAGGAAGAAGGTCTCCACCGCGTCATCGAAGTGGTGGCCCAGGGCGATCTTGTGGATGCCCTTTTCCACCAGGGCGTTGTGGAGGGCCCCCCGGCGCATCTTGGCGCACATGGAGCAGGGGTTCTTCTCCCGGCGCAGGTCAAAGATGATGTGGCTCACCTCGCTGGGGATGAGGGTGAAGGGCACACCGATGGACGCGCAGTAATCGGCCACCGGGCCGAAGTCCATCCCCTCCCCGCCGTCCACCGCCCCCATGTCCAGGGTGACGGCCTCCACAGTAAAGGGCTTGGGGTAGAACTTGGACAGCCTGGCCAGGGCGGTCAGGGTCACCAGGGAGTCTTTCCCCCCGGAGACCCCCACCGCCACGGTGTCCCCGGCCCGGATCATGTCGTAATCCTCCACGCACCGCCGGACCAAAGAGAGTATTTTCTCCATAAAACGCCTCCGAAAAATCGAAAATCGAAATCGAGAATAAGCGAGATCAAGCGAGGAAAAAGCCGTATACAAGAGCTTTCAACTTTCTAAATTAAAAAATCCAAAAAAGCCGTTGACACCCGGCAACCTCCGTATTATAATACAAAACGCTCCAACCGTCCAGGTTTGGGGCACTTTCTTCGTGAAAAGGCTCGTTTTGAGCAGTTAGAATTGGAGGTTTCACCATGTCCACTTTTATGGCAAACAAGGGCAACATCGTCCGCAAGTGGTATATCCTCGATGCGGCCGGCAAGCCCCTGGGCAAGACCGCTGTCATCGCCGCTGACCTGCTGCGGGGCAAGCGCAAGCCCGAGTACACTCCCCACGCCGACTGCGGCGACTTCGTCATCATCCTCAACGCCGAGAAGGCCGTCCTCACCGGCAAAAAGCCCGAGCAGAAGTTCTACCGTCACCACACCGGCTGGGTCGGCGGCCTGAAGGAGATCAATTACCGCCTGCTGATGCAGAAGGATCCCGAGCTGGCCATGAAGCTGGCCGTGCGCGGCATGATGCCCCGCAACACCGTCACCAAGGACTCCCTCTCCCGGCTGCACATCAGCCGCGGCGGCGAGCACAAGTACGCCGCCCAGAAGCCCGAGCCCTGGACGATGGACTAAGTAGGAGGTAACTAGAATTATGTATAAGAGCAAGAAGCCTTATCTGTACGGCACCGGCCGTCGGAAGTCCTCCGTGGCCCGGGTGCACCTGTTCCCCAACGGCACCGGCGCCATCACCATCAACGGCCGTGACATCGACGAGTATTTCGGCCTGGACACCCTGAAGCTCATTGTCCGCCAGCCCCTGGTCACCACCGACCTGGTGGGCAAGGTGGACATCGAGACCACCGTCACCGGCGGCGGCGTCACCGGCCAGGCCGGCGCCATCCGTCACGGCATCGCCCGCGCCCTGCTGGAGGTCAACCCCGAGTACCGCGCCGCCCTCAAGGCCGCCGGCTTCCTCACCCGTGACCCTCGTATGAAGGAGCGCAAGAAATACGGCCTCAAGGCCGCCCGTCGGGCTCCCCAGTTCAGCAAGCGCTGATTTTCCCCATCCATACGAAGTACCGCCTTTCGGGGCGGTACTTCTTTTTTGCGCCGCCCCTGCGGGAGCCTTTTGTCCAATGCCCATGGCCCCCTCCTATCTGCCGGGTGTCAAGCGCAAACGCCGTCAAAAATCAGAAAAAGCCCCTCCGCCCCGGGCACTTTTTCTCCAAATTGCCCAAATGTCCAATTTTTCATTGACAGCCGAACCCCGGGGTGCTAGTATAAATCCCAACAAGAAAACCCGGGTCACGGGGTAGGAATCGAGGCGGGCTGGCATGGCGTACTGTTATGGAATGATGATGCGGATGATGGACATGGCTATGATGCCGATGCCCACGATGCCTTGCGCCTCCGCACCCGGAAGCATTCGATAACGGTCGGCCGTCTCAGGCTGTATTGGGAATCGAAGAGTGGGAAGCGGCGACGCTTCCCACTCTTTTTGTTTTGTTTTGAGGAAATGAGGGATGACCATGATCAAGCTGGTTCACGTCAGCAAGACCTTTGGCGACGGCGAAACCGGGGTCCACGCCGTGCGGGACGTTTCTCTGGAGATCGCCCCGGGAGAGATCTTCGGCATCATCGGCTACTCCGGCGCGGGCAAGTCCACCCTGGTGCGGTGCATCAACCTGCTGGAGCGGCCCACCGGCGGCACCGTGACGGTGGACGGCCAGGAGCTGACACGAATGCCGGAGCGGGACCTGCGGGCGGTACGGAAGAAGATCGGCATGATCTTCCAGCATTTCAACCTGATGCCCTCCCGTACCGTGGCCCAGAACGTGGCCTTCCCCCTCAAGGGGGTGGACAAGGCGGAGACCGACCGCAAGGTAAAGGAGCTTTTGGAGCTGGTGGGCCTGCCCGACAAGGCGGACGCCTATCCCTCCCAGCTCTCCGGCGGCCAGAAGCAGCGGGTGGCCATTGCCCGGGCATTGGCCAGCGGCCCCAAGGTCCTCCTGTGCGACGAGGCCACCTCCGCTCTGGACCCGCAGACCACCCGCTCCATTCTCCGCCTGATCCAGGACATCAACCAAAAGACGGGCATCACCGTGGTCATCATCACCCACGAGATGGCGGTGGTCAAGGACATCTGCCGGCGGGTGGCCGTCATGGACGGCGGCCGCGTGGTGGAGGAGGGGGACGTGTTCTCCATCTTCTCCTCCCCCAGAGAGGCCGTGACTCGCTCCTTTATCTCCACCACCTCCAATCTGAGCAAGGTGGAGGAGCTGATGGAGGCCGGCTCCCCCATCGTGGACCTCTCCCCCGGCCAGCTTTTGGTGCGGATGACCTACATCCAGAAAAGCGCGTCTGAGGCCATCATCTCCGACCTCTCCCGCCGGTTCGGGGTGGACATCAACATCATTTACAGCAACCTGGAGGTCATCGAGGACGCCCCCCTGGGCGGGCTGGTGGCCGTCCTGGGCGGCGACCGGGCCCAGGAGGCACTGGAATATTGGACGTCAAAAAATGTACGGGCGGAGGTGCTGAAACGTGGCTGAGCTTTTATATTCCATCATCCCCAACGTAGTGGACCGGTCCGACCAGCTCTGGCAGGCCTTTGTCCAGACCATCCAGATGGTGGGCATCTCCGGCGCCATCTCTCTTCTCTTCGGCATCCCTCTCGGCGTTCTTCTCTTCACCACCAGGACCGGCGGCATCCTGCAAAACCGCCCTCTCCACTTTCTTTTGAGCAAATTCTGTGACGTGTTCCGCTCCATCCCCTTCATTCTCCTGGCCATCCTGCTGCTGGGCCTTTCCCGGCTCATCATGCACACCGCCATCGGGGTCCGGGGGGCCATCATTCCCCTCCTCTTCGGCACCGTCCCCTACCTGGCCCGCCAGGTGGAGGGGGCCCTGGCCGAGGTGCCGGACGGCCTCATCGAGGCGGCCCAGTCCATGGGCTGCTCCCCTTGGGAGATCGTCACCCGGGTCTATTTGAAGGAGGGCATCCCCGGCATCGCCCGAGGCGTCACCATCACCCTCATCTCCCTCATCAACTTCACCGCCATCGCGGGCACCATCGGGGCCGGCGGCCTGGGCAATTTCGCCCTCATGTACGGCCACAGCAAGAACCTGCCCGACATCACCGTGGTGGTCATCCTCATCATCATCGTGCTGGTGAGCCTGGTCCAGGCCGCCGGCAACTACGTCGTCAACCGCTCCACCCACTGACCTACTTTCTTTTGGAAAAGAAAGTCAGCAAAGAAAACTTTCATAAAAGGGCTACACCCCGCACCCTTGTAGGGGCGGACAGCATCCGCCCGCACCCCTCGACATCCCACCCATTCAAAAGGATTTATATTAGGAGGAAACAGACATGAACACCAAGAAGATTTTGTCCCTGGGGCTCTCCGCCGCCCTCACCCTCTCCCTGGCCGCCTGCGGCGGCGGGAACACCACCGAGAGCAAGACCCCCGAGTCCGCCGCCCCCAGCGCCGCCGCGGAATCCGCCGCCCCCGCCGCTGACCTCACCATCGTCAAGGTGGGCGTGGTGGGCGCCAACAACGAGCAGTGGGACACCGTCAACGAGCTGCTGGCCAAGGACAACATCAAGTGCGAGATGGTGGAGTTCTCCGAGTACAAGCTCCCCAACGAGGCCCTGAACGCCGGGGAGATCGACCTGAACGCCTTCCAGCACAAGGCCTATCTCAACAAGGAGATCGCCGACCTGGGCTATGACCTCTCCGTCCTGGGCGACACCATCATCGCCCCCCTTTCCCTCTACTCCGACAAGATCACCTCCGTGGAGGAGATCAAGGAAAACGACAAGATCGCCGTCCCCAGCGACCCCACCAACGAGGGCCGCTGCTTCAAGATCCTGGAGACCGCCGGGCTCATCGAGGTGGATCCTGAGGCGGGCTACACCCCTGAGCTCAAGGACATCACTGCCAACCCCCTGAACCTGGAATTCGTGGAGGTGGAGGCCGCCAACACCGCCAGCCTCCTGCCCGACGTCACCGCCGCCTTCATCAACGGCGCCCACGCCGTGGACAACGGTCTGAACGTGAAGGACGCCATCTACACCGAGCAGGTCCAGCCCGGCAGCGACAACCCCTACATCAACATCATCGCCGTCCGCACCGCCGATCTGGAGAACGAGACCTACCAGAAGGTCCTGGCCGCCTACCAGTCCGCCGAGACCGCCGCCGCCATCGAGGAGATCTTCCAGGGCACCTACCTGCCCGCGTTCGAGTATTGAGAAACCCAGGGGCGGGCCGAACCGGCCCGCCCCTTTTCTACTGACTGTATAAGCGGATAGCATCTGCTCCCACCATTGATAAAGGAGGTCATTCTTATGGGATTTTGGGAAGAGGCCCAGGCCCTATCCCCTTACCTCTCCGCCCTGCGGGAGGAGTTCCACCGCCACCCGGAGGTAAGCCGCCAGGAGTTCTGGACGGCGGAGCGCATCGAAGCCGAACTGGACGCCATCGGTATCACCAACCACCGCCGGGTGGATGAAACCGGCGTCTACGCCGTCTTCCGCGGGGAGCAGCCCGGAGACCGGGTCATCACCCTGCGGGCGGACATCGACGCCCTGGCCATCCAGGACGAGAAGCGGGAGGTCCCCTACTGCTCCCAAGTGCCGGGCCGGATGCACGCCTGCGGCCATGACGCCCACACCGCCGGGCTGCTGGGGGGCGCCAAGCTCCTCTTCGCCCACAAGGCTGAGTTCGGCGGCGAGGTCCGCCTCTTCTTCCAGCAGGCCGAGGAGATCGGCTATGGCGGCCGGGTCTTCGTCAAGGAGGGCCTGCTCGCCGGCTCCGGCCGGGTCTTCGGGGTGCATATGGCCTCCGACCTGGCGGTGGGCACCGTGGGGGTGAAGCCGGGGCCCAACAACGCCTCGGTGGACCACTTCACCATCACCGTCACTGGCAAGGCCGCCCACGTCTCCACCCCCCACCTGGGAGTGGATGCCCTCTACATCGCCAGCCAGATCGTGGTAGCCCTCCAAGCCCTGGTGACCCGCCGCACCTCCCCGGTGGAGCCCCTTCTCATCGGGGTGGGGATGCTCCACTCGGGCACCGCCTACAACATCGTGGCGGAGGAGGCGGTGCTGGAGGGCACCATCCGGGCCTGCTCGGTGGAGACCCGGGCCCAGGCCAAGGCGGAGCTGGACGCCCTGTGCAAAGAGACCGCCAAGCTCTACGGCGGCACGGCGGAGGTTGTCTGGGAGGACTTCGCCTCCCCCCTCATCAACGACCCCGGCGCCTGCCGGGAGGCGGGGGCGGTGGTCTCCGACCTCTTGGGCCCCCAGGCCCTGGTCACCGACCGCCCCCTCTCCCTGGGGGGGGACGACTTCGCCGAGTTCCTTCTCACCGTCCCCGGGTGTTATGCCTACGTGGGCAGCGCCAGCCCGGACAAGCCGGATACCCAGCGGGCCCACCACAACAACCGCTTCGATATCGACGAGGGGGCGCTGGTTATCACGGCGGCGCTCCACGCAGAATACGCCGCCCGGTACCTCTCCGGGAAAATCGGATAACGTACCATATTCCGTTTTATATTACCTGCTTGCACGTCAAACGTGCGCTATTCTGGGGGATGTTTCTTTTCCCGAGGAAAAGAAACATCCCCCAGACCCCCAAAGAAAAGTCTTGGTGCTGACCTGAACACAGCCTCCCCTTTTAGTAGAAGGTCTAGTGCCCGTTGATAGGGGTAAAAGCACGGGTGCGTCTGTGCGACCCGTGGCCCCCCTTGCGCCGCTGCCGCTGACATATTCTTGAATGATGGGTGGGTTCGGGCGGATACTATCCGCCCCTACGGATACGTGGTACCTTACATGTCCAGGCTTTCCATGTAATGGACATGTAGTACCGCTCATGATTTCGATTTTCCATGTAGGGGCGGCTATCAGCCGCCCGCCCCTCGTCCCCCGCAAAAACCGAACCCCGCGGCCGCCACAAAGTGCGGCCGCGGGGTTTTCTCAGCTATGCCAGAACAGCCCGGGGAGGTTTCCAAAGCGAGGGGGACCGCAGTCCCCCTCCTTTGGCCGTTGAGAGAGGGGGTCCAGGGGGAGAGAGAGTCGGAACTCTCTCCCCTTGGTGCTTTTCTGGGGGGTCTGGGGGGAGGTCTTTTCCAGAAAAGACCTCCCCCCAGGTTTCCCGCCCCACCAAGGCGGCCAAACACATTGCATTTTCTGATCAAACGGTGTAAAATACCTTGACTGACCACAAACTACTTTTTTATACCAGAAAGGAAGGATTCCTCATGAGCTATCCCTTTGCCGATTACAAAGAGAGCGCCGACTATATCCGTTCCCAGATCGGTACCTTTACCCCCGACGTGGCCATGGTCCTGGGCTCCGGCCTGGGCTTCCTGGGCGACATCGTAGAAAACCCCATCGTGATCTCCTACCACGACATCCCCCACTTCAAGGTCTCCACCGCCCCCGGCCACAAGGGACAGCTGGTCCTGGGCACCCTGGCGGGCCAGAAGGTGGCCGTGATGCAGGGCCGGATGCACCACTACGAGGGCTACTCCTACGAGGACGTATCCTACGCCGTCCGGGTCCTGCGGCTGCTGGGCTGCTCCACCCTGGTGGTCACCAACGCCGCCGGGTGCGTCAACACCGCCTGGCACGCCGGTGAGGTGATGCTCATCACCGACCAGATCAAGTTCTTCATGGAGTCCCCCCTCCGGGGCGAGAACCTCCCCGAGTTCGGCACCCGCTTCCCCGACATGTCCAAGATGTACACCCCCGCCCTCCAGGACATCGCCCGGGCCAGCGCCAAGGAGCTGGGCCTCACCCTGCGGGAGGGCGTCTACTGCTACTTCCCCGGCCCCCAGTTCGAGACCCCCGCCGAGGTCCGGGCCGTCCGGGTCCTGGGGGGCGACGCCTGCGGCATGTCCACCGCCCCGGAGGCCACCGCCGCCGTCCACGCCGGGATGAAGCTGCTGGGCTTCACCCTCCTGACCAACATGGCCGCCGGCATCCTGGACCAGCCCCTCTCCGGCGAGGAGGTCAACGAGGCCGCCGAGGCCGCCAAGGACACCTTCTCCAAGCTGGTCCTCTCCTGCCTGGAAAAGATGTAACTTCCTTTTCCTCGAAAGAAAAAGGAAGCAAAAAGAGCTTTCATAACCCCTTTGTCCGGCAGGTCTCCGGTCCTCCCGCCCCTCCTCGGAAAGGAAGGCAGAAACGATGATCACCATCTTCAACCGGGCCGAGGTGGCCCTCACCCGGGACCCCCGGCGTCAGGCGGACATCCACTCCGCCCTGGCCGGGGCGGGGATCGACTACGTCCTCAAGACCGCCGACCCCTATGGGCACGCCTATGACCGGGCCAGGGTCGGCACCTTCGGCATGATGGGAGACCACCTGTGCGAGTACCGGTTTTATGTCAACCGCAAGGACTTGGAACTGGCCCGCCATATCCTGGCCGCGCTGTAACGGCTGAAAGGAAGAACGCAATGGCAATCTTATTCAAAAACGTCACCGCCGTCCTGATGGACGACGCCCACACCGTGCTGGACCACGCCTTCGTGGCGGTGGACGGCGGAAAGATTTCCTCCGTGGGCGCCGCCCGGCCGGAGGGGGCCTTCGACCGGGAAATCGACGGCCGGGGCGGCATCCTCATGCCCGGTCTCGTGAACGCCCACACTCACGTCCCCATGACCGCCATGCGGGGCTACGGCGACGGCAACAACCTCCAGGACTGGCTCAACGACTTCATCTTCCCCGTGGAGGCCAAGTGGGACGACCGGGCCGTGAAGGCCTGCGCCCAGCTGGGGCTCATGGAGATGATTGCCTCGGGCACCACCTGCATCGCCGACATGTATATGCGCACCGGCGTCATCGCCCAGGCGGTGGCCGACGCGGGACTCTCCGCCAATCTCTGCTGCGGCGGGGTCTTTTTCGGGGAGACGTTCTCCCCCGACGCCTGCGGCGACTGCAAAAACCAGGAGGAGCTCTTCCGGGCGTGGCACGGCTATGACAACGGCCGCATCCGGGTGGACGCCTCCATCCACGGCGAGTACACCTCCCAGCCCGGCCTGTGGGAGTGGACGGCGGACTTCGCCAAGGCCCACGGCCTGGGGATGCACGTGCACATCTCCGAGACAAAGCGGGAGCACGCCGAGTGCAAGGCCCGCTGGGGGACCTCCCCCATCCGGACCTTGGACAAGTACGGCGTGTGGGACGTGCGCGCCATTGCCGCCCACTGCGTGTGGACCGAGTCCGAGGACTGGGCCCTCATGTCCGAAAAGGGGGTCAGCGCCATCCACAACCCGGTGTCCAACCTGAAGCTGGGCTCCGGCGTGGCCCCAGTGCCCGCCCTGATGAAGGCGGGGGTCAACGTGGCCCTAGGCACCGACGGGGTGTCCTCCAACAACTCCACCGATTTGTTCGGCGACATGAAGATCGCCGCCATCCTCCAAAACGGCGTCCACTGCGACCCCCTGGCCCTGAACGCCTGGGACGCGGTGGAGATGGCCACCGTCCACGGGGCCAGGGCCCTGGGCCGGGACACCGGGCGCATCGCCGCCGGCTGCGACGCCGACCTCATCCTCCTGGACCCGGACGCGCCCAACCTCATCCCCTGCCATGACGCGGCCAACAATCTGGCCTACGCCGCCCACGGCGCTGACGTGAAGCTGAATATGTGCCGGGGCAAGGTCATATATGAAGACGGGGCCTTCCTCACCATCGACGCCGACCAGGTGCGCCGGGAGGTGCTGGACTACGCCGTTCCCACCCTGTTCGGGAAGTAAAATCAGGCCCGGAAAGACTTGGGAAATCAGGAAAACCCCGGAAAGGCTGTGGCAAACTTGTCAGAATCCCAGAAAAAAAGCACCTTCTTCGGCGGCGCGGCCATTTTGGCGGCCAGCGCCATCGCCGTGAAGATCATCGGCGCCATCTACCGCATCCCCCTGGGCAACATCCTCCCCGACGAGGTGATGGGGGACTACAACAGCGCCTACAACATCTATAACTTCTTCCTCACCATCTCCACCGCCGGCCTGCCGGTGGCGCTGTCCAAGACCATCTCGGAGGCCAATGCCCTGGGCCGGAAAAATCAGGTCGACAAGACCTTCCGGGTGGCCTTCCTCACCTTTCTCACCATGGGCCTCATCAGCTTTTTCTGCATGACGGTGCTGGCCGCGCCCATGGCGGAGATCGTCATTTCCAATCCCAAGGCGGTCTACTGCGTGATGGCCCTGGCCCCCTCGGTGCTGTGCGTGTGCGTCATGTCGGCCTTCCGGGGCTACTTCCAGGGCCACTTCGACATGCGGCCCACCGGCATCTCCCAGGTCATCGAGGCCGGGTTCAAGCTGGTGGTGGGCCTGGCCCTGGCCGTCCTGTTCATGAAGACCCTAGGGGAGAATTTCGGCTCCGTGGGCGCCATCATCGGCGTCTCCTGCGGCAGCGTGGTGGCCTTGGTGTATATCCTCCTCCTTTTCTTCCGTTCCCAGCGGGGACGGAAGGCCCGGGGGACCGACCGCCCCGACGCCTCGGGCCGCATCCTCTCCAACCTTCTGAAGCTGGCCGTCCCCATCACCCTGGGTTCGGCCGCCACGTCCCTGGTGACCCTCATCGACACCAAGCTGGTCATGAGTCAGCTCACCGATATCTTCCACAAGGTGGACGGCCTGGTCCTGAACGCCGACGGCACCGGCGCCGCCCTGGATGCCGCCCGGGGACTCTACGGCATCTACTCCAAGACCATGTCCATCTACAACCTGCCCTTCTCCATGATGGTGCCCCTGACGGCCTGCATCATCCCCGCCGTCTCCGCCGCCCTGGCCAGACGGGACCGGCGGGAGGCCCAGAAGGTCAGCGAGTCCGCCCTCCGGGTGGGCCTGCTCCTGGCCCTGCCCATGGGCATGGGCCTCTTCGCCCTGGGCGGGCCCATCATGGGCCTGCTGTTCCCCGCCATCGACGTGTCCATCGCCGGGCCGCTCCTCTCCGTGTTGGGGCTGGCCTCCATCTTTGTGGCCCTCCAGCTCTTGTGCAACTCCATCCTCCAGGCCAACGGCATGGTGAACCTGCCCATCCTGGCGGTGATCATCGGCGGGGTAGTGAAGATCCTGGTGAACTACACCCTGGTGGGCAACCCGGACATCCGCATCAACGGCGCCCCGGTGGGCACCCTGTGCTGTTTCATCGTCATCTCCGCCCTGGAGATCTTCATGATCCGCCGGGCCATCCCCTCCCCCCCCAGCTTCCTGCGTGCCTTCGTCAAGCCCTTTATCCCCTCCGCCGTCATGGCTTTGGCGGCCTGGGGGAGCTACGGCCTGCTCACCAATTTCCTCCATCTTGGCAACTCCCTGGCCACTCTGGGGGCCATCTTTGTGGGCGTAGTGGTATACCTGGTTCTGGTGCTGGTCCTGCGCGTCATCTCCAAAGATGACCTGGCCCTCATGCCCAAAGGGGATAAAATCGCGAAAATCCTCCATATCCAGTGATTAATTTGCGAAAAGACCTTGCAGTAAGGGGTAAAATATGATAGATTTTGTTAGGAAAGAATCTTACGGCCTCAAGGACTTGGAAGAAATCGTCTCCCTCCTCCGCGCGCCGGGGGGCTGCCCCTGGGACGGGGAGCAGACCCACGAGTCTCTCCGCAGGGGTCTGCTGGAGGAGAGCTATGAGGTTGTGGAGGCCATCGACGAGGCCAGTCCCGAGCATCTGAAAGAGGAGCTGGGGGACGTCCTGCTCCAGGTGGTCTTTCACGCGGACATCGAAAAGGACGCGGGCCGCTTTACCCTGGACGACGTGGCCGACGGCATCTGCAAGAAGCTCATTTTCCGCCACCCCCACGTCTTTGGCGACACCGCCGTCACCGGCTCCGACGAGGTGCTGGTGAACTGGGAAGAGCTCAAGCGGGAGGAGAAGGGGCAGCAGACCTATACCGACACCCTCACCGCCGTGGCCCGTTCTCTGCCCGCCCTGTGGCGGGCGGAGAAGGTGCAGAAAAAGGCGAAAAAGGCCGGCTTTGACTGGCCCGACGCCTCCGGCGCGGTGGACAAGCTGTCCGAGGAGCTGGAGGAGCTGAAAGAGGCCATGGCCCAGGGCACCAACATCGAAGAGGAGCTGGGGGACCTGCTCTTCGCCGCCGTCAACGTCTCCCGTTTTGTGAAGGCCGATCCCGAGGAGGCCCTCACCGCCGCCACCGACAAATTCATTTCCCGCTTCCGCAAGGTGGAGGCTTTTGCCGCCCAGGAGGGCAGGGATATGGCCCAGATGGGCCTTTCTGAGCTGGACCAGCTCTGGGAGAGAGCGAAACGGACTTAACGGCTTTACGCCTTAAGTATATTTGGCGGTCCGCCGCCGAGAAAAAACAGGAGGAAACGAACATGAATAAAGCTGAACTCATCAACGCCGCCGCCGAGAAGGCCGGCCTGTCCAAGAAGGATACCGAGGCCGCTGTCAATGCCGCCATTGAGGCCATTGCCGACTGCCTGGCTTCCGGCGACAAGGTGCAGCTGGTCGGCTTTGGCGCCTTCGAGGTGAAGTGCCGCGCCGCCCGCATCGGCCGTAACCCCAAGACCAAGGAGACCATCAACATTCCCGCCTCCAAGGTGCCCGTCTTCAAGCCCGGCAAGGCTCTGAAGGACGCCGTGGCGAAATAAGTTCGCTTGCATATCGAACCGGCCCCGGGGTGACCCGGGGCCGGTTTTTTAATATTCCCGAAAGAGCCGGGGGATGAAGTGGTTTTTCTACGTCTTTTACTCTGCCCACACCTTTTTGCTTTTCTACTTGGCGAATTTTGTGGTACAATAACGGTAAAAATGAGGTGATTCTATGCGCTTGGACAAATGGCTGAAAAATTCCCGGCTCATCAAGCGGCGCACCGTGGCCAACGAGGCCTGCGACGCCGGCCGGGTCACCGCCAACGGCCGCCCGGTGAAGGCCTCCTACGAGGTCAAGCCCGGCGACCTGCTGGAGCTGAAGTTCGGGGAGCGGACCGTGAAGGTGAAGGTCCTCTCCACCCCCGAGATCGTGGGGAAGGCGGACGCGGTGGCCCTCTACGAGGAAGTGCGGTAAAAAAAGCCTGTGTGATTTCATCACACAGGCTTTTTTTATGGATCGATCCGGCCCCGTTACCCCTCTTGTCCCTTTCCGGTCAGCTCAAGGGCCTCTTTCCCGGTCATGTGGTCCACCCGCATTTCCAGCACGCAGAGGGCTCCCCACTCCCGGTCGATGACCGCTTTGCGGTGGGCGTCGGTATCCTCCGGAGCGTATTTGACGGCCAGCTTTTCCACGGCCGCCCGCTTTTCCGGCCCCTCCTCCATCACCCTCAGCTGTCCGAACACAATGACGCTTCTGAAATAGGTGGTGTATTCCGCCGGGACGATCTGGTCCTGGTCCACGACGCAGAAGGAGGCCTTCGGGTTTCTTTGTAGGGCGTCCAGCTTGTGGCCGCTTTTGGCGCAGTGAAAATAGAGCTTCTTCCCATCATACACGTAGCTGATGGGCACGGCATAGGGGTAATCCTCATCCCCCGACAGGGCCAGCACGCCGGACAGGCCCCGGTCCAGGACGGCGGCGGCCTCCTCCCGGGATAGGGCCTGGTTTTTTCTGCGCATTCCCCGAAACATAAAGCACCCTTT
Source organism: Oscillospiraceae bacterium (assembly GCA_022846075.1). Lineage (GTDB taxonomy): Bacteria > Bacillota > Clostridia > Oscillospirales > Oscillospiraceae > Vermiculatibacterium. Next base: position 2,826,635 of record AP025582.1, read on the forward strand.
TCCTTTCTTTTACACCATCAGCGAACAGACCAGCTCGGTGTACTTCCCCGTATCCTCCACCGGCAGCCCGGCGATGATAAGGGCCTGGTCGTAGAGCAGCTCGGCGTACTTCTTCGCCTTCTCCGGATCCTGCCCCACGGCCTGGGCCAGAGCCCCGTACACGGGGGAGTCGGCGTTGAGCTCCAGCACCCGCTGGGCCTTGATGGCGCCCTCTCCCGCCTCCATGCGCTGGAAGTACTTCTCCATTTCCAGGGACACCCCGCCCTCCGCGGTCATGCACACGGGGGCGGATTTCAGCGCCTTGGAAAGGCGCACGTCAAAGACCTTGTCCCCCAAGGCCTCCTTTACGAAGTCCAGCACCGGCTTGTTGGCCTCGGCCTTCTTCTCGTTTTCCGCCTTCTCCTCCTCGCTCTCGGGGAGGGCGTCGGCGGCCCCGGCGTCCTTGAAGGGCTTCTCGCCGTATGCGCCAAGGGTCTGGGCCACGAACTCGTCCACCTCGTCGGTGAAATAGAGGATCTCATACCCCCGGTCCAGCACCCGCTCGCCCTGGGGCAGGCCCTTGGCCATGTCCAGGCTCTCGGCGGAGAGATAGAAGATGGACTGCTGGTCCTCCTTCATCCGCTCCTGGTACCCGGCCAGGGCGGTCAGCTCCTCCCCGGCGGAGGAGGGGAAGAGCAGCAGGTCTTGAAGCAGGTCCTTGTGGGCGCCGTAATCGCTGACAGCCCCGTACTTGAGCTGCCGGGAAAAGGCCTTCCAGAACTTGAGGTAGGTCTCCTTCTCCTCCTTCTGGAGTTTCATCAGCTCCGCCTTCACCTTCTTCTCCACGGTGCTGGCGATGATGCGCAGGGCCCGGGTGTGCTGCAGGGTCTCCCGGGAGATGTTCAGCGGCAGGTCGGGGGAGTCCACGATGCCCTTGACAAAGCTGAAATAGTCGGGCACCACGTCGGGGCACTTGTCCATGATGAGCACCCCGGAGGAGTAGAGCTGAAGCCCCTTCTCATAGTCCTTGCTGTAATAGTCGAAGGGGGCGTGGGCAGGGATGAAGAGGAGGGCCTTGTACTCCATCTGGCCCTCGGCGGCGATGTGGATCACCGCCAGGGGGTCCTCCCAGTCCCCGAACTTCTCCTTGTAGAACTGGTTGTACTCCTCCCGCGTCACCTGGCTCTTGGGCCGCTGCCACAGGGGCACCATGGAGTTGAGGGTCTCCACCTCGGTGTAGCTCTCGTACTCAGGCTTGTAGTCCTCCGGCGCGTCGGCGGGCTTCTCCTTCTGGCGGGACTTGGTCATCTCCATGCGGATGGGGGTGTGGACATAGTCGGAATACTTCTTCACAAGGCCCTGGAGGCGGTACTGCTCCAAGTACTGGCCGTAGTCCTCCTCCTCGGTGTCCGCCTTGATGTGGAGGATCACCTCGCTGCCCACGTCCGCCTTCTCGCAGGGCTCCACGGTGTAGCCGTCGGCGCCGTTGGACTTCCACTCCCAGGCCTCGTCGGAGCCGTAGGCCCTGGAGCGCACCGTCACCGCGTCGGCCACCATAAAGGCGGAGTAAAAGCCCACTCCGAACTGGCCGATGATATCCACCCCCTCGGCGGCCTCCCCCTTGTCCATCTCCTGCTTGAACTGGAAGGAGCCGCTGCGGGCGATGGTGCCCAGGTTTTTCTCCAGCTCCTCCTTGGTCATGCCGATGCCGTTGTCGGTGATGGTGAGGGTGCGGCTGTCCCTGTCGGGGGTGATCACGATCTGGAAATCCGACCGGTTCAGCCCCACCTTGTCGTCGGTGAGGGCCTTGTAGGCCAGCTTGTCCACCGCGTCGCTGGCGTTGGAGATGAGCTCCCGGAGGAAGATCTCCTTGTGGGTGTAGATGGAGTTGATCATCAGATCGAGCAGCCGCTTGGATTCCGCCTTGAATTGCTTCTTCGCCATGGATGATTCCTCCTATATGAAAGTAAATTTGTAAAAACATAGCGTTAGCACTCTTTTCTTCAGAGTGCTAACGCTAGTTTAGTCCTTCGTGTCATAAATTTCAAGGGGGTTCCCAAAAAGTTTACAATTTTACGTTCCTTTGTACAAAGCGTCGTCCAGGGGGCAGACATATTCCAGCGTCCGCTCAGGGGTGTAGCGGTAGACCTCAAACCGCAGGGTGCCGTCGGGAGCGGCGAAGCCGGCCCAAATGCAGTCGTGGTGCTCATCCTGAAGATTGCCTATGTTCCCCATATACTCGGAGGCCCGACAGCCCAAGGCCTCGTTCACGTCCAGGTACACCAGCTCCCCGCCCTTGAGGTCGTATATGCCGATGCCTCTCGCCTTCCCCTGGAGGTAGACCACGATTTCCGGATCGCCCCCGCCGTCCAGGTCGTGTTCCTCCGTCATGGCGGGCACCTCCAGCTTGATTTGGGGCATCCCTGATTCGTCCGGGGCGGTGTAGCGAATGAGGGTGTTCCCCGGCGCGTTGCTGACCTCCTCCCGGGTCCAGCTCCCAATCATCTCCCCGCTCCGATGGACGTCCGCCGCCAGGGCCTTCACGGTGTCGTACTGGTCCAGGCCGCCGTCCAGGTCCAGCCACTCCCAGCTTTTGAAACCCAGGGCCCGGTCCCCCGCCGTCACCAGCAGGTTGGCCCAGAGGGCCCCGTGGATGCGCAGCTCACTGTCCACGTAGGCCCCGCCGGCGATGAGATGGGGCGCCCGCTCCGGCGGGTCCGCGGTAAAGACCGCCCCCACCTCGTAGACCTTGGCGTCCAGCTCGGGTCGGGCCTGAACCTCCCGGAAGCCGGTGAGGGCCCAGGAGACGGTGACGCCCTCCTCGTCGGGGAACATCTCGTCCAGGTTGGGGAACATCTGGTCCAGATAGGCCTCCACCCCCTCCCGATAGGCGGCGTAGGCGGTTTCGTCAATCTCCCCGGCGGGGGCGTCGTGCTGGGTGCGGATACGGCGGTAGAGGGCCTCGTCCTCCACCCACACCCGGCCGCTGGGCAGGTGGTTCCCGCCGAAAATCTCCACGATGTTTTCCTCCAGGCCGGTGAAGAGGTGGATGGCGTCGTCCCCGGACCAGGCGCTCTGGTCCTTCTCTCCCAGGTAAAAGTCCAGAGTCCACACCACGTCGCTGTCCGAGCCGTTCATCGTCAGCCCGTCGTGGTCCAGGGGATGCTCCAGGGCGGAGCGCACGAGGCCCGCCAGCTCCTCTTCCGTGGGGGCGTTCTCCTCCGCCCCCGTCCAGGAGATGTGGCCGATGTCCTCCGCCTTCAGCCCCGTCAAAAGCTGGGCCAGGGTCTCCCCCTCTTCCATGGTGAAGGACTGGATGAGATATCGTCCCTCCTCCGCCCGGAGGGTGAGCACAGACCGGCTCCCGTCCTCCCTGGGCCGGGTCCACAGCCGGGCCCCGTTTTCGTCCCACACCCCGCCCACGCAGGAGAAGGTGCCGGGGCCGAAGTCGCTGGTGAAGGTGTAATAGGCGCCGTAGTCCTCCAGATAGAACACCCCGTCGGTGTTCGTCAGCTCCGCCGCGGTGATGCCGGCATAGCGCCGCAGGGTATCATCCACCGAGGAGCGAAGGATGCGGTGGGTGGGGACGGGCAGGTCGGTGACCCGGACCTCCTCCGTCCCCAGGTCCTCCCTCCACGGGAACCCCGGCAGGGCCGCCAGGGCGGCGAACTCCTGGGCGTCGGCCTCCCCCAGGGTGCCGTCACCGGGAAAGTAGCGCAGGAATTCCTGAAAATTCAAGTCCTCCGGGCGGTCGTACCAGCTGGTAAAGAAGCCGCTCACCGCCGTAGCGTAGGTCCCGTCCTCCCGCTCCTCCAGGGGGGAGAAAGCCTCGTTGACCCGGTCGATCTCCTCCTGGGTCAGGGGCGTGCCTCCGCGATTGGTGGGCGGGGCGGTCTCCTTCGCCGGGGCGGCCTTGCACCCGGCCAGCAGGGCTAGGGCGCAGGTCAGCGCAAGCAGTCTTTTTTTCATCATTCATCCACTCCTCTGCCCACAGTGTAACAGAATTTTCCGTTCCAGTCCTTGCGGGGAGTTTACGATTCGGTGACGAGTGGTAACGATTGCGCTTTCGGGCAAAATCTCTTATAATGTACCTGATAGAATGGAGGAAAAAGAATGCTGTTACATCTTCTGGCCGTGGGCGACGTGGTGGGCGATCCCGGCCTTGACTGCCTGGCCCGGCACCTGCGCACCCTGAAAAAGCTGAAGGCCGTGGATTTCACCGTAGTCAACGGGGAAAACGCCTCCGGCGTGGGCATCACCCCCCGGCAGGCCCAGGACATCTTCGACGCGGGGGCTGACGTCATCACCCTGGGCAACCACACCTGGAACCGGCTCCAGATCGCCGACTTTCTGGAGGAAAACCGGTATATTCTCCGCCCCGCCAACTACACCAACCGTGTCCCCGGCCGGGGCTTCGGTGTTTTTGACGGCCCCAGAGGCCTGCGGATCGGGGTGCTGAACCTCATCGGCCGGTGTGAAATGGACTCCAACTTCGACAACCCCTTCACCGTGGCCGACGCCGCCCTGAAGGCCATGGACACTGACCTTGTGGTGGTGGACTTCCACGCCGAGGCCACCAGCGAGAAGGGGGCCATGGGCTACTACCTGGACGGCCGGGTCCAGGCGGTTTGGGGCACCCACACCCACGTGCCCACCGCCGACACCCAGATCCTTCCCCAGGGGACGGGCTTTGTCACCGACCTGGGCATGACCGGCCCCGCCCGCTCCGTGCTGGGCATCCGCCCGGATCAGGCCGTCAACCGCTTCCTGGGCGGCCTTCCCGTCCGGTACGAGGCCGCGGGCGGCGCCTGCAAGCTGGAGAGCGTCCTCTTCACCATCGACACCGACCAGAAACGCTGCGTGTCGGCGGAGCGGGTGGACATCCAGGAGTGATCCACCCACGCCGGGGCGCCGCCCCACCCCCAGAAAGGAGACCTTCATGCTTCATATCCTCCATGCCGCCGACCTCCACCTGGACGCCCCCTTCGCCGCCCTGACGGCGGAACAGGCCCGCCAGAGGCGGGCGGAACAGCGGCTTTTATTGGACGCTCTGGCCGACACCGCCATTGAGCGGGGGGCCGATCTGGTACTGCTCTCCGGCGACCTGCTGGACTCGGGCCAGACCTACCGGGAGACCGCCCTGGCCCTGGCTTCCGCCCTGGGCCGCATCCCCGCGCCGGTGCTCATCGCCCCCGGCAATCACGATTTCTATACCCCCTCCTCCCTCTACGCCGCCGCCTTTTGGCCCAAAAACGTCCTCATCTTCCGTGAAAGCCGCCTCCAGTCGGTGGACCTGCCCGCCTGCACCGTCTACGGCGCCGCCTTCACCGCCCCCTTCCGGGACGACTCCCCCCTGGCGGACTTCCACGCCCCCCAGGGGGACAAGCCCGCCGTCATGGTCCTCCACGGCGACGTGGAGGGCACAGGCCGCTACTGCCCCATCCGCCGGGAGGATATCGCCGCCAGCGGCCTTACTTATCTGGCCCTGGGCCACATCCACGCCTGCTCCGGCCTGCAAAAGGAGGGGGCCGTCTCCTGGGCCTACCCCGGGTGTCCCGAGGGCCGGGGCTTCGACGAGCTGGGGGACAAGGGGGCGCTGTGGGTCACCATCGACGGCGGCGCGGTCACGGCGGATTTCCTCCCCCTGGCCCGCCGCCGGTATGAAATTATTGAGTGCGACCTGACGGGGAAGGACCCCGCCCAGGCGGTGGCCGACGCCCTCGCCCCCGGCAGCCGGGAGGACATCTGCCGCCTCTTCCTCACCGGGGAGGCCCACGGCGTGGACCTCCCCGCCCTCACCGCCGCCGCCCAAGGCCTTCGCTGGGCCGTGACGGTGCGGGACCACACTCGGGTGCCCCAGGACCTCTGGGGCCGGGAGGGAGAGGACAGCCTCACCGGCCTCTTCCTCCGGGACATGCGCCGCCGCATCGAGGACGCCCAGGAGGAAACGGAGCGGGCCACCCTGGAAAAAGCCGTCCGCTTCGGCCTGGCGGCACTGGAAAACGGGGAGGATACGCCGTGAAGCTGAAAAAACTGACCGCCACCTTCGGTAAGCTGGAAAAGGCCGTATTGACGCCGGGAGAGGGCTTCACCCTGGTGGAGGCCCCCAACGAGGGGGGCAAATCCACCTGGGCCGCCTTCCTGCGGGCCATGTTCTACGGCTTTCCCCCCCGGGACCGGGACAAGGCGGGCTATATCGCCGAGAAAAACCGCTACCAGCCCTGGTCCGGCGCGGCCATGGAGGGCACCATTGAGCTGACCTATCAGGGCCGAGACCTGACCCTCCGGCGGGGCCCCAAGGGGGCCGCCCCCTGGGGGGCCTTCTCCGCCGTGTGGACCGCCACCCAGGAGCCTGTGGGCTTCCTGACGGCGGAGAACTGCGGGGAGGTCCTGCTGGGGGTCTCCCGGGAGGTCTTTGAGCGCACCGCCTTTCTGGGCCAGGGGAACGCCGCCCTGGACGCCAGTCCCGATCTGGAAAAGCGGGTGGCGGCTCTCGCCACCTCCGGGGAGGAGGACGTCTCCTTTTCCCAGGTGGAGCGCCGCTTGAAGGACTGGCTCAACCGCCGCCGCTCCAACAGCCGCAACGGTCTTATCCCCAAGCTGGAGGAGGAGCTGGACGGGCTGGAGGCCCGGCAGGCCCAGCAGGAGGGCCTGCTCCGCCGGGCCCAGGCCGCCCGGCAGGAGAAGGAGGCTCTTGAGGCCCAAAAGGCCGGGCTGGAGGCCCAGCTCCAGGCCCACTCCGCCGCCCGGCAGGCCCAGCAGAGCCAGCGCCGGGCCCAGGCCCAGGCCGACGTGGAGACGGCCCGGGCCCAGCTGGAGACCGCCCAGGCCGCCGCGGGTGCCCTCCCCCCCGCCGAAGAGCTGCGCCAGGCCCAGGGGGAGCTGAGCTACGCCAACACCCTGGCCGCCAACCTGCGGCTGGCGGAAAAGGCCATCCTCCCCACCCGCCAGGCGGCGGAGGAGGCCGAGGGGGCGGCCCAGGCCGACCCTTGCTTCGGCGGCATGGACGCCGCCCAGGCCGCCGCCAAAGCCCAGGCCGACCACGACGAGGCGGCGCGGCTCTTGAAAAAAGGGGCCGGCCCGCTGACCCTGCTGGGTGCACCGGCAGGGGCCGTTCTGGGAACCGTGCTGGCCCGGGGCATGAACGGGGTCTCTTTCTCCCTGCCCATCCTGATTTTAGGGGCGCTCATCGGCTGGGCCCTGGTGGCCCTGCCCCTGTTCCTGCTCCAGAAAGGCAAAGCGAAGCGGGCCGGGGCCATTCTGGCCCGCTATGACGCCCAGAGCCCGGAGGAGATCATACAGCGGGCCGCCGCCTACGGGGAAAAGGCCGCCGCCGCCCTGGAGGCCCGGCGGAACGCCCAGGCCGCGGAGGCGGAACGGGACAAGCTCTCCGCCCAAAAGCTGGAGCTGACGGGCCGGCTCCTCTGCCTGGTCCACCCCTTCGCCCCCGAGGTCACCGACCTCTTCGGGGTGTCCGCCGCCCTCTCCCGCGCCCTCCAGCAGGGGGAGGCCCTCCGGCTGGCCCAGGCCAGACTGGAGGCCGCCCGGCAGGTCCTCTCCGCTCTGCCAGAGCCGGAGGAGGCCGGCCCCGCCGCCCCCGCCGTCCTCCCCCAGGGGGACCCCGGCGAACTGGCCGCCCGCCTCTCCGCCGTGAGCGGAGAGCTGGCCCGGGCCAGCGACGACGCCGCCCGCCTGGCGGGGGAGCTGCGCTCCCTGGGCGACCCGGCGGAGCTGGAGGCCCGCAGAAGCGCCCTTCTGGAGGAGCTGGAGCTGCGCCGTGGGGAGTATGACGCCATCAGCGCCGCCCTGGAAAGCCTGACGGCGGCGGACAGCCTGCTGCGGGAGCGGTTCTCCCCCGCCGTCAACCAGCGCGCCGGGGCCTATCTGGCCGCCCTTACCGGCGGGAAATACGACACCGCCGCCCTCACCCGGCAGTTCCAAGCCCTGGCCCGGGAGGCGGGCCAGACCGCCCCCAGGCCCGACCTGGTCCTCTCCGGCGGCACCGCCCAGCAGCTCTACCTGGCGGTGCGGCTGGCCATGTGCGACCTGGTGCTGCCCCAGGAGAACGCCTGCCCCATCCTCTTGGACGACGCTCTGGACGCCTTCGACGACGCCCGGGCCAAGCTGGCGCTGGAGTGCCTTTTGGACGTGGCGGCACGGCGGCAGGTAGTGCTGTTTACCTGCCATGGGCGGGAAAAAGCCATGCTGGCGGGGACGGGGGCGGCTATTCTCCCCGCGCCATAGTGCCTGCCGCACCAACAAATCTGAAAAGGGAGTGCTTTTTGTGTCTCGCCGCCGATGGATTCCCCTTTGGATTGCCGGGGGGCTTCTTTTGTCCCTGCTTTTTCTGGCCTTCCACACCCTGCAGCTCTATCAAATGGCAGGCCACTCCATGGACCCCACCATTCCCGCAAATTCCGTTTTCCTCACCCGGCCCATTTTCCGCACGCCCGCCCAGGGCGACATCGTGGTTCTGCGAGACCCCGCCTTTATGGATGAGCCTATGGTCAAGCGGGTCATTGCCACCGGCGGCCAGCATGTGACGGTAGACCTCACTGCCAACACCGTCACCATAGACGGCCGCATCCTGGATGAACCTTACCTCCTGGAACCTATGGCAGACATCGGTTCTCCATTCATGACCGCACTGGATGTGACGGTGCCGGAAGGCTCCATCTACGTCATGGGTGACAACCGCAACCACTCCTCGGACAGCCGGGACGAGCGGTTGGGGCCTGTAAGCGAGGATTGCATCCTGGGAAAGGTTCTGCTCTCTACTCTCCCATCTTAGAAAGCCGATGCCGCTCCTTAGGTTGCAATCTTCTCGAATTTAGGCTATAATAACCCCACTTTAATTTTGGAGCTGATACCGTGTTCAAAAAGCCGCCCGCACCCGCCTCCGACGAGCCGGAGGAGAAGGGTTCCTTCAAGCTGGACCTCTATTTCTGGACCCAGGCCCTTGTAATGGCCCTGGTCTTTCTCATCCTGACCTTCACCCTGGTGGGGCGGGTCATTTCCGTGGACGGCCACTCTATGGTGCCCACCCTCCACGACCGGGATCTCCTGCTTCTCCAGTCCATCGGCTACACCCCCCGGCAGGGGGACGTGGTGGTTCTGCGGAAGGAGGGCTTTATCGAGAGCGACGCCCCCATCGTCAAGCGGGTCATCGCCGTGGGCGGACAGCACGTAACAGTAGACTACACCGCCGGCACCGTCACCGTGGATGGGCATACCCTGGACGAGCCCTATATCAACGAGCGGATGGTGGTCCCGCCCGATCCCCTTATGACCGTCCTGGATGTAACGGTGCCCGAGGGCTCCATCTATGTCATGGGGGACAATCGCAACCACTCCTCGGACAGCCGTCACCAGCGGCTTGGCACCGTGGACGAGCGTTACGTGCTGGGACGCGCCCTGTGCGTCATGCTTCCCTTCCGGGATTTCGGCGCCATCGAGTAAGGCTCCCGCTATAAAAACGGCATAAAAAAGCCCGGCAGCGTTCGCTGCCGGGCTTTTCTTCTATTCTTATCAGAAATACTTCCGCACGCCCTCGGAGGCCAGCTCCGCGTCCGCGCTGATGGTGACGGTGAACTTGATGTTGTTCTTCTCGCCGAAGTCGTTGAGCCAGTCCAGGAAATGCTCCACGGAGGCGTCCTCCGCCTCGGTGGGGACGATCTTGGTCAGGCTGTCGATGAACACGTGGGTGATATCGTAGTTCCCGGCGTGGAGGCCGCTGATGAAGCCCCGGAGCACGTCGAAGTTGGTCATGTCATACTGGCTGGCTTCCACCAGACGGATCTTGTAGTGGATATCATAGGTCAGCTTGGGGCCCCGCTCGATGCAGACCACGTTGCCGTTCTCACTCTTCACGGCGGAATTAATGAGCTCGATCATCTGCTTGGTCTTGCCGGTGCCCTTGACCCCCATGATCACTCTCACCATAATAATCACTCCTTACTTTGTCCACCGGAAAAGGTTCTCCGGTCTATGGCATTATGGTACCATTTTTCCGGGGAGATTGCAACCGTTTTGTGCAGGTCTCTAAAAATTTGAGAGGGCCGTTCTCAGCTGTCCAGCCGCTTCTCCAGCGCCGCCTTTTGCGCCTCGTAGCCGGGCTTGCCCAGGAGGGCGTACATGTTGTTCTTATAGGCCTCCACCCCAGGCTGGTCGAAGGGGTTGACCTCCAGCAGATAGCCCGACAGGCCGCAGGCGAACTCGAAGAAGTAGATGAGTCCGCCCAGGCTCCGCTCGTCCCGGCCGGGGGCGGTGAGGAGGATGTTGGGCACGCCGCCGTCCACATGGGCCAGGATGGTCCCCCGCATGGCCTGCTCGGCCACGAAGCCCAGGGACCGGCCGGAGAGGAAGTTGAGCCCGTCCACGTTCTCCGGGTCGTCGGGGATGGTGATTTTGCTCCTGGCGGCGTCGAAGCGGACCACGGTCTCCATCATCAGCCGCTCCCCCTGCTGGATGTACTGGCCCATGGAGTGGAGGTCGGCGGTGAACTCCACGCTGGCGGGGAAGAGGCCCTTGCCCTGCTTGCCCTCGCTCTCGCCGAAGAGCTGCTTCCACCACTCGCCGAAGAAGCGGAAGGAGGGCTCGTACCCGGCCAGAATCTCGATGCGTTTGCCCGCGTCGTAGAGGGCGTGGCGGGCGGCGGCATACTGCCAGGCGGGGTTGTCCATGCCGGGCTTGGCCAGCAGCTCCATCTCCTCCCGGGCGCCGGACATCAGCGCGTCGATGTCGATGCCGGCGGCGGCGATGGGCAGCAGGCCCACGGCGGTGAGGACGGAGTACCGGCCCCCCACGGCGTCGGGGACCACGAAGGTCTCGTACCCCTCCTTGTCGGCCAGGCCCTTCAGGGCCCCCCGCTTGGCGTCGGTGGTGGCGTAGATGCGGCCCTTGGCCCCCTCCTTGCCGTACTTCTCCTCCAGCAGGGCCTTGAAGATGCGGAAGGCCACGGCAGGCTCGGTGGTGGTGCCCGACTTGGAGATGACGTTGACGGAGAAATCCACGTCCTTCACCAGCTCGATGACCTCGTTCATGGCGTCGGCGGACAGGCCGTTGCCGGCGAAGTAGACGGCGGGGCCGTCCTTGTGGGTGAGGTTATAGTTGTTGGAGGTCAACGTCTCGATGACCGCCCGGGCGCCCAGGTAGGACCCGCCGATGCCGATGACCACCAGAGCCTTGGAGTCGGAGCGGATCTTGGCCGCCGCCTTCTGGATGCGGGCAAACTCCTCCCTGTCATAGTCTGCGGGCAGGCGGACCCAGCCGGTGTATTCCCCACCGGCGCCGGTGCCGCCCAGCACATAGTCATGGGCCTTCTTGAGGCCGGGCTCCTGGCCGGTGCGCCAGCCGCCGGGAAGGAACTGGGCAACATTGGAGAGATCAAGATTGAGCATAGCGGTTACCTCCTATGTATAAGCTTGTCCTGATAAATTCCAGTATACACCATCGGCGAAAATTTTCATAGCCGTTTTTGGCGGATTTTAGCCTGTCCCACACTTTACGGATTCCGGGCAAGTGTGATATGATGGGTCAAAAAAAAGGAGGCCGCTCTTTATGAAATTACAGCTCTACGGCTCTCACCTGTGCAAGGACACCATCTACGCCATCACCGTTCTCACGGGCCGGGGGGTGGATTACGACTTCGTGGACATCAGCGGCGGCATGCCGAATTTGAAGGCCTTCCTCCGCATCCGGGACGGGCACCCCGAACTGTTCGACGCCGTCCGGGCGGCGGACGAGGTGGGCATTCCCTGCTTCGTCCGGCCCGATGACAGCGTCACGCTGAAGCTGGAGGACGTGCTGTAAGAGGAAGCAACGGGCACGGTTCCACACAGCCCTCTCAGTCCGGCGAAGCCGGACACAAGGTGAAGTGGGCCAAAGGGTCAAGAGCGGGCACCCTGGGGTGGCTTCGGAAGGGAAACCTTTAGCAATAGGCTTCCCCTGGGGGAAGGCTTAAGGCGGCGGATAGCCGCCCCTACGGGGTGAGACGGAATATGATATGGTTTTCCCATATGAGGTGGTATTGGGACATGCGAAACGCCAGCAGCTTGTATCTTTCCCTTCTTGCTTTGGACGAGGCAAATAGAGATTTCAAAGCGGAATAAGACAGCGAAACGATTCCCCTGTCTATGTGCGAAGGAGGCCCGCATCTTGAAAGACAATATCGTTATGGAGAAAATTTGGCAAGAAAGCGACCTGCTGGAACTGCGCATTATCTGCGGCTCCGAATATATTACCGCAAACCAAACATGCTACATCCAGTCCTCGGCGCTAGAAACAATATGCGGACAAATTGCGGAATATGTGGAGAATCCACATCAAAGCCGCAGTGTGGAATTCGGGGATAAGCACGGCAATCATACGCCCGCATTTTCAATGGACATTTCGGAAATCAGTGCGTCTGGACACGTAAAAATTGAGGTCGATATGGAAATAGAGGATAATGACACGCGAAAGCACAGATGCCTCTTTTACGTAAAAAGTGAGTTGGGCATGCTTGAGAGATTTGGAAAACGGCTCAAAAAGTTGATCCATGGGGATATTGGGAGTCAAGTAATCTTAAATAAGGTCGGCTAGCGGGCTAGGCGACCCTTCATTTTGTAAAGACAAGGGGGCGGTTCTCCCACTCGTCTCCCCCTGCCAATCCACAGTGTTAAAGACGCGGCGGGCCGAATGGCCCGCCGCGTCTTTTTCCTCTTTAATTTTTCAAGCTCTGCATGGGGGCCGGGATGCGGCCGCCCCGCCGCACAAAGGCGGCGCTGGACTCCGGGTGGACCGGCATCACCGGGGCCGAGCCGAACAGGCCGCCGAACTCCACCGAATCCCCCACGCCCTTGCCGGGGGCGGGGATGAGGCGCACGGCGGTGGTCTTGGAGTTGACCATGCCGATGGCCGCCTCGTCGGCGATGATGGCGGAGAGGGTCTCGGCGCTGGTGTCCCCGGGGACGGCGATCATGTCCAGGCCCACGGAGCAAACGCAGGTCATGGCCTCCAGCTTCTCCAGGGTCAGCACCCCGGAGGCGGCCGCGGCGATCATGCCCTCGTCCTCAGACACCGGGATGAAGGCCCCGGACAGCCCCCCCACGTGGGAGGAGGCCATGACACCCCCCTTTTTCACCGCGTCGTTCAAAAGGGCCAGGGCGGCGGTGGTGCCGTGGGTGCCGCAGACGGCCAGGCCCATCTCCTCCAGGATGCGGGCCACCGAGTCCCCCACGGCGGGGGTGGGGGCCAGGGACAGATCCACGATGCCGAAGGGCACCTCCAGCCGGCGGGAGGCCTCCTGGGCCACCAGCTGGCCCATTCGGGTGATGCGGAAGGCGGTTTTCTTGATGGTCTCGGCCACCTCGTCGAAGGGCCTGCCCTTCACGCTCTGGAGGGCGTGGTACACCACCCCGGGGCCGGAGACCCCCACGTTGATGACGCAGTCCCCCTCCCCCACGCCGTGGAAGGCCCCTGCCATGAAGGGATTGTCCTCCACTGCGTTGCAGAAGATGACCAGCTTGGAGCAGCCCGCCCCGCCGCTGGCGGCGGTCCGCTCCGCCAGCTCCTTGACCACGATGCCCAGCTTGGCCACGGCGTCCATGTTGATGCCCGCCTTGGTGGAGCCCACGTTCACAGAGGAGCAGACCCGCTCGGTGACCGACATGGCCTCCGGGATGGAGGAGATGAGGGTCTCGTCGGCGGGGGTGGCCCCCTTGTGGACCAGGGCGGAGAAACCGCCGATGAAGTCCACCCCCACGGTCTTGGCCGCCTGGTCCATGGCCTGGGCGAAGGGGACGTAGTTGCCGGCCACACTGGCGGCGGCCACCAGGGAGATGGGGGTCACCGACAGCCGCTTGTTGACGATGGGGATGCCGAACTCCTTCTCGATGGCCTCCCCCGTGGGCACAAGCCGTTCCGCCCGGCGGCAGAGCTTGTCGTAGATCTTCCGGCAGGCGGCTTTGGGGTCGGGGTCGGCGCAGTCCAGCAGGGACACCCCCATGGTGATGGTGCGGATGTCCAAGTGCTGCTGGTCGATCATCTGGATGGTATCTAAAATCTCACTGGTATTGAACATAGCCATTTCTCAACACCTCAAATCCGATGCATGGCGTTGAAAATATCTTCCCGCTGGGCGTGGATCACCAGACCTTGGGCCTTGCCCTCTTCCTCCAGCAGGGTGACCAGCTCGGCAAAGGGGACCTTGGCGCCGGCGGCGTCCACCAGCATGATCATGGTGAAGTACTCCTGCAGGATGGTCTGGCTGATGTCCAGCACGTTGACCCCCTGGCCGCTCAGCAGGGCGCAGACCCGGGCGATGATGCCCACCTGGTCCTTGCCGATGACGGTAACGATAGCTCTCATTCTCATTTCCTCCCTATGATGTTCCTTTGATTGCTTATTGCAGCTCATCCAGCGTCAGTGTAAAGCCGGGCAGAAATTCCTCCATAAAATACCGAAGGGCGGGCAGGTCGATGTCCTCCAGGGCGGCCCGGGTCTGGTCGGCGGCCTGGTTGAACTCGGCGTTCCCCGCCTTCTGCTCCTCCAGGCACTTCAGATGGGCCGAGAGCTTGTCGGCGGCCTTCACCACCCGCAGAAGCTCCGGCTCCAGCTCCTCCCGGACGTAGGGGTCGAAGGCGGGCCGCAGCTCCTCCGGCAGCAGGGACAGGAGCTTGTCGGCGGCCACCGTCTCCACCGCCTTGTAGGCGTCCCGGATGGCTGGGTTGTCATATTTCACCGGCGTGGGCAGGTCTCCGGTCAGGATCTCCGGCGCGTCGTGGTAGAGGGCGGCGATGGCCGCCTGGCCAGGGTCCACCCGGGAGCCGAACTTCTCCTTCCCGATCACCGCCAGGGCGTGGGCCAGCACCGCCACCATGTGGGAGTGCTCCTGGATGTTCTCCGTGTGGGTGTTGCGCATGAGCCCCCAGCGGTCGATGTACCGCATCCGGGCGATCAGGGCGAAAAAGTTATAGGGCATGGGGTCTCTCCTTCTTCTGTACAACGGGGATTTTATCCTGTATAATGAATACCTGATTATACACCATAACAAGACAGTTGTACAAGAGGACGATTTCCATGAAAGTAGCCATCTACACCCTGGGCTGTAAGGTCAATCAGTACGAGACCCAGGCCATCGAGACCGAGCTGCGCCGCCGGGGCCACTCCCTCGCCCCCTTCGAGGGGCCCGCCGACGCCTACATCATCAACACCTGCACCGTCACCGCCGTCAGCGACCACAAGTCCCGGCAGGCCATCCGCCGGTGCCGCAAGTGGAACCCCGCCGCCGTGGTGGGGGTGTGCGGCTGTTACGCCCAGACCGACCCCCAGGCTGTCTCCCAGCTGGGGGTGGACCTCATCGCCGGAACGGCGGGCCGCATGGGCTTCCTGGGCGACCTGGAGCGGCTGGCGGAAGAGCGGGAGCCCCGGCCCATGGTCACCGTTGGAAACATTATGTCAACTAGAGAGTTTGAAGAGCTCCCCGCCGGGGGGCTGGAGGGCCGGACCCGGGCCATGCTGAAGGTGGAGGACGGCTGCGTCAATTTCTGCTCCTACTGCATCATCCCTTACGCCCGGGGGCCGGTGCGCTCCCTCCCCCTGGACCACGCCGCCGCTGAGGCCAAGCGCCTGGCGGATTTGGGCTACAAGGAATTGGTGGTCACCGGCATCGAGATCTCCTCCTGGGGACAGGATTTGAAGGACGGCACGGGGCCCATCGACCTCATCGAGGCGGTCTGCGCCGCCGCCCCCGGCTGCCGGGTCCGGCTGGGGAGCCTGGAGCCCAGGACGGTCACCGAGGACTTCTGCCGCCGGGCATCTGGTTTACATAACCTTTGTCCCCACTTTCATCTCTCCATGCAGTCGGGCTGTGACGCCACCCTGAAGCGGATGAATCGCAAATACGACACCGCCCGGTATCTGGAGAGCGTGGAGCTGCTCCGCCGGTGGTTTGAGCGCCCCGGCCTCACCACCGACCTGATCGTGGGCTTCCCCGGGGAGGCCGAGGAGGAGTTTGCCGCCACCCTGGACTTTCTCCGCCAATGCGCCTTTACCTCCATGCACGTCTTCCCCTACTCCATCCGCCCCGGCACCCCTGCCGCCGAGATGGAGGGCCAGGTGCCCAAGGCGGTCAAGGAGGAGCGGGCCCGCAGGGCCGCCGCCCTGGCAGAGGAGATGCGGGAAGCCTACCTTCAGAGCTTTGTGGGGGAGACTCTTCCCGTACTTTTTGAGGAAGAGAAAAACGGGCTGTGGCGGGGGCACGCACCTAACTATGTGGAAGTGCGGGCGAGTGCCGGGCAGGATTTACATAATGTTGAGGCCAATGTCCATATTATGTATGTGGATGGGGAAATGCTTGTCGGAGAGTTGACATAAAATAATTTCTGGCTGCACGTCGGGACGTGCGGCCTTCTGGGGGACATTTCTTTTCCCGAGGAAAAGAAACGCCGCCCCAGGCCCCCAAAGAAAAGTCTTTGGTGCTGACCTGCTCGCAGATTCCCTTTTCAGTAGGAGGTCTACTGCCCGTTGATAGGGGTATAAGCACGGGTGCGTCTGTGCGACCCGTGGTCCCTCTTGCGCCGCTCGGCCGCTGACGTGTGCTTGACAGAAGGTTGGTCTTTCGCCTTCCCCTTGGGGGAAGGTGGCAGCCCGAAGGGCTGACGGATGAGGGGAACTTCGGAAAACACGAAAGGCCCTACTAAAGAGATAAGTTCCCCTCATCAGTCTGCTTCGCAGACAGCTTCCCCCAGGGGAAGCCTAAGACCTGCCGAACCCCGGGGCCGCTACGAAGTGCGGCCCCGGGGTTTTCTCACCCTCTTGCGAACAGCCTGGGGAGGTTTCCAAAGGAGGGGCATCCGCAGGTGCCCCTCCTTTGGTCGTTGAGAGGGGGCCCCGGGGGAGAGAGTCGAAACTCTCCCCCAGGTGCTTTCTTGGGGGGTGTGGGGGCTATTCTTTCCAGAAAGAATAGCCCCCCACGTTTCCCTCCGTCTTGAAAGGCGGGGGAAAACGCAAACTCTTGTCATCCCGCCTAAATCGTGATAAAATACATCAGAATTTCAAAGGAAAAGGAGCTATCTCCATGTTTTCTTTCAACCACTTTAATTTTAACGTCCTGGACCTGGAAAAGTCCCTGGCCTTTTACCGGGACGCCCTGGGCCTCTATGCCGTCCGGGAGAAGAGCGGCGAGAACGACCTGGGCCCCTTCAAGCTGGTGTATCTGACCGATGGGGCCAGCGACTTCACCCTGGAGCTGACCTGGCTGTCCGGCCGCACCGAGCCCTACGACCTGGGCGAGGGAGAGTTCCACCTGGCCTTCACCGTCTCGGACATGGCCGCCGCCCACGCCAGGCACGAGGCCATGGGCTGCATCTGCTTTGAGAACAAGGCCATGGGCATCTACTTCATCGAGGACCCGGACGGCTACTGGATCGAGATCATCCCGGAAAAGAAGTAATGGCCCAGAAAATCGACGGACGTCTGGCCTACGCAGACCTGCTCCGGGCCTTCACCACCCTGGCGGTGGTGGTCCTCCACCTGGCGGGGAGCCAGATGGGAGCGGTGGCGGTAAGCTCCTCGGCCTGGGGCGTGTTTAATCTCTACGATGGACTGGTACGCTGGTGTGTACCGGTTTTTGTCATGCTCTCAGGGATGTTCCTGCTGGACCCCAAGCGGGGGCTGCCCCTGTCCAAGCTTCTCTTTCACAACGCCCTGCGCATCCTGGTCTGCCTGCTGTTCTGGGGAATGGTGTACGCCCTGGCGGAGTTCTGGGCTGCGGGGGACCTATCCATCCGCGCCCTCTGCGTGGCCGCCGCCTCCGTCCTGACGGGGAACACCCACTACCACCTGTGGTTCCTCTACATGATTTTGGGGCTCTATCTGGTCACCCCCGTTCTCCGGGCCTTTGTCCGGGGGGCTTCCCGGGGGGATTTCCACTGGTTCTTCCTGCTGGCCTTCCTCTTCGCCTCCCTCCTGCCCACCGCCTTCCGGCTCTGGCCCAACGCCACCCACATCGTCAAGATCTGGTATGACCGGCTGGCCGTCCAGACGGTGCTGGGCTATGTGGGCTTCTATGTGGCGGGGTATTATTTGAAGGAATACACCCTGGGCCGCCTGGCCGAGGCGGTCATCTACGTCCTGGGCGTCCTGGGGGCCGTGGCCACCGTGTGGGGCACCCGAGTCCTCTCCCTCCGGGCCGGCGGGCTGGACGACACCCTGTACGGCTACTTCTCCCCCAACGTGGTCTGCTTCGCCGTGGCGGTGGTGGTCCTCTTCCGCTACGTGCTGGGCATCAGCGACGAGCGCTCCCGCCGGCAGCGCTTGGGGGGCGTGGCCCGGATCGCCTTCGGGGTCTATCTGGTCCACGACCTGTTTTTGATGCTCCTGCGTCACTTCGGCGTCACCACCCTCTCTTTCGCCCCGGTGGCCTCGGTGCCGGTGCTGGCGGCGGGGGTCTTTCTCTGCTCCCTGGCCGTGGCCTGGCTCATCTCCAAGATCCCCTTTGTGGGCCGCTGGCTGACGTGACCTGCTTTCTCCTGAAAGAGAAAGCAGGCAAAGAGAACTTTCATAGACTGCCACTTTAAAAAGGGGGTGCGCCCGTGCTTTTTTCCAGCTCCGTTTTTCTCTTCGCCTTTTTCCCCACCGTACTGGTGGGATACTATGTCCTCTTCCGGGGGATGCGCCGGGCGCAGAACCTATTTCTGCTGGCGGCCTCCCTCTTCTTTTACGCCTGGGGAAAGCCCGCCTTCCTGCTGGTGATGCTTTTTTCCATCGGCATGAATTACGGCTTCGGCCGGTGGGTCCACGCCTGGAAGCGCCAGTGCCGTTATCTCACCACCCCCGTGGCCGTGGCGGTGGGGTGCAATCTGGCCCTCCTCTTTGTCTTTAAATACCTGATGTTCACAGTGGAGACCCTGAACGCCCTGGGCCTTGGGCTTCTGGTCCCCGTTATCGAGCTGCCCATCGGCATCTCCTTCTTTACCTTCCAGGCCCTCAGCTACGTGCTGGACGTGGCCTCCGGGAAAACGGAGGTCCAGCGGTCTCCCCTGAACCTGGGCCTCTACATCTCCTTCTTCCCCCAGCTCATCGCCGGGCCCATCGTGAAATACTCCACCGTGGCCCGTCAGATCGAGGGCCGCAGGGAGACCTGGGCGGACTTCTCCGCCGGGTGTTCCCGCTTTCTCGTGGGCCTGGGCAAAAAGGTACTCATCGCCAACCAGATGGCGGTGGTGGCCGACCGGGTCTTTGCCATGGATCCCGCCGCCCTGGCCACCCCCCTGGCCTGGATCGGCTCCCTCTGCTACACCTTCCAGATCTACTACGACTTCTCCGGCTATTCCGATATGGCCATCGGCCTTGGGAAGATGTTTGGCTTCCACTTCCTGGAGAACTTCGACCACCCCTACGCCGCCCGCTCCATCTCAGAGTTCTGGCGGCGGTGGCACATCTCCCTGTCCACCTGGTTCCGGGACTATGTGTACATCCCCCTGGGGGGCAACCGGGTGGAAAAGGGGAAGCACATCCGCAACCTCTTCGTGGTGTGGCTCCTCACCGGAATCTGGCACGGGGCCAACTGGACCTTCCTCCTGTGGGGGCTCCTCTACTTCTGTCTGCTCTACCTGGAAAAGTTCCACCGTCTGGGGGCGGGCTGGCCCTCCCTCCTGCGCCGGGGGTATACCCTGCTGGCGGTGAATTTCCTCTGGATGCTCTTCCGCTCCGACACCCTGGCCTATGCCGGGCAGTTTTTCCTGGTCATGCTGGGGCTGGGCGGGACCGGGGGCTGGAACGGCACCTGTTCCCTCTACCTCCAGGAAAACGCCGTCATTCTGGCCTTCGCCCTCCTCTTTTCCGTCCCCTTCGCCCGGCGGCTGCGGGAGGGTCTGGAGACCTGGAAGCCCTGCGGGAAGGACCCCTCCCTCCTGTGGGACCTGCTGTACGCCCTGGGCCTGACCGCCCTGGGCCTGCTGTCCGTGGCCAGCCTGGTGAAGGGTACCTACAACCCCTTCATCTACTTCCGCTTCTAAGGACTTTTCCCATTTCCACAGTTCCCCTCATCCGTCAGCCCTTCGGGCTGCCACCTTCCCCCAGGGGGAAGGCTTTGGACCTTTGGCTTCCCCTGGGGGAAGCTGTCTGCAAAGCAGACTGATGAGGGGAACTTACCCCTTTAGCAAGGCCTTTCCCCTTTCCACAGTTCCCCCCATCCATCAGCCCGACCGGCTGCCGCCTTCTCCCCGCAGGGCATGAGCTGTCCATAAACAGACAGCTCCAACCCCGAGAAAAAGGCTACTTTCCATCAAAGGAGGTGTCCCCATGTCCGCCCGCCGAAATACCCTTACCGCTGTCCTCTTTCTCGCCGGTCTCTTCACGGCAGTGTTCTTTCTCTGCCTGGGGATCCTCCCCCAGGCCCGCGGCTTCCTGGAAGCCGCGAAGCCGGGGCGCCTGAGCGCCCCGGAGTTCTCTAAAACGGAGCTGGCCCTGCCGGCTGCCCCGGCTCTGGCCCGCCCCCTGACCGTCCGGCCGGTGAAGAACCATCTGCCCACCCCCCTGCCCGATGTGGGGGAGGCGGTGGACCGATTCATCGACGGGGCGGAGCCCGCCATCAACGACCTGCTGGACCGGGAGCACGGGTTCATCCAGCTCTACGGCGGGGCCCAGCGGCTCATGCTCCGGCGGGTGGTGGAGGACCCGGAGCCCAAATATACCGTGGTCAAGCTCACCGATCAGGTCCTCACCTTCGCCAACCTGGAGGCCCAGCAGGAGGACATGACCCGGCGCGCCGACGAAATGGCCGCCTTCGCCCGCCGGGCGGCCCGGGAATACCGCACGCCCCTCCTCTATATCCAGGCCCCCTCCAAGCTGGATA
The DNA here is from genome assembly GCA_022846075.1 of Oscillospiraceae bacterium. Lineage (GTDB taxonomy): Bacteria > Bacillota > Clostridia > Oscillospirales > Oscillospiraceae > Vermiculatibacterium. The sequence continues at coordinate 2,847,453 of AP025582.1, forward strand.
TGGCCCCCCTTCCCGAGGGCATCCCGGACTACTCCGACGCAGAGGCCGACCAATTCCTGGCCGGCCTGGAGGCGGCGGGGGTGGACACCCTGGACCTGCGCCCCGTTTTCCGCTCCGCCGCGGAGAAGGACCCGGAGGCCCTGGGCCAGCTCTTCTTTCATACCGACCACCACTGGACCCCGGAGGGGGCCTTCCTGGGCTATCAGGCCATCTGTGAGGCCCTCCGCTCGGACTACGGCTTCCAGATCGACGACGCCCTCACCGATCCCGCCAGCTTTGAGCGGTTCACCTTCGCCGGTCAATTCCTGGGCAGCCAGGGCAAGCGGGTGGGCACCCTCTACGCCGGGACCGACGACGTGGAGATCTGGTCCCCCAAATTCGACACCGACTTCACCTACACCGTCCCCCTGAGCGGGATCGAGCGAAAGGGCCCCTTCGCCGTGAGCCTCCTCTTCCCCGAACGGCTGGCCGAGACCGGGCTCTACGATACCAACCCCTATACCATCTACGCCGGGGACGACTATCTCCTCTCCCGGGCGCTGAACCACACCGATCCCGACGCCCCCCGGGTCCTGATCCTCCGGGACTCCTTCGGCTGTGCCCTCACCCCCTTCCTGGCCCTCACCACCGGGGAGCTGATGGCGGTGGATCCCCGGAACTTCAACGGGGACCAGGACGACATGATGGACTATATCGACTGGCTGGAGCCCGACCTCATCATCGTGATGAACACCACCAGCTCCCTGCGGGTGAACGAGCTGTATCCCTATCTCCCATCCGCCCGGGCCGCCGCCCTGGAGGCCAAAGCCGAGGAGGACAAGTCATGACCGTGGACGCCAAACGGCTGGACCTGCAGTACATCGCCCTCCAGGCGGGTTTCTGGGCCATGTCCGCCGCCATCTGCGCCTATCAGGCCAGTCTGCTGCAAACCCGGGGCTTCACCAACAGTCAGATCGGCGTTCTCATTGCCGTGCGGTGCCTGGCGGGCATCTTCTTCCAGCCCCTCCTGGGGGGCTGGGCCGACCGCCACCCCCAGGTGCCCCTGAAACGGATCGTCAACCTCTCCCTGGCTTTCTCCCTGGCCGTGAGCCTCTTTTTCACCGCCCTGCCGGGGATGGGCTTTGCCCCCACGGCCCTGGTCTTTGTCATCCTGGGGGGCTTCGAGATCTCCGCCTACCCCCTCATGGACGCCATGGCGGTGCAGTTTATCCGGGCTGGGGTCCCCATCCGGTACAGCCTGGGCCGGGGGGTGGGCTCCCTGGCCTACGCCGTGGCCTGTGTCTTTCTGGGCTTTCAGGCCGGACGCTTCGGGGTGGAATCCACCCTCCTCACCCACGCCGTTTTGATGGTGGTGGAGATGGCTCTGGTGGAAGTCTTCCCCGCCTGTCCCGTCCCCCCCGCCCCGGCGGGAGCGGGGGCAATCCATCCCCACTCCACCCGGGAAATCCTCACTTCCAATCCCCGGTTCTCCCTGATGCTCCTGGCCATCCTCCTGGGTCTCACCGGCGTGCTGCCCCTCTCGAACTTCCTCATCAACGTCCTCCAGGCCAGGGGGGGCGGGGAGGAGCAGCTGGGCCTGGCCCTCTTCCTCATGGCCTCCGCCGAGCTGCCCGGCTCCATCGTCTTTGCCAAGCTCCGGCGCCGGGGTGTGGGCAGCGACCGGTTGCTCCTTTTAAGCCTCGTGTTTAGCGCCCTCAAGGGCCTGGCCCTTCTGCTGGCCCCCTCGGTGGGCTTCATCCTTCTGGCCCAGCCCCTCCAAATGCTGGGCTACGGCATGTTCACCCCCGCCTCGGTCTACTTCGTCAGCGAGTCGGTGCCCGAAGCGGACCAGGTGAAAGGCCAGACCCTCATGATGGTGGCCTCCAACGGCCTGGGGGGCGTGCTGGGCAGCCTCCTGGCGGGCCGGACCCTGGACCTGGGCCAGGCCGCCGGGGCCGGGGCCTCCTGGATGCTTCTGGCCTGCGTCCTGTGTGGGACGGCCGGCACCCTTCTGGCCCTGCTGGCCATCCGCGGGGGCAGAAAAGCACCTTGAATCCTTTTTCCGATTTGTCATACAATTTGCGGCAAAACCACTACTTTTGGTGGTTTTGCCGCTTTTCATTTTTGATCGGATATAGTATGATAGGCCCGTATGTTGTGAAAAATAAAACAATCTGAACCAGAAATACCCGACGGAGGTAAAAGAGAATGAATATGAGAAAAACAAAGATCATCTGCACTCTGGGCCCTGCCGTGGACAGTGACGACATGCTGCGCAAGCTGATCCTCTCCGGCATGAACTGCGCCCGTTTCAACTTTTCCCATGGTACCCACGAAAGCCAGCTGGCCACCCTGACCCGCCTGAAGCGGGTGCGGGACGAGCTGGGCATCCCCGTGGCCGCCCTGATGGACACCAAGGGCCCCGAGATCCGCATCAAGACCTTTAAGGACGGCCCCATCTCTCTGGCCGAGGGGGACAGCTTCACCCTGACCACCCGGGAGGTGGAAGGGGACGGCAAGCAGGTCTCCGTCACCTACGCCAATCTCCATAATGAAGTGGACAAGGGCACCCGCATCCTCATCGACGACGGCCTGGTGGAGTTGCTGGTGGACGACATCAAGGGCCAGGACATCCACTGCACCGTCCAAAGCGGCGGCGGGCTGTCCAACAACAAGTCCATCAACATCCCCGACACCTCCATCCAGCTCCCCGCCCTCACCGACAAGGACCGGGAGGACCTGAAGTTCGCCGCCGAGAACGATTTCGACATCGTGGCCGCCTCCTTCATCCGCAAGGCCAGCGACATCATCGACATCCGGGAGGAGCTGGCCAAGTGGGGCGGCGAGGATATGCGCGTCATGGCCAAGATCGAGAACCGGGAGGGCGTGGACAACTTCGACGAGATCCTGGAGGTAGCCGACGCCATCATGGTGGCCCGGGGCGACCTGGGCGTGGAGATCCCCGCCCACGAGGTGCCCGTCATCCAGAAGGAGATGATCGGCAAGTGCATCGCCGCCGGCAAGGCCGTCATCACCGCCACCCAAATGCTGGACTCCATGATCCGCAACCCCCGGCCCACCCGGGCCGAGGTCAGCGACGTGGCCAACGCCGTGTTCGACGGCACCTCCTGCGTCATGCTCTCCGGCGAGACCGCCTCCGGCAAGTACCCCATTGAGGCTCTGGAGACCATGGTGGACACCGTGGTGGCCGCCGAGGGGGCCACCAACTACTGGGGCCGGTTCCTCCGGAAGTACGACTTCCTGTCCGACCTGCCCCACTCCATCAACCAGGCCATCAGCCACACCTGCTGCATGACCGCCATGGACCTGGACGCCACCGCCATCCTGGCCGCCACCACCTCCGGCCACACCGCCCGGGCCATTTCCCGCTTCAAGCCCGCCTGCCCCATCATCGCCCTGACCACCACCGAGAAGGTGCGCCGTCAGCTGGCCATCACCTGGGGCGTGCACCCCTTCCTCTATGGCTCCGTGGACTCCACCGACCGGCTGTTCGCCCTGTGTGTGGAGAGCGCCAGGAAAGAGGGCGTCATCAAGGCGGGGGACACCGTGGTCATCACCGCCGGCGTGCCCATGAACGAGCGGGGAACCACCAACCTCATCAAGGCCCAGGTCGTGGGCTGAGCCTTTCTTCGATCAAAACAGCGCCGTGGAAATCGTTCCACGGCGCTGTTTTTCTGCGGGAACAAACGGGATCAACAGATAAAAAAACCCCGGCGGAGCGATCCGCCGGGGGCTTTTATGATCTTATTTCCGTCCGCCTCTGCGGCTGCCCTTGCGCTCGCTCATCTTCATCTCGGACAGCTTGCTGTCCGAGGCGGTCATGAACTGCTTGAGCTTATCCTCAAAGGTGGCGGGCTCGGCCGGCTTGCGCTGGCCGGTAAAGCCCATGGGCCGACCGCCGCCGGGACGGCCGCCACCCTGGCGGGGGGGACCGCCCGCCGGACGCGGGGGAGGATCCTGTGCCTTTTTGATGGAGAGGTTGATGCGGCCACTGTCGTCGATGCCGATGACCTTGACCTTGACCTCCTGCCCTTCCTGTAAGTAGTCCTTCACATCGTTCACGTAGGTGTACGCGATCTCAGAGATATGGACCAGACCGGACTTTCCCTCGGGCAGAGAGACGAACGCGCCGAACTTTGTGATGCCAGTGACCTTGCCCTCTACAACAGAACCTACACCAAACTCCATACTGACAGATATATCCTCCTTTAAATTTTGGGACAGCGCTCAGGGCTTCTCGACGAACCGGGCAAACCCTCAATCGGTGAAAATGATGACCTTTTCGCCCGGCGCCGCCAGCCCCAGCTTATCCCGGGCGATGTCTGCCTGCCGCGCGGGATCGTCGCTGTTGTCCGCGGCGTCCTTCAGATCGGCGTTGACCTGGGTCTGCTCCGCCACCTGGGCCTCCAGCCGCGCCTTCTCGCTCTGGGCCGCCGTGATCTGCACCCGCATCCTCAGAAGGCACACCGACGCCGCGATGAGCAGGGCCAGCACGACGATCTTTGTGAGGAATCCCGCCTTTTTGACTTTCATGACCGCCTGCGCCTCCCTTGCCGGGGCCTCTCTGCCGGGCCATCCGGTCCATTTCACCTATGGTAGCCCTTATTTTATACCATTTCCAGCGATAATGGAAGGCCTTTTTCGCTTTTGACCAAAATTTTTTGCCCAAATCTCCCGCTAATTTCAAGGGAAGAAGGCACATTTTCCCCAAAAAGGACAAAAGATCCGCAAGGCGATAACCCAGGCGGAGAAAAAACCGGCTGAGGAGGAGGAAGTAGCCCGCCGCCCCGGCCAGGACTCCCATCACCAGGTAGATCCGCACCTCCCCATCCCCCGCCGCCACGGCGTAGACGAAGAGGGCGGCGGTCACCGTCAGCCAGAACACCAGGTCCAGGACGGCCCCCAGCGCCTTCCAGGGAAGGCGGACCCGGAGGACCCGGAACAGGTCGTACAGCAGCCCCACCCCCGCCCCCAGGGCCAGGGCCCCCAGAAAGGTTAGGGCCTGGCCGGTGACAGAGACCTCCATGTCAGCGCAGCAGCCGGGAGAAGAAGCCGCCCTTTTCCCGGCGGTCGTCCTCATAGGTCAGGGATTCCACGCTCCCCTCCACCTTCAGGTCTCCCCCGTCCAGGCTCAGTTTTTCGATGTGCAGCTCCTCCCCCCGGACCACCAGGGTGCCCTGGGCGGTGTTCATGACGATGGTGTTCTCGTCAAAGCTCTCCACATCTTCCACTCCGGACACCGTCAGGCGCCCCCGGTCTTCCAGGATCAAATGGTGGGCCGCCTCCGGCCGCAGCTCCTCATAGGGCATGGTACCCCCGCCTTTCCACGATCAGATACCACACTATATGGGACAGGGCGTTGGGTTATGCCCGTTTCACCGCCCGGCAGAGGGCGGGGGCCACCGCCGCCGCCGCGACGATCTTCAGCCCGTCGCCGGGGAGGTAGACCAGCATCCCCGTCCGCACCACCGTCCACACCGGCACCCCCTTGCCCAGATAGACGTTGAGGATGAGCCCCATATAGGGCAGCCCCACCAGGTAGAGGACCGCCAGCCCCGCCAGGCAGGCGGGCACCACCCGGCGCCTCTCCCCCCGCTCCCCCGCCAGCGCGCCGATGACGGCGGCGGCGGGGATCAGCCCCAGGAGAAAGCCGAAGCTGGGCTGGAGCAGGTAGCCCACCCCGCCCCCCTGGGTGAAGATGGGCAGGCCCACCAGCCCCAGGGCCACATAGACCCCCTGGGAGACCGCCCCCCACTTGGCTCCCAGGGTCACCCCCGCCAGGGCGGTAAATAGAAACTGAAGGGTGAGGGACAAGGCCCCCAGGGGGATACGGAGAAAGGCCCCCACCGCCGTCAGGGCGGCAAACAGGGCCGCCAGGGCCAAGGAGCGGGTCTGATTCCTCATATTGTAAACCTCTTTTTTATTTTAGTTTACAAGCAGGATAGCATATTCCAGCGCCATTGTAAACTGTTTTTTGCTTTCTGTTGACAAGTTTACCCCTTTGGCGGTAGACTGGACCTACGAAAAAGGAGGTCCTGACCATGCTGAAAGACGAGACCCTGGGCCTGCTGCGGCAGGCCCAGGCCCCCCTGTCCGGGGAGGCCATAAGCCGCGCCCTGGGAGTGAGCCGGGCGGCGGTGTGGAAGGCGGTCACCGCCCTGCGCTCCGAGGGCTACACCATCGACGCCCTCCCCGGCAGGGGCTACCGCCTCTCCGCCTCCCCCGACCTCCTCTCCCCCGGAGAGCTGGTCCGCCCCGGACGGCGGGTGGGCGGGCAGGTGGTCTATCTGGACCGGGTGGACTCCACCAACGACGAGTGCCGGCGCCGGGCGGCCACCGGGGCCCCCGACGGGCTGGTGGTCATCGCCGGGGAGCAGACCGGGGGCAAGGGCCGCCGGGGGCGAAGCTTTCAGTCCTTGCCCGGAAAGGGGCTCTACCTCTCCCTCCTCCTCCGGCCCGACGTGCCCTTGGAGGAGGTGAGCCAGCTCACCGCCTGGACGGCGGTGGCGGTCTGCCGGGCCGTGGAGGGGCTCACCGGCCTCTCCTGCTCCATCAAATGGACCAACGACATCCTACTGGAGGGCAGAAAGCTGTGCGGCATCCTCACCGAGCTGGGCATCGAGGGGGAGACCGGGGCCCTGGACTATGTAGTGGCGGGCATGGGGATCAACGTGAGTCAGACGGCGGAGGACTTCGGGGAGCTGGCCGGGGTGGCCGTCTCCCTGGGCCAGTGCCTTCCCGACCCGCCCCGGCGAGCCCAGGTGGCAGGGGCCCTTCTGGAGGAGCTGGACCGGCTGGCCGGCCGGTTCCCCGCCGCCAGGGCGGACTATCTGGCCGAGTACCGCCGCCGGTGCGCCACCGTGGGAAAAGAAGTGCGCATCCTCCGGCCGTCGGGGGAAGTCCGGGCCACCGCCCTGGCCGTGGACGACGACTTCTCCCTCCGGGTGCGGCGGGAGGACGGGACCGAGGAGACCGTCACCGCCGGGGAGGTCTCCGTCCGGGGTCTGCTTGGGTGCGTGTGAGCCCGGCCAAAAAGGCCTTCCACCGCCCCCCATAGGCCAACCGCGCCAAACGGTGATTGGCCCCCTTTGGGAATGGGCATACCAGTCCGGATCGGGCTCCACAGCGCCGCCGGGACAAATTTTGGATTGACAAATCCCGTTCAGCCGTTATAATGGGACAGTACAGGTGTCATGACACCTGTACTGTCCCATTGATTTTACAAGGAAACGGGGTCCTTCCCATGAACGGCTTCCAGGCATTTTTGAAACGGAAAAACATCGTGATCTCCGCCCGGCGCTACGGCATCGACGCCCTGGGGGCCATGGCCCAGGGGTTGTTCGCCTCCCTGCTCATCGGCACCATTTTGAACACCCTGGGCACCCAGTTCCACATCGGCTTCCTCACGACCCAGGTCATCACCATCAACCAGGTGGGCTACACCATCGGGGGGCTGTGCTCCTTCATGTCCGGCCCGGCCATGGCCGTGGCCATCGGCTACGCCCTTCAGGCGCCCCCTCTGGTCCTCTTCTCCCTGGTGACGGCGGGCTACGCCTGCAACGCTCTGGGTGGGGCCGGCGGGCCGCTGGCGGTGCTCTTCGTGGCCATCATCGCCGCCGAGTGCGGCAAGGCGGTGAGCAAGGAGACCAAGGTGGATATCCTGGTGACCCCCATCGTCACCATCCTGGTGGGCATCGGGGTGGCCTGGCTTATCGCGCCCCCCATCGGCGGGGTGGCCAACGCCTTCGGCCAGCTCATCATGAAGACCACCGAGCTCCAGCCCTTCTGGATGGGCATCCTGGTATCCGTGCTGGTGGGCGTGGCCCTGACCCTGCCCATCTCCTCCGCCGCCATCTGCTCGGTGCTGGGGCTCACCGGCCTGGCGGGGGGCGCCGCCGTGGCCGGGTGCTGCGCCAATATGGTTGGCTTCGCCGTCATGTCCTTCCGGGAGAATGGCTGGGGCGGGCTGGTGAGCCAGGGGCTTGGCACCTCCATGCTCCAGATGGGCAACATCGTCAAGAACCCCCGCATCTGGATCCCCCCCATCCTCACCTCCGCCGTCACCGGGCCCCTGGCCACCTGCCTCTTCCGCCTGGAGATGAACGGCGCGCCCATCAACTCGGGCATGGGCACCTGCGGGCTGTGCGGCCAGCTGGGGGTTTGGACCGGCTGGGTGGCCCCCAGCGAGCAGGCCCTGGCCAACGGGGCCATGGCCATTACCCCGGGGGCCTTTGAGTGGCTGGGGCTGATCCTCATCTCCTTCGTCCTCCCCGCCCTCCTCACCTGGGCCTTCGGGCTCTTCTTCCGAAAGATTGGCTGGATCAAGGAGGGGGACCTGAAGCTGGACTGACGGCCCAAAGGGGCCGCCGGGGTTCGGAGGCGCACGGGCGGATACTATCCGCCCCTACAAATACATGGTACCGCTCATGACCTAGATTTTTCATGTAGGGGCGGCTGCCAGCCGCCCGCCCCTCGTCCTCCATAAAACCAGACCCCATGGCCGCGTTTCATAACGGCCATGGGGTTTTCTCTATTCCGGCGAAGCACTCTGGGGATGCGTTTCGCCATATCAACCGTTTCTTGGCAGTCGAAATGAGGTTTTATCCATCAGAGCAAATAACTTGATAAAGTGCCGGTTTCGCAATCGGTATAACGTACTGTGATCGAAATATCTCCATACCGCTCCTGCGCGCGTTGAAAAACCGCACATATTTTATCAACATATTCGGTAAATATATCGTCCTGTCCATGGGGAATGCCTTCAAATCTGACTGGGCGAATAATTGTAAAGTCATCTCCCCTGTATGGCATCCCCCGAAGGATGTCCCACAGCGCGCTCAAGTTTTCGCCAAAATCCTCATCCCAATCCATTTTCCTTCGCATCTCACGGAATAATTCTGGAATATATTTGCAGGAGGTAAAATCAAGTGTTACGGCAATTCTCTCGTTCATCGTCAACCTCCCATTCGGATTTCATAAAAAGTCATGTAATGGTCGTATGTGACAAAAATCAGACCGTCGTTAGAAAAAAGGATGCGATGCCCGTTGCGGCGTCCTTCTTGGTAGTTGATGTCTGCTTCATACCAGATGCGTCCAGGGATGGAGGGCAAATGACCGTCGTCATTGTCATAGACTCCACCGATATACATCTTACCGGGCGCATACTTTTGTGGTGGTTTTCCCTTTTTCCAGCCAAGCGCCCTTAAATCAAAATCAGAAATATAGTAATCCGGAAGCCTGCCAAAAACCGCAAGCCAAAAGTCCGCGCCATTTTCGCCGTCTTTTGTCGCTCCACCAGGCCCAATGGCATCCAGCGGTAGTATAGCACACCGGCAATTATTGTGCAAAGGCGGCTCTGGCTCCGGAATTTCATTTGCTTCATAAATCTTCCCATGATGGCTCAAGCACTTTACGCACAGCTTAGGATCGAGAATCGCACGCCAGTATTTCCACATTGTGCTTTGTGTGGTTTCCGGAATGAACACATCCAGCAGGCCCTTGCCTATATCCGCGTCTTGGGGTGTCATGTTCAGTAGACACTCGCATGTTTTTTTAATATACATTTTCTTCCTCCCATCAGCAAAAGTACGTTCCGCTGATATGGGGAAAAGGGCATAAACATGCACGTTTTCGTGTATCCAACACTACAATATTTTTTATTTTTATAAAAAAGAAAGGTCCTCTCCCATGTCTGGGACAGGGCCTTTCTTTCCTTTATTTCGCGTAATCCACCGCTTTGGTCTCCCGGATGATATTCACCTTGATCTGGCCGGGATATTCCATCTCGTCCTCGATCTTCTTGGCCACGTCCCGGGCCAGGAGGACCATCTGGTCTTCGGTGATCTTGTCGGGCTCCACCATGATGCGGATCTCCCGTCCGGCCTGGATGGCGAAGCACTTCTCCACTCCGGGGAAGGAGGCGGCGATGCCCTCCAGGGTCTCCAGGCGCTTGATGTAGTTCTCCAGGTTCTCCCGGCGGGCGCCGGGGCGGGCGGCGGAGACGGCGTCGGCCGCCTGGACCAGCACCGCCACCAGGGTCTTGGGCTCCACGTCGCCGTGGTGGGCCTCGATGGCGTTGATGATCTCCTCGCTCTCGTGGTACTTCCGGGCCAGCTCCACGCCGATGGCCACGTGGGAGCCCTCCACCTCGTGGTCAATGGCCTTGCCCAGGTCGTGGAGGAGGCCGGCCCGCTTGGCGCTGGCCACGTCCCCGCCCAGCTCGGCGGCCATGAGCCCCGCCAGGTGGGAGACCTCCACCGAGTGGTTCAGCACGTTCTGGCCGTAGCTGGTGCGGTACTTCATGCGGCCCAGGAGCTTGACAAGCTCGGGGTGGAGGCCGTGGACATTGGTCTCAAACACGGCCCGCTCGCCCTCGGCCTTGATGGTGGCGTCCACCTCCCGCTTGGCCTTCTCCACCATCTCCTCGATGCGGGCGGGGTGAATGCGGCCGTCCTGGATCAGCTTCTCCAGGGCGATGCGGGCGATCTCCCGGCGCACCGGGTCGAAGCAGGAGACGGTGATGGCCTCCGGGGTGTCGTCGATGATGAGGTCCACGCCGGTGAGGGTCTCCAGGGTGCGGATGTTGCGGCCCTCACGGCCGATGATTCGGCCCTTCATGTCGTCGCTGGGCAGGGGCACCACGGAGACGGTGGCCTCCGCCACGTGGTCGGCGGCGCAGCGCTGGATGGCCAGGCCGATGATCTCCCGGGCCAGGTTGTCCGATTCCTCTTTATAGTGGTTCTCCGCCTCTTTGATCTTGGCGGCGGACTCGTGGGTGACCTCCACCTCCAGCTGGCTGATGAGGAAGTTCTTGGCCTCCTCGGCGGTCAGGCCGGAGATCCGCTCCAGCTCGGCGCGCTGCTGGGCCTTGATGGTCTCGATCTCCTCCCGGGTCGCTTCCAGCTCCGTGAGCTTGTTTTGGAGGTTCTCTTCCTTCTTTTCAATGTTGTCGGTCTTGCGGTCCAGATTCTCTTCCTTCTGCTGCAGGCGGTGCTCCTGCTTCTGAAGGTCGCTCCGGCGCTCCTTCTCTTCCTTCTCCCACTCGTTGCGGGCGGTGAGAATGGCTTCCTTGGCCTCCACCATCGCTTCCCGCTGCTTGTTCTCGGCGGTCTTGATGGCCTCGTTGAGGATGCGCTTGGCCTCCTCCTCGGCCCCCGAGATCTTTTTCTCGGCCACGTTTTTCCGGTACGCGATGCCCACAAAAACGCCAATGATCAGGGTGACGATCCCCACGATCACAGTCAACAGATTCAATTCCATGTCGTTTTTCTCACACCTCCGTGTTTCTTATTTTATTTTTTACAATCAAACGCAAAGAATGAGCCGCCAGGGGCGGCCCGCTAAAAATGAAACGCGCCGGCGGCGCGTTTCAAAAAAATGCACCAAACTTATTTTAAGGCCCAACCGCTTTTCTGTCAAGGAATTTCCCATACGAAAGGCAAATCCGTCTCCTTTCTTCGTCACGATTCGTGCCAAGGGCTGTCATTGACAAACGGCCGACGGCGGTTTTCTTCCTTTTTCGCCTATGTTATGTTGGATTCAGCAAAAGTACCCACGCCGCCCCGCCCCGTCCGCCGTTCCACGGTAAAAACGACGAAGAGAGGAGGATACGGTCACCGGGCGGCCGATGGAGGTACCTGCGGACAAAAGAGAATTTGAGAGAAAGCGAGGAACCCAAATCATGATCGGTGTTATTGGTCTTCTGCTGGCGATCACCTGCCTGATCGTCCTGAGCTATAAGGGCGTCAACGCCTTTATTGCCTCCCTGATCGCGTCGGTGGTGGTCATCATCACCAACGTACTGCCCTTCTGGGGCACCCTGGCGGGCGCTTACGCCACCGGGTTCAAAAACTTCGCCGGCAATTACTTCCTGCTGTTCGGCCTGGCTGCCGCCTACGGCGAGTTTTTGAAGGTCACCGGCTCCGCCGAGAGCGTGGCCAAGGTGCTCTTCAAGATCTTCGGCGTCAAGTGGGCCCCCCTGGGCGCCCTGCTCATCACCCTGCTGATGGCCATGGGCGGCGTGTCCGCCTTCGTCATCGTGTTCGCCGTCTATCCCGTGGCCGCCCCCCTGTTCCGCAAGGCGAACATCACCAAGAACCTGCTGCCCGGCATCGTGCTGTGCGCCTCGGTGACCCTGTGCCTGTGCCTGCCCGGCAACCCCACCTCCACCAACGCTCTGCTGGCCCGGCCTGAGTACGGCCTGGGCGTGAACGCCTTCTCCGCTCCGGTCATGGGCATCATCGCCTGCATCGTGGGTACCGTCATCGCCGGCGTGTACGTCACCTGGCAGGCCCGGCGGCAGACCTCCCTGGGCGTGGGCTACGTGGTCTCCGGCTCCGACGCCCAGCAGGCGGAGGACGACAAGGACCTGCCCCCCTTCCTGACCTCCATCGTCCCCCTGCTGATCGTGGTCCTGGTCATGATCCTGCTGAAGGACCGCATGGGCGCCACCGACAGCATCCTCACCTCCCTGTGCATCGCCATCGTGGCCTCCGTGGTCCTGAACCCCAAGGTGTTCTTCGGCGCTTCCAAAAAGGAAGGTGTCCTCAAGACCTTCACCGCCGGTATGTGGTCCTCCTGCACCTCCGCCCTGCTCCTCACCGGCGGCGTGATGGGCTTCGCCGGCGTGGTCCAGGCCGCCCCCGGCTTCCAGTACTTCGTGGACTTCGCCATGAGCCTGTCCAACACCTTTAACCCCTACGTCTCCGCCTCCGTAGCCGTGAACGTGGTGGCGGGCATCACCGGCACCGCCCTGGGCGGCCTCCAGATCTTCGCCGACTCCATGCTGCCCGCCTACCTGGCCCAGGGCGTCAACCCCGAGGCCTTCCACCGGCTGATGACCATCGCCTGCTGCGGCCTGGACACCCTGCCCCACTGCTCTACCTTCATCCTCATGTGCTCGGTGTGCGGCGTCACCGCCAAGGACTCCTACAAGCACGTGTTCCCCCTGACCGTCATCATGCCCATCTTCTTGACCATCCTGTGCATCTGCCTTATCATGGTAGGCATCATCTAAATAAAGGAGCGTACCGATATGGCTCTGCTCACGCAAAAAAAGACCTTTGAGATCCCCAGCTTTCCCTTCACCTGCGGCCGGACGCTCCCGGTGCGGATGGGCTACGAGACCTTCGGCACCCTGAACGAGGCCAAGGACAACGCCATTTTGGTGGTCCACTACTTCTCCGCCTCCAGCCATTGCGCGGGCAAGTACGCCGCGTCCGACCCCCTGCCCGGCTTCTGGGACGGGCTCATTGGCCCGGGCAAGGCGGTGGACACCGACAAGTACTTCGTGGTTTGCTCGGATAACCTGTGTAACACCGGGGCCAACAACCCCACCGTGGTCACCACCGGCCCCAAGACCGTGAACCCCGACACGGGCAGGCCCTATGGCCTCGATTTCCCCGTGCCCGAGGTGCTGGACGTGGTGAACACCCAGAAGCTCCTGCTGGAGTCCATGGGCATCACCCACCTGAAGGCCGTCATGGGCCCCTCCTTCGGGGCCATGACCTCCTGGCAGTGGGCGGTGGCCTATCCCGATTGGATGGACAAGATCGTCCCCGTCATCGGCACCCCCAAGCTCCCCGTGTGGGGTGGCTTCAACCCCCTGCAATACGGCATCCGGGTGGCCAAGCTGGACCCCAAGTGGAACGGCGGGGACTACTACGGCAAGACTGAGCAGCCCGAGGAGTCCCTCCACCTGGCCCTGGAGATGATGAACGTAGCCGCCTTCCAGGCCGGCTTCTACGAGCGGACCTACCCCCGAGAGGTCGCCCTGGACACCGAGTGCTACGAGAGCGTTCTGGGGGAGGCCACCTACGAGAAGAAGCTGGACGCGGCGGTGAACCTGACCCAGCACCTCGTGGACCTCAATCACTGGCTCTACACCTGCCGGATGTGCCTCAACTACGACGTCTCCCGCCCCTACGGCGGGGACTTGGACAAGGCCCTTTCCCGCGTCAAGGCCAAGGTGCTGGCCATCCCCTCCCGGCTGGACGTCCTCCACCCCTGGAACATGGTCCAGGACGCCGTGGACAAAATCAACGCCCTGGGCGGCAACGCCCGGTGCTACACCATCGACTCCGACTGCGGCCACATGGCCGGCATCCTCCAGACCGAGCTCTTTGCCGACGAGGTAAAGCGGTTCCTGGAAGCCTGATCCCCCGCGCCACCGCTCTCCGCTCCTCTCCCAAGGTTCGGAGCTTCGGTTTCTCCTTTGACGACACACAAGAAGGCCGCCTCGTGGATGTTCCACGGGGCGGCCTTCTTGTGTCTCTCTCAAGCCTCTTTTTGCAGTGCGCGGATCTTTTTCAGGCATCCCCGGATCCGCTCGGCCACCGTGCCGCTGTCCTGGACCAGCTCCTCCCGCAAACGTTGGAGGTAGTCCCAGAACGCCATGACCGTATTGCCCTCCCGGATGCGGAAGATGATGTAGGGGGGCTGTTCTTTGAAGATGTAGACCTCCTGCTCCTCGAAAACGTGGAGGGAATAGCCCGCCGCCGGGGCGTCGTGCAGCACCACCTGGAACCAGGGACAGGTCTCCATGAGGCGTAGGATGTGCTCCAGCTGGGCGCAGTACTCCTCCGGTTCGTAATAGACCGGCTGGCCCAGCAGCAGCCCGGCGCAGGAGATAGGCACCTTTCCCGCCGCCACGTCCTCGGGGCGGGCCAGGCGAAGGATATGGCAGATGGGCTGGCCCGAGGGATTGCCCGTGACCCAGCTGCTCCAGGCGGCATGGATGCGCTTGAGGGCGGCCTCCACCGTGGGGTCGGTCCTCCCCTCCAGCCGCCGGATGACCTTCTGGGGCACCGTGGTCAGAGAGAGGCTGTCCGATTCCAGGACGCTTCCCGTGTTGCGGTCCAGATACTCCTGAAAGGTCTCCAGGTAAGCCGGAGAGGTCATCTGGAAGAACTCGATGAGGGGGCGGCACAGGGCCACGTAGCTGGAGAACTCGTTGGTGAAGGAGTCCACCGCCTGCCGCTCCCTTGTCATAAAGGTGGTGGCCACCCCGGTCTGGGGACCGATGGAGGTGGAGAAGGCGGCGGCCACCCCGGGGATCACCGACAAGGTCCGCTTATAGATGCCGTCCCGCAGGCGTGGATAGTAATAGGGCTCGATGGCCCCGGAGGCGTAGAAGGGAAGCCAGCGGCGGATGACGTCGAACATCTCGTCGATATTGCGGCTGACCTTGTGGATCACCTTCACCTTCCCGCCCCGGAGGATGATCTGCCACAGGAGGGTACTCCACTCGTAGGAGAAGGAGGAGCTCTTGTTCATCCAGGCGGCGTCCTCGTCGCTGTACAGCAGGAGGGTCACAGGCCCGGGCTGCTGAAGGGCCAGGTTGAACAGGGCGATGGTGGACTGACGTCGGCCCTCGTCGCCGTAGAAGGCCAGGGCCTCGTTCTGAGTGGACTGGTCCACCTGCTTTTTGGGGGCGGGGGCCATGGCGGAAAAGTCGCTGAGGAGGGCCCCCACCAGGTCCCCCTCCTCGTCGCACAGCCAGCGGACGATCTGCCGCTCCAGGCTCTCGTCCGTGACCCCGTCCGCCGCCCCCACCGCCTGGCACAGGGCCCGGCGGAGCTCCTCCCCGGCGCATTGGCGCAGGAGGAAGGCGCACAGCTTGGGCAGGTACTCGCTGTCCCGGGGCAGGCTCCGGCTACCGTGGCGCAGGCGGCTGATATAGGACGGGTCCAGGCGCATATGACGGGCCAGCACGCTGTTGGACGTGCCCGTGAGCTTCAAAAGAAAATCAAACTTCTCCGAAAAGGTCATCCTTGCCCCTCCCCCGCCTGGATTTTTCTCCATTATCCCCTGAACGCGCCAGCTTGTCAAGAATTGTGACAGTTTTTCTCCCTTTCGCCCAAAGCTCAGCTGCCTCTTGCCCCTGACGGGTTTTTCCGCTATAATTTGAAGGAATCAATGGAAAGGAGATGGGACCATGGAGCAGGGCATCACCGAGCGGGAGATCCTTGTGGCCAACTCCGCCGCCCTCACCGGCAGCTTCGCCACCACCGGCGACCCCATCGTGGCCGGGATCCACGCCTATCTGGACATGGTCAACGCCTCCGGGGGCATCTACGGGCGGGAGCTGCGGCTGCTGCACATCGACGACGGCTACGACGGGGAAAAGGCCAGAGCGGCCTTCCACGAGCTGGTGGAGGAGCAGGGGGCCTTCGCCTACCTGTCCCACTTCGGCGCGCCGTCGGTCAACGCCACCCTGGACGACATCCGGCGCATCGGCCTGCCGGTCTTCGGCTTCGCCACCGGCCTGGGGCGGCTCTACGCCGAGCAGGCCCAGACCTTCGCCCAGGGCTCCAACTGCTACCCCATCCAGCCCATCTACGTCACCGAGGGGCGGGTGCTGGTGGTGCGGGCTTTGGCCATGTTCCACCCCAGGACCATCGGGGTGCTCTTCACCGACGACGACACCGGCTGTGATCTGCTGGCCGGGGTCCAGCTCCAGTGCCGCCGCCTGGGCCAGGCCTTCGAGGTTCAGCGGGTGAAGACCGACATGTCCACCCTCTCCCCCGCCGTGGAGGCGCTGAAACAGGCCGGGGTGGACTGCGTGGTCATCGCCGCCCCCCAGGCCTTTTTCCCCACTGTGGCCGGGGAGATGGCGGCGCAAGATTTATGTAAACCTGTTCTCACCACCTACCTGAACTCCATCATCACCATCGCCCAGGCCACCGAGGAGCGGGTCAAGGGCAAGTTCGACCTCTACGCCCTGAGCTGGCTCAACTACCAAGACGAGCGGCTGGACAACCTGGCCGAGGCCGCCGACTGGCTGGGGGACTACGCCATGAACGGCTACGCCCACTGCGGCTGGATCAGCGCCCACTTCTTCTGCGAGGGCCTGCGGCGCATGGGGCCGGGGATGCCCCGGTGGGAGGACTTCCCCGCCGTCATGGAGCGGGCCCCCCTCCAGATCCCCTTCGGCGGCCGGGTGGACTACGCCGGGGGCAAGCGCATGGGCACCCAGGACATGAGCCTCGTGAAGCTGGACCTTTCCGCCCCCACGGGCTGGCGGTTCATCGACGGGCTGAGGAGCATGGGGGAGCTGCTGGGCAC
This sequence comes from Oscillospiraceae bacterium, assembly GCA_022846075.1. Lineage (GTDB taxonomy): Bacteria > Bacillota > Clostridia > Oscillospirales > Oscillospiraceae > Vermiculatibacterium. The sequence continues at coordinate 2,864,517 of AP025582.1, forward strand.
GCTGTGAGCCGATAAAGGAATATCAAAAAGCGCCGGAGCCTTGCTCCGGCGCTTTTCTGTCAGCTGGTCCGCACAGCGGCAGGGTAGATTTCGTTCATCCGCTCGTCCGGGTAGTGCTCATCCATGTACTGCTCCCACGCGCTGTCCGCTGGGAGGCCTCTGGCCCGCTCGTCGCTGCGGGCCAGCGCCAGGGAGCTGACGGTGACGTTTGCCAGCATGAAGGCCACCATCACCCAGCTCAGGACCTTGCCCAGCTTGAGGGGCACCCGCTCGATGAGGCCGGAGAGCTTGGGGTAGCACAGCCGGAACCAGGCCACCGCCGCGAAGCCCCAGAAGAAGCAGTAGAGGAGGTTCACCCGGCCCCCCAGGTTGAAGGGGATGTGGCTGTAATCCCAAAACACCGTGCCGAAGACCACCTCAGTAAAGACGCTGCACAGATATTCGTAGGCGCCGCCCAAGAGGGTGCCCGCCACGAATAGGAAGCTGGCGGGCCGGTCCTTGTACTGGTACAGCAGCAGGGTGGCCAGGGCCATGGCCAGGCCCCAGACGATGGAGAAGGGCCCCCACACTACGCTGGAGCGGGACATCCACACCCCCGCGGTGGCCCGGCAGAAGAGGGTCTCCACGATGTCCCCCAGGAAGGCGCCGATGAGGAAGAGCCAGAAGAGCTTATAAAAGCCGCAGCCCTGGGCAAAGACGGCGGGCTTCTCCCGGGGCTTGGCGTGGAACTGGGCCTGGGGGTGGGCCTTTTGAATGCGGCCCTCGGTCTTGCCCAGCACCCAGGTGCCCATCCGCAGAGCCAGAGCGGCCAGACGGTTCCCCGCCTCCTCCACCGCCGGGAGCCTGTGGCCCGCCCCCGCCAGGGTGAGGGTGGTGCCCAGGCAGTCCACCAGGAAGATGCCCAGCAGCGCCCACAGGAGGATGTGCCCCACCAGGGGCGGCAGGAGGTGGCGCAGGCCGGACAGCAGGGGCGTCAGCCACTTGACCACCCCCACCCCCAGCAGGCCCCAGAGAAGGGAGGCGCTCAGGCAGATGTAGCCGTCCAGGTTCCACCTGCGGTGGGAGTAGTCCCACCAGCGGGTGTGGGTCAGCCGTTCCAGGGCGTGGCCGGCGATCCACTCCACCACCGTGGCATAGATGACGCTGCCCAGGAAGAGGAAGAACCAGTTCCCGGCCAGCTCCCGGAGGACGGCGCTGATGAGCACCCCCGCCGCGCCGTAGATAATGCACACCGGGCCAAAGAGGAGGCTGCGGTCCACATATCTGCGCTGTTTGACCGCCGCCGTGGCGGTCTCCCCCAGCCACCCCAGGAAGGAGTAGCAGAAAAAAAGCCAGAGGGCTCCGTAAAATGTCTCCAAAGCGCTGTTTCCCCCTATCGTTCCAACACGGAAGGGGCGGCCTGACGGCCGCCCCTTTTCGGTTTACTTCTTGAACTGCTCGGGCAGGGAGTCGTCCTCCCGGATCCAGTCGGCCACATCCACCACACGGTATTCCGTGGGCGTGTCCCGAATGACCACCTTGGCGATGCCGGCGTTGATGATGAGCCGGCGGCACATGGAGCAGGAGGTGGAGCCGGGGATCAGCTCCCCGGTGGCGGGGTTTTTGCAGGCCATGTAGAGGGTGGCACCCAAGGTCTCGCTCCGGGCGGCGGAGATGATGCAGTTGGCCTCGGCATGGACGCTGCGGCACAGCTCATAGCGCTCCCCGGAGGGGATGTTCATGGCCTCCCGGGTGCAGAAGCTCAGATCCACGCAGTTTTTCCGGCCCCGGGGTGCGCCGTTGTAGCCCGTGGTCACAATCTCGTCGTTTTTGACGATGATGGCCCCGTAGCACCGCCGCAGGCAGGTGGACCGCTCCAGCACGGTCTGGGCGATATCCAGGTAATAGTTCTCCTTGTCGATCCGATTCATCTTGGACGCCCCCTTGTCATTTTTCAACAGTATATCCGCTTTTTCGTTCGGAGGCAACCCTTTTTCCAAAAACGCCGGCTGGTTCGGTTCCTTCGCGTTTCGGCACAATTCACATTTTGTTTACGTTTCCTTTCTTGACGTCGAAGGCAGAACACGCTATCATGATTTTTGTAAGAAACTGCGGGGAGGTATCCCCAGGCAAAGGCGGCGGCAAGGATGAACTGGCTGAGAAAAATGATGTACGGTCGATACGGGGCAGATCAGCTCAACTATGCCCTGATCGCCCTCTACTTCGTTCTCTACCTCCTCTCCCTCCTTTTCCGCGGCCACCTGCTCAACCTGCTCTCCTACGCATGCCTCATTTTGGCCTTCTACCGCATGTTCTCCCGCCAGATCGACCGCCGCCGGACGGAGAACGCCCGGTTCATGGACGCCGTGTGCCCCATCGTCCACTGGTACAACGTGAACAAATGCCGCCGCCGGGACAAGGACCATGCCTACTTTAAATGTCCCAACTGCGGCCAGCAGCTCCGGGTCCCCAAGGGGAAAGGAAAGGTCTCCATCACCTGCCGCAACTGCGGCGTGTCTTTTGAGGAAAAAACATAATGAAACGTTCTCTCTGAGGAGCGGCTGGAGGTAAAACGACCCAGCCGCTCCCTTTTTATGGATTTTTTCAGAAAAACTTTGTGTTTTTCTGCTTTTTGTCACTTTCCTGTGGCCTTTTTATTTAATACTGTTATAATGTGATTATATGAGTATTAAATGCGTAGTTTTATGTCAACTAAAACAGGGAAGTGAAAGATCATGAAGCGAATCCACAGATTTTCAGCCTTGCTCTGCGCTCTGGCGCTCCTCCTGGGGACCCCCATGGCCTGGGGCCCGTCCGCCGCCGCCGTGGAGGTGGGAGACACCATCACGGAGGGCAGCTACACCGCCAAAGTCAACGACGACGGCACCGGTGTGATCCTCACCGGAATCAGTTCCGCCCTCCAGGAACGGCTGGTCCTGCCCGACTCTTTGGGCGGGCTGCCCGTGACGGAGATCGCCGCCGGCTTTTTCACCGGCCCGGGCGGCTATTCCATGAATACCATCGTCATTCCCCGGAGCGTGACGGCCATCGCCCCTACGGCCTTCAACGGCTACCGGACCAAAAGCGTCTCGGCCTTTGAGACCGACCCCGAAAACACGGCTTTTGAGGCCGAGGACGGGGTCCTGTTCCAGAGGGAGGACTCCGGGAACACCCTGGTCGCCTATCCCCAGGCCAAAACGGACAGCCACTACACGGTGCCCGACGGGGTGACCGCCATCGGCGGCTGGGCTTTTTACGGCGCCAAAAACCTCTCCACCCTCACGCTGCCCGACGGGCTCACATCCATCGGGAGCAACGGCTTCAGCGCCTCGGGCCTCACCGCCCTCTCTATCCCCGGCACGGTGACCGACATCGGAGAGGGCGCCTTCTCCAGCTGCGATTCTTTTTCCGAGATCACCCTGGCCATGAAGAAGATCCCGGACAAACTATTCTACATGAGCAAAGGACTGGTCAAGGTCACGCTGGCGGACACGGTGGAGGAGATCGGCAGCAACGCCTTTTACAACTGCGATCAGCTGACCACGGTCGAGATCCCGGACAGCGTCAAGACCATCGGCCGCTCCGCCTTCTATGACTGTGACCAGCTGGCCAGCGTGAAGCTGGGGGCCGGGCTGACCGCCATTGACAGCTACGCCTTTTACTCCTGCGGCGCCCTGACGGAGATCGACTTTCCCGCCGCCCTGTCCACCATCGGCGACCACGCCTTCAGCAGCTGCGGCCTCAACGCGCTGGCGCTGCCCGACGGCATCACCGCCATCCAATCGGAGGTCTTCGGCGGCAACGCCTTTACCGAGCTGACCCTCTCCCCTTCGGCGGTGGCCGCCCTGGGAGAGTATGCCTTTTCCAACTGCAAGCAGCTGACCCGCGTCACCATCGAGCCGGGGGCCGTCCAGCTGCCCAACGGCATGTTCAGCGGTTGTACCGCCCTGTCCCGGGTAGACCTGCCCGACTCCCTGACCGGCATCGGCAGCGGCGTGTTCTCCACCTGTACCAGCCTGACGGAGATCACCCTGCCCGAGCACCTCACCTCCCTGGGCACCAGCGCTTTCAAGAGCACCCCCCTCGTCAGCGTGGATCTGCCCGACGGCATTCAAAACCTTAAAGCCTCCACCTTTGAAATGTGCGGGCAGCTCACCACCGTCCATCTCCCCGCCCAGCTGAAGGCCATCGATTCCTTTGCCTTCGGAAGCTGCCGGGCGCTCCAATCCATCACCATCCCCCCGCAGGTGACGGACATCTACGGCACCGCCTTCAACAACTGCTTCAGCCTTCTGGAAGTGGTTTTCCAGGGCGACGCCCCGGCCAACGTGAAGAGCAATCCCTTCCCCCAAAACCTGGGCCTGAAGTTTTACCGCCCCGACGGCGCCGCCAATTATGACAAGGCCCCCTGGACCGGAATGGACTTTGAGACCGGGCTGCCGGAAGAGCTGCCCAAGCTCCCCATCCAGATCAAGCTCACCGCCTCCCTGGCCCACAGCCGTCAGGATGACCTGATCCTGTGGCTCACCGCCGACATCACCCCCAGGACCTACGACGGGGAGAACAACCCCATCTCCCCCGCCGGGGCGCTCACCACCTACATCCAGGTGGAGGGGGAAGAGGGCGCTCTGCCGGAGGCCCACTACTACCTTGGGGGCAACACCAGCACCTTCCGCACCTTCGGTTACAGCGTGGAGCAGTACCAGGACAAGACCATCACGGTCTACGTGACCATGGGGGAGAGCATCGGCTTCCAGGCGGGGCAGAGCGCCCCCATCACCGGGGCCGTGGGTAAACTCTCCGACCTCCCCTGGGACGTGGACAAGGTCTTCGGCAACTCCGACGGCGGCGCCCACGGCTTTGATAACGAGACCTTCGTCACGCAGAGCGACCCCAATGGCACCGGGGGCCTGATCATCACCGCCCTGGACGCCCGCTCCTCCACCGCCGAGAGCGTCACCATTCCCGCCGCCATCGACGGCAAGGATGTCACCGCCCTGGACCGGGACCTGTTCCTCAACTGTGTGAACCTCCGCTCCATCACCATCCCCGCCACCGTCACCACCATCGGCGCGAACTGCTTCCAGGGCTGTATCAGCCTGGAACAGGTGACGTTCCTGGGGGATGCCCCCGACCTCAGCGGCGCGGCCCAGCCCTTCCCGGCCAAGGCAGCCATCCACATCGCCCGGGAGGCCGCCGGTTTTGACCAGGCCCCCTGGACGGATATGGACCTGTGGTATCCCCTGGTGGCCTCCACCCTCACCGCCACCGCCCCCACCATGGAGGCCGGCGGCAACAAGCTGGCCCTGAAAATGACCGCCGCCCTGGGGCCGGACAATTACTACGGGGACACGTCCAACGCCCCCAAACTCAGCGATCTGCGGGTGTCCATGGACACCTACGCCGTGACCAACCTGAACATCGCCGGGGACGGGACCCTCACCTTTGAGGCCCCCTGGTTCCTCTCCGGAAAAGAGGTCGTTCTGAAGGTCCGGTACGAGGGAGACGGGCGCTATTACCTGGCCGCCGTCCCCTATCAGACCAAGCTCCAGCTGCCCGCGTTCTACACGGCCCCCAGCGGGGGCGGAAGCTCCGGCGGCGGGGGCGGCGGAGGGGGAGGCGGCTCCTCCACCGCGGGAACAAGCCAGGAGAACAAAACCGACGGCAAGACCCAGGAGCCCGCCGTGAACGTGGTCCTCACCGATCAGGCGGTCCAGGAGGCCGTGAAGGCCGCCCAGCAGGGTGAGGCCGTGGTCCTCAAGGCCGACGCCCCCGAAGAGGCCAAGGCGGTGGAGGTGACGGTGCCCGCCGCCCTGCTGGACTCCGTGTCCCAGAGCGAGGGGGCCGGCGTGTCCCTCCAGACCCTTGTGGCCAACATCTCCCTGGACGCCAAAGTCCTCGAGGCCCTCCAGGCCGATGGGAAGCAGGACGTGGTGGTCTCGGCGGGACAGGCCGCTGCGGAGGCTCTGCCGGAGGCCGTCCGGGAGAGTCTGGCGGACCGGCCGGTCTACGACATCTCCATCACCGCCGGCGGCAAGGCCGTCTCCCAGTTCGGCGGCGGCACCGTGACGGTAGCCCTCCCCTATACCCCCGCCCCCGGAGAGGAGGCCGCCGCCCTGGCCGCCTGCTGGGTCGCCGAGGACGGCACCACCCAGGTGGTGCGGGAATCCATGTGGAAGGACGGCGCCTTGGTCTTTGCCACTCCCCATCTGTCCACGTACGCCATCGTCCACTCCGCCGGCTCCTTCTCCGACACCGCCGGCCACTGGGCCCGGGAGGACATCCGCTTCTCCACGGCCCGGGAACTGATGCTGGGCATGGGTGACGGCCAATTCCAGCCAGACGCCCCCGTCACCGGGGCCATGGCCGCCGCCGTCCTGGGCCGTCTGGCCGGGGTGGAGGACGCCCCGGAGGCCCGGGACTGGGCCGCGCCCCATCTGGAGTGGGCCGGAAACATCGGCCTCCTCCCCGACGGCTTCGCGCCCGACGCCCCCCTGCCCCGGGAACAGCTGGCCTACCTGCTGGCCCGCTCCCTGGGCGGCCGCCCGGAGGCGGGGAACCTTCCGGTCTACACCGACCAGAGCTCCGTCACCGCCGGATATCTGGAGGACATCCAGTACGTCCAACAGCTGGGGCTGATGCAGGGCCGCGAGGACGGCACCTTCGACCCCCAGGGCAGTCTTACCCGCGGGGAGCTCACCGCCGTGCTCCGACGGCTGATCCTCCTCAAGCTGGGCTGATCCAAGCCATAAAAAACCCCGCCCGCGTCTGAGACGCGGGCGGGGTTTTTCGTTTCAATCATTTGCCGACGCAGAACCGCTGGAAAATGCGGGCGGTGATATCCTCCCGGACGCTCTGGCCGGTGAGCTCCCCCAGCGCGGAGAGGGCCTCCTCCACGTCGGTGAGGACGGCGTCGGGGGTAAAGCCCGCCCTCAGGCCCTCGGCGGCCCGCCAGACGGACTCCTTGGCCCGCCCTGCCGCCTCCGCCTGCCGGGCGTTGGTGAGGAGCTCCCCCTCCGTCCCGTCGGCGGGGCCGGGCAGGAGCCGGGCCACCGTCTCCCCCAGCTTGTCCAGGCCCAGGCCCAGCTTGGCACTGACCTCCACGCCGGGGGGCAGCTCCCCTTCCACTGTGGGGATGCCCCCCGAGGGCAGGTCGAATTTGTTCCAAACCAGAATGGTGGGCGCCAGGGCCACGGCCTCCTCCACCAGCTGAAGATCCTCTTGGGTCATCCGCCGGGACTGGTCCAGCACCACCAGGATGAGCCCGGCCCGCTCCATGGCCGCCCGGCTGCGGGCCACGCCGATCCGCTCCACCGCGTCCGCCGTCTCCCGGAGCCCGGCGGTGTCGATGAGCCGCAGGAGGACGCCCCCCAGGACGCACCGCTCCTCCACCGTGTCCCTGGTGGTCCCCGGCACGTCGGTGACGATGGCCCGGTCGTAGCCCACCAGGGCGTTCAGGAGGGTGGATTTCCCCACGTTGGGCCGCCCTACGATGGCGCAGGGCACCCCCCGGGCCAGGACCTTCCCGCTGTCGTAGCTGGCCAGCAGGGCGGTCAGCCTGCCGTAGGCTTCCTCCAGCCCCGCCCACAGCTCTTTCTCCTCAAAAGGTCCGATGTCTTCGTCCGGATAGTCCAGCACCGCGTGGAAATGGGCCATCACGTCCACCAGCCCATCGTAGATCTCCCCCACCCGGCGGGAGAGGGCCCCGGAGAGCTGGCCCGCCGCCTGGCGGACCGCACTGGGGGTCTCCGCGTCGATGAGGTCCATCACCGCCTCGGCCTGGGCCAGGTCCAGCCTGCCCCCCAGGAAGGCCCGCTTGGTGAACTCCCCGGGCCCGGCCTGCCGGGCCCCCTGGGCAAAGAGGGCCTCCAGCCCCAGGGCCAGCACCGCGGGGGCGCCGTGGCACTGGAGCTCCGCCGTCTCCTCCCCCGTATAACTGTGGCCCGCGGGGGACCAGGTGGCCAGGATCCGGTCAATGGCCCTGCCCTCCCGGTCCACCAGGGTCCCGTACACCAATGAGCGGGGCGGGTGATCCGCCAACCCCTTGCCGTCCAAGGCCTGAAAGACCGCTCCGGCCGCCTTCGCCGCCCCCGGTCCCGACAGGCGGATCACGCCGATGGCGCTCCGGGCCGCGCCGGTGGCCACCGCGGCAATCAGATCGTTTTCCACGGATTCACCCCCTTTTTCTCCCATGGAGATTTTCGTCGAATTCGCCCGACAATTTGCCCTTGACAAGTCCTTATGTCAACCAAATCTGCATACCCTTTTCCACACTGTTAACATAAGCGAGTGTGGATAACGCTGTGGATAATGTGGAAAACCTTGCGGCTGCTCATTTTGTCACTTTTTGTAACCATTTCAGAAATGAATACTGCTTTGTATAACCGGTGTCAAAAAAAGATTACGGTCACGTAAAACATCCGTTCTTATTTCCCAATTTCCTTCAGCCGCCGGGTGATAACCTGGGCCACCTTCACCCCGGAGGCGCCCGCCTGGGCCAGGCCCCGGGTGACCCCGGCGCCGTCCCCGATGGCGAAGAACCGGGGCAGGGCGGTCTCCAGCTCCCCGGAGAGGGCCAGGCGGGAGGAGTAGAACTTCACCTCGGCGCCGTAGAGAAGGGTGTCGTAGTTGGCGGTGCCGGGGGCCAGCTTGTCCAGCTGGTAGATCATCTCGATAATGTCGTCCAGCTGCCGCTTGGGCAGGGCCAGGGACAGGTCCCCGGGGACCGCCGCCGTCAGGGTGGGCCGGGTGAAGGATTTGGACATGCGGTGGTCGTTGGAGCGCACCCCCTTCACCAGATCCCCGAACCGCTGGACCAGCACGCCGCCGGCCAGCATATTGGACAGGGAGGCGATGTGCTTGCCGTATCGGTAAGGCTCGTTGAAGGGCTCGGTGAACCGATTGGACACCAGCAGGGCGAAGTTGGTGTTCTCGCTTTGGAGGGCGGGGTCGGCGTAGGAGTGGCCGTTGACCGTGTTGATGCCCTCCACGTTCTCGGCCACCACGTGGCCGTATGGGTTCATGCAGAAGGTGCGCACCTGGTCGCCGTACTGCTTGGTGCGGTAGACCAGCTTGGACTCGTACACCACGTCGGTGATGTGCTCGAAGACCCGGGCGGGCAGCTCCACCCGCACGCCGATGTCCACCTGGTTGTTGATGAGCTGGATGCCCAGGCCCTTGCACTGGTTGGCGAACCACTCCGCCCCGGAGCGGCCGGGGCCGGCCACCAGCCACTCGCAGTCCACCTCGCCGCCCTTGGCGGTGGTGAGGCGGTAGCCCTCCTCCCCCAGGTTTTCGATCTTGTCCACCTCCAGGTTGAAGCGGAAGTCCACCCGGGGCTTCATATCCTCGTAGATGCTCTGGAGGATGCGCAGGTTGTTTTCCGTGCCCAGGTGCTTGCAGCGGGCCTGGAGGAGGTGGAGGTCGAACTCCAGGGCCTTTTTCTCCAGGGCCTTGGCCGCCGGGCTGGAGGTGGAGTAGACCTCCTCGGTGGCCCCGTGGGCCACGTTGATCTCGTCCACATAGCCGATGAGGTCCATGACCTCCTTGGCGGGCATGAAGTCGGTGAGCCAGCCGCCGAAGGCGGTGGTGAAGTTGAATTTTCCGTCGGAGAAGGCCCCCGCGCCGCCAAAGCCGCACATGGTGTCGCACACCGGGCACTGGACGCACTCGCGCACCTTCCCCGCCACGATGGGGCAGCTGCGGCTGTAAATATCCCGGCCTTTCTCCAGCACCAGGACCTTCAGGCCGGGGTTCAGGCGGGTGAGCTCGTAAGCGGCGTAAATGCCCGCCTCTCCGCAGCCGATGACCGCCACGTCCACTTTTTCTCGCATGTCCATTCTCCTTTTGTATGGTGATGTGGGTAGTTACGGGATATTATATCATAGGATGCGCCGTTTGACAAAGGAAACGGCCCCAGCACGCAGGTATGGTTCTTCGTGTTGACAATCACCCCACCTACAGCTACAATGGGACACGCGGGGACGGTTCCTCTGTGTCAGCACAAAAGAACCGTCCCCGCGTGCTCTAGCTCATCCTGCGAGAGGAGGGTATTACAAATGAGAATTGATATGATTGCCATGCTGAAAACGAAAGAAGAGTTTTTCATGGCGTACAAACCATGTTTCAGGGATATGCTATTCGATGAGGAAAGCCTTCTTATTTATGGACTCCGAAATACGCATCATGACGCATATGAAATTACGAATTTTCTTTTAGATGAAGGACTAAGTCCAAAAGTGAAGACGAAAGATGGGCAGACCACACTTCACCTGCTTTTCGGAAGGTGTGATCATGACTTGGAGGCTACCATTGCATTGACAAAAAGACTGCTTGAAGGGGGCGCAGATGTCAATGCGTTGGATCGTAACAACGAGTCAGCACTTGTCTGGCTTATACATATGGGGTATACAGATGAAGAATTAACCCCATTGTATGACTTGTGGTTTCAATATCCACAAAAATGTTTATCTACAAAAAGTGCTTGGAATATAACACCGATAGAGTTAGCGGAAAAAGTTCCTTATCGCGCGAAATTACTGAATCGGCTAAAAGGATGCGAGCGGACACACAGGGACGGTTCTTTGTGTTGACGATCCCCCACCTACAGCTACAAAGACACGCGGGAACAGTTCTTCTGTATCAGTACAAAAGGACCGTCTCCGTGTGCTTTTTGACAAAGGAAACGGCCCCCGGACCAGGTCCGGGGGCCGTTTTTTCCACAAAGTTTTTTACAGCGTGAGCACCCGGTGGAGGATGACCGCCATCTCAGCCCGGGTGAGGGAGCCGGTGGGGTTCAGCCTGCCGCTGTCGTCCCCCTGGATGACCCCGGCCTTGACCAGGGCGGCCACGGGCCCCTGGGCGTACTCGGCCACCGAGGAGCCGTCGGTGAAGCTCAGCAGGCTGAGGCTCCAGCCATTCCCCAGGCCCCGTCCCACCGCGTCCAGGGTGCGGTGGAGGAGGACCATGGCGTCCTGCCGGGTCAGGGCCCCGGCGGGCTCGAACTTCCCATCGCTGCCCTTGGCGATGCCCTGGTTCTTGGCCGAGGCGATGGCGTTGGCGTAATAGCTGTCCACAGGCACGTCGTCAAAGCTGTACCCGCTGGCCTTGGGCAGGTCGAAGGCCCGGTAGAGCATCAGGACGAAGTCTCCCCGGGTCATAAGGCCGTCCGGGTCGTACCGGCCGTCGCCGGTGCCGGTGGTGATGCCGTTCTCCGCCAGAAAATCCGCCGAGGCCGCCGCCCAGCCGTACTGGCCCATATCGCTGAACCGGGAGGAGGCAGTCGGGGTGGTGACGGTGATCTCCACCGCCCCCTTGTACTCATAGCCGGCGGTATCGGTGCCGGTGTAATTGAGGGTAAAGGTGCCCTGATAGCCGTATTTGGGGACAAAGGCCACCCGGCTGACGGCGTTGCTGCCGGAAAGGCCGTACGCGGTGCCGGAGGAGACCAGGCCGCCGTAGCTGGCGGGGCCGGTATAGTCATAATACAGCTTGCCCCGGCTGGGATCGGGCAGGGTGAACTTCACCGAGGACAGGCTGGTGCCGCCCCGGGTGTCAAAGGCATTGGAAAAATCGTAGGGCTGGAACCGGACCGGGGAGATCCCCGTGGTATACCGGATGGTGCCGGGGTCCTGGCGGGGGACCACCTTGATGGACACCGTGCCGGAGACGCTCCGCTTATTGGTGTCCCGGCCGGTAAACTCGATCTCCACCGTGCCGGCGGTTCCGTTGACGGGGACAAAGGTGACGTACTCCAGGTAGGGGCTGCCGCTGCGGTAATAGTTCGTGGAGGCGGTGACCTTCTTGTCATAGCTGCCGTCCTTGGCGTTGTACTTATAATAGAGGGTCCCCTTGCCGCTGCCGGGCAGGGTGAAGTTCACGTAGTCCAGACTGTACCCGGTCTCCCCCTTGCACCAGTCGTTGAAGGCCCCGTCGTCGAAGGTGACGCTCTGTCCGGCGGTGACGGTGTAGTTCACGTCTCCCGGCTCCTGCCCCACGGCGATCTTGACAGTGCCGGAGACGGTGTTTTTGTCCGTGTCCCGGCCGGTGAAGGAGATGGAGACGATCCCGGTATAGTTCTTGGCCGGTACAAAGGTGACATTGGACAGATCGGGGCTTTCCCCCCGGTAATAGCTGGTGGAGCTGGTGACCTTTTTCTCTCCGCTGGAGCCGTAGTTCAAATAGAGGACCCCCCGGTTGGAGGAGGGCAGGGTGAACTTCACATAGTCCAGGCTGTACCCCGTGATCTTCTTGCAAGCGCTGTTGAAGTCACTGGAGTCAAACTCCACCGCCTGGTTCGCGTCCGTGGCGTAGGTGACCTTGGCCTGCTGCTGGGTGACCGTGATGACCACCTGGCCGGTAATGCTGCTGCCGTTGCTGTCCACGGCGGTATAGGCGATGTTCACCGTTCCGGTGTAGTCGCTCTCCGGCACGAAGGTGACATCGGACAAGTACCGGCTGCTGCCGCGGTAATAGCTGGTGGAGGCGGACACCTTGCTGTCGTAGTTTCCGGTGGAGGTGTTGTAGTCGTAGTAAAGGACGCCCCGGCTGGTGGCGGGGAGGGTAAAGCGGACGTAGTTCAGGCTGTATCCGGTGGAGTTGGTGACCGCCGTGTTGAAATGGTCGGCGTTGAAGGCCACGGGGACCCCGGCGGAGGTGGTATAGGTCACGTCGGCCAGGGCGGCGTTGATGACGGTGACGGTGCACGTCAGATTGGAATAGGTCTTTCCGTTCACCCTGGGGGTAACGGTGATGGTGGCCCGGCCCACGCTCCGGGCCGTGATGGTGGTCCCGGACACGTAGGCAACCGAGGTGTTGTCGCTCTTCAAGCTCAGGCTGGACGTCAGGCCCGAGGGAACGCCGTTCAGGGACAGGGTGAGAGTCTTCCCCGTGTTGAGGGTGGCGCTGGTCTGGCTGAGGGAAAGGCTCATATCGACGACGTTGATCCTGCACTCCGCGGTCCGGGTGTCTTCCCCGGTCCCCACGGTGGCCGTGATGGTGCAGGAGCTTCCCACCTTCGCATTGGAGGGCACACGGACCGTCACCGTGGTACCGGCAGCGTCCACGGTGGCAAGGGAGGTATTACTGCTCGACCAGGTAACGGTCTGGCCCGCCGGGGTGACATTGGCCGTGAGGGAAGCTGTGCCCCCGATGCTCACGTTGATATCGCTGCTGCTCAGGCTGATGACAGGAGCAGTGTCCGCCTCCACAGTGACGGTGCAGGTAGCGGTCTTTCCGTTATCATCGGTGATGGCGGCGATAGTAGTCGTGCCCACTCCTACGGCGGTGACTTGGCCGTCCTTCACCGTGGCCACATTCTCCTTGGTGCTGGTCCATTTGATCCCCTTATTGGTGGCGTTCTCCGGGGACACCGTGGCGGTCAGAGTTTCCGTTCCCCCCACTTTCAGGAGCAGGGACTCTTTGTTCAAAGCTATGCCGCTGACAGGCTCTTCCACGGTGACAGCGCATGTGGCGTAACATCCTCCATCGGTCGTGACGAAAATATCAGCCTCCCCCGGAGACACAGCGGTAACCAAGCCATCCTCTACCGTGGCCACCGCTTCCCGGCTGCTGGTCCAGAGGACGGTTTTGTTTGTGGCGTTTTCCGGAAGCACCTCCGCCTCCAGTTTCAGGGTCTCTCCCTTTTTCAGGCTGACCTTACTCTTGTCCAGACGCACTTCGGTGACGGCGACCTCAGGAGGCTGACTCTCCTCCCCCCCGGCCAGGGCGGCTGGCATCAGTCCCGCCGCCAGGGTCAGGGACAACAGGGCGGCCAGCCATCGGGATCCCATCTTCTTCCTCATAACCTCAGACTCCTTTCAGTTCCAGTTTTCTGAAGCGCTTCTTTATGGCTTGATTGTACCGCTTTTCCCTTGGCTCTTCAATAATAGTAGACGTAAAACCCACTAAAATGTTCCTTTTACCGGAATTTTTAAAAGCCGGGCGGTCCGCCCCCTTTCTTGACGCTTCGGCTTTGCTGTGATAAAGTAAAGGAAATTGTTTCGTGTGGTACGATTCGTGTGGAAACGGGAGGAAACGACATGAAGAAAAACAACCCCAGAGCCCTGCTGCCCATTTTGATGTTCCTGCTTTTGTACCTGGGCCTGGGCCTCAGCTTTGAATACGCGCTGAATATCCCCATGGGCTTCTATAACATCCCCATCGTCATCTGCTTCCTCATTGCCATCCTGGTGGCCTGCCTCCAGAACCCGGAGCTGCCCTTCGACAAAAAGCTGGAGATCATGGGCCAGGGGGTGGGGGATAAGAACATCGTCACCATGCTCCTCATCTTCCTGGTGGCCGGCACTTTTGTGGGCGTGGTGGGCCGCTCCAGCGCCGAGAGCGTGGCCTACTTCATGCTCTCCATCATCCCTGCCCGGTTCGCTGTGGCGGTGCTGTTCGTGGTCGCCTGCTTCGTCTCCACCGCCATGGGCACCAGCGTGGGCACCATCACCCTCATCACCCCCATCGCCGTCTCGGTCGCCTCCGCCTCCGGCTTCGGGGTGCCGCTGTGCATCGGGGCCGTCATGGGGGGCGCCATGTTCGGGGACAACCTCTCCTTTATCTCCGACACCACCATCGCCGCCTGCAACGGCCAGGGCTGCGCCATGAAGGACAAATTCCGGGAGAATTTCAGCATCGCCCTCCCCGCCGCGCTGGCCACATTGGCGGTGATCCTGGTGCTGTCCTTCCAGGTCCCCCTGGCCGGGGCCGTGGTCCAGCCCTATGACCTCATCCAGATCATCCCCTATGTGCTGGTGCTCATCGGGGGCATCATCGGCTTCAACGTCTTTGTTGTGCTTTTGGCGGGCATCCTCTCCGGCTCCGTCATCATGCTGGCCACCGGCCACACCGCCGCCACCGACCTGCTGGCCAGTATGGGCTCCGGCGCCGCCGGCATGTTTGAGACGGCCATGGTGGCCGTCCTGGTGGCCGCCATGTGCGCCCTCATCCGGGTCTACGGCGGCTTTGATGCCCTGCTGAACTTTATCCGCCGGGTGTTCAAGGGCCGCAAGGGGGGCCAGCTGGGCATGGGGCTCCTGGTGGGCGTCATGGACGTCGCCACCGCCAACAACACCGTTGCCATCGTCATGGCCAACCCCATCGCCAAGGAGATGAGCCAGGAATACGGCATCACCCCCCGAAAAACCGCCTCCCTCCTGGACACCTTCTCCTGCGTGTTCCAGGGGGTCATCCCCTACGGCGCCCAAATGCTGGTGGCCATCTCCGCCGCCGCCGAGCTGGGCCACGCGGTCTCCGCCTTCGACATCACGCCCTTCCTTCCTCATCTACCCCTATCTCCTGCTGGTCAGCTCCCTGGTATTCATTTTCGTCCTGCCGGAGCGGAAGAAAGTCTGATTTGTGAAAAAAGCGCTGCTGGAGCGGCTCCCCGCCCTCATCCCCTTGGGGCTGCGCTTTCTGGTGCCGGGGTTTTCCTGACCCCCCGGACGCTCATGCCGCCTCCGAACGTGGTGTCGGTAGGCTGGCACGTGGTCGTCGGCCCCACCGGCCACAGCCGGGACCCGGAGGCCCTGGCCCGGGTGGAGGCGGCCATGGAACAGACCACCCTCCTGCCGGCGGGACTGCCTATTCCCAAGGGCTTTTACGGGCACGCCATTGAATACCCCACCGGGACGGACCTCTACATGGTCTATCTGTTCCAGAAGGATGTCCCCGCCAAGGACCATATGCTGTTCTACATGGACGAGGCGGGGCACATCTTCAAAAACCACGTCGTCTACAACTACGCCTGCGGCGGGGAGGAGCTTTTGGACCTGCTGCGGGACGAGCGCGTGATGGAGATCACAGCCGGTTAATCTTTCAAAAATGGCGCTTAAAAAAGGTTGGCTCTTCCAAGCTTGGAAGAGCCAACCTTTTTGTCATAGGAGCTGCGCGAACACCGACGCCGTCGCCACCGTGAGGAGGCCGGCCACGGCGATGGAAAGGCTGGACATGGCCCCCTCCACCTCCCCCAGCTCCATGGCCTTTGCGGTGCCGATGGCGTGGGCGCCGGTGCCCAGGGCCAGGCCCCGGGCGATGGGGTCGTAAATACGGAAGAGCCGGAACAGCCCCTCGGCGGCCACGTTGCCCAGGATGCCGGTGAGGATGATGGCGGCCACCGTCAGGGCGGTCACGCCCCCCAGCTCCTCCGCCACCCCCATGCCGATGGCGGTGGTGATGGATTTGGGCAGGAAGGTGACATAGAGCTGATGGTCCAGGGCGAACACCCGGCACAGCAAAAGGATGCCCGCCAGCCCGGCGAAGGTCCCCGCCAGGATGCCCCCCGCCACGGCGGGGAGGTTCTTCCGCAAAAGCCCCAGCTCCTCATAGAGGGGGACTGCCAGGGCCACAGTGGCCGGGGTGAGAAGCCAGGAGAGATACTGCGCCCCGGCGTTGTAGTCGGAATAGGGCACCCCCAGCACCTTGAGGGAGGCCATGACGCAGAGGATGGCGATGAGGAGCGGGTTCAGGACAGCCAGCTTGAACCGCTTTTTCAGGAGGAGCCCCACCTCGTAAAACAGCAGGCTGATCCCGGCGCCGAAGAAAAGGGAGCGGGCCAAAAAATCAGACATACCGCTCCGCCTCCCCTTCCGCTTCTTCCTCCGCCAGCTTCCCCGGCTTCCGGGTGGCGCGGAGGATGCCCTGGGCGGTCCGGCCGGTGACCGCCATCACCAGCACGGTGGTGGACACGATGATGACGGCGGCGGGGACCAGGATGGGCCGGAGAAGGCCCCAGACGTCCAGCAGGCCCACCGCCGCCGGGATGAACATGACGGGCATGATCTCAATGAGAAAGCTCGCCGCCCCCTTCACCTGCTCCGGCCGCACCAGTTTGGCGCACAGGGCCAGAAGCATGAGGGCCAGGCCGTAGACGCTGGCCGGGATGGGCAGAGGGATCAGGGCGTGGAGGCCCTCCCCCAGGAAAGAGACCGCCAGGATAATCAGGAATTGCCGTAAAAAGGCCATGGACATACGCCTCCCAGAAAAATCAACCTCTTTATTATAAACGTCCTGTCAAGGACACTCCGCCGGTTTTTCTTTCCACCGGGCGGACCGGTCTCATCTCTGAAGGGAATGGCTGACCGCAGAAGAAGGGGGCCGCCGCCGGCGGTCCCCCTCTTTTGGATTCCCGGCTCAGCTCTCCAGGCCGGCCACGGTGACGCCGGTATAGTACCACTCCAGGATCTCCTGAAAGTTTTTCCCCTGCCCCGCCAGGGCGTTGGCGCCGTATTGGCTCATGCCCACGCCGTGGCCGTAGCCGGTGACCCAGAAGGTGACCGTGTCCGCCGTGGCGGCGGCCTGGAAGTGGGCCGACCGAAGGCCGAAGATGGCCCGGACCTGGGGCCCCGTCACGGTGACCCTCCCGATGGTGACCGTGTCCACCGCTCCGGAATCGTCGGTGGTCAAGTCCTGGAACCAGCCCATGGGGTCGCCGGAGAAATCCGCCTCGGGCCGGGCGGAGAGAAATTTCTCCCGGAACTCCGCCGGGGTGAAGGTGACCACGGTGCGCCACCCGGGCACCTCCTCACCCTCCGGGCTGTCCACCGAGGCCAGATAGGGCACGCTGGAGCCCCAGACCTCCTGGGCGTCCGAGGTCTTGCCCGCGGCGGAGGAGAAAAAGACGGCGTCGATGGGTTGTCCCTCATAGAGGCAGAGAAGGCCGTCGGTGTCCGACACGGCTTCAGTGATCTTATCGGAATACCGCTGGGCGTTCTCCCCCCAGGCCGCGGCGGCCTGCTCCCGGGTCAGGTAGGCCTGGCAGCAGGCCGAATCGGTGCACACGTCGGCGCCGGGGTGCTTGTCCCCCGCCCCGGCCCGCTGGTAGAGACAATAGGTCCGGGCCGCCACGGTCTGGGCCTTCAATGCCTCGCTCTGGAAGGAGGCCGGCATCTCGGCGGCCACCACCCCCCAGAGGTAATCGGACAGGGTGACGGTCTCCACCGAGCCGTCGTTCTTCAGCAGCCGGAGGGTCTGTCCCCCGTCCCAGCCGGGCACCGGCGTCACCGAGGCGGGCTCCAGGATGGGGAGGGTGGCGGTGGGGACCGGTTCCGGCGTCTCCCGTCCTCCGGGTTCCTCCTCCCCCGGCAGGAAAAAGAAGGGCAGGAGGAACAGCAGCAGCAAAAGCACCGCCCCCGTCACCAACGCCTGCCGGGGCCAGGCCGGGCTTTTGCAAGTTTCATGCTTCACCATTTCAAAATCCCGTCCTTTTCCCGTCTCCGCCCCCAGGGGGCGAAGCGTCTGTTTTCTTGATTTTGTCAGCTCCGCCAGTTGACCCGCCCCACATTTTGGAGTACAATGATTTTCAACTTATATGGGCAAGGGAGTGTTCCAACATGCAGACTGCCGCCGTATCCGCCGGCTTCCTGGAGGGGCTGTGCGAGGAGTACCGTAAAAACAACCGCATCGACCCGGCCGCCTACGACAAGTGGGAGGTCAAGCGGGGCCTGCGCAACGCCGACGGCACCGGCGTGGTGGCCGGGGTCACCGAGATTGCCAACGTCCGGGGCTACTACATCCAGGACGGGGAGCGGGTGCCCATGCCCGGCCAGCTCATCTACCGGGGCATCGACATGGCCGAGCTCATCCAGGGCTTTACCTCCGAGGGCCGCTTCGGCTACGCCGAGACCGCCTACCTGCTCCTCTTCGGCGCCCTGCCCACCAAGCAGCGGCTGGCGGACTTCGAGGCCTTCATGGAAGCCCACCACGACCTGCCTTCCATGTTCACCGAGGACATGATCCTGAAGGCCCCCAGCCCCGACGTGATGAACAAACTGGGCCGGGCGGTGCTCACCCTCTACTCCTACGATGATAACCCCGAGGACATGGCGCTTTCCAGCGAACTGAGGCGAGCCATGATCCTGGTGGCCCGGGCCCCCCAGATCGTGGCCCACGCCTACGCCGCCAAACGGCACTACTACGACAACGAAAGCCTCTACCTCCACCGGCCCCAGCCGGGGCTGACCATGGCGGAAAATTTCCTCTGGGCGGTGCGGCACGACAACAAATTCACCCCCGAGGAGGCAAAGCTCCTGGACCTGTGCATGGTCATCCACGCCGAGCACGGCGGCGGCAACAACTCCGCTTTTACCTGCCGGGTGCTCACCTCCACCGGAACCGACCTGTACTCCTCCATCGCCGGGGCCATCGGCTCCCTGAAGGGTCCCCGCCACGGCGGCGCTAACAAGAAGGTCATGGAGATGTTCCAGTACATCGAGGATGGGGTCAGGGATTGGACCGACGAGGAGGAGGTCTCCGCCTACCTGGGCAGGCTCATGGACAAGGAGGCCGGGGACCGCTCGGGGCTCATCTACGGCATGGGCCACGCCATCTACACCCTCTCCGATCCCCGGGCCGTCCTGCTGAAAAAGTACGCCAAGGGCCTGGCCGAGAGCAAGGGGATGCTGGACGAGTTCCAGCTCTATGAGGCGGTGGAGCGGCTCACCCCCCGTGTCATGGCCGCCCACGGGCAGCGGAAGGTGGTCTGCGCCAACGTGGACCTCTTCTCCGGCTTCGTGTACAAGATGATGGGCATCCCCATGGAGCTCTACACCCCTCTCTTCGCCATGGCCCGGATGGTGGGCTGGTGCGCCCACCGCATCGAGGAGCTGTTCACCCCCGGCGGGCGGATCATCCGCCCCGCCTACAAGGTGGTGGCCCCCCTGCGCCCCTTCGTGCCCCTGGAGGAGCGGTGAGTCGGGCCGGCAGAGATTTTTCCCGCCTGAATAAAAAACCACGCCCCGCGCCGTCCTCCCTGGACGGCGCGGGGCGTATGTTTTTGAGATTTTTCAGCGGACCGGCAGGGCCTTCACGGCCCGCTCCAGCAGCTCCAAAAGCAGCGGCATGACCGCGGGCTCCGGCAGCATCAGCCGGACCGCCCGGGTGTCCAGCCCCACGTAGGACTGGCAGCTGACGGTGAGGATGCCGAACTCCATCAGGTGCTTTTGCAGGTGGAAGTCCTCTCCTCCCCCCTCGTAATAGAGCATCATGATGGGGGTGCTCTCGCAGGTCTCCGCAATCCGCAGGGCGCGGCCCCAGGTCTTGTTGAACCCCTCGATGGCCTGGGTCAGCTCCCGTTTCCCCTTCTTCACCGG
Source organism: Oscillospiraceae bacterium (assembly GCA_022846075.1). GTDB lineage: Bacteria > Bacillota > Clostridia > Oscillospirales > Oscillospiraceae > Vermiculatibacterium. The sequence goes on from AP025582.1 coordinate 2,884,586, forward strand.
CTGGATGCCGAAGGGATCTTCCGGATTTTCCAGCTTGGTCTGGAGGGCGGTCTGGGCCAGGGAGCGGGCCAGGCCGTTGCTGTTGAAGGGGAGCACCAGCTTCTCCAGCTGGGTCAGCAGGCCCCACTGGTTGGACGCCACGCCGTATCCCAGCCGCACCCCGGCCATCCCCCAGCCCTTGGAAAAGCTGCGGGTGACGATCATATTGGGAAACCGGGGCACCAGGTTGATGGCGCTCCTGCCAAAGGGCATGTACTCGGCGTAGGCCTCGTCCACCACCAGCACCCTGTGGAGCTCCAGCGCCCGCCGGGCCACCGCCTCGATGTCCTCCAGGGCCAGGATCTGCCCGGTGGGGTTGTTGGGGTTTTCCACGATAAAGAGGTCGTACTGGGGGCCCATCCGCTCCAGGTAGCCCTCCACCTCAAAGCGATAGCCCCGCTCCCGGTTGAGGTAATAGCACTCGTACACCGAGCCGCTGCAGTTCACGTGGTCGATGTAGGCGGTGAACTGGGGGGCGTGGCCCAGGACCTTCTTCCCCCGAGTCAGGCACAGCAGGTTCAGCCCGCACAGAATGTCGTAGGAACCGTTTCCCAGAATGAAATAGTCCCCGGTGAGCCAGTCCTCCCCCACCCCGTTGCGCCGGTACCAGTCCGCCAAAGCGTCCTTCAGAGTGCTGTCATGGGGGTAATACTTGATAACGGCGTAGTCGCCGTGGTGCTCGTCCGTCCTCTGCCGGAACTCGTGCAGCCGTTGGAAGATGCAGTTGCCCAGCAGGTCCGCGTTCACCCCCAGGGAACAGTCCACCTTCACCTCCCCCTCCGGGACGCTGCCCGCGTAGTCCTTGGAGACATAATCCACAATGTAGGGATTCAGCGTAATTGGTTCCATCTTACTTCTCCTCCTTCTTCCCGTGGGCCGCCAAGACAACCGGCGGCAGGGTGGCTTCACCTTATCCCGCCCTATTCAAACAGCCAAAAGAGCTCCCGGTCCGAAAGCTCCAGCCCCACCTTTTTCTGAAGGGCCAGGGAGGCGGCGTTCTCCGTCTCCACCTGGCCGAAGGCGTACTGCCCCCGGCTCAGGGCCAGCCGGACGGCTCCGGCCTCCAGCGCCTCCCCCAGGCCCCGGCGCCGGTATTCCGGCAGGACCTCCAGCATCCCGATGGAGCCCTCGTCGTGGAAGCCCACGAACCCGGCGGGCGCCCCATCCACAAAGGCCCCCAGAAGGCCCCGCTCCACCGCGCCCAGCATATAGTCCAGGCCGCCGAAATCGCTGGAGTAATGCTCCGCCGCCCACCGGGCCCACTCGGGGCCCAGCAGCCTCAGCTCCCCCTCAAATTCCGGCAGCGGGGGCGGCTGGCTGGCCGTCCAGGCCGCCGAGCGGACGATCTTCCTCCCGTGGAGCCCCAACCGCTCCTCCAGCAGGGGCAGGCACCACAGTGCGTGGCCGGTGACCAGCTCGGCGTCCCCTGGAATGAGGTCCAGCAGGTCCGCCGCCCCCTCTTCCAGGGCAAACATGTAAGAGCCGCTTCCATGGTCCAGCAGAACTACGCCCCGCTCCTCCGCCGCCAGAACCTCCGCCGAGCCACGGCGGAGCACCTCCAGCATGTTTACATAAAACAGCGGGTCCTCCAGCAGGAACCGCCGGGCCAGCGCCAGATCATCCATGAATCGTTTCTCCTTTGAGGGGCAGTGTGATGACAAAGGTGGTGTGCCGCCCGGTGCTCTCCGCCCGGATAGAGCCGCCGTGGAGCTCCACGATCTCCTTGGCGATGGCCAGGCCCAGGCCCGCCCCGCCGGTGCGGGTGGACCGGGCCGCGTCCAGACGGTAGAACTTCTGAAAGATATTGGACAGCTCCTTTTCCGGGATCTCCAGCCCCTCGTTGGTGACGCTCACCACCGCCTGGTCCCCTTCCCGCTTGGCGGTCAGCCCCACCGGGCCGCCGGGGGCGGAATAGCTGACGGCGTTGCGCAGCACGTTGTCAAAGACCCGGGCCAGCTTGTCCCCGTCTCCCTCCACCACCAGCCGGGGCTCGATCTCCGGCACGCAGGTGAGCTGTTTGCCCGCGAAGAGGGGATAAAACTCGTCGGCAAGCTGTTCCAGCAGGAAGGAGACCTGCACCTCGTCCCGCCGGTCCAGGGCCAGGTCCATGGTGTTGATGTCGAAAAACTCCCCCACCAGCTCCTCCAGCCGTTTGGCCTTGTCCAGGGCCACGCCGGTGTACTTGCTCCTCTGTTCCTCGGTGAGCCCCGGCTCGTCCCGCAGCAGCTCCAGATAGCCCAGGACGGAGGTCAGCGGGGTCTTTAAATCGTGGGCCAGGAAGGCGATCAAGTCCTGCCGCCGCCTCTCCTCCTGGCGCACCTCCTCCTGCTGGAGGAGCAGTCGGGAGCGCACGGCGGACAAATCCCCGCCCACCGGCCGCAGAGGGCGGGGCACCTCGGGCTGCCGCTCCGGGTCGGCCAGCACCTCCCGCAGGTATTTCCCCACCTGCCGCAGCCGCCGTCCGGGCAGGGCGATCAGCACGATCACCGCCACCAGCAAAACCAAAAAAGCGCCCGTCACCAGGGCGATCTTCCAAGCGGGCACGCGCACCCCTCCTCTCGTTTTTTCATTATAATCCGCCTGGCGGAAAATGACAAGAAGGGCCCCCGGCAAAAAGCCGGGGGCCCTTCTCATGATTGGTTCTGCGCTTATGCGCTGGGACCGCCGTCGTTGGCGTTGTCGTGGTAAAGCCAGGTCTCGTCGATCCAAACGTTCATCCAGTGCTCGGGAGGCACGGGCTTGGTCTCATCGGGCCAGTAGAAGGTGTGGTCGTTGGCTGCCTCGATGATCTCGTAGTAGGCCCAGTGTCCCTTGGGCACGTCGGGCCAGGTCATGTACTGGGTGGAGCCGTTTTCCGTGTTGTGGCTGGCCACGCCGCTGTGGACGTACTCCGTCAGCTCGCTGAGGCCCACGGCGTCCACGCCCCGGTTCAGGTAGCCGTTGAAGATCTTCACCGCCTCATCCCGGTGGATGTTGCTCAGCGGCTTGAAGGTCCCGTCGGTGTAACCGTTCACCCAGCCGTTGGCGTAGGTGGTGTACACCCCGTCAACCGCCCAGGAGGCGATGTCACCGGCGTCGGAGAAGGGCATCCCCTGGTTGCTCTGGATACCCGCCAGACGGGCGATGACGGTGGCGAACTCCTGCCGGGTGATGGGCTGGCCGGGACGGAAGGTCCCGTCGTCATACCCCTTGAACACACCGTTGATGGTGCAGAAGGAGATGGCGCTGTAAGCCCAGTCGTTGGCCACGTCGGAGTAGTTGCCGGGGTTGCCGTAGTCGCTGCCCTCCACGAAGCCCTCCAGGCAGGCACGGGCGATAATGGTGGCAACAGACCCACGGGTGATATCATCAGAGGGTCCAAAGGTACCATCAGGGTAACCAATGACGTAATGGCCGTGATCGACGGCCGTGTGGCCCTCTTCCGTCTCATAGACGGCGTAGAAGATCGTATCCGCTTCAATCTTCTCTTCTGCCGGATTCACCAGCTTAGGCGTTTTTCCCTCCTGAAGCTTGGCGGGATCTGTGGTGGACCAGCCCAGGAATTTGTAGCCCTCCAGGGCGGTCACCTCCGGCACGTTGACAGGAGACTTGCCCAACTTAACCGCCTCTGAGGTCAAATCCTCACTGACTCCGTTGAAACCCAGGGCATAATCCACGCTGGCCGGGCACTTCTGGGCCGCGGCGGCCGGCAATGCCGCCGCGGTCAGAAGCAGAGTCACGGAAAGAAGGGTTCCGATGATTCTTTTCGCCTTCATCTTTTACACTTCCTCTCAAACGTTGGGGCCGCCATCGCTGGCGTTGTCGTGGTAGAGCCAGGTCTTGTCGATCCAAACGTTCATCCAATGCTCAGGCGGAATCTGCTTGGTCTCATCGGGCCAATAGAAAGTATGGTCGTTGGCGGCCTCGATGATCTCGTAGTAGGCCCAGTGTCCCTTGGGCACGTCGGGCCAGGTCATGTACTGGGTGGAGCCGTTTTCCGTGTTGTGGCTGGCCACGCCGCTGTGGACGTACTCCGTCAGCTCGCTGAGGCCCGCGGCGTCCACGCCCCGGTTCAGGTAGCCGTTGAAGATCTTCACCGCCTCATCCCGGTGGATGTTGCTCAGCGGCTTGAAGGTCCCGTCGGTGTAGCCGTTCACCCAGCCGTTGGCGTAGGTGGTGTACACCCCGTCAACCGCCCAAGAGCCGATGTCACCGGCGTCGGAGAAGGGCATCCCCTGGTTGCTCTGGATGCCCGCCAGACGGGCGATGACGGTGGCGAACTCCTGCCGGGTGATGGGCTGGCCGGGACGGAAGGTCCCGTCGTCATACCCCTTGAACACGCCGTTGATGGTGCAGAAGGAGATGGCGCTGTAAGCCCAGTCGTTGGCCACGTCGGAGTAGTTGCCGGGGTTGCCGTAGTCGCTGCCCTCCACGAAGCCCTCCAGGCAGGCGCGGGCGATAATGGTGGCAACAGACCCACGGGTTATGTCATCCGACGGGCCAAAAGTACCGTTGGGATAGCCGATGACATAGTGGCTGTGGTCAATGGCCGTATGCTCCCCAGAAGCGGTCTCATAGACGGCATAGAACGTGGTCTCCTTGGTGATCTTCACCGTAGTGGGATCCACCAGGACAGGGGTCTTGCCATCCTTAAGCTTGGCGGGATCGGTCTCGGACCAGCCCAGGAACTTGTAGCCGTCCAGCGGCTTAATGGTGGGCACATGAGCGGGATACTTGTTTTTGGCCACAGTTTCAATGGTGACGTCCTCAGTCACACCGGTGTTGCCCACATAGTAGTGCACGGGGTAGGGACAATCGTCGCCGCCGCCGCCACCGCCGCCGCCACCGGTGCTGCCGGCAGGATTAATGGTGATGGTCAGTGTATAGGTGGCCACAACGTCGTCTAGCGCACCACCGTCTATGCTTTCACCCTTGGCGGTAAGCTTCAGGGTATATGTGCCCGTGGCAGTGGTCGTCGCGGCGGACAGGCCCAGGGTGTAGGTCGTCTTAGCCCCGGCGGGGGTAAGCTCATTGATTGCGGTGGGCGTCAGCGTCCACACTGCGCCAGCGGGCAGAGTGTTGGTGGTCTGTTCCACCTCGATGTCGTAGACCGTCTCTCCATACGCGCCCAGATTGATGGTGTAGTCACTCAGGGTCCCTCCGGCAGTGATGGTAACACTGCGGGTGTGGTCCACCGCGGGACCTCTGGCGTCGCTGCCGTTGCTTACCGCGTCGTCAAACTTCAGGACGGCGGTAGCCGGAATGATTGTGGGTGCGCCGGTAAAGGTGCCGGCCTCACCAGCATCGCCCGATCCAGCCACAGTGATGGTGTTGTTGTCAACGCCATTGTTTTTACCATTGATGCTCATGTCGCCGTCCACGGAGCCCAGCTTGTGGTTCCCGTCAGGGGTCACGACGACCACCGGACGGTACTCCTTGCCAGCCTCAAACTTGGTATCCGTAGTCGTCTTCCAACCGCCAGGAGCGTTGTCGTCCTTCTCCTGCCAGGTGATGGTGACGGTGGTGCCGCCCGGCAGCGGATCACCGTTTTTATCCGTGGCGGTATTATTGGTACCGATGGTCTTATCAATGGTTACTCCCGCGGTAGGATCCTGGGTAACGACCTTAACGCCGTCGATCTCCGCAGGCGTCACGCTCATGGTTCCCTGGGTCTGGGTCCCCGGCTTGTAGAAGCCGTTCTCATTCCCCGTACCCATGGCAACACCTGCGGCAGTGATGGGCTTATTATTACCCACATTGGCGTTGTCCAGCGTATAGCCTGTGGTGGAAAGGCTCACAGTATCGCCAGCCAGCTGGTTACCGGGCGTCAAGATTCCATCGTCCACATCGGCGTCACCGTCGTAGATCTTGGTGCCGCTGGTGCTGCCAGTGGTATAGTTCAGCTCCCTGGCCTTCATTTCAAAGGCCACCTTCTGGTTTTCCGGCTCATCCGTAGATTTCTTACCAGACAGCTCGACCCAAAGGTCGGTCGTCGTAGCCTTTGCGAAGGTCATATCCGAGTCCGTGCCTGTAGTCGAGACTGTGACATCACTAGAGGTGCTGTGCCAGGTCACAGTACTCGTCAGCTCAGTCCCGGTGCCGTCTACCAACTTGCCGTTGGACTGCACCGTGTAGTCCACATACTTGATGGCCTCATTCTTCAAGTCGTCATAGAACACCCGGACGACCAGGTTGGTCCGCTCCATCACCTTGGCGTCGGCGGCATCCCCGGTGTCATTCATGTAGGTACCTTCCGCAGTACCATAGGTGACGCTGTTGGTGGCGTTGTTGGGGGCGGCGGGATTCAAAAGCTGCACGCCGTTGACGATTCGGTCGCTCACCGTGAGGATAAACGTCTTCGTCGGCAGCCCATCCACGTCGGCCTTGTAGTCGCTCGTCGTTGTGTTGGCGTAAGCGGATCTGACCTCGATGGTATAGTCACCGTTCGCGTCGGGCTTGAACTTAGTGGGATCAGAGATCTCTCCCGTCGACAGGCTGCTGCCGGCCGGCACGGCGGTGAGCCAATAGGTATAGGTGTACTTACCGGTAACCGTACCGCTGGCCTTGCCGCTGTCGGTCCATTCGGCGGCGTCGGTCTCGCCCTGCTTGATTGCATAGGTCATGCTGGGCTCCGCCTGGGCCTTGAGGTTGTACTCCACATCCTTCTGGGCACCGCCGGTGGTATTGCTCAGGTCCATCTCGGCTGCAGCCTTCTCAATGGTCCAGGTGCCCGCCAGGGTCTTGGTCAGCGCATTGTAGTAGCTGCCCTCGCCCACGGAGACATAGATGTCATAGGTCCCGGCGTGGAGCTTTCCGCCGGTCACCGCGTCACCAGCCGCGCCGCCGGTGGCGACATAGTAGACCGTCACGGCGCCCGCGGCGCCGGTGTAGCCAGTCTGAGCCGGCGTGGTAATGGCGCCCTCATCGATGGTCTGTTTGTAGCCGTGGAAGGTCGCGTTCCCCCACGTGAAGCTGCCCAGAGCGGTGCCTCCGGTCTGATCCTCCAGGTCACCGATCACCAGATCCACCTTACCGGCAGAGTTGGTGGCAGGCACCTTCTCGGAGTCGCTGTACCCGGCATCCGAGGTATTGGCCTGGACCTCCACCTTATAGTTCTTGCCGGGCAGGAGGCCATCGGCGGTGGTAAAGATTTTCTCGTAGGTTGCAGAACCGTCGGCGGTAATCTCCACCTCGGTAATCTTTGTACCCGTGTCAGGATCTGTCACGACCACGGTGTACTTGTCCACATGGGCGTTGTCGTCGTCAGACTTGGCGATGACCAGCTTCATGCCGCCGTCGCCGTTGTCATTAGGCGCCCAGGTGGTGATCTCAGGGGCATCCACCTGGACCGTCAGCGTTCCGGTGGCCGCCGTGGCCACGCTGCTGGCCGCGCCGCCGTTGTCGGGGTCGGTGTATTGGATGGTCACCCGGAAGGCAGCGTTGGCATAGGTCGCCGCGTTGTCAGCCGTAATAGCAAGGGTCTTGGACGTTCCGGCGGTCGACCAGCTGCCGTCGTTATCAGGCGTGGTGCTGTATTCCCACAGGTAGGTGATGCCGGGGGTGATACCGGGGGTGCTGTCCAGGCCATCAATGGTGACCTCGGTGTCGCCCACATAGAGGTGGCCGCCCTGCGGAATGGAGGGGCTCATGGTGACCCCCACGGCGGGGGCGGTGCCAGTGCTGTAAGCGACTTCGATCCCGCCGCTGATCTTCTTGTGGAAAGTGGCCTTCAGCGTGTCGCCGTCGCCGCGGCTGGCCAGCACGTAGCTAAACGTATTGCCGGTGCTGGTTCCATTTGTGGTAACGTCCCACCCCACAAAGCCGAACTTGTCATTGTCGGCGGGTGCAGCGGTAAAGGTAGTGTCGACTGTGACGGTGACCGTCTCGGACCCGTCGCTCACGCCGGCGGTCTCGTTGGCAAAGACATTGGGAGCGGAGGTGACCTTGCCGCCCGCGGTAACCTCCACGGTCAGCTTTTTGCCCAGAGCCGCGTCGTCGCTGCCTCTGGCCAGGCCGTCGTTGGTGGCGGCGTCCGCCAAGGCCTGGGCCGCCACGTGGACGTAGTAGGTCTGACCGCCGGTCAGGCCGGAGACCTCGATCTTGTCCCCGGCGCTGGCAGTCCATGCGGCGGTGCTGCCGTCACTGGTGGCATCCTTATAGCCGAAGGCCAGTTGGCCGGACACAGTGGCGGTACCCAGAGCCGCACTCTTGATGTCCGCGGCGGAGGGCGCTGTGCTGCTGCTGCTGATCACATAGTAGATTCGGGCGTCCACCGCGATGGCGGCGCTGAGGCTGCTCACGGTCACCGTCTCATAGTCCACCGGGTCCAGCACAGCCGTGACACTGCTGGCGGGCAGGGTCTTGAAGGCATAGGTCAGGGTCAGGCTGCCGTCACCATTCAGCTTGTATTTCAGGACATTGCCGTCGCTGTCCGTGGCGCCGGTGGTGGTGGCCGCCAGGGTGTTCACCGTAAAGCCGGTGGCGTCCGGAGCGGCGAAGGTGTGGTTCCGGTTGGGGGTCAGCACCACCGTCGCGGTGTACGCCTTACCGGCCTGGAACTGGCCGGGCGTGCCGCCGGTGCTGTCGGCCCAGGTGACGGAGGTCACACTATAGTTGTTCCCGTAAATGCCGTCGGCCGCGCCATTGGCCGTCACATCAACAGCAGCGACAGGGGTTCCTCCCACGGTGGGCGGGGTGAGGCCGGTGATGGCCGCGTTGGTGATCCCCGCCTTCGTCACCTCCAGCTTCACCTTGTAGGTGGCGCTGGCGGTAGCGGAGTCTGCTGTCGTACCTGTGGCGGTATAGGTCTCGTCATAGGTCGCCGCCTCGGTGGACAGGGGGACCGGCTTGCCGCTGGGCGGTGTAATGATCAATTTATTGGTGCCAATGGTCTGGCCCGCCACCAGGGCGCCGGTGGCGCCGAACTGGTGGGTATACATGCTGGCCACCTCATCAGCCGCGGTCACAGCCACGCCGGTAAAGTCGGTGTTGCCGATGTTCTTGATGTCCACCGTCACAGTGCCGGGGGTCTGCCCATAGGTCACCGTCACCGTCTTCTCTTTGCCGGTACCAAAGTTGGAGCCACCCTCATCGTCCATGCCGATGTTGGGGTCCTTCACCTTAGCCGTCAAGGTCTCCGGCACATCCACCGTATTGTAGTTGTCCGTATCCGCCGCGGCAAAGGTAAAGGTATAACTCTCCGTACTGTCGGCATGATTCACCCCTACCACAAAGTTGGGGGGGCTGGCGGTCCAGGAGCTTCCAGGCGTCAGGTCGTCGCTTGTATAGGGGTCCACAGCGCTGGTAACCGTTATCGTGCCGCTGGCCACCACGGGCTCACCCTGGAAATTAAGCCCATTTCCAGCATTGGGCGTATAGGTAAACCCGGTGACCACAGGTGTGGCCTTGGCCACTTCCAGGGTGCATTCCACAAAGGCGTCCTCATTTTTGATCGTATCATGGACCTTGACCTGGAAGCCGTAGCTCCCCGCGGCACCCATACGGGCGCTGGGCTGGAGCTGGATGACACCGCTCGCGCTGATGGTGAGGAAGCCGGTGGGGTCCTTCAAGGACGTGTCGGCGGAAGCCTCCAGGCTGTAGGTGTAGTTGCCGGAACCGCCGGTGACGGTAACCCCGGTGGTCGGCGCCCCGCTCCAATCGTTCTGCGCCATATGATAGATGGCGTTCAAGTCCACAGTGGCCACGGCCAGCGTATCAGACACCCAGACCTGATAGAAGGTAATGGTTCCGCCGGCGGCCAGGCCGTCTACCATGTCAGCGGTAATCACTACGGTTCCGTTAAAGTTGGTGCGGGTGTTCGTGGGCTGCGTGTCGCCGCTCTTCCAGGACCAGCTGGTGGGGTCGGTGTAGCCCGCCCGGGTACCGGTGCTGGAGGGCGCGTCAAGGGTAATGGTATCCCCCACCTTGACATTGGTCTGGCTGCTGGGCATACTTCCCCCGGTGCCGCCATTGGCGTCAAAGGCCACCGTATAGGTATTCTGGAACTTCGCGGTAACCGTGATGGCGCCGGTGCCGGTGCCCTCGGGGGTGTACGCGCCGGTGTCGCTCACGCTGCCTGTGCCGGTGCCGGAGACCGTCCACTCCTTGAAGGCGTGGTTCGTCTGCGCATTGGGCGTCATAGACAGCTGGTAGGGAATCGTCTCCACCGTGTTGGCAGTGGCATCGCCCTGGCTGCCGTATACGCTGAACGTCTTGGGATCGCTCTCCTTGGCGGTTTGGCCACCCACGCTCACGGTGCCGTTGTCATCCGCGTCAGTGGTGACAATGACCTGATACGGGGTCTTAAAGGAGGCGGAATTCACTTCAGAGAGGATCCCGCTGGCGCTTTCCGCCACCACATAGAGCTTATACTCCGTGTTGGCCGTCAGACTGCTCAGCCCTTCAGCGCCGGTATAGGTCGCCGTACCGGCGGAGGCGGTGCCGGTCACAGACCCGGTGTTCCCGCTCTTCACCGCGGCTCCATCGGCGGGCGCCGGGGCATTCGCCAGCTGGACCTTGTAGTAGAAGGTAACATTGACCCCGGAGGCTGCGGTCAGCTGGGTGATCTTACCCGCGTTGTAGGCGGTGGCTCCCACTGTGATGGCAGGTGTTCCGGCGGCGGTGGCCGGGAAGGTATACACCAGCGTGGCGCTGGTTCCGTTAGCCGCCACCGTCAGCCGGTCGCCCGTGGCGGCCCCGTTGGTGACGCTGTTCCCGTTTACAGAGCCGGCGGCATCGGCGGCAAAGACATACCCCGCATTGGGCTCCACCGTGATGGTAACGGTATACGCCACGCCGCTGCCAAACTTATTGTCGCTCTCCAGGGTGGGCGCCCATGTTACATTCGTAACTGTGTAGTTGCTGCCCCCAGGAACCGTGGCTTCAGCGACAGTGTCCGCCACCTCACCCGCGACGGGCGCGGCCACCGAAGGCGCGATGGCATTGATGGCGGCCGCGGTGATGGTTAAGGTACCCACCGTTGCCTCGGACAAAGCCAGGTAATAGCTGCCCCCGGCAGTGGCCGCCATCACATCGTAGGTCTGGGCCGCATTGGGAGTAGTGTCGGAATTCGTCTGCCCGAGGTAACTCACCGTCAGCGCTCCCGCCTGTGCCGACGTGATCCCGGAAGCGTAATTCAGCGTAACGCTCTTGTCGGTGCCGTCATAGCTGGCTTCCGCAAAGACAGCGTCCCCATTTACCATACTGCCGCTGGAGATCGCCGTCGTGCTGGTCAGGTCGCTCACTTTCAGGACCACCTTGCCGGCGCCCGCGGCGGAAGTCGCGGTCCAGGCGTTGGGGGCCGGATTCTCATAGGAGGCGGCCGAACTTGCCTTTCTGGTCTGGACCTCCACGGTATACTGGCTCACACCCGCCACTGCGTCTGTGGGCTTGATCTTCGATTTGTCGGCGGGGATGAGGACCTTATAGATCCCGTTGGCCGCATCATACTCAGCGCCCCGAGCGGAAATGGTCTTTGTATCAATGGTACCGTTGTCCCGCTTGATGACCACCTCATAGCTCCCAACCGGGTTGTTGGACGCCACATCGTCCGCGGACGCGGGGAAGGTCAGGTAAAGCCCGCCGCCTTCCAGCTCTGTGGTGGTCAGACCCAAAGAGGCCTCGCCCCGCTCCACCTTGGCCAGCGTGGCGGAGGCCGGGTTCACAAGAACCTTGGTGGCCTTGCCCGCGGCGGAAATGGTCACGGAGGAGTTGGCAGGATCTCCCGTATAGGTGACCACCACCTGAATATTCTTGCCCAGGTAGAGGCCGTCAGTGCCGGCAGCCACCGTCCAGGCATGGCTGGTGGCGTCGTCGGTCGTGATGTCCTGCCAGGTGCCGGAGGCGTCCTTATACTGCCACTGGAAGGTCAGGTCCGTGTTGTCAGCCGTGAAATCGGCGGGCTGTCCGTTGCCGATCACGATACCGGTGGTGGAATTGCCCACCCCGGCGGTCAGGGTATCCCCCACCTTGAAGGAGTTGCCGCCGCTAATGGTTCCCGCGCCGTTGATGATCTTGTGGAACGTCGCGGTGACGGTCTCCCCGTCCCCGGCCGGGGTGTAGGCCCCATTGGCAAGGGTAACGGACCACTCCTTCAGCTCCCAGCCCCGGGTGGCGGCCGTGGCGGCCAAGGCCACGCTCTGCGTCTGCTTCACGCCCACATCCGCAGTGCGGTCAGCGGGTGTCGTGGTGCCCTTCAGGGTCGTGCTTCCCACCGTGACCTTGTTGTAGGCGGTATCGTCATAATCGCCCTTGGCGTTCACCAGATTCACCGTCAGCTTGTACCAGGTTTCAAAGGTGTTACTGACCACGGAGGTCAGCGCGGAGGTGTTGCCGTCGGCCCCCACGGCTTGCGCCACCGCATAGATATAATAGGTATGGTCGCTCTGCGTCAAGCCGGAAAGCGCCCGATCGGTGAAGGAACTCTCGCTGGTGCCAAAACTCACCTGATCCGCAACGGCGGTACCGCCACCGGCGGCGGTGACAATGGCCTCCGCGGTCAAGCTCGCTTGCTCGCTGCTGGTGACCACGTAGTAATACTTCACACCGGTGGTCTCAGCGGCCCCAACGGAGAACTGACCGGCATCGTAACTGGTGCCCTCGGCGTTGACCTTAAGGTTGGTCGGCACAGCCAACTTGGTGGCGGGGAAGGTATAGGTCAGCGTGACCGCGGTATCAGTGACATTAACGGTCACACTGCCGTTGTCCGCGCCAGAGCCGTTAACCTGGCCATTGATGGTATAGTTGCCCGCCACAAACTTATAGTTCGTGCTGCTCGGAGAAAGAGTCACGGTAGCGGTATACGCGGTGCCGTACGCGGCGGTGCCGCCCACGCTGCCGCTGTTGCTCCAGGCGGTGGTCTGCGTAAACAGCGGATCCGCCGTTCCGATCACACCGTTGGCCAGCGGTTGTCCCGCCTCCGGCGCCGCCACGGTCACGGCGCCCGCGTTGATCTCCGCCTTGGCGACATTCAAGGTGGCGGTGTAGGTCTGGTCGGGCGCGCCTGCGGAAGTGGTGCCGTCCGCCTTGAACGCCTTGACCGTATAGGTGGCGGTATAGCCGTCCTTCGCGTTCATATTGGTGTTGGGGGTCACGGTGAAGGTCACCGTGTTGCCCGGATCCACCGCATCCGTGCTGGAGAGACTGGCTGCTGCCCCATTAAAGGCGCTCTCACTGTCCGTCGTGGTGAGGGTGAACTTCATGGGCATATTGCCGGTGTTGGTCACCGTCACGGTCTTGCTGGCCGGGGAAATGGTGTTGTTGCCGTATGTGCCGGTGAAAACCTCCTTGAGGCCTTCGGCGTCCGCGTCCCCGTCGCTGACGGTGAAGGTGTAAATGGGCCCGGCCGTGACCACGGCGAAGGCGGCGTCCGCTGTGATGGCCACCGAAGCTGTGGCCGTGGTAACCTCGGCTGTACCGCTGTCTGGATCAGACGTATTCGTCGTGATGTTGTATCCGGTGAAAGACACATCACCGGCCTTCGTAGCCGCAATGGTGTAATTGCCCTTGGGCACCTTGACCGTAGCGCTGGTACCGGTAAAGCCGCTGAAGGAATAGACCTCCGCAGTGTGGCCCGTGTCCGTTCTGGTCAGCGTCAAGGTGCTCAGGTGGTCGGCCTTGAAATTGGCGGTGACGGTATAGCTCTTTTGGGTCAGGACCGCCTTAACGGCGTCATCGTCCGCCTGGGCGGCGGTATACTCCCGCGTCGCGGTCAGCGCCGGGGCGCTGTCGGCGGTGGCGTTGAGCCAGCTCAGGGTATACTCCGGGTCGGACCAGTCAGCCACCGTAAATGTGACCGTTGTTCCGCTCAGCACTGTGGTGGTGCCGGCGGTGACGGAAGCGGCGCCCACCGCGGCGGTGACGGCGTAGGTTGTGGTCAGGGTCCCAGTACCGGTGTCCACATCCTTGATCTCCGCCGGGGTGACAAACTTCACAGTGAAATAATTCACCGTAGCTTCCCGGCCGCCGATGGCGATATCCTTTCCGCTGTCCTCGTCGGCGGCGCCGGTGCCGCCCACCTTCTGGACGTACACACTGTAGGTGGCGCCCGGCTTCAGCGCGCCGGCCGCGGTGTTATAGGTCCCCGACCCATAGGTGGTAGGAACCTTATCACTGGCATCGACGTCGTTCACCAGCGTTACGGTGTACCCACCGCCCACGTCGGTGCCGCCGTCCTTCTGGAGGGTGACTTTTGCGCTGAAATTCACGTCGATCCCGTTGGACTGCTTGTGGCCGGTGCCGCTGCCGGTGGCATGGCCCACGGCAAAGACCACCTTACCCATGTCGTCGTCGTTCAGCGTATAGCTTACCCCGCTGGCGGTGCCGGTGGCGGCGGCGCCAATATTTGGCGTGCCGGTGGCATCCAACGTGATGGCGGCGATATCCGTCCCATAGGGGGCGTTATACCAAGTGTAGGTGATGTCGCCGGCGTCGATCCCGTTGGCTTCATAGCCGGTCACGCTGACCGTATTGCCAGCGGCGGTGCCGGCGGCGGCGATGGTCACGGCGGACAGCGTAAGCGGGGTCTGCTTTAGGCTGGCGGTGTCGGTCTTGTTGTAAGCCGCCGTCGTGTCCACCGCGGTGAAGGTCACGGTTCCGCCCGTCGCGTCCACGGCGCTGCCAAAGTTGGTCTTCACCCAGTCGGGATTCAGCACATAGGCTCCGCTGTCGCCGAAGGTGGTGGGATGCGCGGTAAACGCGGCATTGGTCGTAATCTCCACCGTTGTGCTGCCATAAGTCACGGTGAATTTGGCCAGCGCGCCGTCGTTCTTGGCATAGGTCAGGGTATAGGCCGTATTTTCACCAGCGTCGGCGCCCGGACCAAAGTCATACACAGCCGGACTGACGGCCAGGGTGGGCAGGGTCTTGAACGTCGCCGTCACGGTGGTGTCGGCCGTACCCACTGTATAGGTCGTGCTGGCATCACTGCTATCGGCAAAGGTGCCGCCAGCGGTGCTGGTCCAGCCCGTAAAGTCATAGAGCGTGGAATTCGGGTTCACCACCACAATCGCAATGGAGCCGCCCGCGTCCACCATGACGGAATCGCCGCTGGTATGCGCGGTACCGTCCACCGTCAACGTGGCTCCGGCCAGAGCGGTGCTCACGGTAACGGCGTACTGCTGTTTAAACTTGGCGGTGATCTCCACCTGCCCGGCGGGCATGGTGAAGCTGGCTGTGCCCGTGGTGTCCGTGGGCGCGGTCACGCCGGTGGCCGTCCATTCCAGGAAGCGGTAATGGTCGCTGCCCGTAGCGGGCGCCTCCGCCTTAACCGGCACCGTGCTGCCCACCAGGAAGTCTTTGGTCAGCGGGGTAGCAGTGCCCAGGGCCGCGCCGGTGCCCAGCGCGATCTGCGCGTTGGACGTCCCGTCGGTTTTCAGAGTGACGGTGTAGTAGTTCAGAGTGATGGTCCCGTCAGCACCGTTGATCGTGTGGCTTCCGGTCCCCTCTTTTCCGGTCACGGACGCGGTGTAGGCCGTGCTGTCGGTCAGGCCAGTGAAGACAGCTTGACCACTGGCGCCCGTGGAGGCCGTTGCCGGCGTGGTACCGCCGGTCAGCGTTACGGACACACCCGCGGAAGCCGGGCTGCCGTTCACGTTGACCTTCACCGTGATGCCGTAGCCGGTGCGGTTAAAGGTGGGCGTCAGGGTGATGGGGCCAGTACCAGTGTAGTTGTTGTTGATGGTCCACTTTGTGGCGCTCGCATCCGCCTGGTCAAAGCTGCCCGCAGCCGACGGGGCGGCCGTCCAGCCGGTATGCTCATAGTTGGACCCGGCGGAAACCGTGGCGAGGGTCGCCTTGTTGGTGTCTCCCATGCCGCCGGCCAGGACCGTAGCGTCATTGTTTCCACCAGTATAGGTGCCCTCGGTAATGGCGGCAAACTTCACGGTGTAGTAGTTCAAGCTGGCGGTTTCATTGGCGGAGTTCACCGTCACCTGAATGCCGGTGTTGGCTCCACCGTTCTGCACATCGTAAGTAACATTGCCGCCAGGAATGCCGGTAAATGTGGCGACGCCGCCGGTAACGGACGGAGCATAGGTGCTGCTGCCCGCTACCAGCTTGATCCCAGCGCCGGTAATCATATCGGCGTTCTCAGAGCCATCCTTGTTGACGGTCACGGTCACCTGATAAACACCTGTGGCGTTCACCGTCACGGCATTGGCAGAGACCGTCTTGTACAAGCCGGCGTAAGCTGTGTCATAAGCGTTCTCGGCGATGGAAGCGGTGACGCTGTTGCCGCCTGCCGAGAGGGTCAGGGGCGCGTAGACCAGCGTGCCTACGGACCCGGCATTGGCCGCGGCCGTGCCGAGCGTAGTCCAAGCCCCTCCAGATCCGGCCGTCGCATCCCAGTAGGGGGCGCTGAAGGTGACGACCTCCATCACGTCGGCGGTGGTATTCCCCGCCAGAGGCGTGACACTGGCCTTCACGGCGATGGTCATCGTCGGCTGGGCCTTTTCGATCTCGAAAGTCCAATCCGCCGTCTGGGTCGCGCCGTTGCTGGCGTCCGTGACGGTCACGGGCACAGTGTACGTGCCGGGCTTGGCGCTGGGGGTGCCAGTGACCAAACCGTTGGCAGTAATGGTCAAGCCTCTCGGCAGGCCGGTGCCCGGTTCCGCGATCGTGCTGGCACCGGCGGCCAACGCGTAGCTGAAGCTTGCGGCACGGGCGGCGGTCCCCACCGTCTGGGTGGTGGCGGCTGTGCCGTAGGTAAACGTCAGCGTGCCGGCATTGGGATTGAAGCCCTTGGCCACAAAGCTGACCGTGATCGCGATGGCGTCACTGCCGGTGCCGGGGATAGTGATAGAAGTGGAGGCCGTGCCCGCGGCAGGCAGAGAAACCGTGGCCCCGGTCTGGCTCCAGGTGCCGACCTCATAATCCTCGTTGGCGGGCGCGGCGGTAATGGTGACGCTCTCGCCCTGGGCATAGGTCTTGGCCGTACCGGCGTTTGCGGGCGCGGTAATGGAACCGTTGGCCCCGGCGGTAACGGTCAGATCATAGAAGTTGAAGTTTTGATCGGCGGTATCGCCGTTCACGGTGATCTGAGAACTGGCCCAAGCGGTGGTGCCGTCACCCAGATAAGTACCGCTCACCGTGATCGTGCCAGCGGCGCCCGCGGAAATACCGCTGATGGTGTACTCACCGCTGCTGTTTGTGTCCACTGGCGTGCCGCCGTCAAAGGACACGCTGGCGCCATCCCACGGGCTTCCGTTCTTCTTGATGACACCCGAGATGGAATAAGTGGTGGCGGCGGGAATGTCAATGGAGCAGTTGATCACGACCGTCTTGGATGTACCGCCATTGCCATCGTCATAGGTGATCTGCAGACGGTCGCTGAAGCTCTGCCCATCAGCCAGGGTGGCCGCGGGAGAAATGGTAAACGTAGTGTTAGTACTTCCAGCCGGAACCGTACTATTCCCAAGGGTCTTTGTGAAGGCGTTCGTGTTATCCAGGAACGTCACATCTGTAATATGCGCGTCCTTGTTGTTGAGTTCCCTCAGGGTTATGGTCTTGTCCGTAGCATCTGTAGTCGCCGTCCAGTTGACAAAGGTAGGCGTGGGCGACAGCAGCGGGCCGGTGTCTTCAGATACATTTACAATGAGGCTAACCGTTGTTACTGCTGTTTGCAAATTTCCATCTATATAATTCACCAAAAATGTCGCTGTATATGTCCCGGCTTCTGGATAATCCGCCGGAGGCGTGAATGTGACAGATGTTGTCTCAGCATCATACGTTGCATCTTTGGTCAAGCCTGTAATTGTCCAGGCCTTTCCTTCATCATCATCAATCCGAAAATCATTAACAGTTTCATTAGTACTATCTGCATCAATATATCCATCAATTGTTAAGTTAACGCTAAGGTTCTCTGGCGAATATTTGACACTATTACTATTTTTATCAAAAATCCCGCTAAACACGAGGGGGTTTTTATTTGGAATCCATTCATTGAAATCGGTATTAGGATTAACAATAGTAATAGGCACTTGCAGGGTATATGTATTAATAGTGTCATCCTTAGTATGATAAACGATTACCATAACGCCACTTATAGACGCATAAGTATCGTTACCAAAAGGCCCCCAGTCTGTCAAACTAATATTTGTATTTTTGCTAATAGAAATCTCTGTACCATGTTGAAGTGCATCTTGAGAAATAGCTGTGAGAGCATCCTGTGCAAAAGTAGTAAAGCCGCCTCCAAATGTAACTGAATCAATCACTGCATCGGCTTTACCAATATTTTTAACCGTCACAGTCGTTGAAGATGTTGCAGCAGTACCATTCGTTGTAATCGTAATGCCATCTGCCACTAACTTTGCCGTTGACGCAGGTTCAAGCGCCTTTGTACCGGACTTCGCAAGTTCAGGTGTACCACCGGCAGAAACCAGGATGACCATGTAGGGAATAGACGTAATGTCCTCGGCATTTACCGTTGTGCCGTCCTTTAACGTATAACCATTGAGAAATAGGCTTTTTATGTTGTTCAAACTCCCGGCAGGCAAAGTCCCACTCACCACAATTTTACCATTTGTAAATGTATCAGAGGTCGTGGTCACCACATAGGAACCCCCGGGCAGGTTCGCGTTGGCAAGAGCACCCTCCATTTGGCCCACATTCTGTGTGCCCTCTGAAATATTACCTTGCTCAATCAACCCGCTGGGTGTGTATGTCTTATTGACATGAACATCCGGCACCAACGCAATGGCGTTTGTGCCCAGTCCACTGCCGTTCAGACTGGGGTCGCCTGTAATCGTAATCTCATAGTGTCCTGTCTCCGGATTCAAATCGGTTATTTCAACCGTTAGACCTGCTACCGCAAAGGCGGACATGGGCAGCAGGGACAGAATCATTGCCAGGGACAGAACCCAGCTTACGACCCGTTCTCTTAATTTTACTCTCATTTGTATATCCTCCTAACGGCCCCAAGGCCGACGGTATGGGTTTGGGACGGGAGTCTGACGGTCGATACCGCCGGTCCGTCCCGGGTGGGGCCGTAGCGTTGTCCCGTGTCAGACACAGGCACTTTGTATCGGACACCGGCGTAAAGGAACTGCTTTCGCCAAGCGGGCAGGCGGAGCAAAGTCACGCCCCCCTCCCCTGTGTCATCTTTCGAGGGAGCGAAAAGTTCTGGCTCACTGTTCTCTCCTGGCGCCGTGTCTCCGCTTTCCTCCATATCCGGGATCAAACTCTCTTCCGGGCCTGGCGTTCCTGGGGTCTCCGGGTTCTCGGTCGGAGCTTGGCTCTCTTCCGGGGCTGGAGATTCTGAAGCCTCCGGGCTTTCTGGCGGGACCTGGCTCTCTTCCGGAGACGGAAATTCCGAGGCTTCCGGTCTTCCAGTTGGAGCTTGGCTCTCCTCTGGGACCGGATATTCCGAGGTTTCCGGGCTTTCAGTTGGAACTTGGCTCTCTTCCGGGGCCAGAGATTCCGAGATCTCTGGGCTTTCGGTCGGGACCTGGCTCTCCTCCGGAACAGAGGATGGTATAATCTCTTCAGCTGATTTTTGAAGCCGCTCAATGACTGCTATTAATTCCTCATATGCCTTTTTTAATTCGTCCAGTTGAGTCAACAATTCATCGAGCTGCTCCGGGTTTTCCTTAAGCTGTGATGTTAGATTAATTATTTGCAAAGTTATGTCTGCCATCTTAGCCCTAAGTTCGCCTTCTTCAAACTCCAGCGTCATTAAGCTAAGGTTTACCGCAGCAACAGTAGGGTCCCAGGTATATCCCGCTCCATCCGCTATATCTTGAGTAACAAGGGCACCTTTATTTACTTGCATAACCCCGTATTGAACTTGCGTCCAAGATAGCGTTAACTTTTGATTCGTATGGTCAACATAATTTGCCGCGTAGGCACTTTGCGCAAGTGTTCTCAGAAATTTTTGAGGACCATTTTTGACTAGTGCATCTGTTGTATAATACGTTGTGGCGGTTCGCCTCAGATCCATGCTACTGTCCTGCAAAGAGTTCACAGTAATTGTGGCATTAAAATCTGTATCCGACAAATCTCCCTTTGCAAACGCATACATATTCTCAAGCAATTTTTCAAATTCTGTCTTTGCACCTGCCGCATTCGGGTTTCCATCTTTCATTCGCCACCAATAATCATCATCAGTGGGTAGACCCGCTTCTAAATAAGCGCCGCTATTGAGAAGACCATATTGTACCTGAAACCAAGATAAATCCGGGGGCGTAAACTCCGTCCCGTTTCCTGCTGCCCGAGCATTATCCACTAATGCTATTAAATTTGTCATCATAATAGCAATATCCGCCGTCTCAAACAACTGAACTTCGTAAGTTAAATCTGTTGCTTCCGGGCGTCACCATGGAGGATAAGTTCCACTTGATGGGCATCCGGCGCACCAGCCTTGAAGCTCACATAGACGTCCACCGAGCTGCCAGGCACGTCAAATTCCACCGCCAGCACGCCGCCCGTGCCGGTAGTCCAGCGGTAAGTGACGGGTCTGCCGCTCCCATCCACTACCTCCAACCGCTCCAGCACACTGTTGGTGTCGGGGAAAAGCTCCACGCGAATCCCGGTCCCATCCAGCGCGCGAAGGGATTCCGTGCCTCCGTCGGTCACGGGGCCCTTGACGATGTTTGTAGACAGGTTGGCCAGGGTCGCTCCGCTCCCCCCCGCCGGGTCGGAGACATGGAGGGTCACGGGATATTCCACCTGGTCGGGCCAGCCCGCCGCGATCTCAATGTTGAGGTACACGTTTCCGGCAGGCATGGTGAAGCCGCCGGACTGGGTGCCGATCATGCCGGTGATGGTAGGTGTCACCCCAAAATCGGCCGGGGTCACGGACACGGAGGAGATATAATACCCCGCGGGGACCTGGACGGCATAAGGGATCTCTTCTCCCGGATGGGCCGTACGGCTGTACACCAGGCTGGAAGAGGACAGCTCCCCGTAGCCTCCGAAGGTGGCCCGGGCTGCGTTCACCCCGGCGGGGTCTCCCCGTAGGATCAGGTCGGCACGGAACTGGGTGCCGCCGCCCGTCTCGAAGGGCAGGACGACGGTGACAGGCTCGGCGGGCATGACAAACTGGAACCGGTCCGGCCCGGTCCAAGTGAGAGCCACCACCCCGTTGGGCGTGGTGAGCACAGGCAGGCTCAGCCCATGGCCGGAGGCGGGGATGGCCTGCACCTCCACCAGATCGCCGGCGACGGTGGTTGTAGTCACATCTCCGGGGGCGACGCCATGGCTGGCGCCGTTGAGGAAAAGCTCGCCCTTGTTCCCGGCCCCGGCGGGCTGGGTCACCTTCAGCGTGATCGAGGGCGTGGGCGCACCGGCGGCAAAGGTGACGATGACGGTGGCGTCCTCTCCGGGCATGGCGAACACGGCGGTCTCGTTTCCGACGGCTCCACCGTTGTAGCCGGTGCCTGAGAGGGTCACGGGGACTGGCGCGGCAGCCTGGACTTCCACGGACTGGATGTGGTACCCGAGGGCTGTGTCGATCGTCAGGGTTACAAGCTCTCCCGCGTACGCTGTGGTACTGACCGGAATCTCCACGCACTGGATGAACGTGCCCGCGCTGGTGATGGTGCTCACTTTGTTGCCGTCCAGCGCGGAAGGAGCCTTCTCAATACCCAACTGGTAGGAAGTCCCCTGGATCAACGCAAAGGTCACCTCCACCACCACATTGGCCGCGGGCATTGTGAGCTCCACCGCCCCGCCCGGAAGGTACTGCCAGGACACGGCGGTGCCCGGCACATCGGCGGTCACCGTCACACCCGAGACGTAGGAGCCGGGAGCGGGTGAATACGTGGCGGTGATGATGTCCCCTGCCCAGGCGGCCTGCAGGCTGGCGCTGTTGGCGCCGGGCCGGGTGGCGGTATCATTATGGATCTGCACCGTGCCGCCGCCATTCCCCGCCGCCGAAATGCTGGCATAGAAGGTTGGCTCCTCCGGCGGGGTCCCCTTGGTATACTCGATCAGCACAGTGGCGTTCACTCCGGGCATGGTGAAGGAGGCGGTCTCCTGCCCGCCTTGTCCCCCGTTGTAGCCGATGCCGGAGACATTGATAGGTACCGCCAAGGGCTGCCCGCTGTCATCTACTACCTGGATCCGGGAGATATAGGTCCCGGCCTCCACCGTGATATCTACGGACAGGTTGTCCCCCGGATAAACACTGATGGGGTTGTTGTGGTTGGTCCCGGTCCAGAGGGCGCTGCTGGCTCCCGAGGCCCCGCCGTGATACTCCTGCCGGATCTTGGCGGTCAGCGGGCTTTCGGTCACCGTCTTGAATTCCACCCGGACGGTGACCTCCTGGTCCACGCTGTCCAGCGCCACCATGCCGAAGGTAAAGCCGGTGGCGGGATTGCCCACGGTATTGATCACGTCGCCCGGATAGCTTACCGATACGGAAGCGGTACGGCCTGTAACCAGACCGCTGAAGGTCACCTTCATGGCGGCGTTGGCAAAGACCTCCAGCATTCCCTCGTCGGGGGGCGTCTCTCCGCTGTCCGGCCGGGTGACCGTGAAGGTGCCCCGGGCGTCCACGCCCTCCAGGGTGGCGGTCTCGCTCCCCTGGGCGTCCACCACCACCAGTTTCACTTTGTAGACAGGTACTTTTTCATACTCCACCACCACGCCCACGTCATAGCCCGGCATGGTGAAGGTATACTGTTTGACATCCGTGGGGCTCTGGGTGACGGCCGTCATGGTGGTGCCGCCGTTCCGGGTCACCGTCACCTGCTTGATGCGGTAAGCGCTGTCGCAGCCGGTGGAAATGGTGACCACCCGGCCCGCCCTGGTCTCCACGAAGTTTCCGTCGGGGGTATCCACGCCGGTGACGACGCTGCTCTGCTGCACCACGCCGTTGCCGTCCGTAAAGCTGAGCTGGGCTTTGTTATCCGCCTGGCCACCGGCGTTATGGACACTGATCGTCGCCTTATATTTGGGCGCCAGGGTAAACTTTACGCTTACCTCCGCGTCCGAAGCGGGCATGACGAAGCGGTAGGTCAGGGCCGTGTCCGTCACGTTCACCGCCGTCACCGGCAGCGTGCCTCCGCTCCCCGCCAGCTTGGCCTCCACCGCCACGTCGTAGTCACTGTTCCGTGTGAGGACCACATCCACGCTGTTGTTAGCCGTCGTCATCAGGCTGACGCTGTCGCCCTGGTTGGTGATGGCCGTGGTGGCCGTGCCGCCGGGGACGCTGAGCTTGGCGGTGTTCTCGGCCAGGCCGTTATAGTTGGTGTCGATGGTCAGGGTGGCCTTGTACTCCGTGTCCGGGTTGGGCGAGCCGGAGAAGGTGACGGTGACGATCACATCCGTCCCCGTGGGCATGATGAAGGTATACCCCTGCTCCCCCGCCGTACTGGAAGGCAAGGTGACGTAGGAGACGGTATTCCCCGAGGCGTCCGACACAGCCACCGTCACGGTATAGCCGGTGACGCAGTTTGTCGTCAGTTTCAGCTCCTCGCCGCCGGAGAGATAGTCGATATGCTCGCCTGTCGCGGTGGCGTACTGTGAATAGGGCGGGGCGAAGGGCTCGTTGTTGATGACCAGCTCGGCGGTGTTGCCGCTGTTGCCCCCATCGTAGACGATCAGGTTGGCCCGCTGGCTGTCCCGCTGGCGGCTGTTCGTGAAGATGTTGAGATCCCCGGTGTAGTCCAGCATCAGCTTCAGATCGTGGGCCGGGTCATGATAGGTGTACTTGTCCCAGTTGCCGTAGCTCCCGTAGCCGGTGCCGGCGGCGCCTGTGGCCCCGGAAGCGGAGCCCATGGAGAAGGTGCTGGCGTTCCGGGACAGGCGGATGCACAGCTCTTTAGCCGAATCGTACCCCTTCAGCACAAAGGGGATCATGGCGATGTAATAGGTGCTGTCCGCGTTGTTCCCACTCTTGAACCGGGCAGTACCGGTGGTATCCTCTTTCTTTTCCACAGATACATAGGTCATCCTCCACCCACCGGGGGCGGAAAACTCCTCCGTACCATAGCCGGTGTCCGCATCCACGGGATCGTTGAGGGGGTCCTGATCCGTCAGGGCGTGTTTCACCCGGTAGTCCGAGTCCCACTGATTCAGCGGGTTGGCACCGATATTTTCCTGCTCGAATGTTGTCTGAAATCCATCCGTCGGGTCTACATAGGGCTCCACATAGTCGGGGTTGTAGTAAAGGGCCAGCTCCGCGCTGTGCAGCCCCCGCCCCCCGTTGGAGAGGACAAATTGGTCTATGTTTTTGATGCCGATGCCGATCCAGAAAATAGTCTGGTTTCCGCTCCCCTGGTCCCCGGAGACATAGCCATCCCACTTTCCGTCCGCGCCGCCGTCGGCGCTGGCCTGGTCGGTATCCTGCGGCGATACATAACTTCCGCTGCCGGGCTGACCATCGTTGTAGCCAGTCTTGTTGTCCCCCAGGAAGTCCATGACCAGCTCGGGTCGGTCATAGGGCGTAGGCGCGCCGCCGCCTGCCCCCGCCGCATGGGCGGGAACAATTTCGGCAAGCAGGGAGCATGCCATCGATACTACGAGGCACCAAGCCCCTATTCTTTTTCGCGCTCGCGTCACGTCGCCTGCACTTCCTTCTGTGGGAGATTTTCTTACTTGGATCCGGGGATGAGCCGCTCATACTCCTTCGGCAGCACCACCGTATTGACGGCCCGGAGGATCGCACCGTAGCCCCAGTGGGTCTCGGGCACGTCCGCGGGTACGTTCAGCGTCCCGTCCTGAGCATAGCTGGCACCGCTGAGGAGGATGCGGCTGAGCATGGCCGCCGCTTCCGCCCGGGTGATCTTCCGGTCGGGATAAAAATAGTTGTCGCCTGTCCCGTTGAGGACCCCCAGCTTCGCCAGCGCGTCGATGTAGGGATAGGCCCAGGTGTCCTCCTCCCCAGCGTCCACAAAGGCGTGGGGTCGGCCCTCGGTGTCCTCCGGCTCCAGGCCGATCATCCGGCAGAGGATCGCCGCCATCTCGGCCCGGGTGGCCACCTGTCCGGGGCGGAACGTTCCATCCGGCAGGCCGGTGAGCACGCCGGTGCTCAGCATCAGCTCGGCGGCGGGAGCGTACTCCTCCTCGCCGGTGAGGTCGGGGAAGCTCACCTCTCCCGACCAGGTCCAGTCCTCCGGCGCCAGATAGAACCGGGCCAGCGTGAACACCAGCTCCGCCCGGTCCATCAGGCGGTCCGGATAGAAATAGCTGTCCTCGTCCAGGGAGAGGAAGGGCTGTGTAAAGTAGAAATCGAAGCCGGAGTTCGCCAGGTCCACCTGTTCTCCCAGCTCCTCGGCCGCCACGCCAACGCCCTGCTGGACGCCGGCGGGGTCGATGACGGTGACGGTGATGCTGTCCTTCAGCCCGCTGGGGGTGGTCACCGTGACAGTGGCCCGGCCCACACCCACGAAGAGCAGCCCGCCCCGCCCCGTGACCCGTACCACGTTGGGGTCGGAGGAGGTCCAGGTCATGGCCTCGTAAAGGGCGTATTCCGGGAGGATCCTGGCGGTGAGGGCCACGGTCTCTCCGCCCAGGTTGGCCTGCACGGAGCCGGGGGTGATGACGATCTTGGTTCCGTAGAGGGCGCCGCCGCCCCCGCTGCTGATATTGACGTAAAGATCCGCCTTCCCGTCCTCGTTCACCGTGATCTCTTTTTTCTCCGTGCCGCCCTCGGGCAGCTTCTTGTCGATCTCCACGGAGAAGGGGGCGGACAGGTCCAGGCCGCCCTCCTCAAATTTGAGCTCGGCGCTGTGGTCCACGTCCCAATAGTAGCCGTAGTAGCGGGTGGGATCGCTGTTGCGCACCACGGCGTCCAGCAATTCCTTTTTCTCGTACTGGAGGATATCAGTGAACCATACGGCCTCCAGCGTATCCACGGTGTAACGGGCCCCGTCCTTCCCTGTCTTCTCCGTACTGGAAACCAGTTTGAGACGCTGGATATAGGTCTGGACCGCCGGGGCGGGCGTGGGCTCCGGGTCAGTGTCTACATCCGTGGCCGGGCGGTTGACCGCCCAGTCCTGGACGGTCTCGCTCCGCTTCTGGGCATCCTCCTGGGCATCCGCCTTCTCCTGGTCGGCGTCCCGGCTGGAGGAGAGCGGGTCAGAGGCGTTGTAGTTGTGGGTCTCGGCCACCCGGACTACACCCCAGAACACCGTGTTCCGGGGCAGGGCGTCCCGTGTGCCCAGGCCGGTGTCCGCGGCGTCATACCAGTGGGCGCCGTCTTCGGCCCAGCGGTAGTTCTGCCCCTTTTCCACCTCGCCCTCCCGGGGCGGCTCCGGCTCCTTGGTGGGTTCGTAGCCATCCGGATAGGGACAGGTCTCTTTTTCACCGCCGAAGTAGAAGGCGTCCTGCCAGGTATCCGCCCCGCCCCAGCGGGTGAGGACCTCATCGCCGCCGCCCTCGGGCGGGGCCAGGTACTCCAGGCCGTACTCATAGTGCAGCTCACTGCCGTAGGCGTCTCCGCCATCCTGCACGGCTATGTGCTCCTGGGGATAGGTCACCTTCACCGCGTTGGTGTGGACCTCCACGCTCACCTGGGGCAGGATGTCGTCCGGGATGGTCCGCTCCGCCTTTTCGATGACGGCGTAGGGCACCGTATCCTTGGTGGGGTCGGCCGCGTTGTCCGCCAGCTCCACGGCGCTGTCCAGTGTGTAGTTGGCCGCGTCCGGACCCCCAAGGGCCATGCCGCTCACCAGCACCGGCAGGGAGGCCGTGGCGGGATAGGCGTCCCAGTCGTCACTCTCCGGGGTTCTCGGCTGGTGGTCCAGGCTCTTCCAGTAGCTCTGCCACTGGTCCGGGGCCACCGGGGCGTCCACGGTGTGGCGCTCGTCGGCGTACTTGACGTTGGGATCGAAGAAGGTGAAGGTCAGCCCCGCCCCGCCGCTTTCGTAGGTGTACCCCTCCGTGTCCAGGTGACCCAGAAGGGTGGTATAGTCGCTGTAAACGGGGTCGGACTGGTTTTGATCCGGAACCTCATATTCCGCGCCGGTGGCTACAAAGATCACGTCCTTGTCCCCCGTGTCGCTGACATAGGGGTTGGTAAGGGTGACGGCCCCCAGGGCGTCTCTGCTCCCGTCGTAGACCTTCCCCGCCGCGGTCAGCGTATAGGTCAGGTCCTTGGGGTGTACCATGATGGGGATGGGGACATTTGTCGTCACATCGCTCACCAGTACCGGTTTGGCGTAGTTCGTGGTGGTGTGGGCCCGGGCGGTGAGGATGAGATATTTCCCGTTGTACACGAACCGGTCCGCCGTGTGGTCCTGGGCAATGGTCAGGTGGTCTCCCGTCGCCGCGGGCCGCTTCTGGACGCCCGCGTCATTGTCAGCGGGAAGCTGGGCGCTGTCCCAATAGTTGACGGAGAGCATACCGGCGCACTGCTGGTAGAAGAGCTCTTCCTCCGGGTCATAGGTCTCTCCCGGCAGCGCGTCATAGGTGATGCGCACCTTCAGCTTGGAGAGGTCCAGGCCCTCTCCATAGGTGTACTCCATCCTGGGCGCCTGGAGCAGCTCGATCTTTTTGATGGTCCGCCGGTCCAGACGGCCGGTGGCCGTCTCGTCCACGGGCGCCTGAATGTACTTGTCGTTATCGTCCTTGTAGACCAGGATGTAGTTTTCTATCCCCTCGCTGAGCACCATGTCCCGGATGGTGACCGGCTGGTCCGCCTGATGCTGGTTGTCCGGGATCTGCACCCGGTGCCCCACCTCTGGATAGACCACCGTCATTCCCAGGCCCAGTGTATCGGTGCCGTAGATCGCGTCGCCTGTCAGCGGCAGGTCCCAGCTCATGCCGGCGTTGACCGCCGAGATAAATTCCGGGTCGGTCATGCTGCGGTAATACTTCCCGTCGATCAGATCCGGCAGGACGGTATAGATCCCCCCCGCCGTGGTGTGATCTGCTTTCTGTCCGGTCTGGGCGGCGTAGGAGGAGAACTCTGTCTCCACTGTATTGAAATAGATGGTGGAGATGGGCGCCTCGCACACCTTGTCCACCACGATGGGCCGGCGGAACACCGTCAGCACAGAGGCGGTGTTCCGGTCAAAGACATAGTTGTCCATGGCGCTGCCCGCCGTATCCAGGCTGACGGTGTACCTGCCCCGTCCGGCGTCCCGGCTCCCCTCCGTGGTGAAGCGGACTCCCGTATACCCCGCGTCCAGGAAGCTCAGTTCCGGGCTGTCCGCCGGAGCGGACAGGTCCTTCCCCGCCGCCTGGGTCACCCCGGCCGTTCCGTCGGCGGTGACGTAGAGCTTGGCGGAGTCGGCCGCCCCGGTGTAGTCTACGCTTGTAAACTCCTCCCGCAGCCGCTTCTGATCCGGGGCCGCCAGGGCGCCAAACAAGTAGTAGGCCCGGTAGCCGCCGTTGGGCTCCCCGTAATAGCGGTTGGAGGCCTCCACCGTCAAAGGCAGGGATTTTTTCTTCACGGTATACTGGGCGGAGTCATCCGTCTCATCCCACACCAGGAGTTGGGACGCGTCCCGTCGGCCGCATACCATCAGCTTCTTCCCCGTGGTGGCCACGTCGGGATAGTCCCCCGTGTTCACGGCCGTCCCCAGCAGGTCCGCCAGCGCGTCCGGCGTGAGCGTATTCAGATCCTCCGGCAGGGTCTCCCCCGCGTCCATCCAGTACAGCCGCATCCCCTGAAGCGCGAAGGTATCCGTTTTTCTGCCCTCGGAGTAGCGCACGCTGTACTCCAGCGTCCGGTCAATGATGGGGGCGTTCTGGGGCAGGGCGTTGTCCCCTTCCGCCTTGTAGCGCAGCCGCAGGGACATGCCGGTGAGGTTCAGTTCCTCACCGTAAACATAGTCCCGGCGGTTCGCCGGCGTCAGCAGCTCCACCGACTCCAGCTCCCGCAGCCTGACCACGCCTTGGGCGTGCTCATTCTTGGGCTTGCTGCCGTTGGCGGCGGACTGGGTGTCAAATACCAGAGCATAGTTGCGGTTGTCCCCCGCCCTTTCCACCAGCTCCAGCCCGCGCACCTCGGCGTCGGCCAGCTTCTCCGTCTTTCCCTCCGGCATGTTGAAATAGGGCGTGCCGCTCAGGGGGGCGGCGGTGGGGTTGTCCGGGGTATAGACGGCCGAATAGCGCACCACCACCTCATCCAGCGTGCCGTCGGCCCGCCTGTGGATGGCGTCTCCGGTGAGCTTATGGGGGATCTGTACATAGCCTGTGTTCCCGGCGGTGTAATAATGCCCGTTCTCGGGAAGTCCAGCGGCGAAGGTGTCCACCGCCTCGGAGCCGTCCCGGCCTGTGGCGGTCAGCTCATGCGGCACCATCGTCCCCTCGGCGTCGGCGTAATACATCCGGCTCAGGGTCAGGCTGGACGTATCGTCATAGAGGAAGGTCTTCCCCACCGTCCCCTCAAGGCCCATGGTCAAAGAGGTGACCACAATGGGTCTTGGCAGGATGATCATGCTGCTGAAGCCGTTCTCCCCCCACTCGGCCACGATGGAGCCCCGCTGGAACCGGAAGCTGTAGTTGTCCGCGCCGGTGGTGATCAGATTGCCGGCGTCCCTCTGGTAGCCGATGGAAATGATATAGGTGTTCCCCGCGGGAGTATCGGCCGTGACCTCGTCGGCGCCGATGCCCACCCGGGCTTTCAGCAGAGGCGCCACGTAGCCAGGCAACAGCTCCAGCTCATCCTCCGTCCCCTCCAGAAGGGCCTTGCCGGTGGTGCTTTTCAGGAACGCCTGGTCCTCGTCGGAAAGCTCGCTGGGATCGTACGTATAGGTCAGCTTCGGATCCTGCGCCGTCCCAAACTCGCCGTAATAGACCGTCTTGGGCAGAGCCGTCAGCGTCAGGGACTTTTTGGCCACGCTGAAAGCGGCGTCGCTGTACCAGCGCACCGGGCTCACAGCCCCATTCCAATAACCGGGGGCGGAAATACACAGGTACTTGCCATTATGCGTGGCCGCCACCATGGGCT
Organism: Oscillospiraceae bacterium; assembly: GCA_022846075.1. GTDB lineage: Bacteria > Bacillota > Clostridia > Oscillospirales > Oscillospiraceae > Vermiculatibacterium. Next base: position 2,914,440 of record AP025582.1, read on the forward strand.
GGAGATTGCTCAGCCGGTGGCTCTCATCGTCCCGGTTGGGTCCCGAGGACTTGTCGTCCTCCCAGGTAAGGACGATGCCGGGGACCTGAAAAGACTCGTCAGAGGAATAGGTATAGCCCACCTCGGAGCCGTCCTGATAGACCAGCGTCACCGTCAGGCCGTAGAGAAGCAGGACCTCGCCGTAGGTGTAGCCCTCGATCTTGGGAAGGCCCGCCACCTTCAGGGACACCACCGGGTTGTTGAGCACGGTTGCGCTGGCCGTCTGCGTCTCCAGATAGGGTTCCACCAGGACATAGTTCTTCCGGGCAGCCTCGCCCTCCAGCGCCACCGCGCTGATGGCGGCGTCCACCTGCTTGCTGGCCACGCCGTCCGGGACATCATAATGAGGCGGCGCGGGATGTTCCCAGGTCAGTGTGGCGGTAAAGGAAACGGCCACCTTATCGTCGGCAAAGACGGGCCCACCGGTCAGCGGAAGGCCTTCATAACTGCCGCCCAAATCCTTAGGGACGAACTGGCTCTTCTGATCCTTTTGATAGACGGCGGTCTGCCCGGCAAACACGGTTTGGCTATCGCTGGCCCAGACTTTCACGCCGCTCATGGCGTTCTGGGGGCTGTTCGGGTCATCCTCCAGTTTGGTGATCACCAAAGGCCTGGGCAGGACGGTCAACGGGCTGTCCGCCTTTTCCCCATCCGCCGCCAAGGTCCCCTCCGGGTCGGCATACTGGAAGGAATAATTGGCAAGACCGCTCCCGGAGATGGCGTCGCCGATGGAAATGGCGTATTCTCCGGCGTCCGTCCCCTGGTCCACGCTTGTTGTCAGCTCCGGCGCCTGATACCCTGCCAGCTTGGAGAGGCTCTCCGACTTTCCATCGTTGGTAAATCCAGGCACATAATTTGCGCCGCCAAGCAGGTCCAAAGCCTTGATGTCGCTTTGTTTATAGTTGTAGTCAAGCTGGTCGTTCGGTTCTCCGTAATAGCGCTTTTGTCCAATGGCGGTCAGGGTCAGCGGAGCCTTTTCCACCTGGATGCGGTAAATGACCCGTTTCCCGTCGCCGCCCACCACCAAGAATTCAAAGGTACCCACTTCCTCCGGAATCCCGCTGATGATGCCGTTCGTTTCGTCGTAGGTCAATCCTCTGGGAAGCTTGTCGTTGATCCCGGACAGGCCGGTGGGAAGCTGCTTACTCTTATATGGCTCGCCATAGACGGTCTCCCGGGACTCGCCATAAAAGTTGAAAAGGTCCTCCCGGACGGTCTCATCCTCGCCCAGGTTAATGGACCGGGCGGAGCCGCCCACATAATAGAGCTCCTCCGCCAGGTTCCAAGTGGAGCCGCCGAAGATCTTGTCCTGCGTGCTCCAAACGGCGGCCACCTGGGGGATGCTGGAGTCCTGGGGCACCAGACGGGAGAACATGGCCAGCTCCTTCATGCCCAGGCCCATATCCAGCACTTGGGCCGTGCTGGCGCCAAAGGGGAAGGTGTGCAGCCGGAAGGGTACCCGGACCAGATAATACTCGTCTGTGCTGCCCTGCGAGCTGTTCAGCACACGGTAGGAGGTGTCGGTACAGCGGATGGAGATGGTCATCTGCCGCAGGTTGGACGGAGTTTCCACCAAACGCTCCAGCGGCAGAATGGCCTTGGAGTAATGGGTCGTGTATTCCCCGTCCGCCTGGGTCCCGCCGGCGATCTCATAGTGGCGGCCCCACAGGAACGGCGTGGGATTTTCCACGTTGGTCCCGATATTGTATCTGCGCAGCGTCTCCTGCCACTGGGCCGCCTCATCCCCCGATAAGCCGCCCGGGAGGAGGGCAGGCTCCAGATAGGTGGCGTCGTAGGCGATGGTCAGATTGATGGAGGTGATACCGCCGCAGATTGCCTTCTTGTTCCTGCCGGAAGCCGCGTCGGAAGCCTGACGCACCTCTTCCAGGTCAGAGACCTTGACGCCCACCCAGAACACATCGTTCCGCTTGACCGTCTGCCCCTCTCCCGTGGCAGCATTCAACAGCTCTGGATCGGCGGTGATCTCATCTGTGTTGACGCCGAGGAACTCCAGCGACAGCTTTCCTTTATCCTTGTCTACGGGCGTAGACACAACCAGCTCCCGCCGGGCGTGCCAGGCCGCTGCCTCCGCTTCGCTCAGACCGCTGGGCAGAGGCAGGTAAAAATAATCGCTGCCTGTGCTCTTCGTCAGGATCGGCGTATAACCGTTTTGGAGCAGGGCCACATCCCCGCCGTCCACGGTGCCGTTGCGGTCTACGTCGCATACCCGAAGCTTGAAGAGGGAGATCACCTTATCGCTCCCGGTGAGGAAGGGCACGTCATTTTCTCCGGGAGAAGGATCCAGTGCCCGGCGCAGCAGTTCTGCGTCTGCCGTGGTCACCGCCCCATCCATATCCACGTCGCCGGGAATAGGCAGGACGACTAAGGTGCGGCAGAAGGTTTTGGCGTTTTCCCGGTTCACGTCCAGGAAAGCGTCCGGATCGCTGGTGTAGGTTTTCCCCGTAAGAGGATCTGTAAAAGTATACTCGATCTGATAGATGCCCGGCACCACCCGCACGCCCCGGAGGTCGATCCGGTCCTGCCCGTTCTCGTCCCGGACCACCTGGAAGGTGTCGGCTCCTGCCGCCGGCTTCATGCTCCCGTCCCCGTCATAATAGCAGACCGTGCCGGCGTCGTCCTTGATGTCCGAAACTGTCAACCCGTGTTCCGGGTCGTCCGCCAAACGCAGGGTGACGCTCCGGCGGACATGCTCCGCCCCGGGGTCCAGCGTCACGCGCTGTCCCTGGCTGTCGATTACCGTAAAGCCGGGATCCACAAAGCTGCTGTCCTGGTAGACTACAATCGCCGTCTCATCCAGGTCCACATCCGCTTCCCCGCTCCAGGCACCAATTTCGTAGGTATCCTCCCGGTTGTAGAGGCCTTTATTGTTTTCCGGACCGTTTGGGCGGTGGACGTCCACTTTTCCAAAGTTCCGCTCCGCCCGAAAGAGCTCCTTCGCCTTCTCTTTCTCCGCCTCCACACTGCCTCCAAGCAATGTCCAGACGTCGCCCGTGTCCCGGGCGATCATGCCGAAGGGGGTGTTGCCCGGATTCTGCTCCAACTTCGGGTCGTTGAGACGCTGAATGTAAAAGTGGTATGTATTGGAGGAAACCCCATCAGGGGCGGTAACCGTCACCTCGATCTCATTATAGCGGTCATCACTGGTAGAGAGAGCCAGCGGGATCGTGCCGCCGTCAAGCTCCCATTGGGAGCGCATGGGATACTCAAAACTATTGTAGATGTCATATTTGGGTGTCCCATCAGCGTTCTCCCCTGCCCTCACGCTGTCATTGAGCACCGTGTGGCTCAAGGCATACTCCGTCCAGCTCTCATTCCCTGCCTGACGGACGGAAAGAGTTACACCGGATTGGGTCATATCGATGTCCCCAGCCCGGAAAGGCTCCGACGCCAACAGCGAAATGTCCAGCGCCTCCACGTCCGAGTCTACGCGAAGGTAATAAGACATATTTGAGGCGCTGGGATCGAAGGTCGTCTCGGTACCGGCGGCGTTGGGATCACCGTTATAGAGAATCCCCTTCATCAGATTTTGGGATTTATCTGCCTGACCGTCCGCCCTCACCGGGTAAAGGCCTGTCTCCGCCTCACCTCGGTCCGCCTCAGCTTTTGCGTTGATTGGGGCCGTGTCTACAAGCGTAGCGTCATCACTGAGAGACCAGTGGGCAATAATGGGCAGCTGTTTTTCATTATAAAACAGCCAAATCTCAGACTCGCTCGCCGGTTTATTCTGATTGAGCTCCCCCGCCTTCGCTTCCGAGGACACAATGGTCTCCCGGACCTCTTCCATATTAATTGGCTCTACATCATTTAAGTAAAAGTCTCTATAAGAAGATTGCCCAGGATATTCATTCGTCCCTTCATTTCCCCAGCCCCAGCCAAAAACATACCATCCCGCAAAGGTTCGGTCCGGTATACGGCCCAGCAGGGGCTCCAGGTCTCTGATGTTGCAGGAGCCTCCGCCCTCATAACTGGGCCTGGTCACCATAAGCTGATCCAAAGTATAGATGCCATTGGAGTCGGAGACCCAATTCAGATATTTGTATCGCTCAAGATTGGAGTGGTTGTCAACATCCAAATCCTTTTCCACGGCCATCTCCATACTGCCGCTGTTGAAAACCTCTCCTCCGGGTTTTGCCGTATCCACTCGGTACTCCAGATAAGCGGTACCCATAAAAATATCCGTGTAGCCAGAATCTACCTCCGCCTGCATCATCTGCTCCAGCAGGTTGATAATTTCAGGCTCCGTCTTATTTTCTTCGGTCTCCGTTTCCTCGGAGGGCTCCTCCTGGGTGGGTTCCTCGGGAGGAATATCTTCCGTGGGCGCGGGAAGGGCCGTGCCCTCCACCGGGGTCTCTTCCGGGGGAACGCCCTCTTCCGTCTCAGTAGGCTCAGGGGTGACCACATCTGTAACTTCTGGTTCCAGCCCTCCGGTATTGGTGGTAGGTTCGGGAGCGGGACTGGAGGAGGTGAGGGGCAGTTCCTCAAACGGCTGCTCCGGAGATAGAGATGCCGCCTGACTGACAGGCCCCCCTAGCATCTGTGCGGCTAACAGCAAACTGACCGCTTTTCTACCTGCCTGTCTCATCTCTACCCCTCCTCTCATCCAAAAATAGGCGCAAGGACCCACAGACTACATTATGATATGTAGTCTGTGGGCTTGTAATAAGGCACGATTTGGTCCACACCATAATAGAGCTTATTGGCGTCGATATTGTTGATGTTCCTGTCGTTGTTGACGTCACAGACCCGGTAACGGTAGAGACGCCAATCCGGGAAGCTGGCGGCCGCAGTATCCCCCAGAGGATCGGCCACCCTGTTTTGGATCAGCTCTCCGTCCACATGCTCCGCCTGCCGGTTGGCGTCTACGTCGCCCACCCGCGCCAAGACGATCATGGGCCGCTTCAGGACGATATCCGTAGTGCCGTCATAGTCTTTAAAGGTATAGCACAGGGTATAAACACCCGGACGAATGGCGTAGTCATAGACCGTGCCACTCCCGTCGTCAGTCTGCCACCAGTTGTCGATGGTGCCGGTAGCGGAGTCGTCCGCCCGGCCTGTGTCCGCCTGCCCCAGGTCCAGTTCCACGGTATCCACCGTGCCTGCCGTTGTCTGCTGTCCCAAAAAACGTTCCTTCTGCGTGGCAGCGGCCTCGTCCAGCAGATCCACCACTACACTACGGGAAATATCCGCCGGATCCACCGGAAGTCCGGCGGAATTTTTAACGTCGTGGATTCCGGGGTCCTGGAAGGGCTCGCCCAGGATTACGAAAAGCGCCTTCTCGTCCTGATCATAGTTGTGGTTGGCACTGCTCACCTTGCCCCAGGCCTCCGGCCAATATGTGTTCTTCAGTGCAGCCGCCTTGGCGGGCGTCTTGCCCGCCGCAAAGCGGTTCTCCGCCAGGAAGGCACTCCACGCGTCGGCCCTGTCGGCATCTGTGGTCAGGGTGCTGTCATTGTAGATCATACCCTTGGGTGAATTTCCGTAGAGCATTTGATAGGGAATATCCTTCCCCCTCCGGACAATGACCACCTGGAAGGTTCTGGACACTGGCACAGGGGCCCCTGTAGACGCAGTGGGGTAGTCCGGGGTAGGTGTAGTCACCACACAGCTCAGGGTGATCTCCACCGTTTTGCTGGCCAGGGCGTCGGGATCGTTGGGATCCACCGGGGCGTCAAATATGCTGGTCTGGTGCTCTGTGGGTGCGCCCGCCGTCTCGTGCCAGGTCTTTCCCTGCTCATCCGTGGTCGTGTTGGAAAGTGCCGACCCATTGGACGTATCCGTGATGTAGACCTTTACATCATCAATATCAGGCGACAGCTCATTTTTCCGAAGTTTGAGATAGAGCTGCACTTTTTTCAGTTCGCTGCCGTCGCTGGCCTTCGTCGCGTCCGCGTTGTCCCCCAGCACCACCAGGTATTTCTCCTGGCTGGAATCACTCTCCGTCATGCCGGGGTCCACCTGGATCACATTGGGAGTATTCTCATACCAGCGCACGTTTTGCCGGTAATCCTCCTGGATCAGGGTAGCCCCTATGCCCGTACCGGCCTGAGCCTCCGTGCCGGCGTATGCCTTCAAAAGGCTCATCCGCAGCTTGGCCATGACCGGCTCGTAGAAGTCCACGTGGACCACCACATCCTTGGCGGGCATCTGGAAGAAGTAGGCCACTACATCCGTGTCCTCCGCCACCGCGCTATCCTTTTCATACTTATACACATAGAGGGGCACCTTGACCGCCCCATTCATGTAATAGACCTCTTTCACCTCGTTCTCATCGGTGGGCTCGGCATAGATCCATACATATTCGTGATCGACGGCGTAGACATCCACCGCCGGGTCAAAGGCAGGCCGGTTTGCTATGCCGGTGGCTGTGATCGTCGCGCCCTGGGGCGTTCCGGCCGGGAGGATGGGCTGATTGCCCGCCATGCCCGTCACGATTTTCGCCGTACCCATGCTCCCATCCACGGGATCGGTCACAACGCTCACATTGTAAACAGCTTTACTGGTAACCTCGAATTGCGCATAGAAGCTTTTGAGCGGATCATCCTTGTCATAGCTGTTGCTGGTGATCAGCAGCAGGTCCCGGTACAAGACGCTACTGTCGTTGCCGGAAAGGTTGTAGACATAGGTGACGGTAAATGTAGTCTTTCCCCCCGCGGGCAGATAGGGGGCCGGTGCCTGGAGCACCTCAAAGTGGCTGCCGTTGTCGGGAGTGTGGCCGCCGTGATCTGTATCGACGCTCAGGCCGTACAGGTCGGTGGTCCCCGTGTTCTCAATGGTCAGGGTGAAGGTCTGGCGCGCCACATAGCCCTCGGTCTGAACGGTATAGGTAATCTCCGACACCTCGTCCGGCGTGGTGCCGGTCCATGTAACGCCCAGATGGCTGTCTCCCTCGTGGTACAGACGAATCTTGTCGTCACCCTTGGGATCGGGCACCGGCTGATCCGCTCCGCCCGAGGGGTCGGCAACATACGCGGGCGCCTGCACCTGCATCTGCACCTTCTTCTCATCCGGAGCGGCTGCGTTATCCACCCGGCCGTAGCCGGGATAAGCCGCCTCTTCAAAATCGGCGGGACCGCCGTAGGTGACGACAGAATCCGTCCCCCAAACGGGCGCCGTCTGTCCACCGTCGGCCGTACAGGTCCAGCCTGCATCCACGGCCCGGAACTGTCCTATCCTGCCGGGCTGGGCTCCCGTGGCGCCGTCATAGGTGGTGTTTACCCCGTAGCCGATGGGCAGCACCACATGGCTTGGCAGAACGCTGTCGGAATAGAAGGGATACAGGCCCGCGTGCAGGCCGGTAAAATCAAACTGGGTGCCGTCGCCCACCAGATAACTATCGGTGTAGTAATTGGTTCTGGGCGGTGCGTATACGGGGATCAGCTCCGACCATTGACCACCGTCCTCCTGCACGGAGACATAGAACCACCCGCCCAGATTGATAGACCGGCGCACGTTCTCCCCACCGGCGGAAAGGGTTCCACTGCCGGGATAATAGGTCAAATTATAGACTCCACTCCCTCCCGGCGAGGGCAAATAGAAGGATGTGTCATCCGCCGGGGCAACAGGGACCTTTGGCAGATCATCTATTGTATCAATCAAAGTCCCATCGGGTAAATAGGTGCGAAAAGCCACCTCCGGGTCAAAGCCTTGCACCACGCCGGCATCGTTTTGTTTTTCTACCCGCAAGGTCAGGATCCCTTTGTCGCCCGTGCTGACGTGAGTGGCCACATAGTGACGATCCGTGTAGTCAGCAACGGTCCGGCGGGCGGAAAGTCCCTCCGTAAACGCGTCGGGAATCGTGACCCAGGGATAATGGGCCGACACATAATCCCGTATTGCCCCGTTGTCCGGGCCCGCCAAAGCGTACTCACCCGCCGCAGGCCAGTCTTGAGGTGTGGCCTCCGTTGTCTTCAGGGTATTCAAAGCGTTAGGGGTCCAGGTGTCTACAGGCATCGTCAGCACAAAGGAGCCCGGCACCGGGGAGAGCCCAAGCACCGCCTTGTTGGGAAGGGCCAGGTCCTCCAGCGTGTCGGGGTGGCCGCTGTTCAAAAAGGCCGCCGCCTGCGTCTCGCTGTAAGTGCCCTCCAGCCCGGTCGCGTTGACGCCCGTCAGCTCCACCTCGGAAACTGTGAGGTGGACCTCCATGGGCAAAGGATATTTTTTGTTTGCCCCATCCTCTTCGTAATAAAAATACTGGGTGACCAGATATTCTCCGCCCTTGGACGTGTAGCCGGTCAGCGCTTTCCACTCCGTGCCGTCGCTGGCACGGGTATAGTCGGGCGTCTCACCCACCTGGACGGGGCGGTAGACGGCGTAACCGGCGGCGGTATCCCCCCAGTTAAGGATAAAGTTTTCCTGGGTGGCATCGGCGTATGTCCCCGTGATCTCAGGACGGTAGCGCTGGATGGTGGAGGCAATATCGGCAGAGGTACCCGAAGTGAACGCCTGATAGGCGTTCACCGTCAGCTCCGCGCCCCCGGCCACCTCGGCCTTCACCAGGACCTTGGGGAAAATAAATTCAAAGATGACCTGGGCTTTTGAGTTGGGATCGCTCACATCCCCGTTAGGTCCATAAGGATTTTCCGCACTGTGTTTATTTGTTATGTACGTATCATCATAGTCCTGGATCAGCTCCGTCAGCATCCAGTTTTCATCTGGGTCTGTCGGATATCCAATCAAAAAGTCTGAGCCACTCCCAGTGGTGTCCGAAAACTTTTTCACCATATCCGCAAGGTGATCCGGATTGACTTGAAAGCTCAATTCGCCTAGGTTTACGCCTTTTCCGGGGCCAGAGGTCCCTGCCCCGTCACTGGAATAGCCGTCTTTTCCATTCTCCGGATCAACCACGCCGCTGGCGTTGATATAAATGTACGACTTATTCTCCGTTCCTCCGTATATATCCATCCATTTCACTACATTATGGTTAGGGTCCATCGTATTGAGTATATCCTGATCCAAGCGAAGGTACATATTGATGCTGCCGTTTATGGGCCCGCCGGCTTCCGCGCTGTCCTTTCCCGGCACCACCTCAGAATATTTATATCCTTCCTCCCCTACGGATTTAAACGGAGAACGCCGCCCCTGGCCGGTAACATCAATAAGGAGAGCGCTGTCCTCACTGTAATATGTTCTTTCCGAACCAGTAACCGCCGTAACCAAAGTCTGTTTCTCTCCGCCACTTCCCATTTCCAAATAGGACGGACGGATATAGTCGGGATTAAACTGAATGTTAAACGCGGTAGCGGCAAACTTTTCTGTATTTTCCACCGAAAGCCGTACCAACGCCTGAATGGACCCATCTTCTATCAGTTTAAAGTCCATACAGCGGAATAACAGTGTAGGAGGACCAGGTTGGGCGGCAAACGCAGTAACACCCGCCCACACCGTCATACCGGTCAGCGCAATCGCCCCAGCCGCCAAAGAAAAGCGCGCGACATGGTCGATTTCTTTCCACAGCTTTTTCCCACTCATCCGGCGGCTCACCTCTTTTCTCTTTGATTGGTCATTTTAGGGCGCAATAAGCCATAAGTATACATAATAATACTATTACAGTATACCTATTTATACTACTAATGTCAACAAAACATGCTTAAATTTTGTCGCTTTTTAATCATTTATAACCACAGATTTTTGCTATTTGTATTTCTCTCTTCTTGACATAAAGAAAGACCCCGGCACAGACGTGCCGGGGTCTTTCTTATTGCCTGGATCAATTCCAGGGCTCGGGAAGTGTTCTCCGGGGACTAGTGTTGTTATCCATCCAGAACTGGACCAGAGTCGACTGAGTCTTGTAACCCATAATGTAGTCCAAATCCACCACATTCAGCTTGCCGTTCTGGTCATAGTCCAGCATGGCAGGCAATGTATTCGGGAACACACTAGTATTGCTCATGAGTGTCATCAGCATGATCTGAACGTCTTCTTCGCTTCCCAAATCCTCCAGGCCCATATCGTTCTGAGCCATATTCTCAAGGATCTGGTCCACCAGCTGATTTGTCAGCTCATCGACAGGGTCAATCGGCTGTTCCACATCCTCAGCGGGCTTGTCGGGCGTCTCAGGTTTGCTCTCGCCCTTTCCAGGCTGGTCGGGCGTCTCGGTACCGCCCTCACCCTCGCCGGGCTGGTCAGGCGTCTCAGCGCCGCCTTCGCCTTCGCTGGGCTGGTCAGGCGTCCCGGTACCGCCCTCACCCTCGCCGGGCTGGTCAGGCGTCTCAGCGCCGCCTTCGCCTTCGCTGGGCTGGTCAGGCGTCTCAGTGCCGTCCTCGCCCTCGCTGGGCTGGTCAGGCGTCCCGGTACCGCCCTCGCCCTCGCCGGGCTGGTCAGGCGTCTCAACGCCGCCTTCACCCTCACCGGGTTGGTCAGGCATGTCAGAACCACTTTCGCCTTCATCGGACTGGTCAGGCAGTTCCGCGCCTCCTCTGGGTTCTTCTCTCCGCTCCACAGGTCTGACAGTGACCACCTCGTAAGTGACCTCTATCGACTGGTTCACGGATCCACTCTCCCCAGAGGTCTCCTCCTCCGGCTCCGGAGTCTCTTCCGTCGGGGTTTCCTCAGTGGAGGTCTCTTCGGCCGGAGTTTCTTCGGGCGCACTGTCCTCCGCCGGGTCAGAGGGCGTCTCTTCGGGCGAATTGGGAAGCTCATCCGGTCCGGCCGGTTCTGTGACCTCCGGCGCCGGGTTCTCTTCACCCGAGGGGACATCCCCGCTGTCGTCCGGCATCACCGGATCGGGAGCAGGTACAACGCCGTCGGGCTGGGGCAGACTGTTATCCGGTGCGGCGGTGCTGTTTGTACCGCTGGAAACGGTCAGCTCGCCCACCTTGACAAACGCTGTCAGGCCCTTGTAGATGTAGCCCACATACAGATAGCCGCTGGTGCCGTCCGTCAGTTCGGCGGGGATCTGGTCTCCCGGCACCAGGACTGCCTCGGCCTCCACCAGGCTCTTGGCGTTGGCACTGCTGCTGAAGTAGAACTCCACCTGATACTCGGCCATAGCCTGTGCCGAAGGCACCAGCTCCACCGCAGCGCCGTCGCTCTGCTGATAGTAGACCGACATGCCGCTGACGTCGAAGAGGTCGCCGGGCGCCAGGGCCACATCACCATTCACAACATGGGTGTTCATGTTCAGCAGGCGCTGCGCCATCTCCTGGTACACGCCCTCCATGGCGGAAGAGTACTGGGTGAACAGTTCCACGTCCGCATCGTCGATGACACCGTCGTTGTTGACGTCACCGGCCCGAACGCCCAGGTTCTTCAAGGAGAACTGTGCCGGGATAAAGGTATCGGAGATCCGGAGGTTGTCCACCACGTTGTCCAGGAAGCCCGGACGGGACGCCACCAGGGTGTAGACGCCGGCCGTACTGATATCGGTATCCAGGAACTCATACTTGCCGGTGGTCTTGTCGGAGACCAGCTGTTTGACCTGGGTCAGGTGTCCGGCGGCCACCAGGGCGTCGAAGCGCTCCCGATAGGTGGCTTCCGCCGCCAGGCTCACCAGCGGATTGTCTCCGGAGGTGGCTTCCAGCACGGAGAGGTAACCCATGTCGGCGCTCTTCTTGTAGAGGGTGACATAGGCACCGCGGTCGGCGCGGATGGCCGCGCTGGTGGTACCCAGCACCCGGGTCTGGAAGGTGGCGGTGTTGCCCTTGGTATCCCGGTAGACCGTGATCCAGTAAGTACCCACGCCGCCGCCCGGCTCGGTCACCCGCACCATGAACTTGTCGCCGCCGTTCAGGCCGGTATCCAGGTACACGGTATGGGTCAGGATCACTTTGCCCGGCTCGCTGGTGGTGTCGGTGGTGCCCGCGCCTCCGTCGGTGCTGGCCAGGAGCACGTTGTCCTTGAAGAACTCCAGCTTGGAGCCCTCCACGGCCTTGGCGTTGAGCTCCATCTCGTTGGTCAGGGCCTCCACCAATACGGAGTAGCTGTACCGCTCCACGTCGAAGACATAGGGTGCGGTGTCGCCCGTGGGATCCACAGGATCCGTGGGATCGGCTTCCTTGTCCACGCTGGGATCGTCAGGCGCCCACACCAAGCCCTGATCCGCCACATAGGCGGGGGCGCTGGCCGAGGGATCGTACCTGTTGTTCCCCTCGCCCTTCCACATCATCTCGAAGAGGTCGCCCTGGGTATTGTCGGTGACCCAGATGGTGTCCAGCCTGCCGGTGTTCTTGCGGATGATCTTCAGCACGTAGGTCGTGTCCACGCTCTCCGAGTCGATGCCCGGTGCCTCGCTGTGGCCGGTGACGAAGAGCCAGCTCTCCGTCTCGCCGGGCTGGAGCTTCACGACCACGCTGCCGAAGCCGCTGGCATCCAGGTCGGTGACGGTGGGCACGCCGTGGTAAGTGACCACCATCTGGTTGGCCAGGGAGAAGAGATCGGAAGCCTCCACATTGATGTACTCGCTGTCCATGGAGAGGTTGATGGTGTAGTACTTGATGCCGGGCTGGAAGCCCTGGCCGTCCAGGTAATCGGCGGGCGTGTTGCCCACCATGCCGTCGATGCCCTGCATCAGCGTGGCCGGGGCATTCACGTGGCCGACGGCCGCGGGCTCGGTGGCGCCGTAGTACACCTTCATGTCGCCCAGCTCATGGGGATCGTTCTGACGCCGGTCGCCTCTCACCGCCAGCAGATAGTACTCGGAGGTGCTGCCGGTCTCGGTGGTGGTGACGGTGAACTTCAGCAAAGCCTGGAACTGCTCGTCGGCAAAGTAGGCGTTGCCGAAGTCCGTCAGATACTTGGTCTCGCTGGTCATGGTGACACTGGCCGCCGTGCTGCCCACCCGGGACATCTTGACGCTCTGGGTGGCGCTGTCGAACTTGACCCAGGGCCACAGGCGGCTGTCCCGGTAATCCATGACCACCATGTAGTAGGGGTACTGGGGCTCGAAGCCGGTGACGGGCACTGTCGCCGTTGCGTCGTCCGGGTCGGGCTGGGTCACGATGCTGGTCCGGTCGTTCTTCTCGTCCAGCCGGTAGAGCGGCAGCAGTTCGTCCGCCTCAGGCTGGAAGGCCTTCAAATCCTGGAGCTGATCCAGGTTGGCGGGTACGTCGCTGCGGGTGATGTGGATCACGTACTTGCCCGTGCGGGTGCCGGCGCCGTAGGCGTAGGTCAGAGTGACCTCTACCCAGAACTCCTCCAGCTCCTCGCCCGTAGTGGCGTCGGTGAACTGGCTGTCGGTCTGGTTGTAGGGCACGGTCAGCTCGCCGGTGGTGGTGCTGGTCGTTGTCACGGGGGCTCCGTTCTGGTCCACGGGGGTGATCTCATCCGTGGGCAGGAAGCTCCCGTCCTCCTGGCGCGCCTTGTAGGCCGTCATGGAGAGGGTGGCGTCCCGGTAGCCCACGCCGTAGTCGGCCTTGGCCCAGACGGCAAAGTCGGTGCGGCCCTTCCAGACCTCGCTCTCGTACTCCCGGACCACCGGGTCATAGACGGGCGTCAGGGCCTTGTTGGCCTTGACCGTCTTCAGGTCCCGGAGGATGGGATCGGCGGTGCGGTACACCGTGAGGCTGTACTCGCTGATGACCTCGTGCCCGCTCTCGGCGAACTGGGTCACCCGGATGGTCAGATCCATCTTGGTCGCCCGCACTTCCTCGGTCACGCCGGTCTCGGGATCGGTGACCGTTTCGATGACGGGGAACTCAAACTCCAAGTAGCCGCTGGGGCTCTTGGAAATGGTCCGCCGGCTGCCGGCCTCGTCGTAGACCTCGATGTAGGCCTTGGGCTGGTACTCGTAGACGAAGTTGGCGTTGGCGTAGAGCTGGGCGTCGGCCAGGCTCACGCCCGGGTTGGCGTCCATGTAGTCGGCCACGAAGGCGTCGTACTGGGCCTGCTTGTCGGCCTGGGCCTCCTCGGGCGTCCGCAGGGACGCGCTGAGCCAGAACTTGCTGCCCGCGGCGGTGGCCACATAGCGGAACACGTTGGGGGCAAAGGCCGTGGTCACGGTGCCGGAACTGGTCACAGGCTCGGCGGTGCCGGTGGTCCCGTTGTCCTGCCGCAGGTAGATGGCGGCCAGGGTGGGCCCGGTGACGCCCTCGGTCTCTCCGGCGTCGTTCAGGGCCTCCACCGGCTTGCCGGTCGTCTCGTCCCGCTTGGCCATACCGTAGCTGTCCAGCTCCACCTTACGCAGGGCCGGGGTGGTGATGTCGGTGGCGAAGAGGACGAATTCCTGCACGGTATCCATGCCGCTCACCACGGCGCCGATGCTGTCCCGCTCGGCGGGGACCCAGCCGCGGATGTCAAAGCGCTCCTCATAGCTGGTCACGGGCACTTCCACGGTATAGACGGCCTTCTTGATGGGGAAGCCGCCGCTGTTGTCGTCGAAGGGATCGCCGTGGCTGGCCCTGTGGCCGTTCACCGTCACGGTGGTCTCCCAGACCACGTCGGGCAGCAGGCCGTCGGGATCGGTGAACTCATACTTCAGGTAGGGCATGGTCACCTGGATGGTGGCCGTCCCCTTGCCGTCGGCGTCCAGCTCCATGGTGTCGGTCTCGGCCGACCCGTTGAGCAGGCCGGAACCGGAGCCGGAGGGCGGATAAATGACCGCGCCGTTCACCGCCACCTCCAGGTCCTCCATGACGAAGTTGCCCAGAGTGTTTCCGGCAGAGCGGATCAGGGTGAGGGTGTAGCGCTGGCTCAGGGAGTTGCTGGGCTCGTCCTCCATGACGGGATCCCGGACGTAGACGGTCACCACGGTGGTGGCGCCGCTGCCCAGGGCCACATCCACGCCGGTCCCGTCCGCGGGCATGTGCAGGGCACTGCCGTTGACGGTTAGGATGGCGTCGTCGGAGAAGGCGTCCGCCGTGATATGGACGCTGGTCTCATCGGAGTCCACATAGGCGTAGTAGTTCATCTGGCGGCTGGCAAACTCGGTGGTGAACTCCAGCGCGCCGGTATTGACGCCCGTGGCCTCCAGGGCCTTCAGCCCGGCCTCCGCCTCCACGGCGGTGACGCCCAGATCCAGGCTGACGCCGGAACTGGTCACCCGGTCGACGGTCAGGGAGTAGACGCCCCGGTAGTAGGTGTTGCCGTTGGGCCGGATGTCGTAGAGGTAGACCTTGAAGCTGTTGCGGCCAACGGCCAGCTCCACGTTCTTCACCTGCTGGGTGGCCTTGGCGGTGGCAAAGCCGCTGCCGGCCACGACCACCATGGACTCGCCGGGAATACCGATGGCGGTGATGTCCAGGTTGTCCACGTCGTAAGGCACCGTGACAAAGTACTGCCGGTCGGCCCGGTCAAAGACCGGGGACATGGTGCCCTCGCTGACGCCCAGGTAATCCAGCAGCACGGGCACGTAGCCCTCATCCAGCCGCAGGACGTTGACGATGTAGCGGATGCGGGTACCGGTGAGCTCCCCGTCGGCGTCGGTGCTGTAACCAATGATCTCGAAGTAGTTCTCATGGCCCACAGCCACCGGCATATCCTCCAGGCTGCCCTCGATCTGGGCGTCGGTGTTCATATCCCGGAAGATCAGGTTGTTGATGCCCAGCGCCGCGGCGTTCTCCGCCAGGGCGTACAGGCTCACCTTGTCCACCTCGTGGGGCACCACCACATTGTAGAAATGGGTGTCGCCGGTAAAGACGGGGATCATGTCCAGCTCCACCGTATCGGCGGCGTCTCTGGGCTTGGTGTAGGTGTGCAGGTCCACCAGGATGGGCTGCTGGTAGCCGGGCTCCTCAGTCTCCGCGTCGGCACGGTTGATGACCACCGTATAGGCCTTCTTGGCGCCGTTGCGGTCGGTGAGGACGATGACCACCTCGTTGTCACCCACCACCAGGTCCCGCAGGGTGAAGTACACGCCGCTCTCGGCGGGACGGTTGTTGATGGTGATGGTGTAGTTGTAGGCCACCTGGTCGTAGACCTGGTTGCCGTCGCCGTCCACCACGGGGATCTGGCTTCCGTCGCTGGGATCCGTGGTAAACTGGGGCACCAGCTCGTAGTAGGTGCTGTCCACCAGCAGGTTCACGCTCTCCACCGGGTTGGGCACTCTGGTGTAATAGGCGTTGAAGTCCGTGGTGAAGTCGGGCACCAGCGGGTACTCCACGGTGGGGGACTCCGACTCCTCGTAGACGTGGATGACGGTGCCTTCCAGGACCGCGGGCAGGCCGCTGACATAGGGCGCCCGGTTGATGGTCACCAGGTAACGCTTGGTGGTGATGCGGCCGTCCGCCGCCGTGACCTCGGTGATGAAGGTGACCTCGGTGGTACCCACGTTCAGCATCAGGTTCAGGGCCTCGTCGCTCTCGAAGTAGCCCCTGCCGTCGGCGTCCACGTGGTTGTAGGTCACACCCACCTTGGTACGGGTCCCGTTGGCGTTGATCTGGACCACCTCGACCCGGTAAATGCCTCTGGGTCTGCTGCCGTCGGAGAGCATCGTGATCTCCTCGGGCCGCAGGGTGGGCGTCAGAGAGATGCTGTCGGTGCCGTTGGAATAGGACAGGGTGTAGTTGAGCAGCTCGCTGTTCCAGATGGGCGCCAGCGCCCCGCCTCTGGTGTAGTCCATGGCGATGATGTCGCCGGTGTCCATGTAGCCGTCGGGGGTCTCATAGGTGCCCAGGTTCAGCTCCACCTCGTAGGCGTAGCGGTAGGTCCGCTCCACGGGGCTCTGGATGCTGACGCCGCCCACGGTGATGGTCTCAAAGCTGCTGTACCGGCCGGTGACGGTGACGGTCACCCGGTTCTCGCCCTGGTCCAGCGGGATGTCGTGGACCCAGAAGCCGTTGCCGGTGACCTCTTCCTTCAGGGTCCGGCCGCCCACGTCGCGCACCCGGATCCGGTCCACCACAGCGCCGTTGACGCCGGTGTTGTCCGCCCGGACCAGCAGGTCCGCGGTGCCCTTGTCCGCCGGCACGTAGACGAAGTACTCGAACCGGTCGGGATCAAAGATGGGCTCCATCTGCTGGTCGCTCTTCAGCTCGGAGAGCTTGGCCACGTCGCTTTGCTTATACACCGTCAGGGAGGCGTAGCTGCGGTTGTCCCCGTTGGTCAGCTCAAAGACGAAGCGGTTGTGGTCGGTGGCGAAGTTCACGTCCAGCGCGCTCAGGTCGGTGGCGGTGAGCTGGGTGCGCACCGGCTCGCCGGTGGCGGGATCCGTGACCCCGCCGGGCTGGATCAGGTTAACCTTGTAGCCGCTGCCCAGCAGGACGTTGAGCACCTGCAGGGAGAGGCTGCCAGCAGCCGCCGCGGTGGTGTAGTAGAAGTTCTGATCCGCCGCGTGGGCCACAGCGTCCCGGGTCACGTCCTGTCCGTCCACCAGCAGGCCCTTCATGGTGGGCGCGTCGCCGGTGATGAGCTCGGACTTGTTCTTGTAAAGGTACAAATCGTAGGTGCTGCCGGAGTACTGGGCGTCGTTCTTGAGCACCTTCACCGCCACATGGTAGACAGATCCGCCGGTGAGGCCGGCCAGCACGTACTCGTCGGCCACCACGTCCTGCGCCACAGGGACATTGTCCTGATACACGTCGAAGGTCACGGTGTAGCCAACGCCGTCGGCGTCCACATAGGGCACGGGCCGGATGGTCAGCGGGGCGTTCATCCCGGCGTCCACGGCAAAGTAATAGGTGCCCACCGTGGGATCGGGGTCAAAGACCGGCGAGAAGTCGTAGTAGTGCGCGTCCGCCTGTCCGGCGCCGGCGATGAGCTGGATGTCCTTGAGCTTGGAGGTGTAGGCGCTGGGACGGCGCTGGATGATGATCATGTAGCTGCGGGTGTGCAGCTGATCCTGAGAGGTCACCGTCACCAGCATCACGTTGGTGCCCATGGACAGGCCCACGTCGTTCAGGGGACTGCCGCTGACATGGTTGGAAACCGTGCCGTTGGGCTGGGTGATCTTGATGGTGGCGCCCGTCACGGCGGTGATGCTGGTGAAGTCCAGCGTTTGCTCCCCGCTGTCCACCGTCAGAGTAAAGATGCTCTGTCCGGGGTTGGGATCCGTGGTGGCCGCCGGGTCGTTGTTGAACACAGGATCAAAGCTCAGGCTGCCGCCGGCGCTGTCTGCCGCCGTCAGCTCGGTCAGGTAGGCCGCGCTGGAATAGCGGTAGATATGCAGCTCATAGGGCCACATCTGGGCGGCCTCGCCGGGCTCGTACTTGACGCCGATGTCCAGGTTCATGTAATTGGGATCCACCGTGGGGATGTCCAGCGTGAGGAAGTTGTCGGTGGTGAAGCGCTGGACCTCGCCGGGATCGTGGTACTGGGGCACCAGGGCGCCGAACTGGACCATCTGCTGCTCTTCCGTGCCGCCGTTGGTGAGGGAGGTGTACACACGTACCTTGCCCTTCACGGCGCTCTCGGGCACGCCGACCACAAAGGCCCCCAGCTCTCCGCTGCCGTCCGCCTTGAGCTCGTTGGGATTCCAGAGGGCGGTGTAGACGTTGGAGTTCTGCTCGAAGGTACCGGCCCCGGTGTCCATGTACACGGTGAGGGCGTCCCGGTTCACGGGCAGGATGTTCAGAGTGTATCTGGCCCAGGAGACCACGGTGGTGGTGACGCTGTAAAGGTTGCTCTCCTCCTGGTGATACACGCGGGTGGTGGTGATCCTGGGACCGTCCACGTTGCCCTGGCCGGTGGTCTCGGTGGTGGTGTAGTCCGGCTGGCTGAGGACGCCCTGGACGTGGATGGTGTCGCTGGCGGTCACCGTCACCTCCGCGGTGGCGGGGATGATCCAGCTCCCGGATTCACTCTGATAGGCGTCGCCCACGGTGGCGGTGTCCACGCTCACGCCCGGCATGGTGGCCACCGCGCCGGCGGAGGGACTCGTCCCCGCGGCCGCGCCCACGTTGGCCAGGAGCTCCACGATGCCGGAGGGATCCTTGGCCTTGGCGGTGACGGTGTGGAGGTCTGTCCCCTCCGGGACGTAGGCCAGGTAGGTGCCGTCGCTCAGCAGGGTGGTGTTGCGGCCGTCCACACGCAGCCAATCCAGGCTCAGGTCCGCGCCGGAACGGTAGATGTAGAGGGTGTAGGTCAGCTGGTTGCCCTGCTCGGCCTGGACCACGAACTGGAAGGTATTGATGCCCAGATTCAGCTGCACCGTGCGGGTGATCTGGGAGATCTCGGTGCCCATCACCTGGGTGGAGCCGTCGGAGGCCACTCTCACCAGGGTGATCTGGGTGCCGGAGTGGTCGTGGATGTGGTTGGCGATGGCGTACACATCCACCACGTTGGTGGCGTAGCTCACCTCGTAGGTATAGGTGGTGTCGCTGCGCAGCGTGGGCTCGTAACCCACCACGCCCATCTGGAAGTTGCCCTCGCCGTCCTTGGCGATCGTGGCGTCGTTGGACAGGTTGTGGTACACCGCGTAATAGGTGCGGGTGTAGCCGGTGAAGGGCACCGTCAGGGTGATGGGAATCTCGGCGTAATCCACGCTGGGATCGGTGATGGTGATGGCCTCAATCCGCTCGGACTCCTCCGCGGTGCCGCCGCCCACCTGGACCATGACCACTTCCTGGGCCATCGCCAGAGGAAGATTGGCGGCCACATAGGCGTCGATCTCATTCTGGGACGTATGGGACGTGCCCGCCAGAGTGTCGCCCGGGATGACCGTGCCCGCGGGGATGACCACGGAGGCGATGGCGGTCTGGATGCCGCTCTGATCCAGGTTGGGGTTGAAGGCCTTCCAGTAGTTGTACCAGAAGCTATACCGCTCCTCCTTCAGCCGGTCCTCCTGATACTGGAGCCGCTGGCTCTGGAGGGTGTTGGTGGAGTCGTAGGCGCTGGCGTCCACGATCACGCCGCCCACCGCGCCGCCGGTGGAGGAGAAGTCGAAGGTGTAATCCAAGTGCTTCTGATAATAGGTGGGCGACAGATTCAGCACGTTGGCCGCCACCATATCGGTGTCGGGATCGGTGCCGGCGTAGATGGTCAGGCCGTCGATGCCCTTGCCCGGGTTCACCTGATCCAGGTAGAGATCCACGTTGACGTAGTTGATGATGAGCTTGTACTCACTGGGACCCACGTCGCCGGAGACCGGGGTGACCACGAAGCGGAACAGGTTGTCGCCGTCGTTGAGGCTGCCGGCGTTGACGGTCAGGGTGCCGTACTGGGGATCGAAGTTCCACACGTCCTGCAGGTCGCCCTTGACCCACTCCCCGTCCACCTTGTTGTAGATGAAGAAGTCATAGTGGGCCAGCTCGATCCGGGAGGTGGTCTTGGCGGCGCCAATCTCGATCTTGGCCCGGCGGTCGGTGTTGTACACCGTGGCCCGGGCCACCATCTCGCCTTCGGCGTTCCGGTTGAGATCCAAGGACTGGTCCTCCACCTTGATGTAGTCCAAGTTCTGATCCAGCGAGGTCTTGAGGATCACGGCCTGGAAGGTCTGGGTGGAGCTGCCCACGTTGACCCGGATGGGTACCACGGTCTCGGCACCGGAGAGGGCCACCTTCGGGTTGACGGTCTTGCGGATGGAGCCGTCGGGGTTATTGGCGTTGCCGGCGGTGTAGGCGGGGCTCGTGGTGACCGCGTTGTCGCCGGTGCCGATGGTGATGGTCATGGTATCGCTGTTCAGACGGTTGGCCAGATCGGCGTAGTAGGCTGCCAGCTTGGCCTCCCGCTGGGACACCGCGAAGACCTGCTCCCGGTAGATGGCGCGGTTCGCCAGCTTATCCAGGTAGTCGGCATCCGTCGGATAGAGCCGGTAGAGCCGGCCCGCGACCTCGTCGGCGGAGCTGCCGTTGCCCATGTAATAGAGGATGTCTCCGTCCTGGATGTCGCCGGGGGCGATGTTCTTCACATAGTGGAACCTGCCGTCGGAGGCCATGGTCATGACCTCGTCGTTGACCTCCACCGCCAGATCGTCGTAATTGACCTTGTTGCAGTAGATGAACAGGTCGTAGGTCTGAGTGTTGCCGCTGACGGCGGTGACGGTGACCTCCAGCTGGAACATGGAGTAGGTCCGCTTGTCGATGACCAGCTCGCCGGAGAGGACGTTGCTGTTCCGGATGGCGCTGTTCATCACTACGGTGACGCCGTTCACGGGGATGGGATCGCCCGTGCCGGGGGCCCGGTCCAGCTCGTAGGTCAGGGTTCCGGAGTTGTTGTAGCTGTACTGCAGGTAAGAGCCGCCCTGGACGTCCCGCATCTGGATGGTGGCGTTGGCGTCGCTGGCCACCAGGCGGAAGGGCACGAAGAGGTAGTCCTCCGTCTCATAGGTGCCGCTGGTGTTGCTGCCCGCCAGGATGGTGATGCTGGCGGCGTAGCTGCGCTGTCCGGTGATGGCGGCGCTCTTGAGCTGGTTGTTGACCCGGTCCAGGTAACCCACCTCCACCTCGGACAACGTGGCATCCGTGGGCACGTTGTAGAGGTAGATGGTGTAGTCCTTGTAGACGCCGTTGGGCGCGGTGACCCGGACGTAAACGGGCTTCTCGCTCTTGTTGTAGACCTCGATGCCCGACTCGCCGGTGGAATAGCTGTGGGTGTAGGCCGGACCGTACTCGCCCGTGCCCTCGTCCAGGATGCGGATCGTGGCGTTGGGGTCGGCGGTCTGCAGGTACAGCCATGTCCTGGCGGCGCCTCTGGGCAGCTGGATGCCGTAAGAGCTCTCGTCCTTGGGCAGGCCGTCCACGGCGGTGCCCAGATTGCCGTTGCTGGCGTTCTCGTGTCTGGCCGCCCGGACGATCTCCAGGTCGGTGTTGCTGGAGTTGCGCAGCAGGCGCAGCTTGTAGATCCGGTACTGCCCGTCGGGGGTGGAGATCTTCACAAAGAGGGTGTTGTCGGCCACGGTGTCCATCACGTAGCGCACGGTGGCGGTGTACATCTGGGTCCCTGTGGTCAGCTCCAGCCCGTCGGACTGGTAGATGTTGACACCGCTGGTGGGCGAGCCCGCCTTCACCGTCACGTAGGCGTTGACCGCGCTGGTGTAGATGGTGGCCACCCGGTTGTGGAAATCCGTGAGCTCACTGGCGCCGCTGCCCCAGGAGGGCGGCGTCCACTGCTGATCCTTGCTGATGTCGTCGGGAGCGGCGGGGGTCTGGGCCACCTGCATGGTCTCGGGGTTGTTCTGCTGGTGGTTGACCGTGATGAGGGCGGCCAGGTCGCTGATGTCGTCCCTGCGGGTGATGAGGAGCAGCACCACGTTGGTCTCGTCGGACAGGTCGTTCAGGCCGCTGGCCGTATCGTACCGGTCATTGGAGCCCAGGAAGATGGGATAGAGCATGGACTCGTTCTCACCCAGGCCGGACACGTCGATGCCAACGTCGGCGGCGGTGTCGTGGGCATCCTGGCCCAGGACCATGCTGTCCATCTTCCCGTGGACATCCACGTAGGTGCCGTTCATGGTGGCCACCGCCTGGAGGAAGCCGTTGCTGGTATCCGTCAGGGTGATGTCGATGGCGTACACCGGCACCTTGGCGGCGTTGGTGATCTCACTCCAATAGTGCTGGCCGGCCGTTCCGGACTGGCCGTCCCGGTACAGGTAGGTCCGCCCGTTGTCCTTGATGACCTGCAGGCTGCCGGTGCCGTCCACCAGGGCCGCGCCGCCCGCCAGGGTGACGCCGGAGGGCAGGCTGGCGGGATCCACCACCAGGCGGCCGCTGCTGTCCACGGTGAGCTTGGCGGTCACATCCGCGCCATTGACCACGGCGGTCTTGGCCCGGCGCTGGTTGTAGTCCAGGGTGAACAGGCTCAGGTCGTTGGCCTTGCGCACCAGGGTCAGGGTGTAGGTCTGGGCCTTGTAGTCGTTGGCCTGGTTGCTCACCCGGACCTGGTAGGTGACGGAATCCAGCGCGCCGCTGAAGGGCAGGGTCACGTAGGCGTTGCCCCGGACCTGCATGGCGCCGGCGCCGGTGTGGAGATCCTCCGGCCTCGTGTACAGGGCCACGTTGTCGTCGTACAGGCCGTCCGCGCCGGCGGAGAAGACCTGGAGCAGGGCCTTGGTGGACTCCGGCCGCAGAGCCATATCCACGCTGGTCATGCCGTAGGGCACTTCCACCACAATGGTGTTGCCGGTCACGTTCTGGACATTGGCCGCGTCGCCGGCCTTGATGAGGCCGGTCCCGTCGGTGGACAGCTTCTCCACCTGGGCCAGCGTGCGGTTGTCGGCCATGAAGGTGACGGTCAGGTGATAAATCAGGGGGTTGCCCTTGTCGCCCTGTCCCTGGGCGTTGTCCAGCTGGCTGATGACCTTGATCTCGATGTTCAGATCTTGGCCGCCGCTGTTGTTGATGGTGACGGTGTCGATCCCCTCGCGGTATCTGCTGCTGCCGATGGCGATGCCCGCGTAGGGGTATTCCGTCATGGCGGAGATCTGGAGCTTGGAGGCGCTCTGGCCCACGGAGGCGGTGAATTTCGTGGGGATGTAGCGGCCCTTGGCGTCCAGGACGGGCTGGCCGTCCTCCACCTGGTATTCCACGGGGATCCTGCGGGGGTTGCCGTCGTAGTCGGGCACGGGGTCATAGTCGTACTCGAACACGCCGTCCCCGTTGACGTGGCCGCGGTAATCCACCGTCACGTTGGGCGCCAGGGTCTCATAGGTGCCCTCTCCGTCGCCGTAGACCCAGATGGCGTAGCCCTCCTCGGCCTTGTCCTCGGGGGCGCCGTAATCCTGGGCGTTCCAGCTCTGGTAGTCGATGGCCCGGTTGGTGTCGTCCCGCATCCGGACCTCCAGGGCGTAGTAGCGTACGCTGCCGTCCTCGGCCTTCACGCTGAAGTAGACGTACTCCACAGGCCAGCCCATCAGCCACAGGTCGTCGGGATCGAAGGCGGGGTTCATCCGGCCGGTCAGGTCGCTGAGCTTCACCTCAAGCAGGACCCGGCTCTTCCCGTCCTTGTACACGGCCTCGGTGATGTCCCCGGCGCCGGCGTCGATCACTACGTCGTTGGGATCCGGCATGGTCACGTCGCTGCCCAGGACCGTGATCTCGCTGGTGTTCCGGGCGGCCTTGATCTCCACGGCCACCTTTCCGGAGGCGGCCACCTCGGAGCGGCTCACGTAGCCGCGGTAGATGGTGACCTCAGGGCTGGGCTCTTCCGCGGTGGCGAAGTGGGCCAGGATGGCCTGTTCTCTGGCGGAGCGGGCGGCGTCGTACGTGTTGAGCGCGGCGTCGCCGTAGAGCATATCCATGCGCTCCTGCAGCGTGGTCCCGTCGCCGGGGAGGGAGAGCTCGTTGCCGTGGCTGTCATAGACCAGGCGGGCATTGTCGGTGACGTCGCCGTTCACCCGCACATACTCCAGAGCGCCGCTGGCGGACTGGACGGTGATGCGGACACAGTACCACCGGGTGACGGTTCCGTCCTCGGAGGTCAGCGTGAAGTACAGATACCCCACGCCGTTGGCGTCCAGCTCCACGGACATCCAAACGCCGCCGTTGGTGCCGGCCACGTCGTAGCTGCCCAGGGTCTCGCCCACGTAAGTCTTGCCGGAGATCAGGTTGCCCTGGCGGTCCACCACACTGCTCCAGTCGTTGTGGTCGCCCAGATAATCGTTCTCCACGTACGTGGCGGTGGTCCCCCGGACCTGGATGGCGGCGGCCCGGTCGCCCACCACGTTGGCCAGGGCGGCCAGCTTCACCAGCACGAAGTCCTTGCCGGTGGCGTCGTCGTGGACCACCTTGCGCTGGTTGGCCAGGAAGGCGTACTTGGCCAGGGTGGCCGGGGTGCCCAGGTCGGTCCATCCGGCCGCCTGGGAGTGGGATTTGTCGGAGACCTTGGTGACGGTCAGGTCCAGGTCAACGCTGTCGGACTGGACATAGATGTCCACCACATAGTGGTCCTCCAGGCCGGACTGGGCCACACTGGTGACGGTCACCCGGGTCATGACGTAGGGGTTGGCGTCTCCGGCGGTGCCCACGGGAGCCAGCGTGATCTGGTAGGGGCTGCCCGCCAGGACGGTCTCCGGAGAGATCATGGCGTCGGCCGTGGGATAGCGGATAACCTTAGTCTCCGCGCTCTGATCGGCCCGGATCCACTCCACCTTGTAGTACAGATCCTTCATGTCGCCCTGGCCCAGCTGGTCCAGACCCAGCCAGACCTGCTGGCCGGCGGCGGCATAGTAGGGGTTGGCCACCAGATGCTTCTGCTCCAGCTCGTCCGTGGTGTACACCAAAGAGCCGTCCGCAGTCTGCTTCCAGGGGTTGATCCCGTAGCTGTACGTGTAGGTGGTCGTGCCGTCGTCCGCCGTGGTGACCGCGGGATCGGTGAGCGGGGCGATGGCATAGGGGGCCTGGGCGGCAGCGTCGTCGGTCTGGCCCACGGAGAGCTCCAGATCCTTGGCGCTGTTGTTCATCCGCTTGGCGTTGACGCTGTAATCCACCCAGGAGACCACCTCGCCGCCGACCTGGTAGCCCACCCGGATCTTCACCATGGTGGAGGCCTCCACGGCGTCGTAGAGGTCCACGCCGCCGGAGCGGAAACGGCTGGAGACATCCCAGTGGTCGGGGTCGGTATGGTCGTACCAGTCGGACCAGACAAGGCCCCGGTAGCCGCCCAGGTTGGCGGTGTTCTCCCGGTCGGCCAGCCAGGCGTCCAGGTTCTCGCTGGTGCCGTTGGCGCCGCTCCAGGTCACCCCATCGTAATCGGAGGCGTAGTTGGAGTAGCTGCCCTCGTACTCGCTGAGGAGCCTGTCGTAGAAGGCCCAGACCTTGGAGAGGTTCTCGTAGACGGCCAGGTCGGCCTGATAGGCGGCCTCTCCGGCGGCGTCGGCGGGGTAGTCCGCCTGGTCGGGGGCGGCCTGGGGCCGGGGCGCGCTGGTGAGGGCGTCGGGGATGACCAGGTAGCCGAAGCTGACCACGATCTCGGAATCGATGCTGTTGTTGGGCTTCACCCACACCTGCTCCAGAGAATTGCCCGCGGCGTCGGTCTGGGCGAAGGGCTGGATGCTGGCGGTATAGCGCTGGCCGTCGGAGCCCGTCACCTCGTCCGCCTCAACGGCGTCCTGGGAGTAGACCCAAACGGCGTCCACCTTCAGGTTGACTTTCTTGATCTGGATATTCCAGGTCTTCCAAACGTTTTCATCGTTGTAATAGCCCTGAGTAGGCCGGACGTTGGCGGTCATCCTAGTTTCACCCATGGGGCTGGTGTCCAGCACCACACCGGTGTGGACATCGGTCTGGCGGACGTACTCTCTGGCCTCGTCGTCGCCGGTGGCAGGGTCGTTGTCCACCCGCACCTTGGCGTAGGCATCGGCCGTGACGGCCGTGACGTTGTCCAACTGGGTGATGGTGTCGGGCACGTAGAGGACATAGGCACCCTCCGGATCGCTCCCCTCCGCGTCGCTCCACACGCCGGGCACGGTGTAGGTCACACCGTCCAGGGTGTACTGGCCCATGACCTTGTCCAGCTTGTTGTTGTCGTTCCAGTCCATGAGCTTGACATACTCGGTGTTGTAGCGCAGGACAGGCTCGGCGGAGGCGTCCTCCATGCCCTTGACGGTGAGCTGGGCCATGGTGTCGCCGGAGGCATTGGCGGGGATGAAGCCCACGTTCTCCATGGCAAACTGGCTGTCGGCGGTGGGCTCCACGCCCTTTTCGGTCACGGCCACCTTGGCCTCGCTGTAAAGGGGTTTGCCGTACACGGCGTAGTTGACGTCGGCCGCGTGGGTGGCCGGGTCGATGATGGCGATGTAGACCTTCTGGTCCTTGCTGTCTCCGGTCTCCACGTTCTGGGCCAGATCCCAGTACTCCACGGCCACGTAGTCGTGGAGGGCGGCGGCGGCGATGTCGCCCACGCTGGCGCCCGTCATGTCGCCGGCCTTGGTGTCGTACTCGTCCTGGGTGCCCACCTTGACGGTGTCCATGGTCTTGATGACCCGCTCCACGCTGAGGAGGTACTGGCCCCGGTTGCCGGCGCTGGCCTGCACCGTGACGGCGATGACCAGCTTGTCGGGCAGGGTGCCGTCGGCGGCGGCGTAGTCGGCAAAGCGGAAGGTGGCATCCGCCGTCTGGCCGCCGAAGGTGACGGTGTTGTAGTCCAGAGTGGGATCGTAGACCCGCACGTCCACCTTGGCGCTGGCGCTGTTGGCGGTGACGTGGAGGGTGAACTCGGTGGAGCTCTCAGGCACGTGCTGGCTCTTCTGGTACACCGGCGTGCCGTTCTCCGTAAAGGTGACGGGGATGTCGGTGTGCTCCAGGTA
Source organism: Oscillospiraceae bacterium (assembly GCA_022846075.1). Classification (GTDB taxonomy): domain Bacteria; phylum Bacillota; class Clostridia; order Oscillospirales; family Oscillospiraceae; genus Vermiculatibacterium. The sequence goes on from AP025582.1 coordinate 2,941,549, forward strand.
GTCGGCGTCGTTCTCCGGGGTCACCTTCAAGGCCTCGGTGTAGTCCAGGGTCAGCCGGTTGTTGGCCAGCTTGGTGTCCCCGTTGGTCTTGAAGATGTCCAGATAGTACTCCCGCTGGAGCTGGTCGGCCACCTCGGCGGGCAGGCCGGGGATCCCGGACTTGACCACGATCCGCATCCGCAGGTTCTCGCTGCTGCCCATGGCCTGCTTCCAGAAGTTCTGGCTGATGGTCTCGCCGGCGGGCCAGTCGGCGTCGGGGGCGGTGAGGGTGGGGTCGTAGCCGTTCATGGTGCCGCCCACCAGGCCGGCGGTGATCTCCGGCTGCACGGTGAGGGTGTCGCTGACCACCGTATCGCTGCCCTTGATCTTCACGAAGGCGTCCACATTGGCCACCAAGGTCTCATCCGCGCAGGGCACATAGCCGGTGTAGAGCTTGTAGGTCTTGCCGTCCACCGTCACGGTGCTCTCGTTGCCCAGGGCCACGCTGTCGTTGTAAGTGGTCTCGGGCGGGATGTTGTGGGCCAGGACCCGCAGCTCGTTGAGGGACAGATCCACCCGGACGATATCCACCGTGAAGGACCGGCTGTTGAGGCCGTTGGTGGAGCGGACGTAGCCGTAGGCGGTGTCCACCACATCGGGATCCAGCAGATCCAGGTTCAGCCCGGCGATCTTGTTCTCGTGGCGCTGGAGGGTGAACTCGGCGGTGGAGCTGATACTGGCCCCCACCAGGGCGCCCTCGGCCACGCTGGTAAATACCAGGTCGCCCACGGTGATGTCGGTGGGAACGTAGAGGGTGAAGTGGCTGCTGGAGGGGTCGTCCCGCACGGCGGTCAAGATCTGGCCGTCGCCATAGTGGAGGGCCACCTTCTCCAGATCGGTGTCGGCGCTGTTGCGGTAGACGCTGAGCACCGGGTAGTCCTCGAAGGCACCCGTGGCCCCGCTGCCGGGCAGCTGGTAGGGCACACGGACCAGCAGGTCGAAGCTCTCGCTGTTGCCGGTCATGGCGTAGCCGTACTCCGTCCAGGCCCCGGCGGGGCTGCCGCTCCAGTCGCCGCCCGCCGGGCGCACGTCCACGGTGGCGCCGGCGCCGGTGGGAACGGCGTCCATGTTCAGGGTCAGGGCGGCGTCGCCGGAGGCGTTGCCCACCACCTGCTCGTAGCGCCGGAACCACTCGCCGTTGACGGTGGTCACGCTGGGGTTCACAGTGGGATCGGCCACGGGCACCTCCACGGTGTCCACGGTGACGTTCAGGCCCATGTCCACAAAGTAGACCTTCAGGCTGTAAGTCATGTCGGCGCTGCCGTCGGAGGAGACCACGTGATAGGTCAGCTCCATGCCGTCGGTCTGCGCCTGGGTGGAGAAGTCCACGGTGACGGTGCTGCTCCCCACGCCGTAGGCCGTGCCGGTGACCGCGCTCCCCAGCTCGCCCAGGATGGACGCCATGGGATGGACGGTAAAGCCGGTGAAGTCGGCGGTGGCGGCGGTGCTGGGCAGCGCCACCTCGAAGTGGGTGGCGTCCACCATATGCACCTGGGAGGTGCCCTCCCGGCGCACGTCGGTGACGTACTTCACCTCGAAGCGGTCCAGATCGGCGTTGGCGTCGGGCTGGTAAACACGCAGGATGGACTGCTCGCCGCTGTACTGGCTCTTGACCCAGACGGCGATGTCGGTGTAGCTGTAAGGCAGGCCCAGGCCATCGCTGGTGTAGGCGCCGCCGGGCTTGAGGTCGTAGTCGGCCGCGAACCAGCTGTCGCTGTGGACTCCGGCGGCCGGCTCGGTCACGGTGCCGGGCACGCCGGCGTTGACCAGGGCGGCGGCGGAGCTGGTCTGGAGATAGACCTTCACGTGGTCGGTGTCACCGTCTGCCTCGGGCAGAGCCTCGTAGACCTTGGTCTCCACGCCGTCCACAAGGAGGGTGCGCCACTGGTCGGCCAGGTTCTCGTCGGTGTCCACGTTCACCACGGCCAGACGGGTGTCGGAGCGGTAGATGACCACGGTGTAGTCGCCCGCCGTGCCGTCCATGGCGGTGACGGCCAGATCGAAGTTGGTGGCCTCACCCGTCAAGGCGGCATCCTTTACAGTGTGCTGATGGCGCACGGCGCTGTCCATACCCGGGGTGAGCCGCACGTAGCTGAGCTCACTGGGCCCGATGACCTGGACGTCCACCACGTTGACCCGCTCGGGCACGTAGGCGCTGTACTGCTTGGTGACGGGGTCCAGGGCGGCGGTGGTGCTGGTTAGCACGCCGTTCTCGTCCAGGTACCACACCACCACAACAGCCTCGGTGCTGCTGCTGGCCCGGTAGACCCGCAGGTAGTGGTCCTTGATGATGGACAGGTTGTCCTTCCGGGCCACCTTGATCTGGAACTCGGTCTTCTCCCCCTCGCTGGCGGGGGTGAGCTTCTGGGTCCCCTTGTAGTAGCGGTAGCCGTCGGAGGGCACGGGGTTGGCGGCCTGGGCGTTCATGTCGCTGACGCTGAGCACCGCGTTGGCGGTGTCGTCGGTGACGAACTCCAGGGACACGTTGGCCTGGTTCTCCGGGACGATCTCATAGTAGATGACCTTGCCGTCCTCGATGAAGAACTTGGGCAGGCCCAGGGCGGCATCCGTCACGGGATCGCCGTTGGTATCCAGGACCAGGATGTCCTTGTCGTCCACCCGGACCACGCCCAGCTCCAGATCCACCACCCGCACGTCCACATAGTAGTAGGCGGTGACGGTGCCGTCGGAGGAGACCACCTTCACGGCAAACCGGGTCTGGTCGGTGAGATCGGAGGCATTGTAGGTGGCGGAGCCCTTGCTGGCCGTCCCGTAGCTCTGGTCGGCGGCCGTCTTGGTCTCGTCATAGGGGGCCAGGGACACCTCGGCGCCCTGCTTGCTGGCCAGAGCGGTCAGGTCGATGACGGGGATGGTGGTCTTGACGCTGGAGACCCACACCGTGTAGCCGCCGTTGTAGCCCACAGGCACCAGGGCAGAATTCATGGTCTCACCGTAGGTGGTGATGGGTTGATCGCTGAGGCCCCGGTAGGGATGGACGGTAAAGACGTCCTTCAGTCCGGCGTCGCTGCTCTTGCGGATGATGCGCAGGTAAGAGGTCTTGTAGGTGCCCGCCGGGTCTTCCTCAGCCCGGACCCGGATCTCGATCTGGACCATCTCGTCAAAGTCGGCCAGATTCACCACCAGGTTCGCCAGGCTGGGGTCGCCCACCTTGGGATCGCCCGCGCGGACGCCCACGCCGGTGGTCATCATGGCGACCGCGTCGGTGGCCCGGATGGATACGTTGGCCGTGACCTGGCTCTCGTCCACCGCCACGGTGTAGACGTCCACACCGTTCTCCACGGTGTACCAGCCGTTGGTGGCGTCGTTCAGGTTGGGCTTTGCGGCGTCCTCATTGTCGTAGTCGGCCACGGTACCCGCCGTGTTGGCACTCACCTGGATGGCCCGCAGGGTGTTGTCGTCGTTGACCCGGGTGAGCTTCAGGGTGTACTCCTGGGTGTAGGCCTCGCCGGAGGCGGGGGTCAGGCTGCCGTCCACTCCGCGGATCTGGTCATAGTGGGTGGTGACCCGGATGGGCAGGTAGACCTCCTTGAAGGAGTAGTCGCTGCCCAGCAGGTTCAGACGGGTCAGCAGGTCGAAGTCCACGATGAAGTCGTTTCCGGCAACATTATCGCCGCTGACCCAGCTGCCATCGGGAGCCATGACCATGACGGTGCGTTTCGAAACGCCGTCGTAGAGGTGTTCGTTGACCCCAAGGCGTACCTCGCTCTCGCTGCTGACGGTGGAAACCACCACTTCGGCGAACTTGTCCAGACGGCCCATATCCAGCTCGTAAACCAGGCCGTCGGGGGTGACCACCGGCGTGAGCAGGTTAGTGTAGGCGGCGGTGTCCAGCTCGCTCCGGCTGGCGGCCGTGCGGACCTGGAGCCCGTCCAATCCGGTGGCGTAGTTGCCCCGGCGGATGACCAGCGGGTACTCCCTCACCATGGCGGCGTTGCCGCTCTGGGGGATGACCCGGATGGTAAAGCGGTTGACGGCCCACCGGTCGAGAAGGAGCCCGGTCAGGGTGAGGCTGGAGGCGCTGCCGCTGGTGGCCAGAACGCCGGTGCTGTCCAACAGCTGGATGGTGGCCCCGGTGGAGGCGGTGATGTTCAGCGTCTCGGTGCCGGAGAAATTGCCCTCGTAGCTGTATACGCCGTTCTGGGCGGTGAGGACCGCGCCGCTGAAGCGCAGCGTGGTGATCTCGGCCCGCTCGGACTTGGGCGTGAGGATCAGGTGGTAGGTGCTGGCCGCGCCGCCGGAGACCGGCGTCACGGTGAAGGCCACGTCGGTGGCGCCGGAGGCGGCATGAGCGGCGTTGAACTCCAGCAGGCCCACGCCCTCCTCGGTGCCTCTGCGGATGATGGCGTTGGGGTTGGCGGTGCGGATGGTCACCTTGGTCTGGGTCTTGGCGCTGTCCACGTCGGCGCTGAGGTTAAACTGGCCCACGTTGACAGCCACGTCCCTGGCCTCCTCGGTGCCCCGGTCCAGCGTCACGCCGGCCAGGTTGACCACGGGATCCTGGCGGAGGATGCGCACGGTGTAGGTCACGTTGGCGGTGCCGTTGTAGACCTGCATCTGCAGCTCGGTGTCACCCGGCAGGGAGGTCATGTTCCAGGTATAAGTGCGGAAGGTCCCGGAGGAAGTATAGGAGCCGGTGACCTGGGTGCCGTCGGCCCGGTAGAGCCGGATCTCGTCGTCCGGCCCCTGGGTGACCGCCTGCAGGGTGCCCATGGAAGAGGTCCCCACGGGCAGCTGCACGCAGTTGAACGCGCCGTAGCGGTCCACCACCGCGCTCTGGAAGGGGTTCCCGGCGCTGGGCGCGCCCAGGCGGAAGCTGACGGCGGGTGTCACGTCGGCGCTCCCCCGCACCAGAGTGATGGAACCGCTGGTGTAGTCGCCGGTGCCATAGGGATAGGTGTAGATCCGCAGGGGCACCTGCTGGGTATTCTGAGTCGCCGGGAAGGAGACCACCACGTCCCGCTCGTCGCCGCCGTAGGCCGCGTCATTGTTGCCGATGCGGACTTTGGCGAAGTCGCTGCTGGCGTTGACGGCTACCCGCACGTGGGTGGCGCCCGCGGGCACGGTATAGGTGTAGCTGCTGCCCGCGGAGGTCAAGGCCTGCCCGTTCACCGACACGTCCGAAATGGTGGCCCGGGTGCGGATGAGGTACAGCTCGTAGCCCACCGTGGCACTGACGCCGTCGGCGGAGGTGACGGTGAAGCGGACGGGGGTGATGCCGTCGCTGTTGCCAGTGAGGGAGACCACGGCGCTCAGGCTGCCCTTGCCCGTGGTGACGTCGTTGAGGGCGATGGTCTGCCCGCCGTTGGTGCCGTCGATCTGGAATCCGGCGTGGATGGCCCCAGAGGGCACCTTGGCCAAATAGACCACCCGGCCGCCGGCCAGGGTGACCGCCTCGGCCTCCATGGAGAACTCGGGGGCGGTGCCCACGGGACTGTACACCGAGATGCCGCCGATGGCGGTCTCTCCGGCGTTGTAGTAGTCCAGCACCACAGGGTAGCTGGTGGAGTTGGCCACCACGATGGCGGCGATCTCCTCCGCGGCGTCGGCCCCGGTGAGGCCGGAGCGGAGAATCTCATCAGCGGAGGTGCGCTTGCCGATGAGGGTCTCGGACAGTTCCTCCAGCTCCCGGGCGCCCTTGGCGGAGAGGATGGAGAAGGTATACAAGGTCTGGCCCACTTCCTCCACGGCCAGGGCGGTGAACACGCCGCCCCCGGCGCGGACGTCCAGCAGGGCGCCGCCGGCCAGGTCGCCGGCGTACAGGCTCACCACCGCCTGGGCGTTGTAGGGCACCAGGGTCAGATCCACCGGCTCGGTGCTGGAAACCATGTGGTAGTAGCGCCGGTCGGGATCGGAATACTTCACCTGGACCGTGCCGCTGTTGTCAGTGACGTAAACACCGCTGGGATTGTTGGCGGCGGGGTCGGTGGTGACTGTGGTGGCCGTACCGGCGGTCTGATCGTCCTCCAGCCGGTAGACGCGCACCGAGTAGGTCTGCTGGCGCACGCCGGAGGAGGAGACGGTATAGAAGACCACGGTGGTGGGCTGGTCGCCGTAGGGGTAGGACACCCCCGTCAGGATGAGCTGGCCCTCGGCGCTGCTGAGATCGGCGCTGCTGACTACGCGGGTGAAGGCGTTGTCGGCGTTGATCTCCACCTTCAGCGTACTGCCGTTCTTGGCCTTGGGCATGGACACCTCGTACACGGTGGGGTTGTCCTCTCTGGGCAGGGCCTCGTAGGTGACGGTGGAGCCGTCGTCCAGGGTGGCGGTGACCAGGATCTTGCCCACCGTGGTCTCGTGGGTGGTGCGGAAGATGTTGGCGCGGTACTCCCGGGTGGCGTAGGGGGTCACGTCCTCGCCGGTGTAGGGGCTGGCGCCGGTGGTATCCACGTAGTAGAAGCCGCTGTCCCGCACCACGAAGGGCACGGGGATCTCCTTGCCCTCCTCCACCGTGTCGGGCACGGTGTAGGTGGTGGTGAGGCTGCTGCCGATGGTGATGAGGCTGTGGCCGTTGAAGGAGATGATGTCGCCGCCCTGGGTGGTGATGGCGATCTCCAGCTCGGTCTCGGACATCTTGAACTGGTAGTCCCGGCCGTCGGCGCTGACCGTGCCGGAGATGCCGTCGATGACCACGTCGTCCATCGCCACGTTGGCGTCCTTGCGCATCATGGTGAGGATGTGGGTCTCGGTGTTCTGGCCGTCCTGGCTGATCAGGGTGACCTGATAGCTCACCGTGTCTCCGGCCGTTCCGGCGGGGACGGTGACCTTGGCGGGACCGTAGTCGGCCTCGGCGGTCACGCCGGTGGAATTGCCGGTGCGGACCACCGTGAAGGGCACGCTGGCGCCAGCCACCCAGGAACTTCCGTTCCAAGTGACCTCGCTTACCGCCGTCACCACGGCGTAGGGATTGTCGGGGATGATCTCCAAAGTGGACTCCGCCGTGGGCGCGTAGGCGAAATACGCGCCGTCGGTCTGGGGCAGGTCGGAGAACACGTGGTACTCGTTGGGGTTCTCCATGCCCTCGATCCGGGCCTCCACGAAGCCGGTGGCGGCGATGCCGGATTTGTCCGCCACCTTCAGCAGATAGGTGTTGACGGTCAGCCGGTCCTGGGAGCGGACCTGCAGCTCATAGAGTCCCCGGTTACGGTCGCCGAAGTCCATGACGTACCCGGCCGCGCCGGTGGTCAGCACCCAGTTCTCCCAGTTCTCCTCCGCGCCGGCGCCTGCCGTGTAGGGACGGATGCGCACGTCGGCCTTGTCGGAGGGCTGGATCTTCACGGTGGCGTTGATGGCCTGGCTGTTGTTGGCCAGCGGATCGATGTAAAGGGCATACACCTTACCGTCCGTCTCATTGACGGAGCCGTCCTCGTTCTCCCGCTTGGCGGTGAGGTACTCGCTGGTGGTGGAATTGGTGCGGGCGTTGGTAATGGCCACGATCTCCGCCGCGCTGCTCTTCTTCACCAGCTCGATGACGTATCCGTAAGAGCTGCCGGTGCCGGCCTGGAGGTAATAGGTGCCGTCGTGGGCCATGACCTGGCCGTAGAGGACGGTGGTCTCCCCGGTGACGGGCACGGTGACGTAGTCGGAGTTGACGTTGTCGTACTCCCCGTTCACGGTGTGCTTGCCGTCCCGGTAGTTCCAGTAGGCGTTCCAGCTGGCGGTGCTGACGGCGGTGCGGTCGAAGGGCAGGGCCGCCACGTCGGCGTCGCCGTCGGCGTACACGCCGGTCTTGGCGAAGTCGTCCACCGGCACCACGGAGACCGTGACGTTGGCGGCGTCCTCGCTGATGCCCACGGAGATGATGCCGCTGGTGTCCATCACGTCGTAGATGCCTTCCACCTTGTGCTCCACGCCGCCGCTGATAAAGTCGGCGTAGACCTTCACCTTGGTGTTGCCGCTCCTGGGCTTGATGATGAGGGTGTACTCTCTGGGCGGCATGTCCGCCATGCCCGGCTCGGAGGAGTAGACCCGGATCACGTACCGCGTCTCGGTCTGGCCGCCGGCCAGAGGCAGGTTGGTTTCCAGGCCGGAGAGGAGCAGTTTGTTCTTGGCCGAGCCCACATTGTTCTGGCTGTTGGCGTACTCGGTGGTGCTGACATTGCCGGAGGCGTCCACGGCGTAGACCTTGATGTAGGTCTGGTCGTTGCCCGGCACCTCCAGGTTCAGACGGACGGTCTGGTTCACTCTGGGGGAGTTGCCGAACTCGTAAGCCGTGAAGGTATCGCCGTTCTGGATCAGGTAGCCGTCGAACCCGGTGCCCTCGCGGCCGGGCTCCACCAGGGTCTCGTCCACGTTGATCCCGGCGGACTCGCTCTTGATCCAGTCCTTGTGGGTGTAGGTGATCTCCATGCTCCGCTCCAGGTTGGCGGGCACCACGTAGATGATGTACTCGCTGGTGTGCTTGAGCTCCTCGGCGGCGATCTCCGCGGCGGAGGCGCCGGCGGCGGTCAGCCGGTCCACTTCGTGGGCGCCGAAGGGCGAGAGCACTCTGACGGTGTACTTCATGGCCCCCAGGCCGTTGAGGTTGGGATCCTCGCCCAGGCCCACCAGGTGGCTGGGATAGATCTGATCCAGCATCTTGGTGTAGGACACCACGCCGTCGTCGTCGCTGCCGAGCCAGGCGGCGGTATCCTGGAGCTCCAGCCGTCCGCCCTTTCCGCCGGTCAGCTCGGCGGCGTAGGGCTCCTCGTAGACGCTGCCGCCGGCGTTGTGAGGCACGTACAGCAGGTATTGCTTGGAGTTGGCGGCGGTGTTGTTGGGGCTGGAGTAGTAGCTGCTGGCGCTCATCTCCACGTTGGGCTGGCCGGGATTGGCCGTCACCCGGGTGATGGCGCTGGAGGTGGAGGTCCGCTTGAGCTGCAGGAAGTACTGGGTCTTCTTCAGCGTCTCCTGCCCGTTCTCGTCCATCTGGCCGCTGAGGGTGAAGAGGACGATGGAGATGGGCGCGGGATCGCTGCCGTCGGCGGGCATGGTGAAGTTGACCATCTTGGTGCGGCTGCCGTCGGCCCCCGGCGTGTAGACCACGTTCTCAGGCGCGTTCACGGAGCCGTCGCCGGCGGCCACGGTGCCCTCGTCGATGAGGATATACTTCACCGTATCGTTCTGGGGCTTCACCGTGACGCTAAAGGTGCTGGTCTGGATAGTGTCGGGGATCACCAGCTCGAAGACGGGGGCCTGTCCCTGGGTCACGGGCCGGGCCACGGCCTCCCGGTCCTGGATGCTGGAGGTGTTCCCGTTGACGTCCACCCAGTCGAAGCTGCCGGTGACCGCCTGGATGCCCACGCCGCTCTGGTCCCAGCGCAGCAGGGCCAGGATGTGCTTGACGGAGCCGTCCTCGGCCCGGACGTAGATGGGCACGTACATGCCCTTCTCCATCATCAGCCGGATGTCGGCGTCGTCCAGGGAGACGGCGGCCTCCACGTCGTTCTTGCGGGCCGCGTCGGTCCAGTCCACCGTGGTCTGGAACCGGACCGTGGGATCCACGCCCAGACTGGAGTCGAACCACTCGCTCTGGTCGGAAATGTAGATCTTGGCGTAGGCGTTGTCGGCGGTGACCCGGATCTTGGTGCTGCCGGTCCGGTTCTTGTCGTACACCCGCATGTAATAGCTGTACTGGGTGGCGGCGTCGGTCCCGGTGACGGTGTGGGCCGCGGCGGCGGGCGCGCCGTCGTTGATCTGGTCGATGCGCACCTTCACATCCGTGTTGGAGGACTGGCGCAGGATGTTCACGGGGTAGTAGTTGGTATTGCCCGCCTCATCCACCACGCGGATCCACGCGGTCTGGCCGGCCTCGGTATCCACGTTAGCGTCCAGGTTCACCGTCAGGGTGGCGGTGTAGGGCCTGGGATAGAGGTCGGGATCGGCGGTCAGATCGTAGCTATAGACGCCGGGCGCGGGCTCCTTGATGTTGGTGGGGTTGACATGGACGGTGCTGGTGGTGTGCACCTGCCCCGTGACGGGATCACCGGCCTGGGCGGCCAGGATCACGCTGGAGGTGGCGGGGCGCACGCCCAGATGGTACCCGGTAATCTTGCCCTGGGCGTCGGTGACGGGCACCACCGTGTAGCCGGAGTTCTCGGTGATCTCCTTCACCCACAGCAGGGTGCCGCCCTTGTCGGCATAGCGGATGTGGAGGGTGTAGTGCTTCTGGCTGGCCACGCCGCCCGTCTCCACCTGGGCCAGGAGCGGGATGTCCATGAAGCCGTCGCTCTCACCCGTCAGGGTGACGTTGGGGATCTCCACCACGTAGCTGGTCACGCCGTCGGCGGTCACCGTCACGGAGGGATAGAGGATGGTGGCCACGCCGTTGACGGTGGCGGACACCTTGGTGAACTCGTTCTTGGTGGTAAAGCGCAGGGTGACCTTGTCCCCGGTGTAGGCGGCGATGACGTTGATGATGCTGGGATCGGTGTCATCGAAGCTGTAATCCTGCTCCACACCGTTCACGGTCTGCTTCTGCACGTGGGTGCCCTGAATGGTGGCGGTGAGGATGGCGGGCTCCACCTTCACGATGACCAGGTGGTAGACGGCGCCGGGATAGGCGGGATCGGCGGGCCGGACGGCGATGTAGAAGTCGGTGCGGTCACCGGGCAGGCCAATGTTGTTGGCCGTGGTGCCGTCATTGCCAGCGGCGCCGTACCAGGTGTAGCTGCTGCCCTCGCCCGGCAAATTTGTGGTCAGCGCGGCCTGGGCGTCCGCCTCGGTGGCGTACACGCCCATGATATCGGCCCCAGCCTGGTTGGTGCTGGCCTGGATCCAGGCGGCGTAGTCGATGCCCGGCTGGGTGACGGTGACGAAATAGTAGCCCAGATCGGCGCTGTACTCGGCGGACACGTGATACCTGCCGTCTGCGGCGTCCGCCGCCACGCCCAGCATGGGTGCGTCGTAGAAGGCCACGTCCAGGCCGCCCAGTCTCGGGTCGGCGCTGTCACGGTAGACGCGGATGGTCTTGTTGGCCGTCTCGCTGCCCGTCACCACCTGGAAGGGCACGTCCACGTAGCCATCGGCGTTGAAGGTCAGCTCACCGCTGACGGTCCCGTCGGTCTCCTCGTGGGTGATGGACAGCTCCCGGGACAGGTAGTTCTCGCCCCAGGCGCCGGCGCCGTTGATCTGGATCTTGCTGCCGCCGGCGGTGGCGGTGACGTTCACCCGCACGGAGACGGCGTCGTCGGCCACGGTGCCCACATAGAACACGCCGGTGGCGCCGGTATCGGGATCGGTGACCAGCATTTGCTGGGGCAGGCGGTCCGTGTCGTCGTTGAGGGTGACGAAGCAGTCGTCCTCCTCCAGCTGGATGTGGAGGGTGTAGGTCTTGCTGGCCACGGCGGGGGGCACGTCGCTGCTGGTGGGCACACTGACCGTGATGGTCAGGGTGTTCTCGGCGGCCACGTAGTCCACCCACTCGGTCTTGCCCAGGTAGGGCCCGCGGTAGTCGCCGCCGGGGGTGGCCAGCCGGACATTGGCGATGTCGGGCAGCAGGGCCGTGGCGGTGAGTTTGTCCAGATAGCCGTTGTTCCCGGCCACCTTGGAGGCGGGCAGGACAAGGACGTAGTCCGTACCGTTGACGGTGTGGGCGGAATAAGAGGTGCCGTCCACGAAGGAGGCGGTGACGCTGTCCAGCTTGACCACCTGGGACTCCCGGTAGACCTTCACCTGGTGCTTGCCGGTGACGGTGTGGTTGGTGCCGTCGGCGTTGAGCGCGCCGTCGTTGGTGGTGACGGTGACGGGCACCTCGCTGTCGCCCACAGTGGGGACGACCACCTTCTGGGCGTCGTGGTCCGCGCCGTGGACACGCTGGTACTCGGCCTCGGCGGCGGCTTTCTTCACGTCCACATTGGCCAGGTCGTCGGAGGTGATCAGGGTCCGCTTGGCCACCAGGTCGTCCCGCAGCCCGGTCAGAACCCCGGTAGCGGTAACGTCGATCCCGCTGATCGCGGCGATGACGTCGGCAAGCACTCCGGCGGCTGCGTCCAGATATCCCACCAGAGTGGTGGCGGAGGCGGTGGTGATGTCCCTGCTGGTCTTAATGCTCTTCACGTTGGCCAGAGCCGCTTCCACGGCAGCCAGCTCGGTCCCCAGGATGGCGCTGTTGCTCTCGCAGATGGCTTTCGCCTTCTCCAGGGCGGCCACGGCGGAGGTCTGGGCGTTCTCCAGCCTGCGGCGGATGGCGTCAAAGGCGTCGGCGTGGATCTTGGCGGCGGCCAGATGGTCGGCGTTGGCCTGCTGGGTGTTCACCGAGACGATGCCGGTCTTGTCCGAGGCGCCGGCATAGAGGTACATCTCCTGGCCGGGCAGGACGCCGGGGTCGCCGCTCCCGGCGGGGGCGTCGGGCAGGACCACATAATAGTATTTCGCGTTGGCGTCGGCGGCGGAATCGGTGTTGGTGAAGCCCAGAGCCTCATGGATTTTAAGTGTGCTGTCGCCAGCCATGCTCTCCGTAGGAGCATGACCCTTGTCCAGGTCCCAGCCCTCGTCCTTGAGGGCCGCGTAGATTTTGTCGATGCCGGTGTCCTCGGAGGCGGAGACCAGGATGAGCTTCATCCAGGACTCGTAGTCCACCGGGGCGCCGTCGATCACGGGCGCGTCCACGCCGCTGGTAAAGTGGGCGTAGATCTTGCCCAGCTCCTCCATGGGCACTTCCAGGAAGGTGTAGTAATCCTTCCCCTCCAGGTTCACCCCGTCGGGGTTCTTCAGGTCGGAGGGCAGGCCGGTCTCGACCGCGCCGCCGCCGGCGGTGGGCCCGTAGCCGGTGCCCGCCGTCCGCTGCCAACCGCTGCCGTTCTGCTGCCACAGCGTCACCCGGTCGGTGGTGCACTCCAGCACGATGCGGATATCCGCCACCACCTTGCCGTCGGGCAGGACTCTGGGGATGACGTAGGCGATGGCCGCGTTGGCCAGGTCGCCGCGGCTGCTGTGCTCGTCGACGGCGGAGGCAGCCGCATTGCTGTTCACCGCGTCCTGGAGGTTCTGGGGCACCTGGCCCAGCTGGAGGGTGCCGTTTTCGTAGTAGAACTCGCCCATGGTGAGATAGCCGTTGGTCACCAGCTTGTTGAGGTAGCCGGTGGTGGCCTTCTCGGTGGCTTCCTTGCTCTCCACGTTGTCGGTGGTATAGATCTGCTCGGTGCGCTGGCGCTCCACTACCTGCACGCCGGTCTCCACCACATAGCCGGACTCGACGTCGGCGGCCTGGAGGGTGGCGGAGCCGATCTGCACGCCCACCACCTTGTCCACGGTCCCGGTGATGTCCATGGTGGCCACCACGTCGGGATCGGTGAGCACGGTGCCGTCGGCCAGGCGGTGGTTCACCAGGCTCCAGGCGGGCTCGAAGGCCGGGCCGGCGTCCTGGTTGGCGATGTAGAACCGGCTGACGTTGGCGGTCACGGTCTGGGCGCTTCCCACGGGGATGACGATGTCACTGGGCACGATCCCCGCGGAGCCGCCCAGGACCAGGGTGGGCCGGTAGGTCTTGGCCGCCTGCTCCTCCATGGGGATATCCAGGCTGGCGTCCAGGATGGAGTTGTTGCCGATCTGGCCCCGGTTGTTGTAGCCGAAGGTATACAGCAGGCCGTACCGGCTGTCGTTGTGCTCGCCGATGCGGGCGAAGGTGGAGAAGGCACCGCCGGCGGAGACCAGCTCCGCCCGGTAGGGCTGGGAGGTAATGGTGCCGGCGCTGTCCTCCGTCTGGTATTCCACACGGGTGGGCACGTCACGCAGGGTGTCGTCGCCCAGGCCCAGGCGGCCGTAGCGGTTGTCGCCCCAGGTGTACACCGTCTGGTCGGCGGTGAGGGCGATGTTGTGGGTGGCGCCCACGGACACGGACACCACGTATTCCTCGGCGTTGGTGTCGGGGTTGGTCACGTGGATGATGTGGGGCGTGGGCTTCTTGCCCGGGGTGGGCGTCACATCGCCGCCCTCGTAGATGTGCTCGCCGTCGCCCAGCTGGCCGTAGGTGTAGTCGCCCCAGGCGATGAGCCGGCCGGTGTTCAGCATGCCGATGGTGTGGTTGATGCCGTCATAGAGCTTGATGATCTTCTCGCCGCTGTTCAGGCAGCTCAGATCCAGGTTCATGATGGCGGGGCGGTCATAGATGCCCAGGCCGCTGGTGTTGAGCTGGCTGTCGCCGTTGTAGCCCCAGCCCCAGAGCGTGCCGTCGTAGCGGACGATGCGCACGGAGTTGCTGCGGGTTCCGTCGGAGACATCGATGACCTTGCTCATGCCGGTGACCAGCTGAGGCTCGTAGGCGGAGACGCCGGTGCCGGAGATACCGGTACCCAGCTGGCCGTACTGGCCGTCGCCCCAGGTGTACACCCGGCCGCCGGCGGTGAGGACCACGGTGTGGTTCAGACCGGCCACGGCCTTGATGGCGGTGGAATTCTCGTCCGCGCCGGTGAACCGGTCCACCAGGGTGGGCACGGCCACGAAGGGCACGGTTGCCGGGTCGAGACCCAGGCCCAGCTGGCCATAGGTGTTGTCGCCCCAGGTGTAGACACGGCCGGCCTTGGTCATGGCCACGGCGTGGAGGTTGCCCACGGCCACCCAGGTCACCCGGTCCTTGACCAGGTGGGCCGTGCCGTTCTCCACCACGGTGTCCTCGGGCAGGATGCTGTCGAAGTCCACCAGGGCGGGCACCTTGGCCAGCGGCGTGGTGGTGACGCTCTGGCCCAGCTGGCCGTAGGAGTTGTCGCCCCAGGCGTAGACCTGTCCGTCGTCCTTCAGGGCCACGGTGAAGTTGTACCCGGAGGCCACCTGCGGGGCGTTGCGGGAGATGTAGCTGCCGTTCTCCACGTCGCCGGGCAGAGTGGTGACGTAGTAGACCACCTGCTGGTCGCCGCAGGTCAGGATCACATGCGTAAAGCCATAGCCCTTCACATCGCTGGAGGAGGCGTCGCTCTTGGCGCCGGTGATCCAGAACCGCTTGTTGTCCGTGTCGATGGCATTGCTGGAGGGGGCGCCGGTATCCGTGCTGGGATAGGCCACGTTGACGGTCCTGGTCTCCAGCTGGGCGGTGCTCTCGTCCACGTTCCACTCCTTCAGGAGGTTGAAGCGCTTGCTGAGGAGGTAGGGCACCTCCACCGTCTCGCCCTCGTGGACGGTGACGATGTGTTTGCTGGTGGGCTGGCCCTTCTCGCCCACGATGATGGGCGTGTCGGCCAGGGTGTCGTTCTGGGCCAGGACCATCTCGCCGGCGGCATAGTTGCCCATGCCGTACACGAGGCCGTCCGCGGCGGCCAGCACGGAATACTTCTTGCCCGCGTTCAGGTGGGTGACCACGATGCCGGCGTCCTCCAGGTAACTCTTGTTCCGGGTGGGCGCGGTCACGGCGGTCCGGGTCTCCGAGGTGCCCAGACCCAGCTGGCCCATGTCGTCGCTGCCGAAGGCCTGGACCACGCCGCCCTTCACCAGCAGCAGGGACTGGTCATAACCGGCGGAGATCTCCACCACGTTGCTGACCTTGTCCACGCTTCTGGGCTTGGCGAAGGCTCCGGTGGCCTCATAGCCCAGCCGTCCGTCGGCGGTCTTGCCCCAGCTGGAGAACTGGAGCGAGTAGCTCAGGGCCAGGGAGTGGCTGTCGCCGGCGGAGGCGGCGACGATGTAGCCGTTGTCGGCGCTCTGGACGAAGAGGGGCACCGCGCTGTATCCGGCGGCCAGCTCGCCCACGCCCAGCTTTTGGAAGTCGTTGCCGCCCGCGGCGTAGAGGTTGCCGTCGGCGGTGAGGAACAGGCTGTGGTCGGTGCCGGCGGAGATCTGGGTCACGTTGTACAAGTCCACCTTGGCGGGGGCGGTGACCGCGGGGGCCACGGCCTCGTCGCCCAGGCCCAGCTGGCCCTTGTCATTGGCGCCCCAGGCATAGACCTCGCCCGCTTCCGTCAGGGCCAGGCTGTACCCGTCGCCGGCGGCGACCGCCACGACCCGCTTGCCGTCCAGGCCCTTGACCTGGACGAACACGTCCTTGTACTCCACGCCGGTGGCCTCGCTCTTCAGCGGCAGGCCCAGCTGGCCCCGGTCGTTGGAACCGGCGGCCCACACTCTGCCCTGGCTGTCCACCAGCAGGCTGTGGTCGGCGCCGGCGGCGGCGTTCACGAAGACCAGGCTCACCGGGTTGACCATGTTGCCGTTGGTGTTGTCGCTGTTGAGATCGTAAGCCTGGACCTGGGCCGGGTCGTCGTGGCCGTAGATGGCGGTGCCGTCGGGCAGGGTGCCGTTCTGGTAGGCCGCGGAGCCCTGGTTGCCGATGCCCAGCTGACCGGTGTAGACAAAGACTCCGGTGTCGTCCAGATAGCCGTTGAGGCCGTATGCCCAGACGGTGCCGTCGGCCCGGAGGGCCATGGTCTGGCCGCTGCCGGTGACCACCTGGACCTGGGCCAGCTCCTCCCGGGGCTTGTACACGGCGGTGACGTCGGTGTCCACAGCGGGCACAAAGCTGACGGTGTTGTTGGCGCAGCTGGTATCCGGGCAGAACACCTCGCCCTGGGTCCCGGCGGGATCCACGGCATAGTCGCTCTGGTCGGCGGTGTTTCCGCACACCGGGCAGGTGATGGTAGTGGTCGTGGTGACGCTCTCCGCGGCCTCGGGGCCGTCGGCGTCCAGGACCACGATCTTGAAGTAGGCGTTCTTGTCCAGGCTCCCCTGGCCCGCCACGTTCATGTAGGTCACACCGGCGTTCCGGGCCGTCAGGAGGACCTTCTGGCCGGAGACCGGGATGGTTTGGCTGGGATCGTCCGGGTCGGGATAGGAGGTGGTGCCGGAGTAGGTGCTGGCCTCCAGGTGGACCACCTCGCCGTCGCCGGCCGTGCCGGACACCTCGTTGAACTTGGCGTTGTAGGCATAGTCGTACTCGATCCGCTCCTGGTCGGTGAACATGCAGAAGTAATCGAAGTCGGTGGTGAGGTAGTAGTCCTCGCCCTCGATCATGTAGAAGGTGCCCGCGCCGATCTGATGGACCGACTCGCTGCTGGTGTCGAAGACATACAGCGGATCGGTGGTGGAAGCCGCGTCGCTCACGCTCACCAGCTTGTACACGCCGTCGGTGGTGTCATAGGTATAGACCCGGTAGATGCCGCTGCTCACGTCGACGGGGGTGATACCGGCGAAGGCAGCGGGCAGGCCGGTGCCGTCGACGCCGTTCCACTGGTAGAACTGGCCGATGCGCATCTTGCCGGTGCCGTCGCTCATGTAGGTATAGTCCTCGGCATAGCTCACCTTCAGGGCGCTGTTGCCCACCAGGGTCAGGAGGTTGGCGTCCACGGTGGTGCCGTTGGCCAGCTGCTTGCTGCCGTTCTCGCCGGCGCCCCAGAGCATACCGCGGTTGTCCATGGTGATGAACTGGTCAAATCCGGCAAAGACGTTGAGGTAGGTCAGCCCGCCGTCCTGATAGATGCGCTTGGGCATGTAGTGCCTGGCCTCGTCGCTGCCCACGTAAGGACGGGGATCGGTCTCCTCCCGGCTGCTGTCGTCCAGGCCAAGCTGGCCCACGCTGTTGAGGCCCCAGGCGTAGAGCTCGGTGGTGCCGTCGTCCTTTTTCACCAGAGCGTAGGAGGTACCGCGGCCGGCGGCGATGTCCACCACGTTCTTCAGGCTGCGGTCGCCGTCGCCATTCACCTGCTGGCCGCTGATGACCAGGGCGGGGGCGGTGGCGTCGGGGGTGAAGGAGCCGTTGGGCACGTCGTTGTTGATGCCCAGCTGGCCGTAGGTGTTGTCACCCAGGGCCCACACGTGATTGTTGAGATCCAGGGCCAGCATGTGGTCGCCGCTGGCGGCGATCTTCACGATGGGGCTCTCGGGATCGGTGGGGTGCTCCTTGAAGCCCAGGACCCGCACGTTGGCGGAGTTGTGGCTGATCTTCCACACGGAGCCGTCGGAGTGCAGGGCGTAGTTGCCGCTGACGGACACCACGCTGTCTGCGCCGTTGAGGACCACGGGCAGGGCGGCGCTGTACGTGCTGCCGGAGGCGTAGATGTGGCTGACGTAGGCGTCGTCCTGGGTCAGGACGAACACGTCGCTGCGGTATCCCTCGGCGGTCCAGGTGTCGGTAACGGTGAGATCCGTGGCGTTGGTGATGGCGGCGCCGGTGTTGTCCACCATGAGGACGGGGACGGCCACGAAGTTCTCAGAGCTGTTGGCGCCCAGGCGGTACTGGGTATTATCGCCCCAGGCGTAGGCCTTGCCCTGATTGGTGATGGCATAGGAGGTGTTGGCGGAGGCGGCCACGTAGGCGATGGTCTCGCCGTTGGCCGTATCCAGGCCGGGGAAGGTCACCATGTTCATGGCGGCGTAATCGCTCCGCCCCAGCTGGCCGTAGCTGTTGTCGCCCCATGTCCACACGGTGCCGTCCGACTTCAGCGCCACGGTGTGGTGCTCGCCCAGCGCCACCATGGGAGTGGCCACGGCGTTGAGGTCGCTCATGACCTTGATGGTCACGTAGGAGACGGTGGAATCCAGGCCGTCCACCATGACCTTCAGCATGGTCTGGCCGCTCTGGGTGCCGGTGAGGTAGTAGTGGCCTTCCACCAGGGTGGGATCGGCGGCCGCATCCGCGGCGGTGGCCTTGTGGAGCCCGGCGACGGTGTTGTCCACCAGGGCCCCTTCCCAACCGGCGTTGGAGGAAGCGGTGCCGCCCCGGAGCAGCAGGTTCACGCCGGCTTCGTAGGTGACGCTCAGCAGGTCGGTGAGGTCCTTCTTCTCCCCCACCAGGACGGTGACCAGGTTGGGGGTCACCCGGATCTCCTGGGCGCCCACCAGGGTCAGGTTGGTGGCCTTGGTCCCGGAGAGGTTGTTGCCCAGCTCGCCGTAAGTGTCGCTGCCGGAGGCCCACATGAAGCCGTCGCTCTTCATGGTGAGGATATGGCTGTTGCCGGCGGCAAGAGCCAGGATGCTCTTGGCCTCCTCGTCGGCGGCGTTGGTGCTGTCCACCTTGGTGGGATGGCGGGCGGTGAGGCTGCTGCTGCCGCTGCCAAGGGCCAGCTGGCCGGAGGCGTTGTCACCAAAGGTGTACAGGTTGTACATGATCTGGGTCTTGTAGACGGAAGTCACGCCGTCGCTCTCGAAGAGGAGATTCCCCTCGGGATCGGTGGCCTGGATGGGCGCGCCGGTGCCGTCCTTCACCAGCTCCTCTTCCTTGACGATGACGCCGGAGAAGCCGTTGCCGGTGACCACGTTCACCACCTGGCCCAGCTGACGGTACGTGGTGGTCCCGTCGCCGTTGTCCACCGTCACCCGCACGGGGATCATGTCCCGCACGGCGGCGGGGTAGCCCACGGTCTCGTCGGTGGTCACGTCGTCCCCGTCGGGCTTGCCGTAGGCGGCGCTCTCGTCGATGATGCCCAGCTGGTTGCGGTGGTTGGCCCCCGCACCCCAGAGCTTGCGGTCGGCGTCCAGGAGCAGCATGTGGGAGGTGTTCTGATCCACCTCGCCGTAGACATACCGGTCGGAGTGGCCGGACAGGGCGATGATGTTCTTGTTCTTCAGATCCTCGTCGGTCTCGTCGCCGGCGCCGGTGAATTTGCCCAGCTCCGCCTTCTTCACGTCGGGGCTGGTGGAGCTCTCCGGCAGGGCCCAGACGGTGCCGCTGCCCTTGAGGGCGTAGCCCTGGCCCACCTCGATGGTCCGGGCCAGCAGGGAGAGCTGGACGGGCTTGGCGCTGTAACCGATGCGGCTGCTCAGCTCGGCGTCGGTGAGGGTGGGATACTTGACCTTCGCCGCCTCCAGCATGAACTCCTCGCCGTCGCCCGCGGCAAACAGAATGCCGTGGGGGTCGACGAAGTAGCTGGTCTTTTCGCTGGCGAAGATACCGGTAATGGTGGCGCCGTCCAGGGTGACGGGCTGCGGGGTGCGGAAGATGGTGTTCTCGCCGGTGATGGGGTCGGGCTCCAGGGACAGGCCCAGCTGGCCGTACTCGTTGGAACCCCAGACCCACACCACGCCCATGTTGTCCAGGGCCATGGCGTGATCCCGCCCGGCGGCGATCTGGATGATGTAGCGCTGGTCGGCCTCGTCGGCGTAGGCGGAGGCAAAGTCGAAGTTGACGACCTCCGGGGTCAGGCTCATCTCGCCCTCGATGCCGTTGCCCAGCTGGCCCTTATCGTTGTGGCCCCAGGCCAGGACGGTGCCGTCGATCTGCAGGGCGATGCTGAAGCCGTCGCCCGCCGCCACCTTGGGCAGGGCCACGAAGGCGTGGCTCACCTGCTCCTTGACCACGCTTTGACCTACGGCGGTCGTGGTGTCGCCCTCGGGGATGATGTTCCCGCCGGCGTCATAGTTGGTCACAGTCTTTTCGGACTCGTCGGGGCCCAGGATGTTGACGATGGCCACGCCGGTCATCTCGGCGTCCACCACCCGGTCGCCCTCTTCCCCGCCGGTCGCCTTGGGCTTGTAGCGGACGATGAGGCGGGTGCTGCCGTACTCCTTGCCGCTGATGGTCACGTCGTCATAGGTGATGATCTCGGTGCGCAGGCCGTCGGTGGAATAGGACAGGTGGGACTGGCGGGTGCCGATGTCGTCGCCCGCGGTGGACAGGCCGCTCAGGCCCATGATATCGCCGTCCAGGGCCTCATAGGTGAGCTGGCGGGTCTTCTCCTCGTCCACTTCCTTATCCACGCTGAAGGAGTACATGTACTTGGCCACCAGCCGGTCGGTCACGCCGGCGTCGCTGGTGCTGGTCCTGCCGATCTCGTTCCCGGCGGCGTCGTAGGTCACTGTCTCCAGGGTGGTGGGCACCTTGATCTGGAAGTTATAGTTGCCCGTCTCGGTGCGCACCAGCTCGCCCTGGTCGTTGAGCTCCTCCACCACCTTGTAGACGGCGATGTGGGGCTCGTCCACCCGGCTGGGCTTGTTCTGGATCAGGATCTCATCCGGGTGCAGGGGGTCCATGCCATAGGTGAAGTTGCCGATCTGTCCATAGTGGTTGGAGCCCCAAGTCCAAACGATGCCCCGGGTATCGAAGGCGGCGGAGTGGTTGCCGCCGGCGGCCAGGCTTTGGAGCTGGACGCCCTCTTCCAGATAGGTCACGCCGTTGGAGGGCTGGAAGATCTCGATCTTCTGGGCGCGGTTTACATAACCGACGTTGGCGTCCATACCGGTCTTGTAGTTCTCGTTGTTGCCCCAGCCCCAGCTCTGGTAGTCGCGGCTGATCACCTTGCGCACGGCGCCGGAGTAGTCATAGACCGCGTCCATGGTGACGGCCAGGATCTGCACGGGGGAGCTGTTGGCCTCGTCGGCGCTCTGGTAGCCGCCGATGGAGATATCCACCACGTTCTTCAGGGTCATATCCAGGTCGGCGGACATGTCCTTCGTGCCCACCTGGACCTTTACGGGCTGGGTGGCGAAGTCGTCCGAACCGAACCACTCCGCGCCGCTGGCGTTGGTGTAGAGCCACTTCTCGGCGCCCACCTGGTGGGACATGTTGTCGCCCCAGACAAAGGCTTCCTTCTCCTCGCTGATGATGGCGAAGTTGTAGCCGTTGCCCACGATCTTGTTGATATCGCGGATCTCCTGGCGCTCCACCACGTTGCCCACCCGGTCGCGGCTCTCGGCGGAGTACTTGACCCGCACCAGGGTCAGGCTGCCCTGGGTGGCCTTGGCGGCCTCGCTGTCGCCGGAGACGGGATAAAGCCCGCTGCCCAGCTCGCCGTGGAGGTTGGAGCCCACGGTCCACACCGTGCCGTCGGTGAGCAGGACCGCCGAGGTGGCGGCGGTGGCGGCCACTTCCAGGACGTTGTCCAGGTAGAGGTCGCTGAAGCCCTTCATCCGGGTGGGAACCCAGGTGTAGGCGGCGTTGATGGCGGCCGCGTTGTCGTTGGTGGTCTTGCCGTTGCCCAACTGGCCGGCGTTGTTGCGGCCCCAGGCGTAGACGGAGCCGTCGCTGGCCAGGGCCAGGGAGTGGTTGGACCCGGCGGCGATGGAGATGATGAAGGGGTTGCCGGGGATGTTCACCAGGGCGGGGTAGTTGCTGTACAGGATGCCGCCCATGCTGTCGCCGCTTCTGACGCGGAAGCCCAGCTGGCCGTAAGTGTTGTCGCCCCAGGCATACACCCGTCCCGTGGCGTCCAGCGCCAGGGTGTGGTTGTCGCCGGAGACCACCCGGAGGATGTTCTTGAAGTCCTTCTTGCTCAGCTGATCGTCGGGCAGGGTGGGATCTTCCACATAGTAGGTCAGCTCAATGGGGGTGGTGATAAGCTCCTGGGGGCTGTCAAAGCCCAGCTTGCCGTACATGGCCTCGTTCCCGTTGTAGGGATCGGTGCGGATGGAGCCGTCGTCGCTGCGGTAAGCGTTGTCGCCCCAAGCCCAGACGGTGCCGTCCTTCTTCAGGGCGGTGGAGGTGTCCTTGCCCAGCACCAGCTGCGGGTAGGTGACGCCGTCGGTGACGATGACCCGGGTGAAGGCCACCTGGTTGCTGATGGTATCCCGGACCAGGACGCGGGTCTCGCCCTCGCGGACGGCGTAGATGGTGCCGGAATCCTGGCCGGTGGGCACCACTTCGGCAATGGACTCGTCCATGGACTTCCAGACATAGTTGTTCTGGCTCTGGCTCTTGTTGCTGCCGGCGGAGTAGACCAGCAGCATGTCGCCGGAGGCATTTCCGATGTTGACGGTCTTATTGCTGTCGCCGATCAGGTTCAGGGTGATGGTGCTCTCCAGGCTGATCTTGGTGGAGCCGGAGACCACGGGATAGGAGGTGCTGATCTGGGCGTGGTTGCCCAGCTGGCCCTTGGTGTTCTTGCCCCAGGCGTACACGATGCCGGTATCGGCGTGGGCCAGGATGTGGCTGGTCTCGGCGTTGCCCGCCGTGGCGGACAGGCGGATCACGCCGGCGAGGTAGTCGTCGCCCACGCTGGTCTTGTACACCAGGCTCGGGGTCTTGCGGATCTGGCCGTTGGAGTCGTTCCGGTCGCCCAGGATGCCGCCGTTGACGTCGGGGTTGGTCCCGTTGGTGCCCCAGGTGTAGACGTAGCCGCCCTCGGTGATGGCGCCGGTGTAGTTCTCCCCGGCATAGACCCGAACGATGTCGTCCACCACGCTCTTGTCGGTGTAAGGCTCCTGGGAGACCAGGGCGGTGACCGCCTCGGCGTCCTCCACCAGCTCATCGGTGATGGTCCGCAGGGCATCTAACAGCTGCTTTTTGTCCATGCTGCCGCCAGCCCCATAGGCGTCGATGATCGCCTGGGCCTTGGTGTAGAGGGTATGGGCGTTGACATAATGCTGGGACAGGGTGCTACCGCTGGCGGAGTCGTAGGTGGCGGCAGCCACCAGGTCGTTGTAGTGCTTGACGGCGGCGTTCCAGCTCACGAAAGCGCTGTCCCGCAGCTGGGTGGCGTTGGTGACGGCGCCGGCCAGAGCCTTTTCCTTCTGGTTGGCGCGGGTCCAATCCACCTGGACATCCTGGAACCGGGCCATGACGGCCTTCATCTCGTTCTCGGTCACAGGCGTGGTGGTGGTGGCCTCGTCGTTGAAGTCCGCCACCGCCTCCTGCATGGCCTTGGTAAAGGAGAGGCTGTCGATGGCCGCCTGGGTGGGCGTGCCGGTAATGGCCACGCCGATCATCTCGGCGGTGCCGGTGTCGGAGACATCCTGGGTCGCGCCGCTCCCCGGCGCGCCGGCGTCCATCCGGTTCTCCAGGGTCAGCAGGCTGTTGATGAAGTCCAGACGGGCCTGGTGGAGGGTCCCCTCGTTGGAGGCGACGGTGGCCACGGCGGCGTCATGGTTGGCCTGGGCCTCCGCCTGATCGTCGGTGGCGGCGGCCAGGTCAGCGTTGGCGGCCAGCAGGTCGCCGTAGGCGGTCTGCTTGTCGGCGGCCAGAGCGGCCAGCTCGTCCGCGCCCGCCCCGGCGGCCACGGCGGCGTCATAGGCGGCCACAGCGTCGTCGTAAGCGATCTGCTTCGCGGCCTGGGCGTCAATGGCCTGATCCCGGCGGTACCCGGCGTTGATCAGAACCTTAGAGAGGTTGTCCTCGTTCTTCCGGGCGGCGTCCAGGGCCGTGTCGGCGTTGGCCAGGGCCCGGCGGGCGTCGTCGTAGGTCTTGTAGTCGTCCTCCACGAACAGGTAGTTGGCCTTGGCCTGCTTGTAGATGGGATACCCCTCGTAGAGGATGGCGGACAGCTCGTTGACGTAGGCGTCGTGGAGGGCCTGGGCGGCGATGCCGCTGGTGTCCTTGCCGTCGCCGTTCATGGTGACGCCGTTCTCGGCGGGGGTCTTGGTGAAGTCCGCCACCACGCCGGAGCTCACCGTGCCGAAGTAATCGGTCCAGGTCTCCTTCAGCGCCTGCTCGGCCTCCTTCATGGCCTGGCCGATGATGTCGGGGTGCTCCACCAGGTAGTCGGCCAGGGTGGGCGTCGTGTTCTCGTCGAGAGCGGGCGTGCCGTCCTGGAGGCCGGTGCCGCCGCTGACGGGGGTCTTGCCGGTGTTGTACTGCCAATCGGGATCATAGCGCTGGCTGTACTTAAACACCACGTCCCAGGCGCTCTGGTAGAGCTCCACCAGGCGGGCATACTCGGTGCCGGTGAAGTAATCGTACTCGGCGGGACGCTCCAGGGTGGCCCCGTCCGCCGCAGCGTCGCTGAGGACGCCGTTTTTGTTGGTGCCCAGGAGATAGAGGTGCTTGAGCAGATCCTTCCCTCCGGCCACCACGGCGGCGGTGTTGGTACCGGGATCGATGGTCACGCCGGTGACCACGTTGTCGTCGGGCTCCATGGTCATAAAGACGATCTGGTTCTTGCCCATTCCGGCGTCCACCACGCCGCCCTGATAGCGGGCGGGGACGGTGCCGTCGGCGGAGGCCTGGATCACCATGGGCTGGGGATAGGCCGCCACGTCGGTGGAGGCGCCGGTGCCCACAAAGCCGTTCTTCTGGCTGCCGGAGACGTAGAGCATCCCGTCGGCGGTGAGGATGAGCATATTGCCGTCGGTGAAGTACACGTCCATGGCGTTGTCGATGCCGGGGACCTTGTGGGGATAGAGGTAGTAGGCGCTGTTGCGGCGGGCGCCCAGCATATTGCTGGTGCTCTCGCCCCAGACGTACACCTGTCCCCGCTCGCTGATGGCGGCGGCGGCGTTGCCGTAGGCGTAGACCCGGACGATCTTGCCCGTCTCCTCGGAGGTGCCCAGGGCGCTCTTGCCGTCCACGTCCTTCACCTTCTGGGGGACGTAGTAGGGCGAGGTGCTGGCGTAGTCGCTGTTGAGGCCCAGGGAGCCGGAGGCGTTCAGGCCCCAGGCGTACACGGTGCCATCGTCGCTGACCGCCAGGTTGAAGTTGGCGCCCGCGGCCACGGAGACGATGCTGCCCATCTTGGTGCCGTCGCCCAGGGTCACCCGCTCGTGGCCGGTGAAGAGGGCGGTGGCCATCTGCTGGGTGCCCACCTGTCCGTACTGGTTGGCGCCCCAGGCATAGACCTCGCCGTCGGCGGTGAGGGTGATGCTGTGCTCAAGGCCCGCGCCCAGGCCGGGGGCGGCGATGAGCCGGTCGGGATCGTCGTCGAAGTACCGCTCCGTCTGGGGCAGGACCTCGATCTCCACGAAGGCGTAGAGCTCGCTGGTGGCGTCGTAGGCCACGATCTTGGCGTTGCCCACGCCGTGGAAGGTCACCTGGCCGTTCTGATCCACCGTGGCCACAGCGTCGTTGGTGGAGGCAAAGCGGTAGTCGGGCACCAGGTCGAAGGGATGCTCGTTGTAGACGTTGAAGCAGTCCAGGCTGGCGGTGACGGTGCCGCCCAGCTCGTTGAGACCGGTGGTCCCGGCGCTGGTCAGCATGTGGACGGTCTTGCCGCCGCCCTGCCAGTCGTGCTCCTGGTCGGCGTAGGCCAGGTTCATCCGCAGGGAGTAGGTCTGCACCGGGTACTCGGAGAAGGCCTTCCCGGTGATGGGATCCCGGCCGATGGACAGCTTGCCCAGCTGGCCGTAATCGTTGGCGCCCCAGGTGAACACGTCGCCGTTGCCGATGATGGCGGCGGACAGGCCGGAGGCCCGGGTCTGGCCGTTGTCGTTCAGACGGCTGTTGCCGCTGCTGGTGTCCACGGCCACCACGTCCCGGATGGTGTTGTTCAGGGTGCCGTCGGGATCGGTCTCGCCGGCCCAAACGCTGCGCATGGTGTTCTGGCTGTTGGCGGTGCCGTAGGTACCGATGCCCAGCTCGCCGGTCAGGTTGTAGCCGGTGGCCTTGACGGTGTCGTCCAGCCCGTCGGCGGCGTGGTAGAGAGCCATGGTGGACTGGCCGCCGCCCACCCACTGGGCGCCGTCCAGGGCGCTGTTGTACTGCAGGGTCTCCACGTTGGTGCCGGAGGTGCTGCCGTTGCCCAGCTGGCCGTAAGCCTGAGAGCCCTTCACATAGGTGTGGCTGGTCCCGGCGCCGGTGGTGGTGAGGAAGAGGCTTCCGTAGCCGGAGTTGAGCTCCACCGCCCGCTCGCCGGCGGGCACGTCGCCCATACCGCCGTTGGTCTGGTTGATGAGGTAGGTCACGTGGTTGGACCGGTCCCAGTCCACCATGGTGCCCCGCTCGTTGAGGGCCCGGGTGTCGCTGGTACCGTAGTTGGTGGTGGCCACGTCCACGATATTGGCCTCGGGGATATAGCTGGGCAGGGACACGGGCACGCTGCCGCCCAACTGGCTGGCGGCGCCGCTGCCCCACAGGAAGAGGTCGCCCTTGTCGGAGGTTGCGTAGGCCACGCTCTGCTTCTCGCCGGAGCCGGTGACGACCACGCCGGTGTACACGTCGGCGATCTTCACGCCGTAGTCGGTGAACAGCTTCACCTCGGTGGGCGTGGCGTAGAGCTTCTCCACGCCGCCGTCGTCCAGGTAGCTGCTGACCTTGCCCACGCCGATCTGGCCCACGTTGTTGCGGCCGAAGGCGTACACTCTGCCCTGGGTATCCACGGCCAGGGAGAAGTCATACCCGGCGGCGATCTTCACGATCTTGGGCGCGCCCATGACGGCGGTGACGGCGGCCGCGTCCACGGCCACGGGGGCACCGGTGACCTGGTCGATGTCCAGATGGCTGCCCATATCGTCCACGGCGTACCAGCCGCCGTCGGACTCCAGGACCACGGTGCGGCCCAGGCCGTCCACGTAGCCGGTGACGGTGTTCTTGGGGAACTCCACCATCTTGGGCTTGGGCTCCAGGCCGCCGGCGGAGCCGACGCCGGTGCCAAGCTGGCCGTAGTCGTTGCGGCCCCAGGCCCACACGGTGCCGTTGGCCTTCAGGGCCAGGACGTAGTCCTCGCCCACGGAGATCTGGGCGTAGGCCACGGTCTCGCTGGAGGTGGCGTTGCCGTCGGCATCCTGGGCGTAGACGTAGGGCTTCATCACGGAGACCCGGATCTGGATGGTCTGGCTCTCGCCGGTATTATCGGTCACGGTCACTAAGACATAGGCGATGCCCGGGGTATTGGCAGTCAGGTGGCCCATGCTGTCGACGGTTGCAATACCATCATCGGTGGAGGTATAACCCGCCGCATAGCTGCCCGCCGTCAACGCGGCGTAATCATTGAGCTTGATATTACTCTGGGTGCTGGTAATCAGGTTGAAGCCCTTGCTCAGGGTGAGCATCCCGGCCACGTCATAGGCCGTGCCCACAGGCAGGTTGAGCTCGTAGCTGTCGCTCTCCAGGGTGAAGCTGGCGCCCACCTGGGTGGCCCGGGTGGTGAGGGCGTTTGCCTGATCCTGGCCCTGGTGGCCGGTCTGGAGGACGTTGTTGTAGCCGAAGGCGTACACGTCGCCCCACTCGCTCACCAGAGCGGAGTGCCAGCCGCCGGGCGCGGAGGTGGCGGACAGGGTCTTGAAATTGTTGATGACGGGGGTGCCGTCCTTGAGCACGGGGATGACGCCGCCGGAGCTGCTGGTGTCGCCGTTGCCCAGCTGGCCCTTGATCCCGGCGCCGCCCATGATGATCCGGCCCGCGCCGTCGATGTAGTAGAGGCTGGCGCCGCCGCCGGCCAGCAGGATGTCGTCCTTCCGGCGGGCGTAGTCGGTGCCGGAGGCGGTCTCGTCGCCCATGAGGGTGGGGCTCTTCACGAAGGCCTCGTTGGTGGGCATGACATTGTTGCCGTTCCTGCCCCAGCCGTAGAGGCTGCCGGTGACGTCCCCGGCCACCATGACGGCGTTTCCGGCCTCGTTCTGCTTCATCTGGAAGAGGACGGCCACGGCGTTCTGGGCGCCGCCGGCCACGGCCATGGCCCGGTAGGGCAGGACGGCGGAGCCGGAGATGCCGGTATTGGTCTCGTTGCCGAACTCGTAGTTGGCGTTGCTGCCCCGGGTCAGGATGGAGCCGTTGGCCGCCAGCATGAAGGCGGTGGCGTTCTGGCCGATGGAGACCTGGGCCACCGTACCGGCGGAAGTCCGCACGGTGATGGGGGTGTAGAAGGCGGGGGTGATGAGCTGGGAGATCTGCTTCTCGGTGTTGTCGCCCACGCCGAAGAGGTTGTTGCCCACGTTGAGGCGCTTGACCTCGTAGGCGCCGGTCTCGGCGTTGAACACCACCCGCTTGTAGTAGGTGCTCTGGACCAGCAGGCCGAAGCCGTGGTCGGCGTCGATGCCGCCGGCGGCGATGTCCACGATCTCCTGGATGTAGCCGTCGGAATAGGTGCTGGTCACCTGCTGGCCGGCCTTCATCTGGGTGGCGTAGGCCACCTTCTCCCCGGCGTCCTTGCCCAGGCCCAGCTGGCCCCGGTCGTTGCGGCCCCAGGCCCAGACCGTGCCGTCGTTCTTCAGCGCGTAGATGAAGTTGCCGGCGGCGGAGAGCTTGCGCACGTTATTGAGGGGGACGATGGCGCTCTTGAGGATCGCCTCGCCCTGGGCGTCCTGGCCCACCACCTTGGTGACGTTGGCCATGACCTGCTGGGGCGCGGCGTAGGTGCCGTAGAAGGTACCGATGCCCAGCTCGCCGTACTCGTTGGAGCCCCAGGTCCACACGGTGCCGTCCACCGCCAGGGCGGCGGTGAAGCCGGTGCCGGAGACCACCTGGGGGAAGGACACGCTGTTGCCCCGGGCGGCGTCGTTGGCCTGGAAGGAAATCCGGTTCTCCGGCGCGGGCGCCTGGGCCCCGTCGGAGGGTGTGCTGCCGCCAGCCCCAGCCGAAATGACGGCTGCGGCATAGCTGTTGAACTGGTCGTAGATGCCCTGGTACTGGCCGCCGGCGACGCTACCGCCGCTGACCAGGTCGGTGTCCACCCCCGCCGCGGCGGGGCCCAGGACGTCATTGTCCCTCGGGCGGACCTCCACCTTGAAGGTGCCCACGATGAGCGGGTCGTTGGTGACCGAGATGACGATATAGGCGGTGCCCCGGTTCTTGCCGGTGATGACGGCCTTCTTGTCGTCGTCCTTGTAGTCCACCTTGACCACGCTGTTTTCGCTGACCTTGTAGCCCGGATCGGTGTTGGCCATACCGGCCCAGTTGGAGTCCTTGGTTTCGTCCCAGACGAACCAGGCCAGCTCCACGGTGGTGGCGTCCTCTTCCACGTTGTTGAAGACGTTGAAGGCGGACAGCAGCGGCTCGTAGTTGAACTGGAAGGACTCTCCCTCGTAGATGGAGACCAGGTAGTCCTCCAGGATGAAGTAGGAGGAGCCCACCCGCACGGGCACGTCGCTGGCGGTGGAGGTGCCGTCGCCCAGACGGCCGTCGCCGTTGGCGCCGTAGGCCCACAGGGAGCCGTTCTTCTTGATGAAGTTGGAGTGGTTGTCCTTGGCGGAGACATTGTTGGTCACGTCGATAACGCCGTTGACGTACTCGCCGGCCACACCGGCGGAGCCAACGCTCACCCGGCCGGGCACGCCCCAGCGGCAGCCGCCCATGTCGTTGACGTACTGCATGTCGGCCACGGCGCCCTGGGCCGGGACCTTCTGGCCGTCCACAAGGACAAAGCTGCCGGTGACGGTATCGTACTGGTACCACTGGCCGTCGTCGGCGTTCCAGGCCACGTCGGCGCCCGTGCCGTCCGTGCCCAGGATGCCCCAGGTCACGCCGGCGGTGTGGCCGATGACGCCCCACTGGACCCCCTTCTGGGTCAGGTCGGTGTCGCCCCACTGGGTGCCGTCGGGCAGGATGGAGTAATCGATGCTCTGGCGGTTCTCGTCCAGGTTCGCGCCCTGGCCCAGGCCGGGACCGTAGATCTGGGTGAGCTTGTCGTTGGCGGCCAGCTCCTCGGCGGTATAGTAGGACTCAAACTTGCCCACGGACCACAGGTTTGTGCTGGAGTAAGCCACCTGGAGATACTCGGAGATGTCGGCCGACACCGGGAAGGTGGTGTACAGAGGCACGGCGATGGGATCGCCCGACAGGTTGGCGGGCTTCTTGGCGCCGGTGGTCTCGTCCAGGAGGAACTGGTTGGCGGCGTTGATCTTGTACCACAGGGTGTCAACATCCCGGGCGATCCGGTCGCCGTCGTCATCCTGATAGTCAGTGCCGTACTGGTAGCCCAGGCTCAGCGCCTCGAACACGGCGGGCAGGGCGTGGGGCGCCGACTTGAACTCGGTGGTGGTGGTGTCGGGATAATACATGGGATCGCCGGCGGCGTCGATCTTCTGCTCGTAGCGGGTCTCGCCGGTGTCCGGGTCCACGATCTCTTCCAGCATGGGGTCACCCGGGATGACCGTGGTGTCCCAGTACCAGCCGTTGGCATAGCTGGTGTCGTGGGTCCCGTTGCTGCCGTCGCTGCCGCCCCAGGTCTCCACCTTGCCGTCCATGGTGATGGCCACGCCGTTGTAGACGCCGCTGGAGACCATCAGGGCGCGGCCGTCCAGCACCGCGCGGTCGGGCAGCTCGGTGGTGGTGTTGTAGCTTCCGTAGGCGCCGTACTTGTTCTCGCCCCAGGTCACCACCTGGCCGTCCTTCTTCAGCAGCCGGGCATTGGCGCCGATCTTGTCGGCGGACAGGGTCAGGCCGTCCTGGATGGAGGTGGTCAGGCCGTTGACCTTGATGGGCAGGGTATTGGGTGCGCCGTAGGCGTCGCCGGTGTTGTTCTGCGGGTCGAGGATGCCGTGCCAGTTGGAGCCCCAGCCCCAGATGGCGCTGTTGGCGTCCAGGGCCAGAGAGTACTGGCGCACGGTCTTCCCGTCGGCGTCGGTGTAGCCGGCGGCGGCAATGTCCACGATGGCGGCGGAGTAACCGGCGGTGTCGTGGCCCAGATAGCCGCCGGAGGGGCCCTCCGGCCCGTAGACCAGGGTGGCGGTCCAGTATCTCTTCTGGGTCAGGGAGCCCACGCCGATGGCGCCCAGGCTGTTGTCGCCCCAGGCGTAGACCCGGCCGTCCCTGGTCAGGGCCAGGGAGTGGTTAGCGCCGGCGGCGATCTTCACGATGTTGGTCAGAGGCTCGTTGCTGTAAGTCTCGGGGTTGTAGACCATGACCTCCTGGGGGGTGATGAGCATTCCGGCGTCCTCACCCACGCCCAGCTGGCCAAAGTCGTTGCGGCCCCAAGCCCACACGGAGCCATCCGACTTCAGGGCCAGGGAGTGGCTCTCGCCGGAGACCACCATGGGATAGATGGTGTCGCTGTCGCCGCTGGTGGCGGCGGGGATCACGTTGAGCTTGAAGAAGCCGGTGTTGCCCCGGTCGTCGGCGGCGATGATGTAGGTGGTGCCCACATCCCAGGCCTTCACAAGGCCGGTGACGGGATCCACCGTGGCCACCAGCTCGTTGACCGAGCGGAAGGTCAGCCCGCTGGGCACGTAGCTGTCGGGACCGTAAGCGCTGAAGCCCAGCTGGCCGGTGATGTTGCCCAGGATGATCTGGAGCTCGTCGCCCACGTTGATGGCGGTGGCCAGGGTGCCGTTGGAGCTCACCAGCGTGTCGTAGCGCATGAAGGCGGTGGAGCCGAAGAGGAAGGTCACGTTCACCGTGACATTGCCGGCGGGCATCACGAACTCGATGTGGTTGCCGGTAGCCCCCTTGGTCACCCGCACCGGCACGGTGTAGCCGGAGCTGCCCTCGGCAGTGGCGGTGACCTTGGCGTAATAGTTGACGGCGTTGGTGGTCTCGATGCTCACCAACTGCCCCGCCTGGGCGGTGAAGGTGTCGTTGTGGGACAGGACGATGCCGTCCACCGACACGGTGTTGCCGGCGTTGCCGCCCGCCTCATAGGTGTCGGAGATTTTCACGGTGCCGGTGAAGCTGTCGGGGGCGCTGGTGTCGAAGTAGGCCCGGATGGCCACGTCGTCGGCGGGCATCACGAAGGTGGCCACGGTGGCCACAGCGCTGCCGCCGATGGCGGTGGGCACCGTGACGCCGGTGGTCAGGGTGAGGGCCGCGACCTTGTTGTCGCTGCCGGTGTAGGAGGTGGTGGCCCGCTTCACGAACCGGGTCTGGGTGACGGGGCTGCCGCCGGTGTAGTCGTCCACCGCGGCGTCGGGCACCATGGCGATGGTGACGACGCTGCCCATGGGCACGCTCTGGCTGGGATCCCAATAGCTGCCGTTCACCAGCATCCAAAGCCGGTCGTTCACCGTGTTGCTGCCGCCGGCGGCGTCCACGCCCACGTTGGCCGACTCGCCGTCCAGGGTCACCAGATGGCCGGTGGCGGAGGCGGCGCCCACGGCGGCCACTTCCACGTAGACCGTGACGCTGTCGGAGGGCATGGTGAACGTAGCCTCCAGCGCCGTGGCGGAGACGGCGCCAAAGGCGGCGTCCAGAGTCTCCACGATGCCGGTGGAGTTGTGGCGGACCATGGCGGCCACAACGGTGTACTGGGCGGGATCCAGCTCCACCACCACGGTGACGGTGTCCCCGGACTTGGCGGAGAGCGAGGCCGCCGCCGCGCCGGTGGTCCGCAGACCGGAGCCCGTCACGGAGGAGGCGGGAGCGGTGAGGTCCAGCACGGCGTTGTAGCTGGGCATGGTGCCGCTGCCGTTGAGGATCACGCTGGAGATATCCAGATAGGAGCCGCCGCCGTTGTTGTTGACCACCACGGGCAGCTTCTTGTCCGCGTAAGTGCCGTCGCCCAGCTGGCCGCTGGCGTTGGCGCCCCAGGCGTAGACGGTGCCGAAGTCGTTGTCGTAGGCCAGGGCGAAGTCGCCGTAGGCGGAGGTGGCGATGGACATGATGCGGTCAATGGGGGCGTTGGCATTGAAGGCGTTGGCCTCGCCAGCCAGGACATAGCCCGCCTGGGTGCGCTTGTACACCCGGGTGGAAGCGGGATCCCGCAGGTCATGGCCGATGCCCAGCTGGCCGTTGGAGTTGTCGCCGGCGGAGCGGACGGTCCGCTCGGTGAGGGTGATGCCGTCCTCCTCCAGGCCGCCGGTGGCGCCCTTGTAGGCCACCAGGCCGGTGGGTCCGGCGGAGACGTGGATGGCCGTGCTGGGATACAGGGTGTCCGTCGGGACATCCCAGGTATTGAAGTTATAGCTGTTGTTTACGGTGGCCACGGGGATGTAGGGACCCACGGTGTGGTCCTCCGGGTTGCCGGCGTCCAGGATATTCTGGATGCCCAGCTGGCCCCGGTCGTTGCGGCCCCAGACCACCACCCGGCCCTCGGTGTTGATGGCCATGACGGAGTTGTTGCCGGAGGACAGGGCCACCAGGTTGCTGTGGACGTCACCCTCGGCGTAGGAGGGGCCCCGGGCGATGATCTTGGCGGTGCCGAACTGGCCGTAGTCATAGCCGCCGTTGTTGTAGATGTTCTTGCCCAGGGAGATCACGTCGCCGCTGCGGGTGAGGATGTGGGTGGTGTTCTCGTCGGCGGAGATGTCGTAGGGCTGGACGTTGGAGGGTAGCACCAGATACACCGGCACCCGGGCGTTGCCGGAGGCCCGTGCGGTATCCAGTTTGCCGCTGCCGTAGGAACCCATGCCGTACACCTTGCCGTCGCTGGTGAGGAGCAGGGCGTGATCCCGGCCGGCGGAAATATCCACGATCTTGTTGTAGTCGCTGAAGCCCTCGGGGCGGACCAGCGTGGGGGCGGGGACGATCTTGCCGTAGAGGCTGTCGCCCAGGCCCAGCTGGCCGTAGCTGTTGTCGCCCCAGGCCAGGACGGTGCCCTCGCTGGTCAGGGCCAGCGCGAAGCGCTCGCCCACGGCGATCTGGGTGATGACCCGGCTGTCCACGCCCTGGCCCAAGATCTGGACCGGAGAGGTGGAGGAGGGCAGGCTCACGCCGGCGCCCACACCCAGCTGTCCATAGGTGTTGTCGCCAAAGGTCCAGACCGTACCGTTGTCCCGCAGGACCACGGAGAAATCGGCGCCCGCGCCCAGCACCGGGTAGACCAGGCTGTCCACCGCGTCCGGGTTGGAGGCGGAAGAGGGCACGCCGGTCTGCTCGGGAAGCGGGGTGACGTTGAGCTTGAAGAAGCCGTTGTACTCCCGGTACACCGCGCCGTCCACGTAGGCGAAGGTGGCCACGATGTAGGTGGTGCCGAAGCCCACGGGCTTCACCACGGGATTCACGCCGGTGGCGTCCACCACGGCGACGGTCTCGTCCAGGGATCTCCAGGTCAGGCCCGACACCTGGGTGCCGTCCAGTTTGGCGGCCAGGGTGCCGTTGATGAGGTTGAAGCCCTCCTCCGTGATGATGGAGAAGCCCGCGCCGTCCAGGGTGATGACGTCGTCCACACTGATGGTGTTTTCATAGCGCATGGGCTGGGACACGCCGTCCACCAGCTGGCGCAGGTTGAGGGTATAGTTGTTCTTGTCGCTGCCCACCAGGACGGCCTGAGTGGCCTGGGCGCCGTTGCCGCCGCCCACCTGGAGGGACCCCAGCTGGTAGCTGCTGTTGTCGCCCCAGCTCCAGACGGTGCCGTCGCCCAGCAGCGCCGTGCTGTGGGCCTCACCGGCGGAGACGGAGAAAGCGGGCGTCACGATGCCCTGCTTGCCGCTGCCCGCGGTGAACTGGGCATAGATGGGCCGCACGGCATAGCCGGTCACGTAGTTCTCGTTGCCCAGGCGGCCGGTCATGGCCTCGCCCCAGGTGAGGACCTTGCCCTCCCGGGTGACGGCCATCATGTGGTTCTTGCCCACGGAGACGTGGAGCACGTCGGTCTGGGTCAGATCCAGCGGCAGGTGGCCGTCCTCCACCGTATCGGTGGCCTTGATCTGAAGGGGCGTGGAGCTCTTGGACAGCTCCCCGCTCTCCAGCCCGATGCCCAGCTGGCCCCGGCTGTTGGAGCCCCAGGTCCACACGGTGCCGTCCTTGCGGATGGCGGCGGTGTTGCTGGTTCCGGCGGACACCTGCCACACGTCGTCGATGGCGGCCCGGACGGGCACGATCTTCTGGGTGTGGTTGAAGCGCAGGCCGGTGGTGTCCACGCTGACGCTGTCGGAGCTCTCGTGGCCGTTGCCCAGCTGCCCGGCGCCGTTGGCGCCCCAGGCAAAGACCGAGCCGTACCGGTCCAGGGCCACCGCGTGGCCCTCCCCCGCCGCCACCGAGACGATGTCGGTGAGGTAGCGGGTCTCGTCGATATCCACGGCGTAGAACTCCTGCCCGCTCTGGAAGCCGGCCAGGACCCGCATGGGCGCCAGGGCGTTGGTCAGGCGCTCGGCGCCGTAGCCGAAGCTCTCGTTGGTGGTGTCGCCGGGGATCTGATAGGTGCGGTTGACGCCCAGGACGCCGTTTTCATTGCTGCCGAAGGTGTAGGCGTAGCCGTCCTTGTCGGCCAGCAGGGAGAACTTCTTGCCCGCGGCGATATCCACCACGCCGTCGATGGGCTCCAGGTTCATATAGGCGCTGTAAGCGTCCACATACTGCTGGTAGGCCTCGGTCTTGGCGGGGATGCCGGCGTCGGTGGTAGTGTACAGGTCGTCGGGACGGGCCTGGGCAAAGCCCTGCTTGCCCCGGATCACCAGGGTGGGCCGGAGCTTGTCGCCCACGCTGCCCACGCCCAGCTGGCCCACGTCGTTGCCGCCCCAGGCGTAGAGGTGCCCGTCGGCGGAGAGGGCCAGCACGTGGTCGTCGCCGGCGGCGATCTTCACGATGCCGGTGAGGTAGTCGCCCTTGGTATTGCCCGCGATGACGCCGTTGACATAGGGATCCGCGGCGGGCAGAGGCGCGCGCACCTGCACGGGGATGGCGGAATAGGTCACGCTGCCCTCGGCGGCGCCCGCGTTGGCGCTGACGCCGATGCCCAGCTGGCCGGCGTTGTTGGCGCCCCAGGTCCACACGGTGCCGTCGCTCATCAATCCCACAGTAAAGTTCCTGCCGGAGGCCACCATGGGCGTGGCCACCACGGAGGAGTCGTCCACATCGTCCGCGGGTGTCTCGATCTTGCGGTACTCCACCTCAATGCGCTTGAGGGCGTTGCCGAAGCGGTCGGAGATGGTGATGGTGGCCGACTCGAACCGCTGCTCGGGAGGCATGCTGACCGAGACGATCCAGTCGTTGGTGACCACGAAGTGGGCGGGATCGGAGGAGGTGATGGTGATGTCCTCCACCCGGTTCACCGTCTGGGAGTCGGTCTGGCTCAGGTTCAGATAGGCGTTGTTGTACTCGTACACGGCGGCCTTGTTCACCACAAGCACCTGGTCGTCGCCCAGGATGATCTTGTCGGGCAGCGGGTTGGAGGCGTTGAAGGCCAGGCCGGAGGCGGCCACGTCGTCCATGTCGGGGGTGAGGGCCATGGAGGAGAAGAGGCTGATGCCGTAATCCTCCTCGGCAAAGAGGCTGACGGTCTCCTCATACCCGATGGAGGCCATGTAGGCCACGGGGGCCATGCTGGTGGTGACGGCGCCGGTATTCAGGATATGGGCGTCGGCCACTTCCAGGTCGGTGTTGGCCCCCGCCACCAGCGGGGACAGGGTGTCGTTGAAGGTATAGCCGGTGCCCAGCTGGCCCCGGGTGTTGGTGCCCCAGGTGTAGATGGTGCCGTCGGCGGCCACCGCCGCGGAGTGGTAGGCCCCGGCGGACAAGGTGGTCCGCCCGCTCTGGACGGCGGCCCCCATGTCGTCACGGTTGACATAAATCGCAGGCAGCCGGCGCTGTTCCACGGCGGTGCCCCGGTCGAAGCGGGTGCCGTCGCCCAGCTGGCCGTCGCCGTTGTAGCCCCAGCCGTAGGTGGAGCCGTCGGCGGTGAGGGCCATGGTATGGTAGCTGCCGCTGGTGATGGAGACCACGCCGGTAAGCGGCTGCTTGTTGGGCAGCTGCACCGGGGCGGGCTTGCCGTAGTAGTTGGCCGCGGCGGCGTCCATGGAGATGTCCCGGCCCAGCTGGCCGTATGTGTTGTCGCCCCAGGTGTATACCTTCCCGTCGGCGCACAGCACACTGGCGGCGCTGGTCCCGGCGGCAAGGGCCACGGGAGCGGCGCCCAGATGCCCGGTGAGGGTGGCGGGATCCTGATAGGTGACGCCGCTGCCCCAGGCCAAGACTTGGCCGTCGGTGGTGATGGCCAGACCGATGGAGGGGCCGAAGGCCAGCTCCTTGAGGGTATAGCTGGTGGTCACGGTGTTGATCAGGCTGCCCTGGGCATTGTAAGTGCCGGTATACCGGTCCATGGTGGTAAGCCTGGGCTGGCTGGCGCTGCCGGAGCGGTGCATCCGCAGGGCGTCGTGCTGGCTGCCGGTCCGGCCCCCGGCCACCGTACCATTGGCCAGCAGGCCGGAGCCGGTGTCGCCGAAGGTGAACAGCACGGGATTGCCCGCGGCGTTGGCGCCCAGGACCGCGGAGACGTTGGCGCCCGCGTAGATCCGGGCGGCCCCCGCCAGATAGGTGACGCCGTCCGTGCCGGTGGCCTCGTTCATCTGGGGCCAGCCGGTGGTGGTGTTCACGGCATACCACACGTCGGCGTCGCCGGAGCGGACCCGGGTGGCGGTGGAGCGCAGGGTGCTGTCGCCGGTGCCCAGCTGGCCGAAGTCGTTGGCACCCCAAGCCCAGACAAAGCCGTTGGCGTCCAGCGCCAGGGCGTGGTTGGCCCCGGCGGCGACGGCCACCACATTCTGGAGCACCCGGGCGTTCCGGTAGCTCTCGGTGCGGATGACCTGCACGGGCACGTACTGGTAGTTGCCGGTGGTGCCGATGCCCAGCTGGCCGTAGGTGTTGTCGCCCCAGGCCCAGACGGTGCCGTCGGAGCGCAGGGCCACGGTGAAGTTGTTGCCGGAGACCACCATGGGGGTGGTGTTAGTCCAGGTCGTGATCTGATCGCCCTCGGCGGCGGAGTTGACCCGGATGGTGACGCTGGCGGCCAGGCCGCTCACCAGGTCGGTGACGGTGACCACGGCCACACCGAAGGAGCCCTTGGAGGGCCGCAGGGTGTAGGTGCCGTCGCCGTTGTCGGTGACCCCCACGATGGCGCTGTTGGAGGTGACCTTGAAGTTGGGCGTGCCCAAAGCACCGCTCAGGCCGCCGGTGGCGCCGAACAGGTTCAGGCCCGTGCCGCTGCCGGCCACCAGCTGGAGGGCGGAAAGGTTGACATAATCATCATAGCCGTTCAGGTCGATGCCCAGGCTCTTGTCCACGTTCATCTCGCCGGTGTGAGCGGCGGTGGTCTCATCATAGCGGTACACGTCGGCCTGGAAGGTCAGGGTGCCCAGGGCGGAGGTGCCGTCGCCGCCCACCACGGTGGGCATGGTGACGTTGGCGATATCCGCGGGGCTGCCCACGCCCAGCTGTCCCCGGTCGTTGCGGCCGGAGGTGAGGACATAGCCGTCGTTGCGGAGCATGACCGCGTGGCCCACGCCGCCGGAGATGGCCCGCATGTCCTCCAGGTAGGTCAGCGTATCACCCTCGGC
The DNA here is from genome assembly GCA_022846075.1 of Oscillospiraceae bacterium. Lineage (GTDB taxonomy): Bacteria > Bacillota > Clostridia > Oscillospirales > Oscillospiraceae > Vermiculatibacterium. Next base: position 2,980,225 of record AP025582.1, read on the forward strand.
CACGTAGTTGACGGTGGCGGTGGACTTGGTGGCGGCGGAGCCGTCGCCCAGCTGGCCATAAGTGTTCTCGCCCCAGGTGTACACCTTGCCCTCGCCGGTGAAGGCGTAGGAGAAGGTCCCGCCGGCGGCCACGTCGGCGATGTGGCGGATGGCCTGGGAGGCGTCCATGGTGTTGGGGGTCTCCAGAACCACGGCGGGATAGAGGCTGTTTTCCGTGGTCCCGTTGCCCAGGCGGCCGAAGTAGTTGTAGCCGAAGGCGTAGACCTCGCCCTGGTCCTTCCCTTCCGCGCCGGTGTCTTCCACCAGCACCAGGGTATGGGCGTCGCCGGCGGCCACAGCCACCGCCCGGTGGTCGTGGCTGAAGGCGAACATACCGTCGGAGAGGATCTCTCTGGGCACATAGCTGTCATAGGTGGTGCCGGTGCCCAGCTGGCCGTCGGAGCCGTGGCCCCAGGTGTACACGGCACCGCCCGCGGTCAGGGCCACGCTGTGGCGGCCGCCCGCGGCGATCTGGACCACCTCATCCAGGTGGTAGGGGGCCGTCCGGCCCTCCAGCTGGCCCTGGCTGGTGGAGAAGCCGTAGACCTGGACGGGGACGGTGAGGAAGGTCTGGCCGCCGTGGGCGGTGTCGTTGCTCACGCCCGCCTGGCCGTGCTCATTGTTGCCCCAGGCCCAGACCTGGCCCTTGCCGTCCAGGGCGAGGGAGTGGTCGTACCCGGCGGAGACCGCCACGACACCGGTCAGGTTCTCCACCATTTTGGGTGTGCTGACGCCAACGGTGTCCCCGGTGCCCAGCTGGCCATACTCGTTATAGCCCCAGGCCCAGACGAAACCGTCTGTGTCTACCGCCAGGGCATGCATGCCGCCGGCGGCGATATACTTGATGTCGCGGGCGCTGCCCGTGTCGTCCAGGAACTCCACCTGGCCGTAGGCATAGCCCGGGTTGGCGGTCCGGCCCAGGACGCCGTTGGCCTCAGTGCCCCAGCTGTAAACCTTGCCGTCGCTGGCCAGCGCCAGGGTGAAGTCGTCACCGGCGGCCACCATGGGGGCCACGGCAGCGCCGGAGGCGGTGGTCACGGCGGTGTCGGCCACCACGCTGACCTTCATCCGGCCCACCTCGGCCCCGCCGGCGCGCAGCACCAGATAGGCCGTACCGGTGGCCCCGGCCACGGCTTCCACCTGATAGGCGGCGCCGGTGTCGGTCACGGTGAGGAGCTCGGTATCCCCGCCCTGGACGGACACGGTGTAGCCGGTATGATCCGTGATGGTCTCCCGGCTGAGGGTGTTGGTCAGATCCAGCACGTAAGGAGCCCCATGGCTCACGTCGCCCAGGGTGAAGCTCTCGGTGTTCTTCATTACCCACTCGGGCACGGCGCTCAGATCCACGTCGGCGCCGTCCACCGTGATCCGGACGGGCTGCACGGCGGGCAGGCCGAAGGTGGCCTGGGTCAGGCTCCCCTTCTCCCGGCTGCTGTCGTCGGTGGCAAAGTCCTTGCCGCCCAGTTCGCCGTGGTCGTCGGCCCCGGCGCCGTAGACGGTGCCGTCAGCCATGACGATCATCAGGTGGCTGTCGCTGGCGCTGATCTGGGTGGCGCCGGAGAGGGCGCCGTACTGATAGCCCGCCTGGGCGGTCTCGCCGGCGGTCACCCTCTGATGGACGTCGGGCGCGTCGGAGGAGCCCACGGCGTACCAGCGGTAGGCCGAGCCGGTGACCGTGAGGAACCCGGCGGAGCCATCCATGGCGGAGATCTGGTTGATGCCCACGTAGTGCTCGTCGGCGTTTCCGTCGCCGTCGGTGTCCCGCTCCACCATATCCTCGGGAGCATAGACCCCCGGATCCACGGAGAAGTCCACCGCGGAGGCATAGAAGTGGGCGTTCTCCGCGGGTTCCGCGGCCGCCGCGGGAGCGGCGGACAGGGCGCCGTACTGGCCCCAGATCCAGGCCTTGCCGTCCTGATCCAGTGCCAGGGAGAAGTTCCCGCCGGCGGCCACGGACACGATACCGGTCAGCGGGGTGCCGTCGGCCTTGAGGACGGGGATGGTCTGCTGGTAGCTGGTCTTGGTCACGCCGGTGGCGCCGCCGTAGGGACGGCTGCCCAGCTGGCCGAAGGTGTTGTCGCCCAAGGCCCACACGGAGCCGTCCGCCTTCAGCAGGACGGTGTGGCGCTCTCCGGCGGCGATGTCGATGATGTTGTGGCTGTTGCTGACCATGGCTCGGGTAAAGAGGCCGTTCTTCCACTTGTCCCGGCCGTTCTGGCCATGGGCGGTGGAGCCCCAGACGTAGACGGTGCCGTCCACGGTGAGGGCCGCGGCATGGTCAACGTTGGCGGTGATCTTGACCACCTTGTCCACATATTCGTAGTGGTCCACAGGCGTCACGGTGTCCCCGGCGGCGATATCCGTGCCGTCGGCGGCCACGGCGATCACGTTGTCGGGAGAATAGGTGCCCTGGGGCAGGAAGCTGCCGTAGGTCTGGTCCTCCTTGCGCTCGGTGCCCAGGGCCTCATAGGCCCGGTTGCCGTCGGCGTCCAGCTGGAAGAGATGGTCCATCACCACGCGGGTGGGCGTCATCACGGCGGAGTTCATGCCCAGCGCGGCGTCGGCCGCGCCGGAGAACACGTTGTCGGTGGTCCCGCTGCCCAGTTCGCCCTTGTCGTTGACGCCCCAGCCCACTACGGTGCCGTCGGCCTTCAGGGCCAGCATGTAGTCGTCGCCGATGGCGATCTGGGTCACGCCGGTGAGGTAGCCTGTGGCGTCGCCGCCGTCCCGCACCTGGGTGGGCGCGTAGATGACGGCCCCCTCGGCGGCGGGCTGGCCGGCCACGGTGCCGGAAGCCAGATGGTCGGCCTCCAGGCCGGTGTTGCGGCCCCAGGTCCAGACGGTGCCGTCCGCCCGCAGGGCGGCGGTGAAGTGGTCGCCCGCCAGGATCATGGGCATGGCCACGGTATGGATGGTTCCGCCGGTCACGCTGTTGGTGCCCAGGGGATCGGCGTGGAAGTTGACCTTGATCTGACCCAGGAGACGGCCGTCCAGCTCCACGGTGACGTAGGTGGAGGCCCCGGCGGTGGCGGCGCTCTGGACATGGGCCAGGCCCTTCACCGCCCCGTCCATGGTCAGCAGCTTCTCATTGAGGCTGCGGTAGACCAGCTTGTTCTTCTCCTCGCTGGTCAGGGACATCCAGACGGCCTCCACCAGCACGTTGAAGGCGTCAACGTGCTCTTTCAGGATGCTGTCCAGCTTGATCTGGAAGCTCTGGTTCCGATCCAGGTAGAGATCCACCTGCATGGGATCGTGGATCACGTAGCTGCCCAGGGCGGAGGCGTCCAGATCCCCGGCGGCGGTGGTGACGCCGGCGTCGCCCACGACCACGTCCCGGAAGACCAGCCGGTCGAAGCTGCCCTCGGCCAGGGCCACCATGACGGGGGCGGCCACGCCCACGGAGGCGATGCCCACCGAGGTCTCGGCCTCCTCGATGCCCGCGCCCAGCTGTCCCTTGTCGTTGCGGCCCCAGGCCCAGAGGGTGCCGTCGGACTTCAGGATCATGGCGGCGGTGCCGGACAGGGCCAGGCCATAGGTCATCCGGCCCAGGCCGGTGCCGTCCTGCGCAATGCTGTTGTCGATCTCCCGCACGCCGGTGTTCCCGGCATACAGGCGGTAAATGACGTTATCGGTGGTGACGCTGGTATCCCCGTCCGCCGTCTGGACCCCGCCGGTCTGGACCGTCCGGCCCCAGACGTAGGTGTTGCCGGCGGCGGTGATGGCGGCGCTCTGGGCGCCGTTGGCGGCCACGTTGACCGCCCGCTCGGCGGCAGTGGTCAGGCCGCCGTTAGCGCTGTCGTCAGCCAGGAGCTCCGCCATAACGGCGGAGGACTTGACCGTCCGGCCGGAGGCGGCGGTGGTGCCGTCGCCCAGCTGGCCGTGGGCGTTGGAGCCCGTGGCGTAGATGGTGGCGGAGTTGTCGGCGGTACCGGCGCTGGCGGAGACCTTGCCGGCGCTCAGGAAGAGCAGGTGGCTGCCGTCGCCGGCCTTGTAGTTCCCGCCGGACAGTTCCACCACGTCCCGCAGGACGAAGCCGGTCTGCACCGCGTCGGAGGCGGACAGATCCGTCCCGGCGGTGATGTTGCCGCTGGTCAGGTCGGCGCCGTTGCGCACGGGCATGGGCGTCCGCTGGTCCAGGCCGCCGGAGTAGGTGTTCATATAGTTCTTCTGCACCGTGCCGGCGCCGTTGTTGACGGAGGCGTAGCTGCTGATGGCGGTGTTGTATTTGCCGTTGCCCTGATAGGCGCTTTGATACACGCCCTCAAAGTTGCTCTGGACCCGGTCCTCGTCGCCGATATCCATATTCCAGTCGCCGTCCATGGAGATGGCGCCCCAGGTATAGGCGGTGCCGTCGGCCAGGACCGCCGCGGAATAGCCGTAGCCGGCCTCCACCATGACGGCGTGGGCCAGGAGCTTTTCGGTGTCGGTGGCGTGGGCCTCCACGCAGGTATCGGGATTGACGCACCGGAGGTTCACCAATCCGCCCCGCTCCACGGCCACGGGAGCGGCGTAGTAGGCCTCCCGGGCGGCGGTGCCCACCTGGCCGTAGGTGTTGTCGCCCCAGGCCAGGACGGTGCCGTCGGCCCGCAGGGCCAGGGCGTGGCTGCCGCCGGCGGAGATGGCCGCCACGGCGGGCTCTGCGGCGGTGGCGCGGTAGGTGACGGGGGCGGGATAGGTCACATTGACGTTCAGCTTGTCGGCGGGGGTGCCCAGGCCCAGCTGGCCCCGGTCGTTGCGGCCCCAGGTGTAGAGGGTGCCGTCGGCGGCCAGCGCCATGCTGAAGCCGTCGCCCGCGGCGATGTCCACGATGTGCTTGAGGTAGCCGCTGCCGGTGGGATCGCAGACCTGGACGGGCACATACTCATAGAAGGAGGGGTCGGAGTAGCCGTCGCCCAGCTGGCCGTAGCTATCGTCGCCCCAGGCCCAGACGGTGCCGTTGGACTTCAGGGCCAGGGCGTGCTCGCCGCCGTAGACAATCTTGGGGGCGGTAAACTTCTCGTTGGGGTTCTCCATGACGTCGGTCTCGGGGCGCACCTCCACCCGGATCAGGCGGGACAGCTCGCTGTCGTTGTGGCGGATAACCACGGTGACCGTGCCGAAGGCGTTGGGCACCGGGATAAAGCGCCAGCGGGCATTGGCGGCGTCGTAGCTGACGGTGAGGATGCTCTCGTTGGAGGAGAACACGGTGAAGTCGTCCACATCCGCGGCAAGCAGGCCGTAGTTCTGGTCGCTGTTGGCCTTCAGCCCGTCGCTCAGGCCCAGGTTGAGCCCGCCGGCGAAATACCGCTGGACCCCGGACACGGTCTTGGCCACGGTGTCATAGACAGGGACCTCTTCCTGCACGTAGGTGTTGTTCCACACGGGAGGCAGAACGCCAACGTCGGTTGTGAAGATGTCGTCCGCCACGCCGTCGCCGTCGGTGTCGAAGCCATAAGTATCGCTCGGGCTGACAGGGATGGTCACACTGCCGTCGTTGAGGTAGGGACCGTCGTAGCTGCCATCGGTCTGCTTCACCCAGACATAGTAATCATAGGTAGGCGTGGTGTCCACCCACTGGGTGCCGGTCTGGATCTGGACGTTCTGGACCACGTCGCTCACATAGATGTTGAGGACCTGATCCTCCACGATTTTGAGCGTGCTCGCGCCAAGGCTCTCCAGGCCCGCGCCGGTGAGGTCGTAGCTCACGGCGTCCAGGCTGGCGGGAGTCTCGGTGGTGCCATTGTTTTCAGTCACGGTGATGTGGCCCAGGAAGAGGGTGTCCACGTCGGCCGTCCCCACCCGGTTGGGGGTGTTGGAGGCGGTGTTCTTCCCATCGCCCAGGGTGCCGACGGTCAGGCGGTAGCCGGTGCCGGTCTTGCCGGAGCCGGTGGTGTCGCCCGTGGCCCAGACGGTGCCGTCGTCCCGGTAGATGGCGGCGGCATAGGCGCCCACGGACAGGAACCGGGCGCCCTGGAACTCGGCGCTGCCGCCGGAGTTGCTGGTCACGGCCTGGTTGATGTTGTAGTCGTTCATCGCCGTGCCGTTGTTGGCGGTCTTGACGGTCTCGGCGTAGTTGACGCTCTCGCCCTGGCGGGTCATGGCGGGGGCGTAGACGGTATCGGCCGCCCCGGCGCCCAGGCCCAGCTGGTCCTTGCTGTTGTCGCCCCAGGCGTAGACATGGCCCTTGCTGTCGATGGCAAAGGAGCTGTCACTGCCGGCGTAGACCCGGGTGGCGGTAAAGCTATTGGTGCCGTCGGACTCCATGGGCGTGACCCGGACGGGCAGGCTGGAGCCGGCCAGGCTGGCGTCCTTGCCCAACTGGCCCTTGCTGTTGTCGCCCCAGGCGTACACCACGCCCGTGGAATCCATGGCCAGGAAGTGGTTGGCCCCCGCGGCCAGGTCCACGATGTCCTGGAGGTAATGGCTGCCGCTGAACTGCTGGCCGGCCTTCACCTGGACGGGGTAGATGCGGGAGACGCCCGCGCCGTCGCCCATGACGCCGTGGCTGGCGGTGGTCCCCTCGTCGTCGGTCTTGCCCGCGTCGTCCATACCCCAGACGTACACCGTGCCGTCGCTCATCAGGGCGGCGGAGGCGTAGTTGCTGCCCGCCAGCTTGGTGACCTTGGCGGTCATGTTGGCGGTGGTGAGGGCGGACTCAGGGTGGTCGGCGGTGTCGCTGTGACCCATCCGGTCAGTGCCGCCGGGGCCCAGGACGGCCACGGGAGTGGTCTTGAAGATGTTGTTCTGGGTAGCGTAGGCCTGAGTTACGTTGTGCCAGCTTTCAGTAATACAGGTTTTGTTGATGACTTGTCCATCCACACCATCACCGGAGCGAAGTTGGTTGGCATAAGTACGAATTAAAGTATCGTCGGCTTCGGGATAGTATTCATTATAGTGCTGGATCGGCCCGTTGGTGTGGTCGATGCGGTTGCCCTCCACGCTCTGGTAGGCACCGGAGTTGCCCCAGAATACTACGGTGCCGTTGGCCAGCAGGGCCAGGGCGTAATCCCGCCCGGCAGTCACAGATGCCACGTTGGAAAGGTAATCTCCGTTGCCTGTCGTCGCACCAACATTCATCACCTGCTGGGGCACATAGTTATTGTTGTCAGTATAACCCACATCATTTTTGTAGCCCCAGCCCCACCACCAGTCGTGATACCAGTCCCGGGTAAACTCGTAAGGATCGGCCCACTGTCCGTTGCCCATCTGGCCCACGGTGTTGTCACCCCAGGCCCAGACATTCCCGTTGGTATCCACGGCGTAGCTGGTGTACTCGCCGGCGGCGATCTGAACGATGCGCACGCCCTCGGGGAAGAGGACCTTTTGGGGCGTGGTGTAGCTCTTGAGGACGTTGAAATCCTCGCCGTCAGTGGCAGCGGTCCAATGCTCGGAAATCTCATTATGATAGCTTCCCGACCAGCCGGTCGTGTAGTAATGGTACAGGTTCCTCATGACGTTCTCGCCGATGCCCAGCTGGCCGTAGATATTGGAGCCCCAGGCCCAGACGGTGCCGTCAGCCTTCAGCGCCAGGGTGTGGTTGGCGCCGGAGGCCAGCATGGGCGCGGCCACGCCCTCACTGCTGTAAACCGTAAGCTGGAGGACGCTCTCGGCCACGCACTGGCCGGCGGCGTCATAGGCCCGGAAGACCACGGCGGTCTCCCCGTAGTGGCCGAGGCCGGAGGGCCGGATGATCCAGCCGCCGTTGACGGCGTCGGCATCCACGGTGGCCACCCGCTCGTCCATGGACTTGACGGTCACATGGTCGGCGTTCAGAAGCTGGTTGGCGCTGTTGACATAGGTGCCGGTGGTGTAGAAGTACTGGTTCGCGGCCACCCGCAGCTGCTGGCTGTCGTTCATGCGGAAGATCCAGCCGCTCTCGGTGGGACGGGGGGCGGCGCAGACCACTTCCACGGTGCCGCCGTTGACGGTGAAGGTGGCGCCGTTGATCTGATAGGTAACATCGGTACCCGCGCCGGGCGCGGCGGCGCCCAGGTCCTCCAGCTCCGCGCCGGAGAGAACCACGTAGCTCTTCGCCCGGTAGCCGGAGAGGGTGGGCACGTTGTTGGTGGTGGTGGTCTTGTTGATGGTGCCCAGCTGGTGGTAGGTGTTGTCACCCCAGGACCAGACATAGCCGTCCTGCCGCAGGGCGGAGACGTGCCCGTAACCCGCGGAGAGGTTCTTCACCTCGGTGAGGGTGCCGGTGGTGGTGGCGTGGGCGTTGGTGTCGTCAAACTTCTGCCCGGCCACGTTGTCGGAGACATCGGTATCCCCGCCCACCGTGAGCATGGCGGAATCCCCCGCCAGCACCGCGGCGGGATAGGCGGCCCAGGCGCCGTTTACGTTCCCGATGCCCAGCTGGCCCTTGTCGTTGATGCCCCAGGCGTAGACACTGCGCTCGGTATTGTCGTGGCTGTTGGTCTGGTTGGGGGTGTTGATGTTGATGGACAAGGAGAAATACTTGCCGGCAAACAGGTTGGCCACGTTGTCCAGGTAGACGATGGTATCCGTTCCGGCGTCATAGCTCTTCACCAGACGGATGGGGTCTGTGACCACCCGGCCGGTCTCCGTGGTGACGGCGGAGGAACCGGTGCCAGTGGTGGTGTAGACCGGAGTACCGGCCTCGGTGGTGAGCTGGCGGTAGTAGTTGGAGCCCCAGCCGTAATTCTCCTGCTGCTGGCTGCTGCCGCTGCCGATGGTGACCACGGCCAGCATATGGTCGAAGCCCACGGCGGCGCTGGACACGTTCTGGATATAGTAGCCCACGGCGTTGGACTCGCCCTTGCGCACCTGGGAGGGAGAGCCCTGGTTGAGCTGGGTGCTGATGCCCAGCTGGCCGTTGTCGTTGCGGCCCCAGGTCCACAGGCTGCCGTCGGCCCGGACGGCGGCGCTGGAGTCGCCGCCGGCGGAGATGAGGACGATGTTCTCCAGGAAGTTCTCGCCCAGGTGGCCCACCACCCGGCGGGGCACCACATTGACGCTGGCGGCGTCGCTGGAGGGCTGATCCTGGGTGCCTCTCTGGCCGTACACGTTGGAGCCCCAGCCCCAGACCTGGCCCTCCAGGGACAGAGCCAGGGTGTGGCCGGTGCCGGCGGCGATGCCGACGATCTCCACGTCCTGCATGGCGCCCGTGTCGTCGGGAAGCTGGATGGCCACGTGCTTGGCCACGGTGCTGTACGGGGTGCCCGGGGCATAGCCCAGCTGGCCCAGGTTGTTGCGGCCCCAGGTATAGACCTTGCCGCTCTGGGTGAGGGCCACCATGTGGTCCTCGCCGGCGGCGATGGCCTTCACCTTGTCGGGCAGGGTTTGGGTGACGGTGCCGCCCATGCCGTCGCTGGTCACGACGGTCCGGGTCAGCTCGCCCAGGTAGGTGTACACGGGATTGCCGCTGGCGTCCACCATGGGGGTGCCGTCGGGGGCGACGTTCTGCACCCGCACCTTCTGGGGATTGGCGCTGACGGGGATCCCGGCGGCGGTGTGGTCGGCGTAGGCGGTGCTGCCCGCGCCGGTGGTGCCGGCGGTGTTGCCCTGGCCCAGGACGCCGAACTCGTTGTCGCCCCAGACCCAGACGGTGCCGTTGTTGTCCAGGAAGGCGGTGAAGTGGTTGCCCGCGGCGGTGCCGGTCATGATGGCGTCAGTGGACTCCTGAAGGTCCACTTCCAGGGTGCCGAAGTAGGTGCCGGTGACCAGCCAGTTCTTGGCGGCGTCGTAGCCGTAATCGTGGTCGGCGGTGGTCCCGGGGGCATGGTTCTTATCGTTGTTGTAGTCCCCGCCGGTGGTCTGGAAACCGATGGTGGTCTTGCCCAGCTTGCCGTTGTTGTAGGGGTCGGCGGCGTTGGCCCGGCCCACCACCAGAGCGTCAGTGGCGGTGGCGCCGGTGACCGCGACGGCCGTGATCTGGTCGTCGGAGGTGTTGGCGCTCCAGACCTCGTTGGAGGTGTTCAGGATCTTGTGGGCGGGATAGAGGGCAAAGCCGTTGTCGTACACCATATGGGTATTCTGCCGCTCGATGTACAGCTTCTCGTTGGTGGCCACGATGATGGAGGGAGGCACGGTGGCGTTGGCGATGGCGCCGCTGGGGATGGTGCCGCCGTTGTTCGGCGTGCCGTAGGTGCGGTACACCGTGGTGGCGGTGTCGTAGTCCCGAATTTCGGCGTAGTCCACGATGATGGTCATGCTCTCCCGGCTGCCCGCCTGGACGGGGTAGTTGAGCCGGTAGTCAGACAGGTCGCCCAGCACGCCGATAGCGGTCTGGTTCTCGGCGCCGCTGGCGTCGGTGGGGCCGTCGGTGTTGATGCCCCAGTTCCACACGTAGCCGAACATGCCGTCCAGATGGCTGGCGTCGATGTCGGCGGCGTTGGCGCCGGTGCCGTTTTTATAGTAGGTGCTGATGGCGGCGCTGTGGTTGTAGCCGCCGGAAAGGTCGATGACACCCTCCAGGTAGTCGATCTGGGCCTCGGTGGAGCGGTAGCCGCCCTTGACCACCTTGGTGGCGGCAAAGTTGACGCTCTGACGGGTGTTGTCGCCCATCTGGCCCATGTCGCCGTTGCCGAAGGACCAGACGTAGCCCCGCCAAGCGCTGTTGTCGAAGTTGACCCGGTCGTTCATATCCACGGTGCGGAAGGCGCTGTGGGACAGGCCCGCCGCCACCTGGACCGGCCTCTCGTGGCCGGTGCTGGAGGCGTTGGCGTTCAGGGTCACGGCGTCGACGGACAGCACGGGCACGTTGGAGGCGGCCAGGGCGGCCGGATCCTGGCCCAGCTGGCCGGAGGCGTTGGCGCCGGCGGAGTAGACGCTGTAATTGCGGCCCGCGCCGTCGTAGCCGTCGGTGAGGATGGCGATGTGGTCGCCGCCCACCGCCGCGTCCACGGCCCGGTAGAGGAACTCCTGGGTGGCGTAGTTGTTCCCCACACTGGTAAAGGTGTTGGACTTACCGGTGGAAGCGCCGCCCCGGACCTGGGTGGGGGCCTGGACGTAAGCCTGGTTGTAACCGTCGCCGGTCTGTCCGTCGGCGGAATAACCCCAGGCGAAGACCGTCCCGTTGGCCCGCAGGGCCACGGCGGTGTACTGGGTGGCGTCGATATCCACCACATGGCTCAGGTAATTATAGGTGTCCCCGGCGGTATTGGGGCCGGCGGCGGTGCCGTTGACCACCCGGACGGGGGTAGTGATGTTGTACTGCTCGTCGATGCCGGTGCCCACGCTGGCGGCGTAGGCGGTGTTGCCCAGCTGGCCGCTGCGGCTGCCGCCCCAGGCGTACACGCCGCCCTTGTCGTCCAGCGCCAGGGTAAAGCCCCAGCCCGCGGCCACCTTGACGATGCCGCTGAGATAATCGCTGTCGGCGGCGGGGGCGGTGACGCCGGGCGCCCACACCCGCTGGGCCACGTTCACGGTGGCGGTGCCGTAAGTGCCGATGCCGATCTCGCCGGACTTGTTGTCGCCCCAGGCGTACACGAACCCGCTGGCGGACACGGCCACGGAGTGCTCCCCGCCGGCGGCCACGGTGACGATGTTAGCCAGGTAGTCCACGCCGTCCACCGTCTCCTTGTCGGAAATGGGCACACTGACGCCAGCCTGCACCCGGACGGGGTAGGCTCGGTTGGTGGCGGTATTGTCGCCCAGCTGGCCCTTGGTGCCCAGGCCCCAGGCCCAGACGGAGCCGTCGGGCCGCAGCAGGACGGAGTGGGCGTAGCCGCTCATGACCTTGGCGGTGGCCACGGCGGTGGCGTTGGTGTCCTGGACGAACATGGGGATCACCAGGGTAAAGACCTCGGTGCCGTCGTCATAGGTGACCACGGCGGTGGTCTTGCCGGAGCGGTCGGTCTCCTTGGCGGTGAAGGTGTAGGAGGTGCCCGCGGCCGCCATGTCCACGATGGTGGGATCGGTGACCGTGACGGTGAACTTGGACAGGTCCAGCCCACCGACCTCCACGTCGGCGGCTTCAAAGGTATTCATGCCCTTGTAGCGGCGCAGGTAGAGATCCGCCAGATCCAGGGTATAGCTCATCGCCGTCACCGAGGCGGCGGGATCGCCCTTGCGCAGGACAACGCGGCTGGTGTCGGTATAGCTGATGTGATCGGCGGCGGAGCCGTAGGCAGTGTCCAGGATCAGGACGCTGTCCTCCCGGACGCCGGCGCGGACGGGCACCTCGTTTTGGGCGGAGCTGGCGTTGCCCATGGCGCCCATGTCGCCCTTACCGAAGGAGTAGACATAGCCGTCCCGGCCGATCACGGCGGTGTGATGATAGCCGGAAGCCACGGTATAGGCCACGGCGGAGAAGTAAGCCTGCTTGCCGGGGTACACGCCCTCGCTGAACTTGGTGGGCGTGGGCAGGGCCTCGTAGATGCTGGTGGTCCCGGCGGGGGCGGTGGCCAGGCTCTCGGCGTTGCCGATCTGGCCGTAGGTGTTCTCGCCCCAGGTGTACACCAGATTATCGGTGCCCAGGACAGCGCTGGCGGTGGCGGGCACCTTCAGGGTGATGGCCGACACATGGCGGCCATAGGCGGAGATGTCCACGATGTTGTTCAGATAGGTCACGCTGCCCGTGGCGTCGGTCACCGTCTCGGTGTCCTCGGGGCGGACCACCGCGCTGTCGGCCCGGACCCGGATAGGCAGGGTTGTGGAGACGGCGCTCCCGTCACCCAGCTGGCCGTAGGTGTTGTCGCCCCAGGCAAAGACCGAGCTGTTGCGGCCCAGCGCCACGGAGAAGCTGTCGCCGGCGGAGATCCCGGCCACGGAGGTGAGATAGGTGCCGTCGTTGGGGATCCCGGCCGCGGCGGCCGCGGCCGCGTCCACCTTGACCTGGATGGGGGCGGCCTCGGAGACGGTGGTGGCGTTGCCCAGCTGACCGGAGGCGTTGGAGCCCCAGGCAAAGACCGAGCCGTCGGACCGCAGGGCCATGGCGTGGTTCTGACCGCCCGAGATGGCCACCAGATTGTTCATATAGCCGCCGCCGTTGTAGCCCCGCAGGCGCATGGGGTGGCTGACGTTGTTGCTGGTGTTGATGCCCAGCTGGCCGGAGGTGTTCTGGCCCCAGACATAGGCCTCGCCGTCGGCGGTGAGGACCATGGAGAAGTTATCGCCCGCCGCGGCCCGGATGGCGTTGGAGATAGGGTCGGTCTGGTTGTTCACGCCCCTGGTGAGGACGGGAACAGCAGCGTTCATCTTGGTCTGGCTCTCGCTCTCCAGATTGCCCAGCTGGCCGTAATCGTTGCGGCCCCAGGTAAAGACCCGGCCTTCCACCGTGACGGCCACCCCGTGGTAGCCGCCGGCGGCGATATGGGTGATCCGGTTGTCATGGCCCTCCTCCGTGGGGAAGATGACCTGGACGGGCACCGTCTTGCTGCGCTGGTCGTATTCGTTGCGGCCGTTGTAGTCGAAGGGCAGGTTGGTGCCCAGCTGGCCGTAGAGGTTGTCGCCCCAGGCCCACACGGTGCCGTCGGCGCGCAGGGCCAGGGTGAAGTCCCGCCCGGCGGCCACCATGGGCACGGCCACGCCGTCGTCGGGCAGCACGGTGACCAGCACGGAGCCGGAGTAGACATAGCTCACCCCGTCATTCTCGTCGATGATGTAGAAGGTGACGGTGGAGCGGCCGAAGGCCCCGGCAATGGGCTTGATGACCAGCTGCTTCAGTCCGGCGTTGGTCTCGATCTCGGCGGTGACCACCTCCGGGTTGGAGATGCTGATGAGGATGTTCTCACTGCCGTCCAGCTTGGTGATCTCGGTGTCGGCAAAGAGGTTGAAGCCCTTGTAGTCGATCTTGTTGATGGGATAGGCGCCGTTGCAGTCGCCCACATATCGCTCACCGGAGCGCATGGTGATGGACAGCGGCGGCTGACCGGCGGCCGTATCAATCAGATAGGTCTGCTTGACGGAGCCGTCTGCCTGGTAGTGGACGGCATGGGTCAGCTCCAGGCTGCGGTACGGCAGGGCGCCCACCCGGACCGGGGCGGTACGGATGGTCTCGGTAAAGTCGCCGATATGCTTCATGTTGTTGTTGCCCCAGGCGTACACATAGCCGGTGTTGCCCACCACGATGCCGTGGTCGTAGCCGGCGGTGATGGACTGCACGGCGGTCAGGTTCTTGTAGACCTCGTCGGCGGCGTTCTTGACGGAGTTCTCCCCCGCCAAGGGCTGGACGGGCACGGGCTCGGCGGTGCCGGGGTTGGCGCTGCCGTTGGGGACCTTGCCCATCTGGCCCACGTTGTTGGCGCCCCAGGCCCACACCTGGGCCTCGGCCACGATGACGCCGGCCGTCCCGGCCACAGCCTTGGGCTCCCACCCCAGCTCGGTGAGGAGCAGGGATTGGGTCCCGCCGGCGGAGACGTGGGCGATGTTGGCGATGGCGCCGTCGCCGTAGGTCTTGGAGACGGGCACGGGCAGATGGCGCTCGGTGTAGGTGCCGTCGCCCAGCTTCCCGGCCGTGTTGTCGCCCCAGGCGTAGACGGTCCGGTCGCCCCGGCTGCCGTCGCTGTTGTAAATATTGGTGAGGGCCAGGATATGGCTGGCGCCCAGGTCGATTTCCACCACCCGGTCCAGCATGGCGGGCGCACCGTTCAGGTAAGTGTGGTAAGCGCTGTTGCCGAAATCCTTCTTGGTGTCGGTATCCAGCGTGCCCTTCTCCTCCCCGCGCCGCACGGTAACATAGGCGGAGCCGCTGTCGTTGAGGGCGCCCACCTGGACCGCGTTGGGGAAGGATTTATAGAGGACGGAGTTGTCGCCCAGCTGGCCGCTGCCGTTGGCGCCCCACATCCACACGGTACCGTCGGAGCGCAGGGCGGCGGAGGTGCCGGCGGTGGTGTTGGCGCCGGAGGCGGTGATCTGGACGATATGGGACAGATACTCCCGGTCGCCCACGCTGCCGCCCACGCGGACCAGCCGCGGGGTGGCGGCGTACTTGTCCAGACCGGTGTCATAGCCGCCCTGACCCATGTTGGTGGCGCCCCAGGCCAGGACCGTGCCGTCCTTCAAAAGGGCCAGGGAGTGGCTGTGGCCCACGGCGATCTGCACCGCTCCGGTGAGGTAGCGGGTGCCGGTGCCGCTGTTTTCCATCCGCAGGCCGGTGGCGGAATCCACGGTGTACCAATAGGGGCTCTCCCCCGCCAGGACCCGCACGGGATGGGTCCGGTTGGTCAGGGTGCCGTCGCCCACCTGTCCGCGGTCGTTGTAGCCCCAGGCGTACACGTCGCCCTTGGCGGTGAGGGCCATGTTGTGGAAGTTGGTGGCGGCGCTCTCGTTCACCGCCAGGGCCACCACGGCATCGTTGTAGATGGCGTTGGCGGCGCCGTCGCCGTTCTTGGTCTTACGGTCGCCCAGCAGGCCCACGCCGTTGACGCCAAGCACCTGCATGGGGGTGTTGACCCGGCTGGTGTCGTAGGTCTCGGCATCGTCGTCGGTGGAGCCCTCGGGGACACGGACGTTCACCGCCGGGCCAAAGAGGGCCTCAAAGTAGGGCTCGTTGGCGGAGGCGGCGTCCTCCACCCACACATCCACCACATTGGTGCCGGTGAAGGCGGAGGCGGTGACGGCGCTGGACTGGCCGGCGTACCAATAGACCGTACTGATCAAGGTATTCTGGAACGCCCCGTCCTGGATGGCCTGGATGCCCTTGCCCACGGTGAGCCTGCTGGCCGTGCCGGAGGCAAAGCCGGTGCCCCCGTTTCCGGCAACAGCGATGACGGGCAGGCTGGCATAGCTCAGGCCCAGGTCGGCGGCCAGGCTCGGGTCTCCAAAGGCGGCGGAGAAATCGCCGGCCAGCAGCATGGAGGGCAGCACGATGCTGTCCAGGCTCTCCCCCGCCGTGCTCAGGCCAGTGATGACCGGCAGGCCGGTGGTGTAGGTGGAGGAGTTGTTGAGATAGTCGTTGAGCACGGTGTAGAAATTCATCTCAGAGGCCCAGCCCGCCTCGCTGACCCGGGCGGCATCCTCGTCGGCCTTGGCGGTCTCCCAGATGCCCACCTTGGCGGCCAATTCGGGCAGGCTGACGCTCAGTGTCTCCAAAACACCGGCGGCGGTCCCTGTGCCCAGGTCGCTCTCCAGTGTGGTCACACTGCTGGTATAGGCTGCCAGCGCGGTATTGACCGCGCTCATGTAGGTGAGGATGTCGTCGCCGGCGGGCACGCTGGCCAGGGCGGCGTCGAAGGCCGCCTTCGCGTTGGCCAGGGCCGTGTCCAGCCCGGCCCGGGCCGTGTCATAGTCGGCCAGGGCGGTCTGGAGGTCGGCGATGTTGGCGCTGGTCAGGCCGTTGGGGGCGTCCAGGGCCCCGATGGCGTTTTTCAGCGTGTCCAGGGCCGCCTTTTTGGCGGTCATGGCGGCATCCAGCGCGTTCATGATGGGCTCCACGGTGCTGCCCTGCATCGTGGGCTGGGCCAACACGTCGGCCACGGCGGCCAGAACGCTGGCCGCGTCGCCCAGAACGCCGTTCACCCCGGTCAGAGCGCTGGAGACCTTGCCGTTCCAGCCCAGGGCGTTGACGTCGGCCAGGGCGTTGACGGTGATGCCGCTGGCGGTCCCAAGCTCCTGCAGAGCCGTGGTGTGGGCGCCGCTGGCGGTCTCCAGGGACGTGGCGATGTCGCCGGCGGGCAGGAAGTCCCAGGTAAAGGCGGAGAAGGGGCTCTCCTGCTCGGTATCGGTAGAGCTCTGGGCGTTGGGGTCCACGCCCAGGAATCCGGCGGTGTTGTCGCCCCAGGCCCAAACGGTGCCGTCCATCTTAATGGCGAAGGAGATGCCCCGCCCGGCGTAGACCTTGGCGTTGGACACCCGGGCGTTCCCGTCGGTATTGGTCCCCTCGGGGTAGACGGTGACCTGGAAGGATCCGGTGAAGCCGGTGGCGGTGTCCACCGCGGTGATGGTGGCGGTGCCGAACTTCTCCTTCTCCAGATCGCCGCCCCCATCGGCGGGAACATAATGGTAGATCCTGGCGTCGCCGCTGGGCAGCTTCTCCACCCGCAGGACGCTCTCGTCGCTGGAGTACCAGTTCAGGTCGGCGCCGGAGGCGTTGGCCTGGGTCATGTACCACTGGAGGTTGAAGCCCTTGTAGGTCTCCTCCACGATGGCGCTGCCGCTCACCGTGATCTCCTGGGTCCGGGTGATCTCCACGTTGACGGGCATGGGATTGGCGGCGTTATAGACCGCCGCCTTGCCCCGGGTGGCGTTGGCGGGGTTGTTGGCAATATTGGCGTCGCTGCCCACCGCGGCGGTGACGGCGGCGGTGGTAATCCGCATCAGGTCGTCCGCCTGGGCGCCCACCAGGTAGGGCAGCTCAGAGGTAGCGGCATAGCGGTTTGTGACGGTATAGCCGACATGAGACCCATTCGCGTCGGCAATGGTGTAGCGGTCGTTGATGGAGACATTGCCCACTTCGCCCACTTCGTTGCGGCCCCAGCCGTAGACGTATCCATCGGTGCTGACCATATAGCCGGTCTCTTTGCCGGCGGCGATCATCAGCACGTTGGTGAGCTTGCCATCCCCGTCCCCGGGGCCGATACCGGCGGAGACCGGGTGGCCCTGGTACATCATCTGGTCCTTGGACATGCTCAACACAGTCTGACCGTCCTGACCATAGAAGGTGACCGTGCCCAGGTTGGGGGCAGTATTATTGGTATCCTGCTCAAAATACAGCGAATACTGGTCACCGGTATGGGTGCCGTCGCCGTATTGGCCGTAGGCGTTGGAGCCCCAGGCGTAGACCTTTCCGTCGCTGCCCAGGCTGTACCCGGCGTTGACGCCGGCGGCGATGCTCCTACCCGTCACGCCATCCGCCAGGACCACCTGCCTGGGGGACTGGATCTCTTCGTAATACTGGTGGACGCTGGGGGCGTGATGCCAGCCGTAGTAGTCGTGCCAATATCTGCAGTGGAGATACTGGAACAGCCAATAGGTGCCCCAGGTGTAGACCTGGCCGTCCATGGTCAGGGCGGTGCCGCTGCGGTCCCCGGCGGCAATGGCCTGGATGGGCAGGCTGCTGCCCAGGCTGTCCTTCACGTCCAGACGGGTGGGGACAGCCCGCTTGAGGGTATCCTCCGCCGTGATCTGCTGGACCGTATGATAGGTGCTGGTGCTGGTGACGTTCACGTCGGCGCCGTGGGTGGTGTCGCCCAGGCCAAGCTGGTTGACGTCGTTGCGGCCCCAGACGTACATGGTGCCGTCGGAGCGCAGGGCCATGGAAAACTGGCTGCCCGCCTCAATGGCCACCACGTGGTCCAGATACTTGTAGCCGCTGGCGATGTCCACGGTGGAATAACTGTCGGCGGCCGCGTCGCCCCGGGTGACATGGGTGGGCAGGTCGTGGTAGCCGTAGCCCGTCACGTCGTCCAGTCCCAGCTGGCCGTAAGTGTCGGAACCCCAGGCCCAGACCGTGCCGTTGGCGTCCAAAGCCAGGGCGTGATCCGCGCCGGCGGCCACCGCCACGATCTTAGGCATCACATAGCCCGCGCCCCGGTTCTCATCCAGGCTCAGGGAGAAGTCGATCTTGCGGGCGGTGAGGGCGGTGGTGCCGGGCACCACGTGCTCCTTGGTGCCCCAGGCCCAGACGTTTCCGGAGGCGTCCACGGCCAGGGTGAAGCCGTCGCCGGCGGACACGCCCACGATGTTCTCCAGGATGCCGCCCGTCGCCTGGCCCACGGCCACGGCGGCACCGTTGGCGCCGGTGACGCTGTCCCGGTCAAAGACCTGGCCGCAGTTCGGGCACAGCAGGGCGTGGCCCACGCCGGGGGCCCCGTCGGTGCTCTCATGGCAGAGGGTGCCGCAGGCCGGGCAGACGTAGCCCATCTCATGGACCAGGGCCGGGAAGGTGGTGGAGGTCTGGTAGCCGGTGCCCAGCTGGCCGGAGGTGCCCAGGCCCCAGGCCCAGACGGTACCGTCCGCCTTGAGGGCCACGGCATGCTGATAGCCGCTGTCCACCATGGGGGCGGTCTTGTCGGCGGGCCGCTGGCCTGCCGTGCCCAGGGCGGCGCTGGAGATCAGGCCCACATAGACCTGGAACATGAGGATGTAGCTCTTGCCATCCAGCTCGGCCCGGACCATGATCTGGGTCCCCCCCGCCTGGGTGCCGGCGGAGACCGTGAGGCCGTTGGCGTTGATGGCGGCGGAGGCGATGCGCCCATCCCCCACCGTCACGCCGGTGAGGGTCAGCCCCGCGGCGGGCGCGTCGCCCGCGTTGCGGTCCACCAGGTCGAAGCCGCTGAGATAGCGGGCCTTCAGATCACCCATGGGGATGGTGATGGTCTCGTCGCTGGCGATCCGGATGATCTCGGTGCCCAGGGGATACTGGGCGCCGCCCACCAACATCTGGTCAGCCAGGACCAGAGTGGCCTCATCCTCACCGGCGCGGACGGGATACATATAGGTGTAGTTGGTGCCGTCGCCCTGCTGCCAGTTGCTACCGTAGCCGGAGGACCAGACGGTGCCGTCGGCCTTGAGCATGACGGTATGCTGGATCCCGGCGCCCACGCTACGGATGGCGTTGAGATAGCCGGTGTCGTCGGACAGGCCGGAGACCACGTACACGGGAGTGGTCCGGGGCTGCTCGGCGGGACGGGCGTCGGCGCTGTCGGCGGTGTAGGCCGTGACGCCCAGCTGGCCGTACTCGTTCTCGCCCCAAGCGTAGAGCTTGCCGGAGCCGGCCACGTTGCTGTCGTACTCGGTGACGGCGAAGCTCTGGTTCCCGCCGGCGGCGATGCCCACGATCACCTCGCCCCCGTCGGCGTTGCTGCCCAGCCAGCCGTTGGGATAGGCGGCGGTGCCCGAGGCGTCGGAATCGGCGGTGCCCCGCACCCGGAGGGGGACATAGTTGGCCGGGGTGTTGGCGTTGGACCAGATGCCCAGCTGGCCCTGGCTGTTGTCGCCGAAAGCGTAGACCTCGGTGCGGACGGCCAGGCCGGTCTCCTCCACCCGGACCAGGATCAGGGTATGCTTCGCGCCGGCGGCGATGGACACCACGCTGCGGGTGTAATCGTCGTCGGACTGGCTCTCGCCCTTGAGGGTGAGAACGGGCAGGCCCCGGTCGGCGGTGGTGCCGTCGCCCAGCTGGCCGTAAGTGTTGCCGCCCCAGGCCAGCACCCGGCCGTCGGTCCGCAGGGCCACGGAGTGGTCCCCGCCGGCGCTGATGGCGGAAATGCTGCTGAGGTAGTCGGTATCGGAGGCGCTCTGGCCCTTCAGCACATGCTGGGGCACGAAGGTGGAGGTCATCGGCGCGGCAGAGGCGCTCTCGCCCTGGGCGCTGGTGCCGGTGCCCAGCTGATAGGCGCTGTTGGAACCCCAGGCGTAGACCTCGCCGCCGTTGTAGCCCGCGCTGCCGGTATCCGCGACCACCTCGGCGCCCTTGGTCAGGGCCAGGGTGTGGCCGGCGCCGGCGGCCACGGACACGAAGAACAGCTCGTCCAGGGCGGTGCCGTCATTGGCGGCGGTATCCACCTTGGCGGCAAAGGTATGATAGGTCGCCCCAGTGGTGCCGACGGTGTCGTAGCCCAACTGGCCCAGGGCGTTGTCGCCGGTGGTCCAGATGTGGCCGTCCACGTCCAGCATGACCAGATGGCGGTCGCCGGCGGCGATAGAGACGATGTTGCCCAGATAGTGCTTCATGCCGTCGGCATAGCTGGTCATCACCTGGGTGGGGGTGGAGTGGGTGACGAGGGTGCCGTCGCCCAGCTGGCCATAGGTGTTGTCGCCCCAGGTCCAAACGGTGCCGTCGGAGCGCAGGGCGGCGGAGAAGCCCTTGCCCGCCACCACCATGGGGGAGGCGTTGGTCTGCTTCTGGGTCACAGTGATGTTGACGATGCCGGTGTGGCCGGAGATGGTGTTGGTCACCCGGACGGGCACCAGGCCGTAGCTGCCGCCCACCGCTTCCACCTTGGCGCCGCTGGCGTCGGGGGTGACGGTGGCCACGGCGGTCTCGCCGGAGACCCAGTTGAGGGACTGCTGTCCGGCGGACAAGCTCTGCACCAGCACGGTGCGGCTGTTCACCAGCAGGTTGAAGCCGGAGAGGTAGACCTCCAGCAGGTCGGTCCGCTCCACCCGGGCGTACTGCTCCTCGTTCATGACCACGTTCTTGGGGGCCACGGGCTCACCGGTGGTGGAATCCAGGGTGTACTGGTAGCTCTTCACGGCGCTGCCGGAGGCGGCGTCGTACACGGTGACCTTGCCGGGCACCAGAGTCTTGGCCTCCAGGTCGCCCACCACGGCGGGCTCGGCGGTGATGAGGCCCGTATAGGCCCCGGAGCCGTTGTAGCCGGCGTAGATGCTGTGGGCGCCCAGTTTGTAATTGTTGTTGGAGCCGGAGGCGTAGACCTGGCCGTCAGCCCGGACCATCAGGGTATGGCCCATCCCGGCGTCCAGGGCGGTGACGCCCTGCATATAGGCCTCGGCGGCGGCGTTGAAGCTGTCGCCCTTGCGCATGAGCTGGGCGGTCTTTACGAACTCCACGCCGGTGGCGGTCATGCCGTCGGAGGTCTGGGCGGCGTTGCTGGGATCATACCCGGTGCCCAGCTGGCCGTTGGCCTGATAGCCCCAGGCGTAGACATTGCCGTTGTCGGTGACGGCGAAGCCGCTGTCCTGGCCCAGGGAGACCTTGGCCCCCGTGGTCAGCTCCACCGTCTCCCCGCTGGCGGGGTCGACGACCTGGAGGCGGGTGGGCACGGTGATGTCGCCGGTGCCGGCGGACACGCCGCTTTGATATTTGTCGTTGGCGCCCCAGACGTAGACGCTGCCGTCGCCGCCCACCGCGGCGGACTGGTAGGCCCCGGCGGCAATGTACTTCACCCCCGTCAGGACGGTGGAGCTGTCGCTGCCCAGGGAGAGCACGTCCTGATAGACACAGCTGTCCACCACGGTGACGGTGCCCTGGGTGGGATCGCTGGGATCCACAGGCTCTTCGTGGGTGCTGGCCACCAGCACCCGGACCGTGGCGCCCGCCCCGTCGGAGACCTGCACGGGAGTGGGCAGGGCGCTGGAGGCGGCGGAGCCGCCGGAGAGCACGTACAAGGTCTGGCTGGTGTAAGCGCCCGCGTTGTAAGTGGCCAGGGCGTTATAGGCGTCGTAGCCGGACGCGGCGGTATCCGCCACGTCGTAGACCTGGGGGTCGGCGGCAAAGGCGGTGCCCAGCTGGCCCCGGCTGTTGCCGCCCCAGGCGTAGACCGTGCCGTTCTTCAGGGCCAGATAGTGCTCCTGGCCGGCGGCCACCTGGCTCACGCCGTCAAAGTAGGCGCCGGGCGCGGTCTCAAGGTGGACCAGGTTGTCCAGGGTATCCCGGCTGCCGGTCCACACCTCGCCGTTGCTGTCCAGAACGATGATGTTCCCGCCCCAGACAGAGATCTGCT
Organism: Oscillospiraceae bacterium; assembly: GCA_022846075.1. Classification (GTDB taxonomy): domain Bacteria; phylum Bacillota; class Clostridia; order Oscillospirales; family Oscillospiraceae; genus Vermiculatibacterium. The sequence continues at coordinate 3,002,553 of AP025582.1, forward strand.
GAACAGTAGGCGCCAAAGTCACCTTGGTGGGCTCGTCCACCAGGGCGCCGTTGATCTGGCCCCAGGCCCACAGGCTGCCCGCGGTGTCCAGCGCCAGGGTGAAGCCGTCGCCCGCCTGGGTGTCCTTCACCAGCACGGGGTTGCCCACGGCGTCGGTCCAGGTGACGAGGCGGGGGTACTCGAAGTGGGCGGTGCTGTCGCCGGGGACGGCCTGGCCCTTGTCGTTGAGACCCCAGGCGTAGAGCTTGCCGTCGCCGGAGACCGCCACGGAGTGGTCCCGCCCGGCGGAGACCTGGGGATCCTGGAAGGCGGTCTTGTCGCTGTAAGTCACCGCGATCTGGCCGGTGACCACCTGGCCGTTGGCCAGGGTGACGGTGATGGTGACAATGGTGGTGCCCGCCTTGTTGCCGGGCGCAGTGAGCAGACCGTTGGCGTCAATGACGCCCACGGTGGTGTCGCTGGAGGTATAGCTCACGGTATAGCCGCCGGTGAGGGTGTTGCGGTAGCCGTCGGTGTAGAGGTTGAAGCCGTCGGAGTACACCAGGGCCAGGGCGGCGGTGTGGAGCTGGAGCTTCTGGGCGCTGGCGGGGGCGTTGACGCCCAGGGCCAGGGTCACCCGCTCGGGCACGTTGTTGCCCATGGAGTAGACATACTCCACGGCGGTGGTCCCGTCGGCGTTCAGCACCGTCATCTTGTCGGGCTTGATGGACAGGTTGGAGGCCTCTCCCGCCCGGACGGGCAGGTAGCTATCGGTGTAGGCGCCGTAGCCCAGCTGACCCTCCGCGCCCCGGCCCATATCCCACACGGAGCCGTCCTGCTGATAGAGGACGCTGTGGTCGGCGCCAGCGGAGACGGCGATAACGTTTTCGGCGTAGCTGGTCAGCGGCGCGTCGTAATTGTAGCCGGAGACCACCCGGGCGGCGTTGTACTCGTTGTCCACCACGTGGTTGTTGCTGTTCTGGGTGGCGGCGTAGCCGTTGCCCAGCTGGCCGGCGGTGTTCCGGCCGAAGGACCACACGGCGGTGTCGGCCCCGGCCAGGGTACCGGCGGCCACCAGGCCATGACGGCTGCCCGCGGCTACGTCCTGGACGCCCTCCACCCGGTTCACGCCGAAGCCGTTTTCATCGGCGGTGACCAGGTAGGCGGGGTGGTACTCCGTCTCGGTGAGATAGCCGTCCCGGCTGGTGAGGGTGCCGAACCGGAGGGCGTGGTGCCCCTCGGTCTCCACCACGGTGAAGTCGTCGCCGGCATCCAGATCCATCACGCCCCGGAGGGTGAGATGGGGGTCCGCGCCGCCGTTGCCGCTGTCGGTGTTGCCGCCCATGGTCACGGCCCGGGCGGTGGTGGCCAGAGCCAGGCCGTGGCCGTCCTTGGCCATGTCGCTGCCCAGCTGGGCCCCGTCGTTGCGGCCCCAGGCGTAGGCGGTGCCGTTGCCCTTCAGGGCCACGGCGTGGTTTCCGCCGGCGGCGATGGCGAACACGTCCTGAAGGCGGCCGTTGATGTCGCCGGTGTTCTCGAAGGCGCCGGTGGCGCTGGCGCCGGAGAGGACGTACTGGGGCAGGCGGTTGCCCGCGTCGTTGGCGGAGCGGACGCCGCCGGTGCCCAGCTGGCCGTACGCGTTGCCGCCCCAGGCCAGCACATGGCCGTCGGCATCCAGGGCCAGGGCGAAGGAGCTGCCGGTGTTGTTGTCATAGGCGGAGCTGGCGCTGATGGCGATGATGCCGTGGAGATAGGCGTCGGCGGGGTCGGCCTCATCCTGGCCGCCCATCAGCACCGGCTGGGCGAAGGTGGAGGCGGCGTTGGTGCCGTTGCCCAGCTGGCCGCTCTGGTTGTCGCCCCAGGCCCACACGTGGCCGTCGGCGTCCAGGGCCAGGGCGAAGTAGGGGCCCGCGGCCACGCTGATGATATTGTTCAGGGGGGTGCCGTTGGCGTCCTTGACCACCTGGACGGGCACGTTGCTGCCGCCGGTGGCGCCGTTGCCCAGCTGGCCGGAGCCGTTCTCGCCCCAAGTCCACACGGTGCCGTCGGAGCGCAGGGACACGGTGAAGTTCCGGCCCGCCGCGGTGGCGGGGGCGGCTAGCTTCACGGAGACGTCGGGGGTGGCGGCCTGGACCGCGTCGTTGTCCTGGAGGACGGTGACGTGGATGAGGCCGTACTCCGTCGTATTGGCGGTGTCGTAGCGCACCAGGATATTGGTCTCGCCGTAGGCGCCCGCCACAGGGGTGACCAGGATGCTGCTGCCGGACAGGGCGGCCACGGCGATGTTCTCGTTGCTGGAGTACACCGTCACGTAGGCGGGGTCCAGGCCGCTGAGCAGGGCCGTGCGGCTGCGCTCGTTGGCCGTCAGGGCGTTGGTGTCGTCCACGTCGGCCGCGTTCTCCAGCCGGAAGCCGGTGACCAGCTTCATGGTCACGGCGGTCAGGTCCACCGTAAGGGTCTGGGCCGCGTTCATGGTGACGTAGGAGGCCTGGCGGCCGGTGGAGACGCTGGTGCGGGAATTGCCTCCGGCGGGCAGGCTGAGGGCGCCGTTGAGGTAGAGGGTATAGCTGTCCTCGCCGCCCACCCGGGTGGCGTGGTAGCGGTTCATGGCGTTGCCGTTGTCGGCGGCGGAGGTGTGATAGCCGTCCAGGCCCCGGTCATACCCGCTGCCGGCGGTGTCGGGCAGGTCCAGATTGCCGTAGCCGCCCAGCTGGCCGTAGTTGTTGAGGCCCCAGGCGTAGACGGTGCCGTCGTCCCGGATGGCCACGGCGTGGGTGTCGCCCACGGTAACGGACATAACCTTGTCCAGCAGGCTGCTGTTCAGGTCGGTGTTGTAATAGTAGATGCCGTTATGGGCGCCGGTGGTCCCTTTCTTCACGGAAACGGGCACGCCGGTGGAGGCGTCGGCGGCGCCGATGCCCAGGAGGGAGCTCACCACGTCGGTGACGTTATTGCGGCCCATGGCGTACACGGTGCCCAGGTTGTTGGTGAAGAAGGTCTGTCCCGCGTGGGCCGTGACATGGGCCGCCCGGGCCGCGCCGTCGGCAAGCCAGGTGGCGGACACCTGTACCGGCAGGCTGGAGCAGATGGCGCTCAGGCTGGCGGAGGGGGCCACCTGCTGGACGTCGTTGAGACCCCAGGCCCAGGCATTGCCCTCTCCGGTGGCCGCCGCGGCATGCGCCGCGCCCGCGGCGGCGGTGATGGCGCCCCGCAGGTATTCGTCGTGGGTCAGGATCAGGTTGGAGGCCCCGTAGGGGGTGTCCTTGTCCATTGCGCCCCGGAGGATCAGGCCGGGCATGACCTGGACCTGGGCGGCGGAGGAGTCCACCGTCCCCTTGCCCATCTGGCCGTTGTTGTTGGCGCCCCAGACGGCTACGGAGCCGTCGGCGCGCAGGGCCAGGGAGTAATTGTCCCCGGCGTCGATGGACACCACGGTGTCCAGCCAGAGCTGCTCGGTGACGCCGCCGGTCAGGCTCCGCACCCGGGTGGGCAGGGTCATGTTGTCGCGGCTGTTTTTTTCGTTGGCGTTGTTGCCCACGCCCAGCTGGCCCCAGACGTTGCTGCCCCAGGCATAGACGCTGCCGTCCTCGGTGAGGGCCAGGGAGTGGGCGCTGCCGGCGGCCAGGCGGACCACCGTCTTGTTGTCAAAGGTAAAGCTCAGCGGGGCGGCGGCGTTGCTGCTGACCAGGTTGCCGTTGCCCAGCTGGCCGCTGGCGTTGAGGCCCCAGGCGTAGACCCGGTTGACGCTGCCGCCGTCCGTATCGGTCTCCATGGCCAGGGCCAGGGCATGGCTGCCGCCTGCGGCCACGGCGATGACGTTCTCCAGGGCGTAGCCGTCCCAGCGGGTCACCTGGACGGGAGAGTAGCTGTCCACGTTGGTGCCGTTGCCCAGCTGGCCGTTGGCGTTCCGGCCCCAGGTCCACACGGTGCCGTCGGTGCGCAGGGCCACGGTGAAATCGTCGCCGCTGGTCGCCATGGGGGCGGTAAAGGAGGCCTCCACGCCCCCCTCGGCGGGCCGCTTGACGGTGACCACGATCTGTCCCATCAGTCCGCCGGTGTGGGTATCGTACACGGCCAGAGTGGTCTCGCCATAGTAGCCCAGGCTGTTGGCCACGATGTTGATGCCCTCCATACGCACCAGCCGGTCGTCGGCGGGAACAAAGAGGAAGCGGCTGTCGGCGGGGCTGACCACCGTGGAGGTGTTGCCGTTGGCGTCGGTGCCGGTGCCGCTGGCGTCGGCCAGCACCACCCGCTCGGTGTGCTTGTAAAGGTTAAAGCCATTCCCGGTGACCCGGACCAGCTCATCCACGCTGACGCTCTCGCCGCCGTTCAGGGTGACGAAATAGTCCTGGATCATATCGCCGGTGCCGGTCCCCGTCTTGTCGTAGAACCGGCCGGTGGTCTTGTCCACCAGGGCAATGCGGTCGTAGCCCGCGTCGCCCACCCGGTGGGGACGGCCCGTGGTGGAGCTGACCTGGGTATTGGCGTCGTCATAGGCTGCGCCCATGGAAGACTGGTCGCCCCGCTGGCCGTAAGTATTGCCGCCCCAGGTCCAGACGGAGCCGTCGGCGCGCAGGGCCACGGCCCCCTCCGTGCCGAAGTCGGCGGAGCGGACCTGGATCATCTTGTTGTCCACGTTCTCCCAGCCAGACTCATTCCAGCCCGCCAGGACGCGGGTGGGCACCTTCACCACGTTGCCGGGGGTGGCGGTCAGGCTGACGCCGGTCTGGAGCGTGGTGTTCTGGCCGAAGGTGTACATGACGCCCGTCTCCACCAGACCGCCGTCCGCATCCAGAAGGGTGCCCAGCAGAGCGGAGGTGTAATAGCCGGCGGCCAGGCCGGTGATGCGGAACTCATTGGCGTAGGTGTGGTAATCGGGCGCGGTCACCATGGCGGGGTCGGAGGCGTCAAAGACCTTGACCAGGTTGGGGCTCTGGGTCCCGTTGCCCCGGGCCACGGCCCCCGGGACGGCGGCTCTGGGGGCGGCGTCCAGCAGGTCGTGGTGAGAGGCGGTGCCGAACCCGTAGACGACGCGGCCGTAGCTGTCCAGCAGCAGGGCATGGTAGCTGCCGGCGGCGATGGTGACGATATTGCGCTGATAGTAGTCCTCGGAGAGGTTGTTCAGGGCGGCGCTCACCTCGCCGGTGTGGTTGGTGGACGTGTCCGCCTGCTTGTCAATGCGCAGGGGGGTGATGGTATCCCCATGGGAGTCACCGCTGAAATTGCCCCAGTAGGCCACGGAGCCGTCCGCCTTCAACGCCAGAGCGCCGTGGGCGCTGGCCACCAGGTCGATGACATTGTGGAGATAACCGTTGCCGCTGCTGCCATGGTCCACGTCGCCGTTCTCGGCGAGGACCCGTACAGGTGCGTAGACACGTTTATACTGGCTGCGCACGGCAATACCGGCCTCACCACGGTAGTCGCTGCCCCAGGAATAAACATAGCCGTCGGCGGTCAGGGCATAGCCGGTCTCATAACCGGCGGCCACCCGGATGATATTGTGGAGATACAGATCCTCCCCATCCCCAGTGCCCGGAGCCTGGGCGCCCAGGGACACCCGCTTGGCGGTGGTGGAATGGGAGGCGTTGATGCTGTGCCCAAGCTGGGCGTACCAGTTGCCGCCCCAGGACCAGACAAAGCCGTCCTTATCCACGGCGTAGGTGCTGGCGCCGCCGGCGGCAATGTGGACGATCCCGGTCAGCGGGCTTCCATCCTCCTTGATTACCTGGACGGGGTAATTCCGGCTGCCGCCGCCCGCGTTGCCGTCGAGCTGGTAACCGTTGCCCAGCATGCCGACATAGACACTTTCGTTCCCCCTCTTGATATAGTTGCTGCCCCAGGTCCACACCGTGCCGTCGGAGAGGAGGGCGGCGGTATGGTAGGCGCCGGAGGAGACCATGGGCACGGCGATGATCTTGCTGTCGGCGCCGTAGACCCAGTTCATGGACTGGTCGGTGGTCTCCTTGGAGGCGTAAGGCATCAGCCGTACGGTGAGCAAGGTCTGGGTCTTACGCTCCCGGTCCCGGATGACCAGGCGCACCTCGCCGGTGGCGTAATCCCGGACGGGCACCAGGGTAACGGTGCCGTCGCCGTTGTCCACCACCCGGAGCAACTCGGGGGCCATGGAGGTGACTGTCACGTCGGAGGCCAGGGAGGGGGCGTCGTCCCGGCTGTCGGCGGGATTGCGCAGGCCGAAGCTCCGGGAGGTCCGGCGGAAGACCTTGCCCAGCTCAATGGTGAGGGTATAGTTTTGTCCCATGGTGATATAGTTGCCCAGGGGGTTGTAGGCCGGGAGTTCGCCCACCTGGAACTGGTTCTGGGTGGAGTAGGTCGCGGCCACTCCGGCGGGCGTCTCGCCCACCCGGTCGCCGTAGGGGGCATAGCTCAGATAGGCGTCGTCCACCACCATGACGCCGTCGTCGATCCGGCCCACCTGGACCGGGTAGAACTTGTTGGCGGTGGTGAAGTCGCCCAGGATCCCGGCCACGGTGTAGCCGTTGTAACCGTTGTTGGTGCCCCAGGCCCAGACGGAGCCCTCGTCCTGGATGGCCACGCTGGCGTACTCGCCCAGGGCCAGGTCGGTGGCCCGGTTGAAATACCCGTCGTAGTTGGCGTTGGTGTCGTAACGGGTGTCGTTGTGGGAGTTGCCCCGCACCACCCGGCTGGGCAGCGGCTTGTCGGCGCTGTCGGCGCCGCCCTGCCCCAGGGCTCCCGTGTTCCCGGCGCCCCAGACATAGAGATACTGGAACTCATAGGAGTCGGTGGGGTCGTTGTAGTCGGCGTAGGCGTTGGCCCCCAGAGCGGCGGCCTCGGCGGGCATGACACGGGCGCCGGAGGCGTAGGCGCCGGCGTAGACTGCCCGCACGCCGGCCATGCGGACCTCGACAATGCCGTTGTCCACATCCGCGGTGGAGAGCAGGACATATTTGGGTGTACGGGCGTAGGCGGTGTCCGTGGGCGTGGTGGTGCCGTCGCCCACCTGGCCGGCGGAGTTGCGGCCCCAGGCCACGGCGGCATGGATGCCATTGGTCTCCCGCACCTGGGCAACGGCGTGGTAGTAGCCGGCGTCCAGGGAGAGGACGTCGGTGAGGCGGCGGTAGCCCAGCTCCGTATACCGCTGGCCGGCCGCCACCGGGTAGGGGTTGTACTCCCGGACTACGGCGGAATAGGCAGTGTTATTGTATCCGGTGCCCAGGGTGCCGGCGGTGTTCTCGCCCAGGGCAAAGACGCTGCCGTCCTGGCGGAGCATGCGCAGGCTGTCGTGCCCGGCCTCCACGGCCACGATGTTGGTAAGGTACTCGGCGCTCTTCAAATTGTGGAAGCCGTCGCCCAGCATCCCCAGGTGGCTGCCGGACATACCGGCCCACATCTTCTGGGGCACGAGGAAGGAGCTGATCAGGCTGCCGGCGGTGGAGCTGGTGGGCGCCATATCCCGAATCTCGCTGAACTTGTTGAGGCCCCAGAACCACACGGAGCCGTCGGTCTTGTCCAGGGCCACGGAGAAGTAGCCCCCCGCGGTCACGGCGCCCACGTTGCTCAGCGGCGTGGCGGCGTCCATCATCACCATTCTGGCGTAGAGCTGGTTGCCGTTGGCGTTGACCGCGCCGTTGGTGGCGTCGCCCCAGGCCCAGACGTGGCCGTTCTGGTCCAGCGCCAGGGAGTGGCGGTAACCGGCGGCCACGGCCACGATGCCGGTCAGCGGGGCGTTGGCCCCCGTCATGACCTGGACCGGGTAGGAGCGGGTGGTGGTGGTGCCGTCGCCCAGCTGGCCGTAATTGTTGGCGCCCCAGGCGTACACGGTGCCGTCCGCCTTCAGGGAGACCGTGTGGGCCAGGCCGGTGTCCACCATGGGCACGGCGAGGGCGGAGGAGACGGCATAGGAGACCTCCGTCACCGTGATCTGCAGAAGCATGACCCCATGAGGGACATCGTCGATAATATAGGTAATATAGATGGAGGCCCGGCCCACGTTGTGGCCGGTGATGACCACGTTTCCGCCCACCAGGGCGGCGGTGGCCACGCTGGGATCGCTGCTGTCGAAAATGAGGGCGGCGGGGTCCATCAAGGCATAACGCTTTACAGTGGTCAGCAGATTGAAGGCGTCATAGCTGTCCACATAGAGCTCGCTGACGGGGATGCTCATGGTCTGGTTGGCCCCGGCGTCCAGGGCGGCGTCGCCGCTGATATTGGCGCTCAGCGTATAGAAGTTGTCCTGCTTGACGCCGATCCCGTTGGCGTCGGCCCCGGCGATCCACACGATCTGGTCGTAGGCCTCGCTGCCGAAGCGGCCGGGGCTGCGGATATCCGTAGTCACGGTGGGGTCGGAGGAGGAGGCGTTATACTTGCCCCAGCCCTGGCTGCCCATCATGTACACCGCGCCGGACTTGTCCATCAGCACGGAGTGGGTGTAGCCGCCGGCCAGGGAGACCAGGTCGTGGAACAGCCCGCCGTCCAGCACCACGGCGGTGGGATAGGTGGCGTTGACGTTGGTGCCGATGCCCAGCTGGCCGGAGGTGTTCTGGCCCCAGGCCACCACCAGGTCTCCGGTGCCGTCCTTCAGGCGCATCAGGGTATGGTTGTCCCCGGCGGCGATCTGGCTGGCCGCCTTGCCGCTCACCACGGAAGAGGTGCACTGCACGGGCGCGCCCTGGTTCTGGGTGCTGCCATTGCCCAGCTGGCCGTCGCCATTATAGCCCCAGGCATAGACCTGGCCGTTTTTCTTCAGGGCCACGCCGTGGTTGGTCCCGGCGGCGATCCTGGTGACCTGGTCGATATAGTAGCCGTTGGGGTCGGAGGCGCCGGCGGCCACCTGGACGGGCACCAGGCTCCGGTTCCCGGCCTCGGGGTTGCCCAGCTGGCCGGAGGCGTTGGAGCCCCAGGAATAGACGGTGCCGTCGGCCCGGAGGGCAAGGGCAAAGTTCGCCCCCGCGGCCACCGAGCTGATGTTGGTGAGGGTCCCGATGTCCTCCAGGCTGTGGACCGCCTGGGGCACGGGATAATAGAGGGTGTCGGGCTGGAGGACCAGGGCGGGGCTCACGGTGGTGGCGGTGCCGCCCAGGTTTTCCGTGACGTAGGTGGCCTTGGGGGCCACGCCAATCCCGATCTGACCGCCGTAAGCGGCGTTGGTGTCGCTGACGCCCACCGCCTTGTTGGTGCCGAAGGACCACACCTGGTTGTTCTCCCGGGTGACCACCAGGGAGAAGCCGGTCCCGGCGGCGATGCTCCGGGCGGTGCCAAGAGCCTGGTCCCCGGTGCCGAAGTAGGGAGACTTCCGGGCCACCAGGGAGTCCGTGCTGGTCTGGCGGACGTAGTAATACTTCCAGGTGGTGCCGTTGTTGTTGGTCCCGGAACTTCCCAGGTAGGCCTCAAAGCTGTTCCAGGTGCCCAGGCCCAGCTGGCCGTAGTCGTTGGAGCCCCAGCCGTAGAGGTTGCCCTTGTTGTCCAGGGCCAGGAAGTGGTGGTCGCCGGCGGCCACCTCGATGATGTAATCCCCGGCGGCCAGGCCGTCGAAGGTCACCTGGGTGGGATACTCATAGGTGACGGTGTAATATGCGGAGCTGTAATTGGTGGTGTTGCTCTCGGCCACTTTGGCCTGGTCCCGCAGCAGGCGGAACTGGCCCCACATCCACACGGTGCCGTCGCCCCGGAGGGCCACGGTGGAGTTGATCCCGGCGGTGACCATGGGGGATACGATGGCGCCCTGGGGCACGATCATGATTTCGTAGGTCCCCTTGTAGTTGTTGTTGGGGTTGGTGATGGTAATGGTGATGCGGCCGTAGAGGTCCCCGGTGGGGACCAGATACCACCTGCCGTCGGACAGCTGCTCAAACTTGGCGATCTGCTCGTCGGAGGACTCGTAGATCAGGCTGGGCACGTCGGCGGCGGAAATGGGGCTGTCAAGGGTCGTGTCGATGAGGTTGAAGCCGCTGGAGTAAGACTCGATCAGATCGTTGGGATCGATCCAGAGCATCTGATCCACCGTAATAGCGGAGGGGTTGGGCATCTTGGGGCCCAGCTCCTTCTCCACGGTGCTGCCGTAGCGGTCATAGACCTTGGCGTCGCCGATGACGATGGCATAGTAGTTGCCCAGACCGGCCTGCACCAGCAGGCTGCGGTTCTCGGTGGTGAAGTCGCCCAGCTGGCCGTTGACGTTGAGGCCGGTGCCCCACACGGAGCCCTCCTCCCGGGCCACCAGAGAATTGCGGTAGCCCGCGGAGATGGTCATCAGCTCCCGGGCGTAGACCGCGTCCAGGGCGGAGGTGCTGGAGCCCTTGCCCATCCGGGTGGGGACGGAGGTGCTGGCGGCATAGCTGCCGTCGGCGCCGGGATTGATGCCCAGCTGGCCGTAAGTGTTGTCGCCGAAGGCCCAGATGGCGGCGTCATCCTTGCCGCTGACATAGTCATAGGTCATGACCAGAGAGTGGGCTTCGCCCGCGGAGATCTGGCGGGCCTGGGTCAGATTCACCTTCTGGGGAATGCTTGTAAAGGTATTTCCATTGCCAAGGCTGACGCCGAGCTGGCCCTTGCTGTTGTCGCCCCAGCTGTACACGCTCCCGTTGGCCAGGAGGGCCAGGGTGTGCCGTCCGCCGGCGGCCAGGTCGATCACATTGGCCAGGTAGTCGCCGGATCCGCCGGCGTAGTTCTCCACCTGGATGGGGGCCATGGCGGGCTCCACGGTGGGGGCGCCCAGCTGGCCATAGGTGTTGTCGCCCCAGGCGAAGGCGGAGCCATCGGCCCGCACGGCCACGGAGTGGCTGGCGCCGCCGTCCACCCGGACGATGTCGTCCAGGTAGAGGTCCGCGCTGTCCGACGCGCCCTTAAGCACCTTCTCCGGCTCATAACCGTGGGCTTCGGCGTCCCCGGTGCCCAGCTGGCCCTTATCGTTGCGGCCGAAGGACCAGACGTTGCCGTTCACGTCCACCAGCAGGCTGTGATAGTCGCCGGCGGCGATGTACTTGATGTCGGGGAGGAACACCGCGGCCCCGGAGCTGGCGATCAGCTTGTCCCGCACGTTCTGGGGCAGGGTGTAGTTCTCGGAGCGGACGGGGACAAAGATATCCTTCCAAAGGGGCTGATGGAATACGTCGGTATCGTAGACAATGGTCTTTTGATACTGGTCGTTCATCTCAAAGACGCCCAGCTGGCCGTAGCTGTTGTCGCCCCAGCTGTACACCAGCCCGTCCTTGGTCAGGGCCAGGAAGTGGTGGGCGCCGGCGGCCACCATGACCACGCCGGACATCTGCACGCTGTGCTCGGCGTCCATGTACACCGGCATGGGGACCTTGTACATGGGAGACTCGGCGATGGTACCGTCGGGCTGGAGGACCCCGTCCGGCTGCAGGGTGCCCCACATCCAGACCAAGCCCTGGGCGTCCACGGCCACGCTGGCGCTCTCCCCCGCCGCCACCATGGGAACGGTGAACCGGTCGGAGGTGACGCCGTTCTCGTCGGTCTTGCTGCCCAGCACGCCCACCCGGACACTGGCCAGCATACGGCCGGAGGAGTCCAGGATGGAGATGGTGGCGGTGCCGGTCTTCTGATAGCCGGAGTTGGAGACCTTTCCAGTGGTGATGAGCCCGTTGGCGTCCACGCTGGCCACGCTGGGATCGCTGCTGACGAACTGCAGCCCGCTGAACTGACCCACAGAGGAGCTCTTCATCCCCCGGCACCACAGGTCGAAGCCATAGTACTCCTGATAGACGCTGCCCATGGTCCCGGCAACGTCGATGTTCACGCTCACCCCGTAACGCAGGGTATAGTAGTTGAAGCCCACGGGGGAGGCCGTGTTCTGAACAAACTTCACCGCGATGAGGCTGCCCCGGTGGCTGCTGACATAGTGGGCGGTTCCCTCATGGTCCCGCTGGTGGGCGGCTTCCTCGCCGTTGGCCACAATGCCCAGCTGTCCCACCCGGTTGTCGCCCGCCGCCAGCACGCGGCCGTCGGCGGAAACCACCAGGGTGACATCGCCGCCGGCGTGGACCTGGTTGGCCCCGCTCAGGAAGACCCCCGCCGCCTGCTCGCTCTGACCGGCGGCCATGGCCACCAGCCCGGCGGAGCCCGCGGGGTAGGCCGTGGTGCCCAGCTGGCCCCAGGCGTTGGAGCCCACCGTGTAGGCGGTATAGCTCCCGTTGTCCTTAGCCACGACGGCGATGTGGGACCGGCCCACGGACACGCTGGTGATTCCGGACACGACAAATCCCCCGTTGTCCTTCAGGACCACGGGCACGCTGGTCTGGACCGGAGCGGCGCCGTCCGCCACGGGCATGCTGCCCCAGGCGTAGGCCCGGGTGGTCCAGGCGGAATTCACATCATCATAGACAAAGGCAATGGCGGCGGCGGTAAGGCCAAAGGCGGAGATGGAGGCCACCCGGCTGAGGACATGCTCCGTGGCCACGCTCTCCATGGGGAAGTCCGGGCCGTCCTTGACCTGAACGGGAGTGTTGGAGCCGTTCACAGCCAGGGTGTCGGCGTCAGTGCCCATGGCGTACCCGGCGCCCAGCTGGCCAAACTCATTGCTGCCCCAGGCCCAGACGGTCCCGTCGCCCAACTGGGCCAGGGAGAAGTCGGCGCCCGCGGCCAAATGGGTGGCGTTTTTGAAGTCGCCCTTGCCGTTCAGGCCCTTGACCACCACGGCGCCCACCTTTTCCAGCCGGTCGTTCTGGCCCAGCTGGCCCAGGGCGTTGCTGCCCGCGGCCCAGATGATCCGCTCGCCCTCGGCGTTGACGCCCAGAGCCAGGGCATGGGAACCGCCGGCGGCCACTTCGGTGACGCCGGTGATCTCAACATTGATAGTGTGGGTCTCCCCGTCCACCACTTCCGCCACCTGGCGGGTGAGCAGGGCCACGGCGGGGACAGGAGCGGTCACCGTTGTGGCGGGATAGGGCACCTCGACAATATTGCCGCAAGTGCTGTTCTGGCACTTGTAGATCTTATACTCCGGATTGGCGGCGTTGCGGTCGGCGGACCACTTGACGGCGTCCTCATAGCCGGTCCCGGCCCAGACGTTGGTCTTGTCGTCGTAGATCAGCTCAAAGGCGTTCTTGCCGCAGACCGTACAGTAAGGCACGTCGTTCTTGGGGCTCCAGGTCAGAGTACAGTTGGAGCAGAACCAGTCCTCGGTAGGCACCGCGATCTGGGTATCGGTCCAGGTCACAAGGACACAGCGGAAGCTGTCGGTCTCAGGATTGTGATAAAGGGCATAGTACTGCGTCCCCTCATCGCTCTCCAGCTCGCCGCCGGTGGCGGCGTCCCGGAACTGGGAGGGGATATAGCGCGCTTCATTGCTGCCCTCTTCCGGTGTAAAGGACATATCCTTGTAATACGCGATCAGGGCGCCGGAGGCGCTGGCAAAATCGCTGTATTCATAATAAGTGACGCCGTTCTCGTCCTGATGGGCCGTCAGGGTTCCGGGGGCGGGAGCCGCCTCCTCCGTGGCCTGCTTGACGTGCTCGGTCTTGCTAGCCCGGCTGATGTTGTCGCTGCCGCAGCGGGGGCACGTAACGGGGTCGTGGTACTCCTCCTCGGAGCCGCCGCCCTCCTCTTCCTCATGGAACTTGGTCACGTTCTCCAGCTCGCCCAGGACCCACACCTTACCGCCGGAGACCACCAGGGTAAAGGTGTCGCCGGCGGCCACGGCGGTTGCGGCTGTAAAGGGATTCCCCTGGTCATCAAGAACCTGGACGGGGAAGGCCCGCTCCACGAAGGTGCCGTCGCCCAGCTGGCCGTGGCAGTTGTCGCCCCAGGCCCAAACGGAGCCGTCGGATTTCAACGCCACGGTGTGGCTGGCCCCCACGGAGACCTGGGGCTCCACAAACGCGCCCCCGGCGGGCTGCACCAGGACGCGGAGCATCGCCGTCACGCCCGTGGGCTTGTGGCGGATCATGAGATAGGTCTCCCCGTATTTGATGTTGTCGGGATCCAGCCGGTTGGGCGCGGCAAAGGCGCTGAACGCGGCGGGGGTGGTGGTGCCCGCGGGATCGGGAGCCAGGATGCTCTCGTCCATGGAGACCACTTCAAAATCACCGGCGTTATTGGCGGTGACCGTTTCCAGGTTCAGCAGGTTCAGGCCGAAGGTGTTCTCCACCGACAGCTTGGTCAGGTCGATCATCAGGTAATCGTTCTCGCCCTCGATCGTCTGCTCCAGGCCCAGGGAGACGGAGGTGCCGCCATAGCCGGGGACAGCGTACTGCCCCACGTAGCCCCAGGCCTCGATGGTGCGGTAGGTGCGCTCTCCCACCAGTACGGGAACGACGCGCGCCTCCTCTGTGAAGTCGCCGATCTGGCCCCGGTCATTCTGACCGGCGCCGTAGACGAGGCCGGTATCCCGGCTCACCAAAATATGTTGTTCGCCAACGGCGAACACGTCCACCTGCTGCATGTAGTCCGCCTCTTGGGCGCCTGCGGCATGGTTGACGGTATTGTCTTTGTCAAAGGGGACGCCCGCCACGGCGGCGGTCCCGGGACGGTTCACGCCCAGGTTGTCCCCGCTGTTGCCGCCGTAAGCCAGCAGCACCCGGTCTCCGCTGCGCTCGGTGAGGGCCAAAGTGCCCCGATAGCCCGCGGCGATCTGGCGCACGCTGTCGGCGGTGGCGCTCATGCGGCTGGCCCGGCCGATGGTGCCCTGGGCGGTGCTGTCATCCAGGCTCACCTGCTTGAAGGCGTTGCTGCCCCAGCCGTAGAGGACCCCGGCGCCGTTGGCGCCCAGGCCGGCGCTGGTATCAAAGCGCAGTGCGGCGGCGTGGCCGCTGCCGGCGGCCAGATCAATGACCTGGTCTATGTGCTCGGCGTTCAGATTGTCCGTGGTGCCGGCCAGCTGCACGGGGGCGATACGGTACTGGGCGGTGCTGTCGTCGCCCAACTGCTTCTCCCGGTCGTCGCCCCAAGCGAAGGCGGTGCCGTTGTAGCGCACGGCATAGGAGCTGTCCCCGCCCGCCGCGATACGGATGATGTTGTCCATCCGGGCGCTGGCGCTGGGGCTGCCGCCCTTGGTCACCGGGTGGGCCACCGTCAGATAGAGGTTGGAGAGATCGGCCCCCTCCACAGAGGGATCGATCCCGGTGGCGTCCCGGTTGATGCCGGCCTGGCCCCGGCTGTTGTCGCCCCAGGCGTACACAAAGCCGCTCTGGGTCAGCGCCAGGGCGTGGTTGGCCCCCGCGGCGATGGCGGTCACGGGGTCCGTTTCATTATAATATTGGTATGCGCCTGTGGTTTCGTCAAAGTACTTTTTGCTGAGAATGTTGGTGCCCAGAGGGGTTCCATCCTCCAGGACCACCAGAGCCCACTCGGGGGAATAGTCGTAAGTCACGGTCTCCGTGACCATGGTCGTGCCCTCCGGGGTGGTGACCTCGTGGGTCACTTCCACCTCGAAGGAGCGGGCATTGCGGCCCAGCTGGCCATGACTGGCCAGACCGGTGGCCCACACCCGTCCAAAATTATCCAGCGCAAGGGTAAAGTAGTCGCCGGCGGCGATAGCCGTAAAGCTGATTTCCTTGTCGCCATTCATGATGCCGTTCAGGGTGCGCACAGGAGTGTTTTGATACGCGTTCAAAGGATCCGCGGACGAGAAGCCCAGCTGTCCGAAGCTGTTGTCGCCCCAGACATAGACTTCGCCTCTGGCGGTCAGGGCAGCTGAGTGCTTCTTGCCCGCCGCCAGCATGGGCGAGGCCGAAATGGCATCATCTCCCGTGCTGTAATCCTGCTGATAGCGCACAAAGACGGGTATGGCGACAAAGTTCTGCCTCTGGCTCCCGTCGGAGAGGGTTTCCGAAGAGGCGATCACCACCGTGGCAGCCCCCAGTTTCCCGGTGGGGGCGAAGGTGGCCAGATGGGGATTGCCCACCGTGCCGTCCCCGGAGAGATAGGGGGCGGTCAAAATGGCGGGATCGGAGCTGTACGCTTTGAGGTTCACGCTGTCCACCTGGCTCTGGGTACCGTCGGTGAGCAGGTTGAACCCGGCCAGGTATTGATAGTAAATGTTGTCCAGGTCGAATACCAGCACCTCTCCCCGGTCCATAATCACCTGAGAGGGGTTCTCCTCGCCCATGGGCTTGCTTTGCGTAAAGTGCTCTTGATTTACACCATCTGTCAGCCAATAGTCGCCGCTGACCAGGACCTTGGACTCCCGGTCGCCGGCCATAACGGGGGCATAGGCGTCCACCACGGAGCTGTTGCCCAGCTGGCCGCCGGCGTTGCCGCCCCAGTTCCACACGTAGCCGTCGCCCCGGATCACGCCCATGTGGGAAGAGCCCGCGGCCAGATAGATCACGTTGGAGAGGGCTGGCTCGCTGGCGCTGGCGTTGGAGCTGTCGCCCTTCGCCACCAGCGCGGGGATGTCCGTCCAGGCGGTAACGGCGTTGGCCTCGTCCCGGCCCAGCTCACCATGGAGGTTGGAGCCCCAGGAGTAGACCTGCCGGCCGCTCACGGCGGCGGAGCTGTTTCCGCCGGCGGCCACGGCAGTGGCCCCAGTCACGTTGGACTTCACCGGTGCTGTAAAGGCGATTTCGTTGCCAGGAGTGGGACGCCCCTCCTCCGGGGTGCCGGCGGGATAGACCGCGCTCACACCGGCGGAGTTGCCGCCCTGGCCATAGGTGCCGTCGCCCCAAGAGTAGACCAGGCCGGTGGGCAGCAGAGCCATAGAGTGGCTGCCGCCCGCGCTGATGGCCAGCACGTTGTTCAGCCGTCCGTCGTCCAGACCGCCTTGGCCGTCGGCGCTCACATCGTAAGCGCCCTTCTTCACCTGGACGGCCACCCGGTAATTGAGGACATTCCCGGTGCCCAGCTGGCCCTTACGGTTATCGCCCCAGCCGAACACGGCGCCGTCGGAGCGGAGGGCCAGGGTATGGCCGTCCCCGGCGGAGATGGCGATGATGTGATTCAGATAGACGCCCTTGGCCGCGTCGTCGCCCTGGCGCACCTGGGTGGGGAGGGTCACGTCACAGTTATAGATAGGCTGGGTGAGGGTGGCCTCGCTGGGGAGCATCTCGCCGGCGACAATCTTGTCCTGCTCCTCCTCATAGGCGGCCAGCTCCGCCAGGTACATATCGTAATCGTAGAACTCCATCAGGGTGGGGATGTGCTTGTTGTCCTTCACATCATTAAAGAGGTACACATAGGGGAGCGCGCCGGTCAGGGCGCTGTCCGCGCCGAACTGATAGCGGCGGACCAGGCCGGTGTAGCCCACGCCCAGCTGGCCCTTGTCATTGTAGCCGAAGCTCCAGACAGTCCCCTTGGACGTGAGCAGCACACTATAACCCTTTCCGGCGGCGGCCTTGATGACGCCATCCGGCAAGGATTGTACCTTTACAGCTTTATTTTCGCCGATCACATCCAGGGTGCCCAGGCCCAACTGGCCGTGCTCGTTGGAGCCCCAGGACCAAACCGTGCCGTCGGCGGCCACGGCCAAAGCATGGTCGCCGCCCGCGGCGATAGCCACGATCCCGGTGAGCACCTGCTCACTGCCGTCGGTGGCGTTGAGGTAAACCACGTTCACCGGAGTGTCGCTGTACTCCTGGGTCAGGTTGGCGCCCAGCTGGCCATGCTTGTTGGAGCCCCAGGTCCACACGGTTCCGTCGGACTTGAGGGCCACGCTGAAGTCGCCGCCCAGGGAGAGGGCGGGAGTGGTCTGGATCTGGGTGCCGGCGGCCCCGCCGGTCTTGACCGTGTCCACCTTCACCACGAACATGGCGGACAGCTTGTTGCTCCCGGTGGCGGAGTCGGTGTTGTAGAGACGGATGGTCGCCTCGCCGGAGCCCACCGCGTTGAGCAGGATGCTGCCGGAGTTAGTGGTCACCGTCACGACGGAGGGGTCGGAGGTCTGGACCTGGAACACGCCGCTGCTCACGGAATAGGTCTTGGGGTCCTGGGTGTACTTCATAGCCCGGAAGTTGCTGAAGTAGTGCTCCACCGTGCCGCTGATGTCCACCTGGTCGCCGGGGCGCAGCTCCACCAGATTGCCCAGCTCACTGCTGGCGGAACCGGCGGCATAGCTGCTGGCCACCGTGTAGGAGGAAGCGGCGATCCGCCCGCTGGCCCGCCCGGTGGTGGAGGCGTAACTATTATTATAGGTAGCGATGCTGGGGACCTCCGCCAGAGAGTCGGCATCGTCCTCCGCGGAAACAGTGCTCTCGGAGATCTCCGCAGGCGCGGCGCTCTCCTCTTCCTGAGGGGCCGCCTCCTCCTGAGCCGCCGCGGGAGTCTCCTCCGCGGAAGCGTCGGCCATGGCCACGGTTCCCTCATCGGCGGGAGCCTCGTTCTCATCCAGGAGAGCAGTGGAGGCCGCGGCGGGGACAAATTCCACAGTGACGTTCATGGCCCCGTTCAGGCTGGCCACTTGGAACACGGCATTCACCGTATTGTCGTACCACTTCGCCGTATCCCCGGGATCGGCGGGAGAAGCCGTAAAGGTAATCGCCTTGCCGGCAGGAAGGATCACGCTGCCGCTGGTAAGGCCGGTCCCGATCACGCCGGAAACCAGGGCGATCTCCAGGGTGCCGCTGCCGGCGGTGACGGAGTAATCCACAGTATAGTAGAGGGCGCTGCCGGTGGTGGGCTGGGTATCGTCGGTGCTGACCACCAAGGCCTGTTCCTTCACGACGCCGGTGAGGCTGTCGTACAGAGTCCAGCTGCCCACGGGCAGGGTGATCTGGCAGACGCCGTCAGAATCGTCGTCCACCACAGGATAGTAGTTGCCCACCGTCACGCCGTCCATCCCCAGGGAGAAGGTCCGCCCGTCGGCCTGCGTATCGGTCCAGAGCGCGGCCCCACTGTCCAGGTTCAGTTCCAGCGCGCAGTCCCGGTAGAGAATATCCAGACTGTTGTCCAGGCCGTTCCCAACCGTAATGCTGTTTACCTTTACACCATTGTCGCAGATATCGTAGGTACCGGCCGCCGCGCTGCCGGTATAGACGCCGGTGTTCCCGGCGGCATCGGTGAGGGTGGCGGCGGTGACGCCCGTATCGGTGACCAGCGTGATCACGTGGCCCAGGGCGGAGGCGTCGGTCCAAGGGGTGGCGGCGCTGTTGTGCTTGAGGTTCACCGTCACCTCGTAGGTGTCGTCATAGCCCATGACCTTGCCGTTGACCGTGGCGATCCAGGCCTCGCTGTTGCCGGAGTCCGCCACATCGTTGTCCCGCTGGCCCAGAGAGAACTCGCCCAGCTGGCCCCAGTCGTTGGCGCCCCAAGCATACACGTTGCCCACTTCATCCAAAGCCCCGGAGAACCCGTCGCCGGCGGACACCCGGTTGACGGCCCGGCCCTCCAGCGCGGTGATTCTGCCGATCTCCCAATCGCTGCGGTTGCCGGTCACGAGAGAGCTATCCTGGCCCAGCTGGCCACGGCCGTTGTCGCCGAAGCCATAGACATTGCTGGAGGCCAGGGTGCCGTCCTCATTATAATGTCCCCGGACGATAATGGTATGGTTTTTGCCGGCGGCAATGGCCACGCCGTTGGTGATGACGTTGGTCCCCTCTTTCAGGTCCATCGCCGCGCTGTATTTCAGCACGCTGGGATCGTTGACCGGTCCCAGCTGGCCGTAAGTATTGTCGCCGAAGGCACGAATGCCGTAGGTGGTGGCCCCATCGTTGGGCCGGATCATCACGAGGGTGTGGTAGTAGCCCGCGGCCACATCCACCACGCCGCCCATGACCGTGTTGCCCGCGATGGTGGCCAGGCCCAGGCTGGGCATATACTCGTCGCCGGTGGTGACGCCCAGCTGGCCCCGGGTATTGTCGCCCCAGGTCATCAGGGCGGAGACATAGCTGCCGTAGCTGCCGTTGCTGCCCAGCGCCATGGAGTGCCAGCCGCCGGCAAAGACCTTTTGGGCCCCTTCCAGGTAGCCGCTGTCGGAGTTGGTCTTATCCACCACCTGGGCGGGATAGTTCCTGCACCGGTCCACCATCTCCACGCCGGCGCCGAAGTCCTCGCCCTGGCCCAGCTGGCCACGCTGGCCGTCGCCCCAGGAATAGACGAACTGGTCCGCCTTGCCCAGATAGGCCAGAGAGTGGAACCCGCCGGCGGCGATGCTGGTGGCGCCCACCAGGTAAGTGCCGCCCAGGGTCAGGTTGCCCGCGTGGACCTGAGCGGGGGCGGAGCGGTCGTTGAAATCCTCCAGGCCCAGCTGGCCACGGTCGTTCCGGCCCCAGGCGTACACCGTGCCGTCACTGGTCCGGGCCAGCACATGGTAGAAGCCCACAGAGATCTCTTCGATCAGGTTCAGCTTGTCGGTCTGGCCGTCCACACCCTTCACCTGAATGGGGTAAGTTGTAAAGGGAATTTCCTTGCCAGAGGCACCCATGCCCAGCTGGCCATAGGTGTTGTCGCCCCAGGCCCACACCGAGCCGTCGGTCTTCAGGGCCACGGTAAAGCCCTCGCCGCTCCGGATGCAGGCGTCGGTAAAGTTATCGGAGTCCTTGACCTCCACGGCGAACCCGCCGGAGTAGATAAAGGCGTCGGGATCGGCCAGTACCTCGGTCACCGTGATGTCGCTGGTGCCGAAGCGGCTGTCGCCCTCGCCGGGGGTGGGGGTCAGCTTCCCGTTGTAGGGTGCCGTGTCCCCAGCCATCTGGCTGGCGGTGATAATAATGGGGTCGCTGGAATCGTAGGTGAACTCATCCGGTTCCCCCACGTTGTAAGGTACGGCACGATCCCGTTCCCACAGGTTGAAACCAACGCTGTAATAACGGGTGATGCCCTCTTTGAAGATAGTGATATGCTGACGGTCCGTGATGGACAGGCTGGCCAAAAGCTGGGTCTCGGGAATGGCCAGGGCATTGGGATCGGTCTCCTGATAGACGCCCAGCTGATTGGCGTAGCGGGCGGAAAGGGTGGTGGAGAGCACCGCGCCGGTATCCTCGTCCACGTCGTCGGTGTAGACCCACACCTTATTGAAAATGAGATAGCGGTCGATATCGTCGCCGACCCGGTTGATGATACCCACGTTGTTCTGATTATCAAAGGCCTTGCCCAGGCCCAGCTGCTTGCTGGCGTTGTGTCCCGTGGCGTTGACCACGCCGCCTTCAAATACGATGACGGAGAAGTCGGCGCCGGTGGAAACCTCGTAGACACCGGGCTCGTGATCCTTGTCCAGATACCCGTTTACCGTCAGGTCAGAGTTTTCCGCGGCCCACACCAGCTCAGGCACCGCCTGGCTGGGGGTGCCGCCGGCGCCGGAGGTCATGGCGGTGGTGCCGAAGCCCAGCTGGCCGTTGGAGTCGGCGCCCCAGGCAAAGAGGGCGCCCTTGTCGGTGCGGCCCAGGGTAAACTCGTAACCGGCGGAGACCCCCACCATGCGGCCCTCCAGCAGGGCGGAGGATTTCCAGCTCACCTGAGTGGGGGAGGGCTTGTTCACCTGGTCGTTGCAGCCCACCTCGCCGTGGCTGTTGGTGCCCCAGCCCCAGGTCACGGGGGTGGCGAACTCCTCGCTGCTGCCGTTTTTGAAGTTGACGCTCAGCGCGGCGCCGTGGCCGTAAGAGGCCTGGCCCCACTTGCCCACGCCGCCGTTGACGTCCAGGTCCACCACGCCGCTCAGGCCGCTGAGAACCGTGGCGGCCAAAACGGGCTTGTTGGCGTTGGTATCGCCCAGGCCCAGCTGGCCGCTGCGGTTGTCGCCCCAGCTGTACACGTTGCCGTTCCAGTCCATGGCGCTGGCAAAGTCCGCGCCCAGAGAAACGGAGATGATGTTTTTCAGGTTCGTCAGGTTCCCGCTGGCATCCTCGGTCTGCACCAGGACAGGCAGACCCGCCATCCGGTCAGAGGCGCTGCCGCTGGTCCAGGGATCGGCGGGGTCCTCCCCCTGTCCCAGCTGGCCCATGCTGTCGTCGCCCCAGGCATAGACCCGGCCGTCAGCCGTGACCGCCATAGAAACATAGCCCCCGGCGGCGATGGAGACGATATTGGTCAGGTACCCCTCGCTGTTGGTGTCCAGGCCGTTTTCCGGGCCCCGGACCTTAACAGGATAGTTGGCGTTGGTGATGTTGTTCTGGCCCAGCTGGCCCCGGCTGTTGTCGCCCCAGACCCAGACGGTGCCGTCGGCGGAAAGAGCCATGGAGTGCTGATAGCCCGCGGCCACCGACACGATATTGCTCAGCGGGGTCAGCGCGCCGCCGGCTTTGGTGCGGTTGATGGTCATGGGAGTATTGATATCGGAGGTGGCGCTGCCGCTGATGGTGATGCTGGTCAGCTGTTTGCGGCTGTTCCAGCCCCAGCCCTGGACCGTGCCGTCGGAGAGGAGAGCCAGAGTGTGGGCGTGGCCGGAGGCCACCATGGACACCGCGTATTTGGCGTCGGGGTTGCTGGGGTCGGCGCTGCTCTCGGTGTATCTCCCCCGGACCTCCAGCTCCATGACGCCGAAGGAGGGCATACCGCCGATGTAGCTTCGGGCGTAAACTCTGGTCCGCCCCTCACCCACGGCCCGGATCTTCGTGGTGCCGTCCACCACCTGGGCCACCCGCCGGTCCAGCACCACGATGTTGCCGCTGTTGGGCGCGGCGCCGATGAGGGCACCCAGATAGCTGCCCACGTCCAACTCCTGGCCCGCCACCATGCGCAGGTACCCCTGCACCGGATTCGATGCAGGGTTGTTCAGAGTGGGACCGTTGAAGGCGGTCTCGATGTCGATGTTGGTCACGGCGGAGCTGCCGGAACTGCTGGAGAAGGTGCTAGGCGTTTCCGGCGCGGCGGTGTTCCCGTCGTTCTCATTCGTGCCGGCCTCGTTTTCCCCCTCCGGAGAGTTCTCGTCCCCGGGGGCGGGGTCACCGTTCTCAGTGGTATTGGCCCCCGTCTGGGCCTCCCCCACTCCGGGGAGATAGACGGCGGAGCCATATGTAGTGATGCTCTCGTTGGATTTTAGAGAGACGCGGAACATGGCCTCCAGGAACTCCGGCCCTCCGGCCGCGCCTGTCCCAGCGGTTTCCTCACTGCTGGGGGAAGGCTCCGCGCTGGCGGTGGGTGTCTCGCCCTCTTCGGCCTCCGGCTGGGGGGCCATGGGGACTTCGCCCTCTTCAAGCTCCACCTCGCCGCTCTCGGCGGGAGGCGCGCTGACCGCGGCAGTCTCCTCAGGGGCAGAACTGACCGCAGGGGCCGCGGACTCGGCGGCCTCCGGCGCGGCGGAAGGGGCTGCCCCCTCTTCCTGGCCCAGCAGGTTGAAGCTGCCGGCCTCGGTGGAGGGAGACGGGGAGGCGGGAGCGGCGGAGCTCTGGGGCTCCTCCCCGCCAAAGACGGACAGGTCGTAATCAGAGTTCTCCTGGGTCAGGCCCTCGCTGTACAGCTGGCGGAGGAACTCCTGGATCTCAGGGGACTCGTCGTAAATGCTCTTGGAACCGGTGGTGTCCTCCGTGTTGGCCCCATTGAGAAGCTGCTGGGCCAGATCCGCATCGGAGAGGACCCCGGCGCTGGGCGCCTGGGTGGGCTTCTCCCCGGTCCAGGTCACCTTGACCCGGCAGGAGATCATGGGGGCGGTGGTCTCGCTGGCGTCGTAGATGGTCCAGCTCACCGGCTCAAAGGAGAGCTCGTCGCTGTAATCCTCCTCGCCGAACATGGCCTCCCACACGAACTGCTCCTTCAGCTTGAGCTTGGCCTCCGCCTGGGCGCGCAGGCTCAGGCGCCTAGGCTCGTCCAGGGTCGCCATATACTTGCGCTGGTCCCGGCTGAGATACTCCACCCGCTCCAGATTCAGGGAGGCGGGGAAAAAGGCGGCATACTCCTCTATGCTCAACAGCCCAAGGTACTGGATGTCGGTCATGTAGGCGGTGACTTCCGTCTCCTCATAGCCCTGGGTAAAGCCGATGCTGGTTTTATCCAGCACCAGGGGCATAGGAATCTCAGCCCCCTCCAGATCGGTCTTGGAGGCGGCTGTCTCAACGTCTGCCTGATTCCGGGTCTTGGCCTGCTGAGCGGCCTCTATCACGGCCGCCGCGCCAGGCCCGCTGATCCCCGTCAGCAGGGAGAGCGTCATAGATGCAGTTAAGATTCCCGACACGATGCGTGTCGGCAAGTGATCCAGCATCAAATCCACTCACTTTTCTACGAAAAATACACACGAATTATTCATAGGGGCAGTCTGCCCCTATGCCATTCATGCCCATAATTATGTCACTAGTTGACGTAAAAATCAAGTGTTAATCGTCATTTTCTGATCTTTTCTTCTCTATATCATTTTTATTTTATGTCTTTTGTCGAATTTATAAGAACTATTTTTTCTTAGAAACACTTCTTTCCACATCGTTTACACATCTTTTTCCACAATTTATTTTATTTTCATTTTTTTGTTCTCCGCCAAGGGTTTGCATCGGTATTCCCCCTCTTTTCCCCGTTTCCGTGATAAACATATTCTGTCAACCTGTTTTAGTGGGTTTCGTACCGAAAGCCCCATTATCTTGTGTCTTGTCACCATTTTGTTACCTTTTTGTTTCTTTTTTGTTGTATCGGCGTCACCAAAGATTTACATAAAAACGCCCACAGGTTTCCCTGTGGGCGTTTTTACAGGATCCGTTCCAGCCTCCCGCCGCACCGGCATCGGTACCGCTCCGGGTGCCGGGTCAGCGGGGAGGCTCTCAGCCGTTTGAACTGGGCGCCGCAGGCGATACAGCGCAGGATGTATTTGGGCGGCCGCTGTTCCGCCAGTCCCAGCTCCTCGTTGGTAGACGTGCGGGTGATATGGTACCCATAGGCGGCGTTCATCCGTCCGGCGTACTCCTTCCACCGCCCGCCGTGGTCCCGGCAGCCAGGGCAGGTGTGGAGCACCTCGTGGGCCAGGGTCTCCCGGCAGCTCTCCTCCGGCCCCTCCGCCACCCGCTGGGCCACCTCGATCCAATGCCGCCCGCCCCGGAGCTTGCAGCAGCCGAACCGGGTGGCCGCCCGGCGGTTCACCGTCACGTGGGGGTCAATCTCGGGGGAAATGGGGATCCCCAGGGCCGCCGCCTGGGCCATGACGGTCCGGAGCAGGGCGTCACAGTCGTTCACAGCGCAGCGCCTCCCCAGTGCCGGAGACGGCGTAATATCCCGCGTCGATCCCCGCGGCCTCCAGCGCCCCCCGGGCGCCCTCCCAGTCCTCCGGCGCCAGCCGGAGGGCGATGCCGCACCCGGCGCTCACCTGCCGGAGCACGGGCATGACCACCGCCGGGCAGACCTGCCTCAGCACCCGCTGGGCGGCAATGGCTCCGCTGGAGGAGGCAAAGGTCACATGGCACCAGTCCATCACAGGCTGATGACCTTTCCATAACGGCCCATCTCGGCGACGATGTCGTACATGTTGCTGACAAGCCCGGTTTTCAGCTGGTCTGTCAGGTCGTAAAAGTTCAGGCAGGTGCCGCACACCAGCACCCTCGTCCCCCGCTCCTGGAGGCTCCGCAAATGGTCCGCCACCTGTTCGTCCCGTGCGGGCAGCTTCACCCCGTCATTCATGAAGAGGACGGCGGCGGGGATGTCCTCCCCCTGGGCCAGGGTGTAAAAGTACATCCGCATCAGGCTGCCCCCCAGCTCCCGGTCCCCGGCGCCGATGATGTCCCGGCCCACGAACACCGCCCAATCCCCCGCCTTTCCGGGCTCCCGCGCGGGGCTCTCCGGGGTGAGCGCCTCCGGGGCGGGGCCGTCCCCGGCGGTGAGGGCAAGGGTAAAGCCCCCCTCCCCGCCGGCCACGGCGGCGGTATAGCCCTGGCTGTCCGCCAGCCGCTTCAGGTTCTCTACGGCGGCGGCGTTGTCCACCCGGACGGAAAGGGCCTTCTCCCCCGCCTGTATGGCCTTTTTGGTCAGGATCACCGGCTGGGGACAGGCAAGGCCTCTGGCGTCGATCTCCTTCATCCTCTATTCCTCCTTCTGCGCCTCAATGCGCTCGTTCAGGTCGGTGAGGTACACCCACCGCTCCATCTTCTCCTCCAGCTCCCCCTGGGCCCGGGCCTCCTCGGCCTGGAGCCGTCCCAAGGCCACATAGTCGCTGGCCTGGGCCGCCTGCTGGGCCTGGAGCGCGGCGATCTTCTCCTCCAGGGCGGCAATGTCCCCCTCGATGGTCTCGAACTCCCGCTGTTCCTTGTAGCTGAATTTCAGCTTTTGGCTCCCCCTGGGCTTTTCCTTCCGCTCGGCGGCGGGGGCCTTGGGGGCCTTCTCCTTCCGGCTCTCCAGCCAGTCCGAGTAGCCGCCGGGGGTCTCGGTGACCTCCCCCTCCCCGTCCACCAGGAAGGTGCGGCGGCACATCTTGTCCAGGAAATACCGGTCGTGGGACACCGCCACAACCGCTCCGGGAAAGCCCTCCAAATAGTCCTCCAGCACCGTCAGCGTGTCGATGTCCAGATCGTTGGTGGGCTCGTCCAGCAGCAGCACGTTGGGGGCGGCGGCCAGGATGGACAGGAGAAAGAGCCGCCGCTTTTCCCCGCCGGAGAGCTTCCCGATGGGAGAATACTGCTGGTCGCCGGAGAACAGGAACTGCTCCAGCAGTTGTCCGGCGGTGAGGGTGCCCGAGGCCGTCTCAATGTAATTGCCCACGTCCTTCACATAGTCGATGACCCGCTGCTCCGGGTCCATGGGCGGGTTTTCCTGGGAAAAGTAGCCGATCCTCACCGTCTCCCCCAGCTCTACCGCCCCGCTGTCCGGCCGCAGCCGCCCGGCCATCAGGTTCAGCAGGGTGGATTTTCCGCTGCCGTTGGAGCCGATGACCCCCACCCGGTCGTCCCGGAGGAGCATACAGGAGAAATCCCGGATCACCGTCCGCCCGGCGAAGGCCTTGGACACGTGGGAGAGCTCCACCGTCTTCTTCCCCAGGCGGCTGGAGAGGGCGGTGAGCTCCACCCGCCCCCGGGTCTCGGGGCCCTCCTGGTCCCGCAGGCTCTCGAAGCGTTCCAGCCGCTCCCGGCTCTTGGTGCCCCGGGCCTTGGCTCCCTGCATCACCCACTGGTACTCCCGGCGGAGGATGGACTGGCGCTTGCGCTCGCTGGCCTGGGCCATCTCCATGAGCTCCGCCTTCCGCTCCAGATAGGCGGCGTAATTGCCGGTATAAAAGGTGAGGCGGGCGTTTTCCACCTCCACCATCCGGTCCACCACCCGCTCCAGAAAATAGCGGTCGTGGGTGACCATTACAAGGGCCCCCTTCCAGCGCTTGAGGAAGTCCTCCAGCCACCCCACCATCTCCGCGTCCAGGTGGTTGGTGGGCTCGTCCAGCAGCAGCACGTCGGCCGGCCGCACCAGCACGCTGGACAGGGCCACCCGGCGCCGCTCTCCGCCGGAGAGGGTGCCCATCTTCCGGTCAAAATCGCTGAGGCCCAGCCGGGTGAGGACGGTCTTGGCCTCATGCCCCGCCACCTCCCGGGCGGCGGCGTCCAGCCCGGCGAAAACCTGTTCCAGCACGGTGTTCTCCTCCCCGTAAGCCGGGGACTGGGGCAGGTATTCCAGCCGCACGTTGGGATCGGGGCGGACGGCGCCCCCCTCGGGCTCCTCCGCTCCCGCCAGGATCTTCAGCAGGGTGGACTTTCCCGCCCCGTTGGCGCCGATGACCCCCAGCTTCTCCCCCCGGTCCAGATAGAGGCTCACATCCTCCAAAAGCACCCGGGCCCCCAGGCTCCGGGTGATATGTTCCGCCGATAACAGCATGTTCCCTCTCTCCATCCATCGCAGTTTCCAGTTTCGCTCTATTATACACAAAATCCCCGCCGGAGAAAAGCCCATGGAGGAAATGCCGCCGGAGGCAAAAATTCCTCTTGACATTTGCCGCCCCCCTGGGCTATACTATCAGCGTATCTAAAATGTAAAAATTGATTGCCGCCTGTGTACGTCAGTTTCCATTTTGACATACGTAGGCGGCATTTATTTTTTGCTGCAGGATAACATCAAAAAGGAGGTACTGTATATGAATCACGGTACTGTCAAATGGTTTAACGACGAGAAGGGCTTTGGCTTCATCACCAACGACGACGGCAGCGGCGACGTGTTCGTCCACTTCTCCGCCATCCAGGGCACTGGCTTTAAGTCCCTGGCCGAGGGCCAGAAGGTGACCTACGACACCGAGCCCGATCCCAAGGACTCCAACAAGCTGCGCGCCATCAACGTGGTGGCCGACTGAGTCTGCCCAACCAACTGAACGCCCCGCCTGCTTTGCAGGCGGGGCGCTTTTGCTTTTTACCACGCCGTATGGTATATTGGTCCTGCGGCCTTCGCCGCGGAAAGGAGGGGTGAGATATGAAACGCTGCATTGTGCTGTCTGGAATCGTCCCGGAAAAATGACAGCTTGAAAAGGAGATCATTATGACGATTCCAAACCCAGACCTTATCTATCCCAGGACCGGCGACCCCCAGATCGTCTATCTGAAAAACGTGGTGGACGATCCTGGCATCGACGTCGGCGCGTTCACGATATACAACGATTTTGTCCACGACCCCAGGCATTTTCAGCGCAATAACGTCCTCTACCACTACCCCATCAACCACGACCGGCTGGTCATCGGCAAATTCTGCTCCATCGCCTGCGGCGCGAAGTTCCTGTTCAACAGCGCCAACCACACCCTGCGCTCCCTGTCCACCTATACCTTCCCCCTCTTCTACGAGGCCTGGGGCCAGACGCCCGACCCGGCCAGGGCTTGGGACAACAAGGGCGATATCATCATCGGAAACGACGTGTGGGTCGGCTACGAGGCCGTGATTTTGGCGGGCGTCACCATCGGGAACGGGGCCGTCATCGGCGCCCGGGCCCTGGTCACCCGGGACGTGCCGCCCTATACCATCGTGGGCGGCGTTCCCGCCCGGCCCATCCGAAAGCGCTTCCCCGAGGCGGATATCGAGGCCCTTCTCGCCCTCAAATGGTGGGACTGGCCCCTGGAGAAGCTCAGTCCGGCCCTGGAGGCCGTTCAGTCCGGCGATCTGCCGGCGCTTTTGTCCATGGCATGACAGAAAAGGGCCGCAATCAAATGATTGCGGCCCTTCTTTTTTGTTCAAACCTCCGCGATGCAGGCGGCGGCCAGCACCGTGCGCTGAAAAAGGGACTCCACTACGGCGTACTCCCGCTCGGTATGGTTGAACTCCCCCCGGGCACCCATGGCGCAGACGGTGGGCACCCCGGCGTTCACCGTGATGGCCGAGTCGGAGCCGCCCCCCACCTGGAAGGGATGGACCTCCCCATAGCCGATCTCCCGGGCGATGCGCTCCACCAGCTCATAGAGCCTCTGCCCCGCCCCGGTGTGCTCCATGGGGTCCAGCACGGCGTCCACCCGCATGGTCACGGAGGTGTCGGGAACAGCGGAGGGGGCGGCCACCACCCGGCGGCACTCCTCCAGCAGCCCCTCCTTGATGGCCATAGTGGGAAAACGGAGGGTGGCGTTGACCGTGCAGCTCCCCGGCACGGCGTTAGAGCTCTCTCCGCCGGAGATCAGGCCGCAGTTCACCAGCTTGCCCCGGCTCAGGTCGGTGAGGCCCTCCAGGGCAATGACCCGGTGGGCCATCTCCACAATGGCGGAGCGCCCCTTTTCCGGGGCGTTGCCCGAGTGGGCGGAGACTCCCTCCACCCGGAAGGTGACCATGGCCGCCCCCTTCCGGCCCACCACCAGGCCGTCGTCCAGATAGCCGGTCTCAAAGTTGAAGGCCGCGGCGCAGCCCTTTGCCTCCCCGGCCATGACGGCGGCGGCGTCCGACTTTCTGTGGGCGGTCTCCTCGTCCCCGGCGAAGAGGAACCGCACCGGCCGCCCGGCCCAGCCGGCGGCCTGGAGGGCCCTCACGGCGTAGAGGGCGATGACAAGTCCCGCTTTCATGTCCAGCACCCCGGGGCCGTGGGCGGTGCCGTCCGGGTCGATGCGGAAGGGGTTTTCCCGAACGGTCCCCGGGTGAAACACGGTGTCCATGTGGCCCAGGAGGAGGACGGGGGCCTCCCCGCTCCCATTGTCCCAGTCGGCCGCCAGGACGGCGGAGCCGTCCTCCATGGGCATGGGGCGGGTGCGGACCCCGGCGGCCTCCAGCTCGGCGCACAGGCGGCGGCAGACCGCCCCCACGCCCTCGGGCTGGTCAGGGCCGCTCTCGGTGTTCACCAGGTCCCGCCAGAGGTCCAGCATCTCCTGGCGGCGGCCCTCCACATAGGCCCGGACGGCCTCGATCTGTTTCAGCATAACGATCATCCTTTCCATTCAGACGGATATGGGGAACCCCCGGCGGCTTTCGGGGCCGCCGGGGGAGAGAGGTGGCAGACTTAGAAAATACCCATGACGGCCAGGATGCCCCGGGTGATGAGCATGGCGATGGCGGCGTCCACCAGGGGGATGGCCAGGAGCAGGGGGTGCCATTTCTTGTTGGAACCGGTGACCAGCACGATGCGGGCGTAGTGGCCGATGAGGGTGCCCATCAGGATACAGGCGGGCAGCAAAATGGTGGCCTGGGCCAGGGTCAGGGTGCCCTCGGCGTACATCATGGCGGCGGTGCCGCAGCCGGAGGCCTTGGCGAAAAAGGCGGAGATCAGCACGGCCACCGCCTCGCCGGGCAGGCCAAAGATGGCCATGACGGGGGTAAATACCGTGCCCAGGATGTCCATGAGGCCGGTGGCCTGGAGGACGTAAACCAGCACGTAGCCCAGGATCATGGCGGGGGCGATCTGCTTGATGCCGATGTCAAAGCCCTTGCCGCAGCCCTGAAGGAAGCACTCGATAATGGACTTCTTGGGCTTGGCGGCGGGGGTATTCTGGGCGGCAGGCACCGCGTTCATAGTGGTTTCAGCCATGTTATTTCCCCTCCTTGTGCTTTTTGCCGCTGACCTTCAATACGATGCGCACGATGTTGGCACCGATGACCTTGCAGACGAACTGGATGACGATGATGGGCCCCAAAGCGATGGGCGAGATGGCCAGCAGGGGGGCGCCGCCGGTGATGGTGTTGTTGATGACGGCGCTGCCCGCGTACTGGTAGCTGGTAAAGATGGTCCGCTCCTCGTCGGTCATCTCCCCGTTGTCCACCAGCTCCTTAGTCATGACGGCGGCCACGTCGGAGCCGGTGAAGGAGCTGATGAAGGCCACCCCGGCGGTGCCGGGGATCCCCATGAGGGGCTTGAGGATGGGGTTAAAGACAATGCTGGCGGCCTCAAAGGCGCCCAACTCCTGAAACACGTTCAAAAGCCCGCAGAAGAACATGACGGCGGGGATCAGGTTCAGCCCGGCCATAAAGCCGTCCTTGGCGCCGGAGCCCCCCTTGCCGATGAAGTTGGCCCCGGTATCCCCGATGACGCCGAACTTGCCGGAGAGGTTGGTGAAATCCAATACCTGAAGGGGACCTGTGCTGCGCTGGAAGATCCCGGAGAGGATGACCACCAGGAAGATGAGGGCGATCCAGTTTTTCACCGTCACCCTCGGTTTGGTCAGCAGAGTGTTGTCAGGCATGATGTACTTCCTCCTTTTTCATTTTCCTTCTCATTTACAGTCAAATCCTGGCCATGGCCGAGGCGGCCAGCTTGGCCCGGCTGAACAGGCTCTCCACGATGGCGTATTCCTTCTCGGTGTGGTTGAACTCCCCCTTGACCCCCATGCCGCAGACGGTGGGCACCCCCGCCACCACCGCGATGGAGGAATCGGACACGCCCCCCACCTCGAAGGGGTGGACGGGGCCGTAGCCGATGTCCCGGGCGGTCTCCTCCACCAGCTCGTAGAGCTTCTGGACCCCCTCGGTGTGCTCCATGGGGTCCATGACCATTTCGATCTTCATGGTGGTCTTGGTGCCCTCCACGTACACGGTGTCGGCCACCGCCCGACATCCTGCCATCAGCTCCTCCTTGATTTCCATGGTAGGGAACCGCAGCCCGCAGCGCAGGCTGCAGGCCCCGGCGATGGTGTTCTCCCCGATGCCCCCGGAGACCATGCCGCAGTTGATGAGCTTG
The DNA here is from genome assembly GCA_022846075.1 of Oscillospiraceae bacterium. Classification (GTDB taxonomy): domain Bacteria; phylum Bacillota; class Clostridia; order Oscillospirales; family Oscillospiraceae; genus Vermiculatibacterium. The sequence continues at coordinate 3,034,351 of AP025582.1, forward strand.
CCTCTGGGAATGTCGTTCATGGCCTGGAGGGAGATGATCTTGTGGGCGGCCTCTTCCACGGCGGAGCGGCCCTTCTCCGGGGCGATGCCCGAGTGGGCGGCCACCCCCTCGACGGCAAAGGAGACGATGCTCCCCCCCTTGCGGCCCACCACGATCCCGTCATCGGGATAGCCGGTCTCGAAGTTGAAGGCGGCGAAGCCCCCCCGGATCTCATCGGCCATGACCTGCTGGGCGTTGGAGCTCTGGTGGAGGGTCTCCTCGTCCCCGGCCAGGACAAATTTTACCGGCCGTTTGCAATAGCCGGCGGCCTGGAGGGCCTTCACGGCGTAGAGGGCGATGACCACGCCCCCCTTCATGTCCAGCACCCCGGGGCCGTGGGCATTGCCGTTTTCATCCACCCGGAAGGGGTTCTCCTCCGCCGCGCCGGGCTTAAAGACGGTGTCCATGTGGCCGATGAGGAGGACGGGGGCCTCCTTGCTGCCGTTGTCCCAGTCCGCCACCAGCACATCCCCCACCTTTTCCATGGGGATGACCCTGGTGGACATTCCGGCGGCCTCCATCTCCCGGCGCAGGCGGGCGTTCACCGCGTCCACGCCCTCCTTCTGGGCCGGACCGCTCTCAGTGTTTACCAAGTCCCGCCACAGATCCAGCATCTCCTGGCGGTGGGCGTCCACGTAGTCCCGGACGTTCTGATCCAGTTCTTTCATAAATTCCTCCAACTATGCATTATGTAAATTATATTGTGTTATGGTAAACTTACAGCAGATTCACCACCACCCCCGCCAGCAGGACCGACGAGATAGTGACCGTGACGAACCCGGCGGTGAGCATCTTGGGCAGCAGGTAGTTGGTCAGGGCGGTCTTTTCCTCCGGGGTGGTGCCGAATGCCTCGGCCACCTCCTGGGGGATGAGCATGGTGGTGGGGAAGCCGAAGGTGCAGCTGATGCCCATGGACACCGCCAGCCCCAGGCCGATGTGCAGCGCCTTGCTGCACGCCAGTCCCGCCAGAAACACGCCCGCGGTCCCCAAAACGGCGGTAAGGAGCAGAGGACCGATGACAGCGGCCACGTCCGCGGGGGTGGTGTCCGCCAGGTTGGAGAAGATGACAATGGTGGAGATGAACGTGATAAGGGAGGACGCCTGGGATTTTTTCAAAATGTCCTTTTCCAGAAAGCCCAGGCCGCAGAAGAGGATGCCCATCAGCAGGGCCATGACGAAGAAATGCACATAGTCATGGGTAAGCTTGGAGGCAAAGTAGGCGATCACCGCCACCACAGCCAGCTTGGCCAGGTACACCGAGGGCCGGGCGAAGGCGGCGGGCAGCTCCAGGGGCCGGCGGCGAACGCTCCCGGCGGGGAGCTCTGGCGCGTCGGCGTAGAGCCTCAGGTTGCCCGGGTCCTTGAGAAAGCTCTTGGCCTCCCGGCGCAGGAGGAGAGAGGCAATGGGGATGCCGATGAATTTCTGGGTCACGTAGAGGGCGATGCAGAAGGTGCTCAGGCTCTCCAGCCCCCGCTCCTTCAGCGCGGTGGTCATGATGAGGGTGGCCGCCGAGCCCCCGGCGAAGATGGGGGAGCCGGCCACCGCCAACTCATGGCCCATAAGGGGCCCGCCCACCAGGATGATGAGGGCCACCGCCGCCGCCACGCACACGAAGCCGGTGACCACCACCTTCCACTGCCGCTTGAGCTCGGCAAAGTCGATGGTGGTGCCCAGGGAGACGATGAGCATCACGGCGATGATGTTGCCGATCTGGCTCACCCCGGCGTCCTTGAAGATGGTGGAGGGCAGGCCGGACCAGAAGGCCGCCAGGAGGACGGCGGCCATCACCAATGTGGTGGACAGCACGGCCTTGGTCTTTTGGGCGCACATCTCGCCCAGCGCGTAGGTGGCCAGCAGGATGGCCATAGCGACCACGGGTATCATAAGCAGGCCCCTTTCTCTCTCGTTTGTGACTTCAGCATAACAGAGAATTTCGGCCTTGCCTAAGTTCAAAATTTCATATCACAGCTATAGCCTGGCCGAATAATGGAAAGCGCATAAAAAAAGCCCCTTTGTTTTGTGGGTTCCGCACAAAACAAAGGGGCCGGAGCCAGGGCCGAACAAGGGCTCGTCACGCCTCAGTCCCAAGGACATGCCCTTGTTTCCATCCTATTTTCAGACAGCCGCGCAAAAGGAAAGGGACCGGCCTTCAAGCCGGTCCCCTTCCTCCTAATCCAATGCTTTTTGGCACAGGTCGGTAAAAATATCAATGAACTCCACCGCCCCCGGAGAGAGAAGCTCCTTCTTCCGCCGGATCCAGCCGATGGAGATCTCCACGCCGCAGTTGCGGATGGGAATGGTCCGGATCCCCCGCAGGTCGTAGTCCCTGCGGCTGACGCCGGGGGTGAAGCGGAACACGTCGGTGGCCTGGATCATATTGACGATGGCGGCGGAGTCGTTTGCGTGGACCACTTTCTTAAAGGACGTCAGCTTCACTCCGTCGATCTCCAGATAGAAGGTCAGATTGGAAAAATAGTCGTCGTCCCGCCGGATGACCGGGTAGTCCAAAAGCTCCTCCATGGTCACCTCGGTCTGGCCGTAGAGGGGGCTCTTCGGCCCCACGTTCACGTACCAGGTGTCCTGGGCGATGGGGTTGAACTCCAGGTTTTTATAGCCGATGGTGTGCCGGAACTCCTTGAACTGGGCGTTGTTGACCAGCACGATGCCGATCTCGGCGGCGGAGTTGGCCACCGAGTCCACCACCTCCCCCAGCCGGGCCTCGGTGAGCCGCAGGGCAATCCCCGTCCCCTGCCGCCGGCGGTAGAACTCCGCCAGGGCCCTGGACACGGTGAGCACGGGGTAGGAGCACACCGACAGCACCTTGGGGGCGTCGGCGGAGGAGATCCCCTCGATGAGCTCCATCTGGTTGAGGATGGTGCGGACATATTGATAGAGGGCCTTCCCGTCCTCCGTGAGGGAGACCCCCTTATTGTTCCGGTCGAAGATCCGGATGTTCAGCTCGCTCTCCAGGTTGATGATGGCCTTGCTCAAACTGGGCTGGGACACGAACAGGGCCTCGGCGGCCTTATTGATGCTCCCCCGCTCGGCCACCTCCGCAAAATAGAAAAGCTGCTGCAGCTGCATGGCGCACACCTCTTTTTTCTTACGGTATCACGTCCCGCGCCACTCTGTCAAGGCTTTCCGCCCCGCCGGGAGTACTGTCGAAAGCCGAACCCTGATTTTCAGAAACAGAAAAATGGACCCGCCCGAAGGCAGGTCCATTTTTCTTGAGAGAGATGAAAAAAGAGAAAAGGAAATGAGAAAGAGAAAGGTTGGAAGCAGCTCCGGAGTGTCCCTTCTCCGTTGCTGTGACTATAAGATACCACCGGACCGGCGGGAATGGTTGGACAGACTTTGAATGATCTGTGAAGGATTTGTGAATTGGGAAAAATCCCTGCCCGGTACGCCTCAATCGCCATTGATCCCACAATATTTTTTCCATCTCAAAAATAAAGCTTGCTATTTTCAGAAATCTCGGGTATACTAAGCAAGTATTCTAAATGCTCGAATTGATTGTCACTGGATGTAAGTCAATTTTCATTTTGACTTATCACCGGTGGCTTTTTTATTTGCACTTTGAATAACAATTTTTAGGAGGTACTTGTTTATGCATAACGGTACTGTCAAATGGTTCAACGAGGAAAAGGGCTTTGGGTTTATCTCCAACAACGACGGCAGCGGCGACGTGTTCGTCCACTTCTCCGCCATCCAGTCCGACGGGTTCCGCACCCTGGCCGAGGGCCAGGCGGTTTCCTACGACACCGAGGCCGATCCCAAGGACCGCAACAAGCAGCGGGCCATCAACGTCCGCGTCGCCGCCTGAGGCTGACCTTTCAAGACTGCCGCCCCTTCACCGGGGCGGCTTTCTTTTTGCCCAAGTCCCATCTGCCGGCCGGCCGCCCATGACCCTGAGCCGCATCCTGCCAAATCATAAACTCCGATATCACAAAATCTGTTCCCCGCCAATATGATTTCCCCGAAAATCCCAGATACCCGCCCAACGGGCGGCCGACAAATGATATTCTTTTATTCTCCGGGGCTCCACGCCACGGATTTCATATCCCCATACGGGATTCCCGCCGCAGCCGTGCGCGCCTTAAGCAGACGCCTCAGCCTCACGTAACAGCAGCGATTTTATAAACGGCCTGCTTTCTTCATCGAGTAAAAACAGGAACGCATTATTGCGGCATCTCTGCAGCCGTTCGCCCTTCAAAATGAAGTCATAGCCCATGGAGCACTTCTGATTGCAGGCGGCCGGATCCACCAGGCGCTTGCAGAGCGGCGCTTCCTGAACGGAGCGCGCCATCCCATCGGGCATCTCCTCCAAAAGCTCCATATACTGTGCAATATGGCCCGCGTAGATCCGGGCGAGAAGCCCCTTTTTGCGGAACACATAATTGGCGATCGTCTTTTTGTTCAGGATGTAGGACACCACATAGCCGCTCTTGGCGGGCTTCACTTCCGTCTTACAGCCCAGCTTTGTCAGCTCGTCATGCAGATCACTCACAAACTCTCGGTTCTCCCCATCGACGCACGCCAAAAAATCCTGGAACGTATCTTTTTCACGCATCATTTTTGTTCTCCCTGGCAGATTCGGTTCGTTCGTCCCCGCCCACTTCAAAGGATTCGGAATGGAAATTCGCGTAATATCGGCCGCTCTCCGCGACAAATTTCAGGACGCAGTAATCCGGGTCGGTGACCCCGCCGGGGTAATACATGGTGTCGCCCTCCCGCCAAATCATTTCCTTGCTGGCGGCATCCTCCAGCACTTCCATGCGGCCGACCAGCATCACGCCACGGAAAAACCGCCTGTCGCAAAAGTAAATGCTGGCGTTTGGATTTTTCCTGTATTGCGCCACCCGCATGGAAGAGGTATTCGTGGTAAAATAAAATTCCCGGATCCCCACCCGCTTGCGGGGCGGCAGCATGGCTTTCATGTTGGGAAAGCCATCCTCTGAAATAGACGCGACAAAGGCGACCCCTTGCTTTTCAATCAAATTCCCAATCGTTTTTTCAGCGTCGCGCATCATATGCTCCTCCTCTTTTCTTCCACAGAATCATCTTTATTTTTATAGGCTCTCACTCGGAACAGGCCGCCCGCAGACTGTCCGCCGTCAGTGTTTTCGCATTTCTCAGCAACTCCATCGGCGTACCGGTGAACACCACCTCGCCGCCCTTGTCTCCGCCGTCGGGGCCGATGTCGATGATCCAGTCCGCCCGCTTCATCACCTCCAGGTTGTGCTCGATCACCACCAGCGTGTTCCCCCGGGACACGATAAAATCGAACAGCTTGAGCAGATTTTGAATGTCGGACAGGTGCAGGCCGGTGGTGGGCTCGTCCATCACGATGATGCCGCCCTTTTTCCCCAGGTTTTTCGCCAGCTTGACGCGCTGGCGCTCGCCGCCGGAGAGGGTGCCGAGGGGCTGGCCCAGCGTTAGATAGCCCAGGCCCACCTGCTCCATCCCCTTCAGGCGCTTGCGGATCTTGGCGTCCTCGAACACCTCCAGCGCTTGGGAGGCGGTTAGCCCCAGCAGCTCCACAATATTTTTTCCCTTGTAGGCGCAGGCAAGGGCCTCCCCGTTATACCGCACGCCGCCGCAGGCCTCGCACTCAGTCACGATGGGGTCCATGAAGGCAAGCTCCGTGACGATGACCCCCTTGCCGCCGCACACCGGGCAGGCCCCGGCGGAGTTGAAGCTGAACAGGCCTTCCGGCTTGCCGCTCTCCCGCGCCAGGAGCTTGCGCATCTCATCAAAAAAGCCCAAGTAGGAAGCGGGGGTGGAGCGGTTGGTGGCCGTGATGGGCCCCTGGTCAATCATCACGACGTCGCTTTCATACTGTTTGGCAAACACCTGGGAAATCAGGGTGCTCTTACCCGAGCCGGCCACGCCGGTCACCACGGTCATGATACCAAGGGGAATGTCCACATCCACGTGCTTCAGGTTGTGTAGGCAGGCGTCCCGAACCGGCAGGCTGCCCGCCGCCCGGCGGACCGCCTCCTTGATGGGCAATACCTGCCGCATGGCCCGCCCCGTCAGGGTGTCGGCCTGGAGCAGCTCCGGGTAGCTGCCCGCGAACACGATTTCTCCGCCGTTCTGCCCTGCCCCCGGCCCCACGTCGATCACGTGGTCGGCGATGGAGATGACGTCCTTGTCGTGCTCCACCACCAGGACGGTATTGCCCTTGTCCCGGAGCTGGCGAAGCAAATCGTTCATGCGGTATACGTCCCGGGGGTGCATCCCGGCGCTGGGCTCGTCGAAGATATAGGTCATGCCGGTCAGGCTGCTGCCCATGTACCGCACCAGCTTGAGCCGCTGGGCCTCCCCGCCGGAGAGGGAGGGCGTCTCCCGGTTCAGATGCAGGTAGGGCAGGCCGATCTCAATCATTCGGTCCAAGCCCTCAATCAGAGTATACACCAGAACATCCACCGCCGGATTGTATATTTGCGACAAAACTTCCCGAAGCCGGGTCAATTCCATGCCGCAGAGGTCCGCGATGGAATAGCCGTTTATCTTACAGCTGAGGGCGGCCTCGTTCAGCCGCTTCCCGTGGCAGTCGGCGCACTCCATCTCGGCAACCAGGCTTTGGGACTTCTCCTGGGTGTGTCTGCTTTTTTGGCTGATGTCCCGGTTCAAAAGCGTCTTGGTGTACTTGTGGTACAGCCCGGTCACCTTCGGGTGCTCCGGCTCGCCCCTGCCGTCCCGGGAGCCGTAGAGCAGGAGGTTGTATTCCTCGCCGGAATACTGCCGAATGGGCTTGTCCGGGTCGAACAGGCCGGACTGGGCGTACTGCTTCCAGTACCAGGACCCGGGCCGGTAGAGGGAATCCTTGACGCAGCCCTCGTTCCAGGATTTATCCAGGTCCAGAATCGCCTCCACGTCAACTTTGGTGATCTTCCCCAGGCCGGAGCAGGTCTTGCACATGCCGTTGGGGTCGTTGAAGGAAAAGTAGGAGGCCGTACCCACATAGGGCTCTCCAACGCGGGAAAACAGGAGCCGCAGGCTGGCGTACAGCCCGCTGATGGTCCCCACGGTGGAGCGGGCGTTCCCGCCCAGAGGGGACTGGTCCACCACCACCGAGGGCGTCAGGTTGTCGATGCGCTCCACCGCCGGCTTGGGGTACTTGGGCAGCCTGGAGCGCACATAGGCCGGGTAGGTAGCGTTCATCTGCCGCTGGGACTCGGCGGCGATGGTGTCAAAGACGATGCTGGACTTGCCGGAGCCGGACACGCCGGTAAACACCGTGATTTTTTCCTTTGGGACCCGGAACGTGACATGCTTCAAATTGTTCTGGGTCAGCCCATGCACAAGAATATCCGCCATCTGGTTACACCTCTTCTTGTTTCCTTTTCCTATCTCGCCACAGCAGCAGCGCCACGACCAGCGCGGTCAGATAATCCGCCATGGGGCTCGCGCACAAAATGCCGTCCATCCCCCAAACCCGGGAGAACATATGGATGAGGGGAACCATCAGCAGAAGCGGGCGGAGGACGGACAGCAGCAGGGCCTTGACCGCCTGCCCCGTCGCCAGATAATACTGGGCGGTCACGACCTGAAACCCCGCCACGGGCATCCCCAGCAGGAAGACCCGCATACACCGGACCCCAAATTTCAGATATGCCGGGCCATCCACCCCAAACAGCCCCAGAATCCATGCCGGGAACAGGACACAGCCCAGCCACCCAAGGACGGAAACGGCGGTGGCCGCGCCCACCGCTCTCCGAACGGTCTCCTTTACCCGGTGGTCCAAGCCGGCCCCCTGGTTGAATCCGATGATGGGCTGGATGCCGACCCCAATCCCCACGCAGATGGAGACGACGATGGTGCTGATTCGGAGCACGATGCCAACCGCGCTGAGCGCCGCCTCGCCGCTGACCGCCCCGGTCCCAAAACGCACCACCGCCTTGTTCAGCTCGATTTGCAGGATCGCCGCCGCGATTTGGATCATGCAGGCCGGAAGGCCGAACATGACCACCTGCCCGCAGACCGGGAGGGCGGGGCGGAGGTATTTCCTCCTTAAGCGGATGCGCCCCTTTTTCAGGAAATAAACCAGCAGAATCCCGGCGGACAAGACCTGCGAGGTCACGGTGGCGATGGCCGCGCCCCTGACGCCCCAGCCCAAAACAAAGAGGTAGATGGGGTCGAGGATGAGGTTCAAAATTGCCCCCGCCAGAAAACAGCCCATGGCCAGCACGGGGCTGCCGTCCGCTCTCGCGATGCTGGACAGCGCGACCGCGGCGATACTGAAGGGGGCGCCCAGCAAAATGATGGAGGCATAGTCCAGCACATAGGGCAGGGAACCCCCCGCGCCCTCCGTCGCCCCAAAGGCCAGCGCCAACGGCCTCAAAAAGGCAAGGCAGACGACGGTAAACAAAATCCCTACGACCACGGACAGCGTAAACACGGCCCCCAGGGTCTTTTCCGCCTCCTCCCGCCTGCCCGCGCCCATGCTCATAGCGGTATAGACGCTGCCGCCGATTCCCAGCAGGGTGGCGACGGACAACAGGATGGTGACGAAGGGAAACGTCACCGTGGTGGCGGCGATACCCAAATAGCCGACCCCCTGCCCGATAAAGATTTGGTCCACCACGTTATACAGGGCGTCCACCAGCATGGACAGGACGGACGGCACTGCGAATTGCACCAGCAGCCTGCCCACCGGCGCGGCCGCGAGGGGGTTTTGTCCCTCCGGTTTGATTGCCTCTTCCATTTCTCTTCTCTCCTTTTGCTGTTCCGGTTTTCATCGTTCCGTCTCCAGCCTATCAAAGGGAAGAATTTTAATCCTGATGCTTTTTGCGGCATTTTTTAGCTCTGGCGGGCGGCCATGCGGTATGGTATCATAAAAGCGGCGGAGGGAGGTGCCGTTTTGAACCAAATATCCCCCTTAGAAAGGGCCATCGAATATATCGAGCATCACCTGAATGAAAACATCGGCTTGAGCGACGTGTCAAGGGAGACCGGCTATTCCTACTACCACATGACGCGGCTGTTTTCCTCCGTTTTGGGGGAATCCGTCGGCCGCTACATCAACCGGCGCAGGCTGTATAACGCCTCGGAAAAGCTCATCCACTCCAACCAGCGGGTCATCGACATCGCCCTCGACTGCGGGTTTCAATCGCCGGAGGCGTTCAGCCGGGCGTTCAAGGCCGCCTTTGGCAGCAGCCCGGTGGAATACCGAAGGGCGGGGCTCGACCTGGTGGTGAACGCCAAGCGGGAGCTGCTGCCCGAGGACGTGACCCATATCGCGAACAACATCTCCCGCTCGCCCGAGCTTGTCACGAGGAAGGAGACGAGGATAGCCGGCCTACGGGGCACGACCTCCCTCTCCGATAACCGGCTCCCCGCGCTGTGGGAGGAATTCCTGCGTCTCCATAAAGGCCTGAAAGACCTGTTTCCGCCCTCCGGCGCGGGTTACGGTATCTGTGAAACACAGCAGACCACTTATACCCAAGACGGCGACATACTCTTCGCCGTCATGGTGGGCAGCCCCGTGGACGATTTCGACCGTCTCCCGCCCGCCTTGTCCTTGGAGCAAAAAGTCCTGCGGGCGGGAAGGTACGCGGCTTTCACCCACCGGGGAACCTTCGCGAACCTGGTCAAAACCTATCAATACATTTTCGGCACGTGGCTGCCGACCGCGGGCGTGGAGCTGGACGACCGCGAGGACTTCGAAGTCTATGAGCGGGAGGTGCTCTCCTTCGACGACCCAAACAACGAGGTCAAGATTTTTATCCCAATCAAATAAGGACGGGACCCCGCCGGCGGGGTCCCGTCCTTTTTTAATCCCAAAGTCCCGGCGCGCCACAGCCGCCGCTCACCCCCGGAACCGCTTCTTCATTTCCTCCCCGGACAGAACCCCCAGCTCCCCCTCCTCTATGGCATAGATGTGGGTGCACAGCGTTTCCAAATCGTCATAGTTGTGGGAGGTCATGAGAATCGTCCGCCCCTCCGCCTGGAGGACGCGGATGATCTCCTTTGTGTCGTTGTAGGTCTTGTAGTCCAGGGCGTTGAACGGCTCATCCAGAATCAGGATATCCTGGTGCTCCATGATGGCCTGCGCGATGCCCAGCTTCTGCTTCATGCCCAGGGAGTAATGCTCCACCTTGGTCTTGTCCTCCGGGTCGAGCCCCACCTTCTGCATGGCGGCACGGATTTCCTTCTCCCCAGCCACGCCGCGGATCCCGGCCAGGTACCGCAGATTCTGCAGGCCCGTATTGAGCCCGATAAATCCGGGGGCGTTGATCAGCACCCCCACGTTCTCGGGGAAATCCCGGCCCCTGCCCAGGGCCCGGCCCCTCACACAGACCTCCCCGCTGTCCGGGACCAGAAAGCCGCAGATGATGTTGAACAGAACCGACTTTCCGCTCCCGTTGCTTCCGACGATGCCCACGGTGTTCCCCTTTTCAATATCCAGGGAGACATTGGACAAAACGCGCCGCCCGGAAAAGCTCTTACTGACGTTACGCAATGAAATGATGGGTTCCATAGGTGTTCCTCCTTAATGATTGAACAGCCGCCTGACGCCCCGGCGGTAAAGCCAGAGGGTCATGCCCAGGGACAGGGCCGCCAGCAGTGCGGCGGCTACCGCGGCCGGCACGGTTCCGCCCGTCTGGGGAAGGTCCAGCCGCGCCAGGCTGGAAAGTCCCACGGGCAGCCACGGAATGGGCAGTATACATAGAAAATGCAGCAGCAGGGCGGCCACAAATCCAGCCGTCGCCTGCCCCGTCACGCACAGGGCGGCCAGGATCAGCAGAAATTGAAACGCAACATCCAAAAGCTTCAGCCCCACCGCCGCCGCGGTCAAGCCCCAATTCAGGGACAGATTCAGCAGCAAGGGCGGCATAATGGCCGCAAGGGCCAGCAGGCCGCCGTACAGCAGGAGCCAGAGAAGCCCGGTATGAAGAAGCGCCCCCAGCAGCTCTGTCCGCCGCCGCAGGCGGACCGTCAGAAAAACGGAGCGTTCCCCCGCCGCCTGGGTGCAGAATCCCCCCAGCGGCCACAGGGGGAGCAGCTCAATGGTCAGCAGGGTCAGCAGGCCCATGGGGTAAAAATACCCGGTGCCGTGTCCCGCAAACAGGCGGACCAGCCAGTCCGTGCCATCCTCCGGCGGGCCTCCGACGATCCAGGTCCAGGCCGTCACAAGGGCAATCAGGCCAAGCAGCGCCAGCCCGTTTTTCCCGGTAAACAGGACCCGGCGGTAATAGGACGCCAGCCCATGCCCGCCCCGCCCGGAAACAGAGGGCCGCCACCGCCATCTCCGGGTGACGAGCCACACCATCCCGGCCGCCAGCACCGCCGTGGTCACGGCGGTCAGCGGCAGGCGCCAGGGCTGCGCCAGATCGTGGAGCAGAAAGACCCAGTGGTTGATCCCGGTCAAAAACACGAGGGGCGGGCGGGACATGACCGGCAGCTGGAGCCAGAGCACCGCGAACAAATAGAGCCCCACGAGCAGCTTGACCGCCAGGGACCGGCCGCAGAAGTGGCCCAGGCAGAGGGCCGTCAGGGCAATCAGCCAGTACCCCAGCAGCACTTGCCCGGCACAGCAGAGGATGGCGGTCCAGAGGGATGGGAAGTACCCCCGCAGCAGCGTAAATACCTCCCCCCACAGGCCGCCCGGCGCCTCCGGCCAGCCTCCGGCGATGGGAAGCCCCAGTCCGGAGAGGAGGACCGCCGCCATCTGCCCCAGCCAGAACAGGGCCGCGATGCCGGACAGCGCCCGCCATTTGTGGAAAAAGTACCGGCCATAGGTTCCATACCGCGCCAGCACCAAAAGCGTGTCGTCCTCCATCACGCCGGCGCAGAGAAACAGAAACACAGGCAGCACACCAAACGTGAAATAATACTGGTCGTTCAGGACCGCCAACAGATGAAGGGGAAGGGAGCCCTGCCCGTTCACCCGTTCCGTCAGTCCAAACAGAAGGGACAGCCCAAACAGCAGGAAGAACTTCCCCAGGCCGACCTTCTCCCACACACGGCGCGCCATGGGTTCACACCTGGTAAATGGAGAGGTTCTTCCCTTTTTGAAAGAAGAAGGCCGCCAGCCCCATCACAACACACATCAGCGCCGGCCCCGCGATAAATGACGCGGTGTGGACCGCCTCCGCGCTCATGCTGGTGGGCTCAAAGGCCGTCACAAACCGCAGCCCCGGCATCCCGAGGATAGCCCAAAAGAAGTTCTCCAGAATGACATAGATGAACGGCCCCGTCAGGATGACAAATATATTGCCGCCGTAAAGGGCCAGGACAAAGCCAAAGGTCATGGTCAGGACCCCCAGCAGCCCCTTCCACGCGGAGAGCGCCAGCGCGTAGAGAACCGGCCTTTGGGCGTACAGGTCCAGGAAAACGTGGGAGTAGCCCACGGGGAGCGGCCAAAGCGCCTGCGGCGCCCTGACGTACAGGGCAAACAGGGCGGAGACGAAATAGGGCACCATCATAATAATAAACGCGGATACCGCGCAGGCGCACCACTTTGTCACCAGATAGCGGCCCTTGCCGATTCGGGGCAGGGTATAGGTCAGAAAACGGTCCCGCCGCTCGTAGTAAAGCTGCCAGCAAATCGGAATGGTGACAAACAACGGGAACAAAAGGCTCAAAAACTCCGTGCCGATTTCCCAGGGGTCGAGCTCAAAGTGGAGGGTATACTCCCGATACAGGGTACAGGAGAGGATACAGGTCAGCAGGGTGAGGAGCACCGTTGTGACGAGGACCGGCTTGGCAATTTTCTTTCCTTCCAATATGAAGTTTCGCATGTCTGTTCTTCCTTTCGATGGGAATGGATCCGTCAACGCCTTCATATTAGCATCCCCCGCCGGAAAGGCAAGGCAACGGGAACAAACAGGGGTTTTATGGGAACGAAATGGCTCGTCCCATAAAACCCCCGCTGTGTTGCGCTTCTATTTTCAGGGAACCAATACCCCGATGGTGATATAGGGGATACCGTTCACTTGGTCGTTGCCGGTCACGATTTTTCCCCCGTGCCGTTCCACGATTTGGCGCACATTGTACAGCCCGTACCCGTGCCCGGACTCCCCCTTCGTGGACCAGCCCCGCCGGAACATCTGGATAAACTCCACATTGGATAACGCCCCGTGGGGGTTCCAGACAGAAAACCGGAGGCCCTCCCCTTCCTCCACCGCCCTGGCGTATACCACATCCCCGGGGGAAGCGGCCTCGACGGCGTTGTCCAGCAAAATGGCGATCACCTCCACCCAGTCGGCCTCCGACAAGGCGCGGCGGAGAAACCCGCCCGCGACCGTCACCTCCACACGGACCCGCTTCAATTCCGCCTGCTTCACCTTTCCAAACAGCAGCCCGCCGATCACCTTGCTGTCGCACTTCAGCAATTCCTTGTCCGCGCCGTCCAGCCTGATATGCCGGAGCAGCGCCGTCACCGCCTCCTGGGCCTCCTGTAAGTCGTGGGCGGTGGTGACCGCCGCCTCTACCGCCATCATCTGGTTGTTGAAGTCGTGCTGACGCGCCCGCACCTGCTCAATCAGCTCTTCCACCAGAGGAAGATACTGCTCCAGCATCGCCGCTCTCCGCCGGTCCTGGAGCCGGTGCTGCCGCAGGAGCATGACGACGGCGTCGCAGACCGCCAGCAGTCCCACCGCCCCCACCGTCACCGGCAGCCGGCGGACCATGGCGGACAGGTCGAACCGAAACAGGAGGAGCAGCAGCAAAAGCACCAGCGCCGTATTGCCGCACACCACGCAAACGACAGTGTCCCCCTCCGCCAGCTTCTCCCTCAGCCACCGCAGCGCCCCCGTGCCCCAGAGCGCCAGCCACAGGCCCAGGGACAGCGCCCGGCCCACGTAGAGGTACCACACGGGCTCCCCCAGGCCGCACAGGGCCGTGAACAGCAGGCACAGCTCCCGCAGCAGGAGATACATCGCAAAGGCGGCGGCCGTGCCGAAGAGGGTATGCCCCTCGCCCTTTCGAAACCACAGGCTGTTTAATAACAGCACGCCCAGAAAGAGGAACAGGACCCCCACGATATGGTCCACCGGCAGCACGGCATACGCCATTTCGGCGTCCTGGTCCCCCAGCCCCAGGCGGGCAAATAGGCAGACCCCGGCGAACAGCAGCGGGAGCAGCCGGTCCAGCTTCCCCCTTGCCCGCCCCAGCATTCCCAGGCAGGAGAGCGACAGGAGCAGCCCGTCCAAAGCGCTCTGCAAAAAAACAGAAATCGTCATGGCCGTTCCCGCTCAAACACCGCTTTTTGATATTTCTCTCCAATCGGGATGGCCGTTTCGCACCCCTTCAGGTAAAGCAGGCGGTTTGCCTTGTCTATTTTACTGATGTGGACCGGATTGACCAGAAAGCTCTTATGGCATTGCAGCAGACGGTTTTGCGGCGCCATGTCCAGCAGCTTTGCCAGGCTGTACCCGGAGATCTGGTCGGCGACCATCCTTCCGCCGTTTTGCGCCGTGTGGATCACGATCCTTTTCCCAAAAGACTCCATATAGAGAATCGTTCCAATCTCGTATTCAAACAAAAACTGCTTCTGCTCAATCCGAAGAATTTCCGGCGCCGCCCGCATCTGCTCCCCCATTGCAAGGGCCGCTCGAAAGGCCTTGTGAAATTCAGCCTCCGTGAACGGCTTCACCAAAAAATCGTAGCATTTGATTTCCCGGTAGGCGGACAGCTCCTCCCCGGCCAGCTCGGTGGTAAAAAGGATGGGGGTGAACCGGTATTCCGGCATGGCGCGCAGCTGTCTCGCCAGCTCGGTCCCCCGGTAATCCAAAAGCTGTATATCCAAAATGAACAGGTCCACCTTGTGCTCCGCCGCGTAGGAGAGCGCCTCGGCCGCCTTCGGAAACGCCGCGAGCGCGTGCTCCGACGAGCTGTTTTCCACGTACCGGCGCATCAGCGCCACCGCGCCCGGCTCGTCCTCCACCAGTAAAATCAGTCCCATAACCGGCCTTCCCTCCCATCTATTTTTTCATTATAAGATAAATCACCTTGGGATGCCAGACATAAATTACGCCCCTTTTTCTCCGCGCGGTGGAACTGCTTCTTCGGTACGAACAGAGCCAATCCGCCTCCCCACTTTGCTCCGCACCCGTGCCGCCCCAACGCGTCAAACTGTGTACCTGGCAAAAAGAAAACCCTGTAACCATTACAGTTACAGGGTTTCTTTGGTGGAGACTACTGGACTCGAACCAGTGACCTCCTGCGTGTGAAGCAGGCGCTCTAACCAGCTGAGCTAAGCCTCCAAATTGTCGCTGGGAAAAATGGTGACGCGTATGGGAATCGAACCCATGTTACCGCCGTGAAAGGGCGGTGTCTTAACCTCTTGACCAACGCGCCATAGGTCGCTCGGCGCATCCACATCGCCTAAAGAGCTCCCCAGGGGACGCCCCTGGCGCCCCGTGGGGAATGGTAGCGGCACCTGGATTTGAACCGGGGACACCACGGGTATGAACCGTGTGCTCTAGCCAACTGAGCTATGCCGCCATTTGTACCGCTGCTGAACAGGGCAGGATTTAGTATACCCGATTCCAGAAAAATTGTCAACTGGATTTTTGCCCTTTTTCCGATTTTTTCACTCGATTTTGTACCCCACGCCCCAAACTGTCTTAATGAACCGGGGATTGCGGCTGGGCTCCCCCAGCTTCTCCCGCAGGCGGCGGATGTGGACCATCACCGTATTGTTCCGGTCCAGATACTTCTCCCCCCAAACCGTCTCGAACAGCTCCTCGGCGGAGATGACCTTCCCCCGGTTGACGCACAGCAGCCACAGAATGTCGAACTCGATGGGCGTCAGATTCAGCAGCTCGTCGTAAAGCCAGCACTGGTGGGTGGTCTTGTTGATGGTCAGGCCGTTGACGGACAGGGTGTCCTCCGCCTCCTTCTCCCCGCCGTTGTAACTGGTGTAGCGCCGCAGCTGGGCCTTCACCCGGGCCACCAGCTCCAGGGGACTGAAGGGCTTGGTCATATAGTCGTCGGCCCCCACGGTGAGGCCGGTGATCTTGTCGGTGTCCTCGGTCTTGGCGGTGAGCATCAAAATGGGGAACTGGCGGCTGCGGCGGATCTCGGCGCACAGGGTCATGCCGGAGATGTCGGGGAGCATCACGTCCAGCACCGCCAGATCCAGCTTCTCCCGGCCCACCACCTCCAGCGCCTCGGTACCCGTGCCGCAGGTAAAGACCTGGAACCCCTCTCCCCGCAGGTATACCGATACCAGATCGGCGATCTCGGGCTCGTCGTCCACCACCAGGATATTGGCCTCCATGGTCCCTTCCCCTCTCTTTCGCAGCTACTAACGCCATGATAACAGGGGCGTCCCCGGCCGTCAAGGCTAGGGACGCCCTTGTCAGAAAAAGTTCAGAATTGCTTGATATTCCAGCTCTCCAGCCCGGCAAACACGTCCCGCTGGGTGGGGGCGGCCCCGCTCACCTGCCCCCACTGGGTCAGGAGAGAGCCGTTTTTGAAGCACAGCGGGGCGATGGGCGCCATTTCCGCCACCCGGGCGCAGAGCGCGGCGGCCGCCCCGGCCCGTTCTGGCTCCTCAGCCGCCCGGCAGGCGTCCATGAGGGCGTTGGTCTGGCTGTCGATATACCCGCCGTAATTGAGGCCCCCAGAGGAACCCAGCAGGGCCCCCAGGTCGAAATCCGCCGTCAGGGTGGTCTCCCCCAGGTAGAGGTCGAAGCTGCGCTTGGAGAGGGCGGAGAGGTAGTTCTCCCAGGGCAGCTTCTCCACCGTCACCGTGCAGCCAAGGCCCGTCAGGGCCTCTCCCAGGGCTTCCGCCACCGTCACCTTATAGGTGTTCTCCTGGTTCACCACCAGCCGCAGGGTGAGGGCGGAGCGGCCCTTGTGAAGCTTGCCGTCCTCCCCCAGCTTCCACCCCGCCTCCTCCAGCAGGGCCCAGGCCCCCGCCTGGTCATAGGACAGGGCGGCGGCCAGCTCGGCGTCGTACCAGGCCGACTCCGGGTGGACGGGCAGGGCGGCGGCCACGGCGTGGCCCGCCAGCAGCTTGCCCGCCACGCTCCGCCGGTCGAAGGCCAGGGAGAGGGACCGGCGGACCTCACTGTCCCGGCAGGCGCCGCTCTGGGCGTTGAAGCCCACGTACAGGAGGGTGGTGGTGGGGTAGTCGGTAGCCTCAAACCGCCCGGAGTAGCCCAGGGCGTTGGTCCCTGTGAGGTCTGTGTCCACCAGGGAGATCTCCCGGGCGTCGAAGGCGTACACCAGGTCATCGCTGGCCCCGATGGACCGCAGGGGGATGGCCGCCAGGGGCACCGCCGCCCCCGTCCGGGCGGTGAGCTCCAGCTCCTCCCCCTCCCCTGTCAGATAATAGGGCCCCGTGCCCAGGGGCCGGGCCGGGTCCCCCGTCTCCTTGACGATGGGCACGTCCAGCAGCGCCGGAAGAGCCCCGTTGGGCCGGGAGAGGGTCACGGTCACCTCACCCTCCCCCGCCGTCACCCGGCTGATCCCGGCCAGCCTGCCGCTGTAGCGCTCGCTCTGCCGGGCCAGGTTCAGGGAGGCGGCGGCCTCCGCCCCCGTCAGCGGGGTGTTGTCGGAAAAGGTCGCGGCGGCCAGCCGGAAGGTCCAGGTGAGGCCGTCCTCACTGACGGTGTAGCCGGCGCACAGGTCGTTTCGGGGCTGAAAGGTCCGGTCCAGGGCAAACAGCCCCCGGTACATCAGCGGCGAGAGGGTCAGGTTGGTGCGGTTGCCCCCCGTGATGGGGTGAAAGCCCCCGCCGGGGTAACAGGGCAGCACAAAATCCAGCCCCTCGGCCTCCACCTCCGGCGCTGTGGCCGTAGGGGTGGGGGACGGGGTCTCCTCCGCCGGCGCGGGCCCCCGGCAGGCGCTCAGGACCAGGGCCAGCGCCAGGGCCGTCCAGGCCCACTTTGTCCTCCTCATGGCCGTCCTCACCCCAGGGCGATCAGGGCGGCCTGGCTCCCCCGCCTGCCCTGGGTCTGGCGGTGGGACCAGTATTTTTCGGGCAGGCACATGGTGCAGTCCGGGGAGACGTCCACGTGCCCGGCCAGCAGCCCGGCCCGCTCCAGCCGCAGGGCGTTGAGCCCCTTCAGATCCACGTGGAACTTGCCGTCCTCGCCTCCGGTGATGAAGGGCAGGGCGGCCGCACCCAGGGCGGCGGTCATGGCGTTGGGCACGTCCTCGTCGGTCTCAAAGCAGCATTTGGAGATGCCGGGGCCCACGGCGGCCAGGATGTCCGCCGGGTCGCTGCCGTAGTGGCCGGTCATCTGCTCCACAGCCCGCTCCACGATCCCCAGGGCCGTCCCCCGCCAACCGGCGTGGACGGCGGCTGCCACCCGGCGCACCGGGTCGCAGAGCAGGACGGTGAGGCAGTCCGCCCCGAACACCACCAGGGGCAGGCCGGGGATGTCGGTGATGAGGCCGTCGGCCTCATAGTCCACCGGCCGGTCCAGCCCCTTCCCCAGGTCGGCGGAGGTGACGCAGCGCACCCGGTCGGCGTGGACCTGGCAGGAGAAAACCAGCTTATCCATCTCCACCCCCAAGGCCCGGCACACCCGGCGGTAGTTCTCCCGCACGTTTTCCGGAGTGTCCTCCCGGTTGACGGCCAGGTTCAGGGAGGAGAAGATATCCCCGGACACACCCCCCGTCCGGGTGGTGAATCCGTGGGCAATCCCCGCCCGTTCCATCTGGGGCGAGACCTGGAAGGTCAGGCCGTCGACGGTCTTATCCAGCAGTTCCATGGCAGCTCCTTTCTTATGGGGAAACGTCCCAAGTCCCTTCGGGACCCCGCGGAAAAACGGAGCCCTCATCGCCCTTTCCGGCGGTGAGGGCTCCGTCCTCTTTGCTTACATATCCTCTTCGGAGTGGTATTCCTTGCAGTCGCACTTCTTCCACTTCTTGCCGCTGCCGCAGGGGCAGGGGTCGTTGCGGCCGATCTTCACGCCCTTGCGGACCACCGGCTGCTTCTTCACGGTCTGGTCGCCGCCGCCGGACTCGCCGGTGACCTTGGCCACCCGCTCCCGCTGGACCTGGCCGCCCACCTGGACCCGGGCCAGGAACAGACGGCGCACCGTCTCCTCCTGGATGGCCCCGATCATCTCCTCGAACATATCGTAGCCCTCGCGCTTATATTCGATGATGGGGTCGTTCTGGCCGTAGGCCCTCAGGCCGATGCCCTGGCGCAGCTCCTGCATGGCGTCGATGTGGTCCATCCAGTACTCGTCCACCACCCGGAGCATGACCACCCGCTCCAGCTCCCGCATCAGGGGGGAGCCCAGCTCCTGCTCCTTGGCCGCGTAAATGGCGCTGGCCTTCTCCTGGAGCTTTTCGCACAGCTCGTCGGCGGACATGCCGGCCAGCTCCTCGTCGGTGTATTTCAGATCCTCGGGGTGGAGGAACACGTTCCGGAAGGGCTCGGTGGCGACCCGCCAGTCCTCGGCGGTGAGGTGGTCGCTCTCTCCCATATGGCCGCGGACGGCGTTTTCGATGACCATGGTGATCATCTTTTGGATGTTGTCCTGGAGGTCCTCCCCGTCCAACACCTGGCGGCGCTGCTTGTAGATGACCTCACGCTGGGTGTTCATCACGTCGTCGTATTCCAGGGTGCTCTTCCGGATCTGGAAGTTCCGGGACTCCACCTGCTTCTGAGCGTTCTCAATGGCGCTGGTGAGCATCTTCTGCTCGATGGGGGTGTCCTCGTCCACCCCCAGCTTCTCCATCATGCCCATGACCCGCTCGGAGCCGAAGAGGCGCATGATGTCGTCCTCCAGGGAGAGGAAGAACCGGGTCTCGCCGGGGTCGCCCTGACGGCCGGCACGGCCCCGGAGCTGGTTGTCGATCCGGCGGGACTCGTGGCGCTCGGTACCCACGATGAAGAGTCCGCCGGCCTCCCGGACCTTGTCGGCCTCGGGCTTGATGGTCTCCTTATACTTGGCCTCGGCGGCCTGGAAGGCCTTCCGGGCGTCGATGATCTCCTGGTCGTCGGTGTCGGCAAAGCCGGTGGCCTCGGCGATGAGCTCGTCGCTCATGCCCGCCTTCCGCAGGTCGGCCTTGGCCAGCAGCTCGGCGTTGCCGCCCAGCATGATATCGGTACCACGGCCGGCCATGTTGGTGGCCACGGTGACGGCGCCGAACTTGCCCGCCTGGGCCACGATCTCGGCTTCCTTCTCGTGGTTCTTGGCGTTCAGCACGTTGTGCTGGATGCCCTCTTTTTTCAGCATCTCGGACAAGAGCTCCGACTTCTCGATGGAGATGGTGCCCACCAGCACGGGCTGGCCCTTTTCGTGGCACTCCTCAATCTGGCGGATAACCGCCCGGAACTTGCCCATCTCGGACTTATAGACCACGTCGTCGTGGTCCTCCCGGGCCACGGGCCGGTTGGTGGGGATCTCCACCACGTCCAGGGAGTAGGTGCCGTTGAACTCCTCCTCCTCGGTCATGGCGGTACCGGTCATGCCGGAGAGCTTGCCGTAGAGGCGGAAGTAATTCTGGAAGGTGATGGTGGCCAGGGTCTTGGACTCCCGCTGGACCTGGACCCCCTCCTTGGCCTCAATGGCCTGGTGAAGGCCCTCGGAGTACCGGCGGCCGAACATGAGCCGGCCGGTGAACTCGTCCACGATGATGATCTCGTTGTCCTTCACCACGTAGTCGATGTCCCGCTTCATGAGGCCCCGGGCCCGGATGGCCTGGTTGATGTGGTGGGAGAGGGTGGCGTTCTCCGGGTCGGCCAGGTTCGCCACGTTGAAGGCCTTCTCCGCCTTGGCCACGCCCCGGGCGGTGAGGGTGACCGTCTTGGCCTTCTCGTCCACCACGTAGTCGGCGTCCAGGTCGGGGTCCTCCTCCTCCTTGCTGTCGGTCTTGGCGTACACCTTGACCTTCAGGGTGGAGGCAAAATGGTCGGCGATCTGGTAGAGCTGGGTGGACTGGTCCCCCTGGCCGCTGATGATCAGGGGGGTCCGGGCCTCATCGATGAGGATGGAGTCCACCTCGTCCACGATGGCGAAGGCGTGGCCCCGCTGGACCAGCTCGCTGGCGTAGATGGCCATGTTGTCCCGCAGGTAGTCGAAGCCGAACTCGTTGTTGGTGCCGTAAGTGATGTCGGCGGCGTAGGAGGCCTTGCGGGCTCTGGGGTCCACGTCGTGGATCACCAGGCCCACGGTGAGGCCCAGGAAGCGGTAGAGCTTGCCCATCCACTCCGAGTCACGCTTGGCCAGGTAGTCGTTCACCGTGACGATGTGGACCCCCTCGCCGGTGAGGGCGTTCAGGTAGGCGGGGAGGGTGGCCACCAGGGTCTTGCCCTCGCCGGTGCGCATCTCGGCGATGCGGCCCTGGTGGAGGATGATGCCGCCGATGAGCTGCACCCGGAAGTGCCGCATCCCCAGCACCCGCCAGGAGGCCTCCCGGCAGACGGCGAAGGCCTCGGGCAGCAGGTCGTCCAGCTTCTCGCCGCCCGCCAGCCGCTCCTTGAACTCAGGCGTCTTGGCCTGGAGCTCGGCGTCGGAGAGGGCCTTGTAGGGCTCCTCCAGCGCCTCTATCTGTCTCACCAGGGGCTCGAGGGCCCTGACCTCCTTCTCGGAGGTGGTGCCGAAAATCTTGCGTAAAATACCCATCTGTGTCTGTCACCTTTCGATAGTTCACGCCCTGGGGCGCTTTACTGAGACTCGTATCAATTCAGTGTACACTATACCACAGTTTTTCGCAATAAAAAAGTAGAAATTGTGAACAAAGCAAGCAGAAAAAGGGCGGCCCGAAGGCCGCCCTTTCCAAACGCGCAAGTTTATTTCAGCAATTCCGCCAGTTCCTCCGGCGTGGGCACGTCCCCGGCGGAGACGCCGTAGTGGGCGTAGCTCAGGGTCCGGTCCGGGGTCATGACAAAACAGGCGGGAAGCTGGAGCTCATCGCCCTCGTAGTCGCCGTGCTTGAAGCCGCCGGCGGTGGCCTTGGCGATCTTGCCCATGGTCTTTAAATCCGCCATCTTGGCCTTGGACTCGGCGGGGGCGATCTCGAACTCCTTGTACAGCTTTTGCTCCGGGTCGCAGACGATGTCGAAAGGCAGGTCGCCGGGCTTTAATTGGGCAGCCAGCTTGGCGGGGTCGGACTGGAGCACCACCAACATCTGCCCGCCGGAGGCCGCAATTTTGTCGTGGGCCTGGGTGAACTGGTGGATGTCGTACTGACACAGGGTGCAGCCGTAGTAGCGCAGGAACACCAGGGCGGTCTTGCCCGCGGTCTTTCCGGCAGTCCCGGCCAGGGTGCGGCCGCTTTCAAAGGGGGTGTCGAAGGTGAAGTCGGGCATCTGGGCCCCCACGGTGAGTTTGGACATAAATAATCTCCTTTCAATTTTCAGGCGGATACGCCAAATCCCCGGCAAGAAAAACTCTTGTCGGGGACGGGCGGTTTGAAGCGGGGAACTTAGGCGTTGAAGACGTACTTGTCCATACGCTCAAAGGCTTCTTTCACGCGGGAGAGGGGCAGGGCCAGGTTCAGGCGGATGTGGCAGGGGCCGTGGAACATCCGGCCGTCCTGCCAGATGACGCCGCACGCCAGGCCGGCCTTCTCCACGTCGTCGATGGTCTTGCCGTACTTCTCGCACCACTTGGAGCAGTCCAGGAACAGCATGTAAGTACCCTGGGGCTTGGAGACCTCCACGCCGTCAAAGTGCTTGGCGATGTAGTCGCAGGCGTAGTCGATGTTGCCGGTGATGGTCTCGCACAGCTCGTCGCACCACTCGTAGCCCTCGGGCTTGTAGGCGCCGATGAGGGCGTGGAGGGAGAACACGTTCATGTCGTTGTAATGGGGCAGAGAGGACTCCTTGTCCATCCGCTCCCGCATCCACTGGTTGTAGACGATGTGGTAGGAACCCACCAGCCCGGCCAGGTTGAAGGTCTTGGAGGGGGCGTAGATGGCGGCGGTGCGCATCCGGGCGTCCTCGCTGACGGACTGGGTGGGCACGTGCTTATGGCCGGAGAGGATGATATCGGACCAGATCTCGTCGGAGACCACGAACACGTCGTGCTTCTTGAAGAGCTCCATGGCCTTCTCCACTTCCCACTTCTCCCAGACGCGGCCGCAGGGGTTGTGGGGGGAGCAGAACACGGTGGCGTGGATCTTGTTCTCCACAATCTTCTTCTCCATGTCCTCGAAGTCCATGCGCCAGACGCCCTCGGCGTCCTTCACCAGGGGGGAGAGGACCATGTTGTAGCCGTTGTTGGTCAGCGCGCCGGTGAAGCCGATGTAGGTCGGAGTGTGCAGCAGCACGTTGTCACCCTTGGAGCAGAACACGTTCAGGGCGCTGATGACGCCGCCCAGGACGCCGTTTTCATAGCCGATGTGCTCCCGCTTCAGGCCCTTGACGCCGTTGCGGGTCTCGTGCCACTTGATGATGGAGTCAAAATACTCGTCGGTGGGCTGGAAGTAGCCGAAGGCGGGGTGCTGGGCCCGCTCAATGATGGCCTGGGGGATGGTGGGGCAGGTGGGGAAGTTCATGTCCGCCACCCACATGGGGATGTTGTCCAGGCCGTCCCGGATGGCCACCTCGGACAGGGGCTTCATGACGAAGTTGCCCGCGGCGTCGGGCTGGGGGACCACGTCGACGGCGATGGCATCCTTGCCGTGGCGGTCCATAATAGAGGTGAAATCGTACTTCATTGTAATCGGTCCTTTCTGATTTTATATCCTTTACTTACTATACTATATTTCTGCGGATTAGGGAAGCCGGTCCAGAAGAACCGGCTCCCCTAATTCATCGGGAAACAGAGGGATTTAGACCACCTTGGCGGCCGCGGCGGCCTCCCGGGCCTCCTCAGCCTCGTCGGCCTCGGTGGCGGCCAGGGCGTCGGCCGCGATCTTCGCCCGCTTGGCCAGCAGGTCTTCCTTCTTGACCATGCCGGTGCGCAGCTGGATCTGGGCGATGCCCACCATGACCACCAGCAGCACCACACAGAGGATCATGGAAGTGGTGCTCAGGTCCTTAAAGAGGTAGAAGGCCACGGCGCAGGCGCAGACAGTGCCGATGACGCACAGGCAGTTGAAGAGCGGGGTGGGCATGTGCAGAGTGGACTTCTTCCACTGCTCGGGGTACTCTTTGATCAGCTTGATCATGGAGATGTTCATGTAGGCATTCATCACCATGGAGATGATCATCACGAGGGAAATCAGCGCGTCCACGGACAGGCCGGTGAAGATGGGCACGATGGTGAACACGAAGAACAGGCCCATGACCACGTAGGGGTAACCGCTCTTGGTGGTCTTTTTGAAGACCTTGGGCAGCCAGCCGTCCTCAGCCACGGAGAGCAGGGGGTAGCGCAGCATGGTCATGCCGGAGGCCAGGGAGGACATGATGGCGCAGCAGGCGGCGCCCAGGATGAAGATGGCGAAGAGGGTGGGGCTGAAGATAGCCTGGGCCACCAGGGACAGGTTTTGGCCTGCGACCTGCTCCACGGGGAGCACACCGGCGGCCACGATGGACATCAGGGCGTACACCGCGGCCACGGTCACGCAGATCAGCAGGATGCCCAGGGGGATGGTCTTGCGGGGCTTCTTGGTGACGGGCATAACGGAGACAGGGGCCATGGTGGTGCCCTGGCAGGCGAAGGACATCATGGCGATGGCGCCGATGAGGCCGCCGAAGCCGCCGGAGAAGAACTGGCCGTCCGCGTTGGAGAAGTAGCCGGGCTGCACCTTGGGCAGGCCCACAACCACGAAAATCACGACGGAGACCAGCAGCGTGGCCGTAATAATGGTGGTGATGGTGGCCAGGGCCTTGGTGCCCCGGACGGACAGGGCGAAGAACAGGACGATCAGCGCGATCGCGATCAGATTTTGATAGGGTGCCAAATCGGTAAAGACCGAGGTGAAATAGCTGGCGAAGGCCAAACCATACGAGGCCATGCCAAACCCGTTCACGACGGTGGCCAGTGCCGAGAAGCCCGTCATGGTGGGGCCCATCAGCATAACTTTCATATCATAGTCGCCGCCGGGGAGGACGAACATGGAACTCATGATGGGGTGGAACAGGTAAGCCAGCAGCATGTACAGACAGCCTACGGAGACAGCCAGGACGATGGATCGGCCGGTGTAGGCGATGCCGAAGCCCATCATAACGAAGATGCCGGAACCGATGGCGCCGCCCACGCCCAGACTGAAGATGTTGAACAAGCCTAATTTCTTTTTCTCACCTTGCATTTTGCTTCCTCCTCAAAGTTCTCCCAGTTTTTACTCCTATCATAAAAGCGGGCCCGCTTCTACTTCTCAACGGTGTGAAAGGAGTATCATGTTCCGTATACGGAACATGACGGAAAGGCTAGCCTTTCCGTTCTCCATTTAATTATCTCAATGTTTAAGATGCTTAATCATGAAGTGTATTTATCATACCACTTTTGTTCATGGCGTCAAGACATTTTTTGTACTACTTTTACAATTCTTGCACTTCCAACAAATTAAGTTTTACCTTTTTGTAAAAAACGCACAGCAATTTCGAGTTAAAAATACAAAAAGCCAGAACAGTATATACTGTTCTGGCTTTTTTGAAAATATGGGGCAGCTTGCGGCGCTTATGCGTTGAAAACGTATTTGTCCAGCCGGTCAAAAGCCTCTTTTACCCGTGTCAAAGGCAGGGCCAAGTTCATACGGATGTGGCAGGGCCCATGGAACTGGCGGCCGTCCTGGACGGCCACACCCACGTCCCAGCAGGCTTTTTCCAGCTCGTCGATGGTCTTGCCGTGGGTCTCACACCACTTGGTACAGTCCACAAAGAGCATGTAGGTGCCCTCTGGCTTGCTGGCCTCCACGCCCTCGAAATGCTTGGTGATGTAGTCACAGGCGTAGTCCACGTTGCCGGCGATGGTCTCTCTCAGCTCGTCGCACCACTCGTAGCCTTCGGGCTGGTAGGCCCCGAGGAGGGCGTGCATGGAGAGGACGTTCATATCGTTGTAGTGGCACAGGGAGGACTCCTTCGCCACCCGGTCCTGCAGCCGGGGACAATAGATAATGTGGTAGGAACCGATCAGCCCTGCCAGGTTGAAGGTCTTGGAGGGGGCGTAGACCGCGATGGTACGGTATTTAGCATCCTCGTTTACCGATTGGGTGGGGATGTGCTGGACGCCGGGGCGGAGGATGTCGGACCAGATCTCGTCGGAGACGATGAACACGTTGTGCTTGGCGCACAGCTCGGTAAATTTCTCCAGCTCCCAGTGCTCCCAGACCCGGCCGCAGGGGTTGTGGGGGGAGCAGAACACGGTGGCGTGGATGCGGTTCTCCACGATTTTCCGCTCCATGTCCTCAAAGTCCATGCGGTAGATACCCTTCTCGTCCCTCACCAGGGGCGAGAGCACCATATTGTAACCGTTGTTGGACAGGCTGTTGGTGAAGCCCACGTAGGTGGGGCTGTGCAGGAGCACGTTGTCCCCCTTGGAGCAGAGCACATTCAGGGCGCTGATGACGCCGCCCAGAACGCCGTTTTCGTAGCCGATACACTCTTTGGTGAGGCCGGTGACCCCGTTGCGCTTCTCATGCCAGCGGATGATGGCGTCGTAGTACTCCTCCGGGGGGTCGAAATACCCGTAGGCGGGATGCTTGGCCCGCTCGATGATGGCCTGGGGCACGGTGGGCACGGTGGGGAAGTTCATGTCGGCCACCCACATGGGGATGGCGTCGAACCCCTCCTTGGGGGCGTCGGGAGCGAAACCGGGACAGGTCCCGATGCCGTCTACCGCCCATGCGTCCCTGCCGCGGCGGTCCAGGATGGATGTAAAGTCATATTTCATAGTGTGTCTCTCCCTTTTTCTTGGCTGAACATTTCATTTTTTCTTACTCTACGATTTCGTAGCTGATATCCATATTTACTTTCTTGGCCCGGATGCAGCCGAAAGCCATAGCGGCCACAATCATTGCCACGTTGCCAATCAGAAGGGGCGTGCTGAGAGACATGGCGTTGTAAACGGCGATGAGGGCGTTGGCAATCGTAGCGACTACCGACAAGACAATCAGCACGGGCATGCTCACCTTGAACTTGGACTTGGCCCACGCCTCGGGCATCACTTTGGGGAGCTTATAAAGCATGATATACAGCGGCATGCCGGACACGGCGGAGCTGACCAGGCAGATATTGGCCAGATTGTCTACGGACAGCCCGCTGATGATGCACACGGCGGTGATGATGTAAACCGCCGCTAGGAGAGCCACCGGGGTCTTATACTTGGGGTGCAGGTAGCCCAGCTTTCTGGGGAACCAGCCGTCGTCGCAGGCCTGGAGGAGCGGCTTGGGGGAGGTGGCGAACTGGGCGTTCAGAGTGGAGATGAGCGCGAACCCGGCGCCGAACACCATGAAGAAGACGTACAGGGGCTTGGAGAGGATGATTTGGGCCACCATGGACAGGTTCTGGTTGGCCACCTGCTCCACCGGCAGCACGCCGGAGGCCACAGCGCCGATGACCGCGTACAGGATGGTAACTACCAGGGTGCCAACCAGCATGGCCGCCGGGATGTCCCGGGTGGGCTTCTTCGCCTCGCCGGACAGGCTGGTGATGATTGTCGCGCCGCTCACGGCGAAGGTAAGGAGCATCGCCGCGCTCATGATGCCCTGCGGGCCGTGGGTAATAAAGCCGTTGGTGAAGAAGTCGGGCTGGATGTGGGGCACACCCATAACGGCAAACAGCGCCATGGCCACGCACAGGAGCACGACGATAGCGTTTTGGAACTTCGCCATCACGTCAATGCCCCGAATGTTGACGAGGAAGAACAGCGTAAGTATGACCATGGCGATGACCTTCACATTTCCAAAGCCGAACAGGGAAACGAAGTAGTCGGCGAAGGCCAGGGGATACATAGCCAGAGATATGTTTTGCAGGATATATAGTATGATATACGCGCCTGTAAATCGCTTGTCGGTCAGCATGGCCAGTTCGGTATAGGACCCGCCCCGGACACGCACGGTGCCGCAGATGATGATGGAAGGAATGGATACGAGCACGACCACGACCGCCGCAATCAGCAGCGAAATAAACATGGAGCGGCCCGTCATGCCGATGGCGCTCCCCAGCAGGGTCATGATGCCCGCGCCGATGACCTGTCCCAGGCAGGCGCTGAGCAGGTCTTTGAACCCAAGGACGCGCTTGAGCTGTCGAGTGGAACCTTCGTTTGCCATGATTAAAATGCCTCCTTTGTCTCTCCCGTAGTAAAATGTTTTATCTAATAAAAGCGGGCCCGCCTTTATTACCGCAATCAAAAGGAATTCATGTCTCTGCAAGAGACATGAAAAAGGAGCCGGCTCCTTTTTGGCGCCATTTATTTGTTTTATTGTGTAGCACCTTAACTATGAAGTGTGTTTATCATACCACGTTTGCCCAATCCGTCAAGATGTTTTTTGTTTCTTTTTTGCGGTTCTTACACTGTTCACAAAATTGGACCGTCATTCTTGTCAGGTATGCACAACCTTTTGTCAGATGCGCAAAAAGGGCCGGACAACCTCTGTTGTCCGGCCCTCTACCGTTTGATGGAATCAATCGTCCTGACTGGCCTCCGCCTTTAAAAACCGCTCCCGGCTGCGGCGCACGTCACCCTGGTAGGCCTCGTTGATCTTCCGCTGGACCATCACGTGATGCTCCAGCTCCTCGTTGGAAAATCCCGCCAGCAGTCCGAAGGTCTCGGCCTGGCAGTAGCGGTTGAACTCCAGGTGGTCCTCATAGACCTTTTGCCCGCTCTCCGTCAGCTTCAGGTTAAACTGCCGGTTGTTGTCCCGGTTCCGGGTCTGCTCCACCCAGCCCTTCTCCTTCAGCTTGCGCACGATCTGGGAGCAGGCGCTGGGGGTCTTTTTCAAAATATTGCCCAGGTCGGTAATGGTGATGCCGGGATAGACGGCAATGAGGTCGATGATATGCCCCTCCGCCTGATAGAGGATGTTCTCTCCATAGTGGTGGGGCAGAGAATCATACTCGCACATCAGATCATACGCTTCGTCCTGGGCCGTCCATAGCTGCCGCAGCAGTTCCTCTCTTTTATCTCCCATATTCGGCCCTCCTCGTCCTTTTTTCTTATTATAAACAGCTTCTTCCTCCTTCGCAAGTCGAAACTCTCAATTTTTCTTTACCTGGACGGGGGAGCGTGGTAGACTGAAGTCAAATCCATTCCCGGCTTTCGCCGGGCCCCGCCCTTGATTAAGGAGGTTTTTTATGTTCCGCCGTATCCTTTGCCCCCTGGCCCTGTGCCTGCTGCTGGCCGGCTGTTCCACGGTGGCCGACCACGCCTCTCCCCCGCCCAGCCAGTCCCCGGCCCCGGAAGTTTCCGCCCCGGGGAACAGTGAGGCGCCCCGTCCGGCGCCCCAGTGGGGGGAGCAGACCTATATGACCGCCTTTGCCGCCGAGGGCCGGGAGGAGCCCGTCTTTTCCCCGGAATACCGTCTGCCCAAGATTGAAAACGCCGCCGGCATCCCCGCCTATGAGGCCATCAACGCCTTTTACGCCAGCACCCTGGACGACCTGGCGGCCTCCGCCGCCGAACTCTCCGGCTGGGCCGTGGACGACTACAAGACCGCCCAGATCGTGGGATATCCCTTTTATAATTATGTGGATACCGAGTCCTACGAACTCACCATGGAGACCGCGGGCCGGGTCAGCATCCTCCGGAGCCATTACAGCAACTCCGGCGGCCCTTACCCCACCCTCTATCCCATGGCGGACACCTTCGACCTGACCACCGGGGCCCGCCTCACCTTCGCCGACCTCTTCACCGTCCCGGAGCCGGAGGCCCAGACCCGGGTGCTGAACGCCGTCCTGGCCCTGAACGAGGCAGGGGCTTACTCCGGCGCCGTCCTGGACGCCGAGGCGCTCCGAAACGCCTACTCCCCCCAGCATTTTTATCTTACCGAGGACAGCCTCGTCTGCTATTTTCCGGGCGGCGACCTCCCCAACGCCGTGGGCAGCCCCACCTTCGCCGTCCCCTACACTGATTTGGAGGATATCTTAGCCTCATGGGAATGAAAAAACTGCCGGCAACCCCTGTTACCCTCACCATAGACGGCTACGGCACCGGCGGCGAGGGTGTGGCCCGCCTCCCCGACGGCATGGCCTGCTTTGTCACCGGGGCCCTCAAGGGGGAGACCTGTTCCGTCCGCCTGGACAAGGTGGGCAAGTCCGCCGCCTGGGGCCACGCGGAAGAGGTCCTCTCCCCTTCCCCCGCCCGCCTCGGCGCCGATTGCCCATATTATGTCAACTGCGGAGGCTGTGCCCTCCGGCACATGACCTACGAAGAGGAGCTGGCATTCAAGCGGCAGAAGGTGGAGGACTGCCTGCGCCGCATCGGCGGCTGTGACACCCACGTTTCCGCAATTTACGGCTCCGAAAATACGGATCGTTATCGCAACAAGGTCCAGTTCCCCATCTCCGGGGAGGCCGTGGGCTTTTACGCCGCCCGCACCCACCGCGTCACCGACGTGGCCGACTGTCTGCTCCAGCCGGAGAGCGCCGCCCGGCTCCGCCGCGCCCTCAAAAGTTTTATGTCAACTTATCAAGTCCCCGCCTATGACGAGCGGACGGGCAGGGGGCTGCTCCGGCACCTCTATATCCGCACCAACCGGGCGGGGGAAAGCCTGGTCTGCCTGCTGGTCAACGGGAAGGCCCTCCCCCACGAGCCGGAGCTGGCCTCCACCCTCCGGGCCGCCGAGCCGGGGCTCAAGGGGGTGGTGCTGGGCGTCAACGAGACCCGGGGCAACGTGATCCTGGGGGACTCCTACCGCACCCTCTGGGGGGATGATTTCCTCATGGATGAGATGTGCGGCCTCTCCTTCCGCCTGTCCGTCCCCTCCTTCTACCAGGTGAACACCCCCCAGGCCGAGGTCCTCTACGGCCTGGCCCTGGACTGCGCCGCCCTGACGGGGGAGGAGACGGTGCTGGACCTCTACTGCGGCATCGGCACCATCACCCTGTGCCTGGCCCGGAAGGCCAAGCGGGTGGTGGGGGCCGAGGTGGTGCCCCAGGCCATCGAGGACGCCCGGGAGAACGCCCGCCGCAACGGCGTCGGCAATGTGGAATTCTTCTGCGGCGACGCCGCCGATATCGCCCGGCGTTTCGCCGAGGCGGGGGAGCGCCCCGACGTGGTAACGGTGGACCCGCCCCGGAAGGGCCTGGCCCCCCAGGTGGTGGAGTCCATCGCCCAAATGGCCCCCCGGCGGGTGGTCTACGTCTCCTGCGACCCGGCCACCCTGGCCCGGGACGTGAAGCGTTTTTCCGAGCTGGGCTACGCCGCCCAAACCGCCGCCGCCGTGGACCTCTTCCCCCGCACCGCCCACGTGGAGAGCGTGGTGCTGCTGACCCGGGCGGATCAACGTCTCACCGCCCGGTGATGTGGATATGGATATTTTGGAAATTGACGGCAGGTCCCCGTGCCTCATGGCTCAGCTTTTAGAGGTTTGGGAGCGCTCCGTCCGAGCGACCCACCTGTTTTTATCGGATGCGGAACTCGCCCGCATCAAGGTTTTTGTCCCCACGGCACTGCGGGACGTTCCCCACTTGGTGACGGCGGAGCGGGAATCCGGGCGGCCTGTGGCATTTCTGGGTGCAGACGGACATCGACTGGAAATGCTATTCCTGTCTCCAGAAGAGCGGGGCCGGGGCTTGGGGCGGGCACTGCTGACGTACGCAATCCAGCGTTACGGTGTGGATGAGCTCACCGTCAACGAGCAAAACCCGGAGGCGGTGGGCTTCTACGCCCATATGGGCTTTCACGTTTACCAGCGGACCGAACAGGACGGGCAAGGGGCTCCCTACCCTCTTTTGTATATGAGGACCCGCCGTCCTCCTCCCAATGAAAAAGGATAAAATGTCCGGCCCCTTGAGGGGCCGGACATTTTTCAAATTGCCTCTTTCCCCTTGTCCCCCCGAAACATAAGCCCCTTCTCGTACCGCTCGATCTTGTAATCCAGCCGGTCCAGGGATGCCTGCATATCCGCCATCCTGGCCCTGAGCTGCTCCCGCTGCTCCACCAAGAGCTCCCTCCGGGCGTCAATGGTGCCGTCTCCCTGCTGATAGAGGGCCACGTACTCGATGAGGGCCTCGATCTGCACCCCGGCGGAGCGCATGCACTTCATCAGCTCCACCCAGCCGCAGGAGGCCTCGTCGTAATCCCGGATACCGCTCTTGTTCCGGGGCACGGCCGGGATAAGCCCGATGCGCTCATAGTAGCGCAGGGTGTCGGCTGTGATATCATATTTCCGGCTGACTTCGGCGATGGTCATGACCTTCTCCTCACCTTTCAAATACTTCCGCGGCCTGGCGCATGTTCTCCCGCACCGGCACCCGGAAGGGACAGCGCCCCTCGCAGGCCCCGCAGGCGACGCACTCCGAGGCGGTGTGGGCCAGCGCGGCGTAGTGCTCCCGCACGGTCTCAGGCACCATGCCCTGGGCCTTGGTCAGATTCAAAAACTTGGTCACGGCGGCGATATCGATGCCCACGGGGCAGGGGGCGCAGTGGCCGCAGTACATACAGTGCCCCTCCCATTTGATGCGGGGAAAATCGGCGAAGGCCGCGGCGTAGTCCCGCTCGGCCTCGGTGGCCGTCTCATAGGCCAGGGAGGCCTTCAGATCCTCCACGCTCCTGGCCCCCGACATGACGCAGGCCACGGCGGGCCGGGTGAGGGCGTAGTGGATGCACTGGACGGCGGTGAGGGCCTTGCCCGCCGGGGAGAGGCTCTCGTCCAGCAGGTCCCCGCCACCGAAGGCCTTCATCACCGTGATGCCCACCCCAAGCCGCTGGCAGGTCTCATAGAGCCGCTCCCGGTCCGGGTCCATGTTGGTGAGGACCCCCTCATACTTCTCGTCGGCCCAAAGCTGCTCGATGTCCTCGCTGCCGGGCTGGAGGTCGTAGCAGGGGTTGACGGCGAACATGAGCACGTCCACCAGCCCGCTCTCCACGGCGGCCAGGGCGGCCAGAGGATTGTGACTGCTGACGCCGATGTGCCGGATCTGTCCCGCCGCCTTCCGCTCCTGGGCGTAGGCCATGACCGGCCCCTTCTCGATCTGCTCCCAGAGCTCTGGGGAGTCCACATAGTGGATCATGCCGATGTCCACGTAGCCGGTGCCCAG
Organism: Oscillospiraceae bacterium; assembly: GCA_022846075.1. Taxonomy (GTDB): domain Bacteria; phylum Bacillota; class Clostridia; order Oscillospirales; family Oscillospiraceae; genus Vermiculatibacterium. The sequence goes on from AP025582.1 coordinate 3,067,400, forward strand.
GTTGGCCAGGAGGGTCTCGAAGGCGGCCTTCACCTCCCCCGGCTCCCGAGTGGCCCGGTACTGCCCCTGATCCCAGATGGAGCACAGGTGGCACTGGAGGATGAAGTCCTCCCGGCGGCCCCGTATGGCCTCTCCCACCCGGCGCTGGAGGTCGGGGTTGGGGCTGTACAGGTCCATGCAGTTGACGCCGGCGGCCAGCGCGGTTTGGAACATCTCCCGGGCAAAGCCGTCGTCCTTCAGGAGGAAGCCTTCACAGCCCAGGGCGATCTCGCTGACCTTCAGGCCGGTGCGGCCCAGTGTGCGGTATTTCATGACAGAACTCCCTTTTCTCGTTTTCTCTATCATACTACCTGGAGCCCGCTCCAAGTCAAGAGGTATTTCTCTTATTTCAGACCTTGGATCCAGTTTTCCAGCTCCCGCTCCGGCGTGGCGAGCCGGGCGCCTTTGAATGTAAGGCTCACGCCCTTCTCCACCCGGGCCCCGGGGCAGAGCGCCTCCACGTCCTTCACGGTGTGCCCCGGCCAGCCGCCGCTGGTCACCAGGGGAATGACGGTTTTCCCGGCCAGGCCGTTTTCCGTCAGGAACGTCCGCATGGCCGGGGCCATGGTGTACCACCACACCGGAATGCCCAGAATGATTCGGTCATAGCCGCTCAGCTCCACGCTCAGGGAGCGGATATCCGGGCAGAAATCCGCCTCCACCTCCCGGCGGCCCTGCTCCACCACGCTGTCGTAATCCCCCTCGTAGGGGCTGACCGTCTGGATCTCCGCCACGTCACAGCCCAACGCCTCCCGGACCCGCCGGGCGATCCCCCCGGTGTTTTGGGTGTAGGAATAATAAACCATTAATGTTTTCATCTTTTGCTCCTATCTCTTGTCCAGATCCACAAGCTCATACTGCCGCCCGCCCAGGCCCAGGGCCGCGGCGGCCTCCACGGTGTGGATGCCGTGGAGGGATTCCATCCGCTCGATCAGGGCCGCCCTGCCCGGGTCGGGGGAGGCGTATACCGCGTCCACGCAGGCCTGGTCCAGCGCCACCGGGTCCAGGGAGGCGAAAATGCCGATGTCGGCCATCTCCGGCTCGGCGGGGTCGGCGGAGCAGTCGCAGTCCACGCTGAGCCGGTTGGCCACGCTGACATAGGCCAAATTCTCCCGGCCCAGATAGTCCATCACCGCCTTGTCGGCGTCGGCCATGGACTCCAGAAACGCCTCGTGGTCGGCGGTCATGATGGCCTCAAAGGACTGGTCGGGACCCCCGGAGCAGTGGATGTGCCCCTTGCCCCGGGCGGAGGCCACCCCGATGGACATGTTTTTCAGCGCCCCGCCGAAGCCCCCCATGGCGTGGCCCTTGAAGTGGGAGAGCACCAGCATGGAGCCGTAACGGGCCAGATGGCTCCCCACGAAATTCTCCCTCAGGCGGGCCCCGCCGCTCACGGGCAGGGCCAGTTCCCCCTCCTCGTCCATCAGGTCGCAGGGGGCGATGTCCAGAAAGCCGTGGTCACGGAAGGTCTGCCAGTGGGCCCACGCCGTGTTCCGCCCGCCCTCGTAGGCGGTGTTGCACTCCACGATGGTGCCCTCCAGCTCCGTCACCAGCTCCCGGATCAGGCCGGGCTGGAGAAAATTGTGTCCCCCCGGCTCTCCGGTGGAGATCTTCACGGCCACCTTGTCCCGGAGCTTTATTCCCAGGGCGCCGTAGGCCCTTTTCAGCCCCGCAGGGCTGATGTCCCTTGTAAAATAAACCTTTGCCTGTTCCATGGTCCTCCCCCTCAACTCAGTTTTTCGTAGTCCTCGCCGCATACCGGCTCCAGCCATTCGTTGGCGCCGTCCGGGCAGGGGATCTCCACCGCCAGATGGGTGAACCAGCTGTCACCGGCGGCGCCGTGCCAGTGCTTCACCTCCGGCGGGACCACCACCACGTCTCCGGCCCGGAGCGCCCGTGCGGGCTCCCCCCAGACCTGGTACCACCCCCGGCCGCCGGTGCACGGCAAAATCTGTCCGCCGCCCGCGCCGTGGTGGATGTGCCAGTTGTTCCGGCACCCCGGCTCGAAGGTCACGTTCCCGATGACCACGCCCCGGTCCGTCAGCATCTTCAAATAGCTTCTGCCGGAAAAATACGTTCCGAAGGGATTCTCCTCCCCTCTGGGAAAGATCTCTCCTTGGTACACTTCTTCCATACCCGCTCGCTTCCTTTCGTTTGATAAACCAACCCTACTCCTTGGAGTGAACTCCATGTCAAGGGGTTTTCGCGAAATTTTTCGGCGGCCCCGGGCCCCCGCCTGGACACCTGTCCCATTCCGTGGTACCATCTTTACCATACGCCAAACACAGGGTGGCCCCCGCCCCACGGAGAAAGGAGCTCTTTATGCTGGACCCAAATGCCTATCTGGCCTCGTTCCTCCCCGCCCTCCAGGCCCGCTTCGGCCCCCGCCTCGTCTGCGCGGGCCTCCAGGGCAGCTATGGCCGGGGGGAGGCCGCCGAGACAAGCGACTTGGACCTGGTGGTCATCCTGGACACCCTCGGCCCCGGCGATCTGGACGCCTACGACGCGCTTTTGTCCGCCCTGCCCCACCGGGAGCTCATCTGCGGCTTTCTCTCCGGCCGGGAGGAGCTGGCCTGCTGGGACCGGGGCGAGCTCTTCCAGTTCTACCGGGACACCACGCCCCTTTTGGGCTCCCTGGAGTTCCTCGCCCCCATGGCCGGGCCGGACTGTGCCCGGCGGGCCGTCCACACCGGCGCCTGCGCCCTCTACCACGCCTGCGTCCACAACCGGCTCCACGAGAAGGACCCGTGCCTCCTCCAGGGGCTTTACAAATCCGCCCTCTTTACCCTCCAGGCAAAACATTTTGCGGACACCGGCGTCTACCTCCGCCGCCACGGTGACCTGTTCCCCGCCCTCTCCGGGGCGGACCGGGCCATTGCCGCCACCGCCCTGGAGCTCAAGGGCCGGATCCCGGAGCCCGGGGAGGTGGATACCCTCACCGCCCCCCTGCTCTCCTGGGCGGGCGGACTGATCCGGGCCTTTTGCCCGGTCTGACCGGACGCAATATCTCACAAGACAGCCCCGCCCTTTTCCGATATACTTCCTCTGATAAAGGAGTTGAGCTCATGGCCCAGGACCGGCGCGTCGTCCTCTATGACCAGGACTTGAAATTGGAGGCCTACCTGTTCCAGGGGGTCATGCAGGCCTTCCCCAGCCACTTTCACGATTACTACTTCATCGGCTTTCTGGAGCAGGGCCTCCAGGAGGCCACCTGCAAGGACTTCGTCTGCCAAACCGGGCCGGGGTCTTTGCTGCTGTTCAACCCCGGCGACGTCCACGCCTGCCGTCCGGTGGACGACCGGCCGCTGGATTACCGCTGTCTCAACGTCCCTGTGGAGACCATGGAGCGGGCTGTGAGGGAAATTACCGGCTCCCCCGCCCTGCCCCGGTTCACCTCCAACCTGGTCCCGGACGCCGAGCAGGTCCCCGCCCTGCGGGCCCTCCACACCCTCATCATGGAGGAGGCAAAGGACTTTGATAAGGAGGAGACCTTCCTCCTCCTGCTGGGCCAGCTCCTCACCGACTACGCCGGGGAGCCCCTCGCCCCGCCCGCCTCCGGCGGGCCGGAGGTGGACGCCGTGCGGGACTACCTGTCCCGGCACTACGACCGGCGGGTGGTCCTGGACGACCTCAGCGCCCTCACCGGCTGGAGCAAGTACCGCCTCATCCGGGCCTTTACCCGGGAAATGGGCATCACCCCGTACAGCTACCTGGTCACCGTCCGGGTAGGGGAGGCCAAGAAGCGGCTGGAGGCGGGGGCCACGCCCCTGGAGGCCGCCCTCTCCTGCGGCTTCGCCGACCAGAGCCACTTTTCCAACCACTTCAAGCGGCTCATCGGCCTCACTCCCCGGCAGTACGCCAATATCTTCACCAAGGAGGAACCCCGCCGTGCCTGACTCCAGCCGCCTGAGCGGCCATCTGGCCGCCTTTTTCACCATCTTTTTCTGGGGGACCACCTTTGTCTTTACCAAGTCCCTGCTGGCCTCCCTCTCCCCGGTGGAGATTTTGTTCTGCCGCTTCGCCCTGGGCTATCTGGCCCTCCTCGCCATCCGCCCCCGGCGGCTGAAGCCGGAACAGCCCAGGGAAGAATTCCTCTTCGCCGCCGCGGGACTGTGCGGGGTGACCCTCTACTTCCTCTTTGAGAACGTGGCCCTCACCTTCACCCTGGCCTCCAACGTAGGGGTCATCGTGGCGGTGTCCCCCCTCTTCACCGCCCTGCTGGCCCCCCGCTTCCTGGACGGGGAGCGGCCCTGCGCCCGGTTCTTCGCGGGCTTCGCCGCCGCCATCGCCGGGGTGGCGCTGGTGAGCTGGGGCGGCGGCGGGGTGGCACTGGACCTCCGGGGCAGCCTGCTGGCCCTGCTGGCGGCCCTGGTGTGGGCCTGCTACTCCATCCTCACCCGGAAGATCGGCGCCTTGGGCTACGACAACATTTTGTGCACCCGCCGGGCCTTCTTTTACGGCCTTGTGTTCATGATCCCCGCCCTCTTCCTCATGGACTTCCACCCCACCCTGGCGGTGCTTTTGCGGCCCGCCAACCTGGGGGGCCTTCTCTACCTGGGGCTGGGGGCCTCGGCGGCCTGCTTCGTCACCTGGGGCTTCGCCGTGCGGCGGCTGGGGGCGGTGGCCACCACCGTGTACATCTATCTGGTCCCCCTGGTGACCGTGGCCGCCTCCGCCCTGGTGCTGGGGGAGCGGCCCACCCCCGCCGCCCTCTTCGGCATGGCGCTCATTTTGGCGGGGCTGTTCCTCTCGGAAAAACGCGGCGGACAGCCGAAGGAAAAGGAGATGGCCGCATGAATCCAGCGGAAGAGAAATGTGTGATGGTGGCCGACGAGGCCCTCCCCACCGGGGTGCTGGCCAACACCGCCGCCATCCTGGGCATCACCCTGGGGGCCCGGTACCCCGAGGTGGTGGGCCCGGACGTCACCGACGCCTCCGGCGTCACCCACCCCGGCATCACCACCTTCCCCGTCCCCATCCTGAAAAGCGACGCCGAGGGGCTGCGCGCCCTGCGCCAACGGCTGAAGGACCCCGCCTTTCAGGAGGTGTTCACCGCCGACTTCTCCGACGTGGCCCAGAGCTGCCAGGTCTATGATGAGTACGAGGCGAAGGCGGCCCGCACCCCGGAGGACGGCCACAGCTATCTGGCCCTGCTCCTCTGCGGGCCGAAAAAGCAGGTCAACAAGCTCACGGGGAGCCTGCCGCTGCTGCGGTAGGACAGCATCGAAAAACAACGTGTTTTTAAGGGGGAGACGCCGCCGGCAGGGCGGCGTCTCCCCCTTTTCCCCAACTGGGCATGGACAGCGGGCATTTATCTGTGGTAGTATATGGCTATTGATCGACACAAACCGGATGGATGTGAGTTTGCGATGGAATACAAAAACCTGATCCTCACCCGTAACGACCGGCTGGTCCTGGACTCTTACGGCAGCCTGCTGGACGGGCTGGCCGACTACATGGGCGAGGGGTACGAGATGGTCCTCCACAGTCTGGAGGATTTGGAACACTCCGTGGTGAAGATCGTCAACGGCCACCACACCGGCCGCAAGACGGGGGCCCCCATCACCAACCTGGCTTTGGACATGCTGGGCCGCATCACCGAGCAGGAGGGCTCCACCTTTATCTCCTACTTCACCCAGAACAAAAAGGGGGAGCCGCTGAAGGCGGCCACCATCGCCATTCGCGGGGAGAACCGGCGGATCATCGGCCTTCTGTGCATCAACTTCTATCTGGACACCCCCTTTTCCCAGATCCTCTCCATCTTCACTCCCCCCGCCGCGGCCCCCGCCCGGGTCACAGAGACCTTCAGCGACAACACCGCCGAGCTGGTGGAGCAGGCGGTGGAGCAGGCCCGTAAGCACGTGGAGGCCCAGCCCTCCGTGCCCTCCTCCCTCAAGAACCGCCAGATCGTGGCCCACCTTTACGCCCAGGGCATCTTCAACATGAAGAGCGCCGTGGACCTGGTGGCGGAGGCTATGGGCATCTCCAAAAACACCGTCTACCTCCACCTCCGCCACACCAAGCAGGGTGAATAAAATACGCGGCACAAAATGCGCTAAGGGCGGCGCCGGGATACCCCGGCGCCGCCCTTTTGTCCGAGTTTACTTTAGAAACCAAACATTTTTCAACAGCCTTTGTACCATTTTAACAAAAGACTAAAATAATTTTTATTTATAAAATCTATTGAATGAAATAAATTTTAGTGTTACACTGGTGATACTGAGAAAGGCGCAGCACGGCGCGTTTCGCAAGAGAGAAAGGAGAACTGCTGTCTATGAAGCTCATCGAAACCAAGAACGCCCCCGCCGCCATCGGGCCCTATTCCCAGGGCTGGGTCTCCAGAGGCCTGGCCTTCACCTCCGGCCAGATCCCCGTGGACCCGGCCACCGGCGCCGCCCCCGACGGCATCCAGGCCCAGGCCGAGCAGAGCTGCAAGAACGTGGGGGCCATCCTGGCCGCCGCGGGCACGGGCTTCGACCGGGTGGTCAAGACCACCTGCTTCCTGGCCGACATGGCCGACTTCGCCGCCTTCAACGAGGTGTACGCCAAGTACTTCACCAGCAAGCCCTCCCGCAGCTGCGTGGCGGTGAAGGACCTGCCCAAGGGCCTGCTGTGCGAGATCGAGGCCATTGCCGAGGCGGACTAAAATCCCCGCGTACCGCCGGACATCAACAGACAGGGAGGAATCATTTTATGGTCGATTTTACCAGCAAGAGCATCAACTTCGACATTCTCCGCCAGCGGGCCTATAACCTGCGCTGGGCCGAGGTGCCCGAGGGGGTCATCCCCCTCACCGCCGCCGACACCGACTTCCCGCCCGCCCCCGAAATCAGCCAGGCCCTTGTGGAGTACATCCAGGGCGGCTACTTCTCCTACACCCCCAAGCGGGGCTTCCCCTCCTTCAAGAAGGCCATCTCCAAGGCCCTGAGGGAGCGCAAGAACGAGATCGTGGACCCCGAGCTCATCCTGCCCATCGACAGCGCCGCCCGGGGCATGAGCGCCATCGCCAAGGCCGTCCTCCAGCCCGGGGACGAGGCGCTGGTCTTCGACCCCGTCGACTTCCTCTTCAAGACCTCCATGGAGGCCGCCGGGGCCACCGTCAAGCTCTTCCCCATGACCTTCCGGGAAGACGGCACCATCGACTTTTCCGACCTGGAGCGCTACATCACCCCCAAGACCAAGATGCTGGGCCTGTGCAACCCCCACAACCCCCTGGGCAAGGTCTACCCCCTGGAGGACCTGGACCACATTTTGAAGCTGTCCGAGAAGTACGGCTTCTACATCATGAACGACGAGATCTGGTCCGACATCGTCTACCCCGACGCCCAGTTCAACAGCCTTCTGAACCTGGGCAACGAGCGGAACATGCGCACCCTCTCCGTCTTCGGCTTCTCCAAGAGCTTCGGCATCGCCGGGCTGCGGGCGGGCTGCGTCTACTGCCAGGACCCGGAGCTCTTTGAGCGGGTGGTGGCCGCCTCCCTGGTGGAGACCACCATCGGCGGCATCGACGCTCTGTCCCAGGTGGCCGGACAGGCCTGCGTGGAGCGGTGCTACTACTGGGTGGACGAGTTCATGGCCCACGTCACCGGGAACCGGGACTACGCCCTGGAGCGGCTCAACGCCATGCCCGGGGTGAGCTGTTACAAGCCCCAGGCCACCTTCGTCATCTTCCCCGACGTCTCCGGCGTGGGGATGGAGGCCGAGGAGCTGGTCAACTACCTGGCCGAGAAGCACAAGGTCTCCATCGTCCCCGGCGGCGCCAAGTTCTTCGGCCCCGGCTCCGCGGGCCACGTGCGCATCTGCCTGGCCACCAGCCGGGAGGTCCTGTCCGAGGGCCTGGACCGGGTGGAAAAGGGCATCCGGGAGATTCTCGGCAAATAACGTCCCCTTGTATCGTCCCCGCGAGAAGAGAAAGGAAGAAACCGCCCCCGCGTAAGAGAAAGGATGGGTCTGTATGGCAAAAATGCTTATCGCGATCCTGTACATCGTGGCGATCCTGCTGATCGGCATCTTCGCCGGCCGCAAGGTCAAGACGGCCGACGACTTCGCCACCGCCAACCGCGACATCCCCTTCTGGACCAACGTGTTCTCCATGTCCTCCGCCTGGATCGGCGCCGGCTCCACCCTGGGCTGCGCCAGCATGTGCTACGCCTACGGCATCTCCGGCTTCTATCTGGCCATCGCCGTGGGCGTGGGCGCCATCATCTCCAGCCTGGTCTTCGCCAAGAAGATCCGGGCGGAGAACGTGAGCACCATCCCCGAGCTCATCCGCAAGCACCTGGGCGCCAAGTGCGCCAACTGCATCGCGCTGCTGTCCATCTTCGCGGTGTTCTCCGTGGTGGCCTCCCAGATCCGGTCCCTGGGCACCATCCTCATCATGTTCGTGCCCAACCTGAACCTGCTGACCGCCATGGTCATCATGACCGCCGTCATGCTGGTCTACACCGTCCTGGGCGGCATGGCCGCCGCCACCAAGACCGACAAGCTGAACATCGGGCTGATGGTCCTCTCCGTGCTCATCATCCTGCCCATCCTCTCCATCATCAAAACCGGCGGCGTGGCCAACATGATGGCCACCATCAAGGCCGCCGACGTCCAGAAGGTCCAGATCGGCGGGCTGCTGCCCGTGGTCACCATGTTCAGCTCCATGTTCTTCTACTGCACCAACAGCCTGATGAACAGTGAGAACTTCCTGCGTATCTGCGGCGCCCGGAGCGCCGAGGAGGCCCGGGGCGCCTCCCTCACCGCCTCCCTGATGATCTACTTCCCCTACCTGCTGTTTGCCAGCTTCGTGGGTCTCGCCGGCTGCGCCCTCATCCCCAACCTGGGCACCTCCGACTCCATCCTCCCCGCCATGGTGGACCAGCTGGCCGGCCCCGTGCTGGGCGCCGTGCTGCTGGCCGCCCTGCTGGCCGCCGTCATGGGCACCGCCGGTTCGGTCACCATGCTCACCTCCGTCACCATCTCCCGGGACGTCATCGGCCGCTTTGTCAAGATGGACGACAAGAAGCTGCTGGCCACCCAGCGGGTGTGCATGATCCTGGTGGCCGCCCTGGGCATCGTGGTGGGATACTTCGGCTCCTCCATCGTGGCCATCATGGAGGACGTGAGCGCCCCCAGCAACGCCGCCCTGGTGCCCATCTTCTGCGGGCTGTTCTTCTGGCGCAAGAAGATGAACTCCACCGGCACCCTCATCACCATCGCCGTGGCCGTGGTCTCCACCCTGGGCTACTGGGCCCTGGGCTCCCCCCTGGGCATCAGCCACTTCGTCTTTGGCCTCATCTGCTCCACCATTACCATGTTTGCCGCCAACCTCATCTGCTACAAGCCCTCCGAAGCTCCTGTCCAGCAGTAAGCGGGGCCGTACCACCATCAGAAAGGAGTCGTCAATATGGGCATTATCGACTACGTCATCATCATCGTCGGCTGCGGCATCGGTATCGCCGTGTTTTACAACATGATCAAGGAGTCTCTCAGGAAGTAAGCCTCTCACCTCTCTCCGCAGGCTGGGAGCCGGAGCGTGTCTCCGGCTCCCAGCCTGCGTTTTTCCGCGGTCCGTCCCTCCCGGGAAATCCGCAAAATCGATCCGCGGCGCCGCGTCCGGTGGACGCGGCGCCGTTAATTTTTTGTCTGGCGCACAAACTACCCTGTGCGTCTTTTCCGCCTTGATGCGCTACAATTTCATTTCCTTTTATGTCACCTCTGGACACCCGCCCGGTTCCATGATACCATAGTTTCAAACTGTGTTAAGGAGGTCTTTCCATGCCGAAACAGACCCTTCTCCTATATGATCCCCACGGCGCCCCCTGGGTCCCCAAGCTGCGGCAGATGTGCGCCATCCAGGGCCTTCGCCTGCGGACGGTGGAGGACGCCGACCTGGGCCGTCCGGTGGCCGCCCTGGCCGAGGGGCTCCGCCCCGCCGGGGAGGTCCAGCCCTTTCCGCCCATTCCCGAGCCCGTGCTGGTTTTCTGCTCCGTGAGCTCCCAACAGCTGGACCGGCTGCTCCAGGCCTTGCGGAAAATGGAGGTGCCCCGGACCTGTCTGAAGGCGGTGCTGACCCAGAGCAACGCCCAGTGGCCCTTCTACACCCTCTATGAGGAGCTCAGCCGGGAGCGGGAGGCCATGTCCGGCTGAGGGCCGTCCTGTTTTTCCGAATTTTGACCCTTTTTCCCGGAATTGCTCTTGCAGTGTTCCCTCCCATGGGGTAAACTAGATTTTTGGAATATTTCTTGTCGCGGAAAGGCGGTGCCCCATGGATTACGACCAGCTTCTCTCCCTCGCCACCGACCTGGGGTTCGGCCTTTTGGAGTGCGGGGCGGAGATTTACCGGGTGGAGGAGTCCATCCAGCGGCTTCTCCAGGCCTACGGCGTGCCCCAGGCCGACCCCTTCGTGATCCCCAACTGCATCATCGTCAGCATGGTCACCCCCGACGGGGTGCCCATGACCCAGGTACGGCGGATGCCCTCCCACGGCACCGACATCGACCTGCTGGAGCGCTACAACGACCTGTGCCGGACCCTGTGCCGGGAGACGCCGCCCGTAGCCGAGGCCCGGCAGCGGCTTCTGCGGATCAGCCAGCACCGGCGGGAGTACCCCCTGGCGGTGCAGATGACGGCCTATGCCGTGGCCGGCGCCGCCTTCTCCCTCTTTTTCGGCGGCACCCCCCGGGACGCCCTGTGCGGCGGGCTGTGCGGTCTGGCCATCGGGCTGGCCCTCACCGCCATGACCTGGCTGAAAACCAACCTCTTCTTCAAGTCCATGCTGGGCGCGGCCCTGTCCGCCCTGCTGGCCGTCTTTCTCACCCATATCGGCATCGGCCAGCACAGCGAGAAGATCATCATCGGCGCTTTGATGGCCCTGGTCCCCGGCATCATCTTTACAAACGCCATCCGGGATGTCATGGCCGGGGACATGGTGGCGGGCATCAGCAAGATCGCCGACGCTTTGCTCACCGGCGTCTCGGTGGCCCTGGGCACCGCCTTCGCCCTGGGGCTCACCCGGCTTTTCTGGGGGGTGTGAGGATGGGGGAGACGTTTTTGTATCTGCTGCCCGTGCTCTTCGCCTTCATCGGGGCCGGGGGCTTTGCCGTCATCTACAACATCCACGGCGGCGGCATCCTGATCTGCGCCTTCGGCGGGGCCCTGGGCTGGCTGGTGTACCTGGCCTCCGCCCCCCTGCTGCAAAGCGAGATCACCCAGTCCTTTCTGGCCGCCATCGTCATTTCCGCCTATTCCGAGGCCATGGCCCGCGTCCGCAAATGCCCCGTGACGGGTTACCTGCTGGTGGCCTCCTTCCCACTGGTCCCCGGCGGGGGCATCTACTACACCATGGAACACGCCATCAACGGGGAGATCGACCTGTTTTTGTCCACCTTCCTCCATACCCTGGGCATCGCCGGGGCCCTGGCGGTGGGCGTTCTGCTGGTCTCCTCCGCCGTGCGCATGTGGACCAACTATCATCACCGCCGGGTCCTCTCCCGGCACAGGGAGGACCGCCCATGACCGCCTACCGCTGGCTCTTGTTCGACGCCGACAACACCCTTTTCGACTTCGACGCCGCCGAGGAGTTCGCCCTCACCCGCACCCTGCTCTACTACGGGCTGGACGCCGGGGAGGAGATCAAGGCCCGCTACCGGGCCATCAACTCCGCTCTCTGGGCCGCCTTTGACCGGGGCGAGATCGCCCAGGAGGACCTGGTGATCCAGCGCTTTGCCCGTTTTTTGGAGGGGGAGGGCCTCTCCGGGGACCCGGAGGCCTGGAACCGCAGCTACTTAGACCGCCTGGCCGGCGGCAGCGTCCTGCTGCCCGGGGCGGAGGCCCTCTGCCGGAAACTGGCCGGGCGCTACACCCTGGCCCTGGTCACAAACGGGGTGCCCTATGTCCAGCGCCGCCGTCTGGAGCGCTCCCCCCTGGCCCCCCTCTTCGGGGACCGGGTCTACATCTCCGGCGAGCTGGGCTGCCGCAAGCCGGAAAAGGAGTATTTCGACAAGGTCCTGGCCGCTCTGGACATCGAAAGCCGGCGCAAATACGCCCTGGTCATCGGGGACAGCCTCTCCAGCGACATCAAGGGGGCCTTCAACGCCCGGCTGGACAGCGTTTGGCTTAACCGCCGCGGCACGGCGCCGGGGCCTATCTCTCCCACCTATGAGGTGACCTGCTTCGCCGAGCTGGAAGCCCTGCTCATGCCCTGATTTTTTTGCCCTCAAAGTCGATTTTTGGGGGATTTTCCATGATCTCATTGTTTTAGGAGTGATTTTCTTGTCCGAGCCCAACCACCCCTCCCAGCCCCGTCCCCGCCGGGACCACAGCCCCGCCGCGCCCCCTGTCTGGCTTCTGGCCGTCCTGGCGGTATGCGTGGGGCTTTTGATCCTGCTCATCTTGACCCGTTCCGGGGCCGAGGCCGGCCAGGCCGTCGAATCGGTCCCCCCCGCCGCCACCGCCGCTCCGGACCCCACGCCTACGCCGGAGCCCACACCCACCCCGGAGCCGGAGCCCGATTACACCCAGCCCGTGCCCATGGGGGAGAAGGTGGAGATGGAGTGGTTCTCCGACGCCGTATTTATCGGCGACTCCCGCACCGACGGCTTCAAGCTGTACAGCGGCATCTCCGGGGCCGACTTCCTGGACTATACCGGCATCACCGTCTTTGACGTGATGGAGGGCAAGAAGGTCATCCGGGTGGACGGCGGGAAAGTCTCTGTGCTGGACGCCCTGGCCCGGAAGCAGTACGGCAAGGTCTACATCTCCCTGGGGGTCAACGAGCTGGGCTACTATGATCCCCAGGGCTTCGCCGACACCTACGGCCAGTTTATCGACGCCGTCCGTGCCTGCCAGCCGGAGGCCGCCGTCTACGTCCAGTCCATCATCCCCGTCAACACCGGCAAATGCAAGGCCAACGACATCCCCTATTACGTGACGAACGAGGGCATCGCCAGCTATAACGAGACGTTGGCCGCCATGGCCGCCGAGAAAAAGGTCCCTCTGATCAACGTCTCCGAAGCCCTGGTGGACGAGACCGGCGAGGTCCCCCGGGAGGACTCCGCCGACGGCGTCCACTTCCAAAAGACCGGCTACGTCAAATGGCTGGATTACCTTATGACCCATACGGGCCACTGAGTTCAAAAACAGGAAGGTATCTCTCATGAAAAAATTACTTGCCGGAATCACCTCTCTGGCCCTCTGCCTCTCCCTCACCGCCTGCGGCGGGGACGGGAAAAAGGCCTTTGACCCCTCTGCCGACGCCGAGACCCTTCTGAACTCCGGCGCCTTCTCCGAGGCCCTGACCGAGATCGACCAGGATACCGCCTGCCTTCTCTACGGCATCGACGCCTCCACCGTCACCGCCTGCGCCGTCTACGGCTCCACCGGGGCCACCGCCGAGGAGCTGGCCATCTTCACCCTCAAGGACTCTGACGCCGCCGGGACCGCCCTGTCCGCCCTCCAGCTCCGGGTGGAGGACCGGACCGAGGCCCTGGCCAGTTACCTGCCCAACGAGATCACCAAGCTCCAGAGCGCCGTCACCGAGGCCAGGGGCAGCTCCGTCCTGCTGGTCATCGCCGCCGACTACGGCCCCGTCGACACCTTCCTGGAGGGCTGAGGCTATGCTCCGCCGTCCATTCCGCCCCGTCTCTCTCGTCCTCGCCGCGGCCCTGCTCCTCTCCCTCCCCGGCCGGGCCCTTCAGCCCGCGCCCCGGGAAGCCGTCCCCGACGTTGTGGACGCCCCCGTCCTCTTTGAGTCCCCCCTCCCCGCCACCGACCCGGTGGACCCGGACTGGTTCTCCGACGCCGTCTTTATCGGGGACTCCCGCACCGAAGGGCTCCTTTTGTACAGCACCCTCAGGGCCGGTCTGGGCCTGACCCACCCCGGCCTCAACGTGAACACCGCCCGGACCAAAGCCCTCTTCCCCCTGAAAGACGGGAAAGCCACCCTGGAGGAGGCCCTGTCGGGGGGCGCCTGGCGCAAGGTCTATTTGATGCTGGGGGTCAACGAGGCCTCCTGGATGGACGAGGGGGCCTACTACGACGGCTACGCCGCCCTCATCGACCAGCTCCGGGATCTTCTCCCCGGGGCCCAGATCTACATCCAGACCCTTATCCCCGTCACCGCGGCCCGCTCGGAGATCCAGGGCCCCGATAATGCCCGGCTGGCCCGCCGCAACGAGCTTCTCCTCCGTCTGGCCCGGGAAAAGCGGGTCTACCTGGTGGACACCGCCGCCGCCTTCGCCCCGCCGGGAGAGCCCCTTCCGGAGGAGCTGAGCACCGACGGCCTCCACTTCACCAAGGAGGGGCACCACCGCTGGATCGACTGCCTGGCCACCCATACCGTGGGCCTGTAATCAAACAAGCCCGCCACTAAAGGAACACGCAGACACAAAAACCCCGGCTTCCCATGGAAGCCGGGGTTTTCTTTATTGATTTCCGTTTAGGATGGGAGAGACCACGGGCTTGCCCTCCCGGTCCAGCAGGGGGGTGAGCCCGCCGCCGTAGCCGTCCATGTGAAAGAGGTAGTTGACCCCGGTCTCCCGGTCCACCCAGACCTCCATCACCGTGGCGATCCCCTGCTTGTAGACCCGCTGGAACCGGTCCTCCACCTTTGCCATAGCCCTCAGCTCCTCTCTTACCTCTGATACTCGAATTCCAGGTTGTACAGGCACACGATGTCCCCATCCTGGATGCCCATCTCCTCCAGCCGGGCGAAGAGCCCGGACTCCCGGAGCTGGCGGTCGAACCAGTTTTTGGACTCGTAGTCGCTGAAGTTGACGTTGGCCATGAGCTGGCGCAGCCAGGGCCCGTCCACCACCCAGGTGCCGTCCACCACCTCGATGGTGGGGGGGGCGGACATGTCCACCTCGGGGGGGCGCTCCACGTAAGTGGGCTCATACACCGTGATGGGGGGCAGCTCCCGCAGCTTCTCGGCGGCGGCCCACATCAGCTCCCGGGTGCCCTGGTGGGCGGCGGCGGAGAGCTCGAAGAAGGGCAGGCCCAGGGCCTCCACGTGGGCCCGCAGGGCCTCCAGGCCGTCCCGGTCCTGGGCGATATCCACCTTGTTGCCCGCCACCAGCATGGGCCGGGTGGCAAGCTCCGGGCTGTACTCGGCCAGCTCCGCGTTGATGGCCTCGAAGTCGGCCACCGGGTCCCGGCCCTCGCTGCCCGAAACGTCCACCACGTGGATGAGGAGCCGGCAGCGGTCGATGTGCCGCAGGAAGTCGTAGCCCAGGCCCGCCCCCTCGGCGGCCCCCTCGATGATGCCGGGGATGTCCGCCAGCACGAAGGAGGTATTCTCGTCCAGGGCCACCACCCCCAGGTTGGGGGACAGGGTGGTAAAGTGGTAGTTGGCGATCTTGGGCTGGGCCCGGGTCACCACGCTCAAAAGGGTGGACTTGCCCACGTTGGGGAAGCCCACCAGGCCCACGTCGGCCAGCAGCTTCAGCTCCAGGGTCACCTCCCGCTCCTGGCCGGGGAGGCCGGCCTTGGCGAAGTGGGGCACCTGCCGGGTGGGGGTGGCGAAGTGCTGGTTGCCCCAGCCCCCCTTGCCGCCCTTGCACAAAACGAAGCGGTCCTGGCCCGCCATGTCGCAGATAATCTCCCCGGTGGCGGTATCCTTCACCACGGTGCCCCGGGGCACCCGGATCACCAGGTCCTCGCCGTCCTTGCCGGAGCAGCGCTTGCCCTGGCCGGGCATGCCGTCCGCCGCCACGTATTTGCGCTTGTAGCGAAAGTCCATCAGGGTGGACATGTGCCCGTCCACCGTCAGCACGATGTCGCCCCCCCGGCCGCCGTCGCCGCCGTCGGGGCCGCCCGCCGCCACGTATTTCTCCCGGTGGAAGGCCACCGCTCCATTGCCGCCGGCCCCCGCCCGCACGGTGATGCGGGCCTTGTCGATAAATCCGTTGTTTGCCATACAGGACACCTCCTCTTCTCTATTCTCCCCTCAACCAGAGGAAAAAACGCCCCGGACAACGTCCGGGGCGTCCTTTTATACCCAAATTACTGGGCGATCTCAACAATAGAGACCTGCTTGCGGTCCTTGCCCAGCCGGGAGAACTTCACCTTGCCGCTCCGCAGAGCGAAGAGGGTGTCGTCGCTGCCCTTGCCCACGCCCTCGCCGGGGTGGATGTGGGTGCCCCGCTGGCGCACCAGGATGTTGCCGGCCAGGACAAACTGGCCGTCGCCCCGCTTGACGCCCAGGCGCTGGGCGTGGGAGTCACGGCCGTTCTTGGTGGAGCCGCCGCCCTTTTTGTGGGCGAAAAACTGCAGTCCGATCTTCAGCATTGGTTTACACCTCCATGACGATGATGTTGTCGGGATACTCCTCGTGGAGCTCTGTCAGGTAGAGCATGAGGCTTGCCAGAAGGGTCTGGCAGGTGCTCTCATTGGTCTGCCCCAGGCCGCCGGGGAGTTTCAGGGAAATGGACGCCTGCTTGGCGTTGGTCTTAACCGAGGCCTCCAGCCCCAGCACGTCGTTGACGGCGCACTCGACGAGCCGGACGGCGCTGGTGACCGCCGCGCAGAGGATGTCCTCTCCCGATTGGGCCAGGCCGCTGTGCCCTTCCACCTGGAAGCTCACGACGCGGTCGCCCTCCATATGAAACGCTGCGGTGATCATTACACGGAGATCTTGCCGATGGTCACCTTGGTATAGGGCTGACGATGGCCCTGCTTACGGCGGTAGTTCTTCTTGGGCTTATACTTGAAGACAATGATCTTCTTGCCCCTGCCGTTCTTGACGACGCTGGCGTCCACCTTGGCGCCCTCCACCACGGGAGTGCCGAAGGTAGCCTTGTCCCCGTCCAGGATGGCCAGGACCTTGTCGAAGGTCACGGCGTCCCCGGCCTCGTTGGGCAGCTTCTCGATGAAGAGGGTATCGCCCTCGGCCACCTTATACTGCTTGCCGCCGGTCTCAATGATTGCGTGCATGTGCTTTCAACTCCTTCAATACGGGCTCGCTGTCGGGGGCGGAGCGAAAAGCTCACTTAAAGACCCATTCAAAGCGGCTTTGATAGTATATCAGCGCAAAATCGAAAAGTCAAGGCTTTGCGCCGTTTTTTCTGTTCGGGCTGCTTACGCATCCGCGGGCCGGCCGCCGCCGGGAACAAAAAGCCCCTCCGGCACAGGCCGGAGGGGCTTCCCGCGTCTAAAAACAGTTCAGCCCCGCTGGGCCTCCTTGCTGGCCTTGTCGGACTTCAGCCCCAGCAGGAACAGGGCTGCCAGCACCACGGCGATCACCAGCCCGAAGGGCCGGGTCACCATGCCCACCAGGTCCCCGGCGTACTGCATGAGGGCCCGGCGCAGGGCGGTGTCGGCGGTCCTGCCCACCAAAAGGCCCAGCACGAAGGGGGCGATGGGATAGTGGAACCGCTTCATCAGATAGCCCAGCACCCCGAACACCGCCAGCTGCACCAGGGCGAAGGGGGTGTTGGTGGTGCCGTAGGCCCCCACGGCGCAGAGTACGGCGATGAAGGGCATGAGCAGGTTCTCCGGCACCGACAGCAGCTTGATGGCGAAGGGGGAGCAGAAAAAGGCCACCGCCCCCAGGGCCAGGGCCGCCACGATCAGCAGCAGGCACAGCCCGCACAGGAACCCGGGATTCTCGATGAGGAGGGTGGGGCCGGGCCGGAGGTTCATCACGTACATGGCCGAGAGGAACATGGCCACGGTGGAGCTGCCGGGGATGCCCAGGGCCAGGGCGGGGATGAGGGCCCCCACGGAGCTGGCGTTGTTGGCCGTCTCGGCGGCGATAATGCCCTCCTCCGCCCCTTTGCCGAAGGTTTCCTTCTTCTTGGAGGCCCGCCGGGCCAGATCATAGGAAAACCAGCAGGCGGCCGACTCCCCGATGCCGGGGATGAAGCCGATCCACATCCCCGCCAGCACCGAGCGGAGCATGTTGAACTTGTTCTTCAAAAAGGTGGCCGCCCGGATGATGGGGAACCCGGTCTTTTCCGGCATCCTGGGATGCCCCGGCCGGCTGAGGGTGTAGAGCACCTCCCCGATGCCGAAGAGGCCCAGCATGGCCACCACGCTGTCCACCCCGGACAGGAGCTCCGGCCGGCCGAAGGTGAACCGGAGCACCGACTGCACCCCGTCGGCCCCGCACATTGACACCAGGCACCCACCCAGCGCGGCGATCCACCCTCTGGTCTTGCTCTCCCCGGAGAGGGAGCCGCAGACCAGCAGGCCGAACAGGCAGAAGAGGAAGGTCTCCCAGTCCCCGAACTTCAGGGCGATGGCCGTGATGAAAGGCTGGATGAGGAAAATGAGCACGGTGGCGGCAATGGTGCCGATGACCGAGGACACCACCGAGTAGCCCACCGCCTCCCGGCTCCTCCCCTGCCGGGTGAGGGCGTACCCGTCCATGCAGGTGGCCGCGGCGGCGGCGGTGCCGGGGATGTTCAAAAGGCTGGCCGTGATGCCGCCCGAGCCGATGGCGGCCACGAAGATGCCGATGAGCAGGGCCATGCCCTGGCCCGCCTCCAGCTTGAAGATGATACCCAGGGAGAGGGCCATGCCCATGGTGGGGCCCAGCCCCGGCATGACCCCCACGAAGAAACCGCAGACCGTACCCAGCAGGAGGAATACCCACACCATGGGGTCGGCCAAATACTGGGCCGCCGCCTGGGGCAGAAAAAGCCATTCAGAAAACATATTCTTCCTCCCCCCTTACATCAGCCGCAGGTGAAGCACGCCGGGAATGGCCCAGAGGGCCAGTACGGCGTAGAGGACGGCCAGGCCCAGAAGCAGCGGCAGGGGCTTGTTCTCCTTCCGGCCGCACAGCAGGAGCATCCCCGCCAGATAGGCCGCCGTGGGCACCGGAAACCCCACCACGGAGGTCACGGCCAGGTAGGCCACCGTGATGAGTATGAGCAGGGCGGGCCACCCCGGGGCCCCTTCCGGGGGCACGGGGGCCGTCACTCCCCGCCACAGGGCCGACGTGTGGACCCCGCCCAGGACCGCCACCGCCGCCGACAGCAGCAGGGGCAGGGCCCGGGCCTCGGACAGCCACCGGGCCGCCCCCGCCACGGGGACGGGGTTGCCGGGGATGGCCAGGGACAGCAGCAGAAACAGCAGGCCCAGGGCGGTGACCACCAGGCCCTCTCCGCTCCGGAGCAGTTTCTCTCGGGTCATCGTATCCCTCCCATCGGTTTACTGGGGCCAGGGGGCGGCGTTTTCCGCCCGCTCGTTGGCCGGGAAAACAAAGTCTTCGATCCGGGGGATCTCAAAGCTCTCCGGGGACTTCCCCTCCGCCGTCATGCCCAAATCGTAGAGCCCCCAGGTATAGATGGACTCCAGCCGGGCGCACATCTCGTCGCTCTCCTCCCCCACCACGTAGGCGGGGGTGAGGCTTTTGGAGGCGCAGAAGTCCTTCCACTCCTGGCTCTCCACCGCCGTCCGGAAGGCTCCCTCCAGGGCGGTCACCGCCTCGGCGGGGGTGTCACGGGGCACCCGGAAGCCCCAGTAGAGCAGGCCTTGGAGGCTGGACAGCTCCGGGAATTCCTCCAGCAGGGAGGGAGCCTCATAGCCGCCTTTGGCCGACTCCACCTTCAAGCTCTGGCCGTCACAGACGCCCAGGATGCGGATGTCCCCGCTTTGGGCCAGGTCCAGGATGTCGGAGGCGCCGCACCAGGACCAGGCCACCTCCCCGGCCACCACCTTCACGGCGGCGGCCCGGCCCCCGTCGTAGGGCACGGAGTTGCCCGTCAGGCCCAGGGTATCCAGCATGAGCTGGCCGGTGAGCTGGTTGATGGAGCCCAGACCGGCGTTGCCCCACTTCATCTGGGGGTCGGCCCGGATCGCCTCGAACAGGTCGGCGTAGGTCTCATAGGGCGAGTTCCCCGCCACGAACAGGACATAGGGGGAGGTGGCGGCATAGAAACCGTAGAAGTCCTCCCAGCCCAGGTCGGCATAGCCCAGGCACCGCCAGCCCGACACGGTGTGGGCCACGTCCCCCAGCCAGGTATAGCCGTCATGGGCGGCGTTGTTGACCTGCTGCCCGGCGATGGAGCCGGAGCCGCCGGTGACGTTGACCACGGCAATGTTGGTCCCCAGGGTCTCCCCCATCAGCTTGGCCAGCTGGCGGTTGGCCGTGTCGGCGGTGCCCCCGGCGGTGTAGGCCACGTCCACGGTGATCTCCCGGCTGGGCCAGGGCTTGTCCCCGTCCGCCCCCGCCGGGCCGCAGCCGGTGAGCCCGGCGGCGAGCGCCAGGGCCAGCAAAAGGCTCACGTTCCTTTTTTTCATATGGTTCCTCCCCCTGTTTCCTTGAAGGTTTCAGATCCTATCATACCCGGCTCCGCCCGTCCGCGCAACATCATCGGGACGGAAACGGGCAAAGGCCGAATCGTACCCGATCCGGCCTTGTCCCCTGATTACAGCGCGCTGACCGCCTTTTCCATCCGCTCCACCGCGTCTTCCAGCGTGGCTCTGGGGCAGGCGATGTTCAACCGCATATAACCCAGTCCGCCCCGGCCGAAGGTGGTGCCGTCGTTCAGGCCCAGCTTGGCTTTCTCAAAGAAGAATTTCTTCAGCGCCTCCTGGTCCATGCCCAGGTCCTTGCAGTCCAGCCACATGAGGTAGGTGGCCTCCGGCTCGGCCAGCTTGATCCGGGGGACCCGCTGGCCCAGGGCGTCCATCAGGAAATCCCGGTTGCCCTGGAGGTACTCCATCATCTCGTCGGCGTAGTAATCGCACTGGGTGTAGGCCGTGATGAAGGAGATCATGCCGAAGATGGTCCGGCCGTAGTTCTTATTGTTGACGATGGCGATCTGGATCTCGTCCCGCAGCCTCCGGTTGGGGATGATGGCGGCGCCGGTGCGGAAGCCGGCGATATTGAAGGTCTTGCTGGGGTTGATGAGCACGATGCAGTTGTCGGCGAACTCCTGGCTGATGGAGCCGAAGGGGATGTGCTTGTACCCCTTGTAGGTCAGGTCGCAGTGGATCTCGTCGGAGATCACGATGACGCCGTGCTTGATGCACAGATCCCCGATCTGCTTCAGCTCGGCCAGGGTGTAGCAGCGCATGGCCGGGTTGTGGGGGTTGGAGAGGAAGAGCAGCTTGGCCCGGGGGTCCGCCAGCTTTTTCTCCAGATCCTCGAAGTCGATCTGATACTTGCCCTCGGCGTCCAGCACCAGCGGGTTTTCCACCACCTTGCGGCCGTTGTTCTGGATAATGGCCGGGAAGGGGGGGTAGATGGGGGGCTGGATGACCACATGGTCGCCGGGGTGGCTGAAGGCCCGGACGGCGTACATCAGGAAGGGGAGCACGCCGTTGGCGTACTTGACCCACTCGGGCTTCACGTCCCAGCCGAAGCGGACCTTCTCCCACCGGGCGGCGGACTCCTCAAAGGCGAAGGACTCGATGGGGTATCCATAGCAGGGGTGCTCGGCCCGGGCCTTGATGGCGTCGGCGATCTCCACGGGGACGGCGAAGTCGGTGTCGGCGATCCACATGGGGAGTACGTCGGCGGGATAGGCGGCGGCCTCGTACTTTTTACAGTCGGATGCCCGGCGGTTTACGATCTCATCGAAATTGTGTCTCATGTTTATTAAATTGCCTCCTTGCAAAAATCAGCGGATCAAAGCACGGCGAAAACGATGTAAGAAGCGATAATGGTGACGATGTAGCCGAAGGTCATGGGCAGGATGTTGCGCTTGCACACGGTGCTGGTATCCAGCTCGGCCATGCCGCTGACGGCGATCATGCCGCCGCAGAAGGGGGAGAAGCAGCGGCCCAGGCCGCCGGCCAGGTGCATGGGCACCACCAGCAGGGCGGTGGGGGCGCTCAGGGTCTCGGCGATCCCCGGGGCCAGCGGGCCGAAGGCGTACCAGGGGGCGTTGCCGCTGCCGGTGAGGATGGCGGTGCCGAAGACGATGAGGCTCAGGGCCACGGCGGCGATCAGGGCGGCGCCGGTCAGGTGGGCGCACCAGTTGGCCAGCACGTCGATGCCCTTGAGCTGCTTGATAGCCTCGGCAAAGACGCCGGCGGCGGAGATGAGGACGATGATCTTGTGGAAGTAGTCACCCATCCAGACCCAGAGACGCTTCAGGTTGTCCATCAGGACGCTCATGTCCTTCTTCACGATCAGGTCCACGATGAAAAACAGGAAGTAGCAGATGACATGGGCGGTGATGACGTCCATGTTGACGCTGTCGATGAAGCTGAACACCACCACCAGGGTCAGGGGGATCAGGGGGAAGATGCCGTAGAACTTGGGCACGCCCAGCTCGCCGGCTTCTTCGGAGCCCTGGTCCTGGGGCACCACCAGGCCGCCGAACTCCTTGCGGTCCATGTAGCGGAAGTACAGGGCGTAGAACACGGCCACCGCCAGGATCACCGCGGGCCCGACGATGATCTCATAGTCCATGAAGAACTCCATGGGGGTGGTATTCATGATGTCGGAAGCGCCGAAGATGGTGGTGGAATCGTTGGGGCCCAAGTCCAGCGCGCCGATGGACACGATGACGGCGGCACAGCTGACCTTGCTGACGCCCAGTTTGGTCAGGATGGGATACATGGTGGCCATGAACAGCAGGCCCAGGGCGATCTGGCTGGTGATGAAGATCTTCAGCACAGCGCCCACGATGTACACCAGGGCCAGGACCACGTAGGGATTGCGCAGCTTGGACAGCCCCCGGCCCGCGAAATTGGCCAGCACGTCGGCGGCCTTCACGTGGTTCATCAGCATGACGTAGCCGCCGATCATCATCAGCCGGATGCCGGTGCCGCCGATGGTGCTGACGAACTTGGCCCGGACCACGTCAAAAACGTCCAGCCACACGCTGCCGGTGGTGGAGCTTCCCAAAACCGAGGCCCCGTTGACAAAGGTCGCCACCAGCAGGCCCACAACGCCCAGGAAAAGGAAGACCAGTTTTGAGTCCACCTTTTTCAGGATCATGGCCGCGGCGGCCACGACGAGCAGCGCGGTGAGGAGCACGTACACAAAATCCATAAAATTTCCTCCTACTCTCTTTTTCCGACATTAGTCATATGACGTCTGTCGTCTTGTGTCTAGTTTATGCAAAGATCGGGAAAATGTAAATTGACGAAACACCCGAAATCCGCCGTCGAATTTTGTAGAATCCGCCAAATACATATGTCGTATTACGTCTTATCTATTTGCCGTTGACATTTTCCCCTTTTTTCGATATGATAATTTAATAGG
Source organism: Oscillospiraceae bacterium (assembly GCA_022846075.1). Taxonomy (GTDB): domain Bacteria; phylum Bacillota; class Clostridia; order Oscillospirales; family Oscillospiraceae; genus Vermiculatibacterium. The sequence continues at coordinate 3,090,591 of AP025582.1, forward strand.
TTATGTAACAAAACTGCCGGGAACGAAGGTGTTCTTTGCCATGTCAACCACGAAAACGCTCTCTAAAACGGTGGCCGACAAGATTGAGAAGCAGATCATCTGCGGCAACTGGGAAGTGGGCAGCCAGATCCCCACGGAGCCGGAGCTGATGGCCAAGCTCAACGTCAGCCGCATCACCGTGCGGGAGGCCATCAAGAGCCTGGTTTCCAAGGGCATTTTGGAGATCCACCGGGGCCGGGGCACCTTTGTCAGCGTCATGCCCGGCCTGTCCGACGATCCCCTGGGCCTCAAATTCATCCAGGACGAGAACATCAACTCCTACCTCTTCGAGGCCCGCCAGACCTTCGAGCCCGCCGTCAACCGCCTGGCCGCCCTCAGGGCCGACGAGGACGAGATCGAGCTGCTGGGGCAGCTGGCCGAGAGCATCGACGCTTTGGACACCCAGCTCAACGGGGCCCAGACCCCTCCCGAGGTGATCCAGGCCATCTCCACCAAGGACATCGCCTTCCACACCCTGCTGTGCAAAATGAGCAAGAACCCCATTTTTGAGCGGGCGCTGCCCATTATCATCAAGTCTGTGCGCACCTCCTACGACCTATTCATCCCCCGCATCAGCAACGGCCCCCGGGTCTCCACCCACCAGCGGATCTACCAGGCCATCCGGGACCGGGATCCCGACCTGGCCTATGACCTCACCGTCCAACACCTGGAGAACAGCCAGGCCGGCTTCGCCGACGCCCAGGAGCGCAGCGCGCGTTAAATAAAAAGGACCCCGCCGGATGAATCCGGCGGGGTCCTTTTTATGTTTTTCCTCCGGGCGTCTGTGCTCACATGGCCGCCCGGTAGATGGCCTTCATATCCTCCACCCGGAGCGTCTTTACGGCCCCCATCTCCCCGTGGGCGGTGACGCCGCACTTCTCGGCCATCTCGGCGATCTGCTCCTCGGTGGGCTCCACCCCCAGCTCCCGGAGGCTGGTGGGCATGCGGATGGAGCGGTAGTAGTCCTCCATGGCCTCGATGCCCTTGAGGGCGGTGGCCTTGTCGTCCCCCTGGGGCTCCACCCCCAGCACCTCCACGGCGAACCGGGCGAAGCGGCCGGGCTGGGCGTCCATCACGTACCGGGCCCAGCTCCCCCAGATGGCGGTGAGCCCCGCGCCGTGGGCCACGTCGAACAGGCCTCCCAGCTCGTGCTCCAGCTTGTGGGTGGACCAGTCCCCTCCCCCGGTGCCGCAGCCGGTGAGGCCGTTGTGGGACAGGCTCCCCGCCCACATGACCTCGGCCCGGGCCTGGTAGTTCCCCGGCTCCTTCACCAGGACCAGTGAGGCGTCGATCACCGTCCGCATCAGTCCCTCGGCCAGGGCGTCGGTGAGGGCCATGGGCTGGGCCTGGTCGTTGAAATACCGCTCCATGGTGTGCATCAGGATATCGGCGCAGCCGCAGGCGGTCTGATAGTCGGGCAGGGTCATGGTCAGCTCCGGGTCCATGATGGCGAACTTGCAGCGGCACAGGTCGCTGGAGTAGCCCCGCTTGACCCAGCCGTCCTCATTGGTGATGACGGAGGAGTCGCTCATCTCGCTGCCGGCGGCGGCGATGGTCAGCACCGTCCCGATGGGCAGGCAGCCGGTGGGGGCGCGCTTGAAGTCGTAGAAATCCCAGACGTCCCCGCCGCTGGCCACCCCGTAGCCGATGGCCTTGGCCGAGTCGATGACGCTGCCGCCCCCGATGGGCAGGAGGAAGTCCACCCCCTCCTTCTCACACAGGGCGATCCCCTCCCGCACCAGGGACAGACGGGGATTGGGCACCACGCCGCCCAGCTCCACGTGGGCCACCCCGGCGGCCTCCAGAGAGGCCTTCACCCGGTCCAGCAGACCGCTTTTCCGCACGCTGCCGCCGCCGAAGTGGAGGAGGACCTTGGTCCCCCCCTGGGCCTTCACCAGCTCGCCCACCTGATCCACGGTCCCCTTACCGAATACCACGCGGGTGGGGGTATAGTAGTTGAAATTCACCATTGCCGCTCGCTCCTTTTCCAGTTTATTTTAATTTACCCAGATACCATCCGGTGGCCCCGTCCTTCTTCGCCAGGGCCCCCCGGCTGGTCTGTCTCACGATGCTCAGCCGCTCCCCCGCCTTCACCGGCAGGCGGTAGTCGGTGGAGTCCTCACAGTGCCAGCCCTCGTCCCCCTCCCGCAGGTAGTCGGTGAGGATATCCAGCACCCGGCCGCTCTCCACGTGGCGGCAGCGGCAGAACTCCGCCCCCCGCTCCAGCACCTCCACCCGGCTGCGTCCCCAGCGGATGTTGATGGGGTCCGCCGACGGCTCCTGGCTGTCCAGGGCGGTCATCACCGGGTTGCCGTCATAGGCCGCGTAGGAGAATTCCCCGCCCGGCTCCTCCGGCAGGATGAGGGCGTTGAGCTGGCCGTCCATCTTCAGGGTGCATCCCCCGTCGATGCTGGCGATGTGCCTATCATGGAGGAAGATGGGCTTGGCGGAGGGGATATCTCCCCGGTACAGGGTCACCGGCCAGTGCCCCACCACCACCCACCGGCGGAAGGAGCGGCCCTGGTCCAGAAAGGCGTCGTTCTTCATGCACTGGTGGGCGGAGAGCTCCTCCAGCCCCTCCTCCCGGGGCACGCCGCCGTGGACGAAGAGGTAGTCATCGCTGAGGTAGATGGTGGGCAGGCTCCGCAGAAAGGCCAGCTCCCCGGGGAAAGCCCGGGCGATGGCCCGCCGGGCCTGGGGGTAGTCCTCCGGCGTCTCGATGGCCGCCCCCGCCGCGTGGGCCATCTTCACCACGGCGCACTTCTCCCCCCACATCTGAAAATACCGGGGATAAAAGGTCTCAGGGATGTTCCTCCCCCCGTCCAGGAAGGCGGGGGTGATGTCGTCGCAGTTGCCCATGAGGGTGTACACCGTGTGGGTCCTGGACAACTCCATCACATATTGCAGGGTCTCCAGCCCGCCCTCAGATTTTTCCAGGATGTCCCCCAGGACAATGAGGATATCCTCTTTGGAAAAGGAGACCTTTTCCAAAAGCCCCTTCAGAAAGGGCAGGTTGCCGTGGATGTCGCTGATGACCAGCACCCGCCGCCCGGGGGGCAGGCGGATGGGTCTGACCGTGGCTCTCACCCTCTCACCCCGGCCGGCCGGCCCTGGCGGCCAGTGCGCACCAGCCGTCCCGCTCCAGCCGCTCCAAAATCTCCAGGCCGTTCTTTTCGAGGGCGCCGGCCACCTCGTCCGCCCGACTGTCGATGATGCCGGAGCACAGGAAGGTCCCGCCGGGCGCCAGGACCCGGTGGACCTGGGCGGAGAGGGGGATGATGACGTCGGAGACGATGTTGGCCAGGACGATCTCATAGGGCCCCGCCTGGACCAGTTCCTCCACCAGCCCGGCGTCGGAGAGCACGTCCCCCGCCCGGACGGTGTACCGGTCCCGGCCGATGCCGTTGAGCTGGGCGTTTTCGTAGGCCACACCCACCGCCTTGGGGTCGATATCCACCCCCATAGCCTCCCCGGCCCCCAGGTTCAGGGCGGCCACGGACAGAATGCCGCTGCCGCAGCCCAGATCCAGCACCTTCTGTCCGGGGATCACCCGCCCCTCCAGCAGGCCCAGGCAGAGCTGAGTGGAGGCGTGGGAGCCGGTGCCGAAGGTGAGGCCGGGGTTCAGATAGACCGCCGTACGCCCCTGGGGCACGGGTTTGCCCCGCTCCCACTCGGGGACGATATACATCCGCTCCCCCACCGCCATGGGCTGATAGTATTTCTGCCAGCCGTAGGCCCAGTCCTCCTCCTTGAGGGGGGCCGTGGACACGGGGTTGCCGATCCCCTCCAGGGCGGCCGCCATCTGCGCCCGGCCCTCCTCGTCGTTGGGGACGTAGAACTTGATCCGGGCCACGCCCTTCATCCGCTCCAGCAGGGCGTCGTCCACGTAGTCCCAGTACTGCCGGTTCTCCTCCAGAAAAACCTTGAAGTCGGTCTCGTCCTCCAGCACCAGCCCCTCGGCCCCGTTCATGGTGAGCCGGGCCGCCAGGGTCTCCATCTCCTCGTCGCTGGTCTCCACCGTCACTTCCAGCCAGTTATCCATGGTCTCCTCCTTACAAAAGGCGGCGGGGTTTTCCCCCGCCGCCCTGGTTGAAAACTCTGATTCGATTGTACTGTATCCAACCCCCGGTGTCAACGAGGGCTTCCCAGGAAAAACAGCGCCACGCAGCCGGGACCCGTGTGGGCGCCGATGACCGGGCCGATGTTGTTGTAGCGGGTCCCCTGGGTCCCGTACTGGGCCTGGATCTGGTCCCCCACGTACCGGGCGTCCTCCTCACATTCGCTGTGGCTGATGAAAATGGTCTGGCCGGCCAGGTCCTCGCCCAGCTCCCCCGCCTTTTTCACCAGGTAGTCCAGGGCCCCCTTCCGGCCCCGGGCCTTGGCCACGTTGACCAGCTTGCCCTCGTCGTCCACGTGGATGATGGGCTTGATGGAGAGCATGGAGCCCACCACCGCCGTGGCGGCGGAGATCCGCCCGCCCCGCTTGAGGTACATCAGATCGTTCACCGTGACCCAGTGGCAGATGCGCAGCTTGTTGGCCTCGCACCAGTCCCGCACCGCCTCGATGCTCTCCCCGGCCTTCTGCCGCTGGGCGGCGTAAGAGACCAGGAGCCCCTGTCCCAGGGAGGCGCACAGGGTGTCCACCACGTAGATCTTCCGATCCGGGAAGCTCTCCCGCAGCTCCCCGGCGGCCAGATTGGCGGCCTGGCAGGTGGCGGAGAGCCCGGAGGAGAAGGCCAGGATCAACACGTCCTTCCCCTTCTCCAGCTCGGGGGTGAGAAATTCCACGTACTGGTGGACGTTGACGGCGGCGGTGGTGGCCATCTCCCCCTCCGCCAGGAGTTGATAGAACTCCTTGGCGCTCATGTCCCGGTCGTCGGGGTAGTTCTTCAGGGTGGTGCCCCGGATGATGAAGGACAGGGGGAGGACGCTGACCCCCAGCTCCTCCACCATGCTCTGGCTCAAATCCCCCGAGGAATCGGTGACGATCATATACTCACTCATGTTTTAGTTTCCTTTCGGCTCTTTTGGATTTTTCCGGCCGCGCCGGTTGACTTTGGCGAATGAGGTCGATGACCCGCTCACAGGCCAGCTTGTCGGCATAGCTGCGCATGGCCAGGGACAGGGCCAACTGGGGCAGGTCCTCCTGACCGCAGTCCGTATCCAGCCGTTGGGCGGTGTCCTTCAGCGCCCGGTCCAGCTCCTCCCGGAACCGGTCGTACATCTCCCGGGCCTCCCCCTCGGCGTGGGCGGCGGCCAGCAGCCCCGCGTCCCGCACGGGCAACACCTGCTTGAGGGCGCAGATGGCGGTCAGGTAGGCCAGATGGACCTTGGAATACCGCTTCCCCTCCGCCCGGGGCAGCAGCCCGTCCTTGATATAGTTGTTCACCATGGCGGAGGTCAGCCGTTCCGCCTCCCCGTACTGGATCAGCTGCCGGGGCATATAGCCGATGACCTGATCCATATAAAGGCTCAGATCGGGAAGGTTCTCCCAGTCCGACGGCCGCTCTTCCTCCAGCCGCCGCTTGAGTTCTTCCAGCTCTTCCAAAGCCATCCCTCCGTGGTTTTTAAAATCACAGGATAAAATAACAAAATGATTATACCACATTGGCGGGAAGTTAGTAAAGCCTGGAACATCAAGATTTCAGGCTTTTGGCATCACATAACAAGATTATTTTGCTTTGGGAGGGCCGTTCCGTTTGATTGCTGCCTGGTTGCACGTCGGGACGTGCGGCCTTCTGGGGATGTTTCTTTTCCCGGGGAAAAGAAACATCCCCCAGACCCCCAAAGAAAAGTCTCTTGTGCTGACTTGCTCGCAGATTCCCTTCCCAGTAGAAAGTCTATTGCCCGAAGGAGGGGGGAAAAACACGGGAGTGTCTGTGCGACACGCAGTCCCCCTTGCACCGCTGCCGCTGACGTGTTCTTGACAGAAGGTTGGTCTTTAGCCTTCCCCTCGGGGGAAGGTGGCAGCCCGAAGGGCTGACGGATGAGGGGAACTGGGGACACGGGAAAAGGCTCTGCTACACTGATACGTTCCCCTCATCAGTCTCGCTTCGCTCGACAGCTTCCCCCAGGGGAAGCCTAATTGCCAAATTTCCCCCGCCCCTTGCAGGGGCCGCTGTCCCCAGCGCCCCGCCTCCCCCCACCCATACGCGGCACACAAAAAAGGCGCCCTGTCCAAGCCGGACAGGGCGCCTCTTCAAACCTTCTTACTTGCGGGGATTCTTAATGGCCGCCTGGGCCGCCGCCAGCCGGGCGATGGGCACCCGGAAGGGGGAGCAGGACACGTAATCCAGCCCCACGTTGTGGCAGAACTCCACGCTGGTGGGGTCGCCGCCGTGCTCGCCGCAGATGCCCAGATGGATGTCCGGGCGGGTCTTGCGCCCGTCCTCCACGGCCATCTTCACCAGCTTGCCCACGCCCTTCTGATCCAGGTGGGCGAAGGGGTCGGACTCGTAGATCTTGTTCTCGTAGTAGTAGTTGAGGAACTTGGCCGCGTCGTCCCGGCTGAAGCCGAAGGTCATCTGGGTCAGGTCGTTGGTGCCGAAGGAGAAGAAGTCGGCCTCGGTGGCGATCTCGCCGGCGGTGAGGGCGGCCCGGGGGACCTCGATCATGGTGCCGACCTTATAGTCCATCTGGATGCCGGCGGCGGCGATGAGCCGGTCGGCGGTCTCCACCACCACGTCCTTGACGAACTTCAGCTCCTTCACCTCGCCCACCAGGGGGATCATGATGTTGGGGGTGACGGTGTACTTGCCCTTCTGGTTGACCCGGATGGCCGCCTTGATGACGGCGGTGGTCTGCATCTCGGCGATCTCGGGGTAGGAGACAGCCAGGCGGCAGCCCCGGTGGCCCATCATGGGGTTGAACTCATGCAGGGCGGCGATGGTCTTGCGGATGCGGTGGGTGCTGACGCCCAGATCCTTGGACAGGGCCTCGATGTCCTCCACCTTGGTGGGCAGGAACTCGTGGAGGGGGGGATCCAGGAAGCGGATAATGACCGGCTGGCCCTCCATGGCCTCGTAGATGCCCTCGAAGTCGTTCTGCTGGTAAGGCAGCAGCTTGGCCAGGGCCTTCTTCCGGTCCTCCACGCTCTCGGAGAGGATCATCTCCCGGATGGCCATGATGCGCTCGCCCTCGAAGAACATGTGCTCGGTGCGGCACAGGCCGATGCCCTGGGCGCCGAAGGAGAAGCCCTGCTTGGCGTCGTGGGGGTTGTCGGCGTTGGTGTACACCTCGATCTGGCGGTACTTGTCGGCCCAGGACATGAACCGGCCGAAGTCGCCGGAGATGGCGGCGGGGGCGGAGGGGATGGAGCCGATATAGATGTTGCCGGTGGAGCCGTCGATGGAGATATAGTCCCCCTCGTGGACCACGTTGTCCGCCAGGGTGAAGAACTTCTTATCATAGTCCACGGTGATCTCGCCGCAGCCGGACACGCAGCAGGTGCCCATGCCCCGGGCCACCACGGCGGCGTGGGAGGTCATGCCGCCCCGGACGGTCAGGATGCCCTCGGCCACCTGCATGCCCTCGATATCCTCGGGGGAGGTCTCCAGCCGGACCAGGATGACCCGCTCGCCCCGCTCATGCCAGTCCTTGGCATCCTCGGCGGAAAACACCACCTTGCCGCAGGCGGCGCCGGGGGAAGCGGCCAGGCCCTTGCCCACCACGGTGGCCTTGGCCAGGGCGGCGGCGTCGAACTGGGGATGGAGCAGGGAGTCCAGCTGCTTGGGCTCCACCCGGAGAACGGCGGTCTTTTCGTCGATCATGCCCTCGTCCACCAGATCCACGGCCACCTTCAGCGCGGCGGCGGCGGTGCGCTTGCCGTTGCGGGTCTGGAGCATGTAGAGCTTGCCGTTCTCGATGGTGAACTCCATGTCCTGCATGTCCTTGTAGTGCTTCTCCAGCCGGTTGGCGATGTCGGAGAACTGCTCATACACCTGGGGCATCTCCTCCTGGAGCTTGGAGATGGGCGACGGGGTGCGCACGCCGGCCACCACATCCTCGCCCTGGGCGTTGATGAGGTACTCGCCGAAGAGGGCCTTCTCGCCGGTGGCGGGGTTGCGGGTGAAGGCCACGCCGGTGCCGGAGTTGTCGCCGGAGTTGCCGAAGACCATGGACTGGATGTTGACGGCGGTGCCCCAGTCGTAGGGGATCTCGTTCATGCGGCGGTACACGTTGGCCCGGGGGTTGTCCCAGGAGCGGAACACGGCCCGGACGGCCTCGATGAGCTGCTGCTTGGGATCCTGGGGGAAGTCGATGTGCATCTCGGACTCATAGAAGGCCTTGAACCGGACCACCAGATCCTTCATGTCCTCCACGTCCAGCTCGATGTCCTGCTTGACGCCCCGCTCGGCCTTCTTGGCGTCGATGATCTCCTCGAACTTCTTCTTGGACAGGCCCATGACCACGTCGGAGAACATCTGGATGAACCGGCGGTAGGAGTCGTAGGCGAACCGGGGGTTGTTGGTAAACTTGGCAAAGCCCACCACCACCTCGTCGTTGAGGCCCAGGTTGAGGATGGTGTCCATCATGCCGGGCATGGAGGCCCGGGCGCCGGAGCGGACGGAGACCAGCAGGGGATTCTCTGCGTCGCCGAACTTCTTGCCCGTCTCCTCTTCCAGCCAGGCCAAATACTCCATGATCTCTTCCCGGATCTCAGGGGCGATGGTCTTGCCGTCGTCATAATAGCGGGTACAGGCCTCGGTGGTTATGGTGAAGCCCTGGGGCACGGGCATCCCGGCCAGGGTCATCTCCGCCAGGTTCGCGCCCTTGCCGCCCAGGAGCTCTCGCATATCTTTGTTGCCTTCGGAAAATTTGTAGACATACTTGGTCTTTGACATGGGTCAGTCCTCCTTGTTTTTCACTCTAGGCATCCAGAATGTACCGCTGCGCTTGCTCTTTATTATATCATTCTCACAAATAAAAGCAAGGAAACATTTTCTGTTTTAGTAAACTCCTTATTCTGTTTATTTCCCCTTTTTTCTTACAATTTCTCATTTTGAAACGGTTCCAGCCACTTGGCCGCCGACCGGCTCATTTCCCTGGAAAAGTCGGACTGGTACTTGCGCCGGCAGAAGGCATCCACCCAGTCGTCGAAGCTCTTCTGCCCCGTCCTGCCCCCCAGCATGTCCCGCAGCTCCGGCCCCGTCAGGCGGCGGTAGCGGTCCCGGCACACCAGGTATTTCCCCGCCGCCCGCTGGGGCTTGGGCCGCTCCTTCTGCTGCTGTGTGGGCCAGCCCAGCACCAGCATGGCGGCGGGCACCGCGAAATCGGGCAGCCCCAGCAGCTCCCGCACCCGCTCCTGGTGCTCCAGAATGTCCCCGATATAGCAGGAGCCCAGCCCCAGGCTCTCGGCGGCCACCACCACATTCTGGGCGGCGATGACGGCGTCGGCCATGGCCAGCAGCAGGTCGCCGGGCCCCGGCTTCCGTGCCTCGGTCCCCGCCTCGCCGTACACGTCCAGCCACCGCTGGCAGTCGGCGCAGAAGATGAGGACCACCGGGGCCTGGGCGATGAAGGGCTGGTGGTCGCACAGCTCAGCCAGCTCCTCCTTTTCCCCCTGATCCACGATGTCCAGGATGGTGTAGAGCTGCTGGCACCCCGCCGTGGGGGCCTGGAAGGCGCACTCCAGCAGAAGCTCCTTCACCTCCGGGGCCACCGGCTCCTGGGTGTAGGCCCGGACCGACCTGCGGTCAAACAGACTTTGGATGATCTGATTCATATCGCTTCACCTCCCCCCTATCCTACCCGCTTTTTTCTCCCGCGTCCATCCCCATTCGCGCAATTTGCAAAAAAGCCGTCCCGGAGGCCGGGACGGCAGATTTTTCTTATTTGGCCCCTTGATACCGGGACAAAGGGGCCCCTTCTTGCCATCACCCCGCCGGGCATGGTATGATAGCCGCAGCGGCGCCTGGCGCCTGTGGGATGCGGTATCATTTTATGACGGAGGAGGGGATTTTATGGAGCTGAGCTTTCGGGGCGCCCATGACCGCCGTTTTCTGCGGACCCCCACCCATATCTATCTCCTCCCCCACCCGGCCCTCCGGCCCATGGTGGCCCACTACACCCTCTGTCTGGCCGGGCCGGTGGCCCCCCACGGGACGGCGTTGACCCTCATTCCAGACGCCAGCGGATGTCTGGTCTTTGATCTGGGCCCCGGGGGCCTGAAGGGCCGCATGTACGGCCCCACCACCCAGACGGTCACCGTCCAGAACGATCTGGGCCAATGTCCCTTCCGGTTTTTCGTGGAGTGCCGCCCCGGCGGGCTCTACGGTCTCACCGGCCTGCCCCAGTGGGAGCTGGCCGACCGGGTCTGGCCCCTGGCGGACACGGCCCCCGCCCTGGAACGGGCGGTGGCGGAGGCCTTTTATTCCAGCCGGGATCTGGACCGCTTCATCACCGCCGTGGACGCCCTGCTCCTCTCCCGGCCCGTCTTCGCCAATCCCGCCGCCCCGCTCCTGGCCGGGATGGCCGCCGGGGCGCTGGAGCCGGGGGAGAGCGGCTACTCCCCCCGGCACCTGTCCCGGCTCTTCCGGGAGGGGGCCGGCATGGGCCACAAGGCCTTTCTCCGGGTCCTGCGGGTCAACGCCGCCGTGCGCCGGCTGTCGGAGGGCGTCCCCTCCCTCACCGCCCTGGCCCAGGAGCTTGGCTATTACGACCAGTCCCACTTCATCCACGACTTCCGTTCCGTCTGCGGCCTTACCCCAGGCGCCTACACCGGGCGGCTGGAGGATTTCTACAATGAGCCGCTGAAGCTCTGACCCCTCACCGGGATCCGCTCCAGCCGGGGCCCCAGGCGGCTCAAAAGCTCGTTGGTGATGGTGCCCGCCGCCTCGGCGGTCTCGCTGGCCCGGATGGTCTCCTCCCCCCAGGAGCCGATGACCACCGCCGCGTCCCCCGCCCGCGCCTGGGGGATGTGGGAGACGTCCACCATGGTCTGGTCCATGCAGACCCGCCCCACCACCGGGGCCCCGCGCCCGTGGAGCAGTACCCGCCCCGCCCCGTTGGACAGGCTCCGGGGGAAGCCGTCGGCGTAGCCGATGGCCAGGGCGGCGATCCGGGTCTCCTCCCTGGCCTGGAAGGCCAGGCCGTACCCGGCGTATTCCCCCGGCCGGAGCGTCCGCACCGAGGCCACCCGGGCCTTTACCGACAGCACGGGCCGCAGCAGGTCCTTCCACCGCTCCGTGTCCGCCCGGGTGCTCCCCTCCCCATAGAGGGCGATCCCCACCCGGGCGTAGCTGCCACCCAGCTGGGGATAATTCAGCAGGCCGTAGCTGCTGAGGAGGTGGGTCTTTCCCACGGCGCGGCCCCGGCCCTCCAGCTCCTCTACCAGCCGCCGGAAGGCCCCGGCCTGGCCCAGGGTGAAGGCCCGGTCCCGTGGCAGGCAGGTGTCGGCGGCGCACAGGTGGGTGAACACCCCCTCCACCCGAAGGTTTTTCCGCCGGAACACTCCGGCGATGGGCCCCGGCTCCTCCGCCGGAAATCCCAGACGGCGCATCCCCGTGTCCACCCCGATGTGGACCCGGACCGGCTTCCCGTACTCCTCCAGGGCCCCGGCAAAGGGGCCGTCCACCACGGTCTGGACCAGATCGTACCGGGTGAGCAGGGGGAAGTCCGAGGGGTGGGTGTAGCCCAGCACCAGGATATCCCCCCGGACCCCGTCCCGGCGCAGCCGGGCCCCCTCCTCCGCCGTGGCCACGCAGAAGGCGTCCACCCCCAGGCGGTTCAGCTCCCTGGCCACGGGTACGGCCCCGTGGCCGTAGGCCTCCGCCTTCACGGCGGGCATGAGCTGACAGCCCGGTGGCAGCAGGGCCCTCAGGGCGGCCGCGTTGTGGTCCAGCGCGTCCAGGTCCACCTCCGCCCACGCCCGGCCCATCCGGCCGGGCGTTTTTCCGTCCTCCGGCATTTCCCTCACCCCTTTCGGATGATCCGGGGCTGGGGCGCCACCACGGTGCACCCGGCGGGCACGTCGGCGCTCACCACGGCCCCGGCCCCGATCCTGGCCCCGTCGCCCACGCGGATGTCCCCCACCAGCACGGCCCCGGCCCCGATGAGGCAGCCCGCCCCGATCTTCGGGGCCTTTCCCGCCACCTCTCCGATGGTGACGTTCTGGTAGACGCGGCAGTCCGCCCCTATCTCGGCGTAGCGGGAGATATAGACCCCGTGGAGGCCGTGGGGCAGGCAGGGCTCCCCCCGGATCACCGCCCCATTCCCCACGTATCCCCCGTGTCGGTGGGCCATCCGGCTGAGAAAAAAGGTGAGGATGTGCCGCTCCAGCCTGCTCCGGCTCCGCTCCCGCCGGGCGAAGAGCCGCCAAAACCGGCGCAGGTTGTCCCCCTTGGAGTAGTCCACCAGCCGCTCCCGCAGACTCATGCCCCCGCCTCCCCCAAAAGCGCGTGGTACTCCTCCAGGGTGAGGCCCCGCTCCGTCATCAGCTGGGCGTGGGGCGTCCCCACGTAGCGGAAGTGCCAGGGCTCGTGGGCGATGCCGGTGATCCGTTCCTTCCCCGCGGGATAGCGCTGGATGAAGCCGTAGCGGGCCATCCGCGCCCGGAAAGCCTGGCAGATGCCCTCGTAGGGGAACTCCGGCCGGATGAAGTCCACCTCTTCCCCCCGCAGACCCAGGTCGATGGCAAGGCCGGTCTGGTGCTCGCTGTGGCCGGGACGGGCCACGAACTTCCGGGTAAACTCCTCCCCGTTCTCCGCCATGGAGTCGTCCCAGATAGCCCGCTGCTCGGCCTGGGAGCGCCAGCCGCTCACGGGGAGGATGTCCGCCCAGCCTCCCAGTTCCTCCATGAGGGCATTCAGCATGGCCGCCGCCCGGCGGGTCATCAAAATGCCGCCGTCGGCCGGGTGGACGGGCACCAGCGGCTCCTCGGGCAGCCCGGGGGGACAGGGGAAGGTCCCGTTGACCAGGACCAGGTCCCCCAGTTCAAACGCCGGACCATGGAAAAGCTCCGTTCTCATGTCCCCACCGCCTCTCCGATGACCCGGTCCAGCACCGCTTCAAAAGAAATACCCGCCGCCGCCATCATGCTGGGGAACCGGCTGTGGGCGGTAAAGCCGGGAATGGTGTTCACCTCATTAAAGACGATCTTCCCCTCCGGGGTGAGGAACATATCCACCCGGGCGAAGCCCCGGCAGCCCAGGGCCCGGTAAATCTTCCGGGCCGCCTCCTTGATCTCCCCGGCCTTCTCCGGGGCGATCCGGGCGGGGACATGGATTTGGGAGGTGATCAGGTTATACTTCTCCGTGAAATCGAAAAAGCCGCCCGCCAGCTCGATCTCGTCCACTTCCCCAACCACCGGCTCTCTGTGGCCCATGACGGCGCACCCCACCTCAAAGCCGGGGATGGCCTCTTCCACGATGACCTCGCCGTCATAGCGGAAGGCCCCGTTGACCGCCGACAGCAGGTCCTCCGGCCCGGTCACCCGGGTCACACCGAAGGAGGAGCCCGCCTTCACCGGCTTCACGAACAGCGGGTAGCCCAGGCCCTCCGCCCGGGACAGGGCCTCCTCCGCCGCGAAGTCCGGCTCCAGCACGAAGGAGGCGGGCACCGCCACCCCCGCCAGAGCGGCCAGCTTGTGGGCCCGGTCCTTGTCCATGCCCAGGGCGGAGGCCAGGGTCCCGCACCCCACCAGGGGGATACCGGCCAGCTCGCAGAGGCCCTGGACCGTCCCGTCCTCCCCGTTTCCACCGTGGAGCACGGGGAACACCCCGTCCACGGGCACCCGCTCCACGCCCCTTTCCCGGAACACCAGCAGGGCATGCTCGCTCCGGTTGGGGGACAGGGCCGCCGGAGCCAGGCGCTCAGAATCCGCCCAGGTATCCGCCCCGATCTCCTTCCAATCCCCGCCGAACCAGTACCAGTCCCCCTCCCGGGTGATGCCCACCGGCACCGGGCGGTACTTTTTCAGGTCTATGTGCTCCAGCACCCCGCTGGCCGACTCCAGGGACACGCCGTACTCCGGCGAGCACCCGCCAAACAGAACCACGATATTTTTCCGCTCCACTGTTTTTCTCCCCTTCCACCGCGGGCGCCGCGGCGCCCGCTTTTGTATATTCATCATACAAAAGCGGGCCCCTTCAAGTCTCAACTTTCCCTGTGGATTCCCTGATGATTTTCTGAAGCGAAACATACGATTTTCTGACGGGGCGCCCTGCCGGTGGCCGTTTTTTACAAGCGGGGGACCGTTTTTTCTGCTATGCTTTTGCCATCCCATACGAAAAGGAGATTGTTTCAATGGAATTCAGAGGTGTCCTGTTTGCGGTGCGCTCTATGGCCGTATCCCGCCCCTTCTATGAAAACGTGCTGGGCCGGAAGGTGGCCCTTGACCTGGGAGCCAACCTGGTCTTCGCGGGCGGCCCCACCCTCCAGGAGCAGTTTGCCGAGCTGGTGGGCTTTCCCGAGGAGAAAACGGTCTACGGCGCCCACGATACCGAGCTCTACTTCGAGACCGACCACCTGGACCAGGAGGTCCCCCAGGTCAAGGCGGCGGGGGTAAAGATCCTCCACGATGTGAAGGAGTACCCTTGGGGCCAGCGGGTCTTCCGCTTTTTCGACCCCGACGGCCACATCATCGAGCTAGCCGACAGCATGAAGGCCGTCATTCTCCGCTATCTGGACCAGGGCCTCAGCGAGGAGGAGGTCGCCCGCCGCTGCCAGCACCCCGTGGAGTTCATCCACTGGTGCAAGGAGCACCCCGACGAGGACGCTCCCCAGGACATGTGATCAAATAAAGGACCTCCCCCGGCTGCGCCGGGGGAGGTCCTTTTCAAAGAAAGCAGGTCCGGACCAGGATCATTTAGAAAACCGTCCCGCCGCCTGCCGGAAGGAACTGCGGCGCCGTCCGTCCAGACTGCCCGGCGTCGGCAGGGCCAGGCGTTCTGGCAGGAGGCACAAAGCGATCCCCCACTCCTTTTTGATCGGCAATCACTTCCCCAATAGAAAAGCAAAAGATGAGACGGCCTTTCGGCCGTCTCATCTTTTGTTCCGCAGGCAGTTATTACGGATCATGCTGGATATCACGGCGAAGGGCCGTTATACCGCCCTTCCCCTCAGGGCGTCCGGTCCCCGTCCTCAACCGCCAGGACCCGCAGCAGGTTTCCCTCCACCGAAAAGCGCACCTCCAGCCCCACGAAGGCCATCCCGTACACCCGCGACCGGTCGTCCTGGTAGGAGGGCCGGGGATCACAGGCCAGCACCCCACGAAGGGCCTCTCTCCGGTCCTCCGGGACCTTTTCCAGCAGCTCCGGGGGGAACCGCACCTCCAGCTTCCGCTCCGGCGGAGGGGCGAAGCCCTCTCCGGCTTCCGGGTGGGCGTCGGCATAGGGCACATAGGGCTTAATGTCGTAGATGGGGGTGCCGTCCATCAGGTCGGCCCCCGAGACATAGAGCACCGGCCCCTCCCCCGTGTGGAGCTCCACCCCCTCCAGCTTCACACAGGACAAGCCCAGGGGGTTGGGCCGGAAGGGGGATCGGGTGGCGAAAACCCCCACCCGAGTGTTGCCCCCCAGCCTGGGCGGCCGCACCGTAGGGGACCAGTCCCGCCGAAGGGCGGCGGAAAAGCCCCAGATGAGCCACAGATGGGAAAACCCCTCGATGCCCCGCAGGACGTCGGGGTTTCGGAACTCCTCTTCCAGAACGATCTTTCCCCGCAGCTCCGCCACCAGCCCACTCTGCCGGGGGATCCCGAACTTGGTGGGAAACTCGCTCACCATTCGGGCCACAGGCCGCACCTCCAGCCGGTTTTCCATTCCCCTCATCCTCCTATCCGGTCGCCTCTAAACTTCTGACAATCTTCTTACACCGACCTGTCAGATTCCGCACAAGTAAAAAAGAAAAAACCTTAGAACCATTCAGGCTCTAAGGCTTCCTCTGGAGCTGCTACCCAGATTCGAACTGGGGACCTCATCCTTACCAAGGATGCGCTCTACCGACTGAGCTATAGCAGCATGTCAGGCGCGGTTGCGCCCAACAGATGGCGACGCGGAAGGGACTTGAACCCTCGACCTCCGGCGTGACAGGCCGGCGTTCTAACCAACTGAACTACCGCGCCATCTTTATATATGGTCATGCGGATAAACCGCTTGTACCCTGGCAGGGGCAGAAGGACTCGAACCCTCGGCACGCGGTTTTGGAGACCGCTGCTCTACCAACTGAGCTATACCCCTATGTGGTGGGCCTTCGGGGACTCGAACCCAGGACCGACCGGTTATGAGCCGGCTGCTCTAACCAACTGAGCTAAAGGCCCGTCTCGCCGCACGATCCTTTTGGAACAAGGAAAAACGGCACGCCGTCGCAGACAGCGGCGGCATGCCGCATTCTGGCTCCCCAAGTTGGACTCGAACCAACGACCCTGCGATTAACAGTCGCATGCTCTACCGACTGAGCTATTGAGGAATATAGAAGAGGGTCTGGCCTGGTCATAGGCCAGACCCTCTTGCATTGTGTTGGCACCACCTATTTTACCGGTCCGTCGCCAGACAAGTATCTTCGGCGCGGGTGAGCTTAACTTCCGTGTTCGGGATGGGAACGGGTGGACCCTCACCGCAATCGGCACCAACTTACTTTTCTTTGAAAAGAAAAGTAAGCAAAAGAAACTTCCATATCTCCGTCTCTGCCCTACGGAACTTTCTTCTCCTTACCGTTCTTATCAACAGTAAGATATTATATTCAGTTGTCCTCGCTGTGTCAAGAGCCTTTTATCAAAGTTCTCTTTGCTTACTTTCTCTTTCAAGAGAAAGTAAATGGTGACCCGTGGGAGAGTCGAACTCCCGTTTGCGGCGTGAGAGGCCGCCGTCTTGACCACTTGACCAACGGGCCATGGTGCGCCTTCACGGACTCGAACCGGGGACCCACTGATTAAGAGTCAGTTGCTCTACCAACTGAGCTAAAGGCGCATACTTTTCTTCGAGAAGGAAAGTATGCAAAAGAAGCTTTCATAAACCTCTCTTCCATGCGGAGCTTTCTTAAGGCTCCCTCTTCTTCCGAAGAATGGTGCTTTGGAACGCACCCTCAAAACCGAACAATGTAGATTTGGATACTTCAGCAAGCACGCCTTGCATGTTTCATGTTAAGGTCAAGCCCTCGGCTGATTAGTACCGGTCAGCTGCATGCATTACTGCACTTCCACCTCCGGCCTATCAACGATGTAGTCTACATCGAGCCTTACCTCATAAAGAGTGAGAGATCTCATCTTAGGGGGAGTTTCACGCTTAGATGCCTTCAGCGTTTATCTCGTCCGCACATAGCTACCCAGCTATGACCTTGGCAGGCCAACTGGTGCACCAGCGGTGCGTCCATCCCGGTCCTCTCGTACTAAGGACAGCTCCCTTCAAATCTCTTACGCCCGCAACAGATAGGGACCGAACTGTCTCACGACGTTCTGAACCCAGCTCGCGTGCCGCTTTAATTGGCGAACAGCCAAACCCTTGGGACCGAATACAGCCCCAGGATGCGACGAGCCGACATCGAGGTGCCAAACCTCCCCGTCGCTGTGGACGCTTGGGGGAGATCAGCCTGTTATCCCCAGGGTAGCTTTTATCCGTTGAGCGACGGCACTTCCACGCGCGTACCGCCGGATCACTAACTCCAACTTTCGTTACTGCTCGACTTGTCAGTCTCGCAGTTAGGCTGGCTTATACGTTTACACTCACTGCACGATTTCCGTCCGTGCTGAGCCAACCTTTGAGCGCCTCCGTTACCTTTTAGGAGGCGACCGCCCCAGTCAAACTGCCCACCTAACAGTGTCCCCCGACCGGATTCACGGCCGCAGGTTAGAAAACCAGCAAATCAAGGGTGGTATCCCAAGGGTGACTCCACGCAAGCTGACGCCCGCGCTTCCAAGTCTCCCACCTATCCTGTACATGACTTACCGATTTCCAGTATTAAGCTACAGTAAAGCTCCATGGGGTCTTTCCGTCTAGTTGCGGGTAACTGGCTTCTTCACCAGTACAACAATTTCGCCGGGCGGGCTGTTGAGACAGTGCCCAAATCGTTACGCCATTCGTGCGGGTCAGAACTTACCTGACAAGGAATTTCGCTACCTTAGGACCGTTATAGTTACGGCCGCCGTTTACTGGGGCTTCAATTCAATGCTTCGCCCGAAGACTAACATCTCCTCTTAACCTTCCAGCACCGGGCAGGCGTCAGCCCATATACGTCATCTTTCGATTTAGCATAGACCTGTGTTTTTGGTAAACAGTCGCTTGGGCCTATTCACTGCGGCCCCCCTTAGGGGGCTCCCCTTCTCCCGAAGTTACGGGGTCATTTTGCCGAGTTCCTTAACAACCCTTCTCCCGTTGGCCTTAGGATTCTCTCCTCATCTACCTGTGTCGGTTTGCGGTACGGGCGCCTTAGCATACCTCACACCTTTTCTCGCCTCTGAACATCGGAGACTTCCCTACTAATTTCGGTCCCTTACGCCCGGGTCAACCAACGCCCGGGTTCTCCTATTTCAAAGTGTCAGTGTGCTTAAGTTTCGGCGGCTACGGAATTTCAACCGTATGTGCATCGACTACGCCTTTCGGCCTCGCCTTAGCTCCCGGCTTACCTTGGGCGGACGAACCTTCCCCAAGAAACCTTAGATTTTCGGCCATTATGATTCCCACATAATTCTCGCTACTCATTCCGGCATTCTCACTCGAATACAGTCCACCGCTGCTTCCGCTACGACTTCACCCCGTATTCGACGCTCCCCTACCCCTGCCTTGCGGCAAGCCCAAGCTTCGGTTAGATACTTAGCCCCGTTATATTTTCCGCGCAAAACCACTCGACCAGTGAGCTATTACGCACTCTTTGAATGAGTGGCTGCTTCTGAGCCAACATCCTGGTTGTTTTTGCAGTTTCACATCGTTTTCCACTTAGTATCTATTTGGGACCTTAGCTGTGGGTCTGGGCTGTTTCCCTTTTGACTATGAGACTTATCTCACACAGTCTGACTGCCGATCATCAATTCTCTGGTATTCTTAGTTTGATAGGGTTCAGTAAGCTTATCGCCCCCTAGCCCAGTCAGTGCTTTACCCCCAGGAATCTAAATCAACGCTAGCCCTAAAGCTATTTCGGGGAGAACCAGCTATCTCCGGGTTCGATTGGAATTTCACCGCTATCCACAGGTCATCACCGGTCATTGCAACGAACGTGTGTTCGGCCCTCCAGTGAGTTTTACCTCACCTTCAGCCTGCCCATGGATAGGTCACCCGGTTTCGGGTCTATGGCTACTGACTTCATACGCGCTATTCACACTCGGTCTCCCTACGCCTCCGGCACTGAATGCCTTAAGCTTGCCAGTAACTATAACTCGCCGGACCATTCTACAAAAGGTACCTCATCACCCATTAACGGGCTTTGAGTGCTTGTAAGCACAAGGTTTCAGGTTCTATTTCACTCCCCTCCCGGGGTCCTTTTCACCTTTCCCTCACGGTACTGCTCCTCTATCGGTCATCAGGTAGTATTTAGGCTTGGAGGGTGGTCCCCCCAGTTTCCCACCGGGTTTCACGTGTCCGGCGGTACTCTGGATCCTCACTAACACAAATCGCCTTTCGCCTACGGGGCTCTCACCCGCTGTGGCTGGCCTTCCCATACCATTCGGCTAGACTATTGTGCCGTTGTGTGAGTCCACAACCCCAGAGAATAAATCCTCTGGTTTGGCCTCTTCCGCGTTCGCTCGCCACTACTAGCGGAATCTCTGTTGATTTCTCTTCCTCGCCCTACTTAGATGTTTCAGTTCAGGCGGTTCCCCACGTACACCTATTTGATTCAATGCACGTTGATGGAGTATTGCTCCACCGGGTTTCCCCATTCGGAAATCTACGGATCAATGCGTATGTGCCGCTCCCCGTAGCTTATCGCAGCTTGTCGCGTCCTTCATCGGCTCCTGATGCCAAGGCATTCCCCTTGCGCTCTTATTAGCTTGACCTTGTAGAACAACCTTGAATTAAAGCTGTTCTCAATAATCATGAATTATGCAGGCGTCACAGAAGTTTGTCAATTTGGCTTATTATTGTCGTTACCCTACTAAACAGCTTTCGCCATTCAATATTTATTCCACAACATTTTTGCTTTCATTGCCCTCTGTTGCTTGCTTATCATACTTTCAATCTACATTGTTCAGTTTTCAAGGTGCGTCCCTTCCGGTCTCGCCTTTCGTTGAAACCAGATTCAAACATTCAACCCTTTGAACGCTTGAATCCGTTCTCAATGAATATTCTCTTGGAAGGATGATCCGCTATGGAAGTTCTCTTTGCCTTCTTTCTCTTTCAAGAGAAAGAAGGTGGTGGGCCAAAGTGGACTCGAACCACCGACCTCACGATTATCAGTCGTGTGCTCTAGCCAGCTGAGCTATTGGCCCGTCTTGGTGGAGGTTACCGGACTCGAACCGGTGACCCCCTGCTTGCAAAGCAGGTGCTCTACCAGCTGAGCTAAACCCCCAGACAACGTGTGCCCTCTAAATTAAACAACGAAAAGTCACTCTCTAAGCTCCAGATGAGTTCTGACCTTAGGACGTTACAAGAAGATGTCTCACTTCTTGAAGTCTCCTTAGAAAGGAGGTGATCCAGCCGCACCTTCCGATACGGCTACCTTGTTACGACTTCACCCCAATTATCGAACCCACCTTCGGCCGCGCCCCCCATTGCTGGTTAGGCTACGGACTTCGGGTGTTCCCGACTCTCATGGTGTGACGGGCGGTGTGTACAAGGCCCGGGAACGTATTCACCGCGGCATTCTGATCCGCGATTACTAGCGATTCCAACTTCACGCAGGCGGGTTGCAGCCTGCGATCCGAACTGGGACGGCTTTTAGGGATTCGCTCCACCTCGCGGTATTGCTTCCCTCTGTTGGCCGCCATTGTAGTACGTGTGTGGCCCAGGACATAAGGGGCATGATGATTTGACGTCGTCCCCACCTTCCTCCGTTTTGTCAACGGCAGTCTCGCTAGAGTGCTCTTGCGTAGCAACTAGCAATAAGGGTTGCGCTCGTTGCGGGACTTAACCCAACATCTCACGACACGAGCTGACGACAACCATGCACCACCTGTCTCTACTTTCCCCGAAGGGCACCTAATGCATCTCTGCTTCGTTAGTAGGATGTCAAGCCCTGGTAAGGTTCTTCGCGTTGCTTCGAATTAAACCACATACTCCACCGCTTGTGCGGGCCCCCGTCAATTCCTTTGAGTTTCAACCTTGCGATCGTACTCCCCAGGTGGGATACTTATTGCGTTAGCTGCGGCACGGAGGGGGTCAGACCCCCCACACCTAGTATCCATCGTTTACAGCGTGGACTACCAGGGTATCTAATCCTGTTTGCTCCCCACGCTTTCGCGCCTCAGCGTCAGTTAATGTCCAGCAGGCCGCCTTCGCCACTGGTGTTCCTCCGTATATCTACGCATTTCACCGCTACACACGGAATTCCGCCTGCCTCTCCATCACTCAAGAAAAACAGTTTCAAACGCAGGCTCGGGGTTGAGCCCCGAGTTTTCACGCCTGACTTGCTTTCCCGCCTACACGCCCTTTACACCCAGTAAATCCGGATAACGCTTGCCACCTACGTATTACCGCGGCTGCTGGCACGTAGTTAGCCGTGGCTTATTCATCAGGTACCGTCATTTTTTTCGTCCCTGATAAAAGAAGTTTACAACCCGAAAGCCTTCTTCCTTCACGCGGCGTTGCTGGGTCAGGCTTGCGCCCATTGCCCAATATTCCCCACTGCTGCCTCCCGTAGGAGTCTGGGCCGTGTCTCAGTCCCAATGTGGCCGGTCAACCTCTCAGTCCGGCTACTGATCGTCGACTTGGTGGGCCGTTACCCCGCCAACTATCTAATCAGACGCGAGTCCATCTCAGAGCGATAAATCTTTGGCAGTCAGACCATGCGATCCGACTGCGTCATGCGGTATTAGCAACTGTTTCCAGCTGTTATTCCCCACTCCAAGGCAGGTTACTCACGCGTTACTCACCCGTCCGCCACTAGGTATTCCTATCAGTTGTCCGAAAACTCCGTCAAGGGTACCCCGTTCGACTTGCATGTGTTAAGCACGCCGCCAGCGTTCATCCTGAGCCAGGATCAAACTCTCAATAAAATGGTATCTATACAAGCCGTTTCCAGCCTGTCTAAATCATTCTACTGAAACCATTTCCATAGCTTCAAAGAAATTTGTCAAGAGCCTCTCTTCACAAGCAATTTCTTGCTTGCTTTAAGAGGACTTCTCATCCTCTTCTGGTGCTTTTTAAGCTTCTTTTCGTTGTTTAATTTACAAGGTACACGCCGCTCCCGCAACGGACTTTTAGGATACCACATTCAGCCTTCCTTGTCAAGAGTTATTTTCGAAGTTTTTTGAAGAAAAAACTCGGAAGCTTAACTCCCCCAAGGCTTTCAGCCCTTTGTGTTTTCCGCCCGTCTCGCAGGTGCCTTATTAATATACCAAAACCAAGCCCCTGTGTCAACACTTTTTTTCATTTTCTTCGCATCTTTTTTCAAGGCTCTTTACCGGCGCAATATCTGCTCTTTACGTTTCCTTTTTCCCACAAGATGTGGCCCTGCCCGGCTCGTCCTTTTGCCGCCCCATGGTCAAAACAGCGACAGAGGGCAGCACAACGCCGAGGACAAGGTTCCCCAGAGGGGCCACCCCCTCGCTGAAAAACAGCACCATTTCCCGCCCGGGGATCAGTCCCCCGGCCAGAAAGGCCAGCACGACGAGGGCCGTTCCGCCCTTTTCCCATTTGGGCAGGGCCGCCCGCCACAGGCCGCGGCACCCATGTTCCAGGATGCCCAGCAGGATCAGATCAGCCAGGGCCAGAATGGCGGCCAGCACCGCCTCCCCCCGCTGGAAGGCCCCGGGCACACCGACTCCCTTTAATAAATAGAGGAGGGGTTCGTCCATCTCCAGGGTCAGGGCGGGGCCGAAGGCTCCCACCACCGCCAGCAGGAGAGCGGACAGGGCCCCGCAGCTCCACACCGCCCAGGGCCAAGACCGGGGTCGGGCCCCGTCCCCCACGGGCAGGCAGAGCCCATACACGCCATATCCCGCCAGGGACAGCACGCCCAGCGCGCCGGCGGGCACCCCCGCCAGCTCATCGGTCCAAAGGGGCAGCAGGTTTTCCCAGCGCAGGGAGGGCACCGAAAGCAGCAGCACCGCCCCCAGGGTCACCCCGGTGGCCAGGAAAAAGAGCCGCCCCGTCCGGGCAAAGGCCCCCCGCCGCCGGCCCAGCCAGAGGGTCAGGCCCAGGGTCACCAGAAGGAAGAGCCACCGGCTCCCGTCCCCCCGCCCCGCGGAGAAAAGCCGGTCGGCATACCGCCGGGCGCTCACCGCCAGCAGAAAAAGCCCCCAGGTCAGGTACACCCAGGAGAAGGCCCCGCCCAGGAAGGGGCCCCAGGCCCGCCGCAAGCCCGCGCCCAGTCCCTCCCGGCCCAGCCGTCCCCAAGCCCGGCAAAGCCACAGTCCCACCGGCAGGGCCAGAATGGGGGCCAGCCAGGCCCCCCGCCCGGCGGCGGCCACCGGCACGGCCATCAGGCCCACCGCCGCCGGGAACAGGGCGGTCACCGTCAATTCCAGCCGCTCCCGCTGGGAGACGCTCTTTTCACGCCCGCCGTCCATAGCTTCCCTCCACCTTTCCCGTCACTTCCACATCCAACGCCCCGGGGCCGGCCTGTTCCCCCGTCCAGGGCGCCCATACCCGCTGTTGCCTGGTGAGTCCCCAGCAGTCCCAGCCCGGCGCCAGGGCCGCCCGGACGCACCGTGTTCCCCAGGCCTCCAGCTCCTCCGCCGTGCCCTCCCCCTGGCTCACCTGGGCCGTCAGGGCGCACCGCAGCCGCCCGCCCTTGGCCAGGCACCGGGCCCCGGTGAGCTCCAGGGCCCCCGAGGACAGGGAGATCACCTCCCCGTCCCCCAGGCCGACCAGCAGGTCGGCTCCCAGGGCGGCCTCTCCCTCCAGGAAGCCGGCCAGCCCCTCGGGTCCCGCCACCGCCCAGCCCGCGGGGGCCAGCCTGCCCTCCCCTCCGGGGGCCAGGGCGGGGATGAGGGCATATTCCCCCTCCGTCAGCCGGGACAGGGTCTCCCCCACCGTCCGGCCCCGCCGGTCCTCCCCGGGGGTCTCCTGGGCGGTCTCCGGGGCGGCGGCGGCCAGTCCGGCCCCCGCCTCTCCCCTTACTATATATAATAGTGTGTCCAGCCGCAGCTCCCCGTCGGCCAACACGAACTCCAGTGTCTCCCCCAGCCCCGTCTCCGCCTGGGCCTCGCCCAGCAGGAGCCGCTCCGCCTGGCCCAGGTAGGGCCGGGTGGCCCGGCTCAGTTCCATGGCCCGGCAGGCGGCGGCCATGCTCTCCCCCGCCCCGGTGAGCACCTCCGGCTCCTCCCCCTGGGAGGCCCGGACCCCGGTGACGGCTGTGACCGTCACCCCATGGCCCGCCTGGTCCACCGCCAGGGCGGTGATCAGGGCCAGTTCCTCCATCTCCTGCCCCCGGGGCAGGATGCCCGCCCCCCGGGCCGCCAGGATGACCGCCAGCACCGCGGCCCAAACCCGTCCCTTCATTTCTGCTTCCTCCGGTTCCCCGTATTCAGGTAGGCCGGCCGCTGCTTGTCCTGAGGCAAGGGCTGGCGGAGCACCACGTCCCCCTCCACCTGCTCCCCGGCGTTGGCGGCAAAGGGGGTCAGATAGGCCGCGCCGAAGCTCTCCAGCCCCGCCAGGTGGCCCACCAGCGCCGCCGTGCCCGCCATGACCCCGAAGAGCCCGGCCAGCCCGGCCAGCACCGCCAGCAGGAACCGCCACAGCCGCAGGGCCCCCGCCAAGTCCTGGCTGGGCATGGTGTACCCGGCGATGCCCGCCACGGCCACCACGATGAGCACCGCCGGGGACACCATCTTGGCCTCCACCGCCGCCGAGCCCACCACCAGCCCGCCCAGGATGGACACGGTCTGCCCGATGGACTGGGGCAGCCGCAGCCCCGCCTCCTGTAAGACCTCGAAGGCCGCCAGCAGGAGTAAAATCTCAAATAATGTGGAAAAGGGCACGTCCCGCCGGGCCGCCATGATGGACAGGGCCAGCCGGGTGGGGATCATCTCCGGGTGGAAGTTCACCATGGCCACGTACACGGCGGGAAGGTACAGCGTCACCAGCAGGCACAGCCACCGCACCACCGTCAGCACCGAGGCCACCATCCAGTTCTCCGACCGGTCCTGGGGGGCCCGCAGGAAATCCCCGATGACCCCCGGTGCCAGATAGCCCAGGGGGATGCCCTCGATGAGGATGCCCACCTTTCCCTCGGCCAGGCCGTGGCAGAACCGGTCGGGCCGCTCGGTGTACTGGACCAGGGGGAAGGGGGTGTCCAGCTCGTCGATGATATATTCCTCCAGGTTGCCGGTGTCCAGCAGGGCGTCGATGTCGATGTCCGCCACCCGCCCCTTCAGCTCCTCCACCGTCCGGGGGCTGGCGATGCCGTCCAGCCACACCAGATCCACCGGGGTCAAGGACTGCCGTCCCACCACCTGCTCGGAGATTCGCAGCTCGGGGCACCGCAGGTGCCGCCGGGTGAGGGAGGTGTTGGTCCGCAGGTTCTCCACGAAGGAGTCCCGGGCCCCTTTGATGGAGACCTCGTTCTCCGGGTCCCCGATGCTCCTCTTCTCCTCGGTGCCCGTATTAAAGGAGAGGGCCCGCTCCCGGCCGGGGAAGAGGAGCAGGCAGTTGCCGGCGATGAGGTCGGCCGCCGCCTCATCCAGGGTGGTCCGCTCGTCCACCGACAGGTTGTAGAGGGCCCCCGAGCGCATTTTCTCCCAGGCCACGCTCTCCCCCATCCGACCCAGCTCCTCATTTTGGGCCAGAGGCCGGAGGATGTAGTCGCTGACCCGCTCCATCTTCACCATTCCGGCGATAAAAATAAGGTCGGCCCGCATGGCCTCGTTGCCCCCCACCGTCACGCTGCGGCGGTTATAGTCCACACAGTCGGCGAACACCTGGCCCAGCCGCTCCGCGGTCAGAGGCCCCTCCAGCCGGGGCTCCTTCCGGGGATGGGGCGGATCGGGCCGCTTGGCCCGTCCAAAAAAGCCCATGGTCCCAGCCTCCCTTTTCTCTTGATTCTTCCAGTGTCCCCCGTCCCCGCCGCTTTATGCGTCCACAAATTCCGCTTTTCTGGTTGCGCCGTGGCCTCAAGGCGGGTATAATAAAAGGAAATCGCAGGAAAAAGGGAGCCTTTGCTATGGATTTTCACGCCAACGAGGGAAAAAACGTCGTCATCGAGGTGGCCGGCAAGCGGTACGCCCGCCACGCCATCACCACCCATTTCGTCCAGGTGGGCGAGAGCTATCTGGACCTCTTCACCCAGTATGTCCTCCCCGTCTACCAGCCGGGGGACATCGTCTCCTCCAGCGAGAAGGTCATCGCCATGTGCCAGGGCCGGGTGGTCACCGAGGATGAGGTGAAGCCCGGCTTCTGGGCCAAGCTCCTCTCCCGCTTCGTCCACCAGACCGAGGCGGGCCCCGGCATGGGCCTGCCGGTGAAGATGCAGTTCGCCATCAACGTCTGCGGCCTGGGCCGGGTCCTCTGGGCCGCCGTCTGCGCCGCCTTCGACAAGCTGCGGGGCATCCACGGCACCTTTTACAAGATGCTGGGCACCGAGGTCTCCGGCCTGGACGGCTTCTACGGCCACGAGATCCCCGAGTACGAGCACATGGGCGTCCGGGTGCCCAGCGATCCCGACCAGGTCTGCGACGAGGTCTACCAGAAATTGGGCGTCGTCATGATGATCGTGGACGCCAACGACCTGAACGTGGAGCTGTTGGGCCGGGGAAAGGCTCTGGAGGGGTGGAGCGAGGACGATTTGCTGGGCCTCATCCGGGACAACCCCGCCGGGCAGGACCGGCAGTTGACGCCGTTTGTGCTGATCCGGGAAATCAAGGAGTGAATAAAAGCCGCCGCTGGAAAGCGGCGGCTTTTTGATGTCCTTTTTTCTATGAAGGCCCGCCCTCCGGTCGGGGACGGGGGCAGGGCGGCCCCTGCCGGGGGTCCAGGACCGTTTCTTTTTTCGTGAAAAAAGAAACGGTCCTGGACGCCAAAGAAAAAAGCCAAACTAAATTTATGGCTGGCGACTCCTAACGACCG
This sequence comes from Oscillospiraceae bacterium, assembly GCA_022846075.1. Classification (GTDB taxonomy): domain Bacteria; phylum Bacillota; class Clostridia; order Oscillospirales; family Oscillospiraceae; genus Vermiculatibacterium. Next base: position 3,117,719 of record AP025582.1, read on the forward strand.
GCGCTCACGTCTGTCAACTCGCACTGCTCTTAGCGCCGCTGCCGCTGGGTACTGCTGTACAGACAGCGTTTGCAACTCATAGGCGCGCCTGGGCCAGGGAAGTTTGTCAAATAGGCTTCCCCTGGGGGAAGCTGTCGAGCGAAGCGAGACTGATGAGGGGAACTTATTGTTTCGCAGGGCCTTTCCCATATCCGCAGTTCCCCTCATCCGTCAGCCCTCCGGGCTGCCACCTTCCCCCAAGGGGAAGGCTAAGGACACGTGGTAAGGTAGATATCATTCACCCCCTCCCGCACACGAACCCCGGCGGCGCTACGAAGTGCGCCGCCGGGGTTTCCCCACCCTCTTGTGAACAACCCGGGGAGGTTTCCAAAGGAGGGGCGCCCGCAGGCGCCCCTCCTTTGGTCGTTTCAAGGGGTGGTCCCGGAGGGGGAAATCGAAATCCCCCTCCGGGTGCTTTCTTGGGGGGTCTGGGGGGCCATTCTTTCCAGAAAGAATGGCCCCCCAGGCTTTCCCCCACCTTTCTTAAAAGGTACCCGCCCCCACCCCGGCGGGCCGCCGGTCAGCCGGGGTCTCCTTCTTCCTCCGCCCCCGGCCCACGGCCTTGACGATCTCACAGATCACCACCGGCGTCACCGCCAGCGCCAGCACCACCGTCCACTCATGGACATCCATGGTCACGGTCTGGAACACCGCCTGGAGCGGCGGCAGACACAGCACTGCCAGCTGCATGGCCAGCCCCACCAAAAACGCCTTGTTCATGGCCGGATTGGAAAAGACCCCCACGTGAAAAAGGGACTGATATTCGCTCCGGGCGTCGAAGGCGTGGAACAGCTGACAGAGGGTCAGGGTGGCGAAAGCCATGGTGTTGGCCAGGGCACTGGCCTCCCCGGGGTCGGAGAGCACGTACTCCCCCAGCCAGTAGGCCCCCAGGGTCAGCAGCCCCACCATGCACCCCTCCCAGGCCAGCCGCAGGGAGAATTTTTTGTTAAACAGGCTCTCGTGGGCGTCCCGGGGCCGCTGGTCCATGACCCCCTCCTCCACCGGCTCCACCCCCAGGGCCAGGGCGGGGAGGGCATCGGTCACCAGATTGAGCCACAAAAGCTGCACCGGCACCAGGGGCATCTGGTGGAACCCCAGAACGGTGGCAAGGAAGATGGTCAAAATCTCCCCGATGTTGCAGGAGAGCAGGTAATGGATGGCCTTCTTGATGTTGGCGTAGATGCCCCGCCCCTCCGCCACGGCGGAGACGATGGTGGCGAAGTTGTCGTCGGTGAGGATCATGTCGGCGGCCTCCTTGGCCACGTCGGTGCCCGACTTGCCCATGGCGCAGCCGATGTGGGCGGCCTTGAGGGCGGGGGCGTCGTTCACCCCGTCCCCCGTCATGGCCACCACCTGGCCCTTTTTGCGCCAGGCGTTGACGATGCGGGTCTTATGCTCGGGGGACACCCGGGCGTAGACGGAAAACTGATCCACGTCCTCCTCCAGGGTCTCCTGGGGCATAAAATCCAGGTCGGCCCCCGTGATGGCCAGGTCGCCGGGGCGGCAGATGCCCAGCTCCTTGGCGATGGCCACCGCCGTCAGCTTGTGGTCGCCGGTGATCATCACCGGGCGGATGCCGGCGGCCCAGCACTGCTCCACCGCCGCCTTGGCCTCGGGCCGGGGCGGGTCGATCATGCCGATGAGCCCCACGAAGGTGAGGTCTTTTTCCAACGTCTCCGCCGTCAGCTTCCCCGGCAGCCGGTCCAGGTCCCGGTAGGCCACCCCCAGCACCCGGAGGGCGCCGGCGGCCATGCGGTCGTTTTGGTCCAGGGCCGCCCGGCGGCGGGCGGGGGTCAGCTCACATTTTGAAAGAAGCACGTCGGGGGCCCCCTTCACGCAGACCCGCCAGCCGCCGCCGGGCTTTGCGTGAACGGTGGACATGAGCTTGCGGCCCGAGTCGAAGGGCACCTCCCCCTGCCGGGGCCGCTCCCGCTCCAGCTCGTTTTTATTGAGCCCCTCCTTGCGGGCGGCCTCCACCAGAGCCGCCTCGGTGGGCTCGCCGGTGACCGCCCCCCGCTCGTTCAAAACCGCGTCGCAGCACAAGGCACCCAGGGTCAGGGCCTCCCGCCGGTCGAAGCCGCCCAGGGTCCACACCTGGGTCACCGTCATCCTGTTCTGGGTCAGGGTCCCCGTCTTGTCCGAGCAGATGACCCCGGCGCAGCCCAGGGTCTCCACCGCGGGCAGCTTCTTGACGATGGCCCCGCGCCTCGCCATCCGCTGGACCCCCAGGGCCAGCACGATGGTGACGATGGCGGGCAGGCCCTCTGGGATGGCGGCCACCGCCAATGACACGGCGGTCATGAACATATCCAGTATGCCCTTCCCCTGGAGAAGCCCCACGCCGAACATAACGGCGCACACGCACAGGCAGACAAAGGACAGGGTCTTGGAGATCTCCCCCATCTTCCGCTGGAGGGGGGTCTCGGTCTCCTCCTGGTCCAGCAGGAGACCCGCCACCTTCCCCACCTCGCTGTCCATGCCGGTGGAGGTGACCACGCACACGCACCGCCCGGCGGTGATGACGGTGGAGCCCACCACCATGTTGTGCCGGTCGGCCAGGGGGGTGTCCGGGGGCAGGCCCTCCCCCGGGGCCTTGTCCACCGGCACCGACTCCCCGGTCATGGCGCTCTCGTCGGCCTTGCAGGCGGAGCCCTCCAAAATGCGGGCGTCGGCGGGTACCAGGTCCCCGGCCTCTAGGCGGATCAGATCCCCCGGCACCAGATCGCTGGCCGCCACCCGGACCTCCTTCCCGTCCCGGGTGGCCCGGGCCAGGGGGGCAGACATCTTTTTCAACGCCTCCAGCGCCCGCTCGGCGTTGTTCTCCTGGGAGATGGAGATGATGGCGTTCACCACCACGATGAGGAGGATGATGGCCGCGTCCAGCCAGTCCTCCCCCCCGCTGGAGAGGAAGGACAGCACCGCCGCCGCCAGCAGCACCAAAATCATGGGGTCCTTCAGCTGCCCCAGCAGCCGGGCCGCCATGCTCTCCTTGGGTTTCCCCGCCAGTTCATTTAGGCCGTATGTACCCTTCCGCCGCTCCGCCTCCGCCGCCGCCAGCCCCCGCCGCCGGTCGGTCTCCAGGTCCCTCAGGGTCTCCCCCACACTTTTGCTGTGCCAGGCGCTCATCGCTCTCGTCCTTCCTTTTCCACATTCTGGTAAGGATAGGATAAGCGTCCTGCTTGTCCGATTACAAGGGAATCTTGGCGACTCGGGCCAGGGCCTTGAGGAAAACCTCGTTGTTGGGCGGCCGGTCCGCCCCGGTCAGGCCGGTGACCCGGCGGTAGGTCTCGGAATCCACCGCCCGGGCCGCCTTCACAAAGCTGCGGATATTCTTCTCCACGCAGTCATAGGAGGTGTCGTTGCTGATGGCCACTTCCAGGTAGATCTCCTTGAGCAGCTCATACCGGCGCCCCGCCATCAGCCCGGCGCATTGGGCGGCAAAGTCCCGGCCCTTGAGGGGCTTGCGCGTCCGGCCGGGGTCGTCCATCTCCTCCAACAGCTCCCCGCAGCGGCGGCGGACCCCGCCCGCCAGAAAGCGGATATCGGCCACCACCTCGCTGTGGGCCACGGGCTTGACCAGAAAGAAGTCCGCCCCCGCCGCCAGGGCCGCGGAGCTCACGGCCTCATCGGCGCAGCGGGTGATGACCATCACCTTGGCCTCTCCCCCCTTCGCCCGGTACCGGCGCAGCAGCTCCATCCCGCTGACGCCGGGCAGGACCAGATCCAGCAGAATGACGTCCGGCTCCCGGGCCCAGGCCAGCTCCAATCCCGTGAGCCCGTCCCCCGCCAGGCCGCAGGCCTCCATGCCGGCGGTGTTCTCCAGAAGGTCCGCCAGCATCCCCCGCTGGGCCGGATCATCCTCCACCACCAGCACTTGGATCACCCCGCTCATATCACTCGTCTTCCGGGGCCAGGGTATCCAGGATCCCCCGCAGGAGGATGATATTCCGGGCCAGGATGTCCCGCTCGATGGGGTTGAGCCTGCCCATATACTCGGCGGCCACCCCCGCCGGGCCCACCGCCTTGTCGTGGCCGTAGAGGATATAGTCGCTGGACACATCCAACGCCTTTACCAGCTTGGAAAATTTCCACGTGGTCATGCTCTGCTCTCCCTTCTCCACCTTGGAGAGAAATTGGGTGGACGTATCCGCGGCCTCGGCCAGCTTTTCCATGGTCAACCCCTTGGCTTTGCGGGCGGCCCGGATCCGTTCCCCGATCGCCTTGATCTCCGGATCGATCTCTTTCTTGGCATTATTCTCGTCTTTCATTGACTATACCCCACCTTATAATAAGAATGATAGGTATAGCTTGCCACAACTGCGGCCTTATCAAAATCAATTATAGTTTCTATATTATACCACTATTATTTCAATTCTTTCATTTTGTCGATGTCGGTCGACAAGTTCTCCCCCATTTCTCCCTATAATCCGACAAACTCCGCGCAAAACAAAGGCCGGGGAGACGTCCTGCGGCGTCTCCCCGGCGGGGTGTTTTTGGATGGTTCAGCCGCCCGCGGAGGCGGTTTCCGCGGGGCTGGCCGCCGGCTGGCTTTCGGCGGGGCTCTCCACGGGGGCCTCACTGGCCGCGGGGCTGGCGCTGGCCCGGGCCGCCTCCCTGGCGTCCAGGACGCTCTGAAGCCGGTCGTAGAAGGCTTTGGGGTCCAGCTCGTCATAGGCCTTGGTGGTCTTTACCTGGGCCTCGTCCAGCCACTTCTGGGTCAGCTGGTTGAACTTATAGTCGGCGTTGCACTCCTGCTTGGCCTGCTCCTGGTCCACGGCGATCCGCAGGATGATGTGATAGCCGTAATCGGTCTCGATGGGCTCGCTGACCTCCCCCACCGCCAGGGCCTTGGCACCCTCCTCGAACTCGGGGACCATCTGTCCGGCGTAGATGTAGGTGTAGCCCTGGGGATAGTAGAGGGCCCCGTCCTCTCCCCGGCCGTCCTCGCTGTACTCGTTCATCAGCTCGTCGAACTTGGCCTCGCTGTCCCCGGCCTCCTTGAGCTGCCGGCGCAGATCTTCGGCCTTCTCCATGGCCTGGGCCTTCTCCTCGTCGGTGAAGTCCTCATAGGACTGCCCGTCGGCGCTGATGTGCCGGGTGGAAATGAGGATATGCTTGGCGGCGTAGATGCCCTGCTGATCCAGATAGTCGCTGATGTCGGCGTCGGAGACGGTCAGCTCCCCCGCCTGCTCCAGCTTTTCCCGCAGGCCCTGGTTGAGGTAGTAGACCTGGTTGAGCTGGGTGAAGCCCTCCCGTGAAATGCACCGGGCGTCCAGCCAGGCCTGGAGCTGGTCCTCGCCCCCCAGCTGCTCGGCCACGGCGGCCAGCTCGTCCTCGATCTGCTTATGCTGTTCCTCGGTGAGGACCACCCCCTGCTCCCCGGCCTTGGTCTCGATGACCCGGTAGAGCTTGGCGGTCTCCAGGGCGTCGGCCTTCAGCGTGTCCCCCGTGGGGGTGCCGTCGGCGCTCAGGCTCTCCTCCCAGGCGGTGTCGTCCCTGAGCTTCCCGTAATACTTCTGCTGGGAGATGGCGTTCAAAAGCCAGAACAGGTATTCCTCGGTGTCCACGCTCTGGCCGTCCACCTGGACGATCTCGCTGTCCCGCTTCAGGTCGGCGGTCTGATAGGCCATGTCGTCGGGATCGGCCGTCACCCCGCAGCCCGCCAGCAGGGTCAGCGCCAGCGTCCCGGCGATCAGCTGTAACTTTTTCATGGTTCTCCTCCTTGGTGCGTTTCGTGTCACGTGTGCCATTGTACCACCAATTTCCTGTCGAGACAATGAAAACCGGCGGCCCTTTTTGAAATGTTTACAAATTTCAGAAAAGCGGGCCCCGCGAAAAAAAGGCGGCGGCACGGCATCCGCCGTACCGCCGCCCTTCCGTTCAGATCAAAAGGCTCAGCACTTCTCGAAGATGGTGGCCACGCCCTGGCCGCCGCCGATGCACAGGGTGGCCAGGCCCTTCTTGGCCTCGGGCCGCTTCTGCATCTCGTGCAGGAGGGTGACGATGATCCGTGCGCCGGAGGCGCCCACCGGGTGGCCGATGGAGATGGCGCCGCCGTTGACGTTCACCTTGTCCATGTCGAAGCCCAGCTCCCGGGCCACGGCGATGGACTGGGCGGCAAAGGCCTCGTTGGCCTCCACCAGGTCGATGTCCTTGATGGTCACGCCGGCCTTCTTCATGGCCTCACGGGAGGCGGGCACGGGGCCCACGCCCATGATCTTGGGGTCCACGCCGCCGTGGCCCCAGCTCACCAGCTTGGCCATGGGCTTCAGGCCGTACTTCTCCACCGCCTCGCCGGAGGCCAGGAGGATGGCGGCGGCGCCGTCGTTGATGCCGGAGGCGTTGCCCGCGGTGACCCGCTGGACGTGCTTGTGGGCGTCGGCCTCGTGGATCTCCTTGGGCTCAAAGGTGTGGACCACCTCGTTCTCCACGCCGTCGGGGCCCACGGGGAAGGCGCCGCGCAGCTTGGCCAGGCTCTCCACGGTGGTGCCAGCCCGGGGGAACTCGTCCACCTTGAACTCCACCATCTCCTTCTTCTGCTTGACCATGACGGGGACGATCTCGTCGGCGAACTTACCCGCCTTCTGGGCGGCCTCGGCCTTCTGCTGGGAAGAGGCGCCGAAGGCGTCCAGCTCCTCCCGGGTGATGCCCCACACGTCGCAGATGTTCTCGGCGGTGGTGCCCATGTGGTAGTTGTTGTAGGCATCCCACAGGCCGTCCTTGATCATGGTGTCCACCATCTTGGTGTCCCCCATGCGGGCGCCGTAGCGGCCGGTGGGGATGGCGTAGGGGGCGGCGGACATGTTCTCGGTGCCGCCGGCCACGATCACGTCGGCGTCGCCGCACATGATGGCCCGGGCGGCCTCAATGACGCTCTTCATGCCGGAGCCGCAGACCATGCCCACGGTGTAGGCGGGGACGGAGTAGGGCAGGCCGGCCTTCACGCCCACCTGGCGGGCGGGGTTCTGGCCCAGGGCGGCGGTGAGGATGCAGCCGAACATCAGCTCGTCCACCTGCTCGGGCTTCACGTTGCCCCGCTTCAGGACTTCCTTGACCACGGCGGCGCCCAGGTCGGCGGCGGGGACGTCCTTCAGGCTTCCGCCGAAAGAACCAACGGCGGTCCGGCAGCAGTTCACGACATAGACTTCCTTCATATGTATGACCCTCCAAAAATAAATGTTTGTGGCCCGAAAGCCCGGTTTCTTCTCCGATAGCCCTTATTATAAACGCCCGGTCTGAAAAATGCAATACAAAGTTTGTGAAAAGTTTAACGTTTTTTCGATTAGGGAAAAGAGAGCGCCTCCGGCCGGGGCCGGAGGCGCTCTTCTCATGGCAGTTTTTTCAGGGGTTCAGCCTCTTCAGGCCTCCCCGTCCTCCCGCTTGCGCAGCAGCCACAGTCCCGCCGCCGCCAGGGAGACGCTGACCGCCAGCAGGCCCAGAGTAATGGTGGGGTCCGCCGGCTGGGCCGTGGTGCCGGTCTGGGGCAGATTGCCCAGAGGCGTGCCCTCGTCCAGGATCACGGTCCCGGTGTCCTCATCCGGCGTGTCCGCCAGGGGGACCGAAGGCTCTTCGATGATCGTCTCCTCCTGGGGCAGGTCGGTCAGGGGAACCTCCTCGTCGGGAATGATCACCTCTCCGTTCTCGGCAGGGGGCGTCACCTCAGGAGGCGGAGTTTCGGAAGGCTGTTTGGTGTTGGTCGTGTCCCGATCGTTGTTCCGGTCGTCATCCCGGTTATCGTCCCTGCCGGGGTCCCCGCTGGTGATAACGGTGTAGGCGTTGGTGACCACCATCGACCACTCTTTCCCGCCGCCCACGGTCACCTGGTTGGTGTTGGTGTGGGTGGTGCTGCTTTCCACGTATTCGTCCAGCTGATAGCTGACCGCGGGGCCGTTATAGCCGCCCACGGAGGAGCCGCTGGTCTCTTGAATGGTGTAGGTCCCCGCCTCCACCCGCGCCTGGAAGAGGAAATTCGCCCGGTAGCTGCCGTCATCCATCCGGGTAAAATCCCCGGCGGTGAGGGTCACGGTATCCAGCTCGGTCTCCCCGTTCTTCAGGGCCAGGGTCACGGAGTAGCCCTGGGGCAGGCTGGAGAGGCCGGTGACGACCTTCTCGCCGCCCACCGAATAGGTGTCCACTCCCCGGAGGTACTTCAGCGTGACGGTGAGGGTCCCCTCGGCGGGCACCGTCAGATTATCCGGGGTATGCCCGGTGTAGGTGTAGTCGTCGTGTCCATCATAGGTGGTGACCTTCTCCAGGTCGGCCGCCTTGACCTTTTGCCCCACGATGATCTTGGCTCCGGCTACGGTGTCCACGGTCACCGGATCGCTGGCGCCCACCTTGACGGGCGCGCCGCCGTTCTCCGACTGCCAATACTCATGGACCACCTGGATGCTGGTCTCCTTGGGCAGGACCGGGACGGGTTTTTCGTCTTCTTTCAGCCGGTAGAGGACCCCGTCCACGTGGTAGGGGCAGTTATCGTCGCCGTACTTGACCACGTACCACATCACGCCCACCGTACCGTTATCCAGCTCTTCGTCGGTGACGTCGAAGTAGGTTTGGATGGTTTTGCGGAGGGCCTTGTCGCCGGGCAGGGTCCGGATCGCGTCGTCGACGGTATCCAGCAGACCTGCCAGCGTGGACAGATCGTTCTTCTCAATGCCCTGGGTGATATACCCTTCGGCCCCCGGTACGGAGATGTTCTTCTCGTACACGCTCCCCTTCATGAGCCCATGGGGGGTATAGTAAACTTGGTTATACCGGGTGGTGCCGTCCTCTTTCTGGATGGTGCTGTCCAGCCGCAGGAAGAACTGGGCGGAATAGTGCGTCGTTCTGGGGGTCCAAACCGCGTAGAGATCCATATCCTCATTCAGCGTCAGGCTCTCCCCGGCGGTGTACTTGGGCGTCTCGGCCTCCGCGTCGCCGGCCCAGCCCAGGAAGGCGTAGTCGATCCGGGTCATCCCCTTGCCGTCCCGCACGGGGACGGAGCTGCCCTGGGCAGTGGTCTTGGTCTCAACGGGGTCGCTGTGGACGCCGTCGTTCCAGAAATACCGCAGGGTGACGGTCTGCCCCGGCTGCGTCTGTTCCTCCACTGTGGTGGTGACCGAGGCGGTCTCTTTGGTGCCCGGCAGCTTCACGGTGTTCGTGTACTCCCCCGCCGTCTGGGCGGTGACCTCAAAGGTCAGCTCGGTCCAGGTCAGGTCCGGAAGGGGCTTTTCATTCTGGGCCGCCAGGGTGCCCACGGTCCAGGTCAGGGTCCGGTCGCCCGTGTCGTACGCCGCGCTTCCCTGTCCGGCGGACAGGGTGTTTTCCGCCAGCGCCAGCCCTGCGGGGATCACGTCGTGGAGGACCACGCCATCGGCCGCCGCCGTGCCGTTGTTGCACACCCGGAGCGTATAGGTGAAGGGCTCCCCCACCTTCGCCTTTGGGGGCGCGGCCTTGCCGATGAGCACCTCGGGGGCGGCGGGCTCGGTCCCCTGCTCCAGCACCGCGTAGAGGTCCAGGTTCTCCCCCATCACGGTGTACTTGTCTTCCGCGTGGTAGCGCACATCGCCGTTGGGCGCGGTGCTCCAGCCCACCAGGACCATCCCGCCGCCGGGGGTATAGCCGGCGATGGTCAGCTCGGTGTTCCAGGTGCCCTTCTGGGCCAGATCGGTCAGTACCTTGTCGCCGTCATGGTAAGTGACGGTGTACTCCGTATCGTCCTTTTCCGCCGTGATCCGGAAGCCCCGGATGCCGTGGCCGCCGTTCCAGCTATCGTCAAACTCATGATAGTAGAACTTGTGGGAATAGCCCTGGCTCAGAGCCTCCGCGTCTATGCCGGAGGCGGTGGCACCGTTGAGGGGGAAGATCTCCCCCCTCTGGCTGCCGGTGGTGTCGCTAAATTCCCCGTTCATCGGGAAATAACCCTTGCTGGCCTTCACGAAGAAGGTGACGCCCTTGCCCTTGTCGAGCCTCACAATGGAGTCGCTCAGCCCGGGGTTCGCCCGGAGGACCCGCTCGTAGACCGTCTGGTTGTCGAAGCAGTAGAGCCGGTCGGTGGTCATCTCTACTACCGTCTCGCCGTCCACGCTGTACGCATACTTCACGCCGGTGGAGCCCAGGTCCACAAAGGTGTAGGGCCAATCGCTTAAAAGGTGAACTTCCTCCGCGGAAGTCACTTTCCGTTCCTTTTCTAATCCTGCGCTCCCATAGTAGGCATACAGCTCCGTACGCCCGCTCTTTTCTTTCAGCGTAAAATAACTGATGTCATACCACAGGGCGATTTGCTTTCCCTGCATATAGCTGAACAGGAACATCCAGCCATCGTATTCGACCGGAGCGACGATCAACCCCTGATCCACCAGATCTTGGATCGTGATATGCTCTCCGGCCTTTGCCTGAAACGTAATGTCGACTGTGCCGCCCTCCAGATCCTTGTTGATCCCGTGCGAGCTCTTCCAGTACAGCTTCACCCCGGACAGGGTGTAGCTCAGCGTCTCCCCGTTGGTCAAGAACTCGTTGCTCACGGAGGAAAGGCCCGCCTCCGGCATATCCTCGTTGGTTTCCGGCTCCGTCGTTTCCCCGCCGGTCCAGGCGGCGAACAGCTGGGCGTCACCGGTCAGCTCCATGGGGTCGGCCCAGTCGCCTTCGGCGTCCCGCCAGCCGTCGAAGGTCATGCCTTCGGGGGCCTCAAAGTCGGGGATCTCCTCAGAAAACTCCGGGGCCTCCGGCACCAGCCGGGCGTCCGCGGAGTGTCCGCTCTCCTCGTCGGTAAAGGTCACGGTGTAATAGGGGTAGGGAGTGCACTCCCAGGTCCCCTCACTGCTCTGGGTCTCAAAGCAGTCCGCCCCGTGCTCATGGGTGTTGTCCGCCCCGTCGCACAGGTATTCCCCCGTTTCCTCGTCCACCTCACAGCTGTCGTCGTGAATGTGGACGTTGGGGGCCTCATCGCACACCTGGACCTCTTCGTCCTCTCCCTCGGTGTACGAACAGTCGTAGTAAAAGCCGTCGTCATTGAACGCGTTGTGTTCATGGTCCCTCTCCGGGGCGGCGAACGCCGCCGACGGCAGAGTGCCGAGGGTCATAATAAGCGCCAGCGCCGTGGCCGCCGCGCGTCTTCCCTTTTTTGCCAGCATGATTTCTCCTCCTTTGATCAATGAAAGGGTGTTATCATGTGGCAGCCGGACTGGCTTGACGGTGGGTCCGTGTTAGCCTCCAAAGCTTTGCGTCCCGGCTTTTCAGCCGGTTTGCCCTTTTCACCTTGCGTGGATGATTTACGCCTCCTTTTCCACCTCCCCCTCCTGGGGCAGGGCGCTGTCGATGAGCTTGATCAGCTCCAGCGCGCTGCGAAAGGCCTCGGAACGCCGTCCGTCCATCCAGTCGATGGTCCCCTGCCAAGTGGCGTTCTGCGTATTCAGGATCTTCACCACGAAGGTCGCCCGGCCACTGCCAGCCTGTGCCATACCTCCGCCTCCTTTCTGTGTTTGTACTGCCAGTGTAATCTGCGCCGGATACATTTCGGTTACATTAAAAAAAAGAAAAAGCGCCGTCACCCGAAAGGTGACGGCGCTCTTGCATTTGAATTGTTACCGGGTGGACGCCCGTTCCGCCAGGACCGTCTCCACGCCGCCGGAGGCCTCCGCCCCCCGGGCCAGCAGCCGGTCCCGCAGGCCCAGCTCCTCCAGCGCCTTCAGGGTGGAGGTGGAGGTGGTCTGGATGGTGAACGTGACGTCGGAGGAGCCGGTGCTCCGGGTGCCGTCCTGCCCCACCGCGGGCCAGGCCAGAGAGAGGGTAATGTCCGTGTAGTAGCAGTTGGCCTCCCGGTCCCGGTCGTCCAGGAGATAGCGCCGGCCGATCCGCCCGGCCTCCAGGTCCTCCTGGAAGGCCGTCCACAGCGTCCGGGCCTGGGCCGCGGTCAGATCGTTCCCCAGGTATCTCCCATCGTCGTCGGTGTTGTTCAGATAACCACCCACGGCCTCGGCGGTGCCGGCATCCATGGCCTCTCTCAGGCTCCACCGGCCCAGATAGGCGCTCTTCACCATCTCGGGCCGGTTGATCAGCGCTTGGAGCCGAGAGGCGTAGGAGTTCGGATCGGTGAGCGCCTCGGCGGTGATGGGCACGTAGTTGTACAGCCGCTCCACCAGCCGCCCGTCGGCCATAAGATAGCTCAGGCGCAGGGTGTTGACGGTCTTGATCTGGTAGCCCTCGCTGTCGTAGCGCTGGTCTCCGTTCCAGCGGGCGGCCTCCTCCCGCTCCATGGCGTCCAGGTGTTCCACCAGGCCCGCGTGGATGGCCACCACCTGAGCGACGGCCTCCGGGTCCGTGATGTCATAGTCGGCGTAACGGCCCCCGTCGTTGGGGACGCTGTACGCCCCCCGGAGATTGACCGTCACCACCTGGTCCGCCCGGGGCGTCCACTTCTGGTAGCCGAACAGGTCCATCCGGGCGCCCCCCAGCAGGACCAGAAGGCATACCGCCAGCACGGCGCAGCCCTTCCAGCCGTCGGCAAAGACCCTCAGGGTCTTTTTCAGCAGCATCCGCCCGGCGAAAGCGAAGATGACGGCGCACACCGCGGTCAGGAAGATGAAAGCCCAGGTGCCCAAGCGGTCGAAAAAGTTCATATAGAGGACGGTCCCCAGGGTCATACCCCCGCAGACCCCCAGGCCGTACTGGAACACGGGCCGAACCCAGCCCACGGTGACCAGGTCCCCCGCCCGCTCCAGCTGCCGGCGGCGGTAGACCTCCAGGGCCAGGGCGGTGAGCACCGCCCCCACCACCACGCAGTAGGCGATGGCGGCGGCAGGGGTGCCGTTGTCAAAGCCGCGGGTGGCTACAGACACCATTTGGTCGTCATAGGGGGTATAGCTGGTGGTGTATTCCAGCAGGTGCACCAGCTGGTAGGGGGGCGTGAACCACCGCACCAGGACGGAGGAGGAAAACCGGCCCCCGTTGAAGCCGATGAGCAGGGTGGCCAGCGCCGTGTCCATCAGGGTGCCGATGCCGTAGGCCAGGATGTTGACGATGCCGTAAAAGGCGGGCAGGGCCAGAATGTGGCCGGTGAACATGGCGCAGAACACCGCCAGGCAGAAAAAGAACATGGACACCGCCGTCTGGGCCAGGAACCACCAGGCCACGAGGCCGGGCATGGCCGCCCCGGCCACCGCCTGGGCGCACAGGGTGATGAGGGCGATGGCCAGGTCGGGCGCCAGGAAGAAGGCCAGGCCCGACAGCCAGTTGGTGAGGAACAGCCCCTCCCGCCGGATGGGCAGGGCGTGGAGCATCCCCGTGGAGCGGTTGTTCATCAGGTAGGAGAACAGGGCCATGCCCGCCATCAGCCCGAAGATGACGCCGACGAACACCGTGTTGGAGATGGCCCCATAGACATGGGACTCCACCTGGTCCAGCAGGTCGGCCCGGACGTATCCCCGCCCCGCCGCCAGGATGATCTCCATGGGCAGGGTGAAGAAGAGGACGGCGGCGTACACCGCCCAGATGGGCCAGAACCGGGTCATGTTTTTCCGAAAGAGGGCGGCGTTGAACCAGCCCTTGCCCTCAAAGGATGATGTCGCGGACGGCATAGTCCTCACCTCCCAATTCATAGATGAAAATTTCCTCCAGCGTCAGGGGCAGGGCGTCCATCAGGATGGGGGAATAGACCGCCAGCCGGTTGGTCACCTCGTCGGCCTTCCCCCGGACGATCAGGGTGTGGATGCGCCCCACCTGGGAGACGTTCAGCACCTCCATGTCCTCGGGAAGCTCCGGCAGCTCCTTCTCCTGGAACACCACCTGCATCTTCACAAGGTTCTCCTGGAGGTCGGAGAGGGACCGCTCGATGAGCACCCTGCCGTGGGACAGGATGCCCACGTGGTCGCACACGTCCTCCAGCTCCCGCAGGTTGTGGGAGGACACCAGCACCGTGATGTTCTCCTGGGCCACGTCGGACATCAGCAGGGACCACACCTGCCGGCGCATCACCGGGTCCAGCCCGTCCACCGGCTCATCCAGCACCAGGATCTCGGGCCGGATGCACAGCGCCAGCCAGAAGGCGGCCTGCTTCTGCATGCCCTTGGACAGGCGGCGGATGGGCCGCTTCTCGTCCACCGCCCGGAACACGTCCTTCAGCGCCTCGTACCGCTTTTCGTCGAACCGGGGATAAAAGCCCTTGTAGAACCGGGCCATATCCCGGGTGGAGGAGGAGCCGAAGTAATAGAGTTCGTCGGGGATGTCCGCGATGCGCCCCTTTACCGCCGGGTTTTCATAGACCGGCTGGCCGTCCACAAGCACCTGGCCGCTGTCCTGCTGGTAGACCCCGGTGATGTGGCGCAGGATGGTGGATTTGCCGGCGCCGTTGGGCCCCACCAGGCCGTAGATGGCCCCGCCGGGCACCGACATGGAAAGCCCGTCCAGGGCCCGGAAGCCGTCGAAGGTCTTGACTACATTCTGGACCTCGATCATTGCGCCTCCTCCTCTCTCATCGTCTCCGCCCCGCTGACCCGGTCGGCCAGCTCCCGGGCGGTCATGCCCAAAAACTTCAGCTCGTTGGCCGCGGCGTCGAATTGCCGCAGCAGCTCGGCCCTGCGTGGGTTCTCCCCCGCCCCGGACCGGGCGGCGAAGGCCCCCTTCCCCGGCTCGGCGTACAGATAACCCTCCGCCTCCAGCGCGGCGTAGGCCCGCTGGATGGTGTTGGGGTTAATGGCCAGGCTGGCCGCCAGCGCCCGCACGGAGGGCAGCTTTTCCCCCTCGGCGATGGCCCCTGTCACCACTAAATGCCTCAGGCCGTCCCGCACCTGCTCGTAGATGGGCCGGGCGTCCCGATAATTGAGGCTGATCATGGCCCCACTCCCTTCCTGATCCCAGGCGGCAACTGTATCATGCCGCTTAGTACAGTCAGTATACCCTACCCGGCCGGTTACAAACAAGGGGGCAGCTCTTACGAAAGTCTTACGTTTTTCAGTGGATTTTCTTTTTTCCCGTGACAAGTGGGAAAATAGACGCTATAATGGCCTTGCTGTCAGAGATCATCCCTCATTGGAAAGGAGCGGACGCGACCATGGTCACCATCGACGCCGCCAACTGGAACGGCTTTTTGAGCTGCCTGGACGGGCTGCTGAACACCCCCCAGGTCCAGTCCATGCGCTGCCTGCCCCACCACCCCGGGGTCAACTGCTACGAGCACTCGGTCTTCGTGGCCTATGTGGCCTTCCGCCTGGGCCGCCGCTGGGGCCTGGACTACCGGGCCTGCGCCCGGGGCGGCCTCCTCCACGATCTCTACCTCTACGACTGCCGGGACGCCTCCGCCCACCCCGGCAACCAATGCCTGGACCACCCGGAGTTCGCCCTCCGCAACGCCAGCGCCCTGACCCACCTGTCCGAGGTGGAGCGCAACATCATCCAGGCCCACATGTGGCCCCTGGCCGTCCACCTTCCCCGCAGCCGGGAGGCCTGGGCCGTGTCCCTGGCCGACAAAATGTGCGCCACACTGGAGGTCTTCGGGATCTGGAAGCGTCTCAAAATGCGCGCGGTCCTCTCCGCGTGAGCTTTTTATGTGCTTTTTCGCTGAAATCCCGTCAATTTTCCCAAAAACCGACCCGCCTTCGGCGGGTCTTTTTCTTTGCATTTTCTGCCTTCCTTTGTTATAATAAAGGTGCTATTTTAACAGAATGGGAGCGTGCGCTATGGAAGCGTCGGGCGCCATCGTATTTTTACCTCAGGATGAGCATGGTTCCTCCCTCTATCTGGAGGATATCCTCTTCGACCCGGCGGCCCTCTGGCTGTCCGAGACCCTTCGCCGCCAGGGCGTGGAACGGTTCCTGGTGGTCTGCGGGGAGGGGGACCGGGAAAAGGCCGCCGCCTGCTTCCCCGTGGGGACGGACATCGTCACCACCGGTGCCGCCGACGCCCCCGCCCGGCTGGCCGCCTTCCTCGCCCTGGTCCCGGGACAGGTGGTGGTGGTCACCCGCCCCGTCCTTCTGGCTCCCGAGGGCAGCACCTTCGCCCGCTCGGGCAAGGAGCCGCCCAAGAGCGTCTTTACCCTCCGGGGCTCCGCCCTGGCCGCCGCCCTCAGCGACGGACGGGACTTTGACGACGCCCTGGCCGCCCTGGGAGACCCCAAGCCCTGGCAGGACCGCTGCCTCCCCCTGAAGTCCGACCCGGCCTACCGGGCCACCGTGGTGGAACCCATGGCCCGGAGCCTGAGCGTGGAGCGGATGCTCTCCTGCGGTGTGCGTGTTATGGACACGGAGAGCGCCTTTGTGGGCCCCGCCGTCACCCTGGGTGCGGGCTCCGCCCTCCTCCCCGGCGCCATCCTCCGGGGCCGGGTCACCGCCGGCCGGGACTGCGTCATCGGCCCCAATGCCATGATCCGGGACTGCCAGCTGGGGGACCGGGTCACCGTCAACGCCTCCCAGCTCAATGAGTCCGTGGTGGACGACGACACCGCCGTGGGCCCCTTCGCCTACATCCGCCCCGGCTGCCACGTGGGCAAGGGGGTCAAGGTGGGCGACTTCGTGGAGCTGAAGAACTCCACCATCGGCGACGGCACCAAGATCTCCCACCTGACCTACGTGGGGGACACCGACGCCGGGGCCCACATCAACTTCGGCTGCGGCACCGTCACGGTGAACTACGACGGGGAGAAGAAGTTCCGCACCACCATCGGCGACCACGCCTTCATCGGCTGCAACACCAACCTGGTGGCCCCCGTCACCGTGGGGGAGGGGGCCTACACCGCCGCCGGCAGCACCATCACCGACGACGTGCCCGCCGACTCCCTGGCCATCGCCCGGGACCGCCAGATCGTGAAAAAGCAGTGGGCGGCCAAGCGCCGCAAGGGCTGAATTCATACATCACCCCCGGATCGGGGGATAATAAGAGATGAGAGGATGTAAACACATGATCGCGCATGGAAAGGACATTAAGATCTTCTCCGGCAATTCCAACCGGGCCCTGGCTGAGGATATCTGCCGTAAGATCGGCACCGAGCTGGGCAACGCCGAGACCGGCTGTTTCTCCGATGGAGAGAACTTCGTCTCCATCTACGAGACCGTCCGGGGCTCCGACGTATTCGTGGTCCAGTCCACCTGCTCCCCCGTCAACGACAACCTGATGGAGCTCCTCATCATGATCGACGCCTTCAAGCGGGCCTCCGCCGGGCGCATCACCGCCGTCATCCCCTACTTCGGCTACGCCCGCCAGGACCGCAAGACCAAGCCCCGTGACCCCATCTCCGCCAAGCTGGTGGCCAACCTCATCACCCGGGCCGGCGCCGACCGGGTCCTGACCATGGACCTCCACGCCTCCCAGATCCAGGGCTTCTTCGACATCCCCGTGGACAACCTGCTGGGCAACCCCATCTTCACCCACCACTTCCACGACCGCTTCGTGGGCCAGGAGGAGACCACCGTGGTGGTCTCTCCCGACGTGGGCAGCGTCTCCCGGGCCCGGGCCTTCGCCCAGAAGCTCGGGATGCCCCTGGCCATCGTGGACAAGCGCCGCCAGAAGGCCAACTCCTCCGAGGTCATGAACATCATCGGCGACGTGCGGGGCAAGCAGGTCATCCTCTTCGACGACATGGTGGACACCGCCGGCAGCCTGTGCGGCGCGGCCCAGGCCCTTGTGGAGATCGGCGGAGCCACCGACGTGTACGCCTGCGCCAGCCACGGCGTCCTCTCCGGCCCGGCCATCGAGCGCATCGAGAACAGCTCCATCAAGGAAATGGTGTTCCTGGACACCGTGCCCCCCCGTCCCGGCGTCACCTGCTCCAAGATCAAGTACCTCTCCGTGGCCGACATCTTCGCCGAGGCCATCGAGCGCATCTACCAGGAGGTCTCGGTCTCCAAGCTCTTCAACTGATTTCCTCTCCATCTCGCCGGGGCGGAGCGTGACGCTCCGCCCCGGTTTTCTCCATCCTACGAAAAAAGGCGGGACCTTTCAATGTTTTTTTCCAAAAGCAAGACCCCCGGCGTCACCTGGCTCATCGTGGGCCTGGGCAATATGGGCGGCGAGTACGACCACACCCGCCACAACGTGGGCTTCGACGTGGTGGACGCCCTGGCCGACCTGCTGGACATCCCCGTCCAGCGGTTAAAGTATAAAGCCCTCACCAACACCGCCGTCATTTCCGGGGAAAAGGTCCTGCTCATGAAGCCGGTGACCTTTATGAACCTCTCCGGCGAGGCGGTGGAGCAGGCCGCCTCCTTTTATAAAGTCCCCCCGGAGCGGATCCTAGTCATCTCCGACGAGGTGGCCCTCCCCCCCGGCAAACTCCGCGTCCGCCCCTCGGGCTCGGCGGGGGGCCACAACGGGCTGAAAAACATCATCGCCCACCTCCACTCCGACCAGTTCCCCCGCATCCGGGTGGGCGTGGGCCAGAAGCCCCATCCCGACTACGATATGGCCGACTGGGTCCTGGGCAGGCCCCAGGGCGAGGACCGCAAGGCCATCGACGACGCCGTGAGCCGGGCCGCCCAGGCGGTGGAGTGCATCGTCAGGGAGGGCACGGACAGGGCCATGAACAAATTCAACTGAGAGAGGCATTTTCCCGCCCTCCGGGCGGTGCGGGGGCAGGGCGGCCCCTGTCGGGGGCCCAAACCCGGTTTATGTTCTCAAGGACAGGGCCCTGGCCGGCACCGCCGGCCAGCCTACGCTAAAAACTTGCCACCGGCAAGTTTTCTGAACGCTGTGGTGGATGCCAAAGAAAAACGCCGTACTAAATATACAACTGGTAGCTCCTAACGACCGGCGCTCACATCTGTCAACTCCGTCTCCTCCTAGCGCCGCTGCCGCTGATTACTGCTGTACAGCCAACATTTGCAGCTCATTGGCGCGCCTGAGCCCGGGAAGTTTGTCAAATAGGCTTCCCCTGGGGGAAGCTGTCTGCGAAGCAGACTGATGAGGGGAACTTATTTCTTTAGCAGGGCCTTTCGTGTTTTCCCCAGTTCCCCTCATCCGTCAGCCCTCCGGGCTGCCACCTTCCCCCAAGGGAAGGCTAAAGACCAACCTTCTGTCAAGCACACGTCAGCGGCCGAGCGGCGCAAGAGGAATCACGTGTCGCACAGACGCTCCCGTGCTTTTCCCCCTTTCAATGAGCAGTAGACCTTCTACTAAGAAGGGAACCTGTGCGCAGGGCTGCACCAAAAGACTTTTCTTTAGGGGTCTGGGGGGTGTTTCTTTTCCTCGGGAAAAGAAACACCCCCCAGAAGGCCGTACCTTCCGAGGTGCATCGACCCCCCATTCAAACAACAAGATCCCCCTCCCTTTTCCCCTTGACCCCCGCCCTCCAAAGGTCTATACTGTCACATAACACACCCCCCATTCCTCAGAATCGGGGGCTTTCGCCGTCTCTGTCACTTCCATTTTTTTCTATTTCCAGGAGGCCGCTATGAAACTTCTCCTCTCCGCCCTGGAGCGGGTCCCCGAATTTCAAACCCTTTTGGCCGCCCTGGACAACGGCGCCTGCCCGGCGGCCCTGTCCGGGCTTTCCCCGGCCCACCGGGCCCACTTCGCCGCCGCCCTCCGCCAGGAGACCGGCCGCCCCGTGGTGGTCCTCTGCGCCGACGACGCCGAGTGCGGCCGTATGGCCGCCGACTTGAAGGCCCTCACCGGGGAGGAGGCCCTCACCCTCCCCGCCCGGGAGTTCACCTTCCACAACGCCGCCGTGGTCTCCCGCCAGTGGGAGCACCGCCGCCTGAGCGTGCTTTGGACCCTGGCCCAGGGCCGCCCCGCCTTCGTGGTGGCCTCGGCGGAGGCCATGGTCCAGCGCACCATGCCCCCCGGCCTGCTCACCCGGGCCAGCCGGGTGCTGAGCATGGGGGAGCAATACGACCTGAACGAGCTGGCGGAGACCCTGTCCGCCGCCGGATACGCCCGCTGCGACCAGGTGGAGGGCATGGGCCAGTTCGCCCTCCGGGGGGGCATCCTGGACTTCTTCTCCCCCGCCCATCCCCAGCCCGTGCGGGTGGAGTTCTTCGGGGACGACGTGGACTCCATGGGTCTTTTCGACCCCGCCACCCAGCGCCGCACCGAGCAGCTGGAGGAGGCCCGCATCCTCCCCGCCGCCGAGGTCCTGCCCCAGTTCGCCCCCGGCGGGGCGGCGGGCCTGGTTCAAGCTCTGGACCAGCGGTTGGCCGCCGCCGGGAAAAAGGGCGCCCCCGACCAGCTCCTGGCCACCCTGGCGGAGGACAAGGAAAAGCTGGAAAACGGCCTCACCTTCCCCGCCGTGGACCGCTACCTGGCCCTTATCTACCCCCAGCTGGCCACGGCGGCGGATTACCTGCCCGAGGACGCCGCCGTCCTCATCAGCGAGAGCCCCCGCTTCCAGGAGCGGTGCAAAAACTACCTGTGGCAGCTCAATGAGGATGTGAAGGCCCTGACCGAGAGCGGCACCCTCCTCCCCGAGCTGGGGATCCTCTGCCGCACCCCGGAGGAGCTCTCCGCCCGGCTGGAGCAGTGGCCTGTGGCCTACCTGGACTCCTTCCCCTCCTCCCAGTACCCCCAGCGGCCCCGCACCCTCCTGACGGTGACGGCCAAGCAGCTCCCCTCCTACGGCGTCAGCCTGGAGACCGCCGTCTCCGACCTGGCCCACTACATGAACTCCGGCTATTCCGTGGTGGTCCTGGCGGGGACGGAGCAGCGCTGCCTGAACCTCCAGTCCCTCCTCCGGGAGCAGAAGATCCGCTCCGCCGTGGATTTTCAGCTCCACGCCCTCCCCGAGCCGGGGAAGGCTGTCATCGCCTGCGGCGGCCTCTCCACCGGCATGGAGTACCCCTCCGCCAAATTTGCCATCCTCACCGAGGGGCAGGCCGCTCCGGTGAAGAAGCCCAAGGCCAAGGCCCCCACCAACCGGGAAAAGCTGAAATCCTACGCCGACCTCTCCCCCGGGGACCTGGTGGTCCACCAGCAGCACGGCATCGGCCGCTATTCCGGCATGGTCAAGATCCCCGTGGACGGGGTGGACAAGGACTACGTGAAGATCGCCTACGCCGGGGCCGACGTCCTCTATGTCCCCGCCACCCAGCTGGACCAGGTCAGCAAGTACATCGGCGGCGGCGAGGACGCCAACGAGACCAGGAAGCTCTCCAAGCTGGGGGGCGGCGACTGGGAGCGGCAGAAGTCCCGGGCCAAGAAGGCGGTCCAGGATTTGGCCAAGGGCCTTATCCAGCTCTACGCCCAGCGCCAGCGTCAGCCCGGCTTCGCCTTCTCCCCCGACTCCCCCTGGATGAAGGAGTTCGAGGAGGAGTTCGAGTACACCGAGACCGAGGACCAGCTCCGGTGCGTGGCGGAGATCAAGCGGGACATGGAGGCCCCCCGGCCCATGGACCGGCTCCTCTGCGGCGACGTGGGCTACGGCAAGACCGAGGTGGCCTTCCGGGCCATCATGAAGTGCGTGCTGGACGGCAAGCAGGCCGCCATCCTGGTCCCCACCACCGTCCTGGCCCGCCAGCACTTCCTGACGGCCAAACAGCGCTTCGCCAAGTACCCGGTGGACATCGACGTCATCTCCCGCTTCCGCACCCCCGCCCAGATGCGCGCCACCCTGGCCGCCCTGGCCGCGGGCAAGGTGGACCTGCTCATCGGCACCCACCGGCTCCTCCAAAAGGACGTGAAGTTCAAGGACCTGGGGCTCCTTGTGGTGGACGAGGAGCAGCGCTTCGGCGTCACCCACAAGGAAAAGCTCAAGGAGCTGGCCAAGCAGGTGGACGTGCTCACCCTGTCGGCCACCCCCATCCCCCGGACACTGAACATGGCCCTCTCGGGCATCCGGGATATGTCCACCCTGGAGGAGCCCCCCCAGGACCGCCAGCCGGTGCAGACCTACGTCATGGAGCAGGACTGGTCGGTGCTGGCCGACGCCATGCGCCGGGAGCTGGAGCGGGGCGGCCAGGTCTACTACCTCCATAACCGGGTAGAGACCATCGCCCGCACCGCCGCCCGCATCCGGGACCTGCTGGGGGAGGATGTGACGGTGGCCATCGCCCACGGCAAGATGACCCAGGAGGAACTCAACGACGTCATGACCCGCATGTCCGAGGGGGAGGTCAACGTGTTGGTGTGCACCACCATCATCGAGACCGGCATCGACATCGCCAACGTCAACACCCTCATCATCGAGGACGCCGACAAGATGGGCCTGGCCCAGCTCCACCAGATCCGGGGCCGGGTGGGCCGCTCCAACCGCCGGGCCTTCGCCTACCTCACCTACCGCCGGGGCAAGGTGCTCTCCGAAGTGGCCACCAAGCGCCTCACCGCCATCCGGGAGTTCGCCGAGTTCGGCTCCGGCTTCAAAATCGCCATGCGGGACCTGGAGATCCGGGGGGCGGGCAACGTCCTGGGCCCCGAGCAGTCCGGCTTCCTCATGAGCGTGGGCTACGACATGTACCTGAAGCTCCTGGAGGAGGCCGTCCTCCTGGAGCGGGGCGAAAAGCCGGAGACCACCGCCGAGTGCGCCGCCGACCTGACGGTGTCCGCCTCCATCCCCGACCGGTACGTCCCCTCCCCCGAGCAGCGCATGGACCTCTACCGCCGCATCGCCATGATCCGGGGGGAGGCCGACGCCGACGACCTCACCGACGAGCTCATCGACCGCTACGGCGATCCCCCCCGGCAGGTCAACAACCTCATCGCCGTGGCCCTTCTCCGCTCCGACGCCGCCCGCCGGGGGGTGTCCGAGATCACCCAGAAGGGCACCAATCTGCTCTTTACCCTGGACTCCTTCGACCTCCAAAGCCTCTCCGCCCTGTGCGCCCTGCCCCGCTACAAGGGCCGCCTCCTGTTCTCCGCCGGGGAAAAGCCCGCCCTCACCCTCCGACTCAAAAAGGGGGAGGATCCGCTGAAATTTGCCCGGCTCCTTGTTGAGGATTATCAAAAGGCGCAGGAGGGTTCTTGACGGAGGGTGTTCCGTTTGATTGCTGCCTGCCTGCACGTCGGGACGTGCGTAAATCTGGGGGACATTTCTTTTCCCGAGGAAAAGAAACGCCGCCCCAGGCCCCCAAAGAAAAGTCTTTTGGTGCAAACCTGCTCGCAGACTCCTTTTTTAGTAGAATGTCTACTGCCCGAAGAAAGGGGTATAAGCACGGGTGCGTCTGTGCGACACGTAGTCCCTTTAGCGCCGCTCGGCCGCTGACGTGTTCTTGACAGAAGGTTGGTCTTTAGCCTTCCCCTCGGGGGAAGGTGGCAGCCCGGAGGGCTGACGGATGAGGGGAACTGCGGATATGGGAAAGGCTTTGCTAGAAAGATAAGTTCCCCTCATCAGTCTGCTTCGCAGACAGCTTCCCCCAGGGGAAGCCCCAAACAAACGAACCCCGGGGCCGCACTTCGTAGCGGCCCCGGGGTTTTCTTACGCTCATGTGGACAGCCAGAGGTGGTTTCCAAAGGAGGGGCACCCACAGGCGCCCCTCCTTTGGTCGTTGAGAGGGGGTTCAGAGGGACAGAGTCGAAACCGCAGCGTTAAGAAAATGTACCTGTGGCACATTTTAGCGTAGGCCGCCCGGCTATGCCGGGCGGGTCTCTCTTTCAAGGGGAGCACAGCAGGGGGGCCATCTTTTCCGCGTGGAAAAGATGGTCCCCCAGTCGCCCCCGCCTTCCCCAAGGCGGAAAACGCAAGAAAGGCCAGACGCCTGCTCCTGACGTCTGACCCTTCTTGCAAGGAAAGAGGATACAATGAAATGAAAAGAAACTGTCTCTTGCAAGTATTATGATACCCAAGAGTTGTAAACGATTAAAACAAATTCTGTTACAAAAGAATTAAATCTCAAATATTTTTTGTCGTATTCCTGTAAAGTTGCGGAAATTACAAAAAGACAGCGGCATGACCGCTGTCTTTCTGCAAAAGGATTGGAGGATAGAATGAAAAGAAGTTGTTGTCTCTTGCTGGTATTTAAGATACCAAGAGATTGTTAAAAAACAAACCATCCTTTGTTACAATTATGTTAAATCGTACAATTTCCCGCCCCTATTTTTCCCTCAGCTTGGTAAAAAAGTCACGCATCACCTGGGCGCACTCGGCCTCCCGGGGCCCCCGGTACAGCCTGGGCCGGTGGCCGAAGCCCTCCTCAAAGAGGTTCAGCACCGATCCGCAGGCCCCCATCCCCTCGTCCTTGGCCCCGTAGCGCACCACTGGGATACGGGCGTTGACGATGGCCCCGGCGCACATGGGGCAGGGCTCCAGCGTCACGTACATGACCGCCTTGTGGAGCCGCCAGCCCCCCACGGTCCCGCAGGCCATGCGGATGGCCGCCAGCTCGGCGTGGCCCAGGGCGTCGCCGTCCTCCTCCCGCCGGTTGCGGCCCTCTCCCACGATGCGCCCGTCCTCCCAGACGATGACGCACCCCACGGGCACCTCTCCCGCCTCCAACGCCTCCCGGGCCAGCTCCAGCGCCCGGTCCATATACGCCTCGTCGGTCATGCCCGCTCATCTCCCCTCATAAAGTATTCTAATCATACCCGATTTTCTCTCCCCCCGCAAGGCGTGGGGGCCCCTCTTTTCTATTGCTCCCGCCACCAAAGTGTGCTACACTGGACCTAACAAAATTTCAGGGGGAATCATTTTTGTTTGAAATTCTCCTCATCGCCGTCAGTCTGGCCATGGACGCCTTCGCCGTGTCGGTGTCCACCGGCATCGCCGTCCCCGGCTTCGGCCCCCGGCAGGCCGCCCGCATCGGCGCCTGGTGCGGCTTCTTCCAGTTCGCCATGCCCCTCATCGGCTGGTTCCTGGGCTCCAGCGTCCGGGAGTACATAGAGTTCATCGACCACTGGATCGCCTTCGGCCTGCTGGCCCTCATCGGCGGTCACATGATCGCCGACGCCCTCAAGGGCGGCGATTGTGGGGAGGACGCGGTCACCGACCTGTCCAACCGCCGCCTCTTCCTCCTGGCCCTGGCCACCAGCATCGACGCTCTGGCCGTAGGGGTCTCCCTGGCCTTCGTGGACGTGAACATCCTCCTGGCCAGCGCCGTCATCGGCGTGGTGGCCTTCGTCCTGGCCATGCTGGGCGGGCTTTTGGGCCGCCGCCTGGGCTGCCTCTTTCAGCGCCGGGCCACCCTCCTGGGCGGCGTGGTTCTGGTGTGCATCGGCCTGAAGATTTTGCTCGAGCACCTGTCGGAGGCGGCGTAATCCATGGGCATCTGGACAGACTTGATCTTGGACATGGACGTCCACCGGCTGATCGCCCTGGTGGGGGGCGGCGGCAAGACCTCCACCCTCTACGCCCTGGCCCGGGAGGCCGTGGACCGGGGCCGTGGGGTGGTGGTGACCACCACCACCCACATCATGCCCCACCCCCGCCTGCCCCTGACGGATGACCCCGCCGCCCTCCCCGGCCTTCTGGCGGAGCGGCGGGCCGCCACCCTGGGCCGGTGGGACAAGCCGGGCAAGCTCACCGGCGCCGTCCCCCCCGATACCCTCCCCGGCCTGGCCCAGACCGTCCTGGTGGAGGCCGACGGCGCCCGCATCCACCCCCTGAAGGCCCCGGCGGACCACGAGCCCGTCGTCCCCCCCGCCGCCGACGCCGTCATCGCCGTGGCCGGGCTGGACTGCCTGGGACAGGCCGTCTCCGCCGCCTGCCACCGCCCGGAGCGGGTGGCCGCCCTTCTGGGCGTGGAGCAAACCCACATCCTCACCCCCGCCGACGTGGCCCGCGTCCTCTCCAGCCCCCTGGGGGGCCGGAAGCAGGTGGCCCCGGCCATGGCCTTCCGCTGCCTGCTCAACAAGGCGGACACCCCCGCCCTCCGGGCGGCCGGGGAAGAGATCCGATCCATCCTGGCGGCCCGGGGCATTCCCGCCGCCGTCCATCACTATACCGAAGAGGAGCGTGGCGGAGCATGCTGGTTTTGATCAAAGGCGCCGGGGACCTGGCCACGGGCACCGCCCTGCGCCTCCACCGCTGTCACTTCCAGGTGGTCATGACCGACCTGGACCACCCCACCGCCGTCCGCCGCACCGTAGCCTTTTCCCAGGCCGTTTACGACGGGACAACCACCGTGGAGGGGGTCACCGCCCGCCGCTGTGAGACGGTGGAGGAGGCCCGGGCCGCCCTGGCAGCGGGGTGCGTCCCCGTCCTCCCCGACCCCGGCGCCCACATTCTCCGCGCCCTTCCCTTCGACGTGCTGGTGGACGCCATCCTGGCCAAGCGCAACACGGGCACGGCCCTCACCGACGCCCCCATTGTCCTGGCCCTGGGCCCCGGCTTCACCGCCGGAACGGACTGCCACGGCGTGGTGGAGACCATGCGGGGCCACGACCTGGGCCGCCTGATCCTGGAGGGCTCCGCCATCCCCAACACCGGCGTCCCCGGCGACGTGGGGGGCTACACCCTGGAACGGCTCATCCGCGCCCCCGGCGACGGACCCTTCCAACCCCTGGTCTCCATCGGGGACCGGGTGGAAAAGGGCTGCCCGGTGGCCCGTGTGGGGGACGAGCTGGCCCTGGCGGGCCTCACCGGCATCGTCCGAGGGATGCTCCCGGCGGGCCTGCCCGTCCAAAAGGGGATGAAATCCGGGGACATCGACCCCCGCTGCCAGCCCCGCCACTGCTTCACCGTCTCCGATAAGGCCCGCGCCATCGCCGGCGGCGTCCTGGAGGGCGTCCTCCACTTTTCCACACCAGAAAGGAGTCCCCTATGGAACGACTGATCCTCTGCGGCGGCGGCCACGTCTCCCTGGAGCTGGCCCACATCGCCGCCCGCCTGGACTTTGAGGTCTGCGTCATCGACGACCGCCCCGAATTCGCCAACGCCGGCCGATTCCCCATGGCCGCCCAAATCCTGGCCCAGCCCTTTTCCCAGGCCTTGGAGGCCCTGGGCAGCCGCCCCTCCGACTTCTACTGCATCCTCACCCGGGGCCACGTCTACGACAAGGACTGCCTGGAGCAGATCTTGCGGGGCCGTTACGCTTACGTGGGCATGATCGGCAGCCGCCGGAAGATCGCCGCCGTGATGGAGGCCCTCTCCGCCCAGGGCTTCTCCCCCGAGCAGCTCTCCGGGGTCCACACCCCCATCGGCCTCCTCCTGGGGGGCCAGACCCCCGCGGAGGTGGCGGTGGAGATCGCCGCCCAGCTCATCCAGGTCCGCGCCCAGCTGGGCCCCGCCCTGGCCCCGCCCCCGGCGGACCCCGGTGTGCTTTGCACCATCACCAAAAAGACCGGCTCCGCCCCCCGGGGGCCCGGAGCCTGGATGCTGGTGCGCCCCGACGGGCAAACTACCGGCACCGTGGGCGGCGGCGCCGTGGAGTACCAGGTGGCCCAGGACGCCTTGGCCCAGTGGCGGGAGGGCGGCGATGCCCAGGAGCGCTGCTACGACCTGGGGGACCCCGCCGCCCTGGGCATGGTCTGCGGCGGGCGGATCACCGTCCGTTTTCAGCGGCAATAAGCACATAAGAAAGGACGATATGATATGAAAGACATTCTCCTCTTCGTCATGGCGGGCTGCCCCCACTGCAGGCTGGCCCTCCAGCTCCAGGACCAGCTTTTCGCCGACCATCCCGAGTGGCGAGACATCCCCTTGAAGATCGTGGACGAGACCAGGGAACCCGCCTTCGCCGACCAGTTCGACTATTATTACGTGCCCACCTACTACGTGGACGGCCAGAAGGTCCACGAGGGCCACGCCGAGCGGGCGGACGTGGAAAAGGTGTTCCGCCTGGCCGCGGGAGAGCCGGTCAAGAGCTGAACCCGGCGCCGAGGCACCCCCTCCCCATGATAAAAACGGCCAGAGCCGGGAACCTTAAGGTTCCCGGCTCTTTTCCTGTCTTTTTCGCTCCATCCGCACGCCCTCCCGGAACCAGTGGAGGTCTTTGAAGATCCCCATGAAGCACTGGTCCGATATCATCTGGTTCATCAGCTCCCTGTGCTCCTTGTCCAGCACCCGTTCCAGCTCCCTGCGGCCCTCTCCGTACCTGTGGAGCATCTTTTGATACTCCCAATACTCCCGGAGCTCCCCGTACAGAAAGGGCGTAGCCTTCTGAAACATCTGGAAGAACTCGTCCTCAATATACATATCAGCAGGCCTCCCAGCGATAGTTTAGCAAAGTTTAGCATAGTTTGTCAACCGTTTGTCCTACATTGTCTTATAATGTTAAACAATCAGGGAGGTGGGGGCTTTGTCCAAAACAGACACGCAGATTGGTTTCCGTGTCACCAGCGAGTTCAAAGCCCGCCTGGAGGCCCAGGCCCGGCGGGAGCGCCGCCCCGTCTCCAACCTGATCCTCAAGGTCCTGGAGGACTACCTGGACGGGGCCGAGCCCAAAGAATTTTCTCCGCCGCCCCTTGACACCTCCGAAAAACAGTGATACTATAACACCCAATCTATAATCTGATAGAGGCGCGGTTCTCATGAGTACCCTCCGGCAAGGCCAGGCAAGCCGCCGGGGAGGAAAGGGAGCGCCGCCGAAGGAAGCGAAGGTGCCTGCCGCCGCTTACCTGGGCCGCCGGGAAATACCCGCCGGACTGTCACCGTGTGTGAAGCGCTATCATGAGACTGCATCGAGGGGGGCTCCTTATGCCGCTCCCGCAAAACTCAGCTTGCTTTTTCGTGAACGCTTTCTCCGGAAAGCGTTCACGTTTTTTTTACGGCAAGACAGGATTTTAATTGGAGAAGCGAGGTAAAAAGTTTATGAATGAAAAGAAGATGACCCGCGTGGGCCTGCCCCTGGCCCTGGCCCTCACCCTGACCCTCACCGCCTGCGGCGGCGGGACCACCACCGAGAGCGCCGCCCCCTCCGCCCCCGCCGAGAGCGCCGCCGCCGAGTCCGCCGCGCCCTCCGCCGCCGCCGTCTCCTCCGGCGTGGAGGACGGCGTCCTCACCATCGCCATGGAGTGCGCCTACGCCCCTTACAACTGGGCCCAGAACGACGACTCCAACGGCGCTGTGCCCATCAAGGGCAGCAGCCAGTACGCCAACGGCTACGACGTGATGATGGCCAAGAAGCTCTGCGAGGCCAACGGCTGGGAGCTGGAGATCATCCAGTCCGACTGGGACTCCCTGGTCCCCGGCGTCCAGACCGGCATCTTTGACGCCGTCATCGCCGGCCAGTCCATGACCGAGGAGCGCTCCGAGCAGGTGGACTTCGCCGGGCCCTACTTCTACGCCTCCATCGTCTGCGTCACCAAGAAGGACAGCCCCTTCGCCTCCGCCAAGGGCATTTCCGACCTGACCGGCGGCACCTGCACCGCCCAGATCGCCACCATCTGGTACAACGACATGCTCCCCCAGATCGAGGGCGCCAAGGTCCAGACCGCCGCCGAGACCGCCCCCGCCATGCTCATGGCGCTGGAGACCGGCATGGTGGATTACGTCTGCACCGACATGCCCACCGCCCAGGGCGCCGTGGCAGCCTACCCCGATATGACCATCCTGGACTTCACCGGCTCCGACGACAACTTCGTGGCCGACGAGGGGGAGATCAACATCGGCATCTCCATGCGCAAGGGCAACACCGAGCTGAAGGAGGCCATGGACAGTGTGCTGTCCACCATGACCGCCGACGACTTCAACGACCTGATGGCCCAGGCCATCGCCGTCCAGCCTTTGGGCGAGTAAAAGGAAGCGCGGAGGGCAGGCGCGGGGGCGTATCCGCCCCATGCGCCCGCCCCGCGGCGTGATAGCGCCATCCATCATCAAGAAAGGGGCATGAGCGCCCATGAACGTTTTCGCCCAACTGGGGCACGACATCGCCAAGGTGTGGGCCGGCTACGGCACGGCCTATCTGGGGGGCATCCGCAACACCCTCATCCTGGCCCTGGTGGCCACGGCCATCGGCTGTATCATCGGCCTGGCCTGCGGCATTTTGCAGACCATCCCCCACGCCAAGACCGACAACCCCTTCAAGCGGTTTTTCCTGGGCCTCATCCGGGTGGTCCTGCGGGTCTACGTGGAGGTGTTCCGGGGCACGCCCATGGTGCTCCAGGCCGTGTTCGTCTACTACGGCCTGCCCTACTTCACCGCCAACGCCGTCAGCTTCGGCAGCAACGTGTGGCTGGCGGCCATCGTGGTGGTGTCGGTGAACACCGGCGCCTACATGGCCGAGTCGGTCCGGGGCGGCATCATCTCGGTGGACCCGGGCCAGACCGAGGGGGCCAAGGCCATCGGCATGAACCACTTCCAGACCATGACCAGCGTCATCCTGCCCCAGGCCCTTCGGAACATCATGCCCCAGATCGGCAACAACTTCATCATCAACATCAAGGACAGCTCGGTCATGTTTATCATCAGCTTCACCGAGTTCTTCTCCGTCCACCGCACCGCCGTGGGGGGCACCTACCTCTATTTCCCCTCCGCTGCCATCGAGATGATCGGCTATCTGACCATGACCCTGATCGCCTCCTTCATCCTGCGCTGGGTGGAAAAGCGGATGGACGGCCCCGCCAACTTTGACCTGGCCCTGGCCGACCCCCTGACCATGACCTCTGGCACCTACGCCCACCCCGACCGGGGCACCCCCTTCGACGAGCACAGCAAGGAGTACCGGGACCGGCTCCAGCAAGACCTAAAACACGGCCGTACGAGAGGAGACCGCTGACATGAGTGAGCCTATTCTGGAAGTGCGCCACCTCTCCAAATCCTTCGGCGCCAACGTGGTCCTGCGGGACATCGACTTCACCGTCTCCTCCGGGGACGTGACCACCGTCATCGGCCCCTCCGGCTCGGGCAAGTCCACCCTTCTGCGGTGCGTCAACCTGCTGGAGACCCCCACCTCCGGGGAGATCCGCTTCCACGGCAAGGACGTGGCCGCCCGGGGGGTGAGCCCCACCGCCTACCGCTCCAAGGTGGGCATGGTCTTTCAGTCCTTCAACCTCTTCAGCAACATGTCGGTGCTGGACAACTGCACCGTGGGCCAGCGCAAGGTGCTGAAAAAGGACGCCGAGGCCGCCCGGCAGAACGCCATGAAGTACCTGGAGCAGGTGGGCATGGCCCCTTACATCAACGCCAAGCCCCGCCAGCTCTCCGGCGGTCAGAAGCAGCGGGTGGCCATCGCCCGGGCCCTGGCCATGGAGCCGGAGGTCCTCCTCTTTGACGAGCCCACCTCCGCCCTGGACCCGGAGATGGTGGGGGAGGTCCTGGCCGTCATGCGGGACCTGGCCCGGGCGGGCATGACCATGATCGTGGTCACCCACGAGATGGCCTTCGCCCGGGACGTCAGCAACCACGTGGTCTTTATGGCCGACGGGGTCATCGCCGAGGAGGGCCCCCCCGCCCAGCTGTTCCAGGACCCCAAAAACCCCCGCACCCAGGAGTTCCTCTCCCGCTTCCGCAACAGCTGAATATACAAAAAAGCCCGGCGGTCTTATGACCGCCGGGCTTTTTTCTCTCCTTCGCCGCCGGATCAGTCCACCTTGGCGTAGATCCCCCGCAGCTCCTCCAGCAGATCCATATGGTTGAAATCGTGGTGGTACACCATGTTGATCTCCCGGGTCATGCTGGCGTTCTCAATGGGCACGGACACCAGCCGCCCGGCACGCAGCTCCTCCCGGCACGCGCTGTGGGCGATGACCGACACCGCCAGGTCCATGGCCACCAGGTTCTTGATCATGGCGATGTTGTCCATCTCCATCATCACGTTGAAATTCTCCAGGCTCTCCCCGTGCCCCGCCAGGAAGTTTTCAAAGAGCATCCGGGTCCCCGCCGTGGGGGGCCGCAGGATGAGCCGCTCCCCCCGCAGCTCACGGAGCAGCACGCTCTGCCGCCCGGCAAAGGGATGCTCCGGGGAGACCACGAGGCACAGGTAATCCGTGTCCAGCAGCACCGACCGGTACTGGCTGTTGGGCAGCACCCCCTCCACAATGGCCAGGTCCAGCTCGTACAGTCCCAGCTTAGTATAAAGATTCTGAATGGTATCCGTAATAATATTCATATGTGTTTTGGGATGTTCGTCACAATAGCGGGCCAACACTTGGGTCATCAGGTTCTCCGCCGCCGTCCGGGTGATGCCGATGTTCAGGTGCCGGGCCTGCCGGCGGTAGTCCTCCAGGCTTTGGCGGCAGTTCTGGTCCACCGCCGTCAGCCGCCCGGCGTATTTGAGCAGGATCTCCCCTTCCGCTGTCACCGTAAGCTCCCGGCCCCCACGCTGGAAGATCCTGACCCCGAATTCCTCCTCCAGCTGCTTGATGTGGTGGCTCACGGCGGGCTGGGTCAGCCCCAGCTCCTCCGCCGCCTTGGTGAAGCTGCCCGCCCGCACCACCGTCAGCAAAGTCTTTACTTTGACATCGATCATGGCGCTTTCCCCATTCCATTCTAAATATTTATGTTAGTCTTAAATATTATGATTTGATTTTATCACGCTCTGCCCCTATAATCAAGCGATCGGAAGGAAGGAACCAATTCCCTTCCTGAAAGGAGACTTCCGCCATGCTTCATCTGGATGCCCTCACGGCCCCCACGGCCCGTGTCACCCTCTCCCTCGCCATCATGCTCCTGGCCGGCTTCCTGGCCACCCGGGTCACAAAAAAGCTCCACCTGCCCGATGTCACCGGCTATATCCTGGCGGGGGTCGCCATCGGGCCTTACGCCCTGAATCTCCTGCCTCTGGAGGTCATCCAGGGCATGGACTTCATCACCGACGTGGCCCTGGCCTTCATCGCCTTCGGCGTGGGCCGCTACTTCAAATGGAACAAGCTCAAATCCAACGGTCCGGGGGTCATCGTGGTCACCATTTTCGAGTCCCTGGCCGCCTTCGCCCTGGTCACCCTGGTGATGGTCTTTCTCTTCCGCCTCTCCCTCCCCTTCTCCCTCCTGCTGGGGGCCATCTCCTCGGCCACCGCACCGGCCTCCACCATCATGACCATCCGCCAGTACCGGGCCAAGGGCCCCTTCGTCAACACCATCCTGGAGGTGGTGGCCCTGGACGACGCCGTGTGCCTCATCGCCTTCAGCGTATGCACCGCCGTGGTCTCCGCCGAGGGGGGCGCCCGCCTTCACCCCCTGGCCATCCTGGAGCCCATCCTCTTCAGCCTGCTCTCCATCGCCGGGGGCGTCCTGGTGGGCCTGATCCTCTCCAAAACCGCCGATCCCCGCACCCGGGACCACCGCCTCATCCTGGTGGTGGCCGCCCTTCTGGCCGTCACGGGGCTCTGCTCCGCCGCCGGGGTCTCCCCCCTCCTGTCCTGCATGGCGGTGGGCACCGCCTACATCAACGCCGGGGGCAGAAAAAAGACCTTCGACCAGGTGGGCAGCGCCACGCCTCCCATTCTCCTGCTCTTCTTCGTCCTCTCAGGGGCCCGGCTCCAGGTCCCCATGCTGGCCACCGCGGGGGTGGTGGGCCTGGTCTACTTCTTCATACGCATCCTGGGCAAATACGCCGGCGCCTGGCTGGGCTGCGCCATTACCCACGCCCCCACACCCACCCGCCGTTACCTGGGCCTGGCCCTCATTCCCCAGGCCGGGGTCTCCATCGGCCTGGCCGTCCTGGCCGAGCGGCTCCTCCCCGGCCCCTCCGGGTCGCTGGTGTCCACCATCATCCTCTCCTCCGGCGTCCTCTACGAGCTGGTGGGCCCCGCCTGTGCCAAGGCCTCGCTGTTCCTCTCCCATACTTTAGTGAAAGAGGTGCCGGAAGAGACGGAAACGCCGGTATAAAACAGAAACCGCCTTCCCTAGCGATAGGGAAGGCGGTTTTTATCGATGCCTGATTGCACGTCAAACGTGCGCTTATCTGGGGGACATTTCTTTTCCCGAGGAAAAGAAACGCCACCCCAGACCCCCAAAGAAAAGTCTTTGGTGCAGCCTTGCGCGCAGTTTCCCTTTTCAGCAGCAGGTCTACTGCCCGTTGATAGGGGTATAAGCGCGGGATCGTCTGTGCGACACGTAGTCCCTTTAGCGCCGCTCGGCCGCTGACGTGTTCCTGACAGAAGGTAGGTCTTAGCCTTCCCCCTGGGGGAAGGTGGCAGCCCGAAGGGCTGACGGATGAGGGGAACTGCGGATAACAGCAAAGGCTCTGCCAAGCGATAAGTTCCCCTCATCAGTCTCGCTCCGCTCGCCAGCTTCAACGACTTCGCTTGCATCAAGTGGCCCTAACGCTATCGCTAAGGGCCACTAGACCCCAGGGGAAGCCCCAAACAAACGAACCCCGTGGCCGCTGCGAAGTGCGGCCCCGGGGTTTTCCCACCCTCTTGTAAACATCCCGGGGAGGTTTCCAAAGGAGGGGCACCCACAGGTGCCCCTCCTTTGGTCGTTGAGAGAGAAGGTCTCGGGGGAGGTCTTTTCCAGAAAAGACCTCCCCCGAGCTTTCCCCCACCTTTCGAAAGGTGGGGACCTTATTTCCCCACAAACTTATGGGCCTCATTCACCGCCCGCTCGACGGCGTTGAGGATATTCTGATACCCGGTGCACCGGCACAGATGCCCGGAGATGAGCTTGCGCAGCTCCTCCCGGGTGTACTGCTTCCCGCTGCCCACGATCTCCACCGCCGACATGATGATGCCCGGCGTGCAGAACCCGCACTGGATGGCGGCCTCCTCCACGAAGGCCTTCTGAATGGGTGACAACTCCCCGTTTTCATCCTGGAGTCCTTCTACGGTGAGTATTTTCTTTCCCTGGGCCCACACCGACAGGTAAATGCAGGAGTCGATGGCCTCCCCGTCCACCAGGACGGTGCAGGCGCCGCACTCCCCCACCTCGCAGCCCTTCTTCACGCTGGTCAGGCCCAGCCGCTCCCGCAGGGTGTCGGCCAGGGACTCCCGGGGGTCGATGCCCACCTCCACATCCCGGCCGTTGACGATACACTTCAAAATTTCCATGCTCATACCTTCGCGCCCCCTTTCCGGGCGGCCTCGGCCAGAGCCCGGCCCGACAGCTCTTCCACCAGTTGGAGCCGGAAGGCCTTGGAGGCCCGCCAGCTGTCCCGGGGATTGACCTCCGCCAGGGCGGCGGCGCCGATTTTCTCGATGGCCTCCCCAATGGACAGTCCCGCCATGGCCTTTTCGGTCTCCAGGCACCGGAAGGGCACCGGCCCGGCCACGCCGAAGGCCAGCCGCAGGCCGTCCACCCTGGTCTTGTCCGCCGACAGCTTCACCAGGCAGGACACCCCCAGGGTGGCGATGTCCATGGCGTTTCGCATGGCGTACTTGATATAGTGTCCGCTCCAGCCCTCATAGTGATCCTTGGGAATGACGATCTTGACGAGCAGCTCACCCGGCTCCAGCGCCACCTTCCCCACGCCCTTGTACCACTGGTCGATGGGAATTTCCCGCTCCCCCTTGGGCCCCCTGACCCGTAGGACGGCTCCGAAGGCCATCTGGGTGGAGGCGGTGTCGGCGGAGGTGATGCCGTTGCAGAGGTTCCCCCCCAGGGTCCCCACCGCCCGGAGCTGGGGCCCGCCCGCCATATCGGCGGCCTCCCCCAGCACGGGGACGGTCCCGCGGATCACGTCGCTGAAGGTGCACCCCCGGAAGGTGGTCAGCGGCCCAATCTCCACGTCGCCGTTGGGGGCCAGCGCCACCCCCTCCAGCTCCTCCCTCAGCTCGTGAATGGATACCAGGGAGCACCCGGCGTCCTTCCCCTCCCGGATCTTGATGAGCACGTCAGTGCCCCCGGCAATGACAATGGCCCGGGGGTCCCTTTGCAAGGCCTCAATGGCGTCGTCCACGCTCTTGGCCTGATAAATAGATGTAATATCGTACACGATAACACCCCTTTGTAATCAAGGTTGTCTGTTCAAACGGGCCGCTGCTCAGATCAGCCCCGCCCTGGTGAACTCCTCCACCAGCTTTTGGGGGCTCAGGGGCAGGCGGTTCACCGCCACCCCCGTGGCGTGGAGCAGGGCATTGCGCACCGCCGGAGCCACCGGGATGGCCGGGGGCTCTCCCAGGGCCTTGTTCCCGAAGGGGCCCGAGGGGTCGTCGCTCTCCACAAAGAGGGCGTGGAGCTCGGGGTGGTCCATGGCGGTGGGCAGCTTGTAGTCCAGCAGGTTGCCGTTCAAAAGCCGTCCCTTGCCGTCGAACTTCATCTCCTCGGACAGGGCGTAGCCCAGTCCCATGGACATCCCCCCGTGGACCTGGGCCTCGGCCAGCTTGGGGTTGATAAGCCTGCCCGAGTCGTGGACGTTCACGATCTGAAGCACCGTCACCTTCCCCAGGGGGATATCCACCTCCACCTCGGCGAAGCAGCAGCCGAAGGCGAAGGTGTTGTCCTTGCACTGGTGGGTCCCCTCGGCGGCGATGTGGACCGAGTGGCGGAAGGAGTAGAAGGCCTCCTGGGCCAGGTCGTACATCTTCAAAACCACTTCCCCGGTCCCGGCGTCCACGATCTCCCCCTCCCGCACGTCCAGCGCCCTGGCGGGCCGCTCCAGCATCTCGGCGGCGTAGTCCAGGATCTTGCCCTTGAACTCCTCCCCGGTCTGCTTGATGGCCATACCGGTGACGTAGGTCTGCCGGGAGGCGTAGGCCCCCGTGTCGAAGGGGGCGGTGTCGGTGTCCTGGCTGGAGACGATATGTACCCGCCCGGAGGGGAACCCGGCTGCCTGGGCGGCCATCTGGGTGAACACGGTGTCCCCCCCCTGGCCGATCTCGGTGGCCCCCAGCTGGAGCTGGACCGACCCGTCCTGGTTCAGCACCATCCGGGCGGCGGCGGTCTCCAGGGAGATGGGCCACACGCCGGTCTTATAGGAGAAGATGGCCATGCCCACGCCCCGGCGCACCGGCCCGGTCTGGTCCCGGTATTTCTCCCGCAGCTCCTCCCAGCGGATGAACTCCTTGCCCTTCTCCATGCACTCCCGCAGGGCCGTGGAGTGGCAGGTGATGCCGTTGGTGGGGTCCACGTAGCCCAGGGGCATGATGTTCTTCATGCGGAAGGCGTAGGGGTCCCAGCCCATCTCCCTGGCCACGTCGTCCATGAAGCACTCGGAGAAGAAGCAGCTCTGGGGGATGCCGTAGCCCCGCATGGCGCCGGGGGCGGGGAGGTTGGTATAGACGGTGAAGGCCTCCGCGTGGTGGGCCAGGGCGTCGGGATAGCACTGGCGGAAGCCGGTGATGGTGTTGGCCACGATGGCGTTGCCGTGGGAGGCGTAGGAGCCCTGGTCGGAGATGGCCTTGGTCCGCCGGGCCATGATGCGCATATCCTTCCCCACCGCCGCCTCCACGTCCATGGAGATGGCGTGGCGGGAGCGGGTGTTCTGGAATACCTCCTCCCGGGTCAGCTCCAGCTTCACGCACCGGCCCCCCACCGCGCGGGTGAGGAAGGCGTTCAAGGGCTCGTACAGCACCTCCTGCTTGTTGCCGAAGCCGCCGCCGATGTAGGGCTTGATGACCCGGATATCACCCCAGCCGATGCCAAGGGCCTGGCCGCAGACCCGCCGCACGATGTGGGGGATCTGGGTGGAGGACACCACCACGATGCGCCCGCCCTCCATGTAGGCGTAGGACACGGCGGGCTCGATGTGGCAGTGCTGGACCATCTGGGTGGCGTAGTGGCCGGAAAAGTGGAGGTACTGGGGGTCGGAGAGCACCTCCTCCGCGTTCTTCACCTGGGCCCCCTCGCTGAGGATCTGGAGATCCATATGCCGCAGTACGTTGTCGGGGTGCTCGTCGTGGACCGCCGCCGCCCCAGGGGCCATGGCCGCCTGGGGATCCAGCGCCGGCTCCCACTCCTCATATTCCACCCGGATAGTCCGCAGGGCCCTCTGGGCGGTGATCTCGTCCTCGGCCACCACGGCGGCCACGTCGTCACCGTAGTAGCGGACCCGGTCGGTGAGCATCTTCCGGTCGCACACGTCCTGGTGGGCTTCCTCCACGCTCCAGGGATGCCCCGGGGTGGGGTATTGGATATCCGGCACATCGAAGCAGGTGACGATCTTCACCACGCCGGGGAGCTTCATGGCCTCCTCGGTGTGGATGGCCTTCACCCGCCCGTTGGCGATGGTGCTGTGCAGGATCTTGGCCACCAGATGGGGCCGGGGGATCATGTCGTCGGTGTACTTGGCCCGTCCGGCGGCCTTGTCGGCGGCGTCCACCCGGATCATGCTTTTGCCAACTTCCACAAAAAAACCTCCTTCGCACGGTTTCATTGCCATCATTGTAACCCATCCCATGCAAAAAAGAAAGTCAGTTTCCAAAAAAATTTATTTTCTCTGGGCTTCCAGGGCCGGGCCGTCCTCCGCCCCTCTCCCTCCCTTGACCTCCCCCACCCTCCGGTGTACAATGAACCCACCATTTCAGTTCCGCGGATCAACAGAAAGGAGCGATCCCATGTCCATCCTCCTCCAAAACGGCACCCTGGTCCTCCCCGACGGCCCCCGGAAGGGCGACCTCCGGGTGGAAAAGGGCATCATCACCGCCATCGCCGGCCGCCTGCCCCCCCAGGACAGCCAGGTCATCGACTGCGCGGGCAAGCTGGTCTTTCCCGGCTTCATCGACACCCACACCCATTTCGAGATGAACAAGGGCCTGCCCAACCAGACCGCCGACGACTGGGCCACCGGCACCCGCTCGGCCCTCTGCGGCGGCACCACCACCGTCCTGGACTTCGCCGAGCCCGCCCGGGGGGCCTCCCTCCAGTCCGCCCTGGACACCTGGCACGGCCGGGCCGACGGGCGGGCCTGCTGCAACTACTCCTTCCACATGACCATCAAGGACTGGAACGACGCCATCCGGGCCGAGCTGCCCCGGATGACCGCCCAGGGCATCACCTCTTATAAGATCTACCTGGCCTACGCCATGCGGGTTTCGGACACCGTGGCCTACGAGGCCATCCGGGCCATCGGCCGGGAGGGGGGCGTGGTGGGCTGCCACTGCGAAAACGGCGAGCTGGTGGACGAAGGCATTGCCGCCCAGAAGGCGGCGGGCCGCCTGGGCCCCGATGCCCACCCGGATGCCCGCCCCCCCGCCGTGGAGGCCGAGGCGGTAAACCGCTACCTCACCATCGCCGAGTTGGCCGGGGTCCCCGTCAACATCGTCCACCTCTCCACCCTCCGGGGCCTGGAGGTGGTCCGGGCCGCCCGGGCCCGGGGCCAGAAGCTCTACGTGGAGACCTGCCCCCAGTACCTCATGCTGGACGACAGCGTCTACCACCTCCCCGGCTTTGAGAGCGCCAAATATGTCTTTGCCCCGCCCGCCCGCTCCCCCGAAAACAAGGAGGCCCTCTGGCAGGCGGTGGCCGACGGCGCCGTGGACACCATCGGCACCGACCACTGCTCCTTCTCCACCGCCACCAAGGCCCTGGGCCGGGAGGACTTCTCCAAGATCCCCAACGGCATGCCCGGGGTGGAGGACCGGGTGCGCCTCCTCTATACCTACGGCGTGGCCGCGGGCCGGATCTCCCTCTCCCGCATGACCGAGCTGCTCTCCTCCAACCCGGCTAAACTCTTCGGCATGTACCCCCAAAAGGGTGCCCTGGCGGTGGGTTCCGACGGCGATATTGTAATTTATGACCCCAATTCTACCAACAGTATTCAGGCGTCCACCAACCACTCGGCCTGCGACTACGACCCCTACGAGGGCACCCCCGTCACCGGCCGGGTGGACACCGTCCTCCTCAACGGCGAGCCCGCGGTCCGGGACGGCGCCCTCCTTCTGGAGGGCCGGGGCCGGTTCATCCCCCGGGGCCCGGCCCAGTTCTGGCGATGAGCGCTCCAGTCTCCGCCGTCCTTCTGGCCTCCGGCCTCTCCCGCCGCTACGGCTCCAACAAGCTGCTGGAGCCCGTGGACGGCCTGCCCCTCTACCGCCGGGCCTTCGCCGCCCTCCCCGCCCCCCTCTTCCACCGGGCGGCGGTGGTGAGCTGTTACGACGAGATCCTCCGGGCGGCGGAGGGGGCGGGCTACCTCCCCGTTTTCAACCCCGCCCCGGAGGAGGGCCAGTCCCTCTCCCTCCGCCTGGGCCTGGAGGCGGTGGCGGAGGGCTCCGCCGCCGTCCTCTTCTCGGTCTGTGACCAGCCCCGCCTGACCCAGGAGAGCGTAAAAGCCCTCCTGGCCGCCCACCAACGCCGGCCCGGCCGCATCACCGCCCTCTCCCACCGGGGCCGCCGGGGCAACCCGGTCATCTTCCCCGCCCGCTATTTTCCCGAGCTGATGGCCCTCACCGGCGACACCGGCGGCGCCCCCATCCTCCGGGCTCACCCGGAGGCCCTCCAGCTGGTGGAGGCCGCTTCCCCGGCGGAGCTGGAGGATATGGACGTTCCTCTTCACCCTTGATTGACTGCACGTCAAACGTGCGTTTTTCTGGGGGACATTTCTTTTCCCGAGGAAAAGAAACGCCGCCCCAGACCCCCAAAGAAAAGTCTTAGGTGCTGACCTGCTCGCAGTTTCCCTTTTCAGTAGGAGGTCTACTGCTCGAAGAAGGGGTATAAACACGGGAGCGTCTGTGCGACACGTGGTCCTTCTTGCGCCGCTGCCGCTGACATGTTCTTGACAGGAGGTTGGTCTTTAGCCTTCCCCCAGGGGGAAGGTGGCAGCCCGAAGGGCTGACGGATGAGGGGAACTGAGGGTAATAGCAAAGGCCCTACTAAAGAGATAAGCTCCCCTCATCAGTCTGCTTCGCAGACAGCTTCAACGACTTCGCTTGCATCAAGTGGCCCTAACGCTATCGCTAAGGGCC
The DNA here is from genome assembly GCA_022846075.1 of Oscillospiraceae bacterium. Taxonomy (GTDB): domain Bacteria; phylum Bacillota; class Clostridia; order Oscillospirales; family Oscillospiraceae; genus Vermiculatibacterium. Next base: position 3,158,240 of record AP025582.1, read on the forward strand.
ACTAGACCCCAGGGGAAGCCCCAAACAAACAAACCCCGTGGCCGCACTTTGTGGCGGCCACGGGGTTTTCCCACGTTCTTGTGAACAACCCGGGGAGGATTCCAAAGGAGGGGCACCTGTGGGTGCCCCTCCTTTGGTCGTTTCAAGAGGTGGCCCTGGAGGGGGAAATCGAAATCCCCCTCCGGGCGTCTTTTCTGGGGGGTCTGGGGGGCCATCTTTTCCACGCGGAAAAGATGGCCCCCCAGTCGGTACTGCCTTCCAAAAGGCGGCACCCCCAAATAACCCCCTACCGCTCCTCCCGGAAATAGGCGCTCCCCAAGCTGGCCGGCGGCTGGTTCTCCCGCTTCTGCCGCATGGAGACCACCACAAGCACCACCACCGTCACCACGTAGGGCAGGATCATATACAGCTGCCCCGGAATGAACGGGATGGCCAGCCGCACATAGAGGATCATCAGCCCGCCGAAGAGCACCGAGCTCCACAGCGCCCGCAGGGGGCTCCACAGGCAGAAGATGACCAGCGCCACCGCCAGCCAGCCCTCCCCGGACAGCCCCTCGTGGTTCCACACCGCCCCGGCGATGGTCATGATGAACACCATGCCCCCGATGGCGGAGATGCCGCCGCCCACGATGGTGGCCAGGTACTTGTACCGGGTGACGTTGATGCCCGCCGTGTCCGCCGTGGCGGGGGACTCCCCCACCGACCGCAGCTTCAGCCCCGCCCGGGTCCTGGCCAAAAAGTACCACATCACCACGGCCATCACAAGGCCCAGATACACAAAAATGTTGTACCCGAACACCAGCTTTCCCACCACGGGCAGCTCTTGGAGGGCCGCCGGGAAGGGAGACTTCTGGAACACGTCCTTCAGCGCGTTGCTGAGGGCCACGAAGCCGCCCTCCTTCTCCCGCATGAACTGGCCCATGAACTGTCCCACCCCGGTGCCGAAAATGGTGAGGGCCAGGCCCGTCACGTTCTGGTTGGCCCGGAGGGTCACGGTGAGGAAGCTGAACACCAGGGCCCCCGCCGCCCCGGCGGCGAAGGCGGCGGCCATGGCCACCGCGACGGCCATGGGCCCCGAGGTGGCCACCCCGGCCAGTTTTTCATAGTAGAAGGCCGCCCCCAGGCCGAAGGCGCCGCCCATGTACATCATGCCCTCCACGCCCAGGTTCAGGTTGCCCGACTTTTCCGTGAGGATCTCCCCCACCGTGCCGTACAGCAGGGGCGTGCCGTTGAGGACGGCGGCGGTGAGCAGGGGGATGAGGAACATATTCAAAAATCCATTCATTTGGCCGCCTCCTGTTCCGCCTTCGGCTCCCTGCCCCGGACGATGACCCGGTAGCGGATGAAGAACTCGCACCCCAGCATGAAGAACAGCAGGATGCCGGTAATGATGTCGGAGATGGACACGGGCACCCCCATCCGGGTCTCCAGGGTGTCCGCCCCCTTCTGGAGGATGGCCAGCATCCCGGAGATGCCCACCATGCCGAAGGGGTTGAGCTGGGCAAGCCACGCCACGGTGATGGCGGTGAACCCGGCGTTGTTGGCCACCCCGTCGTAGAGGGTGGTGTTGGCCCCCGACACCAGCAGGAAGCCCACGATCCCGGCGATGGCCCCGGAGAGGAACATGGTGCGCATGATGATCTTCCCCACGTTCATCCCGGCGTACCGGGCGGTGTTCTCGCTCTCCCCCACCACCGAGATCTCGTAGCCGTGCTTGGTGTGCTTCATGTAGACGTACATCAGCACCGTCAGCGCCAGCACCACGATCCAGCCGCAGTAGACCCCCAGGACCTTGGGGAGCACGGCGTTGGCGTCGAACTGGGCGATCTGCTGGCAGCCCTTGGGGGCCTTCTCCCAGGGCCCGCCCTGGAGCCATTTCACCACCCCGATGATGATGTAGTTCATCATCAGGGTGAACAGGGTCTCGTTGGTGCCCCAGCGGGCCTTGAAAAAGGCGGGGATCAGGGCCCACAGCCCGCCCCCCAGGATGCCCGCCAGGGCCATCACCAGCAGCAGGGGCACGTGGGGCAGCTTATCCGCCCAGAACAGGGCGAAGTAGGTGGAGCAGATGGCCCCTGCGGTGATCTGCCCCTCGGCCCCGATGTTCCAGAACTTCATCTTGAAGCAGGGGGCGATGGCCAGGGCCGTGCCCAGCAGGGGGATGAAATTTTTCACCGTCTGCCGGATGGCCGAGGGCTTGCCCAGGGCCCCGTCGATGATGGTGGCGTAGGCCTGGACGGGGTTGTTCCCCAGGGCCCCCATGAGGATGCCCCCCACCACCAGGGCCAGCACGATGGAGGCCAGGCGGATGGCCATGGCCTTCCCCTGGGAGAGCCCCTCCCGCTTGGCCAGGCGGAACAGGGGCGCCTTTTGTGTCTCGTTCATTCCGCCCCCTCCTTTCCGCCGCCCACCCGGGTCATGTAGAGCCCCAGCTCCTCCTTGGTGGCGGTCCGGCCGTCCACCACGCCGGAGACCTTGCCGCCGCAGAGCACCAGCACCCGGTCGCACAGCTCCACCAGCACGTCCAGATCCTCTCCCACCAGCAGCACGGCCACCCCCTTCTCCTTCTGCTCATTGAGAAGGTGGTAGATGGTATAGGAGGAGTTGATGTCCAGCCCCCGCACCGGATAGGCCGTCATCAGCACCGTGGGGGAGGAGGCGATCTCCCGCCCCACCAGCACCTTCTGCACGTTGCCCCCCGACAGCCGCCGCACCGGGGTGTCCACCCCGGGGGTGACGATCTCCAGCTCCTCCACCAGCTTCCGGGCCAGCTCCCGGGGGGGCTTGCGGTCCACGAAGAAGCCCTTGGCCTCCCCGTAGGTCTTGAGCATCATGTTGTCCACCATGCCCATGCCCCCCACCAGGCCCATGCCCAGCCGGTCCTCGGGGACGAAGGCCAGCCCCACGCCGATGCGCCGGATCTCCCCGGGGGTCTTGCCCATCAGCTCCTCCCCGTCCCGGTCCACCGGCACGTGCTGCCCGGCGATGGGCTCGCCGGGGTCGGGGGGATAGTAGAGGATGCTCCCCGTCCCCCCCTGGAGCCCGGCCACCGCCTCCAAAAGCTCCTTCTGGCCGGAGCCCGCGATGCCGGCGATGCCCAATATCTCCCCGCCAAAGGCCTGGAAGGACACGCCGTCCAGCATTTTGACCCCCTCGCCGTTCTTTACCGTCAGGTCCTTGACCTCCAGCCGCAGGTTGCGCCTCTCGCACAGGGGCCGGTCGATGTTCAGGGTCACCGCCCGGCCCACCATCATGTTGGTCAGCTGTTGGGGGTCGGTCTCGGCGGTATTCACCGTACCGATGTACCTGCCCTTGCGGAGCACCGCCACCTGGTCGGAAATGTCCATCACTTCGTGGAGCTTGTGGGTGATGATGATGATGGCCTTGCCGTCCTCCTTCATGTTCCGCAGCACGGCGAAGAGCTTGTCGGTCTCCTGGGGGGTCAGCACGGCGGTGGGTTCGTCCAGGATGAGGGTGTCCGCCCCCCGGTAGAGGGCCTTGACGATCTCCACCGTCTGCTTCTGGGACACCGACATGTCGTACACCTTCTGGTCCGGGTCGATGTCGAAGCCGTACTTCTCGCTGATCTCCCGCACCCTCCGGCCGATGGCCTTCGTGTCGAACTTGCTCTTCTCGTCCAGCCCCAGCACGATGTTCTCGGCGGCGGTGAACACGTCCACCAGCAGGAAATGCTGGTGGATCATGCCGATGTGGTAGCGGAAGGCGTCCTTGGGGGAGCGGATGGACACCTCCCTGCCGTCGATGTAGATGTGCCCCTCGTCGGGCAGGTAGATGCCGGCGATCATGTTCATGAGGGTGGTCTTGCCGCTGCCGTTCTCCCCCAGCAGGGCCAGGATCTCCCCCCGGCGGACCTCCAGGTCCACCCCGTCGTTTGCCACCACCGAGCCGAACCGCTTGGTGATGCCCTTGAGCCGGATGCCGCTGATAGTTTCCAAGGCTATCATCCTCTCTCCCCCCACCCGGGGGATTCTTCGGGTCCATTATACCACAGGCGCGAAGCGCCGTCGCGGCTTATCTTTTCCATCCGCCGAAGCCGCCGGGGAAAGCCGCCCCGGCCTCCGCCCTACGGCGAGAGCGGGCCGCGCTGCGCGCGGCCCGCTCTCGATTTTCCCGGGGAATACCCCAGTCACTCCTCGGTGATGCCGTCGATGATCCAGTAGAACTGGGGCGCGGAGGGAGCCCCGGCGGCCACGTTGGACTCGTCGTAGAACTCGCCCTCGGCCATGGTCTTGGTGTCGGGAGCGTCGGCGCCGAAGGCGGTGCCGATGCCGGTCCAGGGACCCTGGAAGGGGTGGATGGTGCCGTCGGCGATCTGCTTCTCCACCTCGGCCACCTTCTCGGCGGTGCCGGGGGCGGCGATCTTCTCATTGAGCTGGGTCAGCACCACGGCGCCCTCGCCCATGCCTGCGGTCCAGTCGGAGGCCAGCTGGCCCCCCTCGGCCACGGTCTTGATGCAGTACTCGAAGTACACGCTCCAGTCGATGCGGGTGGACACCAGGCTGGCGTCGGGCGCCACGCCGGTCATGTCGTTGTTGTAGCCGCAGTGGAAGGCCCCGGCGGACTGGGCGGAAGTGGCGGGAGTGGTGTTGTCGGAGTGCTGGGAGATGAGCTTGCAGCCCTCGTCGGCCAGGGCGCTGGCGGCGTTGGCCTCCTTGGGGGCGTCGGACCAGGAGTTGACGTACTTCACCCGCATGGTGGCGCTGGGGCACACGCTCTTGGCGCCCAGATAGAAGGAGGTGAAGCCGGAGACCACCTCGGAGTAGGGGAAGGCGCCCACGTAGCCGATGAGGGCCTCGTTCTCCTTGATCTCCCCCTCGTCGATCATCTGCTGGAGCTTCATACCGCCCACCACGCCGGCCAGGTAGCGGCCCTCGAAGATGTTGGCGAAGGCGTTGTGGGTGTTGTCCAGATCGTCCAGGGCGGACATCATGTTGGTGCAGGAGACGAACTGAATGTCCTTATAGTCGGGGGCCACCTTCAGCATGAAGGGCTCGAAGCCGTAGGAGGTGTTGATGATCAGCTCGCAGCCCTCGTCGGCCAGCTCGATGTTGGCGTCCTCGCAGGAGGAGTCCTCGTTGATGTTGTTCTTGACCACCCACTCCACATTGATGCCCTGGTCGGCCAGCAGCTTGGTGGCCTCCTCCTTGCCCCGCATGAAGTTGTAGGTGTAGCCCTGGTCGTTCTCGTCGCCGATGTTGATCATGCCCACCTTGATGGTCTTGCCCTCGGGGGCGGCGGATTCCGCCGCGGCGGACGGGGCGGGAGCGGACGCCTCGGGGGTCTTGGACTCTTCGGCGCCCTGCCCGCCGCAGGCGGCCAGGGACAGAGAAAGGGCCCCAGCCAGGAGCAGCGACAAATACTTCTTTTTCATTTCATTTTCCTCCTCATGAATCTTCCGTTGTGGTTGGGTTTGTTATATAAACGGCCCCATCGCCGGAATTTCCGCTGTGGAAAAGCAGAAAAGAAGGGCCGCCGCTCTGGCTCGCCCTTTTCTCATCCACTCATCACGACCTGAACCAGGCCGCCTGTGGCAGCAAAAAATCTTGTCCCGCGCGAAACGCGCTCAGCAGAAGGTGACACCCTCCGTCTCACTCATACTCTCAATCCGGGCCAGGGATCTCCCCAACCGGCTCCCGCCGGCCGGGGACCCCCTCAGGATTTCACATACTCGGTCGGCTTCGTCGTCGCAAAGTCCGCTCTCCTCCGTTTTTGCCAATGGCAAAAACTCCAGACGCTCCCTTGCTCCTCCTCTCCCCAGCAAAACCATGGTTTTGCCGGGGCCCCCTTTACCCTGCGCAATCCTGGCCCAGGCCACTCTCTCTTGCTCCTTCGGAGCAATTCACCTTGTCCGCTTCGCTCCGAATTTACGGCGCTCCCGCGCCGGGGGTGGAATCCCTGGTCCCGTTCCTTTGGCTTCTTCTCAGCAGAAGGTAACGCCCTCCGTCTCACTCATGCTCTCGATCCGGGCCAGGGATTCCACCCGGATGCCCTGCCCGCGGATCAGATCCCCGCCGGGCTGGAAGGCCTTCTCCACGCAGATACCGGCCCCCACCAGGGTGGCCCCGGCGCTCTTCACCACCTGGATCAGCCCGTTGAGGGCGGAGCCGTTGGCCAAAAAGTCGTCGATGAGGAGCACCCGGTCCTCCGGCCCCAAAAACTCCCGGGCCACGATGATATCGTACACCTTCCCGTGGGTGAAGGACTCCACCTTGGAGGTGTAGACGCTGCCGTCGATGTTCTTGGTCTTGCTCTTCTTGGCGAAGATAACGGGCACGTCGAAGTACTGTCCGGCGATGCAGGCGATGCCGATGCCGGAGGCCTCGATGGTCAGGATCTTGGTGACCTTCTCGTCCCCAAAGAGCCGGAAGAACTCCTTGCCGATCTCGTTGTACAGCTTCACGTCGATCTGGTGGTTCAAAAAGCTGTCCACCTTCAATACCGCTCCGCCGTTGCGGATCTTTCCGTCCTTCTGAATGCGCTCTTCCAGCAGTTTCATCTCGTGTCCTCCCCAAATCTCTCATCTGTGCTTTCATTGTACAAGAAACGGCTCGAAAAAGCAATCCCCCCGGGCGGCGGATTTCAAACCCCGCCCCGTCCCCCGGCGGCGGGGAAGTGCCCGGAATCTCATTGCCCTTATGGTCGAAACCTGTTATAATACCCCCGTATTCATCCGCCTTCCGCCTGAAAAGGAGATCATAAAACTATGGGCAAACAAAAACGCCGCTTCACCAGCGCCTTTCTGGCGGCGCTGATCACCCTCACCTGCTCCCCCATCACCCCCGCCGCCCGGGCCTACTCCGACTCCGAAAACACCTGGGCCGCGGAGGTCATCGAAAAGGCCGGGGCCTACGGCCTCATGAACGGCTATCCCGACGGCCGCTTCGGCGTGGGGGACCCCATGAAGCGGGTGGAGTTCGTCACTGTCCTCACCCGCATGTTCGACTGGGATGCCGCCGCCCCCGCTTCTCCCACTTACATCGACTGCCCCGCCGACTACTGGGGCTTTTCCGCCATGGAGACCGCCGCCGCCCACGGCGTGCTGGACCCCGGCGGCTCCATCCGGCCCGAGGATTACATCAGCCGGGCCGAGATGGCCCAGATGCTCGTCCGGGCCCTGGGCTATACCCGCCTGGCCCAATCCCTGTCCAATACCGCCCTCCCCTTCCCCGACGTCTCCTCGGACAAGGGCTACATCTCCATCGCCTATGACCTGGGCATCATCAACGGCGTGGAGGAAAAGGGCCAGCTGAAATTCCTCCCCACCTTCTCCGCCCCCCGGGAGCAGGCGGCCGCCATGCTGGTGCGCTGCTATGAGCGGTACACCTCCTCCACTTCCTGGCTCCACGGCTTCTACGCTACCTCCTCCTTCTCCCAGCTTGACTATACCGACGCCATGGACGCCGTCAGCGTGGGCTGGGCCCGCCTGGAGTACACCGACGGGGCCCTCACCGTCAACGACACCGCCTCCAACAACAACGACTGGGTGAAGCCCGAGGGCTCTGAACTGGTCACCGGCCGCCTGGCGGCCAACTCCATCCCCTGCAACCTGAACGTCTTCGCCTCGGCCTCCACCTTCGCCTCCCTGGTGGCCGCCGGGCTCCAGACCGAGGCCGTGAACCGCCTGACCGCCGCCGCCCGGCCTTACTCCGGCCTTACCATCGACCTGGAGGGGCTCAAGACCGACCAGCGGGAGAACTTCTCCCTCTTCATGGCCTCCCTCCGCTCCGCCCTCCCCGCCCAGCAGTCCCTCTACGTCTGCGTCCAGCCCGACACCTGGTTCGGCGGCTACGACTACCGGTCCCTGGGCGAGTCTTGCGACAAGGTCATCCTGATGGCCCACGACTACCAGTGGTCCTCCATCCCCGACTACTACGTGGGCACGGACAATACATACTGCCCCGTCACCCCCTTCGACCAGGTCTATACCGCCCTCAAGCACCTCACCGACCCCGCCACCGGGGTCCAGGACCTAAGCCGGGCGGCCCTGGCCGTCTCCTTCAACACCACCGGCTTCCACGTGGACGAAAACGGCCTCCTGCTGGACACCACCTTCTATCACCCCGGCAAGGACACCATCGCCAAGCGCCTTCAGCAGCCCGACTCCCTCCGGGTCTGGGACGAGGCCAGCCACAACCCCTGCCTGACCTACACCACCGAGGACGGCGGGCGCTACAAGCTCTGGTACGAGGACGCCCAGAGCGTGGCCGACAAGCTCCAGCTGGCCCGCATGTTCGGCGTCACCAGCGTCTCGGTCTGGCGCTTAGGCACCATCCCCGACTACAAGGACATCCCCAACTACGACGTCTGGTCGGTCCTCTCCACCCGCTGACCAATTCCCAAATGCTCCCCCTCCGGGGCCGCTTCACGGTGCCCTCTTTTGCCCCTTCGGGCCAATACCTTGTGTCCGGCTTCGCCGGACTGAGAGCCCCCCGTCCCCCGCAGGGCCGTAGGGGCGGATATCATCCGCCCGCCCCTTTGCCTTCCCCTTGGGGTTGGCTGTCCGTTAGCGGCTGCGCCGCTTACGGACAGCTCATGCCCTGTGGGTAGAAAGTGGCAGCGGTAAAGCCGCTGACGGATGAGGGGAACGCCGAAAGTCCTCCCAAACTCCCTCCATAGGGCCCGCTGTCCCCAGCGGCCCGCCCCCATCACCTTCCGAATCGAGGTAACCTCCCATGAACCCAAAACACCGCCTCCACGAATTCGCCCTCATGACCTTAGGCTCCGCCCTGGTGGCGGTGGGCGTCTACTTCTTCAAATTCCCCAACCACTTCTCCATGGGCGGCGTCTCGGGCCTGTCCATCCTCCTGGGCCAGCTTATCCCCGCCACCGTCGTCACCCCCGCCGTTATCAACACCGCCATCAACGTCCTCTACCTGATCCTAGGCTTCGCGGTCCTCAACCGGGGCTTCGGCCTCAAGACGGTCTACTGCTCCCTCCTCTACTCCGTCCTGGTCCAGGCCTTGGAGTGGGTCTGCCCCCTCAACGGCCCCCTGACGGATCAGAAGATGCTGGAGCTCTTTTTCGCCGTCATCCTCCCGGCCCTGGGCTCGGCCATCCTGTTCAATTTGGACGCCTCCACCGGCGGCACCGACATCATGGCCATGATTTTAAAGAAGTTCACCGGCCTGGACGTGGGCCGCGCCCTTCTGATCTCCGACGTCCTCATCGCCGCCGCCGCCCTCTTCATCTTCGACATCGAGACCGGCCTCTTCTCCCTGCTGGGCCTAGCCCTCAAATCCATTCTGGTGGACAGCGTCATCGAGTCCCTCAACCGCCGCAAATCCTTCACCGTGGTCACCCACGATCCGGAACCGGTCTGCCGCTATATCACCGAAACCCTGGGCCGGGGTGCCACCGTCTGGCAGGGCCAGGGCGCCTACACCCACCAGGACCAATACGTGATCCTGACGGCCCTCTCCCGCCACCAGGCGGTCCAGCTGCGCAACCACCTGCGCCAAACTGACCCCAACGCCTTCATGCTCATCACCAACTCCAGCGAGATTTTCGGCAAAGGCTTCCTTCGGGCGTAAACACTTGCACGGAAAACGCACGTCTTTCTGGAGAATCCGTACTTACCTCGCAGCGGATACGCAACCCCCCTCCCCACCGCGTACTTTCCACGTAGGGGCGGCTACCAGCCGCCCGAACCCCCGTCCCCCGCAAAAAAAAACGAACCCCGTGGCCGCCACAAAGTGCGGCCACGGGGTCTTCTTACCTTCTTGTGAACAACCCGGGAAAGTTTCCAAAGGAGGGGGACCGCAGTCCCCCTCCTTTGGTCGTTGAGAGGGGGTCCAGGGGGAGAGAGTCGAAACTCTCCCCTTGGCGTCTTTTCTGGGGGGTCTGGGGGTGCCATCTTTTCCACGCGGAAAAGATGGTCCCCCAGGCGGCACCACCTCCTAGAGGTGGCCAAACTCACCCCATCGGATGCATCCGATACCGCACCCCGGCGCAGTACCAGCCCCCCTCGGGCTCCCTCTGGTACCCGTACCCGTCGTCCTCGTCAGTCTCCCCGGCCCGGAACCTCAATTCCACAGACGCGGACCTGACGGCGTACCCCGCCAGCTCCCCGCTCCCCTCGGCCAAATCCGGGGCACAGGCCTTGGCAACCTCCATCCCCCAAACCGGCCGCAAGGCGTACCGCAGGGTAAACGTGACACTCTCCTCCCCGTCGACTTCTCCAACCGCCCTCCGGGTCAGCTCCAACAGCCTCACGTCGTCGGCCTGGAGCGGGCTGCCGCCGTTTTTCCGGCTCCCGCCGTCCCACATCCCGTCTCCCCGCAGCCCGTCCAGATACCGCTCGGCCCAGACCCGGCAGGCCTCGTCCGGGTCCCCCGGCTCGTTGGCGTACACGTTGAGATAGGAGTAATTCCCGTTCAAAAACTTCTTCCAGCTGTGCTCCATGGCGTCCTGCCAGTCCTCGCTCCCCACCTCGGGGGGCCCTGGAATCCATTGGATGCCCCCTCGGTCCTTGACCCATACCGGCTCGGTGCCGAAAATATCCACCGTCTGCCGCCGGAAGCTCACGTTGTATTGCAGCAGGGCGTATCCCTCCAGCTCCCCCTTCCCCACGGGACAGGGGTACCCCTCCGGGAACTGCCCCTCCAGAGCCGCCAGCCCGCCCGCGGGCTTGACGGCGAGGCCCACGTTGTCCCCGGCGTCGTAGACCACCACGTCGCTGGCCTTCCACGCCGCCCCCTCCGGGAGCGCGTAGAACTGCTGCCCGAACTGGATTGCCCACCGGGTGGCCAGATCCCCCTTCCCGTCGTCGGGCACGCAGATGATGTCCCCGTCCAGGGTGGACAGGCTCAGCCCCGCCTTGGGCTCCACGTGATAGGGCAGCGCGATGGCCTCCACCGCCGCGGGCTCCTCCCGGTCGCTGTCCTGGCCCGCCCGCCCCTGGACACAGGTCCAGGTCACCGACCCGTCGTCGTTGTAGCTCCGCTCCAGCGTCACGTGCCACCGGGTGTCGATTTTCCCGTCATAATAGGTCCTGCCGTTGGTCCCCGGCGCGTATACGTAGGTCCAGTCCGACCCCAGTGCGTCGGCGGCTCCCTTCTGCCCGTTCACAGGCCGCAGCATCAGCCCCACATCCTCGGTGGCCCCCATCACCGTCAAGGCGGCCCCGGAGCTGGTGACCCGGCTGGGCGCAAAGCTTGGCCCATAGTTCACCTCCACGCTGTCGCAGTAAAGGGGGTGGTCCTTGGGCAGCCGGTAGAACTGCTGTCCAAACTCCGCCGCCCACAGCCCGAACACGGCGTAGCGCTGCCGGGTCTCGTCGGTCCCGGCGGGGAAGGTGACGGAAACCCCCACGGGCTCCACGCCCTTGACCCCTTCCCCCGCCGCCTCAGGCACGGCGAAGGGCAAGGACAAATCCATCCCGTTGGCGTAATTCTGGGCGTACTGCCCCTGGTACTGGTAGCCGCTCCAAACGATCTTCCCGTTGTCCGTCCCGCCCCGCCGCAGGGTGACGGCGGCGGTGACGGTCACGTAGTCGCTGTCCTCAAGCCAATAGGCTCCCAAGTAGTTGTCATCCATCTCGTTGACGAGCCGCGCCCCGGCCCGCTTCCCCCACACGGGACGGAAAGTGTACTCCAAATGGAACATCAGCGCCTCCGGCGTCTCCGACGGCGTCCATCCCACCAATTCCATGGTGGTCAGCCTCACGTCGTCGGCCTTGGCGGGGGAACCGTTGTCCGAAGCGGTCAAATGCTGGCGGATATACGCCTCCGCCCACAGCCGCCCCGCCTCTTCCCAGGCCGCCCGGTCGTCCCCGGCCACCTCGGCGGACACCCGGGCGTCCAGGCTCCACATCTTGACCTGCTCGTCGGTCCAGTCCCGCTCGTCGGGGGGCAGCGTGACGTTGGCCCGGAGGGCCAAACTGTACTCCTTGTTCCCGTGGGCGTACCACCGCCCGTCCTCCAGCGTCAGGGAGCAGGCCAGCTCCATCAGCGCGTAGTCCTCAAACTCCCCCGTCCCCCGGGGCAGTCCTCCGTTGTAGAGCGCCGCCACGGCCTCCAGCCTGCCCACGGGCTTCACGGCCAGGGCCCCGGTCTCCCACACCTCGCGGGTCCTGCCGTTTTTGTGGGGCTCCTGCCCCCAGCCGCCCTGGCGGTCGGGTACACCGGTCCACTCGTACCCCGTCCCCAGCACCGCCACGTCGGCGGCCTTCCAGGGGGCCCCGTCGGGCAGGCCGTAGAGCCGCTTCCCGTACTCCGCCAGGAACCGCGCGGCCACCTCCCGGGAGTAGCTGGCCTCGTTCCCCGCCCACTCGAAGTCGGGGATGCTCACCTCGTCCGTGGCCTCCAGATCGAGGGCCGTCACCCCCGGCACAGCTTCCACGTGAAGGGGCGTCTCGGTCTCCACGCCCCGCTCCACCGCCCCGGTGAAGGTGCACAGCCCGGCCAGCATCGCCAAACACACGGCGGCGGCCACCGCCTTTTTCCGAATCTTCCGGTACGCGCTCACTTGGATCACCCTTTCCTTGATCTGCCTCGGCCCCTCGGTCATGGCGGTGGAGGCGCTCAGCAGCTCCCCGGCCCGGGGCCGTCCCGCCGCCACCATCTCCACCAGCGTCCGCCCGTAGGGCACCCGCTCCTCTTCTCCCAGCGCCCGCACGGCGGAAGCGTCGCAGGAGAGCTCACAGTCCCGCTTGGAGCACACCGCCGCAATCCACACCAGCGGATGGAACCACCACAGGCACAGACAAGCCGCCCGGACCACCGCCCAAGAATTGTCCCCGTGCCGCCGGTGCGCCAGCTCATGGGCCAAAATATACTTGAGCCTCTCGGGATGCTCCGCCGCCTCCCGGTTGAGATAAATGGCGGGCCTGAACACCCCCGCCAGACAAGGCGAGGCCAAAAAATCCGCCCGGTACACCGGCACGGGACACCCCTCCACGGGATACTCCCTCCGGCTCCGCCTCAGCCTCCCCCACAATCTCAGATTGGAGACAACGAACCACGCCGCCATCCCCACCACTCCGGCCACCCAAACCATTCTCAGCAAAACGCTTCCCTCCGGGAGATGAAGCCCCGCTATTCCGTCCCCGTAGGGGCCGCTGTCCCCAGCGGCCCGCCCTCCGTCACCCACCGGGCCGATCCCAGCGTCGCCCCGCACATCGCTGCCAAGGACTCCCTCCTCCGGGCTGCTGCCAAAGGCTTCCCCCTTCGTGCTGCTGCCAAGGGCTCCCCCCTTCGTGCTGCTGCCAAGGGCTCCCCCCTCCGGGGGGAGCTGTCCGGCGACGCCGGACTGAGAGGGGTCCCCCTGAGAAACCCCGCCCCCCATAACCGTCTGCGGAGCTCCCTCCACATCACTGCCAATGCCTTCCCCCTGGGGGAAGGTGGTCCGCAGGGCCGGATGAGGGGAACCCTCCCCCACCAACCTGGCCTCCCGTTCCAAAAACACCCCAGCGCCGCCAGCCGCTGCCCGGGCTCCCAAATTCGCCACGCTCACCGCGCTGGCCCCCAGGTTCACCGGCACCAGCAGCCGCACGGCTACTAGCGCCCACAACGCGTACCTGGCCCCCGCCGGAATGCGGTCCTTCAATACCCCCCGGATAAGGAACACCGCGCACAGCAACACCGTAGCGGACAAAACCACCTCACGCATCCCCGCCGCCTCCTTCCGCCCGGTCCAAAATGTCCCGGAGCTCCCGCAGCTCCTCCTCCTTCAAATGCTTCCCCTCCACCAGGGAACTGACCATCAGCCCCAGGCTCCCGGAGAATACCCGGTCCAAAAACCGTTCGGCCTCCTCCCGGGTGGCCTCCTCCCGCACGTAGGCGGGAAAATACTCCTTGGCCCGCCCGTTCTCCCGGTAGGTCACGGCCCCCTTCTTCTCCATCCGATTCAAAAAGGAGATGACGGTGTGCTTGCTCCACCCGGTCTCCTCCTCCAGCCCCGCGGTCAGCTGTGTGATGGTCTGGGGCGCCCCGTCCCACAGCTTTTCCATGACCCGCCACTCCGCCGGGGACAAACTCACATGCTCGTTCATATTCAAAGCCCTCCATTCAAGGTAACCATTTGCCTACCCCATATATATCACCTTGGTAAGCAAATGTCAACCTCAATCTTTTTCCCCAACACCCACGTAGGGGCGGATATTATCCGCCCGTCCCCCGTAAAACCGAACCCCGCGGCCGCCACAACGTGCGGCCACGGGGTCATCCCACCCTCTTGTGAACGACCCGGGGAGGTTTCCAAAGGAGGGGTCCAGGGGGAGAGAGTCGAAACTCTCCTCCTGGTGCTTTTCTGGGGGGTCTGGGGGGGAGGTCTTTTCTGGAAAAGACCTCCCCCCAGATTTCCCCCGCCTTCCAGGAGGTGGCCAATCCCCCAAGGAAATATTTCCCTCTCGACGGCCTTCCCCTTCTTTCCCAAAACAATATGGTAAAATATGGTTATCTAATCCATTTTTCAAAAGAAGGGGATCATTATGCCGTTCCTGCGCAAGAAAGGTCTTTTCGAGAGTAACAAGGTACAATTTCTGCCCGTGGCCTGTCTCGCCCCCAACCCTAACCAGCCCCGCAAACGCTTCTCCCGTGAGGGTTTGGAGGAACTCTCCGCCAGCATCGCCGAACACGGCATCCTCCAGCCCCTCTCCGTCCGCCGGAACGGGACCGGCTATGAGCTGGTCTCCGGGGAGCGCCGCCTCCGGGCCGCCCATATGGCGGGCCTCACCGAGGTGCCCTGCATTGTGGTGACGGTGGACGAAAACCAGTCCTCCCTCCTGGCCCTCATCGAGAACGTCCAGCGGCGGGACCTGGACTTTGTGGAGGAGGCCCAGGCCCTCCAGGCCCTTCTGGAGGCCACCGGCCTCTCCCAGGAGGCGGTGGCCCGCCAGATCGGTAAATCCCAGTCCGCCGTGGCCAACAAGCTCCGCCTGCTGAAGCTCACCCCCGAGACCCTCCGCCTGCTCCGGGAGGCGGGCCTCACCGAGCGCCACGCCCGGGCCCTCCTCCGCCTGGAGCTGCCCGTCCAGCAGGAAAACGCCGCCCGCTATGTCATTGAGCACGGCCTCACCGTAGCCAAGACCGAGGACTATGTCCAATCCCTCCTTTCCCCCGCCCCCAAGCGCACCAAGCCCACCTTCATCATTAAGGACGTCCGCCTCTTCCTCAACACCGTCACCCGGGGCCTGTCCATGATGCAGACCGCCGGCGTCCACGCCGACTGCCAGCGCCGGGACACCGACGAAGCCATTCTCCTCACCATCCGCATCCCCCGCCAGTCCGCCTAAAAGGAGGGCTTTTTCTTGGGTAAAACGGCGGTGCCGAACACCCGCAAGGGATACAGGGGAAAGTTGTACGTTTATCCCGCCCATTTGTTTCACGTGAAACATTGAAAAGTTTATGGTTTCAGGGACGGCCTGGATGTTTCACGTGAAACATCCAGGCCGTCCCTGTTTTGTTTGTTCCTTTCCCCCTTTTGTGTCCTTCCGCCGCGCCACTCCGGTGGAACAGCCTCCGGAACCTTCGCTGAAAACCCGCCGGTGGCGGGTTTCTTTCTGCTCCGGCAGGCTTTTTTCCCGCTTCTTATTGAAAACCTTTCTCCTGACGGGTATAATAAGTTTTACGACCCTATTTACTTCACGAGAAAGGCTGTGCGTTATGGTAAAACGAATCGCGATCGTGAATCAGAAGGGCGGTGTGGGAAAGACCACCACCTGTGTGAATCTGGCCTCCGCCTTGCGCGCCAAGGGACAGCGGGTTTTGGTCTGCGACTTTGACCCCCAGGCCAACGCCACTTCCGGTTTCGGGATCGATAAGACCACCGCCAACCCCAGCATTTACGAGGTGCTCATCGCCGGCGCCCCCTGCGAAAAGGCGGTCATTTCCACCCCCTACTGCGACGTGATCCCCGTCAACAAATCCCTGGCGGGAGCGGGGATCGAGATGATCGGCATGGACGACCG
The DNA here is from genome assembly GCA_022846075.1 of Oscillospiraceae bacterium. Classification (GTDB taxonomy): domain Bacteria; phylum Bacillota; class Clostridia; order Oscillospirales; family Oscillospiraceae; genus Vermiculatibacterium. Next base: position 3,174,168 of record AP025582.1, read on the forward strand.
GGAACACCTGCTGCGCAAGGCCCTGGACGGGGTGGCGGACAAGTACGACTATATCCTGATCGACTGCCCCCCCTCCCTGGAGCTGCTCACCCTCAACGCCCTGTGCGCCGCCGACTCCGTACTGGTGCCGGTGCAGTGTGAGTACTACGCCCTGGAGGGCCTCTCCGACCTGCTGGGCACCGTCCGCATCGTCAAGCGGTCCCTGAATCCCGGCATTGCCATGGAGGGGGTGGTCCTCACCATGTTCGACTCCCGCACCAACCTGTCCATGCAGGTGGCCGAGGAGGTCAAGCGCCACTTTCCCGGGCAGGTCTATTCCACCGTCATTCCCAGGAACGTGCGCCTTTCCGAGGCCCCCAGCCACGGCAAGCCCATTGATGCCTACGACCCCTATTCCAGAGGCGCCGAGGCTTACGCCTCCCTGGCGGATGAGGTCATCGGGAAAAACAGCTGACTACATAGATAAGGTAGGGGCCCGTCCCCTGCCCCACAGAAAGAAGGAATGAATATGGCAGTGGAACACGGCCTGGGCAAGGGCCTGGGCGCCCTGCTGGGCGACGCCGCCCTTCAAAACCAGGGTGAGGGCTCCCTCTCCCTCCCCATCTCTCAGGTTCAGCCGGGGCTGAACCAGCCCCGGAAGCGTTTCGACGAGGAGGCTCTGGCCGACCTGGCCGACTCCATCCGCACCCACGGGGTCATTCAGCCCCTCACCGTCCGGCGGCTGGCCTCCGGCTATTACCAGATCATCGCTGGCGAGCGGCGCTGGCGGGCCTCCAAGCTGGCGGGCCTTACCGAGGTGCCCGCGGTGGTCATCGAGGCCGACGACAAGAAGGTCATGGAGCTGGGCCTCATCGAGAACCTCCAGCGGGAGGATCTGAACCCCATCGAAGAGGCCAACGGTTACAAGGTCCTCATGCACGAGTACGGCATGACCCAGGAGGAGGTGGCCCAGCGGGTGGGCAAGTCCCGCCCCGCCATTGCCAACGCCACCCGGCTCCTGGACCTGCCCGACGCGGTGTGCCAGCTTTTGGAGGAGGGCAAGCTCTCCGCGGGCCACGCCCGGGCCCTCCTGGCCGCCCCCTCCGGCTCCCAACAGCGGAATCTGGCCCAGCGGGTGGTGGAAGAGGGGCTCTCCGTCCGCCAGACCGAGCAGGCGGTAAAGCGGATGCTCCGGGAGGAGACAGAGGAGACCCCCGCCGCCAAGCCAGGCGACCCCTATAAGATCTACCGGGACGCCGCCGCCAAGGAGCTTTCCGACCGGTTCGGCCGCCGGGTTTCCATCGTCCACGGGGCCAAAAAGGGCAAAGTGGAGCTGGAGTACTACGACGACAACGACCTCAACACCCTGCTGGACCTTCTGGAACAGGTCAAATCCGTCCCGAAGGGAGGGTCCGTGGGTTGAGTGAGCGGAAACACCGGGAAAATCTCCAGCACCAGGCGGAGCACACCCGTCCCCGGCGCCGTATGTCTGTGCTGGGATATCTGCTGGTCCTCTTCGCCGTGGCCTTCCTCCTGCTGCTTTTGGCCTATTTCCAGCAGCAGCGGGCCAACGCCGAGGCCACGGATGCCTTGAAACAGTCGGTCTCCGCCGTGGACACCATTGAAAAGATGATCGCGGAAAACGAACAGCTGCGGGACCAGGTGGAACAGCTGGAAGCTGAGACGACAACGCTGGGCCAGGAAAACCAGAGCCTAAAGACCCTGACGGACAACCTGACGGCCCGGCTGGAAAAGACCCAGGCGGCCATGGACTACTTCTGGCAGGTGGACGAGGCCTACGTCCGGGGCCGGTACGGCCTGTGCCGGGACCTGATCCAGGAGATGGAGGACGTCACCCAGGGAACCGCCCTGAAGGACTATCTGCCCACGGAGAGCGCCACCGACACCGACCGCTTCTCCCCCGCCCAGCGGTATCAGGAGATCTACGACAGCCTGTACTGATTTGGACCGACCGGTCCCCCCTGCCCCGGCGCAACATTATAATGAGGTGAATTGATTATGCTGGATATCAAGTTTATTCGGGAAAACCCGGATGTGGTCAAAGAGAACATCAAGAAGAAATTCCAAGACGAGAAACTCCCCCTGGTGGATGAGGTCATCGCCCTGGACAAGGAGAACCGGGAGACCATCCAGGCCGCCCAGGACCTGCGCACCGCCCGCAACGCCAAGTCAAAGCAGGTGGGCATGCTCATGGGACAGGCCAAAAAGACCGGGGACGACAGCCTTCTGGCCCAGGCCGAGACTTTGAAGCAGGAGGTGGCCGCCGACGCCGACACCCTGGCCGCCCTGGAGGCCAAAGAGGACGAGCTGGCCGAGAAGATCCGCAAGATCCTGCTGGTCATCCCCAACATCATCGACCCCTCCGTGCCCATCGGCCCCGACGACTCCGCCAACGTGGAGGTGGAGCGGTTCGGGGAGGCCGCCACGCCCGACTTCCCCATCCCCTACCATACGGAGATCATGGAGAGCTTTGACGGCATCGACATGGACGCCGCCGGGCGGGTGTCCGGGGCGGGCTTCTACTACCTGCTGGGGGATATCGCCCGGCTCCACGAGGCGGTGCTGGCCTACGGCCGGGATTTCATGATCGACAAGGGCTTCACCTACTGCATCCCCCCCTTCATGATCCACGGCAACGTGGTGGAGGGGGTCATGTCCCAGACCGACATGGACGCCATGATGTACAAGATCGAAGGCGAGGACCTCTACCTCATCGGCACCTCCGAGCACTCCATGATCGGCCGGTTCATCGACCAGATCATTCCCGAGGACAAGCTGCCCCAGACCTTGACCTCCTACTCCCCCTGCTTCCGCAAGGAGAAGGGGTCCCACGGACTGGAAGAGCGGGGCGTGTACCGTATCCACCAGTTCGAGAAGCAGGAGATGATCGTGGTCTGCAAACCCGAGGAGTCCATGGAGTGGTACGAGAAGCTCTGGCGGTACTCCGTGGAGCTGTTCCGCAACTTTGACATCCCCGTGCGCCAGCTGGAGTGCTGCTCCGGCGATTTGGCCGATCTGAAGGTGAAGTCCTGCGACATCGAAGCGTGGAGCCCCCGGCAGCAGAAGTATTTCGAGGTCTGCTCCTGCTCCAACCTGGGGGATGCCCAGGCCAGACGGCTGAAGATCCGCTATAAGGGTGAGGACGGCAAGACCTATCTGGCCCACACCCTCAACAACACCTGCGTGGCGCCCCCCCGTATGCTCATTGCCCTGCTGGAGAACAACCTCCAGGCCGACGGGTCTGTGAAAATTCCCAAGGTGCTCCAGCCCTATATGGGGGGCAAGGAAATTCTGGTGCCCAAGGGCTGATTTCATTTTACCGGGAAGGGTTGTTAAGAGGCGGAACGTTGGGATACTTCACGCCGCGGCGGTGCCCCCCCCCCTGGTCTTTTTGGCGCAAGCGGAACACCACGGTAAAGCTGCTGGACGGCACCAGTGCGGACCTGACGGCACAGCCGGCAGGATGTCATTTTTCTAAAACGCAGAATGTTTCACGTGAAACATTATAACGTTATACCTATCCAGGCCGCGGCGGACGGTGGATCTCCGTCCGCCGCACAATGAATGGAGGGCGAAAATGAAACACGTGGCGGCTGTTTTGCTGGCGGCGGTGCTGGCCCTTCCCTCCCCCGCCCTGGCGGGGGAGGGGTCGGGGTTTTCCGACGTGGAAGAGGGTGACTGGTTCGCCCCCTATGTGGAAGTGTGCGCCGAAGAAGGGCTGATGATCGGCCTGGGTGACGGGCGGTTCGACCCCCTGGGGGCCGTGAACACCGACGAGGCCGTGGTGATGGCCGCCCGGGTGCTGTGGCAGGCCGACGGGGGCTCCGGGCCGCTGCCCAAGGGGCCCAGCGTGGAGGAATTTTCCGCCGAGGTGGGCGAGGACATCAGTAATTTCCCCTTTTTGGACAGCCCGGAGCTGACCCAGGAGTACGCATCTTCCTGGAGCTGGGACGGGTATACCTATCTGTTTCGGCGGACCAGGGAGGCCGGGGCCGTCTTTGACGGGGGGCTCATCTACCCCTACTCTGCCGACCGGTACGACTTCTTCCACCTGCTGGGCTTTGCGGCCCAAGGGCTGGAGCTGCCCGGACGCAACCGCTTGGACGCAGTGCCCGGGACCCGGGAGGAGGGCATTTTGGACCTCTATCGGGCGGGCATTTTAGCGGGCACCGACGGGTACGGGGCCTTTGACGGGCAGAAGGGGCTGACCCGGGCGGAGGCCGCCGCGGCCCTGGCCCGGATTGCCCGGCCCGAGCTGCGGCTGGCCTTTGAGCCGCTCCCCTTCCCCTATGAGGGGTATACCCTGACGCCGCTGCGGGCGTATCCCGGTTCCTGCGGCGTGAATTACCCGGTGTTTCCCTTGATGGACGGGGATATTTTGCTACTTGACGGGGGGACAGTGCCCTGGCCGCCCATGGGGTCCATCTCCTCCGGGCTTTACCGAAACGGGGACTACTGCCACTTCCAGGGCTTTGACCGGGCCACCGAGGACCCCTGGGACACCCTGGTCTGCCTGATGGACCGGAAGGGGAACATCCCCGTGCCGCCGGGAGCCTATGAGGACCTGCGGGCCACCGGGGACGGGCACTTGATTGGCATCAAATGGGAGGGGGACACCGCCCGGTGGTTCCATCTGAACGCCGCCGGGGAGGCGGAGGCCGAGCTGCCCAGCACCGTGGGCACTCCGGAAAACGACTGGTGGGGGTTCAACCAGTGGGTGTGCCCCTGGCGGGACGAGGAGCAGTTCCTCTGGGGCTACAAAAACCAGGCCGGGGACTGGGCCGTCGCGCCCACCTGGGCCGAGGCCCGGCCCTTCCAGAACGGGTACGCCGTGGTAAGGGACTACGCCACCGGGCTGTATGGGGTGCTGGGGCTGGACGGGGAGCTGGTCCTCCCCTATCAATATAAGTACATCGAGCCGTTTTGGAACTCGCCGGGGTGCGAGGCGCCCGGGTATTTCGCCGTCACCGACCGGGACGGGCGGGACGGGTGGGTCGCTCCTGACGGGACGTGGTATGACCGGGATTCGGGGCTGAATGAGATCCCTACCTATCAAAACGGCTACGCCGCCTGCTGGGACGGGGGGTACGACGAGACTTACAGCTACTATCTGGGGCCGGATACCCTGCGCGCCAGCGAGCGCTTTGACTGGTGCGGGGACATCGGGCCGGACGGGGCCGGGTTCGTGGGAATGGACGGGATGATTTTTAGGATTCAGTTTGAATAAAAGCCGTCTTTTTAACATGGCCCCCATCAGCCAGCTTCATTGAGCGGACCTTTCCCTCTGGAGGAAGGCTCAGAATAGCGGGGTGGAAGCCATACCAATATTTAGGAGGCGCGAGATGAAACGAATTGCTGTTTTGACTCTGGTTTTGGCCCTTGCCCTGTCCCCTCCCTCTCTTGCGGCGGAGGGGACGGAGTATTCCGACGTGGCCGGGGAGGACTGGTTCGCCCCCTACGTGGAGGTATGCGGCCGGGAGGGCCTGATGGAGGGCACCGGCGAGGGCCGGTTTGAGCCGGAGGGGATCGTGAGCATGGACGAGGCCCTCGTGATGGCGGGCCGGGTGTTCTGGCTGGCGGACGGCGGCACCGGGGCCCTGCCCAAAGGCGGGAGCGTGGAGGAATTCATTTCCCTGGTCCACGAGAGCCACCCGCTCAGTGATCCGCCCCACGAGGGACAGCGGAAGGTCTACGAGGAGCTGTCCCAAAGCTGGGCCTGGGATGGGATTTTTTACCTGACCCGCCGGTTCCGGGAGGAACTGGGGGGCCAGAGCACCATCTACTATACCCGCTCCGGCGCCGCGCCCCGGGAGGCTTTCTTCTCCCTCCTCTCCGTGGCCGGGCAGGGGCTTGAGCTGGAGCCCCTCAACGAGGTGGAGGCTCTCCCGGACTGTGAGGATCCCGGCATCCTGACTCTCTACCGGGCGGGCATCCTCACGGGGACGGATGAGTTCGGATCCTTTTCCGGGGCGCGTACCCTGACCCGGTCCGAGGCGGCGGCGGTCCTGGCCCGACTGGTCCGGCCGGAGCTGCGGACGGCCTTTTCCCCCGCTCCCCTGCCCACCCAGGGCTACACCCTCACCTATCTGATGGACGGAGTGATGGGCATCGGCGTCGATTACCCCGTGTGCGGCTGGTACGCCGCAGAGGGCCAGGAGAGCGGGTTCGTTACTCTGGAGGGCAAACAGCTCCCCTGGCCGGGGGTGGTGCCCTCCTTTGGGCTGGAGCGGGATGGGGAGTACGTCTATTTTGCCGCCTGGAACGAGAATACTGAGGATAACCCTTACGACACGAAAAAGGGGCTAATGGACCGGGACGGAAATTATGCCATCCCCATGGAGGACTGTGACAGCCTTTATTCCGCTAATGACGGTCATTTCCTGCGCGTGGAGATCGCGGACCCGCTGGCCTCGCCCACCCGCAGCCGGTGGTTTCTCCTTTCCGCCGACGGGACGGTGGAGGCCGAGCTGCCCGAGACCATTGGGACCCCGGAAAACAACTGGCGGGGGTTCAACGAGGGGGTCTGCCCCTGGAAGGACGAGGAGAGCGGGCTGACGGGGTACGTGGACCGGACCGGGGCCTGGGCCGTAGCCCCCACCTGGCGTTCCGCCACCTCATTCTACCGGGGGTACGCCGCCGTGGAAAACGCCGACGGGCTTATCGGCCTCATAGACCGGAGCGGCCGACTGGTGCTCCCCTATCAGTACCGGGAGCTGCAGCACGGCCATGTCAGCCCCGGCTCCGACGCGCCCCTGCTCTATCAGTTCGCCGACCAGGACGGGCGGAAGGGCTGGATCCAGCCGGACGGCACTGAGGTGTCCGGCCCCCTGGCGAGCCGGTACCAGAACGGGTATTTTACCCAATCGGGCATCTACTACGACCTGGACGGCAGGCCGGCCAGCCAAAAATTCGACGCCGCCGGGCCCCTGAACGCCGAGGGGGCCGGGTTCGTGGAGCTGGGCGAAAAGATCTATCGGATCCAGTTTCATCCGTAAAGGAGGAACGCTTGCATGCTACGACAGATTTCGACAGTGGCCCTGACGGCCGCCCTGCTCCTCTCCCCGGTTCTGGCCGCGGAGGAGACGGAGTTCGGGGACGTGGCGGCCGGGAGCTGGTATGAAGAGGGCGTGGGAGTCTGCGTGGAGGAAGGGCTGATGGAGGGCGTGGGGGACGGGCGGTTCGCGCCGGAGAACAGCCTGTCCGGGACGGAGTGCGCCGTGCTGGCCCTGCGGGTCCACAGCCTGTTCCACGGCGGAGACGGGACCTTCCCACGGGCCCCGGAGGGGTGGGGGTACGCCACTCTCACCTTTGCCGACAGGACCACGGTGAGCGGGTATCTGGACGACGAGACCGCATGGGATTGGATCCGGATAAGCCGGGTGGACGACGGGCATATCGGCTTCCGGCTGGACTCGGAGGAGGAGAAGGCCTGGGGGAAGGCGCTGGACTACCAGAGCGCCCGGGTCACCCTGGACGGGGTGGAGTACCCCGGCACCCTCCATCTCGAGGGGGACTTCTTCCTCTATTTTGAGCCGGATGATTTCTGGGCCTTTCGGGCGGTCCAGCAGGCCCGCTCCTCCGCGCCAGAGCCGGGGAAGTGGTACCGGGACGCCTGGTATTACGCCCAGGAGGAGGGCCTGGATGGGCTTTTATCCACCGGCAACGACGACCGGGGGGCGTTTGCCCAGCGGATGGCCGCCGTCACCGAGCTGCCCGCCCTCAATTCCGTCACCGAGCTGCCGGACACCGCCGACGAGGATGTGCTGGCGCTCTACAACGCCGGGGTGCTGACCGGGAGCGACGCCTACGGGACCTTCCACGGCGGCTCCCGTATGACCCGGGCGGAGGCCGCCGCCATCTGCGCCCGCATCCTGCGGCCCGAGCTGCGCGTCGCCTTCTCCCCCGCCCGGCCGGAGACCTATGAGAACTACACCCTCACCTATCTCCGGGACGACGCGGAACGGCCCTATGGGCCGTACATGCCCCTTCAGAGCGAGATCCTTCTGGCCCCGGGGGACGGCACCCTGCTGCGCCTGGACGGCGCGGTCCTCCCCCTGCCCAAGGGCTACGAGGTGGTGAGCGTGGAGGGCGGACAGGCCGGGGTGTGGAGCGAGAGCGCCTTCACCTACGGCATCGTGGACAGCCAGGGGAACTTCCGGGCCTCCACCCAGGAGGAGGCTTACGCCCTCAATTCCTACGTCCATACGGACGGGGAGCTCTATCACGGCTACGCCGCCCAAGGCTGCTACCGCAACGCCGACGGGGTACAGGTCACAGAGGCGTTCCAGTGGGCCGGGCCGGTCAGCGAGGATGGGGCGGCGTTTGTGGAAAAACAGGGGAAAATCTGGCGTATTCAGTTTGAGTAGACGCAGGGGATTGCCGCCCATGGGCGAGCGGCCCCACAGGCACATGAGGGGGCCTTCCCGTATAAAAAGACAGAAAACGGAGGACGAGCGCATGAAAGAGAAAACCGGCGGCTTTATCGCCGAATTTAAGCAGTTTATCGCACGGGGGAACGTGATGGACATGGCCGTGGGCGTTATCGTGGGCGGCGCGTTCAAGGCCATCGCCGACTCCCTCACCGCCGATATCATCATGCCGGTCATCGGCATCTTTGTAAAGGAAAACTCCTTTGCGGATTTGAGCGTCACCGTGGGGTCGGCGGTCATCACCTACGGCAACTTTATTAACGCCGTGCTCAACTTCCTCATCATGGCGCTGGTGGTGTTCTGCCTCATCAAGGGCATCAACTCCTTCCACCGCAAGAAGGAGGAGGCGCCGGCGGCGCCCCCCGCGCCCTCCAACGAGGAAGTTTTGCTCACGGAAATCCGGGACCTTTTGAAGGAGAAAGCCGATGCCTGAGGAGAAAAACTTGGAAAATGAGACGCCGAAAGAGGAGATCGTGTACGCCTCGCCCATGAAGCGGGTGTGGGCCTGGGTAGGGGTGGTGTACATGGTCATTTTGGTGCTGCTGATGACCTACGGCCTCGCCTCCGGGGGGTATCTGAACGGCATCGGGCCGCTGATGCTCTCCCCCGCTCTGGCGGGGATGGGGGCCTCCGCCATCGTGCGGTACCGCTCCGGGGAATGGCGGGGCGGGCTGGTCACCTGCGTGCTGGTGGCCGGGGCCGGGTTCTTTCTGGCGGTGCTGAACGTGGTGCGCTCCATTCCCGCCATCGTCAGCCAGGTGGGGGCCATCGGATGAGAGAGATTTTGAACGAGGGGCTGGAACAGTTGGGGCTGACGGCCCCCGAGGGGGCCGTGGAGCGGCTGGAAATCTATGCCCGGCTGCTGGTGGAGCAGAACAAGGTCATGAATTTGACCGCCATTACCGAGCCGGAGGCCGTGGCAAGGCTGCACTTTTTGGATTCGGCGGCGGTGCTGGGGTATTTGAGGGGGGACGGGGAACCCCTCTCAGTCAGGCTTCGCCTGACAGCTCCCCCCGGAGGGGGGAGCCTTGCCCTGCGGGGGGACGAGGGGCGGGCGGATGATATCCGCCCCTACGGAGACGGGGGTGACGCCCCGCAAGGGGAGCCCGCTGGGGGATTGCGGGTCATTGACGTGGGGACTGGGGCCGGGTTTCCGGGACTGGTGCTGAAGATTTTGGAGCCCTCCCTCTCTTTGACGCTGCTGGATTCGCTGGGGAAGCGGGTGAAGTGGCTGGAGACGGTTTGCCGGGAGCTGGGGCTGGAGGGAGTGACCTGCCTCCACGCCAGGGCGGAGGAGCAGGCGTTGGAGCCGGGGTTCCGGGATTCCTTCGACGCGGCCGTGTCACGGGCGGTGGCCTCCCTTCCCCTGCTCACCGAGCTGTGTCTGCCCTATGTGCGGCCCGGCGGGACCTTCCTGGCCATGAAGAGCGTGGAGAGCGGCCAGGAGATCCTCTCCGCCCAAGGGGCCGTGAAGCGGCTGGGAGGGCGGCTGGAGGAGCCGGTGGACTACGACGTGCCCGGCGCCGGGGTGACCCACCGGCTGGTGCGGGTACGGAAAATCTCCAACACGCCCAAGGGGTATCCCCGGAAGTGGGCGAAAATCAAAAAGGAACCGCTGTGAGGGCGGGGGGTGGAAGCGAAGCTGGAGGTTCCCCTCATCCGGCCCTGCGGGCCACCTTCCCCCAGGGGAAGGCTTTTGGGGGAAGCGTTCTGGGGAAGGCTTTTGTCCTGGGGGAGCGTTCTTTTGTGGAAATCGCATTACGAAGCCCATTTTGGGACCCTGTTTTTATCCATTCTCACACAAGAGAAGGAGAAAAGTTATTGAACTGCCTTTCCTGGCATGTTATAATAGGATATCTGGGAGGTTTTTCATCATGGCAACTGTGATCGCCGTCACCTCCGGCAAGGGGGGGACGGGAAAGACCTCTTTCACCGGGGCTGTCTCCTCTTGTCTGGCGGCCCTGGGACACCGGACCCTCTGCATCGATATGGACGTGGGGCTGCGGAACCTGGATCTTTCCCTGGGGCTGGCCGACCGGGCCCTGATGGACTTCACCGACGTGGTCCAGGGGCGCTGCTCTTTGGAGCGGGCGGTGGTGGAGCACCCAGACATCCAGGGGCTCTATCTGCTCACCGCCCCCCTCACCCTGCCCCAGGGGATTCCCGAGCCCGCTATGCGGGACCTGCTGCGGCAGGCCAGGGAGAAATTCGACTACATCCTGCTGGACGCCCCCGCCGGACTGGGGGAGGGCTTCCGGCTGGCGGTATGCGGGTGCGACCGGGCGGTGGTGGTATCCACCAACGACGCCTCCGCCCTGCGGGACGCCCAGCGGACCGTCACCGAGCTGATGGCCCGGGTGGACCAGATCCACCTGGTAGTTAACCGGGTCCAGCCCAAGCTGCTGCGGCGGCTGCACACCACCATCGACGACGCTATGGACGCCGCGGGGCTGCCCCTTTTGGGGGTGGTGCCCGAGGACAGCCGGGTGATGCTCTCCGCCAATCAGGGGAAGCCGCTGATCCTCTGCGCCAACAAGGGCGCGGCGGTGGCGTATCTGAATATTGCCAGACGCATTGACGGGCAGAAGGTGCCGTTGATGAAAATCAGATAGCGGGGTCCCCGGCGAAACCGTCAGGTTTCGTTGGGGAGAGGAGGAGCAAGGGAGCGGGCGGAGTTTTCCCCGCAGGGGGAAACGGAGCCAAGCGGACTTTGCGACGACGATGGGCAGAAGGTGCCGCTGATGAGGATTCGGTGAGGCGCCTTGCGGAAGAGTTTGGGCGTTTGAATGTTAAGTGCTTGCACGTCAAACGTGCGTGTTTCTGGGGGACGTTTCTTTTCCCGAGGAAAAGAAATGCCGCCCCAGACCCCCAAAGAAAAGTCTCTTGTGCTAACTTGCTCGCAGATTCCCTTTTTAGTAGAAGGTCTACTGCCCGTTGATAGGGGTATAAGCACGGGAGCGTCTGTGCGACACGTGGCACTTCTTGCGCCGCTCGGCCGCTGATGTGTGCTTGACAGACGGTTGGTCTTTCGCCTTCCCCTTGGGGGGAGGTGGCAGCCCGAAGGGCTGGCGGATGAGGGGAACTGTGGATATGGAAAAGGTTCTGCTAAAGAGATAAGTTCCCCTCATCAGTCTCGCTTCGCTCGACAGCTTCCCCTAGGGGAAGCCTTATTTCGGGGTTGCGGCACTGGATTGGCCGCTTGCTTTGTGAACGGCGGTTTTTGAGTTTTTGAAGTCTCCTGAGAAAGAAGGGTCATAGGATATGAACATCGCGCTTTTGAGCCACGACAGGAAAAAGGAATTGATGGTCCAGTTCTGCATCGCCTATTCCGGCATCCTGTCCAAGCACCATATTTGCGCCACCAATACCACCGGGCGGCTGGTGAGCGAGGCCACCGGGCTGCCGGTGACCCTCTACCTCTCCCATGAGCACGGCGGCAGCCAGCAGATCGGGGCCAGGATCGCCTACAACGAGATCGACATGGTCCTCTTCTTCACCGATCCCCAGTCCCACGAGCTGGATCAAGACCTGGACTATATCACCCGGCTGTGCGACCAGTACAACATCCCCATGGCCACCAACGTGGCCACGGCCGAGATGCTCATCCTAGGTCTGGCCCGGGGCGACCTGGATTGGCGCGACATCATCAAGCCGGGAGCGGCACCCTTTCCCACTTGACAGGCCCCGGTTTTTGGGATAAGATTGCCTCAGTTTGACCGCGCAGAGCGGGCATGAGTAGCCGACACACCGCCGGACAGAGAAAGACCCCTGGGGCTGGAAGGGTCTGCGGCAAGGCGTCGGGGAAAGACGGCCCGGGAGCGGGGGCGGAGACGCCCACGGCCCGCCTCCCCGTAACAGGAGGCCAAAGGGCGGCGCTGGAAGGTCTTCCAGCGCCCGCTGAACATGGGTGGCACCACGAAGGCAGGAGCTTTCGTCCCGTGACTGGGATGGAATCTCCCGCCTTTTTTGCGATTTACAACAGGAAGGAAGCGACGAGAATGGAACACGTGAAAGCACGGACCCTGTCCGGGTTCATGGAGCTGCTGCCCGCGCAGCAGAGTCAGTTCGAGCGGGTGCGGGAGGTGCTGGCCGGGACCTATGAGCTGTACGGCTTCACCCCCCTGGACACCCCCATTATCGAGGCCAGCGAGGTCCTGCTGGCCAAGGCCGGCGGGGAGACCGAGAAGCAGATCTACCGCTTTACCAAGGGGGACAGCGACCTGGCCCTGCGGTTCGATCTGACGGTGCCCCTGGCCAAATATGTGGCCCTTCACCACAACGAGCTCTCCTTCCCCTTCCGGCGGTACCAAATCGGCAAGGTCTACCGGGGGGAGCGGGCCCAGCGGGGCCGGTTCCGGGAGTTCTACCAGGCCGACATCGACGTGATTGGGGACGGGAGCCTGGACATCATCAACGAGGCGGAGATCCCCGCTATCATCTACAAGACCTTTACCGGCCTTGGGCTGGAGCGGTTCCGCATCCGCATCAACAACCGGAAGATCCTGAACGGACTGTTTGCCATCCTGGGCCTCACCCAGCAGGCCGGGGACGTGATGCGGACCATCGACAAGCTGGAGAAGATCGGCCAGGAGAAGGTGAAGGCCATCCTGGTGGAGGACTTCGCCGTCCCCGGCGAGGCGGCGGACAAGCTGCTGGCCGTGCTCCAGTCCGCCGATCCCCTGGCGGCCCTGGAGGAGTTCCGAGGCCGGGACGAGGGCTTCGACCGGGGTGTGGAGGAGCTGACCACGGTGGTGCGCTATCTGGGGGCCTTCGGGGTGCCCGGCGACCACTTCGCCGTGGACCTGACCATCGCCCGGGGGCTGGACTACTACACCGGCACGGTGTACGAGACGGTGCTGCTGGACCACCCGGAGGTGGGCTCGGTGTGTTCCGGGGGCCGGTATGATAACTTAGCGGAATATTATACCGACAAACAACTGCCCGGAGTGGGGATTTCCATCGGTCTGACCCGGCTGTTCTATGTTTTGCAGGAGCAGGGGATGCTGAATCCCGACCTGCCCACCGCCCCCGCCGACGTGCTGGTGCTGCCCATGACGGAGGACCTCTCCCCCGCCATTGCCTTCGCCACCGCCTGCCGGGCGGGAGGGGTGCGGGCCCAGCTGTACACCGAGCCCAAGAAGTTCAAGGCCAAGATGAACTACGCCGACAAGATCGCCGTGCCCTTTGTGGCCTTCCTGGGGGAGGACGAGGTGGCCAACGGCGTGGCGTCGCTGAAGGATATGAGGTCCGGAGCGCAGGAGAAGGTGGCCCTGGACCAGGCGCCCGGGTGGCTGAAGGAGAAAATTGCCGCCCTGGGGGCGGGGACGCCCATTCGGGAAACCGGCCGGGAGTAAGGATGCGCCGGAGGGCCGCCGGGGACAGCGGCCCCTGCGGGGGCGTCCCTTACAGGGGTTCGCCTTGCGGTGCCGCTGTGGGAAGGCAGCGATAAAAAGGAGGCTGCGTTATGGATAGGGCTGAATTTCAAGCCATTGAGGGCTATATGCTCCAGCAGATGGCCGACATGGCCCACGACGCCCAGCACGTCTACCGGGTGTTCTATACCGCCCTGGACATCGCGGGGCGGGAGACGGAGGCCCGCCGGGACATCGTGGCCGCCGCGGCCCTCCTCCATGACGTGGGGCGGGCGGCCCAGGCCAGGGACCCCGCCCTCTGCCACGCCCAGGTGGGGGCGGAGATGGCCTACCGGTTCCTCACCCGTGAGCTGGGCTGGGACGAGGGGCGGGCCGGGCACGTGAGGGCCTGCGTCCTTACCCACCGGTTCCGGTCCGACCGGCCGCCGGAGAGCCTGGAGGCCAAGATCGTCTTTGACGCCGACAAGCTGGATGTCACCGGGGCCATTGGAGTGGCCCGGACCCTGATGTACGGCGGCCAGGTGGGCCAGGGGCTCTACCGGCTGGACCAGGACGGAAGGGTCCTGACGGAGGCGGAGACCGCCCCCTCCTTCTTCCGGGAGTACAACTTCAAGCTGCGGGGCATCGCCGGGGGGCTGTACACCCGGCGGGCCAGGGAGCTGGCCCGGGGGCGGCAGAAGGCTGCCGACGCCTTCTACGACGCCCTGCTGGAGGAAGTCACGGGGTGCCTGGAGCGGGGACGGCCGGCGCTGGATGGATTGCTGAGAGAAACGGGGGATTTTTGACATGGCTGTGCCGAAGTATGACCAGATGTATGAGGACTACCTGCGGGTGCTGGAGGACGAGCGGGAGCGGTCCAACCCGGAGATCCGGACCGTGATCGCCCAGGTCAGAGCCCTTTCCGAGGAAGATCTGGCGGAGACCTTCACCAGCGGGGAGCAGGTGTTTCGGAACCGGGTGGCCTGGACCTGTGAGTTTCTCTTGAAGGCCGGGCTCATTCAGCGGGTCCGGCGGGGTGTCTACTCCATCACGGCGGAGGGGCAAAAAGCCCTTCGGGAACATCAGGGGCACATCGACACGGCTTTGCTGCGGAGGTATCCCTCCTTCCGGGCGTGGGACGCCCCCGCCAAAAAGGCCGCCCAAAAGGAGAAACCGGAGATCGCCGCCGGGTCCGACGCCACGCCGGAGGAGGCTATTGAAGCCGCCTTCCGGGAGGTGAACGACGCCCTGGCCGAGCAGCTCATGGCGGAGATCATGGCCCAGGACCCCGCCTTCTTTGAGCGGATGGTGGTGCGGCTCCTCCTCAAAATGGGGTACAGCTCCACCGGGGACGGCCACGTCACCGCCTACTCCGGCGACGGCGGCATCGACGGGATCATCAGCGAGGACCGGCTCGGGTTGAGCCGGCTCTACCTCCAAGCCAAGCGGTGGGCCCCCGACCAGACCGTGGGACGGCCCGAGATCCAAAAGTTTTCCGGGGCCCTGCGGGATGTGGGCGGGACCAAGGGGCTGTTCATCACCACGGCCCGCTTTTCCAAAGAGGCCCAGGAATCCGCCCGGCGGCAGAACATCGTGCTGGTGGACGGAGGACAGCTCACCCGGCTGATGATCGAATATGGGCTGGGGGTATCTACCGTGGCCACCTATGAGATCAAGCGGCTGGACAGCGACTTTTTCAACGACGAAGAATGAAACGCAGATGTGCGAGCCGCAGTGCGCTGAACTCCGGGCGCTGAAAGGAAATTTATGATAAAAAAACGATTGACCGCGCTGGTTTTGGCCGGCGTTCTGACCCTGACCCCCGCCCTGGCGGCGGACAGCAATTATCGGATTATGGAATATTTTCCCTCCACAGCCGAATATCCCGGCTATCCCGACGTGGCGGAGGGCGACTGGTTTTACGAAAACGCGAAGCTGTGCTATGAGGTGGGGCTGATGACCGGCACCGAGGCGGGGTTCGAGCCGGCGGGGCGGTTTTCCCAGGGGGAGATCGTGGTCATCCTGGCCCGGATGCACGCCCGGCTGAACGGCCGGGAGCTGCCCCAGCCGGGGCCGGGGGACCCCTGGTATGGCCCGGCGGCGGAGTATCTGACGGCCCAGTTCCAGGCGGGGGCGCTCCCCTCGTCCTATCTCATCGGCACCTTGGACCAGTTGGCCGTCATGCCGGAGTACGCCGGTTATGGCTGTACCCGGGCCGGTTTCGCCTCCTCCCTGGCCAGCGTGGTGCCCGACCAGCTCCTGACCCCCATCAACGCCATCGAGCGGCTGCCGGACACCGACGACGAGGACGCGCTGCGGCTCTACAACGCCGGCATCCTCACCGGCACGGACGATTACGGCACCTTTCACGCCGACGGGGCCCTCACCCGGGCGGAGGTGGCCGCCATGCTCTCCCGGGTGGTCCGGCCGGAGCTACGTATGCACTTTGTGCCCGCCGACTACTCCCCCTTTGCCGCCGCCGGGATGACGCCGGAGACGGAGGTGTTTCCCGGCGTCAGCGCCGGGGCCTTTCTGAACGCCGTCAACGGGGCCATCTACAACTACGAGGTGAGCCTGCGGCGGGCCGGGGTGGAGTTCAACTGGCACTACGTGGACGTGGACGAAAAGACCGTGTTGGATGGTGTAAAGGAACAAACCTTGTCGAATTTAGGGGTTTCCGCTGAGGCGGGGACCGAGGCTTATCGGGACTTTGACTACCAGGTCTATTACAGCCGGCTCATCGATCTGATGGGCGGGCCGCTAGGGGCGGAGGAGGCCCCCGGGGCCGGGGCGTAAGGGGTTATTATTCGCTTTTTGCCTTGTAGCGGGTGCGGGTCCCTTTTTGCCTTTCCTCTTGCTTGTTGAGAGGAGGGCGGGCGGCTGATAGCCGCCCCTACAGGGAAAGTACAAGTTATGATGGGTGGTGCCGCGGGGCCGTCCAAGGGAAGCCCAGATTGTGGGCAGTACCGCGTAACCGTTGCGAGGAAAGCCCGGGGTGTAGGCGGTGCCGCGGCACCGTTGTGAGGGGCCGCGTGTTTGTAGGGGCGGATAGTATCCGCCCGGGGCTGCCCTTCAATTAAGAATATGGCTGCGGGACCCCCTCTCAGTCCGGCAAAGCCGGACAGCTCCCCCCAAAGGGGGGAGCCCTTGGCAATGGCAAGAACATGGCAGCGGCCGAGCGGCGCTAGGGGGACCACAGGTTGACAGACGCACCCGTGCTTGTACCCCTAGCAACGGGTACTAGACCTTCTACTGGAAAGGGAAGCTGTGTGCGTCAGCGCACCAGAGACTTTTCTTTTCTAGTCCCGCTTACGAACGCAGTGAGTTAGAGGGACTTGATGCAGGGCCGCGCAGCGGCATCGTTGGGGGTCTGGGGCCGCAGCGTTGAGAAAATGCGCCGGTGGCGCATTTTTAGCGCAGGCTGGCCGGCTATGCCGGCCAGGTCACCCTTTCCTGAGACCGAAAAGAAATGTCCCCCAGAAAAGCGCACGTTTGACGTGCTCGCAAGTATGATAAATAGTAATATTTGAGTCAAATAATACGATTTGGAGATGGAGAACGATTATGAAACAGCGAATAATGGCCGCCGCGCTGGCCCTGGCCCTGCTGGTCCCCCCCGCTTTGGCCGCCGAGGGGGACCTCTTCCCCGCCGCAGGGGAGATGCCCGCCTTTGCCGACGTGTCCCCGGCCGGGCCGGGGGCCGGAGATGCCTGGTACGACTACGAGAGCGTCAAGGTCTGCGTGGAGGCCGGGCTGATGAAGGGCACCGGGGAAGGCTTCCAGCCCGGCGGCGGCCTCACCATCGCCGAGCTGGCCACGGTCTGCGCCCGCATCCACGAAAAGCAGGGCGGCATGGCCCTCCCCGAGCCGACGGTGGGGGAGGACTGGTACCGCCCCGCCATCCGGGTCATGGACGAGCTGGGCATCGACACCGGGGCCGACCCCCTGGCCAGGGCCACCCGGGACGACTTCGCCCGGATGCTCTCCACCGTCTGCGCCGGGGACACCCTGAAGGCCATCAATTCCATCTCCTCCCTGCCTGACACCGACAGCGCCGACGCCCTGCGGCTCTACAACGCGGGCATCCTGACCGGGACGGACGACTACGGCACCTTCTCGGGTGCGGGCAGCTTGAGCCGGGCCGAGGCCGCCGCCATGCTGGCCCGGGTGGTCCGCCCCTCTCTGCGCAGGCAGTTCGTCCCGGCGGAGAGGCCCGCCGGGGGGGAGGACCCGGCCATGCTGATTTTGGGCGTGAGCGGGGATACCACCCTTCTCACCGTCAACGGCAGGGACGTGCCCGCCAAGGAATACCTCTACTTCCTGGCGGGCGGCGTCACGCGGATCGGCCGGTACTTCGGATCGGCGGCCGACATCGACTGGGACGCCACGATGTACGGGATACCCCTGGCCCAGTACCTCAAGGAGGAGGCGCTGGATACGGCGGTGCTCTTCTCCGTGGTGGAGGCCGAGGCCGACAAGGCGGGGGTGACCCTCACCGCCGAACAGACCGCCGAGCTGGACAGCTACCACGCCTACGCCGTGGAGACCCTGGGCGGCGAGGAGGCCTACCAGGCCTATCTGACGAGCCAGTGCATCGACGAGGCAGGCCTGCACCACCTCCAGTCCGTGGGCAGGCTGTGCGAAAACCTGGAGGATCACCTCTTCCCCGCCCCCGACCAGAAGGAGCTGGACGCCTATTTGAAGGAGACCGGCATCCTACGGGCCAAGCACATCCTAGTGAGCGACAAGGCTTTGGGTGAGGAGATCCTCGCCCAGCTCAAGGCCGCAGGGAACAGCGAAGAGAAATTTGACGAGCTGGCCGAGCTGTACAGCGAGGACGGCCGGGACAGCGCGGGGCATCTCGCCGCCCCCGACGGCTACGTCTTTAAGCCCGGGGAGATGATAGAGGAATTCGAGGACGGCGCCAAAGCCCTGGCGGTGGGCCAGGTCAGCGGGCTGGTGGAGAGCGAATTTGGCTACCACATCATCCTGCGCCTCCCCGTCGCCGCCGGCGACGAGCTGTCCATCGATGGCATGAGCGTCCGGGAGGAGTGGGCCGAGACCCGGATGGACGCCCTGCTCCAGCCCAAACTAGACGCCGCCGTGGTGGAGACCACCGCCCCCTATGACAATTTGGACGTGGAGGCCTTCTGGCTGCTGATGCTGGGCCTGTAAGCGGAAAACCGATCTCACTTTTTACGAAATGGAGTGCTGAAACTATGGAATGTCAAACCTTTTACCGCAGCCACACCTGCGGGGAGCTGCGGATGGCCCAGGCGGGCCAGAGCGTGACCCTGGCCGGGTTTTTGGACAACTTCCGGGAGGTGGGCGCGGGCCTGGGCTTCGCCGTCCTGCGGGACTTCTACGGCACCACACAGGTGGTGTGCGAGAGCGAGGAGATGGTAAAGACCTTCAAGGGGCTGAACAAGGAATCCACCGTCCAGGTCACCGGCGTGGTGCGGGAGCGGGACTCCAAGAACCCCAAGCTGCCCACCGGCGACATCGAGGTGGTGCCCAAGGCCGTCGCCGTGCTGGGGCGGTGCCGCCACAACGAGCTGCCCTTCCAGGTCAACCGCAGCCGGGAGGCCGACGAGGCCGCGCGGCTGAAGTACCGTTATCTGGACCTCCGGAACCCCGAGGTAAAGAAGAACATCGTCCTGCGGTCCCAGGTGGTGGCCGCCCTGCGCTCCGCCATGATTGACCACGGCTTTATGGAAATCACCACCCCCATTTTGACCGCCTCCTCCCCCGAGGGGGCGCGGGACTACCTAGTGCCCTCCCGGAAGCACCCGGGCAAGTTCTACGCCCTGCCCCAGGCCCCCCAGCAGTTCAAGCAGCTTTTGATGGCCTCCGGGTTTGACAAGTACTTCCAGGTTGCCCCCTGCTTCCGGGACGAGGACGCCCGGGGGGACCGCTCCCCCGGCGAGTTCTACCAGCTCGATATGGAGATGGCCTTCGCCGGGCAGGAGGACGTGTTCGCCGTGCTGGAGGACGTGCTGCCGCCGGTGTTCGCCAAGTACGGCGCCTATGACGCCGCCTCCTCCGCCCCCTTCCTGCGCATCCCCTATGCCGAGGCCATGGAGAAATACGGCACCGACAAGCCCGATCTGCGCATCGACCTGACCGTCACCGACGCCACCGGGCTTTTGGCGGACTGCGGGTTCGAGCCCTTCGCCGGGAACACGGTGAAGGCCGTGGTGGTGTCCGGCTTCGAGGGCACCCGCAAGCAGATTGACAAGCTGTGCGCCGACGTGGAGGTCCAGGCCGGGAACAAGGCCTACTGGTTCCGGCTGGACGAAAACGGCGAGCTGGTGGGCGGCATCGCCAAGTTCGTCCAGGAGAAGAAGGAGGCCGTCATCGCCGCCCTGGGGCTGGAGCCCGGGTGCTTCGTGGGGCTCTCCGCCGGGAAGAAGGGGGCGGCCCAGAAGACCGCCGGGGTGCTGGTGAAGGCGCTGGGGGCCTTCTGCCCCAACCACTTCAAGAAGGAGCAGTACGCCTTCTGCTGGATTGTGGACTTCCCCATGTACGAGATTGGGGAGGAGAGCGGCGCGCTGGAGTTCTGC
This sequence comes from Oscillospiraceae bacterium, assembly GCA_022846075.1. Lineage (GTDB taxonomy): Bacteria > Bacillota > Clostridia > Oscillospirales > Oscillospiraceae > Vermiculatibacterium. The sequence goes on from AP025582.1 coordinate 3,194,511, forward strand.
CACAACCCCTTCTCCATGCCCTCCGGCGGGCTGGAGGTGCTGAGGAAGGCGGCCGCGGGGGCCGTGGACCCGCTGGCCATCACCGCCGACCAGTATGACCTGGTGTGCAACGGCGTGGAGCTCTCCTCCGGGGCCGTGCGGAACCACGACCCGGAAATCATGGTGGAGGCCTTCCAGCTGGTGGGCCTGGGCGAGGAGGACGTGAAGGCCAAGTTCCCCGCCATGTACAACGCCTTCACCTACGGTGCGCCCCCCCACGCCGGCATCGCGCCGGGGGTGGACCGGATGGTGATGCTGCTGGCCGGGGAGGAGAGCATCCGGGAGATTATTCCCTTTCCCATGAACAAGAACGCCCAGGATTTGATGATGGACGCGCCGGGGGTGGTGACTGAGGCGCAGTTGGAGGAATTGCATATCAAGGTCACTGAGGTGGAGGAGTAAGGGAATTTTCCTTGCCATCTTGTTGGGTTTGGATTGCGCACGTCCTGCGTGCGGGAAGTCCTGGGGGGAGGTCTTTTCTGGAAAAGACCTCCCCCCAGACCCCCCAGAAAAGCACCCGGAGGGGGATTTCGATTTCCCCCTCCGGGACCACCCCTTAAAACGACCAAAGGAGGGGCGCCCGCAGGCGCCCCTCCTTTGGAAACCTCCTCGGGATGTTCACAAGAGCGTGGGAGGACCAAGCCGCCGCACTTCGTGGCGGCGGCTTGGTTCGGTGGGAGGGCGGGCGGATGATATCCGCCCCTACAGAGTTGGGGAAGTTGGGCGTTTTAGCGGAGGCGTGGGGGTGTGGGAATGGCGCAAACGTTGTACGTTTTTGTACAACGAACGGGATAATTTTTGCGGAGGCCCTTGGTATTGGCGGGGGTCTGCCCTCGTACCGCCCACGTAGGGGCGGCTATCAGCCGCCCGAACCCCCTTCCCCGCGGAAAAGGTGAGAGAGAAAAAGGAAAAACGCCCGTCCCCGCCTGTGGGCGGGGGCAGCTTTTATGAGGAGAGAGCTATGAAAGAAAACAAATACGACGACCCCGCGTTTTTTGACGCTTACAGCCGCTTCCCCCGCTCGGTGGAGGGGCTGTCCGCCGCCGGGGAGTGGCACGCCCTGCAAAAGTTGCTGCCCGACTTCCGGGGAAAGCGGGTGCTGGACCTGGGCTGCGGCTTCGGCTGGCACTGCAAGTACGCCGCCGACCACGGGGCCGCCTACGTGCTGGGCACCGACCTGTCGGAGAAGATGCTGGACGGGGCCAGGGCGCGTAACGGTGGGGACCATATCGAGTACCGGCGGCTGGCCATGGAGGATGTGGATTTCCCGGAAAATAGTTTTGACGTGGTGTTGTCCTCCCTGGCCCTCCACTACGTGGAGGATGTGAAGGCCGTGTTCGGGGCCGTGCACCGGTGCCTCTCCCCCGGCGGGGCTTTCGTCTTTTCCTGCGAGCACCCGGTGTTCACCGCCTACGGCAACCAGGACTGGTACCGGGACGGCGGGGGGAACATCCTCCACTGGCCCGTGGACCGGTACTTCCTCCCCGGGCCGCGGCAGGCCGTGTTTCTGGGGGAGACCGTCACCAAGTACCACCGGCCTTTGACCGACTATGTCTCCGCCCTGCTGGGGGCAGGCTTCGCCCTCACCGGCCTGGTGGAGCCCCGGCCCGACCCCCGGCTCATGGACGTGCCCGGCATGGCCGACGAGCTGCGGCGGCCCATGATGCTGATTTTGGCTGCGGAACGGAAATAATGTCATTTTTTCTTAATGATTTCCCTATTTGCACCAGCCCGCTTTCCTGATAAACTGGAGACACTAGCTTGAAAGGAGTTTGTTCATGAAACAGACGAAAAAGCGCTTCCTGGCGGGGCTGTCCGCGGCCGCTCTGGCCCTGACCCTCTCCCCCGCCGCCTTCGCCGCCGAGGGGGACGCCCTCACCCGGGGCGAGGCCCGGGACACCCTGCTTACCGCCGCCGGGGACTACAACGCTGGCGTGGCCGCCGCCGACATCCTCAAGGGGGACGAGACCGGCGCCCTCCACGAGGATCGTGAGCTGACCCGGGCCGAGGCCCTGGTGATGCTGGAGCGGGCCTTCGGCGGCCTGCCCACCCCCGTGGGGGCCAACGCCCGCAGCGCCTTCCCCGCTGAGACCTTCACCGACGTGCCCCAGTGGGCCGGGGAGGAGCTGGCCGGGGTCTTTGCCGCGGGCATCGTGGCGGGCACCGGGGAGGGGCTTTTCTCCCCCGAGGCCCCCATCACCGCCGGGGAGCTGGACACCCTCATCCGCCGGGTGTACGCCCTGGAGGGCACCAACCTGAAGGACGACTTCTACGCCGCGGTCAACAAGGAGTGGCTGGACGCCGCCACCCTCCCCGCCGGGCGGACCGTCCGGGGCACCATGTACGATCTGATGGACCAGGTGGACCAGGAGGTGGCCGGGCTCATCACCGAAATTGCCGCCGGGACCCACAAGAAGGGCACCGGGGAGCAGAAAATCGCCGACCTCTATCACAACGTGATGGACTGGGACGCCCGGAACGAGGCGGGGCTTACCCCCCTCCAGCCCTACCTGGACGCAGTGGACGCCGTGGAGACCCAGGACGACCTGATCGCCGCCCTGGAGACCATCAACAACGAGCTCCACACCAGCCTGATGCTGGGCTTCGGCCTCACCATCGACCTGAAGGACTCCACCAAGTACGCTGTCGTCTTCGGCGCCATGGCGCCGTCCATGACCAAGGACTTCTACACCGGCGGCACCCAGGCCCAGCAGGACGCCTACATGACCTACCTCACCACCCTGGCCAAGCTGGGGGGCGCCGACGAGGCCGCCGCCCAGCGGCAGGCCGGGAACCTCTATGAGCTGGAGAAAACCTTGGCCGCCGCAATGCTGAACCCCCAGGAACAGAATGACGTGGACAAGATCTACAACCTCTACACCATGGCCGAGCTCCAGAAGGTGTTCCCCAAGGTGGATATGGACAAGGTCTACGCCATGTCCGGGCTGAAGAAGGAGGACACCATCGGCGTCACCGACGTGGGGCTGATCGAGGCTGCCGCCGGGTTCTTTAACGGTGAGCACGTGGAGCAGCTTCGGGACGCCCTGCGGTTCTATCTCCTCATGAACTACGGCGGGCTGCTGAACAAGGAGTTCACCGAGGCCTCCAACGCTTTTAACCAGGCCTACATGGGCATGGAGGGCAGCCAGACCGACGAGCAGCTGGCCGCCGCCCAGGTCCAAAGCCTGATGAGCGGCTACCTGGAGCAGGCCTACGTGGAGAAGTATTTCTCCGCTGAGGCCAAGGCCGACGTGGAGGCTATGATCGCCGATTTCATCTCCATCTACAAGGAGCGCATCCAGAAGCTGGATTGGATGAGCGCCGAGACCAAGGCCATGGCCGTGAAGAAGCTGGACACCATGCAGGTGAACGTGGGCTATCCCGACAAATGGGACAACAGCCTGGACAAGGTGGAAATCAAGGGCGTGGCCGACGGCGGCTCCTTCTTCGACAACGTGATCGCCCTTTCCGAGGCCAGCCGGGAGAAGCTCTTGTCCTACCAGGGCAAGCCGGTGGACAAGGGCGAGTGGATTTTCCCCGCCTTCACCGTCAACGCCGCCTATATGGACAGCAACAACTCCATCACCTTCCCCGCCGGCATCCTCCAGGCCCCCATGTACGACGTGGAGGCCAGCCGGGAGGAGAATTTGGGCAAAATCGGCTACGTCATCGCCCATGAGATCACCCACGCCTTTGACAACAACGGCGCCAAGTTTGACGAGAACGGCAACGCCGCCAACTGGTGGGCCGAGGCCGACTACGCCGCCTTCCAAGCCCTGTGCGACGGGGTGGTGGCCTGGTACGACGGGCAGGAGAGCGCCCCCGGCATCACCTGCAACGGCGCGCTGACCATCTCCGAGAACGTGGCCGACCTGGGGGCCGCCGCCTGTGTCACCGAGGCCGCCGGGCGGGAGGAGGATCCCGATTACGAGACCCTCTACCGCTCCATGGCCGAGTGCTGGGCCTTCTCCGCCAACCGGGCCTATCAGGAGGTCGTCGTGATGATGGACGTCCACGCCCCCGATAAGCTGCGGGGCAACCGGGTGCTGCAGACCTTGGATCAGTTCTATGAGACCTTCGACATCCAGCCCGGGGACGGGATGTGGGTGGAGCCCGAGGCGCGGGTCAGTATTTGGTAAAGTATTGCCTGTTGTAAGAAATCAAAAAGGCCCGCCGACGTCATGCCGGCGGGCCCTTTTTTATGGAATTTCCCTCTGGAGTGCAGGGGAAAGATGGGAAAACCCCGTAGCCGTACTTTGTGACGGCCACGGGGTTCGTTTTTACGCAGGGCGGGAGACCAACGGCGGGCGGCTGATAGCCGCCCCTACATGGAAAACCCAAAGCATGGGCGGTACCGTGTATCCGTTGTGAGGAAAGCCCGGGGCATACGCGGAACCACATATTCGTAGGGGCGGATAGTATCCGCCCGCGCTCTCCCATCCACCAAGCGCACGCTCCGACGGACAGTCAGTCCTCGAATGCTTCCCCTTTGGCGCAGCGATACCCCGCCTCGAAGGCTTTTTGGAGCATATTCATCTCATAGATGGCCAGCCGTTGATAGGCGTCGCTCTCCAAATAGAGAGACCAGGCCCGATAAATCTCTTCCTCCGTCATAGCGATCACCCCGTGACCAATTTACACTAATTATCACGAATTGTCAAACTTCATTCGTGCAACATAGTATTATCTCCTGGAGAGGTGACGTGATGAAACCGTTGAAGAAATCCATCAGCATCGTACTGGACGAGCCGGTGCTGGAGGCCGTCCGGAAGCTGGCTGAATATGACGACCGCTCCGTCTCCAGCTATATCAATCTGGTCCTCAAGGCCCATCTGGAGCAAAAAAACGCCGCCGGGAAGTGACCCGGCGGCGTTTTCTTATTTTATTTTAAAAGGCAATACGCTGGGCGATATAGTCCTTGAGCTCCGCCATGGGGATGCGCACCTGCTCCATGGAGTCCCGCTCCCGGACGGTGACGCAGCCGTCGGCCGGCTCGGTATCGCTACCCACGGACTGGAAGTCCACCGTGACGCAGAAGGGGGTACCGATCTCGTCCTGGCGGCGGTAGCGCTTGCCGATGCTCCCGGCGTCGTCAAAGTCCACCATGAAGTCCTTCGCCAGCTCCTCGTAGAGCTTGCGGGCGGGCTCGGAGAGCTTCTTGGACAGGGGCAGGATGGCGCACTTGAAGGGGGCCAGGGCCGGGTGGAGGCGCAGAACGGTGCGCACGTCGTTCTTCTCGGCGTCCACCACCTCCTCGTCGTAGGCCTCCACCAGGAAGGCCAGGGCCATCCGGTCGGCGCCCAGGGACGGCTCGATGACGTAGGGGATATAGTGCTCGTTCTTCTCCTGGTCGAAGTAGGTCAGGTCCTTGCCGGAGTGCTCCTGGTGCTGCTTGAGGTCGTAGTCGGTGCGGTCAGCCACGCCCCACAGCTCGCCCCAGCCGAAGGGGAACATGAATTCGAAGTCGGTGGTGGCCTTAGAGTAGAAGGCCAGCTCCTCCGGCTCGTGGTCCCGCAGGCGCAGGTTCTCCTCCTTGATGCCCAGGCTCAACAGCCAGTCGTGGCAGTAGGAGCGCCAGTACTGGAACCACTCCAGGTCGGTGCCCGGCTGGCAGAAGAACTCCAGCTCCATCTGCTCGAACTCCCGGATGCGGAAGATGAAGTTGCCCGGGGTGATCTCGTTGCGGAAGGACTTGCCCACCTGGCACACGCCGAAGGGCAGCTTCTTGCGAGTGGTGCGCTGGATGGCGGGGAAGTTGACGAAGATGCCCTGGGCCGTCTCGGGCCGGAGGTAGACCTCGGTGGAGTTGTCCTCGGTGACGCCCTGGTGGGTCTTGAACATGAGGTTGAACTTGCGGATGTCGGTGAAGTCGGACTTGCCGCAGCCGGGGCAGGTAACGCCGTTGTCCCGGATGAAGGCCACCAGCTCGTCGTTGGTCATGGCCTCGATGTTCACCTCGTCCGTTTTGCCGTTCTCGGCGCACCAGTTCTCGATGAGCTTATCGGCCCGGTGGCGCATCTTGCAGGCCTTGCAGTCGATGAGGGGGTCGTTGAAGGTGGAGACGTGGCCGGAGGCCACCCACACCTCGGGGTTCATGAGGATGGCGGCGTCGAGGCCCACGTTATAGGGGCTCTCCTGGACGAACTTCTTCCACCAGGCCCGCTTGACGTTGTTCTTGAACTCCACGCCCAGGGGGCCGTAGTCCCAGGAGTTGGCCAGGCCGCCGTAGATCTCGCTGCCGGGGTAGACGAAGCCGCGGCCCTTGCACAGGGCCACGATCTGGTCCATGGTCTTTTCGGTGTTTTTCATGGGGGGACACTCCTTTTCCAAATTGGGCCGACAAAAAACGCCCCGAGCCGGTTGGCTCAGGGCGAACGTCAGTCCGTGTTTCCACCTGAATTCGGGGGATGCTCCCCCGCTCTCGAAGGCCGGTAACGGCGGCTTCCGGCGGGGCATTTCCGCCCCGCGGCTCACGGGCGCCTTCCCCGTGCCCCAGGGAGCCTCGCACCGTACGGCTCCTCTCTTCTGCTGGGGCGGGCGGGTACTCCTCCCGGTCATCGCCTTGGTATCGTGTGGTATTCTATCATCTTTCCACGGGAACGTCAAGGGGTGGGTGTTACCCCTTGTTCCCATTTGTCACCAAAAAAGGGGGGATTTTTCCCTTGGGGCGTGTTAAGCTGGGGCAAATTGAGAAGAAAGCGGTGTTTGGTATGAAAAAACGGTGGTTGGCGCTCTGCCTTGTCCTGGCGGCGGCGCTGGGGGCCCTCTCCCCCGCCCTGGGGGCGGAGGGGGAGATGCCGGTGGACCTCACCCTCAACGGGTACGCTCTTGAGGTGCCCGCCCTGGCGAGCGGGGGGACCACCCTGGTGCCGGCGGAGGCCTTTCTGGACGCCCTGGGCGGGCCGGTGGTTACCAGCTACCGGGACGGGAAACCCCTGTCCGGCGGGGTGCTCTACCGGTGGGGGGAGGACGGCGGGCACACGCTGACCGTCCAGTGGTATGACAAGTCCTTTTCCTTGACGCCCGGAGAGGCCGGGTCGGAGCTGCGGGACGGGGTGCTCTGGGTCCCCCTGCGGCCCCTGGCGGAGGCTCTGGGGCTGACGGTGGAGTGGACGGGCCGGGTGGAGCTCGCTTACCCCAAGCGGCGGGTGGAGGTGGACAGCCTGAAGGACCTCTTCCTGGCCATCGCCCCGGACACGGAGATCGTCTTAAAGCGGGGGGACTACTCCTTCGCGGACCTGGACCCCAAGGAGCTGGAGGGCATCGACAGCCCGTATTTCTATGTGGACTATGACCTCTTCGACACCGACGTGGGAGAATGGGGCCTTGGGACGGTCTATCAGGTGGTCATTCGTGACGTGCGGGACCTCCACATCCTGGCCGGGGACTGCCGGGTGGCCACCCCCTGGTCCTACGCCGATGTGTGGCCCTTCGAGAACTGCCGCCGGGTGAAGCTGGAGGGGGGCACCGCCGTCCATGACGTGGAGCCGGGGTACTGCACGGGCGCCTGCGTCTATGTTGACGACTGCGCGGACATGGAGCTGAGCAGCGTGGTGCTGGACGGCAGCGGCATCTACGGCCTTTCGGCCAATGACAGCCGGAACGTGCGGCTGTCAAACGCCCAGATCACCCACTGCACCTACGGAGCTGTGGCCCTCAGCGGGTGCGAAAACGTGACGGTGGCCAGCAGCCACATCTACCAGAACGAGGGCCTCTTCTCCCTGTTCTCCCTCTACCGGTGCGCCGGGGTGCGGGTGACGGACTGCCTCATCGAGGAGAACTCCGCCGGGTCCCTGGCCTCCTGCGACGGCTCCCGGGAGGTGGTGTTCGACGACTGCGCCTTCTCAAGCAACTGGTTTGGCGTCGTCAACGAGTACGGCTGGCAGGGCTCCGGCGGGGCGGTGTTCGTGGACTGCTCCCCCTGGGGCGGCGGCGCCTTCCCGGAATAAGACGACCCGGCCCTCTCCAAACAGGAGAGGGCCGGGTTTCCTTTATGTACGCTTGGGAAACTTCTCCATCCAGTAGTGGTCGTTCTCCTCCAGGACGGGGACGCCGTTTTCGTACTCGTAGCCCAGCTTCTTGTAGAAGGGGTGGGCGGTGATGGAGGCGGAGACCACCACCCGGCCGGCGTTCAGGAAGGCCGGGTCGGCCTCCAGCACGGCCATCATCTCCCGGCCCAGGCCCTTCCCCTCCAGGTCGGGGCGGACGTAGACCGAGCGGATCTCCTGGGCGCCGGGCTTGTCCTCCGCGGGGGCCACGGCCCCGCAGGCGGCCAGGGCGCCGTCGTAATAGCCCACGTAGAAGTGGCAGTCGGGGCTGTCGGCAAAGGCGGCCAGCTCGGCGGTGTCGTAGCGCTTGACGTACTCCAGCAGGTAGTCCCGGTCATAGTCCTTGATGTTCACTTCCAGCATGACCCGCTTGATGAGCTCCACCACCGCGGGATACTCTTCCCGCCGGACGGGGCGGATGGTCAGGTTATCCATGTTCCTCTTCCTCCTTACGAATCTCTTTATCCAGATAGCGGCGCTTTTTCCGGCCGTACCAGACCCGGTTGACGGCGTTGCCCATGATGACGATGTTGCCGCAGAGGTAAAGCCACACCAGCAGGATCACCACCGAGGCCAACGACCCGTACACCAGGGAATACCGGGAGGACAGGCCGATGAAATACGAGAAGATCACCGAGGCCCCCACCAGGGCCGCCGAGGCCAGCACGGCCCCGGTGAAGATGGGCGGGCGGGGCCGCCCCCGGGGGGCGGTGGCCCGGTAGAGCAGCATGACGAAGAGCAGCACCAGGCAGAACAGGATGAGAAAGCGCATCCACTGCCACTCCCAGGGCAGGGTGACCTCCGCCAGCCGGGGGATGCGGCGCAGCAGGTCCTCCAGCAGGTGGAAGAACCAGTTGCCCGTGAGGACCACCACCAGGGACAGGTAGATGGTCAGCAGGAACAGCACCGAGAAGGCCACGCTGGCCACCACCTGCCAAAGGCCGGTGTAGGTCTTGCGCTCGTAGATGTCGTCCATCACGTTCATCAGCGAGCGCATGGCCGCCGAGGCCGAGAACAGCATCATGACGATGCCGCCCAGCAGGAGGGCGTGGGAGTTGTTGCTGGTGATGTAGCCCACGTACTCGGTCAGCACCGCCTGGGCCCCCGCGGGGATGATGAGGGCCGCCTCCTCCAAAAGGGAGGTCACGTCCAAATCCAGGGTGCCGATGACGGCGTTGATGCAGATGAGGGCGGGGAAAAAGGAGAGCACCAGGAAATAGGCCAGCTCCGCCGCCGAGCGGGAGACCCGCTTGGTGAAATAGAGGTCCACGATCTCCCAGACGAAGCTGAAAAAGCCGCTCTTCCGCCGTGGTGGCAAAGGCCCTCCCCCCTTTCCGCAAAATACAAAAAACCGCCTGCAGCGCAGGCGGTTTCAGGGACTCCCGAAAACAAGCTCAGGCCAGCTTGTTCAGCTTCAGGGTCATGCCGCTCTTCTTGTGCGCGGCGTTGTTTCTGTGCAGGATCCCGTGGACGACGGCCTTGTCAACGGCCTTGACGGCCACTTTGTAAGCGCCCTCGGCCTCGCTGCGGTTGCCTTCCGCCACCAGGGCCTCGAACTTCTTGATGTCGGTCTTCAGCGCGGACCGGGCGGCCTTGTTCTGCAGGGCCTTCGCCTTGTTCACCAGAACCCGCTTCTTGGCAGACTTAATGTTCGGCAAACCTAACACCTCCTCCGAATGACGATTTTTGGACATGATATGTCCGTGCAGGTATCTATTTTAACAGACCATCCTTCAAATTGCAAGATTTATTTTGAAATTTTCCGGCTTTTTCGTATAGGGGCCGCATTTGGGCTAAAAATAGTACCGCAGAGCTTTTGATAACACCATATCTTGGGGCAAGGAGGACTGGGCATTGCTGAAACGACGGACGGATCTGGCCCTGGAGGCCAGAGAACTGCTGGGGAAGGAGGCGGAGGGCCTGCCGGGGGTGACCTGTGAGGAGACCTCCGCGGGGGGCTTTCCCCTCACCACGGTAAAGATCACCTCCCCGGAGGGGGCCAAGGCCCTGGGGAAGCCGGAGGGGACTTACCACACCCTGGACCTGGCGGGGCTGGCCCGGCGGGAGCCGGAGGCCTTTCCCCGGGCGGTGACCGCCCTGGCGGGGCTCCTGGCCCCCCTGCTGGGGCAGGAGACGGCCGAGGACGTGCTGGTGGTGGGGCTGGGGAACCGGGCCATTACCCCCGACGCGGTGGGGCCCAAGGCCGCCGACCGGACCCTTGTGACCCGCCACATGGTCCGCATGGCCCCCGAGCAGTTCGGCTCCTTCCGGCCCGTGGCCGCCCTGGCGGCGGGGGTGCTGGGCACCACCGGCGTGGAGAGCGGGGAGATCGTGAAGGCGGTGGCCGGCAGCATCTCCCCCAAAAAGATCATCGCCGTGGACGCCCTGGCCTCCCGGAGCCTGGACCGGCTTTGCTCCACGGTCCAGGTGTCCGACACGGGCATCTCCCCCGGCTCCGGGGTGGGGAACCACCGCTTTGCCCTGAACGCCGAGAGCCTGGGGGTACCCGTCATCGCCGTGGGGGTGCCCACGGTGGTGGACGGGGCCACCCTGGCCGCCGACGTGCTGGAGGAGGCGGGCAAGGGGGAGTTCGACCCCGCCGCCCTGACCGGGGGCGCGGGGGCCGCGCTTATGGTGACCACCCGGGACATTGACGAGCGGGTGGAGGACATGGCCAAGGTGATCGGGTATGCCGTCAGTTTGGCCCTCCAGCCGGGGATGGAGCTGAGTGAGCTGGAGATGCTGGTGGAGTGAGGGCGGTGGGTTTTTATGGCCGTTGACTCGGGCTTTGAGGTAAGATGCGGCGGGCCGCTGGGGACAGCGGCCCTTACGGGGTGGGGGGCCTGAGAAGAAGGCTTCCCCTGGGGTCTAGTGGCCCTTAGCGATAGCTTTAGGGCCACTTGATGCAAGCGAAGTCGTTGAAGCTGGCTGCGAAGCAGACTGATGAGGGGGATGTATCACTTTGGTAGAGCCTTTTCTGTTATCCCTAGTTCCCCTCATCCGTCAGCCCTTTGGGCTGCCACCTTCCCCCGAGGGGAAGGCTAAAGACCACCCCTTTGTCAAGAACACGTTAGCGGCCGAGCGGCGCAAGAGGGACCACGGGTCGTACAGACGCACCCGTGCTTTTCCCCCTTTCAACAAGCAGTAGACCTGCCACTAAAAAGGGAATCTGTGAACAGGGCTACACCAGAGACTTTTCTTTGGGGGTCTGGGGCCGCAGCGTTGAGAAAATGCGCCGGTGGCGCATTTTTAGCGGAGGCTGGCCGGCTATGCCGGCCAGGTCACCCTTCCCTGAGAACGAAAAGAAACATCCCCCACAAGGGCGCACCTTCCGAGGTGCAGTCAGGCATCTGCCCTTTCTAGGAACCGCCGTCCGCGCAAAAAAGCGCCGGGAGAAATATTCTCCCGGCGCCTGTTTTGATTCCATTCAGGGCAGATAATTGTACGGATTTACCGTCTCGCCGTTCAGCTTCACCTGGAAATGACAGTGGTTTCCGGTGGCCCGGCCGGTAGCGCCCACCCGGGCGATGGTCTGGCCCTTGTACACCCGGTCCCCGGCGCTGACGTTTACGCTGGAGCAGTGGGCGTAGATGGTCTGGAGTCCGTTTTCATGGTCGATGAGCACGTAGTTGCCGTAGCTCCAATAACTGCCGGTGCCCCGGCCGGCAAAGACCACCCGGCCGCCGTCGGCGGCGGCGATGGGAGCGCCGTAGGAGCCCGCGATGTCCAGGCCGGTGTGGAAGCTGTAAGAGCCGAAGATATAACGGGAGCCGTAGCTGGAGTTGATGCGCCCGTAGAGCGGCCACTGGAAGGAGCCGGTGGCCATGGTACGGGGCCGCTCCTTGGTGCCCACCGCCACCACCTGGGTCACAGGCTCGGTGATCACCGTGGAGGAGTTGATGTTCCGCTGCTGCTCCACGCCGTTGAGGTAGGTGATGTCCGCGTTGTAGGTGGCCACGCCCTCCACGCCGGGGGTCAGCACTTTGGTGTCCCCCTGGTACATGGAGTCGTTGGGGACCTCCTCCACGGGGTAGGCCACGGGGCCGTCGTAGGTCAGGTTATCCACCGTCCGCACCGACAGGAAGGGCACCGCCTGGCTGATGGTGAGGGTCTGGCCCACCCACAGCTTGTTGATATCCACCTCCGGGTTTAGGGCCTGGAGGTCCGCCATGCGCATGTCGTGGCTGTTGGCGATGCCGGAGAAGGTATCGCCGGCCTGGACGGTGTAGTCCACCTGCTCCATGCTGTTGGCGGTGAGGACCTGCCGCATGGACGCCACGTCCTTCAGGGCGCTGGTGGAGGTATACTCCTTGGTCACCACCACCGGCTGGGTAAACTCGGCGGAGATGGTGTTGTCGTTGACGTAGGGGGCCTTCAGAGAGTCCAGCAGAGTGGTGAGGGCGGCCTCGTCGTCGGCGGCGCCGATCATCTGGCCGTTCACCGTCAGCACGGAGGTCTTCATCACCTCGCCGATCTGGTCGAAGAGGTAGGTCTCCACCCTGGCCACCGGGATCAGGTCCTCCCGCAGGGAGATGCCGAAATCGTAGCTCACGGTCTGCTCCAGGGTGTAGGGGTGGTCCAAAATGCTGGAGGCCCGGGCCTCCACCCGGTGGATGGCGCTTTCCACCACCTGGCGGTTGTTCACCCGGCCCAGGCTCACGCCGTCCACCGACACCTCGTAGCTGGGGCAGTAGAGGCTGCCCAGAACGGCGGAGGAGGCGATGGAGAGGGCCGCGATGAGGTAGACGGCCGGGTCCAGGCCGGACCGGCGCTCCAGAAAGTTGGGCCGGGGAAGGGCCTGCAGCCGGTCTTTCCAGGTAATCCGGACATGGCTGCGGCGCCGGCGGGGGAGGTCCATCGTCGCGGCCGGAACCATGACACGTTCCGGCTGGGGATAAGGCAGGATCTCATCCACTGGGAAAACCTTCTTTCTGCTTCATCGTCGTATGATCTATTCCGCCCCGATTGTTACGGAGGGGAAACAAAAGATTACAAATGGTTACAAAGGTGATGATACACGTTTTCGTCCCGTTCGTCAAGACATTTCACCTTTTTCGGCAGTTTTGCCCATCTAAGATTTGGGTTATCGCTACATGTTGTGGCCGTATAAAAAGCCGCCCTCCAGATGGAGGGCGGCTGGTGCCGGCGGTTTGTCTGCGGCCCTTCCGGCCGCTGAACGGTGTCCCACCAGGGGCGTGTCACATGGCCTGGGCGTCGTGGCGGCGGGCGGCCTGCTCCAGGCGGCGGATCACATAAAGGGAGTCGGTGACCACCTTCACGGGCTTGGAAAAGTCCACAGAGAAGAGGCCCAGGAAGGTGCGGGCGTCCACCTGGAGGCTCTCGTCCTCGGAGGACAGGTAGACGGGGGCGTCGGCGGCGTTCGCCAGCTTTTGGAGCGCCTCCAGATCGGCGAGGGAATCAAACTTGACGTGCATGACCATATGTATCGTGTTCTCCTTTTTGAAGCGGTATGTTTTGTCGGGTTTGTCCCGGAGGGAAATCCTCCCTCTGACAGGACGCTTCGCAGTATATAACAGCGGGAGGGCCATTGCAATATGCAACTTCCACAACATTTCCGTCTCCGAAGGATAAAAACATATCACCCGCCTGACGGCGGAAAACCCCCATAAAACAAGGACAGCCCCGTTTAGGGGCTGTCCTTGTTTTATATTCGTCTCTCAGCTCAGGGCGGCGGTGATAATGGCCATGGAGCAGCTCCCCGCAAAGCAAGCTTTGCGGGGGACCCCTTGAATTTCAAATGCTCGGTCGGCAAAGCTTCCCTGCGCGATTTTCCGCCGCTTTGCGGCTCCAAATCCACGGCGCATTCGCGCCGGCCCCGCCTCCGGCGGGGCGGAGGTCTCCTCCCCCAAAGCCGCGGGTGCCGGTCAGAAATCCCGCTTTCCTCAGCTCAGGGCAGCGGTGATAATGGCCATGGAGTAGACCTCCTGGGCGTTGCAGCCCCGGGAGAGGTCGTTGACGGGGGCGTTCAGGCCCAGCAGGATGGGGCCGTAGGCGTCGAAGGAGCCAAGGCGCTGAGCGATCTTGTAGCCGATGTTGCCGGCGTTGATGTCGGGGAAAATGAAGGTGTTGGCGTAGCCGGCCACCTTGGAGTCGGGGCACTTGGTGGCGGCCACCCGGGGGGAGACGGCGGCGTCGAACTGGAGCTCGCCGTCCACGTCGAAGTCGGGGTTGGAGGCCACCAGCTTCTCGTAGGCGTGGCGGACCTTGTCCACGTCCTCGCCGGAGCCGGAGCCGTGGGTAGAGTAGGAGAGCATGGCCACCTTGGGCTCGATGCCGAAGACCCGGCCGCAGGCGGCCACCTCGGTGGCGATCTCCACCAGCTCGTCCTCGCTGGGCTTGATGTTGATGGCGCAGTCGCCCATGGCCAGGACCTCCCGGTCGCCGGTGGCGGAGGGGCGGACCAGGATGAAGCAGGAGGAGACGATCTTGTTGCCCGGCTTGGTCTTGATGAGCTGGAGGGCGGGACGGACGGTGTCGGCGGTGGAGTAGGTGGCGCCGCCCAGCAGGCAGTCGGCCTCCCCCATCTTCACCAGCATGGTGCCGAAGTAGTTGGCCTGCATGAGCTTCTTGCGGCACTCCTCCTCGGTCATCTTGCCCTTGCGCAGCTCCACCATCTTGGCCACCATGGCGTCCATGCCCTCGTAGGTGGCGGGGTCCAGCACCCGGGCGCCCCGGATGTTGAAGCCCTCCCGCTCGGCGGCGGCGTGGACCTCCGCCTCCTTGCCCACCAGGACGGGGGTGAGCCAGGTGCCGGCCAGCAGGCGGGCGCTGGCCTCCAGGATGCGCTCGTCGGTGCCCTCCGTGAACACAATGGTCTTGGGGGCCTTTTTCAGTTTTTCGATCATCGTGCCGAATCCGAACTTTTCCATTTTTGATCCTCCAAATATACATTTTGATACTTAGGTATCAACATTGTCCCATATTATACACCTGATGATGGGGAAAACTCAACGGAGGGGGAAGGATTTTTTCATAAAATTTTTAGCTTTACAAGAAGTATTGTTTTCTCTATACTATACTTACTGTTTTGAAACCCAAACTGGAGTGTGTGTGATATGGAAACAACCAACGATTTTGCCCGGTCCCTCTCCCTGCTGCGGCAGGAAAAACGGGTGAGCCAGCGCTCTGCCGCCAAGGATCTGGGCATCAGCCAGGCCCTTCTGTCCCACTATGAAAACGGGGTGCGGGAGCCTGGGCTGGCCTTTGTCCGCCGGGCCTGCGATTACTACCGTGTATCGGCCGACTTCCTGCTGGGCCGGACCCTGAGCCGGGACGGCACCACCATTGGGGCCGAGGAGCTCTACGACTACTCCAACGAAAAGGACAACGTCCTCCACGGCAGCATCATGGCCACCCTGAACAAAAAGCTGCTGGTGAACTCGGTGGGGGTGCTCTTCGACCTGCTGGGCAAGCTGGGGAACAAGGCGGCCATCCAGGCCGCCTCCAACTACCTCTCCACCGCCGTCTATAAGCTGTTCCGGTACTTCTACCGGGCGCCGGGGACCCAGAACGAGGACTTTTTCTCCATTCCCACCGCCCACTTCGTCACCGGGTGCTCCAACGCCGACATGATCTACTCGGAGACCGATTACGTGGATGCCCTGGCCGAGCAGGTGAAGGAGAAGGGAAAGGAATCCTTCCCGCCCATGAACAACGACGCCCTGGCCCAGGCCTATCCGGGGCCTTACCAGTCCCTTTTGCAGATCATCCACTCCACCGGGGAGCGGATCAACTACAATATGGCCCAGCGGTGGACGGGGAAAAAGTGAGGGGTGTGCAGGCGTTGAGGGCGGGTCTTGGCTCTTTGAAATGGGGCCTTTTGCCTTGGCGGGCAGTTCCCCTCATCCGTCAGTGCTTTGGGCTGGGGCGTTTGTCTTAGCTGTCCGTTCCCCTCATCCGTCAGCGGCTTCGCCGCTGCCACCTTCCCCCGAGGGGAAGGCTAAGAACCCCCCTCTATCAAGCACGTGTCAGCGGCAGCGGCGCAAGAGGGACCACGGGTCGTACAGACGCTCCCGCGCTTATACCCCTTCTTCGGGCAGTAGACCTTCTACCGGGAAGGGAATCTGCGAGCAGGGCTACTCTAAAGACTTTTCTTTGGGGGTCTGGGGCCGCAGCGTTAAGAAAATGCGCCGGTGGCGCATTTTTAGCGGAGGCTGGCCGGCTATGCCGGCCAGGTCACCCTTCCCTGAGAACGAAAAGAAACATCCCCCAGAAGGAAGCACGCCTCGACGTGCAATCAGTGAACAATATTAAGAACCACGGAGGTTTTTTATGGCCGACCAATCGAAGATCAGGAACTTTTCCATCATCGCCCACATCGACCACGGAAAGTCCACCCTCTCCGACCGGCTCATCGAGCTGTGCGGGGCGGTGGAGCAGCGGGAGATGGAGAGCCAGCTTTTGGACAACATGGACCTGGAGCGGGAGCGGGGCATCACCATCAAGGCCCGGGCCGTGAAGCTGTCCTACAAGGCCCTGGACGGGGAGACCTATGAGCTGAACCTCATCGACACCCCGGGCCACGTGGACTTCAACTACGAGGTCAGCCGGTCCCTGGCCGCCTGCGAGGGAGCCGTGCTGGTGGTGGACGCCGCCCAGGGCATCGAGGCCCAAACCCTGGCCAACACCTACCTGGCCATGGAGCACGACCTGGAGATCCGCCCGGTGGTGAACAAGATCGACCTCCCCGCCGCCGACCCGGCCCGGGTGAAGCAGGAGATCGAGGACGTCATCGGCCTGGAGGCCCAGGACGCCCCGGAGATCTCCGCCAAGATGGGCATCAACATCCAGGCGGTGCTGGAGGACGTGGTCCACCACGTCCCCGCCCCCGACGGGGACCCCAAGGCCCCGCTGAAGGCCCTCATCTTCGACAGCCAGTACGACGCCTACCGGGGGGTCATCGTCTTTTTCCGGGTGATGGAGGGCACGGTGAAGACCGGCATGCCCATCCGCATGATGGCCTCCGGGGCCCAGTACGAGGTCATCGAGTGTGGCCACCTGCTCCCCCTGGGCATGGAGCCCTGCAAGGAGCTCATCGCCGGGGAGGTGGGCTACCTCACCGCCTCCATCAAGAACGTGAAGGATACCCGGGTGGGCGACACCATCACCGGGGTGGAGCGCCCCGCCGGGGAAGCCCTGCCCGGCTACCGGCCCGCCCAGGCCATGGTCTACTGCGGCATCTACACCGAGGACGGCTCCAAGTTCCCCGACCTGCGGGACGCCCTGGAAAAGCTCCAGCTCAACGACGCCTCCCTCTCCTTCGAGCCCGAGTCCTCCGCCGCCCTGGGCTTCGGCTTCCGGTGCGGGTTTTTGGGGATGCTCCACATGGAGATTATCCAGGAGCGGCTGGAGCGGGAGTTTGATCTGGACCTCATCACCACCCTCCCCTCCGTCATCTACCAGATCACCAAAACGGACGGCACGGTGGTGATGGTGGACAACCCCCACAACTACCCTGACGTGGGTTCCATCGCCACGGCGGAGGAGCCCTACGCCAAGGTGTCCATCATCGCGCCGCCGGACTACGTGGGCAACATCATGCCCCTGTGCCAGGACCGGCGGGGGGAGTTCAAGGACATGCAGTATTTGGACACCAACCTGGTGGAGATCCACTACTCCATGCCCCTGGGGGAAATCATCTACGACTTCTTCGACACCCTGAAAGCCCGGACCAAGGGCTACGCCTCCCTGGACTATGAGCTCTCCGAGTACCGGCCCAGCGAGCTTGTGAAGGTGGACCTGCTGCTGAACGGCGACCAGGTGGACGCCCTGAGCTTCATCGCCCACCGGGAGAAGGCCTATCCCCGGGCCCGCAGGCTGTGCGAAAAGCTCAAGGACAACATCCCCCGCCAGCTCTTCGAGGTTCCCATCCAGGCCGCCATCGGGGGGAAGGTCATCGCCCGGGAGACCATCAAGGCCATGCGCAAGGACGTGCTGGCCAAGTGCTACGGCGGCGACATCACCCGGAAGAAGAAGCTGCTGGAGAAGCAGAAAGAGGGCAAGAAGAAGATGCGCTCGCTGGGGAGCGTGCAGATCCCCACCGAGGCGTTCATGGCGGTGCTGAAGCTGGACGAGGAGAACTGATCCCACCGGCGCGGCCGGGCGGGGGCCCGCGGCAAAAAATTGTAGCCTAACGGCCCCCTTTGGGTTATAATAGAAGAGAAGACATAGAGGCCGGCGGCGTGTGCGCCGGTCCATGGAGGGATACCTATGAAGCTGATCCTTGCTATCATCAACCATGACGACGCCGGCAGCGTGACCCAGAGCCTGACCAAAAAGGGGTTCTCCTCCACCAAGCTGGCCACCACCGGCGGCTTCCTCATGGCGGGGAACGTCACCATCCTGGTGGGCGTGGACGAGGAGAAGGTCCAGACCGTCATCGACATCATCAAGGAGCACTCCCACTCCCGCAAGCAGATGATCCCCACCACCACCGAGATGAGCTACGGGTACTACCCGTCCATGCCGGTGGAGGTCACCGTGGGGGGCGCCACCATCTTCGTGGTGGACATCGAGCGCTTCGAGCGGGTGTGACATGCGCCTGGACACCCTGGCGGGCAACCATGCCCTGAAGCGCCAGCTCTCCGCCCAGGCGGAGGGCCGGGGGCTTTCCCACGCCTATCTCATCAGCGGCCCCGCCGGGTCCGGGAAGCGGACGCTGGCGAGGCTCCTGTCCGCCGCCTTCGTCTGTACGGGCGGGGGGGAGACGCCCTGCGGCGCCTGCCCCGGCTGTAAAAAGGCCCTGGCGGGCATCCACCCCGACATCATCACCATCGGGGACGACGGCAAGGACATCACCGTGGCCCAGAGCCGCCAGATCCGCTCCGACGCCTATATCCGGCCCAACGAGGCCGACCGGAAGGTGTACGTGGTCCAAAACGCCCAGACCATGAACGCCAGCGCCCAGAACGCCCTCTTAAAGCTTTTGGAGGAGGGGCCGGCCTACGCCGCCTTCCTCCTGCTCACCGACAATCCCGCCGGGGTTTTGCCCACCATCCGCTCCCGGTGCGAGGCCCTGGCCCTCTCCCCCGTCACCCAGGCCCAGGCGGAGGAGGTCCTCCTTTCCCGCTTTCCCGACCGGGACCCGGGGCAGGTCCGCTCCGCCGCCGCAGACTGCGGCGGGCTTCTCGGCCGGGCCGTGGCCCAGCTGGAGGGGAGCCAGGCGGGCGAGGAGGCCAGACAGGCCGCCGGGACCCTTTTTTCCTTTTGGGCCAAGGGGGACGAGCTGGGCATGGCCCAGTTCTGCGTCAGCTTGGAGAAGTGGGACCGGGAGGCCCTCACCGGCCTGTTCGACCAGGCCGTGACCCTGCTGCGGGACGCCCTGGCCCTCCAGACCGGGGCGGAGGCCGGCGGGCCGCCGGTGGTACAAGCCCTGGCCCAGCGGCCCCGGAAGGCCCTATTGGCCGCCGTGGGGGTCCTGGAGTCCCTGCGCTCCGCCGCCGGGTTCAACGTGGGCGCCGGGCACCTGTGCGGGGCCCTGTGCGCCGGACTCAGCCAGGCCGGGCAGTGACGCCTGAAATCACCGCGCGGCGCGGTTTCTCATAAAGTAGGAGGTTCCACATGACAGAGATCATCGGGGTCCGCTTTAAAAACGGCGGAAAGGAATATTACTTCGACCCCAAGGGCATCGAGGCCCACGTGGGGGACGAGGTCATCATCGAGACCGCCAAGGGCCCTGAGTTCGGGGTCTGCTCCAAGGCCAACGCCCAGGTGCCCGACGAGGCGGTGGTCCAGCCCTTGCGGCCGGTGCTGCGGCTGGTCACCGACAAGGACCGGGCCGTCCTCCAGCGCAACAGGGAAAAGGAGGACAAGGCCCTCAAGGTCTGCCAGGACAAGATTTTGGAGCACAAGCTGGACATGAAGCTGGTGCGGGTGGAGTGCTCCTTCGACGGCAACAAGCTCCTCTTCTTCTTCACCAGCGAGGGCCGGGTGGACTTCCGCTCCCTGGTGAAGGACCTGGCCTCCACCTTCCACTCCCGCATCGAGCTGCGGCAGATCGGCGTGCGGGACGAGTCCAAGATGCTGGGCGGGCTGGGCATCTGCGGCAGGCCCTTCTGCTGCAACGCCTTCCTTGACCAGTTCCAGCCCGTGTCCATCAAGATGGCCAAGACCCAGGGCCTCTCCCTCAACCCGGCCAAGATCTCCGGGGCCTGCGGGCGGCTGATGTGCTGTTTGAAGTACGAGCAGGGGGCCTATGAGGACGCGGTGAAGCGGCTGCCCAAGAACGAGTCCTTCGTGGAGACCCCCGACGGGGCGGGCACGGTGAACGCCGTGGACTACCTGCGGGAGACCGTAAAGGTCCGGCTGGAGGACAGCCCCGAGACCCCCCAGGTCTACGCCGGGGACGAGATCAACGTGGTCCGCAGCGGCAAGGGCCGCCGGCCCGAGGGCTATGTGGCTCCGCCCCGGTCCGAGCTGGAAAAGCTGCGCAAGACCACCCCGCCCCCCGCGCCCCCCGAGGGGCGGCCCCTGGCGGGGAGCATCGACGCCGCCCTGTCCTCCCTGGACGGGGCCGAGCGGCCGGGCCGCCGGGGGAACGACGGCCGGCGGCGGGGGGACAAGCCCCGGCAGGAGGGGCGGCCCCGCCCGGAGAACCGGCCCAAGCAGGAGCCCAAGTCCCGGCAGGAGGGCAAGGGGAAGGATTCCCCCAAGCCCAAGGCCCCCGAGGGGGCCAAGGAGGGCCAGAGCCGGAACCGCCGCAGGCGGCGGGGCGGCGGCAAGCCCAAGGAGGGGGGCGCCCCCCAGGCCCCCAAGGCATAACAGACACCCATCCGGACAGCGGCCCTTCGGGGCCGCTGTCTTTTTGGCAAAGGCCGGGTTAAGATTTCGTTATGAACTTCTATTATTTACAAATTCTTCTTCCTTTTTGTTTCGGACATGCTATAATAGCCGCACTCGCATATGGCCCGCCAGAGGCGGGCCGCGAAGGGGCGCTGCCGCTTTCCGCACCTTGGGCGGCACGGTCCCCCGCGGTCTCAATCAACCTGTAAGGAGGACGCTATGGATCAAAAGGAACTGTCCTGGCACGACCGGGGACGGCTGTGGCTGCGGCTTGGGGTGCGGCTCATTCTGCTCCTGCTGGGGCTGTGGGCCGCCGTCCGGCTGGGGCCCCCCTTCATCTCCCTTTTCGCCCCCTTTCTGCTGGCCTTTCTCATGGCCTGGCTTCTCACGCCGCTGGTGAAGTGGCTCAACGCCAAGCTCCGCCTGCCCCGGAAGATGCTCTCCCTCCTCCTCCTGCTGCTGGTCTTTGTGGGCCTGGGGGCGGCGGTGTGGGCGCTGACGGTGGGGGTCGTGGGGGAGATCATCTCCCTGGCCTCCGACTGGGAGGGGCTGGTGGCTGGCTTTGAGGCTACCGTCACCCTGGTGGGCGAGAGCTTTTCCCGGGTGATGGAGCTGCTGCCCCAGTCGGTGCAGGCCACGGTGAACAACCTGGTGGAGCAGCTCTTCCAATGGCTTCAGACCGCCATCCCCCGCATCCTCTCCATGGCGGTGGACACCGTCACCGGCGTGGCCAAGGGCATGCCCTCCTTCTTCGTGGCCACGGTGGTCTTTGTCATGGCCTCCTACTTTATTACCTCCGACTACCCCCGCCTGCGCGCCTCCTTCACCGACCGCCTGCCCCAGGGGCCCAGGGTCTTTTTCAGCCAGGTGAAGCGGGCGGCCGCCGCCGGGTTCGGCGGGTATGTGAAGGCCCAGATCATTCTCTCCATCGGCGTCTTTTTCATCCTGCTGGGGGGCTTCCTCCTCATCCGCCAGCCCTACGCCCTCCTGCTGGCCCTGGTGCTGGCGGTGCTGGACTTCATCCCCATCGTGGGCTCAGGCACCGTCATGGTGCCCTGGGCGGTGGTGGAGCTGTTCACGGGGAACTTCCGCCACGCAGTGGCCCTCATGGTGGTGTGGGGCCTTGTCTCCCTCTTCCGGCAGATCGGGGAGCCCAAGGTCCTGGGCAACCAGACCGGCCTGTCCCCCATCCTGTCCCTGGTCAGCGTCTACGTGGGCATGAAGGTGGCCGGGGTGGCCGGGATGATCTTTGGTCCGGTGCTGTGCCTGGTGGTCCTCAACGTGGGCCGTTCCGGGGTGATGGACAACGTGATCCGGGACGTGAAGCTGGCGGCGCTGGACATCTCCGCCATTTTGAGGAGCGGCCGGCCCGAGCCGTCGGAAGAGGACGCTCCAGAGGGCTCCGAAATTGAATAGAGTTCAAAAAAGTGTTGATTTTTCTTCATTTTCTGGACACAATTCCAGGGTATCCTAAGAATCGTTCCAAGACATCCCCTGGTGCGGGGCGGATCCGCCCGGCCGTCTCCCAAAGGCGTGCTGGCGGCGTTCTCGTCCTCGCCGGGCGACAGCCCGTCTCGTCCCGCGACCTGGCCCTGTTTTCGGCAAGGCGGACGGCGGCGGGCAGGCGCCCGCTCAGGAGGACAACGCGGCCAGAGGCACGGCCAGCCCCCGGAAAACCGCATCTGCCCCACATCTGCGGATGCCGAACATCAACACGAAGGAGCGAGCAGTTATGTATTACAATGACTATAACCGGATGAACGAGGAGCCCATCGTCACCGACGCATACAAGGTAGAAGCCGTCCCCAAGAAGAAGGCCAAGGGCGCCGGCGGCAGGATCGCCGCCCTGTGCCTGGCCTGCGCCCTGGTGGGCGGCGCCATGGGCGGCGCCGCCGTCCACTTCGCCGGGGGCTGGGGCAGGAACAGCACCGTCCTCTACGAGGGCACCCACGAGCCCGTGGCCGTGACCATGTCCAACGTAAAGACGGGGCAGCCCATGACCGGCGCCCAGGTCTACGCCGCCAATGTGGGCTCCACCGTGGGCATCACCACCGAGCTGGTCACCACCAACTACTGGGGCCAGACCGTGAAGGGGGCCGCCGCCGGCTCCGGCTTCGTGGTGACCCAGGACGGATACATCCTCACCAATTACCACGTCATCGACGGCGCCTCCTCCATCAAGGTGGCCTTCGTGGACGGCACCACTTACGACGCCAAGCTGGTGGGCGGCGAGGAGGCCAACGACATCGCCGTGCTGAAGATCGAGGCCACCGGCCTCACCCCCGTGACCCTGGGCGATTCCGACAACCTGGTGGTGGGCGAGCAGGTCTGCGCCATCGGCAATCCCCTGGGGGAGCTGACCTTCACCTACACCTCCGGCTCCGTCTCCGCCAAGGACCGGGCCATCACCATGGAGAACGGCGAGATCATGAACATGCTCCAGACCGACACCGCCATCAACTCCGGCAACTCCGGCGGGCCCCTGTTCAACCTGTACGGCGAGGTCATCGGCATCACCTCCGCCAAGTACTCCTCCTCCGCCTCCTCCTCTTCCGCCTCCATTGAGGGCATCGGCTTCGCCATCCCCATCAACGACGTGAAGGACATGGTCACCTCCATCATGGAGCACGGCTACGTCACCGGCAAGCCCAACGTGGGCATCCTGATGAACGATGTCTCCAGCGAGGCCACCCTGCGCTACGGCATTCCCTCCGGCGCTTACGTGGAGTCCGTTCTGGAGGGCTCCTGCGCGGATAAGAGCGGGCTGAAGGCCGGGGACGTCATCACCGCCGTGAACGACACCGCCGTCACCTCTTCCAAGCAGCTCTCCTCCGCCGTGAAGAACTACAAGGCCGGGGACACCGTCACCTTCACCGTCTACCGGGAAGGGCAGAACCAGACCATCTCGGTCACCCTGGATGAGGCCACCCAGGAGCGGGCCGACGCCATGGCCAAGCTCCAGGAGAACTACAAGCAGGTCCAGCAGCAGCAGTCCACCCAGCCCCAGGGCGGCTCCTCCTGGCCCTTCAGCTTCGGCTGGTGACCCTGGCGGGAGTACCCTCCCCTTTTCATAGAACCCCCGGCGGCCCAAAATGGACCGCCGGGGGTTCTTTTCATATTCCCGCCCCGGGCCGCATAGAGTGGTGGTGAAACAAAAGAAGAAGGGAAGGGACAAGCAAATGCGGCAAAAAATCAAGTGGGGACGGCTCTTCCGGCGGGGCGCCGCCCTGTTTCTGGCCACCATCGCCCTGTGGCTCCTGCTGATGGGGGCGGGGGCCGGGGCGGTCACTGGGGCGGCGGAGATCCTGGGGAGCAGCGAGGACTTCGTCACCGCCGCCCTGCGCACCGAGCTGGGGCCCGTCCATGACGGCGCCCTCTCCTTCTGGCAGCGGCTCGCTGTGGAGCAGTCCCCTCTGCTGGCGGCTAATCCGGCGGGCGGGACCAAACCCGAGGCTCCCCTGGAGAGTCTCCCCGACGCCCAGCCCGCCCCAGACCATGACGACATCACCGAGCCGCCCCAGACCACCGCCGCGCCGGGGGACATCGTGGAGCGGACGCTGGTCCCCACCACCACCCAGGGCTACGTCACCGGGGCGGGGCTCTACCTTTACAACCGGACCGATCTGGTGGTGGACCTGGCCGCGGCGGCCAGCCGGAGCCTCAATATCACCCTCTCCCCCGCCGCCGACGGGCCCCAGATCCTCATCATCCACTCCCACGCCACCGAGGCCTACACCCCCGACGGCACCGACATCTATACTCCCAGCGACAACAACACCCGGACCCTGGATGAGAACTGCAACATGATCCGGGTGGGGGACGAGATGGAGCGGGTATTCACCGAGATGGGGCTGTCCGTCCTCCACGACCGGGGGATGTACGACTATCCCCAGTATAACGGCTCCTACGGCCGGTCCGGCCCGGCGGTGGAGGGGTACTTACAGCAGTATCCCACCATCAAGCTGGTGCTGGACGTCCACCGGGACGCCCTGATGGGGAGCGACGGGACGGTCTACAAGGCCGTCACCACCATCGACGGGGTAAAGACGGCCCAGGTGATGCTGGTGGTGGGCAGCAGCGCCGGGGGCGGGGACCACCCGGGCTGGGAGGAAAATCTGGCCCTGGCCGCCCGGCTCCAGAAGAGCCTGGACACCCTCTACCCCACCCTGGCCCGGCCCATGACCCTGCGGCAGTCGGTGTACAACCAGAATTTGACGCCTGGGTCCCTGCTGGTGGAGGTGGGGAGCCACGGGAACACCCTTCAGGAGGCGCTGGCGGGGGCCAGGCTCTTTGCCCGGGCGGCGGGGTCGGTGTATCTGTCGCTGGAGGGGTGAGGCGCATTTTATCTACTGACGGACGACACCTCGGAGGTGCGGCCTTCTGGGGGAGGTTTCTTTTCCTGAGGAAAAGAAACCTCCCCCAGACCCCCAAAGAAAAGGCTTTTGGTGCTGACCTGGGGGCAGATTCCCTTTTTGGTAGGAGGTCTACTGCCCGAAGATCGGGGGATAAGCGCGGGTGCGGCTGTGCGACACGTGGTCCCTCTTGCGCCGCTCGCCGCTGACGTGTTCTTGATTGATAAGTCCCCCATTCGCACATGCCCTTTGCCTTCCCCTCGGGGGAAGGTGGCAGCCCGAAGGGCTGACGGATGAGGGGAACTGGTGATAACAGCAAAGGCCCTGCTAAAGAGATAAGTTCCCCTCATCAGTCTGCTTCGCAGACAGCTTCCCCCAGGGGAAGCCTAAAGGGCCGCGACCTTGGAAAACGCTGCAAAAGGGGACGTAACGTGCATCCATAGAAAAGAGCCCCCGGCCGTGGGCCGGGGGCTCTTTTTGTTTTTCCTCAGGGGCGCAGTCCGCTGCCGCCCTGCATGGTAATGCACTCGCCGGAGATATACTTGGCCCCCTCGGAGCACAGGAACACCGCCGTGCGGCCGATGTCCAGCTCGGGGTCGCCGAAGCGGCCGGCAGGGATGCCCTTGATGGTCTGCTCGTAGACCGCGGGGTACTCCTCCTTCCACTTGGCCAGGGCGTCGGTCATCACCAAGGGGCAGATGATGTTGCAGTTGATGCCGTCGGGGCCCCACTCGGTGGCGGCCACACGGGTCATACCCCGGATGCCCTCCTTGGCGGCGGCGTAGCTGCTCTGGCCGGGCTTGCCGAAGAGGCCCGCGCCGGAGGCGAAGTTCACCACGCTGCCCTTGGTCTTTTTCAGCTCGGGGTAGCAGTGCTTCATATAGAAGAAGGTGGCGTACAGCCCGGAGTAGACGGCCTGGTCGAACTGCTCCTTGGTGTGCTCGGCCAGGGGCACGCCGGAGGCGGAGTTCTGGGCGTTGTTGATCACGAAGTCGATGCGGCCGAAGGTCTTGACGGCCTCCTCCACCACGTGGGCCACCTGCTCCTCCACGCCGCCGTCGCACTGCATGGCAAGCACCTGGACGCCGTAAAGCCGCTCCAGCTCTTCCTTGGCGTCGGTGAGCTTTTTCACGTTCCGGCCGGTGACCACCAGGTTCACGCCCTCCTTAGCAAAGGCGGTGGACAGGCCGTAGCCGATGCCGCCGCCCTTGCCGCCGCCGGTGATGATGGCTACCTTGCCCTTCATGTTGTAATCCATGTGTTTCTCCTCCTTGTGAATTTTCAACAAATAATCGAGGGGTTGCTTGGTTATGTTTTATGGTAGCACACTACCGAAGAAAATACAAGGAAACCAGTGGGTTTAATCTGCTGGGATGAGGGATGTTTTCGTTTGGTTGGCTGCTGACTGCATGTTGGGACGTGGGTCCCCTTGCGCCGCTGCCGCTAATAGCTTCTTGATAGCGACTGGTCTTTTAGCCTTCCCCCTGGGGGAAGGTGGCAGCCCGAAGGGCTGACGGATGAGGGGAACTATGGAAAACACGAAAGGCTCTGCTAAAGAGATAAGTTCCCCTCATCAGTCTGCTTCGCAGACAGCTTCCCCCAGGGGTAGCCTAAGGGGCGATGAGGTTGGTGCGGAGTACGTTTTCCTGTTCTTTTGTGGGTGGCCATGGAAGCAATTAAAAAGGGCCACCCGCTGGAAGGCGGGTGGTCCTTACTGTTTCTCAGTCCAGCTGGAACTGGCCGGTGTAGAGCTGGTAATACCGGCCCTTTTCCTCCAGCAGCTCGGCGTGGCTGCCCTTCTCCTGGATCTCGCCGTGCTCGATGACCACGATGCAGTCGGCGTTGCGGACGGTGGAGAGCCGGTGGGCGATGACGAACACCGTCCGTCCCTCCATCAGCGCGTCCATGCCCTTTTGGATGAGGGCCTCGGTCCGGGTGTCGATGGAGGAAGTGGCCTCATCCAAAATCATCACCGGGGGATCGGCCACAGCGGCCCGGGCGATGGCAAGTAGCTGCCGCTGGCCCTGGGAGAGGTTTCCCCCGTCCCCGGTGACCATGGTGTTGTACCCGTCGGGGAGGCGGCGGATGAAGGAGTGGGCCCCGGCGGTCTTGGCCGCGGCGATGCACTCGTCGTCGGTGGCATCCAGGCGGCCGTAGCGGATGTTCTCCATCACCGTGCCGGTGAAGAGGTGGGTGTCCTGGAGAACGGCCCCCAGGGATTTGCGCAGGTCGTCCTTTCGGATCTCCTTCACGTCGATGCCGCCGTAGGTGATGACGCCGCTCTGGATCTCATAGAAGCGGTTGATGAGGTTGGTGATGGTGGTCTTGCCCGCGCCGGTGGAGCCCACGAAGGCGATCTTCTGGCCGGGGTTGGCGTACACCGTCACGTCGTTCAAAATCTGCTTGCCCGGGACGTAGGAGAAGTCCACGTCCTGGAACCGCACGGCGCCGGTGAGCTCGGCCAGGGCGTAGCCTTCCCTCCTGGCCACCGCGCCCCGGATGCGGTGCAGGCCTTGGGCCGGGTCCCCCTGGGGGTACTTCCAGGCCCACAGGTGGTCCGGAGCGTCCTCGCCGCACTCGGTGAGGGTGCCGTCAGCGGCCTTGACGCAGGGCACCAGTGTCATGCGGGGGTTCTCCGGCACCTTCCAGGCCCAGCAGTGGGTGCGCTCGCCCTCGGCGGCCTCGGTGATGGTGCCGTCGGCGGCCTTTTTGGCCCGGACCAGGGTGATCTTGCCCTCGTCCACCTCGGGCTGGGTGTCCATGACCTCAAAGATACGTTCGGCCCCCGCCATGGCGGAGAGGAGAGAGGTCATCTGCTGGGAGATCTGGTTCAAGGGCTGGCCCACCTGCTTGGAGTAGTTGAGATAGACCACCAGCCCCCCCAGGTCGAAGCCCTGGAGCACGGAGAGGAGGCCCCCCGCCGCCGCGGTGAGGGCGTAGCTGATGTTCATCAGGTTGCCCGAGACCGGCATGATCATGGTGGAGTAGAAGTTGGCCTTCTGGGCCGCGTCCCGGTAGGTGTCGTTGAGTTCCTTAAAGTCGGCCTTGGCCTGGTTTTCATGGGTGAAGGCCTTGACCACCTTGAGCCCCTCGATCATCTCCTGGATGTTGCCGTTGACGGCGCCCAGGGCGGCCTGCTGCTCCCGGTAGAACCTGCGGCTCTTGCCCCCCAGGTACTTGAAGAGGAGCATGGTCACCGCCAGCACCACCAGGGTGACGAGGAACAGCTTCCAGTTGATGAAGAGCATCAGCCCCACGAGGCCCACGAACATGAGACAGCTGGACAGGAGGGAGACCACGCTCTGCTCCAGGGCCATCTGGACGTTGTCGGCGTCGTTGGTGAAGCGGCTCATCAGCTCGCCGTGGGGATGGTTGTCAAAGTAGGCCAGGGGCAGGTCTTGGAGCTTGTCGAAGAGGTCCTTGCGCAGCCGGTTGACCCCCCGCTGGGCCAGGCGGACCATGGTGGCCGACTGGCCGTAGGTGGCGAGGCAGCCCACCACATAGATGCCGATGAGCTTCAGGATGGCCAGGCCCAGCCCGGCGAAGTCGGTGCAGCCCGACCAGATGAAGTCGTTGATGATGCCCCGCATCATGTAGGAGCCGCCCAGGTTGGTCAGCACCGACACCAGCAGGCACCCGATCACCAAAAACAGGGGCAGGGGGTTGCGGGTCAGGTAGCCCAGCAGGCGGGAGATGGTCTTGCCCATGTTCTTGGGCTTTTGATAGCCCCCTCTGGGGGCGCGGTTCGGTCCTGGCATTATTCCGCCACCCCCTCTTGCTGAGACTGGTAAATCTCCTGATAAATGGGATTGCTGGCAAGGAGCTCCTCGTGGGTGCCCTGGCCGGCGATGTGGTCGTCGTCCAGCACCAAGATCTCGTCGGCATACTGCACCGAGGAGATCCGCTGGGCGATGATGATGACGGTGGTCCCCGCCAGATTCTTCTGGAAGGACTCCCGGATAGCCGCCTCGGTGGCCGAGTCCACGGCGGAGGTGGAGTCGTCCAGGATGAGGATGGCGGGCTTGCGCAGCATGGCCCGGGCGATGCACAACCGCTGCTTCTGGCCGCCGGAGACATTGACGCCGCCCTGTTCCATGTGGGTGTCGAAGCCATTGGGCAGGGCCATGATGAAGTCGTAGGCCTGGGCGTCCTTGGCGGCCTGGACCATCTCCTCCTCGGTGGCGTCCGGCCGGCCCCAGAGAAGGTTTTCCCGGATGGTGCCGGAGAAAAGGACGTTGTTTTGCAGCACCATGCCGATGCGGGCGCGCAGCTCCTCCAGGGGGTAGTCCCGCACATCCTTGCCGTCCACCAGGATGGCCCCGCCGGTGACGTCGTAGAACCGGGGGATGAGGTTAACCAGCGACGACTTGCCCACGCCGGTGCCGCCCACGATGGCCACGAACTGGCCGGGCTTCACGGTGAAGCTGATGTGGGAGAGCACGTCGTCCCCAGTGCCGGTGGCCACGTACTTAAAGGACACGTCCTTAAACTCCACCTGGCCCTTGGGGGCGGGGAGGGCGGCGGTCTGGGCCTCGGGGGAGTCCTCGATATCCGGCTCGGTGTTCAGCACCTCGTTGATCCGGTGGGCGCAGGCCTGGGCCCGGGAGAGCTGGAGAAGGGACATGGCCACCATCATCACGCTCATCAAAATCTGGAAGATATAGTTGATGAAGGCCTGGAGGTCCCCCAGCAGGAAGGAGCCCTCCATCACCATCCGGCCGCCGAAAAAGACCACCGCGATGGTGGCGCCGTTCATGCACAGCATCATGATGGGCATGATGGCGATGATCTTCAGCCCCACGTTCAGGGCGGCCTCCATCAGCTCGTCGTTGGCCTTTTTGAACTTGGTGCGCTCGTAGCCCGCCCGGACGAAGGCCTTCACCACCCGGATGGCCACCAGGTTTTCCTGGAGGGTGTTGTTGAGGCTGTCGATCTTCTTCTGCATGGCCTCGAAGAGCTTGGTGCACACCTTCATGATGAAGGCGATGATGACGGCCATGACGGGGATGACCACCGCCAGCACCAGGGCCAGCTTGGCGTTGAGGGTGATGCTGATGATCAGCGCCGCCACCAGCATCACCGGCGCCCGCACCAGCATCCGCAGGCCCATGGCCAGCATCATGGTCATGGCGTTGACGTCGTTGGTCATCCGGGTGATGAGGGAGGCGGAGGAAAAGCGGTCGATGTCCGCGAAGGAAAAGGTCTGGACCTTATCGAAGAGGGCCTGGCGCAGGTTGCCGCCGAAGCCCTGGCTGGCGTAAGAGGCGTATTTGGAGCCCAGGACGCCGCAGGCCATGGAGACGCCGGCCAGCAGCAGCATGGCCCCGCCCAGCTGAAAGATGTAGGTCACGTTCCCCGAGGGGATGGCCACATCCACGATCCGGGCCATGACCAGGGGCAGCAGCAGTTCGCAGATGACCTCCAGGACCATCAGGATGGGGGCCCGGACGGCCACCTTCTTGTAGCCCTGAAGATGGGTGAGAAAGATTTGCAGCAAGTTAAGATTCCTCCTTTGCTTCTGGGGGCGGACAGGGAAAATCAGGGGCGCCGCCCAGGTTTTCCATCATGCGGTGGAAAAACCCGGTGAGCTGGGTCTTTTCCTGGTCGGAAAAGCCCTGGAGCATCTGCTCATCCACCGCCCGGAACAGCTTGTTGCACTGTTCCACCGCCCGGCGGCCCTTGTCGGTGAGGGCCACCCGGTTGCGGCGGGCGTCCCGCTCATCGGCCCGGCGGCCCACGTAGCCCGAGCGCTCCAGGGACCGCAGGGAAACCGCCACCGTGGCCGGGGACAGCCGCATGGCTCTGGCCACCTCCCGCTGGGAAAAGTCCACTCCCCGCTGCTCCCCGTGGAGCAGGACCAGCAGCAGCATGGGGGAGCCCAGGTCGGCCAGCCCCCGAAGGGCCTGCTCCTCCATCACCCGTTTCCGGTGGGCCTGATGAAGCCCGTGGAAAAAGGCGCTGGGTTCGTCCGCGCAGTACATGGTATCATCTCCAATCGTTCGTACCCTGATAATTAGGATGCTTACGTAGTATACGCTGATGAAACCGGAAAATCAAGTCTAAATTGTAAACGAATTCTTAGAACAGATGTTTGACATTTTGGTCAATCTGTGATAGGATACAACTATCTAAAATAAGGAGGGGTCTCTATGGCCGCGCCGCTCACCCCAAAGCAGGGAGAAATCTACGACTTCATCCTCCAGTACACCCGCAGCCACGGCTATCCCCCCTCCGTGCGGGAGATCGGGGCCGCGGTGCATTTGAAGTCCCCCTCCACCGTTCACTTTCACATGAAAAAGCTGGAGGCCGAGGGCTACATCCTCAAGGCCGACGGCAAGACCCGGGCCATCTCCCTGCCCCGGGAGGCGGTGGCCGAGGAGCTGGACGCCCACCCCGACCAGGTGCCCGTGGTGGGCAGCGTGGCCGCCGGCAGCCCCATCCTGGCCGAGGAGTGCGTGGAGGAGTACCTCACCTTTGATACCGGCGGGCTGGCCGGGGAGCATTTCGCCCTGAAGGTCCGGGGGGAGTCCATGCTGAACGCCGGCATCCTGCCCGGGGACCTGGTGGTGGTCCACCGGCAGGAGAATTTCCGCAGCGGGGACATCGTGGTGGCCCTCTTTGAGGACGAGGCCACGGTGAAGACCCTGCGCCGCATCGACGGGCATATCTGGCTCATGCCGGAAAACCCGGATTACGAGCCCATCGACGGGGAGGGCGCCGCCCTCCTGGGCCGGGTGGTGGCCGTGATCCGCCGCTATTGAGAAAGGAGCGCCTTTTATGAGCATCGACTTGGAACAGCTGACCGACGCGGGACGGCGGTACATCAAAAAGATGGACCTGGAGGACATGGCGGCCCTGAAGATCTGCCTGCTGGCCACCGGGACTCTGGCGGGGCTCTCCCTCAAGAGCAGGTTCGCCCGGCGGCTGGCCGGGGTGTCCTGCTCCTTCCTGGCCGCCGGGCTGGCGGTGCCGTTGGTGAGCCAGTTTTTGGACGAGCTGGACCGGACCCCCGCCCCACCCGAGCCGCTGGACGAGGAGGCCTGAGCGCCTCTCCCCGTTTCCAAACCGTTGAAAAAGGACCGCTGTCATACGACAGCGGTCCTTTTTTGCGTTTCCTGCCGGGATTTTAGTCCCGGCGCTCTCCCTGGCTGTAAGCCACCACCGTGCGGCGGTTGGGCTCGGTGCCGATGGAATAAGTAGTCACGTCGGGCCGGTCCTGGAGGGCAGTGTGGATGACGTGGCGCTCATAGGCGTTCATGGGCTCCAGCGTCACGTTCCGGCGGTAGCGCACCACCTTGTCGGCCACCCGGTGGGCCATCCGCTCCAGGGATTCCTCCCGCTTGGAGCGGTAGTGCTCGGCGTCCACCCGGACCCGGACCCGCTTGGCCTGGCCGTGGTTGACGGCGTAGCCGGTGAGCTGCTGAATGGCGTCCAGGGTCTCTCCCCGGCGGCCGATCACGGCCCCCAGGTCCTCCCCCACCAGGTCCACCAGGTAGTTGCCCTCGGCGTCCACCTTCACCTGGGGATCGGCCTGGATCTCCATGCGCTCCAAAAGGCCGGAGAGGAAGCTCTTGATCTTCTCGGCCCGCTCATCCCCCTCGGCAGCGGCCGGGCAGGCGGCCTCCACGGGGCGGCAGGGCTCCTCCGCGGGGGCCGCGGAGGCATGGGCCTCCTCCTGGGCGGCGGGGGCCGGGGCGGGCTGGGGGGCCGCCTGGGGCTCGTCAGGGACCTCGTAGGTCACCTTCACCTTGGCGGGGGTGCCGCCGATGCCCAGGAAGCCGGACTTGGCCAGCTCCAGCACCTCTACGGAGACCTCTTCCCGGGCCAGGCCAAGCTGCTGCAACGCGGCGGCAATGGCCGCGTCCTCATTCTTACCGGTAAATTCAACGGATTTCTGCATAGACTTTTATCTCCTTCCCGTGGGGAATGTGTCAGTCTTCCTTGGGCTTGTCCTCGTCGTCGGCCAGGGCTTCGCTGATCTCCGCCTCCAGCCGCTCCACAAGGTCTTCCTCGACCTCTTCGGCCCCGTTCTGGACGTCCTCGGCCACTGCGTCGGCCAGGGCGGCGTCATCCGTCACGATCACCTCGGTGTCGGGGCGCTCCTGGGCGGCCTCTTCGGCCTCCTCCAGGCGGCGGTCCTCGGCGGCTTCCTCAGCCTCCTGGATCTTCTGGACAGCCCCAGCGGCCAGATCCTCATGGTAGGGGGTTACGCCGCCGTAGCGGTCGGGATCGTAGGCCCGGCCCCGGGCGTACTGGCGGATACCCACCCGGCTGGCCTCCCGCTGCTCGGGGGTCATCTTCTCCTCGTCGGGCTCCTTGGCCTTCTTCTTGCCCTTGTTCTTCCGGGCCTCCTCGGCCTGGCGGGCCCGCTCCTCCGCCTTTTCCCGGCGCAGGCGCTTCTCTTCCTCTTTCTCCTCGATCTCCCGCTGGCGCTGGGCCTCCGCGGCCTTCTCGTAGTCCTTTTTGAGGAGCTTGCCGCAGATCAGCTCCTGCCCCAGGCCCAGGATGTTGTTAGCGATCCAGTACACGGACAGGGCCGCGGGCATGGAAAAGCCGATCCACAGGGAGATCAGGGGGGAGATGAGCATCATGGTCCGGTTGGTCTTGGCCACCTGATCATTCTGCTGAGTGTTGTTGAGGTTGTTGGTCTTGTTCATGATGAGGGACATGAACACGCTGGAGCCCGCCGAAATGATGGGGATGAGGAACAGGCCGAAGCCGGCGATGCCCTCCACCCAGAACTTCAGATTGGGCACCTGGGACAGGTCGATGCCCAGGAAGTGGAAGTTGATGGAGAAAATCTCCTTGGCGGTGGTTCCCACGGCGGCCTGGATCGCGGCCAGGTTATCCGGGGTGATGAGGGAGGCCAGATACAGCTGGTTATAGCCGTTGTTGGCAAAATCGCTCACCACAGTGAGGGTCCCGGCCTCCACCGCCTTCTGGGCGGCCTCCAGCGCTTTCTGGATGGCGTCTGGGGTGGCCCAGCCCATGCTGGTGGCCACCGCGCCCCAGTCCACCGTGTTGGCGATCTGGGCGATCTGGTTGGCGTCCAGCCCCATCATGTACTTCAACGGCTGGCGGATGATGGCGTACAGGGGCAGCAGGATCAGCAGGGGGAGCATGGACCACAGGCAGCCCCCCATGGGATTGACGTTCTCCTTGGCGTAGAGCTTCTGGACCTCCTCGTTATACCGGGCCTGGTCCTTGCCGTACTGCTTCTGGAGCTTCTGCATTTTCCCCGAGAGCATGTTCATCTGGATCATGCTCCGCTTTCCCTTCAGGGACAGGGGGAACAAAATGAGCTTCACCACCAGGGCGAAGAGGATGAGGGCCACACCGTAGCTGTTGAAGAAGTTGTAGAAGAACATCAGCAGCCAGGTGAAGGGCGTCATGATGTAATAGGCGAAATCCATGGACATGGCCTCCACTTTCTTTGGTTGAGGTAGGCCTCCCCTTTTGGGAAAGGCTTCTTCCAGGCCTTATCTAAAAACATAGGAACCTGCCGGGCAGCCTGTTTCAGACAAGGCCTAAGGGACGGGGTCGTATTCGATGGTTTTTTGCCGGTGGAAGGGCTGGCATTTGAGGATGCGGCGCAGGGCCAGAAAGCCCCCCTTGAGAGCTCCGTACTTTTCCACCGCCTCCAGGGCGTAGGCCGAGCAGGTGGGGATGAAGCGGCAGCAGGAGGGCCGGGCGGGAGAGATGTTCCGCTGGTAAAAGCGGATAAGCCAGAGGAAGAGGGCCTTCACGGCTTCCCCTCCCCTTTCCGCACGCCCAGCTTGTCCAGCAGGCGAAGCAGGTCCCGCTCCAGCTCGGCGTAGGGAGCGTAGGCGGCCCGCACCCGGGCCACCACCACCATATCCCAGCCGGGGGTCATCTGCCCCTCGTGGATGCGGTAAGCCTCCCGGATCCGGCGGCGGACCTTGTTGCGGCGCACCGCCTTGCCCACCTTGGTGCCCACGGTGAGGCCCAGGCGGGTATAGCCCAGCCGGTTTTTCCGCACGTACACCGCCAGGGTGGGGGATACGGCGCTTTTGCCCTTGGCGTAGAGGCGGCGGAACAGATGGTTTTCCTTCATGGATCTTGTGTCGCGCACCGGCTCCGCCTCCCGCTCAAAATTCGCTCTATGCACCGCAGGGGCGGTAGAAAAGTTCCACCGCCCCGCTCAAAATGCCCTATTTGGTTGCTTTTCCACCTTAGTGGGACAGACGGGCGCGGCCTGCACGGCGGCGCCGGGCCAGGACCTTGCGGCCGTTGGCGGTCGCCATACGCTTGCGGAAGCCGTGGACCTTGCTGCGCTGACGCTTCTTGGGCTGATAGGTACGAACCATTTTGGTACACCTCCTGTACTCGTTCTGGCGGCGCCGTAGCCCCGCCTACCACAACGTCCGGGATCAGCCGAACGCGGTCGTCGATGACAAATACGCGCCTACAAGGCGCAAATGGTATTATACTTGATAAAGAATTCCCCTGTCAACCACCTTTTTCGGATTTTTTTGTCCCGGTTTTTTCCGCTCCCCTATATCTTGTGTTTTCTGAATTTTTATCCACAACTTCCTTCGTGAATTGTGGAAATTTTTCACCCTG